>NZ_CP051199.1:0-2814576 GCF_024181245.1 Treponema sp. OMZ 788 | reverse complement strand
AGTCTGCCATTATACTACTTCTTTACTTTTTTTTGCAATAATGATAGAATAAAAAGAGGCATTTATTGTCAAATTTTATGGGAATTTATAAGTTTTTAAGGAAAAAAAATGACAAAGTCAAATTATTCGGCAAATAATATTACGGTTTTAAAGGGATTGGAAGCGGTCAGAAAAAGACCGGGTATGTATATAGGTTCAACGGGGCCGGACGGCCTTCATCATCTTGTTTATGAGGTTGTAGATAACTGTATAGACGAGGCTATGGCCGGCTTTTGCGATAAAATCTTGGTAGTTCTTGAACCGAACGATATTGTGCGTGTAGAGGACAACGGCCGAGGTATTCCTGTAGATATTCACCCGACAGAAAAAATAAGCGCCTTAGAGCTGGTTTTAACCCGCCTCCATGCCGGAGGTAAGTTCGACAAGGGCTCCTACAAGGTTTCGGGCGGTTTGCACGGTGTAGGTGTTTCGGTTGTAAATGCCCTTTCAGTATGGATGGAAGCCAAGGTCTACAAGGACGGCTTTGAGCACTATGCAAAGTTCGAAAAAGGCTCAATCCTTGAACCGGTAAAAAAAATAGGCGAAACAGAAAAAAGCGGTACGGTTATCAGGTGGGCAGTCGATTCTTCCATCTTTACCGAAACTACAGTATACAATTTTGAAGTGCTTGCAACCCGCTTGAGGGAATTGGCCTTCTTAAACAGCCGAATTTCCATCACGATGAGGGATGAACGCCTTTCTACTCCAAAAGAAATTACCTTTGCCTTTGAGGGCGGAATATCTCAGTTTGTGTCATACCTAAATGCCTCAAAACAAGTTTTCCCCAAAACTCCGGTTTTTATCGAAGGTGAAAAAAACGATATTATCTGTGAGGCTGCCCTTCAGTACAATGACGGATATAACGAAAACCTTCTTTCCTTTGTAAACGATATAAATACCCGCGAGGGAGGAACTCATCTTGAAGGCTTTAAGACAGCCCTCACCCGCGTAATGAACGAGTTTTTAAAGAAATATCCTAAACTTGTAAAAAAGATGGACAAGGAAGAAAAGCTCACGGGTGAAGATGTCCGCGCAGGTCTTACAGCCATCGTTTCCGTGAAAGTGCCCGAACCCCAGTTTGAAGGACAAACCAAGACAAAGCTGGGCAACAGCGATGTTCGCGGTATAGTTGACTCCTTTGTAAACGAAAAGCTCACCCTCTTTTTTGAACAAAACCCGAACGAGGTCGAAAAGGTTTTGGAAAAATGCGTTGCCGAGGCTGCAGCCCGAATTGCAGCCCGCAGGGCAAAGGAAGCTACCAGAAGAAAGAGCGGTTTGGACAGCTTCGGTCTCCCCGGAAAACTTGCAGACTGCTCCTTAAAAGACCCCGAATCTTGCGAGGTTTATATAGTTGAGGGAGACTCTGCAGGCGGTTCAGCCAAAAAAGGCAGGGACAGCAAAACTCAGGCCATCCTCCCCCTTTGGGGAAAAATGCTCAATGTCGAAAAAACCCGCCTCGACAAGGTTGTAAACAACGAGAAACTTCAGCCGATTATTGCCACCCTCGGCACAGGTATAGGCAAGGATTTTAATATAGAAAAACTTCGCTATCACAAGGTTATAATAATGGCCGACGCCGACGTTGACGGCTCCCATATCCGCACCCTGCTATTGACCTTCTTTTTTAGATATATGCCTCAAGTTATCGAAAAGGGCTATGTCTACATTGCCATGCCTCCCCTTTATAAAATTTCTCACAATAAAAAAGAATGGTATGTCTACAATGATGATGAAAGGGATTCGGTTTTGGACCAAATAGGGCGCGGAAACAATGCAGCTGTTCAGCGCTATAAGGGTTTGGGTGAAATGGACGGAACCCAGCTTTGGGAAACGACCATGGACCCTGCAAGGCGGAAGATGATGAGGGTTACCCTCCCCGATGCCGTTGAGGCCGATAGAATTTTCAGCACCCTAATGGGCGAAGAAGTAGAGCCCCGCCGAAAGTTCATCGAAGAAAACGCCGTCTATGCAAATCTGGATGTATGATAAATAGTTGATTAATTAATAAAAAAGTTTTTATGGAGGTGTGATAAACAGTTCGGCACAAATGCTGCCTCTCTGTTTATCTTCGAGTTTGCCTTTCAGGCAAACATCGAGTTATTCTATGCGGTTCGTAAACAAACCGCATCAAAAAACTTTTTTCGGAAATTGATATTTCCTGCAAAAAGTTTTTATGGAGGTAGGATGTTTGATGTTAATAGTTCTGTGCTCTTTTGGTTTGCAGGAGTTGTGATTCTCTTTGTTCTGCTTCAATCAGTCTTTTTTTTGGTAAAGGCTTTAAGGCGGGCAAAAGAGTTAAACATGCCCAAAAAAAAAGATAAAGCAAATTATTTCCGGAGCGGCGGTTTTTACGATTGCTCCGGCCATTTCCATCATTCTCGGAATGATAAGCCTTTCCAAATTTTTAGGTCTTCCTCTGCCCTGGCTTCGCCTTTCGGTTCTAGGAGCCTTGACCTATGAGCTTACGGCAGCAAGCACGGCAGCCTCGGTCTTGGATATACCCTTGGATCAGCCGATATCAGATGCAGCAGCCTATACCACGATTTCTTGGGTTATGGCCCTCGGAATAATTTCCGGGATTGTGGTGATTGCTCTTTTTTTACCCAAGATGCAAAAAAATCTTATTCGAATGAAGTCCAAGGATGAAAAATGGAGCAAGCTACTCATCGATGCCCTCTTTATGGGAATGATTTCAGCCTTTTTAGGAATGATATTTTCCGAAATTCGTCTGGGACTCAAGGGATGGATTCCCGTTTTTGTGATGTTCTTTTCGGCCCTCTTAATGCTTATCTGCGGTTTAATCGTAAAGAAGACAAGGGCTAAATGGCTTGAAAGCTATGCTATGCCGATAAGCCTTTTGGGCGGGATGGCCTTTTCCATTCCGATTACAATGCTGATAGGTTAAATCAGCGGTTCTTATAGGGGGAATTATGCAAGATAAACAGATTGAATTCAGTTCATATGAAAAAAACATACATAGGTGGGGAAGAATATGGATGGTAGGAGCCATTATGATGTTTCTTTCTTATCCTCTTTTTACCTGCATTTATTATAATACTTGGCCCAACTTTTGGCTTCTTTTGAGGGGGCTTTTCGGTGTTGCCGTTATTTTTTGGCCGGTAGGAATTATTGAAGCCTTTACCTTTGCCCCCATGCTCGGTGCAGGCGGAACCTATGTAGGCTTTATCACAGGAAACTTAACAAACCTAAAGGTGCCCTGCGGAGTTTTAGCCTTGGAGGCTGCAAAGGTTGAAGCCAACACCGAAGAAGGCGATGTCGTTACCACAATAGCCGTAGCGGTTTCTTCCATTACCACAACCCTTATCTTGGTCTTGGGAATGCTTTTGTTAACTCAGCTAAAACCAATTTTGGAATCCCCCATCATGGCCCCGGCCTTTAAAAATATCCTGCCGGCCCTTTTCGGCGGACTCTTGGTAGTCTTCGTCGCAAAAAATCCCAAGATTGCCGTTGTTCCCTTTGCCTTTATGCTGATTCTTTTTATTGCCATGCCTCAGCTGGGAAAAGCCATAAGTATGCTCATCCCAGTAGGAGCTATTATCACGATAGTCTACACGAGGATAATGTATAAGACCGGAAAAATCTAAATGACCAAATACCCCTTTATCAGAACCTTTAAGCTTTTTTTTAAGGCGTCTCCTTTTAGGGTAAGTGCCGTAATTGTGCTGACCCTTGCCTTGGGAATTTTCCCTTCTTTGAGAATTTTTATTTCGATGAAGCTCATAGACTTAATAGCAAGCTTTTTGCAAAGCTCAGCGGAAATCGCCTTTGGGGAAACTTTTAAGCTTTTGACAGCTTGGGCTGCTATCACACTTGCTTCCGAATTGGCAGTAAAACTGCAAGGCACCTTAAATACCCTCATCCACGAAAAATTCTCTGCCTCCATTATGACAGGGCTATCCGAAAAGTTGGCAAGCCTTACCGATCTTTCTTTTTTTGAAAAAAGAGAAAACCTCGTAAAAGTCGATATGGTAAGAGAGCAATTACAGGTAAGGCCTCAAAACTATGTTTTTAACATCATTTTAAATTTTCAGCGAATTGTAAATTTAATAAGTATGTTTGCAGTTTTGTTTTCGATAGATTATTCTTTACCTCTTTTAATGATTTTTTCAACCCTGCCCGTGTTTTTAATTTCGCAAAAAGCGGGAAGACTTCAATGGGCAGAAACCGAAAAGCTCCAAGATAAGAGACTCAAGATGGCTACATACATTAAGCACGGACTTGAAGGCGAAAAAGCAAAGGATAATTTTTTATTCGGCTTTACCAAAAACTTTAAAAACACTTATTTGAGCATAAGAGATGAGTACCTAAAGAACTTTATCAAAATTGCTCATAGGGGTTTGGTCTTTCAATTGATTACAAGTTTGGTTTCTGCCCTGATTATGATAGCCTTATTTTTCTTAATGATTTTTATTGTCGTAAAAAAAAGAATTGCAGTCGGTGCCGTAGCAGGTTATGTACAAGCCTTTATGTACACCCAATACGAGATACAGGACCTCGCTATGTACGGAAGATGGTATTTTACGATAATGGGGTACTTTCAAAACTATTTTGATATTATGGATTGGAGCGAGAAACATCAGGGTATTGAAAAATCCGAGCGGATAATCTTAAACGAAAAAATAGAATCCATCGAGTTAAAGAATATCCGTTTTGCTTATAGAGGAAAGGAATTCGACAAGGACGGAAACGATATAAGCGATTATGCAATAAAAGATTTATCTCTTTTTATAGACGGTAAAAAAACTTATGCAGTTGTAGGAAAAAACGGCAGCGGCAAAACCACCTTGATAAAACTTTTAACGGGCTTTTACACGCCCCAAGAAGGAAGCATCATAATAAACGGTAAATACAATCTTTGTGATTTGGATATGGATTCATACAGGGAAAGGCTCTCGGCGATATTTCAAGACTTTGCCGTTTACGCAGGCTACACTGTGGACGAAAATATTTTTGTAAAGCCCAGACACTGTGAAGAAGAAGAAAAAGAAAAGATAGAAAAGGTAAAATATTTAGGAAAAGACTTTGAAAAGAAGCTTGAAAATAATTACTCCCTTGTTTTAGGAATGCAATACGGCGGCAAAGAATTTTCAGGAGGGCAAAGACAGAGGCTTGCAGCCTTGCGTTCCTTCATCAAAAAAAGCGATATAATATTTTTTGACGAACCTACCTCAGCGATAGACCCGATAGCCGAAAACGAATTTATCGAAAGCATTCTTATGCAGGGCAAGGGAAAAATCTCGCTTATCGTAACTCATAGGATGGGAAGCGTAAAGTCCTGCAGCGATATAATCGTAATAGATTCCGGCTGCGTAATCGAAAAAGGGACCTTTGAAAGCCTTCTAGCTCAAAACGGTTTATTTGCAGAACTTTATAACAGCCAAAGAAAAAATTTTATAGAAGAAGAACTTGACTCAGAGACTTAGTTTAAAAGAGCAGCTTCCCAATCCTTAGGTTTAAAACCGATGATGACAGAAGTTTCGGTAATTAACAAGGGGCGTTTTACCAACATACCGTCGCTTGCGAGAAGATTATACATTTCTTCTTCGCTCATATTAGGTAATTTTTCTTTAAGGTTTAAACCGCGATAAACCAAACCGCTTGTGTTAAAAAATTTCTTTAAGGGCAGGCCGCTCTTTTTATGCCATTTTTTAATCTCGGCGGCTGTAGGATTTTTCTCCTTGATATGTCTTTCGGTATAAGACAGTCCATTCTCATCAAGCCATTTTTTTGCATTTATACATGTAGTACATTTCGGGTAATAAATAAAAATCATCTTTCCTCCATAAACAAAGTAATTACTTCACGTAAGCTTTTTCCAAAAATTCAGCTGCATGTTTATTTTTAGGTTCTTTTTCCAATATGTATTGAAAAGTTTTTATTGCATCTTCTTTCTTTTTTAAGCGCATTTGAAGGATACCCTTGATAAGCAGAGAATCGGTTTTAATACCGAACATTTTTTCGGCAGCTTTTAATAGGTCGAGGGCAATCTTTGTTTGTCCCATCTTATCAAGGCAGAATACAAGATTGTGTAATAAAAGCCTTTCTTCAGGTTTTGCCCTAAGCATCTTTCTATATAGGATAGCGGCTTTTTGGTACTGCCCGGCTTTTCGCCGGAACAAGGCAAGCTCAGGATCAAAATTAACTTTTTCGCCCTGACTCATCAAAATTTCAAGTTGGTTGCCGGCATCTTCCCAACGTTCGCATTTTTCCAAAAATAGTACGTAGTCCCGCCTTATGTAAATGTTCTTTTCCCATTCTTTTAGATAGGCTTGATAGGCTTCATCGGCTTCTTTATTTAATTGCAAATTTTCGTAAGAAGCGATAACTCCTATTTTAGCTTCCTCATCTTTTTCATTGATGCTTAAAGTTCTTTCATACCAGTTGAGAGCCAAATCGGGCATGTTAAGCTTTATGTAGCAGCAGCCCATCGCATTAAAGATGACCGAATCGGCTTTTCCGTTTTGAATAAGGGCTTGAAGATGCGGTAAAACATCTTCGGGCGGATTATCGATATGGGCGGCAGTAATTATTTTATAATAATAAATATCGTCCGCATCGCAAACTCCGCTTGCTTCGGCCCGCAGGATTGCGGAACTAAGCTCTTCCCAACGGTATGCTTCTTGGAGAGAAAGCATTATGCCGTAATGCGGATAAGGGTTTTCAGGTTCGTGTTCAAGTGCACATTTATAATGCCCTAAGGCCGTGTTGGTGTTGCCCATAGAACGCTGAGCTTCTGCAGCAAGAAGCCTGATTTCGGCATCGCTTCCAAAACTTTTTATAAAGATGCGGGCAGCAACGGCAGCCCTGGAATAGTCTCCCCGTTCCATGTGTTTTTTGATAACACCCATTGCAAAAAAGCGGTCCGAAACTCCGTCATCGGGAAGCTCAATTCCCAGCTTTGCAAAGTCTTCAGCGGCTCCGGCAGCATCGCCCAGCTGCATCTTTATCATTGCAGGGTACCATTTTAGTGCCGGATCATCGGGCTCGAACTCGCAGGCAGCCTCGTACTGACATAGAGCTTCGGAAAGATAGCCTTCCATTTTGAGGGCGTGCGCGAGATAAAGACGCGGAGCAACCCCGTCTATTCCGTTTTTTATTGCAAAGCTGAACATTTGGCGGGCCATATTTGCGTTACCGCCTCTTAATTCATAGACACCCTCAACAAAAAGAGAGTTTAAATATCCGGTATTCAGCTTTGCATCGGAAGGAGCAAATTTTAAGGCTTCTTCAAATGTTTCTCTGGCAAGCCTCGGTTTTTTCCATTTTAAATAGGCCGAGCCCAGCATTGCCCTCGTTTCAAGAGGATGTGGGTTGAGTTTTAAGCTTTTTTCAAGGCAATAAACAGCCTTGTCATACTGTCCTGCAGCCAAATAGGATCGGCCCAAAAAAAAGAAGCCCATGGGCAAATCCGCATTACAGGAGGCCGAATCGGCTGAACATCTTTTAATGTAGGCTTTTCCATAGACTATGGATCTGCCGTAATTGTTTACGGCAGCCCAAGCCCTTGATAGGTATAAATATATTTCGGGATGTCCCTTTTTTTCGGCGTAAAAGGGAGAAGATACTTCGGCTAAGCCTTCTGCAGCTAATTTTTCTAAAATTAAAATTGAAGTCTTATAATCGCGTTTTTTTCCGGCTTCAACAGCTTCATTTATTAACCCGCTTACAGACTTAGCCATAGTTTTATTTTCTTCCGGCTTGAACCAAGGTTACAGCCGAGGTGGTGATTATGTCATCTATCGAACAGCCTCTGGAAAGGTCGGATATTGGTTTTGCAAAGCCCTGGAGGAAGGGACCGAGGGCCTCTGCTCCGGCAATTCTTTGTACCAGTTTGTATCCGATGTTTCCGGCTCCAAGGTCAGGGAAGATCAGGGTATTGGCCTGTCCCTTGACGGGAGAATCGGCGGCCTTCTTTTGCATAACGGAAGGAACTATAGCACAGTCCAACTGAATTTCTCCGTCAAAGACAAAGTCGGGCTTTCTTTCCTCTAAGATTTTTACGGCTTCGCGGACGCGTAAAATATTTTCATCCTTGTCGCCTCCGGAGCCCTTTGTAGAAAAGGAGAGCATCGCAACAACGGGTTCAACTCCTGCAAAGGTTCTACAGCTCATGGCAGCAGAGCAGGCAATGTCGGCCAGCTGTTCCGAGCTGGGAGTAGGAATTACGGCACAGTCCGAAAAGATAAAGACTCCGTTTGCTCCGAGTTTGGGATTTTTTGTATCCATCAAAAAACATGAAGAAGCGGTTTTCATTCCGGGAAGAGTTCCGATAACCTTTAAGCCTGCACGGAGAACATCAGCTGTTGTGTTTAAGGCTCCTGCAACCATTGCATCTGCCTTATCTTGAACGAGCATCATTGCGGCAAAGCCGAGTTCTGCACTCATATCTATTTTAGCCTGTTCGAGTGTCATGCCCTTGGCCTTTCTTTTTTCGTAATAGCTTTCGGCAAAGGAATCAAGCCATTCGGATTTTTTCGGATCAATTACCTTAATCCCGTCCAGCTTTACTCCTGCCTTAGAAGCGGCAGCAGAAACAGCCTCATCAGAACCGATTAAAAAAAGTTCCGACACCAATTTTTCATCTACGATAGATCGGGCTGCTTTAAGAGTTCTTTCTTCAGTACCCTCAGGCAAAACAAGACGGTTTGCGTACATTTTTGCCTTTCTTTTCATTTCGTCTACAAAACTCATAACTTTATCTCCTATTTTTTTAAGTTTCCAACTATTGTAAAAACAGTGCCAATTATTGTAAGAACGGTAGCAACAAATGAAAGGTAAGGCATCACATTATATAAAAATGCATTGGAGCTCGCCGTTATTATTGAACCGGGGAGAACATAATCTTTTTTATTGGCTTTTTTACCTGAAACATCTTTAATTTTTACTGATGATATAGCATTTCTCTGTAAATCAAAACCGCCAGCCAAAGCTATATAATACTCATATGTCTTTCCTGGAACATATGGATAAGCACCAGGCCTAAGAACGGCTCCTATGACGATTACAGTTTGTTGCAATACCGGTACTACAATTACATCGCCTCGTTCCAACACTATTAATTCATTATAATCTATGTCATAAAAAATTCTATTAAAATTAGTATATACTTTTTCACCATTTCGCATCAAATAAGCATTTTTTGTATCCGAAAGCGGGGAAAATTTGCCTCTATATGACCTAACAACTGATACTAAATCTGCCCCTTCTGTAAAAGGAATATGTGTAATACCCGATCCTGCATCCAATATGATAGATGACTTAAATTCCATTTCATTAGGAATATGTACAATATCATTATTATTAAGTTTAAATGGTGCTATGCTTTCTTTATTTTCTATTTTGAAAAAACTTCCTACAGGGAAATCTTCTGTTTTATTATTTCTAGTTACAGTAATTTTAGATATATCCGTAAACTCTTTTAGACCTCCGGCATAAATCTCAATAAGATCTTTTAAATTTTCATTTTCTAACAGTTCATAGACCCCAGGCCGTTCAACACTGCCGCTTATCGTTACCCTACGCTCAACTCTTTGAATAACAACTGTATCTCCTGGCCGCAAAAAAGGATTTTGAGAAAAATCACCATTACGTGAGGCTTGAAAAAGATCATATTCTTTCTTATTTCCTTCTACAGATATGACTTGAATATTTCGGCTGGAAGAGTAAGTTGTAAAAAAATTTTTAACAACAGACGAGAGCCTTGTTAAAGATGATACTCTAACCTCCCCAGAAGATATGACTTCGCCCTTTACGGCAACAGTAAAAACTGCAGGTTTTATCATAATAAGCTGAACACCGCTTAAAGGATAATTCTGCCTTATAATATCCTCGACTCGTTTCTTAAATTGAGTATAAGTTAGACCATTTACAGAAATAGTTGCAAGATTCAAAATCTTTACATTGTAGGAGATGTCTATTATAAGCTTAACCGAAACAGGCTTATCACGCAAAACAAAAGCAAGTTCATATACGTCTCCTGCAGATACCAAGTAATTAGGATTAGACATTGCTATCTCTGCACTTAAAACTTCATCCACAGCTTTAAATTGTAATGATGCATCCTGTGAAAAAACAGCAAGATGAATAATCAAAATAAAAGCAATTATAAATCTAGTTTTTTTCATTATTCTTTCCCCTTAATTTTCTCATTGCCTCTGGATCTTGCCTTATAGTATTAATAGCATTAAGTAAAAATGCCAAAAATATAGAAAAAAACAAGGCTGCAAAAGTAAAAATTATGGATAGTTTACCTCTACTGGGATCTGATTTTAAATCCGGCACCTCAGGATATTCTAAAACTTGTAATATCGGAGTATTGCTATTTATCTTAATTTTAACCATTTCATATTGAGCCTTTAATTGAGCATAAATAGCCTTTTGTGCAGATAGTTCTGCTCCAAGTTTTTCGGCATCAATACCAACAGAAGGTATATTATTATCATAAACATTCATGGAAGCAGTCTCAAGTCTTTTTAATTTCTCCGTAATATTGTCTATTTCTCCCAAAACATTTTTTATACTCTTTTCAAGATTTTTCTTTTTCTATTCTATCTTTATCCAAACCAAGTTCAATAAATTTATCATCATAGTATTTAACACAAAACATAACTACTTTTTGTGCAAATTCCGGATCTATATCTTTAAATCCTATTTCAAAAACACCAGTTTTATCATCGAATTTAGTTTTTAGGTTCTTTGACAAAGCTTTACGGCTTTCTGCTTTTAGATGTTTTTTTATATTATATCTTTCAATTAAATCAAACTCTTCAACCACGCTATCCAAGAACGAATTTGTAGTTGCCAAAAACATTGCCAGGCGGCTATAAGTTTGACCTACAGCAGTCCCCCCCATTAAACCGGCAAGACTACCTAAACCTGTCGACTCAAGTTTTCCTGCTAAATTTCCTCCTTTAGAATTGGAATCGTTTATAAGCATAAGAGCCTTAGGCATATACACATTAGGTAAATAAGACTTTTCAGGCGGCAGTTTTAAAGAAATTAAGGAATACGTAAAAATAAAAACCGCTGCAAAAAAGGTAGTAAATATTATCAGCTTCTTGTATTTTAGTAATACGGCAAATAAGTCAATTAAACTTATTTCATCATTTGTGTTTTCTTGAATATCCATAGAATTGTAATTTTAGCATTTTTTTTGATTTATGTCTAGCAAAATGCCGATACTAAAAATAAAGTTTTCAAGCCTCAAACTCTAAACTTACCTCGCCCGAAACCAATTCATTTTTTTTGCCATCCTTAGTTTCCATTATAAGATGACCCAAATCGCTGATTCCCAAAACCAAGGCTTCATAGGGGGAACCGGCAAAGGGCAGAACCATCACTTTTTTTCCTGTAAGGAGGGATAGGCTTTTATATTCTTCCATTAATTTGCTTTGAGAATGCAGGCCGTAAAGGGCTTCTATCAGCCTCGATATAATAGAAGAAGCTAGGGCATTCCGGCTGAAAGAAGAGACTTCTTTAAACGGGATACCGGCTTTGCCGGAAAGTGAAAGAGTCTCACTAAAAAGTGAGCCGGCCTTGTTTTTGAGTTCGGGAGGAAAATTCGAGTCTTTTACGTTGAGGCCTATGCCTATAATTACGGCTTGCACTGAGGAAGTTTCCATATCGATAATTCCCTCGCTTAAAATGCCGCAGATTTTTTTTCCGTTAAGATAGATATCGTTTACCCATTTTATTTTTGGAGCAAAGCCCAGTTCCTGTAAACAGCGGCAGATGACTACTGCCGAAATTGCCGTGTAAAGACTTGGATCGGGAGCTTCCCTATTATCTTTTACCCGAATTGAGGGGGAAAAAATAAGACTAAAATAGAGGCCTGCTCCTTCAGGTGAATAAAAGTTTCGCGAAAAGCGGCCCCTTCCGGCACTTTGGTGCTCAGCAAAGAGAAGAGTTCCGTGGAGCAGCTCTGAATTGCTGCAAGAATTCAACCTCCTTTTCGCCTCGGTGTTTGTAGAATCTATCGTCTTAAAAACCTCGATTTTACCGCCGCAAACAGATTTCGCAAGGCCGGATAAGTTCTTTTCGATAAAAAAAGCGTTTAACACATCGGAAGAAGACTTTAGGACATAGCCTCTATTTTTTCCGCCTTCAATATCATAGCCTTCACCCCGCAGTTTTTGTACGGCCTTCCAAACGGAAACCCGCGAAAGCCCCAAGCGCAAAGCAGCTTCTTCACCCGAAAGAGGTTTTCCGTTTTGTTCTATCAGCATATCCAAAAGGATATCGCTCGTTGTCCTTGATATAAGCTCTCCCATAAAACCGAATTCTAGCATATTTTTCCTTTTTTTTCTATTGCAACCTTTTGGGAACGGCCTTGTCTATAATCTTATAAGGTGAAAAAATGTTTTACAAAGAATACATAAACTATATTGAAAGCGATGATTGGGAAACAGTACATAACTCTTTTTCAGTCAAAGCTCCCGAAAATTTTAATTTTGCTTATGATATAATAGATAGAATGGCTAAGGAAAGCCCTGAAACTGAAGCCCTCGTCTGGTGTGATGAAACCGAAGAAAGGATTTTTTCGTTCGGAGAATTGGCAAAACAAATAAATAAGACAGCCAACTTTTTTAAGGCGATGGGAATAGGAAGAGGCGACACGGTTTTGCTTTTTTTGAGAAGAAGATACGAGTTTTGGTTCGTTCTTCCGGCTCTGCACAAGATCGGAGCCATAGCCGTCCCTGCGACGGTTCAGCTTGCAGCCCACGACATTGAGTACAGAATTCAATCCGCCAATATAAAAATGGTCATGGCCGTACAAGAAAAAAACTTGCAGGAAGAAATTCAAAAGGCTGCCGAATCAGCCTATAATAAGCCCCTTCTTGTTTGGGTACATGACGAGATGGAAGGCTGGATTTCCTTTGATAAGCTTGTAAAAAATATGAGCGATGAGTTTACGCCCCCCGCAGGAGAAGCCTATCCTTGCGGAAAAGACATAGCTCTTTTGTACTTTACTTCCGGCACTTCGGGTAATCCCAAAATGGTAGAACATAATTTTCTATATCCGCTCGGACATATAGCAACGGCAAAGTTTTGGCAAAATGTCAAAGAAGGCGGAAGGCATTTAAGCGTTGCGGAAACAGGCTGGGCGAAAGCCATGTGGGGAAAAAATCTACGGGCAGTGGCTTTGCGGCTGTTCCGTCTTTGTGTACGACATGAAAATGTTCATACCTAAAAACATGCTCGAAAAACTATCGAAATACAAAATAACTTCATTTTGCGCTCCGCCGACGGTTTACAGATACTTAATCCGCGAAAATATAGAAGACTATGATTTATCTTCTCTCGAAGAGTGCACAACGGCTGGCGAAGCCCTGAGCATGGATATTTTCAACACCTTTAAAGAAAAAACCGGATTGGAGCTGCGCGAGGGCTACGGCCAAACGGAACTTACCCTCACAACCGGCACCTTCCCGGGAATGAAAATAAAACCCGGCTCGATGGGAAAACCTGCCCCCGGCTATGAAATAGATATTATCCGCCCCGACGGTTCTTCTTGCGAGGCAGGAGAATCGGGAGAAATAATTCTGCGTCTGGATAAAAAAGTTCCCTTCGGAATGTTCGGCGGCTATTATAAAAATGAAGAAAAAACGGCAGAAGTTTTTAAGGACGGAGTTTATCACACGGGAGATGCAGCCTATAGGGATGAGGACGGCTATTTTTGGTTTGAAAGCCGAACCGATGACCTTATAAAAAGCTCCGGCTTCCGTATAAGCCCCTTCGAGGTGGAATCGGTTTTGCTTCAACACCCGGCTGTTTTTGAATGTGCGGTAACCGGAGTTCCCGACCCAAAAAGAGGACAGGCTGTAAAGGCCTTTGTTGTTTTAAACAAAACGTACAAGCCGAGCCAAGCCTTGGAAAAGGAGCTTATGTTCTTTGCAAAGAAAAATGCAGCCCTTTACAAGGCTCCGCGCTCTCTCGAATTTGTAGAAGCCCTGCCTAAGACCCACAACGGAAAGATAAGCAGAGCCGCCATAAGGAGTCAAAAGGCTTGATAAGGCCTAACTTGACATAGAAGCCCTAAGCAAGTACACTTTAGGCAGCATAGGCTTAAAACGGCCTATTTAAAATGAAATACCTTGTTCTTTTTTAGGAACAATAAAAATTAGCGAAAAATTGACGCAAAAAAGGAGTTTATATGAGAAGAGTTGTAATTACAGGCCTCGGTGCCGTAACCCCCATAGGAAACACTCTTGATGAAACATGGGAAGGAATCAAAGAAGGTAAATGCGGAATCGGAAACATTACCCAATTTGATTGTTCCGATTTTAAGATTCAGATAGCGGCAGAGGTAAAAAACTTTGACGCTTCACAATTTATGGATAAAAAAGATGCCCGTAAAATGGCTCGGTTTACTCAATTTGCCGTAGCCGCGGCTTCACAAGCGATGAAGGACGCAGGCCTTTCAAAAGAAACCATCGATGCAACCCGCACAGGTATAATACTCGGAAACGGTATAGGCGGTTTTGAAATCTACCAAGAAGCCTTTAAAAAATACTTTCAAGTCGCTCCCGACCGCATTCCTCCCATGACTGTTCCCCTTCTTATTCCTAATGAGGCAGCCGGAAACATAAGTATGCAGTTTGGTATAAAAGGCCCGTCTTGGACATTGGCCACAGCCTGTGCCTCAGGTACCGATGCCCTCGGAAACGCCTTAGACCTCGTACGCTCAGGCCGTGTAGATGTTTGCGTTTCGGGCGGAACGGAATCCACAATTACAGGTTTCGGAATAAGCGGCTTTACAATTTTGCAAACCCTCGCTTCGGGCGATCCGGCACAGGCTTGCTGCCCCTTCGATAAAAAAGCGCTCAGGCTTTGTAATGGGTGAGGGCTCAGGCATTCTCATCCTCGAAGAATATGAACACGCAAAAAAAAGAGGAGCCAAAATATACGCAGAGTTTGCAGGCTATGGAGCCTCCTCCGATGCCTACCACTTAACCAGCCCCGATCCTTCAGGAGACGGAGGAGCATTGGCCATCACAAACGCACTCGCCGATGCAGGCGTAAAACCTGAAGAAGTTCAATACTATAACGCTCACGGAACTTCAACACCGATCAACGACCCTGCAGAAACTGCCATGATTAAAAAAGCCTTCGGAGACCATGCATATAAAATGAAGGTTTCTTCTACCAAGTCGATGATAGGTCACTGCTTAGGTGCCGCAGGAGCTCTTGAAGCTATTTTCTGTATAAAGGCAATGGAAGAAGGATTTTATCCCCCGACCATCAACCTAACCGAACCCGACCTTGAAGCAGGCTGCGATTTGGACTATGTTCCGAACAAGGGCGTCAAAGGCGAAATAAACTGTGCCGCCTCAGGCTCCCTCGGTTTCGGAGGCCACAACGGTGTCGCCGTCTTCAAAAAAGATAAAGTAAGGGCTTTTTAAAAAGCAGTAAACGGATGAGATAAAACCGTTCAAAATGTATGGACTTCCGACATTTTGAACGGTTTTTTGTTAGTTGAAAAAGGACAGGTTTTGATGTAGGATATAAATAGGGCTGATTTATGTTATGTGAACTGCCTTCCGGACAGCATTTGCTAAAATAGGAAACAGAAAGTGGAAAACTTTATTAAGTATTGCATATTTTTGATAAATTCAGTTGACTGTGTCATATCACAAAATACAAAAAAATAACCGTATAGAAAAATTTGATACAATATGCTATAATCAGAAATAAGATTTACTTTTGGAGGTTTTATTATGGAAACAGCACTTGCTAGAGTAACAGCCACAGCTGTAGCACTTCCATACGAAGACAGGGTTGAACTCCTCTCAGTTTTAGTAAAATCTATAGCTAAACCTGTAAGCCATGACTCAAAAAAAGAAGATAAAAATTGGTCTAAAATGCTTGACTCTTATACAGGATGTATGGGTGGACTTTGGGCAAACGAGGATCCTGTTGAATATCAGCGGAGATTGCGCGAGGATAGAATAATTGGCTGAGTGTGTTTTTGTTGATACAAACCCGTTGATTTATCTTCTTGATAATGTACAGCCATTTGTTTTACCCGTAAAAAAATTTCTTCTGAGATATAAAAATTTAAATGCAGAATTTTATACCTCGACAGTTACCGATGCTGAATTTTTTGTAAAACCGATAGAAGAAAACCAGTTGGATAAAATTGACTTGTATAAGAATTTTCTTTTAAATTTTGGTTTTCTGAAATGCTATATAAACGATGCGATTGCTGAACGAGCTGCAAAAATACGTGCAAAACATAAAGGCGTAAAATTGGGTGATGCATTACAGTTGGCTTCAAGTATAGAATGCGGATGCAATTATTTTCTTACAAATGATGCACATCTAAAACAAGTTGTGGAAGTTAATGTTGTATACATAGGTGATTTGTAAAAAGGTACACATAAAACCCGCCTCAACCTAACATTGCGTACAAGCCGCAAATGCAGGTTAAGCGAATATTCAGCTATCATTTTATCATTTATCTGCCATACTGCATAGCCATGCTGAGTTAGATCTTTGCTATGGCTTTTACTCTGTAACTATGGGTACATTCTCTGGCTTGTAGACACAAATGCTTTTTTCTTACTTGAAAAAAATAAGGTATTGATGTAGGATTAAGGATGAAGAAGTTTTGTTAAGAATATAATCTAAATAGGAGACAGCAAAAATGGATAATTGTATATTTTGTAAAATTATTAAGGGCGAAATACCCGCAAGTAAGATTTATGAAGATGATGATTGCTTAGCATTTTTGGATATTCAGCCTGTAAACGCAGGCCATGTATTAATAATTCCCAAAATACACGAACAATACATATATAAAATCGATGACAAGATAACATCTAAAATGTTTATGGTAACAAATAAAATTAACAAAGCAATACGCCAATCTAAAATAAAATGTGAGGGTATTAACTATTTTTTAGCAGATGGAGAAGCAGCCTTTCAAGAAGTGAGCCATGCTCATATACATTGTTTCCCAAGATATAAAGATGACGGATTTAAACTACAGTTTTCTGAAAGGTACTATAATCACAAACCGAATAGAGAAGAATTAGAGAGTGTAGCTAAGGAAATACGAGAAAATTTGTAAAGCAAACAGTGATGATAAAATAAAATTATTTTTATCTTATTAAACATATCAACTAAATATGGAGACAAATAAATGTTAACTGATGCTATTGAACGAGAAAAAGATAAAATTTACGAAGAATTCAACAATGAATTTCCTTTAGAAAGAGTACGAAATTTAACTTTGGAAGAATATACAAATACAGAAAGGAGTAACTCATTTTGTTATTGGGTTGAGAAAAAAACAGAAAAGCTCGGCTCGATATGGGGCGGATCAGCTTATAAATTTGGAATATTTAAAATAGGCGGTAAAATAAAGGGAAGAAATGGAACTTTATCAGATAATGAATATGCCTGGTATAATAAATATGGAAAAGATCGACAGGAAGCCTATGAAAATGTACATTCAAATATTATAAAAATTATTGAAGCAGCTCAAAATGGTAATTTTGAAGCAATAGATTTAATTGATTTAGGAGACGCATATAAATGGAAAATTGCTTTTTTATACTCTAATAAAAAACTGCTAAATATTTATTTGTCAAAAGCCATATTATATTTGGCAAATAAATATGATGGAAGTTTTACTATAAACAGTCCTATTTCAAAAATGCAAGAAGTTATACTTTCGAACTGCGATTCTAAAAAAACTGTATGGCAAAAAGGTGAGGAATTATGGAGTATTTGGGAAAATAGCCCTGAGGCAAGAAAAGATAATCCTGAGCAAGAAGAGGATGAATCTGATACAAATGATTTAATTCTCAAAACAAATATACAAAATTACAAAAACTTCCTTAAAAAGCATCACAATATAATTTTACACGGTGCTCCCGGAACGGGGAAAACATATCTTGCAAAACATATAGCAGAACTCATGAATGCAGAAACGGAATTTGTTCAGTTTCATCCAAGTTATGACTATACGGATTTTGTTGAAGGCCTAAGGCCTGTAAACAATGCCGATAAAACTAACATGATTTTTGAGCGTAAAGACGGTTCCTTTAAGGCGTTCTGTAAAAAAGCATTTCGGAATTTACAAGATAGTAAAAAATCTATTCATGAAGTGCAGCAAGAAGTTTCTTTCAAAGATAAATTCTTTGAATTGCTTGATAAGATACGTAATGAAGAATTGAAAGAATTGCAGCAAAGGACAAACATTCCTCTGGATATTTTACAAGTAACAGATAATGATAATATTATTGTAAAAACGAAATCTTCCGAAACAGAAAGAACATATACCGTTTCTTACGAGCGTCTTGAAAAACTATCAAAGGTATTTGTTGATAAACAAAGTTTGGATAATATAAAAAATATTGATAAAGAATTTAGAAATGTGATAGGAGGTTCTCACGCTTCCGCATATTGGGCTGCATTAAATTGGATTTATACAAATCAAAATTCTTCAAGTATTTCGGAAATCTCCGAGCCTATAAAGCAAAAAGATTTTATTTTTATTATCGATGAAATAAATCGCGGAGAAATAAGTAAAATTTTTGGAGAACTTTTCTTTTCCGTTGATCCCGGTTACCGTGGTGAAAAAGGACTTGTAAAAACACAGTATCAGAATCTTGTTGAAACAGGCGATATTTTTGAAGACGGCTTTTATGTTCCCGAAAATGTTTACATCATCGGTACAATGAACGATATTGACCGCAGTGTTGAAAACATGGATTTTGCTATGAGACGAAGGTTTGCTTTTAAAGAAATTACAGCCGCTCAGAGTGCAGAAAATTTTGAACTTTCAGAAAACACAAAAAAACGTATGGAGAGCCTCAACAATGCAATAAGCAAAATTGACGGTCTTAATTCTGCATATCATATAGGAGCTGCTTACTTTAAGCAACTGGATGACGGCATGGAAACTTCTGATGAACTTTGGGAAAATTCTTTGCATGATCTTCTTGTTGAATATTTAAAAGGAAATGGAAATGAAGAAAGCAATCTTGAATTAT
Organism: Treponema sp. OMZ 788; assembly: GCF_024181245.1. NCBI lineage: Bacteria > Pseudomonadati > Spirochaetota > Spirochaetia > Treponematales > Treponemataceae > Treponema > Treponema sp. OMZ 788. The sequence goes on along the minus strand of NZ_CP051199.1, from coordinate 2,795,515 downwards.
TAAAGAATGCTTTTGATATGATAAATATTGAATAATTTTTATGGCTATTTTTAAGACTACTGATAATAACGGCGGCAAACAGTTACAAGCCATTAATCAAGAATATGGAGAAATTGATTTTAAAGCTGCCGTAAGTGATATAAAAAAAATTTCAAATAAAACGCTTGCAGAACTTTCAGTGGAAGAAAACCTTTTGATATTTCCGACAAAGTTGGAAGATTCCGCAGATTTACTAAAAGACTCAAAACTCGGAAACCTTTCAAAATCGGATAATGAAAAAGATTATATCTTTTATACGGAAAATGTGGCAGGCTTCGTTGGCATAAATGATACGGATATTTCCATAACCTCACGATTTGCAAAAAACGAAGAAGATTTTTTTCTTCATTACATGATTCAAAAAGTATTAAATCTTAATATTACAAATCTCAGTTTTTCATCTTCACAAGAAAATGTATTAAATTTACTTATTTATATATTCCCTCGGCTTTTGCAAAAAGCTCTCTCTCAAGGCATGTACAAAGAATATAAAACTTTTCATAAAAATGATGAAAACGTCAGGGGAGTCATTGAGATTTCCCGTCATATTCAAAAAAATATTCCGTTTGAAGGAAAGATTGCATATAAAACAAGAGAATATTCTTATGACAATACAACAACAGAACTTATACGGCACACTATTGAATACATCTCAGCCAAAAAAGACATTGCCGGTATTTTAACTTCTTCCCAAGAAATTCGTGATGCCGTAAAAACAATCAAAACGGCAACACCGCTTTACAATGCAGGCGAAAGACAAAAAATAATAGCTTCTGCCATAAAAAAACAAAACCATCCGTATTTCACCTATTATGTTCCGTTAAAAAAATTATGTATACAAATTCTTCAAAGGAAGAAAATAAAATTTTCAAGAAAAAAGAATCGTGTATACGGTATTTTATTTGATGTTTCATGGCTTTGGGAACAGTATCTTGCAACAATATTAAAACAAAGCGGATTTATTCACCCTGAAAATAGAAAAGGAATCGGTTCAATATCTGTTTTAACCAATAACATCGGCCGCTTTATTCCTGATTTTTATAACGATGATTTTGTGCTGGATGCTAAATATAAACCTTTTGACAAAAGGAATCCGCCGTCCGATGATTTAGCCCAAGTTATAGCCTATATGCATATTTTAAAAACTATGAAGGGAGCTTACATATATCCATCTGAAAATGAAAATGCAGAAATTTTAAATGAGTTAGGAGAAATAAAGGGAATGGGAGGAATGCTTTACCTATGTCCTTTTTATATTCCGCAAAATTGCAGTACTTTTTTCGAATTTTCAGAAAAAATAAAAAAAATGGAAGCAAAATTAGTAAATATAAATGAAAATGGATATAACACCAATTAAAGGATATATCTTGACACCATCTATAACACCATGTAGAATATAAACCTGGCTCAATGGGAAAAATTTATGACGATTATAGGAGACATTCAATGAAAAAAATATCGTTTGAATTAATCAAAAAAATTGATTTTGTGTTAATTTTTATTTTCTCGATTTTAGGAATTGTTACATGGGTTATTATTATGATAAGTATATTTGACCCATTCAGAAGCCGCCGCAGCGTATCAAATGAAGTCGCGATTGTTGAAGACGAAACTAAAGAAGAAATACGGGAATATATAGAATTCAATGAAAAGATAAAAGATGTTTTTATTTTTAATATTAAAAGTTCTAAAATAAAAGCCGACGGACTGTATGATGATATACCTAAAGTTTCTCTTAAATCCGGCCCAAGTTTTTCGGCAAAATCCGGTAATGAAGGAATTACCAACTTAATTTTTATAAAAGATAAAAATTACGAAGAGTATAAACTATTTGAATCAAATATTTTTATATATAGATATCGATTTGCTGAAAGCTCAAACAGAAATAACATTTCTTGCGATAAAAATATTTATGCTGTTGTAAATGAAGACACAAATAACGATAAAACTCTAAATACAAAGGATAATGTAGCCTTATATGTTTCCGGTTATGACGGTAAAAATTTAATTCAAATTTCAAACTCGGTATACAAAGTTATAATTATAGACAAGAACCAACTTTTGTTTACTGAATATGACGGAACTCTTTTGACATTTTTTTTGTATGATATTGATTTAAATAAAAAAACAAAACTAAGATCAATCGAGCAAGAATGTCCGGAAAAGGAGATTTATCTATAATTATTAAGAGTATTAAATTGAGGAAAAAAAATGAAAAATCTTAAAAATTTACTTTTATTGTTATCGTTATTTCAGATCTTTTCATGCAGTTATAATAATATAGTAAGTATAATAGCTCCGCATGAGGAGATAGAGATTGCAAAAGAATATATATCTAAATTTAAAGAAAAAGATTTTAACTTTATATATGAAAATTCAGATGAAAATATAAAAAAACAGCTTACGCAAGAAACATTTAATAATATTGAAACACTCATCCCAAATTCAAAAGTAAGTAATATTATAATGTTAGGCACACATAAAAAAATACTAAATGGGCAAACTTATTATGAGTTTTTATTTGAATATGAATATCAAAATAAAGAATTTCGAATTATATCCTTAAACTTTAAAAAAGAAAACACACTAATACTACAGGGCTTTCGTATAACAGCAGCTCCTGATTCACAAAAAAACATAAACAAATTCACATTAAAAGATAAAACATGGAAACACATTACTATTCTTTTACTCGCAATTTTAATGCCGTTATACTCCATATTTATTTTTGTTTTATGTATAAAAACTCCTAAGTTCAAAAAGAAAGTATTATGGTGTATTTTAATCTTGTTTGGCATATTTTCTGTCTCAATAAACTGGACGACAGGCAGCGTGAATTTATCTTTTTTTGCTGTTTATTTTTTATCTGCATCAGCAATGGCAGCAAGCCCATATGCAGCATGGAATATAAGTTTTTCAATACCTTTGTTTGCAATTTTATTCTTATTTAAAAGAAAAAAACTTATTAAAAATAAGCAGACGCAAGCCTGATTGAAAAACACTGTTTTTTATGCTATATTGTTCTCATACTTTAGGATTAGATTATGGAAGAAAAATTTTCTACACTTTGTTCGATTTTAGACAAAAATCAGCCGGTACTTGTACAAACTCATGATTTTCCCGATCATGATGCAATAGGGGCAGCCTATGCTCTTTCAAAACTTTTAGAAAATCACGGCTATACAACCGAAATAGCTTACGGAGGTCTTGTTCAAAGCCTTCCTTTAATTGAATTCGTCAAATACCTAAATCACCCTCTTTTAAAAGTAGAAGAAATTGAAGACCTTAAAAAATATCAAGTGATAATTGTAGACGGCTCTCCTTTTAAGGCTACGGTTTCAAAAGTTGCAGGAATCCTAAAAGCCGTTATCGATCATCATCCCCCGCGAACAAAATCGGCAGCAGAATATATGGACATAAGACCTGAAATGGGTGCCTGCTGCTCAATTATCTGGTCTTACTGGAAAGAAAGCGGCAAAGAATATGACGGAATGACAGCCACAGCGATGATTGCAGGCATTCAGCTTGATACATCTTTTTTGACAAGAAGGGTAAACCCTCTCGATATGGATGCCTATTATGAGCTCTATTTTAAATCCGATGTTCAAACAATGTATCAAATGATTAAGACGACAATCAACATCGATGAGCTTGAAGAAATAGGACGAGCATTTACCGATTACTTTCAGATAGGTAATTTTTTGCTTGTAGAATTGGGAGAAGACTACTCAAGAGCTCTTTTATCTGTGCTTGCCGATTTTTTGATTTGGATAAAAGATATTTCGTTTGTTATCGTAATAGAAACGAGCGGCACCGAATACAAACTGTCGGCCAGAAGCCGCGATAAAACTCTCGATGCAGGTTATCTGGTTAAGGAAGCCCTTAACGGTATTGGAAGCGGAGGCGGACATGCACACATGGCCGGAGGCGTAATTCAGCCGAAAAAATATCCCGGAAAAAAAGTACTTTTAGGCTCAATCGTTGAGCTTGCAAATTCAGACAGAAAGGAATCACTGTGGACGAAAATAATGAAAAAACTTTAAAGCGTATTCTTTTAAAGGACCGCGAAATTATTCTTTTAGGAACAGCACATGTTTCTAAAGAAAGTATTAAGGATGTTGAATCTACAATTCGAAAAGAAAATCCCGATTGTGTATGCGTCGAATTGGATGAGGGCCGTTACAAATCTTTAACTTCAAAAGATGCGTGGCAGCAAATTAATATTTCCCAAGTATTGCGGGAAGGCAAAGGCTTTTTACTTCTTGCAAATTTGGTTCTAGCGTCTTTTCAAAAAAAACTTGGAAGCGACCTCGGCGTAAAACCGGGAGATGAAATGAAGGCCGCAATCGAAGTTTCTCAAGAATTAAACATAAAAACCGAGATGGTAGACCGTCCTATCCATACAACACTAAAAAGAGCTTGGGCAAAAAACCGGGGCTGGGGCAGATCAAAACTTTTGGCAACCCTTTTAAGTGCAGCCTTTTCCAACGAAAAACTTGAAGAAGGCGAAATTGAAAAATTAAAAAATCAAAGTGCAATGGATAACATGATGCAGGAAATGGCGGAATACCTTCCTAACATAAAAGGCGTTTTAATCGATGAAAGAGACCGTTATCTTGCATCAAAAATTTGGGAAAGCAGCGGAAAAAAAATCGTTGCCGTCTTAGGTGCAGGCCATCTTCCCGGAACGGAACGCTTTATAAGAGAACTTGAGGCTGGCACAAAAACAACAGATGTTTCCGACATTGAAGTAATTCCCCCTAAAAGTACAGGCAGTAAAATTGCCTCGTGGATATTTCCGGTAATTATAATCGGCTTAATCATTCTCGGCTTCTTTAAAGGCGGCGGAATAAAAACAGGTCAAATGCTATTATCATTTGTTCTATGGAACGGAGGTCTTGCGGCCATAGGGGCCTTAATTGCACTCGGCCATCCTCTAGCTATTCTAGCTTCATTTTTAGGAGCACCATTTACCACAATAAATCCGCTTTTAGGCATAGGAATGATTTCGGGACTAGTACAGGCTTGGGCAAAAAAACCTCAAGTCAAAGATATGGAAAACCTCACAAACGATGCAGCAAAATTTTCAGGCTGGTATAAAAACAGAATAACAAAGGTTCTTCTTGTTTTTATACTTTCATCTCTTGGAAGCTCCATAGGAACATTTATAACTGTTCCGGCTCTTATTGCTAATCTGATTAAATAAAAAACTGGGGCTATAAAAAAGGAGGGGAACCCCTGTGGGAGGTTCCCATTATGAAAAAAAAACTAAAAAATGGAAAAAGGCGCCGATCAGAATCGAACTGATGAATGAAGGTTTTGCAGACCTGTCCCTTACCACTTGGGTACGGCGCCGAAGTTTCAATATTATATCAAAAAATACAAACTTTGACAAGGGCTTATAGCAATTTTAATAAAAAAATAGTATAATAAGCATTATGTTTGAAATGAAACCCATTATCACAAAGACAATATTTAAAAACAAACCTCATTATATACTTACATGGTCGCCGCTTACAAAGGCCGATAAATACAAAATAAACCGTGCAGTTCCTGCCGTTTCGGGAGTGTACGAATTATATAAAATGGATAAGGAAAAACATCTAAATCTTTTATCGGTAACTCATGCTTGGTACGGCGGTTTAAGAAGTAATATTCGGGAAGCGATAGAACCCGATACAAAAACAGATCCTGAAAGAAGAAAAATATTGGAAGATGATGATATAGAGCTTTATTACAGATATTCATGTTCCGACTGTTTTGGAGATCTGCTGGATGTTGTTTGGTTTTTACATTCAACATATTTTCCTGACGATATTCGTGTAGAATCATCAAAACGATATGAAAATTTTTTCCTTACGGAAAGAGCTCCCGATAAGGTTTACTGGCTGGAATAAATAAACTTATGAAAAAAAAATTCTCCCTTACAAAAAAGAATCTTCTATCTTTGCTATGTGTTTTTGTATTAACTGTTAATTTAAATTCAAATTCTGCATTAAAAAAACTGCCTAACTTTTACGATAATGTGCCGAGTGAAAAACTGGCTTCCGATATAGTAGAAAACATGACCGATGAGGAGCTTTTGGCTCAAACATTTATGTTCGGCTGGGCCGGGCAAGATCCCGGAGATTTGCTTTTATCATGGATTGAAGAATCCGGACTGGGAAGCATAAAAATATTCGGCTGGAATACCGGCGACTCGCACAAACTTGCAAAATCCATTTCGCTCTTACAAAAAAAATCACTCGAAGGAAGATTCGGTATTCCTCTTTTTGTTGCAACCGATCAAGAAGGCGGATGGGTACGGCATGTAAAGGGCCTGACCTCCGAAACTCCCGGTAACCTTGCAATAGGAGCATCAGGCAGACCTCAAGACTCCTACTATTCCGGTTATTATATTTCAAGAGAAATAAGGGCGCTCGGTATAAATTTAAATTTTGCTCCTACCGTAGATCTTTTAACCGATCATGACTCATCAATCATAGGCCCTAGGTCCTTCGGAGACTCTCCCCATGCTGCAGGAATCTTAGGAGCAGCCTTCGTAAAAGGGAGCAGGGATGCAGGCGTACTTACAACAGCAAAGCATTTCCCTGGCCACGGAGATACAAGCATCGACAGTCACGGCCGTCTGCCTAAAATAAACATATCCGAAGAAACCTTCCGTAACAGGGAGCTGATTCCTTTTAAGTATCTGATAGATGCCGGCGTTCCTGCCATTATGACAGGCCACCTAAATTTTTCATCAATCTTACCAAATGGAGAGCCGGCAACATTTTCTAAATACCTTTTAACGGATATTCTACGCGGAGAACTAGGCTTTAAGGGCCTTATCATTACCGACGACATGATGATGCATGGAGCTATGAATTTTGCAGGAGGAATTGCAAATGCCGTCAAAATGGCCTTAGAAGCCGGAAACGATATAATAGAATCCTCTACAACTCCTCGGCACTATCAAGCTTTTTGGAAAGATAATATCAGAGCAATGCGGAATGATCCTCAATTTAAATCAAGAGTAAAGGATGCGGCTTTTAGAATTTTAGTTGAAAAATTAAAATATTTTAAAAGCGATAACCATGTTCCCATTCTGCCCGATATGGAAAAATTGCATGATAGCATCCCCGACAAGGAAGGCCAAAAATTCTTTTTGAGTTTGGCAGGGCGCTCAACCACAATAGTGCGCGATGCGGCTATTCCTTTTAAACCTGAAGAAAATGAGGATATTCTTCTTGTATCTGCCTATAAAGATTTTTTTTACACACGGATTAAAACGCTTTCCCAAGGCAAAAATAATAGAAGTCGAATCCGCCCATCACCATGCACGCCGATTTGATACAATAATTTTTTGTCTTTCAGATAAATACTCCTTAAGTATTCTGCAAAAAATAATGAATAAATACCCTAAGAAAAAATATATAGTTATCTCTGTTTTGTCCCCGGCATTCTTGGCAAAGGTTCCTCAGGCCGAAACGGCTATTGCCATTTACAGCTATTCGCCGGCCTCCTTTACCGCAGCATTCGGAGCTCTTTGCGGAGATTTTAGTGCCGGAGGAAAACTTCCTATTTCGGGAATCAAATAATGAATTGCACTGCCGTTCATCTTACAAATAAAAATATAAATATCTTCATCAATAGCATTCTGCCCTATGAGCACATATGCGTAAATCTTGCCGAGTGTCTGAAAAAACAAAAAAGATTTTTTGATACAGAGCAAAATCTTTTTAACTTTATAAAGGCGGATGCTTTTTTTTCACAGAATCAAGAATTTATAGGTATCTTATTTTTGGCTGCCCATGGTGTTTTACTCCACTGTTTTCCTAAAAATATTACAGAAGAAATTAAACAGTACATCAAGAAAGATTTTTTAAAGCACACAAATCCGCTTTCTGTTATGGGAGAAAAAAATACTTCAATCTATTTGGAAAAATTAATAAATGAAAGTCTATCCCTTGTACCGGAGCGGTTTGAAGATTATAAACTCCTTACACTAACAAATAAACCGGCTTCATCAAATATTTTTTGCATACGGGCTTCAGATAATTTGAATAGCAAGTTGGAATTTATAAAACCTCCGATTGAAGATACTAAAATCCTCTGCCCAATGGAAATAGAATACAATGAAACCGAAGTATTGGCCCCCGGAATAAAAGCCTCCCGCAGCTCCTGCCTAAAACTTTTAAAAAAAAGAATAAACAGCCATGCTCTTTATGCAGTAAAAAAAGAGGGCAAATATATTGCAAAGGCCTGTATAAACGCATCCGGATTTTACTGGAATCAAATAGGAGGGGTCTTTACACTGCCCGAATGTAGAAATAAGGGTGTGGGAGCCGCGAATATGATGATGCTGATAAATGACAGCTTCCAATACAAGAAAAAATGTGCTCTCTTTGTAAAAATTAAAAATCAGGCAGCAAGACAAATGTATAAGAAAATAGGCTTTAAGGAATTTTGCGAGTTTAGAATTTCATATTTTTAAAAATTCGCTAAAAAGAACATTGCCAACAAGGAAGCATATCTTGCTTTTTCTTCAGATATAATTTCAACCTTTGAAAGACGCGTAACATAATACCAAAAAAATCCGAAGTCAGGATCAATACGGAAAGCATACTCTACAAACGAATCCGTCTTGACCAAGTCTCCAAAAAGAAGAGCAACAACATCATGTAAAATTGCAAAACACTCTTCAAAAGATTCCTTATATACTGCAGAATTTTTTGAAGTCATAAGTTTTTCACATAAAGAATTTATCCTGTATAAGGTATCTTCCTTACTTTCCTCATCGTCTTTTTCAACCCAGGTTTTTTGAACAAGGAGCTGAATGTTTTTCATAAAACTTTCTATCAAATTTTTTTCGGTATCAATCTTGGTTTTATCCGTATAAATTTCAAAAGATGCACCTCGGCCGAAGGCCTTGGATATTTTTAAAGCCGATGATACGAGCTCACTATCTGCAGCATCTATAAATTTAGGAATTTCAAACACTGCTATTTCTTTTACTTCAGGAGACATTAAAAATTCATCATTAAATATCGGATCAACCATAATTATACATTGCTATTTTATCAAGATTTTGTCAATACCCTTAAAAGAATTTTATCTATTTTTTTTACAGCAACAGGATTTTTCCAATACCAGCAATGCCTGTATTTTTTAAAAAATATTAAAAATCGTATTACTATTCTGATTAAAAGGTATGCAATTTGAACTGTACCAATAACAATGGAATATTCTAAAAAAACAAAATAAAGGAAGCAGCTTATAGGCACAAGTAAATCAGGTAAAGACTCTTTAGTCTTATCCGCTGTTGCCGAAAGAACCGATTGAATAAAAAATACATTATAAAATGTAATAATCATAGTTTGTATAAATATAGGAGCTTGAACTTGCCAAACCAAAACAGCCCCTAGAAAAGCGGAAAAAACAAGATGCAAAAATAAGCGTACAGTCAATTTTTTAGTCTTTAAAATAGTAATGATGCCTGTAACAAAAGCGGCAGCAAAACCTGCAATCATAATTATATAAATAATACTTAATCCTAAAACCACAGGCTGGACACTATAATCTCGAATAGTTTTAAATGACGCAAGAGCCGTCATGACGGCAATTGTCATAACACCTTCGCTTGTGCTGAATGTTGAAAACTGCATCACTCCATTTTTAAAACGGCCCCAAAATGTACCTATCTGCCCAACATATAAAAACTGATATACAAAAAAAAGCAAAAAAGGATTTGTAACCCTAAAACAAAGCATTAAAGTACCGGTAAGAAGGCCTGTAACAAAGCTGTCCAAAAAATGGTCAAAATATTCTCCAAGCGGGGAACCTGTCTTTGTCCGCCTTGCCTGTACTCCATCAGAATAATCTCCTACAATATAAGTCCAAGAAAAAATAGGAATCAGCCACAAAAGCCTATAAGCATCATGCAAATAATTTACATAAGCTAATGCAAAAGAAACCAATATAAAGCTATTAGAGCAAATTGTTATTATATTAGCAGGAACAGACTCAGGTAAAATCCTTACAAGAGGAAAAACAAAACATTTATAAATCAGAGGACTAAGTAAGGACTTGTCCTCTGCACTGTATGAGTAATTTTCCATTAATTATTCTTTTACTATACTCTTTTATAGTTTTTAATTTCAGACTGTATTCTTGAAATTAATTCAGCTCTGGGAATTCTAACCTGCTCCATGGAATCTCTAAAACGCAGGGTAACAGTATTATCTTCTTTTGAATCATAATCGACTGTTACACAGAAAGGAGTTCCAACCTCATCTTGACGGCGGTATCTTTTTCCGATAGCACCTGACTGGTCGTAATCGGTTTTAAATTCCTCTTTAAGCTCATTCCTAATTTCAGCAGCCAATTCGGCAAGACCGTCTTTTTTCATCAAGGGAAGAACAGCTACAGTTATAGGAGCAATATTCGGATGGAAGCGAAGCACGGTTCTCCAATCATCATCATTTCCCTTATCGGCAACCTTTTCTTCATCGTAGGCATCACAGATAAACATAAGGACATTCCGTGTTAAGCCCGCCGAGGTTTCGATTATGTAGGGAATGTACTTTTCGTTTCCGTTATCTTGATCAATGTACTGCATATCCTTACCTGAATACTCGGTATGGCGTGTAAGGTCATAGTTGGTTCGGTTGTGTACACCCTCAAGCTCCTTAAAGCCCATCGGGAATTCGTATTCAATATCGTAAGCATCCTTTGCGTAATGGGCAAGCTCATCCTTACCGTGCTGATGCCATTGGAGTTTATTTGTTCTTACTCCGTATTTTTCATAAAAGGCCCAACGCTGTTTTTTCCAATAGTCGAACCACTCATCATCACTTCCGGGTTTTACAAAAAACTGCATCTCCATCTGTTCAAATTCACAGGTTCTAAAAATAAAGTTTTTTGTAACAATCTCGTTTCGGAAGGCTTTGCCGATCTGAGCAATACCGAAGGGAATCTTCATTCGATTCGATTGGATAATATTTTTATAGTTTACATAAATACCTTGGGCTGTTTCAGGGCGTAAATAAATAACGCTAGAATTATCTTCTGTTGCTCCTATGTGAGTTTTAAACATAAGATTGAATTTACGTGTATCGGTAAGTTCGCCGCCGCAGTCTGGACAAAGTTTTTTTTCAAGATTTTCGGGAGAAAGATGATCTGCTCTAAATCGGCTTTTACATTTTTTACAGTCAACTAAAGGATCGGTAAAATTTTCAACATGACCTGAAGCCTCCCATGTACGGGGATGCATCAAAATTGAAGCATCAAGCCCTACAATATTGTCATGGAGCTGAGTCATCTCCTTCCACCATGCACGCGAAACATTATTTTTTAATTCTATTCCTAAAGGGCCGTAATCCCATGCACCGTTTTGTCCTCCGTAAATTTCTGATGACTGAAAAACAAAACCTCTTCTTTTACAAAGACTTACAATTTTTTCCATTGAAATTTTATGATCTTCCATAAAGCATCTCCCTTATTACAATAACAGTTTTAGATTATAGTCTTTTTTTTATCTTTATACAAGTACCAATTAAAAGAGGTATGATAATCGGAATAAACAAATGAAAGCCTAGTTTAACAAAAACAGTACTTTGACAGTTGAAAATATACTTATTTTATGTCATAATATTGATATGAAAACTGATATAGAAATAGCTAGAGAAGCGAAGCTAAATAAAATCGCTGAAATTGCAGACGGCTTAGGGATTCATGAAGATCATGTTATTCCCTATGGAAAGTACATAGCCAAGGTTCCCTATAGCGTTATAGATGATGAAAAGGTAAAAAAGAATAATCTAATCCTTGTTACCGCTATCACGCCTACAAAGGCCGGAATCGGAAAGACTACCGTTTCTATCGGTCTTGCCTTGGGCTTAAACAAAATCGGAAAAAAGGCTGTTGTCGCCTTGAGGGAGCCCTCTTTGGGCCCCTGTTTCGGTATGAAGGGAGGAGCTGCAGGAGGCGGATACGCACAAGTTCTCCCCATGGAAGATATTAACCTTCATTTTACGGGCGACTTCCATGCTATTACTTCGGCCCACAATATGATAAGTGCTCTGTTCGACAACTATATTTTCAGAACTCAAGGAACTCCAAAGGCCATTAAAAAAATTCTTTGGAAGAGGGTTTTGGACGTAAATGACAGAAACTTACGCCAAGTAATCACCGGTTTGGGAGACGGAAACGGCGTATTGATGGAGTCGGGATTTGATATTACACCGGCTTCAGAAATCATGGCTATCTTCTGTCTTGCAAAAGATATTGAAGATCTACGCCGAAGAATAGAAAACATTATCTTAGGCTATGATGCAGAAGATAAGGCCGTAACCGTCAAGGATCTGGGAATTGCCGGTTCAATCGTTGTTCTTTTAAAGAATGCCATTAACCCTAACCTTGTTCAAACTACGGAAAACACACCAGCCTTTATCCACGGCGGCCCCTTTGCAAACATCGCTCACGGATGTAACTCCGTAATCGCAACAAAGACAGCCCTCACCTACGGCGAATATGTAGTTACCGAAGCTGGATTCGCTGCCGACCTAGGTGCCGAAAAATTCTTCGATATCAAGTGCCGAAAAGCCGGATTAAGCCCCAAACTTACCGTTATTGCTGCTACAACCGGCGGCTTAAAGATGCACGGAAACGTTCCTGAAAAGGAAATTTCAAAACCGAATGCTGAAGCCCTCAAAAAAGGTTTGGCTAACCTCGATAAGCACATCGAAAACATGAAGAAATTCGGACAGACTGTCGTTGTAGCCCTTAACCGCTACGGATACGACCTTGATTCCGAATTGGATTTGGTAAAGGCCCACTGCGAAGCTCAGGGAGTAGGATTTGCCGTAAACAATGCCTTTGTCGAAGGCGGAAAAGGCGCTGTTCCCCTTGCAGAGCTTGTAGTAAAAACCATCGAATCCAATCCTTCAAAGCCCTTACAGTTTGTTTATGATGACAAGGACTGCATCAAAACAAAGATCGAAAAAATCTGTAAGAATATCTACGGAGCAGCCGAAGTTACCTACTCAGGTGCAGCAGACAAGATGATCAAAAAGATTGAGGAAGCAGGCATGGCAGATTACCCAATCTGTATTGCAAAAACTCAATATTCATTCTCTTCAGATCCTAAACTTTGCGGAGTACCTTCCGGCTTTGAGCTAAATGTAAGAGACATAGTTCTCAACTCAGGCTCCGAGATGATAGTCGCAATTATGGGAGACATGATGAGAATGCCAGGTCTGCCTAAAGATCCTCAGGCCGTAAGAATAGACTTGGTAAACGGCAATGTTGAAGGCTTGTCATAAAAATTTATAAAAATATACTATACTATTTGATTTTTACATCATAATATCGTATAATATAGGTTAGCGTTTTATAAACTTGCCGAAAGGCAAGTTTATAAATTATTATTCATTAAGGAGTAAAACATGAAGAACGTTTTGAAAATTTTAACCTTGTTGGCGGTTTTTTCTTTTATATTTACCAGCTGCGGAACGCCTCCGCCAGCTCCTAAAGAAGAAAAGCCGGCACCGGTTATGGTAGAAGAGCCTAAACCGGAGGTAAAACCTGAGCCGATGCCCGAACCTGAACCAACACCTGTCGTTGAAGAACCAAGAGAAGTTCCCGTAAAGGAATATATCGTTGTAGAAGGAGATACCCTATCCGAAATTGCTTTAAAATTTTACGGAACAAGAGAAAAAGCCTACTACTTCCCAATAATTATGTCTCTCAATCCCGGCAAGGTTCAACATCCGGATAAACTAACACCTAAAACAAAACTTCTAGTTCCAGATTTTGAGCTTTTCATGAAGCACTCGCCTTCAAAAATGCTTGCAAGGCCTGACTTTGAAAAATGTATTAAAATTTATGAGGATGAAGGAAAATCAGGAGTGGTTGAATCCTTGAAACGAAGGCTTAAAGAATTTTAGTCTTTAGTCTAAGACTTCCTCCTTGAAAGGGAGGAAGTTTTTTTATTCTCAATACAACTATAATCTTACAAACAATTAGGAGAATTTAATTTATGAATATAAGATATGCAGTAGACCTTACAAAAGAACTTTTACAAATCCACAGCCCCGGAGGCTACACAAAAGAAATCATCGACAGAATCAAAAAAGAATTTGATTCTTTAGGTATAAAGTATACCGAAACAAATAAGGGGGCTATTTACGGCACCATTGAAGGAAAAAACACTTCAAAACACAGGGTAGTTTCAGCTCATGCCGACACCCTCGGTGCAATGGTACGCCAGATTAAGCCCAACGGCTGCTTAAAACTCGCTCCTATCGGCGGCATAGCCTTTAACAGCATCGAAGGAGAAAATCTTTACATAATTACAAGAACAGGAAAAATCATCACAGGCACCGGACTTCCCGAAAAGGCCTCTGTTCATATTTTTGAATCGATAGAAAAGGAAGAGCGAAACGGCGAAACCTTTGAAGTCCGTCTTGACGCTGAAACTCACTCAAAGGAAGAAACCTTAGCCCTCGGTGTAAACATAGGCGACTTTGTAGCCTTTGAACCCCGCACACTCGAGACAGAAGACGGCTATATAAAATCCCGCCATCTGGATGACAAGGCCTGTATCGGTATGCTTTTTGCAGCCTGCAAGGCTCTAAAAGAAAGAGGAGAAAAACCTGCTTACACCACTCACTTTTTTATAAGCAATTATGAAGAAATAGGTCACGGCTTTTACGGTATTCCTAAAGAGAGTTTTGAGGTTTTAGCTCTGGATATCGGAACGGTCGGAGGCTGCCAAAATTCGGATGAACACGCAGTAACCATCATCGCCAAGGATTCGCGGACTCCCTATGACTTCGGCTTTAGACATAGGCTTGAAAACCTTGCTATCGAAAATAAGATCAATTACAGAACCGATGTTATGTTCAGATACGGCTCGGATGCAAGTATGTATGTCTTGCAGGGATTCGATATTAACTTTGCCTGTTTCGGCCCTGGAGTAAGTGCTACCCACCACTATGAAAGAACCCATATAGATTCTTATAAAGAAACGATCAATCTCTTATATGCTTACCTAATGAGCGAGTAGGCTTTAGAATTGAATTAAAATTTTTAATCAAGAAATTTGAAAGGCGGCAAATCTATAAGGCTGTAAGTCTTTAGGCTTGCCGCTTTTTTAAAATTTCAGGCCTTATCTTACCCTCATAGCCCTGATCACTAGGCTCATAAAAGTGAGTACCTTCAAGCCCGTCGGGAAGATATTGCTGCTTAACCCAATGCCCGTCAAAACTATGCGGATATAAATAATTATTACCGTGCCCTAAATCCTTTCCGTCCCTACTTGGATCTTTTAAGTGATTAGGAACTTCCCTATTTTCTTTTTGAACAAAATCAAGAGCCTTAAAAAAAGCTTCGGCACTGTTTGATTTAGGGCAGGTCGCCAAATAGAGGGCTGCATGGGCCAGATGATACCTTCCTTCAGGCATTCCAACACGGTCAAAGGCCTCGGCCGCTCCTGCGACCACGCTGACAGCTCCGGGAGAGGCAAGCCCCACATCTTCACAGGCGGAAATCAGCATCCTTCTAAAAATAAAGCGGGGCTCTTCTCCTGCAGCAATCATTCGGGCAAGCCAGTAAACAGCCGCATCGGGATCACTTCCGCGAATCGACTTTATAAAGGCGCTTATAACATCATAATGATAGTCGCCGTCCCTGTCGTATAGCACTACCTTCTTTTGGATGCTTTCTTCTGCAATTTTAAGACTGATTGTTATTTTAAAGCCTTCGTCAGGAGGCCAGTGCTCTACACTTGTTTCAACTGCAAGCTCAAGGGCATTTAAAAGGCTCCTCGCATCCCCTGAAGCCGTATCTATTAAATGCTCTAAGGCTCCATCTTCAAATTCCACCTTCCAGCGGCCGTATCCTCTTTCCTTATCGGTAAGCACAAGCTGAACGACTTTTTTTAAGTCTTCATTTGTCAAAGCTTTTAACTCGAAAATTCGGCTTCGGCTTACAAGAGCCTTGTTTACTTCAAAATAAGGATTTTCTGTTGTGGCCCCGATTAGGATTATCGTACCGTTTTCGACCCAGGGCAGGAGGGCATCTTGCTGGGACTTATTCCAGCGGTGAACCTCATCCACAAAAAGAATAGTCTTGCGGTTGTAAAGCTTTTTGTTTTCTTCGGCATTGGATATAGCTTCCCTTATCTGCTGAACCCCTGCTAAAACTGCGTTTAAATTTAAAAAATTGCTTTTGGTGGTATTTGCGATTACCCTTGCAAGGGTGGTTTTTCCGGTTCCGGGAGGGCCGAAAAAGATGATGGAAGAAAGCCTATCGGCTTGGATTGCCCTTCTTAAAAGGCAGCCCTCGCCGATGATATGCTCCTGCCCTACGTATTCATCCAGATTAAGAGGCCTCATACGGGAGGCAAGAGGTTCATTTTGTCTAGAACTTGAAGCTGCAGCTTCAAAAAGATCCTTACTCACGGTTCCATTCGCGTTTATCGCTGTAAAACCCCCAAAGACCTGTATTACGCTGAATAATACCGGAGCTTATTCCCAGAAAAACGGCATAATCGCTACCGCCTTTAGAAATACCCAAAATGGGATCAGAATGATAACCTCCAAGAGTTGTTTGATATTGAGAAGCAGAGCCGGGAGGAGTTGTAGAACCGTCCTCACCGGGATTAACTTGTTTTGCTTTTGAAAGATTTGTTAAATCAGTATCATCCAACTTTACCTCAGTATATCCGTTTTGGCAGCCTACGAGTATGGTTCTCCTTTCTTTAAAGTATGAAATACTTAGAGGAACGTATGAAATATTGTGATGGTTTTTGCCGGATATTGATATTGTCTTATCACTCCAAGAACTCCCATTATAATAATGGATTGAGGATCCGGCCAGTACAAATATTTTACCGGCATCACCTGCTGAACACATACCCTTTACTCCGCCGGGTAAGCCTGCCACAACAGCGGCAGAAGAAGTATCTGCCTTATACATAGTTTCAGAGCTGCCTGACTTTACTACAACATAGTTCCCTGCCGCAAAAAGACTATCAACCTTACCGGAGTGTATTACTTCGGAAGGAGCGGCATTTTTTACTATCTTAAAAACTTTTTCTTGGCTCTCATCATATCCGAAAACAATATTATCACCGGCAATAATGCGTATATTTCCGGAGCCGGGAACATCTTTCCAATTTCCGGCTTCATAATATTTTACATTACCGGATTCAAAGCAGACAAATACATTGTCGGAATTGCTTGCTATCTTTTGAATACCTCTGTCAGCTGTTAAAATTTCTTTCCAGTTAGCTTCATCATTTTTATTCTTTACATATACGCCGGCCCTATTTGCTACATAAACATTATTATCTTTTTCAATAAGTCCAAGCACATTTCCTTCAACAGAAAATTTTTTTAAAGATATTTCATTTTCAATGACCGAAAATATAGGAGTATTATTACATGAGGCAAAAAAAATAAATATAACCGAAAATAAAATAAAAATATATCTTTTAGTTTTCATAATACATTTCTCCGTTTAATTAAAGGTGATATCTGGCTGCAAGGCTGATACCTAAAAAATTTGCTGTTCTATTGAGACTCGAATTTTTATGCCATTCAGGAACAACATTCCAAGACACATCTCCACCGAATGACCATTCGGGCGAATACTGATAGTAAGTACCTGCATCAAACCTAAAAATCATACCGAAATACTGAGCTCCATTTCCGCTATACGATTGAATAGAACCTCCTATGCCTCCGCCAAGAGGAAAACGCCACTTTCCGGCAGCAAATGTATAGCCCATATCAAAAGTTATAGGAACAGCAAAGTATAGGTTTTTTGCCAATGTGGGATAAAACTGAAAACTTATGCTTCCTCCCAATGAAAAGCCGTCTAAAACATAATACCCGAAGGATGCATTTATAGAGCCGCCCGGCCAAATATTAGGTTTAATGGCAAATTTTGTATTCGAAGTATTAAAAAGAGGCACTCCCAAGGATAGGCCTATTTTTATAAATTTGTCGCCTTGCCGGACCGGCCTAAATACGGCTGTACCGTCTATTTTACTGTTTGAAGGAGGCTCTGCCTCTTCTTGTGCAAAAACAGGAATCAAAAAAACACTTATAATTAAGAAACAGAAAATAAATTTCTTCACTTTTAATTCACCTCTAACTTGATAAAATAGTATATCTTATTTTTTACAAGAATGTCTATATGTAAGTCTTGCACAAAACCTTATTATGTTATAACATAGTAAATATGAGATAACATATAAAACTCTTGTCTTTTTAAACTAACATGAGTTTACAACAAACAAAAATGATAATAGTTACTTGCATAACTAATGGAGGAAAAAATGAGTGCAAAAATTATTGACGGCTCGCAGATAGCCGCAGATTTGCGAGCAGATATTGCAAAAGATGTTGAAAAAATAAAGGCAAAGGGAGTTCAACCGACTCTAGCCGTTATTTTGGTCGGAAATGATCCTGCATCCCAGTCATATGTAAAGGGAAAAACAAATGCTCTTCACGAGGTTGGAATGAATGACAGGACATTCAGACTTCCCGAAACAACAACTCAGGATGAACTGCTTAAACTTATTAAAGAACTGAATGCCGATAAGCTGGTGAACGGGATTTTGGTACAATTACCCTTGCCTAAGCAAATCGATCCTGATACGGTAATTGAAACTATAAGCCCCGAAAAAGATGTAGACGGTTTCCATCCGGTAAATGTAGGTAAGCTCCTTTTAGGACACGATACCTTCATTCCTTGCACCCCCCACGGCGTAATTCATCTTTTAAAGAGAACCGGAGTTGAAACAAGCGGGGCAAAAGTCGTAATTGTAGGCCGTTCCAACATAGTAGGAAAACCTCTTTCAGTTTTAATGATGAATAAGGATGTAAATGCCACAGTAACGGTTTGCCACAGCGGTACCAAGAATTTACCTGAGGTTACAAAAGAGGCCGATATTTTGGTTGCAGCCATGGGCAAGCCTCAATTTATTAAGGCCGATATGATTAAAAAAGGTGCTGTCGTTATAGATGTCGGTGTAAACAGAATTGATGACAGCTCAAAAAAGAGCGGCTTTAGACTTGTAGGCGATGTCGACTTTGAGCCCGCCTGCGAAATTGCTTCAGCGATAACACCCGTACCCAAGGGAGTGGGGCCCATGACAATCGCAATGCTTGTTGCAAACACGCTGATCGCGGCAAAACGTCAAAACGGTTTAGAATAAATCTAAAATTTATGTTTTTAGATAATTTAATTGACTAAACTGTCTAATCCTAATAAAAGCCCCGAATTGAAGTTCTCAACTCGGGGCTCTTTTATTTTAACTTTTTTAAATTATTTTAAGATTATAATGACTTATGGCAGAACCAGAAGTCATAGCCCTCATATTCTTTTAACCGCTTTTTGGCTTCCTCTTCTGTGGGAGGCGGAGGGATGATGACCTTATCCTTGAGCAAGCAGTTGTTCGGCCAATCTGCGGGCATAGCAACCTTGTTCTTGTCGGAAATCTGAAGAGCTTTAACGGCTCTAAGAATTTCTTCCATGTTTCGGCCGATTTCCTGCGGATAGTAAAGCACAAGTCTAACTTTTCCGTTAGGATCTACGATAAATACGGCACGGACAGTGTTTGTACCTTTTCCGGGGTGCAAGAGTCCGATCTGGTTTGCAATGCTGTCGTTTGCAGCAATTACGGGGAAGGTAATTTCAACCCCAAGCTTTTCCTTAATCCACTCAATCCACTTTAAGTGGCTCTGCATTTGGTCTACAGAAAGACCGATGAGCTTTACACCGAGCTTTTCAAATTCGGGTGTTAACTTTTGAAACGCTACAAATTCCGTAGTACATACGGGTGTAAAGTCGGCAGGGTGGCTAAAGAGCACAAACCAACTGCCTTTAAGATCACAGGGAAGCTTCATAGGTCCATGTGTTGTCGCAACCGCTAACTGAGGGAAGTCATCTCCCAAAAGGGGCATATTCATTGCCATTTGTTCCATAATTTTCTCCTTAAAAATTTATTTCAAAGTGGATTTTAACATCCATATTTCTTTGTCAAAGTATTCGATAATCCCGCTAAGGATTCCGTCTGTAGCTACATCATTGCTGTCTGCAGCTTCAATTTGAGTTACCTTTATTTCTTTTGCAATGTACTCGAAATCGCCTAAGATTTTTTTAAGAGCATCTGCGGTTTTAAACGATTTATCTGTTTCTTCCTCTATTCCCGTTATTGCCAAATACTCTTTCATAGAAGAGGGAGCTTTTTCGTTTAGCTGTAAAATTCTTTCGGCAACGGAATCATAAAAATCGCTCATAGTATCGTAATATGACTCTATCATTTCATGCACAGGCTTAAAATCGAACCCTTCTACATGCCAGTGATAATTATGCAGCTTTATATAAAGAACTGCAAAGTCGGCAGTGTGGACTGATAATCTTTTAATTATATTGTTCATAAACACCTCCATATGTGTTCAGTTATATATAAGCAATTTTCATGCTAAATATAAAAAACGAATGAAAAAGCATTTTTTAAGCAAAATAGAGGAATTTTTATATAAATATCCGGAATTTTAATAAAAAAGATTGTTTCTATAGGAATTTTCACTGATATATCAGTACTTAATCACCGACATATCAGTGTACTGGTATATCAGTGATATTTCTTTTCTTTTAAGTAAAGGAAAAGGGCTGCATTCATTATTGCATGAGTATAAGGAGGATTGCCCATATTTTGAATGACATTTTTAACCGGAATTTCAAGGATGTTTAAGAATTCGTCTTCATCCAAATTTTGCTTGACTTCGCCTTTGTCAAGTTCAGCCAAAAAAATGGAGCAAGAGTTTTCCATTATTGCAGGATTGGGAGATAAAACCGACAAGCATTTTATATTTTTAGGAGTCCGTCCGGTTTCTTCAACAAGTTCTCTCAAAGCGGCATCTTCCGGTCTTTCGCCTGCATCTACAACACCGCCGGGAAATTCCACACAAACATTTTCGGAGCCGTGCCGCCATTGCTGTACCATCACAAAGATGTCTTCCCCTGACGAGTTTCGGTATACTGGAACAACAATAACCCAGCTGGGAGCTTTTAAAGAAATAAAGGTCTTTTTTTCTCCTTCAGGAGAAATACTGTCTTTTTCACAGACGGTAAAGACCCCTGTTTTTAAGATTTCTCTGGAAGCATCGGGCTTCCACATAATCTCATTATTCTTTTCCATAAAAATCGCAATTCTCCATTTGACATATCGAGGATTTCGAGTTATTCTATTATAAAGAGAATTTAATTGCAATAGGAGGTTTTTATGGCAATTATAACTATTTCAAGAAAAATCGCTTCCTTTGGCGATGAAACAGCAATTGAGCTGGCCAAGCTTTTAAATTATAATTTTATCGACCGTAAGTCGTTGGAGAAAGATTTGCTCGCAAGAGGAATTTCGGAAGCCCAGCTAAAAAAATATGATGAACGCAAGCCCGGTTTTTGGGCATCGCTTTCAAGGGAGAGAGATTCCTATTTTGATTATCTGCGTGAGGCTGTATACGAACACGCTTCTTCAGGCAACAGTATTTTTATAGGAAGAGGAGGTTTCGCTCTTTTGAGGAATGTTCCCGGGCTTTATTCGGTTCGCCTTGTTGCCGCCGACGATGTAAGAATTTCAAGATTGATGAAAGAATTTAACTATTCCGAAAAAGATGCAAGAGCCAGAATGGAAGAAAGCGACAATAACCGTGACGGATTCCACAAGAGCTTTTTTAACACGGCTAATGAGGACGCTTCGGAATACAACTTGGTTATAAATACAGGACACATTACCCCCCTTCAAGCTGCCGAGATAATCAAATTCGGTTTTGAGAAAACCGTAAGCAAAGAAGAAGCAGCTTTAGGAGATAAAAGATTAAAAGAACTTTTACTGGCCCAAAAAATCGTCAATCATATCTCTTTTGATTTGAAGCTTCAGATTTATTTTCTTGAAGCTGATATTTCGGAAGATGAGGTTATTTTACACGGAGTTGCAGACAATGCAGGTCTTATTCAAAAGGCGGTAGCAGTTGCTCAAGAAATGGCCGAAGGCCGTAAGGTTTCTTCTGCGATAAGCATGGTAAATGAGTATAAACCCTTCCCATAATACCGGCAACAGGCTTTAAACTCCGGAACAAAGAAAAATCGGCCGCGTTAAGTGAGGCCGATTTTCTTTGCTAAATTGAAGTCTTAAAAAGTTAAAACTTTTAAGTTATTCTACCGTGTATCCGGCTTCTTCAATAGCTTTTTTTAGATCTGCAGCTGCAACATTTTCAGGATGAGTTATAGTTGCAGTTTTTGCTCCTAGGTCTATTTCGGCAGAAACACCCGAAATCTTTGTTAAGGCTTCTTTAACATGGGAAACACAGTGTTGGCACTGCATTCCGTTTACCTTTAATACAGTATTCATAAATTCTTTCTCCTTAATTTTATTTTTTTCCGTTATGCAAGATTCCGCATTACGGTTTATTTTATGTTTTCGTTTGGGCTTAAAATAATTTAATCGCAGGGCATTGCTTACAACCGATACCGAACTCAAGCTCATTGCAGCAGCCGCAATCATGGGGCTTAACACAATACCGAAGACAGGATAGAAAACTCCTGCCGCCAAGGGTATACATAGCGAATTATAAAAGAGAGCCCAAAATAGGTTTTCTTTTATATTACGCATAACAACACGGCTTAATTGAATCGAATCAACCGCAGATTGCAGACTGTCATTCATCAAGATAATATCCGCACTTTCAATCGCTATATCTGTGCCGTTGCCTATGGCTATACCCACATCGGCCGTCATAAGGGCCGGAGCATCGTTTATGCCGTCGCCTATCATAGCCGTTTTATGACCTGCTTGATGAAGTTTTTCGATTTCACTCTTTTTGTTTTGAGGCAAAAGCTCGGCAGCAAAATCGTCGACTCCTGTTTGAGCCTTTATGGCATTTGCAGTTTTTTTGTTGTCTCCTGTCAGCATTATAGTTTTGATGCCCATAGCCTTAAACTCTGCAATCGCCTCGATGCTGCCTTCCTTAATTTTGTCGGCAACAGCTATAATTCCGATGAGCTTTGCACCTGAATCGGTTCCTGAAGAACTTCCGTCCTTAGCACCGCTTAGACCTATTAAAAGAGGAGTTGCGCCCTTTTCTGCAAGAGCATCAATTTCTGATGCAGCATGGGAAATTTCGATATTGTTTTTTTGGAAGAGCTTTTCATTACCGGCAAATATTTTTAATCCCGAAGCCTCTTCGATACCCGAAATACCGAAACCGTGTTCAGCCTTAAAATCCTTAATTTTTAAAACATCCAAGCCTTTTTCTTTTGCATGTTTTATAACGGCATTTGCCAAAGGATGCTCGGAAAGAACTTCCAAACTGTATGCAAACTTGAGCACTTCGTCCCCGCTGAAATTATCTATCTTTTTAATCTCGATTACATCGGGGCGGCCTTGGGTTATCGTTCCTGTCTTGTCCAAGACTACTGTGTTTGTTTTGTGGGCAGTTTCAAGGGCCTCAGCCGAGCGGATTAAGATACCGAGCCGGGCACCCTTCCCTGTTCCGGCCATAATGGCGGTGGGGGTTGCAAGACCTAGGGCACAGGGGCAGGAAATGACAAGAACCGAAATAGCCCTCGAAAGAGCAAATTCAAAACCCTCTCCTGCGGCGAGCCAGACAAACAAGGTAATCACCGCAATAAGAATAACGGCCGGTACAAAGTAATTGCTTATCTTATCTGCTAATTTTGAAACAGGAGCCTTTGAGGCCGAGGCTTCTTCTACAAGGGCAATTATTTGGGAAAGGGTTGTGTCATCGCCTACCCTTTCAGCCTTAAATGTAAAGGTTCCCGAAAGGTTAATGGAAGCGCTTATAACCTTGTCTCCTGCAGCCTTTTCGACCGGGAGGCTCTCACCGGTAATTGCAGCCTCATCTACCGAAGAGCTTCCTTCAACTATAATGCCGTCAACGGGAATGGAAAAACCGGGCTTGATTAAAACAAGATCGCCCTTTACAATTTCTTCGACCGGAATTTCTTCTTCCTTACCGTTTCTGATAACGAGGGCGGTTTTAGGCCGAAGATTCATCAGTTTTGTAATCGCATCCGATGTTTTTCCCTTTGCATTGGCTTCAAGGAATTTTCCCAAGGTTACAAGGGCCAAAATAACGGCAGCCGATTCAAAATAAAGATCATGAGCAAACCGCTCTACAGTTGCCGTATCGCCGTGCCCCATTCCGTATGCCATCTTATAAATGGCAAAAATTCCATAAATAACGGCCGCCCCTGAACCGACTGCAACAAGAGAATCCATATTTGGAGCCTTGTTCAAAAAAGCCTTGAAGCCGCCTATAAAGAATTTTTTGTTTAATACCAAAACAGGAAGGGTCAATAAAAACTGGGTAAAACTAAAAAGAATAGCATTTTCTATCCCATGCAAAAAATGAGGAATCGGGGCTCCCGCCATGTGCCCCATAGAAATATAAAAAAGAGGAAGCACAAAAATCAAGGACCAAATAAGTCTTGTTTTTACCTGATCCCGCTCACGCTTTGCAGCATCCGTCTGAGATGAACGCTTTGCCCCATCTTTGGATGAATCCGAAAGAGAAGGCTTTGTTAATCCATCTACATCCTCGGCTCCATAGCCGGCCTTTGTAACCGCTTCTATAATCTTATCGGGTGTCAAAAGATTTTCATCATAATTGACACTCATACTATTGGTTAAAAGATTTACCTGTACCTCGGCAGCCCCCTCAAGCTTTTCTACAGCTCTTTGAACATGAGAAGAACACGCCGAGCAGGTCATACCGGTAATATTAAATTTTGTCTTTTTACTCATGTTAATAATATACAACTTTTTAAGTAAAAGGTCTAGGAAAAGGAAATAATCAAACGATTTTTTCAACTAAAAATGCCTTGACAGTATATGATAAATAAAGTAGAATAGAGCCGAATAATAAGGTTTCTTGTTATTTTGCATCTCCTTGTAATAATCTTGCAAGTATGCCTGACTTGTAATATTAAGTCCTATCTATAATTTGTAGATCTTAATTTATAAACCAATAGGTGCTTGTGCAGCTCCTATGCTGCATCATAAGAAAATTTTATGGGAGAATCATATGAATAATACAAAAAAAGAAAACAAACTACGAATTGCTTTTATGGGAGCCATCAACTGCGTATCAGGCTCATGTACCTTGCTGGAATATAGTAATTCGGAAAAAAATATCTGCAATTATTACTTGGTAGATTGCGGAGAATATCAAGAAACAAATCAAAATTATGCCTACAACAAAAAAAGAGTTCTTGATTTAGCAAAAAAAATTAAAGCTGTTTTTTTAACTCATGCTCATGCTGACCATATAGGACTATTACCTGATCTTATTGAAAACGGTTTTAAAGGAAAAATCTACTGTACTAAAGCAACAATGGATCTTACTAAGATTATGCTTGAAGATGCTCTACACATAAAAGAACCGGAAAATAAGGATATAAAACAATTCATAAACCGAATGAATTTTGAACCGATAGATGAAAGACCGGGATTTTTATTCGGTAATGCAAAAAATCCTATATCCATCGACGACGGTTTATGTATGTATCCGCTCAGAACAGGGCATATACTCGGCTCTTGCTCGTTTACATTTACATGGATTAAAGAAAATTCTAAACCGGCCGAAAACAATAAGTATGAACATTGGGAAACAATTTGTTTTTCAGGAGATGTCGGTCCATGCGATGAGCTTTCGGTAAAAAACGGAGAGGCTCAAAGTATATTGCTAAAAGATTTTGCAACACCTTATTACAGTGAAACAAATCGTTATATCGTGTTAGAATCTACATATGGAGATAGGATACGCAATAAAAAAAATCTTTTTAATAAAAAAATATATAAGCTTTGGAGCATCATAATTAAAACAAAAGAAAAAGGCGGAACAGTTTTAATACCGGCCTTTGTTTTAAACAGAATGCAGGAAATCCTAACCGATTTATATTACATTAAAAATAAGACGATACAGTTTGCAAGAGAAAGCTTTATCGAAAAAAAGGTAACGGAAGAAGAATGGTTAAGCTATCTTGATTTAATAAAGAGCAACATTCCTACTTCAGAAGAAAATGTGGAATTTCAAAATGCATTATATTTAAAAGAATTTCCGCGGCCTGATAAAATTAAAAATTATGTATCGTGGTATAACGATAAATATAGTAGTGATACACTTTTTGAAACCTTGCCTGAACATGCTCAAATAGGAATAATTAATATATTAAATGCTTTGTACAAAAAATTCTATAACGGAACGAATATCAGTTACAGCTATTATTCATCCTTAACCGATGAAGTAAATAAGATTTATCAAAAAAATCTCTTTCACTGCACCATGAATAAGAACAAAGAGATAAAATATCACTACATATCACCCCAATTTTTTAAAGCCTTTACTCCTCAAATTACTGAAGCAGAAAAAAAATTAGAAGAAGGTAAAAAAATCATTAGTAATATTTTATCTGATAATTATTCTCACTCACGGGAATCCTCAATGGGGCAGGATGAAAAATTTGATAAATTCTTTTTTTATAATGATGTCTGTTTATTTTCAAATAATTTTTTAAATAGCGAAAATATAAATAAATTGGTTGAATTTCTAAAAGATGAAAAAAATACGCTTGTTTTAACGGGGTATCAAGGAGAAGGAACAAATGGGGCTTTTTTTAAAAAATTAAACCAAGGTACATATAGCGAGCAAGATTTATTTAACTTAAAACTAAGCAACACTGAGCTGCGCTTGTCTGAAATAAAATGCAAAATAGAAGATATGTCCGGATTCTATTCGGGGCATGCGGATCAGGAGCAGCTTGTTGAATATGTTCACGGATTTCATAATACACGAGGAACACAAAATATCTTTCCCGCGACAGTATTTTTTAAATCACGGCACACAAACACAAAGAGAAGCATTAAAACAAGCTATAGAAGAAAAAAATCATTATTCTCATCAAATTAAGGCTGTACTACCGGAGCCTTTTAAGTGGATAAACTTAAACACCGGTGAATATGAAGAATCAGCCGATCTTGAAATTAAGAATAAGGATTCGGTAAATTCTTATAAAGCTAAAATAACGGTTAAAGATACAATAGACATTTTTTATCCTGAAACTTTTGACCCGCAGCTTTTAGCAAAAATTATAAATGCCGTTAACAATATCTTAGAGTAAAAAATCTAAGGATTTGAATATTACCAGTAGATGCACCTCTGATTGTCATAACCTTACCATTTTGTTATACTCCTCATAATGGCAAGACAAAGTTACGGGACGACACCATGGGGTGCATGGTTTTTGGAGATGCTCAAGGCCTACGATGATTCAGGGCGATTGTCTCGCGGGAAGACTTATGCAAATACCGGAAAGGTAAATTCTCTTGTGGTAAACGGACAAACGGCGGGAGCAAAGGTTAAGGGAAACTATGCTCCCTGGTACCATGTATATTTTAAATTTCCGCCCCTTTCAAAAACAAATGAAAATGCAATCCGCTCAATCTTAGAAAAGCATCCTATTGAGCTCGCAGGCCTCCGAGCCGGAATTATGAGCCCGGCCCTAATCGAAGCCTTAAAGAAAAAGAAGGTTAGGCTCATTCCTACCCGCTGGAATTTAATCGAAAGGGACTGCACCTGCCCCGATTCGGGCGATCCTTGTAAGCACATGGCAGCCGTTCTTTTTTTGCTTGCCAAAGAAATAGACCATGACCCCCGCCTCTTGTTTAAGCTTGCGGGTTTCGATCTCGATTCCGTAAACATACCCGAAGGTGCAGCTTCCAAAAATGCTGGTCCTGAAAAGGAGAGAAACTTTGCCCTCCTCCAAGAACATCCCGTTCCCTTAAGTCTCCGCAAAAATGAAACTTTAAATGAGACAGGCCTCACTTCAGACTCATCGGGCAATAAGGCAGCTCAGCCTCCTTGCGAATTAGAAGCACCTTTGAAGTTCAGCCTTGGAGAATCCTATCTTCCGCTTATAACCAGTATCCTTCCGCCTGAACCCAATTTTACATCGAGCGATTTTATAATAAAGCTTACGGAATTTTATCACAAGGCGGTTTTAAATTACGGGCTTAACTTTTACAGTCAAGAAAAGCAAGGCGAAGAAGAAAAATCGGTAAACCCTTTTTTGTTTGCAAGGGTAAAAATAAACATCGACAATATCCGAAAGCAAAAAAGAGTCTTTCCGCTTGAGCCTAAAAGCCCTCTAACGGTAAGCATAAAATTAGGCGAAAACCAAGAGATAAATCAAACCCTTTTGCAGGCTCAAAATTTTTATAAAACAAGAAGCAGTTTAAACGAGATGAGCCCCTCGGTCAAAATTCTTTTTTCTCTCTTTGCCATTGCGGGAAAACTAATCCAAAGCTCGGCACTTATACCTGCCGTATTTACCGAAAACAAAAAACTTTTTATCTTTTGGAAAAGCCTTTCGGCCTCTTCCGAAATAAAGGCCGACATTCTTAAATTTGCAGCTTCCCTCACAAAGGACTTTTTTCTTCCGGTCGAAAAATGGGGCAGGCTCTACTGTGCCGAACTTTTACTTACAGCCCTTTTAACCGAGTATGCGGCATCTTTAAAATTTTTCCCGAGTAAGTCCTATACCAAGGATAAAGAAATAGACTCTCTCTTTTTTTCAAATGAAGAAATCGATATAAGCGTTCCCGGCAAGCGGAATTTGGATACGGTAATTTACTCTTGGCTTTCGGTTTTAAATTACAGCAATTGCGGCTATGAATACCGCCTGACTTTGGACTCACTAAAAGAAGACGAGTTCTTTTTGCTTTCCGCCCTTGTGCGTAAGGCTAAAGAAAACTCCGGTGAAAGCACATCCTTTGAAAGCGATGCATCTTCCTTTTCTCTCGAAGCGGAAGCTCCATTTACCGAGTTAAATATCGCAGCAAAGAGGAGCAAAAATCCCGACGATATTTTGCGCTTTCCTGCAAGCCTTTCGGCCTACTTACCGGCTCTTTCGATTCTTGCAGTCAAAAAAAATATTATGCTCTCACGCGAAGAAGCAGGCCTCTTTTTGCAAAGGGCGGCCAAACTTTTGCAGCGGTTCGGCATCGACATAGTTTTACCTAAGAGCCTAAAAAACGTTTTGACGCCCAAGCCCGTCATAAGCGTAAAATCCGTAAAGGGAGCGGGAAATGTAGTTTCGTTTTTAAACCTTGATGACGTTCTTTCCTATGACCGGGCCGTAATGCTTGGAGACACCGTAATAGACATAGACGAATTTAAAAAGCTCTTTTTAAATAAATCGGGCTTGGTAAAATTTAACGATCAATTCCTTTTGCTCGACCCCGAAGAAGTTGCCAAAATGTTAAAGGCATTTGAAAAACCGGCAGACATGAGGGAAGCCCTTCAAGCGGTTCTTTCGGGGAATGCAGTCTGCTCCAAACCGGCCGCAGAAATTATCGACGGCATTTTCAGGCAAGATGACATTCCTGTTCCTCAAAACTTAAATGCGGAATTGCGGCCCTATCAGGAAAAGGGATTCCGCTGGCTTTATGCAAATATCAAAAGCGGCTTCGGCTGTCTTTTGGCCGATGACATGGGCTTGGGCAAAACCGTACAAATTATAAGCTTGATACTGGCCTTTAAAAATTCAAAAGAAGCAGAGGAGCCTTTTTTGGTTATAGCTCCTGCAAGCCTTCTTTCAAACTGGGAACACGAAATAGCCAAATTTGCTCCATCCCTTAAAGTTGACCTTTATCACGGAGCAAGGCGCAAGTTCAATACCGAAGCCGACGTAATAATAAGCACCTACCAGACGATGCAAAAAGATATAGAAAAATTAAAGGATAAAAAAGTTTTTTGTATTATTTTGGATGAGGCTCAGGCTATAAAAAATTCGGGAACAAAGAAGGCCCATGCAGTAAAGGCAATTCAGGCAAGGGGCAGAATCGCTCTTACCGGTACCCCTGTCGAAAACAACCTTGAAGATATGCGCTCCATATTCGACTTTTTTCTCCCCGGCTATCTGGGCTCGGCTGATGAGTTTAGAAAAAAATGGCGCATTCCGATTGAGCTTCACAATTCCGAAATTGAAGCAGATGATTTAAAGAAAATCACTTCACCCTTTTTGCTCCGCCGCCTAAAAACCGATCCCAAGGTTATCTCCGACTTACCCGACAAGATAATTACAAATCAATATTGCAATCTGACGCCCGAGCAGCTGGCAATTTACGAAAACCTTGTAGAAACGGAATTACACAAGGTGATGGGAGCCGAAACTAAGATTGAAAGGCAGGCCTATGTCCTAAAACTTTTAACGGCCCTAAAACAGGTATGCAATCATCCGAGGGCCTATGACAAGGAAACTCCGAGCGAGATGAAACATTCCGGTAAAGTTACCGCCCTCATCGAGCTTTTAAGCGAGATAATTTCTTCAGGCGAAAAGGCAATTATTTTCAGTCAATATGTAGGCACCCTCGACATTTTAAAAACCATTATTCAAAAAGAATTGGGAACCGAACCCCTTTTGCTTCACGGCCAAATGCCCGCCGCAAAACGCAAAAAAGCCGTCGGCCTTTTTCAAACGGATCCTGCATACCGTATCTTTTTAATTTCGCTTAAGGCGGGAGGAACGGGTCTTAACCTGACGGCGGCTAACAGGGTAATTCACTTTGACCTTTGGTACAATCCCGCAGTTGAAGATCAGGCCACAGACAGGGCATTTAGAATCGGCCAGACTAAAAACGTATTTGTGCACCGCTTTATTTGCTCCGGTACCTTTGAAGAAAAAGTTGATGAGATGATTCAAAAAAAACGGGAAATAAGCGGCATGAGTATTTCTTCAGGCGAAACTTGGATTTCAAAATTAAGCAATGAAGAGCTCGCAGGCCTTTTTAAGAAATAGGCGGCTGCAAATTCCGCAACATTGAATAATACCCTGTCTTATGTTATAATCATCTTTGAGGAGGCTTGATATGGATTTTGATTTATCGCGAAAGATACCTATAGGCGTTCAAAGCTTTGAAAAAATGAGGAATGATAATTATTTATATGTAGATAAAACTCGTTATATTTTTAGCCTTGTTCGTACTTCCTCTCCATACTTTTTAAGCCGTCCGCGCCGCTTCGGTAAAAGCCTCTTTCTTTCAACCTTGAGGTCTTACTTTTTAGGCCAAAAAGAATTATTTACCGGCCTGTACATCGAAAAGGCCGAAGAAAAAAAGAGCCGAAATTGAAAAGACCGATGCTTGGATAGAATATCCTGTACTTTATTTGGACTTTAATACAAAATATTATAAGAATGAAGAAGCTCTTCTAACTATTATAAATTTACACTTAGATGACTGGGAAAAACTTTATAGTATCACAAAAACATCTGGAAGTATTGAAGATAGATTTAAATCTATAGTTACAACCTTATATGAAAAAACCGGCCGTCAAGTAGTTATTTTAGTAGACGAGTACGACAAACCTCTTTTACAGACTATGGGGGTAAACGAAGCCTTGAACGAAGAGTACCGTAACACGCTAAAAGCCTTTTATTCTGTAATAAAAACCTGCGATCAATACATACGCTTTGCCTTTTTGACGGGTGTAACAAAGTTCAGCAAAATAAGCATCTTCAGCGATTTAAATAATTTACAGGATATAAGTATGCTGAATGACTATGCCGAAATATGCGGACTGACACAAAACGAAATAGAAAACACCTTTAAACCCGAAATAGAAAGATTAGCAAATAACACTAAAAACTCTTATGACAAAATGCTTGAAGAATTAAAAAAGCGCTATGACGGTTATAAGTTCAGTGTTTTAGGAGAATCGGTATATAATCCTTTTAGCATATTAAACACACTTAATGCCGGTCAATTAAAGGATTACTGGTTCTCAACAGGAACTCCGACTTTTTTGGTAAACTACTTAAAAGATGCTTATTACAATATACCCAAACTGGACGGAAAAGTTGAACTTGATGAGTCAGGTATAGAGCTATATAGGGCAGATGCAAAAAATCCCCTTCCCATACTTTTTCAATCGGGATATTTAACGATAAAAGAATACATAGAAGAATCTAACCTTTACCGTTTAGGCTTTCCTAATGATGAGGTGAGGTTCGGCTTTTTAAAAAACCTTTTGCCTGCCTACTCCTCTCTTGGGCCTGACGAAACAGGTGTTTCTGTATGGGAGTTTGTAGAGGATGTAAGGGACGGGAATATAAACGGGTTTATGGAGCGGATGCAGGCGATAATCGCCGGCGTTCCTTATGACAATCTTCCAAAAGACAAGCTAAAGTTAAGAGAGCAAAACTACCAGACTGCCGTCTACTTAATCTTTAAACTTATGGGACAATTTGTGCAGACGGAAATCCACTGTGCAAAGGGCAGGGCAGACTGTATAGTTCACACTAAGGATTCAATATATATCTTTGAGTTTAAGCTGATGAGTGCAGGAAGCCCTGAAGATGCAATAGCTCAAATAAAGGAAAAAGGCTATGCCGAGCAATACAAGACAACAGGAAAGAAGATAATTCTCATAGGTTCCAGCTTTGATGAAGAAGAAAGAACTATCGACGAATGGAAAACGGAAGAACTTTAAAAAATGAAATTCGGAAATTACTTGCAAAAAAGTTTTATAGGAGATAAAAAATATGTATTTTTTTATAAACGATTACAGTGAGGGCTGTCACCCCAAAATTCTTAAAACATTAACGGAAACAAATGAAGAACAAACTGTAGGTTACGGCTGTGACCAATATTGTACAGAAGCTGCAAACCTTATCTTAAAGGAGCTGGATGCACCTCAAAGCAAGGTTTATTTTTTCTCGGGCGGAACACAAACAAACCTGACAATGATAGCCTCAGTACTAAGGCCGCATCAGGGAGTAATAGCGGCCGATACCGGGCATATAAATGTGCATGAATCGGGTGCTATAGAAGCATGCGGACACAAGGTTCTTACCATCGAATCGCCAAACGGAAAAATAACGGCAGATCAGGTTGAAGCTCTTATAAGGGCCCATTATGATGACCCTACTGCCGAACACATGGTTCAGCCCGGGATGATTTATATTTCAAACCCTACCGAATTAGGCACCATTTATTCAAAAAAAGAATTACAGGATTTAAAGCTCACTGCTCAAAAATATTCCGTCCCGCTCTATGTTGACGGGGCCCGCCTAGGCACTGCCCTCACTGCGGACAAAAACGATTTAAGCCTTGCAGACTTGGCAAGATATACGGATGCCTTTTATATAGGCGGAACAAAGCTGGGAGCTCTTTTCGGTGAAGCCCTTATAATAAATAATCCCGATCTTCAAAAAGATTTTAGGTACATACAAAAACAAAAGGGAGGGCTCTTTGCAAAGGGCAGGCTTTTAGGTCTTCAGTTTAAAACTCTTTTTACAGACAGCCTTTATTTTGAAATAGGAAAAACAATGAACGAAACGGCAAAGATGATACGCAAGGGATTTTCAGACCGAGGCTTTTCTTTTTTTATGGAAAGTGAAACAAATCAAAGTTTTCCCATAATCGAAAACAGCCTTTTAGCTAAAATAGAAAAAGAATTTAAATGCGAATTTTGGGCAAAAATTTCAGAAAATCAAACAGCCGTGCGTTTTTGCACATCTTGGGCTACAACAAAAGAAGCCGTAAAAAAATTCTTTGAATACTTGGACAAAATATCTGCAAAAAATTAAAACAAAAAAAGCACCTTCCAAAAAGGAAGGAGCTTTTTTTCGGTTAACGCTAAATTTCTCGAAACTTTAAACCTATTCAATCTTTGAATAGATAGTCTTCAAAATTTCGGTCTTTAGTTTTTCGCCTTCTTCAAGCATCTTATTGCATTCTACCCTTGTCTTTTCGCAGAGGGGAGCATCGTCAATACCGCCGAGGTTTATCTTGACATTTAAGATAGCTCCTTCCAAACCGGAGCGGGCATTAAGGGCTGCAACGCCGGCATCGGACGCGGCATTTTTGTTTCCGTGAACGGCAACAATGGGCAAAAAGCGTAAAACATCCAAACAGGTTTTAGCTGTTTCAAGCGGAACCTGCATGGCTACAACAGTAGCATCGGACATAGCCTTATTCCGTTTTGCCTTTTGCTCATCAGTGTCCTTAGGCAGCTTTAAGGCTTCCATAAAGGCATTAAAGGCCTGAGTGTCTTCATCAATAATTTCGACCAATCGTTTTTGTGCCTTTTCCAATTTAGGAAGCTGAGCCTTAAATTCTTCTTGAGTCTTTTCGTCAAGGGAAGCAAAGGCTTTTTTTCCTGTTGTCAGGCGGATAACCATCTGACCGAGGGCAGAGGCGAGCGAACCTGCCAAGGCAGAAACCGAACCGCCTCCGGGGGCCGGAGAATCGCTTGCTGTTTCGTCAACAAAGGCACTTACCGTCATCTTTACTAATTCCATAAAAAATCTCCTATGTTCAAACTATTTTGTTTATTTAAATTCAGTTCTTGTAAACTACCTGTCTTTTTTCGGCAGCGAGTTTTCCCTTTTTCCAAACCTGATCAACGGAATTTACACCAAAGTGATAAACAAGGTAATCGATATTGGGGGCATCAAAGATAACAAGGTCTGCCTGTTTTCCTTCTTCGATGCTGCCTATATTTTTTTCTCGGTCGATTGCATAGGCCGCATTGATGGTTACACCGCGTAAAATCTGAGCAGGTAAAAGCTTCATCTTAAAACAAGCCGCCCACATGGACATTTGCAGGTTTTCTGTAGGGCTGCTTCCGGGGTTATAATCGGTTGCAAGGGCTACCCTTACGCCTTCTTCAATCATCTTTTTTGCAGGTGCATAAATGGGCGACATCAAAAAGAAAGAGGTGGCCGGAAGAAGAACGGCAACCGTTCCCGATTTTGCAAGGGCCGTAATTCCCTCATCAGAGATCGCCATCAGGTGCTCTGCAGAATGTGCGTTCATCTTTGCTGCAAGCTCGGCACCCTTTAAAGGAACAATTTCATCGGCGTGCAGCTTTAACTTAAATCCCAGGTCTTTAGCAGCCTTCATTATTCTTTCCGTTTCTTCTACAGAAAAAATCTTGTCCTCACAAAAGGCATCCGAAAATTCCGCCAAGCCCCTTCTTTTAACCTCGGGCATAACCTCTTCTATCATAAACTTGATATAGCCTTCTTTGTTGTCCTTGAATTCGGGCGGGGTTGCGTGGGCTCCCATATAGGTCGAAACAATGTCGATAGGATGATTTTCGTTTAGGTAAGAATTTATCTCAAGACACTTAATTTCGGTATCCATGTCGAGGCCGTAACCGCTCTTTGATTCTACTGTTGTTGTACCGTGAATTAGCATTCGGTCAAGACTGGTCATAGCCTTCTGTGTCAACTCTTCTTTTGAAGCAGCCCTCGTAGATCTTACGGTGCTGAAAATACCTCCGCCGCTTGCATGGATTTCAAGATAACTCTTTCCTTCGAGTTTCATTGCAAGTTCATGCTCGCGCGAGCCGCCATGTACCAAGTGGGTGTGGGCATCGACAAGACCGGCAGTAATAGTCTTTCCTCTTGCATCTATTATTTTTTCGGCTTGGCTTTTTAAATTTTCGGGAGCATCGCCCTTACCAACCTTTTGAATAATACCGTTTTCTACAACGATGTAACCGGCAAAGGCCTTATCAAAATCGTCGCCTTTTTTTTCGGTAGAAGTAAAAATACTGTCACTGATAAATAAAATCATTTTAAATCCTCCATAAAAATAAAATTAATCTTAATTTATAAAATATCTTAAAATATTACCCAAATTTAAATTTAGGGCACTATTAACAAATTTAAACAAATCATCCTCTGTTATTTTATTTAAGGTTTTAAAAAATGTCAAAGGATTTTTTAGTTCGCCGATACGGCTTAATCCGGCAAGTTCAAGAGCATAATCAGCAAGACCTTCAAAATTTTCAAATTTCCATTCTTGAGTCATACTAAAAAGAGCCCTGCCCTTTTTATCAAAAAAGACCGAATAGTTTTTTTTGTCATTCGGATTATATTTGTTTTTTATATTTCCATTCCACTTTAAAGGAAAACAATCGGCATCAAAACCGGCTTCTTTTACCTTATCCCTGATAGCTCTTTCAATACCGTCAGATACAACTATAATTTGAAATTGCTCTTTTAAGCCGGCACTTTCAGATACTTTTTTGTAATAATCGGAGGCCTTTTTATAAGCTGCCGAATTTAATGCATCGCTGTCATCTGCAAATATCAGCCATGTTATGGTATGCCCTTGTAAATCTTCATCTTTAATCTGCTTGATTATTTCACTTTCTCTAGCCAAGGAATCTAAAAGTTCACATCCCGTAAAAATAAATGTAAGAACGGCCATAAAAAACACAATTTTAATTTTTTTCATTTTAACCTCTACGATTAAATAAGATAACACTAAAAAGAATGTTTTTCAATAGGCTTACAATTAAAAAGAGCCTTGCTATTCCATATAAAATATTATATAATACTTAATATGAAAGGAAAGATAAAAAAGTCGGCCAAACTACTTGACAAAATCAAAGCCGCCCCCATAATTGCTCGACACTCGACACTCGACACTCGACACTCGACACTCGACACTCGACACTCGACACTCGACACTCGACACTCGACACTCGACACTCGACACTCAACACTCTTTTAGATAAGCCGCAAAGAATAATTAAAAAACACCTTACAAATTCTTCCTCACATTCCTTAACACCCTTGTGCTCTCTGCGGTTAAATTTAAACAATCACACACAAGATATAATTTTCTCACATCGTTTAATAAAACCGCAAGGAACGCAAAGCGTTGAGCTTCGCTCAACTTCGCAAAGGATTATAAAGGAATGTCATATAAAGACTACCTTAAAAATCTTTGCGTCCTTGGCGCCCTTAGCGGTTAAATTAAAAAACAAAAAATATAAGGAAGGAAAGAGAAATGAGTAAAAGAAAATCATTTTTTGGGGCAGTAAATCTTAATGCATTGGTATTGGCAGCCGGGCTGCTGATGGGATTATTGACGGGTCTGTTGACCGGCTGTAAGCCTAAGATAGATCCTAAGTATAATTACACGGTAGAACACTTGCAGCAAAATATCGGCAACGATGAGTACACCGTATACGAGAGGGAAATCTTAAGCGGCAAGGCAGGCGAAACCACATCTGCGGCAGCCAAAACCTATGAAGGCTTTACGGTGCAAGATTTTAGCCAAGCGGCAATAAATGCAGACGGGTCTACGGTAGTGCAGATTAAGTATAACAGAAACGAAATTACCATCACACTTGATTTACAAGGCGGAAGTACTACTACACCTCTTATAGATGGTGATAAGTTAAAGGGCAGATACGGAGCAGATATAACTCTTGTTCAGCCGACAAAGGATGGAATTATTTTTTGGCATTGGAAGCCCGAACTTCCTTCAACCTTTCCTGCTCAAAATACAACCTACACCGCCTCTTGGATTAACGGATATATCGTTACCATAAAAGGAGATGAAAGAACAGACATACCTCAAGAGACCTTTGTCAAAGTCCCCATTACCGAAACCAAAACTTGGGGAGAAATAAAAGAAGAAGCAAAAGCCAAAGTAAGATTGGGAAGCGGCTGGGATAACGGCGATTATGAATTTTACGAATGGAGACTTGACAATGAAAACGGAGCAAAACTGACCGACGGCTACCAGATAGACAAGCACATAACCGTATACGCCGTAACCAACTATGCCAAAGCCAAATTTAATATTGTAGACAACAAAATCAAACTTACGGCAGACGGCAAAGGCTATACAGGAGAAACACCCAAAGGCAAAATAATAATCCCCGACGGTATTACCGAAATAGAATATCTTACCAACCAGAATAAGGGAGCCTTTAGAGATTGTAGCGGAATAACTTCCGTAAAGTTACCTCAAAGCCTTACCCAAATAGGCGACTATGCTTTTAGCCAGTGTACGGGCTTAACAAGCATAGACCTAGCTTCTTGCACAAAGCTGAATACAATAGGCTGGGCTGCTTTTAGCGGCTGTGCGGGCTTAACAAGCATAGACCTATCTTCTTGCACAAAACTGACTACAATAAACGGCTATGCTTTTTCCGAATGTACCGGCTTAACAAGCATAGACCTATCTTCTTGCAAAAAGCTGAATACAATAAAAGACAGTGCTTTTTCCGGCTGTACGGGCTTAACAAGCATAAACTTACCTGCAAGTCTGACTACAATAGAAGACACTGCTTTTTCCGACTGCACGGGCTTAACAAGCATAAACTTACCTGCTAGTCTGAATACAATAGGCCAATATGCTTTTACCGGCTGTACGGGCTTAATAACTCTTACGGTAGCTTCCGGCAACCAACACTATCAGGCTGTAGAAAATGTATTGTATACAAAGGACGGCTTGACCCTTGTTTATGCCGCAGGAGGTTTAACTTCGGTAAATATCCTTAACAAGATTACTGCAATAGGCCAAGGGGCTTTTAGCGGCTGTACGGGCTTAACAAGTATAGACCTATCTTCTTGCACAAATCTGAAGAAAATAAGCCTTGCGGCTTTTAGCGACTGTACGGGCTTAACAAGCATAAACCTATCTTCTTGCACAAATCTGGATACAATAGACTTTCTTGCTTTTGCAAGCTGTAAGAGATTAACAAGCATAGACCTATCTCCTTGCACAAAACTGACTACAATAGGACGGGAAGCTTTTAAAGACTGTGAGGACTTAAAAAGCATAAACTTACCCGCAAGTCTGACTAAAATATATTGGGCTGCTTTTTCTGACTGTGATAAGTTAACAAGTGCAGTATTTGCAGACCCTGCCGGTTGGGCTGTGTATGATTCTATAGACTATTCAGGAACATCTACACCCATAAATGAAGAAGAATTGAAAGACCCCAAAACAGCGGCTAGTTTTTTAAGCAGAGAGTATTACACGAAATACTGGAAGAAAAACTAAAATAAATTAGGAATTATAAATGCTTAATTAGGAATTGACTTAATTCTTAATTAAGCATTGTAAATTGAATATTTTAAGGAGAAAAATTTATGAGCGGAGAAACGAAATTACCGGCTGAAGACTACATAAAAAATTTGCAAATGCCGATCTGCACTTATGTAATATTTATGCTTTTAAGTCTTTTTGCGATTGGACTGTTAATTTTTTTATGGTTAATTGTTTACCCTTTAGGCAATCAATATGTATTTATCATAACTTCACTTTTTATAGGTATTACTATAGTTTTTATTATTGCTTTTACCGTAATCAATCTTATATTTTCAGAAGATGATCGCAAACAAGCCCTATTAACATACGCCTATGATGAGGCTCTTAAAAGATTAGAAGACGATAGGGATAAACATATGGTAAATACACCTAAAGGAGATATGGACTTAAAAACAACCAAAAATCCTACACCAACCGAAGAGATTATAACTATGAATAGGTATTATAAAAAACAGCTTACCAAAATATTCGAAACTTATTGTCAAAACATCACTTCAAAATAAGGAGACTTTTATGGCCGATACATCAAAGGACGAACAAAAAGACAGACCCACAGCAAAGGACATTTACGATTATCTTTGGCACGGGAGGGATTTTGAGCTTGAACACCTTTGGCAAAGGTCTGTTTTCCTTGGTGCTTTTTTACTCGGCATTGCAAGCGTCTATGCTTTTTATATAAAAGACATCTTTATTCCGCATTTAAGCCCAAATCAAATTACTGTAACACTTAATGCGGACAAAAAAGAGGCAGAAGGTTCAACGGAGTATACACTAATCATAAACCCGAACAACAACCCCGAAACTAAAACTTCAATTAAAAAAGATAAGTCTTTTTCGCTACTTTTTACATTCGGTGCGGTTCCGATCCTCATTTCCCTTTTAGGTATAATCTTTTCGGTGCTTTGGATTATTATGGGCAAGGGCTCAAAGGCTTGGTACGAAATCTACGAAAGCAACTTGGCAAAAATGAGCAGTAACCTCCGATTCTGGAAGAGTAAAGATGAAGCCGAAGGCAAATCCGAGCTCGATAAAATCTTTTGCAATAAAACCACCGGACGATACAGCGAATATGTTTTTGGGCGTCTTAAAAATTGCCACGGCGACCCCATAGACAAAAGCCTCTTTTCGACTGCCGCAGGCTCTTTTTCTGTTTCTAAGGTCAACATAATGATAGGCATAATAAGCTTCAAGTTTTTTATCCTCGCCCTATTTTTCCACATTTATTGGCTCTGTAAAACCATCTTTGCCGACCCTTGGCCGCCCATCCTCATCAGCTTTCCCACAGCAATCTTACTCCTCATTTTGCTTATTTACCGCTTAAAGAAAAAACTCGGCTCATCGTATCTTGATAATTAATTTAAAGGCTTTCGATTTCTTCTTGGCTTAGACCCGATATTGTGCAAATATCATCAATAGGATAATTCATACCCTTCATCAATTTTGCTGTTTCAAGTTTGTTTTGGTACAAGCCCTGAGAGATTCCTTGAGATATTCCTTGAGATATTCCTTCAGCAAAGGCTATTTCTCTCTCTTCTGCTCGTTGTACAGCTATATCTGTTTCATAATCATATTCGGCTAGTAACATATTCAACACCTCCTTAGTCTTACGCTTTAAATAGTCTCTCAAAATATTGTTTTGTATACATTCTTCAATCGCTTTTTCAAAGCCGTTTTTAGGGTCTGCCTTTTTCCATCTCCGCACTGTTTCTACAAATACTGTGTATTCATACATCGTCTTGCAGTTTTCAAGTATCGGATGACTGTTTTGCTTATTTATGTTTATTATCTTAACGGTCAGCTCAAGATTAGTTTCTGTTGCTTTTTCTATAAATGCATCCGATAGTTTCAGTGTTTTATCACAAGGATGGCTTTCTTCCCCATTGTAAAAGACATAAAATTCAGGTCTTGGAATTTTTAGGAGTTTACGGCTGTATTTTTCTTTTGATTCAAAGATGGTTTCATAAAGGCGGCTTATGTATTCAAGACAACGTAAAGGCATATTTGGGTTGATTGTCGATTGATGCTCTGCTAAAACTATGATTTTGTTATCTACAAGGTAGGATACATCATTATAAAATGACATATATAAAACTTGATCAAGCCTGACGTTTTTCAGCTGTTCCGTATCTTTAAGTTCAGTACCATGCAAGGCATTGTAAAGAGATAAAAAGTTTTCTTTTGCTTTTTCGTCTTCACTGAATAAATCGACGAAGACTGAATCTTTATATTTTCTGTTTGAAGTACTCATAGCCTTTCTCTCACATTATAATTATACATCTTTTTTTGTGAAAAATCCATACTAAACTGTAGAGAAATTTGAGAGAGTGTATTTTAATTTTTAATGGGTAGTGGGTAATTGGTAATGCGTGGTTTGAATTGAGTAATTACCAATTAAAAACCTAGAGTCCCGCAATCAGTCCCTAAGGGCCTCACACCATTTTTGCATACAGATACCGAAGGCAACGCTTACATTTATCGAAGCCTTTATTCCGTACATAGGAATAGTGATAACCCTTCCTTGGGCTTTTTTTATAACTTCGGGGCTGACACCCAATTCTTCCGAGCCTATCACTACAATTCCTTTTTTGGGGAATTCAAACTTCGAAATATCGGTTCCTCCCGTTTCAAGCACAATCAGAGGAAGGTCAGGCAGGTTTTCAAGCCCGGCCCTCTCCCATGGAAGATACTCGGTACAGCCCATCGCCGTTCTTTTAGCCTTGGGGCTGTCAGGAGAAACGCAGTCGTGAGACAAAAAAACTTTTTCGACCCCGAAGGATTCTGCGGTTCTAAAAATCGAGCCTATGTTAAAAGGGGTGCGGATATCTTCGGCATAGACATAGACTCCTTCAAAAAAAGTCCGCCTGAAATTTGCAATTTCATCAGCAGAGGAATTAGGCAAAATCAGATCCCACTCGGCAGGTGCTGTATCAAGTTTTTTGTAAAGCTCATACCTTACAAAGTTGATAATTTTTCTTTTATCTTTTTCTTGCGGGTCTTCAATCCATTTTTGCACCTTTAAGGCGGAGCCCGAATCCAAATCTTCAAGAATAATTTTTAAAAGAGAACGGAGGTAAAAAGCATCCAAAAATTCGTCCGCCTTGTTTTGCACAAGGGAAGCTTCAGCCGATTCCAAGATACGCAGTATTTTACGGCATCTTTGTTTTTGCGGTAAGTTATAAAGTTTAAAAATCTCGGGCATCTTAAAAGGCTTGCTTTATAATTTCAAAAATATCGTGATTTGCAAGAGGCCTTGGACTGTAGTTCATAAAACTCAAGCGGGCGGCATCCTCTGCAACGGGCACAAGCGATTCGATGGTTAAATCTATATCTTTTAGACGGATGGGTAAATTGGCTTCGGCGAGCCTTCTTCTAATTTCCTCGATACCTCTTTTTGCAACCTCGGCAGCATCTCCGCCTTCAAGCATGGTTTCTCCCAACATTCTTGCTACGGCAACAGTCTTTGAAAGACTTGAAGAAATTGCATCATTTACTACATGAGGGAGCAATATACTTGAGATAAGAGGGCTTGCCATTCTGTGTCTTCCGCCGGCTGCAAGAGCTATGGCAGTTCCAAGTCCCGGAGCAGAGGCCGCAATTCCTATAGCCGAAAGGCAGGCAGCCTGAGCCACAAGTTCTTCTCTGGGCATTCCGACCTGTTTTTCATGCTGGGGATCAAGGGAAATTAAAAATATCTCGACAGCTTTTCCTAAGATTGTCTCAGAAAAAAAACTGCCCCTTGTTGAAACATAGGCTTCAAATGTAGAACAAAGGCCTGCAAAAATCATTGAAGTCATTGCGTTTGGAGCAAGACCTGCATAGGTATTTGAATCGAAAATTACAAGATCGCAAAGATCTTCTTTTATCTTTAATAAATTTACGGTTCGATTTCTTGAATCGACAATAAAGCTCGATGTTCCGAATAAAAACGGATCACTGCATGTTGTGGGAATTTGAATAAGCGGTAATGATTCGGCCGTAATGGGCTCGCCTTCAATATATCTGTAGACAGGTTTATCTTCATTATAAAGAGCCGCTATAGCTCTTCCGATAGCACATGCAGTCATATCCCCGCAGGCAATTACTCCGCGTATATGAGCACCTCGGGCTAATGAAAGAGCTCTTTCGACAACCTCGGAATCGGCGGTCTGTTCAAAACCGTTAAACACAAAAAGAGATATATGCTTTTCTTCAAGAGATTTTCGAATCTTATCGACCAAGCCCATATCTTCAAAAAAAGGATCTACGACAAACATAAAATTACTGCCGAATTTTACGACTTCTTCACCGATGCGGGCAAGAGAATAGTTACCTAAAATAACCTTTGATGAAAGTTTAAATACAAAATCTGCCATCTTTTCAAATTCCTCTACAGAATAAATTTTCGGCATATTTTTTTTAAACTTGAATTTTAATTCCTGCCTTGAAAAATATAGCATTTTTGTTTATAATGACAGAAAACCCTAGGTCATTATGGAGGGGACTATGACTACAGGTACTATAGTTACTTTAATGCGTGAAGGGATAGGTATTATACTGATGCTTTCCGCACCCATCTTAGTTGCAGCTCTTTTAGTAGGCTTAATTGTTGCAATATTTCAGGCGACTACCTCGATACAAGAACAGACGCTGACCTTTGTTCCTAAAATTTTAACTATTTTAGGAATGATTGCCCTTTTGGCAACTTGGATGATTACGGTGTTAAGGGAATATTTTGTTTCTTTAATGAATTTAATTCCGCAGCTTGTAAGATAAATTAAGGAATAATTCTATAAATAAATGCAGCCCTTTGACTTTATCCTAAATAAAGAACCCATTTTTTTACTCGCGGCAGTCAGAATTTTTGCCGTTCTTATGACATCTCCCCTAATGTCAATGCGCAATGTTTCCAGAACTGCAAAGGTTGCTTTAGCGGGTCTGGCTGCATTTATGGTAACCCCATATGCCTATCCAAACTTCGTCAATTTAAATGCATTCAGTCTTGAGTATCTTCTTTTACTTGTAGGAGAAGGACTTATCGGCGTTTTAACAGGCTTTTTTATAAGCATCTTGTTTTCTACATTCAGTACGGCAGGACAATTCTTTTCGTTTCAAATGGGATTCGGAGCTTCGGGAGTTTTTGATGCCCTTGCTCAGGTTGAAAATCCTCTTGTAGGCCAATACTTTAACTTTATTGCAGTCCTTATTTTTTTTACGCATAAACGGATTCCAGCGTCTTTTCTTAGGCGGAATAATGAAAAGCATTGAACATGTAAATTGCTTTATGTTTTTAGAAAGACAGGAGGAGTTTTCAGGCTATCTTTTAAATGCTGTCGGTCAGCTTTTCTTAAATGCAATGATAATTGCATTGCCTGTCATGGGAACCCTGATTTTAATTCATATAACAATGGGACTTTTAACAAAGGCTGCTCCTCAGATGAACCTTTTATCCGAAGGCTTCCCAATTACTATTTTAACCGCATTTTTTATTTTGGCTCTTGCTCTGCCTTTTTTTATAAACACATTTGAAATTATTTTAGAAAAAGGTTTTTCGGATTTT
The DNA here is from genome assembly GCF_024181245.1 of Treponema sp. OMZ 788. Lineage (NCBI taxonomy): Bacteria > Pseudomonadati > Spirochaetota > Spirochaetia > Treponematales > Treponemataceae > Treponema > Treponema sp. OMZ 788. The sequence continues at coordinate 2,750,996 of NZ_CP051199.1, read as the reverse complement.
TGGCGGCTGTTAGACAGCTTAGGAGGTGCCAGATGATATCGGGAAAATCAACCATCCTATACCAAAAATATTTTTCGCAAGAAGATCTCCTACTCAATAAAAAGATAGGCTTGCAGTGGTTCGCTGCCGAAGATGAAGGCAGAACTGAAGACCCAACCGAATACAAAATACGCAAGGCCCGGGAAGAAGGAAGAGTTGCAAAAAGTCAGGATCTAAATGCGGCCATGGTGGTGCTCCTTCCGGTAATTACTCTTATAATAATGGGCCCCTACATATTTAAATCCTTAATGCAGGTAATCTCTTTCTTTTTTGAACGATGCACAACAGAGGATGTTTTAAACGGAGCATGGTTCGGTATCTTTGTTTCGTATTTTTTTAGAACGGTTTTCCCAATAACGGCAGTAGCCTTAATTTCAGGCGTTTTGGGAAATATTATTCAAAACAGGGGCTTTTTATTTTCAACAAAACCTATTACGCCCGACTTTAAAAGAATTACACCCAACTTTGCAAGGTTCTTTAAAAGAGCCTTATTTTCTGCAGAGGGACTTTTCAATCTTGCAAAATCGCTTTTTAAGGTTGTCATCATAGGTTTTATAGGCTATCTTGTTATAAAAAACAATATCATAAAGATGATAGCCTTGCTTCAATCCGATTTTACCAATTCTATAATCTTTATAGCAAAAACGGCAGCTCAAATATTGGTTTACGCTTCTATAGCTCTGGTTCTTTTAAGTATTCCCGATTACTTTTTTCAAAAACGGCAATTTTCCGAATCCCTCAAGATGTCAAAAACAGAAATAACGGATGAATATAAAGAGTTGGAAGGGGATCCGATGATAAAAGCTCAAATCAACAGGCAGATGCAGGCAATCTTGCAAAAGACGGGCATAAAAAATGTTCCGGATGCCGATGTCGTCATTACAAACCCGACCCACTATGCCGTGGCAATCCAATGGAACCTTGGAATTATGCCAGGCCCTACAGTAATATCAAAGGGTGTTGATGCAACAGCTCAAAACATAAAAAGAATAGCCAAAGAAAACAACATTCCCACAATCGAAAATGTTCCTTTGGCACGAGCACTTTATGCAAATGTAGATTTAGGACAGATAATTCCAAGCGAATACTATAATACACTTCGTATTATATTTATGAAAGTATCCTCATTGAAGGAAAAGGAAAAAATAAAGAAAAAGATGGAGGTAACCAGATAAATGGCAGAAAACAGACTGTTTAAAGACATACCGGATGCCTTGGTAGCCGTAGCAACTATCATGGTGATATTTATAATTATTATTCCTATACCTACAGTTCTTTTAGACTTTTTTATGGCACTGAATCTTATATTCAGTCTGATGATACTGCTAATAGTTTTATTTTTGGATAAACCCACAGATTTTACGGTTTTCCCTTCTTTGCTATTAGTTTCTACCATATTCGGGCTTGCTCTAAACGTTTCTTCTACAAAACTTATCCTAACCTATGGAGAAAAATTTGACGGAAAGATGATTGCAGCCTTCAGTCAATTCGTTATAGGTTCTTCAGGAAATCAGGGTTTGATTATAGGCTTTGTAGTTTTTATCATCTTGATTGCGGTACAAGCCTTTGTAATCACAAAGGGAGCTACACGCATTGCTGAAGTTGCAGCCCGCTTCGCCTTGGACTTTAATAATACAAGAAGTATGTCCATAGAGGCAGAGTATAATGCAGGTGTTATAACTGAAGCCGAAGCCCGAAAGAAAAAAGAAGACTTGCAAAAATCTACCGATTTTTACGGGGCTATGGACGGTGCGAGTAAATTCGTTTCAGGAAACGTAAAAATAGGTATATTTATCACAGTTGTAAATATTGTAGCAGGCTTAATTATCGGCGTGTGGAGAAATGAAGAGTTCACTAAAGCATTACAGATGTACACAAGGTTTACAATAGGTGACGGACTTTTAGCCCAACTTCCTTCCCTATTTATATCCGTTGCAACAGGTCTTGTAGTAACCCGCTCGGCTTCAACCGGTTCTTTCGGAAAAGACATCTCAGACCAATTTGCACGCAACTCGACTGTGTATTACATAGCTGCCGTTACCTTGACAGTAATGGCCGTTTTGCCCGGCTTCCCCTCAATAGTCTTAATAATTATTGCACTAAGCCTCGCCTTCTTAGGCTGGCGCTTACAGACAACAAAGGTAACAAGGGCTCAAAAAGAACAGGCAGCCAAAGAAGCCCAAGCAGCAACTGAACAGGCAACAAAAACCGACACGGATGATACCAAGGCGGTAAGCCCCTATGACGATCTATCCTTACAGTTCGGATACGGCCTTATTCCTCTGGTCGATGAAAAAAGAGGCTCCGATCTTGTACCCAGAGTTAAACGCATAAGAAAAGAAATAGCCCTCGAAACAGGTCTGGTCATGCCCGTTATCAGAATGATGGATGCAATGAATCTTCCTCCCGATGAATATTGTATCAAAATACAGGGAGCCGAGGTGGCAAGAGCAAAGATAAGAATGGGTGCATATTTAGCCATAAAATCGGGAAATGTTCAAGACGAAATCCCGGGAGAGCCCACATTGGATCCGACCTTCGGACTCCCGGCTATCTGGATTTCGGAATCAAACCAAGCAGCCGCCGAAAGGGCAGGGTACATGGTTATAGATCCGCCTTCGATAATAGCGACTCATTTAACTCAGGTTATAAAAACACATGCAGACGATATCTTGTCAAGACAGATGGTTAGCAACATCTTGGATTCCGCAAAAAAACTAAACCCAATCGTAGTTGACGAAATTCAATCAAACGACAAGCTGACATTAGGCGACCTGCAAACAGTATTTAAGCTTCTTCTTAGGGAAAATGTTTCCATACGCAACACAACCGCCATCCTTGAAACAATATCGGACTATCGGCGCATCACAGGAGACATGTATATAATCGCCGAAAAAGTCAGACAAAGACTGGGAAGACAAATTGTTCAGCAATATTTGGGAGAGGACAAGGTTTTAAGAGCATTTATGGTCGACCCTGCCTTTTTCCAAACCGTTTTGGCAAACCGTGTCGATACCCTTACCGGTCCTCACCCGGCAATCGAATCTGATCTAAGAAAAGCTTGGCTTAGGGCAGTTCAAACTGCATACAACAACTTTAATGCACAATTTGTAGGTATCGCTGTCATACTTGTACCTGAAGAAGGCCGTCTTCTACTAAAGAGACTTATTGAACAAGAACTCCCCATGGTTCCAGTCCTATCCGTCCCCGAAATTCCGAAGGATGTTTCGGTAATCGGCATGGGAAACATAACGCCTGAAATTCAATAATGATTGACTTTTTTCTTAAATGATGTTAGAATAGCCCTATGATATTTCCATTAGAAGAACTCATCGAGTTTGATGACAATATTTACGAGATTACATGTGCATCGACAAGAAGGGCTTATCAGCTGGCTAAAATTCAAGATCCCAATGTCGAAAAAAGCGGAGACAAGGTTGTTTCAGCCGGAGCAAAGCAGATTTTTACCGGCGAGGTAAATTATCAGATAGAAAAACACCCCGAATTCAACTAAAATTTCAGCTTTAAAAGTTTGCGTGTTCCTGTATTGATTTTTTTCGGGGCAACCGCTTCGGGGAAAACAAGCTTAGCTTCCGAAATATTTTCTTATAAACATTCAAAAGATTTCTCAAAAAAAGGCGGAGTGTCGGCTCTTTCGGCCTGTGCCGAAATTATAAGTGCCGATTCGGTTCAGGTGTATAAACACCTGCATATCGGCTCGGCTTCTCCTTCAAAAGAAGAATTGGAAGACCTTCCCCATCATCTAATCGCCGTAAAAGAGCCTTCCGAAGAATTTTCGGCGGCCGATTTTGTAAGGGAGGCCGATAAGCTTTGTCCCGAAATATATGCGAGGGGAAAACTTCCGGTCTTGATGGGAGGCACGGCTTTTTTCTTAAAGAATTTTATCTATGGACTTCCCGTTACTCCTATCGCCGATCTTAAAATCCGGGAGCACTTTCAAAAACGCACAAAGGAAGAGGGTGCTGCCGTCCTTTTGGATGAACTAAAAAAAATAGATCCGGTCTCGGCCCAAAGGCTTCATGTCCATGACGAATACAGGATAATAAGAGCCCACGAGGTTTTTGCCGCCTCAGGAAAGCCTTTAAGTTCTTTTGCCCTCCCCGAAGCAGCAAGAGAAGAATACGAGTTTTTTATCCTAAGTATTGAAAGAACCCGCTCTCTCTTATATGAAAGAATAGAAAAGAGGGTCGATTCGATGTTTGACGAGGGGCTATATGATGAGGTAAAAAAGCTTTATGAGATGGGCTATACGGCAAAAAGCCCCGGACTAAAAGCCATAGGCTACAGGGAATTCTTTGATGAAAACAACCGCTTAAAACCCGAATCGGCCTTGGAAGAAGTCTCGGCCCTTATAAAACGGAACACCAAGCACTACGCCAAGCGGCAGGAAACTTTTTTTAAGACCATACCCGATGTTCACCGCTACTTTATAGAAGACGAGGCTGAGGCATCAAGGCTTTATAAGGATATTTGCGGGTTTTATGGGAAGAGACGAATATCTTAACTTAGTACGGCAGGAAAAAGTTTAAAACGATACAAATGGACGGACTCTTTACTCTTCATCTTCTTCGGCTTCAGACTCTTCTTCGGGGGGAGGAGTTTTTTCTTTTTCAGGCTTGGGAGTTTTCTTTTTTGTGACAAAGTGCCTAGGCTTTTTCTTATAGCTCATTACATAAAAAATAAAGCTTAAAAGCAGGCCGCAAACGATAGTAACACCAATTACTATGGGAGAAAGGACAACATTTTTTACCACATAAAAAAAACCGGTTGAATTCATACTCTTTTATCGGAAAAACCTACAAAAAATTTTAGCGGCTTCTACGGTTGCTGCCTATCCAAATATTTCCTTTCGTCTAATTATACTATGTTTTTAGGAGATTGTTAAGTGTATAGGCAGTGACGACAACTTCTCATCTACGCAATATCCAAAATATCCGTATTGAGTAGGAAATCTTTCATATCCATAATGACAAAACCATCTTCATTTCTCCACGGTTTCTTGCGGCCGCTTATAATGATAATCTTCTTAAAAGAATCGGGAATGTTATGCAGTGAATAAAACTCTTGATTTTGTTTAGCTTCCGAATTGATGTCAAATGCAACTTGAATATAATATCGCCGGTTCCCCTGATTTGCCGCAAAGTCAACCTCCAGCTGCTTGCGGATACGCTTGCCCTCTTTGTCATATAGACCGTTCCGGCATCCGCATTATAGCTGCGAATCAATAACTCATTATAGACAATATTCTCCATGATATGAGTAGGCTGCTGCTGTCTGAAATTAAAACGAGCGTTTCGAAGTCCTAAATCCGTAAAGTAATATTTCATATTTGCTCCAATATACTTCCGCCCCTTAATATCATACCGGCTCGCCTTGGAAATCAAAAAGGCATCCGCCAAATGTTCAATATGGTTGGAAATCGTCTTATTGGTATAAATCATTTGATGCTCACTTGCAAAGGTATTGGCAATTTTCGTAGGATTGGTTGAAGCACCGATTACAGAGGCAAGCAAGTCAACCAAAACTCCAAGCTCATCCGCACTTTGAATCTTGTTTCTTTCAATCACATCTTTTAGATATACATTTGTAAAAAATATTTTTTAGGTGATTCTCTTTATCCCTTTCACTCTTTATTTTTGTTCATTTGCACACTTTTTATTAACGATATTCTATCACAAATTACTGCCGATTTCAATATTCATTCCATTTTAAGGAAGTATCGGCTATTTGCTTTTACTTCTTTTTAGTGATTTTATTTAATTGCTTTAGTGCGGCAAACTGGGATTTGTCTAAAATACTTCGCATATCATCGAAGCTTGTTCATAGAAATTTTTCCTACCGATTTATATTCTTCAGAAAAAAAGCTGTCATGAACATCTCTCCAATACCGATAGATCCTATCTTCCTCTCCTTCATGCCATGCATGTTCCGTTGTAATTAATTTATAAGGCATTATATCCACCATTCCGAGGTCAGTTCCCCTTCCTGAATCAATGGGTTTAAACTCTTTTCAGCCTCTATTACAAAATCATTTTTCTTCCGGGACATTTTTCAATATATATTTACTTACCAAATAACCGATAGAAGCAAGTACAATTCCAACACCCGCAAAAGAGGCCAAGGCAATAAAGTAGCCTGAAATCTTACTTGTATCAAACCATCCGCTGTATAATAAAGCCGGATAAACGGTACAAAGCATAGCTATAGTATGAAGAGTGATTTTTTTCTTAACGCTCCAAACATCATAGTCATATAATGCCGAAAACCCTGATACTGAAGCCGATATAATCGTAATTGCAACCATCATCCGAAATTGCTTAAGATCTCCGCTTTTATAAGTAAAATATGTGCCGATACCCATAATAATCAATAAGATGCCGCCTCTCAGCAGACCACTCCTAATCACTTTTCTTTTCAGTTTCATATGTTTCTCCCTTCTAAATAGATAGTTATTTTTAAGATAATCTCTTTTCTTATATCTTGCCGATTCATGTTATTTAAAACTACTGCTCTTCAGTATCCGTCATATTTCACACAACCATTCTGCGTTTCTCTAAACACTAAATATGCATCAGACAGCTTCTAATTTATATCATCACAATATAGTTACTTAAATAAGCAACTATAATATTAATTTCATCATAAAATACATTCATTGCACTTTCATCTTTTAACTTAATTTCTCTCATCTTCTTCCTTTCCATAATTATCATCAAAACTAATCACATCATTCGTAGTGCATTCAAGTGCCTTGCATATTCTCTCAAGGTTTTTGAATGTAATCGGCTTATTTTTACCCATCTGTGCCATAACATTAGTGGTGAGTCCCGCCATTCTTATGACATCGACTTTCATTAGATCCTTTTTTATTAGTTGTATCCATAACGGTTTATAATTAAGTGCCATCGTTCATTCTACTATCTGCATAAACTTTATCAATTATACCATATAAATTGAATAAACTCAATCTAATGTTCTCGAATTTAAGTTTTGCAAACCTTGTTTCACTTGTTATTCCGTCTTTATTCTGCCATTAAATGCTTTACGCCTTAGCTCTTTCCTTGAAGTAGCCGAACACATGGATAAAATCGCCTTTCTTAAAATCCCTTGCCATCTCACTTTTTTCGCCATACACCGAGCATTTGGTGTATTCCTTACCGCCTCCGTACTTCTTCACCAAGGTGAAGTTTGCCACCTTTACCTCTTCGCAATCTTTTTCAAATGAGCTAAACACCGGTTCTTCCACAAGACTGGCATTGATGTTAATCATTTTTTCTTTGTCCATTTCCTTATCCTTTCGTATTTTGAGTAAAAAAATAGACGATAGGATTCCTCTCTATCGCCTTAACCACTAGCCTATTCTGATTATTTCCACCGATATAGTGGGGGATCTATTCCTTATTTTCATTTCTTCCTCCTTGTTTTTTAGCATTAAAAAAGGAAGTATCGGCTATTTGCTTTTACTTCCTCTTTCTCCATTTTTAATGCTAAATTCAGCTAGTATATTACTAATCTCTTTTATATAGTCTTTCATCTTACTCGTTTATTTCTCCATTTTCTAATTTATTGCAAATACCAATACTTGTAAATGTATCGTCAATATTTACTGTACTATAATTTTCTTCATTAATATAAGTTGGAATTCTCATTTTCGTTTCCTCCATAAGTTTTTATAAAGTTTTTTATTTAATATTAAAATATGATTTTAATTTTTTTTTTGCAAATTTTCTGGTATTGGATATTATGAAAGTCTCTCCATTAATCCCTACTTTCAGTCATTGAATATCGAAAGCTCAAAGCCTACTAATATTATGTTATCCTCCTGTAATACTAAAGTATCGTCATATTCATAAATAAGCCTGACCCCACTTTCTAATATCATTTCAATGCCATCATTACTTTTTTGAACTAAGTAATTGATATTTTCTTTTTTTAGTTCTCGTACTACCTCTTGAAACGAATACACTCTTCGCATTTTGAAAACCCTAATTCTATATCTCCAAATTTTCCTGTTTTTAAAAAATCTAAAATAGATATTTTATACATAATCTAAACCTCTAAATATTTTCTTCTTCAATCAAATATTCCATATCTCCACTATTCCAAATGTACATAATAGCTGATACAGGCACTTTATCTTTTTCCCAAAGCCAACCCATGTAAGTGGTGCTATTTCCAAAATAACCCTCTGTAATGATTTCAAATTCTGCGTCTTTATACTTGTCCATAAATTCTTCTAAATAAAATGACTTTCCTGTAAAACGTCCTTTACCTAAAGTTTTATTAAAAATAAGGATATCGCATAAGTCTATATCACAGTCTTTAAAACAAATTCTTCCTTTGTATATTTTTTCTTCACCATTAATATATTCAAATATTGAATCAACTTTTAGTGTTAGTGTTTTATTATGAAACTTAATATCCTTTACTCTACTGTCATGCAGACTGTAAGGAATATTTCTATTTTTATCAAATTTAAAAATTTTATTATTTTTGATCATATTTTCATCATTTTTATATTTTTTATTTAAAATAAAATGCAAAAGCTCAATAACATTCATATCATCTTCATCTTTTTCCTCTTTTAAAGAAAGCTTATTAAAACACTTTTCAAGTTGCTTATTTATCAACATTTTATTTTTAGCTGTTAATCTGGGATATAATTCACTTAAAATCCAATATTGCCATATTACATTATTTGTATTAAAGACTTTTGATATTTCATCCATAGCAATATCTTGTTTTGCTATAAAAAGTTTTACTATTTCAGGAAAAATAACCCAATTTCCATCTTGCAACCAAGTTAGTAATTCACTAGAAACTTCAATAAATTGCTTATCACTTAGCTTATAGAGATTTTTACAAGTTTCTAAATCAAATTTATCTTTTGGAAGAATTATACTTTTATTTCTCATTATTCTATTTATCCTTTCAAAATTAAATAGTGTCGTTAAATACGATATACGGAATAGATATTTTCTCTGTATCAATTTCTTTACTCTCTAAGAAGTGCTTAAATCCATATTTCTCTTTTAAACTCAAATATTCAAACCATAATGGATAATATGTTTTACAGTAGGAAACTAGAAATTCAAAATCTTTATTCTTATAACCTAATTTACCAGCCGCTTCTTCCATATCTTTTACAGATTGTAATTCTTCTTCTAAACTACCTTCTACAAGTACTCCCCAAGGCAATTCGTGGAGATTAAAATCGTGATACCGAATTAAAGTTTTCAATTTTAATTTTAATGCTTTAATATGATTTGGATTATATTCAAGTACTGATGAAACTAATTCCATATGAGAAATATCAAACTTCCACATCATTTCCTCTAAGCCCATTTCTATTATAAATTTCGCAAACTTATGACTATTTTTTAAATCCTCTTGCCAAACAGATTCAAATTTTTGAAAAAATTGTGGATTGATTTGTACAATGTCTTTATTTTTTGTAATAAACTCTATCAATTCATCAAGAGTAGGTAATTCTTTTATTTCTGATTTTTCCCAATCTACCAACAGATTATGACGAATTTCCCTTTCCTCTTTGGTAAAGTAATTATCAATAGGAAGTTTTTGATATATTTCTAAGTATTGTTTTAGGTGTATATTCATATCTTAAATCCTTTAAAAAAATTAATCACTAATTCTTTATATCTCTATGAAAAACTGGAATTTATATTTAAGTTTCATCACACCATATTTTAACCTTACAATATTCTTTATTTTTTGCATAAGTAAAAATTTTTGAATTTCTAATGTAATCAAATATGTTTTGACTTAAATCTTCATCCCATACTGTCTCATTAAAGAATTTATTTTCATTGTCAGGTTCATATAAAATATCTACACAAACTTGATAAAACTCTTCATCTTCATTAGAGAATTGTCTAACGAATGAAATTTGAAAACTTTGCTCATCTTTTGAAGTATTAAATATCCCTGTTTCAAATAAAATCATATCTTCTTTGGCAGGTATTTTACACATTTTTTCAAATATATTAATAATACTCTCTAACGATGCTTTATTTCTTATATTCCCTTTTAAAAAATCTATTAAATTTTCCATACATTCCTTTTTATCCATTCATCCCACCAAATTCTATATTGTATTCCTCATCAATTTCTAATGTAGCTAAATGTCCAAATAAATAATCCGATTCAGAAACTAAGTCAATCATTTGCATTTTCTTTTATCCAATAATTTTTCATCGGTTTTCCACCATTTTGAATTTTCATAAGATTAATATAAGATTCAGGTAGCTTGTATCCTAATTTACTTTCCGTAAATGTTATCATTTCTTCTTTTCCACCTATTGATAAATGTTCTAAATTTTCTTGATGACAAAAACATACTTTAATTCTTTTTCACTTAAAGATTTATTAATTGACTTATTCATCTTCAACTCTCATTATTTTTTTATATATCTTTTCCTCTAAATAGCAATTTACACATCTACCATTTTCAAATTTATGTTGGCAATTTTTATAACCATAGAGATAGTGGGAACAATTCGGGCACAAATTAGCCATTTTAGAACTATCTGCAAAATATTCACTTTCACATTCATCACAAATATTAATTGTCTTATTCTTCATAAAATTCTCCTGATATATTAAAATTATTTTCTCTTATTAATAAAATAAGCATATTCAAGAAGTTTATGGACTAAGTCATTATTAAAATCACAACTATCAACTAATATTCTCGAATAAGTTAGCTGAAATTGTGGATTTTTCTCAAGATGCTCGAGTTCAAAAAGAACTCGTTTCATCATATTCATTCCAATTATATCTGATACACTTTCTCTATTTTTAATTTCTAATTGTACTAAATTTTGAAGTTCTTGATTTTTCATCATTGGTATCCTTTTAATGATCATTTACTGATAACAGTAAACTCTCTAAATGTATCTTAAACAAGCTTTCAGATGTAATCACAAAGCCCTCCTCTGTGATTTTTTTATTAAAAAATGCAACAGATTCATCATGATTCAAAAAATGATTGCCGGTAAGGTATTGCTGAATTTCATCTAATAAATAAGCACTTTGTCTTAGCTCCTCATCTTTAAATCCATTGGCATAATGAATACTTTTCATAACTTTTTTTAATTTTGTTTTAGGAAAATGCTCTTTGAATAAATCCTTTAACAAAAGGACGGATTCATACATATTTTTATCAAGAAAAATATTCATATCAATCTCTAGGATTTTTTCATCTCTCAAATGCTGAATAAAATTCATAAAACACTGTTTTAACCGATCCATACAATCTCTCCTCACCACTCTTTCATCATCTACCCATCGATTCCAACAGAAAATATATCATCATATAAACCTTCAAATTCAATATCTAAAATATGATCATAATCAATCGTGTGTTCCACATAAGTTAACATAGTAGTCTTTCCCATTCTTCTAAATATCGGCTTACCTAACTTCCCGGGGATGCTATCTACATCTTCATGAGGATAACAATACTTGAAGGTATCCGATTCTACACAAGCGATTGCAATGTTAGGTAATTTTTTCTCATAAAGATTCACTAATTGATTCGTAAACATCACTTCTTCATCAGAAAAATCTGCTTGCGAAATTTGAATGATAAAGGCTTCATTTTCAAACTCATAACAGGCAGAATACGCATCGGTTTCTAAACTAAAGTCTTCTTTTTTAAATGAATACACCATAGATAACTCCTTTTATTATTAATACTATAATGGTATATATTCCAACACAACATCACAAAGATTTCCCTTTTCATCATACCCAAAATATACAGGATATTGACCATCTCCAAACCCGGATTGAATCATAGGAATAAATAAATCTGTATTAGGTATTTTGAAGTTAATCCAATCTCCATCTTTTCTTTGATATTTGGGATTTTCTATTGCATTTTTCTTAAATAATTCAGCAAAAAAATCATCATAGATATTTCCTTCAGGATTTTCTTGATACCACGCATCTACGAAATCACAATATTTATCCCTTATCTCTACATCAACAATTGTTGCCAATCCGGCATCAACCATAAATCCAAAAATACTTTCATTATCTACACCCTCTAGGTTTTCATCACCTTTTAGTGCTTCGTAATAAATCACAGGCTTATTTTCGTTAAATTTTACCCTTGTCAACACATAACGATAGTGATCTTCTTCTATTTTGGCAACCAAAGTTTCAATTTTATACTTTCCTGTTGGAACTTTAGTTAAATAAGGTTTTTCTTTTTTATGAAGCCAAACCAAAGGATCTCTTACTAAAATTTCTCCGGTAGGAAAGATGATTTCTCCCATTTCTAAGACAAATAATTGTTTTCCATGAATTTCATTTTTTTCAAAAACTTCTGCATAATTCACAGGGGCAGTAAGTAAATGTTTTACAGCTTCATATTTTTCTAACCATTCTTTCGTTGTATTCATATCGATACTCCTTTAAAAATTAAAATTTATTCTTCTTCTAAATTAAGGTAATGCAAATCCCCTTGTACAAAGCAAATTCCATTCATATTTGTTTTTGAAGTACAAATATCAAACTTTTTATTTTCTAAATTTCCTGTTACAACATAACAGTATCCGAAATTTTGTAAAGTTGATAATAGAAAAAAGACTTTATCTTCAAAGCTCTCTTCAATACTTTCTTCTATATAGGCAAAAGAATTGCTTTGTATATCATATTCTAAAGTTATACTTTCTAAATCCAAAATGTTTTTAAGCTTATCAAGAATTTTATTTTTCATATTTTCTTTTGCTTTTTCTGATTTTGCCTCTATTTGAAAAATCATTGCCATAAATAATTTTTGTTCTTCCATAGCTTCTCCTTTAAAAATTTAAATTTATTCTATTAATCATATCTTGATAGTATTTTTTACCACCTTCATTGTTTGCCATTTCATATTTTTCTTGTAAAAACTCTAATATTTCTTGTTTATATTCACTTGGAATATCATTTATATTGCTCTCAATAATTTTTACTAAATTTTGATGAGCAATTTTCTTTGGGCTCATTTTCTTAAGACTTACAAAATATTGCCATTTATTAGGATATTCTTTAAATCCTTTTAAGTTAGGTAAATAAATTGAAACATATCCTGCTAAATTTTTCTTGTTTGCATTTTCCAAGACAAAATTATAAATAGCCTTTGTTTCTTGTAAATCATATCTTAAAACCATATTGCAAAGTAAAGAGATAATATTTAGAGTTATTTTTTTGTTATCACTATATTTACTTGCTATTTCAAACAAAATTTCAGCAAAACTATCGTCTTTAAAATAAGGAAAGAAATAAGAAGATATTTCAGCTCTTGTCATTTTTTCAAATTCCTTAATAAGATACGCTAACTCCTCTTCTGTTTTATCACTCCATAGACTAATTTTATTTTTAAGTTCATTGAGAGCATTTATTTTTTTATTTATTTTACGATTCATACTTTTACCTCTTTTAAAAAATAAAAATTTTTTCACTACCTTGTTAATACACGAGTCAGAAATTCCTCCTCTATCTCTGCAACATTCATTTTTGTTCTCACATCAGGGTTATTTTCATAATTTTTTGTAAGTTCTCTCATCACGCATTCTCTAAATTCTTCTGCTGTTTTTTGCCTATAATAATCAAAGTAATGAAAAGCACCACTTGAGCATCTTCCCCAATCAGCTAAATAACCAATAATTTCAAAAGCATGGTCATTATATTTTTCAAATCTTTTTGTTCCACTACTTTTTAAATATCCGGAGACTAAATTTACAAAATAATGGTAGTATATTGGATCACGAAACGAATTGTATTCTTTGCTATGAAAACTTGGATCAATAATATGTGCTTTTAACACGTCATTCATTGTCGGTTTATCTTTCATTTTAATATCTGTTTGAATATAGTGATAAAATGTTTCTTTATCATAAAATTTACTTTCAACAGCGATAACAACTCCCCACATTCCATCTACATAATTAAATAACATCACTGCACCATTTCTGTATTTACTTTCTACTTCTACAGGAGGAGCTACTCTTTTCTTCGGTTTTTCTTTTCTTGTACTGATTTTTTCAAAAAACTTTTCTAAATTTTTATTTCTTTGTTTAATAAATTTATTATCTGCACCTAACTCTTCATTTATTTTTAAATCTTCACCGCTAATAATGATATGTTTTATTTCATTTAAAAATTCATCATCTAACTGTCCAACTTCCCACATACAGTAAGCAAGTGCAAAAATAACATTAAATCTATCTTCATCATCTTCTTCTAATAGTAGAGAATTTTTAATATCACGCACTTCTTCTCCAAGATTAAATCTTCTAAAAAATTCATCTTTGATATCAAGGGAAGTATCATTCCCAAAAATGCTCGCATTCCAAGCTCCCATAGTTTCTCCTTTTTTATTACGGAATCAAACAACAATACAAAAAGCAATACGAATAATTTATGTTGTAAGCCACAGTTTTTATTCGTTTCACTCTAATTCCACATTCACTAAAACTATCCTCACCCCTATCTCTTCCAAATTTCGTATAATAACTATCTCTATATGTCAGATTAAAGTTACCAATAACACAGCTGTCCTTTCCTTTTACAGAAAATCTCCTAACTAAAACATTTTCGTCACGCAAGCTCCAACTCACAAATCACTCTTTCCTCTCCCTCTTCATCGACTGCCGTAATCTTGATATAATCAAAGCAATTTTTCTGAACTTCCTCAAAGGACATTCTTTCTCCACTCATGGTTTCTATCTTATCCTCTTCATCAAAATCAAAGTCCTCTTTTTCTTCCTCAAAATCAATGTTATAGGCAAATTCTATCTCGATTTTAGAGTTTGGAATTTCAAGTTTAGAAAGTGGACGATTTTTGATATCCTCTAAATCAACTTCATCACAAAAAACAGGATTATAGCCATATTTCGCCTCATCATAAAGTAAAATCTCTTTTCCTGTCTGAATGCAACGAGCCTTAATCAAACAAGACTTTTTCCTCTCTATTTCTTCCTCAAAAATGCCACGAATCATCGTATCAAAAACCACTTCTCCATAATAATAAATCTCATAACGTTCATTCCATCCTTCATTTTCTAATGGATTGCAAATACGGATGTTTGACAAGGTGTCGTCAAGATTTAACACCTTATAATTTTCTTCCTTTAGATAAGTCGGTATTCTCATTTCATTTTCCCCCTCTAAGTATTTTCTTTATTGATAAGGTACTCCATCTCCCCGCTATTCCAAATATAGAGAATAGCGGATACAGGCTCTTTCCCTTCTTCCCATAGCCAACCCATGTAAGTGGTGCTATTTCCGTAATAACCCTCCGTAATGATTTCAAACTCCGCATTTTTATACTTTTCCATAAATTCCTCTAAATAAAAAGCTTTTCCATTAAAATATCCTTTCCCTAAAGTCTTATTAAAAATAAGGATATCGCACAAGTCCAAATCACAATCTTTAAAACAAATCTTTCCTTGATAAGAATGCGTTTCCCCATCAACATATTCAAAAATGGAATCCACTTTTAATGTTAGTGTTTTATTATGGAATTTTATTTCTTTTACCCTGCTGTCGTGAAGACTGTAAGTAAGGTTTTTATTTTTATCAAATTTAAAATTTTTATCGTTTTCGTTCATATTTTCCTTTTTTTTGTCTTAATTTAAAATCAAATCCAACATCTCTAAGAGATTTATTTCATCATCATCTTTTTTCACTTTCAAAGATAGCTTATTTGAACATCTTTTCAATCCTTCTTTTAGAAACAGTTTATTTTTTTCTGATAAATTTGGATACAATTCACTCAAAATCCAATATTGCCATATTACATCACTTGTATCAAAGATTTTTGATATTTCATCTATTACGATATCTTGTTTCAATGTAAAAACTTTTATTATTTCAGGAAAAATAGGCCAATTTCCATCTTGTAACCAAGTAAGTAATTCAGGAGCAATTTCTAAAAACGCTTCGTCTGTCAGGTCATAAAAATTTTTACAAGTATCTAAATCAAACTTATCTTTAGGCATCATCATTTCCTTATTTAACATTATATTACCTCTTTAGAATTGATAGAAAATTTTTCTATCATAAGACTTCTCAAATTCAGGGTAATAGTTTACTTTTATCACTGATAAAAACTCTGCAAAATATCCCCTTTAAAATCAAAATCCCTCATACTCCCCCTCAAATACAAACTTTTCAGGGTGAGCCTTTATGTAATTCAGCTCATTTCCTTCCCCCTCATAGTTATAAATAAAATCATCCGCCTCATCTAAAACCTCAAAAAACTCTTCTTTATTCTTCTCTTCCAATGATTCAAGCATATTCCATCTTTCTTCTCTATCCAAGGAAATACTTCCACCACAATAATCAATTACTTTCCTAAAATTAGCTGCAAACTCTGGCATTTTAAAATGTTTAAAACCATTTAACACATCTTCCCAAACAATGCCTGTGGAATTATAGAAAAACTGATGATGTCCTCCATTATTTACTTCTGCAAAATACCAAGTTATCGCAAATAAATACCTTTGTTCTAATGTGAAATTTTCTGCTGATTTTATATAATCTTCATAACCTTCGTAAATATTGATAATAAACCACAACGGCTCACAAATATCCCAAGAATCATCAATCTTTTTTATATCTTCTATTGTAATTTTTTTGTAGATTTTTTCCTTCTCCATTTTTAACTCCCCCTCTCCTTTCCTATCTTTGTATTCAAAATATTTTTCTGCTATATTCGGATATACTTCTTTATAATTTTCTAAAAACTTATCAAAGGCTCTACTATAACAAATAAGTTCTACACATTCTTTCGTAACCCCTTCCCCTTCACTTAATCGAACAGCCTTATTTAGCATAACCAAGGCATTTTTTGCCTTCGTTTCAAAGTCATTCTGAAGATTTTCCGCTAACTCACAATAAGCAAGGCCCATACGATAATACCACCACGCATCTCTTTCCTCTTCCTCTACCATGTCTAAAATAATAATTGCCGTTTCGTACTCTGCGTTATTATTATAGGCTCTACCAAGTTCATTCAAGAGTTTCGCATTTAAGGTTTCTAAATCGCAATGTGAGAGGAGTTCGATAATCTCATCCCTATCTACTAGGTAATCTAAGCCTTCTACTACCTTAACTTTTTCTTCATTGCTTAATAACTTAAACTCTTCTTTTTTCATCTTCCTCACTCATCCTTTCGAAAACAACATCTTACCTTTCATTTTACACACTGCTCCCCTCTACCTCCCCACATTCATGAAGAAACAAATGACAGCCCCCTGTGTCAGCATGATAAGAGGAAGTCCTAAAGTAAAGTAAATCTTCTTAGTTTTATGACGAAACAGGAGCATGGCAAAAAGCCCTCCTACCGAGCCTCCAATAAAAGAAAAACCCAGTAAAGTCATAATTTTAATGCGTGACCGTTTTTTGATTGCTGTCCATTTATCAAAGCCAAATAAGAAAAAAGTTAAAATATTGATAAATCCCAAAATTTGAAAAACAAAGATATGCTCCTTAAAAAATGTGAAAAAATCAAAATTTAAGCTTTCCTTCGTCTTCTCTTTCCATAAATAGTAAACTATGGAAACAATCATAATCCCACAAACTAGAATAAGCTTCCATATAATAAAATCCTTATTGATTCCTTGTTTCTTATTATCCCTCATCTAAGCACCTTATCTAACGATTTCCCTTTCGCCAACTCATCCACCAATTTGTCTAGCCATCTGATTTTCTGCATGAGAGGATCTTCAATCAGCTCCACCTGAACTCCACATACCTTCCCTTTAATCAGTTCCGCCCTCGGATTTATGGCAGGAGCTTTGTTAAAAAAATCTTCGTAAGTCATATCCTGATTCACTTCATTCATATTATAACCTGTCAGCCATTCGATAACGGCATCCAGCTCTTCCTTCGTCCTTCCCTTACGCTCCACTTTCTGAAGAAGTAAAGGATAAATCTTTGAAAACTTCATCTCAAAAATGCTTGTTCTAGGCATAATGCTTCCTCCTCGTAGGCTAATCTAAGCCCTTATCTAACCTATTTTATAACTTCAATCCATTTTCCAAAACATAAGCATCCTTTTCTGCCTTTATTTCTTTTTTCTGCTGAAAATAAGTTTTTAAATCCATTTCTCCCCTAGCCTTTTTCTCTGCTAAAATCAGCTCTTTTTTCATAATTTCAAGATAATAAATTAAAGTTAAAAATGTAGTTTCAGGGTTTATCTTCTTCAATCTTACATATTCCACCACATCATACTCCAAGCTGAACATTCGGCTGGAAGGAGTTATTTCATAAAAAAACTTGTGAAATGTGTTTCCAAAGCTTTTTTCTAAAAGTTCCCACTCATCATGGCTTAGCACAGAAAATCCAAAGGCATCATCACCCATCTCCTCAGCAAACAAGCGGATAGAATAATCCTCTTTCACAATTTCGTTTGTCCATATTATCGTAGTATCCCTATCCATATTGTCCTTGTATGGAATCATCAAGGATTTATCTTTATATTTTAAATAGATATCCTCTCCATAAGATTTTCCGTTATCTTTTAATTCCATTTCTATCTGATTTCCCATTTTTTCATTAAAATAAGTAACAATATCTTCATCATACTCCCTATGGTCAACCCAAACTATCGCATCCGACTTCATAAAGGAAGCAATATCTTCAGGATTTTCTAAAAACTTTTTTATTAAATTGTATGTTGTTTTCATTCGTTCTCCTTCTCGAATTTTCGAATGTTCGCTTTTAGGTTCTCAATGTTTACTTTTTCAACATTTCCACATACTCCTTGATGTCTTCCTTTAATCTTTCCTTATTTTCACTTAAAGCAGGATATTCTCCTGTAACCCCATAGGAAATCATGCTGAATAATGCCGTAAACCGATAGGAAAGTTCGATATACTCCTCAATCACAAATCTCCTTTCTATCCTATTTCAAATTTGTCATTTCTTCAATCTAATGCAATTCAAAGTATGTCAATTCTTCAATTCTATTCTCTATAATTAAATCCCCTATAAACAGAAAACCTTTAAAACTCCAAACTATCTTCATTCAGTAAAAACTCTTTCATTCCCATAACAACAAAACCATCTTCATTTCTCCAAGGCTTACTTTTACTATTTACAATAATAATTTTCTTAAAAGAATCAGGAATATTTCGTAAGGAATTCATTTCCTGATTTTGTTTCTCTTCCGAATTCATCTCAAGTGAAACCTGAATATAATACCTTTTACTTCCCTGATTTGCGACAAAATCAACCTCCAGCTGTTTACGAACACGCTTCCCCTCTTTATCCCTACCAAAGATTTCAACAACTCCCACATCCACATTGAATCCACGAATCAATAATTCATTATAAACAATATTCTCCATAATATGTGTTGACTCTTGTTGTCTGAAATTTAAGCGAGCATTTCGCAATCCCAAATCTGTAAAATAATATTTTAAATTTGCACCAATGTATTTCCTACCCTTTATATCATATCGATTCGCCTTAGAAATCAAAAAAGCATCCGATAAATGGTCAATATGATTAGAAATTGTTTTATTAGTATAAGACATCTGTCGCTCGCTCGAAAAGATTTTTGCAATTTTCGTAGGATTCGTTGGTGCACCAATAGCAGATGCCAGTATATTTACCAAAATACCAATCTCATCCATACTCTGAATTTTATTTCTTTCAATAACGTCTTTTAAATATACATTCTCAAAAAGATTCTTTAAGTGATTTTCTTTTTGTCTTTCACTTTTAAATTCTATAAGCTGTGGAAGTCCCCCATAAATCATATATTCATTCCATGCATCATCATAATCCCCATCATATACGGAATAAAATTCAGCAAAAGAAAGAGGATATACTCTGACTTCATCTCCTCTCCCCCGAAACTCTGTTATAATATCACTGGAAAGAAATTTAGAATTACTTCCTGTGACATAAACATCTAAGTTCCTTATGCGAAGTAGACTATTTAGCACTTCCTCAAAGCGTGGCATAAACTGTACCTCATCCAATAAGAGATAATAATTACTATCATCACGCATGGCATCTTTAATAAACTGAAAACAGACCTTCGGATTCCTTAGCTCTTCATTTTCAATCCCATCCAATGTAATCTCTATGATATGATCCTCACTAATACCGCTTTCCTGTAAATGTCTTTTCAATATAGTAAATAACAGAAAGGATTTACCACAACGACGAATCCCGGTAATCACCTTTATCATTCCGTTGTCTTTTCTCTCAATTAGTTGTTTTAGGTAAGAGTCTCTTTTAACTTCCATTCTTCCATTCCTTTTTTTTGTTCATCTGCACATTTTTTAGTAATTGTATTTTACCAGTCTTTTATTTTCTAATCAACTTCAAATATGCTGTAATCTTCAAGCTCGGTTCCAATTCTTCAAAAATTCAGAATGTAACAACTTATATCTTCTTATTTCCTCAGGCTCTTTATTTACCAAATATTAGTAGCACCACACCACAAATAATTAACATCACTCCAAAGAATATACTGATTCCCTTTAAGCCTTTTCTCCCCCATTTATCCATGATAGCAGAGAAAATAAAAGAATTTTTCATCTTCCCTGATGGCTCAAGCACCCAATCCCAATCTAAAAGAGAGCCTATGATTTCAAGCAAACCAAAGCCGATTACTACCCACTGATAATGTGCTTTTAAAAATTCAAATATATTTTCCATATTTTCCCCTTCCTTCCATCTGATATACATGGTAATCATCAACTAATCTGCCCTGTTTTCCTATAAGAAACCTTGATTTCTATAATAAAGGAGGGCTTTACACCTTCTTAAAAATTAGCCTAGTTTTCCTATAAGAAATCTTAGTTTCTATATAGGTAGGGCAGATAGTTTCTCAAAATCAGCTCTCCCACGCAATATCTACAAATTCCAAATTGCTGTCAAATTTTACTGCCAGTATCTCATCGCTTTCTTCCGGATCTATCATATAGTCTACAATAATTGAATTTTCTCCATCTATCCAAAGACCGATATTCGTAACCTTCATCTCCTTGGTAAATTCTTTTACATCTTCCGGTACATCAAGTTCTATCTCTTCCCTATGAAAAACTATATATTCATCGTCTTCGGATAAGTATTCTTCTAACGCCAATCTGGCTTTTTTATCATTATCCTTAAAATCCGTTACAAACTTAGCGAAAGCATCTAAAAGTTCGGTTGTAATCGGACTCCCTTTCCCATACCAAAGAGTTGTATTGATTTCATTGATTTCTTCTTCCCAAAGCACAATCACATCATTACTAAAATCAATCTCATCTTCCAGTCCCTTTACCAAGTCTAATTCTCCAAAAAAAATCGTGTGTTATTTTTTCCATAATTTTTCCTCCGTTTTTATATTTGTTTACACTCTCTAAATCTTCCAGTACATTTTCAATAACATCTAAAATATCTTCTTCCTCTACTGCATAGTCTTTTATCGCTAAGTAAATTTCTTCGTCAATTTCCTCTAATTCTTCATTCTCTCGATTACTATAATCAAGGGAATCTGTAATTTTATGACTTTTTAAAATCTCCACTACTATTTCATAGACCTTGGATAATACTGCCTTTTTCACTCTATTTTTTAGTGCTTGCTTACATTCCTCTACTACCGCCATTGCATCTTTATCACTAGGATCAAGTTCTGCCCAATGAAGTGCATAGGGAATTGCAAATTCTTCTTTGTCCTCTAAATATTGATATCCATAAGCCATACGCATATTCCATTTCGCCTTATTTTCTCCTTCTTCTCTTACTGATTCTAAAATAGAAATAGATGTTAATAGCAGTTCTCTTCCTAGTTCAATTTCTGTTCCTTTTTCATTCTCTCCTATGATTGCAAAATTTTGATAAGCACGAGCCAGCTCATAGCAAATTCTATAATCTCGCTTCTCTTTCGGTATGCTCTCCAATGTCTCAATACACGCAAGAAATTGATTTTTATCCGTTAATTCTTCTATTCTTTTGAAAAAGTATTCCTCATTTTCTTTGCTATATTGAATGATATTTTCCATAATTTCCTCCTTTTAAAATTATTTTATTCTTCAAAATTCTCTGTTACCTCAATCCACTTTTCTACATCAATCTCTTCATCATTCATATACTTTTCAAGATAAAAAATAATGGTTTCTGATTTGTCAAAGAAAGCTCGATAATGCTTAAAGTCCCCCTCATTCTCATATTTTCTCCTCCTTTACTTTCAGTATACTGAAAATAACTTCACTTTTCCACTATTATTTTCAGTATATTGAAATATACTGAAATTCTTACACACTTCCCACTTTATTTCACTCCACCTTCAATCCCTCCACCTCTATATCTCTTACCTCCCTCGTTTTTAAGTCAATCGCCTTAAAGCCTTCTCCGAAAGGTACTGCCAAAGCTCCAAAATATTTTGAAAGTCTGCCTTTTACTTTTTTCTCTTTTTCGGTTATTTCTCCGGCTTCAAGATTCAGCCTAATATGCTCATACATATCGAAAATAATTTCATCCTCGAATAGAATGCCCCTCGGAGCAAAATAAAGTTCATCAAAATCTAAGTTTGTTTTCCAAGAAATATTGCCTACTTTATCTATTTTCATAGCATCCATTTTCTCATTGATAACAAAATATTCTCCTTGTTTCAATGGCAAAACCGTCTGCACCTTGCATTTTTCTTTTAAGGCGATACTTCTTTCTGTAAGAGTATGGAAGTCGAACACAAGGATTTCATCCTTCTTTTTTGAGTTCGGATAAACAAAAGTCTGATTCTTTTCGTCAATCCCTCCATATTCCAGGCAAAACTCTCCTTTCATGATATGAAGGACTTCTTTTTTCTCGGTATCATAGACAAAGACTTTGTTTGATTTTTTCTGAATAGCACCTCTAACAAGAATCAAATTCGGCTTTGGTGTAAAAAGAGCCTCATAACCGAAGAAATCTCTTGTTTCAAATAAGACCTCTCCACTTTTTATGTCAAAGATTTTCGTTTTTCTCTCTTTTTTTACATAGCTATCTGTAATCGTAATAATTTTCTGTCCGCAAGGAGAAATATCAAAAATTTCAAACTCCGGATTCTCATTAAAAAAATGATATTTTTGATTTATGTTATGGTCATATACAAATAAGTCGACGGTTTCTGCCTTTTCATTTGTAATATGATATGCCGCAATATTATGCTCCTCATTGACAATGGTCTTTACCCTTAGTTTACTCATATTCTCTCCCTCCAAGCACTTGTTATCCATTTCTTCAAAGTTACCTGAAAAAGTCAATAATAGTGCATACCCTAAATTCCCTAAAATATAGTTTAAGCTGCCGGTTTTGATAAACCGGTTTCAAACAGTTCCCGATAAATCGCAGGAGGATAACCTTTCGGATTCATTGTGGTAATCCTTCGTCGGTTGTAGTAGACAATAAACCTCCAGACGATTTTCTTTACTTCTTCCCTTTTCAATTTTGTTGTATCTATGCGGTATAGCTTCTCCTTCTTGAGTGTCGCAAAAAAGGATTCCATTCTCGCATTATCATAACATTTTCCCACACCGCTCATGCTTTGAATTGCATGACGGCGAGCCAACTCAAGTTTGTACGCCTCACTCGTGTATTGAGTAAGCATCACTGTGATGTATGAGCCCATCAGTAAGCTTTCTTAATTCATATGCCTCCTTTAGAGCTTTTATACAAAGCTCTTTTTTTCATGTTGTCGTCCATCGCTACTGCGATTATCTCTCCTGCAAAGCAGTCCATCATCGGTGCAATATACAGCTTTCCATCTTTGCACGGAACCTGCGTTATATCGGTCAGCCATTTCTTGTTAGGAGCGTCTGCGCTAAAGTCCCCTTTAAGAAGATTTTCAGGCCTTTGCGCCTTTCTGTCGGCTTTGGTAAGTCCATCAGGGCTTCTTCTGCTCTTATGAAGCAGATTCCCCTTCCTCATCGCTCTGATTATAGTCGAGCGAGAAACTTTTATGCCTCGCTGCTCAAGTGCTAATCGCATTCTCTGTATTCCATAATTATCGTTTTCAGGATCTTGTGAAAGAATCTTGTGTATTTCGACCAGAAGAAGTTGCCAGCGTTTCATCTTTGTACGGTTCCGTTTCCACTTGTAAAAACCCGTTTCGCTCACCTTTAGGGTTCTACACAGCTTTACAATTGACCACATTTTCTCTTTTGCATTTTCCAAAATATAGCTGAATAACCCTTGCGTACTTACTTCTTCCGGTCTACGACGAAAAAACCGAGAGCGTCCTTGAGTATTTCGTTTGCTTTTTTCAGCTCCTGTATTTCTCGCTGCATGGCAAGCTCTCTCTCGTTTAACGGTGTTTTGTCCGATGCGATTCTCTCTTCCTTCGCCTTTCGGCTTCTCACCTTCCTCCACTCTGCAATCGTGTAATAACTGAGTCCCAGCTGTTCGGCTGCCTTTTTCACTCCTATCTCATCTGACAATAGCAGTGCCTGTTCCTTAAATTCTTTATTGTACTTGACCATATCTTCCCTTCCTTTATTTTTCGGGTTTTTAGGTCTGCACTTTTATGATAACGGTTCAACCTTTACCCTTACTTTACTCATACCTTACCCCTCCGACCACTTGTTATTATCTTCTTTTATAATATATTTTCTCTAAATCACTCCTCTCTTAACTCCCTAAGTTCACCTCAAATACAGGAAGTCCCTCTGCCCTTTCTACTAAACCTTTTACCTCGGTTTCCTGCCCCAGATAGTCAAAGCCCTCAAAATGAACATAATCAAAAAGCTCCTTATTCGCCATCTGATTGTGAGCCTTCATCATCAGTTCGCCAAGTGCAAAGCCTTTTTTAGCTTCCGACTTCAAACGAGCAAGAATAGTTACCTGCCACAAGCCATCTTCTTTCTCTTCTTCTAAAAGCGTTTCCCCATCTTCCAGTTCCAACACTTCGTTTTCCTTTAACTGCGATACTTCCTCTATCCACGCCTCATAAGCGATGATTATTTCCCTTTCTTCGAGTACAATTTCTTTTAATTCTGCTATGGTAATAGCTTCTTCCATAGATTTCATATATTTTTTCAGGTCTTTGTTAAATTCTTTAATATCTTTATAAGTTGTTTTCGCAAATTCCCAAAATATACTTTCTGCGGCTTCTTCTAAATCATCATATTCTTCCTCAGAGTCATCGACATCGAATTTTTCGTTCTTAGTAATTTTTTGAAACATATCATAAAAATCATTATTCAGCATATCCAGTAAAAATTCATCCAAAGATTTTGAGGCAGTGCAGTATGAGTTATCGTCCTGTGAATAAACGATAATCTGTCCATAATCTCCCTCATTACTTGGATGAAAATCAATATATAGCTCACAAGAGTCATACTCCGGTTCCGAATACGCAAGCGGTAATACATGGATATTCTCTAAATCATTACTGATAAATTTATCGAATTCTACACCCATATTTGCAATTCTGTTTATTATCGGTTTTTTAGCCAGTTCTTTATTTATAATCATTTGTTTTGCGGATAACAAATTAAGAGGGATTTCCGCTTCTACCGTAGTAAAAACCGGCAGATTGACCAATCCTTTTTCGTGGTTGGTATCCCAAGTTCCATCAATAATTTTAAGTAAATCAATTAAAGATCCAGGTATATTCGGATATTCTTTTAAAAGTGCATCAATATCTTCCTCACTTGCCCCCTGATAAATGTCTTTTACACTCTCCCAAAGTTTTATGTTTTCTACTTTATAGCGTCTTCTAAGCACTGAAAAATATCTGTGTGCAATACCATATCCACTACGAGAAGTCTTTATGTCCATGTTAGTTATCTCTTTTTGATTTTCAAGGAAAGCCTCGATGATCGGCAAGGATATATCCACATCGACAACATAAAGAAAATACCTGACTTCCTTTCCAAAAATATAAGAATGACTTACGACACAGAGTTCATCCAAATAATCACACTCCAGCTTATCTTCCAGTTTGTCTACTTTTTTCTTAATATTTTTAGCCGTATCAAAGGTATAATTTACTTCAATTTGACTTAAAGTACCTACCGGAATCGTAACTTCTTCATTCTGTAATACCGATCCGAGAGGAACTCCTATTTCATCTATTATTTCTAATAATTCATTAAATGCATTCTCTCTATCGGGTACATCAATATAGATAAGGGAATGTGTAGGAATTTTATCTGTTATATTTTTACTGCCGGTTTCCTCATCTACATAACATACTTTCGTCATATCCCTATCTACAAATCCCAAATAATTCCGAGATAAAAAGCCTTGTAAATAAGCCTCAAAATTTCTTGTATCCTCGAGATTAAATGTTCCGTTTAATTTTAATGTGTATCGCATACATCCTCCTTCTTATTTTCATAAAATAATTGCCCCTGTATAAAAATCACACCACTCATCTTTGCCTTAGAAGTACAGATATCAAACTCCTTCTCCTCTAAATTCCCCGTAACCACATAAGAGTATCCGAAGTTTTGTAGTGTTTTTAATAGAAAGATAGCCTTTTCATCAAAGCTTTCTTTCACATCTTCTTCCATATAAGCAAAAGTATTTGTATTCTCATCAAATTCAAGAAATAGGTTCGATTTTTCTAAAATGGTTTCCAGTTTTTCTTTGATTCTATTTCTCAAACTTTCTTTTGCTTTTTCCGATTTTGCATCGATTTGAAATATCATTGACATATATAATTTCTGCATATTCTTAATCTCCACTGCCATACAAGGCACAATCTTTTTCCAAGGCATAAGAAACGATTGCCATCAGCTTATATATCAGATTTATTTGTTCTTTCCTCTCTTTATTCGACAAGTTCTCCCACAGTTCCAAATCCATATACTTCATCAAATTATTCCTTGCTATTTTTAATTCTTCTATAGAAAAAGTATAATCCTCGTAGTATCTCTCCCATAGCTTTTTAATAAAGGAAATCTCTTTTTCATATAGAGCATTTAAGGCTTTTTCTTCTGAATATTCAATCACCGCAAACTCTTTATGAAATTCATTTTCCAAGCTGAAACTGTACATCCCTCCGCTCCTTTCATTAAAATTTGTATTCATCATTCACAAGATACAAATCGATTCTTAACCCATTCCTTGATTATTTTTTTATTGATTCCTTTTGAAACCGATACATATGCCGGTTCATCCGTTTGAAAGGTTGTATCGAAATAGGTTTCCGCCTCTTTCAAAAATAAATCCAGTCTGCATAGATTGGGTGTTTGAAAGGATTTTTCATTCACATCGATGGTAAATACACCGTCGTCGGAACACTCTTCAAATCTTATTTTCTTTCGCCTTTCAGACAGGCTGTTTTGAATTTCAATTTGAAATGTGCTGTTGAGTCCTCCCGGACTTCCAATGAGAATACTCATGGTATATTGTTTTTCCATTTCCTCCTTCGTCAATCCGTTTGTTGTGTACCATTCGCCAAAGTTGATAAGTTTTATCATTACAAACCAGCCAAATTTATCGGGAGGAGTAATCCCTAACAATCCTATTAGCTTATAAGAAGCCAATTTCTTTGACAAATTCTCATAGAAGCTGATTAGCATATCCGTATATGGATGTTTGACAAGCTCATGACGGAAGTAGGAAAGTAAATAATGTAAATAAAATCTCTTATTCAAACTTTCTCCTAAAATCAGCCTATGAAAATAGTCAAGAACATTCTTCTCTCTTGAAAAAGCCAGTACCGCCCATACGGAACGAAGACTGATGACATCATGATTTCCGTGATAAAACCGTTCCGTTTCGTCATATTTTTGTATACACTCCAGTAAAAAAGTGCATACTTCAGGGTTTGCAAACTCCTGTAATTTTACAATGTTCTTATCATCAACAAAATAGCCATCAATTTTTATCTTGTTGTAAAATTTATTCACAAGTTTTAAGCTTGATTTTGGTAAAGTTCCTTTTTTCAACTCTATTATTTGAAGCAAATCTCTCATTTTTTATCCTCCAACTTTATAGTATGGCTATTTTTTACCCTATATTTCTATCCCTTGTAAATAAGCAAATTTCAGTGTATTTGCACCGGTAAATTCACTGAAATAAATGTCTATATGCTCTCTTGGTACCTTTTCTAATGATTTATAAAACCCGATATACTTATTTTTTAATTTACTTTCACGGATAAAATCTTGTAAATATCTTTCCGCTTTCTCTTTGCCTCCAAAGTAATGGACATAATAAAATAAATCTAAACCCATATTATTCTTTTCAAGTATTTTATCAATACTCTGTTCTATATCTTCAAAATCATCACACAATGGAATCATATACTGTTTCAATAGTTTAATCACCTCATCTACGGAATACGAATAACTTGCTCCTGCCAGTTCAAACCAGCGAAAACCTCTTCCTCTGTTAATAAGCGTTTCCAGCTCTCCACCATAGACGAATCCGTTGTTAATATTATCTTTTTTCATTGCTTTCGATTCAATCAAAAAATGCACACTGAACTCTACACTACACGCATAGTTTCTTCGATTTGCCTGAAAAGAAATTAAAAAAGTTAAATCTTTGTTTTTTGAAACTTTTTTCAAAGTTTGACCATTTTTTGCTATCTTAAAATCAGGAAATTTACTTCCTATTTCAAGCCAAGCCTGTTGACATATTTCTTTCGGTTTCATAAACCCTCCTTTGACAATCATTGTTTGCCGTCCGGCTCCATCCAATTGTTATACTCCCCTATTTTAATACAAGATAAATCCTTATAAATGATTGCTTTTTTCTCTTCCAAAACAGGATTCTTACCATTTTTCACATAGTTAATAGAATAATACTCTATTGTATTTTCCGTTTCGTTTGAATAACACTCATAAACAATTTAATTGCCATTTACCATATATTCGCATAACACACTTCCTTCTTGTATTTTGCTCACATAAGTATAGGTCGGATAAGCATTTCCACCTTTAAAAAAAGGAATAAAATAAGATTTTTTCTGCATATCCTGATTTTATTCCGATAAATGCTTGCCTTTTCGTAGGCAAATATGTAACAGAATATAGATTTGTATTTAATTTATGAATTTCAAAATTCTCTCTAACTTCCTTTACTTCATCAATCAATGAATTTAAATATTGAAAATTGAAATACATTTCTGTTTCTCCTTAAAAATTAAAGTTTACACTTTATAATAATATCCCAAACTTATCAATTTCTTCCATTCAAAAACGATGCCTGATACAATCCACTAAATAACAGCCATATTGCGGATAAAGTTCCAGTTTTGCAATTGGCTTATAATTTTCATTTTTTATTTTATGTTCTATTTTAATAAGCATATCTAAATCTTCTTGATAACTTTTAATATATCCGGTTCTTTCTTCTTCATCTTCAAAATCTTCATCTATTTTTGTTTCTTCTATACTAGAGATAATTTGCTTCTTATCTTTTTCTAATACTTCATCAAGTTTTTGATATCTCTTTCTAATAAAAAGAGCGTAGTAGTAATAATAAGAAAATTCATTAAAAAATTGAGTATACACAACATTTTCATATTCTTTTAAAAACAATTCATACTCTTCTAAAACATAATAAGCATCATAGATTTGATAATCACCAATATCATCTGTACTTAAATGATAGTTTTCATCTTGTCCTTCTTTTACTAGTTTTAAATATTCAAGTGCTTTTTCCTTATTTCCTAAATAAACCTCGCAATAAGCAATACTCAGTATCAACCGCATTCTATTCGGATATTCGATAAGTAGTTTTTCAAATAGTTCTTTCGCCTTTTCATATTGTTTCAACTCAAACAAACATACCCCGTACCCAAATCGCATTTCATAGCGATTGTCTAACACAAGTCCTTTTTCAAACGCACGTATGCTTTTTTTCAAGTCTAAAACCTCTTTTTCCTGTTGATACTTAGAAAAATAGCATAACGCCAACCCTTTATAGGTCCACACAAAAGGAGAAGCATTTTTTTCCGCATTTAATAAATAGTAGGTTTCTTTCTCATCCCCATCATGGTAAAAAGCAAGGTTGGTATCAATTCTTGCTCTATCTACAGCCCTTAAATCCTCTTGATTATTTGAAACAAAATTCTCCAGCAACTCTATGGCACGCCCTTCTTCCCTTAATTCCATTTCAACCGATGCAAGGGTACAAACAACATCTACATTTCGTGGATTCTTCCGTAAACGTTCCTCTAAAAATGCTTTGAACTCCATAAAAAATGGCTTTGTGCGGTCATAGTCTTTCATAAATGGCTCTTGATATTCATTTTCATATTTATTTTTCAGAGTATTCCAATAATCTTTTATCGCTCTTTCCATCTTATTTGTCCGATTCCCTTTTCTATTATCAAAAAATCATTTTCCTACCGAAATCCTTGAAAATTCTAATTTGTCAATTTCTCATCCACCTCATTATATCACTTTTCCCATATTTTGTCATTTAATCAAGTTGAATATTCATTCTTGTAACCACTGTATTTTTTCTTAATTTTGCTTTTTCTCTTGTGGCAAGATACTTCTGAATATCAAAGAAATTCCTCTTGTCGTAGTCTTCTAAGAGTTTATAATTTTTATGCTTTGTGATGTCGAATTTATCCGATAGGAAAGGGCGAACACCACGAAGCTGAAAGATACATTTACCGCCGTCCATAACTGTAATCTCATCTTGACTCATCAGCTCTTTCCCGGTCTTTTGGTAATTTAATCCAAAACTCTTTTGATTGCTCCTTGTTTCCGAGGTGTTATAAAGGTCGATGGTTTCTTTTCCAAGTGTTTCAGAAAGCTCTTTTAATGTTGTTTTCTCTTTCCCTCCTAAGAATAGGGTACTATCACAGTTGCCGACAATCGTATCGGCGTTATCCTTGTAAATTGCCTTTAGCTGAGATTGTGCTTGCAAGATAATGCTCGCCGAAATCTCTCGGCTTCGGATTGAGGCAATCAGCTTCTCAAACTTTGGAATCAAACCGATATTTGCAAACTCGTCAAGTAGAAACCTCACATGAATTGGAAGCCTACCGCCATACTCGTCATCTGCCTTATCACATAATAGGTTAAAGAGTTGCGAGTACATAATCGAAACAACAAAGTTAAAGGTATCATCAGTATCCGAAATAATGACGAATAGAGCAGTTTTCTTTTCACCAAGGGTATCAAGCTCCAGTTCATCTTCACTCATCAACTCTCTAAGTTCGCCAATGTCAAAGGGAGCAAGCCTTGCACCACAAGAAATAAGAATCGACTTCGCAGTTTTGCCTGTTGCTACTTGTCAAGGACTTTTTAATCAAAATCATCTTTTTTTTCGTCCGATTTTCTCCGAAACTCCCTCAGCATTATTCTTGTCAGCTTATCTTGCATTGTTTCCCTTGCATTTTCATTGAAATGGACAACAACCTCATAGGTGGTCTTTCCAATCTTTCTCTTTGTGCTAATGCCTTTTTTATCTGTGTTTTTCAGTTCTTCCATAAATTCTCCTTTTTGTTTTTTGAATTTTTGACAACAAAAAAAGGAAGTATCGGCAATTTGCTTTTACTTCCTCTCTATAATTTTATTTAATTGTTTTACTTTGACAAACTGGGATTTGATGATTTAATTCTCTTTATCATATAAAGAATTATCCAATTTCCTCTTTTTGTCCTTACTATCTAATGATCCACCAATAGCAATCCATGACGAACCTATACAAAAATACTATTTAATATTATTTCAATACAGATTCTATGGCTATTCTCAATTCTTCCTTTGTCCAAAAAGTATTCAAATAACTTTCCAAATCACCTTCATTATCTATTTCAATAAACCACTCTTCATGGTCAGTAGCAAAAACAGTTGGATTCTCAGAATTTATATCTTGACTTGCAACATAAACGCAATCTGGATAGCCATACCCATAAAATAAATGGATAAAATCTGTAGTCTTATTATTGGTAACAGAATATATTTCCTTAAAAGAATACAAATCTCCTTTGAACATATCATTCCATTCATTAAAATCTGGGCTTCCATC
Organism: Treponema sp. OMZ 788; assembly: GCF_024181245.1. Lineage (NCBI taxonomy): Bacteria > Pseudomonadati > Spirochaetota > Spirochaetia > Treponematales > Treponemataceae > Treponema > Treponema sp. OMZ 788. The sequence continues at coordinate 2,718,995 of NZ_CP051199.1, read as the reverse complement.
TTTAAAAGGAGTAAACATTTTACCATGCCAAAAATACTGTCCATAAGGTTCTTCTGTTAAAGTGAAATATTTCTCATATAATTTTTGAAAGAACTCTTCTTTATCTTCCTGAAATAATTTTATGTTCTCGTCAACAAAATTTCCTAAGCTCTCAATCGGTTCTTGATTATCTGCATCAGCCCAGGGTGTATCAATCGGCTTTCGATATAAAACTGTTTTAAATGTAATACTACATAAATCCTCTGCCATAGACTCTCCCTTAACAGATGATATATCACCACCTAATGCTTGTATTCTATCTAAAATGTCTTTTTTCATAACTTGTTCTCCTTCCACTACAAATTCTAATTTGTCAATTTCTCATCCATCTCATTATATCACTTTTTTCATACTACAAACAGCACCCTCTATATCGCCTTTTTTCATTTGCATAGATGCTTTATTTACATATAGTTCAGCTTTCATTTTTTATTTTCTCCTATAACTTAAATTTTGCTAATCTCGACAATATGAGATTTGATTTGCTATTGATACTTTGAATGTATTTAATTTTCAAAAATTTTCCTAATATAATCCAAAACACTTTTCCAACCATCGTCTTCTGTCCCATAGCCCCAAAGTTTTTCTGAAATATCTTCCAACTTTCCTATTTCAGCCTTATATTTTTTACTTACTATTTTTCTATCATCCATACTAATATAATTTAGTTTTTCGTCTTTAACTTCGAATCTATGATTACTCAAAAAGTTTATTACATCATAGTGAGCTTTTTCATCCAATTCCTTTTCAAAATTAAGAAATTCAACTCCTGCATTTCCAAAATATTCCTTTAACCAGAAAACAGTATTGTCGAATTGATTTTTTAATTCTATCAATCCTAATTCATTCAATGCTCCTGATATGTATGGCAATATTAAATGCCCTTCCGCAAAAATATAACCCCACCCGTCACATTTCCAGTTGCCTATCATATTTACAATTATATGAAATGTGAAAGTTTCATAACTAACTTCTTTTTTGATTTCTTCAAGTGAACCCAGTTGCCAAATATCATCAGAAATACTTGCAAATTTTGATTCATAATCCAAATCATTATAATTTTCTAATAGTATTTTTAAATCGTTCATACTTATAAACCTCTGTTCACATTTTTCAATTTCATCTTATTTCACTCTATATTTATGATATTATACCATATTTAAGTCAAGTTTTATAGGTCTAACTCATTCCGTTTTACCTGTGATAGTTCTCTGTTTTCTTGTTGTAACTTCTCTATACAGCTTCTTACACTTTCAGCTTGTTCCACTTCTTTCCGTAGGTCTATGATTTGAGAATACATACTATCTTTCTCTTTCTTCAAGGCGGTTACTTCCGATTTCCATTTAGATATAGTTAAGGACTTGCTTTCTCCTAAATGTTCTTTCAAATATTTCTTCGCACTTTCAAATAAAACAATCTCTGCTGTATGCTCATTATAAAAATCTTCCTGTTTACTTTTCTTTAACTTGGTATAGACTTTGTAGGTATCTTTATGTTTCAAATACTTTTCTGCTTGGTCAATAAGTTTGGTTTTATCATCAATGCTCTTTTCGGTGTCTTTGATGATTCTTGTAGTCTTATAGTTCTTATCTCGTAATGCCGATATACTTTTTTTCAGTTCCGATAAGAAAGTAATGCTTTTTTCTTTTAGATACTGATAGCTTTCAATATACTTTTCTAAGTTTACATTATGATTTTCTGCATTTTTACGGATAAGGTTTTCAAAAAGGGCTAATAAATTGTCTTTATGTGGTAGTGTAGATTGGTTATTTTCGGTTTCTGTATTTTCCTCTTTCCCTATTCCTCTTATCCAATTTAGTAAGGCTTTTATTCTTCTTGAGATTTCTTTTAATATCTTGTTTTGATGTTTGATTTCTCGGTTGATGTTTCCTCTATCGGTGGCTATGCCTTTCTTTTCCATTTGGGTGACTGATACTCCTAAATGAATCGTCGGTATTTGCTCTATGCCCTGTCTTTGATAAGAACGATGGTCTACCTTGTACTGTATGTTGTTTTCTTCAAGATATTTGTTTGTAATATCTGCCCATGCTTTTCGCCACTCTTCCGCTTTTTCTTGCTCGTTCCAATCAACTGTATTAATTTTTTTGGTTTTGTAATTACCGTTTTTGAGTTTTACTTTTTCTCCGTTTTCATCAAGGATATATCCTTTTTTTGATTTCGCTCCCCATGTTGTATCTTCGTTGAACGGTCGCATAGTAAGTAAAATATGAGCGTGTGGGTTTCCGTCATTTTTATCGTGTAAGGCAATATCGGCACACATACCGGCATTTACAAAATTTTCTTTTACATATTCCCTAACAAGTTCTATCTGTTTTTCTCGGCCTAATTCTAAAGTATCTGCCCCTTCAGGACAACAAAAAAGCAGCAAATCTTTTCAGACCAACTGCGTTTTACCACGATAATGGGCGAAGTTTATTCAGTTCCTATAAGAGAGATGTATTCTCTTTGCAAACTTACGCAAATATCAATCTATTCCCAAATATCTTTTTCTTCTTTTGGCAGAGAATATTTCCTATGCTTTCGAACACCCAAGATGAAGAAGATGATCCCGGAAATAATTAAGCCGATATCAATAACAACGGCGATCCAAAACGGAACACCTTTCGACTTCACATAGTACAGTGTTTGAATCAACATAATGATACCCAACATGAACTGCCCTATGCCGGTGATAAAGAAATGAGAACATCTTTTGTTCATTTGCTTTTTGATCTCCTTCTTTTCGGTGTACAAATCCAGCGGACCATCGGCTGCATTCTTCCTGAGATACACCCTTCCGCCATACTCCGCCGCTACAGAAATACCAGTTTGTTCCAAGAAATCAAGATATTCTTTTTTCTTTCTGCCTGTATAATCGGGAATATCAATCTTATACTGATACTTCACCGGAGAAACATCTTCAAACTCATATTCTCCGCCATGATAGCCTATAAGCATTAGTCCTTTCTCACCTTGCTCATTCAGCCATTGTTCTTCCTTGCTGATGTCCAAAAAAGTTTTTTTAACATTTGTTTTCATTGGTATCCTCCTTCACTTTTTTTGCATTTTGTAACATTTCTTCCAAACGGATAAGCTCTTTTTCAAAGAACTGTTTTCCTGTGCTTGTGATGGCATATTCAATCCTTCTATCCTGCGGATGCTCGTCCAGTGCCTTAATCCAGCCTTTTTTTTGCAAAGTGTCGAATGCTCCGTAGAGAGAACCGGCACCGAGATTTACTCGCCCTCCTGTCATTTCTGCAATGTCTTTCATCAGGGCATAACCGTGAACCGGTTTATGAAGTAGTAGCAGAATGTAAAAGACTGATTCGGTAAGAGCTCCGCTGTTTGCTGTTCTACCCATGGCTTCTCCTTTCTATTACGAATTATGATATATCGCTATATGTAATATAACATAATTCGTAATATATGTCAATGGCAAAGCAGAAAATATTTATATCTTATGTCCATTCCAACTACCAGCGAATAATGCAATGTTCATTCGTCATCATGTTTTGCAGCCCATTCAAATGGGACAGGAACACTATCTGCTAAACAGTCATATACTTTGTCAATCAACTCGCTATTAGTAAGATATTTGTACATTGTTGTCTGAAATTCGGGGAACTGCCGGTTAAACTCATCACAAAAAGCTTTCCCTGTGGAAGTCACGACTTTTCCATATTTTTTATAAAGAGCTTCTTCCGTAACTTTTCCGCCGTTCCATGCAGAAAACATTTCAATTACAGCATATCCGCAAGAAACATCCTGATTTATAACCTCTAGGCCCTCAACAAAAACCGGTATCCGATACTTTTCATTATTTATAGCAACAGCATAGTCATCTTGGATTCTATTTGTTTTTACTGCCAACACTGTAAAAGCGATTCCGACAATAAAAACAGGAATGATAGTAAATAACAAGATAGCAATCAACGCTATTTTTCTATTATTTTTCTGCACCTCTTTAGCCTCCGCAAATTATAATTTGGTTAATATCTTTTCCAATATTCTCTAAAATTTCAAATCCGGTTAATAAATAGTAACTAATACATTGCCGTTAACTTCGAGCACTTGCTTATAAAACTTTTTCATATTTTGAAAGCAGTCGATTAATTCCTCTTTTATTTCATCAGCCTCTTCTTCATAGCCCCAGATGTTCGGATATAAATCCGCTTTTTTGCATTCTTTCATACTGAATTTTTCTAAAGCTTTTTCTATATCAAAATTATCGAGAGCTGAAACAATATCAGCAATTCTGGTTTTTTCTGTATAAGCTATAAACTCTTCTACATCATCAAGAGAAGATACACCAACGACCGCTTCACTAAGAGGGTCATTTTCTATCGGCTTGCCGCTATCCACTCCGGTAAGCAGAAAATGAAGTGCATCCCACATCTTATCTATATCGAGTAATATCTCTGCATTTTCATTCCAATCTTCTGCAGTCTCAAAGATTTCATCTTCTTCTGCATTAAAAGATTTGAGTTCTTTTAAGTTTTCGTCACTTAAAAATTGATAATTTGCTCTTATTCCCATTTTTATTTCCTCCTAAACTTCTAATTTTTCAATTTTTCATTTAGTCCATTCTATCATTTTTTCCCGTATTTTGTCAGTAATTGAACAAAAAAGGCTTTTATTTTGCAATAATAAAAGAAATTTGAAAAAAAACTAAAAAAAACTTGACTTTTAGTCAAAAGAGGCTTAGAATGTATGCATGGAATTTAAAGATGCATTAAAACCCGATTCTGTAGATTTAAAGGATGTCATTACTCCTGAAACCATTAATCTGCACTTAAAAGGGACTACAAAAGAAGCTATTATTGATGAGTTACTTGATACGCTTGTAAAAGCCGGAAAAGTAAAGGACAAGGTTGCTACCAAGGCTTGTGTTATGGACAGGGAACGCAAGATGTCCACAGGTATGAAGCATGGTATTGCTATACCTCACGGAAAAACCGACTCAGTAAGCGATCTCGTTGCATGTATCGGAATTGCAGATAATCCGGTAGACTTTGATTCTCTTGATCAAGAACCGGCAAGAATATTTATTATGACTTTGTCTCCTCTGGATAAGACAGGCCCTCACTTGCAGTTCCTTGCACAGATAAGTTTATTATTCAAAAGTGCAGAAAAAAGAGAAGAACTTTTAAGAGCTGCAAGCGAGCAAGCCGTAATCAAGCTTTTAATGGAAAGCGATGAAGAGTAACTGGTTAAAAAGCTGTAAGTAATGGCCTCTGCAAAGATTTGCAAAGGCCGTTATTTTTTGCTCAACTTATTTTTACTCCATGAAAATCTGAACCGGTTGACAAATTTGTAAATTTAGCACATATTATTAACATGGCTGACAATAAAGAAAGTTTTTTCCAAAAATTATTAGGTTTGTTTATGTCCTCAGACAGTCCCGAGGCCTTAAAAAGGCGTAAATTGAAGGAAATTGCAAAAACTATAGGAAAAACCAGATACAGCAAGTGGTATAAAGCCGGTTCGCAGGAAGTATTGCCTCAAGCAGCACAATTTTTTTACAGTATATACAAGGTAGTAGGCCCTGCACGCCCCCTATTAGCCGGTGCTGCATCTTCAAAAGTACTAAAAAATGTTACAGTAGAAAATTCCCTTTCAGATAAGCAAAAAAAATTACTCGAAAAACTGTCTGAAGAGTCAATTCTCGAACAGTCAAAAAACGCAAATGCAGAAGCCCTCGCCGAAAAAGTAAAAAAAGAATTAAAAACCTTCGTGGGAGAATTCGATTCAAACCAAACGCAAAAAATCGACCTGGCCTACCAACATTTGGATGCCTTTATCCATTTTGTACTCTTTGACTACTATTTTCTGCTGCGCAAATTCGATTCTAACTTTGTGGAAAATAACTTCAACTATACGCCTAACTTTCAAGCCATAAGGGGAGAATACATTACCGAAGACTTAAAAGATTTTGCATCGGTTTTTTATCAACTAAGTGTCGATACCGATTGGAATCTTATCTTTGATATAATAAAAACCTATAAAAACATTCAGCCTGTTCATGCCGGTCAATGGAAAAAGCTTTTAGGAGCCCTACACGACCTTAGGCGTTCACGAGCTTTGGAATACATTATCCAGCATATTACAGAAGATATTATTTACACCGTCGAAACAACTCCATTTACCGAAAAAGTAACGGATACCTATGTTTCAAACATTAAAACAAATACCCAGAATGTTATCAATAAACTGATAGAAGAGCAAAGATCTTCAAAAGTTGCAGTTTTAATAACTAAGATATTCGGAAATCAGGTAGTTTCAGGAATGAAAAACTACACCGTAGATGCAAATACGGCTTTTACAAAAAGAGGATTATCCGGTTATGTTTATGCCGAAGAAATGAGTTATCTAAAATCTTTTTTGATAGAATATGTAAAAGCGGATGTCCGTACTCTTTGCGACTTATTTTTGGTACGGGGTAATTGGGGCAGCTTTGCAGGTACCACGGCAGATTTTTCCAACAGCTTCCATGCAATCATTCAGGTTGCCTCCAAAACTATAGAATTCGACGAGAAGCTTTCTGAAGTTTCTGATATAGGCGTAAAATTCCGCACACTTCTTTCAAGAATGGAAAGAGAAAAGGAAGCCGGCAGGCAGGCCGCAAAACTTTTAAATGATGTAAACGAAACAGCTCTTAAGCTTATAAATCTTTCGCTCAAGCACATAATAGTTATAGGAAATAACTTTAAGACTATAATAGCCGATTATGACAAGCCCCGCCGCGAGCTAATCCAAAACTGGAAAGAGATTGAGCAGCATTCAGAAAAACCTGTCAGGGAATGGCTTGTTGAGGCTTACAAAAAAATCTACGATTTTATCATGCTTATGCAGCTTTTTATCAAAAAAGAGTAAAAAGCTGCTTAAAAAATCTTACCTTTGTATTTAGATTACAGCATTGTTGTGGGCTGACCCGTAGCATCAAGGGCATCACGCCACAAAGATCCTTCCGGGTTTACATGCTTTCTTTCAGAGACGACTTGTTCAATAGGCAGGTGCACAAATTTATTGTTTACAAGCCCGATGAGGGTACGGGTTCTTCCTGCCATGGCGGCATGAACGGCATTATTTCCTAAGCGTTCGCAATAAACCGAATCGATAGGGGCGGCAATTGAAGATCGAATCTGATAGCTGGGATCGATGTATTTTAGGTTTATATGCATACCTATTTTTTCAAAATAGTCGGTTATTTCTTTCTTTAAGAATAAGCCTATATCTGCAAGTTTTTTATTGCCGGAAGCATCTGTTCCTTCTTCCATATTCATTAAATGCTGACCGGCTCCTTCGGCAGCAACAATGAGGGCATAACCGTTTTCGACAAGCTTTTTTTCCAAAAGCTTTAAAAAGCCGTTTTCGCCCTGCAATTCAAAGCGTACTTCAGGGATAAGAACAAAGTGAGCCTCATGGCAGGCGATTGCGGTATGGGTTGCTATAAATCCCGATTCCCTTCCCATTAGTTTTACCAAGCCTATACCGTTAATCTGGGAACTGGCCTCCATATTTGCTGCAGAAACAGACTCGGTCGCCTTTGCAATAGCCGTATCAAAGCCGAAAGATTTTTGGATAAAAGAAAGATCGTTATCTATCGTTTTCGGAATACCTATTACAGAAATTTTTAACTGCCTTCTTTCAATTTCTTTTGAAACTTCAAGAGCTCCTTTTTGTGTTCCGTCACCGCCGATAAAAAATACCATATTGACATTCATCTGCTCAATGCCGTCTACTATTTCGGTTACTCTGGTACCGCCGCCTCTGGAGGTTCCCAAGAAAGATCCTCCGGTCTTATGTATTCCGTTTACAACCTCAGGGGTTAATGGAACAGGGGAATAACCGTATTCCGAAATAAATCCTTTGTAGCCGAATTTGATTCCGCTGATTCGGCGCACTCCGTATCTTGTCCAAAGACATCTGACAACAGCCCTTATAACATCATTGATACCGGGGCATAAGCCTCCGCAGGTGGCAATAGCTGCGTGTACATAGTTGGGGCTAAAATATATTTTTTGGCGCGGGCCGGCTTTTTCAATAAGGTCAGCGTGAGTAAGAGCCTCCCCTACCTCGCCCATCGAGGCTTCCAAACTATACCTTATAAATTCTTTATCGGTAACATAATTTGCAATCAGATCCCCATGTGTTTCCGAAAGCATAATTGGGGACTGTATTTTACACTCTCCCAACGAAGTAATGGAAAAATCCGTTTTTTTCATTATAAACTCCTTTTTATTGAATCTTTCTTTTTAAAAGATAAATTGTTTCTTGTGTTAATTTATCGCCTTCTTTTATGTGCATTCTTTTAAACATACCTTGAGGCACCTCAAGTGCATAGCGTACGGAATAAGTACTTTCAATGGTTTCCAAGCTGTATGGAACCATATCATATATTTCTTTGATCAGACCTGAACTATCGATAAAAGCAATGGAAAGAGGATGAGGAGTGTTTTTCATCCAAAACCTCAGCCTGGAATCTTCCTTGTACAAAAAAATCATTCCTGTACCTTCAGGTATAACCTTTCGTTCCATAAAGCCCCTCTGCTGCTCGGCAGGAGTAATTGCAAGCTCTGCATTTATTTTTTCGATATTTTTTTTAACGGAATTTTCGCTTTTTGTTTCTTGGTTTGTTTCCTCATTTGAAATTTTTTCTATAAAAATATCTTCAGTTTTCATTTTATCCTGTCCTTCGCATGAGGCAAAAAAACAAATCATTATAACTGTTATTACGGCTTTTTTAAAAATCATTTATAAATTCCTCTCGTAAAATATCGCTGTAGGCCTTATCTGTTTGACTTTTTTCCAAAAGAGCATCAAAGACCTTTAAATCTATGTATTTTATTGCAAGAGGCCTCTCTAAAATCATTGAAACTGTTTCGTTTTTCCAAATTGCTCTTTTTGGATCGATGCTTAAAGGCTCGCCGTATTTGGCACTCAAAGCGGCGTACATCGAATAATAGTCTATCTTGTCAGTATCCATTTGAATAATAATAATGTATAGACTGTCTTCGTAAAATTGAAACCAAGCCCTTTTAATATTGCTTGAGCCCTTTGTTTCGATAAGGCTGCGGTTTTTTCCAGGTAAAAGCGAAACATCCCTTTCTCCACGATATCCGAATATGGAATCTTTTAAAAGGGCATCTTTAGCAGAGTCCGCATTCATACCGAGGATTATTCCTCTATATCCCGAAGGAAGCTCTGCAAATTGGGATACATTTTCAGTTTTTTCGGGAGGATTTTTGTCAAGCATTTCTTTATCGGATGCAGCATCTTCGGAAAACCCCAGACTTATCAAGCTAAAAACTATGCACAAAAGAAACTTTTTCATAACTTGTTCCGTTTTACCAGTATGAGCCGCTTTTTGCTCTGGCATTCATACGGGATTTTTCAATTTCCTGCATTTTTTTTGAAGTAGGCGGCCTGTTTTGAAAGCTCCAACTCGTCCGTTATGGAAATTTTTGATCCGTCACATCTTACTATGGGCTGTTTTAAAAATCTTGTAACAGCTTCTGAGACTTCTTCTTTAGGTATACCGCACATATTTGCCAACTCAACAGGGCCGAAGTTAAAGGTGTGGTACTTGCCCTTTACAGGTTTAATTCTCGATTTTTCAAGCTGAATAGCAAGCATATCGTACATTTTTTCGACATGATCTTTTATAAGGGTGTTTGCGAGCTGTTTATACATTGCCCAAATTCTATCTGCAAAGGTAGTTGTAAGGCGGGCAATAAGCTGAGGCTGAGTTGAAACCATTTGATTAAAGTTTTGGCGGTTTACGGCTAAAAGCTGACAGCCTTCTTCGGTAACAATAGCACTTGCGGATCGGGGTTTATTTTCCAAAAGGGCCATTTCTCCGAACATATCGCCCTCTTTTAAAACGGCCAAAAGAACTTCATTATTATCAAGAATTTTTGTGATTTTGACATGCCCTTTTTGAATAATATACAATTCGGTTCCGGATTGGCATTCGCAAAAAACCATGTGTTCTTTATCGTATAGCCTTATCATTTGGTTTGTTGGCGGCTCAAGTACTTCCATAGGGATTTTTACGCCCATCGCTTTAATTGCCATAACCCTTTTTTGGGCTGCTTCAGCAAATTCGCCCTTGGGCTGGGCCTTCAAATAATGATAATACGCATAAAGAGCCAAATCAAATTTGGACATCCTTAAATAGTATTCACCTATAGTAAAAAGATGAGAAATACCGGTTACAACATTCCGTTTTAGGGTAATTCGGGTTAAAGCCTCGTCCAAATAACGCATCTTCTTTGAAAAAGAATATATTATCTTCATAGCTACAGAAGCATTTTTTTCAATTAGATAAGGGAACTGGCCGTACGGGACAGAAATTAAAAGGGCATCGGTAAGAGCGATAGCCGTTTCGATTTGAGTGTGCCCGGACATACAGGAAACAACGCCTAAAAAGTCTCCAGGACCTAGAACATTTCCTCCCTCTTCAGCTACTACCTCATCCTCTTTTGCAACCTTCACCTTTCCGCTTTGTATAATATAAAAATGATCGGTATCAGACTTTCCTTCTATGAGAATATATGAGCCTTTTTTAAAATTCAAAAACGACAGCTGTAACAAGTTTTAACCTCTCATACCTTTGTGCATTGAACATAGACACAGTACATTTATAGTATATTTTGAAAAAGTCTAATTGTCAACCTACTTACCTAAAATACTTTATTAATTATTTTCTGCCAATTGTATTTTTGAACTTTTTTTGATAAAATAAACACATGAGTACCTTTAAAAAAATTACCGATTTTATTGAATCCAAAACAGACGATATTATAGGATTGGAAAAGCTTTTAAGCTCCATTCCTGCAATGGCTCCGGAATCCGACGGAGACGGAGAATTAAAAAAATGTGAAGCCCTGGAAAAATACCTAAAGGAAGCCGGTTTTAATAATTTTGAAAGGCTTGATGCTCCCGACGAGCGGGTCTCTTCAAAGATACGCCCCAATTTGATTGTTACCATTCCCGGAAAAAACAATAAGGAAAGACTCTGGATTATGAGCCATCTGGATGTTGTTCCTCCCGGAGACCTATCTAAATGGGATAGCGATCCTTGGACCGTAATCGAAAAAGACGGAAAACTCATCGGACGCGGAGTTGAAGACAACCAGCAGGGACTTGTTTCTTCAGTTTTTGCAGCCTTAAGTTTTATCAAATTGGGAATCACCCCCGAACACACGATTAAGCTTTTATTTGTTGCCGATGAAGAAGTAGGCTCCCAATACGGAATCATATACCTTCTTAATAAGCACAATCTTTTTACAAAAGACGATTTGATTCTTGTACCGGACGGGGGCGATCCTAAGGGAGAAACAATAGAAATAGCCGAAAAAACAAGCCTTTGGCTTAAGGTTATAACAAAGGGAGTTCAAACCCATGCTTCAATGCCGAACACGGGAAAAAATGCCTTTGTTGCGGCCTGCGATCTTGCCCTCCGTTTAAACGATCTTGAAAATCACTTTAACAAAAAAGACGACTTATTTTCGCCTAATTATTCGACCTTTCAGCCGACTAAAAAAGAAGCCAATGTACCGAATGTAAACACAATTCCGGGAGATGACGTTTTTTATGTAGACTGCCGCATTCTTCCTTATTACGATGTAAATGAGGTCTTAAAAGAAATGCAAAAAAGAGCTTCAGAGGTTGAAAAAAAATACGGCGTTACTATCAGGTTTGAATATGACGAGCCTGAGGCCTCTCCTGCAACACCTAAGGATGCAAAGATTGTAAAACTTCTTTCATCAGCCGTAAAAAAAGGTAAAAGGGATTGAAACTTCTATAATCGGAATAGGAGGCGGAACGGTAGCAGCCTGTCTTAGAGCTAAGGGCTTTGATGCCGTTGTTTGGAGCTCCCTTGATGACAGCTGCCATCAGCCCAACGAGTACGCATTTATAGAGAATATTGTAAGCGATGCAAAGGTTATGGCAGCCTTGATGTTCGGCATCGAAAATATTTAAAGCCTAAAACCGCTAAAATATGAGTGAAAAAAATTGGAGGGAATTTTCGGCTGCCGAAACAGCAGACTTCGTGCAGCCTGTCTTAATTTCCTCCGCTTTTAAAAAGCTGATAGAAGAAGCTGAACCTGAAGATGCAAGGGCTTTGCGGCTTCAGGTTGAGCCTTCAGTCCATGAAAAAACAGCCTGTCCTTATGAAACATCTGATCCTCTCGGCGAGCAAAAATACTGCATCACACCCTATCTTGTTCACCAGTACGAAAACCGTGTGCTCCTTATAACGACGGGTAAATGCCTTTCATATTGCCGTTACTGTTTTAGACGCGGACTTACAGCTCGATCTCAAAACTACATTGGAGATAAAGAACTAAAAGAAGTTAAGGACTATATCAAACAGAATCCTCAGGTTACTGAAATCCTTGTCTCAGGCGGCGATCCGTTAAGCGGCGGCTTTGAAAAGCTCGAAAAAGTTTTAAAAGAATTACGCTCAATAAAAAAAGACCTTTTGATAAGGCTGTGTACCAGAGCCCCCATATTTGCCCCCGGTCTTTTTACGGAAAAACTTTTACACCTTTTGAAACAGGTGAGGCCTCTATGGCTCATTCTCCATATAAACCATCCTGCAGAGCTTGGAAAGGAGCAAAAAATGGCCTTAAGTTCCTGTATTGAAGCCGGTATACCCATTCAAAGCCAAACCGTTTTGCTAAAAGGCATAAATGATAACGAAAAAACGCTGGTTAAACTTTTTCACAGCCTTGCCTGCATGGGCATAAAACCCGGCTATCTTTTTCAGTTAGATCCCGCAGCCGGAACATCCCATTTCAGAGTTCCATTAAAAGAGGCTTTAGAACTTTGGGAAAGAGCGGAATCTAAGCTCTCAGGTCTATCCAGACCTAAATTTGTTGCTGATCTCCCAGGCGGAGGAGGAAAATTCCCCCTTTCTGCCCTTATTTATTCTAAAAAAATCATAGAACAAAAAGACGATTTTGGATTTACAGCCTTAGGTATAGACGGTGTTATACATAAGTATACATATTAATGTATACAAAAATATACATAGCGTTAACAAAAATTAATATTTCTAATTTAAAACATTCACAAATTTTAATAACTCCATTATTACATACTAAAAAACAGCCTATTTTAGCATACATTTTGCTTGTCATTTGTATGAGGTATACAATTATGACGGACAATTTGCTTTTACAATACATTAAAGACAGCAAAAAATATCCTCTTTTATCAGCCGAAAAAGAAGCAGAATTAGCCGATGAGGTAAAAAAAGGAAATGCACAGGCGATAGAAATTCTTGTTACATCCAACTTAAGGCTTGTAATCAAGATGGCAAAAAAATTCAGTTCAAATGAAACACAAATTATGGAACTTATCCAAGAAGGAAATATAGGTCTTATGAAGGCGGCTTCTAAATTTTCAAAATCTTTTAAAGTTAGATTTTCAAGTTATGCCGCTTGGTGGATTAAGCAATCGTTTTTGCGATACTTAAATTCGGCAGACAAGGTTATAAGGCTGCCGGTAAGAAAAGAAGCCTTAATGAATAAACTTAACCGGGAAGAAGAAAAATACAAAATAAATTACGGAATAACACCTTCTTATCAAAAGCTTGCGGAAATAACAAATGAAAGAACCGAGACTGTAGCTAAAATAAAATCTTTTAACTATACGGAAATATGCAGTTTAGATGAACCTATTGATGATGAAAACTCTTCAACTCTTTACGATCTTATTCCGTGCAATACCTATAATCCTGAACAAGAGGTTATAGATAAAGAATTCAAAGAACAATTAAATAAATGTTTGGAAATCCTTAATGACCGCGAAAAAGATGTTTTAAAAAACAGATACGGCCTTGACGGCATTATGACTTCGATTCCCTTTGCTGTTTTAGGAAAGAAATATGCCATTTCGGCAGAATCCATCCGCCAAACTCAGCTGAGAGCTTTAAGAAAATTAAGAGCCGACACAAATAAGATTAAAGCAATGGTTTCGGTCTAAGAGTCTTTCTTTCCCACCTGATTTTTTTTATAAAATATGGTACAATGGGGCTAGAGGTATAAATTATGAACATAGAACTTTTAGCTCCGGCAGGGAATACTGAGGCCCTTGATGCCGCCATAAACGAAGGTGCGGACGCCGTATATTTAGGCTTAAAAACTTTTAATGCGCGTATGCGCTCCTCCAATTTTGCATGGAGTCAATTTGAGGCAACCGTAGACAGCCTCCACAAAAGGAATAAAAAGGTCTATGTTACGGTAAATACGGTTTTAACCGAAGAAGAAACCGAAAAGATGTACCGCTTTTTAAAGTACCTTGACTCGGTTGGGCCTGACGGCATCATTGTTCAAGATTTGGGTGTCGTGCAAATGGCAAAAACCTACTTTCCGAAATTAAAGCTTCACGCCTCAACCCAAATGAATATAGCTTCTGCCAAGGCTGCGAATGCTTTGAGCCGTTTCGGAATATCGAGGGTTGTTTTAGCCCGGGAGCTTTCGTTAAAGGAAATCGAAGCAGTAAACTTAAACACATCCTGCGAGCTTGAAGTCTTTGTACACGGAGCTCTCTGTGTATGCCAATCAGGGCTTTGTATGTTTTCTTCATACCTCGGAGGAAAATCGGCAAACCGCGGAATGTGTTCCCAAGCATGCCGAAGATTGTATACGGCACACACGCCTCAAGGCGACAAAGAAGGCTATTATTTTTCTCCCCATGACTTGCAGTTAATCGACTATGTTCCCGATCTTATAAAGGCCGGCGTTTCTTCTTTTAAAATAGAAGGAAGAATGAAGAGTGCCGAATATGTGGGAACGGTAGTTTCGGCCTACCGCCATGTAATCGACAATTGGGAAAACAGCAAGAAAGAAGCTGTCGAAACAGGCCGCCGAATTTTGGCCGGAGACTTTGCCCGAAAAAAAACAAGCTTTTTATTTGTTTCTTCAAAGGCCGAAGAAATTTTAAACCCGAATCAGGCTGGCGGAACGGGGATTTTTTTAGGCACGATAGACAAAACCGCTCAATTTAAGATTAAAGAGGTTGAAGGGAAAACTAAAGAAGACCCGATGCGCAAGGTGCATTATGCACTTTTAAAAGGCGGCTCTTACACTCCGGATTTCGGAGATTCGATTAGACTTCATACAAAGGATGACCGCGGAAGAGAAAGCTGGAAAATTCAAGACATAAGGATCGAAAAATCGGCTTCAAAAAAAGGCGAGCCGGCCGAAGAAGTATGGATTCAGGTTCCTGCCGATTTTGGAATCGGAGACAGCGTTTACCTCTTACAGACCAAGAGCATGAGTAAGCGTTATGCACCTGTGCTGCCCAAAAGTTTAAGCCCCTTTAGAAAAAGACCGGGAGACGATAGGCTTCCCGAGCTTAAGCTCTACCCCGAAGGAAATCAGGCAGGAGGCATTAATGAGAATGTAAAGGCTGCCTCCAAAGGAAATCCTAAAGGCGATCCCAAAACAGGAACCAAAAATAAACAAGAAGACAAACGGGGTAAAAAGATTTTAAGTAAATCCAATATCGACATCTTCCCTGACGGCCTCTATGTGCAAGTATCTTCCATAAGCAGCCTCCACACCATTCTTTCCGATAGACCTGTACGGGTTATTGTCAATCTTAACGAGGATACAAAAGAGGCCTTAGCCGGTACGGGAAAAAACGATAAACCTCTTCCTTTTTCAAAACGGGAAATTTTTATTTCGCTGGATCCCTTTATGGGTCAAGCCGAAAGCGATGAGCTTGAGCTCTATCTTTTGAAACTAATCGAAAAAGGTTATAATCAATTTGTAGTAAACAATCCTGCTCATATCACAATGCTCAAAAATAAAAATTTAAACCTTGTTGCCGGTCCGTACCTTTACAGTTTTAACCGATGGGCCGTAAAATGGCTTCAAGAAAATAACATTTTGCAGTTTGTTTCCCCCATCGAGAACTCTCAAAAAAACCTTGAAGAAGTTTACGCTCCCGGTATGCGAAAGCAGGTTTTAATTCCGGTTTTTGCTTATCCGGCCCTATTTAGAATGAGATTTACGCTTCCAAAGGCTTATGATTTTTTATATTTTTCCGATAAACAAGGAGAGGCTTTCAAGACTTTTTCAACACCATCGTCTTCTTTTGTATTGCCTGAAAAACCGTTTTCGATAACTGACAGAATCGGAGCTCTCGAAAAGAAAGGTTTTGATAAATTCCTCCTTGATTTCTCTCATACTGAAATTGAAAGGACAGAATACAGACATATTGTAGGATCTTGCCGCAAGGGAACATTGCTGGAAGACACCTCAAGATTTAACTGGAAGGAAGGTTTTTACGATCCTGTAAAGATTGAAGCCCGAAAACAAAAGTAACTCTACGAATGTATCGAATGGAGGTTATATGTCGGAAAAACAAACTCGTTCTCAAACTGTCGCAGGCTCAGTTAAAAGCCGCTTCTACTCCATCGGGAGTAAGCTCCTGTTTTTTACGGTTATCTTACTGTTGGTGCAATACATAATCATTGCTTACAAGGATTGGCGAAGTTTAAAAAAATTCTCCGAAGACCAAATCAAAATGATGGGAGACCTAAAACATTCCGCCTTCACACATGAGCTTAATACCTATCAGCTTATGGGTCAAATATTACTGGATAATGTTGCAAAGGATGAGCAGATAATAAAGGCCTTTGCTGAAAGGGATAGAGAAACCCTTACCGAACTTACCCTGCCCATATTCAACGATATGAATAAAAAATATAGAGCCAAGCAATTTCATTTTCATACACCTCCTGCAATTTCATTTTTAAGAGTACAAAATCCAAAAAAGTTCGGAGATGATCTTGCTGCTTTTAGAAAAACAATCACAAAGGCAAATTCCGAAAAAAAAGAAATATACGGACTTGAGGTAGGAGTAAGCGATCTAGGCTTTCGGGTAGTAAAACCTCTTTTTGATGAGAATAAAAAGCACATAGGTTCTGTGGAGTATGGCGGAGCTGTAGACACAGAATTTATTTTAAGCTTTATATCGACATGCACCTCCGATGTTCTGGAAGGCGGATTAAACATAAGTGCATATGCAAAGACTCTGCAAAACACTTATAAGATAATGGGTTCTAATTTTGAAAATGACAATTCGGAAGATTCCGAATCCATTATGAACCAAATAAGTAATAAAGAAATGATGATAAAAATTGACGGAAACAATGCAGCCGCTTATTATCCCCTATATGATTTTTCAGGAGATATAATCGGATATTCAAAATTTGTATATTCTGTTGAAGCGATTCAAAGTAATCAAACAAATTTCTTTATCAAAACTACTGTTGTTTTACTCTTCATATTTAT
Source organism: Treponema sp. OMZ 788 (assembly GCF_024181245.1). Taxonomy (NCBI): domain Bacteria; kingdom Pseudomonadati; phylum Spirochaetota; class Spirochaetia; order Treponematales; family Treponemataceae; genus Treponema; species Treponema sp. OMZ 788. The sequence continues at coordinate 2,701,638 of NZ_CP051199.1, read as the reverse complement.
TCTATTCGTTGTAACAATTATAATTTTTACAAGATTATTTATTATAAGACCTGTTAATATGATTATCAAGTCGCTTAAAAATATATCCGAAGGAGATCTAAGAGTACAGATCCCATCAATGGGAAATGACGAAATAGGAAAATTGACAGGGTATTTTTCGGATACGATCGAAAAAATCAGTCACATGATAAAGACGGTTTTAATGCACTCTCAAGAAATGAAAGATGTAGGCGAAATTCTTGCACAAAATATTTCTGAAAGAGCAAGTGCTATCCATCAAATTACTCAAAATATTGAATCGGTAAAAGCTCAAGCGGTTAATCAAAGCGGCAGTGTTACAGAAACATCTGCGACAATTGAACAGGTTATAAGCCGGCTTGGAGAATTGGACAGCGATATTGAAGTACAAGCTTCAAGTATCGAGCAATCATCAGCCGCTGTAGAACAAATGGTTGCAAACATAGCTTCGGTTACAACCAATCTTGAAAAGAATAATACCCTTATTAAAACCGTATATGAACAAACAAAGAGCGGTAAAGAAGGGGCCCGCTCTGCAAATGATGTTGTCGCACAGATCGCATCTCTTTCGGCCTCTCTTCTTGAAACGAGTGAGATTATTCAAAACATTGCAAGCCAGACAAATCTTTTGGCTATGAATGCAGCAATCGAAGCTGCCCATGCAGGTGAGAGCGGAAAAGGATTTGCCGTTGTTGCAGACGAAATCAGAAAACTCTCTGAAGAATCAAATATGCAGGGTAAGCAGATCGGCGAAGTTATGAAAAAATCTACGCAGATTATCGAAAAACTTACAGTTGTCGGTGAAGAAGCTGAAAAATCCTTTATTAATGTTTACGAGCTGGTAAACCAAATTTCACAGCAAGAAGAACTTATGGTCTATGCTATGAAAGAACAAGAAAACGGAAGCAACGAGGTTCTGCACGCCATAAAAAACATAAATACAATTACGAGCGAGGTTAAGGCCAGATCGGTAGAAATGCTTTCGGGCGGTATTAAGGTTTCAGAAGAAATGCAAAAGCTTGATTCACTCACAAAAAATATTACCAACAGCATGAACGAGATGGCTGCGGCGGCATCTGCGATAAATGATTCGAGTAAGGAAGTCCACGATATATCTAAAAAGAATAAGGCCAGTATCGATCAGCTGTCTATAGAGGTTAATAAGTTTAAGGTATAATTGCACCCTAGTATAATTAAACCTGAATAATTAAAGCACCGGTTTTTCTGTCATGGAAGAACCGGTTTATTTTTTCATTTTCAATTTTTATAAGGGTGCCGTCTACATATTCTTTAAGCTTTGACCTTGCTCCTTTTTTTTCGGTTAAGAGTAAAAAGCCTTTTTCGGAACAGGCGTAACGGCCGATCTTTCCCTCGCCGAGTTTTATTATTTCTGAGCTGATGCGTGCGAGAAATTCTTTTTTAGAATCAGCATGATCTGCTCTGCCGGATTCAGACTCTTGTTTTAGTTTTTCGGCCCGGCAATATATAAACGACAGACTTGCCCGAGTTTTTTCGAGCTTTGCGGCTTCGGAAAGTTCAACAAGTTTTGAAGGAGCGTCATCCGCATAAAAAGAAAAATGGCACCATTTATCCGAGGCTATAGGATATTTTACATCGCTTTTTTCAAATGCTTTTTTCCCAGGGATAGGACAAATTTCTGAATGGGGACAGGGAGAAAGTATCCCGCATTTTTTTTCGATAAAGTTTTTGCGTAAGGCCGAAATGAATTCGCCTGCAAGAGGAATACCGGGCTCAATTACCAAAGCGGCACCGTCTTTTTGAAGATAGTGCAGGATGGTTTTTGCAGCTCTTTCAGCTTCGCCTTCAACCTTAATTGAAGAATCCCAAAATATTTCGTTAAACATATTTGCACTTACAAAAAGCTTTACCTTCTCTTTTAATGGAAGACCGAAGCTGCCGTTAAGTTTTGTTAGCTTCCAGTTTGAAACTTGCTCTATTCCGTGTTTACTTTGATTTGTAAAGTCAACAAGAGAATTAAATAAAGCCTCTCCTGCAGCCAAGGCCTTCCCCGAAATATCGGCACAATACCAATGAAGTTTTTTTGCACGCAGTTCAGGTTTGGCAATCCAAAAAGCACACATGAGGGTCATAGGCCCGCAGCCGAAGTCGGCAATTACATCTCCGTCCTTTAAATCAAAATCAAGATTGCCTATCAATTTTGAAATGCGTACCAAGTTCCACCACATATAGTGATAAATATAGGCCGTTAATTTTACGGGATTGTTTAGGTAATTTACTTTTCTGGAGCTCCTTTCATTTGTCAGCTCGTGGAAGAGGATGCGGATATCTTTAGGGATCGAAGCAGTTTGCTTTGAAGAAAGTTTAAGAGCATCTTTTATGATAAGGTCAAAGGAATTTAAAAGGCGATTTGTGTTCTCATCATTTTCTTTAAAAATATTTTTCCCCGTATTTTTTGTCTTGACAATTTTTATAGGAAATTCTTCTTGCTTGTTTTTCTTTTCGGTTCTTTTTTCTTTATTCGGATCTTCATCAATTTCTTTTTTCTTTTGATGATGAAATTTTGATTCATTCTTCTTTACAAATTTTTCGTAAAATGGTTTATTTTGTTCCGTCATTTTTTTCTTCCTGTATAATTTCGTAGATACTTAAAAGCTGATCCCTAAGCTCGGATATTTTTGCTGTAACCGAGCCTTGTGCTGAACTTTGATTTATTATCTCGGCAGCAGCACCTTCAACCGTGTACTTCTTTTTATTTATTAAATAGTCAAGCCGATAGATGATACCTAAATCGTGGGAGCTGTACAATCTTCTTCCGCCTAAGTCTTTTTTAGGCTGCAAGATAGGGACGTTCTCTTCCCAATATCTTAGAGTATGAGATTTTACTCCCGTAATTTTTTCAACCTCACCTATCGAAAAACCTTTCATTGCCAAAACCTTAAATTTAATTTTGTGATGTTTTGTCCTAAAGCCTTTCTTCCCAGCGCTTTCGGCTTCCCTTAACCTTTAACAAAATGGGAATCATTTCAAAACCCAAATCGCTTCTGATTTTATTTTGAATATAGCGCATATAGGACTCAGTTACATAATCGGGCCTGTTTGAAAACAATAAAAACTCAGGCGGGCGGGAACCGGTCTGTACAATGTACTTAAAGGTAAAGGCTGTTTGACGGCCTTGCGGAGGAGGAGCAGCCTGAAGCCAATCTTTTAAGGCAATGTTAAGGGCTGAGGTTTCTATTTTTTTATTTAGCTGCTCGAACATTTTGACGGCAGTATTTAAAAGATCCTTAATTCCCGTTCCCTCATTTGCCGAAATTGCAAGTACCGGAGCATAATCCATTTTGCCGAACATAACCTTTATGCGTTCTTCCTCATCCTTAAAGGCTTGCTTTGTTTGCTCCATCAAATCCCATTTGTTTAAAACAAAGATAACGCCCAGCCCCCGGTTGGTAGCCTGCACTATAATTTTTTTATCCTGCTCGGTTAAGCCTTCTTGAACATCTATCATGTGAAAAACTATGTCGGCATTGTCCATGCTTTTAATTGCACGCACTACGGAATAATACTCTATATTCTCATTCACCTTTGCCTTGCGCCTTATCCCTGCCGTATCCTGAATAACGAATTTTTTATTTTTATAAGAAAATTCGCCTTCAACAATATCGCGGGTGGTTCCTGCAACATTCGAAATTATCGAGGCAGAAGAATTTGTAAGATAATTTGCCAAGGTCGATTTTCCCGTATTGGGTTTACCCACAATAGTAATTCTTATTCTGTCATCTTCTTCAAACTCTTCTGCTTTGCTAAAGTCCAGCCCTTCTGTCAGTACTTCGGCCAAGTCTGAAATATTGTCGCCGTGTTCTGCACTTATGCAGGTCAAGGACTTAAAACCGTAAGAATAATAGTTACAAGCCTCTGCCATGAGCCTTCCGCCCTCGGTCTTGTTTACGGCAACAACCAGCTTATTAAAATAGGGGCGCAAAAATTGAATAAACTCTTCGTCCTCAGCAGTTGCAAGCCCTGCATCAAGAAGAAGTAAAATTCTATCGGCTTTTTTTAATGTAGAAATAGTTTTTTCCATAACAAGCTCGTCGATAGTATCTTCTGTCTTTTCCCCGCTCCTGGTCAGTTTAAAACCGCCCGTATCTACAAGAAGAACAGGAAGACCATTTACGATTGCCTGAGCTTCAACAGGATCGCGGGTTACACCGGGAGTCGGATCCGTGATCGAGCGGCGCTTTCTTAAAAAACGGTTAAACAATGTAGACTTCCCGACATTAGGGCGGCCTACAATGGCTATCAGGGGAATGTTCTTATATTTTTTTTGATGAGAAAATTCCGAAACTTCCGAACTCTCATTGTTTATATTTTCTTCATCAAAAAAATCGTCTTTATTTTTCGGCATAATATTTCTCCAATGTTTTTGTTACCTTTTCTTTTATTTGAGCTGCTGAGTTTAAAGTTTTAATTTCTTCGTATAGGGATTCCGCATCCTTGACATTTACAGACTGCATAAACTTTTGCATTTTTAAAATTTTTCCGGCAGGCATACTAAAATGCCTCAAGCCCATTCCCAAAAGCAAAAAGGCTGCATCTTCATGCGAGGCCATTTCGCCGCACATCGAAACCAAATGCCCTTCCTGTTCTTTTATAAACCTTTGTGCATCAATGACGTTTTTGATAAGGCGCAAAACAGCCGGTTCAAAATAATTTGCAAGATAGGCAACCTTAGTGTTTTCCCTGTCCGCTGCCATCGTGTATTGAATAAGATCATTTGTTCCGATAGAAAAGAAATCCAAATGCGGAGCATAGAGGTCGGCAGCTACAGCCGTCGAAGGAACTTCAACCATGATTCCGACATTGACCTTTTCAATTATTTTTTTTCCGGCAGCATTACATTCGAGTTTACATTCTTCAATTATTTTTTTAACTTCGATAATTTCTTCAATATTTGAAATCATAGGAATTAAAAGAAAAACGTTTCCGAATACTCCGGCTCTTAGGATAGCCTTGATTTGAGTTTTAAATACTTCTTTTCTGTCTATACAATAGCGGACTGCCCGCCAGCCGAGAAGAGGATTTTTTTCGCGTAAATGTTCTTGTTCATCAATCATCTTATCGGCACCCACATCAAAGGTGCGGATAATTACCGGCTTTTTGCCCATTGCCTCAACAACTTTTTTATAGGCTTCAAATTGGGTATCTTCATCGGGGATTTTTCCGTCCTCTAAAAATAAAAACTCGGAACGGAAAAGACCTATACCGTTCGATACGGTAACGAATTTATTTTCAATTTCTTCGGGGAAGGCAATGTTTGCATTTACCGAAACCTTAACTCCGTCCTTTGTCGTAATCGAAAGGCGTTCGGTATAGTTTTTTTGAGCTTCCAAAAGTTCCTTAATTTCAGCCTTTCTTTTTTCGATACGGGCCTCATATTCTTTTATGAGGGTCTTGGAAGGGTTAAACAAAACAAAGCCTCCGTCTGCATCGAGGGCTGCAGGCATATTTGTTCTGGCAAAATCCATACAGTCTTTTACGCCCACAAGCATGGGAATATCCCAAGCCCGGGCCATAATCGAAATATGGCTGGTAATGCCGCCTTCTTCCATGATTATACCGCTTACTCCCGCATTTTTGACCAAGAGGGCTTCAGAGGGCTTTATCAGTTTAGCTGCAATAATCGCGCCCTTGGGAACCTTCGTAAATCTTGAATCTCTCGGCCCCTGTTTGAGGAGATGGACAAAGACGGATTCAAAGGCATCCTGAATATCCACAGCTCTTGCACTCAGGTACTCATCCCCGGCTGATTTTAACATCGCAACGGTTTCGTCCAATTTTCTTTTTAAAACGGACTCGGCATTCATTCTTGTTTTTTCGATATCGGAAAAAACGGAATCCAAAAAGGCCGTATCCGACAGCATAAGAATGTGGGTAGAGATAATATCTTCGCCGGTCTTGTCGTTTTCGCTTTTTTCCCCATCCGAAGATGAGGAGATTAATTCGGAAAGCTCGTTTTTTGCCTTTTCGACGGCTCCGGCCAATCTTGATTTTTGCGGACCGATTTCATTTTCGGATATGGAATAAGACGGAATCACCGTTTCAGGCTGCTCCATCACACAATATAAGGGCCCGGCGGCTAAACCGTCGGAAGCTATGAGTCCGTTAAGTTTTTTCATACTATCCTTATTATAGTAGAAAATGAGGGGATTGGCAACTATTAGGGGACTATACCTAAAGGTACAAAAAAAAGTTATAATAAATGCGAAAGAATTTAAGAACGCCAAAGACAAAGAATTAAAATATTTTTTAGAATACCTTAAAACCGGTGAGGTAAAAAGCGAATTTACAAGGAGGATAGAAAAAATGATACAAACAGTAAAAAATAACGAACAAGCAAGGCAAGAATATAGATTGATGTCAACATTTGAGATGGATGCCAGGGATAAGGGGTTTTCGGAAGCTATAAAACAAACAGCTAAACTTATGAAAAAAAGAGGGTATCCGATGTCTGAAATTTTGATAATGACAGGGCTTTCCGAATCCGAAATAGAAAAACTGTAGTGTTAATAAGTCCGTCAGGTTTAACGATGAGCGCACCCTTCCTCTTAGACCTTTGTCAGTTTTAAGAATTTATGCTATAATACGGGTTAGAAAATTGGGAGAAACTTATGAATTATTTTTACTTGTTATTTTTGCTTCTTGTGTTTCCTTTATGGTTAGTATTAAGAGCTCTTACATTTAAACCTAAAAAATTAAATAAGATTATTATCGAAGATGTCGATATGGACTTTGACAAGGCTATAAGCCGTTTTGCGGGGATGATAAAGATTCCGACAGTGTCTCATGCCGATGTCAGCCTTGAAGACCCGGCCGTTTTTAGAAAATTCCAAGACTATCTTAACGAGGCCTACCCTCTTGTCACCAAAACCTGTCCGCGGCAAATCTTGGGGCCTAAGGGACTCCTCTATCATTGGAAAGGCAAGAGCTCCGAAAAGGCTTCGGTTTTTATGGCCCATTATGATGTAGTTCCCGTAAACAGGGAGGGCTGGAGCCGCGATCCCTTCGGGGCAGAAATTATAGATAATGTACTGTGGGGCCGAGGTACCTTGGACACTAAGTGCACCCTCTGCGGTGTAATGGAAGCTGCCGAGTATCTCCTTTCAAAGGGGTTTGTACCCGAGCACGATATCTATCTTTCGTTTTCGGGAGATGAGGAGCCTCACGGCCCAAGCTGTCCTGCAATAGTCGAAGAACTTAAAAAAGAAAACATAAAAGTAGACTTCGTTCTCGATGAAGGAGGGGCCGTAGTTGAAGGTGTCTTCCCCGGCATCAAAGAAAGGTTTGCCGTAATAGGTATAGGAGAAAAGGGACAGATGGATGCGGAGCTTTCTATGGAAAGTAAGGGCGGGCACGCTTCAACACCTCCGCGGCACACAATTGTCGGGGAGCTTTCTAAGGCAGTTTGCAATATCGAAAATAATCCCCTCCCCATGCATATAACGCCGCCCGTTTCGGCCATGTTCGATGTACTGGGCCGTCATGCAGGCCTTGGAATGAGGCTGGTCTTTGCAAACCTAAAAGTTTTCTATCCCTTATTTAATCTGCTTACCAAAAAAACGGGCGGGGAATTAAACGCAATGCTCCGCACTACAACGGCCGTAACAAAGATGTCCGGCTCCGATGCCTTTAATGTTATTCCGCCTAAGGCGAGCATAGGAATCAATATCCGCTATTTGGCCGAAGACGGAAGAGAGAATATTGTTTCTCATTTTAAAAGAGTAATAAAAAATGAAGACATAAAGATAGAGGTAAAATATGATGAGGAACCCAGCCGCTATTCAAAAATAGATTGCCCCGAATTTGAACTTTTAAGCGATGCAATCAGGCAAACTTGGGAAAATGCTCTTGTAACGCCGTATCTTATGATGGCCTGCTCTGATTCCCGCCATTACTCAAGAATATCGGACAAGGTATACCGTTTTTCTGCGATGCACCTAACAAAAGAAGAAAGAGGGTTGATTCACGGCAATGATGAAAGAATACGCTTGGACGAGTTTAAACGTACCCTCGCCTTTTTTGTACGCATAATGAATAAATTTTAACTTGACTGTAGACAAAAATAGTGTTATCTTTTATTTATGCATATAAACAAAAGGCGGTAAATATTATGAACGAAAAAATTACAAAGGCTTTAAACGAGCAGATTAACAAGGAAATGGAATCGGCTTATTTGTATTTAGGAATGGCTGTACATTTTGAAGCAGAGGCTCTTCCGGGTTTTGCCCATTGGATGCAGGAACAAGCTAAAGAAGAAATGGAACATGCTCTTAAAATATACAGATATTTATTTGAAATTGGAGCAAAGCCGGTTTTAGGAGCCATCGGTGCCCAGAGTACCGAATACGGAAAACCTATTGAGGTAGTAAAAAAGGTTTTGGAACACGAAAAATTTGTAACAGCTTCAATCACAAGCCTTTACGAATTGGCCATTGCAGAAAAAAGACTATAAAACTCAAAGCTTTTTAACTTGGTTTATCAATGAGCAGGTTGAAGAAGAAGCTAATGTTACGGCTATCTTGGATAAGTTTAGATACATTGACAACAACGCAGGTTTAATGATTTTGGATAGAGAGCTTGCAGCACGGGCTTAAGCTGTTTATAAATCGTTTAAAATAAAAAACCGGCTCGCTTGAGACCGGTTTTTTATTTGTTATCGATGAAAGATTTTTTCAATCAGCTTTTTAAAATTTACTTACCTGTAACTATTGCGATACCGCTGCTTGCACCTATTCTTGAACAGCCCAAGCCGATGTAGCTTTCCGCATCTTCGCGGGTACGCACTCCGCCCGAAGCCTTTATCTTCGTATCTTTTTTTAAGTACTTTTTAAAAAGTTTTATATCTTCAACCGAAGCACCGCGGGAACCGTAACCTGTCGAGGTTTTTATAAAATCCGCTCCGGCCTTTTCGATAATTGCACAAATATCCGCGATATTTTTTTCTTCAAGATAACAGGTTTCGACAATCACTTTAAGAAGAACATTTTTTTCATGACAGGCCTTTGTAATGGCGCTCACCTCATTTTGAGTATATTCCAAATCTCCTTCCAAAAGTTTTCCGACATTAATAACCATGTCTATCTCTTCAGCACCGGCCTCGATTGCCTTTTTAGCTTCTTCTACCTTTACCTCTGTTGAAGATGTACCGAAGGGAAAAGAAATAACGCTGCACACTTTTACATCCGAACCGTTAAGCTCCTTGCTAACCAATGAAACATTACAAGGGTTTACACAAACGGAAGCAAAATGATACTCCTTTGCTTCATTACAAATCTTGATTATATCCTTTTCGGAAGCCGTCGGTTTAAGAAGGGTGTGATCTATATATTTATTTAATTCCATATCTAAACTCCTAATTTAAAAATAATATATATTTTGCCTTTTGTCCATACGGCAAAACTTATTCGATTTGTTTTATCAGCTTATTGATTTTTCCTATACATGCAGAAGCAAACCCCTTATCGGGAAGCTGAGAAGAAACTATTCTAAGATAACCCAAAACATCTTTTAAATTTTTATCGGTTGCAGTTTGAGGATCTATTGTTTTTTTCAAGGCACCTTTTACATTTAATAGAATCATTCTGCGTTTTAGGCCGACATCTCCGGATAGCTTATTTATCACATATTCCATTTGAATGCGCTCATTGCTGATAAGAAAATCTTTTAGCTCTACAGAAGGAAGATTATCCAATAAATCCCTCAAATACATAAAAAGCTTAACGATTTCATCGCTTTCAATGGTATCCAGCTCTTCTTCAAATTGAGGAGAAGATTTTACACCATGAGGCAGAATAGAAATATTCGGCTTTTCGGAAACTTCATCTATAGTTTCTTCAATAGGAGCAAAGATATCTTCATCATCAAATGAGGAAGGAATAAGAGAGTCCGGAGCTGTAGATCCAGGATCAAAAAAGCTATCATCAGGACTTAAATCTATTTCATCAAGGGCTGAACCATTAGAAGAAGAATGCGGTATTTTTTTGCCGATAGGTCTTTCCATCATTGGACTATAATCGGACTCCGGCTCCGGTCTTGGTTCAAAGTCTTCTGTTGCTTCTACTTTTTCAATTTCTTCATTCTGCTGTTCAGTTCCGTCATCATTATAAAAAGAGTCATCAGTCTCATTATGGGTGTCTTGTTCAGGTAAGCTTGACTGAGGAGGCTGAGCTTGAGGATGCGGTTCAGATTGAGACGGGGCCGTTTTACCTGGAGGTGCTTGATACTGTGAGGCCGGTTCTTGAGGAGCGGCCGGCTGTTTTAAAGCCGACTCTTCTTTTTCTGCCGTATCAGGAAGCTGAAATTCTTCTTCAAGTATATCATTTTTGCGGCCATTTTTCAAACCTGACTGACCAAGCTCAAGAGGGTCATACTCACCGTCGATATCGGGACTGTCATCAATAGGGGCATCTACATATACCAAATTATCCAACGACTCTTCATCTTCTCCTCGATCAAAAATTTCGTCATCAGCCAATTCCATCAAATCATCAAATGGCATTTCCAAGTCAGACATATCTTCAAAGCTTTCGCTCAAAGTTATTTCATCATCATCTTCAAAATTTATATCTCCCAAATCTTTTAGATCTTGCTCAGGGCTTATGTCAACCTCTTCTTGAGGAATTTTAAGTTTATCAAGATTTTTATTTAGGATATCTTCATCACCGTATGATTTAACAGCTTCTTCATACAATTCCAAAGACCGTGACAAACTGCTTATGTCATCGTTTTCAGCTTTGTCGGTTTGAATATCTACAATTTCATTTGCAAGACGCACAGCCTCAAAAGTGTTGCCTTCTTTTTTATTTAACTCTACAATTGCTTCAAGAGCTTCCGTATTTTTTGCATCATTTTTTATTATCTTATTATACTCATGCTTGGCCAAGTCATATCTTTTCATTTGCTCATAAGCTTTTCCTAATTTTAGCCTAGCCGAAACTTCTTGAGGTTTTTCGTTTAGATATTTGATAAGTTCGTTTGCCGCTTCTTTATACTTGTCGTTATGAAAATAAAGATCAGCAAGTTCTGCCCTCATATTTATTTCGCTTGGAGAAAGCTGAAGTAAGCGCTCAAATATAAGTTCAGCTCTTTTAGTATCGCCTAATACGGAATACAGTTTACCCTGCATTTTAAGAACATCTTTATCTCCCTTAATTTGTGCACTTAAGTGATTTAAAATTTCTTTTGCCTTTGCATAATCTTCAAGCATCAGACAAACTTCCGATGTATTCAATAATAATTCTTTATTATCAGGATATTTATCTTTAGCATTTATTAAAATATTATAAGCATCAAAATATCTTTTTTGATTTTTCAGCAAATTAGAATATCCGAGGACGGCAGGCAAAAAACTTTCATTTAAATCAGTTGCTTTTTTATACAAATCTTCAGCATTTTTATCATCACGGGCAGCCTCATAAAGTTTTGCCAATTTTGTAAAATTATCTTCGGATTTACCGTTTGAATCTATAAGCATTTTATAGGTTTCAATCGCTTTTTCCGATTCTCCAATTTGCACATAACAATCGGCAATGGCTGTAAGAGCTTCATCCCAATTCGGTTTTGTTTTTATTGCAGTTTGATATGAATTAATTGCCTCTTTATAAAGTTTTTCTTCTTTATATAATTCTGCAAGATTAAAATTCAAAAAAGGATGATTGGGATCAACCTTCAAACCAAGTTTATATGTTTCAAGAGCCTTAGGATAATCTTTGCATAAAAAATATACGCTTGCTAAATGATTATATGCAAGGGCATCATCAGGCTTCATTTCCAATACATCGGTAAAACATTGTATTGCATGTTTATAATCACCGTTTTGTTTATATGTATTTCCTAGATTATAAAGAGTTGTTTCATTTTTAGTATCTATAGCCTTTGCCTTTTCCAATATAACTACCGATTCATTAAACATATTCAGACGGCGGTATATAACACCCATATTATTTAGAATATCCAAATTATTTGGATTAAGAGAATTGAGCTCTTTATATACATCCAAGCCTTTTTTCATGTCGCCTGATCGGACATAGAGTTTTCCCAAAAGACTTTTTAGCTGATAATATTCGTCAGGCGTATTCTTTTGCTTTTTAAGCTGGTTCAATAAAATTTTTTCTGCAAAATCATAGTCACGGGATAAAATAGCTGAATTAGCCTGCTCAATTATTATGTTCAAATTACTCGACATTTTTTCCTTCCTTTTTGCTTTGCAAAGGACGAGCCCACGCCTCTTTTGATGTATCACCGGCATGTTCTCCGTTTTCTTCATCATAAGCGGCTATCGCAAAAAAATATATTTTGCCGTTTTTTAAATTTTCTATTTTGTAATTTGTTACATTGCCTACATCAATTGGAGAACCTTCACCGAAGTACTCTCCTTTTTTGTTTCCAAAATAAATTAGATATCCTTTTACATCAGTATCTATAGAAGGCGGCCAGAATAATTCAACCGATGAATCTCCCGCCCTTGCAACAACCCTTGCAGGAGGAAGCGGAAGATTATCTTTTTCATATTCCAAAGAAAAAGAATGAATCAGCGGGGATTTAAGACCTTCCGCATCGGGATAAATATCACAGGCAATTTGAAAAAAACGTCCGGCAACATTTTTTATTGCCTCATTCGGTTTAATACTTTTCCATTCAGGATAGCTTCCGTTCCAATTAAAAGGACTGTCGGCAGCCCTGATAAAAAAATTCAGCATCGGTTTGTTCAGGTGTTTCATATGCAGCCTTTAACAAAAGAGGCCGGGATTTATTTCCTCCGGTGTCGATTATATTTGTTTCTACGCGGCCGCCGTCTTGAGGATATTTTTCAAACAAGGAAGATATTTCCCACGGCATTCCGAATTGAGAAAAAAAGTTTGTAACCCTTAGCTCATCAATTAAGCCGGAATAGTTTAATCCGATCAGTACATCCGAGGATGCTCCCAATGCCGAATAAAGCACCTGCTTGCTTTCTCTTCCTGAGTCGGTCATATAAACAATAGCTTCGGATTTGCCGTTCATCCTATATTCCAAAAGGCCTGTATTTTCATCATAGGTAATAAGGTGATGACTCCAAATTTCGGGGATTATGTTTGACTTTCCTGAAAGCCTGACATCCAGGCCCTTATTGTTCTTGTCCTGCCAAATATTTAAAAAAGACCATTCAAGTTTATTGTTAAAAATGCTTGCAGCTATATTTTGGTACATTGTTCTTCGGCCTTCAACCAAGGAAGTCCACCAGCGTAAAATAGTGCTCCCGCTTTCGGTTGTCTGCGGGCATAACCAAAATTCTACGGTAAAAGATTTTAAAACTTTAGCCCCTGCAAAAAAAAGAAGTCTTTGAAGGTTTTAGTACCAAACTTTCATTATTCGAATTATAATGAAAAAGAGCAGCTCCTTCTCCAAGTTTTGCCTTGTCGGCACCAATATGAATAATTGAAGAATTAACGATAGTATAATTTCCGGTTTCTTCAACTGTGTCCTTAAAATCAAAACTAAGGTACATATCCGCAGTTTCGGTAAGATTTTGCACGGATGAGGTAAGCCCCAAAGACTGTAAACCGAATTTTCCCTTTCTTTGTTCTATATTTCGGGAATAGACAATATTGTTCCAGCCCAATTTTCCGCCGAAATTTAAGACTGCATCTTCAGAAAAAGCGGAAATTAAGAGAATATAAAAAAATATAAGGCTCAGGGCAGAGCTTTTTCGCCAATTTAGTTTAAATTTACACATAATCTGCACTTATTATCGGCAAAAAAGCTCCGCACATCAAGAATATCTTTTTATTTATTTTGAGCTGCTAACAATGACTTATAAACTCTTTAAACAAATCCAATGAGGGCTTATGAACGGCAGCCGTCATTTCGGGATGAAATTGAACGCCCATTATAAAAGAGTCTCCGGTATACTCTATGGCTTCAACAATTCCGTCGGGAGCATAGGCTGTAATCTTAAAATCCTTTGCAAGCACTTTTACGGCCTGATGATGATAAGAGTTTACCATATCTTCTTTGCCGAAAACTTTTTGCATAATCGAATTATCTTCGGTCTTGATAGAATGGGTGCGTTCCTGAGAACGGGCTTTTTGAACATGCTGTATCTGAATATCTCTTTTTATAAGAGATAAATCCTGATAGAGAGAACCTCCGAAAGCAACATTTAAAATCTGCATTCCTCTGCATATTCCTAAGATAGGCTTTTTTAAAGCCTTGGCCGCCTTGATAAGTTTTAGCTCATAAACATCCCGCTTCGGAAGAAGCTCCCCAAGACAAGAAAGCGGCTCCTCATTATAAAAATGAGGCTCTACATCATGCCCGCCCATAATTATAATCCCTGACAGATTCTCAATCTGGCGTTCAATTTCTGCCTCATCATCAATGATAGGAATCATAAGAGGAACACCGCCTGCAGCCGTCACGGCATTTACATAGTCTGCATTGGTGTACATTCTTTCATAACCTGCAAAAAGACTTTGCGAGGTTTCATAAAGACAGCTTCCTGTTATTCCTATAAGCGGTTTTTTCATATTAACTCCCATAAAAATTTTCAAGGACAAAAAATCCCTTTATATTTATTTAAAGTATATTACAATTTATTTTTATATTTTGTCAATGGAAGAGAAAAATTTTATGCATAAGCAGCGATCCGGCAGAATGCTTAGAAAAAATATCGGTTCGGAAAATTCGATAAACGAATCTTGACAGATTGAATAAAGTGGAGCAAGCCCATTTTTTTTGAAAAAAGCCTTGACAATCAGACTATACAATGTATATACTAAAAATAATGGAGGTGCATTATGCAGGTTGTAGTTCAGAAATGGGGTAACAGCCTCGGATTTAGAATTCCGTCTCTTTGGGCAAAAGATAATAATGTAAAGAATGGAAGCAAAATAGAAGTAATAGCAGAAAAAGGAAAAATGGTAATTCTTCCCCAGAAAAAAACTCTTGATGATATGCTGGAAATGGTTACTTCTGAAAATGTTCATTCAGAAATATCGACAAGTTATTCAGTAGGTAACGAAGAATGGTAAATTCAAATTATGTTCCCGATAAAGGCGATTTAGTTTGGCTTGATTTTAATCCGCAAGCAGGACATGAGCAGAAAGGCCGTCGTCCTGCAATTTGCATTTCTCAAAAAAGATATAATCAAAAAGTTGGACTTGCTTTATTTTGTCCTATTACAAGCCATATAAAAGGCTATCCTTTTGAAATTGTATTGGATAATCCTTCGATAAATGGCTGTATTCTTAGCGACCAAGTAAAGAACCTTGATTATAAAAAAAAGAAGCTGTGATTTTATAGACAAAGCAACAGATGAAGAGATAAATGCTGTTGTAGATAATATAAAGTTGTTGATTGAGTAATCACATAACTCTCAAACGATTATAGGATCGAATAATTAATGAAAGAAAAAAAAGAAATTTTTACGCTTTTACATCAAGATGCGTCATCTCCTGCAAGGACGGGAGTTTTGGAGCTACCTCACGGGAAGGTGCTTACTCCGGCTTTTATGCCCGTGGGAACGGCGGCTACGGTAAAGGCGATGACAAAGGACGACTTAGACGAAATAGGCTTTGAAATTATCTTGGCCAATACATATCATCTTTTTTTGCGCCCGGGAATCGAGGTAATAAAGGCGGCCGGAGGCTTACACGGCTTTTCAGGCTGGAAAAAAAACTTTTTAACCGACTCCGGGGGCTTTCAAGTTTTTTCGCTCTCACAGCTGCGAAAAATTACGGAAGAAGGCGTAAAATTCCAAAGCCACATAGATGGGAGCCGTCAATTTTTAAGTCCCGAAATTGCGGTAGAATTGCAGACAGGCTTTAACAGCGACATTCAGATGCAGCTGGACATCTGCTCAGCTTTCGGGATAAGCAAAACCCAAACCCTTGCCGACCTAAAAATAACCATGAACTGGCTCGACAGGGCCTTTGCAGCCTGGCACAACACTCCTGATGAATATGACGGAGCCCTCTTTCCTATCGTGCAAGGCGGTTTTTTTGAAGACCTAAGACTTCAAAGCCTTGAAGCCATCTTAAAGCATGAGCCTCGAGGCATTGCCATAGGAGGCCTTTCGATAGGAGAACCCAAAGACCTCTACCAAGAATATTTGAGCTTTACGGCAAAGCACATTCCTAAAAATAAGCCCCTCTATGTAATGGGAATAGGAACCCCAGACTACATTCTCGAGGCGGTAAAAAACGGAGTCGATATTTTTGACTGCGTGCTGCCTTCACGCAATGCCCGAAACGGAAACCTCTTTACCCATAAAGGAGCCATTTCAATTAAACGAAAAGAATACGAGTTCGACTTTAACCCGATCGATTCTCAATGCAAGTGCAAGGTTTGCCGACAATATACAAGGGCCTATTTGCGGCATTTATTTAGAACAAAAGAAATTTTATACTCAATGCTTGCAACCTATCACAACTTAGCTTTTTTATATAGTATGATACAGGACATAAGAGCAGCCATTCAAAATGATTCTTTTAACGATTACTATAAAAACTTTTTAAAGAAATACGAAAACCGTTAGTGTTTTGTAAGGCCTAAACCATTAATATTTTGCAAGGTAAAAACAGGACCCGTATCACGGAGGATAATTTATGAAAAACCTAAAAAAAGAATTACACTTTTTTTTAAAACTCAGCGTACTCAGTTTCTTATTTATTTTCAGTTTAACGCTTAAACTTGGAGCCCAAGAAACGGCTCAACCGTCTTCCGAAAATAAGGAAACTAAATCCGCTCAAGAAAAGACAGAAGATAAAACTAATGACAAAACAAAGAAAAAAGAAGTATCTGAATTTGAAGAAAAAAGAGATACGATTCTATACGGTATCGGTGACGATATCTTAGAACTTATAAAGAGGCTGAAAGCCGATGAAGATGACCGCTTCGATGCCGACTTGAAAAAAATATTTGCCGAGACCAAGATTCCTGCCATCAGGGATGCCTTATTTGCTTACTTTGCCGAAAAAAAGAATGATTGCTTAAAAGCCGATGCTCTCATGGTCTTAGAAAACAAAGAAGACTTTCCTCAAGAAACAGTCCGCTCAGCAATTTCCTATATTAGAGAGCTTGCGATATATGAAGGAATAAATTCCCTGCGTACAATCTTAAAAGATGAAGAAAGCGAGTACAGAGACCTTTGTATTTCTGCAATCGGAAAGATAGGCAAACCGGACGATGCAATTTTTCTTACGGAACTTTTTGACTCCGAGGCCTCCGATGACGAAAAAAAATCTTTAATAATAAAACAAAATATAATGTTTGCATTGGAAGAACTTCATCCTGCTGAAATATGGGATTTTTTAATCCGGGTTGCTGAAGACTCCGATGAAAATACCATTATAAGGGGAACAGCTGTTTCAGCCTTAGGAAAGATAGGCGATGAAAGAGCTATTCCTATTTTATCCGAAATTTTTGAAGATAAGGATCCCATTTTAAGAACAGCTGCGATAAAGGGTATTGCAGGCTTTAAAGATGATAAGGCTAAAAACATCATCATTCAAGCCTTTAAAGATTCCTATTATAAAGTAAGACTTCAAGCTATCCAATCTGCAAAGGAAGAAAAAGCGGAGGATGCCGTTCCGTTTATCTTATACCGTGCAAAAAAAGATCCTGAAAATACGGTCCGCATAGCCGCTATAGAGGCCCTCTCTCATTTTAACAATGCGGAAGCAAATGAGTGGCTTGTAGATTCTTTTAATGAAGAAAAGACAGGCTTATCTCTCCGCTTAAAAATTGCCGAAAGCCTTTTAAAAAATAACTTTGATTTAATTTATGAGGATGTAAAAGCGGCCGCACTAAAAGCTATTTCCGAAAAACAAAAAAATAAATTTTCCGCAGAACTCGGCAAGACTATTTCAACAGTTGAAAATACAGGAACAGCTCCGATAGCCGAAGCCTATCTAAATCATAAGGATCCGATATTTAAGAGTATAGGGCTCGATATGTTCAAACGGAATAGATATCCTGAGTTGATACCCCTTGTTTCCGCGATTGCCGAAGATGAAAAAAACGGCGCTTTAAGCCGAAGGGCTAAAGACCTATTGCAAGCCGGAAATACAAACTCCGCTCAAGATAATCAAACGGGCAATAAGTAAAAATGGCAAACCGCTCTTGGGTCTCTGAAGCTCTTGTACTTTCGTTAAAGACATTCGGCGAAGGACACAGAAACGCCCTCCTCCTCTTACCCGATACGGAACACTCCTGCAAGCTGATAGATGCGGCCGTCTTCGGAGGGCCTAAAAGCAAACTGCGAAGCATGGTAATTCCCTACCACACCGGAGAAGTTTGGATTTATTCAAACCCAATAAAAAATTCAAACAAGATAAGCGACTTTAAGGTAAGCGACTACCGCATAGGCCTCAGCGATAACCTGACCCGCATTTGGTGTGCAGCCTTTGCAGCCGAATTAGCCGTCAAGCTTAAAGGAAACATCGACTGGCAAATCATAAATTCCTTTTTGACGGGGCTTGCAGTTTCTTCCGAAAACGAATGCCGAAAAGCCTTGCTCCGTTTTTTGTGGAGGGTCATTTCTTTATCGGGTCTTGCCCCGGATATGGAACATTGCTGCCGCTGCGGAATAAGGGTTTCAGGTAGAGAATCGGAACCCAATGCTCTTAATAAAAATGCGGAAGATTTTTCTTATAGCGAAAAAAACTTCTTTTTCGTTCCGCATGAGGATTCTTGTGTTTGCAGTGCCTGCCTTGATAAACACGAGCCGGCCTTCCCCCTTTCAGGCGAAAGCCTTTTATACATCTTCGCAGTTCAAAATCTTATCCCCAAAATATCGAGAGGATTAAACCTCTCGGAACAAGCCTACGCTGAACTAAAAGATTTTTTATTCTATCTTATAAGGCTCGCAGCAGGTTCAAATTTTAAAACTCTCGAATCCTGTAATTTTTTGTTGTAATCCGGGCTGATTTTAAAACTCATTTTGCAAACACAAACAAAACGAAAAAAAATACGTTTCAAACGTAAATGAAACGCAAAAAAATACGTTGTATTTGCGTTTGTTATAAAGAAGGCAGCGGTAGAGGCATAAAATATTATTTATAATTTCTTTTTAAAAAATTACTATTTCTTTCATCTATCTCGTACAATAATATTGAGAGGTGAAAATGGAAAATCAAAATTTAAAAGCAATGGAAGAGCTTTACCGCTGGGACGATACGCCTGACGATCTTTATTGCCCCTTTGTATGCGAGACCGACAATCCCGAATACAGTTTGGAAAAAACCGAGGATGCCGTTGCGGTTTGTGCAAAAAACGTTTTCGGGATTCCGTCGCTATATCCTTGGCAGAGGCTTGCAATAGCCAATATCTTGGATGCGGTTCATGCAGCCGAAGCCCGCATTGAAGCGGAACAAATTGAGATTGAAAAGAAAAACGGGGAAGTTTCGGATTCGGACAAGGATGCAAAAACAAGATTGCTCCAAAAGATTACCGCAAATACCGAAGAAGAAAAACTTACTGAGCTCTATGATGAGGACGGAATTATGAGAGGAAGGCAAATTATTCTCCTACCGACAGGAGCAGGAAAGTCTTTGTGCTTTCAAGTTCCGGCCCTCTTGTTGGACGGGCCTACCGTAATCATCTATCCTCTTTTAGCCCTTATGAGCGACCAGTTTAGGCGCATGGCGGAGGGCGGGCTTGAGCCTGTAATTTTTAAGGGCGGTCAAACTAAAGAAGAAAGAGAAGCACAGCTTGCCCGCATGGAAGGAAGCGACGGAAAGCCTCCTGCAAAGCTCATAATTGCAAACCCCGAGGTTCTTTCAGCCGGGAATCTAATCGACAGGATTGCAGCCTGCAATGTGGTTCACCTGGCGATAGACGAGGCCCACTGCGTTACCGAATGGGGAGACAGTTTTAGGCCGGCCTATCTTGAACTTACAAACATAATCAAAAAGCTTCACCCCTACGCCGTTTCAGCCTTTACCGCAACGGCGAGTCCGCCTGTCTTACAGCGCATTGCCGAGATTCTTTTTGAGGGAAGGGCTCATTTGGTTCGAGGCGAATCGGACAGAACAAATATAATTTATTTTGTAAGGCATTGCAGGGTAAAAAATCCTGCCCTTCTTGAGGAAGTAAAAAAAAGAAAAAGGCCCATGGTCATCTTTTGCTCCAGCCGAAAGGGAACAGAACAGACGGCTTCTTTTTTGCGTCTGCACTTAAACGACGAAAATATAAGGTTTTATCATGCAGGCCTCGAAAGAGAAGAAAAAGCCGAAACCGAAAAATGGTTCCATGCACATAAAAGCGGCATACTAATATGTACTTGTGCTTGGGGGATGGGAGTCGACAAGAAGGATGTTAAAACCGTAATCCACATGGATCCTTCTCCTACTGCGGAAGCCTATATTCAAGAAGCCGGAAGAGGCGGGCGTGACGGGAGCATAGCCGAGGCTGTTCTTTTATGGTCTCCTGCCGATAAAAAGCGGATAGAGCTCTTGCCCGAAAAACAGCGCCTTAGGGCCGGGGTTCTTAAAGACTTTGCCGAAAGCGGAAAATGCCGAAGATCAGTTCTATTAAAGGCCCTCGGCGAAACAAGGGCAGAGGCGACAAACCCCGATGAAGAGGTAATCGCCTGTTCGGGCTGCGATATTTGCAATAAGACAGCAGTTCAATATCCCGAAGACGAAAGGCTTTTTGTAAGGTTCATAAAAGCAAACAAAAGAATTTTTACTCAAAATGAAGCGATCGATTTTTTTTCTTCAAAGAAGGAATTTTGGGAAGCAGGGGATGTAAAGCGTTTAAGCGAAGAGCTTATTAAAGAGGGGCTTATCAAAAAATTGAAAAGCCCCCTTTGGCACGATAAGCTTACCGTTTGATTCAAGCTTAACTTAAGTCGGCTTTAAAAGCCGAGTTTAAAAACTTTCTTCCAAGCGGGCAAAGTAAGCTTTGGGATAAGCACAGGCAGGGCATTTTTCGGGAGCACTTTTGCTGACTACGATAAAGCCGCAGTTTAAGCACTTCCATGTTGTCGGACTTTCTTGTACCCACATGGAATTCTCCTCGATCCTTTTGATAAAGGCCTCATACCTTTCTGCATGGTACTTTTCGGCAACAGCGATGCTGTCCATAACGGCAGCGATTAGGGGGAAGCCTTCTTCCCTTGCCGTCTTAGCAAACTCAGGATACATGTGCTGCCATTCGTGGTTTTCACCGGCCGCTGCCTGCTTTAAGTTTTCCAAGGTTGTGCCGACCACGCCCGCAGGGGCCGTTGCAGAAACGGTAACATCTCCGCCTTCTAAAAAATTAAAGAGGCGCTTTGCATGTTCCCTTTCCTGCTCCGCAGTTTCGATAAAGATTCTTGCAATTTGCACAAAACCTTCTTTTTCGGCTGCACTTGCCCAAAATGTGTACTTGTTACGAGCCTGAGACTCGCCGATAAAGGCCGAAAGAATATTTTGTTCGGTCTTTGTTCCTTTTAATGATTGCATACTCTTCTCCTTTAGGCTCCATGTTTTTAAAAAGAGGCACAGAGCAAAAACTCATTTTTTTAAAACAAGAAGCCCTTTGTTTAGTATAAACCTATTTTTAAAATAATAAAAGGGGGCGAGGAAAATAAAAAAATTTAATAATTTAAGACTTCAATTATGTAATCAAGTCTGGCTTTTAGACTGTTTAATTGCGAAAGCCGATAATCAAGATTTTGAATTTTAAAATCAATCTCGGTTATATATCCTTGTTTTAGTAAAACTTCCGAAGAGGTCAAGCGATTTTGTATATCTTGTTTGTTTTTTTCTGCTAAAATGCATATTTTATTTAAGATGTTTAAATTTATTTCATGAACTTCTTTTTTATTTTGATGATTGATATTAAGAGCTTCTATTTCTAACTTATTTAAATTAAGTAATTCTTTGGCTGTCTTATCTATATCATAGGCTTCATCAAGGGGAGACAGCGGAATATTTATTCCAATGGCAAAATTAAAAAGCCAGTTTTTATCTGCCTTCCAGTAATTTTGAATAGTATCATTAAATTTAACGCCTCCCTTTGATTTGGAAGCAGGATCAACCGTAAATGAAAATATAAATGACGGCAGCCTATTAAGCTGTTCTTTCAATGTATAATATTGATTTATTTTTAACTGTTTTTGTTTAAGCTCTAATTCTATTTCTTCATTTATATACTCATAAGAAATGTAGTTTTCAAGTTTTTTTATCCAAGGTTCAATTTTCTCCGGTATCGTATCATCGCTCACTCCCGTTAAATTTAAACTATGAAGCATTTGAAGGTATCTTCTTTTTGAATTTAAAAGATTTAATTGATTATTATATCTTCTTGTATTCTTTTCTGAAAGTTCAAGTGTAGAAAGTTTTCCTTGCTTCCATAAAGCTTCATCATTTAAACCTAGTTGTAAATCTATTTGCAGTTTTTCTTCTTCAATTTCAAGAGTCTTTTTTTGTAGCCAATAAGAAACAGCAATATATACGGCCTCTGCTATTATTTTTTGTTTTATCCGTTTTAATTCCAAATCGGCAAAATTAATACTATCTTTGCCTAAATAAATCTCATATTCGGAATAAGGTTTTAAAATACCGGGAGCAAAAAAGTAAAGCGGCATTAAAAATTGACTCTTAGCAGAAGAGCTGTATTCATTTTTTGCCCCTTGTATTTTAGCTAAGGCAAAAGTATTATTGATATTAAAATTTAACCCCATTCCCATCGGCAAGGTTTGTTTTAAATTAAGACCTGTTGTAAAAGCATGTATTTGATCACGGCTTTTAACTTCCATATTTCCAATATAGTTTAAATCTAATGATAGTTTAGGAATCCATCTATATTGTGTTTTTTGTGCTGCTATTTTTTTTATATTATATTTACTAAGAGCCTTTTGATATTCATTACTGTTTGTTAAAACTATGTCAATAAAGTCTTCATATTCAATTGCATATAATGAAGATACCATACAACATATAAATATAAAAAAAATTTTTTTTACCATACAAGATCCATTGTTTTTAAAAAATGCCATAAAATACTTTGTTCTTTTAAAATAATACGTGCATCAATTTCTAAACCGGGTTTTACACGATATTCTTTTTTTTCTTTATCAACTAATATATTTTTATCGAGATTACCTGTAACGGCAAAATAAACCGAACCGTCACGATCTATAAATGAATCGGGCTCTATATTGATAACCTCGCCTGTAAGCCCGCCGAATTCATGATAGGGGAATGCAGTAAACCGGTATTTTATTTTCATGTTTTCGGTTATTTTACCTGCATCTTTTGCAGGTACACGAATTTCAATTTTATAATTATCCGTTGCATCAGGAACAATGTTAAGAATCGACTGTCCGGCATTAATATAATCTCCTTTATTTAAAGAAGATATTTCTTGCACATAACCCGATATGGGCGATATAATGCAAGTATTTTTTAAAGAAAGATCAGCATCTTTTAGTTGACTATATACTCTTTCCTTTTCTATTAAAAGTGCATCCAATTCCGAAAGAAGAGAATTGATAAATTTATTTTTGTAGGTAGTCAAATCCAATTCAGCTATATCCGATTGATACTTTAATTCTCTTAAGCGTGCAGGTTGAACTGCTGTTGCGGGCAGTTCAAGTGCTTCAAGCCATAATTTTTTTACCATGTTATAACGCTTTGTTAAAATCTCTTTTTCATTTTTGTAAACCATAAAGCGTGCATAGGTTAAACTATCTTTTTTAGAAATTAAATTCTTACCGGCATTATAACTTTTAATTAAATTTTTAACTCCTTCAATTTTTTTATTCACTTCATCATAGTAGGTTTGGAGAGCTTCTTTTCTTGCCGAATAAATACCTGCATCAATTTTTAAAAGCTGCGAGCCTTTTTCTATCTTTTGTCCCGGCACATAATTTATTTGTACAATCTCACCTGCAACTATATTTTTTACCAATGATATATTTTGTACGGGCCGTACCTGACCTTTTGCATATACTACTTCTTCCATTTTTCCGAATGTGCAATATAAAAAAGCAAACAACATTAGACTGCCGATTATATAAATAAAAACAGTTAAAACGGCCGGCGGTTTTTGTAAAAATATTTCATGTTTATAACGTAAATCTTTAAGATGTATAAGACGTATTGGTTTCATAGTCAAAAATAAAAGTTAGATATCCGTATTTTGAGCATTCCAAAGATCGGTATATATTCCGTTTTTTAAAATAAGCTCTTTGTGTGTTCCTTCTTCTTTTATTTTACCTCCATCAAATACAAAAATTTTATCGCAATTTATAATTGTCGAAAGTCTGTGAGCAACAATAATTGTTGTTTTATTTTCAATTATTTCTTCGATTGTACTCATTATAGCTTTTTCGGTAATAGCATCTAAACTTGCAGTTGCCTCATCAAGTATCAATATTTTAGGGTCTCTAAGTAAAATGCGGGCTAAGGCTATACGCTGCCTTTCACCGCCCGAAAGAGTTGCACCCCGCTCTCCTATAATTGTTTCGTAACGATCGGGCAGCTTGTTTATAAAAGCATCGGAGCGGGAAGCTTTTGCTGCATAGTATAAAGCTTTTTCCGGTAAAAATCCGTTTCCCCATAAAATATTTTCTCGAATAGAACCTGAAAATAACAGAACTTCTTGCGGCACATAACCTATAAGTTTACGGTATGATTCGGTTTCCAAGTCTTTTATATTTAAACCGTCAATAAGAATTTCCCCGCTTTGAAAATTATAAAATTTCATAAGCAGTTTTACAAGCGTTGTTTTGCCTGAACCGGATGCTCCTACAAAAGCAATTTTCATTCCGGGTTTGATATTTAAATTAATATTTTCCAGTGTGTTGCCATGTAAACCGTATGCAAAACATAAGTTTTTAATTTCGATAGAACCTTCTATATTTTCTATTTTAGTTTTTCCCGAGTAGGTTGTTTTTTCGATAGGCATATCAAGTATTTCGGAAAGACGGTTGGCTGCAACAAAGGCTTCCTGTAATGTAGGCTGTAAGGTTAATAAACGCCCTAATGGGCCTAAAAAATATCCCGACAAAATAGAAAAAGCTATCAATTGTCCGAGGCTCATTGTTCCGTTTAATATTTTAAAACTGCCTACCCAATAAACACCTAAAGTTCCAAGCTGAGAAAGAGCCATTTGCACGGCATTTTCTATATTTGCAAGAGTACCTATTTCAATTCCCTTATTTACGGAGTCTACCATTTTTACTTCTGTCCGCTCAAATGCAAGGTCTTCACTTGAAAGAGCTTTCACCGTTCCTATTCCGTTTATGGACTCTACCATACCCGAATATTTTTCGGCATCTATTACGGCTTTTTCTTTTATCATTCGCCTATAGGGACTTACAAAAAAACATATTACAACGGCAGAAATAATAACCGGAATAATGGCAATCAGCATGAGTATACCGCCTGAGGCACATAAAAAAGCTCCGCCTACAGCAAGCATTAGGGAGTCCAAAATAATATTCATTCCTGTAGAAGATAGAACCTGTCTTATAGTATTTACATCATGAATACGGGAAAGCACCTCTCCTGTTTTGCGTGTAGTAAAAAAAATCCATCGGAAGATGAAGAACATGGTCAAAGTATTCAAAACTTAAAGCAGCTTCCATCTTACTGCTCATATGAAGCATAAGTTGATTACGCGAAATATTTAACAGCGTTTGAAAAATAATTACAACAAGGTATCCTAAAGAAACCAAGTTAAGCGTTATTTTTGTACCTGAATATAAAACTTCATCAACCAAAAACCGAAAATAAAAAGCAACGATTATACCTAAAAAACTTAAGAGTATACTTGCCGTAAGAACTTCGCCTACTATTTTTTTATGGGGCTTTAAAAGATAAAAAAAACGGGTTAAAATACTGCCTGAATCTTTATTTAATTTAAATTTTTCTTGAGGAGTTAAAACAAAAAAGACACCGGTCCACTCTTTTTTAAATTCACTTATAGGTATTTTCAAAAGCCCTGAAGCAGGGTCTCCTATAATTACGTTATCTTTTTTAATTTTAAAAATTACAACATAATGCTCTGAATCATTTCTTTTTAAATGAGCAATTACAGGGAACACAATGTCCTCGGAAAATTCTTTTTCGGGACTTAAAGCTCCCTGACATGAAAACCCTAATTCTTCTGCACCGCGGACAATTCCGTATCCTGATGTACCGCCTTTATCGGTACCTGCTATTTTGCGTATATAAGAAATAGGGATTCTCTTCCCGTAATATTTGCAAACGGAAGCAAGGCAAGCAGGCCCGCAGTCTTAACTGTCATGCTGCATATTCCATAGGATCATCTCTATTACTATCTTTATATACCGAAACATGCAAATGTTTGCTTTTTGTGCCGGAGCTGCCCATTATGCCTATTTCGTCTTCCTTATTCACCATCTGTCCTTTCTTTACATTTATTTTATCCAAGTGAGCATATCTTACAAGTACTCCGTTTTTTTGATCTTTTACAAGAATATAATTTCCATAGCCGTCTTTATTGCTATCTTTAGCATAACCTACCTCAACAACAATTCCTCCTTTTATCGAATAAACTCCATCAAGATTTTTGCGTACAATCTTTCGGCCCTGATCATCAAGCATTTCTCCGCCAAAAATATTTTTAAGTTCAGACATACTAAGCTTTCTGTATAAGCCCTTCTTTTTCATACTTTCCCTCCATAATTAATAATAATAATATACACTTTCATCTGACATTTCAAACATAAAACCGCTTCCACTTAGTAACCGAAAATTATATTTATATCTACCCATTTTAGTACCATACCATGTAGGAGATCCAAA
Source organism: Treponema sp. OMZ 788 (assembly GCF_024181245.1). Classification (NCBI taxonomy): domain Bacteria; kingdom Pseudomonadati; phylum Spirochaetota; class Spirochaetia; order Treponematales; family Treponemataceae; genus Treponema; species Treponema sp. OMZ 788. The sequence continues at coordinate 2,674,840 of NZ_CP051199.1, read as the reverse complement.
ACCTTCAAAAACTTTATATTTTCTTTGAAAACAATGCATTAATATATATGTATCTTCATCAGTAGGATAAACCCTTAAATATATAACTTTGCCATTATAGTTCCAGACAGTAATCTTTTCATCCGTACTTTCAACACCGTCTAGTCTATACTTGAACTCGGCATCCAAAACTTCATCAAACAGATATGACTTTGGTTCAAAAAATACCTTTTTATAAATGATACCATGGCTGTCAAGTTTTGTTTTTACCGTTTCCATATCATCTTTTATGTGGAGTCCATAAAAATATAAATCTCCAAGTTCCAATATATCATCGGATTTTCGATCGGCTTCTTCAAAATAAGTTTTATACCCGTCTCTGGTCATTATAATGGTTGTCGCCTCTGTCGGATAGTATACCTCGCTTCGATAAATAACATTATTTTCCTTTGTGTATGAATCATAATCCGGCGTTTCATAATATGTATAGCCTTTCCCGCTTGACTTTTTTTAAATCGAGTGCATCAAAGGCAACTCTTTTTGAATCGGGAAGATAAAATTTATAAAATCCCAGATCGTAAGCAAAAAACTTGATAAATCTTATTATTTTGTCATCTTTAAAGATTATATAAAAATCATTACTTGAGTCTTTCCCTAAGGTTTTATAATCAGGAATGTAAGCCTTACAGCCCATCTCTTGTAAGCTTTTAGGCATCATTGCTGTAGGATATAAACCGTTAACTCCGAACTCTTTTAATTTGGCTAATGCCTGTTCATAGGTGTCATTTATATTTAAGTTATAAAATAATAAACTTCCCTTTGCCATATAGTGCTTTTCATCGGAAAGATATCTAAGCCCCTCTTTTTCGGCCTCTTTATTAGAATCTTCGGCTACAACCTCTTTTTCTTTTTCCGTTTTTTCTTCTTTTGCCTGAGTTTCTTTAGACTGAGACTCTGTTTTTGTAGATGTTTCAACTTTTGCTTCAACAGGCTTCTGTTCTTTAGCCTCTTTAGAACACGAGAATAAAAGAACCGCTAATATTAAGATAAAAATAAGTTTTAATTTGTCTTTTTTCACTATAACCTCCATACCTTAAGATTTTAACATCTATATATAGAAATTGTCAAGTGTTTTAGATTTAAATTCCCTACACCCCAAACGGCTCTTTTCTTATTGCAACATCGTTTACAGGAAGCCCTGCAACATTTAAACTACTTACAGGCTGTAAGGCGGACAATTCGTTACTTATAATTGTAGAATTAAATGCACTCGATTCTTGTGCACTAAAAGGTTTTGCGCCGTACAAAGTATCCAAATAATATTCATTGCCCGTATCGGTACTTGAAGGCGTATAAATTACTCCGCTGCCGCCTCCGGGTGATTTTGGCGGTTTAGGTTTACTTCCTCCTCCGCCTCCGGGCGGGCTTGGCGGTTTAGGTTTGCTGATGCCGCTATCTCCTCCGCCTTTTTTGGGAGGCGGGTTATTTTTAGGAGGAGGGGGATTTTCATCGTTACCGGATTTGGGAGGAGTCTTGTTTCCTCCGCCGGTATTTTTATCATTCTCCTTCTTTGTGGTATCCGGTTTATTTATCCATGGTTCAGGGTCTTTATCTTTTTTATCATCTCTATCATTATCATTTGTATCATTATCGGTATCGTTAGGATCAGTATCAGGGGCAGGGCCGGGAGAAGGATTAGCGATTTTATCTTCTCTCTTACGATTTTCTTCCTCTTGCTTAAGTCTTTCTTTTTCAAGCCTTTCCCTTTCAGCTTTTTCTCTTGCCGCTTTTTCTTCTGCTATTCGTTTTACCTCAGCTTCGGCCTTTGCTTTTGCTTGTGCTATCCGTTTTACCTCGGCTATCCGTTTTGCTTCGGCTTCAGCTCTTGCTTTTTCTTGTGCTGCTATTTCCGCTTTTTTCTGTTCAATATAATCACCGGCTGTTATTCTTCCTAAAAGAACATTATCTACATTTTTATCTCCTTTTTTTATTGCCGATAATAAAGTCATGTTATTATTTCTTAATACTTTTCTTAGATCATCAGCTCTTGTGTCAATTAAGACAGAAAAAGCCGTCTTCCCTAAAGCGTATTTTGTAAGTTCATAAGTAAAAAAAGGATTATCAAAATTAAAATTTTTTGATTCAGAATTATATAATCCAGGGTGTTGTTTTAAATACTCTTCAGATATTTCTTCTTTTAGCTTTCCAAGATATTTATCCTCTTCTACTTTTCTTTTTTTATAATTCATATAATCATTTTCATCATAATTAGGGTCATGTATCGAAATGGATTGTTTTCCTGTTGCAAAATCATGTGCAATACCACAAAATCCATCTGCTTGCGTATCTGGTTTTCCTGTTTGTGTTACATCATAGACATATATAATTTTTTTATCTATTGATTTTGGCTTTCCATCTGCTGTCTTTTCATATTTATATTTATATGTTTTACCAAAGGCTCTTTCATTTTGGTATATAATGCCATTATTCCATCCAACATTACCCATAAGAGGTCCTTTGGCAGGATCATATGGATTTTTATCTTCAACAACAACTGCAATATGACTACTCAGCCCCTTTTTTGCCTCAGGATTTCTCCATAATGCAAAGACAGTAAATTCCTTTTCATTTACAAGTCTTTGGGCTTGTTCACCATCTTCTATTATTTTTATCGGACAAACATCTTCTCCAAATTTGAGCAATGCCTTGCATTTATCTGCATATTCTGCTCCTTTATCTAATCTGCTGCCATGTTCAGTTCTTGAAAAATCATTACCTATATCCATAGGTATATCATTATTAATATGCATTTCAAGATATTTCTTTGGATATTCTTTAACATAGCTAACTATATTATCATATGCAGCTGTTGCATTTACATCATAACCGCGCATCCTGCCTTTTTTCTGCAGGGATTGATTACCATAAAACCCATCCATATGAAAGCCTGTGGAATGTCCTACATCAAAACTATGCTGATTACAACTTGTTGAATTCTCATTTAATCCATTATAATCATAATTAGACCTTGCACCTCGTTGATATATTGCCGCATTAATATTATTTTCCGTAATTTCATAAACTCTCCGGTTATTTCCTTTTAAAGGATTTTCATCAATATTTTTTTTATCAGTTTCATCAGAAATATCAGAATCAAAACCACCTCTTACCATTAATAGAGCTTCATCAGTTAATCTAATAATTTTTTTGCTTGTATTCATTACTCTTACTCCTTAGGTTTTTCCCAGCCGTATTTTTCGGTTACTTTTTTATACTTTAAAATAAAATCGTTTAAATCTTCATTCCACCGGTATTCTGCATATCCGCGAGAATAACTGCCGGAGCCTGTCTGACTGTAAATATATTCTTCATGAATATCCATCACAATTGTTTTTATATGCCAATTAAGTTTTTTAAAATTATAATTGTGCAGACAAACTCGGTTAATATTAAAAAAATCATCTTCAAACTCTGCTCTATAAAAGTCCGTGCCGCCTACAAATACTGTTTGAAAATACAGCTCATTCTTATCATTTTGATTTAAATCTGCAATAAAGCCTGTTGAAAAACTAAATTTATACTTAATTTCATCTGTATAATTAAATATTTCTCTATTGTCCAAATACTCATCAGGGTACAGTACAATCGGATATTCATTTATAATTTTATCATTTTCAACTATAAAGCAATGAAGTCTGCTAATATAATCTTTCGTTGTTTTTCCATCACTAAAGAAAACAACATATTCATCATAACCTGAATTGGTAAAATCTCCTTTTATATAATCAAGAACTTTTAATTTATCCGTAGCAGAAAAAAACATAGAGTAGTTTTCTTTTTCGTAATCTTCAAATAATTCAATTAATTTTGTGTTATCCTTATCATCTTTTAATGTAACGATTTCGCCTTTTACTTGATTTTCTATCGTTGTTTTGTTAATCTTACCTATGTTAATGGAGCTTATAAGTTCGTTTTCTAAAACAACATATACATCTGCATGAGGATTATATTCCAAGGTCATTTTATACAGTAAAAAAACTCCCGGCTTAATTTCTATTTTTTGCATACAGCGATAAATTTTTCCGTCATATTCTATATTTTCAACATCAATATAATGTACATTTTCATAACTTGCAGGAATTATCAATTTATTATTTATAAGATCAATATCTTTTACCATATAAGGATCGTATATGTACATAAAATCAGGTTTTATACCAACTTTATCTCGAAGCTGTTTAAGTTTTTCTTCGTATGCTTTACTTTTTTTGTATTTTTCTTCAGCTTCAAGTTGTTCAGCTGTCTTTTGAGGTGCAGGAGGGTCAGGCTTTACTGCTTCAATTTTATTTTCTACCGGTTTACTTTCAGCTAAAATTTTTTCTTCCGCAGGTTCTTTAACCTCTTTAGAACACGAAAATAAAAAAGCCGTCAATATTAAGATAGCGATAAGCTGTAATTTATCTTTTTTCACTATTACCTCCATATCCAAGATTTTAACATCTATGTGTAATAGCCGTCAAGTCTTTTGGATGAAAATAAATTCTTTTATTTTTTATACTTCAACCTCCATAATTTATTTTCTATATATGCTGTTTCATCTTCCATTGTAAACATAAAATCCTTACCCTTCCTTACCCAAACATTATATTTATATCTACCCATTCTAGTGCCATAACATGTACCTGTATATCCGGGCCCTTCAAAAACTTTGTACTTTCTTTGAAAATGATGCATTAATATGTATGTATCTTCATCGGAAGGCGGTACCCTTAGATGTATAATTTTATCTTTATACCACCAAACGCTAACTTCTTCATCCCTACTTTCAAAACCATCCGGGTTATCCTTATAAACAGAATAATACAAATCAGACACTGGTGAAAAACCCGCCCCTTTATAAATAATGTAATTGTTGAAAAGTTTTGTTTTTATTGTTTCCATATCATCTTTTATGTGAAGATCATAAAAATATAAATCGCCAAGTTCCAAAATATCGTCGGACCGTCGATCGGCTTCTTCAAAATAAGTTTTATACCCGTCTCTGGTCATTATAATGGTTGTCGCCTCTGTCGGATAGTATATCTCATTTCGATAAATAACGTTATTTTCCTCTGTATAATGATCCGGTGTTTCAAAATACGTATAGCCCTTCCCGCTTGATACTTCTAACTCCCATATTTCAGGGTAGATATTCTTTACATCAGGCCGATAAAATTTATAAAAACCCAGATTGTAAGCAAAAAATTTGATAAATCTTATTATTTTACCGTCTTTAAAAATTATATAAAAATCATTACTTGCATCTTCTTCTAAAGTTTTATTATCAGGAATGTAAGCCTTACAGCCCATCTCTTGTAAGCTTTTAGGCATCATTGCTGTAGAATATAAACCGTTAACTCCAAAATCTTTTAATTTGGCTAATGCCTGTTCATAGGTATCGTTTATATTTAAGTTATAAAACAATAAACTTCCCTTTGCCATATAGTGCTTTTCATCGGAAAGATATTTAAGCCCCTCTTTTTCGGCCTTTTTACCGGGTGTTTCGGGGATCACCTCTTTTGTTTCCGCTTTTTCTTCTTTTGCCTGAGTTTCTTTAGGCGGAAGCTCTGTTTTTACAGATGAATCGCTTTTTACTTCATTATGTTGAACTGTTTCAACTTTTGCCTCTACAGACTTCGGTTCTTCCGCAGGTTCTTTAACCTCTTTAGAAGACGAAAATATAAAAGCAGCCAATATTAAGATAAAGATTAGTTTTAATTTGTTGTTTTGCATTAATAACTCTTCATCAGTCAATTTAATAATTTTTTTCATTTCTTAATCCTCCTAATATTCGTCCTCTATATAGAATAAACTCTTTTAAAGTATCATTCCATTGATAATCATCTATCCATTCACCGTTCATGGACTTATCTTTTATTATAATCATTTTTTTGTACCAATCAATAGATAGTATATCGTAACGATCACCATATACATAACTGGTAACAAAAGACTCATCATTATATTCAATCATTAATAGTCGATCGCCTTCTATATTAAATAAAGCGGCAAGATATATTTCATTTATTCCGTTTTGATTAAGGTCAGCTATCCACCCTTGTGAAAATTTATACCCGAAATCTTTCACTTCAGGAAGTTTGTCATGCGTAAGCGCAGGGTAAAAATAACCGCCTGAATGACTAATATAATAATCATTGATTATCTTGCCTTCAGAAACTAAAAAACATCTCACTCTTTCTATATATTGATCACCCATCTCCGGATCCGGGTCATCTTCATAAAACATAACAAAATATTCATCATACCCTGAGTTTGTAAAGTTCCCCTTTACATAATCTAGTATTCGCATATCATACTGTTTATATCCCTTAGTTTTGATCCCCGTGTCCCAATCTGTATGGACAACCTTTCTAAATAAAGGATACTGTGTGTTTTCGTAATCTTCAAATAGTTTTATCATTTCATGTTTTTTTTCATCGTTTTTCATACTATATAAAGAGCCGAGCGCTTGGTTTTCTATAAACTCTTCATTTATTTTTCCTATATTGTTCTCACTTAAAAGATCATAAGAGAGGGGAAGATAAATCTGTTCAGGATTATCCCACTTATAGGTAACCTGATAATCGAGCATTCCTCCGTTTTGAGTAGGAGCTTTATATTTACAATAGCAAAAATCCCCATCTTTTTTTATCTCATAAAAATGAATAAACTCAAGATTATCTGCCAGACTATACAATACCGGAGCCTTTTGCTGTATCAATTCATCAATAGTAATACCTGTAGGGAATTTATAGTTTAGGATTTTTTCCTTCTTATCCAGTTCGGCTACAAGCTGTTTAAGTTTTTCTTCGTATTCTTTACTTTTTTTGTATTTTTCTTCAGCTTCAAGTTGTTCAGCTGTCTTTTGAGGTGCAGGAGGGTCAGGCTTTACTGCTTCAATTTTATTTTCTACCGGTTTACTTTCAGCTACGGTTTTTTCTTCGGCAGGTTCTTTTACTTCTTTAGAACACGAAAATATAAAAGCCGTCAATATTAAGATAAAGATTAGTTTTAATTTGTTGTTTTGCATTAGAGTTTCCATAGTTAAGATTTTGTTATTTAAAAACTTATTTAGTATCAGCCTTCCAAATGCCCAGCCACTTGCCTTCAGGTTTTTGTGAGATAAGGAGTTTACATTTTTCTGCATAGTGTTTTGAAGGAGGATCGGCTTCTTCATTTTGAGCAAAAATATTTAAGGCTTCTTTAAAGTTTCCGGCATAGAATTCTTTTAATCCTTTGTCAAAAGAATCAAGCAAGACTTTTTTTTCGTTATAAGTTTTTTTGTCCATGATTTCATAAACGACTACGGGTTCGGATTTTCCCACAACTGCCGCACGGGCAAGCTCTCTAAATTTTAGAATTGTGCCGCTTTCTTCAGCTTGTTTTTTTGCCGCCTCAGCACACATTGTGTAAGTACCGAATTGTTTGTTTAAGCCTTCCAAGCGGGCGGCCAAGTTTACCGAATCGCCCAACATTGTATAATCGAAGCGGCTTACCGAGCCCATATTGCCGACGATGGCAAAACCGGTATTAAGCCCTATGCGCATTTTAAAGGGCCTTCCTTCAGCCCTCTTTTCAAACTCGGCACGCCTTTCTTCAAGTTTTTTTTGACAAGCCCAAGCCGCTTCTAAGGCAGAACGGGCATGATGCTCCACCCTTGCAGGAGCATTCCAAAAAGCTATAATAGCATCGCCTTCATACTTGTCGATTGTTCCGCCCGAGTCCAAAATAATTTTACTCATATCCGAAAGATAATCATTCAAAAGTTCGGTAAGGGCTTCGGGACTTAAGCTTTCCGAGATTGAAGTAAACCCTTGCAAGTCCGAAAAAAAGATGGATATTTCTTTTCGCTCACCGCCTAATTTTAGTTGAGACGGATCGGCAATCAGCTGCTCTATAACGGCAGGACTTAGATATTGCTTAAAAGCATTTTTTAAGTAACGCCTTTGTTTTCCCTCAACCAGATAACTTACAGCCAAGGATGCAACAAAAGACAAAACCATTCCTGCAAGTACAGAGGCTGTAGGAACGGAGATTCCGAAGCGGAATAAAAAATACGCAATAAAAATGTAGAGAATAGCAAAGCACAAAAAACTTGCAGTATTCACTATTAACGAAACGGCCCTTGATTTTATCTTTTCAGAAAAAATTTCAGGCAAGCCTGAAAGAATAATACAAATTAAAATAATTAAGGCATTAATCAAAAAGCCGGTTTTTACAATTCTATTACCAGAAAGAATATTATCTAAAAGAGTTATGTGAATGCCAACCCCGGGATAAGACGCAGAAACCGGAGTCTGACAAATATCGAAAAGACCGGGAGCATAGAGCCCAAAAAAAACATACATGTCTTCAAAATCCTCAGGATGGAGCCCGCTTTCCCTGCCTGCCCTTATATCGGCTTGAGCCTTTAAAATATCGCCTGCACTGTAGGGCAAATAATCATCAATACTTTTTGTAAAGCGGAGATTGAGCTCTGCAGGAAGCCCCTCATCTTCATTTCCTCCTAAAAAATAAGAGGCTATTCCCAAGGTAGGAATCTTATAATCTTTCCATGGATAAAATAGGCGGGCACTTCTTATCGTTCCATCAGGATCGGGAAGACTATTTACATTTCCTATAAGCTTGGCGGATGAGGCAATTTCATCGATGGGAACAATACGCTGCCCTCTATCAAAAAAAAACGGTTTGAATAACTATGCCGCTTTCTCTTGAAGATTCTGCAAATTTTTTATCATCGGCTTCCCCATAGGAAGAAGGCTCAGTAAAGAGCATATCGAAAGCTACAGACTTTGCTCCTCCTGCAGAAAAAAAATCCGTTATCTCGGCATAGGCTTCACGGGGCCAAGGCCACTTCCAGCCTCGTTCGGATGCGGCATAGTTTAAGCTTTTTTGATCTACCAAAACCAAAACAATTTCATCTGAGGGAGAAAAATAAGAAGCAGTCTTCTTCATTCTGTCATCATAAAAAAAATATTCCGCCTGTCGAAAAATTCCTAAATAAGTAAAAAGCAACAAGATAAAAAAAATCGGAACAGAAATAAAAAACAGCCTTCGTATTTTCTTCATAAACTTTTTCCTTATTTCAGTTTATTCTTTTGATAGCGGTTAAACCTCGCAGAACGGTTATAGTCGCCTGCGAGTTTTTTTGCTTCCTTTTCTACATATTTTATACGCGAATCGGCTGAGGGGTGAGTTTTACCGAAACCCCGATGATCGTTTTTTTGTTTCTCACCCATAATTTTAAGCATTTCGGTCATAGCATTGGGATCATATCCCGACTTTGCCATTAGCTTGACGGCAAAACTGTCTGCAGCGTATTCTTGAGTTTTAGAATAACCGGAATTTACCAATGTTGTTACTATTTCTTTTGATGCATCTTCTAAAAATTTAAGATCAGCTTTTTTTTCGGCTCCTAAAGCCATTGTTGCCGAACTTTCGACAGCTGCAGCAGTCATTCTGTTTGCTTTAATGGCTCCTATACCGTGCTTTAACTGAATGTGTCCAAGCTCATGTGCTATAACACCGGCAAGGGCATCCTCGGAATCAGTACACGATAACAGTCCCTTTGTAACAAGCACATGCCCTCCGGGTGTTGCAAAAGCATTTATTTCATCCGTATCCAATATTGCAACATGATAGCCGTTGTAAGATTCAGGCACATCAGAATTTAGTACCAAGGTCATACAAATCAGATTAAGATAGTTTTCCAGCTGCTTGTTTCGGTAAAGTTTATAGTTGCTTAAAATAACGGCAGCTACTTCCCTGCCTATATAATACTCTTCCTCATTTTGAATAGGTTTTGAGGCTTCAACAAGAGGAGCGGCAGCATCAATAACATTTTTTGTAAAAGCAAGAGGATCATCTAAACTTTCCAATAGGGCACAAGATAGAACAATTACAGGTATCAAAATTATAATCAAACATAAGCCTAATTTCTTTTTCATTATTCACCATCCTTCAATAAGCCTTCTTTGATAAAAAACTGTAAATCCTTTGGGTTTACAGTTATACTTTCAACACTGTCAACCGCCGGATAATTTTTTTTACCTGAGACAGAAAATTCCGAACCGGAGCCCTCCGTCAGACCCTTTCCTGCAAGAGCCAATTCCTTTGCTTCAGCCGAAGTTCTTTTATCAAAAGAGCCGACTATTTTTTTCTTTGTAAGATTTGCCTTGGGCAGCCAGCCTACAAGATTCGGATTTAAAACCGGAGAAACCCTCATCCATTTTCCTTTTTCTTCTAAAAGATATACCTGTTCCCCGTACTGCACCCTTACAACATTTTTAGCAAAAAAACCTGTATCTGATTTTATCCAAGTTTCTTTTACATTCACATATAATTTTTTAGAGGATTTTTCGGCCGTAAGTACTCCTAAAACAACAAAAAACATAAACAAACATAACAGCTTAGATTTTTTCATAAGTACCTCCTTACTTAAAAATAATATCACAAAAAAAACCGCTTGTCCAGTTTTTAATTTTTGCCTGTTGCAAGATTTTTTGAATTTTGATATAATTACCCGTTAAGGTTATCACTGATTTGAAGACTTGTCTAACATCTTAAATCATTATTTTTTTATAGATTATAAACCTTAAGGAGTATGATTATGCACAAAATACTTGAAAAACGGCAATATTCGCCTGAGGTTTTTTATTTGCGCGTTGAAGCACCGGAAATCGCAAAAAACAGACATCCGGGACAATTTGTAATCGTTCAAATAGATACCAATTTTGGAGAAAGGGTTCCCCTCACAATTGCCGATGCAAATGCCGAGGAAGGCTGGATTGCCCTCGTTATACAGTCTGTAGGAGCAACAACCATCAAACTTTGCGAGAAAAATGTAGGTGATTCTATTGCTGCAATTTTGGGCCCTCTTGGACGGCCCTCGCACATAACAAAGTGCGGAACGGTAGCCTGCGTTTGCGGCGGTATAGGTGTTGCACCTATGTATCCTATCGCAAAAGCTTTTAAAGAAGCAGGAAACAAGCTAATAGTTATCATCGGAGCAAGAAACAAAGACCTAATTGTTTTTGAAGATGAGATGAAAGCTATTGCTGACGAACTCATCATTACAACCGATGACGGTTCCTATGGAAGAAAGGCTTTGGTAACAGCTCCCTTAAAAGAACTCTGTGAAAGTCAAACTCCTCCCGATGAGGTTTTTGCAATCGGACCGCCCATAATGATGAAATTCTGTGCCGAAACCACACGTCCCTACGGAATAAAAACAACGGTTTCGCTTAACACAATCATGATTGACGGAACAGGAATGTGCGGAGGCTGCCGCGTAACTGTAGACAATCAAATCAAGTTCGTATGTGTTGACGGTCCCGAATTCGATGCCCACAAGGTCGACTTCGATAATATGATGATGAGAATGAAGGCCTTCCGAGGACGAGAAGAGAAGGATAAACATAAGTGCCGATCCGGTATCTTTAATTAAGGAGTGGGAAATCTATGGAAAATACAAATTTAGCAGGTCATAAACATATAACCCATGAAGAGCTTTCAGAACAAGCAAAAAAAATGTGGGCAGACTTAAAGGATAAGACCTTAAGTCCAAAAGAAAGAACGCAAATCCCTATTCAGGAAATGCCCGCCCTCGACCCTCATGAGAGATCCTCATTAATGAATGAGGTTGCCATGGGCTACACCGATGAGCAGGCTAGAATTGAAGCAGAGCGGTGTTTAAACTGTAAAAACCGCCCCTGCGTAAAAGGCTGCCCCGTAGGTGTTCCTATTCCGGAATTTATTGCAGAAATTCAAAAAGGCGATTATAAAAAGGCTGTTGATATTATAAAAACAACAAACCTCCTTCCTGCAATCTGCGGACGAGTTTGTCCCCAAGAAAAAGCAGTGCCAAGCCTTTTGTACAATAGGCAAGATGCTCAAGTCCCCCGAACAGGCTGTAGCCATAGGCAGACTTGAACGCTTTGTTGCCGACTGGGAAAGAAACAATAATAAGATTACCGTACCCGAAGTTGCCCCCGAAACGGGAAAAAAGGTTGCCATTATCGGTTCAGGCCCCGCAGGTCTTACCGTAGCAGCCGATGTCCGCCGTGAAGGACACTCCGTAACCGTCTTTGAAGCCTTCCACAAAACAGGCGGCGTTATGGTTTACGGTATTCCCGAATTCCGCTTGCCGAAAGAAATCGTTGCAAAGGAAGTTGAAAACCTCGAAAAGATGGGTGTTGAATTCAAAACCAACTTCTTGGTAGGAAGAACCGAAACCCTTGAGCAGCTTTTAAAAGAAGACGGATATGATGCCGCCTTTATCGGAACAGGTGCAGGCTTACCTAAGTTTATGGGAATTGAAGGCGAAAACCTAATCGGTGTTTTTAGTGCAAACGAATATTTGACGCGTGCAAACCTTATGAAGGCCTATGATGCAACTCATTCCGATACTCCTCTTTATCAGGCTGAGACCTTAGCCGTAATCGGCGGCGGAAATGTTGCTATGGATGCTGCAAGAATGGGATACCGCTTAGGCTGCAAAAAGGTTTACTGTATTTACCGCCGAACCCGTGCCGAAATGCCTGCCCGACTAGAAGAAGTTGCCCACGCAGAGGAAGAAGGCGTAGAGTTCTGCTTCCTTCAAAACCCCACAAGAATAGTCGGCGATGAAGAAGGAAAGGTTTGTGCAATCGAGGTCTTAGACTATGAGTTGGGCGAACCCGATGAATCCGGCAGAAGAAAGCCTGTGGCAAAGCCCGGCACCGAACACCAGATCAAGGTTGATGCCGTAATCGTCGCCCTCGGAAACGACTCAAACCCGCTCATGGCTCAAACAAGTCATGGTTTGGAAGTTACCAAAAAAGGCAATATCGTTGTAGATGAAAACCAAAAAACCTCGATTGAAGGCGTTTGGGCAGGAGGCGACATTGTTCTCGGTGCCGCTACCGTAATTCTTGCAATGGGCGAAGGCCGAAAAGCCGCTGCTGCAATAAACGAGTATTTAAAGACAAAATAAGTCTTTTACTTTAACCCAATAAAAAAGCCGTCCTAAGTTAAACATTCTTAGGGCGGCTTTTTTGTTATTCTAAGCTTTCCGTTTTCCATTCGCCGATAGTCCTTTCTTCTTCATCAAAGCTGGAACCTATCAGGATTATCTTTTTGCCCTCTGCCTTAAATTGACCGGCATAGCCCTTTTCTTTTATTTGTGCGATTGCATCTTCGGCGGTGCCTACACTCATCAGCTTAAACTCAAAAATGTAGATTGAATCTTTAGTATGCACTATACAATCAGCCCTGCCCCTTGCACAGTGTATCTCGGTTTGAACAAATTGACCCATCAGCTTAAAGATTAAGTAGACAGCCGTCTGGTAGTTTTGCTCTCTTAACTTAAGCCTATCCTTCGGAAGATTATCGTAAGGTACTCCCGCTATTATTGCCTGCATCCTTTCCATAAACCCGTCTATATTCCCTGCCCGAATATCCTTTGTAAATTCCCACACGGATGAAGCCGTTTCATAAGGCCGGAGAGAAGAATAGGCAGGCACAAGGTTTTCTAAAAAGCCGTAACGCACCTCATCATTAGGGAAGCCCAAGCGGTAGATATTTGCTTCTTCTAAATATTCCTTTATCGTTAAATATCCCGATTGAAAAAGTATCGGTAAAGGGTCTTTCGCATCGGCACGATATAGATCGATTCCCGCTTCGTTTATTTCGACTCCTCCGTCCAACTCGGGCACATTGTAATAAGCGTCTTTTAAATAGTTTACCAAAAAGGTCGGAGTTCCGGTCGCAAACCAGTAGTTTTTTAATTCGCCTGAGTTAAGCGTATTTAATATGCTGAAAGGGTTATAAACCGATTCACCGGATACACTGAACTTATAGCCGTCATAACGCTTTTTTAATTCTTCAAGCATTTTGTCATAAGAGTTTTTACTGTTATTTGCTAATCTCTCTATTTCGGGCTTAAATGTGTTTTCTATTTCGTTTTGAGTCAGTCCGCATATTTCGGCATAGTTATTCAGCATACTTATATCTTGTAAGTTATTTAAATCACTAAAAATACTTACCTTACTAAACTTTGTTACGCCTGTTAAAAAAGCAAAACGGATGTATTGGTCACAGGTTTTTATTACCGAATAAAAAGCCTTGAGGGTGTTTCGGTATTCTTCGTTTAATGCCTCGTTTACACCCATAGTCTGTAAAAGAGGCTTATCGTATTCATCCACAAGGATTACAACTTGACGGCCGGTTTTTTCGTACAAGGCTGAAATTATAGATTTAAATCTATCCTCAATACTTCCAGATGTTTTTGTAAGTGAATAAATTTTTTCCCAGTCATCTAAGTGCAAATTTATAATAGTTAAAAGAGCTTCTTGATCCTTATAATATTTGGTATTAAAATCCAAGTAGAATACAGGATATTCTACCCAAGCGGCAGATTTTTCGATTTCGGCCCGTTTTTCTTCTGCCTTTTCGATGTATAAGCCGGTAAATAATTCTTTTTGGCCTAAAAAGTAGGCTTTGAGAGTCGACAAAAAAAGGCTTTTGCCGAAACGCCGAGGGCGGCTTAAAAAATAGACTCGGTTGGAGTGAGCGAGTTTAAACAAAAAAGGCGTTTTATCGACATAGAGAAATTTATCGTTACGCATTACCTCAAAGCTCTGTACACCGATCGGTATTTTTCGTGAAAAATCAAAGTCCATTTTAAGCCCTACCTTAATAGGATTATAGCACAAAACCGAGGGAATGTGCAATATTTAAGAGGTAGGACACAAAAAAAACCCGCCTTACGGCGGGTTCTAAAATTATACTAAGTATAGATTAGTAATTAACTTTAACACCAAGTACGAAAGTTCCGTTGTGTGCATCAACAGCAGGAGCTGAAAGCATTCCTTCACCTTCATATTGGTTCCAAGCAAGCTTACCATGCATCCAAGAAGCTTCAACTTCAACCTTTTCTACAGGAGAGAATACTGCACCAACCTTGTAGGCAACGCCGAAGAACTTATCTGTGTTTGTTGTATCTTTATGAGTCTTATTGCTTTCTGCCCAGAAGTTAGCATAGGGCTTTACCCACATTGCGTCTGTGATATTATACTTGTAGTTTACCCAAGCACTTAGACCCATAGGTAGAGTAGACTTATTATCTTTCTTAACTTCACTTAAGATATGGTTAAGTCTGAAATCAACACCGAAAGCCAAACCGTTAACTAAATTTGTATCGCCTGAAGCAGCGGATTTGAAAGCAAGCATCATTGCCATATCACCGATAGCTTTTCCATCCTTGTCTTTTCCGGCATAGGCTGACAAGTCGTTACCAAAGTATGCACCAAAAGCTACCCACTTGTAAGCAGCATCAAAGCGAAGATCAAAAGCAACCTTTGAATCTTTTCCTACATTCATTAAGGTATCCATAGCTAATTTTACATCAAGACCCTCAACAGCCTTTGAACCAAGTTTAAAGCCCATGCCAAGGTATGCCTTATCCACATTGGACACAGATTTGTCACCTTCTTTATAAGGAGCAACACCGGCTTTGCCGAATTTCTCTACAGGATCAAAGGTAAGATTCATACCGAAATCGAATGTAACCCATTTGTCATAACCTAAGCTTAAATCAAAACCGAAAGCATATTTATTAGCTACAGGATCTTTCTTATCTTTTTTGCCATCATAAGAAACTGCTTCTTCAAAGAAAATCAGCTTAGATTCAGCCTCAGTAATTTTATGACCAACAGCCCATGTTGGATAATGGTTAGCAAGAGTATCAGCAGCTCCATCAAATACTAACACAACATTACCATCAGCCCCTGTTTCTATTGACTTATAAACTCTCTTAGCAAGATCTTCAGCCTTGATCTCATAATCTTTTGCAAAAGTTACTTTCTTATAGATCTTTTTACCGGGTACAGCTTCTTCACCCTTTGTATTCCATGCACCATTCGAACCTAATTTTAAACCAGCATCCAATGAAAGACCTGTTCCAGCCAAATTATCACTCTTATATCCAAGTTTTGTACCAAAACCAGTGATATCACCAGATGTCTCAGGACCCCAAGCTGTACCATCATCTCTGATAGGTGACCAAATTTGTGCAAAGTTTGTAGAAAAGTCAGGTCTACCAAAAACATTAATATATCCGCCAAAGAAATGTACAGAAGCAGACATACCGCTTAATGTTTTTCTCCATAGATCAATCTGAGCATCTGAATCCCATGCAAGGAAGGGAGAAGCACTATTTGACAATCTTTTCTTGAATCTATAGGCCAAGTTCAAACCAAGATCAAAGTTCATATGAACACTACCTTCATTCTTGGAATTTAAAGTACCCATATATAGAGGCACTACGACTTTTGCATCAAAGACATTTTCAAAACCATGTTGAGCTTTTGCGTCCTTTCCTGCACCAAGATCAATACCCCAGTTTACTGCTGCACTGGCTTCTACTGATGGTGTAAGCTGGGCAAATGCAACTCCGCCCACAAGAGCCATAATCATCAAAATTGACAGAATTTTTTTCATAAAAAATTCCTCCTTGTTATTTGTTTGTGCTGATTATAACATAGTCATTTATAGCTGTCAAGCAAAAAGCAAAAAAAGTTACACAAAAGACGCGGAATTCTTGTTTTTTTTTGCGAATTTTTGCATATTTTTTTAGTTTTAAGGCTTATTTTAGCAACATTTTGTTTTTATAAATTTTCGATCGCTTCTCCGCATAAAAAGAGCTTTTCTTGCCCTTTCCATTATTCTATTGACAAAAAACATTTAGTATGTAAACTATTATCTATGATAAAGGCATTAAATGACATTCTCAACCGGATAAAAAAGATTTATGTTCATCCTAAAACGGTAAAAATCGCTTCTCTTATAATTCTTACAGAGCTTATGATTTTACCTTTTAGTATGACGAAGATGGACTTATTTAATACATCCCAAAAGGCCGTAAGCCTTTATCCTATGACCGTATTATTTTCAGGCTTTGCACAAAGGGGTTTTAACTTTTTTTATGCAAGCAGCCTTCTGTTGTTTTTACTGCCTATTTCATTCATCATCATATCCGTATCTCTTTTTCAAAAAAAAATCTCGTCAAAGGTTGTATATTTTTCGGCCTTAATTCCTATAAGCCTTTATCTTGCTGCTTCCGTTTCAGGGATGAATTTATTTGCAAATACGGCAAGATGGTTCTACACTCTTAACGGGTTTACATATTTTGCATTTTTTACAGCCCTTGTTTTTCATGCTTTTTTGATTGCTCACGGAATAATTTCGATAAAAAGGCAAAACGGTTCATACATGGAATATAAACGCCTTTTAAAAGAAGAGGAAGAAAAAGAAGAAGCTTTAAGGAAAAGAGCCGCAGACAGGATAAAAAAACAAAAAGAAAAGTCCTTAAAAAACACTCCTGAATCCATACGGGAAGAAAATTTTTCGGTAGAAAAATTATTAAAAAACTCGATAAACAGCTTTAAAAACAGGAAAAAACGCTCTCACATAAAAATAAAAATTACAATAGTTATTCTTTTTACTATATTAGTGATTCTTTCAACATTTATTTACACCGATTTAAGAAACTATAATATAATGCTCACTCAAAATGTCAACACTACAGGAAAAAATCAGGCTGAGCAGGTTGCGGCCATATACAGTTTTTCGGACGGCCTTCATGCTAAAATCAGTGCCTTTTTGGAAGGCATAAAAAAGACAAACCTTTCTTCACCCTTTCCTTTCCAAAGGGTCGATATTATAACCACAAGCAATAAGACTCCCGTTTTTCTTGAAGAGATAGACAGTTCTACCGTGCTGCCGTCCTTCGATGTTTTTTCATACACTACTGAAGCGGGAAATGTGCGTTCGATACCCGATGAAGAAAAACACATCACACCTGAAGATGCAGCCCATTATATCACGCATTTTAAAAATGAAAATACGGTGAGCACTCCGATTTATAAGGCAGAAAAAGGAACCTGCATTTATATCTATCCTATAACATTTACACGCAAGGAAGGTCAAAGGCTTTTAGGGTTTTCCGTTGTTACATATCTTAAAGAAATTTTAGACCGCCCATACTTTCAAGCAAAGGTTTTTGTGTTTTCAATTTCGGCCGTGTTTTTTTATGCTTCAATAATAATCGTTCTT
The DNA here is from genome assembly GCF_024181245.1 of Treponema sp. OMZ 788. Taxonomy (NCBI): domain Bacteria; kingdom Pseudomonadati; phylum Spirochaetota; class Spirochaetia; order Treponematales; family Treponemataceae; genus Treponema; species Treponema sp. OMZ 788. Next base: position 2,656,729 of record NZ_CP051199.1, on the reverse strand, counting down.
TTTTTGGCCGACTTTATCGCAAATCCGGTTATATTCTTATGCGGCAATATTCGAAAAACTGCAAATATTTTAAGCGGAATGATTTCGAGCAGTGCCGCCGTCGAAGCTGAGCGTCTTATTTTTGAAGAAAATATTAAAACCCATGACGAAATAAAAACCCTTTCAATCGAGCTGAAAAACATTATCTCGCTTATACGCGGTATTTTACCATATGTTTCTTTTCATACAATTCAAAATGCCGAAAAAAATCTTTCGAGTAAAAGTACCACAAGGGAGCTCTGTTTTTTGTTTACGGATATACGCGGCTTTACAACCATGTGCGAAAATATGCAGCCGCGGGAAGTCATCAATATTTTAAACCGCTATCTCGATATTGAAACAAAGATAATCTTTGAAAATGGCGGAGATGTCGATAAATATGTAGGCGATGAAATCATGGCCTTTTTCTCGGGGCCTAAAAAAGAAATAAACGCCTGTAAGGCTGCTATGGAAATTCGCAAGGCAATGAGGCGGGAACAAAAGGCTGCCGCAAAAGAAGGCTCTGCAACAATTTCTATAGGCATAGGAATAAATTCGGGCCCCGTAGTATTCGGTCCGGTCGGATCTAAAACAAGAAAAGATTTTACATCGATAGGCGACACGGTAAACCTTGCAGCCCGTCTTGAAGGAGCAAACAAAGAGTACGGCTCAAAGTCAATTATTTCAGAAGCCGTATACGAAAACCTTGATGACAGCTTTATATGCCGAGAACTTGATCTTGTTACAGTAAAAGGAAAAACCGAGCCTGTAAGAATTTTTGAAATTTTACAGCCGACAGAAAAGCAGCCTATCGAGGCCGTCAACGAAATAAAAAAACTATTTGAAACAGGCCTCTTCCATTACCGAAAAAGAAAATGGAAGCAAGCCGAAAAAGCTTTTTCAGAATGTGTAGAAAAACACAATGATGCCCCCTCAAAGGTATTCTTAAAAAGGATTGCTCATTATCAAGAGTTTCCGCCTAAGAACGGATGGAAGGGTGTTTTTATAATGAATGTAAAATAAAACGGCTGTTAAGCCGAAAGGAGTTTTTATGGAATTTAAACAACTTGAAGTATTTAGTAAACTTGTAGAAAATTTAAGCTTTTCCACTACTGCAGCGGAATTGAATATATCGCAGCCTACTGTCAGCCTTACATTAAAGCAGCTTGAAGAGGAGCTTGATACGCCTCTATTTTTGCGTTCTACACGCGAGCTAAAACTTACCGAGGCGGGAAGCAAGCTCTACGGCGAAGCAAAAAATATTTTAGCTGAAAGAGATAAGATAATAGAAAAATTTATACATCCCGAAAGAAAGGTTATAACTATAGGAGCTTCCACAATTCCTGCCGGTTATCTTCTTCCTGCGATAGTGAGGGAGTTCAAAAAAAAGCATCCCGACATTTATATCAAGGTCGAGGAAAAAAACAGCCTCGAAACAATAAAAAAGGTTTCGCTGAATACTGTCGATATAGGCATTGTCGGAATGAAGGTAGAAGATGAAAATTGCGAATTTCTTCCTATATATAAAGACGAATTTGTTTTTATAAGCGCAAACAATGCTTATTATCAAAAGCTTAAAAAATCGAATCCCGATTTAAAACGAATTGCTGAAGAACCCTTTATTATCAGGGAAGCCGGCTCGGCCGTCAAACAAAATATGGAACTGATTTTAAAATCGCAAAAGATAGATTTAAATTCCATAAACATAAGCGCCTCGATAAACGACACAGAGGTCATAAAGCAATTAACGGCAGAGGGTCTTGGCACTTCTTTTATATCTAAAATAGCTGTTGCCGATATGGTAAAAAATAAAAAGCTCATAGCCTTTGAACTGGGAGATGTTCCCCACCAATACCGGAACATTTATCTGGTATGGAACAAAAAAATAAACTATGCAAGCCATATCAAAGACTTTTTAAACTGCACGGAATGCTTTAAGGTAAAAAAAGAGCTTAAAAATTTTGAAGATGATTAAGACTGCGGAAGGCATAGGAAATTCTTAATGTTCTTATCTAATAACAGAATTTTATCTGAGCAGTAGGTTAAGCCCGGCATTTTCCCATTCCTTGACCAAGCCTTTTTTTTATGCTAAAATAGCACGAATTTATAGATTTCGGAGTATAATGCGTGGAAGAGATACAAACTAAGGAAGGCGGAGCCGTAATTCCGATTCCTATCGAAAATGAAGTAAAAAGAGCCTACATAGATTATTCAATGTCAGTTATAGTAAGCCGAGCCCTGCCCGATGTAAGGGACGGCCTAAAGCCCGTTCACAGGCGAATTCTCTATTCAATGGAAGAAAAGGGTTTACGCAGTTCAGGCCCCACCAGAAAGTGTGCTAAGATTGTAGGTGACGTATTAGGAAGTTACCACCCTCACGGCGACGCTTCGGTCTATGATGCCCTAGTCCGCCTCGGACAGGACTTCTCTCTACGCTATCCGGTCATTTATCCTCAAGGAAACTTCGGAACCATAGGAGGCGACCCGCCCGCTGCTTACCGATATACGGAAGCCAAGATGGCCAAAATCGCCGAAACCATGGTCGAGGACATAAAAAAAGAAACCGTCGATTTTATTCCGAACTTTGATGATTCTACAAAAGAACCGACCGTTCTTCCGGCAAAATTTCCCTTCTTGCTTGCAAACGGTTCAAGCGGAATTGCAGTCGGTATGGCAACCAACATGCCGCCCCATAACTTGCGCGAAATAGCCGATGCCGTTTCGGCCTACATAGACAATCCGGAAATCGAAATAGACGAGCTTTGTAAATACATGAAGGGCCCCGACTTTCCGACCGGCGGAGTCATCTATGGAAGGAAGGGCATAAAACAAGCCTTTAAAACCGGCCGCGGAAAAATATTGGTACGCGGTAAATTTACAATTGAGGTCGATAAAAAGGGAAAAGAAACTATAGTCTTTACAGAAGTTCCCTATCAGGTAAACACAACCACCCTCGTATCCCGCATCGGGGAATTAGCCCGCGAAAAAGTTATAGACGGAATCGCAAACGTAAACGATGAAACTTCCGATAGAACAGGCTTGCGTATTGTTATAGAGTTAAAGAGGGGGGCAATTACAAAGGTAGTATTAAACCAGCTCTTTGCAAAGACAGCCCTTCAATCTTCCTTCGGAGTTATAAACCTAGCCCTTGTAAACGGAAGACCGGAAACCCTCAACCTAAAACTTCTTGTAAAATACTTTGTAGAGCACAGGGTCGATGTAGTTACCCGCAGAACAAAATTCGATTTACGCAAGGCGGAAGAAAGGGCTCATATCTTGGAAGCCCTAATCGTTGCCATCGACAACATAGATGAGGTTATCAAAATAATAAGAGCCTCCCGCGATACTCAAACGGCAAAAAACGGCTTGATGGAAAGATTCGGCTTTGATGATGTCCAAGCTCAGGCTATTGTCGATATGCAGTTAAAGCGTTTGACAAGCTTGGAAATTGAAGACCTCAGAAAAGAATTGCAGGAATTGCAGGTTTTAATCGCTCACTTAAAAGATCTTCTTGCTCATCCCGAAAAGATTTTAGCCTTAATAAAGGAAGAAACTACAGAGATAGCCGAAAAGTTCGGCGATGAGCGCAAAACCGATATTGTAGCCGATGAGGTTGAAGAGCTCAATATCGAAGACCTTATCAAAAAAGAAGAGATGGTTATCTTAATTTCCCACCTCGGGTATATCAAGCGTATTCCGGCCACGGCCTATAAGAGCCAAAACAGGGGCGGCAAGGGTTCCAATTCCGCAAACCTTGCAGAAGACGACTTTTTGGACCAGATTTTTACGGCCTCAACCCACGATTATATTATGTTTATCACAAATGCGGGAAAAGCCTACTGGTTAAAGGTGCATGAAATACAGGAAGCAAGCAGAACGAGCCGCGGCTCTCACATAAAATCCCTTCTTTCAGTTTCTTCCGATGAAGAAATTACGGCAGTCGTTTCTTTAAAAGAATTTGACGATAAGACCTATTTATTGATGGCGACCGCAGGCGGTGTTGTAAAAAAAGTTACCACTGACAATTTTGCAAATGCAAAAACCCGCGGAATCATTGCGATAAAACTGGATGAGGGCGATAAGCTTGTAAGTGCAATTCTTACAGGCGGCAAGGATGAGATTATGCTCATAACCCGCCGAGGTCAGGCCCTCCGCACAAGCGAAGAAGACATCCGCTCACAAGGCCGTTCTTCCCGCGGTGTTACCGGAATAAGGCTTTCTTCAGAGGATGAGCTTACGGGAGCACTCCGCGTAACGGAAAATCAAAAGATGCTTGTTATGACAGAAAACGGCTACGGCAAGCGCGTAGAGTTTTCGGAATTTTCCGCTCACGGAAGAGGAACCGGCGGACAGCGTATCTACACCCTTTCCGAAAAAACAGGAGAGGTTGTCGGCCTTCTTACCGTCTTTGATGACGATGAGGTTGTCTGCATAACCGGACAGGGAAAAACTATCCGCATAAGCGTAGACTCTGTAGGTACCATGGGAAGAGCTGCACAGGGTGTAAAAATATTGGATATTGAAAGTCCCGATATGCTTATCGGGCTTGATGTTGTAGCCCGCGATGAAGAATAGGGGAAAATTATGAAAAAATTTGCGATTATGGGCTTGGGAACCTTCGGTGTACGGATGCTCGATGAACTTATCAAAATCGGTGCCGAAGTTATCATCATCGACCAAAACAAAGAACTGATCGAAATGTATAAACCTAAGGCATCTTCGGCAGTTGTGATAGAAGAAATAAGCGAGCTTTCGGTGCGTAAAATCTTGCCTTCTAAGGTGGATACCGTAATCGTAGACTTTAGCCGCAAGGTGGAGCTTTCCGTAATCAGCACGACAATTTTAAAAACGCTCGGCATTTCAAACATTGTGGTGCGAGCCCAATCCGATGAACACGGAAGGCTTTTAAAAACCGTCGGAGCTACCAGAGTAATTTATCCCGACAGTGAGGCCGCAAAAAGAACAACTCCTATTTTAGCCGCAGACCTTCTTCTTAAATTTATGCCTATTTCAAAAAATCTTGCTCTTGCAGAAGTCGGAGTGGAAGCACGATATGTCGGTAAAAGCCTTGCAGAATCAAATATCCGAAAAGACATGGGGGTAAACATTATTGCCCGCCGAAAAAAAGAAAGCGAAGACTTTATTTTTATGGATGACCCCGAGTATAAGTTTGAAGAAGATGATGTTCTTTTGGTTGTTGCCTCCGAAGAGCACATCTATAACTTTTCCGGCGGAAAGATAAGTTTAAAAAATAATTCCAAAAAAGATGGAGAGATAAAGCCGTCAATCTTTAAAAATCTTTTTTCTTCAAAAAAATTATAATTGACAATTGGGAGATTGCCGATTTAAAAGCCTAAAGGAGAGTGTGCTGCTATGGAGAATCTATCCGGCTCGAAGTGTACTTGTGATGAAACTGATCTGCAATTAAAACCTAAAAAAATATCAATTAAGTTATGGAAGCTGGCCTATCCTACGATGATTTCCGCAGGCTTGCAAAACTTTTACGACATTGTAGATATGGTTTGGGTCGGGCAAATATCGAAAACAGCTCTTTCGGGTGTTACCCTCTTTTCTTCCATATATATGCTTTTTACTATTTTAAATGAGGTCGCAGGTGCAAGCTCCGTTTCGATGATTGCTCAAAATTACGGGCGGGGCGATATGGAGAAAACTCAGCGCATTGCAGAGCAGACTATCAGTTTTAAGGTTGTGCTTGCCGTAATATCGGGCATTCTTTTAGCTCTTTTTTTAAAACCGATTTTGTGGTTTTTTCTTCCGGATCAGGAGGTTTTAAATTCCGCTTTAGAATACGGCTGGCTTAGGATATTTTTTATTCCCGTTATGTTTTCTTCATATTCCGTAAATACGATTTTTAGATGTACAGGGGATGCAAAAACTCCTCTTCATATTATGATAATATCCACTATCATAAACTTGGTCTTAGATCCTCTTTTTATGTTCGATATAGTTCCCGGAACAAGTATCCCGGGCTTAGGAATGGGAGTCTTTGGAGCGGCTCTTGCAACAGTCACAGCCCGAACTATAAGTTTTTTATACGGCTTTTTAATTCTTATTAGCGGAAAAAGAAAGATTAAGATCAGTTTTAAGGGACTTTTTAGACTCGATAAAAAGATAGACTTAGATCTTTTACTCATAGGTCTTCCTTCAGGTATTAATTCCCTTGTACGCACCTTTGCTCAAGTAACGATTATGAAGTTTGTTACTGTTTATGGAGCTGATGCTGTTGCTATTGCCGGTGTAGGAGGAAAGCTTTCTCAGTTTGCCTTTATGCCGATTTTCGGATTTAATATGGGCGGAGCAACTTTGGTGGGCCAAAGCCTCGGACGGGATAATGTTAAGGAAGCAAAGCTCACTTCTAAGATAAACGCTTTTATGTCAGCCTCTGTAGTGGGAATTTTTGCAGTCATAATTATGGGAACGCCTCAAACTTTTTTAAGGTTTTTCTTTCCGAATGATCCGGCAATGCTTTTGCAGGGAAGTGTGATGCTTCGTATATTTTATCCGTCCTTTATAATTTTATCTGCAAGTCTGGGGCTTGCTGTGGTTTTTTCGGGTTCAGGACATACTCGGCCGATGCTTTATTCTACCTTGGGATCCCGCTGGTTCGTTCAGATTCCGTTTTTATTTTTGGTTGTAAATATTTTGCACCTGCCCTTATTTGCCGTTTGGACCTCATATATTTTTTTCGGAGCTGGCCGAGTTTACGGTTATTTTATATCACTACCGCAAAGGCCTGTGGTGTAATAAGAGGGTGTAAAATTTGCTGAGTTATCGTCACGGTTTTCATGCAGGAAATCAGGCCGATGTTTTTAAGCACTCGGTTCTTTTTTCTTTTTTAAAACTTTACACGCAAAAGCAAAAACCGTTTACTGCTTTCGATTTAAATGCAGGGGGTGCTTCCTATAATCTTTTAAGCGAGTGGAGTTTAAAAACCGGCGAAGCGGAAGAAGGGATAATCCGTCTTTTGGATTTATACAAAAAAGAAAAACTGCATCTTCCAATTCCTGAGGACTTTAAGTCCTATTTGGATTTTTGCTTAAAAAACTATGATGAAAATTCCTCTTATGCCGGCTCTCCCGAAATCATCCGTTCATTTTTACAAAAAGATTCTAATTTAATCTTATGCGATTTACATTCTGCCGAAGCCGAAAAATTAAAAGAGCTTTACAAACATATAGAAAATGTTCATGTGCACAAAAGGGATTGCTATGAGGCAATTAGAGCCCTTACCCCGCCTTTCCCTATCCGCGGTTTTGCCCTCTTTGACCCCAGCTATGAAGTCGATTCGGACTATACCGCGATTGCAGAAGCTGTTGAAAAGGTATGTAAAAAATGGCCTGTAGGAATCTTTATAATTTGGTATCCAATATTGAATCACAAAACCGAAGTATGTGCAAATTTAAAAAGCCGGATAGGCAAAGCTGCAAACGGTAAGATGTTGAATTTTGAGGTCAAGCATTTTTCAAGTAAGATAGATACTGAAAGCGAATACGGCCTTCAAGGCTCAGGCCTTTTAATCACAAATCCTCCCTGGGGCATGGAAGAAAGGGTAAAGGGAATTTGTGAGTATGTTGAGAGGGTGGGTGCAGTTTAGGTTGAAGATTGGCGGGATTTGTGGTATATTTAGAGAAAGAAGGATATGAAAGGAAAATAAATAAGATACAACATGGAATCAAGACACCCTCAAATAGTAAATGTAAGAACTTTGCTTACTAATGATAACTTGAAGATACCCAATTACCAACGTCCATATAAATGGACAACAAAAAATGTCAATCAACTTATTGATGATATTTTAATTCATAAGGATCAATCTGAATATCGTTTAGGAACTCTTGTAGTTCACAGTCATGATAATGTTGCTGATATCGTTGATGGGCAACAGAGGACAATTACATTGACCTTGATCGCTTATGCAATAATTAAAAAACAGAATAAAACTCCAGAAGAAGAACAGGCACTAAAGAATTTTGAACCAAAACTTTTGAATTTATCATTTGTTAATAATATTTCAAAAGCAAATATACAACGCAATTACAAAACGATTGAACGGCGAATTGCTGATTTTGATGGAAATATAATATTGTTCTTTTTGAATAAATGTACCTTGGTTGAAGTTGTTTTAAGTGATGTTTCAGAAGCATTTCAGTTTTTTGATTCTCAAAATTCAAGAGGTAAAGACCTTGAGCCGCACGATTTACTAAAAGCATTTCATTTGAGAGAAATGAATAAGTGTTCAACAGAGGAAGAACGCAAAAAAGTTGTTGCACATTGGGAAAGTATAGATACAGCGGAACTTGCAAAATTATTTTCTCAATACTTATTTAGAATTAGAAATTGGAGTAAGGGACATTCAGCTCGATATTTTTCAAAAAATGATATCGAAATCTTCAAAGGTGTAAGTCCCAATATAGATGAAAATTATCCTTTTGCAGTAATGCTTCGCATTGTTCACTTGTATGTTGAAGATTACAACCGTTCTTATCATAGAAATATTGATAAACAAGAAATGATATTTCCTTTTCAAATAGATGAAACTATCATAAACGGAAAACGATTTTTTGAAATGATCAAATATTATCAAGGAATGATTGATGACTTGAAATCAACAGAAATGAAGGAGAAATATCCTGTATTAAATATGATAAAAACATATGCTGGTAGTTTTCGCACAGGAGACAAATATATTCGCAACTTATTTTACTGTGGCTTAATTTATTATATGGACAAATTCGGTGATAAAGATTTAGCAAAAGCGATTGATAAAATCTTTATTTGGGCATATTCACTGCGCCTGAAATTAAAGGCAGTTGGACTTGATTCGGTTGATAATTTCGCTCTCAATAAAGGGGAATATTCTCAGATACAGTTATTTAAAAAAATCAAGGAAACAGTAAATCCAAGCGACATACTAAACTTGCAACTTGAAACTTTAAAAGAAAACAGGTCAAGCAAAACAGAAAAAATTGTGGAACTCTTTAAGGACTTAAAATATTATGACTGATAAACAACCAAAATATTACAGCATTAAAGCGTTATTCAGTTCAGATGAGTATATAATTCCAATCTATCAAAGGAATTACGAATGGACAGAATCTCAAATAACCCAGATTATTCAGGACATTGCAGATTATATTCTTAAAAGCAAAAACACAGAGAATAAACCGAAATACTACATTGGTTCGTTGATCGCGTATGAAAGAAAAACGGAAGGTGGTGTAATCTATGAAACCATTGATGGGCAACAACGTTTAACAACATTAACCATATTGTTGACCGTAATTAAAAAAGAGCATCCAAAGATTGATTTGTCTTGGTATAACAAGCTCAATTTGTCTTTTGATAGCCGTAAAATTGCCTCAAATACGCTTTCATATCTCTTTAATGGAGAAAGTTTAGATACTGAAGACTGTAACACGGCTATCCGACAAGGCTATTATGATGCAAAAAAATCATTGGCTAAAATATTAACTGATAATCGCTTAACGATAAATGATTTTTGCGATTATTTTTTTGAAAAAGTCACAATATTACGTGTTTTAGTTCCGGAAGATACAGATTTAAATCACTATTTTGAAATCATGAATAGTCGTGGGGAACAGTTAGAAAAACATGAAATCTTAAAAGCTAAAATGCTTGAAATTTTGGAAAATGACAATTTGAAATACGCTTTTAACTTGATCTGGGAAGCAACTTCAAACATGGAAAAATATGTTCAATACGGTTTTTCACTTGCACAGAGAAATGAGTTATTTGGTAAAAATGATTGGAATAATTTTGTGTGCGAAGTTGATGATGTTTATCAGATTTTACAGAATCCGACAATCAACCAAACTAATGAAGACGCTTCAACAATAAATCAACTCCTTGCAGAAACGCCAAAGCAAATTTCTGACAATTCAAGTACTACGGATGAAAATCCCGATAGATTTAATACAATTATCAATTTTGAAAATTTCCTACTTCACATTTTAAGAATACAAGTAAAAGATGATATCCCGTTAGATGATAAGCAGCTATTGGAATTATTTACCCCCTTTTTAAAAAAGGGAAAAGAATTTGTAAAACAGTTCGGTTACAATTTATTGAAAGGTAAGTTTTACTTTGACAAGTATATTATAAAAAGAGAATTTGCAAAAGGTACAGACCATTGGAGTTTAAAGCGTCTTAAATGGTATGATAATAATAAAGTAAGTTATGTAAATACCTTTGATGTAGACAATGTAGAAACCAATGATGGTATAAATAGAGAAATTTTAATGTTGCTATCAATGTTTCACGTTTCAAATCCAACTTTGGTTTACAAACATTGGTTAAATGCTTCGCTGAAATTTGTTATGGAACATACCTCTTTCGATGCAGAAACTTATAAAGTATATCTGGAAAATCTTGCAAAAGCATTCTTAAAAGATCGATTTTTAGCAAATGATCCAAAAGATTATTTTGAAATAATTTATACAAATAACGGAAACCCAAAAAATTCTGAAACAGATATTGATATTAACAAACTAAATCAAGGAACAGCTGTTGATAATTTTATTTTCAATTATCTTGATTATTTGTTATGGCAAGATTACAGAGCCAACAAAAGCTATTTCACGATTAAAGATAGTCAAGCATTTACAGACAATCGTATAAGAGATTTTGAATACACATTTAGAAGTTCTGTTGAGCATTATTATCCTCAGCACCCTATTGATGAGAATTTAATTTTAACAGGAGATGATGAAAAATGGTTAGATAATTTCGGGAATTTGTGTTTAATTAGTAGTAGTAAAAATTCGCGTTTGAGTAATTTTATGCCAGCAGCGAAGAAAAATTATTACAGTGGAAGCTCGACAATTGACAGCATAAAACAACGCATTATGATGGAGTATGATACTTGGAATACAAATATTACAAACAGTAATTCAATAGAAGCTCACGGTAAAAAAATGATTGAAATACTGATCAAAACGTAGTTTTTTGGAAGACAGTTGAAAATTTCAATGTTATAGAAAACAACCAACCTTTTTTGTTTCCTAAAATCCGTCTATCCCGCTTATTATTCCTCCGGCTTCTATTTCTTTTTTGCCGAAATAGTAGGAGCTGATAATCGAAGCACTTAAGCAGAGGCTGTAAAAGATAAAAAAGCCCCAATTAAATGAAAGCAAAAAGTTTAAAACAAAGACCTCATCAAATCGTATAATTAAAATTGCAGCAAAAGCCAAAAAGAAAGGGATTGCTTTTAGGAGCGGCTTGATCAAAAACCCGCCGGCCTCTTTATAAAAAAGATTTGTGGTTGTGTTTGAATCGGCACCGACGGATTTAAAAAGAGCAAACTCATTTTTTCTCGTTCTTAAATTAAGCATAATTGCAGAGTAACTGTTTATGCAGCCTGCAAGAAGAACCAATAATAGGAATGAAAAGAAAACCGCTTTAAAAAAATTGTTGCTGCTTTCGGCTGAAAGTTTTTCGATAAATATGTCTGACTGCCAATACATATTTTCTCCACGGAGAGCCGGCTTCATTATATTCTCGATAGTTTTGCGTAAAGGAACGATGCTTTCTTTTTCCGTTTTTAAAAAGAGAGAATATAAAAGTCCGTCACGGAAGAATTCTGCATTTTCCTTATCAAAAGCAATTTGTGCATTGCGGAGCCTTTCAGCCTTTTCAATCGGCAAGATTAAAAGGACGGAATATAGAGGAGCCTTTGTTTCTATTAAACCGGTATCGTTTATAGTTTTTCCGATAATAATTGGAAAGAGAGTTTTGAAGCTATGCTTTTTTTCTGCTTCTGTAACCGGTTTTGATTTTTTTTGCAAGGAACAATGTATTTCTTTTATATTTGAATCGAGGAGAGGAATAAATTGAGAATTCCTATATGGAATGCGCCAATCTTTTTGCACACGGTTTACAAGAATTGCCTTATAAGAATCTTCCGCATAATAAGAAGCCTCGTCTTCTCCTATAGAAGCTAAAAGTTTTTTAAAGGTTTCATTATCAAGCCCGTAGATCTTTGCATTAAGCTTTTTATTTTTACCTTCCTTCCAAAAATATCTTCCTTGATGTTTTTGTTCAAACCAAGACTCTTCTTTAAACTGAGCGGAAACATCTTCATCGGAACAGATGAACCACGAATCTAAAGATACATAATAGTAAGATGATAAACATTCTTTCAAGTTTTGAATGGGATAAAAAATATTTTTAGCGGAACAGTCGAATTTTTCATCTTCATTTACCAAACAATAACCTACCTTTATCTCATCCTTTGATTCATAATATTTATGATCTTCCCGAATAAAATTTACGGTAATTAAGGTCAATAGGGTAAAGAGTAAAACGTATGAAATAAAAATTGCATTGCTTGTGCCTCTAAAGGTTCTAAAATTATTTTTACGGTTTTCTTTTTTCCAAGCTCCATCGGCAAAAACTTTTCGTTTATGTTTTTTTGATTTTTCGATGTTGCCCTTTAAAGAATCGATGATGTTTATTTTTGAAAGTCTGACAGCCGGTATAAGTGACGCTATGAGTACCGTTATAAAAGAAAATAGTATAACAAGAATAACCGGTAAGATGCCGAATTCGTATTGCGGCATCGAAAAAATATCGGTGTTTTCTGCCATAGCCGAATTTGCAATCCTATTAATTTGTTTAAATAAAAAAACATTAAAACCTATACCTGCAAACACACCTGTCAAGATAGGCGGAATACTTAAAAGAACAGCTTCCAATAAAATGCTATGAAAGATGTGTCCCTTACCGGCTCCGATGCTTTTTAACATGGCTATTTGTTTAATTCTTTTTGCTGCCCATACTTCAAAAATATTGTAGATAAGATAAACGAAGATAAGGGTTAAAATAATGAGCCCTATTAAAAACTTTAAAATTAAACTTTCCATTTCGGATCGTCCCTTGCGTAAGGGATCTTTTATTCCGTACATATCCAAAAGCGGAGTGTTTATAAAAATTTTATAGCTTCCGTCTTTGTTGCGTTCAAATTCTAAGTTTTCCGTAATTTCAAATAATTTTTTATAGGCATTTAATTTTGAAGTTAAAAAGATATTCACAGAAACTCTTGCATCGTTTTTTAATGAGGCAGGATTAAAAAGATAAAATCCCATTGATGCTCTTTGGTTTATACCGGGAAAGTTTAAAAAAGAACCGCATATTTTAAAAGAGACTTCCTTTTCTTCGATAAATTCTTCGCCGCTTATGGGAGAATCAAAGGCTAAAAGTTCATTGTCCTTATACATTCTTTTACCCAAACTCATCCTTATAGTGTCTCCTATTTTGAGATTCGGATTTTGACTTAAAAAGAGATTGTTTACAATTATTTCGTTCGGGATTTGAGGGAGCCTTCCTTCCGTTATAAATTCATCAGGTGAAAACTCATCCCAAAATCTTTTGTCTCCGCTTCTGATAAAAATATAATTATCTGAATTGTTGCCTTTTAATTTACCGCAATAAGCCGGCTCTTCAAGGCTTATGGATTTTACATTTTGGTTTTGCTCTACTATACCGACCTTGTCCATCGGAATATCATAGGTTTGAGCATCCCAAGGGCTTATCTTTTTTATTGCCTTAAAAGAATCCATTAGAATACTGTAGACAAAAAAGACGTAAGCGTTTATTAAAACTACTGCAGCCGTGATAGAAAGAAATAAGGCGACTCCGCTTTTTCTGTTTGCTTTTACATAATTTGAAGTGTATTCTCTGATAATGCTCATAAAATTCCTCCATCTTCTATTTTGATAATTCTATCGGCTTCTAAGGCAATTCTTTCGTCATGAGTTATCATAATAATTGTCTGCTTATAGTTTTTATTCGATAATTTTAGTAAGCCGATAATTTCATCGCTGTTTTTTCTGTCCAAGTTTCCCGTCGGTTCGTCTGCTAAAAGAATCGAGGGACGATAAATTAAGCTGCGCGCAATAGCAACCCTTTGCTGCTGTCCGCCTGAAAGTTCACTTGGAAAAGAATTAAGCTTTTCTTTTAAGCCTAATACCGACACAATTTCATTAAAGTAATTTTGATCGGGAATTTTTTTATCAAGCAGGATGGGCAATAAGATATTCTTTTTTACTGATAAGTTGGGAATCAAGTTAAAGAATTGATAAACGAGGCCTATCTTCCTTCTTCTAAAAAGAGCCAAGTCCTTTTCTTTTAAGCCGGAAATATCTTCCTCGTCTATGTAGACCGTACCGGATGTCGGCCTGTCCACTCCGCCCAAGATATGCAAAAGCGTTGACTTCCCTGAACCGCTTGAGCCCATCACCGCGACAAATTCTCCGCGGTCGATTGAAATATTTACACCGTTTAAGGCCTTTACCTGATTGTTATAAATCTTTGTCAATTTTTCCGTTTTTAATATCTGCATAAGTCCCTCCTGAATTCTTTTTTTTCACTGCCTTATGATAATCTATAATTGTGATAAATTTATGACAAGAGAAGAAAAATTTAAAATAATTTTGAAAAAAAATTTATTCTTTATAAAATTTAACAATAAAAGCTGTACCCGATTTTGTGTTTTCGGCTCGGATTTCGGCATTGTGTTTTTTTAAGATAGTTTGGCTCATCGCAAGGCCTATGCCGAAGCCCTTGCCCTCATTTGTGTTGCTTTTATAAAAGCGGCGGAAGATGTTTTTTAAGTCGGAAGCCGGTATTTCGGGCCCGTCATTTTCAAAAGATATGTGGGTGTAAACTGCATTTTCTTTTGCAGAAATAGAAATATTTTTTACTTTGGGGTACAAATCCGAAAAATTTTTTAATATGTTTAAAAAGGCTTCGGAAAGCCAGTAAAAGTCTCCTGATATTGTAATTCCGTTTAAGTCCAGCTTAGGCAAAAGCTCCTTTATTCTTAAATCATCTTCAATGCTTTCCATAGAATGGATTAAGCATTCTTCAAGTAAAAATACTTCCTTTTTCATTTCAATACTTCCCGAATCAAGGCGGGCAAGTTTTAAAAGTACCTCCGTTAAATTTTCCAGACGGCTAATTTGTTTTTTTATTTTTTGAAAAGCTTCAGTCTCTAAAATATTATTATCGGTCTTATTATCTTCTAAAAGTTCGAGCATTAAATTTATCGAAGTAATAGGTATTTTAAGTTGATGAGCTATGTTTTCAAGATTTTCTTTATATTCTTCTTTGTCGTTTAAGGCAGCTAAACGGGTTTCTCGCAAAAGAATAAGGCTCTTATATATTGAATCTTCCAATAAAGAAAACTCATCTTCTTTTTCTTTATAGAATTTATAATCTCCTTTTTGGATTTTTTCTGCCGCTGAAAGAATTGAAGCTATTCTTTTATTTAATTTTTTATTCTTGTGCCGATTGTAAACTAAAAATAATGCTGCCGTTGTTATTGAAGCCAGACTGCAAAGCAAAACAAGATCATAAACCTTGTTTTTAAAAATAAAAAAGTCTTTTATGTATCCGTGCTTTTTTAAAATCTCTTTTCCTTTTTCTTCTTGACTTCTGTTTTTATTTTTTAGGCTTGAAAGTAAAATTTTTTCAATAGATTTATCCGAATTATCGGATTTATCAATAGCTCCGATTATCTGTGCTAAACTAAAATAAAAATTGTTTTCATTTATCTTGTAAATAAAGATTATAAAAGAATTTACACAGAGTAGAATTATGAGTAAAAAACAAACTCCGGTCTTGGTATAAATTTTTTTCATAGTTCAAGCCTATAGCCTATTCCGTGAATCGTTTTTAATAAAGGCTCATCCAGTTTTTGTCTAAGCCTCCTTACGGTTGCAGTCAAGGTGTTGTCGTTTACAAAATTATCTTTTGAATCCCAAATTAATTCCAAGAGGCGGGGACGGGTCAAGGTCTGGTTTGCATTTTCCATAAATAAAAGCATGAGATTAAATTCCTGTGAGCTTAATTCTATTTCTTTTTCATTTTTAAAAAGCCTCTTTTGGTTTTTATCAAGCTTATATTCATCCAAAACAATAATTTCATTTGCAGAATGCCTTGTTCGGCGTAAAACCGCATTTATCCTTGAGTGTAATATTGAGAGTTTAAAAGGCTTTGTAATATAATCCTCAGCACCAAGATCTAATCCTTCTACAATATTTTTTTCATCGTTCTTCACCGTCAAAAAAATTATGGGAGTATCCGTCTCAGATTTTATATATTTAAGCAAATCTCTTCCATCCCCATCAGGTAAATTAATATCCAAAATTATTAAGTCGAAATCTTCATTTAGTTTTTTCTTTGCTTGGGCAATAGAACTTGAAAGAGTAAGTTCAAAATTCCTTTTGGATAAATACTCCTTTATACCGAAGGCTATATCTTCGCTGTCCTCAACCGATAATATTTTTACAATTTTTTTTGACATAATAAAACTATAGCAGAATAAAAATCGGCAGTCAAGTATAAAGAATTAAAAGTAACAAAACCTAAGATAAGAATCCAATTTTTATACTAGACAATTTATAAAAAAACTACTAAAATGACTATGTGTACTAAAAAAATAGTTTTTTAAAGGTACCCTATACACATGATATGGAGAAACTTATGAGTGTATCATTTTATATTAACAACAAAAAAACTTTTTTAAAAGCTAAAGCTCCTATGAAGTTAAAAGAATGTTTAGGATTTTCTTCACAAAAGATAGAGCAATTTGCTTTTGATGAAACACAAAATAATTTCGATTTAGAAAAATTCTATAACTCGTCTGTTGCCGATTATGAATGTTTACTATGCGGAGTATTCGGGAAAAGCTCCCGCGGCTTTGAACTTTCTTTTGATAAGGAACTCAATCATTATGCTGTGCGGGTTTTCACGCCGAGCACACGCGAAGATTGGCAAATTGCTCTTACCTATATCAAAGATTTAGCTAAAAAATTGGGAAGTGATATTGTCAATGAAAGAGATGAACATTTTACCGCTGCGAATATCGAACAATTTAATTATCCGGAGGATATCTTATTCGGAATAAAATCTTATTTTGAAAACAAAGATACGGATGAATACATCAGTTTTGGTATTTTCCGGGAAGCGGCTTTTAACCGTAAGATTGTAGAAGGATTTTTAAATTCCAAGAATCCGATAGAGGCATTTAGTAAATTCTTTAAGGACATTCAGTATTTAGACGCTTTTTCGGCAAACCAAATTTTTTTTGAAGATAATAACACAAAAAGAAATTTTGAGCATTCTAAAAAAAGAGTCAAGATAAAAATGACTTACCGCTTAATCTCAAAATGACTAAAGCTCATGGTAAATGAAGCCCTCCCCTGAGTGGCTGAACGGAGGTCGGTGGAAAATCCGAACATCTTTGCCATGGGAGCTTGGGCGTGTACAATGTCTGTACTTGCCTTTGAGTCCATACTCGAGATTAGACCTCCCCTCTGGGTAATCTGACTCATGGCGTCTCCTACAAATTCTTTGGGGCTCATAATGTCTACAGCCATCACGGGCTCCAAGAGCACGGGGTCGGCTGAACTGCAAGCGTCGTCAAAGCACTTTGCGGCGGCGGCTTCATAAGCAAAGGGGGTTGCCGTAAGTTCGTCGTATTTTACCGAAACCAGTTCTACCTCAATGTCAGTGCAAGGATAACCTACCTTAATTCCCGAACTAAAACAGCCTTCGATAGAACGCTTAACGGCTTCTAAAAGCTCTTCGGGAAGAGCATTAGTGCTGCCCGAACCGGACTTTTGGAAGGTCTTGACTTTTGAAACAAAGCGGTTTCCGCTTCCACGCTCAAGGGGGCGGACGGTGAGTGTAAGCTCGGCCTCGTTGTCTTTTCCGCCCAGCTGCTTGCTGTATTTTTCGG
Organism: Treponema sp. OMZ 788; assembly: GCF_024181245.1. Lineage (NCBI taxonomy): Bacteria > Pseudomonadati > Spirochaetota > Spirochaetia > Treponematales > Treponemataceae > Treponema > Treponema sp. OMZ 788. The sequence goes on along the minus strand of NZ_CP051199.1, from coordinate 2,638,929 downwards.
TTTGAGTTTTTTCTGCGGTGATAGACTCCCTGTAAGTAACCTGCGGGTTTCCGACTCTGGCTTCTACTTTAAAGTCATCCAACATTCGGCGAGTTAGAACATCTATATGGAGTTCTCCCATTCCCGAAATTATAAGCTGTCCGGTCTCGCTGTCTTCGCGGCTTGTGAAGGTCGGGTCTTCCTTTGAAAGAATTTCCAAGACCTCTTTTAAGCGGTCGCTTTCCGATAAGCTTTTAGGTTCTACCGAAACGGAAATAACGGGTTCGGGGAATTGCATGGATTCAAGCAAGAGGGGCTGACCCTCGGAGCCCAGGGTATCTCCTGTCTGCGAAAGTTTCAGCCCGATAAAAACGGCTATATCTCCGGCCTGAACGGAATCCGTTTGTTCCGATTTATTTGAATGCATACGCAAGATTCTGTTTACGCGTTCCCTTTTCTTTTTTCCTGTGTTAAAAACCTGATCGCCAGATTTTATTTTTCCCGAATACATTCTGACATAGCAGAGGCTTCCTGCATCCTTGTCGTATTGAATCTTAAATACAAGGCCTAAGGGAGCTCCTTCTACCTTGCACGGAACCGAGACCTTTTCTTCCTTTTTGGGATTGAGAGCCTCTGCCGGAAGAACCTCGTCGGGGGCAGGTAAAAAGTCTACAACCGCATCGATTAAGGGCTGAACGCCTATATTCCTTCTTGCCGATCCGCACAAAAACGGAATATAGCTTTGATTTAAAACGGCCTTTCTGATTTCTTTTTTGATAAGCTCTTCGGGAACTTCTTTCCCTTCAAGGATGAGCTCGGTGATTTCGTCCGAGGCTGAAGAAATAGTATCGAGCATTTTTTCGCGCCATTCTTCCGCCAAGGCGAGGCGGTCTTGGGCTATGTCGGTATACTCGTATTTTTCGCCCTCGGTTGCGGCATCCCAGTGAATCTCCTTCATTGAAATAAGATCGATAACTCCCTCAAAGCTGTCGCTTGCCCCGATAGGAATTTGAACCGGCACAACCTCAACTCCGAATTTTTCGTGCACATCTTTTAAGACTGCAAAAAAGTCGGCACCGATTCTGTCCATCTTGTTTACAAAACAAATACGCGGAACCTTGTAGCGGTCAGCCTGATGCCAAACGGTTTCGGTTTGGGGCTGAACTCCTCCGACTGCACAAAGAACTGCAACTGCTCCGTCCAAGACACGCAAGGAGCGTTCTACCTCGGCCGTAAAATCTACGTGCCCGGGTGTATCGATTATATTTATCTGAAAATTTTTCCAATAAGTGGTGGTGGCGGCACTTTGGATAGTGATTCCCCTGTCCTGCTCTTGGGCCATCCAGTCCATGGTTGCTTGACCGTCATCTATTTCGCCTATCTTATGAATTTTTCCCGTGTAAAATAAAATACGCTCGGTGGTGGTGGTTTTTCCCGCATCTATGTGAGCCATTATTCCTATGTTCCGCATCTTATCAAGCATTTTCACATTCTCCAAAAATCTTATTTAAGCGAAAATAATAGCAAAAAAATCAAAAAAAAACAATCGGGAGCTTTTAAATTTGTCAGATTCTTTCTATAGAGATACCTGAAAGCTCATTTGCCTTTATAAACATATCCTTGATGATTCTATAAGAACCTAATCCGGCAAACAAAAAGCCAAGAACTAGACTAGGAAGAATAGATTTAATAAATTCCGGATCGAAAAAAAAGACCGGAGAGAATTTTATAAAAGATAAAAAGTCTAAACCGGCTTCTTTTTTGACGGCTAAAAATAAACCTATATATTCAGCAAAAAGCAGGGCAAAAATTATAGCAAAGATATTTATTATAGCCCCTACCTTGGTTGCCTTTCCTTTTCCAAAATTATAACCATAAAATGCAGAGTAGGCTATAAAATAGCCTGCAATGGACGCATAAAAACCGAAATAACCTATTAAGATCCAAGCTGCAGAGCCGAGTAGAGCACCTATGATGCAGCATAAGGTTCCGGTTAAATAATTATTGGGTTCATTGTTTACTTTTTCCATCTTCATTTTAAAATTTTCTGCACACTCAGAACATAAAAAGGTTGGAACACCCTTAATTTTATAAGTATTTGTTTCTCTTGTTTTAGTACATGAAAAGCAAACATCTTTTGATTCTAATTCTGTTAGAAGAGCTGAAAGATCTTTTAAAAAAGATTCAAGTTCAAAATCAGCATCACCATAGGAATAAGTTAAGGATAATAAATCTTCGTCCATATTAAAGGTTTTTACCCTTCCCATCTTTTTTTGTTCATCTAAAAAAGTGAATAACTCTCCCTTTGATCCGCTTACGGCACAAGAGGTTTTAAGAGCAAGCTCTTGATCGGTTAATTTATCTTGTCTAATAAGAAATTTATTATTACCTATACTTCCTGTCCATATACCGTTTATATCTTTAAAAAATAGGCGATTAAGTAGTTTCTCCATATTGTCTGTCATTTAATATCTCCAAATATTTTATCGGACTTTATTTTATCAAAAAATAAAATAAAGAGCAAGCTAAAGATTCTTTATCTCACATTATGTTTAAAGCTCTCATGGATATATCTTTTATTAAAAAATATTACAAAATTGATTTCCGTGGCGGTAAATATAAAACTTGACATAGTATATACTATGGTATATACTTATTGTATGGGGGTATTATATGGAAACGGCAAAATTATTTCGAAACGGCAGGAGTCAGGCAGTCAGGTTGCCTAAAGAATATAATTTTTCGGGAACTGAGGTTTTTATACGGAGAGCCGGAGAATCTGTTATTCTATTCCCAAAAAACAAAGAGTGGGAAACATTTTTAGAAGGCTTAAACGGGTTTACCGATGATTTTATGGTAGAAGGAAGATGTCAGCCTGATTTGCAGGACAGGAAAGATTTATAATGTATTTATTGGATACGAATATCTGTATATTTCTTAAAAATAAAAAAAGTCCTAATGTTCTTCAAAAGATTAAAGAGAATAAACACTTAGGGATTTACATCTCAAGTATTACCGTAGCAGAATTACAGTTCGGTGTATATAATAGCAAGTATGTAGAAAAAAATCGAATATCATTAATAAAATTTTTGACACCATTTTCTATTTTAAATTTTGATGATAGAGATGCTCAAGAATTCGGAAAAATAAGAACATCCTTAAAAACTGAAGGTAAAATTATTGACGCCTATGATATGTTAATTGCAGCACAAGCTATAGCGAAAAATTTAATCCTTGTTACCAACAATACAAAAGAATTTTGCCGAATAAAAAACTTGAACCTAGAAGATTGGAAGTAAGGCTTACTCAATCCTTCTTTTTATTCGAATTTGAAATAAGCCCTTGAGCGAAACAAAGTTTATATGTTATAATAGAAGAGTATGCAAGGTTACTTGCGGTAAATATTTTTTGAAGAGGTGAATTATGGATAAAATAAAACTTGAAAGAATGAAAAACGATAAGGGTTTTATTGCGGCATTGGATCAAAGCGGCGGAAGTACTCCTAAAGCTTTGGCTGCTTACGGAGTTCCCGAAACTGCTTACTCCAATGAAGATGAGATGTTTGATCTTGTTCATGCTATGCGCACAAGAATAATCACAGGTAAGGCTTTTAATTCCAATAATATTTTAGGTGCAATTTTATTTGAGCAAACAATGGAGCGAGAAATTGAGGGAATGCCCACAGCCGACTTCTTATGGGAAAAGAAAAAGATTCTCCCCTTTTTAAAGGTCGATAAGGGTCTTGCAGAATTAAAAGACGGCGTTCAGCTTATGAAGCCGATACCCAATTTGGATGCTATGCTAAAGCACGCTGTAGAAAAGCACATTTTTGGAACAAAGATGCGCTCGGTTATAAAGGAAGCAAATCCCCAAGGTATCAAGGCTGTTGTAGATCAGCAATTTGAATTGGGTATTCAAATTGCAAAAGCCGGTCTTGTTCCTATTATCGAGCCTGAAGTAGATATTAAATCACCCGACAAGGCTAAGTGTGAAGAAATCCTCAAAAAAGAATTGGAAGAACATCTTAAAACCTTGCCGAAAGACTTGCTTGTAATGTTTAAGCTTTCAATTCCGACACAGGAAAACCTTTACGAGGAATTTACAAAGCATCCTCAGGTAGTTAGAATGGTAGCCCTTTCAGGCGGTTATTCCAGAGACGATGCAAACAAGCTTCTGGCTAAAAACCGAGGTATGATTGCAAGTTTCTCCCGAGCTCTCGCCGAAGGTCTTTTTGCAAATCAAAGCGATGATGAGTTTAACGCAACCTTGGAAAAAACCATCAAGGGCGTTTATGAAGCTTCAATAACATAGTTTTAAAAAGAGCAAGGTTTATCAGCCTTGCTCTTTTTTTGTAATCAGTTTTACGAGCTGCAGCTTTCACATTCTTCGACTTCGAGGGAGCGGCTGCGTACATAATAGATTGATTTAACACCTTCTTCCCATGCCTTTATGTACAATGAAAGAACCTTACTGAAAGTAAATTCGTTTGTTATGTAGAGGTTTACCGATTGAGCTTGATCGATGTGGCGTTGGCGTAGGCCTGCTGCCCTTATGCTCCAGTTCTGATCAATATTGTGGGCATTTTTATAAAGCCAATAGGTTTCTTGTGAAAGAGAGGGCGCAACCCTCGGCATTAGGGAACCTTTTTTTTCCTCTAAAAAATACTTATTCATAATGGGGTCTACGCCGGCAGTTGTGCCTGCTATGATCGAAGTCGAGCTTGTAGGGGCGACAGCCAAAAGATAGGCATTCCTCATTCCGTTTGATTTTACTTCCTCTGCGAGAGCCTTCCATTTTTCGTCAACATAATTCCGTTTTTCAAAATAGGCACCGGTTTGCCAGTCGCTGCCTTCAAAGTAGGAATAGGAGCCTTTTTCTTTTGCAATTTGAGAGGAGGCCTTGACGGCGGCATAGTTGATTTTTTCAAAAACCTTGTCGGCAAATTCAAGGTGCTCTTCACTTTCCCATGCGATGCCGTTTTTTGCAAGGGCATGATGATAGCCTGAAGCGCCCAAGCCGATTGACCTGTACCTGCTGTTGGTAATTTGTGCATACGGAATAGGATAAAAATTTAAGTCTATAACATTGTCCAGGGCCCGTACTGCCGAAGAAACTATTGTGTCAATTTCTTTTTCATCGTTTATGTCAATGTTTCCCAGAACGAGAGAGGCGAGGTTACATACGACAAAGTCTCCGGGGATGGTAGTTGTTGCAACGACTGTGTCTCCGTCTTCAGTTTTTATTTCGATGCTCTTATGTTTTATCTCGCTCATGTTTTGGGAAATTTCGGTGCACAGGTTTGAGCAATAAATCATTCCCTTGTGAGGGTTGGGATTTGTTTTGTTAGCGTGGTCGCGGTTAAAGGCAAAGGGTGTACCCGTTTCTACGGCAGACTTTAAGATTAAGCGTACCAATTCTTTTATAGGGATTTCTCTTTTGCTGATACGGGAATCGGCAACGCAGTCCCTGTATCTTTTTTCCCACTCTTCTCCGTAAAAATCTTCGAGGGCATAGCCCTTGGTTTTTAAAATTTCGTGGGGGCACATGAGATACCAAGAAGCATTTATATCGTCGCGTACGGTTTTCCAAAAAAGGTCGGGATACGAGACTGCGGGGAAAACATCGTGGGCCTTCATTCTGTCGTCGCCGTTATTTGTGCGGAGCTGTAAAAATTCCGGAATGTCCTTGTGCCATACATCGAGGTAGACGGCGACCGAGCCCTGCCTTACGCCGAGCTGGTCAACGGCAACAGCTGTATCGTTTGCAAGTTTTATCCAGCGGATAATTCCGCCCGCCGCTCCCATAAAGCCGCGGATGGGCGAGCCTACGGCCCTAACCTTTCCGAAGTAAAGTCCCATTCCTCCTCCGAATTTTGAAACCTTGGCAAAGTTATCTATGCTGCGGTAAATACCGTCAAGAGAATCGGGGACCGTATCTATAAAGCATGAAGAAAGCTGATGATATGGCTTTCGGGCATTTGAAAGGGTGGGGGTAGCCATCGTAACCTTTAAGGAACTGGTCATATCGTAAAAACGCCTTACCCATTCCATCCGGTTCGATTTTTCTTTCATAGCTAAGTGAAGGGCGATACCTAAAAACATTTCCTGAGGCGACTCAAGGACGACATTTGAATGAGTGTGAATAACGTAGCGGCGTAAGAGGAGGTCGAGGGCACTGTAGGTAAAAAGCTTGTTTCTTTCTTCATCTACAAAGGAGGCGGCTTCTTCCAATTCGGCACGTGTGTAGGTCTCGCAAATATAGGCCCCATAGAGACCCTCGTTTTCAAGATATTTTATTTTTTCATAAAAAGAATTAATCTGACGCTTTTCAAGCTCGGTTTTTAGTTTTAAGTTAAATTGAAGCATTAAAAGGCGGGCTGCAATAAATTCCCAGTTTGGTGCATCCTGAGCGGTCAGCTCGACGGAGGCCTTGATGAGCATGGCAAGGGATTCGGCCTCGCTCATATTTTCTTTTCTAAAAGAAAGGAATTTATGAGAGAGCAGGTTAAGGCTGTACTCGTCCGAGGTAAAATCATTTTGAATCTCGGTAAGGACGCTCTGAATTTCTATCGTAGAAAAAAAGCGGCTTATCGTTTGGCGCGAATCCCGCCTCTTTGTGCGGCCTACCCTGTAAAGGATGAAGTTTTTTACTTCCGCATAATAGTTGTGTTCTATCAAAGTCTTTTCGACCAAGTCCTGAATCGTTTCTACATGGACAAGGCTTCCGCTTTTGGTAAGCTCCAAGATGTCTTCTTCTATTTCCTTTACCAGAGGCGGGATGATTGTATCTAAATCGGTATGCGGAGAATCTTCCACACTCTTAAAGGCAGCTCTAATCGCTCCTTCAATTTTTTCAGGCTCGTAATTTTTAGTTTCGCCGTTTCTTTTTATGATTTGCATTTTATTGTTCCTTGCAAGCATAGTTAGGTATAGATTCAAGAACTGCTCGATCTATGCTTAAACTACGCTATATGTTGTATGTTTTATTGATTTTCGGCGATTATAACACAACATATAGCGTATGTCAAGGATTGCCTTTGTGCTTGTTTACTAAACTTTTACGATAAACTATAGAATTGGTAAATTTGTATCGATAGATTGACATGTTCCTATAAATAACCTATACTCTCTCTTGCATCCCGAATTGCGTTAGACGCACGCAAAAGGAGAGGAGTTATGGTAATTCGTATGAATATGTACCAGTCGCTCGGTTTTGCAATCGCTTGGTTGCTGGTCGGTCGATTCATTAAGGCGAAGTTCGAGTTTTTTCAAAAGTATTGTATACCTGCCCCAATCGTGGGCGGCTTTTTGTTTGCGCTGATTTCGTTAGCACTTCACGCAGCAAAGGTACTCGACTTCGAATTTGACACAACCCTGCAAACCTATTGGATGGTAATGTTTTTTACCTCTGTGGGCTACAATGCAGGGTTTTCGATTTTAAGAGACGGCGGGAAAAAAGTTTTTGTCTTTTTGGCTGTGGCTGTAGTTTTTGCAATTTTGCAAAATGTAACGGCTCAAGGAGTTGCAAGGCTTATAAACTTTTCTCCGATGCTCGCCGTCATGCTGGGTTCAACATCCTTTACGGGAGGCTTCGGTACAGCGGCCTCCTTTGCACCGATTGTTGATCCCGAAAGCACCTTGGGAGCCTTATCCCTCGCAGTAGCCGTTCCCACCTTCGGCTCTTTGATAAGCTCCATCTTAGGCGGCCCGGTCGGAGACCGCCTGATAAAAAAATACGGCTTACAGCCTTCAAATGCCAATGAAAGCGTAAGGATCGATGAATCGGGTAATATTATAAAAACAACAAAGGTTGTTAAAAAAATAGAAGCCGTTCATCCGAGCTTTATAAAAAGGCTTTTCTTTAACCCTACAAAAGGCAGGGAAGAAGCTCAAGAAGTCGTAACCGTTCAAGAAGAAGTTATCCACAAAGCCTCCGCAAAAGGTGAAGTCGATAACTCTACAACCAGTTCAGAAAAGCATCTTAGCAGTGAAAAACTGTTAATGTCATTTATGCTTTTAGTTCTGGCCTCAGGTTTTGGTCTCTTTGTTACCAATTATCTCAATTCTTTGTCGCCCAAATTTAAATTCCCCATTTATATCGGAGCGATGATTTGTGCTGCCGTTATCAGAAACATTGCAGATACTTCAAAAAAATTCAAGATTAATATGGATGAAATTGATGCACTCGGAAATATTTCTTTGAATATGTTTTTGGCTCTCGCCCTTGTTTCGTTAAAACTTTGGCAGCTTGTAAGTTTGGCTGTTCCTCTGATGATTATTTTAAGTGCTCAAATCGTTCTTCTGTATTTTTACACACGCTTTGTTACCTTTAAGGTTATGGGCGGAGATTACGATGCAGCGGTAATTACGGCGGGACACATCGGTTTCGGTTTTGCCGCAACCCCTAACGCCATGGCTAATATGGGCTCTATATGCGAAAAATACGGTTATTCAAAGATAGCCTTCTTTGTCGTTCCTATAGTCGGCTCCTTATTTATTGATTTTTTCAATATAATGATAATTGGTATTACCATAGGCTTGGCCGGATAGGTTTAAAGCTGCTTTTATAAAATCTTAAGATTTCTTAAAGCGTTTTAAAATTATGCCGGCGGTTCGGTCTTTTGTTATAAGCAAAAGACCGGCCCCAAGCCCCGCAAAAATAATAAAAGAAATAAAAAGCGGAACTCCCTGACCGATAATTTTTCCGAATGAAGCAAACGGAGAATAAATCTTATCCTTTAAAAAATAAAGCGGAATTGAAGCAATAATCGAAAAGGCAAATATTTTTGTTATAAATAAAAGAGCCGGAAAGATGAGTCTTTTTACATCCAGAGCCTTGTTCCTTTTTAAGAAGAATAAAAGGATGACCGTGTTTATAAATGAAGCTATTGTTAAGGCGAGGGCTACTCCGTTTCCGCCCATGGGGCCTACCAAGATAAGGGCAAGCAGGATATTCACGGCAAAGCAGATTATTCCTGCGATTGTCGGCGACTTTGAATCGCTTTGGGCATAAAAAGCCGGTGCGATGATTCTGTTTGCAGCGATTGCAAAAAGTCCGATTATGTGAAAGTTAAAAATTCCCAATGTTAATTTTACCGAAGTATCATCGAATTTGTTGCTCTTATAAATGAGGATAATTAAATTTTCTCCCGACAAAAGAGAGAAAAAGGTTGCCGGTATTGTGATTAGGGCTATCACCTTTATTGCCTGCAATAATACTGTTTGAAAGGCTTCCCAATCTTTGCGTAAGGCCAGAGCCGACATTTCAGGGAGAATTACCGTGCCTATCGAAACTGCGAAGATTCCGAGTAATAGCTCTTGCAAGCGCAAAGAGTATTGTAAGCTCGAAGCTATTCCAAGCCCTGCCGAGGTTGCAAGCGAGGTGGAAACTAAGTCGTTTATCTGATAGGCGGCCATGCCGATTATGGTAGGGCCGATAAGGGCAAGCACTTTTTTTGTTCCCGGATTTGAAAGGGTTTTTGCAAGGCTTGTGAATTTAAAACTAAAGCCTGTTTTTAGAACAAAGGGAAGCTGAAAAACAGCCTGAACAAGACCGCCTGCAACAACACCGTAGGACATTGCAACAGCAGGATCTCCGAAGGGTTTTGCAAAAAGATATGTTGAACTTATGACGATTATGTTGAACAAAATAGGCGTAAAACCTGAGGGGGTAAAAATCTTTACTCCGTTTAAGATGCCTTGAAAAAAAGCTGCAACGGAAATTAAAAATAAATACGGAAACATTATCCGCGTTAAAAAAACGGTAGAATCATAATCTGCGATATTCTCAAAAAAGATTTTTACTATCAGCGGAGAAAGCACAATGCCCAGTGTTACAACAACGGCAGTTGCAAAACTTACAAGGGTAAAAATAGAACTTAAAAACTCGTTTATTTCTGTCTTTGTGCTTTCGGATTCTTCCGCATCCTTGTGCTTTTTCAGGTAGGCATTAAAGGTCGGAATAAAAGCAACGGTTATACTGTTTTCGGCAAATAGCCTCCTAAATAGATTGGGCAGCATAAAGGCTGTAGCAAAGGCATCCGCCAAGGGCCCCGTTCCCAAAAAAATGAGACATAGTCATCTGGCGGACAAGCCCTAAAATTCTTGACCCAAAAACCAAAAGAGAAAGTTTTGATCCGCTTTTTACGAGAGATTTGTTTTTATTTTCAACCTTATCCATAACAATCAAGGATTATACAGGCTTAGGGTGTGTAATGCAAGGGCATCCTCTGCTTGGTACGGCTTACACATGAAAAAAAATATCCGATACTAAAGTATGAAAACATTAAAAGAATATTTTAGCGAACTTAATAATAATCGTCAGTCGGGCAAAGTAAATCATCTAAGTGAATAAAATATTGGTAATAGCATTGTGTTCCGTTTGTAGCGGGGTTCAAACTGTGTTTGAAATAGGGAATTTGCCGAAGTAAAAAAGGATTGGCTAAAAAATTAGGTAGGACTATTGTTAGAAAATGGAGTTCGTTCGAACGACACTATATGAAGAGTCCTTGCGATGATAAATCCCACACAATTTCAAGTTTTTTTATCTCATGGATTGAACAATCCCTTAATATTCCAGAAGGTTCATAAATTCACATTGATGGAAAAACATTACAGGGAAGTGCAAATGAACAAAGTAGAGGTATTCATTTGGTAAGTGTATTTTCTCACGAAGCAGGAGTTGTACTCGGACTAATAAAATTAAAACAATCGATAATTACTATAGACTCTATGGGTTGTCAAAAAGAAATTGCAAAGAAAATCAGGCGGCAACATATAATGACGTAAAAGATTATTTTTCTATAGTAGAAGACAAAGATTTTCAAAAAATACTTTTAAGACTTGAAACCTTGGATATCGGGCATAGTAGAGAAGAAAAAGAGAATATTTTCTTTCAACTAATCTAAACCGGTTTGAAGATAAGAATAAATTGGCAAATTTAAAGAGTTTTGGAATAGTCAAAAGCGCTTTAAGGAGTAAAGGCAAACAATACATTGAAAAGCGTTACTTTATTAGCAGTATAGAAAATATAAATAAGTTTGTAACAGCAGTAAGGATACATTGGACAATAGAAAACACCTTACACTAGTCGCCGGATATCACATTTAGGGAAGATGAATGTAAAAGTCTGAGAAAAAACACTGTGGGAAACATAGCAATTTTAAGGAGGATTTGTCTTAATCGAATGAAAATGTTTCAAGACGGTAAAACGTTAAAAAGAAAGAAAATGCTTTGTACATTTGATAATTCATTTAGGTTTAACATATTATTTAGCTAAGGAATTCATGCGTAAGTCATGTACATGGCATTACAGTATATTGACAATTTATATATTTTACCATAATATATTTTTTATTAAAATAAGTAGCAGGAGAGATTGAATATGGCTCGTAAACCCAAATCTGAAATTTTTCATATGAACAAAAATCCTTTTGATGAAAAAGATGAATACTTGGATTTTGATATCATAAATAATGCCAAAAGACTTACAAAGCAACAAGATGGGGATAATGCCTTTTATTATCTTGCTCTTTATTCCTTTATTGAAGGCTATATCAGGCACAAACTGCCCAAAATTTATAGCTTTGATTCAAGAGATCAAAGATGTTTATATGAAATGCTACAAGATCTTATTGATATTTTCTCCTCCACAACAGATGACAACGAGAAAGTCATTAAAAAACAATCCTATGATTATTCTCTTAAATCAATATCTCAAAAAGAATATTATGTTAAAATGACTGATTTATTTTGCTCTTCAACAGAATTAACACCAGAGCTTATTAAAAGCATTAAAGAAAATTTATCTATATTACAAGATTTTGGATGTATCTCCTTTCTTCCAGATTATTTTAAAAAAAAGAAAGAATTATACATAAGCACAGATAGAGTTCGGCATAATTTTTCAAACCAAGCTATTGAAAATTTACAAGTATCAATTTTAGAATTTTATAAATTTGCTGAAAACTTTGGTTTTATGAATGAAGATATAAAAAGTTTGAGAGATAATACTGAAATATTTAAAAATCACATAAATAGGGTTATTCCTGATAAAGATTCAGATTCATACATCTTATTGGATAAAAATAAAACATTAACCGAAGAACTGAATAAAATAAAGCAGAAATATTCTGCATCTGAGCAGTCTTTAAAAGACTTTAAAGAAAAAATTACTGATTTAACCGCTCAACTTGAAAAAAACGAAAATATATTTGAAGATTCAAATATCAATGATGATTACAAAAAATATCTCGATAAACAAGAACAGCTGAGGTTAAATCAAAATTTATTAACACATTATGCAGAATCATGGCGAAACTATCAATTATACATGTCAACACTAACAGAAGATCAAATCAACATTTATAGTGAAATAAGTAATTCTATAAAAAACAATACTAATAAAAACTATCTTATTCAAGGAGGCCCCGGAACCGGAAAAACTATTATTCTTATTCATCTACTGCAAAATTTTATTAATAAAGATATCCTCTTGTTAACCTATACATCTTCTCTGAATAAGTATAATAACCATCTCTCAAAAACGTTAATATTCAATGGGAAGTCGTTATCGGAGCATGAAAAAGAATTAGCATCCGGCAAAATTAAAACATTCGATGAATTTATCAAAAAAAAAGCTGAAAAGATTCTTAAAAAAGAGGTGTTTATTCCTAACCGCCAATTTGATTATGCTGATCAATATAGCAAAAAAATAAAAGAAGTTATAATGACAATTGATAAAACAAATCAAGCTGGACATATCTTTCACCAAGCTTTAGCGGAGGTATGGGGCCTTATACCGTCTGAAGCAGATTATGTAGATCATAGTTATTCTTTAGGTAAAGAAAATACTATAACCGATAATAAGATTCTTGCTGATAGAGAGGTAGTTTGGAGGGCTATTAAAAAATTAGAAGAAAAATTAGATGCTCCGGAAAATAAAGTAATTCCATTGGAATACGCCTGTTATAAACTTTCAAAAATGGATATCAATAATGAAGACAAGATTGATTATCTTTTGATTGATGAAATTCAAGATTTAACTGTGGCAAAAATCAAAGCAATTTCAAAATTGACCCGTAAAAATTATATTATGACCGGAGACCTAGCCCAGTCTGTATTTATTCGGAAAGGATTAACATGGCATGAAATCGATGCATTAATAAACAAAAAAAAGGCAACATTGATAAAACCTCTAACTAAGAACTTTAGAAGTACCATTGCAATACAAAATTTAGCAAATCTCTTTCTACTAAAAGAAAATTTTCTTATAAAAGATGAAGATGTCGTTTCTGAAGGTTTTATGCCGGGGCCGACACCTGACTATTCTATTTTTAAGAATGAGACCGATACATTGAATAAAATTAAAGATAGAATTAAAATTCTAAAAGAAGAACTATTTTTTGAAAATAAAGATTTTTGTATAGTAGCTTCATCAAAAAAAGAATTGGAAGCAATAAAAAATACATTGGGCAGCGAACTTCCGTCAAAAGAAATGGAAGACAAAACTTACGATTTTGCAAAAGATGATGTAATAAAATTAAGTACAGTCAAATATGTAAAAGGCATAGATTGTCCTGTAGTTATTCTGTTTCTTTCTCAAAGTTTCATTAATCGGCGGCAAAATGGAAATTTAGATTCAAATAGTCAAATGAATGGAATTTATGCCTGTATAACTAGAGCAATGAATATTTTAAGTGTTTTTATTAGTAATAATGATGACTTTCTTTCTAACAAGCCCGATTGCAGTATCAACAGGTTCCTTCAAGTATTAGAACAAGACGGAATAAACTATGCTTTATAATTAAATCTCACCTTCTCATAAAGTCTGCTTAATTTTTTAGAGATAGCAGCCTTTGTCAAATCTCCATGTATTTGCCCTATTTGTGATTGAGTTGGCAGCTTATATGAGGGATCGGAAAAATATTCTGCCAATATGTTAATATTAAAACAAGAATATTGTTTTAATATAGCGTAATATTCTTTATCAATAATCCTTAACCTTGAACTTGCTTCCATCGAAACATTTCTGAACATTCTAAAAAGGATATCGACAGTAATAGCATCCGATAATACACAATCTTTATTATATGATTTTTCCCACTCATCTTGTATCACATTCAATAATTCAATAAAGTCTTCTTGTTTTTCAATCAATTCTTCTGCTGTTGGAATTGCTGAAGCAATGGTATCTGCTGCTGTTTTACAGTCTCCCTTTTCAGAAAAAATTTGATTATCAAGAGAAACTTTTTTATGTAATGCCATCGGTAAAAGTATTTTAAAATTTTCATCTGAAATATTCAGCTTAATCTTTATCTGCTGCATTAAGATTTGCTGATTCTTAATAATTTTTGAAAAGTGCTCATATTCTTTCTTAATTTTACGGATAAGTTCTATTTTTTCACGGGGAATCATCATAGCATTATCATCTTCAACATCTCTCTGTGCCTTTAAGTATTTTAATTTTCTATTTATAGAGCTTGTTACATATCTAGCAAAATTATTCTCTCCTCCGGCAGTTTTCTCAATACCGGATTCATTATTCACAACACTATTCTTACTAAATGTTTTTAAACAAGCAAGTGTAATTTCAAAAATTTCAAAAGAATACTCTTTATTTTCTTTTTTCTTTGTGTGTCCGTTGGTTTCATCTAACACTGCATGATAATTATCATCTAAATAGAAAATGCAGCAAACCTCTTTGATAATCTTATCTCTTAAAGTTTGCAATGCAATTTCTACATTGTTTTGATTTAATAGTAAATAATACTCTCCATAAAAGTTATTGATTTTTTCAAAGTGATTAACAGCTTGTTTATTCATTTCTTAATCCTGGAAAAGGGCTTTTACTGCCTTAACTGCTTTTTCGCTGCCGGAACACTCAATTATATTAGTGATACTATTCAGCATATATAACGGAGTTATATCATAAATCATCTCTGTTCCCGGAATTACTTCTGAACTACCGGGTTTGAAGATGACCTTTGAGTATACAATATTTCCGATTGTACAGTGAAAAAATTTTTCTGCAAATTGAAGTACACTGAATATAAGAAGAACTGGTGTTTTTGGACCGAATGTTATATCTACATACAATTCGGCATCCTCCTCCAATTCATCAAGTAAACTTTCATACAAATATCTGAAATTTGTTTTTGATTCATCAAAAGGTCTTGTAATTACTGCCTCACTAATATTTGCACCAACTTTATTAAAATAATTCAATTCTTCTATAAATATATTTATATTCTTTTTAACACAGTCATTGTCATGCGTTGTACCTATTAAAATAACCTTGACATCATCATCTTTTTCTAGATTATTTGCCAAAGCGGAATTGACGGCATAAT
Source organism: Treponema sp. OMZ 788 (assembly GCF_024181245.1). Classification (NCBI taxonomy): domain Bacteria; kingdom Pseudomonadati; phylum Spirochaetota; class Spirochaetia; order Treponematales; family Treponemataceae; genus Treponema; species Treponema sp. OMZ 788. The sequence goes on along the minus strand of NZ_CP051199.1, from coordinate 2,623,601 downwards.
AGACAGGCTCATCTACCTGAATGAGGGCATTACCGTCTACAGGGTATAATCTTTTTACCAGTCTATCATCTGTTGGAATTGTTGAAATAACAATCTTTTTCATATCTTTTTTCTCCTATAAGTATTTTAATAATGCTTATGATGTGATGCCCAAATTCTAAAATCATTGATGTCGTTTCTTGCTGCGGCAATACAAAGCCCAACGATAGCCGCATCATCTAATAAGCCGACTCCCGGAATTACATCTGGAATAATATCAACGGGCGAGAACACATACACAAGAGTTAGAATGATCATTCCAATTGTTTTAAATGGAATTTCTCTATAATCCTTTTTTGTCCAGGCTTTTGCCATTGCACACATAGTTTTAATATCATCAAAAAACTGTGATAAAGGACCATGAGAACTTTTACTTAAAATATCAACCGTATTATTAATAACAGTTGAAGTATCATTATTGCTAAACCTACCCTGTTTGATGGAATTAAACATTCCATTTATTTTTGCTTCATCAGCTTTTGTGAAAAATCCCATAGATCTTCCTCCTATTTGATATTAGGCAATACTCAGCATTGCCATATACCTATATAAAGGAACACAAAATATAAAAGGTTGACGAAAAATAAAAATTTTACTCAACCAGAATCATAGCTCTATGAGCAACACCTGTTTTCTTAAAGACATATCCTTCAAGCAGCACTTCAGTTACGGTTCCATCAGATTTTTGATTTTTTATAAGCTGCTCGTTACTATTATATCTTGAACCGATTATAGGATTAATTAGTTCATAAGGGGCATCCGTATATCCTTCATTATATGTTTCAAACAGTATAAGGAATAATTTACGAAGTTCTTGCAAATCCTCATTGTCATCATTTACAATTTTTCGTTTTGTTTGCTCCCAGATACCTTCAATTCTAGCCCATTGCATACTATTAGAAATAAATCCTAAAAAAGTATCTGTTTCAAAAACAGCTTTTAAATTATTTCTTGTGCGTTCTTTAAAAGATATAAAAATTTTATATGCCTTCTCCAATTTATCTATCTTTAAAGAATTATAATAAACAAGAATCTCCTTAACCGTATGCAGTTCTGATTCGGCTTCTGATTTTTGCTCTATAAGTTTTCTTTTTTCATCAATCAAATGTGTATTTTCTAAACGAGAAATAGAAAGCTGCTCTCTCAGATCATCATTTTCAGAGTTTACCCTACTAAGCTCTTTCTGTAATGTTTCATATTTTCTGTCATTTTCAGTAGCAAAATTCTTGTAGTCTTCGGCAGCAGCTGATAATTTCTCAATTTTTAAATCTTTTTGATCGATAGTGGCCGTGTAGCTATTAATCAAAGTCTCTTTATCAATAACTTGCCTTTTTAATGTCTCTAGTTTTTGATTTAACTCAATTATGGCTTGGTCTAATTTCAGTTTTTCTAGTCTTAGATGATTATTTGTTGCTTGAGACATTTCATATTTTTTATCATTTTCAACAGCTAAATTCTTGTATTTTTCCACAGCAGCTGATAATTCCTCAATTTTTGAATCCCATTGAGTAAGCCGTTCTTGTAATCTTGAGCTTTCTGCGATGAGCTGCTTATTTTCTTCTTGAGCTTTCTCAACTATATTAATATATTTTATGACAGAAGCTGATAATTCTTCAATTTTTGAATCCTGTTGAGTAAGGCGTTCTTCTAATCTTGCCTTTTCTGAGATGAGTTGCTTATTCTCCTTCTGAGTTTTCTCAACTATACTCTTGCATTCCTTGACAAAATTTGATAGTTCTTCAATTTTTAAATCTTTCCGGGTAATAACTTCTGTATATTTATTAACCAAGGAAGTATTCTTTTTTATCTCTATTTCTTCTTCCATATCTAACCTCATCTTTAATCAAATTTTATAGTCTGACGTTTTTCAATAATTTTTTTATAAGCATCTTCTTCCGATTTAGCTAATACATATTCGATTTCTTTTGAGCTGCTCGCACGTATCCAAATAGATTCACCTTTTTCTGTTTGTGGGAAATTTAAAGTTTTTAACTTTGTCCCTTCAGCTTCAAGCCCAGCCTCACTTAGACACTGAGGATCTGTAGTATAACGGATAATATAGGCTTTTTTGTTTTCGTTTACATTGATTATTGAATACAATTTTCCTATCTCAGGTTTGCCCTTAAATTCAGCATCTTTGAAAGGAAACGGATCAAATATCTTTATTCCTATGTCAATTTTTTCTTTGCCCAAATAGAATATAAATTTATCAACATCAGTATTATCGCGTTCAACTTTTATATTTCCGCCAACCAAATCTATAAGACCAAATGCGACACCTGTTTTCCCTGTAGGTTTTTGCTTTTCATTTTTATATATTTTCAACTTCCTTTCAATTTTCTCTTGCGGTAGTTGTTGCTCATTCAACAATTCTTTCATTTCATCAAACACATTATCTGAATCCAGCGGGGAATAAATCTTAAATACAGGCTCAATATTATATTGAGTTTTAAATTTAAGTAAAGCCGTCTCTATCTTCTTTTCCATAACTTTACGTAAAATCGGAGAACGGCTTGAATTTCCTGCTAAAAAAATATTTACCCGTTTCTTACCATCCACAGATGAAGTATCTTTTTTAAAAAAAGTATATTCAAGTTGACTAAAGAAACTATCAACACCTCCGGTAATTTTTGTCTCTAAATATTCATAAATTTTTTTCTTTGAATAAGTAAATGGCACCCTCGGTGTACCGTGCTGAGTTTCTCCATCCTTGATATTCTCACTTGAAAGGGTTAGAGAAAAAATTTATTACATCAGGATCTTTATCCTCCTCCGGTAAGATATCTTTATAATCTCTTTTAATATTTTCTATTTTTAAATAGGCATTGATTGGTGATTCCGTACCGTCTTTTACTCCATCGAGGATTTTTTCTAAATTAGTTTCGACTTCAGATAAATTCGCATACTGAATACCCTCTTTTAATGTATTTATAATATGTTCAATATCTGTTACAGAATAACTTGGCTTTCCATCATTTATAAGTTCGGAAAAATATTCTGCTCCATTTTCCCAATACTTACGCATTTCCTCTGCCATTTCACGCATATTTTTTTTTGCAGGCTGTTGATCGGAAAGATAGTGCGTCGGTACACCTTCCGTCTCTTGTTCAGGAATACCATAGTTAAATCTACAATCATAACCCTGCTTCTCTTTAATCTCATCAAGCTTTTTAAGATTATCGCTATCTGAAAAAACTTTAAAAGACAATCCTTCAAGGAGATTTTCTCCGCCTAAATATTTATTACCATCAATGGCCTTATTTTCGATAACATAGTTAAAATTTTCCTGATCAACTTTCAAAGGTTTTTTCCAATATCCATAGGCAAAGTCAGAAGTTCCGCCTCCAAAATCAAAAATAGCATAATTTACAGGCTTATCGTCATCAGGTTCAAATCCGAAAGTTTGTAGTGCACGGGCTGCATAAGCTTCCGGTTCGCTTACGTCCATATACACTTTTAATTCATGTCTACCATCCTTGAAGACACTTGACGGAATAGATTTTTTTAATCCGCGCTCAAAACTATCATGAATATTCTTTTTAGTGTTCTTATCATACGCAGCAGGAAAAGACATATAATAGTTAAGATAAATACCATAGCCTTTCTGTCTATTATTTATATAAAGACCTATGAAATAGGCATAGACCTCAATAGGATTAAATTCCTCAGAGTCAAGTAAATCCGTTAAAGATTTTAAAGTTATTAAATTACTGTCATTTATCGGTTTAATAACTGTATTTTTTTTATCATTTGCAGCCCATTGTTTTATTTGATATAAAATAGAACTTACCTCTTCTTCCTTGAGCGACTTACCAGCAAAAATATTATAGACGGCATGAGATACCCACAAATCGTCCCATTTTGTATTGGGTCTTCCCTCACGAGCCCTATATGCCTCCATAAACTTATCAAGACTGAAAATCTTCATCAGTGTTGGGTTTTCATATTTATCACCCTTACCTATACTCATTTGAATAGGAATACCATTCTGGTTACGTCTTACTACTACAGTGCTGCTGGTGCCAAAGTCTATAGCAATTATACCATCTTCTACGACATCGGCATTTGGATCACGTGCAGTTATTTTTAATCCATCAGGAATAGCAAATCCATATTTTGGTTCTTTATCGGTCCAAAAATTCCATAAACCCGAATCGCTATCCGTTCCCGTGATAAGTGCTTCAGGATATTTATCCATGCCGCATCTTACTGTTTCACAATTTAATAAATAATCTGTAATTTTTTTTGAATCAATAGGCAACTCCAATCCCATTTGTTCAAGTAAATAAGGGTATATCTCATCTTTGTACTTAGTAAAATCAAAATTTGCTAAATTTCTAGAATCAAAAACAAATGTATTTTCTTTAAAAGAAAGATGATCTGAAAATGATGAAATTAAACTAAATTTTTCAGAAAGTCCGTTTGTATTTGAAAATATTACAGGTTCAAGATTATGCTTTAATAATGAGAGTAATAACTCTTCTCTCGATTTTGTATCTTCTAATATGGATATAAACACGGGATAAGCTGTTTTAGCAGCTTCTTCTGTCCAATCTGTTTTTTCCCATTTAGAGTTCGTATACACCCAGACTGTTTTTCCGGTCTTGTCACCGACAAAATCAAACCTCTTTTCCTGAGAATAATTATCCCTATATGCCCTATATATAGTACTTATCTGTGAAGCGGTCGGTTCTATAATGCCGGCTCCTTGTAAAAAAGGCTCTATATATTTATCTAATGAGTCATCTTTAGTAATTTTTGGATTTTTTCTCTTAAACAAAAAATAATTTTGCTCATTAAAACAGCAAATAAGATTTGTATCTTTAATCTCAAAATGATTACTATGTTGTAACAATAACTCTTTCATCTGATGTAAATCAGATAATATTTTACTTTCTAAAGCTTTAGTAACTTCTTTTTCATCAAAAGGAATCTTGTCAACAAAACGTACAATACTTTCATTCATATTATTTCTCCTCATTTGATTTTACTAATCTGAAACCGATTGTCGGATCTTTTTCAAACAAATCGACATTTTTTACATTTTTGGAACTTAAAAGCCGTATCTCTTCTTCAGTACTATTATAGGCTCCGCCGCAACACTTATGACTATTTTCAATTTCACTCCAACACCATTCCCATATATTACCGCTCATATCATATAAACCTAACTGATTAGGTTTTTTTCTATCATCACCAACATTATGTGTTGAAGTAGGACTATCACCTTGCCACCAAGCAACCTTTTGAATGTTGTTAGAACCGGAATATTTGTAAGGCGGTATATCCTCACCTCCATTAGCAGCTAATAGCCATTCCTCCCGTGTTGGAAGCCTATAACCGTTTGCATTCAAATCCATTTCCCAGCCGTCATCTTTTAAAATATAAACAAGCTGTAAGTGCTGATGTTCACTCAGTTTATTACAAAATTTAATAGCATCTTCCCAAGTTACGTTTTCTACAGGACGTTTATCCTCCTCTCCATCTTTAAAATAGGATGGATTATTATCCATAATTTCTCTATATAATTTCTGGACAACAGGGTATTTAGCTATTTGAAATGGTTCTATACTTCCTTTTCCTCTTACGGAAATCATATCAAACGAAGAAATCATTTTAGGTTTGGGATTATTATTTTTGCTACTTGGGTCGTATACATCAGCCGGATCAGGTTTATTTCTTTTCGGGACAGCATTTTCCGGCTCAAGAGGGCTTTCATATTCTTCTTTACTATCTATTACAATTTTTTCAGATGCAGATGTAGTTGATTGTAATGCAAAAATCTCTTTTTCGGTACGAGAACCCTGAAGCTGCCATTGCCATCTCCTGTTTATTGTATTTGGAACAAAATATGCATATATGGGATTACCATTGGAATCAGTAAAGCCTAATTTCATATAGGCATAGGTCTTTTTTTCAACAAAATTATTCTGATTTGCCTTATACAAATCGTTAAATAAATTTCTTAGTTTCGTATTTGAAACATATTCCCCAAAATCAGCTTTATCAACTTTGTTCACATCTGAATAGGCAATATCCATAAAAACTTTCATAATATAAACACTCCTTTACTTTGCAATTCCATCTAATTTCTGCAATTTATCAATAACAGACTCAGCCTGAGTACGTATCTTAAATTCAACACGTCTATCTTTTCCATTTTCTCCCGGTATCGAAAAAGAATAACCGATTCCGGCAATCCTTTTCCTTATCCAGCTGATTGCTTCCTCATCACCTATTTTTTGATATGGTATGAAAGTATGTTCCAAACAATATGTTAGGACAGATTTTGTTCTGTTCATGGAAATTTCCATACCTCTATTATAATCATTTACTGATCCGTCTATTTTTTTAGTATGCCCTTCTATTCGCAATTCCAGAATATCATCACAAAAATCATTACTCCCAATTATTTTAATAAGCCGGCCGAAGAAATCCGTTAAAACATCTTCAAAATCAAAGGTTAATTTCCAATCATTGCCTTTAAACATAAATGAATCATCGGTAAATCTAATCCTAATAGCACCGTCAACTTGTACAATATCTGCACTCCATCTTTTTAAATCTTTTGCAAATTCTTTTTCCAAGGCTTTATACAAATATTCCTGTTTATTCTTGTATTGAGTTGCAAGTTCATTCTTTTGTTGATATTCTCTTTTTTGCTGATTCAATTTATATACTGTTACAGCCAAAAACAAAAGGAAGATGCAGCATAATGCAGACATTAGGTCGCTAACAGAAAGATCATAAGAATTGCCTAAAAAATTCCCCTTTATTCTCCTCGATCTCATTCTTCATTTTCCTTCTTTGATGTAACCAGTGCTAATATATTGGTTATCTTTGAAGATAACTTTGCAAAATTATCATTTAATAATTTACCAAGATTTATGTATTCCTCTTTCCTTCTTTCCATTGATTTTGTTACGGTATCTAGCTTTGATACAAGTCCATCAATATTACCTTCTCTTATTTTTGAAGATTCACAGTATAAATTCTCAATCTTATCCATAGTTGTATTATATGTAGTCTGCAGTTGGTTTGTAGTCTTAGTAAATTCCTTCAATATATTCCTAATCTTTTCAGGAAGTTCTTCCATTCCATTCATAGATTCGGAAACCTTATTTACATAAATAGCAGCTTGGGATAAATTCTCAACAATAGCTTCCATTTTTATAGGAATATCTTCAAATACCTTTCTCACCGAAGCAGATAAATCTTTATCTGCTTCTTTTATACTGTTTGAAGCACTCATAAGGACTTCTCCTATTCCGGAGTAATCTGTCGTAAGCGCTGATAATTTTTCTGAAATACAGTCAATATTTTTAACGGTATCATCAACTGAAACAGTAAAACCTCTAAAACAATCCAATAGCTGATTTTTTGTATCTTCTATAACGGATTCTATGCTTTCAGTTGACGAATCAATAAAAGATTCAAAACTTGACTTCATTGTTTCTGAAATTCCTGCAAACGATTCTTTTGTTTCATAAAGCATTTCTTTGTTATTTTGTATATTCTCTTTAGCAATATCGGAAAGAGTTTCCTTTATGTCTTTATTGACATCTTCCATCAATAAATTAAATATCTTTTTCGTCTCTTGCATAACTTCCGAAATATTTGCCTTAAAGTGTTCAGATGAATCGGTAAGAAGGTTCTGAAATTGTATCGGTAAATCTTTGACTGAATTCATAGAATAATACATTATCTCACTTGCAGAATTAAAGTGCTTTTCCGTCTCCAGCATAACCTCTGAAAGATGTTTCTTAAAGTGTTCAGATGAATCTGTAAGCAGGTTTTGAAGTTGTATCGGTAAATCTTTAACCGAGTCCATAGAAGACAATATTGTTCCGCTTGCAGTATCAAACCTATCGGCAAAATTCTTAAACAAAGAGGTTATCTTATCTTCAATAGAATTAACAGCATAATCAATCATCTCCTGATTATTCTTTTTAGCGGTTTCTATGCTTTCACGCAATTCTTTATTCACTATTTGAATAGTTTCAGGTGTTTTTTCAAGTTCATTAGAAATACTCATCAAAATATTTGCAGTTTTATTCAACTCATTTGTAAAGTTTTCTCTTCCTTGCAAGATGACAGCAGAAACTTTCTCTGTCATGTCAGAATTGCTTATCACGATTGATTCCTTCGTTTCAAAGACCACATGTCCAAGAGCTCTCATACATTCTTCATCACTAATGTAAAAAGAATCATCGAGTTCATCACTTAAAAATTTACATCTATCATTTAGAAGTTGAAGTATAGGATTCGCTATTAAAAAATTATACACAATGGAAGAAAATAGACCAAAAATAGATGTATTAAGGGCAACTTTCAATCCGGCAACAATTACATCTAATTGATCTTGATTTTGGATATCTATTCCGCCGGATAAAGACTGTGAAAACCCCATAAAGGTGCCCAATATACCTAATCCGACAAAAGCTCCTGAAACAATTTTTAACAAGCTTATTGAAGGAAGCTTTGTACCGGCATAAGAAACAATTTCTTCGGCATTAAAATATAAATCGGCATTTGCCCGTGTTTTATCCTTAAAATGTATATATTCGGTAGTTGTAGAATGTATAAAAGTCTTAAAATATGCTATCCAAATATGTGCTAGATATTTTTTTGAAGTAAAAATTTTTTCATAACCGGCAATTATGTTGCCGTAGTCATCATAAGAAGTTTTTTTGATATCTTGCATCTTATTTATAATTTTTTTAAGAACCATCGAAATTCCAAGCAGCTGTAAAGGTAAAATAATAGCTATAAAAATAAAAAATAAGACAAAAATAGGATAAATATCATTCCTATCAAATTGATTTACATTGATATTTTCAACTTGGAAAATATTAAATATTAAACCTATAAAGCCGATAAGTATAAATCCTATTAGCATTATGGTAACTTTTATAACGGAACCGGAAAATTTATTATATTCTTTCATTTTACCAAACCTTTTATCCGATAATTTTAAACAAAAACAACAATTTTGTCTATACATTTCTCCTGTAATTTACATTTGAATAGGGCCTTGCATAGACCAATATCTAGACATCATATTGTGTAAGTCAGATAAATATTTTTCCATTAATTTTTGTGCATTATCGATATCCTTAAAGTTATGATTTCTTGCAATTACAATCATATCATTTTCAATGTTTCTAAAATAATCATAAAAACTTGTCATCATCCCTATAGTAAAGCATTTTTTTAACCATCTATATTCATATAGTACCTTGTAATAATAATATCTATTCAATTCAGATGTAATAAATGGACTAAATAACTCATCTATATATTTCTGGTTTATAGTATTTATTGAGTTATTTATATCTTTCTCAATTATAGCTTCCATAGTTATATAAAGTTGGGAGATGTAACGGTTGAGCTTATCGGAACAGTTCATTAATGTAATCTCATTCTTAATATCAGTAAGATTAAGGTATGCTTTATCCCATTGTACAATAAAGTTTTGGTTGAAATTCAACTTTGAAAGTCTTAACATTTCGCCAAAGTCATAAACCGCATTTATATACTTAAATCGGCTTTCACCCTTATCCAAATATGGTTTCAGGATGGGATAAATTGCAGAATAATTATTTTTTTTCCAATGCTGACCGACCGTATTTTCAGCCAATTGTCTTCTTATCTGTTTAGCTTCAATAGAATCATCATAAGAAATAATTCCAGCCAAACTAATATCATCACCGCTTCCTTTTTCACTTAATTTTGGCAGATATTCTTTTATTTCATTTTCAGTCTTTAAATCCCCATCTTCATTATACATGAATTGAAGTTGGTCATAAAATTTTTTAATAAAGGACTCGTCTTGAAAACTATCTGCAACACCATCTGTAGAACAAAATACTGAATCCGGTATTTTTTCAAGATATTCAATTTCGGGAAAACAAAATTCTTTGTCGGCATTATCATCACAAAGGGATGTTGTTGTATTTAAGAAACATTTTGGATCATCTTTTATCGGCTTTACAAATACTCCATCGAAAGAAGCAAATAAATCACTATCACCTATCTTGAAGGCATACCATTTCAAAGAATTTTTTAGCTGAAAATATACAACTGTGGTACACCCATATATAGATTTTAAGCTCAATGTACAAAAATCATCAAGAATTGTATTTATTTCTGATTTTTCTTCATTTTCAACTGAAAGATTTTGACATAAACCTAAATAATGATCTGCAAGTTTTTTTCCTTTTTCTAAATCTTTTTCGTATTTTTCAGCTGCTTCATAATCACTTTTTTTTAATTCATTAATTTGTTCAGATAAATCTTCCTTTTTTGTATTACCAATATCTTCGAGTATTTTATACATCCAACGGCGCACAAAAGACTTACTAAGATTTTTGTTGATTTTTGAGTAATTTTTCTTTTGCAGTTCAGCATCAATTTTATCAATGCTTTCAGAAAGAAGTTCTATGGCTGTTTGAATGGATAACTCTGCACCTTTTTCACTTCTAAAATGCGGAGCACTGCCATGTCCATCTGCAACACAGATTAATGAAAATCCTGCTTTATGGGGACACATTTCAACCGGCAACATAACATGAGAAACAAAAGAACTATTATTCTTTACAAATAATGATATGTCTTTTTTTTCTATCATTTGAGAGGGCTCAAAATTACCGGAAAAAGCCCTATCTTGACAAGGGAATTTTTTACCAAAATTTTCAAGATCAGCTTCTTTCTTTATATGACCGGCTCCCTGAAATGAATATGCGAATGCGGTCTGTTTCATGTTATCCTCCATAAAGCTTTATAGTAAATTGATTACAGATTTTGACTACCAATCTTCATCAGTTTCAGAATCTATATCCTGTATTTCATCTCTGACTGTTTCCGCTACAGCTTCTTGTGCTGCAACTGCATCATCTTCAGCATCTCCGGCCTTTTTACTTCCAACAGTTGAAGAAGTTACGGAGACGACATGGATAAGTTTTTTAAGCAAGCTTTTATCCTTGAGATAAATTGCCGACTCATTACTTCCTGTAAAATCAGAAAGAACATCCATGTTTGCATCGTCTACACCAAGAGCAATTTTAATACTTTTCTTAAACCAATTATTCTGCTGAAGTTTTCTTAAACCTGCTTTATAATCATCTGTCGGTTCACCATCAGATATTATAATTATTACGGGAGCTTTTACTCCGGAAGGGTCTTGCAAAAAAGAATCTCTATCAAGTTTTGAATTTAATTCTATGAATGCTTCACCCATATCTGTTACACCGCCTGCTTGGAGATCATTCCAATGATAAGAATCAAGTTCAACCGGTTGAGCTGTTTCCCAGTTTGTCCCGCTCGAAAAACTCATAACTGCAAGCTTAATGCTGGCATCAGCATTGTTATTAGATATATCCTTAATATCAGGAATAACTTCCCGCATTGCATCATTTACAGCAGCGATATTTCTTCCATCCATACTTCCTGAAGTATCAATAAGAAAAAACATAATCATAGTTTTACGTGCTACACCTTCAACATTGTCTAATACACCCATATCTTACTCCTTACTTTGGTTGTATAATGGTACCTTAAGAGATAAATCCTTCACCTTTGGTACCGAATTTAATTGTATTGTTTCTCACAATAGTGATGACACTATTGTGAGTATAACTAAACTCCTTTCCTCCGGGAGTTTTCCTATACCAGGTTGTCTTAGAAATATTCTTCAATCCCCAGATCCCGGGTTTCTTAGGATTTTCTATTACTTCTCCGACTACCTGATTTAAGTTTTCTATCGTCATTTCCTCTGCATCATCGATTTCATAGTTATAAATTTTTTGAGTCGGCTGCAAAGGAATAATAGCTTTTCCTATTACAAGGGACATCGGCCGCTCAATGTTGACACCGCAATTCATACATTTGTACATTTCTTTTTTCATATTAAAAAAAGTTTGTTCTTTGCATTTCGGACACGTTACAATAGATTGACGAAGTTTCCTAAACATTTGAAGCCATTCTTTTTCAATTATTCTATCACCTCTTCCAACTCCTGTATTTCGCATAAGATTCTTATCAAATGCTTTTATAAATTCTTTTTGAACAAAACCAGGAAAAACATTCCAAAGCATCAAAACATTTTTATGGATTTGCGGTTTCGGGCGATTAGAATCGTCTTTAGGATCAAAAACAAATAAAGATTTGTCACAGAAAAGATTGTATTCATTGTTAGGTTTATCGCAATTATCCCGCTTACCTTCTAGAGGATGCCCTCTAAAGAACAAGAGAAAAAGAATTATAGCAAGAGAAAAACGGTCGCTATATGTATCCGGTAAATGCTCTGAACTTACAACTTCAGGAGCCATATATCTCGGCTTTCCAAGAATACCAAGATTTATACCGTTCGGAGCTATATTATCATTATCGCAGATACGAATATTTCCTGTATTTGGATCAATAAAAAAGTTACCGTCATTCAAATCCTGATAACTATATCCTTGGTTATGAAGTAATTTAAAACTTGCGGTAATTTGAGTTCCCGCATTGACTATTGCCTTCATATTTTTAAAGCGTACATTGTTCAGCAAAAATTGAGATAACGATTTATAATTAGAAGGGCAAAGTTCCATTACATAACCGAAACATCCTTTAGGATTGCGTTCAGTTATAGCTAACGGCCACAAAAATGTATCAGCAGGTACGCCTTTCTTTGCATTTTTTTTAAGATTTTCATAAAAATCATCAGTTGTAGATTTCTTATACCATTTAAGTGCATAATTTTTATTATTGAAGTGAACCTTGTAAACAATACCTTGTCCTCCTTCACCAAGTGCATCTATAACTCTGATTTCCTTTCCATCAATAGTCTTTACAATTTGATTTTTTTTTAGTCTAGTCATAATCACTTCTCCATACTAAAGCAGTATTTTTATTTACCTATTACAAGGACATAAATTAGAGATAAGTTGACAACTCTAAGAAATTATTATCAATATATTCTAAATCAAGGTTAGCCATATTATGACTTATTCTTACAATAAAAATATAAAATAAGATTATTCCAATAACAAGAACATGAAGATTCTATATGATGGCAAATAAAAAAGCATCGATAAAACAAAAACTAGGTCTTTGTATGATTAACGATGATTATCTATTCTCTGTTCTTTAACTTTTGTGATGCGGTTGCCATACGGGGTATGGTAGTATACAATCTCCTCTTTCTATGCTATAATACCCGATAGAGTAAGCTGTGCTGCATGATAAAAAGATTTTGTTTGTACGGGTTTTTAAAAAATTTTGATTTTTCGGAACCCTTTATTATTTTGTTTTATCTTTCGCTTGGATTGAATTTTTTTCAGATAGGAATTTTAACTGCATTTTTAAATGTGCTTATAAACTTGATGGAAATTCCAAGCGGTTCTTGCTCCTCTTTGCGGCTTCCTTGCAGACAGCCTAGGCATCTACAGTATCGGTTTGTTTCTTTCTATTGTATTGTTTGCTACTGCAATATATTAAACCTGTTCGAAAACTTCCGTTTTAGAACAGGTTACATTGAAATGCGATGTTCTAAATCGTGCTATTTGTGCGATTTAGAACTCGCCAGTCTGTTCGAAACCACAGTTATCGAACAGACTAGTCTTCATCATCTGGAACTTCCTAAAATTTTTTGTTATAATATCGGTCATGCAAATAAGCCTAGAAAATATAAAGAATAAAAAAGTAACCGTTATGGGCTTGGGGCTCAACGGCGGCGGGGTTGCGGCTGCCCAGTTTTTTGCCCGGTACGGAGCCGAGGTTACCGTAACCGATTTAAAAACTTCGGAAGAACTGCGGCCCTCAATTGAAAAATTATCCTCCTTTACAAATATAAGATTTGTACTAGGAGAACACAGAATAGAAGATTTTAAAGAGGCCGATCTTGTTATCAAAAACCCCGGAGTAAAACTTGAAGGAAATATTTTTTTGGAAACCGCAAAACAAATAGAATCGGATCTTTCCGTTTTTCTCGCTCTTTCAAAGGCTCCGGTTTTGGCGGTAACCGGAAGCAAGGGAAAGTCTTCAACGGTAAGCGCCCTTTATTACGGGCTTAAAAAATTAGGGTACAATGCTTTTTTGGGCGGGAACATTACGGTCAGCCCCTTAAGTTTTTTTTGAAGAAACCTCGCAGGATACGCCCGTGGTGCTTGAGCTTTCCAGCTGGCAGCTTGCCGATTTAAAAACCAAGGAGCTTCTTAAACCAAAGGCTGCGATTATTACGCCCATAATGCCCGATCACTTAAATTGGTACGGCACAATGGAAAAATATGTTGCCGACAAAAAAATCATCTATGAAAATATGGATGAAGCGGATTATCTAATCTGCAACTTTGATGACGGCTGGGGTAAAATTTTTGCAGAAGAAACAAGGGCAAATGTTTTTTGGTACAGCGAGAAAAATTTGCCTGAAGAATGCGGCGGCGTTTTTTTTAATAACCGGCAAGAAGGAGTTTGCAATTTAAATAATGAAGAAAGGCTATTACTTTCAAAGGATGCAAAAGTTCCCGGGCTTAAACTTAAACAAAATGTCTTGAACGCAGGTCTCGCTCTTTTGCTTTACCAAAAATTTTATCAGGCAGAAAATTTAAAAGAAAAAGGAATCAAAGAGCAATCGGAGATTATCCGTAAATTTATGGACGAGTATTCGGGAATTGAGCATCGCTTGGAATTCTTTTATGAAAAAAACGGAATAAAATTTTATAACGATACAGCGGCAACAATTCCTGAGGCTTCTGCAGCTGCCATAGAAGCTTTTGATAAACCGCCGATCCTAATTTGCGGCGGAACAAATAAAAATTTAAATTTTATTCCGCTTGCCGAAAAAGCAAAGCTGGCCAAAAGCCTCTATCTCCTTGCAGGCTCAGGAACGGATCTTTTAATTCCTCTTCTTAAAGAAAACTCGATTGAATATAGAGGCCCCTTTGACAGTTTGGATTCTCTTTTGCTTTCATTAAAAGAAAATTTAGAAGCGGACGATATTGTAACCCTATCACCGGGAGCGGCCTCCTTCGGTATGTTCAAAAACGAATTCGACCGCGGCAATAAATTTAAAGAAAAGGTAAAAGAAATATTTTGCTGATGCAAATTAAATAGCTCTAATCTCCTTTTCAATTCTATCGATAATGCTGTCCCAAGAATGTTTTTTTATTTCTTCTGCAAGGGGAGAATAAAAATCTTTTTGAGATTTTAGCCTTTCCATTTGAAGCATTATTTTTTCGGCAAGGGCTTCGACAAAGGCGGGTTTATCTTCTTCATAGACCTTGTCCACATCGTAGATTCTTGGAAGTTTTACAAATTCGATAAGGCCGCTTGTGTTGATCTTTTCACCGAGGAGGTTTATTAAACCTTCTATTTCTGTTGTTACGGCAAAAAGACCACAGGCTAAGGCTTCAACGGCAACAAGGCCCAAAGCCTCATAGTACGACGGCAAAATAAAAATATCGTTTTGCTTTAAAATTTTGCACATACAGATTTGAGATGAAGCATTTTCTATTTTTAAGTTTTCGCTGTATCCGGCATTTTTTAAAAGAGCTGCTTTTTGTTCTTCGCTTGCATTTCCGACTAAAGTTAATTCCGTATTTGGATATTTTTTTAAAATAAGCGGAAGTGTTTTTGCAAGTTCAAAAACACCCTTTGAATCGGATATTTTTCCTGCATAGCATAGCCTGAATGTTCCATCAAAGACATGCCTGTTCTTATCGTTAAAAATGTCGGGATTAAAGCCTCCTCCCGCCAATTTAATTTTTTCAAGGTTTGCCGAAAAAATATTTTTCACTTCAGAAATATCCTTAGGGCTTACCGTAAAATATAAATCGAGCTTATCCAAATTTTGTATATATCTTTCTTTTATCCAAGGATTTTGTTTAATCTGCCTTATATCCGTGCCGTGGCTTATGCCGATTATTTTTTTGTCTGGAAATATTTTTTTTACCAAAGAGGTTAAGATAAAAAGATGATGGCTTATAATGACATCAGGATTAAATTCTTCTCTTATGCGGAGAAGATTTTTTTCAAAAACCGAAATCCATTTTTGATACATCTCATCGCTCATTTCGGAATAAACTGTTGAGGTATAGGGCATTATGTCACTCATGCCTGCAATCGGAAAGGGAAGGTCTTCATTAAAAGTTTTTTCTT
This sequence comes from Treponema sp. OMZ 788, assembly GCF_024181245.1. Taxonomy (NCBI): domain Bacteria; kingdom Pseudomonadati; phylum Spirochaetota; class Spirochaetia; order Treponematales; family Treponemataceae; genus Treponema; species Treponema sp. OMZ 788. The sequence goes on along the minus strand of NZ_CP051199.1, from coordinate 2,607,422 downwards.
GCTTATAATCGGATAAAAATTTAACAGGGTATTCTTTTACTCTTCCTTGTAAATTGTCCGGCAAAGATTCATTAAAAGTTTTTTCGGCAAAGGGAAGTTGTGTTCCGTAAAGAACGGCATTTTCATGACCTTTTTTTATCATTCCTTCGACGAGGGTACTAAAGTAAACCCCGCTTCCTGTTTTCATCGGTAATTGCGCAAGACAGTGAAGTATCTTCAATTTAAATTCTCCTTAATATAAGTGATGTAAACTCTTTCATCTTTTTGATAGTTACAGTCATTGTTTAAAACAACGGCTTTTAATTCTTTTTTTTCGTTTTTAAGAAAGAGCTCTATTATTTCGCCTTTAAAGATAATATTTGTAATTTGCACTTCTTCACAATTTTGAGTATCATCTCCTTCAGGTAAGGATTTAAATACCCTTATCTTTTCAGGCCTGATATATGAGTTTTCTATTTTATTGTTTGCACCGATAAAGTCAAGAGCAAATTCATTTGCAGGTTTATTATAAAGAGCTTCGGCTGTTCCTTCCTGAATAATTTCTCCATTGTTCATCAAAATAATTTTGTCGGCAATTTCAAAGGCTTCGCTTTGATCATGGGTAACAAAGATTGTGGTAATATTAAATTCTTTTTGAATTTGTTTTATCTCTTTACGCATATTGATTCTTAATTTTGCATCCAAATTGCTCAAAGGTTCATCCAATAAAAGAAGTTTGGGTTTTATAATCAAACTGCGCGCAAGGGCGACCCTCTGCTGTTCTCCGCCGGAAAGTTCGCTTATATGTTTTTTTTCATAACCCGATAAGCCCATTGTTTTTATCATCTTCATTCCGGCTTCTATACGCTCACTCTTAGTCATTTTTTTAAATTTTAAACCGTAAATAATATTCGATAAAACATTCATGTGAGGAAAAAGTCCGTAAGATTGAAATACTGTAGAAACATTTCGATTTTCAGGCAGTTCATTTGTAATTTCTTTACCGTCAAGAATTATTTTTCCGCTATCCGGTTTTAAAAAGCCTCCTATCGATTTTAGCACCGTGCTTTTTCCGCAGCCGGAAGGACCTAAAAGACAAAGAAGTTTTCCTTTTTCAAGATTGAAGCTGATATTTTTTACTGCATTTTTTTCTTTATATGTTTTTGTTAAATTTTTCAATTCAAGATACATAAAACCTCCGGCATTTTAAATTTATTTTTTCTTTAAAACTAAAAAGTAAATTAAATTTACAATTAAACAAATTATAATTATAAGCAAGGCAATGACAGAACCTATTTCGTAATACCCGCTTTGAATTACATCGAACATAACAAGGGTTAAAACTTTTTGACTCGGATATACCAAAAAAATAATTGAGCCTATTGTTGTCATCGTCGTTGTAAATCCGTTTATAAAAGAAACTCCAAGTGCATTTTTGCTTAACGGAATAACTGCATCGGTAATCTCGTTTATTTTTTTACCGCCTAAATCTCTGATCGAATTTAGAGTGTCGATGTTTATTTCTTCCATTGCCGCATTCCCTATCTTGGTAGAAAATGGGAGCTGTTTAAATAAAATGTTTAAGACAACTATTGCTGCTGTTCCTGTAAGCATTAACGGCTTTGAATTAAATGCCAATAAATAACCGAGTCCAAAAAATGTTCCTGGAATTATATAGGGAAGAGTTGCCGCAAAATCTAATGCCTGCATTATTTTTATTTTTCTTATTTGTTTATAATAAGCAATAAGCAAGCCTGTTATGCTTCCTCCGCCTGCTGCAATAAGACTGTAAACAATGCTTCTTATAACCGTGCTTGTAATATGTGCTCTTGTTTCTAAAATGTTTGAAAAGGTAAAAATCATTTTCCCCTTTTTCATCTTTGTAAATGCAGATAATATAATAGAAGAATATTGAATGCTTATCCACAATAAAAAGAAAACTGCAATTATGCTTATAAGATAAAAAATGATCCCCTGTCTTTTTATTTCAATTTCCGATGAAGCCGTACCGTGCGACGATATGGAAATATTTTTAAAACTTTTTTGATAAAGAATAAAAATAATAATTGCCGGAATTAAAAGAAGAACATTTATTGCGGATGCCTTTCCTAAGTTGCCTTGAGCTATTACTGCAAAATAGCTTTCTGTTGCAAGCACATTAAAAGAGCCGCCTATAATTGCAGGCGTTCCAAAATCAGATAAACTTCTCAAAAAAGTTAAGAGCATAACCGATTTAATTGCCGGAAAAAGAAAGGGGAGAATTATATCAATAATCAAACGGTTTGTATTTGCTCCAAGATTGCGAGCACTATCTAATTGAGATCTGTCCAAATTATTTAAAAATCCGATTAAGATTAAAGCCGCTAACGAAAAATTGCTCAATGACTGCATGAGCACGATGCCAATAATTCCATAATGGCTTTTTGAAATTCCTAAAAGATAATAAGAAACAAGACCCCTTCTTCCAAAGAGGTTTATATAACTTAGGGCAGTTACAAAGGGCGGACTTATCATCGTTACGGCCAAAATCAAGAATATAAGGCCTTTTACTTTTTTAGGCATCAGATACGAAAATAAGGCCGTGGTTATTCCTGCAATTGCAGTTAGGATTGTCGTATAAAAGCCAACCGATAAAGAATTTTTTAATAAGTGAAGATTATTTTTAAAAACATCTTCAAAAAGCTCAAAACTAAGATTTCCGTTTATAACAAGGCTTTGTTTAAATACATAAAAAAAAGGCAGGGCTATAAATATAAAAATACCTAAAATTAAGCTTAGTATGAGGATATAGTCTATAATTCTGTTGTAATTGTTTTTCATCTGCTGCTGTTTCATTAAATTGAATTATAATTGTATATTATTTTTAATAAATTTACTAGTATATGATATAGAATAAATTTTAAGTGATTGATATAAGAAAACCGTTTTACTCTGACTTGACAGATTTTAGTTTTTGAATTAACATAAATGTATGCTTAGGCGATTTTTAGCTTATTTTCAATTTTATTTTTCTCAAAATTTAAATTTACTTATTAAAAATTCGGAGAAAAATGTTAGCTTAGCATTACCCCCCCCCATTTTATCTATTAACTCCAATATCTCTCTTGGGTAAATTTTTATATTATTGGCATTCTCATAAAAATAAATTGCAAGAAGTACAAAAGAAATTTAAGGAGTATTTTTATTTATTAATAAATACTCATGTAAAAAATTTGGCTAAAACATGCTTGATTGACCAGTCTGCTCGCAGATGGGTAACGGAACCAGTCAACATTTTTTTAGATAAAAATCAAATTGCAAGAATAGTTTGCAAGAAGGAAGGATTGAGATGAAACAAAAAAAATTGGTTTCAATGGTTGGTATAATTGTTATTCTAATATTTTCTACAATTTTATTTTCCGGTTGTGTATCATTTTTAAGAGATTCACTTTTTGGAAAAGAAGATAAATCTATAAACTGGGAAATGATAGAATTGGAGAAAGCTCCGGCTATGAATAAGATTGAAAAATTAGGTGTAACATCTAAAGAAAGAATGTCGGTATTTAGATATGCAGAAAGAGCTCATGCAGAAGATAAAAAATGGTATAGGATTACAGCTCCGGAAAAACCGGGAGTAGAGTATTATGTATATAAAATAATGACTGCTAATGGAGCTGCCTGGGAAGTGTATAAGAAAAAATAATAATTAAAATCAAGGCTTTTGAAAGACGTTCCTGATTTTAAAAGCCTTATGATCAGATTAAACATAGGATTAAAATAATGAGCAATGCAGATATTATTATGAATTTTTTAAAAAAACAGGCTTGTGTTTGTGATGATTGTTTATCGGAAAGGTGTAAGATTTTTCCGAGACAGCAGGTAAACAGTATAACCAGAATGTTGTCGGTACAAAACAAAGTAGAAAAACAGAAAGGTACTTGTGTATTTTGTTCAAAAGATAAATTGGTATCTAAAATAATGTAAAATATATATATTATTAATTTTTGCACTGATTGACCATCAACATAATTTTGATCAATCAGTGCTATATTTTTTTAAACTCCGTCTCTACATTTTCGGTCTTAGCGAAGCAAACTTGTATAAGATTCTTTGTCTTTCTTTTCCGAAGGTACTTAAATCTTCCTTTATAAGCTTATCTTTCGGTAAGCCTAATGAAAGCCCTTTAACGCCGGGTTTTACGATTTGGGCGGAATCTTTTCCGTCAAGTCTTGCGATAATTTCTTGAGCTTCTTTTGTAAGCATAAAATCAATAAAGGCCTTTGCTATGTCTAGGTTGGGGCCGCCCTTAAAGATAGCGGTTCCTTCCGGGACCCACGGAATTCCGTCTTCGGGATATACTACGATTAGGTTTTTATCGTCAGCAAGTTTGAAAGCTTTTTCATCAGCAGGAATAATACCTACGGCAAATTCGCCTTGAGCGGTTTTTTCTTGAGGGTCCTTTCCTCTCTTACCTAAAAAGGGAATATTTGCATTTAATTTTTCAAAATATGTCCAACCATTTTCTTCACCGAAAAGATCTAGTAAGCCCTTGACTGCAGCATAATTTGTACCGGAGATTGCAGGGTCGCTCATTATAACCTCTCCCTTGTATTTTGGATCTGCGAGCTCAGCCCAAGTTTTTGGCATGGGAAGATTTTTTTCGGCTAAGACATCTTTATTTCCGATAAAACCTACAACTGTGATGCCTTTTGCAATCCAAGCTCCGTCCGGATCCTTATATTGTGCAGGAATATCTTTAGAGTTGGGAGAAATATAGTTTTCCAAAAGACCTTCAGTCTTTGCTGCCATAAAGGCATCAATACCGCCTCCGAACCAGACATCAGCCATGGATTTTCCCTCGGCTCTTGTTCTTGCCAAAACCTCTCCGCTCGACATTGAAAGAAACTCTACTTTTACATTTGTCTTTGCAGTAAATGCATCAAAGAGTTGCTTGTATGTACTTGTTGCAACTACATTCAATGTTCTGCCCGAAAAATCTTTTGATTCTTTCTCGGAAGAACCGGCTGCAAATACAAGGGTGCTTGCGAGCAATAAAAATACTACAGCAAAAATAATTTTTTTCATTTTGCCCTCCAAAATTATAATTAGATATTTCAAGATACTATTATATCTAAAAAGAGTCAATATATATGAAAATTTTATAATATATTATGACATACCGCTGAGTGCCTCTCATTCAACACTTTTAGTTCAGGTTTAGACCTTTTGCAAATTTCGGTGCGGAAACGGCAGCGGTTGTAATAGTAACAGAAGTTTGACCCTTCAGGAATTTCATTTGTTTTTAATATTTCTGTAACCAAATTTTTTGTTTTGATAGAAGGTATTGCTGCAAAAAGGTCTCTTGTGTAAGGATGAGCCATATTGTTAAATACAGTCTTTGTATCTCCTATCTCTACAATTCTACCCTTAAACATAACTGCAACTCTGTCTGCCATATTATAAATAACAGGTAAGTCATGTCCGATAAACAGATAAGTTAAACAGTATTCTTTCTTCAAATCTTTTAGCATATTTAAAACCTGTCCTTGAATTGAAACATCCAAGGCAGAAACAGGTTCATCGCATACAATAAATTCCGGGTTTATACTTATAGCTCTTGCAATTCCTACTCGTTGTTTTTGTCCGCCCGATAATTCATGCGGTAATTTTTTTAGATAAGTTTCATTTAAACCGACTTTGCGAATCAGATTATATATTATATCTTTTCGCTCAGTCTCCGATAGTTTTGTACAAACGATCAATGGTTCTTCAATAATTTGCTTAATTGTTCTTTTGGGGTTAAAAGAAGCATATGAATCTTGATAAATAATTTGCATTTTTCTTTTAAACGGCAAGAGCTGTTTTTTATTTTTATTGTTTAATTGTTCTCCTTTGTAAAAAACGGAACCGCTTGTTGGTTTATCCATCATAAGAATATTTCTTCCTAGAGTAGATTTTCCGCAGCCGGATTCCCCGACTAAACCGAAGATTTCATTTTCTTTTATAGTGAAACTGACATTATCGACGGCAACTATGGTTTTATCTTTCTTATATAAAAAAGAATTGGAATATTCCTTTCTCAAATTTTCAATTTTAAATAAATCGTAAATCATAATTTATCCTATTGATGACAATAATAATAATGCCCCTCAGAAACTTTTTTTATTTCAGGGAATTTTTTCTTGCATATTTCTTTTGCTAAAGAACAACGGCTATAAAACGGACATCCGTCTTCTATAGTTTCGAGGGAAGGCGCTGTACCCGGTATTGTTGTAAACCTTTCTAAAGGTTTTTCTCCTATAATGGGAATTGTTTTTAACAAGGCTTGGGTATAAGGATGTTTTGCACCGGAAAAAAGATCATCAACAAACATTTCTTCCATAATTCTTGAGCCGTACATAACTAATATCCGATCACAAATAGAAGCTGCAATACTTAAATCATGTGTAATAAAAAACATTGACTTATTACTTTGCTTTAAAGTTTTTAGTAACTCAAGTATTTGAGCTTGAACCGTAACATCCAATGCTGTAGTCGGCTCATCTGCAATAATAATTTGAGAGTTACTTGCCAATGCCATTGCTATCAAAACCCTCTGCCTCATTCCGCCTGAAAGTTCATGAGGATATTTATTAAGCCATACAGAAGGATTATCTATTCCTACAGCAGACAAGAGATTAATTGTTTTTTCTTTAGCTTTAATTTTATTCAATGCGGAATATCTTCTTAAAATTTCTGTAAGATGAAAACCTACTGTTCTTAAAGGATTGAGAGAAGTTTCCTGATCTTGAAAAATCATTGAAATTTTTTTCCCCCTTATGGTATTTGTATTTTTTTGACTTAATTCCGTAATATCATTATCGTTGAGAATTATTTTTCCTGATTCCAAAAATCCGTTTTTGGGGAGAAGTCCTATTAAGGTTTTCATTAAAATTGTTTTTCCGCTTCCGGATTCTCCTACAACAGCTAAAATTTCATTTTTATAAAGTGAAAACGAAATATTCCTCAAAGCAAGATAGTTTTTTTTATTTATTTTAATTGAGGTGTTTATATTTTCGGCTTTTAATATTGCATTACTTTGTGTCTTCATCTCTTTTATCCAATGAAAAGTATTTTTTTATTACTGCTCCAATTTCTTTAAAAGAATAAACGGTAAAAAAAATCAAAAGTCCGGGTATAACCGCCATATAGGGTGCTTTTTGAAAGCTATCCCTTGCGTTATTTATTAATGAACCCCAGCTTGATGTCGGCGGGACTACTCCCAATCCTAAATAGCTTAAAGCACTTTCTGCCATAATGCTTCCTGCTATGCCGATTGTGGCTGTAGAAATAATTAGGGGCATAACTTGAGGTAAAATATGTTTTATTAAAATAGCAATATTTTTTTCTCCTATATGCTTTGCATATTTAACATAATCTCTTTGTCTTAGGCTTAATACTTCAGCCCTAATAATTCTTGCAATACCCATCCAAGAAAACATTCCTATTATAAGCACGATAGAAACAATTCCTTTTCTAATAAACATTCCGACAACCGTGATTAAAATCAAGGCCGGAATTGCTGAAATAAAATCTATAAACCGCATCAGAATTTCGTCAATGATGTTTCCATAATAGCCTGCAACTAAACCTAGTACAGTACCTATAAAAAGACTTGTAAGCATTGCAAAAAAACCTACCGATAAGGAAATGCGGGCTCCATAGACACAACGCATAAAATAATCTCTGCCCATTTCGTCGGTTCCGAATATATGTTGTTTTGACGGAAACCTTAGTGTGTTTTCAAGATTGATTTCATTCGGATCAATCGAAAAAAAGTTAGCACAAGCTGCCAGTATTATTATCGATAATAAATAAATAATAGGCAAAATTATTTTTTTGTTATTTAAAAGAAAATTAAATAATTTTTTCATTTTAGCTGCTTATCCCCGTATTAGCGTTTATCCTCGGATCCAAAATAAAGTAAGAAACATCTGATAATAGATTACCTAAGATTACTAATGCTCCCGAAAAAAATAAAACCGTCATTACTACGGGATAATCCATTGCTTGAATGGCTTTTACATAATAAGATCCCATGCCCGGCCATGAAAACATAGTTTCAACTATTAGTGAGCCTGTAAGAATCATAGGTAAGGCCATTCCCATTTTTGTAAGTATCGGCATTAAGACATTTACCGATACATGACGGAATAAAATATTTAAATTCGTTGCTCCCATTGCTCTTTGTACGGTAATATAATCTTTTTTAAACTCTATATCTGCCGAAGTTTCAACATAAATAATTAGGTCGGGTAAAAAAGAAAAAATCAGACATATAAATGGTAAAACATAATGCTTCAAAAAATCAAGAATTCCTGTTTCTCCGATGCTGTGCATTCCCGAAATAGGGAAAATATCCAAAAGATACCCGAAGATATACAGTAATAACAAGCAAAACCAAAAAAATGGAATTGAAAGACTCAAAGATATTAATCCGTCAACCATTTTTCGTAAACGGCTATTTGCATGTGCGGAAACAAATAATCCTATAATAACAGCAATAAAATTTGATATAAGATATGCAGGAATCATTAAAACTGCCGTATTCGGAATTCGTGTTATTAATGAAGTCTTAATGCTTTCATGAGTAATAATTGAATAACCTAGATCTCCTTTTATTAAATTTTTTACCCAAATTACATACTGTACAATAAGAGGTTTATCCAAACCGTTGATTCTTCTTAATCTTTCTATCGTTTCCTTATTCATTTGAGGTGTGGCAATATAATCAATAGCATCATAGGGAGCGATTTGAATTAAAAAGAAACATACAATGGTCAAAAGCATTAAAATAGGAACTGCTTTTATAATCCTTTTTAGAATATAGGTTTTCATAACTTTAATCTTAAATGCTTAAAATAAAAATGAGCTGTCCAAAACTTTGGTTTTAGACAGCCCCTAGGAGGTTTCTATTTATAGAAAAGTTTTGATGCATCATCAAACGTAAAAACGTTTACTAGTTTTGCTTCTTCAAATCCTGATAAGGCTTGATGATGAGCTATGATTCCCATACTTCCGCCGAAAGGATAAAAAGTTTTTGTATCTTGGATAAACTGCTGAACCTTATTATAAAGTTCGATTCTTTTATCCTTATTTGTTTCTACCTTTGCTTTTCTTAGTAAATCGCCTAATTCTTGATTTTCAAAGTGGAAATAGGCTTCAGTATTGTCATTAAAAAATACGGCATAGGTATCGGGGTCAATTCCCATTGTGTAGGCTCCTAAGAACATATCAAAAAGTTTTGTCTTTTCAAAGAAAGAAGCCTTATACATTGCAGGAGGATCGAGGGGAAGAAGCTCCAAATTGATACCGGCTTTTTGAAGCTGCTGTTGGATAACCAATGCCATCTTTGCCTGCATTCCGTTTTTTACATTATAACCTAATTTTAGATTAAGCTTGTCTTTAGCGACAGTGCTTAACATTCCTTTAGCTTTTTCAGTATCTCTTTGATAGCTTTTTAAATTCTTATTTAACCATTCGCTGTCGGCAGGCAAGAAAGAATCGGTGAAATTATAATAAGCCTTGTTTTTAAAATGAGATTTCATAATTTCATCTCTATCCAAAGCGTAAAAAATAGCTTCCCGTAGTTTCTCATCTCCAAGTTTTTCGCTCCATTGATTTAATTTTAGATAAATAACATTGGACTGAGGGAAGGTTGTAATTTTTAAATTTTTATTTTGTTCGATTTCTTCAATAAGGTCAGGGCTTACCCCCAATAAATCAATATCTCCTTTTTTTAAAGCAAGCATTGCAGTGTCCTGATTATTCATAATCTTATAAACTACTTTTTCAATTTTCGGCTTTCCAAACATGTATGTTTCATTTGCTTTAAATAAAAGATGTTGACCTGCCGTGTATTCTGCCAGTTTATAAGGGCCTGTTCCGACAGGAGTTTTGTTTAACTCCGTATTTTCAAGGTCATCAACATCTTTGTAAATATGCTTAGGTGCAATAAAGATTCCAGCAAACGTTTCATACGGATTAGCAACCGGTTGGGGAAGTTTAAAAACTATCGAGTAATCGTCGATTTTTTCGGTCTTTACTGCCTTATCACCGAACACCAATAAAGAATCTACAAAGCGGTCATCTTGTAAGTTTGTTTTCTTCTCAAATGTAAATACAACATCATCCGCAGTAAAAGGCTTTCCATCAGACCAGACTACATTTTTTCGTAACCTTACAGATACCTCATTACCGGCTTCATTTGCCTTAACATTTTCAGCCAAAAAATAGTTTATGCCGTGGTTTGTGTAAGTGTATAATGGAGAGTACACTAGTTTTAAAGTCATCAATCCGGTTCTGTCATTTGTTGTAAAAACATTAATATTGTTTACAATATCTCCGGGTAAACCGTAAACCAATGCCTTATCCTTATTAGACGGCATAGCTTCGGCAGCCTTTGTCTTATCCTCTTTTGAAGGACTGCATGCCGATATTAATACCGCTAAAATTAAAATTGCTTTTAAAAATATAAACTTACTAAGTTTCATATTTTTCTCCTTAAAATTTTAATTATTAAATTTGGTATACGACTATATTATATATTATAATTTTTGTCAATATATTTATAATTTTTTAAAGATAAAAAAGCACTCAAAATTTTGAGTGCTTTAATTCAACCATCAAATTGAAAGTCTATTTTTTTAAAACAATCTTCCAAGTTTTGTTTGCGATTTGCTCAAAAGAAATAACTTCATGCTTATTTCTTTGGCAATAGTTGGGCAAGGTTACAACTGCCTCAGGGCAGGTAAATTCCAAATCAATTACCTGGCCTGATTCCGCTCTTTTTAAAGCCTTTTTTAATTCCATAAGAGGAGCCGGACAATCCAATCCGATTGTATCTATTTTTATAGTTTCCATAAATTACCATCCTTAAAAATTAGTCTTTATTTAAGCTGCGTGCAAGGAAAATATATGCACTGCTCCAAATGCCTATTACTATAAACAGCAAGGCCCACCAAGATTTTAAAGAAAACTGGGCTGTTCCTACAAGACCGTTTCCGATAAGACATCCCTGTCCCCATACGGCGCCGATACCCATCAAAACACTGCCTATTGCAGTTTTTATGATGCTTTCAAGATTTGTGCCGAGGAAGGAAAATTCTTTTGTTAATAAGGAGCTAATCGTTGAACCCAAGATTATTCCGAGAACCAGCATACTTGCCCAGCCGAGTTTTCCTCCGTTGAAGATTGCATTGACCCATGATAAAAGAGGTGTTGTAATTCCGAAGCCTCCGTTTCTTCCGTTCATGTTGCTGAAATAGAATCCTGCGGCCATTGTAATACCCATCAGTATAACGATTATTTCTTTTTGCCATACCTTTTCGCACAGGAAGTGAAGGAAGCCTGTGTGCTTGGCAGGAAGAGTATACTTAGGATTGTATGCTCTAGCTTTTTTTACCAGCATAAATATCAAAACTGCTGAAACAATACCCGAAATACCTACCAATATCATCGGCTGAGTATTTATTGCGGGTGTGGGAACAAGGCTGAAAGAGCCTAAGGATTTTGTTACAGGCAATAAAAAACCTTGCTTTGCAGCATAGGCTGAAAGTACAAAAACTATCAAAGATACAAGACCCGTTAATCTTCCGTCTCCTAATTTTACGAGTGATGCGGTAATACAGCCGTTACACATAACTGCACCGAAACCGAACATAAAACTTCCCAAGGCAACTGAAACAAGGGGAAAGTCCTTGAATTTCGCCATGGGAATAATTCCCAATCCGGTCATCAGATGATATAAAAACGCCTGAATAAATATAATTGCCAAGATTAATACGATGTTGGGCGTTTGTTTTTCCAGATATATGTCTCTGACAATACCTGTTGCACAAAACTTACCGCGTTTCCATAAAAAACCGAATATGATGCCGGTTATTAAACCTGAAATCATAAATTTCCTCCATAAAGAAATTTTAATAGTTAGTATAGGTTATACTATGTAACCTTTTTCTTGTCAATATAAATTTTAATAAATTCATAAATTTTATAATATATCTATTGACTTTTTATTCTTCTTCTATATACTGTACATAAGATTTACCATGCTTAAGCATCATTAAAATAGTATGAAAATAACACTAAAAAATTTGACAAAGCGCTTTGAAGAAGGCAATGATTTTGCCGTAAAAGATGTAAACCTCACAATAGAAGACGGGGAACTTGTTTCTTTTTTAGGTCCCTCAGGCTGCGGAAAAACTACCATATTAAAAATGATAGCAGGCCTTATCGAGCAAACGGAAGGAACTATTTGCTTTGATGATAAAGATATCGGTAAAATTCCCGTTGATAAGCGCAATATCGGCATGGTCTTTCAAAACTATGCACTTTATCCTCACATGACAGCCTTTGACAATATAGCCTTTCCTTTAAAGATAAAAAAAAGACCGAAGGCTGAAATTAAGGAAAGGGTAAACAAGATTGCAAATTTTTTGGAGGTTCAAAATTTATTGACAAAAAAACCGGGAGCCCTTTCAGGCGGGGAGCAGCAGAGGGTTGCAATAGGCCGGGCCTTGATAAAAAATCCTGATGTGCTTTTGATGGATGAACCCTTATCAAATCTCGATAAAAAATTAAGAGTTCAGACCAGAGAAGAAATTAAGCGAATTCAAAAAGAGCTCGGAATAACTACAATCTTTGTCACTCATGACCAAGAAGAAGCTTCCGCTATTTCGGATAAAATTCTTTTGCTAAAAAAAAGGAGAGGTTCAGCAATTCGGAAGCCCTAACGAGATATACAGAGAGCCCGTTAATTTATTTGCAGCTAAATTTATCGGAATGATAGAGATAAATATTTTTGAAGCCTGCATAGAAAATAAAATTTTAAAAATAAAAGATCTTGATTGTAATATTCCTATAGGCAGTGAAGTTGAGGATCTAAAGAATATTTTTATTGCAATAAGACCGGAAGATATCCGAATAAATAATGAAAAGCCCGATTTTTATGCCTCCATATCTTTAAAGGAAAATATGGGAAAGGACGAGATTCTAACTTGTTTATGCACCGACAAAGAATTTAAGTTATATGTTTCACCTGAATTAAATTTACATACAGGAAACAAAATCGGTTTGGAATTTTTAAAAAACAAAATTCTTATCTTTAATGAAAACGGGAATAGAATGGCATTGAACTATAGGACTGAATCATGAAAAAAGCTAACTCCGTTTCGACTTATTTGTATTTGCTTCCGGCCTTACTCATTCTTTCAACCTTCAGCCTATATCCTGCCGTAAAAGTTTTTTTAATGAGCTTTTATACCCGCTATAATTATTTTAAACACATAGCCTATGAATACGGATTTGAAAATTACGCCTCTCTTTTTAATGACCCGCAGTTTATCCTTGCAAGTTTAAATACTTTAAAATTTGTTTCTATTATAGTTCCGTTTTCTTTGGGGCTTTCTATTTTAGTTTCGGTGTTTTTGGTTAAAAATACAAAAATAAATTCCCTGATCCGCAATATTTATTTTCTGCCCTTTATTACAAGTACGGTTGCGGTGGCTGTTGTCTTTAGATGGATCTTTCATTCGCGCTTCGGGCTTTTAAACTATCTTTTAAGTTTGATACGTATTGATGCAGTAAGTTGGCTGACCGATCCCGATTATTCTATGACGGCTCTTATAATTTTATGTATTTGGAAAACCTTAGGATACAATATTTTAATTATTTTAACGGGCTTGCGTAATATCCCTGAAGAGTATTATGCAGCCGCAAAATTGGATGGAGCTTCAAGTATAAAAATATTTTTTACAATTACCCTTCCTCTGCTTTTTCCGATGATATTCTTTGTTTTTATTACTTCTTTAATAGGTTCCTTTAAAACTTTTTCTGAAGTTTATGCCTTGTTTCATCGCTCTGCAGGCCCTGTCGATTCGTGTTTGACCATTGTATATTATATTTACGATAAACTTGTAAATCAATTTTCTTACGGAGTATCCGCTGCGGCTTCTTTTATTTTATTTCTTTTAATTTTAAGTTTAACGGTTTTAGGTTTTTTTGTAAGCAGGCTTATTAACAAGCGTCTCGGATTGGGAGGAAGCAGGGCATGAAAAAAATTTTATATGCTGCAGCCTTTTCAATTATCATCTTAGGAGCTCTTCTTTCATTAATTCCGTTTATTTGGATGCTTGTTACCTCCTTAAATGATTCCGCTGCCATTTATAAATTGCCTCCTCAATTTATTTTGTCAAAATATCATTGGGAAAATTATAAATTCGTTTTTGAAAAGGTTCCGTTCAGGGCTTATTTTTTTAACAGCCTCTTTGTTTCTTTTATGGTAACTGCGGGAACCTTGATTACCACAATCTTAGCCGCCTTTGCTTTTACCCACGTTAAATTTAAGGGCCGTGACATTCTGTTTGTTCTTATAGTATCTACTATGATGATTCCAAGCGAGGTTTTATTAACATCCAATTTTGTTACTCTTACAAAATTAAAATTGATAAATACCCTTCATGCCTTATATGTCCCTTGGATTGCATCGGCTTTTTCTATTTTTATGCTTAGGCAATATTTTTTAGATATACCTAAAGAGCTTTACTATTCTGCAAAGATAGACGGGTGCAGCGATTTTAAATATTTATGGAAGATTGCCGTGCCTTATTCTAAGCCGGCCCTAATCAGCATAGCTCTTTTAAGAATAATACACAGCTGGAACGAATTTTTGTGGCCGCTTCTAATGATAAATCAGCCGGAAAAAAGAACTCTTCCGGTAGGCCTTACTACATTTATGACAGAAGCAGGGCCTAATTATAATTATTTGATGGCATATTCATCGATGGTGATTGTGCCTGTTATTATTGTATACTTGGTTTTGCAAAAACACTTGATAGAGAGTTTTAGCAAAAATGGTATAAAAGGATAAGGAGATACAGATGAAAAGGTATTTTAATTTTATGGCTGCCGGCTTATTGATTTTATCGATAATGTCTTCAGTGCTTTCTTGTTCAGGCAATGACTCAAAAGCCGAAAGCAAATCGGAATCTATTTCTGCAAGTGCTAATGTCCATGTTCCAAAAGAAAAGCAAACTCTTGAATTTTGGCATGCAATGAACGGTGCAAACGGTGAGATTCTTGAAGCTTTGGTAAAAAAGTTCAATGAAACTCATCAAAACATTGAAGTCAAGCCCGTATTCCAAGGCCACTACAGAGAGCTTTTTGAAAAATTAAACGGAGCGGCTCAGGCCAATTCTCTTCCGGCTCTTTCGATGATCTATTGTAACAGGCTTACCGCCTATGTTCTAAACGATCTTGTCGAAAATTTAAATCCGAGGATTGATGATCCGAAATACGGATTTGACAAAAAAATCTGGAACGATATTCCCGAAGGTTTAAGGGATAACGGAATCTGGAACGGCATACACCACTCTCTTCCCTTTAACAAGGGAGCATACTTAATGTATTACAACGAAGATGTTCTAAAAGAAAAGGGAATAGCAGTTCCTAAAACTTGGGACGAGCTAAAAACTGCCGCAAAAAAATTGACCGGAGACGGAAAGGTCGGGCTTGTGTTCAATAAGAGTGTCGGTATCGATTTTAGCTTTTGGGTAGAGCAGGCCGGAGGTCATATTTATGATGAAGAAAAGGATGCCGTTTTAATTGACACGCCGGAAGTAAAAGAAGCTTACGAATTTATCCTTTCGATGATAAACGATAAAACCGCTAAGATCGAATTTGAAGAAGGCTATATCACAGGCCCGATGTCGAGGGGGGAGGCCTTTATCGGTTTTGCCTCGTCTTCCAATCTTCCTAAAATGAAAGAAGCTTGCGCTGCTACCGGAGTAAAATGGAAGGTTGCCGAACTTCCGAAAGGAAAGAAAGCTGCCGCCCTCTACTCAGGAACAGACATAACAATGTTTAATACGGTTTCTGAAGAAACAAAACGAGCAGCCTTTGAGTTTATGAAATTTTGGTTTGAAACTGATACTCAGGTTGCATGGGGAAAGAAGAGCGGTTATCTTCCATTAACAAATGCAGCGTTGAATTCAAAAGAATTCCAAGCCTTTTTAGACAATGAAGATCCCAGCAAGAGAATTGCATCAAATATGTTCCCCTATGCTTATCAGGATCCCAAGGGCTTAAACGGCTATGCAATTCATGCAAATATGCAAAAAGCCCTGGAAGAAGTTGTTGCAGGTAAAAAGACTCTTGATCAAGCCTTAAAGGATGCTCAAGAAAATGCAACAAGGGAAAGAGAAGAAGCAAAAAAGAATTTCCAAAAGAAGTAAAAACATGAAAAATATAATATTATTGAGCCATTGCCTTTTAAATCCTTACAGTCAGGTCCGTGCAGAAAAAGAAAGAGAAAGTATGGAGCCCTTATTAACTTGGCTTACAAAGAATAAGATAGGTATAATTCAAATGGCCTGTCCAGAAACCGAAGTATGTGGGTTAAGACGATGGGGTCACGTGCGTGAACAGTTCGATAATATTAATTACAGAAAAGCATGCCGCTCCATGGTCAGCCAAAAAGCAGATGAGGTAAGCGAGTACATCAATAACGGCTGCAGACTTTTGGCTGTAGTCGGTATTGATGGAAGCCCCAGCTGCGGCATTAACTTTTCATGCAGCTCGGAAGATTGGGGCGGAGAGATATCATTAATAAAAGATTTTACAAAAATTAAAAATATAAATTACCTCCGGATTCCCGGCATTTATATGGAAGAACTAAAAAAAATCTTTTTTGAAAATTCCATAACAACAAACTTTATTGCCTACAGCAGCAGGGATACCGTAGATGCTCTTATAAAAAATTTAGAGAGCATTTTGGAGAAAGAATAAGTATCTATTAGGTATGGGAGAAGAGTATGCACTACATAGGTATAGATATCGGCTCGACGGCAACCAAGACCGTTATAATGGATGAAGATAAAAAAAACATTCTTTACAAAAACCGTATACCTAGCGGATGGAACAGCAAAGAAACGGGAGAGGCTGTCTTAGATTGGGTTAAGGAAACTCTACAAAATGAGGACTTTAAAATAACCGCTACAGGTTACGGAAGGGTAAGCGTTCCCTTTGCAGATAAAACCCTAACCGAAATTTCCTGCCACGGAAAGGGAGCCCACTTTTTGGCAAAAAAGGATGTAACCGTAATCGACATCGGCGGGCAGGATACAAAGGTCATCGTTGTAAAAGACGGCCTTGTAATTGACTTTATTATGAACGATAAGTGTTCGGCCGGTACCGGCAAATTTTTGGAACTCATGGCAAACAGGCTTGGCTTAAGTTTACAGGAAATAAGCGAGTACGCAGCACAGGGAAACGACTTAGCCCTTTCTTCCGTATGTACCGTCTTTGCCGAGTCCGAAGTAACATCCCTCATGGGAAAGGGAAGCCCCCGCGAAGATATTGCAAGGGGCGTTATAAATCAAATAGTTTCAAAGGTCGTTTCGCTTGCAAACAGAAAACCCCGCTCCGATCTATATTTTTTAACAGGCGGCTTTAGTTCAAACGATTACATAATAGAAGAAATCTCAAAAAAACTTGAAGCCCCCGTTTTATCCGATGATTTGGGGGCCTTTGCCGGAGCAATAGGAGCCTGTATATTATCATAGTTAGGCCGGTACTATATTTTTACCTTCGTACCGAACCTCAAGAAGATCCTCATAGCTTATACCATTTTTACTTATCCAGTTTTCGACCTCGCTTTTTTTTAAGTTTTGAAAGAAACATGCAAAACCGCAGCCGGCTTTTAAAAATCCCGGGATAGGAATAAGCTTTGCATTTATAGGATCGGCTTTTATCATGGAGTCGCATTGAATTGCGGCCGTTGTCGTTCCAAAGGTAATTATATAATTCATTTTAATTTTTTCCTTTCTGAGACAACTTCCAAAAAGGCCTCAAGCCTTGTTGCAAATTGCCCTGCATCTTCTTGAGAATAATCGGACTCTACATGAATATAGGGAAGGCCTTTTTGCATAACGTGTTTTCCGACTGTATGCGCTTCAAGGTTGAAAGTGTGGCAGGCAACCAAGGTACATTCGATTACTGCATCGGCCTTATAGTGGTCTATAAGATAATCCAAGTCCTTTAGCCTTCCGGGGTTGGGACTCATAACCGAGCAGTTTGTTTTAAGGTACTTTTCGGCAATAGCTTCGATAGGATCTCTTAATGGGTCTTCATCCACAAATTCCATGTGAGTGCGTAGGCCCGAACAGCTGTCATAACCGACTATTACGGCACCTAGTTTTTCAATCTGTGCCAGTATTTTTTCTTTTACGCCTCCCAAGGGACAACCTGTAACCAAAACTCTCGGACGCTCATCCTTTGTGCCTTTTAAATTCTTTTCCCAATAGTCTTTTAATTCCTCTGTCCGCTTAACTATCTCTTCATTCTTTTTCTGTATGTCGTATTGAAAACCGAAGGCTTCTTTTACATTAAACTGTTCCAAGCCTGAAACAGGAGAAGGGTCTAGTGCCGAAAGCTCAAAGAAATTTACAAGGTTTCTCCGCTCCTGATTGCAGTCCTTGATAGCCTTCCTTAAATCATCCTCGGTTATAGTTATGTTATAAAATTCTTCGATTCTTTCTTTTAGCTTTTTTACCTCGTCTGCCCAAAATGGGTAGGCCTTGGGATCGAGGTTATTTTGAGGAAGGTGCATTACATGGGTGGGCTTTATATCGTTTAAAAGTTCAAACATCTTTTTTTTGCCGTCGCAGGTGGTTTCCCCAACAATAAAATCAGAAAAATAGAAGAAGGGGCAGGTGTCGGTGATGGCGTGTCCGTAAGAAGCTTTTATAAGCGGGCAGAGGTTTTTAGGCAAATCTCTCTCGGCCGCACTTATCGGTTTTTCGCTTGTTGCACATAAGGAAACCGGAACGGCTCCCGCTGCATACACAAGTTCGGTAGGAACATAGGAGCAATAAAGTCCTATAATCTTGCCTCCGGCATCTTTTAAATTTTTTAAAGCTATAAATTTTTTTTGTTGGGCTTCAGCCAAGCTGTCAAAACCCTTAGGCAAATCGTTCATAATTATACTCCAAAAATATTTTAAGTGTAAAAGTTATATTTATTATAATATAGTAATATTTATTAAAAAAAATTACAAGTAGATTAATATAAAAATGTCAACGGAAAATACAGAAAGAAATGAAAAGTAACGAATTAAAGAAACAAATATACCTTAAAATAAAAAACAGATTACCGAGTATTCCCGATAATCTGTTTTTTAAAATGCTTATGTCAAATCTATTCGAGTAACCTAGCCTCGATTATCTGGCTGAATTCGAAGTTTTCGATTTGTAGATAATAAGAAGCAACATCCATTAAGGCTGCCATCGGGGTAAGGCCGACAATTTCGGTACCGACAATGTTTACGCCGTAGCGTTTTGCTTCCATTTTTACCATTTCATAGGACTGATAAAGAGAGGTCTTTGTATAATCCGTCATGTTCATTGAAACCTGAACGATTCCGCGTTCTGTAAGATCTACGCCCATTGCTTTAACGAAGCGCAAGCCTCCTCCCAAGAAGCGTACTTTTTTTGCAATCTTATCTGCAATTGAAAGATCGTTTGTAGCCAAGTTTACGTTAAAGGCAACAAGGGGCATTCGGCAGCCGACAGCCGTAACGCCTGCTGAAGGGTGAATTTCGGTTCCGCCGAAGTCGGGCTTCCATTCGGGCTGCTTTACCTTTTCGGCCATACCTTCAAACTGCCCCTTTCGGATATTTGAAAGGTTTTCTCTTGAAGGAGCCGATGCCGATTTTTCGTATAAGAAAACAGGAATCTTGTGCTGTTCCCAAATGAGTTTTCCTACCTCTTTGGATAATTCGATACATTCTTCCATTGTGGAATTTTTAATCGGAATAAAGGGGACAACATCGGTAGCACCCATTCTGGGGTGAGCTCCCTCATGCTTGCGTAAGTCAATTAGATTGGCTGCTATACCAATGGCTTCAACAACGGCTTTTTTAAGCTCTTCGGGCTCGCCGATTACGGTTACAACAGAGCGGTTATGATCCTTGTCGGATTCGTAATCAAGTAATTTTACCTTTTCTTTTCCGCGGAAGGGTGCAATAATCTTTTCCAAAACTTCAGGATCGCGGCCGTTACTAAAGTTAGGAACACATTCAATTATTTTGTTCATCATAAAAAACTCCTAAGACCTTCAACGTCTTCTGCAAGTGTAGCACAAAAAAGGGTCTTAGACAAGATAAGTAATAATATTTTATAATAAATATCATAATTTAGGCAAAAATCGGAAAAACACTCTAAAATTTTGAAGAAATGATGTATTTTGGGTATAATAATATTGAAGAAATGACTATTTTTAGGTATAATAATATTGAAGAAATGACGTTTTTATGTATAAATAATTTTGAAGAAACAACGATATTCGGCTTTTAAAACTTTGAAGAAAGTGAGGTAATTCATGTTTTTTAAAAGAAAGACTTATGATAAATTACTAAGGTGGAAAAAGGAGTATTCAAGCTCTTATAGTATCCTTTTAGAGGGAGCAAGACGAGTCGGAAAGTCAACCATAGCAGAAGAATTCGCCAAAAATGAGTATGCATCCTATATTTTAATCGATTTTGCAAATATATCCGAAGCCGTAAAATCTTGCTTTGATGATATTCACAATTTGGATATGTTCTTTTTAAGATTGCAGGCGGCAACAGGAAAAAACTTGATAGAAAACAAAAGTGTAATTATCTTTGACGAAATTCAGCTTTTTCCCAAAGTCAGACAGGCAATAAAATACTTGGTCAAGGACGGCAGATACCATTACATCGAAACCGGCTCCTTAATTTCAATAAAGAAAAATGTAAAAGATATTTTAATTCCTTCGGAAGAAATGAAAATTCCCGTTTATCCTATGGATTTTGAAGAATTCCAATGGGCAGCTCAGGGAAACACTTATCACCTAAGTAAGGAGGTATATGAGAACGGTAAGAAAGCCGGAGAGCAAATACATCGAAAATGGATGAGGGATTTTAGGCTTTACATGGCTGTCGGAGGAATGCCTCAGGCGGTTGAAGCATATTTAGATGGGAAAAATTTTACCGAAATCGACAAAATAAAAAGAGGCATTATAAGTCTTTATGAAGACGACTTTAAAAAAATAGATCCTTCAGGCCGGATTTCAGCTCTCTATCATTCAATACCGGCACAGCTTTCAAAAAACGGAAAAAGATATATCCCGTCGCAAGCCACCGGCAAGCGAAAGAGCGTAAAGGATGAGGAAATGCTCTATGATTTGATAGATTCAAAAACCGTTCTTATTTCTTATAATACGACAGATCCTAGAATCAGTCTTTCTTTGACTAAATCGCCTGAAAGTTATAAACTCTATTTAGCGGATACAGGCCTTTTTATAACTCTTATGTTTATGGATAGGCCGGAGGCTATTAATGACATTTACACAAAACTATTATCCGATAAATTACCGGCTAATCTTGGTTATCTATATGAAAATGCGGCAGCTCAAATGATAGCCTCCGCAGGGCATGAGCTTTATTATCATACATGGGAGAAAGAAAAAAGTACCCACTATTATGAAATCGATTTTTTAATTTCTCAAGGAGCAAAAGTAAAGGCTATCGAGGTAAAATCTTCGGGTATGGGCCGGCATGAATCTTTAAAGATATTCGGTAAAAAATATTCCAAGATCTTAGCCTCCTCAATCTTAGTTTCTTCTAAGGATAGAAAAACAGAGGACGGCATAGAGTTTTTGCCGGTATATATGCTTAACTTTGCAGTTAGACAGGAGGTTTAAAATGAAGCTGCCTTTGGGGGTAACACAAGATACATTAAATATATGTAAGGATATTGTTTCAAAATATACGGAACAACAAGATATTGACGAATAATGTGTAAAATATGTATACTCTAATTGTAAAGTACAAATAACTTTAATGAAATTTCGGAGGAATTATGAAATTTAATATTGCAAAGCAAGGTGGTGTAGTTGCCCAATTAGTTTATGAAGACAAAATTGAGGGCGGCTATCTTAACCATTTAAAAGAAAAGGAATTATTTTCCGGAAAGGCGGAAGAGGTTTATTACAGCCTTGACCCTAATCTTAATGCTCATCTTTTTATCGGTCTAGGTAAGGAAGAAAAGATTGACTTGGAAGTTTTAAGAAAAACTTTTTTTAAGGCAGCAAGCGAACTTTTAAAGAACAAGGTAGAAGAAGTCGAGCTTCACATCCCTAAACTTAATAATTTATGCAATTATAAGATGGCCGAAGCTATCGCAGAGGGCATGCTTCATGCCACCTATCAATACGATAAGTTTAAAAGCGACCGTAAAGAACAAACCGAAATTACGGTCAATTATAATCCTGAAAAAGGCAAAGAAGAAAGAGCCGAAAAAGGTATCAACGAAGCCGTCAAGCTCATGGAGGCGGTTTTCTTAACCCGCGACTTGGTAAACCAGCCGCCGAATGTAATATATCCTGAAACATTGGCTAAGATTGCCAAAGAAAAGCTTGAAGCAAAGGGCGTAAAAGTTACAGTTCACGGCAAAAAAGAAATTGAAGACCTTAAAATGGAAGCCTTCCTCAGTGTTGCAAGAGCAAGTGCCAAAGAGCCTAAACTCATTGTCATGGAATACTACAATAATCCCGATTCAAAAGAAAAAATTGCTCTTGTCGGTAAGGGCTTAACCTATGACAGCGGCGGATATGCAATTAAACCTGCAACAAGCATGGTTACCATGTTTACCGATATGGGCGGCTCAGGTACCGTTATCGGGGCAATGCATGCATTGGCAGATTTAAAGGCAAAGGTAAACGTTGTTGCTGTTGTTGCTTCTTGCGAAAACATGATTTCCGGAGACGGTTACCGAAACGGAGACATCATCGGCTCAATGAGCGGTAAGACTATCGAAATTATTAACACCGATGCAGAAGGCAGATTAACCCTGGCCGATGCCGTTTATTATGCCACCAATAATTTGGGAGCAACTAAGCTTATTGACCTTGCTACCTTGACAGGTGCTTGCGTAGCAGCATTCGGCGAGCAGGTAAGCGGAGCCGTTACAAACAATGATGAGTTCTTTGAAGAACTTGTCAAGGCAAATGAAAGAGCCGGTGAAATTGTTTGGAAAATGCCGACTATAGATTACTACAAAAAAATGAACGAGTCAAAAGTCGCCGATCTAAAAAATTCAGGCGGAAAATTAGGCGGAATGATGACGGCCGGACTCTTTGTAGGTTCATTCCTTGCAAAAGAAGATATTCCGTGGATTCACATTGATATTGCCGGAACAGCTTATATTACCGAAAAAATTCGGCTACTTAAAAGAATACGCTACAGGCACCCTCGTCAAGAGTCTTTATTATATGCTAAGCAAAGAAGCCTAATAAGCTTTTAATCATGCCGCAAAGAGGTTTATTTTTTGCGGCTTTTTTATTATCTTGAAAATATTAATATAATTGTGATATAATCATCCCTTCACGGAAACATTACTTTCCGGCGAGGCAACAATATGAAAAAGTATAATTATGAAATCACAGAAAATACGGCTAAAAACCGCTTATATGGAATTTTTAATGACAATGAAACCATTGCACGAGATGAAATAAATTCTTTACAAACATACTTTAGAAGTATCCACATCCAAACTCAGTTTGTAATTATTATTATAGCATTTTGTTTTGAGTTTTTTTACTATTTTATTTTTCAAAATCAAATGGCTCTGCCTTTTAGTGAATATTCTTTAAAATATATCATACTGCCATTTGCCATTAATTTTCCATTATATATTATAACAAAAATACTTAATCAAAAATTTTATGATTCAAACAAGAAAAATTATATTGTAATGTTAAGCTCACTATTACAATCTTTCCTATATGTTATAATCCATCAAATTTTTGTTACGATTTATGCCGGATTATTGGTAATGATTTTTTTGTCGGCTATTTATCACGATAAAAAATTAACAAGAATTACATCTTTCATAGCTGTTATAGAAACTATATTGGCTGCCTTTGTTATAAAATATGACGGATATCATATTATAACAATCAAATATCTTGCAAATTTTATAGTTCTGCTTTTCATTTTGATAATAGCCCATGTTACTGCAGAATTCATTATTAACAGCAACAAGTCAGAGCAATCTAAAATTTTATATGCAATAGAAGAAAAAGAAAAATATTGGTACGGAATGATGATAGATGATCTTTCAGGTTTATATTCACGGGCTGCATTACGGACTTATATTAATAAATTGCAAAATTATCAGGGTGAACTATTGATCGTAATGATAGACCTAGATAACTTCAAAACAATCAATGATACTTATGGCCATCAATATGGAGATGAGGTAATCAGAATTTTAGGACAAACTTTTAATCCTTACTTAGGCGATTCATTTTCTGCATTCCGCTACGGCGGCGACGAATTTTTAGCAATAATAAAATCGGATAAAGCTTATGCCGAAAAATTGATGACAGAAACTAAAGAAGCTTTTAGGAAATCCTGTTTAACTAAATTTAAAAATTTCGAGCCAAGTTTTAGTGCAGGTATAAGCCGATTCTCAAGCAATATGCCTATAACCGATACTATCGAAAAAGCCGACTCGGCACTATACAAAGCAAAAAAAGCCGGAAAGAATACATACATTTTCTATGAGGAGTGAGGTAAATGTCTGATTACTCAAAAGCAGATAATGGAATGACGCAAAGAGCGGAACTCCATAGAAAAATTTGGTCTATTGCAGATAATGTAAGAGGTGCAGTAGACGGTTGGGATTTTAAACAATATATATTGGGTATTCTTTTTTACCGGTTCATATCGGAAAACATGACCGAATTTTTTAATTCCGCAGAACATGAAGCCGGCGACCCGGACTTTGACTACGCAAAGATTTCCGATAAAGAAGCTGAAGCAGATTTTAGGCCAAATACCGTAGAGGACAAGGGCTTTTTCATTCTACCGAGTCAGCTATTTAAAAATGTTGCAGAAAAAGCGAAAGATAACGAAAATTTAAATACCGATTTAGCTAATATCTTTAAAGCGATTGAAGGAAGTGCAGTCGGCTTTGCCTCAGAAGATGATATTAAAGGCCTATTTGAA
This sequence comes from Treponema sp. OMZ 788, assembly GCF_024181245.1. Taxonomy (NCBI): domain Bacteria; kingdom Pseudomonadati; phylum Spirochaetota; class Spirochaetia; order Treponematales; family Treponemataceae; genus Treponema; species Treponema sp. OMZ 788. The sequence goes on along the minus strand of NZ_CP051199.1, from coordinate 2,582,395 downwards.
GATGTGGACACTACAAGCAACCGTTTAGGCGGAACAGTGCCTGAGAAGAATAAGCGGTTAACAGACATATTAACAGGAATTGCAGAAATAAATTTTGGGGATTTTAAAAAGAACGATATTGATGCGTTCGGCGATGCTTATGAATATTTGATTTCCAATTATGCAAGCAACGCAGGAGAATCCGGAGGTGCGATTATTTGTGCTCCGGAACTTACATATATAAAAAAAATGGATGAGGTACCGGATAATTTTTCTCAAAAAGATTATTCGGGTTTGAATCTAATAGATTTCTATGTACTGCCTCATTATCTATGTGCTCCTTTTAAAAAATGCTCTCAAGAGATTCTCGCATCAAATCCCGATTTGAATATTTGTGCTATCAATAACTCACAAGCCATACTAATTAACAATGGAGATAAAATAGAGTTAAATGTATAATAGTTTTATACTATCCTCCAATTGCGGAACCTAGATTTTATCAAACAGTTGATTTTTTCTATAAAAGCAATATTTCATGTGTTTTAATGTAATTTTTTATAAATTTATCCTTGATAAATACATGAATATTTGATATAATTTTACTATAAACTATAGGAAAATAGACTATGTACAGAAAAATCAGTAAAGATTTGGAAAAATGGAAGAACGGCAAGTATAGAAAACCTCTAATATTGCAAGGAGCAAGACAGGTAGGCAAAACCTATTCCATCTTAGAATTCGGCAGAGAAAATTATGAAAATGTAGCCTATTTCAATTTTGAGATGAATCCCAAATTAAATGAAACCTTTAAAGAAAATTTAAAACCCGATTACTTACTCCCGATACTTTCTCACATTTCCGGAAAGTCCATTGTAAAAGAAAAAACCTTAATTGTATTTGATGAAATTCAGCTTTGTGAAGAGGCTCTGACAGCATTAAAATACTTTTATGAAGAAGCACCTGAGTATCATATTCTGGTTGCCGGAAGTCTTCTCGGCGTTGCCGTAAGCAGAAAAAAATTTTCTTTTCCGGTTGGAAAGGTTGATATGAAAACACTCCATCCTATGGATATGGAAGAATTCCTACTTGCTATGGGAGAAGAAGTTCTTGTACAAGAAATAAAAAAAAGCTTTGATACAAACACCCCCCTCCCTTCGGCCTTGCACGATAAGGCAATGGAGCTCTATAGAAAATACCTCATTGTGGGAGGAATGCCCGAATGTGTAAAACTCTTTATTGAAACGGAGGATTATATCCTTGTTCGGCATACTCAGGACTCTATACTGGCAAGCTATCTAAATGATATGAGTAAGTATAATAATTTAAACGAAATAAAAAAAACCAGATTAACCTACGACAATATAACCGTTCAATTATCAAAAAAGAATATACGCTTTCAATATAAGATGATAAAAAAAGGCGGGCGGGCGGCCGAATTTGAAAATGCAATCGAATGGCTGTCTCTGTCAGGAATTGTATCCCTTGTTTATAAGGTAAGCCAAATAAAAAAGCCGCTTGAAAACTATCGTGATATAGACTCTTTTAAAGTTTATGTATCCGACTTAGGGCTGCTTTTTGCAAAAAAAGACTTATCGGCAAACGATGTACTTTATATGAACGATGAACTAAATGATTTTAAGGGCGGCATGACGGAAAATTATGTGCAGGTTCAGCTTTCTATAAACGGCCATCGGACTTATTATTGGGAATCCGAAAGAGAAGCGGAAATAGATTTTATAATAAAACGGAAAGATAAGATTATTCCTATCGAGGTAAAATCGGCAGACAATACCAGAGCCAAGAGTCTAAAGGTATATATGGACACATACAACCCCGAATATGCCATAAAACTTTCTTCAAAAAATTTCGGTTTTGAAAATAAAAAAAAGATTGTTCCTCTGTATGCCGCCTTTTGTATTTGATTTTTTCTATAAAAATGATATAATGCGGAAAATGTTTAGCTTAAAAAACTTTACTTTATTTTAAGGAGAAAAATATGTCAAAATTATTTACCGAATACAATATTAAAAATTTAAAACTTAAGAACAGGCTTGTCATGGCACCGATGTGTATGTTCTGTGCCCCGGAAAACGGAATGGTTACCGAATTCCATATTATGCACTATGCAACAAGAGCCTTAGGCGGTATTGGTCTTATAACACTCGAAGCCACAGCAATCAGCCCTGAAGGCAGAATTTCCGCAAACGACCTTGGAATCTGGAGCGATGAGCATATTCCCGGATTAAAGAGAATTGTTGATGCAGTACACGGATACGGAGGTAAAATAGCAATTCAGATCGGTCATGCCGGAAGAAAGAGCAAGGTTCCGGGAGCGGAAATTGAAGCTCCTTCCGCAATAGCCTTTGATGCAGAATCGGCAACTCCCAAAGAGATGACAAAGGAAGATATAAAGGAAACTGTAGAAGAATTTAAACAAGCTGTAATCAGAGCAGATAAGGCCGGCTTCGATATGATTCAGCTCCATGGAGCACACGGATATTTATTAAACGAATTCTTTTCCCCTCTTACAAATAAAAGAACAGATGAATACGGCGGAAGCCATGAAAACAGGGTAAGAATTTTAGGTAAAATTCTTGATGCAATTAAACCTATTTGGAAGGATAAGCCTATTGAGGTGAGAGTAACTGCGGATGACTATGCAGAGGGAGGCAATAAGGCAGAAGACCTTGCCATTATGTTAAACCTTGTAAAGAATAAGGGAATTGATTCGGTAAACGTCAGCACAGGAGGCTTGGTAAATGTTGCCCCCAAGGCCTTTCCCGGCTACCAAATTCCTCATGCAAAAACAATAAAGGAGATGACGGGACTCCCTGTTGCTGCAGGAGGCTTAATAATAACTGCAAAGGATGCAAACGATATAATCGAGAATGAAAACATTGAGCTGGTATATTTAGGCAGAGAACTTTTAAGAAATCCGTATTTTGCCTTAAATGCCGCCAAAGAACTTCAAGCCGAAATTCAAACGCCTAAACAATACATGAGAGCCTATTAATTATCTGGTAAATGCTTTTGAAGTTTAAGCATAATACATATATAATTCTTCCCACCCTATCTCTTTGAAAATTTAACCTAAATAGTATATAATGGAATTATGAATCAGGATAGGGTTAAAGAAATATTGCTTGAGACGGCGGATACCGAGCTTGAGTTTTCTGTTGTTTTTACGGGCAAGAGCAGTAAAAAGGTAAACGGGCTTTATAAGCCGGACACGCACGAAATTATTCTTCACAATAAGAATTTTGCAAACGATAACGAACTTATTTACACGGCCATACATGAATATACTCATCACAAGCAGTGTGAAAAAGACGGAGGCTTCTACACAAAAAGAGTTCACAGCCCTAAGTTTTGGACTCTTTTTCACAACCTTCTTGCAGAGGCCGAAAAAAAAGGGCTTTATAGGATTACCCTTGAAGAATCGCCCGAGCTTTTGGAATTAACCGATGAGATTCGGCAGGTTATAATGGTAGAAGACGGTAAGCTTATGAAAGAGCTCGGCCGCTTACTCGGAAAAGCCCGTCCGCTTTGTAAAAAAAGCGGGGGTAAGATACGAAGACTATGTTGACAGAGTACTCTGTCTTCCGCGGGCATCTGCAACCGCCATCGAAAAAATAAGCGCCTACGATGTAAACCCGTCTATCGGTTATGAAGCAATGAAGCTTGTAGCCAATATAGGAAATACAGAAAAAAGAGCCGAGGCAGAAGAAATGTTTTTAAAGAGAACAAGCCCGGCTGCAGTAAGAGGACAAATTTCTACAAAAAAAGAAGAAGATCCGCGCCGCACCTTAGAAAAAGAAAAACGCCGTTTGGAAAAAACGATTTTAAGTCTTCAAGCAAAACTTGAAACGGTTGAAAGCCGTCTTGCAAATATGCCGATAGCTCCCTTTATAATCGCAGTGATTTTTTCTATATTTACATCACTTCCTATGATTGCACAAAACTCAAATCCGATTCCCATTCCGTCCGTTCCGCCGATTCCGGGAATACCGGCCATCCCTAAGCCGAACACTGTAGGCCCTGCAATTCCCAAAGCTCCGGCAGCTCCTGAATTTTTCAAACTAGATCATCAGCCCAAAAATGAAAAAAACTTGACACGAAAAAGATTAAGTCCTGCCGAAATGATAGAACGGTTAAACTCAAGCCAAGACGGGGCTTTTGCAAAAAGGCTTATGAGCACTTTAATCGAAAGTGAAGATCAGGGCTTTGATGTTCTAAATAAAATTATAGAAGAACTTTCAAAAAATGATGTGCAAAAATTTCAAATGCAAATAAAAGAAAACAAAAAAAATGAGGTAATAAAAAATTTTAATTTTAACGGAAAAAATATGCTGGAAGAATTCGGATCCTTTGCCGCATCCGATATAACGCCTGATAAAAGTTTTTTTCTTGCAGCAGAATCAAAGGCGGCAGCAAAAGGAGAAAAGAACGGAGAGCGGCTGTATATCTTTGCAAAACGAAACATAGCCGGAACATACAAGCTCTTTGTAGAAATAGACCAAGACACAAAAAATCACAATTCCTTATTTTTTAAGCTTTTTAAAAATTCTCCCTTTGAAGCAAAGTTTGACCAAAATATTTTATTCAGTCAAATAAAAAACGATAGAATTGACTTGGATGCTGTTTTTGACTTGAATTCAAATTAAATAAAATTATATAAACTTAAAAACATTAAAGAGATTATAAAATAAATATGGTGAAGCCATAAAAAGGAAGACCCATTCAAAAGGAGGATAATGAATGGGTCTAGTGAAAAACAGTGTGTATCGTTTGTGTGTGGCCTGAGTATACTTAAAATGTATAAAAATGTCAAGCATTTTTGTAAAAATTTATCGTTTTTATAAAAGCTAAATTAAAAATATACAGACCAAAAATCAAACATTAAACATTAAACTTAAAGAACATAACATCGCCGTCATTGACCACATAGGCCTTTCCTTCTTGACGGTAACGCCCTGCTTCTTTTATCTTTTGCTCACTGCCGTATTTTACAAAGTCATCAAAGCTGTATACTTCCGCCTTTATAAAGCCCTTTTCAAAATCGGTATGAATAACTCCGGCAGCCTTTGGAGCCGTATCACCTGCATGAATTGTCCATGCACGGCACTCATCTTCTCCGGCTGTAAAAAAGGTTCTAAGCCCTATCAAGTGATAGGCTGCCCTTGCAAGCTGTGAAAGGCCCGATTCTTCTAAGCCTACTTCTTCTAAAAAGCTTAGCCGCTCTTCTTCACTTTCGAGGTCAGCAAGCTCCGCTTCAAACTTTCCGCAGATAATTACCGTGTCGGCACCCTCGGATTCCGCAATCTTTTTAACCGCGGCCACATAGGGGTTACTATCCTGTGCCCCTGTTTCATCCACATTGCAAACATACATTTGAGGCTTCATCGTAATCAAATGAGTATCATAGATTGCATCCCTTTCATCATCTGTTAAATCGGCAAGACGGGCTCCCCTTCCTTCTTGTAAGAGGGGGCGGATTTTTTCGATGGCACGCATTACGACAGCAGCTTCTTTTTGAGCTTCCTTTCCCATACGGCTCGCTTTTTCGGCTCGCTCCGCTCTTTTATCCAAACTTGCAAGATCTGCAAGTGCAAGTTCTATATTTATAGTTTCGATATCCGAAGCCGGATCTATTTTTCCTGCAACATGAACAATATCGTCATTGTCAAAACAGCGCACAACGTGGGCAATAACTCCGACTTCACGAATGTGGGATAAAAACTGATTTCCTAAGCCCTCCCCTTTTGAAGCTCCTTTTACAAGGCCTGCAATATCCACAAATTCTACTGTTGCAGGAATTACCTTTTTAGGGTGAAAATGTTCTGCCAATTTTTTTAAACGGGTATCGGGTAAACTTACAATTCCCACATTGGGATTTATTGTACAAAAGGGATAGTTAGCTGCCTCAGCCGGCGCACTTGTGAGGGCCGAAAATATAGTCGATTTTCCTACATTGGGTAAACCCACAATTCCGCAATTTATAGCCATATAATTCCTCCAAATAAAAAATTCATCATCACAGGCTTAGTTTTCCCAAATAAGGTATTCAGGACTGTAAACATAAATACCTTTTTTTGACTTCAAATTTAAAAAGTCCGTAAAAGCCTTGAGGTCTGCAAAGTTCATCTGCGAAAGAGCCGAAGCATTAAGGTCTTCCAAAATACTTTTTACTAAGGCCTCTGTTAAAGGCATGGGCTTTTTTATTTCCTTTATGGAATATTGCTCCTTTATATTTGCAAGCTCTGCAGCATATTTTGCCGCCTCATCCAAAGAGCCGAGGGCATCGACTAACTTTAAATTTAGTGCCTGCTCACCGGAATAGACTCGGCCGCCTGCCAACTCTGCAACGGTTTTTTCGGGAAGGCTTCTTCCTCTTGCTACGGTTTCGATAAAGGTTTTATATATGTGCATAACTTCGAGCTGCCGCACTTCTTTTTCTTCCTGCGAGGGATCTTCTAAGACGGAATATGAAGGTTTTTGACCGGAGTAAACCAAGTCGCTTGTAATTCCGAGGTGTTTTTTTACTGCTTCCTTAAAAGATGGGGCTGTAGCCAATACACCGATTGATCCCGTAATTGTGTAGGGACTCGCAAAAATATAATCGGCTGAAGAAGAAATCCAATAAGCCCCTGAAGCGGCAACAGAGCCCATCGAAACTACAACCGGTTTTCCTGAGGCCTTAACCCTATCGACCGCACGCCTAATTTCTTCCGAAGCAAAAACCTCTCCTCCGCCTGAATTGACTCGCAAGACAATGGCTTTTACTGTAGGATCTTCTAAGGCCATATCAAAAAGCTCGGCTATCTTATAGCTTACGGCCGACTCATCTATAGGGCCCGTACCAATAGAAGTAATCGCTCCGTTTATGTGAATAATTCCTATCGAATTTTGGGACGGCATTTCTGCAAAATTTGCATTATAAGAAACATAGTCTATTGTATTTACACTGACCGAAAATGTCTTACTGTCGGCAAAACCTATGTTTGCGGCAAATTCATCAACTGAGGCTATGTCCGTAACAAAGCCCTCTTCTAAAGCTGCTTTTGCAGCGTTGCCCGCATATTTTTTTATAAGAGCATTGTTATTTTGTGCGAATGTCCTAATTTTTTCGGGAGATATATTTCGATTAGCGGCGATGTCCGATGTGTATTTTTCCCATAAATTATCGAACATGGCTTTTAAATTGGCTCTTACATTTTCGGAAAGAGTATCTCTGGAATAGGTTTCGGCCATACCCTTGTAGGCTCCGGCCTGTATTACATTCCACTTAATACCGAATTTTTCTTCCAAACCCTTAAAGAAAACCGGACGGGAAGCAAAACCTGCAAAGGAAATTTCTCCTAAAGGATCAATTCCGATGCGGTCTGCATAGGAGGCTAAAAAGTAAGACGGAATTGAATAGCCCACAGAATAGGCATATATCTTTTTACCGGAATTTTTAAATGTGCTTAAAGCTTTTCCCAACTCGCTTAAATGTCCCGATGAAAGGCCTGACAATTCCGAAAAATCCAAATAAAGACCGGTTATCCGTCTATCGAAGGCCGCATTTTTTATCGCCTTTACAAGATCAGAAACAAGAACAGCAGATTTTTTTCCAATCCCGGGAATACCGGCCGCAAAAATATCGGCTTCCTTTTCAGTAATAAAACCTGAAGGATTTATCTTTAGCACCCCTTCATTAGGCACACGCATTAAAACGGTTGTATTCGAGGGAATAGTTCCCAAAACCCCTAAAAATGTAAAAAAGAAAAAGAAGAAAACTATGTTTATTATTATCAAACGTAAAGTATTTATTCCTCTGAAAAGAGTCCTAAAAAAGCCCGGACGCTTTCTTTGTTCTTGATTTTCCTGCATATTTTGCTCCTAGAATAAAATTCGAAACGCTATGATAGCAAAAAAACGCTTTTTTTTCAACTAAGAGCAATTTAGCTGAAAACGAAACAACTTATTGACACTTAAACAAATTTTAGGTATAGTGTATTTATCATATCTGCTAAAGGAGGTTGTTTATGAAAAGCTATCCATTTCATTTCTCTACATGACCTCAAACTGATTTTACGGCAAGTGTTGCCTAAAGTTAGTAGTCTAATTTAAAACACTTAAAAATTTATATCAAAAGATTCTCCTGTTTATAACTATGATAGTTGAGTCTTAGGAATTTTTGTATAGGAGTTATTTTATGTATACAGAATTTAAAGATGAAATGACACCAAAAGAAAGGATGGCAGCTTTTGCTTCCAATAAACCGATTGACAGGCTGCCGATTGTTCCGGATATGGGTGTTACCATGGCAGGCTTTACCGGCCATACAACGAATGATTATTATACCAGCTCCGATGTAATGGCAGAAACGGAAATAGCTTTGTTTAACCGATTCAGACACGAAGCAGTCGGTATTTCAACAACGCTTCGCGGAATGGCGGAAGCTATGGGTTCAGAATTAAATTATCCTTATGATAATATAACCAATTTAAAGAACCCGATAGTCAAAACCGAAGAAGATATAGACAAGCTGAAACCTGTTAATCCGCATAAAGACGGAAAACTTCCTATTCTTTTGGAGGCACTCTGTAAAATACGGGATAAGATAGGAGACGTTGCCGACATAGGAGCATCGATGACTGCGCCTTTTACTGTTGCGGCTTCAGTTCTTGGCACCGAAGTCCTCTTACGATGGATAATCAAAAAACCTGAAGCTCTGCACCGCCTTATGAAAATTATTACGGCCAATAACCGTGAGTATATAAAGGCCTTAGGTAAATTGGGATTCGGCACGGGTTTTTGCGATCCGGTTTCTTCTTCCAGTATTTTAAAATTAGAACAGTACAGAGAATTTTCCCTGCCGTATTTTAAAGAAAATGTTCAGGACGTAATAAAATATTGCGGCTCCCATCCCACCGTTCATATTTGCGGTAAATCCCGCGAATTGTGGGAAGACGTAATGGAAACAGGTATCGGAAATTTTTCGATTGATAATTGTGAAGACCTTGAAGAAGCAAAAGCCGTTATGGGACACAAAGTCATGATTACCGGAAACGTTCCGCCTGTTGATGTTATATATCTGGGGAACGAAGAAGACATACGCCAATCGGTTAGAGATTGCGTAAAAAAAGGATGGGACAATAAATGCGGATATATTCTTTCAACCGGCTGCCAAATTCCGAAAGGAACCAAAATTGAAAATATAGATGCCTTTATGAAATGGGGACGGTATTACGCTCATATGCCGATAGACAAAAAGAGATTTGATGAAGATTAGAAATTATATTTGCAATTATAAGGATGAAAAAACAAACGGTACTCTTCAAGATGTAATGGATGCGAAGAAAATTTTTTTGGATGTAGATTCTTATAAAAATGCAGCCGAATATTTATCAAAAAATAGTCCGTTTGTTTTTTTTCCGGTTACAAATACACTCGAAGCTGAGCTGCAGGGAGCTTTGATAAATGAAAACAGCCTTATACGGGTAAAAAATCCTATCATAACAGATGTAGAAGAATTATTTTCTTTAAAAGCATTTGATTATACCGTGACTCATTATAAAATAATGAGCGAGTGTCTTAATTATAAATACGATAAACCTCTTGCCTATGAGATGACGGGATTTTACACTTTCTTATCGTTTATCATTCCAGCCGAAAAAATATTTCGAGCCTTTAGAAAAAATCCGGAAACGGAAAAAAGCCTTGCAGACATTTTCTTAAAAAATTATTTTTCTTTTATAAATACATTAAATTCTTTTAATATAAAACTTATTTCTCTTGCAGATCCGGCTGCCTCCGTTGATATTATAGGTCCGGCTGCTTTGGAGAACACTATCAATAGTTTTTATGTACCCTTACTTGATTATATTTTGAACAACACAGATTTTTCAATTTACCTGTGCCCGAAACTAAGTTTGGCAATGGAAGATTTAGGTCTTTTAAAGAATGAAACAATAGAGACCGGCAAAGCAAGTATTCAAAATATAATTAAAGATTTAATGACTGAAAAAAGAATATTTGGAAATATATGTATCAATGTAAAAACCGACATAAACAGAATAAAGGTTTTTGAATTTACAAAGGGAGGAGAAGATGAATAAAAAAGAGCGTCTTCTTGCTATTTTAAAAGGAAACAAACCGGACCGGCCGCCTGTAATTTGCCCGGGCGGTATGATGAATCCTTGCGTTACGGAGTTAATTAAAAAATATAATATCGATTTTACGACAGCTAACTCTGATGGAAAAGCCATGGCAGCTCTTTCAAAACTGGTTGTCGAAGAAAATCTTTTTGAGAATTATGCAGTTCCATTTTGTATGAGCATAGAGGCAGAAGCAATGGGAGCTAAATGCGACATCGGTTCGGATACTTGCGAGCCTCATATAAAGGAATATGCGGCAGACACTATGGACTTAAAAAATTTCCATAAGATAGATTTTACTAAAGGAAGACCTAAAGCTGTCTTGGAAGCTATTTCTATTTTAAAAAATGACGATATTCCCGTCATAGGAAATGTTCCCGGCCCATTTTCAGGCGGAACAAGCATTGTAGATCCTTTAAAAGTGTACCCTGCATTAAAAAAAAGATAAAGAAACAGCACATTCTTTTTTTGATTTTATAAGCAATGAAGTAGGTCTTTTTGCACTTGAGCAGACAAGAAAAGGAGCTGATTTAATTACTATTTCGGATCCGAGCGGCACGGGAGAAATATTGGGGCCTAAATATTTTGAAGAGTATATGGTAACCTATATGAATAAAATGATTTCGATTATAAGAACCGATAAAAATGTTCCGATTATTGTGCACATATGCGGTCAAATGAAAAAAGTATTCAGCCTTTTGACTAAAATAAATGCAGATGCGTTTTCCTTTGATGCAATCGTTTCGTTAAAAGAAGCAAAAGAAAAAATACAAAAATCGGTAATGGGGAATATAAGTACATATGCACTTGAACATTCCCGTCCCGAAGTTATAAAACAGATGGCTGTAAACAGGGTAAAGAAAAACATAGATATAATCGCTCCAGCTTGCGGGCTAGGCATGAATTCAAAACTTGAAAACATAAAAAATATTTTAATAGGTGTGGAAAATGCCGAAAGCAGTGATTCAAATAAATGATTTAAAAAAAGAAACCGATTATACTTTTGGTGAAACTCTTTTAGAAATAATAAAGCACGAAAATATTTTTATCGATGCTCCTTGCGGAGGTAAGGGTAAGTGCGGTAAGTGCAAAGTAAAATTTACCGGTGAAGACATTCCTCTGTCTCCGGAAGAAAAAGAATTAAATTTATATCCGTACCGGCTTGCCTGTATCATAAAACCCTCAAAAGACATTGTAATTGAAGTTCCACAAGAAGAGAAAGCAGAAGGCTTTTTAATAAGCGAAACACAGTTCGATAAAAAAACGGAAGCAGCAATAAAAACTGTAATAAAAACAATAAACGCACCTGAAACACATGAAAATAAAAGCTGGCTTCATAAATACGAAGAAGCTTTCGGTGAAATTGATTTTGAGATTTTAAAATCATTAAAGCCGGTAAGCGGAAATTATACTGGTGTATATTTGAATAAAAAATTAATTGCGGTATTGGATGGCGAGAAAAATAAAAAATATGCGATTGCAGTCGATATAGGAACGACAACAGTTGCAGCGGTTTTAATCGATGTGGAAAATATGATAGTGTCTGCAAAACGCTCCTTTATAAATCCGCAAATAGAATTCGGCTCCGATGTTTTAACCCGGATAAGTGCAGTACTTGAATCTAAAGATAATCTTTTTAAAATGCAAGACCTAATTACAAAAACAGTAAAAAAAGCGGCCTTTGAAATGATTGACGAATTGCAGATAAATCCCGATTTCGTTTATGAAATAGTTTTTTCGGCAAATTCGGTTATGAATCATATTCTTTTAGGAATAAACCCTGGTGTTTTGGGAAATGCACCTTATAAAAATGTTTTTGATAAAGTACTGCATTTTAAATCTTCCGAAATAGGATTACATATAGGGGCTTATACTCATGCCCTTATTTTACCTTCAGTCTCTTCATATATCGGAGCAGATATTATTTCGGGAATAAATTTTATCGATATAGAAAAACTTAAAACAAATACGCTTTTTATAGACATTGGGACAAATACCGAACTTGTATTAAAACACGGTTCTGCTTTTTTTGCAACGTCCTGTGCGGCAGGCCCAGCCCTTGAAGGAATGAATATTACCTTCGGCTCCCGTGCTCAAAACGGAGCAATCGAAGATGTTCACTTTGATTTAATGTCGGGTAAAATAAATTTAAAAGTAATAGGAAATGTAGAACCTAAAAGTATTTGCGGATCAGGTATCCTCGCTTTAATACGGGAAAGTTTAAAGGCAAAACTTATAGATAAAAGAGGAAGACTGATTTCGTTTTCTTCTCTTGAACCTTCAGATGTACGGAAAAATTTTTTATCGGATATAAATGGAGAAACTGTTATAAAACTTTTTGATAAACTGTATGTTTCAAAAAAAGATATACGTAACATTCAGCTTTCCAAAACAGCAATTCTTTCAGGCATCAATGTTTTACTGGATAAATTTAATTTAACAGCTTCTCAACTTGATGAAATAATTATTGCAGGCCAATTCGGCAATCATCTTACTGAAGATATGCTGATAAACACAGGCTTTCTTCCATCCGTAGAAAAAGAAAAATTTTCATATATGAAAAACACATCTCTCGACGGAGCAATAAGCACGGTTTTAAATATAAACAAAAGAAATAACCTAATGAAGCTAAAAAATAAAATAGGTTTTAGTGATTTAAGTTTGGATTCTAAGTATCAAAAATTTTTTATGGAAAGTTCTAACTTTCCTGATTTATAAGGAGGCTATATGAAAAAAATCGAGTATTTACAAAAACTTTCGGATTATGTATTCGAATATGAAGATGAAAAAATTGCACAAGTTGCAAAGGATTATCTTAACGAAGGGTATCCCGCTCTGGATGCAATTATGGACGGACTTGTAGACGGAATGAAACGTGCAGGTGATATGTTTCAAAAAGACGAATATTTTGTTACAGATATTCTGCTTTGTTCCGATGCAATGGAAAATGCACTTGAAGTTCTGCGTCCCTGCTTGGAAAAGAAGGATGTTCATTCCGGTTATAAAATCATTATAGGTGTAATTGAAGGAGACACTCATGATATCGGAAAAAACCTTGTAAAAACAATGCTGCAAACCGAAGGCTTTGAGGTTATCGATTTAGGCAGAGACGTTCCTGTTAATGATTTTGTAAACACGGCTATCAAAGAAAATGCCGAGATAATTGCGATGTCTACTTTAATGACAACTACAATGCCCAATATGCGCCGGGTAATCGAAAAGTTGGAAAACGATAATATACGCAGCAAGTTTAAAATAATGATAGGCGGAGGACCGATTTCTCAAAACTTTGCAGATAAAATAAAAGCTGACGGGTATTCAAAGGATGCTGTCGAAGCCGTAAAACTGGCAAAACGCTTGGTCAATATGTAAAAAGCATATATACCACAGCTCCTGCAAAAAAGTTTTATACAGTGTAATAATGCGTCACATATTATATGTTTTAATAAAATCAACGGTTTATTTATGACAAATGTCATAAAAAAGTGATTATCTGCACTTCACTTTTTGTTAAAAAAAATATAATCTATAAAAAATTGGAGGTTTATATGAGAAAAAGACTCTTAGTTATTTTGCTTGTTATTTTAAGTTTTAGCTTACATTCTCAAGAAATTTACGATAATTTTTATAAATTTAAGGCTGAATTATACAATACGGCTTTAGAAAAAATGGAGGCTTCTATCGCTGAATATCGCGAAAAGACCCAAAAAATGCAAATTTCTGAAGAAGAAAAACTGACACTTCAAAATTTTTTGATTTTGGAAGAAGTGAACCTCTTAAATAAGGATAACAGTAATAAGAAAAAAATATTTTCAAAGTTAAAAACTCAAAATGATAAGAGTGCTGTTTTTATGCAGGGAAAAAAAGAATTCGCAAGCCGACAAATGGTTTTTACTCAGCTGGGGCGATATTAAATCTCAGTACATAAGCTTTTTAGCCGGACAGGATATGTATAAAGAAGCCTATGACACAAAATTGCTTTATCTTGATGCTCTAAAGCAAGATAAAAAATTTGCTCCGGCAAGTATATCGTATGGTCTGTGGATGTTCTTTGCTCCTCCAATAGCAGGCGGCGGATATGAAAATTCTTTAAAGGAATTTTCAAGAGCCGTATCAAATTCAAAAAACAATTATGAAAAATACTTGGCCCTTATTTTCAGATCGCAGGTTTATTTTGCACTTGAAAATATGGATTTGTCCAAAAAAGATTTAAAGGCCGCAGCCGGATTGATAGCCGATGAGAATTTCAGCCTAGTAATTGAGGAGTTAAATAAGAATGATCAAATATTCTTTTCAAAATAGAACCTATAAATTGATAGCGTTTTTTTTCCTCTTTACTTGTTTTTCTTTTTTTTGTTTTGCACAAGAAAATTCTGTACAATCCTTAGATTTGGGTAAAGCAAAAATCTTTAATCTGGATGAATGCGGTTCTCTTTTTGCCGAATATTATAGAAGCAATACTATCAGCGATGAAGATTTGAAAACCTTAATAGACGGAATAAATCACCTTACAGGTTCTTTGGATAAGATTCTTGTAGAGGATAAAAAGATGAGAGATATAAAAAAACAAAATGAACTTTTAATCTTATATCTTGAATATGCTGAAATTCTTTCGACGATTTATAATTACGGCGGAATGAATCATCAAGGTAAGGTAATAAAAAAAATAGATAAAAATTTAAAAAGATTTTTAAAATTATCTAATTTGGAAGGTGAGGTATATTTAAAATATGCAGATTATCTTTATACAAAACTTCCGCTTCCCGAAACAAAACGTTTTAACACAATCTTAACACTTCCGGTTTTATACAGAAGGGCTCTTTTAAAAGATAAAAACAATAAGACAGCTTTTGTAAAATTATCTTGCTGGCAAATTGCCGCTGCCGATGAAACCACTTCAAATTTTAATTCACAAATTAAATCAACAGAAGAATACATTGAAGAATTAAATGATGTTGATAAATTTAACGCTTATATATGGTATTCTATATTTTATATGAAAATATATGATACAAAAAAAGGCTGGGAGCATTTTTATAAGGCAAAAAATATTTTTCCCAATCATCCTATCGTTTCATTACTTCATGAAAATTATAAAAAAGGAATTTTAGGCGGCTTATGATAAACGCAGAGCTTAAAGTTAAAAACTTATATAAAACTTACAGTATTGACACAAAAAAAATTGAAGTTACAAAAAATATTTCGTTTACTGCCGAGCGGGGAAGTATGATTTGGATTTACGGTAATTCTGGGGCAGGAAAATCCACGTTTTTAAATCTAATTACAGGAATAGATTATCCCGATTCGGGAGAAATCGAATGGGGCGATAAAAATATAAATAAAATGAATAACGGCGAAAGAGCTAAATTCAGGCTTGAAAATTGCGGTCTTATTTTTCAATTTTTTGAATTGATAAAATCTCAAACTGTTTTTGATAATGCTTCCATACCTTTAAAAATTCAAAAAAACTCTAAAAAAGAAATAAAAGAAAAACTCATGCCTTTATTTGAATATTTTGATTTAAAAGATTTGATTTATAAAAAGCCTAATGAACTTTCAGGCGGAGAAAAACAAAGGGTTTCGATAGTAAGAGCTCTTTCCTGCAATCCAAAATACATTCTTGCTGATGAAATAACTTCTTCACTTGATTCGGATCGGTCAAATCAAGTTTATGAATATTTGCGTAAATACTTAAAAGAAAAAAACGGAGTGGGAATTTTTGTTTCGCATGATCCTATTATAAAAAATTATGCGGATAAGATTTATAGAATGGTCAGCGGTTCATTGAATGAAACCGCAGGAGAATAAAAACTTTTGGAGAAAAAATGTTTTTAATAAAAAGTGCTTGGGATAATATTAAGTTTCACAAAAAGAGAAGCATTCTTTCCATATTATTAATTGCAATTGCCTCTGCTGCAATCTTATTATACAGAGGATTCGTAGAATATTCAGAACAAGGAATGGCAATAGGCTTTATACAAGAATCGGGGCATATTCAGGCTGCGGTTAAAGATTTTTGGGATAAAAAAAATACGGCAGATTTAATACTTACATCTAACGATTTGAATAAACTTAAAAATGTTTTTGAAAAAATACCCGAAATAGAAAATTTCGATTCGGTTCTAAATTTTCAAGGAATAATAGGCACGGAAAATTCTTCTTCAATATTTTGGGGCTCAGGATATGATGAACCTCACTCTTTAGGAGCAGCTGAAGGAGTCCCTGTTTTTGAAGGAGACAACACCCTTGTTCTCGGAAAAGGTTTATTTAAATCTCTCGGTTTGAATTTGGAAAATGATAATTATGTAAATATAATGTCGTCGATGGGAGAAGAAGGAATTGCAGCAGGTTCTTTCGAAGTTTCGGGAAATATAGATACAGGAGTTCCTCAAAACGATGCAGGCTTTTTAATTGCTTCCCGAAAAGATATTCTCGAATTTTTTCGGTATGCCCGATACGGCTTCATATATAAGATTGTACTTAAAAAATGATAAGGATGTTGAAAAAGTTGAAAGCAAATTAAATTCTATTTTTAAAGAAAATAATTTAAACTTTGAAGTTAGAAACTGGAAAACGCTTAATCCTTCATGGCAGCAAATAAGCAATTTATTTAATGTCCAGTTTACCGTAATAAGCGGAATCTTATGTGTGTTAATTTTTGTGGCTCTGACACAAAGTCTTTCGGCAAGTTTTATGGAAAGGATAGGCGAATTCGGCACAATGGAAGCCATCGGCTTAAAAAAATCCTTGCTTATTTTGGTTTTAATTCTAGAAGTATGTATTTTATCTCTTGCAGGGATTATTGGAGGCATTTTATTATCGCAAGCAGGAAACATTATTACTCAAACATTTGATATAAAAATGAATCCTCCGGGCTCAACTTCTTATTACTTATTAAATTTTTTTATTACAGCTAAGGCGGTAATCAAAACTCAAATCTTTATATTTTTTACGGCTCTAATTTCGGTTATATATCCGATTTATACTATTAAAAAACATAGCAGTATAAAACTTATAAATTATAATATAAGTTAATCAAGGAGTTATGATATGAATACAAAGAAATGCTTTTTACGATTATTTTTTTTAATTTTTTCATTAATTTTATATTCAGAAGAAAAATTTGATGATGAAGATTATCAATATTTTTTAAAAATCAATGCTGGATATATTGAAGCATCCGAAACTTTTTTAACCGAGCAAGCAATAATAAAATATAATAAGGATTTAAAAGAAGAAAGCAGGCTGTCCTCTTATTGTCTTTTTAATAAGAGCGGACAGTTTGTAAGAATAAAATCAAAAAATAAAATACAATATTTTTTCAGCTCCAACGAAGGGTACTGGCTTTACAACAAAAATTTAAAAACACCATTAAAAATATCCGGTGCATATAAAATAGAAGAATTTGAAGTGCAAGATATTTTAAAAACGGATTTTAAGAATGATTATAAAATTCTTGAATACAAGAATAATGATTTTATTCTCGAAAAACAAAATTCAAAAGCTTCATACAAATATATTATATTTACAAAAAAAGCTAAAAATATTTTTGAACTCAAATTTACCGATGCAAAACAAACTCCGATAAAAAAATTAGTTTATCATATAGAAAATATAGACGGTTATCCTTGTTTTGCTAAAATAGATGTGTACGATATGCTATTTGAAAAAAATACTTACAGCTCATGGGTAACTATGAGTATTAAAAAGGCCGATATACCCGCATCGCTTTTTTCATACTCTCAATTAAAGCATTTGACTCAAAAGATGGAGAATTTGATAAAAAAATAGGGAGAACTATGAAGAAATTTATTTTTTCTATATTTTGTTTTAGTTTTATAAATCTCCATGCAATCAGTCCCGGTTTTGAATTAAATAACTTAAATGTTTTCTTTAATACCGATGTAAATACTTATGCACCTCAAATTATTTCTAACTTAGATACTTCAGCTTTTTTAAATTTTAATTTTGAATTTAAAAATCAGAATTTATTTTTACAGCCGGGTGTTTTTTTTAAAAATGAATTTTCGAAAGATAAATTAGAAAATAAAAAAATTATAAGACCTTTTTTTAGGAGATTGAATTATTCCGCTTTTACCGATTATTTTTCGTTTCAAGCCGGAAAAGATTTAATTTATTTTGGGGAAGGTATTATTAAAAATTATTTTTATTTAAATATTCCTGAGATGATAAAATCGGATACAGCTTTGTGGCATTTAAAATTCGATATACCTATAAAAAATTTTATAATAGACTTAGGTTCTGCATTCGACACCCGTTCTATAGACATTTTTAAAAAGCCTGCCTGGTATTCCGTTTGGACAAAATTTGCATATTCATCATCTTCTTTTTTTATCGGATTGGAATCGGATATGCTCTTTGAATCGGCTAAAAATAATAAGAAAGAATATACACTAAAAACAGCCTTAGAAGTTTTATTTAATCTGCCTTTAGATTTTAAAATTTATTCCAATGCAGGGCTTCCAATAAAATTTATAAATAAAAAAATTTATGATTGGGGCGTGCTTGCCGGGATTTCTAAAACATTCCTTGTAAAAGATAATGATTATACTTTTACTTTAATAGCCGAAGGTGCTTATAATTCTAATGGTATGAATTACGGATTTTTTTATAGCACAGGCTTAAAAGATTATGCTCAAATTACTGCCGGTTTACAAGGCTTGCAGGATAAAGAGCTTATGGGAATTATTCAGACCGAGTTATTTATTTCGGATTTTAAATTTAAAATAGTATATCTTTCAAAAAATCTTTTAGATAAAAAAGATATATTGAACGGAATATTAAGTTTATCGGTTGTTTTAAACGATTGATATTTTATGCAAAAAGTTTTTATAGGAGAAAAGATGAAAAAGATTTTATGTTTAGTTTTTTGTTTTATGATGATGGCGGGATTTTCTCAAGATAAAGAGGAAGTCAAAAAAAACAATGCAGATGATTTTATAAAAATTTCTAAATTCAATATTCTTCCGAATTATTTCGGTTTTCCTCTTTCGGTAAAATTCGGATGGCTTTACAGGAAGGATAATTTTAGTATTTTTCCAAATACCGGAATCTTTTTTTCGGCAGATAACGGTCCGGCAATCAGTTCTTCTGCCGGATTTTTTATTCAAAAGGATTTTTTTAAATGGGATATAAATGCTTTTTATGATTATATTCCTTTTACGATGAATAAAAAAACTGAGGATCAAATTTTTTATGCAAAAAATAATTTTATATTTGTTATAAATAAGCTAAAAATTTCTTTCCCAGCCCGTATAGGAAGAAGAAGAGTTAACGAAATAAAATCGGCCGGAACACAAAATGAATTAAAACCTAAAACCGTTACCGAATTATCGCAGGGAATTAGATTTGATCTTTTTATTAACGATTTAGGCTATTTGAAAACCACCGCAAATTTTTCTTTTTTTACCGACTGGATTCCCGAAAGCCGTTTTGTTAATTACAGACTTAAATTCGAGCTGCCGGTAACTTTTAAACTGTACTATGTTGATGTAGGATTCGTCTACAGTTTTTATAATACAGATAGAATAAACTCAAAACATATGAGTTCTACTGCTGATTATGAAATAGAAAAATCTCAAGAAGGCATGACGAGACGCTTTTCATTTAAAGATGTTAAAAAATATACTTCGATGCATATTTGGGGAACTGAACTTAGATGGTATGCCGCCCGAACAGGAGTTAACTCTAACGGATTTTTCATTTCAGCCTTCGCTGATGCAGGCTTCGGCTCTAATAAAGAAAAAAAATTAAATCTTATCGCGGAATTCGGCTTAGGAGCAGGTTACACATTATTCGATAATGTTCCTTTTACTTTCCAAGCCGGAGTTAATCAAGACTTTAAGCCGATCTTTTTCTTAGGCGTAGTCTCCAGAATTATTCAGGGCGTGTGATTATATAATTTATTTAACATATAGAAAATTATTATGATTTATGCTATCATTTTGGTATGGCACATTGTATAGCTCCGGAAGCGGAAAAAATTTTGGATAAAGAGTTTAAGGTTCTCGATAAAGGTTTTATCAGATTGGTAGATTATATGGGTACTGATGCCCGTATAGTGCAGGCAGCCCGTGTTTCTTATGGAGAAGGCACTAAAACCGTACGGGAAGATGCCGCTTTAATAGACTATCTTTTGAGGAATAAGCATACCTCGCCCTTTGAACAGGTGGTTTTTACCTTTCATATAAAGCTGCCCATTTTTGTAGCCCGCCAGTGGATTAGGCACAGAACAGCCCGTCTGAACGAAATTTCTGGACGGTATTCCATCTTAAAAGCAGAGTTTTATGTACCCGACGGAAAGGATATCTCCTTGCAAAGCAGCGACAATAAACAAGGCCGAATGAGTGAGGCCGTTTCTCAAGACCTTCAAAATGAAGTTATAAGCTCTTTGCAAAAACAACAAGAAGAAGTTTATGACGGCTACTGTAAATTACTCGATAAAAATATAGCAAGGGAACTTGCCAGAATCAATCTCCCTCTTTCTACTTATACCGAATGGTATTGGCAAATAGACCTGCACAATCTTTTCCATTTTTTGCGGCTGCGCATGGATGCTCATGCACAAAAAGAAATCAGAGACTATGCCGAAGTTATGTTTGAAATTTGTAAAACCGTAGCCCCTCTTGCCTGCGCTTCTTTTGAACGCCATGAAAAAAACGGAGTAAATTTTTCTGCAGAAGAACTTGAAGCTATACATAATTTGATAGCCGGAAAAGAAAGCGGGTTAAAAGGTAAAGAGCTTGAGCGTTTTAACGAAAAACTTAAGAGCGGAAGACAAGTATAAAACAAAAGGAACAGACAAATGAGGAAGCGGGATTACTTTGTCGTTGCGGCTTTCGCTTTAAGCCTTGTTCTTTTATTTTTACAGCAATTTTATTCAAAAACTACTTCTGAAATTATTCTCCACATAATAGACATTATTATCCTTATCTCTGTACTTGCCGAAACCTTTTTTGCGATCAGACAAGAAAAGTATATACGCAAATATTTTCAAAATAATCTTGTAGACTTTTTAGCAATATTAATATTCACTACCGTATTTATTGTTTTTAAGATACAAATAAGTCTTAACAATAATGCAGAAGAATTAAATATTGTTTTTGATATTTTTAAAAACATATTTTTATTCGGAAAAATAATTAGATTAATAAGCAAGAGAGCCGACTTAACTGCAAAAATTATTTCAAATCCTGCACAAACTTTGATTATTTCTTTTTTTATGGTTATAATCATCGGCAGTTTTTTACTTATGCTTCCTGCTGCTTCTGCAAACGGTAAACCTTTAAACTTTTTAACAACACTTTTTACCTCCGCATCTGCCGTATGCGTTACAGGCCTAAGCGTAATAGATGTTTCTTCCGAACTTACCATAGTAGGAAAATTTATTTTGATTGTTTTAATTCAGGTCGGCGGTTTAGGAATAATGGTTTTTTCATTTTTCGGAATGCTTGCCTTCCGGAAAAAAATGACTGTCAGTGAAAAACTTACAATCTCTTACATGGTGAGCGAAGATGACATGTCTAACCTTTTTAAAACATTACGGGTAATTGTTTTTTCTACTTTTTTTATAGAAGCATTAAGTGCAGCATTTTTATTTATAGGATTTTCCCGTATTTTAGGATTCAATCTTAAAGCCTTAGGCTTTGCATTTTTTCATGCAATATCCGCATTTTGTAATGCGGGGTTTGCTCTTTTTTCAAACAACTTGGAATCTTTTACCTCCGATATTATTATAAACCTCACAATAGGTTTTACAATAATTTTAGGCGGAATAAGTTTTGCCGTTATTTATGATGTTTTGGCTAAGGTTAAAACAAATATAACAAATAAGTTTTTGAAGAAAAAAAAGAGCGATTATTTAATGTCGGTAAATACAAAAATGATTTTAAGCCTTACAGTTTTTATTCTTTTTATTTCTTTTGCTCTTTTTTATTTACTTGAGCACCGCAATACTATGAAAGAATTATCAGTGGGAAGTCAATACCTTGCAAGTTTTTTTCAAGCTATAACATTGCGAACTGCAGGCTTTTCTACGGTTTCATTTATGAATTTAACAAATGCAACCTTACTTTTTATGATATTTATAATGTTCATGGGAGGAGCTGCAGGAAGTACAGCCGGAGGAATTAAGCTTAACACTATTGCGGTGGTGTTTGCTTTTTTTAGATCATTTTTAAAAAATCAAAAAACAGTTGTAATCAAAAATATTTCGGTACCTGAGGATCAGGTAAAAAAAGCTTTTTTAATTTTCGGCTTCGGACTCGCAGCAATTTCAGTTGGAATTTTTTTATTGACAATTACTGAAAGTCTTCCTTTTTTAGCATTATTGTTTGAAACCGTATCAGCCTTTGCAACAGTAGGTCTTTCTACGGGAGTAACCGCCGCTCTTTCACCAGCCGGAAAAATCGTAATAATAATTTTAATGTTCATCGGAAGGGTCGGTCCTTTAACTTTTTTTAACTGCGGCCGGCACAAAACAAAAGAATGACGATATAGAATATCCTTATGGAAATATAGCTATAGGATAAGGGAGGAAAATATTATGGAAACAAATAAAAACTTTGCTGTCATAGGTTTGGGAGAATTCGGATCAAGGATTTGTGAAGTTCTTGTAGACGGAGGAGCTTCAGTAGTGGCCTTTGATCATGATATTCAAGCAGTGGAAAGAATAAAAAAAATTGTTCCGGCAGCAATGCTTGTAGAAACTACAAATGAAGAAGCTCTTTTAAAAGCTCCTTTAGATGATGTAGAAGTTGCAATCGTCGCTATCGGCAATAATATAGAAGCAAGCGTTTTAACTACTACTCTTTTAAAACAAAGAGATATTCCCTATGTTTTAGCCCGTGCTGTTTCACCTCTCCATGCAACAGTTTTAAGAAGAGTAGGTGCAAACGAAGTTTTAAATATTGAAATATCGGCTGCGACAAGAATTGCAAGGCGTCTTATTTCCCCTGATGTAATGGATTCAATTGCAGTCACAAAGGATTTTTCAATAAGGGAAATTATTGTTCCGAAATTTTTTATCGGAAAAACCGTTGGTGCTCTTGCTCTAAAAGAAAAAATTTAACATTAACCTTATTGCCCTTGTAAGAATGGATTTGGATATAGATTCTGTCGGTAACCCTGTCAAACAGGAAGCTATGCATTATCCTGAAGATGATTTTGAGTTGAGAGAAGGTGATAAACTTTTTTTGATAGGCTCAAATATAAAACTTGAAGAATTTAGAAATATGTAAGGGTGCAAATATGATTTTTATTGGAAAAAAATTATTATTTATAAGTTTTGCGGTCTCATTTATTTTTATACTTGCAACTGCCTTTTGGGCATTCTTTGTCGGTATGAGAGTTCCGCTTAAAGGAGACTCCGAACTTGTTTTGTTTTTAGGATTTATACTTTCGCTCTTGCAATTAATTATAATTATAAACATTATTATAGGCGCGGTAAAAAAGAAAAAAGATTTTTTAAGCCTAATGGAAACTATAAAAACCGGAGGAATTTTATCTGAAAAGAAAGTTGCAAAACTGGGTTCTGCAGGATTTTTTTTACAAGAAGCTCTTAGCGTGTCCAATACAATTACTTCGCAAAAAAGTGTAAAAATTGCAGGGCTTAACGGATTGATGAGAAGTTTGATTAGTATGATAGATATACCTCTTGTTGTAATCAACCTTAACGGAGAAATTATAGATGCATCTCAAAAAATAAAAGCCGAAAAAAATTATAATAAGGATTTAAATATTTCGGATCTTATACCTCAAGTAAATATCAGGCAAGCCTTTAAAGAAGCATCAGTCAGTCATCTTCCTGTAGAACAAGGAGACAATATTTTAGTACCTGTTTTTTCAACACTGGGAGATATAACATATTTTTTAGTTGACACATCTAAGAGCGGAGCTTTAAGTAAATTTATCAATACCTTTATACCTCCAAAAAAAGAAGAATCTGCCAAACAAACAAAAAAAGGATTTTTTAAAATTTTAAATAGTAAAAAATAAACACCTATTTGCAAGCCCGATTTTCAACCTCTTGCACAATTTTAATATAAGGCGTAAAATAATACTATGATTGATACAAGCTATAAAACGATAATAGAAAATTTTAAAGCAAAGATGGCTCAGCGCATTGTGGGTCAGCAAGAACTAATCGAAGGAATTTTAACTGCATATATTGCAGGCGGTCATGTGCTCCTTGAAGGCGTACCCGGTCTTGCAAAAACTCTCATAGTGAAAACCTTTGCAGAGCTGTCCAATGTAAGTTTTAAGCGTATTCAATTCACTCCGGACCTTCTTCCTGCCGATTTGATAGGAACTCTGATTTATCAGCAAAGCATCGGGAAGTTTTCCGTAAGGCGGGGACCGGTTTTTGCAAATATTATTTTGGCTGATGAAATAAATAGGGCTCCTGCAAAGGTACAGTCCGCCCTTTTGGAAGCTATGGCCGAAGGACAGGTTACAATCGGAGAAAATTCCTATTCCCTGCCTTCTCCTTTTTTTGTACTTGCTACACAAAACCCAATCGAACAGGAGGGAACCTATCCTCTTCCCGAAGCAGAGCTTGACCGCTTTTTATTAAAATTATTTGTTCCCTATCCTTCTATTCAAGAAGAAATAGATATAGTAAATAAATTTTCAAGTCTAAAGCCGAATCAAAACATTGGACAAGGCTTGGGCCTAAGCTCAAGTGCCGGCCCGGCCGAAGCAATCCTCACACAGGAAAACTTAGAAACTCTCAGGAATGCCGTAGAGCAGGTAAAGTGTTCTCCCGAAATTACAAGCTATATAGTTTCAATCATTGCCGCAACAAGGCCTGTAAAAAATGTAAAGCAGGATGATTATATTCACGGGAATTACCTAAGCTATATTCTTTACGGAGCATCCCCGCGTGCAGGAATAGCTATTCAAAAATGTGCAAAAGTAAAAGCCCTATTCAGCGGAAGAGACTATGTAATACCGGAGGATGTAAAGGCTGTCGCCTACGCAGCTTTGAGGCATAGACTTAAACTTTCTTATGAGGCCGCCGCCGATAACTTGACAGCTGACGATATTATTGAAAAGCTTTTGGGAATTGTGCCCCAGCCGTAATCTTAGATACATCAGCAATAAGAGAAATAATTTTACTTGTTTCAACCTTTTCTATCTTGAAGTCTACTTCTCCTACGCTAATAAGCTCACCTTCTTTAGGAAGATATTCTGCCGTTTCAAGTACAAGGCCGCCTATCGTATCGTTATAATCGGAATGAAAATCTGTATTTAAAATTTTATTTAACTGAATAATAGGAGCCGATCCCGGGATCATAATATGAGTACCGTCAACAATCTTCATTCCGCTTAAGGGATTTGTTTTTGTTTTAGCATATTCATCTTGAATTGAACCGAAAATCGCCGTGCTTATATCGTCAATTGTGATAAGCCCCGCAGTCGAACCGTATTCATCTATTACAAAGGCCATATTTCTCTTATTTTTACTCATTGTTTTTATTGCAGAAAAAATATTTGCAGTTTTCGGAATAAACAAAGCCGGCCTTATAATTTTATTTATATCCATTTCAGCCTTATGACTTTTATAAAACAATAGATCCTTATAATGGACGCTTCCTATTATGTTATCCTTTTCCGTCTTGTAAACAGGCAGGCGGGAAAACATTGTTTTACGGAAAATACTTATCATCTTTTCGGGAGCCGAATTAATATCGAAGCCGACAAAGTCTTCTTTTTTTGTCATTATACTTTGCAGTTTTAACTCATGCAGTCTTACAGCTCTTTTAATTAACTCATGCTCTCCCGTTTGAAAAGTACCGTCAGCTAAACTTATGTTTATAAGCGTTTCCAAATAATCTTCTGATAAGTCTGAGATTTGATTTTCCCTTCGCTTTGAAACGGATTTAATAATAAAATTGGACATGAGCGAAAAAATAAAAACAATCGGTTTTAAAAATAATCTTACAATCGATAGAGGAATCAAAAATGTTTTTGTTATCTCTACGGCATTATAAGCCGCTATAGCTTTTGGTAAAATTTCTGCAAAGATAATTATAAGAACCGTTGTAACAGCAGTAGCTGCCGGAATATGCTGCTGCCCGTACATATCAATTACAAAGGCAGTTATCAATGCGGAAGAAAGAGTGTTTACAAAATTGGTACCTATCAGGGTTGCACTTACAATCTCATCTTTTTTTTCAATAAGAAAAGCAAGAGTCTTACTTTTTTTTGTCCGGCTTTTTTTTATTGCCTTATACTCAGTCCTCGTTATTGCAGTAATTGCCGTTTCGGATGCAGAAAAGAAAAATGCACAAAGGAGAAGAGCTATAAATTCGACTATCATTAAAGCTAATTCAAATTTCATTCTTCATCTCCTGCAATATTTACTTCCAGTTCGCTTATTCTGTTTCCTTCAGTTTTGATAACCGTAAAATTATAGTTTTCTATTTTTATTGTAGAACCGATTTGCGGAACTTCTCCGCATTTTTCCATAATCAAGCCGCCTATTGTGTCATAATATTCGGAAGAAAACGAAGTGCTTAGATCCTCATTTAAATCGCTAAGTCTCATGCTGCCCAAAATAGTCTGACTAAGATTTTGAGTCGACTCATCATTTATATTATCAAGATTGGGTTCTTCTGCAGCCGCATCATCCGTATCATACTCATCGGCAATGTTCCCGAATATCTCTTCATTTAAGTCTTCAAGAGTTGCAATACCCAAGGTACCGCCGTACTCATCAATGACGACAACCATGTTCTGTTTTTCTTTTCTAAATATTTCCTGCAATTTTGAAAGCTCGGTATTTTCAAAAACAAGAACAGGCTTACGCAGATATTTTTTTATATCGAATTTTTCTTTTGATTCCTGCAAGAAATCTTTTGCTGCAGCTTCCGAAAACAAAAAATCTTTAATATAAAAAATGCCGATAATTTCATCTATGTCTTCTTCATAAACCGGAAATCTTGAAAATCTTGAAGAATGAGAAAGCTCTATAATTTCCTTAGGGTTTACATCAGCTGTAAGCCCGATTATATTGGGCCTCGGAGTCATAATATTTTTTACGGTTATGTCTCCGTAGCTTAATATTTTTTCGAGAACAGCCTTTTCTTCCGAGCGTAAATCTCCATGCTCCTGCCTTACATCAAAGAAATCTTTTAAGTCTGCATCGGTTAAGGCCTCATTTGATTGCAGATTTTTTACACCTAAAAATTTTAAAAATAATTTTGTAAAGCCCGAAAAGAGCCATTCAAGAGGAGCTAGAATTTTAATTAAAAATAAAATAAAGCCTGAGAATTTTAAGGCTATCGGTTCGGAAAAGACCAAGGCAACGGACTTAGGCAGTATTTCACCAAAGATTAAAATTGCAATAGTTGCAGCCGTTACTGCAATGCTTAATCCCTTTGCTCCGGCTAATTCTACCATTAGGGCGGTTAAAATAACGGAGATTAAAATATTTACCAAGCTGTTTCCTATCAAAGAAGTTGTTAAAAATTTTTGTTTATCTTTTAAAATCTTTTCAACTCTTGCAGCCTTTTTATTTTTCTTTTCGCGTAAATATTTTATCTTCAATTTATTTACGGATAAAAAGGCTGTTTCTCCCGACGAAAACATCATCGATAAAAAAAGCAGAATAATTAAGAGTATAATATAAAGCCATTGCGGCGGAGGCTCGTTCATCCTGTAAACCTATTTTATACCGTAAGCCTTACTTATAGGAATAACAAAAAGAATTCCATGGCCGTCTTTTTCCACATCGGAATTTTTTCTGATTGCTTCAACTACATTATCAAGCTGCTCATCATCAACAATGGTTAAAACAATTTCTTTTTCGGGTTCAATTTCCATGTCAAAGATAAGCTTTGTTTGATTAAGCCCGGAGCCTCTTGCATGAATTATTGTTCCGCCGCGTGCTCCGGCTTCTAAAGAAGCATCGACAACTTCATTTGCTTTTCCTCTATTAACAACAGTAAATATTGCAGACTTCATAGTTTTTACCTCCTCCCGCTTAAATACGGGCTTTTCATCATCAAGAGTGTTTTCAATATTAATAAAACTTAAAGGCATACGGAATGCTATACCGAAATTTTTCCTCGTAAGATTGAACTTTTTATTCAACTCATCCATAAGACCGTCTAAAAATTCTCCATTTCCGGCCGTCAAAATCAATTCTTTTCGTGTTTCTTGAATCCCTAAAAAATCAAGCAGTTTACTTTTTACAGTACCGAAGGCAATCATTATTGTTGCTCCGGTAAGTCCCTTCTCCTTAGCGTACCTTACTATTTTAGTTGCACGCCCGAAAGGAACTAAAATTATTAAAAGGGAAAAATCGTTCATTTTTGTTCTCCTGCACTTTTAATCTTAAATATCAATCCTAAAATTTGCAGCGAAATAATAGGAGCCAAAGCTACGGCTGCGATTATTCCAAAACCGTCTATCAATACATTTGCTGTCGGAGTGGAATTAGCAAGGCCTTGAGCAAGTGATAAAACAAAGGTCGCAGTCATGGGGCCTGAAGCAACACCTCCGGCATCAAAGGCTATACTTACAAATAAATCCGGAACAACAATGGACAATAAAAGTGAAATTATATATCCGGGTAAAAGCATATGCCATAACTGAAAAGACGGTTCTATAATTCTAAGTAACGAAAGCATTACCGCAAAACTGACACCGATACATAAAAAGATTAAAACTATCTTACGTGGAATATGACCGCTCGTTACGTTTTCTATTTGTACCGTCAAAACATAAACGGCAGGCTCAGCTAGAATAGAAACAATACCTATCAAGGCTCCGATAAAAAGAATTAAGGGCCTAGTTCCTATTTCGCCTAAGCGGCTTCCCATAGCTATTCCTACATCCAAGAAACCCGATTTTGCTCCCCACATAAATAGAAATAAACCTATCAATGTAATTATAAGACCTTTAATAACCGGAATTAAATCTTTAGCCCGCAATTTAATACTGATAAAGTTTGTAATTAAAAATATCACCGTTAAGGGTAAAAGGGATAAAACACATTCATAAAGTATCGGCAAAAAGTGTTCCGCAAAGGGATAAAATATCCGTGTATGAACATCCAAATTGAAAACAAAATCATCGGCAGAAATTTCTTTTGTTTTTCCGAATACGCTCAAAGCCAAAACAGCTACGATTGCTCCTGCAGAGGCCATACCTACAAGCCCGAAAGCATCTCGCTCGGATGCGGCCGAATCTTTTTTCATCTCTGAAACACCGGCAGCCAAGGCCAAAATAAAGGGTACGGTTATAGCTCCCGTAGTTGTTCCCGACGAATCGAAGGCTATCGAAATAAACGCCGAAGTCGAAAAAAGAGAGAGTAAAAATATAACTCCATAAGAAAGAGCAAAAATGATTTTTTGAGAAACATTAAATACGGTCCTCAAAATACCGAAAACCACAAAGGCAGCAACACCGACGGAAACAACTACTATTAGCCTTACTGCGGGAATCCCGTTCTTAGTTACCGTCTTTACCTGACTTGCCAAAATTTGTAAATCGGGCTCTGCAATCGAAATTAAAAAACCGAGGGCGAAACCGCCTAAAATCAAAATCAGAATTTTATTCCGCTTTGTAATTTCTTTTCCCATTTGTAAACCGATTTTTGTAACGCTCATCTCGATTCCAAACAGAAAAAAAGCCAGTCCGAATATTATGCATACACTCCCGATTAAAAATCTAATAAAGACATGATAATCGATATGAATAAATGCAAAATTCAAGATTGTTGTCAAAATGACGATTGGTAAAACCGACATTAAAACTTCTTTAAATTTATCAACTAAGATATTCATATTTTAAAATCCTAATCCAATTTCTTTTTATTGTGAGAGGTAACAAGTTTAACAATTAGTTCCCCGTATTTTTCTTTTTTTGCCTTTCCGATACCGAAAATATTGTCAAGCTCTGCAAGTGAAGAAGGTTTTTTAAGACCTAAATCAAAGATTGTTTTATCCGAAAAAATAATATAAGCGGGAACCCTAGCCTCATCGGCAAGCTCCCTGCGCTTTTGTTTTAAAGCATTAACAATCGCCTTACCGCATGCATCCAAATTATTTTCAGCTACTTGAGGTTTTGATATTTCTTTTACTTCCTTTTTAGCAGAATTATCTTTTTCATAATTAAATGGAAGCATAATAGCAGTTCGGGCTTGAAGTTCTTCTTTTGCTTTTTGAGTTAATGACAACACCGAATAATCTTCGTCCTTTATAAGGTAGTCTTCAGCCAATAATATGCGGACAAGATTAAACCATCCTTCCCTATTGAATTCAGTACCTATACCCCAAACGGAAAGATCATTGTGTTTGTTTTCGAGTATGCGCTTTTGCTTTGAGCCTAAAAGAACATCGATAATGTAGCTCGCACCGAACCTGCATCCTGTTCTGACAACACAGGATAAAAATTTCTGCACAGGAACGGTCAGGTCAGTTTTTTCTATTTTTTCTCTGGAACAAAAATCACAACAAGGTGCATCGCCCTGTACTTCTTTTAATTTTTCTTCGGATATATTTTCTCCAAAATATTTTAAAATCGCACGGCGGCGGCAGCTATTGGCTTGTGCATAATTACTTATGGCGGAAAGCATAGTTTCAGCTTTTCTCACCTCATCGGGAGATTTATCCTGCATCAAAAATTTAAGCTTAAAAATATCGGCAGCCGAAAAAAGCAAAAGAGCATGAGCCGGATTTCCGTCTCGCCCTGCCCTGCCTATTTCCTGATAGTATTGCTCTACACTCTTGGGTAAATCAAAATGAATAACAAACCTAACATTAGGTTTATTTATTCCCATCCCGAAGGCCACGGTTGCTACGATTATTTCGATATCGTCATTGATAAAGTCATTTTGAGTTTTTTGTCTAAGCTCATCTGAAAGTCCTGCATGATAGGGCTTTGCATTGTATCCTAAAACCGACAGTTGAACAGACAATGTATCTGCCTGTTTACGGGAAAAACAGTAAATAATACCGCTTTCGCCCTTATGCTCTTTTAGAAATTCCGAAGCCTGCTCAAAGGGCTTTTGCTTTTCTTTAACTTCCAAAAAGATATTTTTACGGTTAAAACCGGCAATAAATTCCTTTGGTGTCTTGAGTTTCAGCATTTTTTTTATGTCTGACCGAACCTTTTCGGTTGCCGTTGCCGTTATGGCAAGACAGGCAGCATCTGTTAAGAGCTTGCGGATTTCGGCTAACTGCCTATATTCAGGTCTAAAATCATGCCCCCATTCCGAAATGCAGTGAGCCTCATCTATTGTAAGACAATCCACTTTTATTGAAGAAAGAAGCTCCTTACATCGGTCGCTGACCAAGGTTTCGGGAGCAACATAGAGTATTTTTACCTCTCCGTTTTTAATACGGCGGATATTATCGGTATATTTTTCCCAATCCAATGAGCTGTTTAAGGCAACAGCCTCCACCCCTATTGTTTCCAAACCGCAAATTTGGTCATGCATGAGGGAAATTAAGGGGGAAACCACTATGGTTACACCTTCAAAAATGAGAGCCGGAATCTGATAGCATAAAGATTTTCCGCCCCCTGTCGGCATTACAGCAAGGACATCTTTTTTTTGGAGAATGCTATCTATAATTTCTTTTTGAAAGGGTCTGAATTCATCATACCCGAATACATCCTTTAAAATGCCTTCAGGGGAGGATATTGTCTTTTTACTGTCAGAGCCTTTTGATCCGCGCGTCATATATGGATGATATTATACCCTAAAACGCCAAATTAAGCAAGCATCAAGTGAAAAGTTATGGAAAGTAGTCCGTATTCAAACAGTAGCCTCAAATAATTCAATATAAAATGTGGACAGGTATAAAAAAATAAGTTATAATTTTGAGTAATTAATAAAAAAGGCTTAACCATGTTAAGCCTTGATGCTCCACAATGAGCGGTCCCCGAAAGGACGATTTTGATGAATTCTTATTTGAACTCGTTGTGTAATTTAAGATGGATCTTAAATTGTGTAAGTATATTTTAATATTTTTTAAAGGAATGGTCAATAATGAAAAGAGAAATTAAGGATTATTTTCTCGGATTGGATGTAGGAACGGGCTCTGTCGGCTGGGCAGTTACTGATACTGACTATAAGCTTTTAAAGGCTAATCGTAAAGACCTTTGGGGTATGAGGCTTTTCGATACGGCAGAAACGGCAGAAGCCAGAAGGCTTCACAGAGGGGCTCGGCGCCGTATTGAGAGAAGAAATAAAAGAATAAAATTGCTTCAAGAGCTGTTTGCCGAAGAAATTGCAAAAAAAGATGAGGTATTTTTCCAAAGAATGAAAGAAAGCCCTCTTTATTCAGAAGATAAGACCATATTACAGGAAAATAGTCTTTTTTAATGATAAAGATTTTAACGATAAGACCTATCATAAAGCTTATCCTACTATAAACCACCTGATAAAGGCTTGGATTGAAAACAAGGTAAACCCTGATCCAAGGCTTTTATACCTAGCCTGCCATAATATTATCAAAAAAAGAGGCCATTTTTTATTTGAAGGTGATTTCGATTCGGAAAATCAGTTTGATACTTCTATAAAAACTCTTTTTGAATATCTGCGTACAGATATGGAACTAGATATTGATGCCGATACTCAAAAAATAAAAGACATTTTAAAGGACAGCTCTTTAAAAAATTCAGAAAAGCAAAGCCTTCTAAATAAGCTTTTAGGACTAAAGCCGTCCGACAAACAAAAAAAAGCTATTACGAATTTAATATCGGGTAACAAGGTAAACTTTGCAGATCTTTATGATAATCCCGACTTAAAGGATGCAGAGAGAAACAGCATATCTTTTTCTAAAGACGATTTTGACGCTTTAAGCGATGAGCTTGCTTCATTTTTAGGAGATTCTTTTGAGCTTTTGTTAAAAGCAAAGGCTATATATAATTGTTCTGTTCTTTCAAAGGTAATAGGTGATGAGCAGTATCTTTCTTTTGCAAAGGTTAAGATATACGAAAAGCATAAGAGCAATTTGTCCAAATTAAAAAATGTTATAAAAAAGCATTTCCCAAAAGATTATAGAAGAGTATTCGGATATAAACTGTCTGAAAACAATATCTGTAATTATTCGAGATATGTAGGGGTATGTAAAACCGGAAGTAAAAAAAAGATTATAAAAGACACTACCGGCCAAGAAGATTTTTATAAATTTTTAAAAAGCATTCTTTCTGCCAAATCGGACATAAAAGAAATAAATGATATATTATCCGAAATTGAAACAGGAACTTTTTTACCTAAGCAGGTGTCTAAAAGCAATGCAGAAATTCCTTATCAATTGCGCAGGACGGAATTGGAAAAGATATTAGCCAATGCAGAAAAACATTTTTCTTTTTTAAAAGAAAAGGGTGAAAATGGTTTATCTATCAGCGAAAAAATCATAATGCTCTTAACATTTAAGATTCCTTATTATATTGGGCCTATAAACGATAAACATAAAAAATATTTTCCCGATAGATGCTGGGCCGTAAAAAAAGAAAAAGCCCCTTCCGGTAAAACCGCCCCATGGAACTTTTTTGACCGTATAGATAAGGACAAAACAGCTGAAGCCTTTATTACAAGCAGAACTAATTTTTGTACGTACCTAACAGGAGAAGAAGTTTTACCCAAAAACTCTCTTTTATATTCCGAGTTTACTGTTTTAAATGAAATCAATAATTTACAGATTGTCATTGACGGAAAAAATATATGCGATATTAAACTAAAGCAAATGATATATGAAGAGTTATTTAAAAAATATAAAAAAATTACGCAAAAACAGATTTCAACTTTTATAAAAAATGAAGGTGTTTGCAATAAAACGGATGAGGTAATTATTTTAGGTATTGATAAAGAATGTACATCTTCATTAAAATCTTATATCGAGCTTAAAAACATATTCGGAAAGCAAGTAGATGAAGTATCTACAAAAAAGATGCTTGAGGATATTATAAGATGGGCGACTATCTATCATGAAGGAGAAGGTAAGAGCATTCTTAAAACTAAAATAAAAAATGAGTATGGTAATGCTTGTTCCGATGAACAGATTAAAGCTGTTCTAAATCTTAAATTTTTAGGTTGGGGAAGATTATCCCGTAAATTCCTTGAAAGTGTCACATCAGAAATTCCAGGGTTCAGTGAACCCATAAATATAATAACGGCAATGCGTGAAACTCAAAATAATTTAATGGAGCTTCTCAGCAGTGAATTTAAATTTAATGAAAATATTAAAAAGATAAATTCGGCGTTTGAAGATACCGAAAAACGATTTTCATATAACGGCTTGGTCAAACCCTTATTTTTATCGCCGTCGGTAAAAAAAATGCTGTGGCAAACTCTTAAACTTGTAAAAGAAATATCTCATATCACTCAAGCCCCTCCTAAAAAAATATTTATCGAAATGGCTCGCAGTGCAGAACTTGAACCTGCAAGGACTAAGACAAGATTGAAAATTTTACAGGACTTATACAATAATTGTAAAAATGATGTAGATGCTTTTAGCTCCGAGATAAAAGATCTTTCAGGTAAAATAGAAAATGAAGATAATTTAAGGCTTCGCAGCGACAAACTTTATCTTTATTACACACAGCTTGG
The DNA here is from genome assembly GCF_024181245.1 of Treponema sp. OMZ 788. Lineage (NCBI taxonomy): Bacteria > Pseudomonadati > Spirochaetota > Spirochaetia > Treponematales > Treponemataceae > Treponema > Treponema sp. OMZ 788. The sequence continues at coordinate 2,547,688 of NZ_CP051199.1, read as the reverse complement.
AAAGTGTATGTATTGCGGTAAACCAATTGAAATAGGACATGTATTTGATACAAGCAAGTATGATATCGACCATATTTACCCTCAATCAAAAATTAAAGATGACAGTATAAGTAACCGGGTTTTAGTATGCAGCAGCTGCAATCAGAACAAGGAAGATGAATATCCCTTGGCGTCTGAGATTCAATCAAAGCAAAGAGGCTTTTGGAATTTTTTACAAAAAAATAACTTTATAAGCCTTGAAAAACTAAACAGATTAACAAGGACAACACCAATAACTGATGACGAAACGGCAAAATTCATAGCCCGCCAGCTTGTAGAAACAAGACAGGCTACCAAGGTTGCAGCAAAGGTATTGGAGCAAATTTTCCCCGAAACTAAGATTATTTACTCTAAGGCTGAAACAGTATCAATGTTTAGAAACAAATTTGATATTGTAAAATGCAGAGAAATAAACGACTTTCATCATGCCCATGATGCATATTTAAATATTGTTGTCGGAAATGTATATAATACAAAATTTACAAATAATCCTTGGAATTTTATAAAAGAGAAAAGGGATAATCCTAAGATTGCCGATACTTACAACTATTATAAGGTTTTTGACTATGATGTAAAAAGAAATAATATTACAGCATGGGAAAAAGAAAAAACAATTATCACTGTAAAGGATATGCTTAAAAAGAACACCCCTATTTATACACGCCAAGCTTCCTGCAAAAAAGGGAGCTCTTTAACCAAACCATTATGAAAAAAGGTTTTGGTCAACATCCTTTAAAACAAAAAGGCCCTCTTTCTAGTATTTCAAAATATGGAGGCTATAATAAGGTTTCTGCCGCATATTATACTCTTGTAGAATACGAAGAAAAAGGAAAAAAAATACGCAGCTTAGAAACCATTCCTCTATATTTGGTAAAGGATATTAAAAAAAATCAAGATGGATTAAAAAGCTATTTAAAAAAACAGACAGGGAAAAACGAATTTAAGATTTTGGTTCCCAAAATAAAAATCAACTCCCTCTTAAAAATTAACGGATTTCCTTGCCACATTACCGGAAAAACCGGAGATTCCTTTGTGCTAAGACCTGCTGTTCAATTTTGCTGTTCAAATGACGATGTCCTTTATTTTAAAAAAAATCATAAGATTCAATGAAATAAGAAGTCAACGAGAGAATATGGGAAAAACAATTCATCCTTATGAGGATTTATCTTTTAGATCCTATGTAAAAGAAGAACTATCAAAAAAGAAAAAAACAGATGAAATAGGAGAAGATGAGTTTTATGAAGTTCTTCAAAAGAAGAATCTGGAAATCTATGATATGCTTTTAGCAAAGCACAGGGATAGTATTTATAGTAAAAGGCCGAATTCTACAACCTTAGATATGCTAATCAAAGGAAGAGATGCATTTATAAATTTAAAGACTGAAGATCAAATTAAAATTACATTAGAAATTCTAAAACTATTTTGTACTACCAGAGAGGCGATTGATTTAGGCTTAATCAAAGGAAAATCTACAGCCGGGGTTACAACATTAGGAAAAAAAATATCAAACCTTGATAACTGCATTTTAATTTATCAATCGATAACAGGGGTTTTTGAAAAAAGGATTAATTTGCTAAAGATATGAGTTGGAGAACCGTTGTTATTTCAAATAGGGCAAAACTGGATTTAAAGTTAAATCACCTCGTAGTTCGAGGAGAAAAAACTCAAAAAGTTTTTATAGAAGAAATTTCGGTTTTAATCATTGAAACGACAGCGGTCTCTATAACTGCAGCCTTATTAAATGAACTTATAAAACAAAAAGTTAAGATAATTTTTTGTGATAAATTTTTAATTAAATCCGGTTTTATTATGCAGCAAAAGTCTGTTTACTCAAAATTAGTTTTAAATCTTACAAGCCGAGATTCTGTAGTAAAGAATATAGAAAAGAACAAACCGCCTGAAGGCTTGGTTGAAGTATTAACAGTTACCGAAAAACAATATGCAAGAATGGAAATTATTATTGGAGAATCAAAAACAGAATATTTACATACTGATGAAAGGCTTGTTGTTCTATGAAACTAGTGCATCCTGATCTCGAAAATCAAATAGTCTTTTCAGAAAATAAAGTTAATGTTTTAACCATAGAGAATAAAGCCTTTTTTACCAAATTTATATCTGAGCTTTTTAATCAATATTCAGGTAGTGAAGGGAAATTCATACTATCAGAAGATAATAAAGAACTTTCTATCCAAAAAACATGTGAACTTATACTTAATCCTATAAATATTGATATAAATAATAAACAAAATCTAAATAAAATTTATTCAATTTTAAAACAAAATATTTCCGATGAGTACAGTTACCTAAAAACATGCAGCATAAAAAGCGAAATATTAAAGTACCTAGACGAGATACTTTTTTCTTTAGATATACCTCTCAAAAGGAATGAAGAATTTAATTTGATCAGCATATTTAAGGCTGTTAATATTTCTTTTGAAACAGAATACAATAATTTACTTGAAAAAATTATAGACTATATAAGTGCTTCTGTGGAGCTAAATCAAATAAGATGCTTTATTTTTATAAACCTAAAACAGTTTTTAAATTTCAAAGATCTATCCGAACTATATAAATTTGCCCGTTACATAAAAACAAATCTTTTTTTAATAGAAGGGACATACACATCTACAAAAGAAGATTGTGAAAAGCCTTATATTATTGATAATGACCTTTGCGAAATATATTGACAATAAATACACCTCATGATAATATTAAGGGTAATCATCTTAGACTACCGCTATCCATAGTGTGATAGGCTCTCACCTACGCCATATCTGAGGTTTGAGAGTTGTGTAATTTAAGATGGATCTCAAACAAAACAATCTTTTTCATTTTCATATCTCCTGTTTGAGAGTTGTGTAATTTAAGATGGATCTCAAACTATTTTCTTTTAACAAATCTTTTATTCTTTGTTTGAGAGTTGTGTAATTTAAGATGGATCTCAAACTGTAGTGTTCTTCCATTCCCTCAAAATACGGTTTGAGAGTTGTGTAATTTAAGATGGATCTCAAACGCTGGGAAAAAACAAAAAATCGAAACTATAGTTTGAGAGTTGTGTAATTTAAGATGGATCTCAAACGTTGCGTTAAAATGTATAACATAGGAAAGGGTTTGAGAGTTGTGTAATTTAATGAAACCTCGAAAAGCAGCAAGCCTATCGGCTTGTTCTGTAAGTAAATTATTCATCATATTCACTAAAGCAAATTGCGAAATAGTTTTTAGAGGTTTTCCTTAGATTTAATTTGAGGTATTTTTAATAAGTCATTATTACATAAAAACTTATTAAAAACTCGTCGGACATATCTATTCCGAAAGATGCGAAATAAATCCAACAAGGTTTTTAGGGAAGACCTTAAGATGGATATCAAACGAATATTACAAAATCATTTCTTTAGAGCTTTTTTGAGAGTTGTGTAATTTAAAAAGGAGACAAAACAAGAATTGAAAAGTTAAAAAAATTGCGGGTTATATGAAATAGGAAAATAAGAGGTTTTCAGACCGAGCCTTGCGTACAAGCTTTATTCGGGTAAAAACCTCTCGTTAGTTGCGTGGTACCCAGTTACACTCGGCAACGCCTCACGCCCCGCTTATTTTCATTATATCGCAGTATGAAAATTTTTCAAGCCACTAAAAAAAGGGGCGTTGCCCGCCGGCCAGATTTTGCTTAGGTGCAAATTTTTTAGGGTCAGCGGGTCACCCCTCTTATAAACGGTGCAAAACTGCCGTTATTTTTCTTACATAAGAGTCCCGCCCATCTTCACTATAAGCTACTTGGACGCAACTCTTTTATAAAACAGCATAGCAATCTGCCGTTGTTTCTATTATATCACACTACACTACATTGTCAAGACTTTAAACAAAAAAATCTTAGAAGGTTTCTTGCAAGCACAGGGCTGGTCGCCCCTCATGTAAGGAGGGACGACACCCTGTTAAAGCGGTATAGCAATCTACCGTATTTTTTATAAGTATACAATATTGTGGGTAAAAGTCAAGTATAAATTCTTAATATTGTGTCAACAAACCAGAGAAGGGACTCCCTAGCCGAAGCATAAAAGCATTTTACTTTTCACCCTTTCTTTTTTTTGCTTTTTCCTTATAATATAGATATGGCAAAATTCACGAGAAAAACAAGGGAAGAGCGCTCTCTTGAGATAATAGAAGCAGCAAAGACTGTATTTTTAAAAAAAGGGTTCCGTCATACAACTATGGAGGACATAGTTGCAGCCACAACTCTTTCAAAGGGCGGTGTTTATCAATATTTTAAAAGTACAAAGGCCATAATGTTTGCCATAATGGAAGCCGGAAATTATTTTAGATACAAACGGAATGAAGAAATTTTTAATGCCGTAAAAGATATTGATGATATTTACGAAATTGTAACTCAGGCCCTAATGAGAAAACTCTTTGACGAGGTGCCGGAAAAACGGCTCTACCTTATGTTCCTTGCCGAAATTATATATGATAAAGAGTATGAAGAGCTTTTTTTACAACTTGAAGATCAGGCTCATAAGTTTATAAGCGAGAATCTTGAACATTTGTTTGTGAGAAAAAACTTAGCCGGAAAAAAAATAAAGTATAAGACAAATAAGGCAGGGAAACTCTACTCCCGCTTCTTTAACGGAATTCTTATAATGTATGAACTTTTTGAAGATAAAACTATTTTTGATAAAAAAGAAATCCATGACCTCATCTACTCTTTTGTAAAAAAAAGCTTTGTTGTCAGCTGAATTACTAAAAATTAGTTAGCTTATCTTGACTTTCTTCTCTCTTTTTATATAATATAACTGACGCAATCGTCAGTTATGGAGGTTCTTATGACAGATAAGAGAGAGTATTTAATATCCGGTAATATGTTTAAGTTGATGATGGAGTTAAGCATTCCGGGCATTATAGGAATGTTTGTAATCAGTTTATACAGCTTTGTAGATGCAATTTTTGTAGGGAGATATGTAGGAAGCACAGCCTTAGGAGCTATCAGCCTGGCCTATACCTTTACATTGATAAACAACGGCATTGCAGTTTTAATAGGAATAGGTTCTGCTTCAGTTTTGTCTAGGGCAGTGGGAAGAAACGATCAAGAAACCGTTGATTCGATTATGGGAAACATACTTTTACTAACCCTTCTTTTTTCATTTGGAACTATGACTGTAGGATTAATTTTTGCACCGCAGCTTTTACACCTCATAGGAGCTGAGGGAGAAATGCTTCGCCTTGGTATAAGCTATTTAAGAATTGTATACCTCGGATCAATCTTTGTAAATTTTGGTCAGGCGGCTAATATGGTTATGCGGGGCGAAGGAAGAATGGGACTGGCCATGCTTTTGATGGGTATAAGTGCCGTCTTAAACATTATCTTAGATGCCGTCTTTGTAATTGTATTAAAGAAAGGGCTTGAAGGGGCAGCCATTGCAACAGTTATATCTCAAGTTGTACTTGCAATATGCAACTTTTGTTACTTTGCATTTTTCAGTAAAAATATTAAATTTAAGCATTTTAAAATTCAAAAAGGCATAGTAAAAGAAACCCTTTCAATCGGCTTTTCGGCAATGCTCATGCAGGTCTTTGCTCTTTTACAACAGGCAGTTATGTATTCTACATTAAAAAAATACGGCGGAGAAGATCAAGTAATTTTAATGGGAGCTTTTTTTAGATATCTAATGCTCTCCTTTATTCCGCTTTGGGGAATCAGTCAAGGTTATCAGCCCTTTGCCGGAACAAACTTCGGAGCTAAACAATTTGACAGGGTGAAAAAAGGAACGCTTTTATTTTACGGCTTCAGTTTATGCTTAGCCCTAATATTTTGGCTTGTCTTTTTAATTATACCTGAAAGAGTCTTAGGGCTCTTTTTGGAAAACGCGGAACTAATATCCTTAGGAAGAACAAATACAATGCTCGCAATGTCCTTATTCCCCTTGTCGGCAATTATGATTATAAATCTAACCCTCTTCCAAGCCTTGGGTAAGGCAAAGTATGCAGGCATCTTGGTAATTGCCAGACAGTTTTTACTTTATATTCCGGCCGTATTAATTCTGCCTATATTTTTTGGAACTCGTGGAGTTTGGATTTCAAGCCCGATAATAGACACCTTGGTTATGATTTTATCCACATCTATAGTGATTAAACTTTTTAAAAAAGATCTAAGTGCCAAAGATAAGGCATTGAGTGCATAGGTTCTTATTTAAACTTTACCCTTTTGCAAGCGGGAGAATCTTTTACCGTTATCAAATATTGATATAGATCGGTTATAAGAGTTTCTCCCGGCATTGCTTTTTTTCCGTTGGTATTCATTTTGTTAAAGAGCGAATTTTTATAATTTAACCTGTATATGTATAAATCTCCTTTACCTTTTTCCAGTATATCTTGATAGTAAGCTTGAAGATAAAACATTTTGTTTTCAAGTTTTTCCGATTTATAATCATTATGAGGATTAGAATACATACAATTTATATATTGAATCATAACAGATAATATTTTATCGCTGTAAGATTTATTCGCTTTTATATATGAAGCAAATGGCAAAAGACCGTTTACCGGAGCTTGCCAAACATGAAAATTCCCCCATACTCCAAAATATTTATTTTTGTCGGTATCCAATATGCGGAAATTATCATACATCATCTTATCTCTTTTTTTATTGAATTCATTTTGAGGGGCTGCATAAAGGGTCTTACAGTTTAAAATATTATCATTGATTAATTTTAATAGTTGAAAATCTTTTTCACTTAAAACTTTTTCCCCCATTTCTTCATCAATGAGTAACTTATTACATTTTTGAGCAATGGAATAAATATCTTTATCTGCTTCTCCCTTCATTACAAGTTTTTCCAATAAAGTTTTTATATCCGAAAGATGTTTTAAATTTTCCTTTTCTTTAATTAATAAATACATGGCTGCATAAGCAAGGATCGGCTGATGTTCTACATCTGCACCTATTATTTTTATGCGGTTTTCTTTTTGTTGAATTTGATTATATTTATATAATTTTCTATAAAAATCAAAATGATCTTGAGTACAAAAATAAGTTTTATATGTATGCTTTTTTATTTGCTCTAAGATTTTTTCATTTCCCGAATCCAAATATAGATTGATTAAAAAGGCTTGGCTTATTGGAATTTCTTCAAGCAGATGATTAAAATTATAATTTTCATGTAAATATTTTAAAAACTCAAATTTTAAAATATAGTTGGCCGAAACGGCATGATTTTCTCCTATCAGGATAATATCATAATTAGTTAAATCTTCTTCTTCAAAAATTTTATCGAGATATTTTTTATCTTCAAAATTTATAGAAAATGTATTATCCTTTAGGGCTTCATAATAATCTTTTTCCGCATACTCATTTTGTTCTTGTGCGCCTAGAGCAAAACTTAAAAAAAAGAATAAAGCAAAAACAACTGTCAAAATATTTTTTTTCATTTTATACCTCTCATAAAAGTTTTAATTTTAAATCAATTTAGCGAGCATTAAATTCAAAAGAACCCGATGCTTTACTGCATTTGATTTTAAGTTTAATTTTTTTGCCGACATAATCCGACATATCGATTTCGGTGTTTAATATATTTCCGTCTTTATTATTATCAAAAGATTTAATTATCTTTTCACCAAAACTTATTTCTACCGAAATATTACCTGAATCTATATTCCATGAACATCTTAAGTTTTTACCTTCTTTTATTGTAAAGGTGCTGAATTTTTCGGAAGTTTTATATTTAAATGATGCCTTATATAAGTTATTAAAATTAGTTTGACTTTGCATAAGAGCTATGTCTGAATTCGGAAAAAAATTTTCTATTTCTCCGTTGAAAGCCGATTTAAAGATATAAATCGATAATATAATCGAAAAAATTAAACTCAAAAGGGTTAAAATACCTGCGGTAATCAAAGGCCAAAGATTTGCCTTACTTCTTTTATTTACGGCTTCCGAAACAGAGGGCATCTGTTTACCGCAACTTCCGCAATAAGGAATTCCGGCAGCCTGAGTAAATCCGCATGAAGAACATTTTATTCTCCTGCTTTTTCGGGCTGCTACAAGATAAAGAATTAGTCCGAGCACTGCCGATAAAAAAAACACAATCAAAACCCAAACCAAGGCTTCGTCGTTTCTTTCCTGAGCATCCTTGTAAACCCAATATGCAATAAGAATGCGGGCAGCAAGTGCAAAAATAGATGCTGTGATGATAACAGCAATAAGTGAAACAAAAAACATTTTTTCCTCCATAAAAACTTTTTGTTAAGGATTATAAAATCCTGAAAAAAGTTTTTTTCAGGTGTGTGCTGTTAAAGCACACACATACCATAAGAACTTTCTATAAGGATTCTAAAATCCATATTGAACCGCGTTTGTACTATATTTTAATTTTAAAAGAATACTTAAAAAAATAGTGATGTTTATAATTCCTATCCCTAAAAATATAAAAAAAGGGAAAATCAAACCTATGTTTATAAAAATAATACCCGAAAAAATTGCGGTAATTATATTTATCAAAATAATAAATACAGGAACATCCAAAAGATTATTGTTTTGCATATTTATCTGTGCATAAATTTTTTTATTTATATGCAAAGGAGTTTTTTCACCTGTGTTTAAAATTTCACTTATCACAATATCGGTTTTATCATTTGATTCCATATCCGCTCTCCTCTATTATATTTTTTAAAATACTACGGCCCTTATTAAGCCTGCTCTTTACCGTTCCCTCAGGTATATCTAAGTTCTTTGAAATATCAGCAATGCTCATATCCGCCGAATAGAACATTAAAACGCTTATCTTAATTTTTTCGGGCAAAGAAGAAACAGCCTTTTCGATTTCTTCTTTCAATTCTTTTTTTTCGAATTCGATTTCGGGTAAAACTTCATAAGGAGAAGAAAGAGATTCAAGTGCCGTGCTCGAAGGAGGTGCAAGTTTAACTCTTATAAAAAACTTACGAAATTTATTTTTATGTATTCCGGCAGCAATCGAAAATAAAAAAGCCTTAGGATTTTTATCAAATGCTATTTTGTCTTGCAGCTTAATTGCTTTTAACATTGTTTCTTGATATAGGTCTTCAGCATCAAGTCTTGTTTTTTCAAGCCTTAAACAAAAGCACCAAAGAGAATCTCACGCTTGATCAATCAAAAGGTTTAAATCGATTTTATTTTCCATTTTCAAATTCTTGACCAAAGGCCTCATACTAATATCGTCGCAAAAAAGAAAAAGGTTCAAATTTATTTTAATTTATACTTTTCAATACGCTGGACTTTTTTCTCGCTTAACATATAGATATAATAATACTTAACAAGTTTCAGAGTGGTGATGGAGCTAATGGTCCTTTTAGTTTTGAATATAATAAGGGTATCTTTGGCGAAAAACTTATATTACACTAAAGCTGAAGAATGCCCCGGCCGCTTACACAATAAGTAACAGGACCGAATTTATAAATCATCCACCATTGCTGAGGACTTTGCGTAGGCTGTAGACTTGGCTTCGAAAAAGTCCGTCTTAATCAGGTTTGCATTGCTGTACTGGCTGACCCAGCTCATGGATTGTGGTTCTTCCCTGTGGCCGTCATAAATCGGAGCAAAGCCGAGATTTTCACATCTGAGGTTTCCCAAATATTGAATATAGTCGGTTACCATCTGACTGTTAAGCCCCGGAATATCGTTTCCTATAACATAATTTCCCCAAGCTATTTCCTGCTCGCAGCCTTCCTTTATCATGGCTCTAAAAAGCTCAATATTTTCAGGAGTAAACAGCTGAGGTTCTTCCTTTTGCAATTCTTGAATCATCGAACGGAAAAGCCAAAGGTGCGTATTTTCATCGCGGTTGATATAACGGATTTCTTGTACCGAGCCTGGCATCTTATTGTTTCTTCCCAAATTATAAAAAAACATAAAGCCTGAATAAAAATAAATACCTTCCAAGATGTAGTTTGCAACGCAGACCTTTAAAAAAGCACGAGCACTCTTGTCCGTTTGAAATTCGTTGTATAAATCGCCGATAAATTTATTTCGGCGTAAAAGATGTTCATCATCCTTCCATTGATATAGAATTTCTGTCCTCTCTTCGGGAGAACAAATTGTATCGAGCATATAGCTGTAGCTTTGCGAATGAACGGCTTCTTGAAAGGCTTGAATGGTAAGGCATAAGTTTACCTCGTTGGCTGTTACATATTGTCCGACATTGGGAAGGTTTGCTGTTTGGATGCTGTCCAAAAAAATCAAAAAAGAAAGAATCTTATCATAGGCCGTTTTTTCCGGTGCGGATAATTTTCGATAGTCTTGAATATCGGTGGTCATGTTTATTTCTTCCGGTATCCAAAAATTATTCATAGCCTGTCTGTACCAATCGCTTGCCCATGAATACTTCATATTGTTAAAATCGTTTAAGTTAGTTGTATTTCCTCCGATCATCTTGCGCTTGTGAGTTTCTATATCTCCATTTTCGTTAAACAAAGCCTTATGCGGCAAAATAGTTTTTTCCGTTATCATAAATTTTTCTCCTTATACTAAATGTTCAAAACTGTCATCTTCATTTTCTTTTTTTTCTTCTATATCCAATGCCATATCCAAAATTGTAAAGAACAAAATTACAATCATCGGCCCTAAAACAATTCCGTCAAATGAGAACATACTTATTCCGCCCAACATTGAAAAAAAGATTAAAAGAGGATGTATCTTTATTCTATCCTTTAAAAAGAAGGGGCGTAAAAAATTATCCATAAAGCTGATTATTGAACCTGCAACGACCAAAAATACCAATCCCTTTACAAGGCCGTCCGTAAAACATAAGCCCACTCCGACAGGGAACCAAATTAGGCCGCAGCCGACAAGAGGTAAAAATGAACTGAAAAATGTTAGAATTGCAAGCAATAATGCACTTTGAACTCCGAAAATAAGATAAACAATCAAAGATGCAAGACATTGGTAAAATGAAACCAAGAAAAGCCCTTTAAAAAGATTAGTCGTAATTTCTCCTATTTTAGAAAACAGCTTGCTGGATGTTTCATTATCTATCGGGATGGCATGTTTTAATAAACTGAAAAGATATGCTCCGTCTACATAAAAAAAGTAAAGAGCAAAGGCAAAAAAAACAAGGGACAGAAAAAAGGAGCCTGCATTTTTTACAAGGCTTGTTGCATACCGCAATATCCGATCCGATGAGGCTGATAAAAGACTTAAAAATTCTTTTTGTAAATCAAGGTTTGAAATATCTACCGTCCCCATAGACAATCGGTTTACGGCTGCAGCTATATCGGTTTTGGAAAAACCGGATTCCGAATTATTTATGTTTTCTAAAAAGTTCTGAATATTTTGAACAAGAATTTTACCTTGGCCGAATATTTTTATCACTACAAAAAACAAGACCCCGGCAACAACAAGAACTGTCATTATTGCAAAGCTGCCTGCAAGCAATCTTTTTTTTATATGAAAAGTTTTTTTCTCTTTATTCATTTTTGATAATATTTTATTGTATATCGGGCTTACTAAAATATACATTACTGCCGACCACAATAAAACACTTGCATAAGGCAAAAACAACTTACCTACAAGAATCAGCATTCCTGCAAGTAATACAAAAAACGAGATAGTTTGCAGCCTGTATTTATTATCCTGATGCATTAGTTTCTTTTTTCCTTTTCTATATCCAAAAAGTATTTTACCGTTTTTACCTTAAGCTCATCGGTAGCTTCATCATCGCATATTATAATCGATTTGGGGTGAAGTTGTAAAGCACTTACAGTCCACATATGGCTTATCCCACCTTCCACTGCATGATGCACCGCCTCAGCCTTAGCGTGTCCTGTTGCCATTATAAGAACTTCTTCAGCATCCATAATTGTACCTATACCTACGGTCAAGGCTGTCTTTGGAACAAGGTCTTCGTTTCCCTCAAAAAAGCGGGAATTCATTATGATGGTATCGCGTGTTAAAGTTTTTTCCCTTGTACGGGATGTTAAAGAAGAATAGGGCTCATTAAAGGCTATGTGTCCGTCAGCCCCTATTCCGCCTAAAAACAAATTAATTTTTCCGTAAGAGCGGATTGCTTTTTCGTAATCTTCACATTCTTTTTTCTTATCTTTTGCCATTCCGTTTAAGATGTGAATATTTTTAGGGTCGATATCGATGTGATTAAAAAAATTATCCATCATAAAGTAGTGATAGCTTTGCGGATGAGAGGCTTCCAAGCCCACATACTCATCCATATTAAAGGTAACAACATGCTTAAATGATAAAACACCTTCTTTATTCTTTTTTATAAGCTCTTTGTAAATACCTAACGGCGTTGAACCTGTAGGAAGGCCTAGAACAAAGGGCCTTTCCTTTGTAGGATTAAATTCGATAATTTTATTGCCTATATAATCGGCAGCCCATTTTGAACAATCGTCATAATTATTTTTTATGATAAGTCTCATAGAATTTCTCCTCTTAGACTAAAAGTCTAAGGACTAAATAATACAAAAAAACCGGAATTTAGTAAAGAAATGCGGCAGCTTTTAAGTTTACAATTTTACCAGATTCCCATAACCTTTTGCATAAGCAGACTAACAATAGTAATGGATATCCAACAGCTTGCACCCAAAAAAAGAGGCTTGCCGCCGGTTTTTATTAACTTTAATACATTGCTGTTAAGGCCTACAGCCGCCATCGCAGCAGTAATAAGCACCTTACTCAATGTCTTTGCCGGGACAAAAACCGATGATGGAACTCCTAGATTTGATAAAACGGCTGTGATAACCGAAAGAGCTATAAAATACAAAATAAAAAAAGGAAAGATTTTTTTTAGATCTACCTTTTTTTCGGCCGAATTTTTCATCTCTTTTACCCTCAAAAAAGCAAGAGTAAAGGTAATCGGAATAATAGCGAGGGTTCTTGTAAGCTTTACTGTTACAGCCTTATCCAAGGTTTGAGAGCCCAGACTCCACATACTGTCCCATACCGCAGCAGCGGCCGTTACTGAAGAAGTATCGTTTATTGCAGTTCCTGCGAATATGCCGAAGGCCTCTCCTGAAGCCGTATCAAAACCTAATACCCTTCCAAGAGTTGGAAAAATAAGGGCTGCAAGGACATTAAAAAAGAAAATAACAGAAATTGCCTGAGCCGCATCTTCGGCATCTGCATCTATCACCGAGGCAGATGCCGCAACAGCCGATCCTCCGCAAATTGAAGAACCCACACCGATTAATATCGCCGTATTTTTATTAAGCTTCATCAATTTATAAAGAACAAAAGAAATCAAAAGCGATATACCGATTGTACATAATATAATGGGAAGAGATTGCGCTCCCGTTTTTAAAATAACCGTATAGTTTAAACCTGCACCTAAAAGCACAACAGCCCATTGCAAAACCTTTTTTGAAACAAAGGTAATTCCCTGAGCAGCCGGACCCTTATCTTTCCATAAAAGCGTAATAGTCATCCCCATTAGAAGCGCTATTACCGGAGCTCCGGCCAGCGGAAACATTTTGCCCAAAAACCATGCAGGTAAACAAATCAATGCAGATACCGCTATACCTAAAAAATTATTTTTTATTGTTTCCATAAATCAATTCTCCAAATTTGCCGGAATTATATCTCTTATATAATTATGATGTCAATATAAATAAATTACAACTTAAGAATTCTAAAAAGGCTTGACAGCAAAAAAAAGGGATGATAAACTGTACGGCATAATAACTATAGGAGGCTTTTTAATGAAAAAGTATGTACCGGAACCATTTAGAATTAAAATGGTTGAACCCATCAAAATGACAACACGTGAGGACCGCATTAAGTATCTTGAAAAAGCAAAATATAATATGTTTAACTTACGCGGCGAAGATGTCTATATTGACTTACTGACAGACAGCGGAACCAACGCAATGAGCGATAAGCAGTGGGGCGGTGTTATGGTCGGAGATGAGGCCTATGCCGGAGGAAAAAGCTATTTCAAATTAGTTGAAGCCGGTCAAGATATTTTCGGATATGAATTTATCCAGCCCGTTCATCAGGGAAGAGCTGCAGAAAAGGTATTATTCCCCTTGCTGCTTAAAAACGGTCAGGTTGCTATTTCAAATATGTTCTTTGATACGACCAGAGCTCATGTAACTCTGGCAGGCGGAAGACCGCTCGACTGCGTATGCAAAGAAGCAAAAAAACCTTCCGAATATGCTCCTTTTAAGGGAAATATGGATGTTGAAAAACTTGAACAGCTTATTAACGAACACGGAAAAGAAAAAGTCGGCATGATTGTAATGACAATTACAAACAACTCTGCCGGCGGACAGGCTGTTTCAATCCAGAACATTCGTGATGTTGCCAAAGTAGCAAAAAAATACGGCATTTTGTTCAATATAGACGCTGCACGGTTTGCAGAAAACGCATACTTTGTAAAACAAAGAGAAGAAGAATTCAAGAATAAATCCATTAAAGAAATTATCCGTGAAATGTTCAGCTATGCCGACACCTTTACAATGAGTGCCAAAAAAGATGCTATCGTTAATATGGGCGGCTTGATCGGTATTAAAAATAATCAGGAAATCTATCAAATGATTAAGGGTAACTGTATTTCTTTCGAAGGTTTTATCACCTACGGAGGTCTTGCAGGACGCGACCTTGAAGCCTTGGCCATCGGTTTGTATGAAGGTATTGATGAAGAATATCTGAAATACCGAAATGCTTCTATGGAATACTTAGCTTCTCAGCTTCTTGATGCAGGTATTGCAATTCAAAACCCTGCAGGCGGGCACGGCGTTTATGTTGATGCAAATGCCATGTTCCCTCACATTCCGTATTATGAATTCCCCGGCCACACTCTTTGCGTAGAATTATACAAGGAAGCCGGAATCCGAACATGCGACATCGGTTCTTTCATGCTCGGAAACGACCCCGAAACCGGAGAACAAATCAAATCCGAATTTGAATTCGCCCGCCTCGCAATTCCTAGACGAGTATATACACAGTCTCACTTAGATGTTATTGCAGGAGCTTTAATTAACATTAAAGAAAGAGCATCTCAAGTTAAGGGATACAAAATTATCTGGGAACCCCCGATTCTTAGACACTTCCAAGCTCATTTAGAGCCTATAAAATAACAGCCCCTTTTAAATAAGCATACATACCGATTAGTCTTGTAGGCTAATCGGTATTTTTTTGTAAAATTATAATATACCGGCTCGCTCTGCCATCCATCTTATTTGATTTTTCAGGATATCTATGCAGATAAACGGAGTCATTTTTAAAATCAGTTAGTAGTTATTAAAAAATATGATTTTAAGAATCGGGTAATTAAAGAATATTTTAATCAAGTATCAGGCATACCTTGATCTAAGTAAAGCTGTCCGGCTCAAAATCGAGTCCGGACAGCTTTACAAAATGATATTCCTCAGTTTATTTTAGCTTGGCGGGTAAAAATCGTTTTTGAACATATGCAAGTGTTGAACCTTTTGGAACATTAGTCCCTGCTTTTGTGTCAACAATACTAAATTTAAAAAGTTTTAAACCCACATTCTCCTCTTCCAGTTCTTTTTTTATGTCCGCGGCAGACAGTTCGTTACGCTGTACTTTTACGGTTAATTCCACAATAAAGTTACTATAAATGAATTGCTGTTCTTTATCTAAAACAATCCAACCGGGCTGGGTACATGAACTAAAAAGCACTAGCATACTTATTGCTAAAAAAGCACCCATTAAAACATTGATATTTCGTTTCATAATATCACTCCTTTTTTTGTAAATTGAATTTACAAAAGTATAATTTTTTAAGTTTCACATACGCAAAACTTTCTTCTATTATATCCCCCCCCGAAAATGTCAAGAACAAAATTTTAAATACCATAAAAATATCAAGATTTTTACATATACTTATTATAGAGAGACCCTCTAGTGTAAAATTTCCCACTTCGCCAGACACCTTGAATAATAAACGAATTTAATATAGAATAAAAAAGCCATCATTAGTAATTGGCAAATTATTTTAAATTTTATATAAATTTTTTGGAGGCATTATGGCAAAAGTCGCTATAAAAGGAGCAAGCTACATTCTAGTTCATGCTCCCGATCTTCTTTTTCACAACGGTTCAACTCAAACAGGCACAAGGCTTGCAAACCCTGAGGATGAATATTTAAAGGCAATCCCCTCTCATTTACGCAGCTTTGAAGAGGCAGTAAACTATCCGCCTAACCAGGTTTATATCGGAAACATGACTCCCGAAGACTTGGAAGCAATTCCCGAACCTTGGTACAAGGATGCAAAAAAGGCCGAAAGAAACGGAAAATTCGGCGAGATTATGACTCAGGCCGAGTTCTACATCTTGATGAAGCATTCCGATGTTTTTGAACTCGTTTATTTCTCAAAGGAATTCACAGCCGAAGCTGCAAAACTCATCGAAAATCATCCGATTATGAAAACCCAAGACATTAAGCTCGGAGAAGGCCACGACATTGCCGAAATCCAAAAAATGGTAGATGCTCACACGGCTGAAGGCCTCTACGAACAGGGAAAACTCATCGGTTGTGTAAAGCAGGCTCACGACACAGACGAAAACTTGAGTGCCCACACCATGCTCGAAAACCTCGCCACAAAGGCTTCCGGTATTCTTTCCGCATGGCACATGGGAAAACTCGAAGGCATCGATATGAAGGATGTCGAATACATCATCGAATGTTCAGAAGAAGCCGCTGGCGATATTAACCAGAGAGGCGGCGGAAACATTGCAAAGGCAGTCGGAGAAAAAATCAGGCTGTGTAAACGCAACTGGTTCGGACGTTCGAGGCTTCTGTGCAGCTCCCGTTCACGCAATAATCCACGGAGCCGCCCTTGTAGCAGCAGGTATCTTTAAAAACGTATTGGTCGTTTCGGGAGGTTCAGTACCCAAGCTCGGTATGAACGGAAAAGACCACGTAAAAAAAGACCTACCCCTCTTTGAAGACATGATCGGAGGCTTTGCCGTTATGCTCAGTGCAGACGACGGAGTAAACCCCGTTATCAATACCGAAGTTGTAGGAAAGCACGTAATTTCTTCCGGTTCCGCCCCTCAGGCCGTTATGAGCGTATTGGTTTACGATCCTCTTAATGCAGCCGGCTTAAAGATGACCGACATCGAAAAATACTCGGCAGAGCTTCAAAACCACGAAATTACCGCTCCCGCAGGTGCAGGTAACGTACCCGAAGCAAACGTAAAGATGATTGCAGCCTTAAGCGTTATGAAAGGCCAGCTTGAAAAAGCTCAAATTGCCGAATTCGTAAAAAAACACGGAGTTGTAGGTTTTGCTCCCACTCAGGGACACATCCCCTCAGGCGTTCCCTTCATCGGACATGCTCGCCGCGATATGATGGCAGGAAAACTCAAAAATACAATGATAATCGGAAAGGGAAGTTTGTTCCTCGGCCGTCTTACAAACCTCTTCGACGGCTTAAGCTTCTTGATTGAAGCCAATGACGGAAAAGGCTCCGCTTCTGCAGGTCAGGACACAGCCGGAATAAAGAAGATTGTTGCCGAAGCAATGAGAAACGTAGCCGAAAATATTCTCAAATCCCAAAACTAAGGAGATAAGAATATGGCAGATAAAAAACAAATTGCTGATTTATTTTTAGGACTTGCCGAAGGGCTTGAAGGCGGCTCATTTGCCGGCCGATTCCCCGTCGGTTTAACCATTCCGGGAAGCGAACACGGCGAAGCAGAGCTTGTTTATGCCGCAGAACTTGCCGCAAAAAGGAACCCCGATTTGGATGTTATCCTTATCGGAGGCCCTGAAGTAAAGGGCTTAAAGCATTTCCCTGCAGCAACTCTCGAAGATGCTCATAAAGAAATGGAACGCCTTTTTAAAGAAGGAACAATTAAGGCCTGTGTTACCATGCACTATAACTTCCCCTTGGGCGTAAGCACCGTAGGAAAGGTTGTAACCCCCGGTAAGGGACGCGAGATGATTCTTGCTACTACTACGGGAACAACCGATGCAAACCGCTATAAGGCCATGCTTTTAAACGCTATCGGCGGTATTGCCGTTGCTAAGGCTTCAGGAATAGCCGAGCCCACAGTAGGTCTTTTGAACATTGACGGCATCGCCGTTATCGAAAAAGCCTTAAACAAGATGAAGGAAAGAGGCTACAAGGTAAGCTACACTGAATCAAACCGTGCAGACGGAGGCGTCCGCATGAGAGGAAACGACCTCTTGCAGGGAACTCCCGATGTAATGGTTTGCGATACCCTTACAGGAAACCTGCTTATTAAGCTCTTTTCTTCCTTTGTAACAGGAGGAAGCTATGAGGGTTCAGGCTTCGGTTACGGACCCTGTATCGGTTCAGGCTATGATGATGTTGTCGGAATTATTTCGAGAGCATCCGGAGCTCCTGCAATCGCAAATGCCCTAAAGTTCGTTGCAGACTGCGCAAAGAACAATGTTCACGGCATCTACGCAGAAGAACTGAAAGCCGCTAAAAAGGCAGGCTTGGATGAGCTCTTGGAAGATATGCCCGGAGCAAAGCCTGTTGCTGCAGCCGCTGCTGAAGAGGTAAAGGCTCCGCCCAAGAAAACGGTTGATGCCGGTATCCCCGGAATCGACGTTATCGAAATCGAAGACGCTTGCAAGGCTCTTTGGAAAGAAGGTATCTATGCCGAAACGGGAATGGGTTGTACCGGCCCCGTAATCATGGTAAGCGAAGAAGACTTACCCAAGGCAAGGGATATACTCCGCAAAGCCGATTACATTTAAAAACAAAAAAGGCGGGTTGCTTTAAAAGCTCCCGCCTTTTTTTTAGATATGCTTTGAAACAAAGTTTACAAGGCTCTTTTTATCCATGTAACCTATGTGTCTATCCACCTCTTTTCCATCTTTTAAAATAACCAAAGTGGGAATAGACATACACTTAAATTTAATTGCTAATTCGCGTGCATGATCCACATTAGACTGTGCAATCACAGCCTTGTCACCGAGTTCCGCCTCGGCAGCCTGCAGCTCAGGACTGAGCTGTACGCATCCCGGTCACCAAGGAGCCCAAAAATCAACTAAAACGGGCTTGGTAGTCTTTAGGGTCTCATCAAAGTTAGCATTTGTAATATCCAATACTGCCATAATCATCTCCTTATAATTTTAGATTAGAAAAAATCATTTTTCCCGATTGGTTAAAATATACGGAATTCCAAAATACACGGCAATACATAAATTCCATTTATTTTCCCAATTTTTATTGACTTTTTTTTCGATTGCCTGTATTATGAGACTGGACAGTAGTCATTTTTTAAGGAGCATACCAATGAATTGGATTTTGTATGTGATCCTTCCTGCTGTCTGTATAATTCTTGGATGGACGATTCGCTGGCTTTATGCCAGATTTCAACTATCTGCTTCTGAACAACGTGCAGAACGGATCTTACAGGAGGCAATAAAAGATGCGGAAGCTCAGAAGAAGGAATTTCTTCTTGAAGCAAAAGAGCAGCTGATTCGGGAACAAAAACAGCAGGAACGGGAAAATAGGGAACGCAGGAGCGATCTCCAGCGTTTTGAACGCAGATTGACACAAAAAGAGGAACTCCTCGATAAGCGTGTCGAAACTGTAGAAAAGCAAGAAAAAGAACTTGTCAAGAGGGAAGCCGCACTTGATGAGCGTGCTGAAATTTTAAGCGGCGAAGAAGAAAGATACAGGGAAGAATTGGAAAGAATTTCCGGTTTGACCCAGCAGCAGGCAAAGGATTTGATTATCCGTGACTTAGAAACTGAAGCAAAGCATGATGCGGTTACTATTATAAACAAGATAGAACAAGAAGCTCAGCTTACGGCAGAAAAAAAAGGCGCGGGATATTTTAATTACGACGATCCAGCGTCTTGCAACGGAAACGGCGAGCGACATTACTGTCTCAACGGTCAGCTTGCCCAGCGATGAGATGAAAGGTAGAATTATCGGCCGCGAAGGCCGCAACATTCGAGCCTTGGAAACTCTGACCGGTGTAGACATAATAATCGACGATACACCTGAGGCTGTTGTAGTATCTTGTTTTGACCCTGTACGCAAGGAAATTGCAAGGGTTGCCTTAGAAAGATTGATTCTTGACGGCCGAATTCACCCGGCCCGCATTGAAGAGATTGTGCAAAAGGTAACCAGAGAAATTTCGCAAAAGGTTTATGAAGAAGGAGAGAGGGTTTTATTCGACCTCGGTATCCATAACATGAACCAAGAAGGCGTAAGGGCCTTGGGAAGGCTCTACTTTAGAACGAGCTACGGACAAAATGTTCTACATCATTCTAAAGAGGTTGCCATAATAGCCGGAATGATTGCAAGCGAAATCGGCGCAAATGTCGAAATCGCAAAACGCGGTGCCTTGCTGCATGATGTCGGAAAGGGTGCAGAAACCGACTCCGATAAAAACCATGCAGAGATAGGAATGGAACTTGCAAAGAAGATCAATGAAGATCCGAGGGTTGTCAATGCCGTAGGTGCTCACCACAACGATATAGAGCCCACCTGCATTGAATCGGTAATAGTGCAGATTGCAGATGCAATTTCAGCCGCCCGTCCGGGTGCAAGACGCGAAACTATGGATAACTACGTTAAGCGGCTTGAAAACCTTGAACAGCTGGCTGAAGGCTTTAGCGGAGTCGAAAAAGCCTATGCAATCCAAGCCGGAAGGGAATTGCGGGTTGTTATCAACAACGAAAAGATTTCCGATGCCGATACCAAGATTTTAGCCCGGGACATTGCAAAAAAAATCGAAAACGATTTGCAGTACCCCGGAAGAATCCGCGTAACCCTAATACGGGAAACACGTATCGTAGAATACGCCCGCTAAAAACCGCTTAAGCAAAAAAAGCCCTCGATTCCGAGGGCTTTTTTCATTTATACCGAGCACTTTGCTTTTTGATCGTAATCTGAATAAAAGGAATTATCGAAAAAAAATTATTTTTAAAGTTTAAAGGCTTTGAAGTCATTCTTTTTTAGTAATAGCTTTAACAGCCCAAAGATAACCGGGAGAGACTCTAATTTCCATATCGTCTTTAAGGGTTTCTGTGTATTCATTTGAGCCGCTTAACATTCCCTTCCATTCAACAAAAACATATCCGGGCATTAACTGTATATATTTTTCGGCTTCTTTTTTAGCAGCAGCCCACTTTGTGCCGGGTTTTACCCTAAAGGTATCTTCTTTTACAATTATACCTTTGTCTCCTTCCACAACAACAGAAACAGGATGTATAAAAAGAGAACATCCTATAGTTGTCATTATCATAAGGATCAAAATAATAAGTTTTATTTTTAAACTATATTTCATAAATACTCCCATAATTCTAATCTATATTTTTATTTTTAAATAATTATCCACATTATAAATAAAGAAATGTTATTGTCAACTTAAACTTTTTATGTAGAATAGTTTTTTTCTATCAACTTTTTATAAATCTCCTCGTTTTCCTTTCCAAAGCAGACGATAAAAACCTTCATATTCCTATACTCTTTTAAAAAGGCGGAAATTTCTTTTAAGGCAATTTTTGCAGCTTCTTCCTTAGGATAACCGTAAACTCCCGTACTTATACAAGGAAAGGCTATGGATTTACAGCCGTATTCAAGAGCCAAATTTAAGCATGATCTATAAGAACCGGCTAAAAGTTCAGCCTCTCCGTTTTTTCCGCCTTCATAGACAGGACCCGGTGTATGAATTACATATTTTGAAGGCAGTTTATAAGCCTTTGTTATCTTAGCCTCCCCTGTCTTACAGCCCTTTAATTTTCTACATTCCTCCAATAATTCAGGGCCTGCAGCGGCATGAATAGCCCCGTCAACCCCGCTTCCGCCTAAAAGAGTGGTATTTGCAGCGTTTACAATGGCATCAACCCTTAATTTTGTAATATCGGCATTGATTATTTCTATAGATGAAGTACTTGTATTTTCCATAAATTAGATTATAACACAAAAAATCAAAATAAAACACTAGATTTTGATTGTATAACCCCTGTATTTTTTTTAGAATATATGTTAATATATAGCCAAGTTTTGTGGATAATTCTTTTATCACTGTATAATCAGTAATAAAATGTTTATAATTTTACGGACTTATAAATATTATAACTCTATATTCAATATAGAATTAAGCAGCTTATCAACAAATTCACAAGGCTTACTACTATAACTACTAATTATTATAATATAGATATTATAAAACAAGGAGAAAAAATATGAAAATAAGTTTTGACAGAGACACTCTTTTAAAAGAAATCTCTATCGCTCAGGAAATTATCGCTACAAAGACTGCCTTAACAATTCTTTCAAACGTATTGTTATCGGTTAAAGACGGAAGCCTAACTATAAAAGCAACCGACATAAAGGTCAGCTTTGAAACAAAGATACCCGTAAATATCATTGAAGAAGGCTCAACAACAGTTTTTTGCGATAAATTCGCCGGTATTCTTTCATCCTTGCCCTCAGGTGAAGTAGAAATAGAACAAAAAGATCAAAAGCTCACAATAAAATCGGTAGTAAAAAAGGCTAAATTCCAGCTTAAAACAATACCCGAAAACGACTTCCCTGCTTTCACAGAACCTACAAATGTAAACTTCTTCAACATTCCTACAAAAGAATTTAAAGAAATGATTCATCAAACTATTTTTTCGGTTTCAGATGATGAAACTCGATATTTTATGAACGGTGTTTATATTGAAAATAAAGAAGATACCTTATACTTTGTTGCAACCGACGGAAGGCGCCTTGCTCATATTAAGAAAAATTTCGGAATCCCTATCCCCGAATTTAAAGGAGTTATTGTTCCTCCTAAAATTTTAAACATCATCAATAAAAGAGCATCGGATGAAGGAAATATAGAAGTAGGAATAGGCGAAAAAAACATATTCTTTAACTTTAATTCTTATAAATTCTCCTCCGTTTTGATTGACGGTCAATTCCCTAACTACGAAAGGGTAATCCCTGAAAATCAAAACCTTTCATTTGAAGTTTCAAGGACCGAATTTATCGAAGCCTTAAAACGTGTTTCTCTTTTGGTAGAATTAAAAACAAGAAGAATCTTTTTAAACATTCTTCCGGGTTCTCTTATAATTTCTTCTCAAGAAAACGAAATAGGAAGCGCACGCGAAGAAATTCCTTGTAAATATGACGGCCAAGAGGTTATGCTTGCCTTAAACTATGTTTATATCGAAGACCCATTGAAAACCATCAGTTCGGACAGAATAAAGGTAGAATTTACCGAGGCTATGAAGGCTATTACCTTAAAGCCCGAACCGGAAGAAGACTTTTTCCATATAATAATGCCGATGCAGACGGAGTAAGGTTCTAAGTGCCCTTTCTTTCCGCCTCTTTCTATAATTTTAGAAATCTGGAAAATGCCACAGTAGATATTTCTTCCCCCGAAGTTTTTTTGGTAGGAAAAAACGGACAGGGGAAGACTAATTTTTTGGAAGCCCTCTATGTTTCTTCCTATGGAACTTCTTTTAGAACCCGCTCTTTAGCTCAAATATGTACAAGGGACGAAAAAGAATTCAGCGTAAGGGCCCTTTATAAAGAAAACGATCAAATAAGCCATACAATTTCGATAATAATTCAAGATAAAAAAAAAGACATTCAAAAGAATTTTAAAAAGATTAAAAATTCCAAGGAATTGATAAGCACTGTTCCTTGTATTCTTTTTCACGGAGACGATATAGAATTTGCTGTCGGAACTCCTTCCCGAAAGAGGTTTTTTATAGATCAATCGGTTTCGCTTTGTAATTCCGACTTTATAGAAACCTTAGTGAGATATTCAAAGGCCTTAAAATCACGAAATGTAATATTGGAGCAAAAAAAGGCATCTCTTTTAGATTCTATAGACGAAATTTTTGCTTCCCTTGCTCTTTTAATCACAAATGAAAGAAAGAATATCGTAGATGAATATTCAAAGCATTTTTCTTCGATTTACGAGGAGATAAGCGGGGTTTACGGTGTAGAAATGGTTTACCGTCCCTCCATTAAGGTAGAAAGTGAAGAAGATTTACTTATCTTGCTTGCAGAAAAACGCCAGAACGATTTAATCGATAGGACAAGCTCTACAGGCCCTCACCGCGACCGCATTCATTTTATAAAAGATAAAAAACCCTTTACCGAAAGAGCCTCAAACGGCCAAAGGCGGCTTATATCCCTTGTTTTAAGAATGATTCAAGCTAAAATCTATTCCGAAAAAACCTGCCGAAAGCCGATCTTTTTGATGGACGATATTCTTTTAGAACTTGACCCCGAAAAACGCCAAAAATTTATGGAACTCCTCCCCCCCTACGAACAACTCTTCTGCACCTTCCTCCCCGGCGAACCCTACAAAAACTACCAAAAAGAAACCACCAAAATATTTTTTGTTGAAGATGGAAGGTTTAGTGCGGAGAGGGGGTAGAATTTTTCTGATAAAATTTAATAAAGATAAATCTAATCTGCCAATAGTTTATTTATTTGGTTCGTTATTATAGTAGAAAAATTTAATTTTTTATTTTGCCGCATTTTAGGTTGTAAAGTGCTGGTTTTTATGATATTATGAGGAAGGGTCGAAGGAATGTTAGGCTGACGCCTTCGGCGCAGGAGAGAAAATGAAAAAAAATTTTATTTTAATTACATTAATGTTACTGTTGATTTCAAATGTCTTTGCAGAAAAAAATATTATTTCTGTATTCAAAGATTCAAAAAATACAACTGATTTAAAAAAATATCTGGAAGACGGATTAAAAGAATTAAATATAGATATTACAAAAGAAATTCCAAAAGAAAATATATCTATAATAAATTATATTTTAAAATTTGCTTATGAAAATAATATTCATAAAATGAGAAATGAAAATGACAATGTAGTCTATACAAAAGAAACTGGTGAAGAAGCTGTTTTCAATAAAAATGGTGATTTAGTTACTAATGATTGGAATCAAGGTTCTTTTAATTATGGAAAATATGAGCAACCAATTAATAAGTTTTTACTTGATATATGGCCATGGTTAGTTTGGGGAAATACGAAAAATGATCCTACAACATTTGATGAAAGATTTTATTATTATTGTATGGATTTAGATCCTGGAATTCAGGAATATATTTTTTTAGAAGATAAATCACTATTAGAAAAAATAGAATATTCGGAACTAAAAGAAGAAGAAAAACTTGTATATCATTTTTTCAACTATCTATTCTTTAATGAAAAATTTAAATATAAATTAGATGAGAGAAATATTAAAAAGTATAAAAAAAGTGCAGAAAATTATTGGAAATATTTATCCCAAATAATGGAGCTCAGTGGATATAAACAATAATGCCTAACACCCGCTTCAACCTGACATTGCGGACAAGCCGCAAATGCAGGTTAAGCGAATGTTAGTGAATAGGAAATTATTTATTCTGAGGGAGTAAAAATGAGTGATTTATTTGCATTACAGGGAAGAGGTCATAGAGGAAAAACCGGAACTTTAAATGATTTAATTCGGTTATTATCAAGCAAATATAATAATGCCCAAGTTAACATCATTATTAATGGTAATGATAAAAAGGTTATTTTTAAAAATATAAAAGGTCTTACTATTGGAATTGAAACTCAAGGAGATCCAAATTCTCGATTGCAACAAAGTTTGTCAGATTTTTCAAACGCTAAGTGTGATATCATTTTTTGTGCATGTCGTACAAGAGGGATGACTGTCGACTGGGTTAACTCCTTATCAAATAAGTACAAAATACATTTTGTTAAACAAACTATAGTTAATAATAATTTTCAGACTCGTAATATGAATAAAGCAACAAATTTGATGCAATTATCAGGCTTGTAATCTATACTATTATTTATAGAAAAAGAGTTCTAACTCCCACTTAAATCTGATATTAATATGCAATGAAAATTAATAGGTAGATATTTTTAGCACAGAAAAAAGTTTCTTATTTTAGAATATTACCGGTATTGACGATAATAAATAATAAGAGTATAATATTTACGAGGTTAAAATATGCTATTGAGATATGGTGCAAAGAACTTTTTTTGTTTTAAAGATTGGATTGAGATAGATTTAAGTTTTAGTTCACAACCTGCTCGTGAAGCCAACAACGGAGATTTATGTGCAAAATCAATCTGTCTCAAAGGAGCAAATTCTTCCGGAAAAACAAATGCTTTAAAGGCCTTGTCCTTTATTTCCCGCTTTTGTACGGACTCTTTTAAAAATAAACCTGATACTGATTTTAAACTTGATACATTTTTCAACAATGACAATGATTCTGAGTTTTTTATTGATTTTAAAATCTCGAATATAGAATACTCATACGAAGCAATTTTAAGTAAAAATAAGGTTCAATCTGAGAAGCTGTTTCGAAAAGATAAACGGAGAACGCTTGTTTTGTCACGAACAAATAATCAAATAGACAAAAACACTTTTTTTGATTCAAAAAGACAGTTGATTCTTCGTAATAATGCATCGATTATAAGTACTGCAAAACAATATGAAATTCATGAATTTAACATATTATATGACTTTTTTTTTGGAATAATTGTGAATGTAGGTTACCATGGTTTGGAACATGAACGCCTTGATGTTTCGATATTAACCGGATTCTATAAGAAAAATAAAAAGCTGCTTGATTTTGTTAAATCAAAAATCAAACAATTTGACGCAGGTATCGAGGATATTGAGATCGGCTCATATTTTAATGAAAAGAAAGAAGAAATACTATTCCCGATATTCAGTCATCTTTCTGATAATACTACCAGCAAATTAATGTATGAATCTCAATCGAGTGGTACAAAAACATTATATTCATACCTTGGAGTGTACTATTTAGCCCTTGCTGATGGTGGTGTATTAGCCCTTGATGAATTTGATATAAATCTCCATCCAGATATACTGCCTCATTTAGTACACTGGTTTGAAGATAAAGAAATAAACAAGAATGGTGCACAGCTTATATTTACAACACATAACATTGAAATAATGGATTCGATGGGAAAATATAGAACCTATCTTTTCAATAAAGAAAAGGGAAACAGCTATTGTTACAGACTTGATGAATTAAGTTCAAATGCATTGAGAAATGATAGACCTATTTCTCCTCTTTATAAGATGGGCAAACTTGGCGGAGTACCCCTGTTATGAAGCGAGCTAATCCTGCAAAACTGCATTTTATTGGACAATTTCCGGATAAGCTCATTGAGCATGATTCTGACAAGCTGAAAGACAATATTAAATTTAGTTTTCAATATTTTGATAATTCACAAGAGGCCGGTCAGGACTTTAATCAATGGACCAAAGAACAGCTTGAAAAATTATTAAATAAGTTAAAACATTATTCAAGTAATACGATTAGCCATTGGAAGAATCAAAGAGTTGGTAGCGGTGGACTTAAAATTTTAGAAATATACAAAAAATTTCCGACAAAATCGGATTTTGTACATCCAAAACATATACCGCTCGATGTGAGTTGGGCAAGGTTCAGAATGGAAAGTGATATGCGATTGATTGGTTTTCTCGTTCCACCTGATATTGCCGTGCATAGTAACCTCGATCCAAATATATTTTATATAGTTTTTTTAGATCAATATCATAAGTTTTATCAGTCTGAAGAGAAATAATCATCTAATACTCGCCTAGTACTATAATTATACTCGTTTTTGTGCAGAAATTTGAGAAGAAAGGGGGAGTGCTAAAGAGGAGTGAAGATTTTTTATTTAATATGTTTAATTTTAAAAATATCTAAAATTATGGGATTAAGGACTTGAAAAATTAGAATAAGCTATGGATTATGTTTTTGTAAAAGATATGGAAGGATTTGTCGTTAAAAAGTTAAAATCATAGGTAGAATTTGATGAAAAAATCATATCCGAAGCGGAATATAAGGAGGCAATAATGGCAACTACAACACTTGTTCAAGTCAGAGTTGATGAATCTCTAAAAGATGAAGTTACTAATATCTATAAGCATTACGGACTGGATTTACCGACAGCCATCAGAATTTTTATGAAAAAAACGGTTGCAGTTAATGGACTTCCTTTCGATCTTAGAGATGATACAAATAAAAAAAATATCTGGCAATATTTTGGAAGCGGTAAAGATATTGAAATGAATATACCGACTGAGTCGGAAAATGCTATAAAATAAACAAAAGCCGATATAGCCACAGGTAAATTTTATACCGATGGGATACCTGAACATATAAAGAGAATAAACAGTGTATAAAATCATTTTTACAAAATCATATGAAGAAAAAGTTAAAAAATTCTCAAAAAAGCATCTTGATTTACCAAGTTTCAGCTTTTAATTCTTTTTGTGTAATTTATAATATAATTATGGATGAAATAAGGTTTGAATGGGATTCAATACAAGCTCAGTTAAATCTGGCAAAACATGGTGTAAGTTTTGAAGAAGCTACAACTATATTTTATGATGATAAAGCCTTATTATTGTCTGATCCTGAACATTCGGATTTAAATGAGGATCGTTTTCTTATGTTAGGCATGAGTTATGAGTTTCATCTTTTGCTTGTATGCCATTGTTATCGTGAAGATGATGTTATTAGAATTATTTCAGCAAGAAAAGCTACAAAAAATGAAGGAAAATATTACGGAGGGCAATTATGAGAGAAGAATATGATTTTTCAAATGCTATTAAAAACCCTTATGTTGATAGGCTAAAAAAGCAGATAACAATACGCCTTGATGACGATATAATTGCATATTTTAAAAATATGGCGGAAAGTTCAGGAATACCGTATCAAAATTTAATCAATTTGTATCTTAAAGACTGCACAAAAAAGAAAAAAAAGTTGGATATACAATTTTCGTAAATACCGAAAATATTACCT
The DNA here is from genome assembly GCF_024181245.1 of Treponema sp. OMZ 788. Taxonomy (NCBI): domain Bacteria; kingdom Pseudomonadati; phylum Spirochaetota; class Spirochaetia; order Treponematales; family Treponemataceae; genus Treponema; species Treponema sp. OMZ 788. Next base: position 2,518,913 of record NZ_CP051199.1, on the reverse strand, counting down.
GCATAAATATCTTGATACTTTTCTAATTTTATTATATAATTACAATGTAATAACATAAATGTATGGAGGATAATATGGTGATATCTGTTATTCCAATTGGAAATTCCAGGGGAATAAGATTTCCTAAAGTCATTTTAGATAAGTTTTCTGTAAAAGATAAAATCAATATGAAAATAACCGACAATGAAATTATTCTTACTCCTGTAAAAGATAACCCTCGAACAGGCTGGAAAGAAGCATTTGACGAAATGCATAAAAATAAAGATGACATACTTGAATATATTCCTGATTCAGGAGAATTTGAATGGGAGTGGTAATAAATCAATATGATGTTTATCTTGTAAACCTTGATCCGAGTGTCGGGCATGAAATAAAAAAAACTCGCCCATGCTTAGTAATTTCTCCTAATGAAATGAATCATTCAATAAGTACAGTAATAATTGCACCAATGACAACAAAGTCTCATTCCTACCCTACTAGAATTTCTGTGAGGTTTGATAATAAGAATGGCTGGATTGTTTTAGATCAAATAAGAACCGTTGATAGTATTCGGCTTATCAAATATCTAGGTAAGATAAAACAAAAAGAAATTATTGCAGTAAAAAATGTAATCAAAGAAATGTTGGTAGATTAAAGAAAATAATTTGGCGGACTTCGATTATTTTAAAAAGAGCCTTGCATGTATAGAATAAAACTTACTGAAATTACCGGATAATTAATAAAATCCCCCGCCTTTTCTTAAATAATTTTTCAGATTATAATATAAGCTAATGATTATTTGACAAAAACAGGTTATTGTAGTATAATGTAGTAAAAGGTGGTGAATATGACTACAATATCTGCAAAAATCGCTAATGATGATAAAAATTTGTTTGAAAAAATTTGTAATTCTATGGGTATTAATGTATCTACCGCAATAAATGCCTTTGTAAAGGCTACAATAAGAGAAAACGGTATGCCTTTTGCCATGAAAGCTTCAGAAGATCCTTATATTTATTCCGAATCAAATATGAAATTTTTAAAAGAAAGCATTTCTCAGATTAGTTTATAAAGTTGAAGATGAAAAATTGTACATTGTTCAATGCGGTACACATTATCAGCAATAATTTATAAGACTGAAAGCAATGAAACAAACCTTTTCAGATCTAAAAACAAAAATCGATGATCTCTTAAAAGAAACATCAGAGGAAAAAATCGTCACTATCTTGCAAGGTATAATGCACAGTCTTTTGTCTGGCTATGTATTTAAAATAAGAGGAAATAAGGTTTTTGTAACAATTGATCCTATAGAAATCGAGGCCTATTTTTTTAAAGAGACTTGCTTTGAGGATAATTGTGTGCATCGCAATGAAAAGCAAAAGAACAATTTCGGAAAGCTCTATGTGCATAAAACTAAAAACAATCACTTAAAAGGCGGAACAAGGAAGGGTATGGACCTTTGTCTTTCACATAATGAAAACTACACCCTTGCCTTTTTAATAAGAAGTGCCTATGTAGACAGTAGGGAAAACAGCGGAGAAGAAAGGATAAGGATTTGCGGTCCTTGTTTGTTGACAGATGAGGTTTTTCAAAAGCTCAAGTTTGATTATAAAACTGAATATGATAAACTTGAATTTCAAGAAGTGCTTATAAAAGAAGAAAAACCGGAGGCCGAATTTTACCTAAGTTCAAGAATAAATGTAAACTCAAAAATGCAAAATTCTCTTTTAAGAATGGTGCGTATCGAAGATAATTATTTTACAGGTTTAAAAGAAATTAATAAGCTTAAAAACTGCCTTTTTACATTGATAAATCATACAAAATGATGTATATTGTATGCAAGGAGGTACGATATGCCGCTCTTGCAAGTGCGGGAATGTCCTGAAGATATTTATAGAAAAATTACTTATGCCGCAAAAAATGAAAATAGAACTATTGCACAGCAAATCATTGTTTTACTTGAAAAAGCCTTGGGACAGGAAGAATCAAACATTTCACGCCGTAAAAATATTCTAAAAAAGATTCAAAGCCGGGATGTTTCTTATGAAATAAAAGCTGTAAATCCTGTAGAACTTATCAGAGAGGACAGAGACAGGTGATTATAATTCTTGATGTAAGTGCTGCAATAGAAATACTTTTTCAACGGGAAAAGAGCTGCTTATTCTCCGAGCTTTATTCTAAAGCCGGTTGGATTATAGCTCCAGATTTATTTGTTGCTGAGATCACAAATGTTTTATGGAAGTATTATAAAGCCGGACTTATAACACATGAAGATTGTATCCAATATGTACAAGACGGGCTTGATATGGTGGATGATTTCATTGGTGCAAATACGTTATGGAAAGAATCTTTATCTGAAGGAATCAAAAATAATCATTCAATTTATGATATGTACTATTTGGTTTTAACTCGAAGAAATGACGGTACATTAATCACTAATGATACGGCCTTAGCTGAGATTTGTAAAAAAATGAAGATAAAAGTTTGTAATTAAAATTAGAGTGTATTATATGCAGGAGGAAAACACATGAACTTAATAGAATTTTTCGGAACTACGGTAAAGCCTAAAATTACTAAAGGCAAAAATATGCTCAATCCCATACCTACAGGGAAGATCACGGATGATATTTTTTGTATAAGGGATAAGGACGTAAATGTCTTTTTAATCAAAGCACAAAACTACTATATAGCCATAGATTCCGGCTATAAAAACAGTGAAAATCTTATTAATGGATTAAAAGAGCTTGATATAGATAAAAATGACATAAAATACCTTTTTTTAACTCATTTGGACTTGGATCATGCCGGCGGCATTGACGGAAGATGCGATAATATCTTCCCTAACGCAAAAATATTTTTAGGAAAGGAAGAAGAAAAGTACCTTAAATCGATTTATTTCCGCAAAAAAGTGCTCTTTTTTAACCTTAAAACTCCTATCAAAATATTTAAAGATTATACCTGTCTTGAAGACGGAGAAGCCGTTAATTTGGATGGGTGCTGCATAGAAGCTGTTCTTACCCCGGGCCATACGCTCGGACATCTTGCTTATATATTAAACAATAAAATCATCTTTTCCGGGGATTGCCTTATAATGAATGATGAAGGCGGCTACAGTATGTATGACCTATGGAACATTGACACTGCACAAAATATCCGCTCCCTATTTAAACTAAAAGAAACCGCCCTTCAAAGAAAATGTGAAATGATTATAAGCTCCCATACCGGCTTTACTGCCGATATTGACAAGGCTTTTAAGCATATAGATAAGGCTCCCGATTGGAAGGCCAAAGGGTTCAAGTTTATAGAAAATGCCGTAGAAAATCTGTATGATTAAAAAATATGAAGCTTTTTAAAACCTCAAAAGAAATAGTAGATAATTTTTCTCAAAAATTCAATGAAATGCTTGAAATTGCTTCAAATCTGGATGGAGAGCAAGCTTTATCTGTTTTCAAAGCTTGGGAAAAAGTGATAGGTGACCAAAAATTAGCGTCTTATTGCGAGCTTTACGATATAAAAAATGATACGGCAATTATAAAAACCGAACATACAGGCTGGAGCCAGCAGCTTTTAATTCGAAAGAAAAAAATAATATATAATTTTAAGAAATTTTATCCTGCATTGGGTATAAATAATATTGTTGTTTTTGTGGAATCTGAATTCTCATTAAAACAAAAAGCTGATGTATCAAAAACCTCTTATTCTAATGAAGATATTGAAGACGATAGCTTGAAAACAATTTCCGAACCGGATAAAACCCTGCCTCCAGACTTAGAAAAAGCTTTAAAGGCTCTAAAAAAATCCATAATAAAAAAGAATAAATAGCAAAATATTCACAGTTATTCAAATTTAATAAACAAGTTATCCACAATTAAAAATTAGAATATTTTATGTATTTTTTATTATAAATCGATATTTCCATTAAAACAGAAGAAAAAACGCTATAAATCTCTAAAAACTCCATAAAAAAGGCTGTTTTAGGCTTGTTTTTGTCTATCTTCTAACTAAAAATGTTTCACGTGAAACATTGCTTTTCTGCTTAATTTTAGCCTAAGTTTATCACAAGTTATCCACAAGAGGAATTAATTCTATTTGATATTCTTTTTTCTCAAGGCTTAAAAGAAATCTTTTTCGATCTAAGCCGGCAGAAAAACCGCCTAATTTTCCTCCGGTGCAAATTACTCGATGGCACGGGATTATAATCGGTATAGGATTTTTTCCGTTGGCGTTTCCTACGGCACGGCAGGATTTGGGATTATTTAAATTTACGGCAATTTGCTTATAGGATAAAGTTTTACCGTAAGGTATTTTACAAAGCTCTTTCCATACTGATTTTTGAAAGTCTGTGCCTTCGGGAGAAATTTGAACTGTGAATTGCTTTAAATTTCCTTCGAAGTATTGTTTTAACTCTTCCTTAGCTTGAGTACAGATTTTTACGGCTTGTTCGACATTTTTTTGAGTTGATTCAGAAATCTGTATGACAGAATCCTTGTTTATAAATCTCAATTCTTTTAAACCGGAGTTATCGGCAATGATAAGTATCTTTCCGATAGGACTATCTATTTGTTCGTATATCATAATTTCCTCTATATCTTTTCTTCTTAGTTTTCATTCAAAAGCTTTTCCAAGCAAGGCTCAATTAAAAAAGCGTGTTTTATTTCTCTAAATTCCTCTTTTGCTTTTTGAATAAGAATAGCTTTGTTTTTAGCTTCATCATCTACCTTTACTGCCTTAATCAGAATATTTTTAGGAGTATGTTCCGTTTCGATAAATTCCTCTACGCTCACCCTATATCCTTCCGATTCGAGGAGTTTTCCTCTAATTGTATCCGTCATAAGGGAAGCAAATTTTTCTGTAATAATACCGTAATCAAGCATAGGCGAAAAAGACTTTATAACCTTTTCCCTATTTTTACGTATTTGGGTATTAAGCTCATGCTGACAGCATGGAACTGCAAATATGATTTTTGTCTTGCTTTTGACTGCCTTGGCTATAGCTAAATCGGTAGCAGTATCACAGGCGTGGAGACTTATCACCATATCCGGATCCTTATCAAAGCTGAATCGGCCTATATCTCCGACTTTAAAAATAAGATTTTTAAAGCCGCATTCACGGCTTAAATTATTACAAAAATCTATAACATCCTCTTTTAGATCCAAGCCGTATATCTTAACCGGCAAGCTTTCAATTTCAGTCAAATAGTAGTAAAGAGCAAAACTTAAATAAGCTTTTCCGCAGCCGAAATCTACAATCTGCAGCTCCTTCTTTTCTTTTAAAATATCTTTTAATTCGGGCAAAACCGATTTTATAAATTCCAAATACTTATTTATCTGGCGGAATTTATGATATTTGCTTTGAATTATTTTTCCTTCATCCGTAAAAAAGTTAAGCTTTTTTAAAAAAATAGGCATTTCTGAAGTACTTAGAATATACTCTTTTTGCTTGTCATGCTCAAAAATTTCATTTGATAATACATCTGCTTTATTTGTATGATTTTCTTTTTTTATAGCTTTTGTTTTAAAATGAATAGCTCCTTTACTGTTTTGAAAAAAAATAAGCTGATTATTTGAAGAATTAAATTCTGCAATCTTAAATTCAAAAAAAAGACCTTCAAGTTCTTTTTGTAAGTTTTGAGGTAAAAGGTTTTTATGAAAAACCTTTGTTCCTTCAAAACTTTCAAGCTGATATTGTTCTTGATTTTTTAAAATGATTTTTCTCAACTTTATCTTTTGAATAGCTGAATCTTTTTTTACCGGTTTTGAAAAAAAACCTGAAATAATATTGTTCTCAATACAAAGTGCTGATGCTTTTTCTGTTGATACTATGTTCATAAAATGCTCCGGCAATATCTTATCATAAAGCCCCATCTGATACAAGACAGCAAAATGTTTCACGTGAAACATTTTATATTCTAGTTATAGAGATATATCTATAAGTATATAACTAGAATATAAAAATAAATATTGTTTATCTTGACAAAAAAATTACATTCCGGTAACATACAAATATGTGTGAAATACTTCGTTACATTGGATTTCTAAATGAGGTTTCTAGTTATATAGAATACCCCCCCCCCTCTAGAATAAAACTTAATTGTTTTTATTTAAATTCTTTTTATATTTTTCTTACTCTACATTTTAAAAATATTTCTCAAGATTTACATCATTTAACTATCCTCGTGTTAAAAAAAGAAAATAGGTTTTATATCGGAACGTATTATGCGTTCATGGAACCGATTTTAAATACTTATTTTCTTTTTAAAAATATACAAAAGCAGGTGTGTCCTGCAAGGAGTCTAAAATGAAAAATAGAAAGAACATTGTTTCCTTATTGGTTGTGCTTATTTTAATGGTCAGCACAGTGGCTTTATTTACAGGTTGTGATCATATTTACAAACAGAAGCTTGTTGGTGTCTGGGAAGTAAAAAAGGTGACCGTTGATGGAAACTCTATGGAATTTCCATTAGAAGCTATGGGCAGTAAAACACATAATTATGTATATTTCACTGCTGATGGAAAGCATGGTATGGCGGTAAAGGTGACAGATTCTCTTGTTCCTGCTATGAATGGTCTTTTTAAAGCAGATGATGAGGTTGATTATGCTATTAAAGGTGATAAGATCAGTATAAAAAACGGTTCTGAGAAAATTACCTTTGAGTTAAAAGGTAAGAAATTAACCTTAACTGGTAAGTTTGATGGAAGGGAAAGTATTTTGGAAACTGAAAAAACTAAATCTCCTTCTCTTGATGAAATTAAAAATGCAAAGAGACCGACCATACCAATGCCCTAAATTTAAGTTAAATTACTTATAATTGTAAGAGGTGTTGCCTAAGCTGATTAGAATGTTCCTTCTTTTCTGCTTAGGCTTTTTTATTTAATAATTCGTATTTTATTATAAAATCCGTAAGTTGTAAAAACTGAATTTTACCTATTGACAAAACCCCTGCTTTTAGGGTAATATTAACCCTACATTTTGGAGCGATGGCCGAGCGGTTGAAGGCGGCGGTCTTGAAAACCGTTGTGCTGAGAGGTACCGGGGGTTCGAATCCCTCTCGCTCCGTTAATGTTTGTTGTACAAACTCTGGAGTGGTGCGAGAGCGGCCGAATCGGGCTCCCTGCTAAGGAGTTGTGCCCTTACGGGTACCGGGGGTTCGAATCCCCCCTACTCCGAATAATTTTTGAGGCTATAGCTCAGCTGGATAGAGCGTCAGATTGCGGATCTGAAGGTCGGCAGTTCGAACCCGCCTAGCCTCGTTAATAGCCGGCTGAAAGTTTCAACCGGCTTTTTTTATTTTGGAGAGATGCGAGAGCGGTCGAATCGGGCGGTCTCGAAAACCGTTGTACCGCAAGGTACCGGGGGTTCGAATCCCCCTCTCTCCGTTTAATACGGAGAGTGGTTTAGCCTCAAACGCATTCCTTAACTTTTGGAGAGATGTCCGAGTGGTCGAAGGTACACGATTGGAAGTCGTGTGTGCCAGAGATGGTACCGAGGGTTCGAATCCCTCTCTCTCCGTCCCGGGGCCTATGCAAGAAAGGTTTTTCGAACCCCGTCAGATCCGGAAGGAAGCAGCGGTAGATTAATTCTTTTTGTGCCGTAGTGTTCCCGGGTTTTTTGTTTTAGCCTTATTGACCTTTTACAAAATAACTATTATCATATATCTATGGCCTTTGCAGTAAGTCAGCAGTTAAACAGATATTATAACTTATATAAAGATATAGATGTTACTTTCTCAAAAGAAGTAGTTTTAACTCTTAATTTTGATCCTAAGCAGGTTTTTGTAAGAGCTGCGGGCGGACAGTGGCCTTGTATTATAAATTCAGCTTCAATGACAAAGGCAAAAATAATTTGCGGTAAAAAAAGCGGTTTTATTGAAAATCTAAGAAACGGCGTTACCTCTGCCAATATCAGATTTGCTTTTTTTGATACTGAAGGAAAGGCTCCTCTTTCTTTTTTTGTTGCAGCAAAACTTGTCGGAATCTCATCTTATGAAGCCGGAAACTATGATCTTGTTTTAATTACATTTGAATATACACAACGAGCTCCGGATGACTTAATAGAAAAACTAGGCATTTTACTTGAAGCCAATATGAACTCTCAAAAACGCCAAAATGAGAGAGTTATGATTACCCCGGAAATAAGCCGGAGAATAGGACTTGTAGAAAAAGGTACTGTCGCCTATGTGGATGCTATTCCGAGAAGATGCCTTATAAGAGACCTTTCTTTTTCGGGTGCAAAAATTCTTCTTGTCGGTGTTGCAAACTTTTTGATGAATAAAGAAGTTACCCTCCGTTTTGCGTTTGAGGATCCTCATTCGGTATTTGGAATCAAGGGAAGAGCCGTAAGAACCGAACCGGTTGAAGGCAGAAAAGACTTGGTTGCTCTGGCTATTCAGTACTATCCGCAAAATATTCCGATGATGTACAAGATGTATTTGAATAAGCATTTTTCTGTCGTCCGTAAATCAAATTCGGGCGGTTTTGGAGACGACTTTTTAGACGATGTAGATCCCACTCCATCCTCAGCTCCTGTTTCTGCACCTTCTTCAGGTACAGATCCTTTAACGCCTCCCCCTGCCGCTCCGGCTCTTGAACAGTCTGCTCAACAATAAAAATACTAAAATTTTAATTTACAATATTTAGGAGAAAAAATGCAAAATCCTATTGATTCGCTTTTATATGTAAAACTATCGGCTGAACAATCCGGTAAAATTTTTGAAGGTCTCGATTCTTCTATCCCTCTTCCCATTCAATTATCCGAACTGAACGAAAAACAAAATTTTAAGGCCGAAAACATAAAGCCGGAAATGATTCTTGCCGGGATGCTTACCGTTTTTGCCTATGACCGAGAAAACACAAATATTCAATATTACAGAAAAATATTTAATATTCTTCGTCCCGATATCCGCAAAGAAATGACTCAGGCTGCAATCATCAAGACAAGAAATTCTGATTTTGACATGGCTGAAGAAATATTGCTTTCTCTTGAGGGCCTAAATCCTGATGACGGCATAACCAAATTAAACCTAGCTCTCTTGATGGAAGAGCGTGCTCAATATTGTGAGATGAGAAATCTTTTTGAAGAAGGTTTGAGTTTTAATAAAAAGGCCGAAGATCTCTATTCGGAGCTTATTTCGTTTGAGCCTCCCATACCGGCTGTCTTTTTTAATGCGGCTTATTTTTTTATAAAAATTAAAAATTATGTAAAAGCTAAGTCTCTTTTAGAAACATATTCCGCAATAGAAAGTGATACTTCCGAAACAGCTGAATTCCGAAAAAATAAGGCTGCCGAGATGCTTAAAACTATTTCGGAGCAAGCCTTGGATGATGAGCTTTTTCAGAAGGCACATAAATACATTGATTTAGGAGAAGAAGAAAAAGCTGCTGAAAGTATAAAACTTTTTTTGCGAAAAAAGCCTAAGGTTTGGAATGCTTGGTTTTTGCTGGGCTGGGCTTTAAGGCGGATGAACCGCTGGGAGGATGCCCATGCCTCCTTTTTAAAAGCCGTTGAGCTTTTGGAGCTTGCCGAAATTTCGGACAAGTCACCTCTATGTGAGGCGTATAATGAGCTGGCAATTTGCTCTATGGAGTTACAGGCCTTTAGTGAAGCCGAAAAATATCTGATCAATGCCTTGAGCTTAGATTCCGAAAACATAAAAATTATTTCTAATCTTGGGACTCTTGCCCTCAAACAAGGAAAACAAGAAGAAGCAGAAGCCTTTTTTAGAACCGTTTTAGAAATCAATCCGGATGACAAAATCGCCTTAAGTATTCTGGGTAAAGACTAGTTTTGATAATGTCAACCTATATTGACTCTAATTGTTATTTTATAGTATTCTTTTAGGGTCAATATTATTGGCATTGGAGGAAATATGAAAAAAACATTTTTAAAAGTTTTGTTTATGTTTATTTGCTTCGGTGTACTTTTTGCAGCCGGAAGCAAGGAGCAGACTTCAAAAGATAGTGTTAAGGTAAAAATTGTGATGCCTACAGGAGCTCCTGCGGTATCTATTTCAAAGCTTGTGTATGAAAAGCCTATGATTAATAACTTGGAAACAGAGTATGAAGTGCTTGCCAGACCTGAATTAGTTCAGAGCAGGATTATGTCTGGGGAAGCTGATATTGCAATTGTTCCTACAAATCTTGCTTCAGTCATATATTCCAAGCAAAAGAATATCAGGCTTCTTGGCTCAATCATTTGGGGAAATTTGTATGTTATAAGCTCTGAACCTATTTCTTCAATTAATGAGTTAAAAGGAAAAACAATTTATTCTTTCGGGCGAAATATAGTTCCCGATATAACATCAAAAGAAATTTTTAAAAGAAACGGATTAGATCCCGACAAAGACCTTAATTTTGAATATGTTGCTGCAATCGTTGATATTCCTCCGGTTTTTATAAGCGGAAAGGCTAAAATTGCTATTGCTGCAGAGCCTGTTGTAAGTATGATCATGACAAAAAAGCCGGATACAAAAATTATTCTTGATATTCCTGCGGAGTGGAAAAAGTTTTTTGGCGGAGAATCTTATCCTCAGGCTTCTGTTGTTGTTAATGCAGAATTTGCAAAAAAACATCCTGAATATGTTGTATCTTTTTTAAAAGAACTTAAAGAATCTGCCGTATGGGTAAATCAAAATGCTCCTCAGGCTGCCGATTATTCCGGTAAAATTGGTGTTGAAATTCCAAAGCCGGTTTTATCCAAGGCAATTCCCAAACTGAATATCTCATTTGCGGAAGCCGAAAAGGCACGGCGGGCAGTAGAGGGCTACTTAAAAGTTTTGGCTGAAGCAGATCCTAAATTTATAGGCGGAAAATTGCCTGATGATGCTTTTTACTATAAAGCAAAATAAAATTTATAAAATAAGCGGTGTCTTTTTTTGTCTTGCTCTTTGGGAGCTTTTTGCACAAATCGTAAAGGCTCCGTTTATTGTTCCGCCCCTTAAAGAAATTCTCAAAGCCTTTTTTATTATCATAAAAACCCAAGAAACCTATTTATTTATATTAAGTTCTCTTATCAGAATTTTTATAACCTTATTTTTGGATTCTTTTATTACCTTTGTTTTAGGAATAGCTGCGGGTTTAAATAAAAAGATTGAAGAATTTTTATCAGCACCTGAAAATATTTTAAAGTCGAGCCCTACCATTTCTGTTTTGCTTTTATCTTTAATTTGGTTTAAATCGGATATGACTCCGGTCTTTGTTACATCTTTGATTGTTTTACCTATTTTGTATAGAAACATTGCAGACGGAGTTAAAAATATAGATAAAAATCTTATAGAAATGTCCTATGATTTTAATGTTCCTTTTTCTAAAAGGTTAAAACTTTTGTATCTTCCTTGTATAAAGCCTTTTTTGAGGAACGGTTATGTTTTAAGTACGGGCTTTGCAGTAAAAGTTGTTATAATGGCTGAGGTTTTGAGCCAACCTAAATACGGCATAGGTTCTGCCTTTCAAACCGCCAAGGTACAGATTGAAACGGCTGCTATATTTGCATGGACAGTAATAGCAATTTTATTAGCCGCTATAATGCAAAAAGCCGTAAAAAAAATTTTCGGCTGACATATCAGTAAAATTCTTCCCCTTGACTTTTCCGCATAAATATAGTAAATTACTCACAGCTTGGGGATGTTCCGGTTTCGACCGGAAAGACGGAGGCTTAAGCTGCAGGCGGAGTGCCGATCTCCTGATTCGGCAAACACTATAACTGCCGAAAATAACGACAGTTTCGATTACGCCTTAGCTGCATAATCGCGGAATCTGCTTTGCACTGCTCCGAGCGGGGCATGATTCCGATGCCAATCGGGGCTTGCTTTTTAGCGGTGTGCGGACGTTAAAAAGGACTTCTTCTGCACTAAGGATTCGACGCTTTCGGTGCTGCTACCGGATCCCGACAACTACCTCGCACCGATAAGCCTGTAGACGCTTCTGATTCCCTTTTCGGGACGGGGGTTCAATTCCCCCCATCTCCATAAGCTTTTTAAGATTCTATACCGCGTCTTGCCTGTACACCGTCATTAAAGTAATGCTTTATCATCTTCATTTCTGTTACAAGGTCAGCAGCTTCAATTATTTTTTTATTTGCATAGCGGCCGGTCAGAATAAGCTCAACCGTTTCGGGCTTGTTTTTGATGATGTGCAGGATGCGTTCAATGTCAAAAAGACCGTATAAAAGGGCAACATTGACCTCTTCCATGATTACGACATCGTAGTCGCCTGACATAATTATCTTTTCAATCTTATCCAAGCCTTCATTTGCCCTTTGGATATCCTTTTCTGTAGGATCATTATGAACAAAGTGAGCTTCTCCATATTGCTCTATTTCAAGATTGGGCAAATATTCGGGAGCTTTTAGCTCGCTGTAATTCATTCCTTTTAAAAACTGGCCTATATAAACCTTGTATCCGGCACAGACGGCTCTCAGTGCAAGCCCGAAAGCCGCTGTCGTTTTTCCCTTACCGTCTCCGGTATAAACTTGGACATAACCTTTTTTCATTTTCTATCCTCCAAATAAATAAAGCAAAGACAGTTATTGTCTTTGCTTTACATTATATCATTATAAGCGGTTTTATTAAAGATACAATTAAACGCCGTAAAATACCCATATGAGTACATAGCCGATGACTACCGCAATCAAGGTGTATGGAACGCTTAATTTCATAAATTCGCTGTTTTTTACCTGATGTCCTTCGTTTCTTAAAATACCGAGGGAAGTAATATTTGCAGACGCTCCTATGGGGGTTATGTTTCCTCCGAGGGTTGCGCCTGAAAGCAGACCGAAGAACAAAATGGGAGAAGCAACATTAAGCCCTGCTGAAAGTATTTGTATAATGGGAATCATTGCAGCTACATAGGGAATATTATCGACAAAGGCCGAAATTAAAACCGAGCCCCATACAATGATTGTGTAAATTAAAAATACATTTGAGCCGAGTGTTAAGAACCAGTCGGCAATGGCCTGTATAACTCCTGCCCTTGTAACGGCTGCGATTACCGTAAACAGTCCCATTAGCAAAAAGAGAGTTTCAAGGCTTAGTTCTTTTTTTACAACCTTTAAAATATCGAGTTTTTTTGTTTTTATGATATTGTAAAGAATTCCGACAATCATAAGGCCTGTACAAATCAGCCCGTTTATAGTTTGAGGTTTTTTATCTTCCGGCAAAAATGAAGCTATGATCATAAGAACGACCATTACAAGAAGGAGTATTGAGGGGAAATAATCCGTTACTTTGGTAAGTTCAACCTTATCCGGCTTTTCGTTTGCTTTGCGGAAAATAAAGTAGATAATTCCGGTGGCAGCGACAGCTGCAATTTCGACAGCAAAGAAAAGAGAGGGTTTTCCCAAGTACCAGAAGAAATCAAAGAAGGTCATGTTTAAATGGCTTCCCAAAAGAATTGAAGTTGTATCTCCTACCAAGGTCGCTGCACCTTGAAGGTTTGCAGAGATTGAAATAGCAATTATGGGCTTAACAGGCGACATATTCAGTTTTTTTGATAGAACAATTGCAATGGGAGCAAGCATTAGAACAGTCGCAACATTATCCATAAAGGCTGAAATAAAACCGGCAAAAAGAGAGAGACATACTATTATCCATTTTACATCGGGTACATTATTTATGATTTTATCTGCAATGCGTTGAGGCATCTTAGATTCGGTAAAGAGGGCAACCAAGCCCATTGTTCCTGCAATCATTAAAATAACGTTCCAATCTATTGCAAAAAAAACTTCATTATAAGGTAAAATTCCTAAAAGAACAAAGATAAGGGCTGACGAGCAGGCAACGATAGGTCTGTGATTGGTCAAAGTAATCATCAAAACGTAGGTGAGACCGAATAGTACGGCCGCTAAGATGAGGGGATTTGTAAACATAGATTATATCTCCTAAAAGGAGAATTATTACACTAAATGAGAGTGTTTGTCAACATATAGCAAAGTTTTCTTATTGCTTTATTTTGATTAGTCGCAAGATATCCTTCATTGTTGAGACTAAATCAGTCTCGGCCGTTTTTTGTGCTTGGCTGAATGGAACAGCAAGGCGGTTTATGCTGAATACGGAAGAAACTCCCGTATCATACACAGGATCTATTCCGCTTTCCGCATCACCGACAACGGCTATGACAGGCACATTTTTCTTTTTGGCTCTTTTGGCAACTCCTACAACGACCTTTCCTCTTAAGCTTTGACTGTCCAATTTTCCCTCTCCCGTAAAAACAAAGGAGGCTTCGTCGAGCTTTTTATCAAAATCAACCGTATCAAGAACAATCTCAATACCCATTTTTAATTCGGAACCTAAAAAGATTAGAGTGCCGTAGCCCATTCCTCCGGCCGCCCCTGCTCCCGGAATTTCAGCAAGTTTGGAACGGGAATTAAGCGCTTCCGTTTTTTCTGTAATTAAGGCCAGGTGTTTAAGGCCTTGGTCAAGTTCTTCAACCATTTTAGGATCTGCACCTTTTTGAGGGCCGAAGATATAGGCGGCTCCGTTTTTACCGAAAAGAGGGTTATCTATATCGCACATGGTTGTAAACCTTGCTTTTTTTACAAGAGGGTTTAAGCCCGACATATCTATGCGCTCAATGTTTTTTAATGTTCCGCCTGCCGGAACAAAACTTTTGCCATCCTTGTCAAAAAACTTGACTCCTAAGGCAGCTGCAGCACCGCAGCCCCCATCGTTTGTGGCACTTCCGCCCAAGCCGATTATAATTCTTGTACAGCCATTTTCGAGGGCGTCGGCTATGAGCTCCCCTGCCCCATAGGTTGTGGTAAGAGATGGGTTAAGCCTCCCCACCGCAAGGGGGAGGCCTGCACAGGCTGCCATTTCAATTATTGCGGTTTTTTCGGCATTCGGATTCTCATTTTTTAAAATACCGTAAAAGCCTTCCATTTCTTCAAAAAAAGGATTTTTCACTTTAACCGTTTTTTTTATTCCGCCTGCAGCTTCTAAAAAAGCATCGACACTGCCCTCCCCTCCGTCAGCTACAGGGATTGAAAGAGCTTGAGCCTCAGGGAAAATTTCATGTACCGCATTCTTCATCAAGGTGCATATTCTAACCGAGCTCATTGTTCCCTTAAAGGAATCGGGGATAAGCAGTATCTTTTTCATAATATTAACCTCTTTATAAATGCAAGAAGGATTATATCATAGAAATGTTTATAATGCAAATTTAAAAGAGATTATTATTTTCATTCTAACTTTCAACTTGGTTGACCCTTGACATCATTTTGAAAAAAAGTCATCATAGCCTTAGCGTATTTGATAATTTTAATGAGAGGTTTTGTTTTATGGATATTAAAAAACTAAAGAAGGTTATAATTTTTATAAGTTTTATTCTTTTTGCGGCAGCTTGTTCGGATAATAAGCCGCAAAAAGAGCAAGATATAAAAACTGCGGATAACAAAAACGATAAAGAAGAAGCACCTATCAATTTACCGAATACGGAATCTATAAGTTTGGCCACGGCAAAATCAAAGGGAGAAAAAATACGACTCAAAGTTGAAAGATTTGTCGATAATCGTGAACCTATATGGATTGATTTAAACGGAAATAAACAAATAGATGAAAAAGAAGATATAACTTCATTTGTTACTCCGGGTATGTCCGCTTATCGTGATTATGTTATTGATAGTGATATTATAACTATATACGGTAAAATAAATAGATTTTTTTGTGATGGAAACCGTATCACAAGCATTGATTTAGGTAATAATCCCTCATTAACAAGCCTTTCATGTTTTGACAACAATCTTACAGACTTGCAGCTTACAAATAACAGAAATCTTGTATATTTGTCTTGCGAAAAAAATAGTTTGAAATCCATAAATCTAAGTCAAAATTTTGATCTAAAAGAGATTTTTTGTTATGAAAATCAAATTACGGAACTGGATGTTTCGCATATCACAGGATTAGTACATTTAGAACTGCAAAATAACAAATTAGACTCTCTTGACGTGTCCAAAAATACCTCTCTTACAACATTATATTGTCATGACAATGAGCTGACATATTTGAATACAGACAATTGCAGAGATTTAAAATTTCTCGCTTGTTCAGGTAATGCTCTTACTTCTATAGATATCAGCTCAAGTCCTCTTTTAAAGAAATTATGGTGCGGTAATAATCAGCTTGAAAATCTCGACCTGTCAAAAAATGTTGATATAACCTTTCTTGGAGCGGGTGAGAATTTATTATCCGAATTGGATATAAGCAAAAATTTAAGTCTTAGAGAGTTTTATTGTTATAAAAATAAACTATCTTCTTTATCGTTAGACGGACATGAAAATATTGAGATATTGAATTGCTATAATAACCAACTAAATTCTCTTGATATTTCTAATCTTACTGAATTGCAAGAATGTCATTGTTCCAATACAAATATAACTGAGTTGGATTTATCAAAAAATAATAAGTTGATCAAATTGTCTTGCGGTAAAAATAATATATCTAAAATCAATTGTTCTAATCTTAAAGATCTTGAGTATCTATATGTATTGGAAAATAAGCTCACTGAATTGGATTTAACACAAAATTTAAATCTTACTACTCTTAAATGTCAAAAGAATATGTTGACAGAATTGAATATAAGCAGCAATAGAAAACTAAAAGAATTATATTGTGAAAATAATAAATTAAAAACTCTTAATACATCTAACAATATAAAGTTAAATACTTTATATTGTCATGAAAATGAAATCGGTAATCTGGATCTTACAAAAAATCCGGAGTTAGAGTTTTTGTCTGTAAACGATAACCGTTTGCAATTTTTGAATTTACGAAAAGATTAAGGGTGCAAGTGCAGGTATGGTTATCTGGCTCTATATTCTTATAAGAACAATTGCATCTGCATTCTCGATTAGGTTGGGCGGTCATGTTCAGTTTGTACGGCCTCTTATTCTTCCTATGGCAGAAGGTGCAGCACAAAAGAATGTAAAACTTCCTCCTGAAAAAATCGAAAAGATTAAGGGGCTTGCAGGTGCTTCCGAAAACTACGGAAACTTTTTCGGTCAAAATATCTTCCCTGTTGCATCAGGTGTTCTTTTAATTACAGGAACACTAAAGGAGCAGGGTTTTGATATTACAAATACGGATGTAGCTAAGTACTCAATTTTTGCAGGTGTTGCAATGGTTCTTATAGCCTTGGTACAGTGCTGGCTTTTTGAAAAATCACTTAGAAAGGGGGAGTAGGCTGATGTTTAGTTTTATTAATAATAACAGCATGATCATCGATGAAATTATATATGGTCTTTGCGGTCTTGTTTCAATTATTACTGCCGTGATCTCCTTAAAAGATAAAAAGAATCCTATCGGAACATTCTTGTTTTGGGGAATTTTGGGTCTCTTGTTTATGTTCGGAAAGGTTCTTGTACTCAATGTGCCCTACGGCGGAGCCATCATCGGTGCTTTATTGGTAGGTCTTGGTGTTCTTACTCTTACAAAGCAGGTAAAGGTTGCAGATATTCCTTCTGCAACAAAAGAAGAAATTGTAGAAAATTCAAAAAAGGTCGGAAATAAGATTTTTATACCTGCCGTTTTGATTGGTGTTGTCGCCATGTTCTTGGCACAAATGAAAAGCTTTAAAATTTCTCTCGGAACAAATGCTGCCGGAAAAGAAATTATCTTCGGATTTACTACAGCTCAGGTTGTCGGTATAGCTTCTATCGTTGCCCTCATCTTTGCGGTTCTTTTGACCAAACCTAAGATGAAGGAATCTATTAACGATACATCAAAGATGCTTATGCAGGTAGGTTCTTCCAGCTTACTTCCCCAGCTTCTCGGTGTTTTGGGTGCAATTTTTGCAACAGCCGGCATCGGCAAAATCATAGGCCATTTTGCAAGCGGTATTGTTCCTCAGGGTGTTCCGGTCCTTGGTGTTATTGCATACTGCTTAGGTATGGTAATCTTTACAATGATTATGGGTAATGCTTTCGCTGCCTTTACCGTTATCACAATCGGTGTAGGTGCTCCATTTGTAATTGCACAGGGCGGCAACCCTGCAATTGTAGGAGCCCTCGGTATGACCTGCGGATATTGCGGTACTCTTTTAACACCCATGGCTGCAAACTTTAACATTGTTCCTGCAGCAATTTTGGAAACCGAAAACAAATATACCCTGATAAAAGCACAAGCCTTTATGTCCTTTGCTTTGATTATTGTTCACATTATTTTGATGCTGACTCTTGCCTTTTAATTAGGAGCGATATAATGAAGATTTTAGTTACAGGTTTTGATCCTTTCGGAGGGGAAAAGGTAAATCCCGCCCTCGAAACGATTAAGCTCCTTCCCAATCAAATCTTGGGAGCACAAATTATCAAGCTGGAAATTCCGACCGTTATCGGAAAATCCGTAGCAAAGATAAAAGAAATGATTGAAAAAGAAAATCCCGATGTTGTTTTAAGTATCGGTCAAGCCGGAAACCGTGCCGATATTTCGGTAGAAAGAATCGGTATAAATATTGACGACTGCCGAATTCCCGACAATGAAGGCAATCAGCCGATTGATGAGCCTGTTGTAAAAGACGGCCCTGCTGCCTACTTTGTTACTTTACCGATTAAGGCCATTGTCGAGAAGGTAAAGGCAGGCAAAATACCTGCTTCAATATCGAATACGGCAGGGACATTTATCTGCAACCATGTTTGCTACGGTGTTGCTCATATTGCAGCCGCAAGAACAGCCCAAGGCAAACCGATGAAAAGCGGCTTTATTCATATTCCGTTTTTGCCCGAACAGGCTGTCGGAAAGCCTGCAACAACTCCCTCGATGAGCCTTGAGATGATTGTAAGGGGAATCGAACTTGCAATAGAAGCCATTGTCGAAAACGATGCCGATATAAAGGTTTCGGGCGGCAAAATTTGCTAAAGTTAAAAGCTTTAAAAGCGTTGTTCTAACTTATAATAAAGCCGCCGATTAGGGTTAAATACCTTAATCGGCGGTTTTGTATTAATTTTTATATTTCTTGGTCCGTATCCGTGCCGGTTTTTTTGTACAATTTCCAGTTTTTATTTTTAGCATCGGTCACTGCATTTGTCAAAGCTTCCGGTGTTGTAAAAACGGTTACATTACCCGTTTCGCCTTCTTTTTTGCACAGCACAATCTTCCCCTCCGTCTCGGCGGAAGTTCTATTCGGCAGGGTATTTAAAAGCGTTGTAAATGCGTTTTCCTTCAAGTTATTGTTATAACACTCTATTTGTTTTAATTCGGTACAGCCGGTTACGGTAAGCTCTGTTAGCTTATTTGACTTACAGTTTACTTCTGTCAAAGCCGTTAAATTACTGAGATTAAGTGCCGATAAATTGTTGGTTTCGCAGTCAAGATTTGTTAAAGCGGTGCAGCCCGTCAGCTTAAGTTCGGTAAGATTATTTTGCCAACACTCCGCTTTAGTCAATTTGTTTAACCCGCTGAGGTCGAGCGATGTCAGCTTGTTGTTTCCGCATTCAAGGCTTTCAAGGTTTTTACATGCTTGTATATTAAGAGCAGTAAGTTTATTCTCCGCACATGCTAAATGGGTTAACTGCGAATCGGCAGGAAGAATAAGGCTGTCCAGCAGATTTTTATTGCAGGTTAAGCTTGTAAGCGTTTTACATCCTGAGGCATTTATTTTCAGCACGGCTTGGTTAGGACAGTTTAATCCTATAATATCGGCACCAGTTTGAGGCTTTAAGATGATGATTCTGTTTTTTGCCGTTACATTTTCGTATGTATCATGCGGAACGGAAGATGCGGTACATTCTTCGAGTTCAATCGGTGTGCCGTTACTGCTTTTTACGTTAATATTTATCGTCTTTTTATCCTGACTTACTACCAGCGAAATACCGCCTTCGACATAGGGTGCGGAAGGAACGGAATCCTGTGAGCCGGAGGTTATGTCAGGGTAGGCTCCCTTATTATGGGGACAGGCGGTGCACAGCATAAGAATAAATATGCTTATAACTGTATATTTTGCAATATTTTTCATAATTTAATCTCCTATAAATATCAAAGGTTTTGGTTAGAATAAATTTTTAGCTTAATTCACAACAATTGTAATTATCTATAGATAACATTATATATCTAAAAAATAATAAAATCAAGAGAAAATTATTAATATTCACGGCTTACGCATGAATTCCTTAGCTAAATAAAACATTAAACCTAAATGAATCATCAAAAGTACAAAGCATTTTCTTCCTTTTCAGAGTTTTACCGTTTTGATACATTTTCATTCGATTAAAGCAAATCCTCCTTAAAATTGCTATGTTTTCAGCAGTATTTTTTTCTCGAATTTGACATTCATCGTCTCTAAATATTACATCCAGCGACCAGTGTAAGGTGTTTTCTATTGTCCAATGTGTTCTTACAGCTGTTACAAACTCATTTATATCCTCTATACTGCTAATAAAGTAACGCTTTTCACTGTATTGTTTGCCTTTGCACCTTACAGTGCTTTTGACCATTCCAAAACTCTTTAAATTTGCCCATTTATTCTTATCTGCAAACCAGTTTATATTAGAAGAAAGAAAGTATTCTCTTTTTTTCTTCTCTGCCATGCCCTATATCCAAGGTTTCAAATCTTAAAAGTGTGTTTTGAAAGTCTTTATCTTCTATAGAAAAATAATCTTTTACATCATTATACGCTGCCGGTTGATTTTCTTTTAGAGCCAATACATAATCACATTTTTTCTTTGTGATTTCTTTTGCTATTTCTTTTTGACAACCCATGGCATCTATAGTAATTATCGAGCTTTTTAGTTTTAAAAGGTTAAGGAGTTCAGGAATTGCTGTGATTTCATTCGATTTTTCAGCACATTTTATTTGTCCTAGTACAACTCCCGCTTCGTGAGCAAATGCACTTACTAAATGAATGCCCTTGCTTTGTTCACTTGCACTTCCACGTAATGTTTTTCCATCAATGTGAATGTATGAACCTGCTGGAATATTAAGGGATTGTTCAATCCACGAGATAAAAAGGCTTTGAAATTGTTTGGGATTAATCATCGCAAGGACTCTTCCTATGGTGTCGTGCGAAGGAACGCCATTTTCTAACAAGAGTCCTACCTCATTTTTTAGCCAATCCTTTTTTACTTCGGCAAATTCCCCTATTTCAAATACAGTTTGAACTCCGCTACAAACAGCACACAGTGCTATTACCAATATTTCACTGATTAGATGTTTTACTTTGCCAGACTGACGATTATCATTAAGTTCGTTAAAATATTCTTTTAATGTTTTCATACTTTAAATATCGGCTATTTTTTTTCGTGCGTAAGCCGTGTATTAATATTCTTGTAACTAAATTCTCTCTCTGTTTGTTAAAACCTGGTTAAAATGATATATTTATGTTAGGAGTTTTATGAAAATAAAATTAAACAATATAATGGCAGCTGCTATAATATGCTGCATTTTTTTATTTGCGGGATGCCCTAATTCGGCAATACCGAAAACTGATATAAACTCAAATGCACCGCTTAATCCGCAGAGACAGCAGGGTGATTTGTTAAAAGAGGATATTATGAGCGCCTTTGCTTTAACAAAGGGAAATATAACCGCCTCCAATGCGGCAAAAAAAATCCGTGATACGGATCCTTCTGAGGGTTCGGTGCTGACCTTTACCGAAAAAGCAATTACCGCCTACGATGATAAAGCCGGAACCTTTACCGTAAAGGTAAAGGGCACAAAAGGAGAAAAGTCCTTTGAAAAAGAATTGACCTTTACAGGCTTTGAAAATCCCTATGCAAAGATTTTTCCTTCCCTCAGTGCAGCAGAATTGGATTTTTCGGAAGCTATAGAGTACAATAAAACATTGGATACCTTTATTTCGGATGCGGCCGGTAACTCCGCTCTTTTAAAAAAGCTGTCTTTCAGTGATGATAATACCGGCACTCTCAGTTTGGGAGTTCATGACCGTTACAGCTTAGCCGCGGCATTGGAAAAAAACGGCGATAAAATAAAAATAAAACCAGAGTATAAGGTTAAATACTTAAAAAAAGAGGCTGGCGGCATTGAAACTTCAACAGAAACGGATAGAAGTGCTTTATTTGCACGCTTGGGAGCCGACCTTACAAAGCCCTATTTTTCGAAAGAAGATGTGTTTAGGTATCTTATAAACAAAACCGATGACGGCATTATCAATGTATCTGCCGATGTGTTCGGTTCGGAATATTATGCTTTTGCAAAGCACCTTAGGGTAACACCTGCGCGTCTTATAAATGATGCCCATATACAAACAATTATGGCCCGTTATAATCGGGAGGGCGGACAGTTCAATATGGAGATGGACACGGCTTTGTTTCATCCGGAAAATGAAGGTATAAAGGCGGATGATATTGAAGGAACTCTTGAAATAACTTATTGTATTGCCGAAAAGGAACAAATCGCAGAAATGCTTTCTTCCAAACCCGACCCTTCCGTACGGCGCATAACCGTAACAAAAACGGCAAAGGCGGCAGGGTTTAAAAAGATTCCTAAAGACAATATAGCGTCTTTATTTAATTTTTCCGTAAAGGTAAAAGATGACCCAAATTCGCGTCAAAAATGGCAACATAAAGTTTTTGAAAACTACCGCTTTTTATCGGAACAATACGATACCGAAAGAGAGATGACGATGTTTGCGCTGGAAAATCCCTTACAAAAGACAGCGGTTTCCGTATTTTATTTGGAAGTAAACGGCAGGGAACCTGAAGACGTTTTAGCCTTTAACGAGCCTATATCCTTTTCAAAAACGGCGGACGGTAAACATATTTTTATCAAATATGTTTATTTGAATAAAGAAAGCGGAAGTGATAAACTTAAAATACATATAAACTTTACCGGTGAAAGCGAAGGAATCGCTTTGGAAGTAAGTCCGGAATATGTCATCGGGAATTAAAGGTGAGTATGCAGTTGTGCGGCGGCAAGATTGTCGAAATGACAACACGGCCTTTTTTAGGATATAATCCGTAATTGCGAAGGAGTTTTTATTTGAAATACGGAGACAAAAAATAGGTAACATAAAGCATATAAGCAGCTTATCTTGTGCTCTGTATTCATTGAAAAACAAGATACGCCATTATGCATACAAACGGCTGGAAGGCGGAAAACTTGTATAATATATTACGCGTTATGCGCAAAAATTATAGTTATAAATAATATTTTTAAGGAGATTTTAATATGAAAAAAATTAAAACACAGTTAACGGATTATACTATGAAACAATATACAAAAAAACATATATCAAGAGTTCAGCTTTTTTTAAACCTTTTCGGGGTGTCCGCCCTTATTTCGGTTTTGGCACTCGGATGCTCGGCCCCCATAAAGCCTGAGCCGTTAAAATATGAGGTACAGTTCGGTGCTGAAGGCGAAGGAGGCCGACTTAAGGCTGTGATTGACGGAAAAAGCATTACACCAGGTGCTAAAGCCGAAAACGGCACAACTGCCGTTTTTACCGCTCAGCCTGGCGAAGGTTATGTAGTAGCAGGCTGGAATGTTACGGGCGGTGAGATAGTATCGGGAAGAACCGAGGGTGATTTAACTGCGGCGGTAAAACTTACTTCCGATGCATCGGTAAAGGTATTGTTTAAGCAAAATCCTGTTTTGGGACAACTGCCGGCATCTTCCGGTCAAGGTATGGTTCCCGTAAACACTATAACTTTTAAGGGAAAAGATACACAAGATGGTACGGAATTTGCGATAACGAATTTTATGAATCTTGAACTGAATAAACCGTATGAGCTTATCCCCGTTTTCGACCCGCCCGAAACTTCGGACAAAACCCTTCGGTATGAGGTAAAAAAAGGCGGTATTTCCGTTAGCCCCGAAGGAATTATTACGGTAAACAGCTTTGGAGATGCCGAAATCGCGGCGATAGCGTCAAACGGACGCGAGTACACTATGTACTTTAAGGTTAAAGACGATTATACTTTTAAGGTTGCAGGTAAAACGGCAATAAAACACAGCCGTGATGCTTTTACCGAAACGCTCGTTATTGAAAAAAAATATAACAGCACCAAGTATGTGCTGACGGTTAATCCTCCCGAACCTTGGCTGACTGTGGAAAAAACAGGCGAAAACACAAAAAAAGAAACGCTTACGCTCCGTATTGCCGAAAATACATCGCCCGTGCCCAGAACGGTTTCGCTGACTGTTTCAAAAATGGAACCGGCTAGACGAGGAACGCAACAACAAAAAACAGTACATACGCTGAACATTACCCAAACGGCAAACATTGTTAACCCCAAACTTACTACAAAGTGGGTGCACGGCATTACACCTCCGGCGGAAAGCGAAATTAAAAAGGAAATAGGAACTGATGTGCGTTACCGCAAATGGGAAGAAACGGCACATACCACGTGGTTTAATGCCCGTAAGCTCCGTTATACACGAAATCATAATTATGTTGCGGATGCCAATATGTGCTGGGCAATGTCTACCTCCGACCTTTTACATTGGTGGATGCGGGAAAACAAAGACAACCTTGACCGCTATATGCAAAAAAAAGGAATTACGCCCGATAAAGCCGAATATCCATATTACACAGGCGAATACAAGGGCGGTTTAGGCGATATAGGCGAAAAAGATAAAAGCAGCATCGCAAATGTATTCCGCAACGGGTACGGCGATGTCGGGTTACAGTTACACACCGCCGTTAATTGGTATTTACGCGGCGTTTCCAACGGTTCACAAAAGATTGCTCCGCCCGGTATTGTGCAAGACGTATTTACGGGACAGGAAGATTTAAACAAGCTGATAGAAGTCCGTTACGCACATAACAAAAAAGAGTTTGAAGATATGATAAAGGGTGCTTTAAATGACGGACATGCTATTGCCGTTGTTATAAAACCGAAAACCAATATTATCGACCCGCTGCATGTCGTTACCGTATGGGGGGTTGTCTTTGACGAAGACGATAACATCGTAGAGCTGTGGACTTCCGATTCCAATGACAGAAACTCGCATATCGTAAAGTTCGGCGTATATTATCCTGATGGAATACCGCATAAAATAAACTATGCTGCTCCTAACGATAAGGGCGACACCCGCATTGAAGAAGTAGCTGTTATGAAATCGGCAAAAGAAGAATTTAAAGCATGGTTGGATGCCGCGAACTGAAAATTGCGAGTGTTTAGAAAGATAATATCAGCACGCTTCATAATGTGCTGAGGATATATTAAGGAGATTTAAATGAATAAAAAACGGCTCTTATATGCGGGGTTATTAGGTGTTCTTACGGCGGTCATTGTACTGCTTGCCGGCTGTCCGAATAGTCTTGCAAAAACAATCCCTTCCGGCAGCGGTACTGCCAAACCGCACTCGGGGCAGGGACAAAAACCGGACAATTCCGGGCAGCTCGCCCCGTTTATACCGGAGTATGTTCCGGTAACTAAAGTTGTTCTTCACGATATAAATGATGAACTTATCGGAGAAGATACTACTTTACCGGTTAAGTTGAGGGAACAGTTTCAGCTGAAACCCGTTATTGAACCGAAAAATGCTACAAATAAAGAGGTAGAATATAAGTATGAGGAGAATCTGGTTTCAGTTACGGAAACCGGTCTGGTTACGGCAATTGCAAAGGGAATTGCAACCGTTAATATTTGGGCCGACGGTAAGCACCGTGCTTCTATCCGTTTCCAGATAAAGGACGATTCTACGTTTGAGTTCAGCCAGTCGCAAATAGAATCCGATCATCAGGCTTCCTCTAGGGTGTTATCTATTACAAAAAAAACGCAATATTCAACATATAATTGTACCGTCAGATATGCTTACGGGAACGGTAATTGGGTGGAAACGGCACCTGTTTCGAAAGGGAATATTGATGAGATTACCGTAGAGCTTAAAGAAAATAAATCGCTATTTGAGCGAAGGGCTTATCTTGTGTTTAAAACCGATAACACTGATAAGGCAAAACTCATTCGTGAAATACCGATTATTCAACAGGCTCATCCCAATCCGGTACTTAAAACAAAGTGGGTACAGGGTATTACCCCTCCGTCAGAAAGCGACCTCAAAACTGAACCGGCAACGGATGACAGGTACCGCAAATGGGAAGAAACTGCAAGTACAACATGGTTTAATGCAAGGAAGCTGTGTTACACGGAAAACTTTAAAGCGGTGCAGGATAATCAGATGTGCTGGGCAATGTCAACCGCCGACTTAATTCACTGGTGGATGAGGGAAAATAAGGATAATCTTTCCCGCTACATGCAAAAAAAAGGTATAATAGCCGATACGGAAACATATAAAATATATGCAGGCGAATACAAAGGCGGCCGCGGTGATGCAGGTGAAGGAGAGAAAAGCAGCGTTGCAAACGTATTCAGAAAGAGTTTTCCCAATCAGGGAGGCACTTTAGATACCGCCGTTAATTGGTATTTACGCGGCAAGGACGCTCCTTCCCAGCAAAAAGCTCCCCCCGGTATTGTAAAAGACGTATTCGGCGGACAAAACGATTTAACAAACCTTATTATAAGCAGGGCGGTCAAGACCAAAGCAGAGTTTGAACAGACGATAAAGGAAGCTCTTAACAAGGAGCACGCAATCGCCGTTGTTATAAAACCGGTAAAGAACGTTGTTGATCCGCTTCATGTTGTTACTGTCTGGGGTGTTGTTTTTGATGAAGACGATAGCATCGTCGAACTGTGGAATTCCGATTCAAACGATGCATATTCGCATATCGTAAAATTCGGTGTACATTATCCGGGCGGGGTTCCGCATAAGATAAATTACGGTGCCAAAAACGATAAGGGCGATACCCGTATTGAAGAAGTAATTATCATGAAATCGGCAAAACAGCAATTTAAGAATTGGCTGGATAGTAATAATTATTGATACTAAAGAGGGCTGTCTGAATAGACTTTAACATTTCAGACAGCCTTTTTTTATTAAATGCTTAGTTCAAGCCTATTTCATTTTTTAGGGCATTTACGGCAGCGGTAATTTCATTTGAAGCGGTGTTGAATGAACTGGCAGTATTGAGCATGGCTTCTGCTTTGGTAAAGCTGCCGTCATTGATTGCAGAGGCAACCTTTCCTGCTTCTGCATGAAAAGCGGCATGTTTAGCCAGACATTCTTTATATGATGATAAATGCCCGTATTTTGTTTTTGCTTCTCCATGCAGCCATTTGCCGAATTCGCATTCCGAATCCTTAGAAATGATTCCTACATCAAGTTTTTCCTTTGTTGATATTGCTGCCCTAAGTTTAACCTTCCAATCTACATGAACTTTGACTGCATTACTAAGATTAATGCCGGAAGTTTCCTTTTTATTTTTTACGAAGCTTATTTCGCCGCTTACTTTGAATTTTCCTACTTCCTTAACAAGATTATCAATGCTTTGCTTATTTTTTTCAGTTATTACAGCAACATCTTCCATTGCATTGCCAATATGGGCAGCACCTTTAGCCATCTCGTTCATACTGCCGGTTATAATATGGGTTAGGCCGTCCAGTTTATTCATTTCCTCTGCGACTCCTTCTCCGCCTTTGAGCATTTCTTCCGAACCTGCTTGAACTTCGGCAGTAATTCTGTTTATGTCTCTGATCGCTGTTAACACTTCTTGACTTCCATGCTGCTGCTCCTGCATGGCATTCATCAAAGTTGTGCTCATTTGTTTTACCTGCTCGGATAGGTTAAAGATAGCATTAAATTTTGATTCGGCCGTCTTTGCAGAATCAGATAATATTTCGATTTCTCCGGATAGTTTTTTTAATGTTGAGGTAATTGTTTTTCCCTGAGTGCTTGATTCTTCTGCAAGTTTTCTGATTTCATCGGCAACAACGGCAAACCCTTTTCCTGCTTCTCCTGCATGTGCTGCTTCAATGGCTGCATTCATAGCCAAAAGATTTGTCTGACTTGCAATATGCTGAATAACCGTCGAAGCTTCCAATAAGCCTCCCGATTCTTCCGAGATTTTTTGTGTTACTATGTTTGCATTAGTAACTGTTTCTTTACCATCGGCTGTGGCTTCTGCAAGAGTCTTAATAACATTATCGGTTTTTCCCAGAGTGTTTGTTATGGAGCTTATGTTTGCAACCATTTCTTCAATAGCAGAAGAGGATTCTGCAACACTTGCGGCCTGACCTTCAATATTTCCGTTAAGCTGTTTTATTGTGCGGATTATTTCTTCCACCGTTGCAGCTGTTTCGGTTACACTTGCAGCCTGAGTTATAGCCTGTTGTTTTACTTCTTCAATGTTTGCACCTATTTGCTGTACTGAACCTGTAGTTTCATTCATATTGTTTGCAAGCTCGGCGGCTATGGCTTCCATTGCGGAGGTATTTAAGCCTACAGTTTGAATGGACTCTTCTATTTTCTTTATTGTCCGGTTAAAATAGTTAGACATATCTGTGATTTCATCATTTCCCCGTAAAGGCAGCCGTACGGTTAAGTCCCCGCCGCCTTGTGCAATATCTTTTAAAGCTGAAACGGCACTATTGATCGGTTTTACTATACGTAGAGCCACAATAAATATAACAGCAAAAGCACTTATTAAAATAATCAAACCGACTCCATAAAGAGATTTTTTTAAGATGCCGATTGTTCCCATAAATTCTTCTATGGGGGCTGAAATAATAACTGTCCAGCCCGTTTCCTTGATATGAGCAAAAGATGCTATTTCAAGCTCACCATCCCAATAAAAAGACCCTACGGAAGGTTCTTTTTCGGATAGAGCTTTTTTTTCTAATGCTGCTATGCTTTCAAAGGAAGGATCTTTTTTTGCCTTATTTACACTGGATTCAAGTTGTGAAACTATTGCCCTATCTTTATCGGCAATTGTTATTCCATCAAGGCCGATGATATAGCATCCTCCTGTATCTCCTATTTTTATATCTTTTATGTCATTCGATAGCTTAAAGCCGTCTACAGCAGCAGATAAAACCCCGATGATTTTATTGCTGTCATTATATATAGGAACCGCAAATGCACTGATCAATGAACTGTCGGTCCGCGATATTATCGGCTCTGAAGCAAATCGTTTGCCGGCAGCAGCGGTCTTATACCATTTAAGGTCTCCTACAAATATGGTCTTTCCGCTTTTGCTATAACGGTTTCCCTTTAAGTCGGTTATGTTCAACTCCAATATAGACTTATCGAATGAATTTTGTTTTTCTAAATATTCTGTTTTTTGCAAATAAGATATTTCGGGGTCTGTCAATACAGGAGATTTAGCAATACCTTCTAAAAATTGAAAAAAAGCATTTATTCTGCCGTCTATAATTTCAGCCGTATCCT
Organism: Treponema sp. OMZ 788; assembly: GCF_024181245.1. Classification (NCBI taxonomy): domain Bacteria; kingdom Pseudomonadati; phylum Spirochaetota; class Spirochaetia; order Treponematales; family Treponemataceae; genus Treponema; species Treponema sp. OMZ 788. Next base: position 2,489,767 of record NZ_CP051199.1, on the reverse strand, counting down.
TTGCCTTATCTATTAAATGAGTTTCCGCTTTTTCTTTTACAGCTTTTTCGGCAATATTTACAGCTAAAATACCGAAGATAAAAAGTGCAATGCTTACCAATAATCCGAAAATAACAATTAATTTATTACGGATCGAAAATCTCTTTTTCATAATATTATCCTCCAAAATTGAATACTTTAATTTATTTATAAATAATCGGTTTTTCTGCCTTAGCTTTTAAAAACCGGTTTTGCTTTTATTAGCTGCTGTTTTAAATCTCTCATCTTTTCACTTAAAGAAACTTTGTATATGTGAGGATTTAAAAGACGTTTTGAGGTATAGTCTAAACTATCAAGCTGTTTTTCGGCATAGGCTTTGATTTCTTTTAGCTTTGGAGCCTTGCCGACCGCCTTTCCGTTTTCGATGCGTTTTTCTAAAAGAGCCTCGGCCTTTGCAGGCGTAAAGGTAAAATTCTGATAATCGTTTGCTGGATGATAAAAGGTCTGCTCTACGCCCTCTTCAATTTTTTCGTTTTCGAGGCTTAGAACATCGGCTTTAAAGGTCCCATCAGGGTTATAAAGCCGCCATACCTGTTTGCTTGCAGGATTAGTCATCTTTGCAGGGTTATCCGAAAATTTCATAACCGGGGTCCATTCTGCTTCTCCTAAACTCTTACGAGCAGCCATCTTATATACTCCCGTAAGGGAGGCCTCATTTCCGCCTGTAACCATGTGGGTTCCGACTCCCCAAGAATCTATAGGGGCATTGTTTTGAACAAGGGATTCTACAATTTCTTCAGTAAGCTCGTTTGAAACGGAAATCTTTGCATTGGGGCAGCCGGCTTCGTCAAGGCGTTTTCTTACATCCTTGCTCAAATAATAAATATCACCTGAATCAAGGCGTACACCGAAGTTTTTTCCCTTTTCTTGTAGGCGTTTTCCAACCTTGATAGCATTTACAATTCCTGAACGGAGGGTATCATAGGTATCTATTAAAAATATCGAATTATCGGGATACATATCGGCATAGGTTTGAAAGGCCTCCTCCTCGTTTTTAAATGACATTATCCATGAGTGGGCCATTGTTCCTAGGGCCGGTATTCCGAGTTCTTTGGCGGCAAGGGAGTTGCTTGTACCGAAGGCTCCTCCTATGTAGGCTGCCCTTGTTGCACTCATAGCCCCGTCGTTTCCCTGAGCCCGGCGGAGTCCGAATTCCATTATAGAGCCTTTTTTTGAAGACAGCCAAATTCTGGCGGTTTTTGTTGCTATGAGGGTTTGAAAATTTATCATGTTTAAGATGAGGCCTTCTAAAAGCAGGGCTTCAACTGTATCAGATTCAATTCTAATTAAGGGTTCATTCGGAAAAACAACACTCCCCTCTTTCATTGCCCAAATATTACCTGAAAATTTAAAGCCGGCAATATAGTCTAAAAATTCTTTTTCGAATATGCCGAGAGAATTAAGCCAATCGATATCGCTTTTTTCAAAGTGAAAATTTAGAATTGTTTCTAAAAGGGGCTCAAGACCTGCAAAGACGGCATAACCGCCCTTGAACGGATTCGATCTAAAAAACATTTCAAAAACGGTTTTTGTGTTATTTCCTTTTTTCCAAAAACCTTGAGCCATCGTCAATTCATAAAAATCCGAAAATAAAGCGTTATCAATCATAAATTTTACCTCATATAATTATTTTTTAAGAATGCGTAATTACTTCCCTCGGTTTTGAACCGTTTGCAGGACCGACAACTCCGCGCTCTTCCATTTCTTCTACTATTCGTGCTGCCCGGTTGTAGCCTATTTTAAGCCTTCTTTGGATATAAGAAGCGGAAGCCTTTCCTTCGGCTAGTACAATCTGCAAGGCCTCATCATATAGGGGATCGCTTTCCTCCCCGAAAAGGGTTCCTTGGGAATACTCTTCATCATCTACAAATATTTCGTCATCTATGTAGTCGGGTTCTCCGAAGGTCTTTACACATTCCACAACCTGTTCTACCTCATCATCGGAAACAAAGGTGCCTTGTATTCGGGCTGGAAAGGGTTTTGTTGTGCTTACGTAGAGCATATCTCCCTTTCCTAAAAGCTTTTCTGCACCGATATTATCGAGGATAATCTGGCTGTCTACACGGGAGGCGACCATAAAGGCTATCCTGCTGGGAATGTTTGCCTTGATTAAACCTGTAATAACATTTGTAGAGGGCCGCTGGGTTGCAAGTACCAAGTGAATACCTACGGCACGGCTCATAGCACAAAGCCTTGAAACTGTTGCTTCAAGTTCTTTTCCTGTGGTAGCCATAAGGTCAGCGAATTCGTCAATGATTATTACGATGTAGGGCAGGGGTTCGGCTGCAATCTTTTCGCGTTTTATTTTTTTATTGTAACTTTTGATGTCTCTTACACTCATTGAGTCAAGCATCGCATAGCGTCTTTCCATTTCGCAGATACAGTACTGCAAGCCTTGAAGTGCTCTTTTAGGTTCCGTAATTACCGGAGTCAATAAGTGCCCGATTCCGTTGTAAAGTTTAAGTTCTACTATTTTCGGGTCAACCAAGAGGAGCTTTACTTCCTCAGGGCTTTTATTGTAAAGGATTGAAAGAATAATAGAGTTTACACAGACCGATTTACCTGAACCTGTAGCACCGGCTATCAAAAGATGCGGGGTTTGACAAAGATCTAATGTTTGGGGTTCCCCTGTTACGTCTTTTCCTAAGACGATAGGGATGCCCATTTTTTCCGTTCCGGGAATTTGAGTTTCAATTAACTCTCTAAAGCCGACTATTGCACGCGATTCATTAGGCACTTCGATACCGACAGCCTGCTTTCCGGGAATAGGGGCAACAATTCGGACGCTTTGGGCCGCAAGGCGCAAGGCGATGTTATCTTGAAGGGCTGTGATTTTACCCAGTTTTATTCCGGGAGGCGGAAGGACTTCAAACATTGTAACGACCGGCCCCTTTCTGATACCTGTAATTTCAATAGCTATGTTAAATTCTTCAAAGGTGTTTTTTAGAGCTACAGCCGCTTTTCGGGTTGAATCGTCTACTATCCAGTATTCGTTTCCCGGATATTTTGTTAGTAAATCATAAGGAATGCGGTAGCCCTTTTTTTTATCCTTTGAGTCTTTTTTAGGCTTTAAAGGCTGGGCTGCACTAATTTCTATATCTCCGCTTAATTCTTCTGAAGGAAGGTTCTCTTCTTCATCTTCTGTATCTTCATCATCAGTATCGGTATTTTCAGAATCATCAGTTTCAATTTCATCGTCTTCGGCAATTTCATTCGGCTCAAGGCTGCCGTATTCAGAAATTTCATCCGGTCCTGATTCATTGTATTCGTCAGTATCATCTTCTATGGAGCTAAGTTCTTCCAAGTCCTGTTCAATGTTTATATCTTCTATTACGACAAGAGAGTCTATAATGCCTTTTTTAGATTCTTGAGGAGGAGCTTCTCCTATGTCGACCTGTATATCTGCATCTATTTTTTCAAGAGGAGGCGGGACATCTTTTACTGTTTCTGCTTCGTTAGTTAGTTGGGATTTTATAAACTGGCTTCGTGTCAGAATGGCTTCTGTCAAAGTTTGCCTATTGGTATCGGGACCGTGTTTATTTGCATTTGATTTTAGCCAAAAGCCTGTTTTGACCGTTTCGTTTCCTTCACCGAATACCATAGAAGTTTCTGATGGATAATAGCTGTCGCCTATAATATCTTCCATTGCTTCTTTTTCGTCAGACTGCATCGAGCCTTTATGATGTAATTTTTCACTTAGTATAAGGGTAAGAAATACTTCCATTAAAAGTAAAAGGCCTGTGGCCAAAGTTACGGCAATTTTTGTAAATTCTTGTACCGTTTCATTTTCAATTTGGGGAAGTAAAAAATAAATTAAATGTTCGCCGATTACACAAGTTAAAAAATACACCGGCATGAACGATAATAAAAATTTTGAATGGAGAGACCAGCCGGGAATCATCAATAAAATTGAAGAATAAAGAAGAATGATTGGTATTAGCAGGGAAGAAAATTTATATGTAGAAAAAAGAACTGTGCCGACTTTTTCAAATGGAAATATATAACCCTTAAAACCGAAAATGGGCAAGAGAACCGCTAAGGCTATGTATACCGAGATTATAAAAATGATGATGCCCAATATAACCGATATGATTCTAAATTTTGATTCTTCTATCAAATTTCAACTCCGAAAGCGTAAAAATTATCCGGCAAAACCCCAAAAATAAATACTAAGACCTATTCCCAGCGGGATCAGGTAGAAAGCAAAATACATTAATCTTCCTTTTTTTATAAGTTTAAGCAAAAACCGGAGAGAAAAATAACCTACAACAAAGGCACTTATCATTCCGGCTATTAAGCTTATAGGGCTTATACCTGCAAGAAGATTATCGGCAGATTTAAGTTCAAGTATAAATGCTGCAAGGATTGCCGGTATCGACAATAAGAAGGAAAATTCTCCGGCCTTTTCACGGTCAAGTCCCGCAAAAAGAGAGGCGGAAATAGTGCTGCCCGAACGCGAGATACCGGGTAGGACTCCTATTCCTTGAGCAAATCCCGTAATTGCTGCCGTAAGGAGGTTTATATTTTTTGACTGTTTTTTAGGCTTTACCTTAGAAGATGCTATTAAAAGAAGTCCTGTTACGATAAAAAAGAGGGGAATAAAACGAATGTCGATGGCTTTTACCCAATCTTTTAGTAAAAGACCTATGACACCTGTTACTGCGGTTGCAGTTATAATGGCTGCAATCATCATAAGATCGTCTTTATCTTCCGGTTTTGATTTTTTTATAATAAACCTGCCTAAAACACAAAAAAGAGATGCAATTTTTTTTGCAAAAACTGTACATACAGCCGCAAGGGTAGCGACATGCAGGAGTATGTCAAAAAGGATGGGAAGGTTTTCTTGTTTAAAAAAATATTCTACAATGGCTAAGTGCCCTGAACTTGAAACAGGTAGGAACTCGGCTAAGCCTTGAACGGCTCCCAAAATAATAGCTTGAAAAATAGACATAAAAATTCTCCCAAAAAGCTTTTACAAAAGATAAGGTTACTGTATCATAAAAAAGAGAAAATTTCCAGCCGGAAATGGTGAAAGATTTAAACGGGGGGGTATTGAAAATTTTCAATCTGGACAAAAAGATACTTATGATATATAATATGTGTAAATACGAAGAGTTAGATAAATAAATATGTTACGGCAAGACAATGAAAGAATGAAAAAATTATTTCCGGATTACTTTATTAAATTTGAATTACCGGAAGGTGCCAGAGAAGAACTTATACAAGTGTATAGAGCATGTAAAAGCGGAAAATGCGATAGGGAATCATTTTTACCCTCTTTTGAAGAGAAAAGTTGTAATGAGAGTTCTCTATCCGATCCTGCAGATCCAAGCGAATATTCTCTTTCTACATATGAGAAACCTAAAGATATAAAAAGATTTGTTTCAATGGATTCGGATATGGAAGATCCTTGTCGGATTGCGATCGGGGAAACCAATCCTGTATACGGTTTAGTACAAAGGACAAAAGAAAGAAAACCAGAATGTAAATCATCCCATGTGGATTGGTGGCTTTATAAGGATGCCACTCCTTATACGGAATTTAAAATAATTGATAATTTTAAAGAGTATTTGGCAAACTATAAAAAAGAAAGGGATAAAAATAAATGAAAGATATTTTTGTAGAAATTAAAGAAGGCGGAAAATTATATATTGATAGAATTTTATTTGAATCATATTATCCTATTTTATTTTCCTGCAAAAATAAAATAGGTGAGCATTATATTTGTGTTTGCTGTCAAAATAACAAGGATGGAAAAAAATGGCTGCTCGGAAAGACTGATGTAAATAACATCATTAAGATTCTTAAAAACGAAATAACAATCCGCGATTTATTATTGAATTATACTTCTTCAAAGATTTCCGTTGACAATATAAACGGTGAGCAAAAAATACGTTATAATAATGATGACTGGAGGACCGACAGTATTTACCTTCCGAAAGAAGATTCATATCTGGAGCCTGAAGAAGGAGAATTTGATGAAGAGATCGAATACTATAGTCAAGAACTTATTAGCAGACAATATGATTCAAAGCCTTTAAACAATATAATACAAAAAAAGGTAGAGAATGACGGTATAAAATTGGAGATTGATACTTTTGAATTTTATTTTGCTAATAGTATCGATATTGTAAGTAAAGTTTTTGAAAACTATAGAGGAATTGCCGATATTACTATTACTAATGTAGAATCAAAAAAATTAGAATATGAATATAATAAAAAGATAGATAATGATTTAAAACCTTATGAACTAGATATATCAGACAAGGTGCAAATAACGATATCTGATGATAATTTTGTGATAGCTGCCTAAAGGAGAAAGAAAAATGAGTAATTATGACAGTGTTTTACATATGCAAGCAATAGTTTTTGATAATATCGAATTTGAACGAAAAGGATTCAAAAATGATAATGAGTTAGAGTTTAACTTAGAAATCCAGATAGGAACCGATAAAGAACACCGGTATAAAGTTACTCTTATTTTGAAAGGAAATAAAAAAGATGAGTATGAATTTTCTGTAAGCCTTTCCGGGTTCTTTATGATTGAAGATGTTAAAAATATGGATGACAAATTAAAGCAGAACCTTATCAGCAAGAATGCTGCAGCTATTATGATGCCTTATTTACGAAGTGAAGTTACATTACTAACTTCTCAACCCGGAACAGATAGTGTCGTTCTTCCCATATTTAATATTAACAAGATTATAGATTAACCCCGTATTTTTATTGCCGAGCCGTTGGCGGTTTTTTCTATTTCGATTTTTTGGGGGATGCGGGTTTTTAGCTCGCTGACATGGGAAATTATTCCGACCATCCGGTTGCCCCTTACTTCGTCGAGGATGCTGATAGCGTTTTCAAGGCTGGCTTCATCGAGGCTGCCGAAGCCCTCATCTATAAACATTGAATCCAGCCTTATGCCGCCGCTTCTTGTTTGAATGGAATCGGCAAGGCCGAGGGCAAGGCTGATTGAAACCATAAAGGTTTCTCCTCCGGAAAGGCTGGCTGTGGGACGGATGCCGCCTGTGTAGGCATCATAAATTTCCATGTCCAGTCCTGAAAGGTTGTTTCCCGAAAGCTCCTTACTCAATTTTAAAACATAGCGGCCGCCGCTCATGCGTTCAAGGCGGGTGTTGGCATAAACGATTATTTCGCGTAAAAAGGCCGAGAGCATCCAAATATCGAATTTCAGTTTATACTTATTGCTGCCGTTTAAACTTAAAGAAAGTTCGGTTATAATACGGGCTTCTTCGGCCCTTTGTTTTAACTCGGTCAAAAGATTTTGCCGTCTTTCAAAAAGGTCTTTTAGCTTGTCGAGAGCGCTTTTTACTTCCGTAAGGCGGTCTTGCTCTTCGTCAAGATTTTTTTGTAAAACTATAATTTCGTCTTCAATTTTTTCGGGAGGAATGAAGGTCTTGCCTTCAATATCTTTTTCGAGGCCTGAAGCGGAGTGCTCCAAGGTTATCTTTTCTTCCTTGAATTTTGTTACCGTTTCTTCAAAACCATCGATTTTTTCTTCAGGTAAAATAGAATCTAAAAGCTCGTTTAAAGAGGTAAAGCCCTTCCGCTCAAGCGAGGTTTTTAAATTTTCTTCTTCTTCCAATAAGGATTTTTCCCATTTTGCCAGCTGTTCCTGCCTTTGAATGAGTCCGGCCTTTATGCTCGTATGCCGGTCATTACTTTCTTTGAGCCTTTCCTCGTAGCCGCTTATTTTGCGGTCGGAGGCAAAAATCCTTTCATTGCAGCCTTCGATTGTGTCCTCGATGTTTTCTTTTTGGATATCGGAGGGGATTGCCTTAAAGGCATCATCGTATTGCTTTTTCTTTTCGTGGAGGATTGTGTTTAACTCGCTTTCTTTTATCTTGATATTTGTAAGGGCATCGCTTAAGGCTTCTTTTTCATTTTGGATAGAAGAAAGTTTTTGCTCTAAATTTATTTTTGCAGTGTTTGCGGTCTGAGCTTCTTTTAAAAGAAGGCTGTCTTTTTCAGCCTCCTTTGAGGTTTGAGGAAGGAGTTCTCCTATTGTTTTTTCGGAAGGCATTTCTTCAAAAATAAAAGAGCCTTTTTTAAATTCTTCATTTAGTTTAAAAAAAGAGCGGCCAAGTTCTTCAAGCTGCTCCTTGTGCCATTCTGCATCCTTATTGCGGGCGGTTAGATTATTGCTTAGAGTTTCCTTATCATGATTAAATTTTTCGATGCTGCGTTCGCATTTTTGTATTTTTTCTTCTAGTGAAAAAATGCTTCCCATATTTTCGGCGGCGGGAGAAGGATGATGTATTGAACCGCAGACAGGGCAGGGTTCTCCGTCTTTTAAGTGAACGGCAAGGGAGGAGGCCTCTTGGTTTATTTCAAAATCTTTTTTTTCTTTTTTGAGTTTTTCAAAAAGCTCTTTTTCAATTTCGATGTCTTTTAAAATTAACTGTAAATCATTGTAGTTTTTTTCGGCCGCTGCCTTATGGGTTGTATAGAGCTTTGCCGCTTTTTCTCTTTTTGAAGCAATCTCAAAAAGCCTTTTTAGGTAAGAAAGTTTTTGGGACGAGGTTTCGGCCCTTTCTTTTCTGTTATCGAGATCATTGATTATTTCAAGATATTCCGAAGCCTTGTGTTTTAGTTCCTGAATATTTTTTTCGCTTTGTGCAAGCTTGTCGGTCTTTTCTTTTTTTTGCAGAGAAAGTCCTTTTTTTTCGTATGATTTTTCTTCTATTTCTTTGTAAACCTCGGCGGCCCTTTTTAGACGGTTTAAGTTTTGTTTTAACTCGGTATTGTTTTCTTTTTCGGATTGTATGTCTTTTTCTTGTGTTTTAAGGGTTTCCAAAATTTCGGTTACGGTATTTAAGTCTTTTATCTTTTTTTCGATATCGGTTTTATACTCGGTTATGCTGTTGTTCAGTTTGGTTACAGAATCGGCGAGGGCTTGAAGAGATGAGGCTCTGCGGGCCTTTTCGGCAGCTTCTTCCATCATTTTTATATCGTTTTGATGGGCTTTAAGATTTTCGAGCCTTGTTTTTATCGCTGTAAGTTCTTCCTTTTTTTCTTTGAGAACCTTTGCTTGCTCTTTTTCCGAGATTTTTACCTCGATTTTTTTGGAAATTTGGTTGTAATTTTTTTTGATAAGTTCAATCTCTTTTTCAAATTCGCTCTTTTTTGAAGGATAGGAATCGGCATCGAATTCTTTGCCGAGGTTTTCAAGGGCATCTTCGATATTTTTTATCTTATAGGATTCTGCCTTTTCCCTCTCCTTCAGGTTTTCCATTATTTTGGTGTATCGCGAAATAGGAAAAAGCTCTTCAAGGGTTTCTTTTTTTTGGCTTGAATTTTCGCGTAAAAAGGCGGCAAATTCGCCCTGCGGAAGAAGGACAATGCGGGCAAATTCTTTTTCGTTTAGGTTTATGATGTTCAATATTTTTTTGTCCGTGTCCCGCTTATTTGTTGCACTCAAATCTTTCCAAGTTCGGCCGTCCCATTCGGCTAGGGCCGATTCTTCGGGACTTTCGCTTTTTTTCCCCGGGCGTAAAAAGGGGAGCCGTCTAAAAATTTTGTATTTGGAGGGGCCCATTGTAAAGATAAGCTCAACCTCTGCCGTTTCAGTTTCCGGGGCAAATTGGCTTCGGAGGCTGCGGGCAATTTGAGAGCGGCTTCCCAAGGGCTTTGAGTAGAAGGCATACGAGATTGCATCGAAGATGGTCGTTTTTCCGGCTCCGGTTTTGCCGCATACCAAAAAGATAGAATCCATGAGACTGAAGTCTATTGTGTGTGTTCCTCGAAAGGGGCCTATGTTTGTTAGTTTTAAAAGTTCAGGTTTCAAATTTATTCCTCCGTTAAAATCTTAAAAGTTTACTCGGTAAACCCTTCTCTGCAAAGGCTTTTGAAAAGTTCCTGTTTTTTTGCAGAGGGCTCTTCGTCTATTGCCTTTTCAAAAAGCATAAAGTTTTCAAAGATTACATCCTCGTCTTCGATGTTCTTTTTTAAGATATGAATTTGCTCTTCTTCTTTTAATTCGGCTGCGACAGCCTCTTGGTGCAGGTTTAAAAGATAGGGAAATTTTTGCTGCAAGAGGCTCATCGGGCTTTGAATAACGGCAGAGCCTGTGAGGTTTATTTCTAAAAAATCATCTTTGTAGGCATCGAATTTATCCGTATTAAAAAAATCGAAAAAACAGCCTTCTAAGCGGGTCATTTTGCGTAAGGGTGTAATCGGAATTTTTTCTACCCGTACAGGAAAGACTTGACTCTTGCAGTCTATGTCGACGGATAAAACAACCTTTTCGGCTGAACATTCATCGAAGGCATAGGTTAGAGGGGCTCCGGAATAGTACATTCTGCCGGTTACTTTTTGCATTTTGTGTAAGTGTCCCAAGGCCGTGTATGTAAAAAAAATTGAAGAGGGCAGGCGAGACATATTCCGCAGTACCTAAAAAGGCTCTTTCGGATGAGGAGCTTTCTCCGTTTAAGGTAAAAAGATGGGCAATCAAAACCGAAGGAATTGCCGGATCTACAACTTCTTTTAAGCGGCGGGAGGCTTCTTGAGCCATCTCGGATTGAGATGTCAATTTTAACTCCTCATTTTGGCCGGAAAATGAGCCTAAATGTAAAAAAGGCATTAAAAAAAATTGAACTTTTTCTCCATTTTGTGATATAATAACGGGTGAGCATAGTTTGCCGGTGTCTGAAGCAATGTGAATATTACTCGCACTTAAAATTTTAGAACCGAAGGCAAGCCTTTCGGCAGAATCATGGTTTCCGGGTATGATGAACACGGCTGTATCAGGACAATCCTTATGGACGGCGGATAAAAATGAATCGAAGAGGGCTACATATTCTGCAGGGGGAATTGAACGGTCGTATACATCACCTGCAATAATAAGAGCTGCATAAGCGTCTTTTAAAAGAATTTTATGAATATCATCGAGCATTTTTTTCTGTCTTTCGAGTTGAGGGGCTTCATATAGGCTTTTGCCTAAATGCAGATCGGCGGTATGCAAAATTTTCATACTTCTAATGTATGGGTATTTAAGGATTATGTAAAGGACCTTGTAATGAAAAACTACATAAAAATTGTTTTTGCTTTGTGCGGTATTGCTTTGGCGATCGGGATAGGAGGTGCAGCTTTTTTTATTGCTTCAAAACCTTCTTCGGATTTTCAGCTCAGAACAGATTATTTGCTTGAGTACAGATTCTATCTTGCAAGTTTAAGGGCGGATATGTACAGGACTGCAAGCAAGGATGGTGAATTTTCGGTTCAAAATCTTAAAGCAAGAATAAAAGAAACTACAAATTCTTTTGAAAATTTAAAAAAACTTTCTACAGCCGATAAAAACGATTCTAATTTAAAGTCCGCTTATAGTGATTATGAAGCTTCAAATAATAAGCTTTTTAAAAGCATAGAGGCTTGGAGGCAGGAGTTTGAGCTTACCGGCGATTCATCGGCTAACACTTTTTTGCCTGTTTTAAAAGAATTCGATGCCGTTCAAAATAGTTTTGAAAAACTGAAAAACGAATATAAAAACGGATTTACCCGTCAGGAAAAGCGGGCTAAGACCCTTGCTGTCCTTTTAATAGTTTTAGCCTGGGTCATCGGTGTATTTTTGACATGGCTCCTTTCTTCGGTCATATACAATATTTATATTGAAAAAGAAAAGGCAAAAAAAACCAACCTAAGACTTCATGCAGGGCCTAAAACAGCCGACAGGCAAATTTCTATTCCGGATAATACAAAGCAGTCCCAAGAGGAACACGATAAAACTATATTACAAAATTCCGCTCAGCAAACTTCTTTCCAAAAATCTTCTTATACGCAAGCGGCTTCTTATGCACAAACCGCTTCTGCCGTTTCTATAGAAGAATCTCCTGTTTATATAAAGCTGCAAAACGATTATAACGAATTAAAAGAAATGTCGGATGAGTTGAACGGCGCTTATAATGAGCTTCAAGAAAAGCATACTGAACTTGTTGAATCATATAAAGAACTTCAAACCGCTTTAAAGCAAGGCGATGAAAAAAAGGCTGAAAAATGCGAAACGGTAAAAGCCTTTTTAACCGATATACAGATGGATGCTGCCGAAGCTCAAGAAGATGCACAGGCGGCACAAGAACTTGTAGAAACATTCCAAGGCGGCCATAAACTGTTCAAGTCTACTTACGAAAAAATTGTTCACATAAATCAAAGTATTTCCGACATACAGGAAATGTCTGAGGTAATTGCAGGCATTGCCGAACAGACAAAGATGCTCAGCATGAATGCGGCCATTGAAGCCGCCCATGCAGGAGATGCCGGAAAAGGATTTGCCGTTGTAGCCGAAGAGTTGGGCCGCTTGGCAGCAGCTTCTGTTGAAAACTCCGCCGACATAGGAAAGACCGTAATTGATGTTGTAAAGAGTATTTCGTTTATGGCAAAGAGCAGCGAAGATTTGGATAAGGCATTTAACGATATAAACATAAAAACAAATCAGGTTTATACAACCGTTATGAATTTCTCCGATAGGATGGTCCAAACCTTCCAAAAAACCGACAGTGTTTTGCGAGGCCTTGACACAGTATAAGAATTATAGTATTATAGACAGATAGAAGAGTCGTGATACTCAAAATTTGCGGAGGTTCCTTTGTTGTGAAAGTTGTATATGATCAAAATCGTCCTATATATTTACAAATAGTCGAAAAAATAAAATGTAAGATTGTCTATGGAGAACTTAACCCCGGCGATAAAATTCCTTCAATGAGCGATATGTCGGTCGAAATGGATGTAAATCCTAATACTATGTTTCGTGTGTACAAACAGCTTGAAAGTGAGGGAGTTACCGAGGCAAAGCGAGGTTTAGGCAGTTTTGTAGTAGATGAAAAAGGTCTGGTAGAAAGATTGACCGAAGAGATGGCCGATCAGATTATCGTACCAGCAATTGAAGGATTGAGGAATCTAAAATTTTCTGATGAGCAAATAATTGCCTCAATAAAAGCAAGATTAGAATAAGTTTTTATGGGAGAAAAAATGAGTACAATACTTGAAACGGAGCACTTAAAAAAAACATACTTAGGAAAGAAAACAGCTCTTTATGATGTCAGTTTAAAAATTGAAAGCGGAAGAATATACGGTCTTTTGGGACCGAACGGTTCAGGCAAAACAACCTTTTTAAAAATAATTGCAGGCCTTATAAAACCTACAGCCGGAAATTTTAAAATATGCGGAAAAGAATTTGGTATGGATACAAAAAAGATTGTCGCCTTTTTGCCGGATAAAAATGTTGTATATCCTTGGATGACCTCCAAAGATGCCGTCAATTTTTATTCAGATTTTTTTGAGGACTTCGATAAAAACAAGGCCTTGGATATGCTGAAATTTATGAAGCTTGAACCCAATCAAACTGTAAAAACCATGTCGAAGGGTATGATTGAAAAGCTTAATTTAACCCTTACATTTTCGAGGGCTTCTAAGCTTTATATTTTGGATGAGCCTCTTGGCGGCACCGACCCTGTAGCGAGAGAGCAGATTATTAAAACCATAATCAAAACATGGACTGAAGAAAGTGCCATCCTGATAACGACTCATCTGGTATCGGATATAGAGCATGTATTTAACGATGTTGCCTTTTTAAAAGAAGGTGAAATTGTTTTGGAAGGGGATGCGGAAGATTTACGCAGCACCCGAGGAAAATCTATCTATCAAATCTATCTTGATGTTTTTGGAGTGTAAAAATGGGAAGAATTTTTAAATATGAAATAAGACGAAGACTTACTACTATTTTGATTTTAAGCGGAACTATGATAGTTTTATCGCTGGGTTCGATAGCCCTCTTGGGGATTTTTAAAACTCCTTTCGGCACAATGGGCACTACAGGGGGCCTTTGGCTCGGCTTAACATTTTTTGCTCTTTTTTTTATACCTCTTGTAATGTTTTTTACATGCAGCAACGGACACATCGATGAGCTTTTGTACAAAGATACCAATTATCTTATGCTGACAATTCCCATACGAAGTGAAGCTATATTGGGGGGCCGTATCCTCGCAGGTTTTGTGGAGTATTTAATATACACCCTTATAGCTGCCGTCTTTTTTATAGTGATAGGGGCTCAGCAAACTGTTTTTTACGGGGCCTCAGGGCGGACCGTCATATCGGTTTTAGGGGATATATTTTATCAGATATTTGCACAGAATTTTCTTCCATTTCTTTACGGCATCTTACTATTGGTTTCATCATTTTTACTTGTAGGAACAGCCTTTATGTTTGTTAAGGCCTTGACCCGTTCTTTTATAAGAAAAAAGATGACGGCTCAAATTATTGCAGTCATTCTTTTTGTTTTAATTTTTGAAAGAATAATAGCTTTTGGTACTTATTTAAGCACGGAATGGGATCTTGTGCAGTACATAGATCTAAGATTTGTGGTCTCCCAATATCAGCCCCTAGGACATATCCAGCCGATACCTGTTCACTTGGTTACAGTCATTATGACCATGCTTATTTCAGCCGGCTTTTTTGCAGCGACCAGCTGGTTATTCAATAAAAAGGTAGAACTTTAGCCGTTGATCAGGTCAAGGGCGCAAAGGTTTTTTAAGCTTGCTTCTATGGCTCATTCTTTAAGGCCTTTGCGCTCTTTACTCGTTTTATAAAGCTTCTATTTCTTCGATAGAAAGACCTGTCATCTTTGTAATCATATTTATATCAAAGGCTTCCAGTTTCATCATTTTTGCAGTTTCAAGCTTATTTTGGTAAGCACCTTGTGATATGCCTTGTGCTACACCTTCGCGATAACCCTCACTTATACATGATGCCCTGTCGTTTTCATATTTCATGCGGGAGTCATAGAGCCATTTTTCTTTCGGGCTCATTTCCATTACTATAATTTTATCATTTGCTTTTGCCATTACTTTAGAAGTTTCTGCCAGCATCTTTCTTACCTCCGGATTATCAGTTTCGATAAATTTAAGCCAGTTTAATAAGCGTTTTGTTTTATTATCCTTACACTGACCTTCTTTTAACAGCCTTGCCTTTTCAAGGTTTAATATATGTATCTCAAGTTTTGAAACTAAAGGCTCTTTTGTGTCTTGTTCAAGAATAACGTACTTATTATGCAAACGCTTATTTTTATTAAAGCCTTCCCCTATTAAGTTTATTGTAATACACTTTGGAAGTTTTGTATAGTCTTGGCCTTGTTTTACACCTTCATTATACATCTTAGACCAATAATACAAGGTTCTTTCAGGGAAATCAAAGTGCCATCTGTTTTGAATCTCAATATCAACAAAAGTCCCATCTTTTAGTCTTAGTTTTATGTCCAAAACTCCTAACTTTTCACTTAAGAGTTCCTTATGAAACTCCTTATCCAGAAGTTCCAGCCCTGCGATGGTTTCAGGGGGAATGTCTAATATACATTCCAGTAAGTCCTGAAGTACATCCTTGTTTTCTTCCACTCCGAATACACGCTTAAAAGCATAGTCGTTGCGGAGGGTTATTTTAAACGGTTGTGTCATATCAACCTCCATAAAATTTATTTAGAAAAAAGAAAAATTTTCCCCTTTCATAATTATTGTATGAAAAGTTTGTAATAGATAGTAAAATTTTTTATAATTATTTAGTAAGTGATAGTTGACTTTATTTAAAAAGTATGCTTAAATATCCATATGTTGGATATTGCTAACATCGAATATAATTTAGCTTATTCTTGTGCTCCTTGTTTGGCGGGGCTAAAGCCGTCAAATTTGATTTCAATTTCGGCAGAAGATTTTAAGCAGTTTTTTTTGCTTGATAAGGACTTGCTTGAATCAAAGGGGTTTTATTTAAGAGTTTTGTGCGCTTGCGAAAAGGGTGTGCAAATTCTTCTATACAAAAAAAAAGGCCTTAGAAGAATTGATTAGGGATGAGAGGGTGCAAGCAGCTCTTTTAATGTTCGGTTATGAGCCGGGGATGAGTTTGGAGGATATGCTTAACCTGTTAGCTTTAAAAATGCACAGCTCGCAGGCGGACAGACACTGTAAAAGATGCTGCACATTTCCGCATGAAATAGGGCTTTTTTTAGGTTATCCCGTATACGATGTTTTGGAGTATTACAGACGAAGGGGCGAAGGGTGTATTTTTTCCGGATACTGGAAGGTTTATGCCGATGCAGAAAAGGCTGCCGAAACCTTTGATCAATATAATGAATGCAAAAAGCATTTTGCTTTGCAGATAGAAAGGGGCTTAAGTCTTTACGATTTGTTGAGTGCTTAAGGCTCGATTAATTTTTAACCATCGGAGGTTTTTTATGGCAAAAATTGCTGTTATTTATTGGAGCGGAACAGGGAACACTCAGTCTATGGCAGAGTCCGTTATGGAAGGTTTAAAAGCAGGCGGAGCAGAGGCTTCTCTTTTTACCGTTTCGGAATTCGGATCAAAGAGCATTGATGATTATGACAAGATTGCTTTCGGTTGTCCTGCAATGGGTGCCGAAGAGCTTGAACCGGATGAATTTGAACCCTTCTTTGCTTCAATCGAAGGAAAATTGTCCGGCAAAAAAATCGCCTTGTTCGGTTCATATGAATGGGCCGGTGACGGGGAAGGCGGAGAATGGATGAGAAACTGGGAAGCCAGATCTAAGGATAAGGGAGCCGATTTATTTGAAGAAGGCTTGATTATCTATGATGCACCCACTGCCGCCGGAAAAGATAAATGTAAAGAATTCGGCGAGAGATTTTCAAAATAGGTCCTAATTGTTTTTCTAATTAAAAGAAGTAGTTTAAGCAATTGCTTTTTTATGGCCTAAAGAGGCAGCAGTTAGACTGCCGCCCTTTAGGCCTTTTTTATTTCTATTTTATAACCAAGATTTTTCTTACCTCGTCAATTTCGGGGCCTGCAATTCTTACAAAGTACATACCGCTTGCAACGGGATTCCCTCCGTTGTTTCTGCCGTCCCATGTAACAAAGTGGTCGCCGGCCGGTTTGTAAGAGCGTTCCAGTGTGCGTACCACATTGCCGTCCAAGGTCATAATCTGAATTGTAAGTTTACCGGGCTTTTTCAAGTGGGCTGCAATTGTTGCCGATTGGCCCTTATGGGGATTAACAACATTGTCAAAGATCGAAGCTCCTCCCCTCTGCTTTTGTACCCCTACTATGCGGAAATTCCAGACATCAAAGGACAGTATATTATTGTCCGGGTTTGAGTCTGTGCCTTTTAACCTGACACAAGGCAGCCAGCCGTCATATACATAAATAAATTGTCCTATCTTTCCTTTGTGTATGTACAGATCAGTTTCAGGAATAATAAAGTTCAGAAGTCCGCCTGTCTGAATACCAGTATAATCTTTTGCTGCTTCTGTTAACCGAGTTGCAAAATGATATAAGATATTCGTTCCCGGAGGGTAAGGTTCCGGGGTCGGTAAAGTCGGCAGCGGCAAAGGTTTAGGCGGCATACTAGCCGGTTCTTGCATTGTATTCGGATACCAGAATTTATTAGGAGCGGATGCAGTTACAGAAATAAAGTATAGCTTAGGAATGCCTGTAGTTCCTTTTGCTTCTGTAGGTATTGTAATATCCAGAGTTGTTAGCGGAGGATTAGAATCGGTATCAAAATTATAAAGAACGGTTGAGTTAAAAGCTTTTAAGGGTTTTACCATGCCGATTCCGATATCCGAAATGTGGTCTTTTGTTATATTATAGTCCGTATGAAAATACTTAAGTTGAACCCGATAAGGTTGATGCAGAATATCATCGGCTTGAATAGTATTTTTAGAAGGATCAGTATCCTTGTTAATTGTAATCTTCCATAAAGAATGTCCTTCGGGAACTTTTCCTGCGTCTACCTTTACAACATCATTTGATTGCAGCTTAGAAGCATAAGTATTTTTGCCGGGTGCTATGATTTGAAAAGCATTTTCTCCCAAAGCGGCAAATTCATCCTTAGTTAATTCAGTATGATTAAATAAAAGATAGATGTGACTATCACCTGGTTTTGCAAATGAGTTGACGATTTTCAAACCATCTTTTAAGAATATCCAGCCGTTTTCACTTGAAAACTCTCCGCCGATATTTGAGCTTTTATCAACAACATAGAAGATTACTCCGGTTCCTTTTATTGCTACTTTCCCTGTATCTATTTGCAAATAAGATCCTCGTGCCCCATCAGGCGATTGAGCTGTTTTAAGATGAATTTCAGAATTACCTGAGTCAGGACCTGTGATTGTCAAAAATTTGGGCGAAGAGCCTGATGTACCTGATAGAGTTAAATCTCCTGCAACTGTGATTTTATTGAGAATTTTTAGAGTTTTACCCCCTGCGTTTTCACAAGATAGATTGTGGAATTTTGTTTTGCCTGCGTCGCCTGTGCCGGAGATTGTGATATAATTTGTACCCCCTAATGTTACCGTATAGCCTGTTGTATCTGAACTTGTTGCATCGAATGTTCCGTTATTGGTAAATTGAGAGTTAATCTTCATATCGGATTTTAATTTGACTTCGGCTAATGTTTGTACAGTAAATTCTTTTGCCTCAATAGTATTAGTAGTTGTTCCTGTTTTGGATTCGATGTTTAATTTACCCTCCGCTTCCAGCTTATTGTAGGGGCCTTTCCAGATGTTTATGTCTTGTTCTGTAGTTTGATCATTGTTATAGTATACAACAGTTGTTGTAGCGGCACCCATATCCAAATGGATTTTATTTGCATCCGAGGCTGTAAACCAGTTTTTTTGAGCAGGGGTACCCTTTAGTTTAAGGGTACCTGCCGTAGTAAGTTTGGCCGTGAGGGTGCCCGACGTATATATAACATTATCGGCTAAGTCGAGAGCTGCGGTACCGCGCACATCCACTTCTTTAGCGTAGTAAGTTCCGCTTCCCAATACGGGACGATTTACGGTTGTTTTTCGGATTGTTACATATTGATTTCCGGTAGGCGCGGCTGACGGACGGGGCCGCCAGTTTCCGGGATTATCCCAATCGGTATTTGTTTCTCCCGTCCATGCAAGGTTTTTTACATCGGTAAAAATCCAGTTTTTCGGGTGTCCCGCCATTAAAAGAGGAAGTATTTCTTCAAAGTTTCCCGTAGGAGCGCTTTCGCTTGCCGTACAGGTATAGGTATTTGAATCCAAAGATGCTATCGGAAGATTTGTCGCAACGCCCAGCCATTTACAATTGTCGGGCGCGGAAGGGTTTTTATTTGCATTGATATAAATGGTGCCGCTATGACTTGTGTTAGGTGTTATAGTATAATTTCCGGAATCCGGCGGGCTTTCTTGAGCTGTTGCAATAGGATTTGTGCCCGACAGATTAAGCACATTGTTTGCAGCAGAGCCTCTCAGAGTTAAGTTTCCGTATACCGAGATGTTTTTGTTAAATCGGATTTGCCTTCCGCCCGCATTGACACAGACGAGGTTGTAAAATTTGGTGCCGGCTGCGGCAGAACTTCCCGTAATGTCGTGATTGCTGTCATTAGTCAAAGTTACCGTATATCCGGGCGGACTTCCCGTATTTCTTGCGTCAAAGCTCCCGTTATTGGTAAAATTCCCCTTAATCGTAATATCCGAGCCGAGTTTTACGCTTGCATTTTGATTTATGACAAGGTTGTTTATTTTTGAATTGGCGGAAAGCGTCTGCGTTCCCGTTCCGTTAAATGTAAGATTCCCCTGGTTTTGAATAAATTTTGAAGCGGTAAAATCACCGGAAACAAGTATATCTCCTATGTCGGACTGCAATCCGCTTGAGCCGTTTACACTTATATTGCGTGCCGTAATTTGTGCATTATTATCCCAACTACCCGTTACCGTAATATTTGCTGCCGTAATATTGCGGTTTCCCGTATCCATTGTTGTCAACAGATTTGTACTAAATTTAAGGTTATTCCCGTTTCCGATTATATAACCTTTATAAGTTTGAGAAGCTGTTCCCGTGTCTATTTCAAGAGTTGCAGACGGTGTTGTATGAGAGAAGGTAAACGTATTGTTTACAGTGAGCGACACACTTCCCGTTACCAGCTTATCCCTGTTGCGGGCTTGCAGCCTGTAATACGGCCCTCCCCAGATGTCGGCAGTTGAATTATCATAGTATACAACGGTTGAACCGTTTTCAAGCTTAATTTTGTCGACAGCAGCCGAAGCTGTAAACCAATTTTTTTGGTCAGCCGTACCTTTGAGTCTCAGTATTCCGTGAACGGTGAGCGGACTTCGTCCCGAGCTGTCGTCTATAACAAAACCGGCTATATCCAAACTTGCTTTTTCATCTATCGTAATGCTTTTTGCCTCACCTGCTTTTCTAAGTTTTGGATAATCGTGGGAAGGAGGAGCCGGTGACGGTTTTCGAGGAATTGTTACAACAGTATCCTTTCCCGGAACCGCAAGCGGAGGATTCCAATTGCGCCTGTTATGCCAATCGCTGTCGACAGTTCCCGCCCATTCTAAGGCTCCGTAATTCGTGAAAATCCAGTTGTCGGGTTTACCGGCTTGTATGTCAGTTGGTAATCCGATGGGGATGCTGTCTTTGGCCGTGTAGGTGCCGCCTGTAATGGCAATATCGGTTTCAACATTAAGAAATTGCCCCTTTGCCGTGTTTGCGGCCGTAAGTGCAATGTGCGGGCTTCCCGTCCCTACACTCGTACCGCCCGCTACAGTCAAAGGTGAGGCAGCCGACTGCCCTTCAAGTTTCAAGCTGCCCGTTACCGAAATGTTATTATTGATAGTAAGCTTTTTTATATACGAATCGGTACAGTCCAAATCTTTAAATTGAGTGTTTGCCGCAGCCGATGTTCCGGTAATGGTGATTCTTGTTGGGACCGTAACACCGCTTCCTATCGGTGTCGCTTTACCCAAGGTTACGGTATGATTTCCCGCAGCGAATATACCGTTATTTGTGAGTATCTCGGTTATTTTTATGGGCGAACCAAGGTTAAGGATTGAGCTTGAGCCGATTTCCAATTCCCGAATTTCCGAATCGGCATGTTGAGTGAAGTTTAGGTTTTGCGAGCCGCTTCCGTTAAAGTATAATTTGCCCCAATCCGCAAGATGAAACGTATGTGCCGTCATATTTCCATGCACTGCTATAGTACCGCCTGTGGCTTTCATATTGTGTATTGTCATATTGCCTTCAGCGGTTATGTTACCCCAACACCTCCAGTCATTTGTCCCGTTTACGGTAATATTCCCTCCGGAGCCTGAAACTTTTTTTGCCCTTATGCTGCTGTTTACGGAAGCAATATCACCGCTTACATTGAGATCTCCGTTTACCGTAACGGTTGCGGAATTATTTTGATCCCCTGCGTTCCAATTCCCATTGACGATTAGATTTCCGGTTGTAACGGTATTTGATGTCTTTATCGTACCGGTTGTACCGGTTCCGGTATTGGTAAGGGTTAATTGATAGTATGATGCACCTTCAAAGGCCTGTACATTTCCGTGATAAGTTTGCCCCTTGGTTGTAGTTATGGTAACCCCTGTATGATCGGTAATAAGGTCTTTATTTACAGTTAGTTCTTGGGCTGTCAAATTGTTTCTTGTACCGCTTATTTTCAGCTTTTCATAAGGACCTTCCCAGACATCATTGTTTGTGCTGCCGTAATATTCGACTGTGGAGCCGGATTTTAATATTATTTTATTATCAGGCTCAGGCACGGAAGAGGAGGGATCCGGAAACCAATTTTTTTGTACCGGAGTTCCCGTCAGTTTTAAGGTGCCTTCAACAATAAGCTTGGGTCTTACAGACCCGGTCGAATCACTACTGATTACACGGTCTGCAAGGTCAAGAAAGGCACCGCTTTTAATCTCGACAAGTTTTGCCTTTGCACTATCATCCGTCAGTTTGGGGTATTTGGGAGTGCTCCCCGTCAGTTGCGGAATAATTACAAGGGAATTAGTTGACGGTACTGTGCCGGAATCCCAGTTTGCCGCTGTACCCCAGTTTTGATCTCCTGCATTTCCGTTCCATATTTTAAGCGAGGAAGGAATTTCCCAGTTTGTAGAGCCGGGTGCTGCACTCTCTGTAATATAAAATTTGGCTCCCTCCTTTATAGGAATATTTGACTGTACGTCTAAGTAGAAGCCTTTTTTCGGGGAACCGTTATTCGGAGTGTGCGTATTTGTAAGTTCAATTTCACCCGCACCTTGCACTGTCAATTTTGATGCAGTGGAAGTACCGCTTATATAGAGGTCGCTTACTTTAATGTTATTGACTATTTTCAGCGTTTTACCGCCCGCACCGGTTAATTGCAGCTTATTAAAGCTTGTTTCGCCGTGGGTATTTGCGCCGGTCTTGCCCGTAACGGTTACGGTATTGGATGGAGGAGAGGCTGCATCAGGAACTAAGGTTACGGTTTTACCGTTTGCATCGAAGCTACCGTTGTTGGTAAAAGCTTTACCGATTTTAATATCCTGCTCCAAAGTCAGCTTTTTGCCGGAGTTTATTGTAAGGTTTTCGAAAGTTGTTACTGTATTTCCTGTTATTTTGCAATCGTTTCCGTCAAAAATCACAGTCTTACTGGTCGCGCCGGAGGCAGGTTCAAAGGTTCCACCATTGTTTAATGTATGAGTAATGGTAATATCCCGATTAAATGTACATTTTTTTCCATTGGCGATTGTTAAGTTGTAAAAGGCTGTAGCGCCGGTGCCTGTAATTTGGCTGTTATCGCCGGTGAAGGTTACGGTATTGTTAATCCCGTTTGCAAATGTTCCGTTATTTTCTAAATTTCCGCTTATGTTTATACTCTGGCTAAGATGCAAACCGCCGCCGGACGCTATGGTTACATTTGCAAAACTTGCTGAACCACTGCTTGTTACGGATGCACCGGTTCCCGTAAAAGTTACCTTAGACGAGACATCTGAGGTAATTTCACCGTTATTGTTTATCTGTCCGCTCACTGTAATATTTTCGCCTGACAGATGAACAGCAGTGTGGTACGGTAAGGTCAGTCCGACAAAATTCGTGTTGCCGCTGCCTTCTACTTTAGCAGGCGATCCGGCATATCCCCCAAAAGATACGGTATAACCGTTTGCGTTAAAGGTGCCGTTATTTGTAGATGTTCCTTTATTGTTTAAGGATTTTTCTATTTTTATCTCGGAATTCAGCTTAAGCTCACAAATATCGCCAGGCCATGGAGAAGGTTCTATAACCGCATCTTCTACCGATTGTATATTCTGAAGTGTAACAGTTCTTCTCTTGTTTGAGGGTTGTTCTTCTGTTAATGTGATGTTCGCTCCCGAAACTCCGGAAGGTTTGACCAGAGAAACCAGCGGTTTTGTTCCGCTTCCTTCTCCCGGAGTGGTACTTGTGTGCTGAACAAGGATTTTTCCCGGCTCTGTTCCCGAACTTACATTTTCGCTTATAATTCCGTTTGTGCAGGTAAAGGAAAACTGAGTATCACGCAGTGTGAGTGTAAGAACCGCATTTTCTTTTAATGTTAATGTCTTTACAGTTCTGGTTGTTACCATCCCGCTGATATTTATATTCGGTTGATTCGTCGTAAAAGGAATCTCAACATCATCGCCCAGACCCGGTCTTCCCGAAGGCGACCAATTGTCCGGCGTATCCCAATCGGTCGGTTTAGTCAAGTCACCGCCGACCCATGTTTTAATTTCCGCAAATCCCACCGTTATCACAAAAAGAGTATATATCAACATAAATAGAGTTTTTTGTAGTTTCTTCATAGGACAATTATACATCTTTTTTTGTGAAAAATCCAGTATAAGCTGTGGGGAAATTCAATGGGTAATTGGTAATGGATAATGCGTGGTTTGAATTAAGCAATCACACAGTTTTTTGGACAGGGCCGACTTTGTACTTCGCCCTTTGTTACAGTTCTTCTATTTCTTGAATGCTGAGGCCTGTCCCTTCTGCTATTTTAGCAATATCAATACCAAGCCGCTTAAAGGCTGCAGCAGTTTCAAGCTTATTTTGGTAAGCACCTTGTGATATGCCTTGTGCTACACCTTCGCGATAACCCTCACTTATACATGATGCCCTGTCGTTTTCATATTTCATGCGGGAGTCATAGAGCCATTTTTCTTTCGGGCTCATTTCCATTACTATAATTTTATCATTTGCTTTTGCCATTACTTTAGAAGTTTCTGCCAGCATCTTTCTTACCTCCGGATTATCAGTTTCGATAAATTTAAGCCAGTTTAATAAGCGTTTTGTTTTATTATCCTTACACTGACCTTCTTTTAACAGCCTTGCCTTTTCAAGGTTTAATATATGTATCTCAAGTTTTGAAACTAAAGGCTCTTTTGTGTCTTGTTCAAGAATAACGTACTTATTATGCAAACGCTTATTTTTATTAAAGCCTTCCCCTATTAAGTTTATTGTAATACACTTTGGAAGTTTTGTATAGTCTTGGCCTTGTTTTACACCTTCATTATACATCTTAGACCAATAATACAAGGTTCTTTCAGGGAAATCAAAGTGCCATCTGTTTTGAATCTCAATATCAACAAAAGTCCCATCTTTTAGTCTTAGTTTTATGTCCAAAACTCCTAACTTCTCGCTTAAAAGCTCTTTATGAAACTCCTTATCCAGAAGTTCCAGCCCTGCGATGGTTTCAGGGGGAATGTCTAATATACATTCCAGTAAGTCCTGAAGTACATCCTTGTTTTCTTCCACTCCGAATACACGTTTAAAAGCATAGTCGTTACGGAGGGTTATTTTAAACGGTTGTGTCATATCAACCTCCATAAAAATTATTTAAAAAGAGAAAATTTCTCCCCTTTCATAATTATTGTATGAAGAGCTTGCAATGGATAGTAAAATTGAAAAAAGAATTTATATTTTTTTGATAGATAATGGCTGCCCCTACCTCTGCACCCTTCCCGAAGCATCTCCTTGTGCGAGTGTTAAAACCTCATCGAATGAAACTTGGTTAAAGTCTCCGTTTATGGAATGTTTTAAGCAGGAGGCTGCCGAGGCAAAGTCGATCTGGGCTTGGGGTGAAAATCCTTTGAATTCTGCACAGATTAGGGCTGCAGCAAAGCTGTCGCCGCCTCCTAAGCGGTCGACGACCTGCATTGTGTATTTTTTACTGAAATAGGCCTTACCTTCCGTGTAGAGCATTGCAGACCAGTTGTTTTCGCTTGCTGATGTTGATTCCCTCAAGGTTATTCCTACCTTTTTAAAGCCGAAAGTTTTACACAGTTCTGAAGCAACTTCCTCATAGCCATTTTCGTTCAGCTTGCCTGAATTTACATCAGTATTTTTTGAGGTGATTCCGAAAACTTTCTCAGCGTCTTCTTCATTTGAAATACAGATATCGACAAACTCGCAGATACGGCTCATTGTTTTTTTTGCTTCCTCGGTGCTCCACAGTTTTTTGCGGTAATTTAGGTCGCATGAAACGGTAATTCCCATTGTTCTTGCCGTCTTGCAGGCTTCAAGGCAAATTTCGGCGGCGTTTTTGCTTAGGGCAGGGGTGATCCCCGTAAAATGGAACCATGAGGCTCCTTTGAAAATCTCTTTCCAGTTAAAGTCGTTTGGCGAGGCTTCGGCAATTGCAGAATTGGCCCTGTCGTATATTACTTTGGATGCCCGCTGAGAGGCTCCTTTTTCCAAAAAATAGATCCCTACTCGGGTTCCGCCGCGTATTATGCCTGAAACATCCACCCCGTACCGGCGCAATGAGTTTACTGCTGCCTGACCTATCTCGTGTGTAGGCAGTTTTGTTATGTATGCGGACTCCATTCCGAAGTTTGCTAAAGAAACTGCAACATTGGCTTCTGCCCCTCCGAAGACCAATTCGAGGGTATCGGCTTGAACAAAGCGGTTAAATCCTGAGGGCGAAAGGCGGAGCATTATTTCGCCCATCGTTATAACCCTCGGATTTTTATTTGAGGATGAAGGCTGCGGCATCTTTGATGTTTTTGAATCGGAAGATGATGCTGTTGTTTTCGGCTTGCGGGCATCTTGTACCATTTTTAAGGCAGTTGCGGCCTCTTCTTCTATTTTCTTAAAATTACCTGATTTTATAAGCTCTTTTGAAACCATCCAGCTGCCGCCGCAGGCAATGACCTTTGGGAAGGCTGCATATTCTGCAATATTTTCGGCACTTATTCCGCCTGTAGGCATAAATTTTATGTTAGGATAGGGGGCTGAAATGGCTTTTATAAATTTTAAGCCTCCGGCCGCTTCAGCGGGGAAGAATTTTACTGTGTTAAGGCCGAAACTCATAGCTTGTTCTATTTCTCCTGCGGTGGAAACTCCCGGAATTACCGGATATCCTGATCTAACGCAGTGTTCTACAACCTTAGGATTTAATCCGGGGCTTACGATGAACTTGGCTCCTGCAGCTGCGGCTTTGTCGGCTTGTTCAGGTGATAAGACCGTTCCTGCTCCAACAAGAAAGTCAGGAAAGTTTTTTGAAAAAATTTGAATTGCTTTTTCGGCTGCTTCAGTTCTAAATGTGATTTCGGCACAGAGAAGTCCGGCTGCAGACAGCGCCTTCCCCAGCGGAAGAGCATCTTTTTCATCTTCTAAAACTATGACCGGCACTATGCCTATTTTTTCGATTTGCTGCAAGATTTTGTCCATAAAAGCCTCTTTAAGTTGTAATTTACAAAGTATTCTAGCATAAATATTGTGATTTGTCACTAAAATATAAAAAACTATAAAATATTTCAAAAAAAACGCTGATAATTATAAAAGCTGTGTTGACATAAGTATAAAAAAATGTTAGGAGTTTAATATAATTAACAATTTAAGGAGAGACTTATGAAGAAAGTTGCTTTAGTTTTATTTGTTGTACTTGCTGCTTTATTATTTGCATCATGTTCAACAATGATGCCTGTTGCAGGTGCTACAGGTACTGTAGGAAGAAAAAACAGGTGAAGCTTCACAAGCTTTTGTTTTTTCATTCCCGTTAAAAGGTGAGGGCGGTGTTGCTCAGGCTGCAAAAAACGGCGGTATTACAAAAGTAGGAACAGTTGATATTCGTGTCGATTGGCCTGCAAGCCCTGCTATTCCTTATTTTATTGTAACGACTGTTGTTACAGGAGAATAAGCTATTATAGTTTTAACAACCTCACTATTTGTGTAGTGGGGTTGTTTTTTTTAGTGTTATGAAAAAATATTTTTTTATTTTAATACCTTTTTTAATGTTATTTTCTTCGTGCTTGACCGGTCCTTCAGGAAAAGAGAAGGTTATAACGGCTTATATGGAATCCGGTAATATGAAATATTACATACGCCCGGCAAAAATGATTTTAAATGATGAGAAGGATACCTCAAGCAGTGTAATGGCTGATTTTACTTATCAAATGAGAAAGCGGGATTATGTCTCGGATGCTTATTTTAATTTTACCTTGCACAGTAAAATTGATTCTTTTATATCAAAAGCTTTTTTTGTATTAGACAGTAAAGAAACTATAGAGTTATTTCAACTTGAAACTCTTGACAGAAATCTTTCAATGGGTTATATACGTGTTTCCACAATTCTAAAACAAGAAAAACTTAAAACTGTTTTAGAAGGGCTGCATAACGGTGAGGCGGTATTGAGGGTTGTTCTTGATAATGGTGCCGCAATGGAATATATACCTTCGAAAGATTTAAAAAACCGAATCCAAGAGTCTTTTTATAAATAATTAACTCACCTATTGACAATATCCGTAATTATTGTATCATTTAAAGAATACCTATATAATTATGGATATTTTTGTTATTTGCGAGATACTTACTTGTGGAGTAAGTGTGTGAAAAAAGTTTACTCTGATTTTTATATGCATCCTTTTTTTATCGTCGTGTATAAAGCGGGCCGAGCCTCTTTTGGACACTGTTGTAAAGGGTGTATTTGATGCTGAAAATATCGGTGTAGGCGATATACAGGTGCTCGAAGGCGATTGGATTTTTATTCCGAACAAATTTGTAGATCCGGCTGAAGATTTTGAAAATTATACCCGTTACGAAAATATAAATATGTCTTGGAATAGGTATGGAGATAATCTTCCCGTTTACGGATATGGAACCTATGCCGTAAAAATAAAGCATCTTTCTGAAAATGGAGTATATGCTATAAAAACGGCCACCGTGTCTTCTGCATGTATTGCTTATCTTGAAGGCAAGGAAATTTATAGAAGCGGTGTTGTAGGTACATCCCGCCAATCTGAAACTTTTGATTGGGATGCCCCGTTTATTACTCTTCCAACTATGGGAAAGGAAGAGGTAACATTGGTGTTCCATGTTTCTAACTTTAGCGATAATAAGACAGGATTTTTAAAGCCTGTAGAATTCGGTTTTTACTCTACATTACTAAACGCAAAAAATGCAAGTGTTTTAACTTTAACTATATTGGCCGGTATCCTTTTATTGGCTGCTGCATTTTTTATTTCGTTGTATATTTTTTATCCTAAAGAAAAACATTCTCTTTATTTCGGTTTGTTGGCGGCTAATTTTTGTTTAAGAATTTGCTGCTATGATGAGTTTTTACTTGCAACAATAATACCCGGCATGAGCGGTGAAGTTCTTTTTAAAATAGGTTATATCACTCTTTCTTTGGGCCTTATCTTTGCAGCCTTTTTTATACATAACCTTTTCAGCAAAATCAAAAGCCGATATTGGGTTCTTATGCTGTCTCCTGGAGTATTATATGTTATCATAAATATTTTCGCTCCTATGAGAGTTTCCGCAATGCTGCTTCAGCCGGCTCAAATATATGTTTTAGTTTTTGCTATTTATAATATCTTAGTTGTACTTAGGGCAGCTTTAAAAAAAGATACTTCTGCAATTCTGTTTTTAACAGGTTTTTCAATCTTCTTAATTTTAAGTGCAAGAGATATTTTAATTTCGAATAGGGTTATACAAGGATTTTTCTTGTCACATATCGGGGTCTTAGTTTTGCTTATTCCAATGGCTATTGTTGTTTTGCATAATTTTAGAGACAGCTCCAACAGAGTTATAAGAATTACAAAGCAGATAGAAGCTACAAACGAAGCCCTTGCTAAATTTGTTCCTAACGAGTTTATGAATTTTTTTAAGAAAAAGGCATGTCGATATTAAGTTGGGAGATAATATTTTAAAAGATATGTATATCGCCTTTATTCATTTAGGTATTTATACCGGATTGGAAACCGAAAAAGAAAGGCTTGAGCTTCTTAAAATTTATAATGAGACTCTGGCAAAGATTAATCCTGTTATTCAGACTCATAACGGGTTTATTGATAAGTATTTAACTGAAGGCTTAATGGTTCTTTTTCATGGCTCTGCATATGATGTAATCAAATGTATGCTTGAAATTAAATCCATTATTCAATTTGAAAATATGGACAGAGAAATAAGTAAGCTGCCTAAAATAGACCTTGCTGTCGGCATTCATTATGGAAGACTCATGCTGGGCACTATCGGAGAAGAAGAAAGAATGGACAGTACGGTTATATCCGATGTTGTCAATGTTGCTTCAAGACTTCATTTTTACGCTCTAAAAAAAAGGATCAATATTTTTATCAGTGAAGCAGTCAAAAAAAATGCGGTTAACCAGCCTTTAAATGAGGTTAAATTTGAATATAACGGCTTGGTAAGGTTTAGGGGAAAGGATGAGCCGGTTAGAATATACGAGGTAAAAAAATTATGACGGCCGAAAAGAAAAAGATTATTTTTAGGTTCGATTCCTTTTTGTTTTTTATTTATTCTTTTGTATCTAACTAATTTGCTTACACCTGCTTATAAACAAAAAATTATAAATTTGCAAGTAACAAAGGGTAAGGTTTCTATTCCTAGTACGGCTTCATCGGATTTGTCGCTTTTTTCTTTAAGCGGTGATTTTTATTATACTCCCAATCAGTTTTACTCCTTAAAAAACAGCTCTGAAGAAATGTATGCCAAAGTTCCGGGAGAGTTTTCGAGTAAAGAGTTAGGAAATGCTTTTGGTTACGGATCTTACGGCTTGGAATTATCCGGTCTTGATCCGGAAAGTCTTTACGCTGTTCATATTCCTCAAGTTTTTAACAGCTGCGGTATTATAATAAATGGAATTGATCTTGAAAGTCAAGGTCAGCCCGGTGTCAATAGGGAAACTGAAACCCCGGGGACTCGGTTTTCCCAAATAGCTTTTAGATCTTTAAAAGACGGCACGGCCAATATAGTAATTAATGTTTCCAATTTTTTTAATAGTAAAGGATATATTTCGGCTCCGATTATTTTGGGAAAGGCATCGCAAATAGGGGCTATGTTTAGAGGCACCCTGATTTTTTACGGTATCATATTTGCCATAACTTTTTCGGTTGCCTTATTTTTCTTTATGCTTTCTTTTTTTCATAAGCATTCTTCTTTTGTAATTTGGTTTTCTTTAACATCCATGGTGCTGGCTGTAAGAGGTATTTTCTTTTATCCTCATATTTTTATGATTTTGTTTCCTAATTTTCCATGGCGTCTTAATTTTATTATGAGGTATATTACTGTTCCTTTACCTATAATTTTATTTACTGTATTTATAAGCAAGGCGTTAAAATTAATATATAAAATTCCTTATATAATTATATTAGCAGTTTCAATTTTATATGCAATTTCTACTGTAGTTCTTCCGCCTGAGATTTCGGCTTTTTTATTATTTTATTATCAGGTCTTTGCTTTATTTTGTGTAAGCTATGTTATAATGCTCGCAATAATAGGTTTGAAAAAAAAGAAAAGAATTTTCCGTGTGGATATTTATTTCAACATCGGTGTTGTTCTTGTTCGGTGTTTATGACTTATTGGTTTCTTTAGGCATCATACCGGGAGAATTTTTTATTCAGATAGGAACGGTTTTTTCTGTTATTATATTGTCGATAATGGTATTGGATGATTATTCAGGTTCAATAAAAAAGATAGAAGATTTAAGTGTAGAAATGAAGCTTATAAATAAGTCTCTTATCCGTTTTGTTCCGGATCAAATTGTAGAGCTATTGAATAAAAAATCTATAATTGATGTTAAGCTGGGCGATAATGTTGAGCTTACAATGCCCATCCTATCTATAGATATAAGGTCTTTTACTCATACTGCAGAAAAACTGACACCAAATCAAGTTTTTGAATTATTGAATGAGTATTTTGCCTTGGTGGCTCCTGTTGTCCGCAAATATAATGGTGTAATAACTAAGTATTTAGGCGACGGTTTTTTTGCTCTATTTCCTGATGGAGCGGATTCGGCTCTTTCTTGCGGAATAGCCATACAAAAGGTAATTACCGATAACACTATTGCAGCTCCTAATTCTTCTCCTTTAAGGATAGGTATAGGAATCGATATGGGAGATATTCTTTTAGGAACCATAGGTAACTCT
The DNA here is from genome assembly GCF_024181245.1 of Treponema sp. OMZ 788. NCBI lineage: Bacteria > Pseudomonadati > Spirochaetota > Spirochaetia > Treponematales > Treponemataceae > Treponema > Treponema sp. OMZ 788. The sequence goes on along the minus strand of NZ_CP051199.1, from coordinate 2,458,565 downwards.
ACCCGTATGGATAGTATTATTATTTCCAATTCTTACCATGTTGCGGAAGTCTTGCAGGAGTCGACAAAAAAGTATTCTTCATGTATTATTATTTCCGATAGAATTTACGAGGCCCTGAGTGATGGTTCAGAGCATTATATAAGGCCTATACAAAGAATTAAAAATTCATCCAGTAAGGAAACATTCTTGTATGAAGTTTATGACTGTGATGATGATTTGATTAGAGATTTAAAATACAGCACACAGTATTATATGGAAATTGCTTTAAAAACCTTATCGGCTCAGGGGGTGGAAGCCGCCGGTAAATATTTTGATAAGGTTCTGGATATATTCCCAAATGATTCTGTTGCTTTATATTATAAAAAAATGTTTGAAAAAATAAATGCACGATAAATTTTATTTTAAGGAGTAGTTTATGGCAAAGAAAGTTGTAATTGTAGGCGGCGTTGCAGGGGGTGCTTCCGTTGCTGCAAGAGTTAGACGCTTGGATGAAAATGCTGAGGTCATTATGTTTGAAAAAGGCCCTAATGTATCTTTTTCAAATTGTGCCTTACCTTTTTTCTTAAGCAGGATTGTTCCGGAAAGTGAAGATCTTGTTTTGATGACTCCGGAACAGTTTAAAAAGCAATATAATATTATTGCAAAAACATCCCACGAGGTTCTTTCGGTAGATCCGTCAAAAAAGACTGTAAAGGTAAAAGATTTAAATGCCGGAAAAGAATTTGAAGAGTCTTATGATGTGTTGGTGCTTTCACCGGGTGCTGCTCCTGTTGTTCCTCGGGCCATCCTTGGACATGATAAGCCCCATGTTTTTACCGTAAGAAATGTTGTGGATATTAAAAAACTTGATGATTATGTTACCGCTCACAATGTAAAAGACATAGCCGTTATCGGTGCAGGTTTTATCGGTATTGAAGTTGCGGAAAACTTTAAGCTTGCAGGTAAAAATGTTTCTCTTGTAGAAAAACTTCCTCAAGTTATGGCTCCCTTCGATTATGATATGGCCCAAATTCTTCATAAAGAAATACACGACAAGGGTGTAAACTTGGTTTTAGGTGACGGAATAAAAGAAATCGGAGATAACTTCATTGTTCTTGAGAGCGGCAAAAAACTTGATGCCGGTGTTGTAGTTATGTCTTTGGGTGTGCGTCCCGAAATTGCCTTAGCTCAAAGTGCAGGTGTAAAGCTAGGAGATTCCGGGGCTATTTTGGTTGATCATAATTACCGCACCAATATAGAAGATATTTATGCTGTAGGTGATGCTATCGAAGTAAATCATTTTATAACAAACAAAAAGACAAGGCTTACTCTTGCCGGTCCTGCTCAAAGACAGGCTAGGGCTGCTGCAGACGATATGTACGGCATTCCCCATAGAAATACCGGAGTTATCGGTTCTGCCGTTATTCAATGTTTTGATTATAATGCCGCATGTACAGGTCTTAATGAAAGAGAGTGTCAGGCTCAGGGAATTAACTATGACTGTTCTTATGTTATTCCGGGAGACAAGGTTGGCCTCATGCCTGATGCAAATCCCCTCTTCTTTAAGCTGATCTTTGCTAAGCCTTCAGGAAAAAATTTTAGGTGCACAGGCCATCGGTAAGGGAAATGTAGATAAGCGTATAGATGTTATAGCTTCGTTTATCATGCTGGGCGGAACTTTGGAAGATCTAAAAGAGTTGGAGCTTTGTTATTCTCCTATGTTCGGTACTGCAAAAGATATTGTAAACCATGCAGCTCTTGTAGGTTTAAATATTTTAAACGGTGTTTATAATCAGGTTCCGGTTACAATGGTGAGAGAGCTTGTCGAGTCAAATGCCTTTATTGTTGATGTGCGAGAGCCCAAGGAATTTGATGCAGGTCATCTTGTAAATGCTGTAAATATTCCTTTGAGTCAACTGCGTGAAAGAATGAATGAGATTCCGAAAGATAAACCCGTATATGTACATTGCCGATCCAGTCAAAGAAGTTATAATGCTCTTTGTGCTTTGAAGGGCAAGGGTTATAAAAATATAGTAAACATTATGGGCTCATTCTTAGGCATCAGTGTTTACGAATATTTTAATGATGTTAGTCAAAATAGAAAGCCGATAGTGACTAAATATAATTTTAAATAGGAAGAAGCTTTTGGAAGAAAAAAAAATACCGGCAAATGTAAAGGGGTTATCAAAATTCGATGTTTTAAATCTTGTAATAGGTTCTATTATCGGATGGGGCTCCTTTATTTTGCCGGGGACTCTTTTTTTACCTACTTCGGGGGTTATAAATACCGTCCTCGGTCTTGTGATAGGCGGCCTTTTTATTATTGTTATACAAAAGGCCTATCAGGTTATGCTGTATCATCATGTGGGCGAAGGAGGTGAGTTTTCCTATACCTTGGCAAATATGGGAAAGGTTCATGGGTTTATTGTAGGCTGGTCGTTAAGTCTTTGTTATTTGAGTATGATTCCTTTAAATGCAACCGCCTATGTGATTATACTGCGTAAGATTTTTGGGGAGGTGATTTTATGGGGCTATATGTATGATTTCGGCCCTACAAGTGTTTATCTTGCCGATATTCTTATCGCCTCCGCTCCCATTATTATTTTTACTATAATCAATTTAAGAGGGCTTTCATTAAGTGCAAAGATACAAAATATTATGAGCTCTGCCCTTGTGCTGATTGTTATAGTATTGTTTTTTATAATTATGGGTAAAAGCGATTTAAAGGTCTTTTCGGATAATTACTTGGGATTGGATAAAATATCCTTGGCAAAAACCGCATCGATAATAGCTATAATTCCTTTTTTGTTTGTGGGCTTTGATGTGGTTCCGCAAGTGTCCTGTGATTTGGGTTTTCCGCCATCTAAGACGCATTTGCCTACGATTATTTCCATAGTATTCGGCATTTTGCTGTACAGCCTTTTAAATATGATAGGAGCTTTTAGCTATGGTCCTGAGGAAGCGGCTAAGGTTGAGTGGGCCGTTGCCTCATCGGTTACAAGTACGACAGGCTCTATCGGTTTTTTCTTTTTGCTTATCGCAATTTTTTCGGCTGTTACCGGCGGTATAAACGGTTTTATGATAAGCAGCAGCAAATTGCTTGGTGCCTTATCCAATGAAAAATTGTCTCCGGCATTTTTGGGTAAAAAGAACGATAAGAATTTATATCCGAATGCAATTTTGTTTATTGCCGGGATAAGTTTAATAGGTCCGTGGATAGGAAGAGAAGTAATTATTTTGATTGTGGATATGGCCTCTGTATTGGCTGCCTTGGCCTATACCTATGTCGGTACGATAGGAATTAGAAAAGGCAAAAACTTATTTGAAAAAATAATGTGTGCTTTTTCGGGGCTTATCGGTTTGGTATTTATAGGCCTTCTTTTAATTCCCGGGTCTCCTGCACAGCTGACAAAGGAGTCAATGTTTTTTTTGATAGCTTGGACGCTTCTGGGCTTTTTATTTTATAGATTCGGTACTCGCCGAAATGAAAAAAGTAAAGAATAGTTTATAAGGAGTTACGTATGAAAAAAATCGAAAACATTATCGGTTTTGCAGTGCTTATTTTGAGCATTGTTTTGGGATCCGCTCTATTGAAGACGGATATGTTATTTTTTAGATGGGTTATAGGAATGGCCTTCGGTTATGTTTTGACCCGTTCTTTTTTCGGCTTTGCAGGAAGTATCAACAGAGCATATCGAACCGGCTCGACAAAACTTATGAGGGCTTTGATGCTGATGTTTGTACTTTCTGCAATTCTCACTTCAGCCTTTCTTATGTTTGGCGATGTTAAGGTTTATAACCTTTGGATTAACCCTATTAACTTGGGGCTAATTGTCGGCGGTATTCTCTTCGGTTTTGGTATGAGTTATTCTTCTTGCTGTGCTACAGGAACTCTTACTGACTTGGTTACAGGTTTACCGCGAGCACTTATTACTCTTCTATTTTTTGGAATAGGTGTTTTTGTGGGCTTCCCCCTTCAAGCCAGACAGTCTTGGATTAAGGAATCTTGGTTTAAAAGCGGAACAGGCCGCGGCGTTTTTTTACCGGACTTGTTTGCTTCTGAAGGAAAGAGCGGTTATTTAGGTGCAATTATTTTAACAGCCTTGCTTGCCGGTATTGTTGTTGTCATTTCATACATGTATGAAAGCAAAAGAAAAAAGAATAATCAATATTCAGGTGTAGGTTCAGAACAGGATCAGGATGCTGTAAAGGAACTTGATACTCATAATTATAAATTGTTTAGTGAAACAACTTATAAAAAAATCTTTGTCGAGCCCTGGTCTTTAACTATGGGTGCTGTTTTGCTGTCTGTTTTGTTTACACTTTTAATGGGAGTTACAAAGGCCGGTTGGGGTGCTTCAGGACCTTTCGGTTTTTGGTTTGGAAGATTGTTAAAGTTTTTTGGAATGAGTGTTGATTCCATTGTTGCCTTTACAGGAGGTAAACCAGGCCCTTATACAATGCCTTTTTTTGAGAATCCTTCTTTTGTACAAAATATAGGAATCATTGTAGGAACATTGATCTGCCTTCTTCTTGCAGGAAGCTTTACTGAGAGCTTTAAGTCCGAGTTAAAAATTAAGGCTAAAGATGTTTTGATTTTTGCAATCGGAGGTTTTGCAATGGGCTTCGGAACAAGGTTATCAAACGGATGTAATGTCGGTGCCTTGTATACCCCAATTGCAAACTTTTCGCTTTCAGGATGGATATTCTTAATTTGTCTTGTTGTGGGCGGTTCTTTAGGAAACTATACTCTCACAATGCTTAATAAAAAGAAATAAGTGAAAAAACGCTTTAGAATTTTTCTAAAGCGTTTTTTTTATAAAATTTTAATTTGGGTCGATAAGGGATTCTGCTAAAATTTTTAAGGCTTGGCGTGATACATTCCCATCGATTGAAACAGCTTCCAAAAAAAGTTTTTCCGGAACAACAGCTAGAAGGCAGTCAGTTACCGCTATGCTGTACCTGTTCTTTTTCCGTTTAAAAGACAAGCAAACTCTCCGAATAAATCTCCTTTTCCCAAATCTAAAATTTTATTTGATGTTGTAACTCTTACCGAGCCTTCTATTATATAATAGATTTCGCTGGATTCATCTTCGTAATTAAATATTACTTCTCCGGCTTTTATTTCGATCGCTTTTTTTCTATACTCTTTTGGCGGTTCTATAAAAATATGCCGTAAAAGTTGATTAAAAAATCCGGGAGCATCTTCTTTAGGTAATCTGTAAAGTTGCGAAATAACAAAGCTGTTAAAAAATTGATTAACATACATAAATTGGGCAAAGAAGACAAAGAAAAAAAAGAAAAACCAGACTTGGATTAAAACCAAGATCACATTTGTAAATATTCCGTAAACAATTGTAAATTTTGCAGTGGATCTAAAAAAAATAAAAAATATTTTTATAAAAAAATATGATAGGGTACAGCCCAGGGCTGAAATCCAAGCATTTTTAAATGAAGGTTTTACCGGAGGCATAAAATAATAAATTAAGCAGATAAAGAACTGCATAAGTAAAAGCGGAATAAAAATAAATAAATTTTTTAATAAAAAAACAATGTTGTTAGAAAAAACCGATTGAACTATGTTTATTCTAAAAACTGCGGAGCCCGTACTTAAAAGTATAAACAGCATAACTAAAAAAATAACTACAATCACCTCTCCTAAAATAACCGTTAGACTTGTTTTTATGGCTGTCTTTTTTGCTTTTTTACGGTATATTTTCCTTATGCTGTGCTGTATTGTTGTCAAAAAACGCCTTGCCATCCAAAGAACAAAAATTGTAACAATAAAATCGAAGGCCGAAAATGTATTGATGTTCAAAAGCAAGGAGAAAAAACGGTCTATATCCACCGTGTTTTCAAAAATCGAAAGGGCTCGGATTGCTGCTTTTACCTGTTCAGGAGTTTGCCTTAAAACTCTTAGTAAGATTGTTAATGTTAAGATAAAAAGAGGTATGGCCGACATTAAAAAGTTATAAGCACCTGCGGCTGCGTTTGTTAAAAGATCATTATTTGAGAAACTGACTATTGTGATGTATATTTTTTGATTAAAGTCATAGAGCCCCTTTTTTTGTGCTTGCACAACTCTTGCATACCAAGCTAAAAATTTTTGACTACCGCTTATTCCTCTTTTCAATTAACATTCTCCTATTTGGTATAATAATAAACTACTAACTGAGTTCTATCCCGCAAATTTAATTTTTCCAATATTGAAGAAACATAATTACGGACTGTTCCTTCACTTAAATTAAGGCGATTTGATATTTCTTTATTATTAAGTCCGTCTGCAACCAATTCCAAAATATCCGTTTCCCTATCATTTAAATCTTCCTTAAATTGTGCTCGTGCCGGTTTTGTTTGCGGGATTTTCGATATTATTTCCGAGTCGAAGACGATGCTCCCTGCACCGACTGCATTTAATGCAGGGATAAGAGAGTCGATGTTTTGTTTTAATATATAACCCTTGCATCCGAAGTTAATAGCCTTTGTAATATATTCTTCATCATTAAAGGTTGTAAGCAGTAATATTTTTGCATCCTTATGTTCAGCTAAAATTTTTTCACTTGCTTCTATGCCTGTCATATTTTCCATTCTTATATCCATTAAAAGAATGTCCGGTCTGTGCTCGTTAAATAAAAATACCGCCTCGCTTCCGCTTGAGCCTGTCGCAATAATATCGAAACCGTTAGCTTTTAATATTGTTTTTAGAGAAGAAACTACAAGAAAATCATCATCAACTATTATTATCTTCATTTTGTTTATCCTTTTTTATTTTCGGAAAAGTAATGTGGGTTTTAAATCCGTCTTCAGAATAAAAATTAACTGTACCCATATGTTTTTCTACAAAATCTTTTATAACTTTTAAACCTATTCCGTCATTAACGGGTTTACCTGAAAAACCGCATCCGTTATCCTGAAGTACAAGGGTGTAAAATGCAAGATGCTCCAATAAACTGATTCTGAATTCGGTTGCACCGCTGTGCTTTATTGTGTTTGAAAGGCTTTCTTTTACTATTGAAAAAATATCGTATTTTAATTCGTAAGGTATGGACTCCGCCTTATATGTTAATAGTATCTTAGGCTTTTTTGTATTTTCAGCAAGCCCTTCCAAACCTGTTTGTAAATTAAAAGAATCATTGTGCATATTATGCAGACACTCTCTTATTTCGGTCATTCCGTTTTCTAAAGCATTTTGTAAAATATTTAAGTTTTCTTTAACTTCTTGCTGGTTTGATATATACTTTAAAGCATTTACCTGTAAAATACCTGCACTAAGTGTATGTCCTATAGAATTGTGCAGGCTCCCGGAAATTCTATTTCTTTCGGCTAAAATTAAAACTTCAGCATTTTTTAAAACATCATTTTGTAAAATTCTTTCCCGTTTTTTTGCGTTTATTTTGCTTTCTGCTAATTTATCTTTGAGGTTTATTACTTCCATGGTTTTGGAAAGATATTGTCTTTGAACTTCGGAATAAAAAAAAGATTATAAGTGAAAAAATAAAAAAGATTAAATCAAAATTAAAAAAAAGACAGGGGATAAGAAGATATTTAAAAAATTGTTTTTGTGAGTTTTTGCAATTCGGATAATCTTCAAAATTTATAGTCATAATTATGGGAGAAAAAAATACAAGGTTTTTATCGAAGACTACTATCGAAAAAATAAAAATTAATAGAACAATGAATTTAATTTGCTTGCTCTGTATCATGTTATCCCAAAGCCCTATGGAGAAAAAAATAATAAAATATGGAATAGCATTAAAAGAATTTGTTTTTATAAATAAAAAAAGAGAACAAAAAAGACTTACCAAAAAAAATTCTAAAAATAAAAGCATATTACATCAAGTATCAATATTATGAGTATAATCTAAAATTTTTAAAAAATCAAGAAATCTTGATTTTATTGTTGACAGAATAAAAAACTAGTGCGATAATTATAAAATGCTAGGAGGTCTAAGTTGGATAAATATAATATAGTTAGCTTGGTTAAACAAAAAGAAGCTAAGATTATTCAAATCAGACGAGATTTACATCAGATTCCTGAGTTGCAATTATCCTTGCCTAAGACTGTAAGTTATGTCTGCAAGCAGCTTGATGAGCTGCAAATACCATATCATAAACTTGTTGACGGCAATGCTATTGTTGCAACTATTGAAGGAAAAGAAAAGGGCAAATGTATTGCAATAAGAGCAGATATGGATGCTCTGCCCATAAAAGAAAATACGGGATTGAGTTTTGCATCAAAGCATGAAGGGTGTATGCATGCTTGCGGGCATGACGGCCATACAGCTATGGCCCTCGGTGCATGTATGGTGTTAAAGGATCTGTCATCCGAATTTAAAGGCTGCGTTAAAATTTTGTTTCAGCCCGGTGAGGAGTATCCCGGAGGTGCTCTCCCGATGATAGAAGAAGGATGCTTGGAAAACCCAAAGGTTGATGCTCTCATAGGGCTTCATGCCGGTTATATTTATCCGGGCGTCGAAAAGGGAAAAATAGGTATATGTCCGGGTGCTTTTTTTGCTTCAATGGACCGTTTTCAAATTACGGTAAGAGGCAAGGGGGCTCATGGTGCATATCCCCATATGTCTGTAGATCCTATCCCGATAGCCTGCGAAATAGTTTCTGCTCTGCAAAAGATTATAAGCAGGGAACTTGCCCCTACGTCGAATGCTTTAATTTCGGTTTGTCAAATACATAGCGGTACTACTCAAAACATAATTCCGGATGAGGTTTTTATGGAAGGAACTGTACGTGCTACAGATGAAGATGTGAGAAAGTTTATGGCAAAGCGAATTGATGAAATTGCTTCAGGCATAGCAAAGTCATATAGGGCAGAAGCAGAAACCGTTTATGACTTTAAATATCCCGTCTTAATGAATGATAAGGATTTTACGGAATTCTTTGCTGAAAATACAAAAGAAATTTTGGGGGAAGATTGTATTCATGAAATTTCAATTCCGACAATGGGCGGAGAAGATGTTGCTTTTTTCCTTCAAAAAGTTCCCGGTACTTTTTTCGTTTTGTCAAATCCGATTATACATGATGGAGGAAAAATTTATCCTCATCACTCGGATAAATTTGACATTGATGAAAGTTTATTCTATAAGGGTACTTCAGCGGTGCTGGCTACCGTTTTAAAATATTTAGACTTAGGAGGTTTAAAATGAAGAATATACGATTGCACCTAACAGTTCTTGTGTTGGTTGTTATTTCGGAATTCATCGGAAAGTTTGCATTTAAGGTTGGGATAGGAACTATAGTTCTTTTACCAATGCTTTATGCTTTAATTCTCGGAATTTTAACGACATTAAAAAAGGTTAAAATATCCGGTGATAAAGAGATTAAAGATGCAGGAAGTCTTATAAGTGTTACTCTTATGCTTTTGATGGCTAAGTATGGAACAACAATAGGTCCAAGTATCTTGACAATTATAAAAGCAAGTCCGGCTCTTATTTTGCAGGAATTCGGAAACCTAGGAACAGTTATCTTGGGTGTTCCTATTGCCGTACTACTCGGACTTAAGAGGGAATCTATAGGAGGTGCACATTCTATTTCGCGAGAGCCCAATGTTGCTATTGTTGCAGAGCGTTATGGTCTCAATTCTCCTGAAGGTGAAGGTGTATTAGGTGTTTATCTTGTAGGAACGGTGTTCGGCACCATATTCATTGGTCTTATGGCAAGTATTTTGGCCTCAGCAACATTCTTACACCCTTATGCTCTTGCCATGGCTTCAGGAGTAGGTTCTGCTTCTATGATGACGGCATCAGTCGGCTCTCTTATAGAATTATTCCCTGATATGGCAGAAAATATCAAGGCTTTTGGTGCAGCAAGCAACTTGCTTTCGGGATTAGACGGAGTTTATATGTCGATATTCCTTGCACTTCCTTTCTCGGAATGGCTATTTAAAAAATGCTATAAAATGAAATATAAGGAAGATGCTCCTCTTCCGTCAGTTCCGGTTGAAGTTAGTGACGATCATTCAAATTAAGGAGGTTATTATATATGAAATTTAAGAATGCATTAATTGTTTTGCTTATAACGGCTTTTGTTTCTTTGGTAGGTAACTTCGTAGGCCCTAAAATAAATCCTCTTACCGCTCTACCCGGAATGCTTATTCTTGTGGGTATAGCTGCTGTAGGTATAGTGTTATCAAAAGTGATTCCCGGAAAAATACCTGCCGTAGCATATATTGTTACTATTGCTGCGATTATGACTATTCCCGGTGTTCCTTTTTCAAAGGAAGTATATGAATATACTGCAAAGGTAAACTTTCTAGCTCTTTGTACCCCGATTTTAGCCTATGCCGGTATTTATACCGGTAAAAACTTAAGTTCTCTTAAAAATACGGGATGGAGAATTTTTGTTTTGGCTGTTGCAGTTATGCTGGGAACCTATATCTTCTCGGCTTTAATAGCACATTTTATATTAAAAATTATCGGACAAATATAACAGGTATAAGTTTATAATCAAAATGTTTGGTGCTCCAATTCGATAGATTTGGGGCATTTTTATTACTTTCTATCCCATGTAAAGAACCTCATCGGCAAGGGCAGCGGCCTCGTCCTTGTCGTGGGTAACATAGACGGCCGTGTATCCCAAACTCTCCTGCTTGGCCCTAAGTTCTTTTCGTAAGTGCAGGCGGAGATCTGCATCGAGGGCCGAGAGGGGTTCATCAAAGAGGATGAGGGAGGGGCTCACTGCAAGGCTGCGTGCAAGAGAAACCCTCTGCTTTTCTCCGCCCGAAAGAAGATCGGTTTTGCGCTTTTGTAAGGCTTCTAAATGAAAAAGCTCGACAAGAGGGGCGATTGTTTTGCGGGCTTCCTTTTTGGACATGCCTTTAGAAACCAGCCCATAGAAGATATTTTCTTCAACATTGAGATGAGGGAAGAGGGCATAGTCTTGAAAGACCATTCCGATTCCGCGTTTGCCCGGAGGGATTCGGCTTATATCCTTTCCGTCTAAAACAATCTCCCCCGAATCCGGGGCGATAAGACCTGCGATTATTTTTAAAACCGTTGTTTTGCCGCAGCCTGAGGGCCCGAGGAGGGCAAGAGCTTTTCCCTTTTTTAATTCAAAGGAAATGGAAATATCTTTTTCGGTAAAATGTTTTTTTATATTTTTAAGCTGTAAAAAAGCTCTTTCGTGTTCCAATATCATTTTAAATTTATTTCTCCTGTAAAAAGAAAACAAAGCCGGTTATAAGGCTTAAGACGACTGCAACTGCAGAAGATTCTACAAAGCGGTATGAAGAAGCGTAGTCAAAAATCAGTAAGGCCAGATTGTTAAAACGCGGGATGTTTAAGACTATCGGCAAGGATGCATCTCCTGCACTTATGGCAAAGACAAAGGCTAGACTTGAAAAAATGCCCTTTTTGCACAAGGGAACTATCACCTTAAAAAAGGCCGTTTTTTTGTCGGGTGAAAGCAAGACTGCCGCATTGATAATATTTTGAGGAATGCGTAAAAGCGAGGTTTGTATCTGAGTCCATGCAAAGGGCCACGCAAGGGAGCTTTGTGCAAAGATTAAAATCAGTTCCGTTCCGTTAGGTCTTAACAAGAGCCAGCCGAAGCCGAGCATGACCGATGACACGGCCAAGGGCAGGTACGGAAGAAGGGCGTATATTCTTCTCCATTTATAAAAGACTGTAATGTATGCAAAGAACAAGGAAGCTGCGAGGCTTACAAAGGCTGTAAGAGAGCCGATTTTGATACTTGCCCAAAGAGCCGTCCAAAAGGTTCGGGATGAAAAAACGTTTTTCCATGCCTTAAAATAAAAAAATTTGTTAAAGATAGAAGTGTAATTTACATTATATGTGGAATGTAAAAAAATAGAAAACAGGGGCGCTATTAAAAAAAGAATAATTATAAAAATTGTAAGGCTGAAAAAGATTTTTTGCCTAAGGCCTTTTATTGCGGTGCGTTCCCTTATTCCCTTTAAGTTTTCGTTTTGTACCCTCATTTTTTTTTGTAAGTGAGAATAGATGAGGATTAAAATTAAGGCCGCAGATATTTCGGTAAGGGCTATCTTTGCTGCAAGGTTCATATCCAATTTTGTGCGGGCTGCCTTGTAAAGCTCGACCTCTAAGGTTGTGGTCGCAAGACCTCCGAAAAGAAGGATTATTATAAAACTAAAAAAGCAAAAGAGGAAGATAAGCAAAAAGGAAACGGCTATCGAATTTAAAAGGGCAGGAAAGGTTATGGTTTTAAAGATTCTAAATTTACTTGCTCCTAAAAGGAGGGCTGCATTAGGCTCATCTTCGCTTAAACGTTCCCAAACTTGGGCGATTGTTTTCATCGCAAGGGGAAAGTTATAAAATCCGTGAATTATGATTACCCCCGGCATCGAAAATAAAAAATTAATGGGAGGCTCATCTTGGTTTAGTAGACTCTTTAAAAACGAGTTGAGGATTCCGTTATTTCCAAAAAAGATTATAAAGGAAAGGGCGACGATTATTGCAGGCACGCAGAGGGGAACACTCGACAGGGCCATTAAAAATTTTCTGCCCCGAAAGTTTTTTCTTGCACAAAGGTAGGCCGCTGCAAAACCTACGGTGCAGGCAAGCAGGGCAGAAAAAAAAGCCTGAGAAACCGTAAAAACCGTTATCCTAAAAATATGCGAAAAATCAAAGGAGCTTTTTACTCCCGTAATATGCGAAAAATCAAATCGTGAAGAAAATAAGGGAACAAAGCTCAATATTAACGGAAGAAAAAAAGAAAGAAGTACAAGAAAAAAGATAAGGCCGCCGAGCGGCAAAACAAGGCCGCCTATCTTAGATAGGCGCTCTATCAGAGATAGGCTGCCGCTCGGTCTAAGGCCTTCTTGCTTATTTTTGTAAAACATTAATTACGGCGTTGACCGATTCGGTTTGATCTTCTGAAGGAATGCGCAAGATTTTTGCAGGTTTGGGAACATCCTTGTAAGAAACAGGAAGGGGAAGCCCCTTGATGACCGGATACATAAACTGAGTTTCGGGAAGAAGGCTTTGAGCTTCTTCAGTCAGCATAAAGTCGATAAAGGCCTTTGCTCCCTTAACATTAGCAGCATTAGCGGCAAGACCCATGCCTTCAATTTGAATGACATGGCCTTCTTCGAAAACCAATGGCCGGAAGCGGTCGGTCTTGTCATACAAAACATGGGAAGCCAAGCTGCTTGTATACGAGATAGCCATAGGTGCTTCTCCGGCTGTAAAATAGCCGTACCCTGTGCTCCACTTGGGGGCCATTGCAAAGATATTCGGCTTGAGGGACTTCCAAAAGTTGAGGTACTCATCACCAAAAACAGCCTTTGTCCACGCAACCATGCCTAAGCCTGTTGTACTTGAACTCGGATCCAAAACTACAATCTTTTTTGCATAGGAAGGATCGGTTAGTTCTTTTAAAGATGAGGGCTTTTTGATTTTGGCCCTTGTGTCGAACATAAATGCAAAATAGCCGTAATCAAAGGGGGTTAAAAGCCAATCTTCTGAGATAAGAACATCCGACTCTATCTTGTTTGCGGCCGTAGGTTTATAGGCTTTTAAAACATTTGCCTTGCGGGCTTTTTCGATAAGATGGTTATCGATACCAATGAGCACATCGGCTGTAGAAGTCTTACCCTCCAATATGGCCCTGTTTAAAACGCCTTCTTTGCAGACGACATATTCTACATCCTTGCCCGTTTTTGCCTTAAAGAGCTCTGCAATTTTCGGGCCTGGACCGTAGTCCGCAGCAAAGGATTTTGTCGTATAAACCACAACCTTTGTTCCGTCAGATTCTTTTGCACCGCCTGCAAAAAGAGCGGTACAACCGATAATTAAAAATGAGAAAATTAAAATAGAGCGTAAATGATTTTTCATAAGCTCCCTCCGCCGGTATTATCCGGATCAGGTAATAGGGCATCCGTGCGGACAGCCCTTTGCGGGTATGTTCTCAGCTTGTATAAGCACCCCGGCGAAAGCGAGTGTAGCATAAGAAGAACAAAAATTCAAGAGGAGGGGAATTGATAGACTCAGTTATTTCTTTAATTGTCATAAACAGCGGGATTGTTTTCCTGCTGCTGTCACCGTATCTCTATCGGGAGTGTCGGCGTGCCGATACCCTAAGCTCATTGTCGAGTGTATTTTCGATGTAGTCTATCGTCCTGTTAAATAATTGAATACTGTTCATCTTTTCTCCTGTATTATTATGGAAATTATATAAACAAAATACCTTACCGTCTCGATATTTTTTGTACAAATTTTATGGGATCAAACAAGTTTTATAAGTTAATTTTGCAGGTTAAAGCGGGTGTTATACGTTTATAAAATATAATAATACCAATTACTTTCATAGTTGGTATCAAAATTTTCTTTAGTGTCAAATTCAATATTTATTTTGTCTACATTTAATTTGTTATTAAAATCAAATTCTTTCAATGAAGAATAAATATAATTTTTTATCATCATTTCAATTCTATATTTTTCTAGTTTATTCGGAATTTGTACATTTGAATAAAAAAATACAACAACACGTGTATAAAATACTTTCTTTATTATCCAGATATTTTTATTATTTATTTCTTTTTTTAGGAAATTCAAATCTTCTGGTAAATTTTTATATATTCGCTCTAATTCTTCTCGTTCAAATGATGAAAAATAGGTGAAAAATCTTGCCTTATATTTATTTTGCAATTCAAATTCTTTTTCGGCTATATAAAAAGTAATTTCATTTTTTTTCTTATTATCAAATTTAATATTTTTTTCTTGAGAGTTATTTTCTAATTTTACTTCAAAACGAATCAGATTTTTGTTATTAGAATTTTTTATTAATGTAAATAAAATTTCATGTATATCTATGTTATATGTTTTAGAAATATATTCTTGAATTTCTTGATAATCTTCTTCTTTAATTTCACTGGTTATCAAAATTTCTTGCTTTACTTTATATTTTTTATAATAAATAACAAAAAAAATCGAAAGTACAATTAGAATCACTAAAAAATACATTTTTATTCCTAAAATCCAACGCACTGCGTTGTGCGTATAATGGGCGGCGGATAAGCTGCAAGAAGCTTTCAAAGCCTTTAGGCTTTTGAGCTTCGCTGTCAGCTTAATTCACGTGTTGGACGGCGCTGTGCGCCGGACGACACGCGGAGATTCCGCCGCCCGTTGAACGGGCGCGTATTTACCCGTTTGGGGTTTTCAGCGTGTTTTTGCGCAAAAGACGTATCGTTTGCGCCCTTTGTTTGCTGTTCCGCCCGCGGAAAAACAGCCGGTCGGCAATGGGCGTTTTGCATATCGGCGCTTTTGTGCATCTTCGTCGTCTATATAGTCTTTTAAGACTGCGCCGAATCGGTCAAAAAGATTTTCCGTTTCCATTTTTCGTGTACTCGGTTAAAAAAAGCGAATAAGCAGTTACCGCAATGTATTCAATATCGATATTTTTATAAAAACTCCGTTTTTTTCATCGTATATCCAATAGGGCATCTCTAAAAACCTTGTTGGATTTTTAGAGATGCCCGACGAGTTTTTCATAAGTCTTTATATATTAATGACTTATGAAAAACATCGCAAATTAAATTAAAGGGAGCCTCTAAAAAACTGATGTTTTTAGAGGCTCCCTTTAATTCTTCATTTTTAAAATCATCTTCATTAATTTCTATTTTAAAATACTCATAGTTTAAAGACCAACTATTTTTGTTGAAATTAAACTCCTCTTTTTTTAATGAATGCTGCATTAAGTTAGCTACTTTTCAATCTACCTCCTAGTGAGAAAATTAGAAAATTAATCAGAATTTGCAATCTCATCTGCATTCTCTTTCAAATAAACAAAGTCTAATTGTCTCGCCGCTTCAATATATTCGCTTAATTTATCTGATTTTATTTTATAAAGAACACTGAGTGCCATTATTTTTTGATACTCTTCAGCATAGGTATCACCCTTATATTTGTCTCTTTCCCAAAATTCAATCGCATACTGTTCTGCTTTTTTATAATCTATCTCACTTAAAGCACTTAAAGACATTCTCTGTGTATATTCATCATCTACATTTATATACTTGAATACCCAATCAGTAACTGAACTATCATCTTTATAAACTGGCAATCTTTTTACTAGCTGCCACTTCGCAGTTGTATAAATTGAATCTATACATCTTTCAATCAAATATTTAAACCATTCTTTATATGACGAAATAAAGTCAGCCAAATATTCGCATTCATTGTCCCTGGCTACACAATAAAGTATAGATTCTAAATCAGTTTCGGTAACATCTTTTACTTCTACATTCTTTACAAATGAGATTGCAGATTCTCTCATTCTATCAAAAGAAGGACCTAGAAATTCTCCATTATCAGTATCTTCAGTCATCTCAGAATAATGCTTATAAACCCATTCTTTGTATATTCTCACTTCTTTATTTAGTATTCGGCTGTATTTATTCAAACGCCCACCCCTAACATTTATTTGATATGAATTTTTTCATATTCTTCTCTTTAAAACTTAAATTTGTAACTATCATTTTTTTCTCTTCTTCATTTTCAATCTCTTTAGCTACAACACCAATTAACTTTCCCAATCAATGGATATGATTTTTGCATCTTCACCGAATTTTACGCAGAGTATTTCATCGCTTTCATCAGGTGCAATCATAAAATCCATTGCGATGTGCGGCTGTTCACTGTCAATCCATAAGTCTACATTCGTTACCGTCATTTTACTTACAAACTCGGTAATATCGCTCGGCAAATCTTCCAGTCCGCATTCTTCAATATGAAAGTCGATATAGTAGCTGTCATCTTTTAAATATGCTATAAGTGTTTTTCTTGCTTCTTTTATTTTATCATCTATGTTCTCAAGAAACTGTGCATAAAGGTCGAGTATGCCGGCCGGTACTTCTCCATTTTTATCGAACCAAAGACAGGTATCTATCCCCTGAATCTCTTTTTCCCAAATTACTTCCGCATCGTCTGTTATCGCAAGATTCAACTGACCGAAGTATTGATGTTCCATTTTTTTCATAACTTAATCTCCTATTATTTAGTATATCATGGGCACCTCTAAAAAGCTGTTTTTTAGTAACCATAACGGGCGGCGGATAAGCTGCAAGAAGTGAGAAAGCCTTTAGGCTTTTGAGCTGCGCCGTCAGCTTAATTCGCATGTTGGACGGCGCTGCGCGCCGGACGACAGGCGGATATGCCGCCGCCCGTTGAACGGACGCACTGCGTCCGTTCAACATTCGCTTAACCTGCATTTGCGGCTCCTCCGCAATGTCAGGTTGAAGCGGCTGTTAGGATATCTTATGTTCTTAATAAAACTTCCTCTTTTACTTTTGAATTAGTTAATTTAGGATATATTTTTATTTCTAGTCCCATTCCAATACTATCAATATAATCAATAAGTGTTGATAGCTTTATATCCTTTCTTTTTTCTAATCTTGAAACAGATGATTGACTAAAATTTGCAATCTCGCTTTGAGTAAGTTCCTGTAATTCTCTAATCCTAGCTAATTTGATTGAAAAATTTTCTCTTTCTGCTTTCAATTTTGCTTTATTTACTTCTTCCTCACTCATATATCTTTCCATCATTTCAAACGCATCTTTCATATTAACCTCCTAAATATATCCATATTTTTCAGCAATTTCTTCCGATCGTTTTATTAAATCTTTATAAAACTTCTTTTCATTTACACCTTTTTTATCCTCACCTATAAGCAAAATTGCTTTTCTTTCCTTATCAAAGAAAAAAGAAACTCTTAAAACTGTTTCAGAAGTTCGGCCTCTTAATTCTTTTAAATTTTTTATCTTCTTTGAACCATGGATAATATCCGCATATGGACGGTTTAATTCAGGACCATTTAATCTCAAAAGTTCTGTCAAATAGTACAACTCTGACATACTATCCTTATCCAAAGATTTATACCATTCTTCGTATTCTTCTGTCACATTAACTTTCCACATGTTTATATTATATGCATTACAGTGCATATTTGTCAATAGATAAATAAAAATATTTTAATATATCAAATAATTGTCTTTTATTACCGAATACCCTCATATACCTAAATTTTTATAAATTAAAACTTATATTATTGCTATTGTTATAGAATCTGATAATTTATAAATAAATGTTAAGTTTATTTATTAGTAATATTATACTCCATTCTTTCCATTGCTTTTGCATGAATTCTATCATGCCAGATCAATCGCCTCAGCACTTTTCTAATAGACCAATCTTCTTCATTCTTAAATACTCTATTTCCCTCTTCTTTGTATTTTTTTATTAATTCATCAATACAATTTTTTCTTCCTTTTATGATATCAAGATCAATATCGGCTTCTAAATCTACTTGTCCTAAGTAATATTTTTGTACATTACATATATGTTTATATTGTTCAAATATTGTAGAATATACATTTCCATAAAATGTTTTTCTTACTTTACTATCATCGATTACATTTTTGTTCTTACATTTGTTATATACAGCATCAACTTTTTTTGCGGATAAAAATGCTAACTCACATTCATGATAAAAATCATTCTCATTCTCATACTCTTTCTTCTCTATCTCAAGAATAATATCACTATCAGCGTCTTCAATCATTAAATCACTATGTACAATTACTTCCTCAATTTTATCAATCTCACTAACTTCTATATCCAACCATTGTTCATATTCTTTAATTTCTCTTTTGTATTTATTTCGTGCTTCTTCTATTGTTTTTCCTCGAACATAGGCACCAGGGAGATTTTCTATCCAACCAAGAAATCCTTTTCCATTAGTTTCATATACTACTTTCATATAAATATTTCTTTGCATTTAATATGTTTTTCTTTTTTGCGCGCGTTAGCGCGTCATCCTAACATTCGCTTAACCTGCGAGGCGTATATTGGCGCGAAACTTGCCGAGCGAAGCGACAAGCAAGTTTCGTGACAATAGCCGAGTCAGGTTGAAGCAGTTGTTGGATGCTCTTTATTTTGTATTCTATTCAAACTATCAATTATGAACCAAAGATTCCAAATCGCAAAAATAGTTATGATACAGACATTTATATATTTATTTAATAAGTACGGATATGCTTCTATAATTAATAACAGACCAACAAATAAACTCATAACCTTTTTAAGAATATTATTTTTTTTATTAAGACTCAGTATTATCACAATTGCTCCAATAATAAGAAATAATATATGTTGTGAACCAAAATATATACTTAATAACAATGTAATATTTGATTCAATTAATACTAAATTGTTTATTTGATAAACCAACCTTCCTTGAATAATCATTATGAATAATAATATTGGTATACATAAAAGAACTAATGCTAATAGTATAAGGTTTTTCTTACTACGATTAATTATTGGATTACAGATACTTAAAACAAAAAAGATACATAACGAAACAGTTGAAAAACATAAAGATTCATTTGAAAGCTGGATTGACAATTTATTATTTATTAACCATGTATCCATACTACTAGTAAAATCATACATAAAAAGACTATTAAACAAAAACGAAAATGTAAATAATGTTACAAAAATGATATATGCAATCACTAATTGCTTGATACTTTTCATTTCTTATTCCTTTATTTTCCTCTGCGCGAAGCGTCCATCTAACATTTGCTTAACTTGCGAACCGCAGGTGAGTCAAGTTGAAGCAGTTGTTGGAAGTCTTTTTTCTTTAATCAATGCTAAGACTAAATCATCATCAGCTCTAACGCTACTGAAATACTTGACATAATTATCATTATAAATGATTCCATTGCCATCTGGAATATAATTCCTTTTACAATATAATCTTTGTGCTTTTCCATAATTTTTTGTTAATCCAACACTAATACCAATTTTAGAATAACTTGCAAATACTAATTTTTCCGCCTCATCCATTAAACTGGAGGCAACACCTCTACCCTGATATTTCTCTAAAACATTCAAGTCCATGATTTCCGGAATATCATTTTCCCTAAAATAGGAATAATAGGATTCCCATTTAACCGTGAGATATCCAGCAAATTTATCATCAATCCAATACACCAAAACTATTCTTTGTTTATTAGTTTGTTCAACTAAATAATTCTGATATTGCTTTACCGGCTTATCCCAATTCTGTTTTTTAAATTCTTCGGAAATTAATTCACAGTCCTTGTTCTCAAGTATCGTTATTCTTGTTTTCATATATTTTCCTATTACTCTGCGCCGAAGGCGTCCTTCCAACATATATTATGCGTATCTTGATAATAAACCAAAAAAGAAGTTTTTTCAAGTATGGAAAGCGGGATATTTTTACTTAATTGGAGATAGTTAATTTTATTTACCCTTTGCGAATCTCAAGAGAGAGCTTGTGTGTCTTTGCGTTCCTTACGGTTAATTTTTGATTGGATTAACCGCTAAGATCGTTAAGGCCGCAAAGAATGTTGGATTTAATTTGTATATCATGCCTTTAATTAGACCTTGGTAATGTTTTTCGCACATTCTCTTAAAGTGCAACAAGGCTTGTCGCAATGTCAGGTTGAAGCGGCTGTTAGGACAAAATTTTTAAACCGTATTTTTTATAATTTGTAATCTGATTATCAACAGATAAAAAATAGTAATCAGACTTTATTGATTGCCAAATCATAATTCTATCAAATGGATCTTTATGCTCTATTGGTAATTTATAAAAAGTAATTAGTTCATCGTTTTGAAAAGACCTGCATTTAAAAAAACTATTTTCTACTTCTGCGTAGAATTCTTCCGGTTTTATTCCGTTTAACGATAATTTTCCCATATTAAATTTTATTGATATTTCCCATAAACTAGCCTGACTATAAAAAACTTCATTTTCATCGGCTAATAATTTATTATAAACCGACCGAGATATTTTACTTGTATCAATAAATGACCATAATAAATAATGTGTATCTAATAGGATTTTCATAAATTAATAAACTCTTCATCCGTAATAGCCCAATTTTCACTAAATTCAACTGTTGCTTTCCCTTCCAATGTACCGAGTTTCCTCATTTTTATCCTTTTATACTCTTCAATTGGAACAATTACCGCTATTGTTTCTTTTTTTCGGCCAAATGCTATTCCGATTTCGTTACCTAATTCCACTTCTTTCAAAAGTGCAGAGAAATTTGTTCTTATTTTCGCTACGGACAATGTTTTCATATAAGTATAGTACCATATATGTATAACATAGTCAAGTTGTACATGTTTTAAGAAATGCTATTTCAATGTTACATAGAGTTTTCTAACCGCTGTAAACAACAACTGCCCTTTGAAAATCTCTTAATCTATGTTATAATGCAATCATAAAATGTCCGCAAGGTTCCGGCAAAGAAGAGGTGATTATTTTGAGTTTCTTAAATATTTTTAATAAAACAAATAGAAAGGTAATTCCGTTAGCTTATTATTTGGATTATGAGCAAGATGGAGAGTACATTGAAGAAAATTTCAATGATGTAACACTTGCGGATCCTGATGACTTTCCGGAAGAGCTTTTTGAAAAAATAATAATTATGACAAAAAGACTGCACGAAATGGGTGTATATGAAGAAAAAGAGATTGTCAGATTTATCATTCCTAAAATGCTTGAAACTCTTGAAACAGGCGGAATTTTGTCGGGTGTTTCCATATCGAGTTTTGATACGGCAGGTATTGTTTTCGGAGAAAATTATGCAGGCTGGATATATAAGGGTGAAACAAAAAAAAGGGATGAACTTTTTTATAGAGTGCCGTATCAGTTAATTTTTTATCATAGCAAAAAAGAAGATAACTATTTTATTTGTAAAACAAAAGACAGACTTGAATTAAGACAAAACAAAGTGTCCGTTACAAATTCGGAAAACAAAGAGCATATTATAAAAAATACAAAAAGCATAAACTTAACCGAAATAGAGATGAAAGAATTAAAAGCTTCGTTTTCTATATTATTTATGTATATCAAAATGAATATTTTATTGAAGATGAAAAAGCTCGGCTACTCGGCATTTGCAGAAAAGATAGCGGAGCATTTTTGTGCTTCGACAACAAAAGATGAATTTATATCCTGTGTCAATAAATATTTTTCTTTAAGTATATCGAAAGAAGATGAAAATAACTTTGTGTATGAAAACCTCTCCTTTAAGGAATTTTTATCCGATCTTTTGATTAGAAACAATGACAGTTCGCCCTTGAGCTCTTCCTATGCAGGTATTATTAAATGGGCGGAAGAAAAAACCGGTATAAAAATCCGTCCTAAAAAAGAGTATCATGACCATATGGAATTTATAAGTCATCTTTCCGATATTCTTGCAGCTAAAAAGTACTATCTTTATTTTCTGATGAAAGAAGATGTTTTGCATAAGACTCATCTTTTAATTGCAAAACAAAAGCATATTTTTGAAAACAATTCGAATTTCAGTTATGAAATTACAGCCCTTAGTGAGGATTTAATAGACCGCTATGCTGAAGATATTTCGATCGAAAGAAAAGTAAGAGAAAGCGCGAAAATCTTTTATCATATTATCGGAGTAGAAAATATAGATACTATGATGATGAACATTATAGGAAACCGAGTATTGGATTATGCACTTTTTCAAAATTATTATTTATCGGTGGTTTGTTCCGATGAAGACATGGATATTTATGATATTTTGAGTGAACTTTTATCAAGATACGATATGCCCGATTTGATAAAAAATGCATCAGATTGTGATAGTACATTGGATGATCTTTATTTTTTAGAATTTGAAGCTGTGAATCCCGTGGACAGAGCTATACTTTATGCAGGTTTAATCAGACAAAATAAAAAGCTGCTGTATTCATTTGAAGCAGGAGATTATTTCTATCTTGGAATTATTGAAGATAATATCGAAACAAAAGAAAGCTTTATAAAATGCGTGGACAATCTTTTAGAAATGAAAGAAATTGAAAATTACGTTATCTATGATGGTGAAGACAAAGAAATGCCTGTAAATCTTCTTTCCGGAATGGACATAACAATAGACGGCGAACATATTTATACACAAGAAGAGTTAAAAGAAAAATTTTATAAAGAGAATGCAGAAAATATAAGCCAAGAAGAAGCTGATAAATATCTATCAAGAATTGCGATTAAAAAGCCTGAGGTTAAAATATGTGTTTCAAATTATGAGGAAGAACCGGAGTTTACAATAAAAGCGGAAAACGGGAAGTATTTTACAAATCTGGATTTGCTTTTTCAAATACACAAACAGTTGGTTGAAAAAATAGATTTTGCAAAAGTATTCGACGATAAGATATGTATTTTAAGTTTAAGATTAAGATTAAGCGTAGAAAGGGATAAATACTATCTTTTTTGGGATGCCGCATAGATGATGGACGATGATTATTTTGCGAATGATATTGAACTCGTATGCCGAATTGCAGGAGAACCGGATTGATAAACATATCCGGTTCTAAAAAATTAAGCTTCCGCCCAGGTTTTTCCGGCGTATTTCGGTTTCCGCTTTTGGTCTTCCGTCATGTCGAGGCCGAGGGTTCCGCCCGGGTTCATTATGTTGTTCGGGTCGAAGTGTTTTTTTAAGGCCTTAAAGATTTCAAAATTGGTCTTGCCTATGGACTCTTCAACCCAGGCTGCCGTCATCTTGCCGACACCGTGATGGTGGCTCATGGCAGCCCCTGCCTTCATTATATTGTCGAAGATGCCGTACTGGTATTCTACATATTCTTCCTTATTTTTAAAAAGGCCTATAAAGATAAAGTAGAGGTTGGCCCCTTGAGGATAGGCGTGGGAAAGATGGGTCATGCAGACCGTGTGAGGGCGGGATTTGGCAAATTTTCTTACCTCTTCGTGAACCCGAGGCATCATATCCCAGGTTACGCTGCATTCCATTGTGTCGATTATTACGCCGTAATCCTGCAAGGATTCCCTTAAATAGGGATCGGTAAAGCGGCCGTGCTCCCAGCCGTCCACCGGTTTGCCGGTTAAAAAAAGTCCGCCGTTTTGTTTGCATATACGCTTTACCTTTTTGAAAAGCTGCTTTGAAAATTCCTTATCGCCTTCGCTCCAGCCTAAAAAGAGGCAGCGCTTCATCGGCTTATATCCCATGAGGTTCATTGCGGTTTCTGCTATGGTGCCCTCTACTCCGTAGAGCTTTAAAACCATGTCGGTTTCTTCCGCATCCGAAAGCCTAAACACCGAAGGAAAGCCCGATTCGTTTTGCATAATCTCGCGGCAGGCCCTCATTCCGTCTTCCCAAGTTTTAAATATAAAGCTGAACTTTTTGCGGGTTTCAGGTCTGTATCTAAAAAACCGCAAGGTAACATTTGTAAGAATTCCAAAAGAGCCTTCGCTTCCCATCATAAGCTCATCGATATCGGGGCCGACAGCATGGGCCGGAAGTCCGTAGCTTTTAACTATACCGGCAGGCGTTACATAGGTTTGTTGGAATACAATATCCTTTATATTTCCGTAATAGGTGGAATTTTGGCCTGCTCCGCGGGTAACTACCCAGCCCCCCACGGAGGAGTACTCAAAGGACTGCGGGAAGTGTCCGCAGGTGTAGGCCATCCTTGCGTTGAATTCTTTTTGTGCATTGTTTAGGTGAGCTTCCAGTTGAGGTCCCGACATTCCGGCTTGAACCGTGATTGTCTGGTCTACCTCATTGAAGGCTAAAACCTTGTTAAAGTTTTTACGCATATCGAGGGAGATGCCGCCCTTTACAGCCTCAACACCCCTTGTAACGGAAGAACCGCCTCCGTACACATAGAGGGGAATCTTATGTTCATTTGCGTATGTTACGAGCTTAACGATTTGCTCATGATCGGAAGGGTATACAACAACATCGGCTATGTTTTCGAGGATGCCCTCACGGAGGCGGTAGGCATCGTACATGGTTTTTCCGTAGGCGACAGATACCCTGTCCTTAACGGCCGTGCTCACATCTGCCTCTCCGAAAATTTCTTTTAGGGCTTCAATGTGTTTTTGTTCTAGGTTTACCGGAAGGTTTTCGGGCAGGGCTTCAAGCCCTTCAAAACGCTTTTGTTTAAAGGCCTCATCTCCTATACCGAAGACGGTTTTCATATATTTATAAAGCCTTTCGTTAGGTTCTTTAAATTCGTTGGGGTTGCCCCACTTTGCCGCCTCTCTAAAAGAGCCCTTAGGCGGAGGTACCTGTTCCCAAACAGGTTTAAAATCCTTGTACCCGTATCTTTTTCCCATAAGTCATTCTCCTTTACTCGTTCATTTTTTTTGTTTCGGGATAATTTGTTACTCTTTGAATATCCTTGTAAATATCTTTTAGTGCAGGATATATTTTTTTGTATACGCCGAAGAGACCGTCATAAAGGGAGCGGTGCTCGGGGTTCGGTGTAAATTCTTTTTCGGATAGGACCATTTCCTTTACGGCCTCTTTGATTGAAGCATACTCGCCTATTCCTGCTGCCGTTATGATGGCTGCTCCTAAGGAGGAGGCTTCAGGTGTTTTTCCCCGCACAAGCGGCCGGTTTAAAATGTCTGCGGTAATCTGACAGATAGCATCACTTTGGGATGCTCCCCCTGAGGCAGCAACTTTTTCACATCTCAACCTTCCCTTGGCTTCGATTAATTCCAAGCCTTCACGCAAAGAGTACGCAAGGCCTTCGATAATTGCCCTGTATAGGTCATCTCGGCCATGGACATCGCCGAAACCTATGATGCTTCCTTTTGCATAACGGTCAAAGACGCTTGCTCCCCAGTAGGGCTGGAGCATAAGGCCTCTTCCGCCCGGCGGAGAAGCATGTAAAAGCTTATCCAAAATAACTTCAGGTATTATACCCTTAGATTCGGCGAGCTTACATTCTTCTTTGCCGAGTTCTTCCTTAAACCAGCTTATCATCCAATAGCCGCGGAAGATTTCCAATTCCGAAAGCCATGTATCTGGAAGAATGCCGCAGTAGGCAGGAAAGAGTTTTTTATATTCAAAGTATTTTTTTGAGCAGACTTCGATTGTGGCGGTTGTGCCGAAACTTAAAGAGGCCAGAGATGAATCTACTACGCCCACTCCAATAGTTTCACAAGCCTTGTCGCTTCCGCAAGCAACAAGGGGAATACCTTGAGGGAGTCCCAATTCTTTTGAAACTCCATCCGTTAGGGTGCCGATTATTTTTCCGCTTTCGGTAAGGTCATGCCGTTTTTCGTTTTCCAGGGGCATAAGAGTTTCTTCGATCGAATGTTTTTTTGCCCACGCTCTTTTTCGATTCACGAATGGAACATAACCGACCATCGAGGAGACGGCATCGCAGGCCTTTCCTGTGAGCTTATAAATAAACCAGCCCGAAAGAAAAAACATCTTCCATGTTTTATCCCAGATTTCAGGTTCGTTTTCCCGAAGCCAGTTCATCTTACAATTTGACTGAACTGTAACTATAGGATCGTAAACTCCGGCTGCATGAAATGCTGTTCGTACAAGAAAGTTGGGATGATAGGGACCGTGGGCTGTCCTGTTGTCGAGCCATACAATTGCGGGCCGCAAAACTTTTCCGTCTTTATCGACCAGAACTGTAGTAGCCCTCATTGAAGAGATGCCCATTCCTGCAATGTTTGCAAAAGCATCCGGGGCTTTTTCTTTAAGATTGGAAAGGCCTTCTTTTAAAGCATTCCAGTAAATTTCTACATCCTGTTCGGCCCATGCAGGTTGAGGGCTTGTGTGGGGTTTATAGGAAATACGGCTTGCCACCAAGATATTCCCCTTTAAGTCAAAGAGCATTGTTCGTAAACTTTGGGTGCCGCAATCGACCGTCAAGATGGTTTTCATTGGGATCCTCCTGCTGCGATTAAATCGGCTCCGCTTTCGGCAAAGTTTTTTATGATTATGTCGCCGGGCTTTTTTGAAGAGTCTGCTTTAAGCTTTCTGATAAGGTGCATATATTCTGCAAAGTTTTTTAAGGGAACTTCTTTGCTTGTTTTTACGGGGAGCCTAGGGAAGCCTTCTACCGAAGAGGCTATCGTGCTTGTAAGAATTCTCATCGGGCAGACGGCTTCCGATTTTCCGTATGAAAGCCCTTTAGGGCATTTATTGCCTGTAACGCTGATATTTTCTCCTTCGATTTTTACGCTCAGGCGGCAGCCCCTGGGACAGGCTGTGCAGATAAGGCTTTTAGTTTCCATTATTGACCCCCTTATTTTCCAATGAGGTTTTGATGCTATCCGGTGAAGTTTCGCTTAAAACTATTTCAAGCTTTTCGGCCCCTCTTAGTTTTTCGCAAGGCAAAATAAAGCGCTCCATTTCGGGAGGTTTAAGCTCTTCGTATTTACGCTCAAAGACGGTTTTGCCGCCACTCGTAGTTTCCGCCTCAGGGCTGTCCTCAAAGCAGACTTTAAGACTCACCGTAACATTTTGCATTTCTTCTGAGGCTCTAAAATAAAAGATGATAGAGCCCTCTGCCTCTGTGTCGATTTTTTGCGGAACAACATAGAGGATTTTTCCTCTGATATTTAAGGGCAAAAGTTTTTCCGCCCCGGTGCTAATATTTAAAGGGCAAGTTTTTTCTTCCCCGGCCCTCATGTTTAAAGCAAAATCGGCAGCGGCTTCTCCCGCAATTTTTCCCGATTCGGAAACGTAATCGACAAGGTCGTTTACATGCAGGGCGTTTCCGCAAGAAAAGAGACCCGCAATTTCCGTGTGCATAAATTGATCTACGATTGGTCCCTTTGTTCTTCCGTCTATAGGAACATTGAGGCTTGACAGTATATCGTTTTCGGGGATGAGGCCTACGCTTAAAATCAGGGTGCCGCAGGGAATTCTTTTTTCGGTGCCTGCAATCGGATGCATATTTTTATCCACTTGGGCAATCTTTACTGCCTCGACCCTTTCCCTGCCTTCAACCTCAATAACTGTTGTTGATAGATGAAGGGGTATGCCGTAGTCGTCAAGGCATTGCACGATGTTTCGGCTGAGGCCTGAGGGGGTGGGTTTGATTTCGTAGACCCCCTCTACCTTTGCGCCTTCAAGGGTGAGTCGGCGGGCCATTATAAGACCTATGTCTCCCGAACCCAAGATTACGCATTTTTTTCCCGCCGTAAGCATCGGCATAAACCCGTGAAGGTTTATGAGGGCCTGTGCCTGTCCTGCAGTAAAAATACCTGCCGGTCTTTCCCCGTGAATGTTTACCTGCCTGTCAGTCCTTTCACGGCAGCCCATAGCTGCAACAAGGCTTCTTGCTTTAAGCTCAAAAATTCCGTATTCGGGATTTGTAAATTCCATGCAGAATAAATCATTTTCTTTTTTTAGTTTGGTTAAAAAGGTAAAAAGAAAAATATCGATATTTTCTTTTGCCTCTGTCATTTCCTTATAACGCCATGCGTATTCGGGGCCGGTCAGCCTTTCCTTAAAACGGATTAGACCGAAGCCGTCATGAATGCACTGCTTTAAGATGCCGCCTATCTGCCCCTCTCTTTCTATAAGGGCGATTTTTAACTCAGGACTTTTTTCTGAGGCAGCCAAGGCCGCCGCCATTCCGGCAGGGCCTCCGCCTATAACGATGACATCATAGTCGTTAAATGCAAGTTGTTTCATTTTTCGCCTCCGCTAAAGGCTTCAAAGTTTTCTATCGGCTGAACAAGCGCGGAACCCTCTCCCTTCTTTGTGATCTTTTCAACGGGGATGCCTTTTTCTTCTGCAATAATTTTTAAGATATGGGGAGTACAAAAGCCTCCGTGACATCTGCCGGCTCCGGCTCTTACCCTTCTTTTAATTGCATCAAGGGTGAATACATTTAGAGGATTTTTTACCGCATCCCTTATTTCGCCCTCGCTGACCTCTTCACAGCGGCAGATGATTTTTCCGTATTGAGGATTTTTTTCGATTAAAGCTTTTCTTTCCTCAGTTTCCATTTCGGAAACAGGCTTCATAGCTTTTCTGATCGGCGAAAAATTCTCTTTTAATTTTACGTCCATTTTTTTCTTTAAAATTGAAACGGAAATCTTTACGATGTCCTCTGCAATAGCAGGAGCCGAAGCAAAGCCGGGGGACTGAATTCCTGCAGCGTGAACCAAGTTATCGACCCTCTCGGAAGCCTCGATAATAAAGTCTTCTTCCCATGTGCAGGCCCTTGTTCCGCTGTAATAGGTTATTATGTCGGAAGGTGAAACCTTTGAGTTTAGCTTTAAGTGTTTTTTTATTTCTTCAAAGGCTTCGGGCCTTGTAGAAAAATCCTCCCTATCCATAACCTCTACAGCATTCGGACCTATGAGGAGGTTGCCTTCAACGCAGGGCATTATGCCTCCTCCTTTTGAATGACCTTTCCGAAGCCTTAAAAGGCTCGGCATGGCGGAGCCTGTTTTTTGTAAGCCCTTTAGCCTCTTATCGAGAATGGCATCCGTTCCCTTGCGTGCATGGATCGAAAAAAATCTGTCGCCTGCAAGACCTGCAACCTTGTCTGCCCAAACTCCGGCAGCGTTTATTAAAAGTTTTGTACGGCAGGTTCCGCGGTTGGTTATAAGTTCTGTTACGGCAGTGCCTTCTTTTTTGACACCGATTAGGGCTGTGTTAAAAAAGAATTCCGCTCCGTTTTCGCAAGCGTTTTCGGCATAACAAACGGTAACCTTCATCGGAGAAGCAACTCCGGATGATGGAAGCCAAAAACCGCCGTAGTTTTTATCGGTCATAAAGGGATCTATTTTTTTTACTAGCTTGCGGGAGCGGTAGCCGTAATCTCCGTCCACTCCGTTTAGGCGGCATCTTCTTTTCATAAGCGGAACGAGCAATTTAAAAACCGGATGATAAAAAAGAAAAAAACTGCCGCAGCGGTTTATTTCAAAGCCCAGCTCTTCTGAAACCTTTGTGTACATTCTGTTGCCGCGTATGTTCAGCTTGCCCTTTATCTTTTTAGGACTATCTGCAAAGCCCGGATGAATCATTCCATCATTGTGCCCCGAAGCCTGCATTGCAACATCGCTTTCTTTTTCAAAGAGGGCGATTTTTAAATCATAGCGTGATAATTCTCTTGCGATGGCACAGCCTATTACTCCTCCGCCTATGATTACGGCATCAAAGTTCCTGTCCTCTAAAAGAGAATCTTTTATTTTCGGCAGGTGCATGGGTTTTTCCCCCTTGCCGTTTATAGTTAGATCGTTTACGACTCCCTTAAAACCGCAGCGGGCAGCAGCATAGCCTGCCGCAATCCTTTCTTCCATCGAGGAAACATCTCCTTCTAAAACAACGGATTTTACATCAAGGGAAATTTTAATCTTTTCGCCTAGCCTAAGCCTCTTTAATTTTTTTTGTAATGTTAAAAGTTTCTTATCAAAATTTTTGCTGTCCATGTGTACTCCTAGCTAAGATAAGCTCCTTCTCTATATGTTTCAGGTTTTGTTAATTGTATCATCATTTTTATCGCGGCCTCTTCATTTGCAGAATTTAAGGCGTTAAGAAAAAGTTTTTTGTATTCCGGAATTTTATCCGCATAAGAAAGCTTTTCACATAAGAATTGTTTAAATTGGTGTTTATAAATTTCTTTTGATGTTTCAAAATTAAGTAGAAAAATAGGACTATCGGATAAATCTATTAGTGTAAGGTAAAATTCAAAATCTTCAATTGCTGAGGTTTCAATGTTTTCCGGACTTGAAAAATGTATCTTATTATTTAAAGGTAGAAAAAAATGATAGCGTTCTTTTACCGATAAATTTGAAATTCTTTTTATAAGTTTTTTTATTATATGAGTTAAAATAAGCTGTCTGAATTCTACAAGTCCTTCTTCAATTTTTTCAGGCTCGGATATTTGCTTATTGCGATAGAGTTCGGTTAAAAGTCCGATAGATATAAATGAGGTAAAATCGTTTACTGTACAGCCGTGCCGCGGTCTAATTGTGATAAGCCCCTTGGTTTGCAAGCTGAGCAGGGCCTCATGTACTACCGGTCTTGAAACGCCAAAGCGTTCTGCCAATTCTCTTTCAGGAGGGAGATATTCTCCGGCTGAAAAGATTCCGGTTAAAATTTCGTCCTGAATAACCGATGCGATTTTTTCTTTTTTTAAACCTTGTTCCTCCGTTTTCATAACATTCCTCCCATAAAACTTTTTTTAGTCGTGGCCTTACCACCAATATGCTAGCACAGAGGTTTAAATTTGTCAAGTTTTATTTAGAAGATTTTAATAAAAAAGCGGCAGAGGCCTATAAAGACCTTCCTGCCGCCTTAATTATATTTTATTCAAATGCCTAAAAAACGATACCTTCGACAATCAATTTTTCGGAGAACAATACTTTCTTGTATTTTACAAAAAGAGTATCGTTGGATGCATTGATTTTATTTTTCACATAAACATCAATATCCCCCGATTTTATCAATTTGAAGTCTTCTTTATCTTTTTTAGGTTCTACCGGTGACACGACCGGCTGGGGTTCCCCAACGCCTCAGGAAGCACAACCTATTAGGTCAATAGTTATTGCCTTAGAATCGATTTTCTTTAAATAGTCCAATACCTTGGAATCAATATTTATTGTCATATAATCACTCCTTATTCAACGATGATTTCTTTTCTATTGTAAATTGTATCATCCAGCTCGCCTGTTCTTTTTGCGGCAATTACACCGGAAAGAAGAGAGTCGCTTACATTTAAGGCTGTTCGGCCCATATCGATGAGGGGCTCAATAGCAACAAGAAGACCTGCAAGTGTTATCGGAAGTCCCATTGAGGACAGGACTATGATTGCAGCAAATGTTGCACCGCCTCCTACACCAACGATTCCGAAGCTGCCTAAGGCTGTAATTAGGATAAGCTTTACAAGGAAGACTGGTGCCAATGGATTTATTCCCAATGTGGGTGCAATCATAACTGCCAACATTGCGGGATAAATTCCGGCACATCCGTTTTGTCCGATACTTGTACCCAAACTTCCTGCGAGGTTAGCGATTCCCTCGGGAACACCTAAGTTGTTTACTTGGTTTGAAATAGTCAGAGGAAGGGTTCCTGCCGAAGATCTTGAAGTAAATGCAAACATAAGGTTTGAAAAACTTTTCTTAAAGAATGTTATGGGGTTTAATCCTGCTGTAAGCAAGTATAATCCATGTACGATAAACATGATTATGATAGCAATGTAGCTTGCTCCGATAAATCCGATAAGTCTTAAAATTTCAGAGAAATTTGAAGTTGAGGTTATATTGATCATAAGGGCTAAAACGCCGTAAGGTGTAATACGGAGGACCATGCGTACAAGCCTCATTACTACATCGGAACACGAGTTAAGCCATTTGATAAATACATCTGCACTTTCGGAATTACTTCTCTTTAAGAATAATGCTGCAAAACCAAGCATTGCCGAAAAGAAAACTGTAGCCAATGTTGCGTTTGTTCCTTGACCTGAAAATGCGTAAAAGGGATTGATAGGGATAATTTCAAGGATTTGCTGCTGAATAGGCTTTGCCTCAAAGTCATGAAGCCTGCCTTCCATGGCCTTTCCTCTTGCAATTTCGCTTTCACCGGCTGTAAGATTTTCTGCTGACAAGCCGAATGCAGAAGTTGTAAGAGCTCCAACGAGTGCAGATATTGCAACGGTTATCATAAGAACAGCTAAAATTCTTCCTGCTGCTTTTCCGATATTTTGTTTTTGTGTAGCAATGGATTTTGTAATACTGACAATAATTAACGGGTAAACAATCATCCTAAGCAATCTTACATAACCGCTTCCTACTAAAGTAATCCAGCTCATAGCTTTTTTTATCAAAGCTGTATCTTTAATAGTAAGCTGCAATATTGCACCAAAGATGATACCAACTGCGAGGGCAGTAACAACACGGACATTAAAGCTCATATTAAGTTTCTTCATGTATCTAATTCCATACATGAGTAAGAGTGCTGCGGCAACAATGCCGACAATCCAGACTGTGTTCATAAAAAACTCCTAAGTGCGGTATTTTATCATAAAATAATACTTTTTTCTAGGCAATTTCAACTATTTTTTACATTCTATTGACAGCTTTTTTATTTTTTGATAAAATCCCTCCCGATATGGGCGGTAAGATCCATTTCAATGGAGGTGCAAGATGATTTATTCCTTAGTTACTACAAGCTGCAAATTTTGCCTTCCTCGTTTATTTTGATAACATCGGTTTTTCCGATGTTTTTTTTTGCATTTTTGTTTTTAACAGGAGTTTAAAATGGAAAACAAATTTATGGGGCGTTCATTGACGGTTATCGATGATCTATCAATCGATGAAAGAAAGTACCTTTTTGACAAAACAAAGCGTCTAAAAAAAGCCATTCAAGAAGATGATCAAAAGGTCATGGATGAATTTAGGATTAACGACAAAGACTTCGGTATCTATGAGGTTTTTTTGGAGCCAAGCACCCGTACAAAGGAATCATTTAGAAATGCAGCTAAATTTCATCAAGTAAAATTAAGCGATCTTGCAGTAGAATCATCCTCCTTTAACAAGGGAGAAAGCTATGCCGACACATTTAATACCCTTGCCGGTTATCAAAACAGCATCTTCATTGTCCGCAGTAAGGTAGAGGGTGTCTGCCGCTGGCTTGAAGATGAGGCTCAGGCCTTTTATCAAAGAAACAACTTAAAAAGAAAGCCTGCCTTTATAAATGCCGGTGACGGAAAACACGAACATCCTACCCAGGAGCTACTTGATGAATTTACATTTATCGAAGACAACAACTGGTCATTCGATAGTATTCACATAGCCTTGGTCGGCGACCTATACCACGGCCGTACAGTCCATTCAAAGGCCGACGGACTCAAAATTTTTAAGTCGGTAAAGGTTGACCTTATAGCTCCTCCTGAGCTTGCTATGCCCGATTACTACAAGGTAAGAATGCAGGAAAACGGTTTTACCGTAAGAGAATTCTCCTCCATAGAGGAGTACCTTGAACAATCCGAGACAGCTCTTATCTGGTATTTTACACGCCCCCAGCTTGAAAGAATGGGTGAACAGGTGTTAAAAAAACAAGACGAGCTGCGCCGCTCCATCACTTTCCGAAAGGAATTTATCGAAAAACTTCCTGAAAATACCCGCTTTTATCATCCTCTGCCAAGGCACCGCGTTCATCCGACTATTCCTACATTCTTAGATACAACTCCGCTTAACGGCTGGGAAAGGCAATCTATAAACGGAATGTATGTCAGGATGGTTCTATTGTCAATGATAGCAGGTAAAATAGGCAGCGACTATAATGGGCCTGAAGTTAAAAAATCATCAGCTTTTGAAGATGAAGATTATATTGTTGAAGTACCTGTCGGAAGCTCAAACGAAAGTAAGGTAGAAACCTTTTCTGAAGGAGTACGGCCTATCCAAAACGGAATAGTTATTGACCATATTTGCCGCGGAGATAAGCCGTCCGTAATAAGGCACCATATGTCCAAGATAATAAATGTTATGGGGCTTGAAGAGGGCCGAGGCGGAGAGTGGGTATCCACATCTACAAAGGATAAGGGCATCTTTAAAGGTATTATTTTCAGGCCGGGTGAGTACAATTTTTCAAGGGCAGACTTGAAGAGGCTGTCAGCTGTTGCTTCAAGCTGTACCCTTAATCTCATAAAAGACGGAAAGATTCAAGCAAAATACCGCACACATTTGCCGCCCCGAATTTACAACTTTGAAGATCTTATTTGTAAAAACGAGGCCTGTGTTTCACATCCTGCACAATCCGAAGGCGTTCCGGCTATTTTCTACCGCACTATCGACAATAGATATGCCTGCCAATACTGCGGAACAATCCATACCTTTAAAGAAATATGGGGCGAAAAAAAGAACTAAGTCCTATATCCGTTCCTATCGGCTCGAGGCTTTATAGCCTCCATGATAGGAATAGGTTTTTGGAAGGCATACCCCTGTCCGTAATCTATACCTATATCTTTTAAAATTGAAACTATCTGCTCATTCTCTGCATATTCCCCGATAGTATAAAGTCCCAAGTGGTAGCACATATCCCGCATTGTCTTAACCATTGAAAAATCTATGTAATCTTTATCTATGGATTTTATAAAAGATCCGTCTATCTTTACATAATCTATCGGAAGAGTCTTTAAATACGGGAAAGAAGAAAAGCCCTTTCCAAAATCGTCCAACGAAAAAGAAAAGCCTTGTTTTCTTAATTCGGTAACAAATTGAGATGTAGCTTCCAAGTTTCTTACTGCACAGCTTTCAGTTATTTCAAAACAGAAGTTGTGGGCGGGTACATTTAATGCCCTGCGGCTTTCAGCTATAAATTCTACAAGATCATTTGAAAAAAACGAGTCTGCCGAAATATTTATTGAAAATATTACATTGTTGTCCAATTGCCCCTTACTTAATGCATCTGCAAAAAAGGCAAAGGTATTTCTTATAACCCATTTATCTATTTCATATACGAGATTATATCTTTCGGCGATAGGAATAAATACATCCGGCATAATAATATGATCATCATGAGTTTTAAGTCTAATTAAAATTTCATACTTATGATGATGGAATGTATCTTTTAAAGGCATAATTGCCTGTGCATATAAAACAAAGTTGTCTTCTTTAAGAGCTTTTTGTATTGTGTTTAACCAGAATGAGATATTTCCTCTAGAAAAATTCGTTATGCCTGATGAGGACAAAAGTTCGTAACGGCCGCCTCCGTTTCTATAAGCTGTTGCACAAGCATCGTATGCATTCGATACTATCTCTTGGGAGTTTTGAGGTATCTTAGGAATATTTACGACACCCACACTAATTGAAATTGTCAGCTTTTTTTCGTTCCAAATAAAGTATTCACGGTTTATTTTGTCGATAAGGTTCTGCGTAAAATTACGAACATTCTCTTCGCTTCCGAAATAAAATATTGCAAATTCGTCACCTATTACATGCATAAGGGAATCTTCAGGCATGTTTGCCGATTTTATATGATTTAAAATCATAGAATATATATGCTGTATCAAGGCGTTTCCGGCGTAATATCCCCAAAGCTGATTTATTGTTTTAAATTTATCTATATCCAAATATAGAATGTAAACTTCCTCATCTTCAGTCATTTCAAGTGTGATTCTATCTATCTTTTGCGTCATTGTAAGAGAATTCAAGCTAAAATTTGCTTCGCCTTGAAGATGCGATTTTGCATTTTTTACTACAGAGTTAAAACTCATTGCAATTCTTTCAAGCTCATGACTTTGCACATCTAAAAAGTCGAATTTAATAAGCTCATTATTTTTTGCAGCCTTTTCCAGACGGTTTGTAATAGTTTCGATGGGTGATGCCAATCTTTTTGCAATCAATAGTGATAGAATACTTACAAAGATGATAAATATTGATGCAAATAGTATGGCTCTAAATTTCAATCCGTTTATGGGAGAGTACAAATCAGATGCCGGTATTGTAAATCCGACGATCCAGTCGGCTGTATCCGATTTTGCAAAGTAGAAAAATCTTTCGTTACCGTCATAATCTTTTACGGCCGGTAAAAATTTATTGTGTTCGCCGTTGAATTTTAATTTAGCTATATATTCTATAAAATCGTTTCCGCCTTCAATATCGTAAAGCTCTGTAAAGCTTTCTATGTTCATTTGGTATTTTTCATTAGGATGAGATAATATTTTGTAATCTTTTCCAATCAAGAAAGAGTAGCCTCCGTCATTGGTTTTAAATTTTTCTATAAGAGATAAGAGTTCATCTATCCTTATTTCTCCTAAAAATACCCCATCAATTCCTTTTTTTGTGGTAAATTGTTTCAAAACAGAAAAAGCTATTGAATCAGGTCTTGAGCTTATGCTGTGATACGGATTAGTGATTATGGTATTTCTAGTACTCTTTGCCTCTATATACCAAGGCCGTTTTCTGGGATCATAGGAGGAATCAGGTTTCCAACCTTGACCATTTGCAAAAACTCCCGTTTCAAAAAATACCGCATAATCGGTTTCCGGATTTAGTCTATTTAGGTTTACCAAAAATCCTGTGCATGATTCCTGATCCGTAATATCCATATAAACCAGTGTTTCTATAGTCTGCTCGATTACTGTCATTTTTTCAACCAGCCATTCGTCTATCTCTTGAGCTATAAGTTTAGCCTTTAATTTGTTTTTTTTGTTGAGATTTGTCGAAAAAATATTTGCTGCATAAAAAAAATTGAGGAATACCGAAATAATTATGAGAGCACTAAATACTATTGCATTTGAGAGCAAAATTTTTTGTTTTAGTCTCATGCCTGCCTCCTTCAATGGATGCTAAATTTTTTTAGCGTATCTATTTTATAAAAATTTGACATTAAGGTAAACAACTTAAACTGCTTTTCGTCATAACATTTGATTTAAAATAAATATGCTGTATTATTCTTGCTCAAACTATAACTAAATTTCAAAGTAAAAGTTACTTATTATCTTTAATTAAAGCAAAATCATTGATTTTTATCTAAAGACTCATGTTTGAGGCAGCCTAATGTATGTTTTTTTAATAAGTTATTCAAATCTTTGATAAGTTCTGCATGGCGGCCTGCTATTATCGTTAAATCTTCTTGACTTATATCATCTGTAAGAAATAATTCATAAGGAGTTGTATTGAGTGCATCCGTTATTTTTGATAAGGTTGCGGCTGATACCCATTTTTGCTTATTTTCAATTGCATTGATAAATGCAATTGAAACATCTGCCCTGAGAGCTAATTCCATCTGGGATATGTCCAACTTATGCCTAATCCTTTTTATATTTTTAGCTAAAATAGATGCATAGTCATAACTCATAATTAATAATACCCCAAAATTTGATGACAGCAAACAGCTAATGGTGTAATAAATTATTCTATCGGTTGAAAATGAGTTTGCGGTCTCTTGAAAATAAGCATAATTTTTGGTAATATATCGCGTGTCAATATTATCTAATTTTATTCGGTATATAAAAGAATTCTTTTATTCCTTGTTTTATTCAAGTGAAGAAGATGCGGGCTCTCAAAAAGCACTCCGGAATATCATTCAGGAACTAAAGCGGTGTAAGTATCCGGTATACCGTCACGATAATACCATCTTGGCCGGTTTACCCATCATCATCTATGAGCTTTACAGGATAAGCCTAACTTTTAAACATATTCTACGGGAATCCATATGCTCCAACGACATAAGACTTTCAGGCTTTTTTTTGGATAAACTTGTAGAATCTGCATTTACCGATAATCAAAAAATTCTAAAAGAGAATGTATCTTTCAGCAGCCGTATGGACAAAATTTCGGATCTGATGAGAGAGGATTTTGACCAAAAAATTAAGGAACAGACAAACGAATTAGACGAGCTTGTATTCTCGTTGACTGATCCTGTTTTTAAGGCTGTAGATTTAAAAATCAATAAACTGTTTGCCTTTTTTGATTTTTGCAGTTTTCAATTTAATACTTTCTTTGCTTATTTTGATCCGGGTTTTAATACCATCGTAAATACGGACTCCGTTCGTGAACATTATAATTTTGAAAATGTAGATGGCATGACGGTGCTGCAAGAGATTCTTGATTTGGATTATCTTATCCGTAATATATCTATAGATGAGCACTTGATAGATGGCATTTTATTCCTTAATGAAAATCTTCCTTCAGATAAACAGGTGGATGAGATTTTTATAAAAAAGAATTTAAAGAGTTTTTCTTCAAAGCTTGAAAACAGTCTGGGTAAAGATACACTAATAAATCTTGCAAAATTGATTAAAAAAGATCCTAAGTTTGAAGATAAAACAAAGTCGCCTCGTGTTTTTTCAGAAATAGAAGAATATAAAACACGGCTTATAACAAATTTTGGTGCAGATACAAAAAAAATTCTTAAACTAAGGCAAGATGTTCAAATGGCGTCGCTTATCAGCGGCCTCTTCGGCAATATCGACATCTTAAGGCTGGAGGTTTATAATGAAGAACTAAATACCAAAATTCAAGCCTTAACCAGTCTTTCGCTAGATTGGATACAGCCGTTGGAAATTTTAAAAACATATACAAAGAATTTTTTTGAGCCTGCCATAGAGCCTTTTTTGAGGGAGCTTTTGGTAGAGGGGCTTTTTGAGGACAAGAAAATGAAGTCGGACTTTGCGGCTGACTACTATTATTGTTCGGCTGTAGCCGAAAAAATAAATGAACTTGAAAAAGTGATGTACGGTAAAAATGAGTCCTCGATAGAACTCGTAAGAGGTTATTTAACAAGAATCGAGGCCGGGGGTGATTTCGAAAAACCCTTATCGAAAATTCTGGATGAGATTAACCTGCGTGCAAAAAAAATTTTTAGAAGAAGCAGGTAAGCATTATTTGAACTTACTTAAATTTTGTAATATAATAATAAAAGACACTTATAAGACAGTGCCGGAAAATGTGCATAATATAACGGCAATGATAAATTCTACAAAAAATAAAGATAGGTTTGCAGCATTTGCAAATGGAATGGAAAATTTTGAAAAGATGATAGAACTTTTAAAAAGATATGTTGTGATAGATATATCGGAGTTAAATGAAAAGGCAGGTAAAAATTATGAAACCCACTCCAAATGAAGATAAGATTTTGCATCAAGAAAAAGAAATTTTTGATTTAAAACAGCTATTGCAAATTTCAAAGAGCTTGAATTCCGTTTTGCAATTTGATCGTCTTATTGAAGCAATATTATATGTAGTTATGGCTCAGTTAAAAACCTTTGGAGCGGCAATTTTTACAAAAAAATCCTTTGACGATAATCTTTTTGTATTAAACAGAGATCATCACGGTTTTGATATATCTAGGGATATTCAATATTCTATAAATGTAGATCATCCTCTGATAAGTTTTTTGGATAAATCCGATTCGGGACACACACCGGATGAAATAAGCCGGCACATAAAAATAGACAAAATAGTAAAAGACTTATTTAGCCTAAGACCTTCGTTTTTTGTACCTTTAAAAGCAAAAAATAGAATGATAGGTTTTTTACTTTTAGGCGAGAAAATAGAAAGCTCCCATGAATTTACCGATTATGAAAAAAGCATTATCGAAAATATCGCATCCTTGGCTGCCATTGCCATAAATAACTCTCAGCTTTTAGAAATGACTACGACCGATATAATGACTCATCTAAAATTAAAGCATTATTTTTTTACATTGCTGATGGAGCGTTTGGATACTATTAATTCTTCAAGTTTTAAAAAAGACGCTCTATCTATTTTGATGCTTGATATAGATTTTTTTAAGCAGGTAAACGATACCTATGGCCATGCTGCAGGCGATATTGTTTTGGAAGAAGTGGCAAGGGTTATAAAATCTTGTACAAGGAATGCAGATACGGCTGCAAGATACGGTGGTGAAGAATTTGTAGTGATGCTTAATAATACGCCGTCCAATGCAGCTATGGCTATAGCTGAACGGATTAGAAAACTTGTAGAAGATAAGGTTATACTTTACAATGGGCAAAGCATCAAAGTCACCATTTCGATAGGAGTATCAAGTTATAATTTTGATCTTGAGCCTGCAAAGTCCATAGTTGAAAGAGCAGATAAGGCCCTATATGAATCCAAGCAAAACGGCAGAAATCGTGTAACATTATCCAAAAACAACTTGCCGAAATGTTAATAATTCTCGATATTTTATGGTATGAACTATTTACGAAAACCTTTTAAATATACTTATAAGAATGCCGTATTTGCCATAGCTTTGATAAATGCTGCCGTTTTTGTACTCACAAGCCTTTTTAGAAATTTAAGTGCATATTTAGGCTTGGTTCCTGTTCTTGTAATTTATGCACAAACATATTGGCAGTTTTTTACTTATCAATTTGTTCATGGTGACTTTTTTCATTTAACATTTAATATGCTTGCTCTATTCTTTTTCGGTGCTCCTGTAGAACGAAAAATAGGAACAAAAGAATTTCTACTTTATTATCTTTTAATCGGAACTATAGATGGAGCTTTGAGCTTTTTTGTCTATGCTGCAACCGGATTTTACAATATTACCCTTGTAGGTGCTTCAGGAGCAATTTTCGGGGTTTTGCTTTTTATATGCTGTAATTTATCCCAATTCCGTTATCTACCTTTGGGGACTGGTTCCTATTCCCGCTCCTCTTTTGATTTTAGGTTATGCCGTAATCGAGTTGATCAGCATCTTTTCTGTAGGCGATGGAATTGCGCATTTGACTCACTTTATCGGTCTCCTTGCAGGATGGGCTTATATAAGAATCCGTTTCGGAATAAAGCCTCTTAAAGTCTGGAATTCAATGGGAAGATAAAACCATCCGATAAGTAATCTATGAGAAAGATCATTGCAGTGCTTATTTTTTTTATAAGTTTTTCTCTATATGCGGATACTTATTCCGGGGCTTCCGGTAGTGATGCCCTTATTGTAAGGGCTCCTGTATGGGTTTTTGTAGATGAAGCTCCTAAATTAAAGGATGATGATAATAAACCGAAATTCACTCCGCCTAAAGAAGCCTTGCTTGAGCTTTCAGCCTATGTTCTTGCAGGTATGACCTACGGTTTGGAGTTTGTATATACTCCATCAGACAAAAAAGCGTAATGTAGAAGAGTACTTTGAGCTTAAAACAGTGTTTAAACCAAGTTCCGAAAACATAAAAGTTACCGACTTAAAGGTTCAGTATCCATATTGCTATTCGTGGGCCGAATACGGCATCCCTGAATCATATGCAGGACATTTTAACCTTTGGACAAAAAACGCTCATAAGACAATAAAGGGTAGGGGACATGGAGACCGATTTGATGAACTTCAAGGTGTTTATGATGCCTATACTGAGGCCGTGAAAAATGCTGTCCGGCAATATGCAAGAACATTTTTAAAAAATAAACCTAAGGAAATTCGAGGGGCTGTTTTGATAAAATCTCCTCCTCGTCTTTTTGTAGAATCCGGTCTGTTTAAGGCCGAGCTTGAACTTTACATCCAAATAGATGAAGTTATAAAATATACGGTTTTTTAACTTATGAATTTGATATCCGCACCAATGGCTGCAATAACTCATTCCGCTTTTAGAAGGCTGGTTGCCTGTTTTAAGGAGCCGGATGAGTATTTTTCCGAAATGATACATGCTCCCTCGGCTATATCCGGCGGAGGTTTTGAAAAATGGTATTTTAGGGCAAATCCGTCTCCTGAAAAACTCATCTGGCAGATTACAAGCCCTGAGGAGGAAGCCGCAGCATCCTGTATTCCTATTTTACTTCAATACGGAGGTTTAGGAATTGACCTAAATATGGGCTGTTGTGCACCTCAGATTGTGAATAGCGGGGCAGGTTTTGCATGGATGAAAAAGCCTATTTTGCAAACAGCTTCTTTGGTAAGAAATATCAAAAAAGCTGTTTTGATGTATGATGAACAAAAGTCCGGGCCTCAAACTGAACCAATCCGTTTTAGTGTAAAACTTCGTTTGGGTGAAACTGAAGATTATGAGCGGCTTTTGTCATTTTGTAAGATGTTGGTTTGTGAAGGTGTCGACCTGATTACCCTCCATCCGCGTACTCAAAAGCAAAAATATTCAAGGCCCTGTAAGCATGAGTACACAGCCCGTCTTTCCTCCGATTTACCGATTCCTGTATATGGGAATGGAGATATAAATTCCCTTGAAGTCTTAGAAAAAAATGCAGCACAATATCCTTGTGCGGGTTGGATGATAGGCCGTGCGGCAGTGCAAAAGCCGTGGATTTTTTATGAGCTTGCAAAGGGGCATTTAAAAAATGGAACAGCTGCCGAAATAGAAGAAAAAATCGAAATCGACTTATTAAAAACAGCGGAGTTGTTTTTAAATTTTTTACAGGAAGAGCAGCCCCAAGAATTTTATCTTACAAGGGCTCAAAGATTTTTTGCCTTTTTTTGCGATAATTTCAGCTTTGCCCATCACATAAAAAAGCCGGATTTTAAATTGTAAAAACCTTGATGATATGCTCCTTAATTTAAAAGCTTATTTTGAAGAAGTGCCTGAGGACAGACTGATAATGGTTTAGTGTTTTTTCATCAGTTGTTCTTCATAAAATATTGAGCGTTTTTCTATTTCGGCATTCAGTTTCTTTAACCCCTTTTCTTCCAGCAAAGTTTTTTCACCTGAAAAAAGGGAGCGGCCCAAACCGAGCCCGTTTGCATTGAATTCGATACCGAGACTTTCGACAACTGTTGGAAAAAGATCAAAGGTTGTAAAAAGCCGATTTTTGTTTTTGTCCGTTGTTTTTGCAGAATTTATAAAGGCATTGTAGGCATGTCTATCTTGTAATTTTACTATCGGAGGATACAGGTCTCCGCCCATGTATAAGTGATCTCCCAAAATAATGATTGTCGTATTTTCATAAAAAGATTGGGTCTTAGCCCATTCCACAAAGTCATGTGCTTTTTTTTGATGCTCCGGCATAAACATTGTGTATTTTTTCAAAATAGATATTAGGACATTTTTCATCTGCATACCCCCCGGGTGAATGTGTGTCGGCAGTAAAAAAGATATAGGCGAAAGGCTTATCTTCCTTTGAAAGTGCAACAATATCTTCCCTTGCAAATTGGTAAAGTTTTTCGTCCTCAAAACCCCACCATACATTGT
Organism: Treponema sp. OMZ 788; assembly: GCF_024181245.1. Lineage (NCBI taxonomy): Bacteria > Pseudomonadati > Spirochaetota > Spirochaetia > Treponematales > Treponemataceae > Treponema > Treponema sp. OMZ 788. The sequence continues at coordinate 2,415,239 of NZ_CP051199.1, read as the reverse complement.
ACCCCTTAGGTATTCTTCCGGCTTCGACAAAATAAGAATAATCTTGAATCTTAAAATTTTTATGGCCGGTTAAAAAATTACCCAGACAGCCGAACCCCTTGTCGGCAGCCATACTGAACACAAGGTTATATCCGTTATCGTTTAAGAGGTCGCCAAGCCCGTAACCGCCTTCCATAAAATTATCTATTTTTATTGAGGTTGTGTTTAAGGATGAAATTTTAAAAGAAGATGAATCAAAAGAATGCAGATTTAAGATTAACGGCACGCCTAGGTTTAATGAGGTTAGGGAGGCGATTGAGTGGGATGTTCCGGTTACTTGTGTAACGCCTCCCAAATTTTCACTATGACTGAATGAAAGGTTTTGTTCGGCTATTTGCCGTAACTCAGGAATAAGATCATAGCGGGATAAGCCGCCGAATTCCTTTGATACGGCGCTTATTTCCATTGATTCAAGATAGAGTATGATCAGATTTCTCTTTTTTTGAGGAAAAGAAAATTCTACTTTTGCCGGGTCGATATAATTTTTTTCATAGAGGTCGGTAGGCGGGCTTAATTTGTAATAAGCATATTGAATATAGCCGAATTTATATTGACCATATCCTAAGAAAATTCCTAAATAGATCCATAAATAAAGACGAGGTCTCCTTATCAAAATAGGGAAGATACGGTAAGATTTTCCTTTCTTTGTTTTTAAAATAAATTTTACTTCTTTTAAGATGAAAATAATGTTTACCAGTGATATAACTAGCGGAATTACAATGGCTTTTAGGTAAAAGCTTAAAAGAACTTCGCTGCTTGTGCCGTCAATTGGTGTTACGGCGGTAAAGATTAGCTGATCTATTTGTGCATGAGGGAAGATTCCTAAAAGCCAAATTATCAGCATTATAAGAAAGGCATATAGAAGCACGAATAAGCTGCCTAAAAAAGCCTGTTTTTTCTTTTCTTTTTTATTTGTGAATACGATCTTTTCTCTTATAAACATAACACATCTTCAAAGTAAAAGACTAACCCGTATATTTGTCGAAATATCCTTGTATAAATATTATAGGTGTTCCCTTATCTCCGCTTCCCGATGTAAGGTCTGAAAGCGAACCGATTAAGTCGATCAGCCTCCTAGGTGTAGTTCCTTGAGACTCCATAGAGTCGATATGCGAGGAAGTTTCCTTTTGATGCTTTTCAATATATTCGGCAATTTTTTGCTTTTGTTCTTCTTCACTTAAGTCTTTAAAATTGTTGTCGGCAAGATATTTTAGTTTTACCTCATTCGGTTTTCCGTCCAAGCCCTTTGTGTAGGCGGGGGACACAACCGGATCGGCAAGTTCCCAAATTTTACCTATAGGATCCTTGAATGCTCCGTCGCCGTATACCATAACTTCAATTGTTTTGCCGGTTTTTTCTTTTATTATATTCTGTATCTTATCGACGATCACTTGTGCATTATGAGGAAAGAGTTTTATTCTGTCATCTCCCGACTTATTTGAACCAAGGAGTCCGTATTCCGAGTTAAAGCCGCTTCCGTTGACGGAGCTGCTTAAAATATCATCAAGGCCCAAAACGGTTTTCGCTCCAGCCTTTTTTAAAAGCTTTTTTGTTCTGTTCCGGGTATGAATGTCGCAGGCTAAAACCGAATCTGTGTATTCTATTATTTTTTTAGGATCATTGGATAGGATTACAAAAGATTCAGGATTGTGTTTCTTGATTATCGAGTCATAATATTCTATATAATCCATTCCTGTAAATTTGTGTTTGTGGTCGCCGAATTTGCTTCTAAATTCTTCACGAGTGAAAGAATTTGTCCACGGGTTTACATCGGAATCTTCAAAAACATCGGGATCAATCAGATGGTTGCCGACCTCATCACTCGGATAGCTTAACATGATGATGAGCTTGTTTTTTGAGCGGGCTATTCCTTCCAAACAAACAGAAAAACGGTTCCGGCTCAAAATCGGAAAGATTAAACCTATGCATGAGTCTCCGAATTTTGACCTTATGTCGGATGCTATATCATCAGCTGTTGCGTAGTTTCCCTGTGCTCTGGCAACTATGGACTCTGTAACGGAAAGAATATCTTTGTCATTTATCTTAAATCCTTCAGCCTTTGCCGCATTTAAAAGAGTTTCTGCTGCAATTGCAGCAATATCGTCGCCTTCCCTGATTATCGGAGCAATCAGCCCCCTCGATGTAGTTCCTACAAATTTCTTCATTTTGAACCTCAGTTAAATATTATATGGTCTTTTTTTTTGTTTGTCAATAAGTTTTCTAAAGACCTTGTTCTAAATACCGATAAGTTTAGGAGACACCTATTTTTATTTTTGGAGGGGGTATGAGTTATAATAGTCAGGCTGCAGCAGCCTATAAGGAAACAAGTGTTAAAACGGCAAGTCCGGGTTCTCTTATTCTTATGCTTTATACTGAGGGGATAAAAGAAATAAATTTAGCAATTTCTAAAATGCGTGTACCTAAAATTCCGGCAAAAGATATTGAACCAATCAATAATCACATAATCAAGGCTCAAGAGATTATAACTGAACTCATGGCTGCGTTGGATATGGAGATAGGAGGAGAAATAGCTGCAAACCTTCTTTCAATTTATTCATATTTTAATCAACAGCTTTTAACTGCAAATCTAAAAAAAGACTATAAACCCTTGCTGGATGTAAGCTCTATGATGCAGGAATTATATGATGTATGGAAACAAATTTTTTCTCAGTCTATACCTCAAAGGTCTGAGGTTTCTGTAGGCGTGAACATAGCCGGATAGAGGGGGTCTTATGAAACAAGCATTAAGCCGTCAAGAAATCGATCAGAGGGTGGCTGTTCTCAAGAGGTTTAAGGCCCTTTTACAAGAACAAAGGAAAAAATTCAGCGACTATCTTGTTGTACTTGAAACACAGGAGCGAAGCATCCATGAAGATAATATAGATGCCCTTGTACATCACACAGAGTTGGAGCAGTCAATAATCGGAGATATTTTTACAATTCAAAAAGTAATAGATCCGATAGAAGAAATGTACCGCTTCGGTATGCCCGATAAGGGTGATACCGAAGTTGTAAGGCTTAAGTCGGATCTCGATAGGCTGCAATCCCAAGTTATCGATCAAAACAAAAAAAACAGAGAGCTTTTGCAGTCAAGAATGGCAGATTTACGCCAAGAGATGATATCGATAAAACCGGACTACCGATATGCTTCACAGATTCTTACAAAGAAAGATCCTTCTTCAAGTTTGGTAGATATAAGTATTTAATTCTTATTCTTTAAGTATTCAATGTCTTCTTTTATGGTTTCTGCTCTAAAAGAATTAGGTGCTTTTTTTAAGGCCGCTTCAAGGTGCTCCAGTATGGTTTTAATAGGAGGATTTGGAAGGCGGGCATAAAATGTAGCTATATTGCATAAGGTAAGCTGCTCCTCGTCGGGGCTTAAAAGACCTGTTTGCAAGGTCTTTTTTAGCTCGGCGATTATTTCAGTGTACTTTTGCTGTTTTAATAAGGGTTCAATATTTAAGCTCATTCTTGCAAGTATAAATGAGCCCAATAAACCGCTTTCATTTGAAGGATCGCTTTCTATTCCTTCGTCAAAAAAGCTCCTGTATTTTTCTGAATCGACAAGATAAATTTTTTCAAAAAAAAGTATTGATGGCTTTTATTTTTTCAGGGCCGCTTACCTCATTTATATTTTTTCGTAAGGTTTCTACCGTTAGACTCTTTTCCCGCAGCTTATTCAGATGCTCTAAAAATGAAGAGGAGTTATTAATTTGCTCGGGAATTGTATCCGAATGATAAACATCTCCGTATTCGTTTATCAGACAGAGGTAAGGTACTTGTGTAATATTATAATCCGAAAAAAGAACATAGTTTTTTGCTAATTGGACTGAATCAGCCGAACTTTCTTCCTTTACTATATCTATATTATAAAAAATAAAATCCTTGTTTATCTTTGAAAACAGGTATCCGGTAAAAACATTCTCCAGCAATTTTTTACTTTGCGGATCGGTGTCTGAGGCACTAAAGAACATGAGTCCTTGCTTTTTTGATAAGACTAGGTCTTTTTCGATAGTGGAACCGTCTGTTTTCCAATCCTGTTGTACGCTTGAGCAGCTTCCAATAAGTATCACAAAAAAGACAAAGAGGTAAATTCTCATAAGATTTATAAATTTCATATTAACTCCCGCAAAGTAAATTTTATTTTAACATTCTAAACAAACTTAGAATAAAAGGCAAGGCCGTTTTTAACGAAATGTAGAGTAAAAAGCCGTATGCTCCGATTTGAAGAATTGAACCGGTTATGGCTACTAGTCTTTCTTTATTTTTCAGTCTGTAAAAAAGACCTGTTCTGCCGGCCCATGCTAAATATCCCGATGCTATTATCGGAATACTCATACCTAGAGACATGGCTATCGCTGCAAAGATGCCCAAGGCCAAGATATCAAGGCTTACGGCCAGCACCAAGACAAGCATGGCAGCCGGGCAGGGATAAATGCCGCTTATTAAAATAGCTCCGAGTTTAAGCTTTTTATGGTTTGAATCTTTTTTTGTATTTATATCCTTTACAGCATCTATTATTCCGTAAAGGGATAAAACTATTAAGATTAAAAAGGAAATTCCTTCCATGTATATCATTGCATTATTTGAGCGTGAGAGTATGGCTCCCGAAAGCCCCTTAAAAATCATCATGAGGATGATGGCCGCTCCTCCATGCATTCCTGCCAGAGCAAGTCCGGTAAAAAGAGGCTCCAAACCATTCGATTCTTTTGTAAGGTAAAAAGAGAAGATGATCGTTTTACGGTGTCCCGGGCCTGCAGCATGTACCAAGCCGTATAAGAATGAAATAGCCAGAATGGATACTAAAATATCAAAATTTTTATTTTCTTTCCAAGAGCTTATATAATCTCCCAGCTTTTGGTTCAATATACGCTGTCCATGCAATATGTTTTCTGAAGGCTGCCCTTGATATACGGGCACGGGAGAATTCTTTTTTCCTGTAAAGGGATTTGCAAATAAGAGGCTTATGTTAAGAGTAAAAAATACGATAAAAATTAAGCTTTTTCTCATAAGCGCTTTAGAACCTGATTCTTACTTCTTTGGGATAATAGGTATTAAGGCCGGGTGCCCATTTATAATATATTCTATTGTCATCCATTGCTCCCAAAGGGTTATAGTATACAGGATAGTTTTTATTTTCGATAATAGTGTATGAGGGCTGCACCAGGCTTTCATCATATATGAATTTTACGGCCGCATTTTTAGGATAAGTTATATCGCAATAAAAAGTATAATCGTAGCATGCTAAAAATATCTCTCGGCTTTTAAATTCACTTAAATCGATAAAAAACCTATAAGTAACAATACCGTTTTTTTGCCAAACGGAAAAAGATGCCTTTTCGATATGCTCAGGGGTTGTACGCCTTTCTCCATGCCTTATAAATGTAAAATAATAAAAATTTTCCGAATAACTAAAGGCGTTTTCATAAACATCGGCTGTTTCTGCAGCACTGAATACACCATCTCTGTTTATATCATAACCGCTGATTACATCTGCACTAAAAAATCTGTCAAAGGTCCATGTAACATAGGCTCCTTTTAAGTTTTTTCCTGCGAAAACAACTTCAAGGGAGCTTGTAAACCACATATGAGGATGAGTAAATGTGTTAAAATTTATAAAAATTAAAAATATAAATAACAGTATATTTTTTTTTGATTTTATCATATTTTTATTTTGCCGCCAAAACATAAAATTAGAACAAATATTCTTTGATATATGATACAAAAAAGTTCTTGTTTTGTCAAAGGAAATAGTGTATAATATCACTATGAATAAACGAACACATGTAGCAGGAACTATTACTTCCTCAAAAGAAGATTATCTTGAACGGATTTATGATCTATCTTTACTTGATGAACAAGTAAGGTCTATTGATGTTGCCCGTGCATTAAATGTTTCACGAGCGAGTGTTAATAAATCTCTTGGCGGTCTAAAAGATGACGGATATATAGAGCAAGAGCCTTATGGAACAATTACTTTAACAAAAAAAGGCAGAGCAATCGCAAAAGAAGTTCGTACAAGGCATAATGCTCTTCGAACATTTTTAACTGAAGTTCTTAATGTAGATTATGAAATTGCAGATATCGATGCATGCGAAATGGAACACGCAATCAGCAAACATACTGCAGATAAGCTTTATGCTTATTTAAAAAAATTGGGTATAACCGAAAAAGAAACCGATAAATAATTTATCTTACTTGCCACTTTCCGCCGATATTGACTATCCGTTTTGAAGGTAGTGAAAGTATACGGCCGTCTTCTCCCAATAAGGAGACCATTTGGGTAAGAAGGTTTACCTCGGTAATTTTAAAGACGGTGCCGTCATAGGGGAATCTAGCTCCCTCAGGCGGCATTGCCTTTCGGGCTTCTGCATACCAATCATATTCGTAAGAAAGACAGCATAAGAGCCTTCCGCACTGTCCCGATATTTTTGATGAATTGAGCGAGAGGTTTTGCTCCTTTGCCATCTTAATTGAAACAGGTTTTAGTTTATCGGTTACGCTATGACAGCAATAGGGCCGTCCGCAGCAGCCTAGGCCTCCTATAATTCTGGATTCGTCCCGAACGCCTATCTGCCTTAGCTCAACTCGCACCTTAAAAACTGCAACAAGATCTTTAACCAATTTTCTAAAATCTATACGGGTGTCTGCACTAAAAAAGAATAAAACCTTTGGTTCATCAAATAAAAAATGACAACCGATAAATTTCATTTCCAAATTATTTAATGCAACCTTTTCTTTAAAAATTTTGGCCGCTTCTTTTTCTTTTTTATGGTTTTCTTCCAAAATAATCTCTTCTTCAGCGTTGATTTTTCGGATAATTTTTACAACCTCATCAGGATTGGCATTGATTGGAGTTTTGACCGGGCCTCCGAAACGAGCAACATCATTACCGTATCGTGTAGGTACAAGAACAAAGTCTCCCGTATTAAATTCCTGACTCTCGGAAGCTATTGCATAGAAGCTTTCCTTCGAATAATCCAAATTAAGCTCATATAGGGGCTGAGGAAAATCGTTAGGATTCGAGCTTGTCTTTACAGGCCGTTGGTCATTATCTTCAAGAGATTCAATATCTTCTATATTTTCATTAATATCATAATCCATTATTACCCCGCTATGTAGTCAAGTTGACCAAAAGACCTTTTATTTCATCGAGTCTGTCTAAAATTTGCAGCTTTTCAAGTTGATTAAATAAAAGCTCTTGTGTTAGTTTATTTATTTTTTCATCAATAACCTTTACAATTACATAACTCTTCTGTTTTAACGGATTTAATCCGCCTGAAGTTACCGCTTTAACATTAAGCGAATGTTGAAGTGCAAAGTTTACAAAGCTTTTAACGGCTTTTTTATATTTGTTTATTGTTTCCGCATTTACATTTTCGGCCAAATTTGAGCCGCTGGAATAAACATCGTCCTGTAAAACGGCCAAAATATCGTCTACCGCTTTTTTTCTCTCTTCAGGCGTAAGACCTTCCAGTTTTTTTTCATAATCGGATTCTTCCGTCTCCTGAACATTATTGTCTAAAATTGCTTCCAAAAAAGTTTTAGGCTTTTTTAGCTTAGCCTCTTCAGTTTTGCGTGCTTGATTTTTTTGAATGTACGAATCTTTGGCGATTAGAGGTGCGGCAGTATTAAGAGCGGAAACATAGTTTCTTGTATCCACAGAGTTTCCCATGGGCTGCCTCACCTGGAATGAACAAGGGCCGAGGCTGCAAGCCCCTGCCTGTTTTTATATTCTTTTTCTGCCTTTTCAAATTCGGCTTGATTATCTACGGCAAAGCAGTAGCCATGTAAAAATACATCATCATCCAATCGTATTTTTTTTGTCAAAACCGAGCCTAAAATAAGGCCTGTTGACAAGACAACAACGCTTTCCGGAGCTATCACATCACCTTGAACCATTCCGCCTATAGTTATAGATTTTGCATGTATGTTTCCGCGGACTCTTGCATTCTCTGCAATTATAACCCTTCCGGGAGTTTTTATATCCCCGTTTATATCTCCGTCTATACGCAAAAATCCAGGTACACTTAAACTTCCGTTTACAAATGTTCCCGGGCCTATGATTGTGTTTATGGAAATATCGTCAATAAAATCGGCCATGACTATTTTTTTCTTCCGGTATTTTTTATGTTAAGATATTTCATAGGATCTACAACATCGGAACCTATGTGAACCTCATAGTGCAAGTGGGGGCCTGTAGAAATACCCGTGTTTCCTACATAGCCTATAACCTGACCTTTTTGTACATGCTGTCCTCGCGTAACTCTAAACGAACTTAGGTGAGCATATCTTGTAAAAAAACCGTGCTTATGTTTGATGATAATGTAGTTTCCCCAGCCCGAATCGGTTTCTACCGTAATAACCTGTCCGTCAGCCGTAGCCATAATGGGATCACCGGAGCGTCCCGTTGCAAGGTCTATACCGGTATGAATGTACCATTGACCCGTAAAGGGATGACGGTTTTGACCGAAGGCCATTGTTATATGTCCTATACCGCCCTTAATAGGCCAAAGACTGGGAATATCCGAAAAGAGGGCTGTTTGAGTGTCCATCAGCTTTGCCATTTCTTGAACCGGCTGAATTGTATCCTGCAAATATGCTGAAAGTTTTTTAAGCTCGCTGACTTCCCTTGCAGTTCCTTGGGCTTGCTCTTGTACATTGAAGAGGAGAGAAAGATCGCTTGAGTCATCGTTTTCAGCACCTGTTTCCATAATGGACTGTAAACCCAATGAGGTTAATGTAGAAGAAAGTGTAGACTGAAAATTCTTTGCATTTTTTAAAAGGTCGTTTGTTTCGTTTTTCAAAATATTAAGACTGGCCTGTGTTTTGCGTGTTTCTTCCTTTAAATTTGCGAGTTTTCTGGCTGAAGCTGCTGATTCTGCCGTAAACCAAAAAAATGAGGCTAAAATACCTACAAGAAGTATGGATACAAAAACAAGCGAAAAAATGCTTGCCTGAAAATTTACAATCCTTTTTTGAGAATGCGGAACAACCATGATGGTCAGCTTTTTGCGTCCGCCATTGATGAATTTCATTACACCCTTAGATACGCTTGTACAAAAAGCCTTAAAAAGCTCGTTAAAATAGCGTACCAAGTTGTTTTCTGCCCGTTTATATGTTCGTGTTCTTGACACTTTAAACTCCTCTTTTGACTATACCATAATTAAATAAAAAAAGTACAAATCAACATTCCAAAATTACAGGTACTGTCTCTCTCTTATCGGCTTTTTTGCCCAAAATATTTAGCACACAACCGACACAGTATTATATAATATGTAAGATTTTTTGTAAAGTCCTAAAAAATTATATAAGCCTAATTGTGTACAAAGACTTAAAAATATGCTATAATCTTCTATCTTTTTTTAGATAGAATTTCGGAGTAAATTATGGATATCAAAAACATTATCAAAAATCTTCATCCTCTTGAGGTTAAGGTTTTAAAAAATTTTAAAATAGGCGAGTATCTTGATAATAAAAAACTTGAGCTTAAACTTTCATATAAAGAAGGTCATGCAAATCAGGTTTTCTCGTGGCTCAAAATGAAGGGGCTTATAAAAGAAACCGACCGCAAAAAACATATATTTTTTGAACTTACAAATATTGGAACAGATTTTGCCGAGCACGGAACTCCGGAACAAAGAATTTTGCAGCTTTTAAAAGAAAAGGGCGAGCTGAAGCTTCCTGAAATTGCCGATGCCCTTAATTTGGAAAATAAGGATGTGGGTTCGGCCTTCGGTATTCTTTCAAAAGAAGGCGCCGTTAAGATGAATGAAGAAAAAAAGGCTTCCTTTGTGCAAGAACCTCAATCAAAGCGCTTTAAAATAACCGTAGAATTGCTTAAAAAAGGGCTTAAAACAGAAGGCCATATCATAGCTGAAGAAGACCTTGATGATGAAGAGCGGGAAATAATCAACTCAATCGCAAAAAAACGCGGAGCTTCTGACAGCCCCTATAAGATTGTAGAGCGGGACTCTGTTGTTTACGGGTTTACTGAAGATGTACCTTCGCTTCAGGAAGAGCTTGAAGCCGAGGGTATAACAGGGGATGAAACAGGTCAACTTACAGCCGATAGTTTAAAAACCGGCAGCTGGAAAAATCAAACATTCAGAAGCTACAATATCAATCTTCCGCCTGCGAGAATAGTTGCAGGAAGAACAAATCCTTACTGCGATTTTTTGGAAGGTGTAAAGGATAAGCTCGTAGGTTTGGGCTTTGAAGAATTTGACGGTCCGCTCGTAGAAACAGACTTTTGGAACTCGGACGCTCTTTTTATGCCGCAATTTCATGCAGCCCGCGATATTCACGATGTTTATTACATAAAAAATCCGACCCATGCAAAAAGCATTGAAGAACCATTTTTATCCCGCGTTGCCGAAGCCCATGAAACGGGCGGAAACACAGGCAGCCGAGGCTGGAATTATTCCTTTGACAGAAATTTTACAAGGCGGCTCTTGCTCAGAAGCCAAGGCACCGTTCTTTCAGCCCATCAGCTTGCAAAGGCAAAAATTCCCGGCAAATATTTCGGCATAGCCCGATGTTTCCGTTATGATAAGGTCGATGCAACCCACTTATCCGACTTTTATCAAACCGAGGGTATAGTCTTAGGTAATGAGGTTAATTTAAAAACCTTATTGGGAATACTCAAAATGTTTGCCGTCGAAATAGCAGGGGCTACCGAGGTAAAATATGTAGGCGGCTACTTCCCCTTTACGGAACCTTCTATTGAAGTACACATAAAGCATCCCGTTCTAGGCTGGTTTGAGCTTGGCGGTTCAGGAATTCTCCGTCCTGAAGTATCGAGAACAATGGGCGTTGATGTCCCCGTCTTGGCATGGGGAATCGGCATAGACCGAATGGCCCTCATGGCCCTAGGTTTAAATGACCTAAGAGAACTGTTCAGCTCTGACATTGAAGGAGTCAGGCTGAGAAAGTAAGAAAGATGTTTCTATGCAAATTTTTTATGATATTGATAAAGATTTTTCGGTAAATTCTTTTATCTCTTTTTCAAACATTAGAATCATTTTTTGCAGGCAGGCATCATGAGCGAATTCTTTACCGTATTCTGCGTATTTGATTTCCTGCCTTTTTCTTTCATCACTGTTATCCAGCCAATAGTCTATTTTTTTAGCAAGATCATCGGCATCTCCGGCAATAAACAGGCTTCTTTCATCCAAGGCAAACTGAGGTGTTGCCGATTGGGGGCTGTTTGCAATTATTGGAACTAAACCGCAAGAAAAAGCTTCTATACAGGATATTGCCTCAATTTCGGCATCGGCTGTATGTACATATAAATCCGAATAAGATATGATTTTTATCAGTTCGTCTTGTGTGCAAAAAGTAAAAATCGGCTTATTTTTAAGATGTTTTGATAGTTTTTCATATTTTCTTTTTTGAGGTCCCTTTCCCGCAAAAATTAACTGTATTTTTTCCGCATATTTAGATTTTGCTGCTGCGTGAATTAAAATTTCTTGTCTTTTTTCTTTTGATAGTCTTCCTATCATCAGTATTACGAATTTATTTTCAAACTCTTTAGGTTTAGCTGTTTTTTTATATGTAAATTGTTCTGCAACTCCATTCGAGATAACATGAGTTTCAGCATCATAACCATGTTCTTTTATCTGATTTGCAATAAACATAGTTGGACAGTGGATATGCCTGAAATGCTTATAAAAACTATTTTTCATAAGATAGTATAAAAAATCATTTGCTAATTTTGATTTGCCTAAACCTATGGAATAAGTAATATTTTGAGGCTGCACATGAAATGCTGCAGTGTGAGGTTTGTTAAGTTTTTGTGCTATCTCTAATCCTTTAACTGACAGGAAAAAAGGCATAACAAAATGAACTAAATCGGCCCATTTTATGGCCTCATACAGAACATCCGCATCGGGTTTAGCGAACATCATCCCTTGGCTTTTTATAAGCTTATCAAATACAGGAAATTTTAACTCATTGACTGTAAATTTATCCTCAGATTTTTTTCCTGTACTTATTACTCTTACATTACAGCCCATGTTAATTAAGCCGCTGACCAGTCTCCGTGCAGTAATTGTAGTTCCATTATTTTCAGCATCGTATTGATCTAAAACAACCAGTAGTTTATAGTCAAATTTTCGGGGGGGGGGTAGTATATATATTTTTTGTATTCATGTCTATAGCCTCTAAAAAATCAGGATTAATACTTACGATAAAAAAGCGATTTTGTCAATAGCATAAAAAAGCTGCCTATCTTTTTGAAATATATCTTAGTTAAATATAGACAAATCATAAAAAACAATTAGAATATAATTAGCTAAGATTATTTAGGAGAGATTTATGGAATGGTGGAATAAAAGAGTAATTTATCAGATATATCCCAGAAGTTTTTGTGATGCAAACAATGACGGGATGGGCGATATTCAGGGTATTATTTCAAAATTGCCTTATTTAAAAGATTTGGGAATAGGAGCAATTTGGCTTTCACCCGTAACGGCCTCCTCCGACTATGATAACGGCTACGATGTTTCCGATTATTGCGATATTAATCCGAAATTCGGCACAATGGACGATTTTAAGGCTTTATTAAAAGAAGCGGACAAGCTCGATATAAAGATTATTATGGACCTAGTTATAAACCACACAAGCGATCAGCATAGATGGTTTATCGAATCCAAAAATCCCGAATCTCCCTACCATAATTACTATGTTTGGCGGGAGCCTAGGATTGTAAAGGGCAAAAAACTACCGCCCAATAACTGGGACAGTCTTTTTTTGGGCTCCGCATGGAAGTATTGCGAAGAAAACGGACTCTATTATCTTCATCTTTTTACCGAAAATCAGCCCGATTTAAACTATAATAATCCGGCGGTAATTGAAGAAGTAAAAAAAATATTGAAATTTTGGCTTGATATGGGCGTTGCAGGTTTCCGCTGCGATGTTATAAACTGTATTTATAAAACTTCCTATGAAGATGCAAAAAAAAGGAGAATGAAGACGGGTAAGGAGTTTTACCTGTCTCAAAAGGGCTGTCACGATATTTTAAAAGAACTAAATAGAGAAGTTTTAAAACCCTACAAAGCCTTTACTGTCGGCGAGACCATGGATGTTTCACTGGAAGAAGCCAAGGATTTTACGCAAGATGAGTTGACTATGGTTTTTCCGTTTGAGCACCATACGGGTGTAGACTGCTGGTTTCAAATTCCTGTTTTTAAACGGAAATATAAACCCTTCCGAATGATTAGAATCTTAAAAAAATGGCAGACCAAGATGCCGTGGACACCTCTTTTCTTTGAAAACCACGATCAGGCCCGCTCCGTTTCACGATTCGGGGATGAAGGAAAATATTATAAAGAAAGCGTCAAAATGCTTGCAACCGTGCTTTTAACTCAAAAAGGAACGCCCTTTATTTATCAGGGGCAGGAAATAGGCCTACCCAATACCGATTTTAAAAGCATGGAAGAAATTGACGATATAGCCACAAAAAATATTTATAATATGCTTAGGTCTTTTAAATTCGGCAAAACAAGGGCTTTTAAAATGACTATGAATTATGCTCGAGATCATGCAAGGACTCCCATACCTTGGGATGATTCCGAAAATGGCGGCTTTTGTACTGTTAAACCTTGGCTTCGTCTGAACGAAAGATATAAAGAGATAAATGTAAAAAAGAACCTCTCCGAGACGGATTCTTGCTTTAACTATTACAAAAGGCTGATAGCCTTGAGGAATTCCGAAGAGGCCTTGCAGTTCGGCGATATAGAATTTGCCGATTTAGGAAAGGATGTTTTTGCTTATTACCGCAAAAAAGACGATAAAACCTTTTTTATTATTTCCAATATGTCGGGGAAGACTCAGAAGATAAGGGAAGAGGTTAGAGGCCTTCCGATTCTATTTAATTATAGGAATTTTAACCCTCAACAAAAGATGCTTCGCCCCTTTGAAACGGTTATTACAAGAATTTAAAAAAAATTTAAAATTTTACTATAAAGTCTAAAAAAAAACTACAAAATAGGTAGGAGGTCTTTTATGACAAAAAGATTTTTTTTGCTTGTTTTGTTGGTTTTGAGTTTATCCGCTTCTTGCAGCGGAATGATTGAACAGCCGGGTTTTGTTTCAATTTTTCTTGGAAATGATGAAAGGCTTATTCTCAAAGAATTTGAACAGTCTCAAAATAATGAGATAGGCCTTGTTTTTGAAGGAGCCGTTTCAGATTTACAGGTTTATGCCTTAAAAGAAAATAATCCTGAAGAAATTTTGTGTACGGTTGAGAAAGTTGAAGCTGCCGAATCATTTTCGGCTTTTAAGATTAGGCCTAGTAAAAATTTTACCATAGGCGAAGATTTTAAAATATGCGGAAAGGTTTCCGGAGGCATGAGTCAAATTCTTGATTTTGAGCTTCCGTTTAAGGGTGCAAATACCAAGCCTGCCGAACTGTCTTTTTCTTCCATGAAATTAGGCTCCACATCTAAACCGGGTTTTATAAAATTTGATGTAAAATCGGACGGAAATTTATTCGGGATAAAACTTGTAAATGCAGGGAATTCAAAGGAGCCGGACTTTGCTTTCCCTGCATTTGAGGTTAAAGCAGGAAACATCATTGTATTCTATTGGTTCTTACCTTCGGACGGCTCAGAGCCGGAGGACGGAATTTTAGTGTCTGCAGAATCTTGTGCAGCCCTTGAAGCCGGAGAAAAAGCTTTTTGTTTTTGGGGGCGTTTGCAAAAGTTTCAGCCTAAAAGAACAAATGCCGTTCTTATCAGGGAACCTAAAACCGAGGCCTTACAGGACGCGGTTTTGTTTAGACATCCCAAAGATGAGGATTGGGGGGTTAATGAAATCGAAAATGCCGTTTTAGAAGCTGTTGCAGCCGGATTATGGAAACCTGATGGAGATATTTTAAATGCGGTACAAGCAAATATCTCTCCCGCAAAGATGCTGAAAAGGCTTTCATACGAAAAAATCAATCGCAATGCTGAGGACTGGACTTTGACAAAATAAATTTAAAAAAAATGAATAAAAAACTTGACGGCTGAATATATGTATGATACAATTTTATCCGGCAGTTATCGGGTGTCTACTTTGCATTAATTAAGAATAAATTTTATAGTATGTTAATTAATCAATGGACAAAAAAAGCTGCAAGTTTTTAATATAGTTTTCTTAATAAATGGAGGTTTATTTATGAAGAAGAGAACATTGGCATTAGGTGTTTTGCTGATAGCATTATTTGCGTTTATTGCAGGCTGCAGCAAAACCGAAGAAAAAGGAGCTGCAAAAGCAGAAACAAAGGGTCCGGCATACCATATTGGTATTATGACCGGAACAGTATCGCAATCTGAAGATGATTTGCGCGGAGCTGAAGAGCTTATCCGCCTTTATGGTTCTGTAAAAGACGGCGGAATGATTCAGCACATCACCTATCCCGATGATTTTATGTCACAGCAGGAAACAACAATCTCCCAGATTGTAGCTCTTTCCGATGATCCCAAAATGAAGGCGATCATCGTAAATCAGGGAATCCCCGGAACAGCAGAAGCCTTTAAGCGTGTTAGAGAAAGAAGACCCGACATTCTCTTATTGGCCGGCGAGGCTCACGAAGATCCGCTCGTAATTCAGGCTGCTGCCGATATGATCGGAAGTCAGGACTTTATTTCCCGCGGTTATACAATTCCTTGGGCTGCAAAACAGCTTGGAGCAAAAAATTTCGTTCATATTTCCTTCCCCAGACACATGTCCTATGAAACATTGGGTCTTAGAAGGCAGATCATGGAAGAAGCTTGTAAAGATTTAGGCATTAACTTCTACTTTGAAACAGCTCCCGATCCCACAAGCGATGTCGGCACAGCCGGTGCCCAGCAGTTTATTCTTGAAAAAGTACCGCAGTGGATCGAAAAGTATGGAAAGGAAACAGCCTTCTTCTGTACAAATGATGCTCACACAGAGCCTTTGTTAAAGCAGCTTTTCGCTTACGGCGGTATGTTTGTTGAAGCAGACTTACCCTCACCTTTAATGGGTTATCCCGGAGCTTTAGGTATTGACCTTGCTGCAGAAGCAGGAGATTTCCAGAAGATTCTTAAGAAGGTTGAAAATTCCGTTGTAGAAAAAGGCGGTGCAGGACGATTCGGAACATGGGCTTACTCCTATGGATTCACCGTTTCGGCAGGTTTGGGCGAGTATGCTCGACGCGTTATCGACGGCGAAGCTAAGAAGGGTAATATGGCCGACTTAGCAAAAGCCTACGGAAAATTTACACCCGGAGCAAAATGGAAGAGCGGTGCTTACATTGATGCCAGCACAGGTGTTAGATCAAAGAACCAGGTTCTCTTGTTCATGGATACCTATGTTATGGGTCAAGGTTACTTACCCGCAACAGAGCAAGATATACCTGAGAAATACTTCAACATCAAATTTCAAAAATAAGACTTTGTAGTTGAATTTTAGGGAATCCTAACGGAGGGTCGGGACAAAGATCCCCGCCCTCCGTTTTTATTTTAAGGAACAATGCGGATTATGGACAATAATGAATTTTTTTTAGTTCTTGAAAATGTGACAAAAGAGTTTTCCGGAACACAGGTTCTTCAAGGTGTAAATTTTTCTTTAAAAAAAGGAGAAATCCTTGGCCTGGTCGGGGAAAACGGGGCAGGAAAGACTACCTTGATGAAAATCTTATTCGGTATGCCCGTTATAAATGAAACCGGCGGCTATGGAGGAAAAATTCTAGTCGAAGGAAAAGAGGTAAAATTCTCAAGCCCCTTTGATGCTCTTGATGCCGGTATCGGAATGGTTCACCAAGAATTTTCACTTATACCCGGTTTTTCTGCAACGGAAAATATAATGCTTAACCGGGAGTTGCAAACCCCTTCTATTCTTTCAGATTTATTTACCCCAAGATTAAGTTTGTTAAAGAGAAAGGAAATGAATGAAAGAGCTCAAGCCGTTTTAAATGAGCTTGGAGTTTCTATAGATGCACATACATTGATTTCGGAAATGCCTGTAGGACATAAACAATTTACCGAAATTGCGCGTGAGATTGATAGAGATAATGTAAAACTTTTGGTTTTAGACGAGCCTACAGCCGTTTTAACCGAATCTGAAGCGGATATTCTTTTAGATGCAGTAAAAAAACTGGCAGCTAAGGGTATTTCCGTAATTTTTATTTCTCACAGATTGCAGGAAGTTATAGATATATGCGATAGAGTCGTCATCCTAAGAGACGGAAAAACGATTCAAGATAAGAAAACAAGCGAGATTACAATTCCTGAAATTGCGGCAGGCATGGTAGGCCGCGAAATTTCCAATACGGAAAAAAAGGATAATGATAAAAAAATCGGGCCGGTGGTTTTTGATGTAAAAAATCTCTGGGTTGATATGCCCGGTGAACTTGTCCGAAATGTAAACTTCTCGGTTAGAGAAGGTGAAATCTTCGGTATCGGAGGTCTTGCAGGACAAGGAAAGGTAGGTATTCCAAATGGAATTATGGGTATCTTCCCTGCCGGAGGAACCGTAACTTTTAAAGGAAAGGAGCTGACTTTAAACAATACCAAACAGGCCTTGCAGGACGGTTTGGCCTTTGTGTCGGAAGACAGGCGAGGTGTAGGTCTCCTGCTCGATGAAAGTCTTGACTGGAATATTGCCTTTACGGCTATTCAATCTAAGAGAGCTTACTTAAAAAGCTATTTAGGCGGCTTGCTTAAACTTAGAGATGAAAAGGCAATGAAAGCTTTGGCAGATAAGTACATAGATATGCTTCAAATTCGCTGTACGGGAAGTCATCAAAAGGCAAAGGAGCTTTCAGGCGGTAATCAGCAAAAGATTTGTTTGGCTAAGGCCTTCTGTCTTGAACCTGAAATTCTTTTTGTTGCAGAGCCCACCCGCGGTATTGACGTAGGTGCAAAGGCCCTTGTTTTGGATGCTTTGCGAAAAATCAATAAAGAGCTTGGAACTACTATTGTTATGATTTCCAGTGAGCTTGAAGAGCTTCGTTCTATCTGCGACAGGGTTGCAATTGTTTTCCACGGAGAGATTTCGGGAATTTTATCGCCGGAAGAAAAGCCGGCCGAATTTGCTTTATACATGGCGGGGGTAAAATAATATGGAAAAGTTTAAAAAGATAGTTGCTGATTTCGGTATACCTAGAATAATTATTCTCTTATTCCTTGTTACCCTTTTTATAATTGCTCCCTTTGTTAAGGTAAGCATCGGTGCTTCGCTTTCGGATGTTGCAAACCGTTTCGGTATGAATGCCTTGATGGTTTTGGCCATGGTTCCCATGATTCAAACAGGCTGCGGCTTAAACTTCGGTCTTTCATTGGGAGTTTTGGGCGGTCTTTTAGGGTCGACTGTTGCTATGCAATTCGGGCTTGTCGGCATCTTAGGTTTTTCTACTGCCGTAGTTTTAACAATAATTTTTTCCGGAATAATAGGCTTCGGTTATAGTCAGGTTTTAAATAAGGTTAAGGGCGAAGAGATGACGATAGCCATGTACATAGGCTTTGCATCCGTCACATTTATGGCTATTTTGTGGATAGTTCTTCCTTATTCAAATCCGAGTATGGTCTGGGCTTATTCGGGACAGGGCTTGCGTACTACAATAACTCTTGAAGGGTATTGGGTCAATATTTTAAATAACTTTTTGGCTATTGAGATAGGCTCATTTAAATTCCCGACGGGTGTTATCTTATTCTGTGCTGTATGTATGTTATTGATGAAGACTTTTATGAAGACAAGAACAGGAACTGCTTTGACGGCTGTCGGCTCCAATCCGGATTTTGCAAGGGCTAGCGGTGTAAGCATAGACAAGGCAAGGACCATCAGTATAGTTCTTTCGACTATATGCGGAGGAGTCGGAATCTTGTTGTATCAGCAGAGCTTCGGTTTTATCCAGCTTTATAAGGCCCCGCTCTTTATGGCCTTCCCCGCAGTAGCCGCTATTCTTATAGGCGGTGCCTCGGTAAACAAGGCTTCAATTTTAAATGTTGTCCTAGGTACTGTTCTTTTTCAGGGAATCTTGTCAATGACTCCTTCAGTTATAAACAGTATTTTACAGACCGATATGTCTGAGGTTATCCGAATCGTACTTTCAAACGGTATGATCCTATATGCTTTGACAAGAAAAACGCAAAAGACGAGGTAATTGATTATGAATAAAATAACGGAAAAATTAAATAGAAAATTAAAGAAATTTTCGATGCTCGATTTTTTGGCTGATAATCTTGTTTCACTTCTCTTCCTATTAATTTCCTTTGTGGCCATTCCCGTGTCGGGGCTTTCGGCTCATCACATTATCGGTGAGATTTTAACCCGAATAGGAAGAAACTCCTTTTTGGTTTTCTCCCTTATCTTACCGATTATGGCCGGTATGGGTATAAACTTCGGTATGGTCTTGGGTGCAATGGCAGGACAGATAGGCTTAATCTTTGCTATGGACTGGGGTATCGGAGGTATTTACGGATTGGTTTTTGCTGCCTTGATAGGAATGCCTCTTTCAGTTTTGTTGGGCTATATAGCCGGTTCCATCCTCAATAAGGCAAGAGGCCGGGAAATGGTAACAAGTTACATCTTAGGTTTTTTCTTCAACGGTGTATATCAGTTCTTTGTTCTGTACTTGATGGGTTCTGTTATTCCGATGCACAATAAGGCTATAAAACTATCCCGCGGCTTCGGAGTTAGAAACACCCTTGAACTTGCTCCTGTAAGGCAGGTGCTCGATACGGCCTTCTCGTTCAATATTGCAGGCTTACGTATACCTGTTTTGTCCTATCTTATCATCATTGCCCTTTGTTTCTTTATCGTATGGTTTAGAAAAACAAAGCTTGGACAGGATATGAGGGCAATCGGTCAAAATCAATCTGTTTCAAATTCGGCCGGTATTGCTGTTGAACACACAAGGATTATTTCGATAATAATTTCGACGGTTTTGGCCTGTATAGGACAGATTATATTCTTACAGAATATGGGAAATATGAGCACCTACAATGCTCACGACCAGACCGGCTTCTTTGCTGCAGCCGCGATCTTGGTCGGCGGTGCTTCTGTGAGCAGGGTAAGTATAAAGAACGTTTTTATAGGCGTTGTTCTCCTTCATTTCTTGTACATTGTTACCCCCATGGCAGGGCAACAGCTTCTTGGTTCTGCAATGATCGGAGAGTACTTTAGAGACTTTGCAGGCTATGCAGCTATAGCCCTTTCCTTGGTACTTTACGCTGCAAGAAATCAGAGAAATGCGGAAAAGAAACGTTCCGAATTGCGTTTGCAAGCTGAAGGAGAAAAAAAATGAGAATACAATCTAAAAAAACGGTCTTGGCAATAAGAATAATTTTGCCTATTCTTTATGTTTTGCTGATCGCTCTTATGTTTACCCTAGGCAGAACTCATGCGGTTTTGTTTGAAAATAAAAAGGCTGCCGACGGAAGTTATAAGGCCTTTGATGCAATTGAAGTTACCTTTAATAACGAAGAACCCTTGGAGCTTTTTAAGGGCGATAGGGATAAGATTCTTTTGCGAGGTCAAAAACACAAGGTTGTTATAAGATTTACAGACGGAAGAGAAGACTTTGTCGGAGAATTTAGAATTCCGCTTTTTCAGGATACCATCCTTTTGTCGCTTCCGGCCTTGGTAGAAGGTCTACCTTCGGCAGTGATACCTTTCGAGTTATATGCAGAGCCTGCAAAAGAGTAGAGTTGTAAATATTTTATAATAAAATCAACCGCCTTGTAAAACTTTAAGGTTTTATGAGGCGGTTTTTTGTTTATGCAGCTTCTTAATATGTCAAGATATAGAATAATCTCCTCTTTTTATGCTATAATCTTATCAAGGAGGCTTGATATGGACTTTGATTTTTCACGCAAGATACCGATCGGGGTACAGAGCTTTGAGGTAATGCGTAACGATAAATTTCTCTATGTCGATAAAACGCCTTTTTTGTTTAAACTCGCTCACTCCAACCGAGTCTACTTTTTAAGCCGCCCACGCCGCTTCGGTAAAAGCCTCTTCCTTTCGACCTTGAGGTCTTACTTTTTGGGTCAAAAAGAATTATTTACCGGCTTATACATCGAAAAGGCCGAAGAAAAAAAGAGCCGAAATCGAAAAATCTGCCGCTTGGGTAGAATATCCTGTATTCTACTTGGATTTTAATATAGGCAAATACGATGAACCGCACTCCTTAAAAAGTCATTTAAACCTTGCCTTAACTCAATTTGAAGAAATTTATGGTTCGCACAAACAGGAAGAAGAACCTGCCCAACGCTTTGCAGGTGTAATAAAGCGTGCTTACGAAAAAACCGGCCGGCAAGTTGTAATCCTTGTGGATGAATACGATAAGCCTCTTTTACAAACTATGGGTGTAAACGAGGCATTAAACGAAGAGTACCGTAACACGCTAAAAGCCTTTTATTCGGTAATAAAAACCTGCGACCAATACATCCGTTTTGCTTTTTTAACAGGCGTAACAAAGTTTAGTAAGGTTAGCATATTCAGCGATTTAAACAATTTGCAGGATATAAGTCTTATAACCGAGTACAGCGATATTTGCGGTATAAACGATTCAGAGTTAAAACTTAACTTCGAACCTGAAATAAAGGCTTTAGCAGATCGTAAAAAGAAAAACTTTGAAGAAATTTTGTGTGATTTAAAGAAAAAGTATGACGGGTATTTATTTGCAAAAGAAGGAGTGAACGTATATAATCCCTTTAGTGTTTTAAGTGCTTTTTCTGCAAAGGATTTAGGTAACTACTGGTTTGCGACCGGAACTCCGACCTTTTTGGTAAACTATTTAAAAGATGCTTATTACAATGTGCCCGATTTGGACGGAGGAGTCGAAATAAACGAAGCGGGAATCGATCTATATCGTGCCGATGCGAAAGACCCTTTACCGATACTTTTTCAATCGGGGTATTTAACGATAAAGGAATATTTAGAAGAAGCAAATATCTACCGCTTGGGCTTCCCTAATGATGAGGTGCGTTACGGCTTTTTAGAAAACCTTGTGCCTGCCTATTCTTCACTTAGGCCTTATGAAACGGCTTCATCCGTGTGGGAATTTACAAAGGATATTCGGGCAGGGAATGTAGACGGGTTTATGGAGAGGATGCAGGCAATAATAGCGGGAGTACCTTACGATAATCTTCCAAAAGACAAGCTAAAGTTAAGAGAGCAAAACTACCAGACGGCTGTCTACTTAATCTTTAAGCTTATGGGTCAATTTGTTCAAACCGAGATACACTGTGCAAGGGGCAGGGCTGATTGTATAGTGCATACTAAAGACACGATATACATCTTTGAGTTTAAGCTGATGAGTGCAGGAAGCCCTGAAGATGCAATCGCACAGATAAGAGAAAAGGGCTATGCCGGTCAATTTAAGGCAGAGGGCAAAAAGATAATACTGATAGGTTCCAGCTTTGATGAAGAAGAAAGAACTATCGGCGAATGGAAAACGGAAGAGTTTAAGCTGATTTAAAGTGACATAAAATCTTTAAGCCATTGAAAAACCGATGGGCTTTTGCTAAAATATATTCCGTTTATTTTGAATTTTAAAAGAGGTTGATATATGAAGATAGGAATTTTCGGTGCCGAAGAGCAGGAAGTTAAACTTTTAAAAAAGTATTTAGTAGGAGAAGTCCGAAAAGTTGCCGGTCTTAGTTTTTTTACGGGAACTATACATGGAAAGAATGTTGTTCTTGTGCGCAGCGGGATAGGCAAGGTAAATGCTGCACTTTGCTGTCAAATTCTTATTTCGGAATTTAATGTTGATGCCGTAATAAACACAGGGGCTGCCGGCGGCTTGATAGAGGACTTAAATGTTTTTGATATTGTTGTATCATCCGAAGCTGTACAGCATGATGTGGATGCAACGGCCTTCGGCTATCCTCTTGGGCAGGTACCTATGACAAAGACTCCTTTTTGGCCTGCCGATAAAAAGCTTAAAAGTCTTGCAGTTAAAGCCTTTAAGTCAATGCAAAAAGAAGATGACGATGAGCACATAAAAAAATTAAAACTGATTGAGGGCCGCATTGCTTCGGGTGATGTATTTGTTTCCGATGAAAAAATTAGGGCAAGGATTATAAAGGAATTTAATCCTGCCTGTGTTGAAATGGAAGGTGCCGCTGCCGCTCAAGTTTGCAGAATAAATAAAATTCCATTTTTAATTTTGAGAAGCATTTCGGATACTGCGGGCAAGGATGAAACGGCTAAAATTTCTTATGATGTTTTTTCGGCACAAGCAGCAAAGGATTCATCTCTTTTGGTATTGCAAATGCTGAAAATGCTTTAAAATTATGACAATTATGGATAGCTTTTCTTTTACAACGGTTCAAGGAAAAACTGAAGTTTTTTACTGTGATGAGCCTTCTTTACCGCCTGTAGGCATATCGGGCGGAATGTACATTGCCGATTCCAATACGGCTCCTATCGCAAGAGAAGCAAAGAATTTCCGTTCCGACCTGCCGCTGGTTATTATTGAAGCCGGAGAAGAACATAAAAATTTTACCTCGCTTGTGCTTATTTTAAAAACAGCCCTCGATGCAGGATTAAGCCGGAATTCGGTTTTTATCGGAGTAGGCGGCGGTCTTGTTTGCGATTTAGCGGCTTTTGCTGCTTCGGTCTATATGAGGGGAGCCGGATGCAAACTTGTTCCGACCAGTCTTTTAGCTATGGCTGACGCTGCCATCGGCGGAAAAACTGCAATAAATTTTGACGGCTATAAAAACATGGTGGGAACTTTTTTTAAGGCTGACGAGGTCTACATAAGCCCGAAGGTCTTAAAGACTTTGAGCGAATCGGAGTATCTTTCAGGTCTGGCGGAGATATTTAAGATGGGCCTTTTGTATTCAAAAGATATTTATCAAGCCTTTAAAACTCAAAGAGAAAATATTTTGGAAAGAGATGAAAGACTTTGCTTAACTCTTATTAAAATTGCAGTTGAAGCAAAGGCTCAGGTTGTAAGCCGGGATTTTGACGAAAAAAATGAAAGGGCATTTTTAAATTTAGGTCATACCTTCGGTCATGCACTTGAGTCGGTTTTAAATTTTTCTATAGTTTCGCACGGAGAGGCTGTCGCTTGGGGAATATCCAAGGCCTTGCTTGTAGGCAAAAAAATGGGCTTGACCGAGTCTTCTTATGCTGATGAGGTTATAGATCTTATCAAGGCTTACGGCCTTCCCGATAAATCGGTTTTGCCTGATCCTGATGAAATCCTTTTGGCAATGAAAAAAGATAAAAAAAATATAAACGGTAAAATCCGTTTAATTTTGCAAAAAAATATTTGCGAAACCTTTACCTATGAGGTTTCTGAAGAAAACATTCGGGAGGTCTTATGATTTATTTGGATTGGGCAGCTACAGCCCTTCCTCAAGAGGATATAATTACCGAGACGCTAAAAAAATCTTTTAAATATTTTGCAAATCCTTCAGCAAAACATTTTTTTAGGTAAGGAGGCGAGAGCTGCCCTAGAAGAAGCCCGCTCTGAAGTTGCCGGACTTTTAAATACTTCCCCGGAGAATATTATTTTTACATCAGGCGGGACAGAGGGCGATTACATACCCATGCTCTCCCTTTTGTCACTGCCTTCTACATGTTCCATTGCGGTGAGCAATATAGAACATTCTGCTGTTAGAGAACAGGCTGCCGCTATGAAGGCCCGCGGTTATAAAATTTTACAAATTCCGGCTGATAAAAACGGCCTTATAAGTGCCGATGCGGTTTTAAATACTATAGATTCCGATACAGCCTTTGTTTCCGTTATGGCGGTAAATAATGAAACCGGAGCGATTCAGCCGATAGCCGAAATAGGAAAGGCTCTTGAGGAATATTCTAAAGGAAAAAGGAAAATTCATTTTCATACCGATGCGGTTCAGGCTATAGGTAAAATTCCATTTGAGTTGTCAAAGTCGGCTGTTCATTCCGCTTCTTTTAGCGGGCACAAAATAGGGGCTCCCAGAGGAATCGGTTTTTTGTATCTTACAAAAAATATTGAATCCTTTATACGCGGCGGAGGACAGGAAGGCGGGATAAGACCCGGTACCGAAAACCTTGCAGGGATTTTAGCCCTAGCCGGCTGCCTTAAAAAATATTATACAAACTTGGAAAACTATGTTTTGAATGCGAAAAAGTTAATGGATTTTTTGATTGATGAACTTTCAGCCATTGAAGCTATAAGTTTTATTCCCGCAATGAGGCCTCAGTTGAGGGATAGTTTTTCTCCTTGGATTTTACATTTCGCAGTTAAAGAATTAGCTGGTGAAGTTTTGCTAAGATGCCTATCGGATAAGGGGATTTGTATTTCCACAGGATCTGCCTGCTCTTCAAGAAAAAAGGTAAGACCTATTTTGGAATCCATGAAAATCGATGCTAAAATGCAGCAAAATTCCGTGAGAGTTTCGATAGGGCCTTCAACACAAAAAAAGCGAGCTTGCGGAATTCTTAAAAATTTTAAAAGAAACTTTAAAAGAGTTCAGTTAAATTAAGCCTTATTCTGTCTCACATTTACAGTTTTCTTGTTCTTCTTTTAATTTTGCCGTAACCTTTGATTGGCGGGCTAGACGGTTCGCCAATAGACGCGACAAGAAAATGCCGTAATGCGGATATTCTTCTATCAGTTTCATAAAATTCATCTTAGGAATTTTAATGAGAGAGCCTTCGCCTATTGATACTACAGTTGCAGATCTTCTGTCGTTCATTAAAAAAGCCATTTCGCCTATGAATATGTCGGCAGGTGTTAAGACTGACATCAGTTTATTGTTGACATAAACTGCATATCGTCCTGAGCTTATATAGAAAAGATCGCTTGAGTCTTCGTTTTCTCGGCAGACAATCTGCATGTGTTTAAAACTTAGAAGCTGCTGAGATTTTAAAATAGCAGGTGTAAGGTTTGCTATGTGTCTTTGGTTTTTTACTTCAAAAGAAACTTCGTTGCCTATGTTATTATAGCGTATGTTTTTGACAAGCGTTTGAGAAAGTTTAATTCCCATACCATGCAGCCCTGCCTCAAAGTCGGCTTCGAGATGACTCCTCCAATCAAAACCGTTGCCTTCATCTTTAATCGTTATTTTTGTTTTTTCGGGATCAACCGCATATGTGATATAGACTTTTTTCTTTTTTATTTCGGGTTGTTGCTGTTTTTCGGCAATAAGGTCCAGCATATTTTTTCCGCTTCGCAGCCATTTGTTTTTTTCATTATAGGAAATATTACAGTTTCCATGCTCGACAGCATTAAGTAAAAATTCCATCATTGCCGTTTGTAATGAAGATCTTTCTTCTTCATTAACTCTGTCTGTATTATATAGATAGGTACCGATTAGGTTAGCATAAAAAACAATTTCGAAAGGATCCGTATCGCTTACAAAATGTCCGGTTTCTTTTTCGTCAGGTCTTTGATGCATTCCTCGGTTGAATAAAAAGTGCTGATGCTGATTTAAAATCTTGATTATCTGATTAGTGTTTTTTTCAAAGTCCTTTCTTGTACAGACAAATAAAAAGTTAGGTTCTTTTATTTGTTCGAGTTTTGCCTTTTCATGACGGGTGTCCGTAATTGCTATAATTCCTCCGAATAAAAGCCATGGGTCGTCTTTTATGATTTTTAAGCAGGCCTCTGCATCGATATTGGGATCTGCAAAATCGATAATTTTAATTTCGGGCATTTCATATTTAAAGAATGAAACGATGTTTTCATATTTATCGAGAACGGCAATATCGACGTTTTCAATATTCTCCGCAGCAGCTTTTAATCCGTTAACTGTAGTTTTTATTGTGCTTATTATAGGTACCTTTTTCATCATTATTTCCTTTAAAATATAGTCAGCATTATAGCATAAATTTGAAATACATACTATACTTTAAGGATGAATATGAACGATTTATCTTTTTTTCAAGGAAGATCCGCTCCTTTAGGGGCTCAATTAGGCCCTGATGGGGTAAATTTTAGTGTTTTTTCTCGGAATGCAAAAGAAATAGTCCTTCACTTATTTGAAACAGTAGAGGATTCTGAGCCTATAATATCATATAAACTGGATCCCCAAATAAATAAAACAGGCGATGTTTGGCATGTTTTTGTTGCCGGGCTTAAGACTTGGGCCTTTTATTTGTATACGGCTGATGGGGATTTTTTGCCTTCGGTCGGCCGCTTGTTTGATCCAAATAATTACTTACTTGATCCTTATGCAAGGTTAATAAGTGCACATTCAATTTTTAATTCGGAGCAAATTTTTAATCAGATAAAGAGAAAGGAGCAGGGCGGTAAAAATCAATATAAAAGAACGGCAACCGGTTTTCCGAAGTGTGTGGTTGTCGATGAAAGAGAATTCGATTGGCAGGGCGACAGGCCTTTAAATATTCCTCTTCAAAAATGCGTAATCTATGAGGCCCATGTAAAAGGATTTTCTTTTTTAAACGATAAGATAAGCCCGTCCAAACGGGGTAAATATTCAGGACTTGTAGAACTTATTCCATATTTAACGGATTTGGGAATTACCTCTCTTGAGCTATTGCCGGTTTTTGAATTTGATGAAAATGAAAATATGAACGTAAACCCGAAAACGGGTCTCAGGTTAAAAAATTATTGGGGCTACAGCACGATTGCTTTTTTTGCACCTAAGGCTCTCTATGCTGAAGATCCTGGAAATGCCGTAAACGAGTTTAAATTTATGGTAAGGGAATTTCATAAGGCAGGTATCGAAATAATTTTGGATGTAGTGTTTAATCATACCGCAGAAGGAAACGAACACGGCCCTATTTTTTCTTTTAAAGGATTTGATAATTCTATTTACTATCATCTTGAAGATAATAAGCTTTATTATAAAAATTTTTCAGGCTGCGGCAACAGTATAAAAACTTCGGAAACTCCGGTAATAAAATTTATTCTTGACTGTCTGCGTTATTGGGTCAGCGAAATGCATGTTGACGGATTCCGTTTCGACTTGGCTCCTGTCTTGGCCCGAGATAAAGCCGGAAATATAGATTTAAATTCTTTTATGATACAGGCCATTGCAGATGACCCCGTGCTTCATTCCACAAAAATTATAGCTGAACCTTGGGATGCAGGCGGTGCGTACATGGTTGGAAAATTCCCCGGACGATGGGCCGAATGGAACGATTTGTTTAGGAATTCTGTTAGACAGTTTTGGCTTCAGCCCAATCCCGATATAAGGCATTTGGCAAGCCGCATCACCGGTTCTTCCGACTTGTATTCTCAAAATGGAAGAAGACCTTATCAGTCAATAAATTTTGTGTGCTGCCATGACGGTTTTACTCTTTGGGATTTATTAAGCTATTCCGAAAAACATAATGAAGAAAACGGTGAAAACAATCGGGACGGTTCAAACGAAAATTTAAGTTATAATCACGGTATAGAAGGCAGGGCTTCTAACGAGGTTGAGCTTATGAGAATGAGGTCTGCAAAAAATATATTAACAAGCC
The DNA here is from genome assembly GCF_024181245.1 of Treponema sp. OMZ 788. Lineage (NCBI taxonomy): Bacteria > Pseudomonadati > Spirochaetota > Spirochaetia > Treponematales > Treponemataceae > Treponema > Treponema sp. OMZ 788. The sequence goes on along the minus strand of NZ_CP051199.1, from coordinate 2,386,814 downwards.
TTATCCTTTCTGTGGGAACGCCTATGCTCAATATGGGAGATGAAGTATTCAGGACACAAAACGGAAATAATAATACCTATTGTCAAGATAATGAAATGTCTTGGTTTGATTGGGAACTTGTTGAGGAAAATAAGGATTTTTTTGAGTTTACAAAAAAACTTATAAATTTGCGAAAGACTCATTTTTCATTTTTACGGAAGAGTTTTTTTTCCGGCGTTTCAAAAATTACGGGAGCTCCCATCGATATAGCTTGGTTTGATCATCAGGCACAAAAACCCAACTGGAATTCTTCTTCAAATTTTTTGGCTTTTTTAATAGACGGAAATAAAATTAATTTGGAAAGCGACGAAAACGATAATGACTTTTATTTTATGGCCAACAGTTACAACAACGATATAACGGTAAAACTTCCTCCTCCGTCTTCCGGCGGAAAAGTTTGGCATCGGCTTATCGATACTTCTTATACCGGCGGAAAAGATTTTTTGGACGAGGAAAATACCGAGCAAATTATGAACCAGCAAGTATATGTTGTACTTGCAAGGACTATTGTGGTTTTAATTTCGAAATAGAATATCGGTATTATGCCTTTAAAAGCCTGCTAATCTATGCTATAATATCGTTAAGAAATGTACAACCTTTCGCCATCCGTGGCGGAATATAAACGCAAAGGAGGAGATGGCTGTGAGTACTTCAAACAGAAAATACAAAGACTCGGTTTTTGTAGACCTTTTTGCAGAAGACGAAAAAGCAAAAGAAAACTTTTTATCTCTTTACAACGCCTTGCATGGTACAAACCTGCAAATGTCCTGTCCTGTAGAAAACATAAGGCTTGATAATGTTATGTATATGAACATAATCAATGATGTTTCCTGCCTTGTAGACAATAAGATTATTATTCTTGCAGAACACCAATCCACTATAAACGAGAATATGCCCAGTCAAGGAATGTACTTCCGTGTACATTACTTGACTTCGAGTTTTAGGCTTACAGCCTAAAACATCGTGTACTTGCGGCTTCTACGGTGTCCGTGCCGTAATCTTAATTAAAGAAGACCGGGTTCTTAGGGCGGAGCCCTAAGCAGTGCGGGAAGAAGAGAGAGGGTTTTAGGGAGAGAGAGGAAACCTTGCTCTGAACGAGGTGTCCTCTCTCTCTCTAAGAGAGCGGCTTTACCAATGCAGTAAAGATATGTATAGAAAAAGGAATCTTAAAAGAATACTTAATGAGAAAATCACGGGAGGTAATCAATATGTTGGTAGCAGAATATGATTATGATACGGATATAGCAGTCCAAAGAGAAGAAAGTCTAATGATTGGAATAAAACAAGGCATTGAACGTGGCTTTGCAGACGGCTCTTACCAAAAAGCTCTTGAAACAGCAAAAAACTTGATTGCAATGAATTTACCTATTGAAAATATTGCCCAAGCTACAGGTTTAAGCATTGAAGAAGTGAAAGCATTATAAGAATCAGCCTTTTTGAAAATAGGCGGAGCAGATTCAAGGCCGATGAAAAATGTATCTCCTTATACATTTTTCATCTTCGAGTTTTGAGCACAACTCAAAACATCGTAAAGTTGAAACCACCGCCATCCGTGGCGACCGGAGGCGTATCGGGTATACGTCGAGCTCATTTTACGTAGCGACGCAGGAGATGCCCGTTTATTTTCAAAAGAGGAGGTATTGAATATGTTAGTAGCTGAATATGATTATGATACGGATATAGCAGTACAAAGAGAAGAAAGCCTAAGGATTGGTATACAACAGGGATTTTCTGACGGGGTATACCAAACAAAGCTTGAGACGGCAAGGAATTTATTCTGGTTAGGGCTGTTGATTAAGAATATAGCAGAAGCTATCGGTCTTCCTATTGAAGAAATAGAAAAACTGTAGCAAAGATAAAATTTTGACATTCAACATTTGTAACCTTGACAGCATCTCCCCTTTACCTTATAATATTGAGTATGGTACAGCACAGTATTCTATTAGATAAAAAATTAATTTTTTACTCAAAAACCCCTAGACAAAGATTGGGAAAATACTGAACTGACCCCATATTTTAGGACAGTTTAAGCAGATTTTTTCGACTGGCGGCTGCCAGCCGAGATTCTTTTGAATACGCTCATTATTGTAATATTTTATAAAATTGTCAATCAGTGCTATCACTTCTTGTTCTGTCGGAGTTCTGATTTTTATTAGCTCGTTATATCCGCTTTCGACTTTGAGAGTTCCGAAAAAATGTTCCATACAGGCATTATCCCAGCAGTTTGCCCTACGGCTCATACTTTGAATGATTTTCTTTTCCCTAAGGCGATTTGTATATGCTTTGGAAGTATATACTGCGCCTTGATCGGAATGAAGAAGTGCTCCGGGTTCAAGGCATGGAAGTTTATCCAACATATCCATAACCAGTTTTTCATCATTATGAGTCGACATGTGGTAGGCACTAATTTGATTTCTATATAAATCAAGCACAGGACTTAGATACAACCATCCTTTTGTAGTACGAAAATACGATACATCTGTACAGAGTTTTGTAAGCGGTTCTGCTGCACAGAATTGACGATTCAGAATATTATTGGGCAGATTTTGCTTGTTTTGCTTTTGTTGCTCGTAATAATGTTTAGGAAACTTTCTTCTCCTATTCTTCGCAAGAAGGCCGTATGCACGGCAAATGCGCTCTATGCGCTTGTGATTTACAATTACACCGAATTTTTGTCTGAGAATGATTGCTTTCGCCTTGTTTCCTCGTCGTAATATGATTTCCTTGGGCAGTTTCTTAAGCAAAGTTATGATTTGTGCATCCTTTTGTGCTTGACGGTCATTGTTCCGGTTATAATAGAATGTTGACTTTGAAACTTCTGCAACTTTACACAATTTCCGTATCTTCGTCCGCGGTGTTATTGATAGGCAGTCCTGAATCGTTTTCAAAACGAGTTTTTTTTTACCTTGTTTTGCAAGTTCCTCTTCGATATTCTTTGCGTACGTTTCCCAAAAAAGAGCTGCCGTTTTATAATATTCAAGGTCGTGCTCTTCGTTGTTAATTTTCTTTTTCCGAGCCATAGTTGTTATTTCATGCAGACGTGGATTTAGACACCAATCGCGTACGGTATCTCGAGAAAGCCCATATGTTCTGGCGAGTCTTTTGTAGCCGCATGTTCCTCGTTCATATTTTCCTACAACTTCTAGTTTGAAGTCAATACTGTACTTCTCTATTTTTCCCATCTGTACACCTCCAAAAGGTGTCCTAATTTATGGGGTCAGTTCATACTGTATAGTACCCCCCCCCCCCCGAAAAATAGTTAAGAGTGATGAATGCTTAATTAAGAATTATTTCGGCAAATTCAAATATCTTACACAAATTTTATTCTCACACAATTATTTTAGTCTCAATAAAAATATATCTAAAATTTATGCGGATAATATCTGCAAAAAGGAGTTTATATGAAAACTAATTATGTAAAAACCGGTTTATATTCCCGATATATAAACTTAGGTTTCTTTGTATTGATGGCGGCGCTTTTGTTAAGCAGCCTTGTTACCGGTTGTAAGCAAAATGTAATAAAGAAAAAAATCCCTTACCCCGATCCTCAGCCATATCCTAACGCGGCTGATTACAAGGTAGAGCATTGGCAGCAAAATATCGAAGGCTCTGGCTATACCTTATATGAAAAGGAAACCTTAGAAGGCAAAGTGGGTGAAAATACAAAGGCCCAAGCAAAAAACTATGCAGGTTTTACGAACTTGCCCATAGTCCAAAAAAAGATAACAGATGATAACTCCACTGTAGTACAAATTAAATATAATAGAAAAGAAATAACCCTTACTCTTAATTTAAATGGCGGAAGTACCACTACAGATCTTATTGAAAATAACAAATTAAAGGGACGATTCGGTGCACCTGTACCTGTGGTAAATACTCCCACAAAGACTGGAACCCTTTTTGGGAACTGGAATCCTGATATTCCTTCTACTTTTCCTGCCGAATCTACAACATACACTGTTGTTTGGACTGACTCATCATATCGCATTATCATAAAAGGTGATGAACGAACAAACATACAGCAAGGAACCTTTATCGATATTCCCCTTGCTGAAAATAAAACTTGGTCAAATATAAAAGAGCAAGCTAAGGCTAAGGTTACTCTAAAATCTGAATGGAATAACGGTGATTATGAAGTTTACGAATGGAGGTTTAATAATGAGAACGGAGAACTATTGACCGAAACCGAACAAATGAATAAACCTCTTACCGTATATGCCGTAACCAACTATAATAAGTTTAATATTGAAGATAACAAAATTAAACTTACGGCAGACGGCAAGGGTTATACCGGAAGCAAACCCAAGGGTAAAATAATAATCCCTGATGGTATTACTGAAATAGAAGATGGTTTTTTTTTCATACTGAACTATCAAAAGGCAGCTTTTATGCAGTGTGACGGAATAAAATCGGTACGCTTTCCTGCAGGTCTTTCCACAATAGGCGTGGATGCTTTTTCTCAGTGTGAAGGCTTAACAAGCTTAGACCTATCAAGCTGTACAAACCTTACCACAATAGGCGATAATGCTTTTTCTAAGTGTGAAGGCTTAACAAGCTTAGACCTATCAGCCTGTACAAGTCTTTCCACAATAGGCAGGGATGCTTTTTCTTGGTGTGAAGGCTTAACAAGCTTAAACCTATCAAGCTGTACAAACCTTACCACAATAGGCAGGGATGCTTTTTTTCAGTGTAAAGGCTTAACAAGCTTAGACCTATCAAGCTGTACAAGTCTTACCACAATAGGCGATAGTGCTTTTTCTTGGTGTGAAGGCTTAACAAGTGTAGACCTATCAGGGTGTGCAAACCTTATCACAATAGAGAAATATGCTTTTGACTCTTGTACAAATTTAGAAGTCAAACTACCTAAAAACAGAGCAACAATAGAAGAAAAGGCTTTCGGTTCTCCTGGCTCTCCCGACCTTCCTCCTTCCGGTTGGCCTCCATCTTTCTGCAAAAAAGTCCTTATAAAATCAGGTGATAATTTTAATCATATAAAACAACTAGTAATAGATTCAGGCTATCCTGAAGATAGGATAGGATCATACTAGTTATTTACTTCCCTTATCCGGCTTTTTTAAGTCGTATAAGGGGATAAATATAAAATTTTATTATTGCGGAAAATTAAGAACCACGCATAAAGGAGAAGTATAAATGAGCGAAAATACAAATTCTAAAAGCCGTTATGAGCTGCTTATAGATGCAAGGAACTTTCATTATAAAAATTTTCACACATGGATGGCTTTCTTTTATATTGCCATAGGTGCAATTTTCGTAGGTTATTGTAACTTATTAACATCTCAAGGTGAGTTTGCTTTTGAAAAAATAATTTTATTGATATTTGGTTATGCGGTTTCTCTTTTTTGGTATTGGTCATGCAAGGGTTACTATTATTGGGTAACACACTGGATAAGACTGCTGCATGAGTATGAAAAAGACAAAGATGTTAAAGAAATGGTTTACCTACTTTGTCCGAACAAACAAAATAATCATAGTTATTGCTGTATTCTGTCAGGTGCGAATATCTCAACTTCAAAAGTAGTTTTATTGTTTGCTTTTGTTACAGTCCTTGCTTGGGGGACATTATTGGCATATCAGATATTAGGAAAGTTATGTTTTTGTAAAATATATATTCAACTTTCTAATTGTGATAAAAATACAAACCTTAATATTTGTTTTGGAGTTATATCTTTTATATTCTCTATAGCGATAACTAACATATTAAAGTGTATTCCTAAATGGTGCTTACAAAGCAAGTTAGACGGTATGAAAGAGTATCCTCAGGAAGGAACTCAAAATAAAAATTAAACAACAAGCGATGTGAAAAGGTTGTGTCTTTTCCATACCTATAACTCCTGCAATTACCACCCTCCTCCCCTTGTTCAAACTTCTCAATAGTGTTATAGTAATTTAGCAAGAATATTTGAGGAGAATTTATGAAAACAATAAAGTTGGACGATTTTAAAAATTACTCATTTTTAAGCAATGTTAAATTTTCGGAAGACGGAAAGTATGCGGCCTACGTGTGTGCCCATGCCGACCTAGCCGAAAACGATTATAACAAGGCCCTTTTTCTTTTGGACATGGAAACAAAAAAGACCAAACAGCTGACGGGCGAGGATGTAAATTCTTTTTACGGCTTTGACGGTGACAGGCTTCTTTTTTCTGCAAGAAGAACAAAAAAGGAAAAGGAAGAAAAAGAGAAAACCTTTGTTTATTCTATTCCCGTGTCGGGCGGTGAAGCCTTGCTTGCCTACACCTTTCCCCATCCCGTTTTAAAAATGGAATTTGCCGATAAAAAGACGGCTGTCGTTTTACACTCATGGAAGGATGACCCTTTTAAAAAGCTGCCTAAAGAAAAGGCCGAAGAAGCAAAAAAAGACGAGGCTGATTATGAGACCTTTGAAGAGATTCCCTTTTGGAGAAACGGAGGCGGCTTTACTTCACGCAAGAGGAACAGGCTCTTTGTTTATAATCTTTCAAACATGAAGGGGACGGCCCTTACCGATGAGTTCACTCAGGTTGACGGCTTTGACTTTGATAAAAAGACCCAAGAGATTTTATTTACAAAGTCTACTTATACAGATAAGATGCCCATCTATAACGAGCTCATGCTCATGCCCTTAAAAACCAAAAAGGCAAAACTCTTAAATGCCGGTCAAGATTTTATGTATGCCGATGCCAAATTCTTCGCAGACAAAATTCTTTATACGGGTGCCGACGGAAAAAAATACGGCGTTAATCAAGATGCCGATATTTATCTTATCCCCAAAACCGGAACCGGAGCCAAGATGATTTCGCCCAAGGATTACGACAAGAGTTTATGGAATTCCGTAGGTTCAGATTCAAGGTACGGGGGCGGTGCTAACTCCCATGTCAAAGACGGAAAATATTATTTTATTACAACCGAGGATGATTCTTCTTTTGTAAATGTCATTGACGAAAAAGGAAACTTAAAACAAGTTATTACAGAAAAGGGCTCGGTAGATTGCTTTGCCGTTAATGAAGAAAAAATTCTTTTTATCGGGTTTAGAAAGCAGGAATTGCAGGAAGTTTATCTTTTTGACGGCGAAAAAGAAAACTGTCTTACAAAGCACAATGCTTACGCTTCAAAACTTCAAAAGATTGTTCCCGAAGAATTCGAGTTTACAAATGACGGCGTTAAGCTTCACGGCTTTGTTTTAAAGCCCTTAAACTACAAGGCCGGAAAAAAATATCCCGGTATTTTGACCATCCACGGCGGGCCTAAGACTGTTTACGGCTCAATCTTTTATCACGAGATGCAGTTTTTAGCCCAATCAGGCTACTTTGTGTTTTATACAAACCCTCGCGGTGCCGACGGAATGGGCCGGGCCTTTGCCGACATTCGGGGCAAGTACGGTACAATCGATTACTCCGACTTAATGAAATTAACCGATGAGGTTCTAAAAAAATACAAGGATATCGATAAGGATAGGGTAGGCGTTATGGGAGGCTCTTACGGCGGCTTTATGACCAACTGGATTATCGGCCACACAAACCGCTTTGCTGCAGCCTGCTCCCAGCGTTCTATTTCAAACTGGATTTCCAAATTCGGTACGACCGATATCGGTTATTATTTTAACTCCGATCAAAACGGAAATGCTACTCCTTGGAACGGCTTTGAAAAAATGTGGGATCACAGCCCCCTCAAGTATGCCGATAAGTGCAAGACTCCGACCCTCTTTATTCAATCCGATGAAGACTACCGCTGTTTTGAAGCCTGTGCCTTCCAAATGTTTACGGCCCTTAAATATCACGGCTGTGAAGCAAAGTTTGTCTTGTTCCACGGGGAAAATCATGACCTCTCCCGAACAGGAAAGCCCAAGCACCGAATCCGCCGCTTAACCGAGATCTTCAACTGGTTTGAAAAGCATCTTAAAAAGTAGGAGGATACTCTCCGCTTAATTCCAAATACTTGAAAGCGAAAGTTTTTTCCGGGAATCGTTTTTGGATTAGGGCGGAGGTTCTTATAATTCTTTCCCTGCCCAGTTCGGCTATCGTTTTAAAGCCGGCTTTGAGGGCAGGGGAGTCCTCGGGGCAGGGCTCGTCCTTTTGTACCAAAATAAATTTTCGCTTTTCGTTAAATTCTGCGTTTAGTTCCATCACGGCATGGGCTGTTGATGCCGAGCCCGAAAAAAAATCTAAAATAACCGCATTCTCCGAATCGGGAACCAGTTTAAAAAGATATTTTAAAAGACTTACAGGTTTTGCGTAATCGAAAAGCTTTGCTCCGAATAAAACTTTTTGTTCATAAGCACTTTGTATATTTGTTTTAACATACTCCGTTGGGAGAATCGATTTAGGAACGGTTTTTTCTTCTTTTTCAAGATAGGTTTTTACCCAAACCGTCCACTGAGTAGGATTACCGTTTATTTCCGTAAAAACGGACTTGTCTGTTTTTTTAAATACGATTAAATTTTTTTCTAAAAGGTTTAAAAAACTTTTTTCGACAAAGCGGTAAATATAACCTTCTTTTGGAATTATAAAATTACCGTCGGGAGTTTTTATCGGATATCTTTGATTTTTTGCCTGCGTCTTATTTTTCCACGCAAATTGCTGATACCTAAAAAGCCGGCCGTTATCGTCCTTGTATTTATACATTTTTTTTGCCTTTTCAGGCATCGGGGCTGTCATGGGTTTTGCCTTAGTTTTATCCTTGGCATATAAGACGATGTACTCATGAGATGTGTTGATATGTTTTTTCCTCAAGCCTCCGCCTGTCGAGTTATTCCAGACAAGGGTAGAAATAAAATTTTCCATACCGAAAATTTCGTCAAGGATGATTCTTAAATAAGGATAGGCCTTATCGTCAATGCTTATAAAAATAAGCCCGTCACAAGCCAATAAATTTTTTGCAAGGTTTAATCTTATATAAAGATAATTAATCCATTCGGTCATGCTTCGAAAATTATCGGCATAAGTAAATTTTTTACCGGTATTATACGGAGGGTCAATGTATATTATTTTTATTTTTTCTTTATAATCTTTTTGTAAAAAAAAGAAGAGCGTATAGATTATCTGATTCTATATAAAGATTTTCTGCAATATCTGTGTTAAAACTTTTGCGCTTGTTTTCGGTAAAGATAAATTTATTTTGATTTTTTAATAGATTTTCTAATTTTTGGGCGGCCAGATCTTTTCCTTCCCATGTAAAAAGTTTCATGTCGATAACACGCATAAATAACTATATAATAAAAAGAATTTTTATGCAATAATGTATAGGGTAAATAAGGATTACTTAAAATAATAATTAATTATACATAATACCAAAATAATCCAAACATTGTTTCATTAAATCCTGTCCGGTAAGACATGTATCTCTTAAATAACCTCTTTCATTTTTCCAATTTTTAATTCCTCTGTAATAGTAAATTTTTAGTTCTTCAGTAATTATGAAAGGGACGATATTATGTTTAAGACATTCCTTAAACATTATTAATCTTCCAATACGGCCGTTACCGTCTTGGAATGGATGAATAGCTTCAAACCGGACATGAAAATCTAAGATGTCATCAAAAGTGATCGCCGACTTTGAATTATATTCCATTAATAATGATTTCATCTCTGATGCAACATCAGAAGGTTTTGTAGTTTCATCGCCGCCCGCTTCATTTTCCAGCATTTTATAATCCCCAACCTTAAACCATGATTTCCGGCTGTCAGTTGTGCCGTACTTTAGAATATAATGAAGCTGTTTTATAAAACTTTCTGAAAGTTTCGTATGTGCACCTTCGATTATTAAATCAATACAGTGGAAATGATTTACTGTTTCAACAATATCATCAACTCTAACAACCTCATCTGTAACGCCAAGAGTTCTCGTTTCAAAAATAAATCGAGTTTGTTCGTGGGTAAGTTTTGAACCTTCAATGTGATTTGAGTTATAAGTAAGGTCAATCTGAATTTTGTGATAAATTCCGCCTTTCAATCCGGCATCCTTTTCACGTTTAAGAAATGATAAGAGAGTATCTTGTTTTGCTGTATGACGAGTTTTTCGATGAGGCTTTTCTACATCAGAAGGGATTTTCCATGTTTTACCTTCTAAAAGAGCCCCCGCAATTCTACCCTGCAAGCAGTAATTTCTTACACTACGTTCACTAATTTTCCAGTGTTTTGCAGTTTCTTTAACAGATATGTATTTTATCTTATTCATAGGTAATATTATAACACATTATCGGCAATATATAAAGCGGATTTATGTATTTAAATTCAATTTTATTTTGCCGACAATAAAACGGTTTATTCGCTATTATCATTTTCATTTGGAAATAATTCTAAAGTAATATCTTTGGTGAAGGTACAATACTTTTGTTCACAAATATTGCATTACCCCATTCTGAACCATTATTTTTTGAACCGGCGTTTTTTGATGTATGACTTTCTGTCCAAAAATATTAACATTTAATTCTGTTTCATCAATTGACTTTTAAATTTACACCAATACTCTGCAGCCATTAAATTCCAAGTAGCCATCTTCATTTTTCCTCCATCATATGATGATATGTAATTTACAACTATTACCTAACTGCTAGACTCTGTGTAGTTAAACTAACACATATTGTACGGCTCGTTTAAAATTACAAGCCGTACAAATTGTTAAAACTTATTTTGCTCCCAATGCAGCCATTGTTATATAATTATACGGTTTATTGAAGTGGGGTAAAAAGAAGATGTCCAAGAGTTTAAGTTTATCAATAGTAAGTTTTTCTTGGATTGCAAGGGAGAACATATGGATGCCCATAGACATATCATAGGTCGAAGCCATTTGAGCTCCTATTATAACCCTTGTTTTTTTGTCGTATACGATTCTCAATTTTACGGGCGGATTATCGTGTTCCATAAATTCGGGGCGCTGCAAGTCTTCAAAGTCGGTAAAGTCAACGTCAAGGCCGAGTTTTTTTGCACGCTCTACAGTAACACCGCTTGATACCATCTTCAAATCATAGATATTGATCCCGTTAGAACCTTGAACGCCGATGCTTTCTAAGGGTACGCCTGCTGCGTTATGGGCGGCTACAATTCCGCTTCTTACTGCATTTGTTGCAAGAGCGATGTATGATTTTTCTCCTAAAGAATTATCGAAAACGGTTGCGCAGTCCCCTATGGCGTAAACATCCTTCATGCTTGTTTCTTGTTTTAGGTTGACCGAATAAGCTCCGTTTTTAAAGGTTTCAAGCCTATCCTTTCCGAGGTCGGTGTTGGGTCTAAACCCGATGCAGACCACTACCATATCGGCAGGATATTCTCCCTTGTCGGTAACAACGGCTTCTACCTTTGTTGTTCCCTTAATCTCTTGAACGAGTTGATTGTATGCAAGTTTTATTCCGTGATCGCTTAGATTTTTATCCATCAAATCGGTAAAGGGCTTATCGTAATAGTTGGAAAGGCTTGAGGGCATTGCATCGATTAGGACTACATTTTTTTGATGGCGTTGGAAGGCTTCGGCAAGTTCGACACCGATGTAACCGGCTCCCACTACAGCAATATTTTTGATTTCGGGATTTTTTAGTTTGTCGATAACCTCTTGGGCGTTTTGAAAAATCTTTACCTGCTGAACATTTTCCAAGTCCATGCCCTTAATCTTAGGCATTATGGGAATTGAACCTGTTGCAAGGATTAATTTATCGTAGGATTCTTCAATCGGCTGTGAGCACTTTACCGTTCCGTATACGATTTTTTTATCGAAGTCGATTCGGGTAATATCGGCTTCCATTGTAACCTTAGCTCCCTTTGCTTCCAGTTTTTCCTTATTGGAATAAAAGAGACCTTCTGAGCCCCTGATTTGATTTCCTATCCAAAGGGCCATTCCGCAGCCTAAAAAGCTGATATTGGTGTTTTTGTCAAAAACAACTACTTCATTTTCTTTTGAAAGATCCGTTAAAAAATTAATGGCCGATGTTCCCGCATGATTGGCACCTACCACTACAATTTTGCTCATCTTAGCTCCTTTGCTGCCTTAAAATGCAGCCCTTATATTTTACACATAAATTCTTATTTAGTATAGGGTGCAGATTGTATTGTAAAAAAACGCAATCCATGTTATTATATATACGAAAAAAAAGGTGGAAATACACCTAAATTTTTCGACTGAGGTGCATGTGATGATTAAAAGAGATTATTATCTAGAACAGCTGATCCGTAAAAAAGACAATGGCCGCGTTAAAATAATTACGGGTATTAGGCGCTGTGGAAAATCTTATTTGCTATTTAAGTTATACCGAGAATATTTGTTATCGCAAGGCATAAAAGAAAATCAGACTATCTCAATCGCCTTAGATGAGATTGAAAATATAGAATATAGAAACCCATTTAAGTTGAATGAATATATAAAAGATAAGGCTAAGAATAAAAACAAAAAATACTATATATTTATTGACGAAATTCAATTATCAGAAACTGTAAAAAACCCTTACATTGAAAATTCTGAAAACAATATTACCTTTGTTGATGTACTTCTTGGTTTAATGAAAATTGAAAATTTAGATATTTATGTGACGGGCAGTAATTCAAAAATGCTATCTGGTGATATTCTGACACAATTTAGGGATCGAGGTGATGAAATCCATGTAAATCCCTTATCTTTTTCTGAAATATACGATTTGTATGAAGATAAAGTACAGGCTTTTCAAGATTATGCTATTTATGGAGGTATGCCCTATATTTTTTCTTTGGAGAGCGATGAAGAAAAAAGTAAATATTTAAAGGATTTGTTTTATGAAACATACTTAAAAGATATTCTTGAAAGACATAAGATTCAAAATGAAAAAGAAATTTTTGAAACCTTGTTGGACTTTTGTATCATCTGCCATCGGATCTTTAACTAACCCGAATAAATTAGCAAAAAGATTCTTATCCGAAAAAAGGATAAAGATTTCTTCTTTAACAATTTCTAAATATCTTGCATATTTTGAGGAGGCTTATGTATTGTATTGTGCAAAGCGTTATGATGTTAAGGGAGCACGATATTTTAGCACACCGGTCAAGTATTATTTTGCCGATGTAGGCCTTAGAAATGCCAGATTAAATTTTAGGCAAGTGGAAGAAACTCACATTATGGAAAACATTATATATAATGATTTGAGGAGAAGAGGTTATAATGTTGATGTAGGAGTGGTAGAGCATGAAGTGAATAAGGATGGATCTAGAAAAAAAATACAGCTGGAAGTTGATTTTGTCGTAAATAAGGGACATATAAGATACTATATTCAATCGGCATTATCTGTGGCAGATGAGGAAAAAAAAGAGCAGGAAACAGCATCTTTAAAAAAAATAGGAGATTCATTTAAGAAGATAATTGTTGTAAAAGATAAGATTGTTCCAAGGCATGATAATACAGGGATTTTATATATAGGTCTGGAACAATTTTTATTACAAGAAACTTCTTCAGATTTAGATATATTATAGAAATTATTATGACAGGCAAAAGACAAAAAAAGACCCGCTTTCGCGGGTCTTTAGTTTTATGGATAAATCTTTACCTAAAGATTTTATAGCCTAAACAATGTTTACAAAATTAGATTGTAAAGTAATTGCTTCCTACGTGAGCCTTCCAAACAAGGGCCTGTTCGTGGACTTTGTCTTGGGGTGTTAGTATTTCAGATCTTTGAGGGATTCCGTTTTTTCTGTTTGACTTAATAAGTTTAAATAATGTTTTCATCTTTTTCTCCTTAAAGACATTGTCAGTTTCATCTGCTTTTGATGTATCTAATATACATAAAAGTAAAAAAGAAGTCAAGTGAATTTAAAAGAATTATATGTATTTTTATGTAAAATTAAAGAAATGATTGCGATAATTTACGGTTTAATGCGGTAAACTCTAAAAACTCTAACTCCAATCTCCTGCAAAAATAACTTCAGGTTCAAGTAAAAAGCCTGTTTTATCTTTTACAGTTTCTTGAACCTTCTCTATCAAAATTTTCACATCTGAAGCAGAGGCTCCATCCTTGTTAATTATAAAATTCCCATGCCATGGAGCGACCTGAGCCCCGCCTTCGCAAAGGCCTTTTAAGCCTGCATCCTCTATCAGCTTGCCGCTGGGCACCCCAAAGGTCCGATTATTTTTAAATGTGCTTCCTGCAGAAGGTGCCTTAAAATGCCCCTTTGAAATTCTATCTTGAATTTTTTCCTCGGTTTTTGAAGTAATTTCTTCTTTTATTCCATATGTCAGAGTAAAAACGGCTGAAAGCACTATTTTTCTATCTTTTGTAATTTCGGTACTTATGGAACTAGGCTGAAAAGGCGAAACCTTGTAGTCCCAATCCGCAGCCTTGTATTCATATTCTTCAAAGCGGGTTTTTTCATCATCTTCTAAGATATATTTTACCGATTTTACCCTATCCGAAATTGAAACATCATAACAGCGGGCATTCATAAATAAGGCTCCGCCTACAGTTCCGGGAAGGCCGCCAAAAGCATCCAAGCCCGAAACGGAATTGTTTGCGGCCCATTTTGTTAGATCATCAATCAAAACTCCGGCCCCGGCTCTTACAAAAATCTTGCCTTGGGATTCGCTTACAATTTCTATCTTGTTTAAGTTTTTTAGACTTATTAAAACGCCCTTAAACCCCTTATCCGAGACAAGAATATTTGTTCCGCCTCCGATTAAAGAGGCCGGAATCTTATTTTTACTAAGGAAAATCAGGGCTTCTTTTAAATTTTCTTCAGTTTTCGGAAAAAAAACTGCCTCTGCCGAGCCCCCGATCTTATATGATGTAAGAGGTTTTATAGGTTTATCGAATTCTATAGTTCCCTCTTGAAATAAAGGGGTATTATGAAGTATACTAAATAGATTATTCATTAAATGTCAGTATACTTTATTATGTATTGAAATAGCAAGTGATATAGAAGGAGACTAGGTATGAGCTTAAAATTGTATAATACTCTGGGTAACAAAAAAGAAGAATTTGTTCCCATCCATGAAGGCAAGGCCGGTGTTTACGGATGCGGACCTACCGTTTATGACTATGCACATATAGGAAACTTACGCACCTATGTTTTTCAAGATATCCTTGTTAAAACCTTGAGATTTTTAGGTTATGATGTTACCCATGTTATGAATATAACCGATGTAGGCCACCTTACTGATGATGAAGATTCGGGCGAGGACAAGATGGTAAAATCTGCAGAAGAACGAGGTAAGTCGGTTCTTGAAATTGCAGAATTTTATACCAAGGCCTTTTTTAATGATACTGAAAGACTGAATATTGAAAGGCCTGGTATTGTCTGCAAGGCTACCGAGCATATAAACGAAATGATAGAGCTTATAAAAAGAATCGAAGCAAACGGCCACACATACATGGCCGGAGGAAACCTCTACTATGATATTTCTACATTCCCCAGTTACGGTGAGCTGGCCAACATAAAACTTGAAGATCTTAAAGCCGGAGCCCGTATCGAAATAGATAAAAATAAACGCAACCCCCATGACTTTGTTCTTTGGTTTACAAAGAGCAAGTTTGAAAATCAAGCCCTTGTTTGGGATTCGCCTTGGGGACGAGGCTATCCCGGCTGGCATATTGAATGCTCTGCCATGAGTATGAAGTACTTAGGAGAGCAAATAGATATCCACAAGGGCGGGATCGATCATATAAGGGTGCATCACACCAACGAAATAGCTCAGTCCGAGGGAGCTACGGGGAAAAAATGGGTAAAGTATTGGCTGCATAACGAATTCCTTGTTATGAACAAGGGTAAGATGTCCAAGTCTGCCGGTTCCTTTATCATTTTGGAAGATGTTATCAAAAAAGGTTTTTCTCCCCTTGATTACCGTTTCTTACTTTTGGGCGGGCATTACCGAAGCCAGCTTACCTTTTCATGGGAGGCTATGGAAACGGCAAAAAACGGCAGAAAAAACTTGAATATGAGGGTATCTAAACTGATGGAAGGTTTATCCGAAGCAGAGGTCAAGGATTATATAGCCTTAACGGAATCCGTTGATCTAAAAACTGCAAAGGAAAAAATTACCAATCAGATAGTATGCGGCTATTTTGATGATTTTACGGCCGCCATGGAAGATGACTTATCCACTCCAAAAGCTCTATCGGAACTACAGCTTTTGATAAAGGAAAAGGATATTCCGCAAAAGGATGTTTTAACGGCTCTTGCTGTTATGGATTCGGTTTTAGGTATCAAACTGATTGAAGAGGCTTTTAACATTCTTAACCATAAACATTCTCTTGAGATAGATGAGGCTGAAATTATCAAGCTCATTGAAGAGAGAACTTCGGCAAAACTTGACAAAAACTATAAACTGGCTGATGAAATTCGGGATAAGCTGAGGGGCATGGGTATCATCCTTGAAGATCAGGCCGGGAAAACAACGTGGAAAAAATTATAAATTAAATGATTTTTTAATAAAACTGTAACGTCTTGGAGTTCAGAATGTTTAAGGAGAAAGGTGTTTTGAGGGCAACATCAGATGAAGACTTTAGATCTATGTATGAATCCCTCATGCCCGTTATTTATAAAGTAGCTTACAATATAGTCAGAGAAGGGGACATAGCAGAGGATATATGCCATGATTCTTTGATCAAAATGACCGAAAAAAAGATGGAATTTCCGTCTATGGATGATGCTAAGTATTGGCTGATTAGGGTTACACGAAATGCATCTCTTAACCATGTAAAAAGGTGCGGTCGGGAGCGAAAGGCTTATGCTAAAGCATTAAAGGAAGATACTCGAAAGGTCGATACTGGAGAAGAGATAGTCTTGAAGCAGGAATCTATAAACTCTGTTCAAGCTGCTCTTGAAAAATTGCCTAAAAACTTGAGGGCTGTTTTACAGCTAAAAGAATACGGCAGTTTGAATTATAAGGAGATAGGGAGTATCCTCGGAATAAGTGAAGGTAACGTGAAGGTTCGAGTTTTTAGAGCTCGAGAACAATTAGCGAAACATATAGGAGAAAGCGATGTCTACATGCCCTGATAAAGATTTATATTCAGCTTATGTTGATGGAGAGTTACAATCCCCTTGGAAAGAACAAATAGAAGCTCACTTGGCTTCGTGTGAAAAATGTAGTATTGTTGCGGACTCATATAAAAAAATAAGTCTAAAGCTGTCTGAAAATTCTTTTCCTGAACTGGATCTTGACGGCTCTTTTCTTAAGCTTTATGCCAAAAGGCAGGATTGCTTAAAAAGAATGGAGATCAACAAGAACAAGCCGACAAGCTGGTTTTATAAATCGAATAAGATACCAATTCCTGCCTTAGCAGCGGCTGCCTTGTTTCTTTTTGTTCTTACACCGGTTATTATGCTTAGTACCCGAAAAACCTTAGCTCCATCAGACTCTGTTGCTGAAGGACAGCTTAAGCCTATTGACCACATCGTTAGTGATTTTAAACTAGGTAATGATTTAAAACCGGTAAATAAATTCAAGTTAAATGTGTCTAATGTTTTGGGTATAAATGAAGATGTTTTAATTTTTGAAGGTAAAAAGCAGGGAATCAATTTAAGCAAATATGCAAATTTATATTTACCCTCTTTAGGTAAAGAGGAATTTGATATATTAAATCAAAAAATAGAACCTGAGGCTTTATTTTTTAACGCTCAAAAAGCAACAACTCTTACTTCATTAAAAAATGGGCAATAGATTTAGTTATTTATTTAGAAAGTTTTTTATTTTTAGATTTTTTGTATTTCTGCTTATATTTTGCGGTCTTGCGGCTTTTATTTTATATTTAAGTTCTCTGACATCCAAGTACCCTTTGATAAATAAAATTACACCTCCTATCGCTTCTGCCGGCGAAGAAATAATCATAGAAGGTTCTTATTTTGGGGACGAAATAGACTCATCGTGGATTGAAATTGGAGATGCAATTATCCAAGCAGAAAATTGCAGTATTTGGACCGATACAAAAATCGTTTTTAAGTATCCTGAATATCAAAACGGCGGCATAGTATATGTTGCCGTTCAAAACAAAAAATCTCAGCCGTCATTTATGGCTTCAGTTTCATCAATTCCCTTAATAAAAGAAAAGGCATATTCAGGCGGTATTCCTTCAATTATTGCTTTGGACAAGGATTTTGCCGAGGTCGGCAGTATCATAAAAATTTCAGGCGAAAATTTTGGAGAAACAAGAGGCAGCTCTCAAGTTTTGTTTGTTTCCGATTTTAATTCTTCAATGATTGAGCAAGTTGAAAAAAAAGAAGACATAGAAGCAGCCCGATGTTCAGACTATGACTATGATTTTGTGCTTTGGTCAAACGAGGAGCTTCATGTAAGAGTTCCGGATGGAGCTGATTCGGGAATGCTTTTGGTTGTAACGGCATCCGGTGCCAGCAACTCTGTTCCATTTAGAGTAAAAAACAAGATAGGCACAAAAACCTACTCCAACAAAAAAGAATTTTGCAGTTGCTGCTGAAGTCGATATTTCGAATGTCGAGGCTGCAGAAAAAAATTCTCTTTTTATAAAGGTTCCGCTGCCGATTCAATCCTATTCTCAAAGGG
This sequence comes from Treponema sp. OMZ 788, assembly GCF_024181245.1. NCBI lineage: Bacteria > Pseudomonadati > Spirochaetota > Spirochaetia > Treponematales > Treponemataceae > Treponema > Treponema sp. OMZ 788. The sequence continues at coordinate 2,368,312 of NZ_CP051199.1, read as the reverse complement.
ATGTTAAGGTCTTGTCGATTTTGCCGGCTCCCTTTGTTGCCGACTATCAGGGGGCTTCAATTCATCAATATGAAAATGTAAATTCTTCTACAAAAATTCACATACGGCAAGAGTACGGCCTAAACACCTATGAGGTAAATACAAGGATTAATCCGGTTAATGTAAGAGTAAACTCTCGGCAAAACAAGGCTATCTACGATAATTATGCCATAGCTACTGAGCTTATACCCTCTAATGATCCTGTCATTCAAAAGACCGCATCGGAAATTGTTCAAAATGAAAAAAATCCTTACAATAAGGCTAGACGCATATATAATTATTTATTGAAAAATGTAGACATCATTCCGGCTTCTATATTGAATTCTGGGTCATTACCTGTGAATGCTTTGATAGAAAAAAAAGCCGATACCTATGATACAGCCATTTTGTTTGCAGCTCTTGCAAGGGCTGCCGGCATACCTGCACAACCGATTGCCGGTATTATAACTGATGTTTCACAAACTGTTTATCTTCACTGGTGGGCAGAGTTTTATTTGGAAGGCTTCGGATGGGTTCCTGTAGACTTGGGGTTGGCCAAGTCGGTTCCGTTTGATATGGGCGTTTCCCAAAGCGAAAACTGGTACTTCGGTAACTTAGATGCTTTTAGGGTTGCGTTTTCCCGCGGGGAAAATATTCAGTCTCCTATGGCTTCCAATAGTACAATGGTATCGAAAGAACGAAGTTATGCCTTTTATAACGGCTGGGAAGAATTTTCGGGTCTTACAAAATACAATTCCGTTTGGCGTACGCCGAATATAATAGCAATTTATTAAGTTTAAAAGCCGCATTGTAAAGGCGGCTTTTTATCTTTTCCAAAAGGCCGGCATAAAATAGATTATCATTGTATATAATTCCAATCGGCCTGCCAACATTACAAAAGAAAAGAAAATCTTTACCGGGGATGAAAAAAATGCAAAGTTTCCTGCCGGGCCCACTTTTCCAAATCCGGGGCCGATGTTACCTATCATTGCCAATGATGCGGTAATACTGCTCAATAAATCTGCTCCGTCAGCGGCTGCCGCCAGAGCTGCTATAAGAGTTAAAAGAAAATAGCAAAACATAAATCCTGCGACGCTGTATACTATGTCCTTTCTTCCCGGGCGGTTATTAAGCTGAATGCCGAAAACACCATGCGGGCTTAAAAGTCTTCTTGCTTCTATTCCTGCTTGCTTTCGCAAAATCATCCAGCGGATTACCTTGACGCTTCCGGCCGTTGAACCTGAACAACCGCCGACAAACATCAAAAAAAACAGAATCATCTTTGCAAATTCCGGCCATGTATTATAGTCGGCCGTAGAAAATCCTGTTGTTGTGATTATGGATGCAACCTGAAAAAAGCTTTGCCGCAAACCTCCGCCGATTCCGTAAATTGGATAGATAGAAACTGTAATTAATACGGTTGAAACGGCGACTATTTTTAAATATGATTTGAGTTCCGAATTATGGAAAAACTCTTCCGGATGACCCGTAAAAAGATGAAAATAAAGGCTGAAGTTTACACCGGCCAATATCATAAAGACAGCGCAAATAATTTCTACAGCCGGAGAATTAAAGGCACCGACGCTTGCATTTCTTGTTGAAAAGCCTCCTGTTCCTAAGGATGCAAATGTATGACAGAGGGCTTCAAGGAATGGGAGTCCTGCTGTCATCAAAAGGATAATTTGTACTACAGTCATTCCAAGATAAATAAACCAAAGGGCCTTTGCTGTGTGTGTTATCTTTGCCGTAACCTTTCCCTTGTCGGGACCTGTTGTTTCGCTTTTAATAAGTTGAAAGCCGCCTACGCCCAGGAGAGGAAAAAGGGCAACGGTTAGGGCGACTATTCCCATGCCTCCAAGCCAGTGCATTTGGGTTCGCCATACATGCATTGTCATCGGGCAGGCTTCCGCATCGGTAAGAATTGTTGCTCCCGTTGTTGTAAAGCCGGATACCGATTCGAAGACGGCATCTGCAAAGTTTGGGATTACGCCTGAAATAAAAAGAGGTATTGCTCCCAAGATACCTGCCGATATCCATGCTGCAGCAACGAGGATTATTCCGCCTGAAATTGAAAGTTTAACTTTTTTGTTCCTTAAGAAAAAGAAAAATCCTGCCGCAATTAAAAATATAAAGGCTGTAGGAATTAAAAAAGACGGAATCAAATAAGTTTCGTTTTCATATACGGCAGTTGCAATCGGGATTATAAAGCTGATCGAGATAATTGCCAAAATCATAAAAATTATTCGGATATATTGAAGTGCTTTCATTTTAGAATCTAATTTCCTCCGAACATTTTTATAATTTCATCGCTTCGCGAAGATCTTACTATAAAGACAATTTTATCTCCGGCTTCAAGTTGAGTATCTCCTGTAGGAATTTGTTCGCCGTCTTTATCGGTAACAAGAAGAACAAGATATACACCATGCTGAGATATATCTTTTAGTTTCTGTCCAAGCGCCGGACTGTTTTCGGATACTTGCAATTCTATTATTTCAAGTTTTCCGTCACCCATCGTGTGAACGCCTGTTACATTTTCACTTGTAAGATGGCTCATTATAGAATCAACAACTACATCTTTAAAAGAAACGGCAACATCCACTCCGATTTTATATGCAACATTTTCAAGTACGGCACTTTGTACGAGGGATATTGTTTTATAAACACCGAGTGTTTTTAAGTATGCACACGCTATCATATTGAATTCGTAGTTAGGTGTTGTGCATATTACCAAGTCGAATGAGTCAAGACCTATCTCGTCTACAAAGGCTTCGTCTGTTACATCGGCCTTATATATAGATGCTTCGGGGAATTCGGCTGCAACTTCTTTTGCTTTTTTATCGTTCGGTTCTATAATGGAAATTTTCCATTTTTGGTTTAAGTTTGCAGGTAAAAGTTTTGAAAGAAATGATTTGCCTTTTGAATTTTTGAGCAAATATTCTGCAACGCTTTTTCCTATCCGTCCCATTCCGACCAAGGCAATTTTTTTAAATTCTTGTGTTTGAAATCCTGAAAGCTCGTAGAATTTTTTTATGTGTTCAGGCTTTGTTAAAATTGAAACCCTTGTTCCAGCTGTTAAAATTGTGTCTCCTGATGGAATTTTATTTTTTCCGTTTTGCTCAACACTTACTACAATGAAGGGAATGTCGACATATTTTCTGATATCGAAAACGGCAAGGCCGTCCAAGGTGCTTTTTTCGCAAACATTAAAGCGTGTAAGTTCATAGCTTGAATCTTCAAAAGACAAAATATCGCTGACAGCTCCGTGTTCAATCGCCTGAATAACTGCAAGGGCTGCTTCTTCATCGGGATAAACAAGGGCGTTTATGCCTAGGGTTCTTTCTTCCGAAAAATTAAGAGCTTTTACATAGTCTTCATTTCGGACTCTTGCTATTTTTATAACTTCGGGAGCAAGGCTTTCCGCGATGCCGCAGATTATCATATTGAGTTCATCCGAGTCGGTTACGGCTATCATTGCTTCGGCTTTTTTTATACCTGCATCCAAGAGGATTTGAGTATCATTTCCTGCGGCCTGCACTACCATACAATCCAGTCTGTTTGCTGCATGGCGGGCAGTTTCGTCATCTCTTTCTATTAGAACAACATCATGTTTTTTTCTTATCAGCCTGCGGGCTAATTCGGTTCCGGTAACACCGCCGCCAACTATAATTATTTTCATATTTTTATACTACTACAAATTTGGGTTTTTGAAAAGAGCATAAATATTCTTCTTAAGGTATTCTTAAATTAAAGAGAGACAAGCTATTAATAAATTTTATATTTTGTGATATAATCATATTCGATATGAATTTAATAGAACAAACAATAAAAACTTATGGAAGAGATTCGGAAAATGTTTTTGTATTTCCTTCCAGAATTGCTTCAAGACTTTGGTTTCAAAAATCGCTGAATCTTACCGGATTGGGAACCGTTCCTTCGGAAAACTATATGTCATGGGACGGCTTTAAGGAGTCTTGCCTTGTTTCAAAAGCCGCATCTTTAACTCCGGTATCAAACACCGTACGCAGAATTTTTGCCCAATATATAAGCCGTCTTAATTCCGAAAAAGCAAAAGAAGGTAATCCTCTTTTTAAATCCCTTATACCGGAAGCCTATGCAGAAACCGGCTCAATATTTTCGGAATGGATTGCAGGGATTTTGCCGCAGCTTGATCATTTTGAAAAACGCTATGCGGATAAGAGTATGGATTTTTCAAATGATGATGAAATGCAGGATTATATTATTTTAAAGAATGAGTATGCCGATTTTTTAAAAAAGAATTCTTTGTTTGAACCGTCTTGGGTTTCTTCGGAATTTTATTCATATCAAAAAAAATATATTATTATTTATCCGGAGCTAATGGAAGATTTTAACGAACATGCAGAATTTTTAAATCAGCAAGATGGAATTATATATATTCCATGTCCTAAATTTAATCAAAAAGAAAATCTAATCGATATTTATAAAAATTCAAGAAGCGAGTTAAAAAATACTGTTTTGCAAATTGAAAAACTTCTCAATGATGGAGTAAGAACCGATGAAATTTCTGTTAGTGTTCCCGATATTGAAAATTATGCAGCTTATATAAAAAGAGAATTTTATCTTAGAGGTATACCTGTAGAATTCCGATCGGGTTTTAAGTTAGGGCTTGAACAAGCCGGTAAACTGTTTTCGCTTATTTATGATTGCGTGCAAAATAGCTTTGCTTTTGAATTTATAAAGCCTATAGTTTTAAATAAACATATTCCTTGGAAAGATATGGAGGGAGCAGCAGCCTTAATAGATTACGGTGTAAAGAATAATTGTGCTGTATCATGGAAAGAAAACAAGGATGATACCGTTTATAAAAATATTTGGATTGAATCTTTTAAAATAAATTATGAAAAAAACGAAATTGAACTGGAGCAAAAGAAAAAGGCAAAAGATTGGTTTTATAGTTTTTATTATGCCGTAAATAAAATCTGCGAATCTAAAACTTTTAATGATTTGCAAAAAAATTATTTTTTGTTTAGAAAAGATTTGATAGATGAAAACGGTTTTTCAGAAAAAGATAATGCAATCTTGGGCCGCTGTATTTCTTGCCTGCAAGAACTGTTATATTTGGAAGATAAGTTTGGATCCTATATGCCTGCCGACAGGTTTAAGTTCTTTATTTCGGAATTGGATAAGGCTATCTATGTTCCGCAAAATACGGGTCTTGCAGTAAGTATCTTTCCTTACAGGGTTGCGGCTGCAACTCCTTTTACATATCATTTTATTTTAAATTGCAGTCAGGAACATACAAACATTGTTTACAATAAACTTTCTTTTTTGCGTAAGGACAAAAGAGAAGCTCTAGGTGTTTTTGAAACCGATGCATCATCTTATTTTTTTGCAGCATATACCGAATCTCCCAATACCGTTTTTAGTTTTAGCCCTCATAATTTTAATTCGCATTTGATTATAAATAATCTTTTTGAAATTTCTGAAGAGGAAGAAATTAAAAATGCTGAAAGGATAAGTAAAAAAATAGAAAATTTAAAACAATATGATTCTTTTTTATTAGATTATCCTTTAGATACAAAAGCCGCCTTAGATGGATCTTTTGGAATATATAAAATTCAAAAAAGTGCATCAGTAAGTTTTTCTGAATTAAAAGAAAAAAAATATTTTTCTTATTTGGAAAATTCGTATGACGGCATCAGTGAAGAGTTAAATTTATATATAAGAGAAAATTTATTTAAAAACGATGCTCTTAAATTAAGCCAAACCGATTTAAAGACTTTTAGCGAATGTCCTGTTTTATGGTTTTTAGAAAAAGTGCTTTCCGTTTTTTCGGAAAACTATGATGCCGGTATTTTTGATGCGAGAAATATAGGTACGCTTTCCCATACGGTATTGGAAATACTATATCGGGAGATATGTTCGACAGATAATTATTTTAATTCGAAAAAATTTGGATAAGTATATCGAGAGAGCCTCTTTAATATTTGATGATGCCGCAGAAAAATACATGGATTTTAGAGGGGCTTTGGCAAAGCCCTTTATTCAATCCTTAAAAAGGAGAGTTTTGGATGCCGTCAACTTTGTTTTAAAAAGCGATGCATCTTTTTTGGACGGCTATTCACCCAAATGGGTAGAAGAGTGGATCGAAACAGAAAAAGAAGGGATTTTATATCGCGGAAAAATCGACAGGGCTTCTTTTCCTCAAGATGAAAGGAGCGGTGTAATTATAGATTATAAAACAAATAATCTGCCTTCCTATAGTGCTTACGGAAAAGAAGGTTTGAATGCGGAAGATATAGAGTTAACCGATTTTCAAATACCTATGTATATTTTTTTGGCGGAATCCAAATTACACCAAACTATAGAACATGCATGGTTTTTAAGTTTTGTGCAGCAAAAAATAAATAAGGTTGTAAACGATAATGAGGTTATACCGAATAAAGGCGGTAAATCTGAAAGAACACGGGAGGATTTTCAATCTTCAATCGATGCACTTATCAGAGAGGCTGAAAGGTTTGCATACTTGGTGAAGAATCAAGATTTTACAAAACCTTCCTCCGTTTCATTTGAAGAATGCAGTGGATGCCGTTTTAAACATATTTGTAGAACAGTTTATTCGGTTAAGTAAATTTTATTGGAGAAAATTAAGATGAATGATTATATAAAAAAAATGCTTGATAGTTTAAATGAGAATCAAAGAAATGCAGTAACTGTTGAAGAAAATTCCGTAATTGCTGCCGGAGCAGGATCGGGAAAAACAAAGGTTTTGGCTGCCCGATATGTTTATTTTGTTGTTGAAAAGGGTGTCAGTGTAGAAAAAATAATCGCCCTAACATTTACCGAAAAAGCTGCCGCCGAGATGCACAAAAGAATTTACAACGAACTAAAAAAAATAGATCATCCTAATGCAAAAAACGCAATCGAAAAATTTCATCTTGCTAAGATTTCGACAATAGATTCTTTTTGTAATTGGATAGCAAAAACAGCATGTAGAAACTTCGGTGTTTCCCCTGATTTTACGATTGATAAGGACGAGTCTGCAAAATTAGCTTACCGTATAGGATTGGATTTCTTTTTAAAAATGCGGGCAGATAGGACTATGCAGTTTTTTTTAGGAGATAACGGGATAGATGATTTTGTTGACGGACTTTTTGCAAAATTATTAAATAATTATGTTTTGATTTCAAAACCCATTGATTTTCAAAAGAGTTTAGAGGCTCAAATAAAATATCATACTGAAGAAGAAAGAAAAACTTTATCAGAGTGTTTTGATGTTTTTGAATTTATAAGAAAAGAAGATTTTTCTAAAAGTTTTACCGAAGAAGCGATGAGTGAGTATTCAACCCTTCCTTATTTTCCAGAGTCGGCAAAAGATGAGTCTTTTCTTAAACTGCTCCCTATTGTCGATAAAATTTCCAAATCAAGAAAAGGAAGTAAAAACGATACCGTAAAAGAAATAAAAGAAAAATTAAAAAAAATATATCAAAAACTTTTATCTATTTATAATTTTGAGTATGCTCGTGAGCGCTTGGTGCCTTTTTTTGCTATGCTTGACGAGCTTCAAGAAGAGTATATATATCAAAAAAAACAAAAAGGCCTTCTAACTTTTTCGGATGTGTCTCAGCTTGCTGTAGATGTTTTAACCAATGATGTAGATTTACGGAACTTTTATAAAAACAATACAGACATTATAATGATAGACGAGTTTCAGGATAACAATAGTCAGCAAAGAGACTTGCTCTTTTTAATTGCAGAAAAACTTGAGCGTTCCGAAAAATCCGTTCCTGCTCCAAGTGAGCTTTGTCCGAATAAATTGTTTTTTGTGGGCGATGAAAAGCAGTCTATTTATGCTTTTAGAGGGGCAGATGTTTCCGTATTCCGAAAACTTGCAGACGATATTTCGGATAAAGAAAGACTTGCCGCTACAAGGCTTTTAATAAATTACCGTACGGAACCTTCTCTTATCAATTTATTTAATACAATATTTTCCAAAGTTTTTTATTCCGAGATAAATAAACCCTTGGAAAAAAACTCATCCGTTCCCGCCTATGAAGCGGAATATGTTCCGACTGAAACGAGGGCTCCCGTAAAAGAAGTTGAATCTAAAATTGAAATAATGTTTTTTGATAAAAAAAGATTTTCTTCATTGGATGAACAAAGCCGGTTCTTGAGTCCTATAGAGACGGAAGCTTTTTATCTTGCAAAACGAATTTTAGAATTGCATAATCAAGGTTTTAAAGTTAGGGATGGAAAAAATGCAAGGCCGTGTTCATGGAGTGACTTTGCCGTTTTGCTTAAAGCCTCGACAAAGCAAAGTGTTTACGAAAGAGTTTTCCGCAACTTAGGCATTCCCTATAGAAGTGTTCAGCAAAGAGGTTTATTTAATGATGCCCCTATAAACGATATTTATGCTATGCTTAAAATTATAGCCTATCCTTCCGATAAAAAAACTTATGCACAAGTTTTACATTCGCCTTTTGTAAATATTGATGATGATGCCTTTGCAGTGTTGCTTTTAAATTTCACAAGGGCCTTTGATATTTCTTTAGCAGAAAAATTAAACGGAAAAAATAAAAACGCATATTTACGAGGCTGCGGTTTATTTGCAAGGTTAAATAAACAGGTTTTAACTATGCCGTGTAGTGAATTGGTTACATATCTTTGGTATGATGAAGCCTACAGATATTTCTTATTGAACAATGAAGAAAATCATCATTACATAGATTTGTATGATTATCTTTTTGAACTTGCATGTCAAGCAGATATAAACGGATTAACTTTTTCTCAGTTTGTAGATTCTCTAGCTTCTCATATTGAAGATAATGAAAGACTTGAAGATATGGAAATTCCTTTAGAGGGAGAAAAGGACTCTGTGAGTTTTTTGACTGTGCATAAGAGCAAGGGCTTGGAGTTTCCAATTGTTATAGTTCCGGATTGCGGAAATGAAGGTAAATCTATACAGCAAAAAGGTTTCTTTTCTTACAATAAAGATATGGGGCCTGTTTTATATACACCGCAAATACCGGGTTTGCCTAAGCAAATGAATTTAATCTTTGACGCTTTACGAGAAGAAGAAAAGTCAAAACAGTTAGCCGAAACAAAAAGACTTTTATATGTTGCAGCAACCAGAGCCGAATCTTATCTTATAATTAGCGGGGTAGCTAATAATGTGGATGAAGATGATGATTCTCAGAACCCCCAAAGCTCATCTAAAAATGAACAGGATATATCGGAATTCTCTAGAACCCTTTCAGATATGAAGCAATTAATAAAGATTTCTCAAGAAAATGGAAAGAAAAGCTTTTTTGAATTACTCTTACCGGCTCTTCCCGATGCGCATGAAGATATTATCTTTAATGAACTTTTACCGATTGAAAGACAGAATTTATTTAACAATTTAAAAAAAGAACGGAGAGAAAAAATAAATTTTGAAAAACTTTTTGCTTCTTCTAAAGTAAAAGAATTCAATCTTGCAGAAAAAAAGATAATAACTGCCACAGGTCTTGCTAATGTGGTAAACAAAAAGCAAGGAGAAGAATCTGTTTATTCTTTTACTTCCGAAAAAGACAAGCTTCCTGAGTCTTCTAAAAATATGAATGAGCAAAAAGAATTTACTGCTGCCGAGCTTGGAACTCTTACCCATGCCCTAATCGAAGCCCGTCTTTTAAATAAGGAATTTGTTTATCCTAAAGGGCACTCCGAAACTGAAAGAAAAAAGATTTATGCTTGGGCCGATAATTTTTTTAATTCGGATATGTATGCTCTTGCAAAAGATGCAGAATACTTAAAAAGCGAATACGGCTTTTTAACAGAGTATGATGGGCAAATTGTAAGCGGCCAGATAGACTTGCTTTTTAAAAAAGATAAAACAGCCTATGTTGTCGATTATAAAACCGATGAACTAGAAAATCCCGAAGCACACTTAACTCAGCTGAAAATTTATAAAAAAGCTGCATATGATCTTACAAAAGCCGAAGTGAAAACTTTTATCTTCTATCTAAAGACGGGGAATTGTGTTGAGCTTGAGACATAAATTCTTCCCTATTGAATTCTTTGCCTTTATCTTGTAAAATCCGAAATATTACCAGACTTAGGAGAATTGCATGGCTGTCATAAATGTTACAAGCGAAATAGGAAAACTAAAAAAGGTGCTCCTGCACCGTCCCGGAAAAGAGCTTTTAAATCTTACACCCGATAAACTTGATGAGCTCTTGTTTGACGATATTCCGTTTTTGAAAATGGCCCAAAAAGAACATGATGCATTTGCCGATATTTTGTCTAAAAACGGAGTTGAGGTAGTATATCTTGAGAACTTAGCCGCCGAGGCTGTTTCTCAAAGTGCAGAAATCCGAGAAAAATTTATACAACAGTATATTAAAGAAGCTGATGTGCATTCTGAATACTATCAAAAAATGATCTACGATTTTCTGAATGCAATCAAGGACCCAAAAGAACTTATCTTAAAAACAATGGAAGGAGTGAACGCAAACGAGATACCGTTTAAGAACACCCATTCGCTTGCCCACTATGTTTTGGATTCCGGTTCCATGCTTATAAACCCCATGCCTAACCTCTACTTTACACGAGACCCCTTTGCATGTATAGGAAACGGAGTGAGCTTAAATAAGATGTACTCCGTAACCCGATGCCGCGAAACTATTTACGGTGAATATATATTTGATCATCATCCGGAATATGCAGGAAAGGTAAAGAAATTTTATAACCGTTATGATGCCCCCAGTATTGAAGGAGGGGACATATTAAATATCGGTAAAGAAGTTTTGGCTATAGGCCTTTCGCAGCGGACATCGGCCAATGCTATAGATTCCATCGCAAACAATATTTTTGATGATGAGTCTTCTCCCATAAAAACTATCCTGGCCTTTCAGATTCCTGCAATTAGGGCCTTTATGCACTTGGATACCGTATTTACTCAGATAGACTTTGATAAGTTTACCATCCATCCCGGAATTTTAGGTCCTTTAAGAGTCTTTGAAATTACCAGAGGAGCAAAAAAGGGTGAACTCAATGTAAAGCAGATTGACTCTACCTTAGAAAATGTTCTTGAAAAATATACCGGTGCCGGGAAAATTGAGCTCATCCAATGTGCAGGCGGGGACAAGATTGCAGCCGAACGTGAACAGTGGAACGACGGATCCAACACTCTTTGCATAAACCCCGGAACAATAGTCGTTTACGAAAGAAACGATGTTACAAACGAAATCTTAAACAAGAAGGGCTTAAAAGTCCTCGAAATGCCCTGCGGCGAACTTTCCCGCGGCCGAGGCGGCCCCCGCTGTATGAGTATGCCCTTATTGAGAGAGGATATACGCTAGCTTTATATAAAGATTAAAACTTATGGTCTATACCGCTTTGCTTCATAATGGCATTAGCGGTATGCCGTGATTTTATTTTTGAGTCAACAGTAAAACGGCAATCGCTTATCGGACTATACCAAATGTCATGGTCACCCTTGCCGTGTCTTACAAAACTGCATCCGTTTTTACGCAAGATTTCTCTCACAATTTTTTCATACTGAGCCATTACGCGTACATCCGTTCGGATTTTTCGGCACAAAAGTGCAATGTGGTTTGATCATGGGGAAGCTGATTATTTTCTTGGAGGAGCTCAGGCACGGCATATCGTACCCTCTCCATGAGGGCATCGATCGAACCGCTTTCAAGCACAAGCCCTCTCACATCATCACTTGTTGCTATCCATACTCCGGCTTCGTTATCCCAGTTTATTTTAATGACATATTCCATAACTATAAGTTTATCATAGGCCGGATATTTTTACAAGTATAAACTATTTTACGGTAAATATTCGGGTAAGATATTTTTTAGGGAATTAAAAAGGTTTATTTTTAATTTGTAGGAGCCGCCGGTCAGCCTGTCAAGTCTTGAGCGGGCTGTTTTTCGGGCGGAGTTTTCTTGAAAATTACAGGTACAGGTGGAGCAGATATAGCCGGTCTGCTCTGCATGGCGGATAATCATGGGGAGGTCTGCAAGGCAGAGTGGCCTTATCATGGTAACCGGATATTTTTCGAATTTTAAGACAGGGGGCATTGTAGATAAAATTCCCTTTTCCAAGGAATTCATCAAAAGGGTTTCCAAAATGTCGTCCAGATGATGGCCCAAGGCTATCTTATTAAAGCCGGCTTCCATGGCAAATTTATTCAGCTCGGTTCGCCTTTGGGTTGAGCACCACCAGCAATTCATCTTTTCGTTGGGTTTTAATCTTCCCAAAACCGAAACGGTTTTTATGGTGAGCGGAATATTCCAGCTTTCAAACATTTTTATAAGCTCAGGAGAAAACGGAGGTGCAACATCGGTTGCAACGTGCATAGCGTGAACTTCAAAATGAGGAGACGGACGCTTTAAGCGCATCGAAAAATATTCGGCCAAGGCCGTAGAGTCCTTTCCTCCTGAAGCAGCAAGCAAAATACGGTCTCCTTCTTCTATCATATTATAATCAAAAACAGCTCTGTCTATTGTTCTAAAAAGTTTGGGATTTGCCATGAAATTGAGAATAATCTTTTTTTAAAAAAAAGACAATGGCTTTTGTTTTACTGTGCTGTCTGCCGATAATTAAAGGGAGGTTTTTTATGGATTTTAATGCGGATATAAAAAATTTGGAAAACATGGGAGAAGATGAATTAAAACTTGAGCTTAAAAAGCTTTTTGATGAGATCTATGGAGTTTCTCCGAAAGAAGGAATTTTAATTGCTTCTCCTGTCAGCTTGACCCTCATGGGCGAAGAGCTGGATTATAACGGCGGAAATGTTTTAAACTTATGTTTAGATAAGCCGATTTATTTTTTTATGAAAAAAAATAATACCGATAAAATTTCTTTAACTGATCTGGTTCTGAACAAAAAATTTGAAGGCCTTATAAGCGGACAAGCTGAAAAAAATCAAAAGCCTGACAGCAGGCAAGAAGAGGGTTCTACAAATTTAATATTCAATATCATTCTTTTGACTGTACAAAAAATTAATAAGCATTTTGAAAATCCTTTGACCGGCTTTGATATCTTAGGTTTAGATAAGGTCCGCTTTAAAACAGGGCAAACCTCATTACCGGCCTTTGAAGCAGGTTTTTGCACAGGACTTTTATCCTTATTTAAGCTTAAAGAAAATTTTAAAACTATAGCCTCTTTGTGTCTGGAAGCGGAACATGAAGTCTTAAACACAAAGAGGGGCCTATCAAATCAGATATCGTCCTTTTCGGCAAAACAAGATACCCTTAATTTGCTTGACTCTAGGGATCTTTCTTTTTTAAGTTTGCCATTAAATTTAGGAGAATATGGAATCGTACTAATCGGTACCCGCTCAAACAGGGATGCTTATAGGGCATCCTCCAATATCCGCTACATAGAGTGTGAAGAGGGTTTGCATATTTTGCAAAAAAAATTGGACTTGGATCACCTTTGCGAAATAACCGAGGCGGATTATACCTACTATCAGCCCAGTTTTTTTGATAAGAGAATATTGCGGAGGGTAAAGCATTGCATTACCGAAAACGCAAGAGTCTCTAAGGCTGTAAAAGCCTTAAAAAACGGCGACATGGATCTTTTAGGGAAACTCCTTTGTGAATCCCATATTTCGATGAGGGATGATTTTGAGCTTATGAGTGCCGAACAGAACATTCTTTTTGAAACCGCTATTATTCAAAGCGGCTGCCGCGGAGCAAAGTTAATCGGAAATACTGAAGGCTGCTTTATTCTTGCCTTGGTAAAAAAAAGACACGATGGACGAATTCTATCTTGAGGTACATAAAAGGTATTTTGAAAAAACCTGCGACAGCCCCGAATTCTTTGAATTTAAAAGTTCCGGCGGAGTCCGCATTTTATAAAATGAAAAGAGGTGTTTACTGAGTCTAAGAGCTCATTAAACACCTCTTTTTTTAAGATTGAGTAAAGCGGATTAAACGCCTCTTTCGCTCATTATAACTTTTATTTCTTCTTCGTTGATGCCGACCATAGCAGAGCCTAAGTTTTCTGAAACTTCTGCTAAGATTGCAGGATTATCGTAATTCTTTACGGCCTTTACAATGGCTGCGGCTCTTTTTGCAGGGTCGCCCGATTTAAAAATTCCGCTTCCGACAAAAACGCCGTCGGCTCCGAGGTGAACCATCAAAGCTGCGTCTGCGGGGGTTGCAACTCCGCCTGCCGAAAAGTTCGGAACGGGGAGCTTGCCGTGCTTATGCACATATTCTACCAAAGCGTATGGAACTTGAAAATTCTTTGCAGCAACATAGAGTTCGTCTTCTCTTAAAGTTGTCAGCTGCCTCATCTCGCTTTGGATTTGGCGCATGTGTTTTACAGCCTGAATAACATCTCCTGTTCCTGCCTCACCCTTTGTGCGGATCATCTTTGCGCCTTCTTGAATCCTTCTTAATGCTTCTCCCAAGTTGCGGGCACCGCAGACAAAGGGTACCTTAAATTTGTTTTTATCTACATGGTAAACTTCATCTGCCGGAGATAGAACTTCGGACTCATCAATAAAATCGATACCGATAGCTTCCAAAATGGATGCTTCTACAAAGTGACCGATTCTCACCTTTGCCATAACAGGAATTTTTACAGCCTTTATGATCTCTTTAATCATCTTAGGATCGCTCATTCTTGAGACCCCTCCTGCCGCCCTTATATCGGCCGGAATTCTTTCGAGGGCCATGACTGCAACGGCTCCTGCATCTTCTGCAATCTTTGCCTGTTCGGGGTTGGTTACGTCCATAATGACGCCTCCCCTTAGCTTATCTAAAATATCCACAAAAACCTCCATAAATGTTTTAGGACGGTGTCAATTATACTGCAAAGCACAGATAAGTTAAAGGGGGCCGTCACCTTCTTCTTAGGTTGACATTTTTCCCCATCTTTTGTATAGTTTTTAAGATAGGTTTATATAGGAGCCGGTTTATGAAAAAAAAATTATCGATGCTTTTTTTTGTACTTATACTAATTTCTTATCTGTCATCTCAAGATTATTATACGGATGAATTTAAGGATTTTACATTTGAAATGCCGGACGGTTGGGAGACTATGACTTATCCTGGCCTGAAATATAAGATAATATACGGAGAATCGGTAAACGGCCAAAATCAAAATATGATTTTTATTTCCGAAGAAGTTTCGGGTTCAATGGATGAAGTTGTGAATGAGTATTTATCCAGCCAAAAAAATCCTGATGATCCGGCTTCCGATTCTACAGTAATAACGCAAGAGAAATTTGAAAATAATTATAATTTGGAATGCCGAAAACTTATAATGGAATTACATGAAGAAAACGATCTTGTAAAACATTATTTTTATTTGTTTAAGCATAACAATATTCTTTATATATGTGCTGCTGCCTTATCTCATGATGTTGAGCCTGAAATTTTGGAAATGCTTGATGCATCTATGAAATCATTTCAAGTTCTCGATAAAAAAGAGGAAGAGTAATTTCGTTTTCTGTACATGGAAAAAAAAGCAAAAAAAGCAAAATACTTTTTTATTCTCTTTATAATTATACTGTGGATAGTTGCAATTGTTAAATTATATCCGATAATCAAAGAATTTAAAGAAGGAAAAACGGCTTTAAATAAAAATGATGTCAAAATAAAGTCAAAACCTAAAAAAGAAAATTCTAAAGAGGAATTATTTTTTAAAAGATATGTTGAAAGTTTGTATTCAACATATTACGATATTCTAAATGTTTCCGTTTACGATTATACACCTGATGATGAAAATTATGATCCGAATGCTCGATTCTATTTTGTTGTAATAGAAAAAAAGTTGAAGTTTAATTCTGTTTATCAGCTGCCCTTTGTTGCCGGAATGAAAACAGCTCTTGAAAATTTTAAAAAAAATAAAAATGCTTTACACCAATTTAATAAAAGAACTACAGAATTAAAAAAGTATATAGGCAAAAAACAAATTGAAAACAATATTTTTAAGATAACATTTACCGAAAAGGATAATTTTGAAAACATAAAAATCGAAATAGCAACCTATCATACAAAAATAGATGCTTTTTCTTTAAAACCTCCCGAGCCGGAGGTAATTATGCAAAACGGTTTTGATTTTATAAAATATCATACTAAAAATAATTCAAAAAAAACGGGTTACAATAATGCGGCTGCCGTGGCTTATGCAAACAGATACACATCTAATCCGTTAAATATGTCGAGCGATATTTCTGTTTGGAATCCCGAATACAAAACATATGACAATGACTGTGCAAATTTTGTTTCTCAATGCATCCATGCAGGAGGTATTCCTACAACAGCTTCTTGGTACCCGGAAAGTTTAATTTGGATCAGAACAGGCAGTCCCAGATATACGAGCAAAGGAATAACGGATTATATGCAGCAAAAAAATATTTTTTATGAAACAAATCACTCTGCTGCAAGTGAGGGCGGTTTTATCTGTCTTACAAAAGAATCCCATGTTGTGTTGATAACATCAAATGACAGTATCACAATATTGTTTAACGGTCATACAAATGACCGTAAACAAGTTTCTTTTCCACACCTGCATGAATCTGAAGCGATTTATTTAACACCAAACAATTAAATTTTGAATTTATTTACTTCCTCGGATAATGCATCAATACGGTATTTGTTTTGCTTTGTTATTTCATTTACTTCTTGTACTGCATTATTGATTTGAACCGAGCCTAGTACCATTTCGTTCATACTGTCTGTGATTATTCTGGTTAGGCTGTCAAGCCTGTTCATTTCTTCTGCAACCTGTTCGCCGCCCGTAAACATATCCTCGGAACTTCCTTTTACGGCTTCGGTTATGTCGTTAATATTTTTTATTGCTGCCAAAACTTCCCTGCTTCCTGCTTCTTGTTCCTGCATCGCAGCCAAAATCATATCTTCTTGCTGTGCAATTTCTTTTACAAGATCATAAACTTGTACAAAAGCTTTTTCCGCTCCGGCACCTGCAACGGTTAAGTTTTCAATAATGCGGGTTGATTCTTTTATAACCTCGCCGATTTGTTTTCCCTGCATATTGGATTCTTCAGCGAGTTTTCGAATCTCATCGGCAACGACGGCAAAACCTTTTCCGCTTTCTCCGGCGTGGGCTGCTTCAATGGCGGCATTCATAGCCAAAAGATTTGTCTGACTTGCTATGTTTTGAATGATTTGACTTGCTTCAAGAAGAGAAGCTGATTGTTCGGCCATCTGTGCTACTACAGCGTTTGCTCCGGCAGCACCTTCTTTGCCTTTTTTTGTTTGCTCGTATACGGTTTTTATCAGGGTATTGTTTTTGCCCAAGGTAGTTGCAACCGAAGCAATATTTGCCGTCATCTCTTCTACTGCTGAAGAAGATTGTGCAATATTTCTTGCCTGATTTTCAATATTTTCATTTAACCTCTGAATCGAGCTGATTATATTATCTATCGTTTCTGCCGTTTTGCTTACACTTGAAGCTTGATTGACGGTTTGCTGTTTTACGCTTTCAATATTGGCACTGATTTCGTTTATCGAGCTTGCAGTTTGGGCCATATTTGTTGCAAGCTCTTCACCGATAGATTGCATTTCTCTTGTGTTGGACGAAACCGATTTAAGCGACAAGGCCAGTTTTTCTATTGTCTGGTTAAAGTAACGGGCTATGTCGCTTATTTCATCCTTTCCGCTGACCGGCAATGAAACTCTTAGATCTCCGTCTCCTTCTGCAATATTGCGTAGGGCTGTAGATGTTTTTTCAAGAGGCTTGCTTATTCGGCTGACAAGAATTGCTGCCGTAACCAGTAGGGTTAAAAGACAAGCACTGAATACCCATAAAGATATGACAAAAACTTTTTGTGTTTCGGCTTCAAATTGTTCTGCAAAAACCTGCTTATCTCTATCTATTGTGTCTATGTAACAGCCTGTGCCTATCCACATATCGGTATTTTTAATTCTCATGGCTGTTCCGAGTTTAGGGAAAACCTGTCCTGCGGGAACATCGGGCTTTGACCAATAAAATTCTAAGAACATCGTATCATTTTTTGCAACCTCATCAAGTTCGCGGATAATGTACTGAGTTTTTTGAGGGTTTTGCAAATCCCACAAGCTGGTACCTTCAAGATTTTTATTTGAACCATGAATTGTACATATACCTGTTCCGTTCTTATAGGCATAGTAATATCCGTCTTCCCCAAACCGTAAATTTCTTACCAGCTCTGCAGAAAGAGCAAGTTTTTCTTCTTCTGTTATATCGGTTCTGGCATAAATTTCCTCTACCAACACGGCAGCGATTTCTGTGGCAGACTTCATTTCCTGTTTAAATTTATCATATAACAGACGGGTTTCGACTTTTTCAAAAAACATATTGTAGGATTTTTTTGAAAGATTCAATATGACTACTATGGTTATAAGCATAAAAAGGGCTATGCTAAACAAGGGTACAAATATCTTAAAAGCAACCTTATTCATGGTTGTCTTTTTTGCTGGAGTATCTTGATTTTTCATATTATGCTGACTGTACTACTTTTAGTAGTCTTTGTCAATTACCGCTAAAAACTCAACTCTTTTTTTCACTGATTGGGAGAATTTTAATATATCTTATCAGGTCATTATCCATTTCATGAATGATAAATTTATATTCTCCAATATCGGCTTCAAGACCAAGATGGGGTGAGCGGCCCTGTTGTTTGAGATAGTTAAAAAGATAGCCGGCAACGGTATTTCCGTATGTTTCATCAAAATCCGAATCCAGCCTGTGGTTTATTTCATGGATACTGGTTCCGCCGTTTACTATATAATCGCATTCATTTCCGGCTCCGTATTCTCCGCCTTCATTAAGGAATTTTTTTACGGCAAATAAGGCAGCAATAGCTACAACACCTAAAAGAGCATCAAGCATACTGCCGTGATCGGCAATAATTTTTCTTGCAATAGTATAAAGCACAACCTCAAGAGCACTGCCTGGTGTATGCTTTATAAGCATGTTTACAAATTCAAGGCCGATTACGAGAGAAAATATTAATGAAAGGAATTCGGAAAACGAAGGAACTTTTCTGCTGTAAATAAAGGCGTAAGCCATTTCTTTTAGGTCAAAAAAGATTTCGATTGAAAGAATAAGAATACCGATAAGCATTGCGAAAGAAAGTACAATCTCGACTCTTCCTGCCAATCGTGCAGCCCGCCGCCTTAGGTTTTGTTGGTGAAAAAAAGTTTTAAATTTTTGCATAATATTCTCCATTTATTAGTTTAAAATTTTTTTGGCAGTATACATAAAAGCATTTTTTTTGTCAATCTTTTGATTTTTTTCTTAATGTAGTTATAAAAAGAAAGCAGCCCGAAAAGGAGGAGAAAGGGCTGCTTGTGAATAGAATAATAGTGTGTATCTTCTGTGTACGAAAATAATATACTTAATTTTAAGATAAATGTCAATACTTATGAATAAAAAAGTGCGATTTTCTTGATATTCTTGCATATTGTACGGTTTTCTAACATATTCTGCTGTGCTTTTATATAATAATTTTTGCCTTGCACTTTAGTTTTAAATAGGTTATACTTATACACTGGAGGTAAGCATGAGTATTCATATAGCTGCAAAACAAGGCGAAATTGCCGATAAAATTCTTTTACCGGGAGATCCCCTAAGGGCCGAATTCGTTGCTAATAATTTTTTGGAAGATCCCCAATGTTATAACAAGGTGAGGGGAATGTTGGGCTTTACCGGCACCTATAAGGGAGTAAGGGTTTCTGTTCAAGGAACAGGAATGGGACAGCCTTCTTTTTCAATATACGCAAATGAACTTTTTAGCGAGTATGGTGTGCAAAAGGCTATCCGCATCGGAACTGCCGGAGCCTTGCAAAAGGATATAGGTTTGAGGGATGTAGTTTTGGCTATGTCTGCCTCTACAGATTCCGGAATTAACACTCACCGGTTTAGGGGCTGCCACTACGCACCCACTGCCGACTGGAAGCTCTTGAAAAATGCCTATGACCATGCCCAAAAGATGGGAGTAAATCCCTTGGTAGGTTCTATTGCAAGCTCAGATGTTTTTTATGATGATCTTGAAACATGGAAGATGTGGGCTGCGTATGGGGTTTTGGCTGTCGAAATGGAAGCTGCCGAGCTTTATACTCTTGCAGCTAAGTACAAAAGACAGGCTCTTGCCGTGCTTACTATTTCGGATAATGTTGTTACGCACGAGCAGACAAGTTCCGAAGAGCGGCAAACTACATTTAAAACCATGATGGAAATTGCCTTAGAGGCAATAATAGCTTAACCGCTCTAAAAGTTTAAACTGCGACTACCTCGGTAACTTCGGGAAACATGTCCTTAAGCTGCTCTTCAACGCCCATCTTGAGCGTGTAGATGGCCATAGGACATGAGCCGCAGGCTCCCTTTAACTTAACATAAACCTTTCCGTTTTCATCAACAGAATGAAGTTCTATATCTCCGCCGTCAGCCTGCAAATAAGGCCTTACCAAGGCTATGCCTTTTTCGACTTCTTCTTTAACCAGCATAATGACCTCCGTTATTTTAATGCTCCACAAAATATACAAAAAATATGAGGAGAAAGCAAGCATAGCTAAAACTCATACCCTATACTGACTTTTATAAAATGATTGTTTTGGTAACAGCCCAATTTACCGTTTTTTTTGCCGCCGAAAAAGCCGATTCCTAGGTCAAAGCCGATTGTGCCTATCAGCCAAGAAAGTTCGGGGTTTATCATAAAATCAGCATCTTCTATTCCTACAAGAGCGTTTAGCTTCCATTCGAGGGAGCCTCGTACCAAGGTTTGAGAAAGGCTTAAAAGAAGGCGTGTGTCTGTGATAGGCCTTCCTTTTTCCGTATCAAGGCTGAGTTTGTCTTGATTTATTCCCGAATTTAAAAGCCGTATAGTTTCGGCTGCTTGAAGTCTCAAATTTATATTTTTAGGAAGAGCGTATACTAGGCCTAAATTCCATGCAAGGTGAGGATTATATATATCGGGATTGTTTCCTTTTAAATCGCTGCTGATATTTGCGGCAAATTCGGCCTGTACCGTAAACTGCCCGAACATGGCCTCGTAGTCGGCCCCAATTTGGTGATAGCGGTTGTATATGAGCGTAGCCTTTTCAAAGACATTTTTAAATTCGGCTTCGGTATAATCTGAAGGCGTATGACTCGATTTAAAATTCGGCTTATGAAAAAAGCCTGTAAAATACTGAAAACCTAGGTCGTGCTTACCGTCAATGTTAAGAGTATAACGCAAACCGCCTTGAGCATAGTCAAGGGTATCAGCTTTTTTAGCATTTAAAAAACGTTCCTTTCTTGCCTGATTCAGACCGGCATTGTCTGAGGAAACAGGCAGCTCTCTTGTAAGGTTGATAAAGGGGGGCTGCTCCCATCGGCCGCCGAGAGCAAATTCATCGGCTTCAAAAACCGGAAGATATACAAATTCTATTTTCATGTCCTTAGGTAAGTAGGCCGAAAGAAAAAACACGGGCGCCGATTTTTTTATCTTTTCGGGATAAAATTCGCAGGGTTTGCTGTAGTCCTTTGGGTTTACCATATCCAAAACGCTTAAAAAATGCGCTCTTCCCCAGTTTACTTTTTTTATGCCTCCGCCGAAAACTACGGGCCCCGCAAGGGCTTGCACATATGCCTCATCAATCCACCTAGGGAAAAGAGGCTTGGGAAAGTATTCTGACTTTCCGCCCATCTCGGCGGCAATGGTCTTGGCGTTTAAGTTTACCGAGGCATAGGCTTCGGCAAGGGGCGACTTAGCTTCCAGATGAAGGCTGCCCCAAAGAGGGAAGGGGAACTGATAGCTTTCTGGCTTTTTAAAGGCATCAAAGAAGACTTCAGTTCCTGTATAAAAGGCTCCGCCGAAATCTATGCTGAATACGCTTGATTCACTGCTGCTTTCTTCATCATCAAAACCGAAATCTCCTAAGTCGGCTTCTTCGCTAAAAATCAATGAACTTATCAAAAGGATAAAAATTAAACTAAAAAAAAACTTTTTCATATTGCAAAGCCCCTTATGATTGAGGCCTTAAAAAATCGAATTTTTTAAGGCCTCGTAAATAATTTATTTTTTACCTGTTTCCAAGTACTTTTGTGTAAAAATGTAATCGGGTATCTTCATGCCGTATTCTATTCTTTTTATAGAAATAACTGTGGAAGTATTTGTTTTGACGGTTGAAAGCTTTGTCTTATGAGCTGTCATTATTCCGTTTACTTCCTTATAATCGTAAAGCTCAAGAATCTTTACAAGCTGTGAACCTTGATAAAATTCGGCCTTAAGTAAGAGATTTTTATCCTTTGTGATCCGCATTAAAGTTTTTGAATACGTGTAGTTCTTATCCTTGGGCGTAGATTCGATAATATAAACAAGTTTGCCTTCATATTCTTCTTCGCCTAAGATCTTAAAATTATCGAGTTTTGTATCCCTTTCCATAAATGAAATATCGTTATTTGAAAAGTCGGAACCCATGAACGGTTCATCGGCACTTCCTTGGGCCGATATTTTTTGCACCTTCTTTGTTTGGGCTAAATACATTCTCTGGTCTGTCGAGCCGTCTGCTTTTTCGATCATTAAAAACCTTGAACCCTTATAAGAGGGAGGGTTTCGTATTTCGACAAACATTCTTTGTAGGCCTTTTTTATCCAAAGAAGAGTATTGTCTAATCTCCAATGTGGAAAGGGTTTTTCCTCCTGCCTGCATATCCAAACTTGATTCCGAGCCAAGTGAAGATGCAGTATTTTTTGTCTTTGTTTTAGCTGCAATTTCTTCTGCACTTTGTGCAAAAATTAAACTGCAAAATCCGATAGCAAAAATTAAACTCAAAGTAAGTTTTTTCATACTCCCTCCGTATCTTTTTCTTCATTAAAAGAATATTCGTTTTTTAATTCCTTTATATCTACAGGTAAAAGTTTTTTTATAAACTTTGGTTTCACTAAATTTAATAAAACTGGAAGAATAGTCAAGCTGCCGAAGGAGCTTGTTATCATTATAAGGGCAATTAAAAAACCAAGCTCTGAAAGCATATTAAATTTTGAAAGCATTAGAACTGCAAAACCTGCACCTACCGAAACCGCATTGAACAATATAGCCTTTCCCGAGCCCAAAAAGGCTAGGTATAAAAATTTCGGATCTCCATTGGTTTTTATAAGGCATTTGTGGTAGGCGGCTAAAAAATGGATGGTGTAGTCAACTCCTATTCCGATTGCAAAACTTGCAACCATTGCTGTTCCTATGTTGAGCTTTATTCCCAAGGCTCCCATTATTCCGAAGTTAATTAAAATTGAGAGTGCTAAAGGAAGAATACCAAAAAGACCTGCAAAGGCTGATCTATAATAGATGGAAAGAATTACAAAAACTATAAATAAGGAAACTCCTACCGAAATAAGCTGGGATTCTACTACGAGTTTGTTTAAGGTTTTTTCGACCAATACGAAGCCGCCTGTTTCAGCGATTATATCTTCAGGAAATTTCAAGCGTACATAATCGTTAATTTCTTCCAGAACCCTGTCGGTATCCTGCTGCCCTACGGTGCGCAGCTGAATGTTTACTTTTAAAGTTTTAGGATCGGTATTGTTATCTAAAAAACCTTCCGTATTTTTTCCTAAAAGAATAAGATAGTTTTGCATTATGGCTGAAAGTTCCTCTTGAGAATTTTTTCCGTATTTTTTAGGATCTGTTGGAATTTCATAGTAGGCAAGTCCCTTATAGTTTAATTTTTTGCCTAATTCGTAAACCAGACTTTCTGCTGGAAGATTGTTTTTTATACGCTCTTTTGAAGCATCGTTAAGCATAGCCATAATTTCTTCTTGGCTGTACTGCTTTTTAGGTTTAGAGCTGCTTTCTGCAGCTCGGCTATCGCTGCCGGCTTCCTCTTCAAAATTTCCAAAATCGCCGAAACTTGCAAAGTCATCAAAGCTGCCGAAATCATCTGAAGATTCCGCCTCATTTATATCGGCTGCCTGTATTCCTTCAGGAGATTCATCGGCATTATAAACCTGATTTAACCGCTTAATCAGAGGTACGATTGAAGTAACCTTTCCTACATCTTCAACTTCTTCTTCCAAGAAAAAGGAAAGATCATCAATTGCTTTCAAAATATCCGGCCGCAAAACATTTGATCCGTCCTTAGCCTTAATTACCATTTCAAGGAGCTTTGATCCGCCGAATTTTTCACGCATAAATACATCGGACTGAATTACCGCAACATCCTTCTCAAAATATTCCATTAAAACATTATCTATAACGAGTTTTTTAAGTCCGAATACTGAAAGAACTACTATAAGACCGGCAAAAAGAATTACCGATCGGGAATGTTCCGAAATAAGAACAAATGTTGTCGCTATACCGCGGTCTAAGCCTCCTGTAGTATCTTTTTTATTGGCCCACCGCATTGAAGGTTTTTTCGGTCCTCGCAATATCAAGATACTAGGGATCAATGTTATGGATATTAAAAAAGCTGCTGCAACGCCGAAGCTCGAAAAAATTCCGAATTCAAAAATGGGAACAACTGAGGTAAAACAAAAGGAAACAAAACCCGCAAATGTTGTGAGGGCAGCCAAAAAAACCGGCCTTATAACCTCGCTTAAGGCCTTAACGACCTGACTTTTATGTTCTTCTTTTGAAATAGAATCATCTTGAACGACCTCATCATAGTAGTGGTTGATAACATGAATTCCATAAGCCGAACCTACGGCAATCAAAATAATCGGTAAAATTGTAGAAAGAATCGATAATGGAACATTAAAAAGAGCCATAGCTCCGAGCGACCAGATTACGGAACATATAACCGTCAATAACGGCAGAAAAACACCGGTAAACCTTCTAAAAGAAAGAAATAGGACACCCAAAACAACAATGATAACAAGAGGTACTAAAAAACTTAAGTCATGGGCCGTTGCCTCGTTGACTATCTCGTTAAAAATAGGAGCTCCGGTTAAATAAATTTTGGAATCGGGAAAATCCCAAGCCTCTGTCAGCTTCATAATTTTACGGCAGGCTGCAATAGTTGCAGGAGAGCCGCTTTCTTCGTTTGTTATATTAAGAAAAACAAGAATTTGGGTTGCCCGTA
The DNA here is from genome assembly GCF_024181245.1 of Treponema sp. OMZ 788. NCBI lineage: Bacteria > Pseudomonadati > Spirochaetota > Spirochaetia > Treponematales > Treponemataceae > Treponema > Treponema sp. OMZ 788. Next base: position 2,343,302 of record NZ_CP051199.1, on the reverse strand, counting down.
AATCTTCAGAAACAAGGCTTCTTTCATACATATCCCAACTGCGGAGCTTATTTTTGACAGCCTTAATTTCTTCTTCAGTACCGGAAAAATCAGCAGGAATAATAGGCTCGCTTACAATTCCGTCTTCCCCGTTGTCTATGTGGGTTGTGCTTGTTATCAGCACAGTGTTTTTTACCAAGTCGATTTCTTTCAGCTTTTCATCCAGCTTGCGTACTTCATCTAAAAATTCTTTATTTATAATGGTAGAAAAACGGCGTTCTATTCCTATTAAGATAGGGACATCCTCTCCGAAAATATCGGCAATTTTTTTTGCGCTGATGCGTGATGGATCGTTTTTTGGAATAAAACGGAAGTTGTTATTGTCAAAGTTGAGCCGTATTATTTGGAGTGCAAAAAACAAGGTTATTGCAAGAATAGTTATCAGCATTGTGACGGGATGTTTATAAAAATTGTTTGTTGAAAATATATGCTTTTTTTCTTTTTTCATTAAGATGCTCCTCCGCCGGACTTTTTAATTATATAATCGCACTATCTTTTTGTCAAGCAAGAGTAAATCCCAATATAAATTTGCTTTCCTATCGACTTTTTCTTATTTTTTATGTATTATAGTAAAATATAATGGAGAATGTATGAGTAAAAATAATGACGATAAAAACCAAAACGATCCTTTTAATTTTTTTAATTTCGGGCCGGATTCCGATGGAGACGATAAAAAGTCTCCCAAAAAGCCTTTTTTTTCTTTATGGCTTTTAGCTCCTCTTGTAGTTGTCATTTTTATCTTAATTAATCAGTTAATGGTTCTCAATAGTTCTGCCTTGATTCCGTTTTCGGAGTTTAAGGATAGAGTTACTTCGGGACAGATAAAAAAAGTTATTTTAGGCCCTGTATATTTTACGGGCTATACAAGTATACAGGATGCAGAGCCGTCAAATACTTCCCTTTTTTCGTTTTTATCGGTACAACAAAATACTAATGAATATACGACTGTCGGTATTTACACCTCTGAGTTTTTACAGCTTTTAGACGATCACCATGTCGTTTACCATATAAAGCCAAAGGAAAAAAGTTATCTCGTTGAGCTCCTTTTACAGTGGGTAATTCCCTTCCTTTTGATCTTCCTTGTTTGGCGTGCCATTATGAGGCGGATGACCAAGGGTATGGGCGGCTTGGGCGGAAGTATTTTTTCTCCCGGGCAGGCTCGAAGTGCAGCTATAGATGAAGGCAAGGTCGAAACCCGCTTTAAGGATGTTGCAGGTGTAGACGAGGCCAAAGAAGAATTAATGGAAGTTGTAGACTTCTTAAAGTATCCGCAAAAATATACGGAAATAGGCGGAAAGATTCCGCGGGGCGTTCTTTTGGTAGGTCCTCCCGGAACGGGAAAAACACTTCTTGCAAGGGCGGTCGCAGGGGAAGCCGGAGTTCCCTTCTTTAGGATAAGTGGTTCCGACTTTGTCGAGATGTTTGTCGGTGTAGGAGCTTCCCGTGTGCGCGACCTCTTTAGGCAGGCCCGCGAAAAGGCCCCCTGTATTATCTTTATAGACGAATTGGATGCCATCGGAAAGTCGCGCCATAATTCTTACAGTTCAAACGATGAGCGGGAGCAGACCCTCAATCAGCTCTTAGTCGAAATGGACGGCTTTGACAATAAAACGGGCTTGATTCTTTTAGCCGCTACCAACCGCCCCGATGTTTTGGATCCGGCTCTTTTGCGTCCCGGCCGCTTTGACAGACAGGTTGTAGTTGACCGCCCCGATGTTAAGGGTAGGGAGCAGATTCTTAAACTCCATGCAGAAAATGTAAAGCTGGATGCTTCAGCTGACTTGGCTTCGATAGCCCGCATTACGGCAGGCTGTTCGGGTGCCGACCTTGCAAATATCATCAACGAAGCGGCTCTTTTGGCTGTAAGAGGCAAGAGAAAGACCGTCATAATGACCGACTTGGATGAGGCTGTAGAAAAGGCTATGATAGGCTTACAGAAAAAATCCCGAGTAATCCGCGAAGAAGAGCGGAGGGTAATTGCCTATCATGAAACCGGCCACGCCATTGTGGGCAGCTTTACCGAGGGTGCAGACAAGGTTCATAAGGTTACGATTGTTCCGCGGGGAACTTCCACCTTGGGCTATACCTTCCATATTCCTGAAGACGATAAGCACATTGTTACCGAAAAGCAGCTTTTGGCCGAAATAGATGTTCTTTTAGGCGGACGGGCTGCAGAGCAGGTAAAATTCAATATGGTTTCTACCGGAGCGGCAAACGACCTTTCCCGTGCAACCGACATTGCCCGAAGCATTATAACCGACTACGGTATGAGCTCTAAGTTTAAAAACGTCGCTTTAAGCAAGAGGGGGGCAGGCTACCTTGGAGATAATGAACCTCAGTTAGTCCGAGAATATGCAGAAACAACCCAGCAGTATATTGATGAAGAAATTGCAAAGATAATCAATACCCGCTATGAGATTGTTGTAAAAATGCTGAACGACAAAAAGCATCTTTTAGAGAAGATAGCCACAACTCTTTTAGAAAAAGAAACTATAGAGTACGAAGAATTTGATGCAATAATTGCAGAAGAGAAGACTCCTCAGCTTTTTGACAAGGAAGATGAAGAGTGTGTGGAGGCCTCAAATGATAATTCTCAGCCTCTTGAATCTTCTCAAATATAGAAAGAAATTTTGTAAAACAAATAAAACATATTAGACTTGTAAATATCATAAAAAAATGATAGAATACGGCTATTAATTACGGAGGTTTATATGACTAGATGGGGAGCTTTTGCGATTGGTGTTGCTGCAGGAGGTGCCGCAGTTCTTTTGGCTCGAAATGCTAATTTTAAAAAGGCTTGTGCCAAGGTTGTAGGAGCAGGTTTAAAATTAAAAGAAGATGCAGCTGCCTTTGTTGAAACCGTAAAAGAAGACGCTCAAGATATAATGGCAGAAGCTGCATACAATAAAGAAGCTGCGGAAGCAAAATAATCTAATCTCTTATCTATCAAAATCTTTATGAATTTTTATATAGCTCACCGCCTTCCCGGGCGTTTGCGTTTAAGGTATAAACGAAAAGGTTTAAGCCGCAAACAAGCCGTCCTCGTGGAGACCCTTGTTTCCTTACAGGACGGCATAATTTCAATCAGTGTAAATCCGGTTTCAGGAAGTATTTTAATCGAGTATTCAGGCATAAGCGAAGAAGAAGCTCTTTCTTATATAAGAGCTCTAAATTCTTCCTATCTTGAAAATGAAGAATTATTGGCAAGTATAGATGAGCCTGTTGTAACGCCGAGTTTAGCCGTTTCTTTGGCCGGCCTGCTTGCAGAATTTTTTATCCGTAAGCTTTTACCCTTTCCTGTCAGAAAAATCCTAGCTCTTTCTTCAATTATGCCGCGTGTAAGAATCGGAATAAAAGCCTTTGCTGACGGTAAGCCTTTTTGTGCCGAGACCCTTGATGCAACAGCCCTTTCACTGGCTTATGCAAGCGGAGATTTAAATACGGCCGGCACCATTGCCATGATGCTGGAGATGGGCGAAATCTTGGAAGATTATACAAGGCGCAAGTCCTATGAGAATTTAGCTCAAAGTTTTTTGAACACAAAGGAAATAGTACATGTCTTACGGGACGGAAATGAAACGGAAATATCGGCCAATCTTCTTCAAGCCGGGGACACGGTTGTTCTTAGGATAGGCTCCGTTATTCCTGCCGACGGAACGGTCGTAGCCGGGGAAGCTTCGGTTAATCAGGCTTCGATGACGGGCGAGGGCTTGCCTGTGCACAAGATTCCGGGAGATACGGTTTTTGCTTCTACCGTTGTTGAGGAGGGAGAGATTCATGTCTGTGTAAGGGCTTGCGGCAGGGAAACCAGGGTGAGCAAGATTGCAGATATGATTGACCGCTCTCAATCCCTAAAGGCGGCTTCACAAATAAGGGCTGAAAGAACAGCTGACAGGCTTGTTTTTTATAACTTCCTTCTTGCAGGGCTGACTTACGCCTTTACCCGCAACTTCGCAAAAGCGGCTTCAACCCTTCTTGTAGACTATTCTTGTGCGATGAAGCTATCAGCCCCTGTTTGTGTGCTTTCGGCCATGAAAAACTGTGCCGAGCACGGCATTACCGTAAAGGGCGGAAAGTTTTTAGAGGACTTCGCCCGTGCCGATACGATTGTCTTTGATAAGACCGGCACTCTCACCGAATCCCAGCCCTCCGTTAAACAAATAGTTACCTTCGGAGGCAGGGCGGAACATGAGGTGCTTAAAATAGCCGCCTGTCTTGAAGAGCATTTTCCTCACTCCCTTGCAAGGGCTGTTGTACGCGAGGCTGAAAACAGGGGAATCGAACACAGGGAAGATCATACAAAGGTTTCTTATATTTTAGCCCATGGTCTTGCCTCAACCTTGAACGGGGAGGAGCTTCGTATAGGAAGTGCTCATTTTATATTCGATGATGAGGGTATTCCTAAAACCGAAGAGGCCGAAAGAGCTATAGAGGATTTGGCACAGACAGGATGCTCTCAGCTTTATTTATCTGTAGGAAAGGAGCTTGCGGGGATTATAGCCATAGAAGACCCTTTGCGCCCTGAAGCCAAGGAAGTTGTTTCAGAGCTTCATAGGCTGGGGATAAAAAATATAATTATGCTTACAGGGGACGGACCTCAGACTGCCCGCAGCATAGCCAAAAAAACGGCTATTGACCGCTACCATGCTCAGGCCCTGCCCGATACAAAGGCCGATTTTATTAAAAGATTAAAAGAAGAGGGCAAGCTTGTTGTAATGGTCGGCGACGGTATAAACGATTCGCCTGCCCTTTCGGAAGCCGATGTAGGAATTGCAATGGGGCAGGCTTCTTCCATAGCCGGAGAAACGGCAGACATCCTCCTTCCCGATGACGGCCTGAGAGCTCTACCCCTTTTAAGAAAAAATTGCGATGGGTTTGATTAATAGGATTAATATCAATAACAAGCTTATTATAGGAATTAACTCAGGGCTTATTGCAGGAGAACTGGCCGGTTCTATTGCTCCGGCTGCAGCGGCCCTAATACATAACGGTTCTACAGTGGCCATAGGTATGTCGGCTATGAGAAGCTATGAAGAGCCGCTTGATAAAAGTGTTTAACAGAGGAAAATATTATAATGACTGTTTCAAGTTTTTTTCCCGGGCATATAAGGCTCAGGGGCGAGATGATAAAGGATAAGGATATTTTTGAAGCCTTTGAAAAGGCTGCATCTTCACATAAGGCTGTGCGCAAAATTGAAAGGAATGAGAGGACAGGAAGCCTTTGTATTGAGTACGATGCAAAGGCTCTGCCCCTATCGAAGTTTGAAATTTTTAGAGAAGACTTGCCTGAGTTAAAAAAACTTTCCGATGCCTATATTTCGGGCAAGGTAGAAAAAGAAATAATAATCGAAAAAATTTCAGAGCTTTGGGAAAAATTAAAAAATGCGTAAAAAGTAATTTTAGGAAAATTAGTTGATTTTTTATATATTTTGGAGTATAATAATAGGTATGAGAGTAAAATCTTACTTAGGCTTAAAATTCGGTTTTTCTCATTGTAATTTTTTGTGTGCCGATTATGTGCATAAAAATGTTAGCCTAGGTTTACCCCTCCCCCCCCCCCCATTTTCTCTATTAAGTAAAATATCTCTAATTAAAGCTGCTAATACTTATTTTTCTCAATTTATAAACCGCAGGGCTGAATTTATTCGGTTCTGCGGTTTTTTGTATAAATTTGTCCTATTTAAAAGGAGGGAAACAGCTATGATTTGGAAATAAAGAATTAACATACAAGATAAATTGAAAAGACGGGAGCTCTTATCCTTTGGGATAAGTGTGGATTTATAGTTGAGTTTAAAACTCAAAAATTATAACCCTCTAAGTGAGGGAAAGGAATGGTTTAGAATGAAAGAAAAATTTTTATTAGATATAATGACGGATAAGTCATTATCATTAGTAAAATTTTTAAAAAATACAGATCCCAAAGAACCTAATAAAGTGAATGAAGATATGAGCAGATTAATAGCTAAATTCAATAAAATATTAAAAGGTGATGGTGAAAATTTCCAAATAAGTTCAGCAGATATAGAGAAAGAATGGTTTCCAGAAATTAGAGCTGATATTTTTATATCACACTCTCACAATGATTTAGAGATTGCTCGTGCATTAAAAAATTTGATAGAAACAACATTTGATCTAGAATGTTTTATTGACGCTGATGTTTGGGAACACTATCGCATATTAGCAGATATAATTACAAAATATGATGATTGTGGCTGTTTTAATGATAATATTATTAAAAGTTCTGCTATTTTAAATGTTGCTTTATTTAAAATGATTAACAGGTGTAAAGCCTTGTTTTTTATAAAAAGTAAAAATTCTACTATAAACAATAACCATCAAACTTTGTCTCCATGGATATACAGTGAAATATCCATTAGTAATATTATGCACAGTAAAATTATGGAAAGTGCAGAAAGGTATGATGAAAGCGTTAAAGTGCTTTTTGATACTGATTTTTCTAATTTTCGAAATCTCACTTTTAGTGATTTAGAGACATGGCTTGATACTTGCAAAGGAAAAAATATTAAAGGTACAAAAGCTTTAGATAAATTACTGGATATAGTTAAAAATAAAAGAGGAGGTTTTATTAAAAACCCATGAGCACTGCTAAAGAAAAACATTTGGAGTTTATACAGGGAGTTATAACTCGTATGGCAAAGTGTTCATTTATGATAAAAGGATGGGCTATTGCCATTGCTACAGCAGGTATAACCTTGTTGTCGAAACAAGAAATAAGGTTTTTATATTGTTTTCCTGTATTTATTCTAATTATCGGACTTTGGGCCTTGGACGGATTTTTCCTCAGTCAAGAAAGAATGTATAGGGCTTTATACAATAAAGTAAGAAAAGAGGATAATACAGATTTTGATATGAATGCTTCTGTATTTAACACCGGTAAAAATAGTTGGGTATGTTCGACTTTTTCAAAAACTCTTTTATTATTTTACGGCATTATTTTTGCAGCTGTTATAATATTTTTTATTATAGCAACTATAAAATGCAAAATAGAATTTATTATTTAATAAGGAGAAAATTAGTTATGAAGAACACTAATTTCAAACTTAAGACTAAGGTCTTAAATCGGGCAGTATCTATTACTGCATTGTTGTTGGCTGCGGGACTCTTATTAACCGGTTGTCCTACAGGTCAGGGAAAATCCGGAGGAGGTACTCCTACTGATAAGACATATACTGTAGATTCAGTCAAATTTACCATGAAAGGTATAGCCGCCGTGGATGCTTCCTTGGGACATAATGATTACGATGACAATAAGCCTCATACCGTAAGTTTAAGTGCCTATCTTATAGGGGAGACAGAAGTAACGCAGGAGCTGTGGCAGGAGGTGATGGGCAATAATCCGAGCTATTTTGATGGAAACCCCGGCCAAGAACCTGCCGCAGACGAAACAAAGGGAAAGCGTCCTGTAGAAAGTGTAAACTGGTATCAAGCAATAGCTTTTTGTAATAAACTCAGTATAAAACTGGGGCTTGAAGCCTGCTATACGGTAAATGTTGGAGGAAATCCCGTCAATTTTGAAAATCTTAACTTTGATCAAATTCCTACTACTCGTAATACAGATTGGGATAAGGCCGAACTTAATATTAATAAAAACGGCTTTAGGCTTCCGACGGAGGCGGAATGGGAATGGGCAGCGAAGGGAGGAACTGATGATAAATGGGCAGGAACAAATACCGAGGCTGAACTTAAAAACTATGCTTGGTACAGTTCAAACAGCGGAAATAAAACTCATGAGGTAAAGAAAAAGACTCCTAACGGCTACGGTTTATATGACATGTCAGGAAATGTCTGGGAATGGTTGTGGGATTGGTATGACGCTTTGCCGGCTTCGCCGGGAGCGGACTATGCAGGTGCCGCTTCAGGCTCTAACCGTGTTGAGCGCGGCGGCAGCTGGAGCTACAGCGCGATCAACTTCACTGTAGGCCTACGGAGCCACTACAGTCCTGACTACAGGTTCAACTTTCTTGGCTTCCGCTTGGCTTGCCGGCCCTAAGTTCACACATTTTGCCGGAGAGGTTGAGCAGCTGAGGGCGCAGCGTAAGCCGCCCGAAGCGGTTCTAAATTTTTTTGGCTAAAAAACGGTATGGACCTTATAAGGTGTCGCATCAGGCTCTAACCGTGTTAAACGCGGCGGCAGCTGGAACAACAACGCGAACAACTGCACTGTAGGCAAACGGAACAACAACAGTCCTGACAACAGGAACAACAATCTTGGCATCCGCTTGGCTTGCCGGCCATAGAGGATATAACAGACAGCCGCAGGCTGTCTGTTTCAAGAATTTAACTTTTCTAAACCGCCCACAGGGCGGTTTAGAAGAAAATGATTTAAGGAGAAATATTAAAATGACTTATGTTAAAAATTGGCATCGTAAAGCACAGAAAGAATCTATGATTGAAAAATGGGAACAATATACAGGAAAAAACTGTCCTGCATATTGTTCAAATGCTAATTGCGATAATAAGCTTGATGATGATAATAAATGCGGATCACATGTGTACAAATGTGATAAAGATGGTAAATTGAAAAGTAAAACCATATACATAGTTCCACTTTGTAAAGAATGTAATAATACTCATAATGAAGATGTGATGATAATAAGAAATGATTATTTACAGGCTCGAAACTGCCGATTTTACATTTGCCCCTTGCGGTTAAATTATCCTCGCCTTTGTAAAGACGAGGGGTTCTTAGGGGCGGAGCCCCTAAGCGGTTCTTTTGAAGATAGGAGGGGTCATAGGGGAGGAAAGAAACTTTTATCCGAAAAAGTTTCTTTCCTCCCCTAATCTACAGTTCCTCAATCTCAGCTTCGGGAAGACCGGTCATTAATAAAATTTCAGAAATCGGATAACCTCTGTTTTTCATAAGTTTAGCCGTTTCTATTGATTTTTGCTTTAGGCCTTCAGAAAAACCCTTATATCTAGCGTCCATCTCAAAAGTAGACATTAATCTATATTCTTGCCTTGCCTGTTCATTTTGTTTTACTGTTTGTATCATTTCTTCTATCCTCCTTGTAAATTCGCTCTTCGCCTTACCTGTTTTAAGGTATTCTAAAAATTCTTTTAATTCTTTGTCTTTAGTGTTTTTAAAGGCCTCTGCATTTATTATAACCTTTTTTGTTCCATCGTGTAAAGATATGTTTTTATCTTCAAGACAGATGTTTTCAAAAGTATAAACAGGTCTATTTTTACCAATAGCATCAAAAGTGCAAATAAAAATTATAAAGCTGTCATTTAACTCGTTATAGAAATTCCCTTTATCCAAGAACGAAATATCAATAGCTGCTTGGTAGAACCTCATTCTTTTAGGTATGTTTTTCTCGTTGCTTACCTGCATTTCAACATCGTAAAATTTACCGTTTTCTGTTTGCACTAAAACATCAAACCTTACGGATTTTGCCTGTTCATAGGTGTTAATATTATGCTGTATCGAAATATATGTAATTTTACCTATTTTATCGGACAATATCATTTCAATAAGCCTTTTACACAAATCCGTATTTTGCATGACCTTACAAAACATAAAGTCATCTTGCAATGTTAAATCTTCAAACCTTTTTACCATTTTTTTCTCCTAATTTTTTCACATTTTCCCTATAAAAACTTTTTGCAGCAAATATCAATTTACGAAAAAAGTTTTTTCCGTGCTTTTGCAACGAAGTGAAAAAGCACATATAATAATGCGATGTTTGCCGAAAGGCAAACTCGGCGGATAAACAGTGAGGCTGAATTCCTGCCGAAGTGTTTATCATACCTCCCCATTATATTTATAGAAAATATTTGAAAAAAATAGTAAATTATAAAAAGATTTTTATCATTCTCCTCTAGCTTGTAAGCCCAAGTTCTTCTCCTGCCCTTAACTTTGTTCTCATATTTTGAATTTTTGCATCCATAATTTCAAGCTCGGCAAGGATTTCTTTTTCTTTTTTTGAAGTTTCTATAACGGATGATATTCCTCCGTTTTTGATAACTATCCGCTTATCCGCATAGAGGGCAAGAGCCGGGTCATGGGTAGCCATCAAAACAATCTTTTCCTTTGAAACCAAAAGCTCCAAGGCTTTTTTGCGGTCTATACCGGCATTTTCTATTTCGTCTATTAGGACGATTGGAGAGGCGCTTAAAATGGCAGTATCGGCAATCATAAGAGCCCTAGATTGTCCTCCGCTCAAGGCCGTTATTGGAGTATCCAAATTAAATTTTTCGCCTGCAAGATTGTTTGCCGCCTCTATAATGTTTTTTACCGCCTCTTCCTTGTTTTTTATTAAACGGCTTTCGGCATGAAGTTCTATAAATTCTTTTACAGACAAATCCATTACAAAGTTCATGTTTTGCGAAAGCTGGGCTACAAGTTTATTGTTTACCGAAAAGCGGATTGTTTTATCCGGCGTTTTTCCGTTAATCAAGATGCTGCGGCTTGTGGGTGTGTCCCCTTGAGCTGTCCATTCGATATCGGCTAGGAGCCTTGACTTTCCTGAACCTGTAGGGCCCACAATCGAAATAATTTGAGAAGTATAAAGGGTAAGCTCATCAAAGGTTTCCGCCTCTCCCGACTTATTTGTTCCCGGGAGAATTGTAAGGCTTTTAACCTCGTTTGCATCTTCCAAATTTAAAAAGGCCCTCATTTGAATTATATATTCAAAAAAGGCATCGTACAGTTCTTCCCTGTTTACGGCCTCCTCTTCGCAAAGCTCGTCTGAAAGAGATTGTAAAAATTCTTTTAAAGTCTGCTCTTTGTTTTTTAAAATACCTATTTCAATCAAGCGGTTTTCATTTATAAAATCTTCAATAAAAGGGTATTCGCTTAAAATATCTTGAATCGATTTTTCAGAAAGTTTTTTAACCTCTGTATTTTCATCACTTAAACTAAAATTATTTTCCATAGTTTCTTCCATAATTAATTGTTTTCTCCCAGTCCCTGCTCTTCAGCAATCTTCATCTTGCGGATATTTCCCATCTGGAAATTTTCTCCTATTCTTGTTTCACCCAAACAATAGGAACAAAGGGCCGCCGGCATGGGAAAGCGGAGTTCCATGCCTTGTACTGTAGAAATATCTTCGGCCTTATCCGTTAAAAGGGTGCTGAGCTCAAAGGCACCTTGTCCCGTAAGTCCGTTTACATGCATGATGACTGCCCTAGGATTTACGGCATTTACCCTTGCCGCAAAAACTTCGCGTTCAGCCTGAGAAACGATGTCTCCCTTTGTGATAACTACAATGTCGGCTGACTTTAAAAGCGGGCCTATTTTTTTAGGCGTGTTTATTCCCGACAGGTTGTCGATTACGCAGATGCCTAAGATGCTCTTTATATAGGGAGAGCAGCGGTTGCAAAGTCCCGCCGATTCGCTTATCAAAAGGTCTAGCCCCTCCTTGATACCCCATTGCACAACCTCTTCAATGTTTGACACAAAGAAGTGATCTGGGCAGAGGGAGCCGGATATTCCTTTTTGCACCGGAATGCCTGCTTTTTGATATAGGAGATCATCATCAGTATAAAGGCAGTCGAATTTTACTGCCCCCGTTTTTATATTTTGTTTTTTTAGAGCTTCGATTGTTTTTAAGATTACGCTCGTTTTGCCCGACGAGGGCGGGCCTGAAAATATTATTAAGTTCATTAAATTTTTCCTGCTGCTATTTCAAAATCTTTTTTGATTTTTTCTAAAAGAGAACCTATGTCGTTTTGGTAAATAAAATCCCAGCCTACCCAAGAGAATTTTTTATCTTCACTTAAACGGTTATCCACATCGGGATTTGTCGACGGGAAAAAACCGCTTTCCGAAAATACTCTTCCTGTTTTTTCTGAAAGAAAAAAATCGGCAAAGGCCTTTGTTAAAGCTTCGTTTTCTTTTTTGACAAGCATAAATATAGGAGCTGTTATAGCTCCGTCTTTGGGCCAGACGGTTTTTAATGCCGAGTCTTCTTTTATCATCTTAGAAAAAAAGTAGGGGCTTATATTTACGGCCGGCGGTTCATTTGCTGCCGGCTTAGGGCCTTTTAAAATAAGAGAAGCCTTGCCCTTTACCATTTGTGCCGGATGAAGGGAAGTGCTGCAAGCCCTGCCCAATTTTTTTATGCCTTCATCTCCAAAACGGCTGTAGATATTTAGGATGACCGAATTAAAGAGGTCTAAATCGCTGAAAGGTATTGCTGCCGAGTTTTCAAATTCGGGCGCAAGGAGATCTTCCCAAGTTTCAGGTATTTTTCTTCCCTTTAACATTTCGGTATTTACAATCATTACGGCCGGAACGACTCCTATAATTGCATAATTTTTTTTGCTGTCTCTAAGATCAATATAATCGTTACAAAAGTCCTTATTCATTTTTTCGATTGAACAGTGAAAGTCTTTGTTTTCGATAAAGGAGCCCATTAGTTTTTTGTCGAAAAAAAGCTCAAACCCTGCAGAAAGGAGAATATCGGGGAGGTTTTCCTTTTTTCCTGTTTGAGCTTCTTTAATTATCCAGTCGATTCCGAGGTTTGCTGAACGAAGATCATAGCTGATTTTATAGTTTTGTTTTTCAAGTTCTTCCTTATGTTCTTCAATATATGAGGAGTGAAATTCTTTAAAGGCTTCAAGCAAGGGGATCCTTATAGGACACGGCAGAACACCTTCAATTCTTATATTTTTTTTGCCGTCATCATAATTTCCGTTTTGTGCTTCTTCTTTTTTTAAGCTTAAGTCCGTCTCGGCAAAATCAAAATTTTTGCTTTTTTCGATAAGCTCAACCAGCTCTTTTTCGCACAAGACAATATCAAGATTCTTGGTTAAAAGGGCTTTTTCAAGACTAATCTTTTTCCCCATTATTTTGCGCATAAGGGGATTGGTAAGAGGTGTAAAACCTTTTTCTGCCAAGTATCTTATCGTTTCAGGAAAGCGTTCGGTAATATCAAAAACACTTTCATCCATATTAAAATATTTATTCATTATAATCCTCCGATCTATAATCAAGTTAAAATCAAAATAACCCGAAATTAAAAGTATGAATCCTATTTTTAAAAATATACCCGCTCAAGAAGCGGAAAAATATTTAAAAAATACCAAGGCTAAAACCCTCAACTATAAAAAAGATGCCTTTATCTTTTTTGAGGGCGATACTCCCGCTTTTATTTTTGTGCTAAAATCGGGAGCCGTTCAAATCGAAAAAAATACGGCCGACGGAAAGAGGCTCATCATGAACCGCTTTGAAAAACCCGGTACGGTTTTTGCCGAAGTATATGCTCTTTTAGATTCGGCCGTCTACGATTATTCATGCCGTGTTATAAGTGATGCCGAGATTCTTTGTCTTCCCATAAACGGCATCTTTACTTCCGGGGTTTATTCCGAAACTCATTTTAAGGTTTTAAAAAACCTTTTAAACATTTTGGCTCATAAGGCTTATTTTTTAAACCAAAAGCTTCTTATTTTTTCTTCATTCAGTCTCCGCCAAAAAATCGCCTTGTATTTATTGCAGCAATCTGCAGGAAGTTCAAAGGTTGAGCTAAGCCTAAACAGGGAAGCTATGGCCGAATACTTAGCAGTTCCTCGGCCATCTTTATCCCGCGAGCTTATGAGTATGCAAAAAGATGGGCTTTTAAAAATCGAAAAAGATACCATCATTGTCAACCTTGATAAACTCGAAGACTTTAGCTAAGGGCTTATCAATAAAAGCCCTTAGCCTGTCCTCCCGATTATGTTTCTAACCGAAAAAATGTTTTATATCGTCTTCTACCGAAGCGATTCCCGATAATCCGAATTTATTTATTAAAACGTCCTTTACATTTGGTGAAAGAAAACCCGGAATAGTAGGGCCAAGGTGTATATTTTTTACACCCAAGAACAATAGGGCTAAGAGAACTATAACGGCTTTTTGTTCATACCATGCTATATTAAAAATTATCGGTAAATCATTAATATCGCTTAGCTGAAAGATTTCCTTTAATTTTAGAGCAATAAGGGCAAGCGAGTAGGAGTCGTTACACTGGCCTGCATCCAAGACCCTTGGAATTCCGTTTATATCTCCAAGATTTAGTTTATTATACCTGTATTTTGCACAGCCTGCCGTCAGGATGACGGTATTTTTCGGAAGAGCTTCTGCAAAGTCCGTATAATAAGATCGCGTTGTGTGTCTGCCGTCGCAGCCTCCCATAACTATAAACTTCCTAATATCTCCGTTTTTTACTGCCTCGACAATTTTATCGGCAAGGGCAAAAACTTGGGCGTGAGCAAAACCTCCGACAATTTTTCCGGTTTCAATTTCTTTTGGAGGTTGGCAGGATTTTGCCTTTTTTATAATTTCGGAAAAATCCTTATACCCGTTTTCATCGGCTTCAATATGAACACAGCCTGGATGACCTGCTGCATTTGTCGTATACATTCTTGATAAGTATGAAGCCTTTGTAGGAATTATACAGTTGGTAGTCATCAGAATGGGGCCGTTAAAACTTTCAAATTCCGAAACCTGCTTTGCCCAAGAGTTGCCGTAATTACCTGCAAGATGCGTGTATTTTTTTAATTTTGGATAATAATTTGCGGGAAGCATTTCGGAATGAGTATAAACATCAATACCTGTACCCTCGGTTTGCTCAAGAAGCATTTCGATATCTTTTAGATCATGTCCCGATACAAGTATCCCCGGATTATTTCTTACCCCGATTGAAACTTCGGTTATTTCGGGATTGCCGTAGCTGCCTGTGTTGGCGCTATCCAACAGAGCCATTCCCTTAACTCCGGCTTCTCCTGTCTTTAAGGTAAGAGAAATAAGTTCATCAACACTCAAATTTTCATCTATGAGCATTGAAAGCGTTTTTTGAATAAAGGCATCAACTTCTTCATCTTCATAGCCTAAGGCGTTAGCATGTTTTACATAGGCACATAGCCCCTTTAGACCATAGATAATAAGTTCTTTTAAGGAACGCTTATCGGGATCTTTTGTCTGCAAAACGCCTATTGTAATGGCCTTGCCCAGTCTTTTCGGTATATCCGAGTCAATATACACTTCAATCTCCGGATCAAAGGGGCGGTTTAAAGAACTATGCAAATCATGGATTGCTTTAAGAGTAATATTTATTCTGTTGTTAATTGCTTTTTCATCAAAATTTGCATTGGTTATTGTAACAAAAAGGTTTGTGCTTACGATGTGGTTAATTTCTTTTTCAACCTTAATCCCGTTTTCCCTCATATAAGACGTTATCTTGGAAAGTTTTTTTGTTACCCAGATGAGAAAATCCTGTAATCCTGCAACTAAGGGATTTTTTCCGCATACGCCGACCCTTATGCAGCCTGAATTTTTAAATGTCTCTTGACATTGAAAACAAAACATAGCGTTCATGGCATCCTCCTATAAAACTTTTTTAAATGGATTGCCAAATCCATTTAAAGGTTTAAGTAAATTATATATATTTTACGAATAGGAGGCGGTAACGGATGTTACGCAGATGTTAAATTTTTGTTGTTTTAAGTCTATTTTTGCTCACTTGAAATCTCTTATTCTATCCTATATACTCAATATTATGAAACCGGATAAAATTACACAATGGCAAAAATTAGGTTTTGGGATGTTTATTCATTACGGGCTTTACTCTTTGTGCGGAGGCGTTTGGAAGGGGGAGCCGGTAAAGCGCGGTTACAGTGAGCAGATTTTAAGTCACGGTAAAATACCCAAAGAAGAATATAAGTCCTTGCAAAATAAATTTACCTGCAAGAATTTTGATGCGGAAAAAATATGCATTCTCGCAAAGACTGCGGGGATGAAATACATTATTATCACGGCAAAGCACCATGACGGTTTTTGTCTTTTTAACACAAAGACTACAAATTATAATTCGGTAAAGACACCTGCAAAGCGGGATTTGATTTTAGAGCTTTCGCAAGCTTGCAAAAAAAACGGTTTAAAGTTCGGGCTTTATTTTTCTTGGATAGATTGGGATTGTGAATTCGCTCTTCCGATAAGCGATCATAATAGCGATAAAATTCCGCCCAAACATCAAAGATTTAATTTGGAGCAGCTGACTGAGTTGTTTACAAATTACGGCCCGCTTTGTGAGCTTTGGATGGATATGGGTTTCCCGACAAAAAAACAAAGCGAAGAGGTTAGAGCCCTTGCCCAAAAACTTCAACCCGATATGATGATCAACGGAAGAATATGGAATGACTGCGGTGATTTTTGTACCATGGGCGATAATAGACTTCCCGATAAAAGTTTAAATGTTCCTTGGCAAACTCCGGCTTCGATTTACCATGAGACATGGGGATACCGCTCATGGCAAAGGCGGGGCGATAAAAACAAAAAAGCTCAAGAGCTCATTGAAAGTCTTATAAAAGTAAGAGCTATGGGCGGTAATTATCTTTTAAACATCGGCCCTAAGGGAGACGGTTCGGTAGTTGCTTTTGAAGCTGAGGTCTTAAAAAAAATCGGGAGCTTTTTTAAATCAAAAGCTCCTTCTCAAAAGTGCGCACAAAAACTTTGTAAAGAATTAAATTTAGGTATCCCTCAGGATTCTATTACTGAATTAAAAGAGAAAGTAAACGAAATTCCATTTACAAAAAAAATATACCGCTTTACGGGAAAGGATTATTATTCTTCGCATTTTATTTGTACGGAAATTGAACTAAGCTTAAAAATTTCAAAAGGCTTAAACAAAACAAACTTGTGGACGATCAGCCTTATCAGAAAAAAGCCCATGTCCCAAGATGAGGTTTTGGAAATAAACGGAAAAGAATTTTGCTTCCCCGCAAACAAAAAAGAATTGGAAATTTTTAAAAACATAAAAATAGAAAAACCTCTTAAAATTTCAGTATCCACAATAGGCTGCGCTGCCTCGCGGAAGGCGCTAAGGCAAGACAACCTAATTTTGAGGGTAGAACAAAAATGATGTCATTGGATTATTTAATTTTATATTTTGGTCTTTACAGTTTTATCGGGTGGCTTTGCGAAGTAGCCTATTGCTCTCTTTTACAAAAGAAACTTGTGTTAAACCGCGGAATGCTTTACGGACCTGTATGCCCAATATACGGGTTTGGAGCGTTGATTTTAATTTTTTCGTTGAAAAATTTAATCCCGTATCCTATAGCTTTGTTTTTTGCTGCCGTTATTTTAACAAGCTCTCTTGAATATGCTGCAAGTTTTATTTTAGAATATTTATTTGATACACTTTGGTGGGATTATTCAAAGTATAAACTTAATATTAACGGACGAGTTTGTGCTCTTAATTCGACTCTCTTTGGAATATTGGGGCTTGCTTTAATGTATATTATAAATCCTTTTATTTCAAAGTATGTAAATCAAATACCCGATTTGTTTATTCTGATTATTTCAAAAGTTTTGCTTTTTATTTTTATTGCCGATTTTATTTTTACGCTTAAAGCTCTAATCGGACTTCATGATGCTCTCTTACATATTAAGAGTCTGACGGAGAATTTTTATGCACATCTTGAAACTCTTGATATACATGAAAGGATAAGCGAAAGCAATATTGCAGAAAGTTTTAATCTGCTCCGCGAAAAATTAAAACAGGATCGATATTCCGCTTATGAAAAAATACAGGAACAGTTTAAACTTATTGCCGAAAAAAACAAGGGCCGTATTTTATCGGCCTTCCCGAATATGAGGCAAAGAAGAAATAATTTACATCTAAAACTTTTAAAATATTTTAAGGAAAAGAGGTAATAATAAAAAAGAGGAATAAAATTAAAATTTTATTCCTCTCGATTTTTAGATTTTAAATTTTTCAACCTCTGTGACAAGGCTGCTTATATTTTCTTTATTTTTTTGAGAGATGCTATTGACTTCTTGGGTCGCTTCATTTATTTGAAATGCACCTGCGGCCATTTCGTTCATACTTGCTGTAATAACTCTGGTAAGATCGTCAAGTTTTTGCATTTCAACAGCGATATTTTTTCCTCCCTCCAACATTTCAGCTGAACCGTCATTTACACGTGAAGTGATTAAGTTGATATCATGAATTGCCGTTAAAATTTCACGGCCTCCGTTTTCTTGTTCTTTCATTGCAAGCATAAGAGTTTCACTCATCTTTTTCACCTGCTCTGATAGGGCAAAGATGCTGTCAAATTTTTCTTCAGCCAATTTTGAAGAAGAGGAAAGGTTTTCAATTTCTTTACTTAAAATTTTTAAGGTAGAAGTTATTGTTTTTCCCTGTGAACTTGATTCTTCTGCGAGCTTTCTAATTTCGTCTGCAACAACAGCAAACCCTTTTCCCGCTTCTCCTGCATGAGCTGCTTCAATCGCTGCATTCATGGCAAGCAGGTTTGTCTGACTTGCAATATGCTGAATAACGCTTGAGGCTTCTAAAAGACCGCCCGATTCCTCCGAAATTTTTTGAGTTACGGTATTTGATACTGAAAGAGTTTCTTTTCCTTCGGCTGTAGCGCCTGCAAGGTTTTTGATGGCTTCATCCGTTTTTATAAGCGTCTGAGTTATTGAGCTTATGTTACCGACCATTTGTTCTATTGCCGATGAAGACTCGGCTACACTTACAGCCTGAGATTCTATCATTCCATTTAACTGTGTGATGGTTTTAATAATCTGTTCGATAGTCGCAGATGTCTCGGTGACGCTTGCCGCCTGCGTAAGGGCTTGTTGTTTCACCCCTTCTATGTTTGTACTTATTTGATGTATTGCACTTGCCGTTTCAGTCATGTTACTCGCAAGTTCATTTCCTATCTGCTCCATTTCCTGAGTTCCTGAACCGACTGTCTTTATTGAGTTTCCTATTTTTTCAATCGTTCTGTTAAAGTATTTTGATAGATCAGTTATTTCATCATTTCGTTTGATGGGCAAGCGTACCGTTAGATCGCCGTCTCCATCTGCAATATTTTTAAGAGCTTTAACTGCTGATATAATTGGTTTTACTATTGTAAGGGCTATAACAGCTGTAAGAATAATGGATACGATTAATATGGTTATACCGATAAGTCTCACTGTGATTTTTAAAAGCTTAAGACTGCGTGTAAGTTCGCCGACCGGAGCACTGACTATTATCTTCCATTTTGTTGTTTTCATAGGAGAATAAGCTGCGATTTCTTTTTCGCCTTCATATGTAAATTTGCCTAAACCGGCTCCGGAGGATGATAAGACCTTTTGTTCAAAATCGGCGATGCTTTTAAGTTCCGGTTCGGACTCAGCGCTTTTAATACTGTTCTCTTGATCTTCAACTATTTGCCTGTCTTTGTCGGCAATTGTTGTTCCCGAAGCGCCTATAATATAACAACCGCCGGTTTCTCCTATTACAATATCATCGATTAGATCACTAAGCGCTAATCCGTTAACACCGGCGCTAAATACGCCTAAAATATTTTGTTCATCATCATAAATAGGTACGGAGAGTATAATTTCTAAATGGCCTGTTTTACGGTTTCCGATAGGTTCAGAAATGAAATTTCTGCCTGCTATAGCTTCCTTATACCATTCCCGATCGCCGACAAAAAATGAACTTCCATCGATAGAGTATCTTATACCATTCTTATCTGAAATCCCAAAGTATTCTATCGTTTTGTTCCGCTCTGCATCTTTTTGTAATGCCTTTACTTTCTCATAAAAAGTAAGTTTAGAATCGCGAAGAGCCGGGATACGTGCAAGACCTTCTAAAAGCTGTAAAAAATTATTGATCCTTCCGTCGATAATTTCAGCCGTATCCGTTGCCTTCATTATGAGAGCTTTTTCAATTTTTTCCATTAAAGCCTTTTTTGCTATAAATAAAGCAGAGGCTCCCATTGTAAATCCTCCAATCAGGATTAACAAACCAAAAAAGAAAATCAACTTTCCTAAAATAGAAAACCGTCTTTTTTCCTTTTGATGAATATTTTCACCTAACATATGCGGCTCCTTTCATGTGCTATTTTAAGAACTATTTATAATTGATGTTTATTGAATATACATTTAAGAGTTGATAAAGCCGATTATACATTATTTTTTTTATTTTTACTAGATGTTTGTGCAAGAGATACATGGAAAAAATTATAATGGAGAAAATTTATAAAATAGGAATAAACAAGTTTTATGTTTTTACGAGCCGGTAGACTTATATTTTGATACGCCGAACCGCCAAAAAAGATAAGCATGAATTAAAAACAAAAATGAAAGAAGCGGTAAAAAGGCGATGGCCGGGTTTTCATATTTATCGAATAAAAACAAAAGAGGATAGTATTGAAAAAGAGCATAAGGAATTATAAATGTGCAAAAGCGTAAAATTTTGTTTCCGTATATTGAAACGGGATATGAGGCAAAGGTTCTAGCGCCGTCTGTAAAGATATTCATAAACTCAAGGCTCTGTATGGTAAAAAAAGAAATAGCTGCATAGATTAAAAAGAGGCCTGAAAATACTGCCATGCCTCCTAAGAGCATAAAGAAAACTGTCAACACCTTTAAAAAAGACCAATCTATATTTCCGAATCTTAAACCGTAAAAAAATAAAATGACGGCTATGATAAGTCTTCCTATTCTTGAAAATTCGAATTTGCTTCCCAGAACTTGAAGGGTGAGTCTTCGAGGGCGTAAAAGAAGTCTGTCAAAATCTCCGTTTATAATTAGTGAAGAAAATGAATCAAAGCCCCTTGCATAGCTTTCGGTAAGGGCAAAGCTCAACTGCATTATTGAATAACAAAAAATAACTTCGGCAAAGGAAAATCCTTTTATGGACTGAAAGCGTGCAAACAAAAAGTAAAGAGCAAAGACGCTGTTGCAGGTTAAAAGAAACTGACCCAAGCACGATAAAAAAAACGAAAGCTTATATTGCATTGTACTTTTTAAAAGAATACCTATATATCTAAAATAAAGTTTTAAACCGTTCATACCTATCTTAAAAATTTTAATTTAGCCTCCTTGCACCACCAATTTTTTTTCTGCCGCCTTTGCAATAAGTTTCCCCGATATAAATAAAACGATGAGCCAGAATATCTGCAAGATTATTTTTTTACCTGCATCTTTAGATGAAATATCGTAAGAAAAAATTCTTAAAGGAATATTTTGAATCCCTGTGAAGGGAGACAACTCCAAAATCTTTCTTATTGTTTCGGGGAAAAAAGGAATGGGAATTACCTGTCCCATAAGCATTTCCGAAGCCGATAAAAATACTATTTGAAGCCCTCTGGGAGAAACCGTAAAAAAGCAAAGCACGTATATGAGGCAGGTAAAGGCAGCTGCCGTACAAAGGCCTAAAATCATGGAGGCTATAAACATTAAAAACGTAATAGGGTCAGGCATTATCAGACGGTAGGGCATGGGTAAAATTGCGGCAATTATTAAAACAGGGAAGCATCTTAAAAGTCCTCTTGCAAGTCTAAATGCAACCGAGCGGGTAAACCAGAGAGTGTATATTTCGATCGGTTTGGACATTTGGTAAACAATGGAGCCTGAAACAATAGAGTCCGTTATGTCGCCCTCGAATGTCCACATTGCAAAAAAATGCTAAGAAGGCTTGCTGTATCCAGATATAGGAAACAAAGGCTGAAAAGCCCATAGGAAAATTTTGAGGTGAGGTTTCATAAAAGGCTTTGAATAAAATAATAGTTAAGCAGCCCCATGCAAATTGAGTCGAAATGCCTGCAAGGGCGGCAGCCCTGTACTGTAAGTTTGCGATAAATCTTATTTTAAAAAAAGAAAGATATTTTTTCATAAACCGTAAAAGCCTTTTTAGCAATTTTCTTTATAAAACTCGGCGAGGCTTTCATCCAAAGAGAGGTTTTCTTTTTTGATGTCTTTTAAAGTTCCGTCCAAAAGAATTTTTCCCTTGTCTATTAAAATTATGCGCTCGGTAATTGCTTCAATATCCTGCATATCGTGGGTGGTTAAAATAATTGTTGTTTTATTTTTTTTATTCAGTTCCGAAATAAATTTTCTTACCGTTAATTTTGAAAGAGCGTCAAGCCCGATTGTCGGCTCATCCAAAAAAAAGAATTTTTGGGCTGTGCAAAAGAGAGGCCGCAATTTCACACTTCATCCTTTGACCTAAGGAGAGTTGGCGGGCCGGAGTTTTTATAATTTCTTTTAAATCTAAAAGGCTTATCAATTCTTCCAAATTATTTTGAAAAAGATTTTGAGGCACGGAATAAATATCCTTTAAAAGCTCAAAGGAATCTATAACGGGAATGTCCCACCACAGTTGAGTTCTTTGGCCGAAAACTACGCCGATGTTTTTTACATATTCAACTCGTTTTTTCCATGGAACAAGACCTGCAATTTCGCAAGTGCCGGAGTCCGGTGTAAGAATACCGCAAAGAACTTTTATGGTAGAGCTCTTTCCTGCACCATTGGGGCCTATGTAACCTACGGTTTCTCCTTCATTAATCGTAAACGAAATATCGTTTAGGGCTTTTATATAATCATAGTCTCTTTTGAAGAGGGCCTTCGCTGCTTCTTTTAAGCCCTTATTTCTTTTTGAGACCTTGTATGTTTTGCAAATATTTTTGACCCTAATCATTCTTTTTTCCATAAAAATTTTTATTGGGGCGGTATTATATCATTTTGAAAAAACTTGTTCAATAGAAAATTCAAGTCTGATTTATTTTTTCCGAAACTCTAGTTATGAAAAAGCGGATTTTTTATATTTTAATTTTTGGTTTATCTTTTTTGTTTTTTTCATGTTTGAGTTTGTTTATAAGTCCTCCTCATTTAATCGAAAGCCGGGGCAGATGTTCGGCTGAGGATTTAACCGCCTTTTTTATGAGCCAAAATCCCAAGGCCGATAGGGCGAAGGTAAGGCGCCTTGCTAAATTTTATATAGAAGAGTCTGAGGCTGAAGGAATAAATTCGGATATTGCTTTTTCGCAAATGTGCTTGGAAACAGGTTTTTTACGCTTCGGAGGTTTGGTAAGCGAGGAGATGAATAATTTTTGCGGCCTTGGTTCAATCGGAGAAGGGAAAAAAGGAGAAAGTTTTCCAACCGAGAAAACGGGAGTTTTAGCCCATGTTCAGCACCTAAAGGCCTATGCTACATCCAAGCCTCTTGTCCGCCCTCTAGCCGATCCTCGGTATAAATATGTTAATCCTAAGGGAAAGGCTCCTACAATTTACGGGCTTGCCGGAACTTGGGCGGCAGACCCAAACTACGGCAAAAAACTTGAAAACATATTGAAAAGATTGTACAAATCGGTTTATTAACCGGAACTATTCAATGTATATACTCTTGTCAAGTTATATTATATAAAAACCTGCCTACAAACCTGAGTTTACAAAAAGCATAAAAGCTTGTATACTTAAAAACAAGAGTGTGAAAAATTTTATCTATGGAGGAACCATGATAGAAAACATAAGTACAAAAGAACAGTTTGAATCAAAATTTCTTAATGAAGAAAAAGAAATCTTAGTGCTTATCGAAACTAAAACCGGCGGGGCATTTAAATTTGGCGATATGTGGGCGCCGTCAAATCGTCCTTTAGCATTCATCGATCTTGCGGATAATTCACTTCATTCCGAATCTATACGCTTAGAGTGGCTTGTAGAAGATCGGGATTGGAAATATTATTTTAAACCTCAAACGGCCTTCCGGGTGAAAGTGCGCCCGCAAAAACCCGGTTCTTCTTCGAAATATAAACATCTTTTTATGCTCGTAGAAGTCTTAGAAGAGGGCGTGAAAGATAAAAGATTTGACAAAATTCTAAAAGAATATAATACCGAATTTATCTATGAAGATGAGGATTTTTATTTTGTTCTGAATAAAGAATATGACTGGTTCGAAGGTGCAATAAAGTATAAGGATGAAGATATTGACCTGAATGTAGAAACGGAAGATTTGGAAGAATTAAAAAATATTTTGAGTGCTTATAAAGCCGCAACAAAAAAATTTCGATGAGTGGCTAAACAGAATAAAAAAATTTGCAGCAGAACAGCTTACCGGCTTGGCAAATGATTGGCAGGAGAAGGAGACTCCCGAAATTACTAAAAAAGACTTCTTCGACCGGGTTGAACTTTCGAGTATTGTTCTCGAGCCAAAAAATAATTTTATTGTTTACCTGCATGATGATGATATGTTTTTCGG
The DNA here is from genome assembly GCF_024181245.1 of Treponema sp. OMZ 788. Taxonomy (NCBI): domain Bacteria; kingdom Pseudomonadati; phylum Spirochaetota; class Spirochaetia; order Treponematales; family Treponemataceae; genus Treponema; species Treponema sp. OMZ 788. The sequence continues at coordinate 2,319,285 of NZ_CP051199.1, read as the reverse complement.
GCACATTATCTGTGTGTACGGAAATCTTGACGGAAAACTCGATAGTGCGAATATAGAAGGATAAAAAATGAAAACGATAACTGAAAATCTAACGGTAGAAGTCATTAAAAGTATGGGAGAAGAAATTGACCTTTATCGGCTTGCCGACCCGATGTGGTACACCGTAAATATTTACGGAACGCATGAAGCGTATTTAAAATCGGCTAAAGATTTTACTTTGGAGCAGCGTTACTTATTAGCCCTGCAGTGGTACGGGGCTGAAGTAGATAACGGCGGTCATCATCAATTTTTTTTCAACTCCACAGGTATTGTGTGGAAAGATGCCTTGGAAGGTTTTAAGCTTTTCGGTATCGATACCTTATACAAAAATTTTTTGGAAGTGATAGAATTTTTCGGCGGCTCAATTTCTTTTGATAGGAAAGACCGCTGGGATATGCTTTCAGAAGCGGAAGAGAAAGATGAAAAAGCTCTTAATGATTTTTTGGATGAGCATGATAGGTTCTATTATAATCACGATGAATTTGACGATAAACTGATAACCTACATTAAAAACAACCCCGAAAAATTTGTCTTCGTCGGCAGTTACGAGACAGATGAAGAGTAGAGAAGATCAGTAAATGATGAATTTATCTGCAGATAAAAAATTATTCTATCAACTAAGCGACCACACACAAAATGTTCCCGAAGGAGATGACGGTTGGATAGAGCAATTAAAACAAGAAAAAACAATTTGCGATTGTTGGAATATTATTAAGCATAAATCAATTGATGTATTTCTAAATGAAACAATAAAAAAAAGTTTTGCTCCGATAAGCTATGTAAGAGGTACATTTATTGGAATATTACGGGAAGACATTGTTTTATTACTCGGTTTGCAAAATATTGAGAATGTATATTATGCAGGAAAGGTTTATGATATAAATAAAGACTTATCCAAAGAATACATATCGGTAGTCCCAAAGGTCTCAACTTTTGTAAGAGGCGGTAAAGACTCAAACTGTAGAATATGTGATAAATGCGGAGCAGTTTTATATTTCCCTTTGCCTTTAAATAGTTGGTATCTTGTTGATAAGTCTATCCCAAATTCTATTTTATTTCCCAGTGCTTTAACAGGTATCATTGTAAATGATGAAATTTATCAGAAAGTTAAAAAATCCGGAATCAAAAGAATTGGATATGAAAAATTACCTGTATTACAAGAAGCTGTTGATGATTATGATAATTATTTTGAATAAATAAGAGAGACATGAATATTACTTAAATTAAGTTTTTTTATATCTTTAAATTATTTAATGGTTTTTTAGCAAAAGAATCAATAATAGACCGTTGGTAACAATGCTGCCGATAGTGTATCTGTTATATACCTCTGTCAAGTTACAAAACATAGTTTTTTAAAAAGGCTGCAAATACCCATAAGATACCTGCAATCAAAACAAGATAATTTTTTGGGATAGTGAAAGTTTCTTTTTTCATTTTAACCTCTTTTGAAAAAAGCCTATCTAATCAAGGGTTGCTTTTATATTAAAGATAATAAAATTTATTGAAGAATTCAATTGTAATCTTGTTTTCATCGGTAGATGTTTGATTTCAATCCATTTATTGAGTAAATTCTGTTTTATTTTTTATATTTGACAACTCCCATAATTTGCAATCTTCATTTTTTTTATCATTATAATTATCAATAATATTAATTGTCAATGATGCGATAGTGCTGCCCAATTCTGAATAAAGGGTTTTATCGCCTATTATGTAAAATTCTTCTTTTGCTCTAGTCGCTGCAACATTTACAATATTCGGGTCAGAAAAAGCCCATCTTGCCGCTCCTTTGCTGTTTGTATCGGCACCCAGTACAAAATAGACAATCTTTGCTTCTTTCCCTTGAAAAGTATGTACTGTTCCCACGTTAGCAGGTTTTTTGTTTTCGTCTGTAATAACGAAGTCTATTTCGCTTAATTTGCTAATTAGTCTATTCACGATATTTTTAAATGGAGTAATCACATAGATTTGATTTTTTAAATCTTGATTTTCTAATAACTTGTTTTTTATTAAGTCCACTAATTTATTGCCTTGCTCCTCGACATATTTATCTATTGCTATGCCTTTTACATCATACCAGACTGCCCTTCCTTTGGCTTTCTCATGATTCTTACCCTGAACCATTAAGCCATTGTATGCGATCGTATTTGAAATTGAAAACATTGGATAATTAGAACGTCTATGCACCCATAGCGGGATACCGATCCATTCTTCTTTATTTTTTTGAAATCCATATTTGCTTGCTCTATCCATCAAGGTCTGTGTAGAAGCTTTGTTTGAAACAAAAGTTTCATTAAGATTATTTTCAATATCATATAAATTTTTCGGGATATCTTTTTTTTCCCTGATATATCCGCTCATCGTTAAAAATAGTTTATCGGATATAAAATTTAAATTGCGATCAAATGAAAGGGATAAAGTAAATTTTGCTCCGTTTTTTAATTCTTCATTTGTATCTTTGATTTTATATATGTTTTTAAAAATAGTAATAACTTCCGAAAAATCAAAAATACCAAAATACATGATTAGACTTACTTCCCCTTGCTTTTCTTGACAAATGTTTTCTTTTTTAATAAAGGCATTCATTTCATCCAAAAAATAGGATTTCCAATCAAAGTCTGAATTTGAATATATTTTTTTTTCATCTATATTCTTATAATTTTTATCTATAGGTCTGATATCCCCTTCTGAAAATTGCTCTACTGCTATCCATGCATCGAGAATATTTGCTTTTTCATTCATAATGATTCCTTATAGTGTCAATAATTGCTGTCACTTTCAAATTATTCGTAGAGAAATTATCTTGTCTTTTACATTTTTGCTAATCCATATAAAACAGCTAAGCAAACCTATTTGGAGATCTCATAAAATGAATTTTTAGTAATAGTTTTTACAATTTATGAAGCCTTTTATTCACAAGTTCGGCAGCTTGTTTCGGGTTAGCCTTGCCGCCGGATTTTTTCATAACCTGTCCCATAAGCCAGCCTGCAACATTGGTTTTTCCGTTTTTCCAATCTTGAACGGCTTCGGTATTTTCAGCAAAAACTTCTTCTACGATTTTTTCGATAAAGGAAGAGTCGCTCACCTGTTCCATACCCTTTTCTGCTATTATGGCAGAAGGCTTTTTACCGGAGGCTATCATCTCGGCAAAAACATCCTTTGCCTGCTTGCTTGTTATTTTTCCTTCTTCAATAACATTTACAAGTTCTGCTATAGCACAGGGACCGAATTTTAAATCGGAGAGAGAAGAGTTTGTTTCGTTTAAAACAGCCAAAACTTCAGCCAAAATCCAGTTGGCGCATTTTTTGGGAGAAGAAGATTTTTTTGCCGCCTCTTCAAACCATTCCGCCAAATCTCTTTCCGAGGTAAGGGTTTGAACATCGAATTCCGACAAGTGATATTCTTTTTTAAACCTAAGCCGTTTTGCTTCCGGTAATTCTCCGACCGAATCGCTCACCCTTTTGATAAACTCATCACTCAATTCCAAGGCTCTTAAATCCGGTTCGGGCATAAAGCGGTAGTCTTCGGCTATTGTTTTTGTACGCTGAATTACAGTCTGCCCTGAAGGTTCGTCCCAGCCCATGGTTCGTTTAAAGCCCGGCTTAAAAGCAATTCGGTTCTCGCTCGTGTATTCATCCAATTGGCGGGAAACCTCATAGGTGCAGGCATCCTTTACAGCCTTAAAGGAGTTCATATTTTTTATTTCCGAAATAGGAGTTCTAAACTCTACGCCGTTGTCGATGATTTTTAAGTTTATGTTTGCATCGCAGCGCAGGGCTCCTTCTTCCATGTTTCCGTCAGTAACGCCGACGAATTTTAAAATCTCTCTTATTGTCTGCATGTAGCGGGCAGCTTCATCGGGAGTTGACATATCGGGCTTTGAAACAATTTCGATTAGAGGAACTCCTGATCGGTTAAAATCGATGTAGCTGTGAGAACCTTCTATATGAAGACTCTTACCGACATCTTCCTCCAAGTGAATGCGCTCAATTCTCACTTTCTTAAATTTAGGCTCCTCATTTTGAGCGGCGAGGTTAATTTCGACTTCGCCTTCTTCGCATAGAGGTGTGTAAAATTGAGTTATCTGATAGCCCTTTACAAGGTCGGGATAAAAATAATGTTTCCTGTCGAACTTGGAAAAATTATTTATCCTGCAGCCGAGGGCGTGTCCTGCCTTAATTCCGAACTCTACATATTCCTTGCTTACTCTGGGAAGAGCTCCGGGTAAACCGAGACAGCAGGGACAGACCCTCGTGTTTGGAATTCCGCCGTAACGGTTTTCGCAAGAACAAAAAGCCTTTGTTTTGGTTAAAAGCTGGCAGTGTATTTCGCAGCCGATAATTATTTCGTATTCTAAATTGCCGTGTTTAAGCATGATCTTCCTCCCAGGCCTTTGCAAGTTTTAAGATGTTCTCTTCCGAAAATTTCTTTCCGCAAAACTGAATGCCTACCGGAAGTCCCGCTTTTGTTTTTCCTGCCGGAACCGAAAGGGACGGAATGCGGGCAAGGTTTACAAATGTTGTAAAAAGGTCCGAAAGGTACATAGCGATAGGATCATCTACTTTTTCGTTAAGTTTAAAGGCCGGAGCCGGAGCTGTCGGACAGATTATAAAGTCGTATTTTTGTAAAACTTCATTTACGCCTTGAGCTATTTTTGCCCTTACATTTAAGCTTTTTTCGTAACAGTCGCCTGAAAATTCTTTTGAAAGAACATAGTTGCCGGTTATAATGCGTCTTTTAACCTCAGGGCCGAAGCCTTCGCTTCTTGTTTGAATATAAAGCTCGTCATTTCCCTTACCTGCATCTTTGCGGAGGCCGAACCTTATGCCGTCTATGCGCGAGAGATTGCTTGCTCCCTCCGAGATTGCAAGGGTATAATAGGTAGGAATTGAGGCTTCCAAAACAGGAATGGAAACTTCTTCAAGCTTTGCCCCATTCTTGGTAAGCCATGCACATACTTCATCAAAGACTTGTTTGACTTCCTTATCCAAGCCTTCCGTATTTAAAAATTCTTTGGGAATTGCAAATTTTAATGAGGCGATTTCTTTTTTTGAATAGGCAGAAAGATTTAATAATGAAGAAAAATCGGCTTCTTCCGAAGTTTCGTCATTTTCGTCCTTGCCTGCCATGACGGCTATGCCGAGGGCTATGTCGGCGGCTTCTTTTCCGAAAAGGCCTACTTGGTCTAAGGAAGAACTGAAGGCTACTACCCCGTACCTGCTGAAAAGTCCGTAGGTCGGTTTAAGGCCGTAAATTCCGCAATATGAAGCCGGAAGCCGAACCGAGCCTCCCGTTTCCGTTCCGAGAGAAAAAGGTGCCTGATTTCCTGCAACTACGGCAGCCGAGCCGCCTGAGCTTCCGCCCGGAGTTCTTTCCCTGTCAACGGGATTTCTTGACGGGCCGTAACATGAAAATTCAGTTGAAGAACCCATTGCGAGTTCATCCATATTTATTCTTCCCATTAAAACGGCTCCTGCCTCTACCAATCGGTCAATTACCGTTGCATTATATGGAGCATAATAGCCTTGCAATGAGCGGCTGCAGCAGGTGCAAAGTTTTCCGGCCATTGAGATATTATCTTTTACCGCAATCGGGAGACCTAAAAGCGGTTTTTTATCAAAGGAAACACCTTGAGCAATGAGTTCATCAGCCTTCTTTGCGTGTTCTTCTGCATCTTCAAAAAATTCGACAAACCCATTTAAAGGAAGGCTGTTTTTTAGGTCGCTCTCGTATTCTTCTTTAAAAGCTCTAAGGATTTCGAGCGAGGATAGTTCTTTATTCTTTAATTTTTCTCTTAATTGCGTAAATGTTAAATTCGTGATCATAAACAACTCCTAAGCCCCTGAACCCAAAACCTTTGGAACTCTAAAATAATTGTCCATATATTCCGAAGTCATTTTTTTTAAGTCTTGTTGAGTAAGACCTTCTTTTACCTCATTGGAGCGTAATGTTGATTCATCGTGTTTTGCATACATTGACGAATCCAAGTTACTGTCGGCAAATTTATCCAAGATTTCAAAATAACCTACCAAGTTGTTTACCTGTCCCGCTAAGCGGGCTTCTTCCTGTTCACCTAAAGAAAGGCGTGAAAGATATAAAAGGGTCGAAAATACCTCTTTTGATATTTTATTACTGTTCTTTTCCATAAGTAGGGGCATAATATCACAAATACAAAAGGATGTTAAGTAGTCAAAATATGAGCTTAAAAAACTGCAAATTTATCTGCAAAAATATATAAAAAATCGTAAAAAAGCACTTGACAAAAGTTTTAGAATGGGATATATTCCCTCTCACCGTCGGTTACGGCGGTGAGCTTTGAAAATGGTAGAAAATACCAGAAAAGTTTTGAAGAGTTTACCTTTTAACGAAGAATAAAACTCTTTAGTCTTTCAAGTTTTAACACTTACAAAAAGATTAAAAAAAATAAAAAAACTTTTAAAAAGCTCTTGACAAAAAGTGAGAAAATAATGTATACTCCTTTTTGCTCGCTGCATAGCTTTTTAAAGCCCTGCAAGCGAATGATGTTTGAAACTAAGAGGGAAGGGAAAGAACAAAAATAGCCAAAGCGTAAAGCTTTTGGTAAGGAAAGTATCAAAAACCGATAGAGGTTAGCTGATTAACTTCTATCAAATTCCTTAACAATAATATGTAAGGGACAAACTTAATATTAAAATCAACCGCTCTTTAAGGGCGGATTGAAATAATAATGATGGAGAGTTTGATCCTGGCTCAGAACGAACGCTGGCGGCGCGTCTTAAGCATGCAAGTCGAACGGTAAGGGAGAGCTTGCTCTCCCCTAGAGTGGCGGACTGGTGAGTAACGCGTGGGTGACCTGCCCTGAAGATGGGGATAGCTAGTAGAAATATTAGATAATACCGAATGTGCTCATTTACATAAAGGTAAATGAGGAAAGGAGCTACGGCTCCGCTTCAGGATGGGCCCGCGTCCCATTAGCTAGTTGGTGAGGTAAAGGCCCACCAAGGCAACGATGGGTATCCGGCCTGAGAGGGTGAACGGACACATTGGGACTGAGATACGGCCCAAACTCCTACGGGAGGCAGCAGCTAAGAATCTTCCGCAATGGACGAAAGTCTGACGGAGCGACGCCGTGTGAATGAAGAAGGCCGAAAGGTTGTAAAATTCTTTTGCAGATGAAGAATAACCACAGGAGGGAATGCCTGTGAGATGACGGTAGTCATGCGAATAAGCCCCGGCTAATTACGTGCCAGCAGCCGCGGTAACACGTAAGGGGCGAGCGTTGTTCGGAATTATTGGGCGTAAAGGGTATGTAGGCGGTTAGGTAAGCCTGGTGTGAAATCTACGAGCTCAACTCGTAAACTGCATTGGGTACTGCTTGACTTGAATCACGGAGGGGAAACCGGAATTCCAAGTGTAGGGGTGGAATCTGTAGATATTTGGAAGAACACCGGTGGCGAAGGCGGGTTTCTGGCCGATGATTGACGCTGATATACGAAGGTGCGGGGAGCAAACAGGATTAGATACCCTGGTAGTCCGCACAGTAAACGATGTACACTAGGTGTCGGGGCAAGAGCTTCGGTGCCGACGCAAACGCATTAAGTGTACCGCCTGGGAAGTATGCCCGCAAGGGTGAAACTCAAAGGAATTGACGGGGGCCCACACAAGCGGTGGAGCATGTGGTTTAATTCGATGATACGCGAGAAACCTTACCTGGGTTTGACATCAAGAGCAATGACATAGAGATATGGCAGCGTAGCAATACGGCTCTTGACAGGTGCTGCATGGCTGTCGTCAGCTCGTGCCGTGAGGTGTTGGGTTAAGTCCCGCAACGAGCGCAACCCCTACTGCCAGTTACTAACAGGTAATGCTGAGGACTCTGGCGGAACTGCCGATGACAAATCGGAGGAAGGTGGGGATGACGTCAAGTCATCATGGCCCTTACGTCCAGGGCTACACACGTGCTACAATGGTTGCTACAAATCGAAGCGACACCGCGAGGTCAAGCAAAACGCAAAAAAGCAATCGTAGTCCGGATTGAAGTCTGAAACTCGACTTCATGAAGTTGGAATCGCTAGTAATCGCACATCAGCACGGTGCGGTGAATACGTTCCTGGGCCTTGTACACACCGCCCGTCACACCATCCGAGTCGAGGGTACCCGAAGTCGCTAGTCTAACCCGTAAGGGAGGACGGTGCCGAAGGTACGTTTGGTAAGGAGGGTGAAGTCGTAACAAGGTAGCCGTACCGGAAGGTGCGGCTGGATCACCTCCTTTCTATGAGAAAGGGCTTTTGAAGGTTACTTTTAACCTTCTATTCAAGTCTTGAAGTACACAAGACAACCGATACTTCCTTTTCGTTCTTTCCTGAAACTCTTTTTTATAAAATAAAAAACTGAGGGGATATAGCTCAGCTGGCTAGAGCGGCGGCTTTGCAAGCCGTAGGTCAGGGGTTCGAATCCCCTTATCTCCATAAAGCACCTTGTTTAACGACAAGGTTTTTATTCGCCCAATCGCTAAGAAAAGGCGAACAGATATTTGACATAACTAGGGAAGGGAACGAAGGCGTTTAAAAGTTTTAAGACTTTTAGGCGTAAAAGAAAAATAAAAAAATACAAAACTTCTTTTTGAAAAGAGTAAGAAAGAAGGGACAATAATATGGTCAAGCGAATATAGGTTTATGGCGAATGCCTATGGAGCTAAGAGGCGAAGAAGGCCGTGGTAAGCTGCGAAAAGTTCCGTGTAGGAGCACACATCCTGTGATACGGAAATAGCCGAATGGGGTAACCCGTCAGTAGTGATACTGACATTACACTCTTGAATAAAATAGAGAGGTAAAGCGATACTGAGTGAACTGAACCATCTAAGTAACTCAAGGAAAAGAAATCAAGTAAGAGATTCCGAAAGTAGCGGCGAGCGAAATTGGAGGAGCCTAAACCCTTTAAGGGTGTTGTAGGGCTGCATCGGCGTAGGACCGACAAGTTACAAATTCGATTTATAGCAGAAAGGTTTTGGGAAAGCCTGGCGAAGAGGGTGAAACCCCCGTAAGTGAAATAAATCGGACTTGTTGATGCAGTACCTGAGTACGGCGGGGCACGAGAAACCCTGTCGGAAACCGGGTCGACCACGATCCAAGGCTAAATACTACTTAGCTACCGATAGTGAACAAGTACCGTGAGGGAAAGGTGAAAAGAACCCCAGTAAGGGGAGTGAAATAGAACCTGAAACCGTAAACCAACAAGATGTTACAGCCCGAAAGGGTGGTAGCGTGCCTTTTGTAGAATGAGCCTGCGAGTTACGATATGCAGCGAGGTTAAGGAATAGAGTTCCGGAGCCTAAGGGAAACCGAGTCTTAATAGGGCGAATAGTTGCATGTCGTAGACCCGAAGCCGGAGTGATCTAGTCATGAGCAGGTTGAAGCAGCGGTAAAACGCTGTGGAGGACCGAACTATAATCTGTTAAAAAAGGTATGGATGACTTGTGACTAGGAGTGAAAGGCTAATCAAACCCGGAAATAGCTGGTTCTCCCCGAAATGCCTTTAGGGACAGCCTCATACAAAATTATCGGAGGTAAAGCACTAGTTGGACTAGGGGGCGTCAAAGCCTACCAAACCCAGTTAAACTCTGAATGCCGATAATCAACGTATGGGAGTGAGACTGCGTGCGCTAAGGTTCGTAGTCAAAAGGGAAACAGCCCAGACCGTCAGCTAAGGTCCCCAAATACTGCTTGAGTGTGAAATGAAGTGTGGATACAAAGACAGCCAGGAGGTTGGCTTAGAAGCAGCAATTCCTTTAAAGAGTGCGTAACAGCTCACTGGTCGAGTGTCCATGCGCAGATAATGTAACGGGGCTAAGCAGTATACCGAAGCTACGGGTCTTACGCGATTTAATGTGTAAGGCGGTAGGGGAGCATTCCATTAACTGATGAAGGAATACCCGCGAGGGATTCTGGAGGAGATGGAAGAGAGAATGCAGGTATAAGTAACGAAAAGGGAGGTGAGATCCCTCCCCGCCGAAAATCTAAGGTTTCCTGGGTAAAGGTAATCTCCCCAGGGTAAGTCGGCCCCTAAGGCGAGGACGAAGGTCGTAGTCGATGGGAAATCGGTTCATATTCCGATACCTTTTATAATTTCGATGGCAGGACGCATGAGGTGAAACCCGGTAAGCTAACGGATGCCGGTCAAAGTAAGCGAGCCGTTAAAAAGGATGATAGGCAAATCCGTCGTCCAAGGTAAGCTGCGACAGCGAGGGACACTACGGTGGAACGAAGCGGGCGTAATCAAGGTGCCGGGAAATACTGTCTAAGGCTAGGTTATAAAAGACCGTACCGTAAACCGACACAGGTAGATGGGATGAGAAATCTAAGGCGCTCGAGAGAACTCGCGTTAAGGAATTCGGCAAAATGCACACGTAACTTCGGAAAAAGTGTGACCTCCTTTTTTTAAAATGTGGAGGTGGCAGAAAGCAGGCCCAGGCGACTGTTTATCAAAAACACAGCCATCTGCGAACCAGCAATGGGACGTATAGGTGGTGACACCTGCCCGGTGCCGGAAGGTTAAGAGGAGAGGTTAACAGCAATGTGAAGCTTTGAATTGAAGCCCCGGTAAACGGCGGCCGTAACTATAACGGTCCTAAGGTAGCGAAATTCCTTGTCGGGTAGTTCCGACCCGCACGAATGGTGTAACGATTCTGGGCACTGTCTCAACGCGAGACTCGGTGAAATTTATATACCGGTAAAGAAGCCGGTTACCCATAGTTAGACGGAAAGACCCCGTGAACCTTCACCGCAACTTATTATTGGGACTTGGTTTATCATGTGTAGAATAGGTGGGAGGCTATGAAGCTTGACCGTTAGGTTGGGTGGAGCCGAAATGTGAAATACCACCCTTGATAAATCAGGTTTCTAACCGCTGTCCGTGAAACCGGAAGCGGGACAGTGATAGGCAGGCGGTTTGACTGGGGCGGTCGCCTCCTAAAGAGTAACGGAGGTGCGCGAAGGTCTCCTCACGCCGGTTGGAAATCGGCGCAGCGAGTGTAAAGGCACAAGGAGGCTTAACTGCGAGAGTGACAGCTCGAGCAGATACGAAAGTAGGTCTTAATGATCTGGCGGTAGCGAGTGGAAGCGCCGTCACTTAACGGATAAAAGGTACTCCGGGGATAACAGGCTGATATTCCCCAAGAGTTCACATCGACGGGAATGTTTGGCACCTCGATGTCGGCTCATCGCATCCTGGGGCTGAAGCAGGTCCCAAGGGTTTGGCTGTTCGCCAATTAAAGCGGTACGTGAGCTGGGTTCAGAACGTCGCGAGACAGTTCGGTCCCTATCTGCTATGGGCGTTGGATACGTGAGAGGAGCTGTTTTTAGTACGAGAGGACCGAAATGGACGAACCTCTGGTGTACCGGTTATCCTGCCAAGGGTAATTGCCGGGTAGCTAAGTTCGGAAGGGATAACCGCTGAAGGCATCTAAGTGGGAAGCCCGCCTCAAGACTACGTATCCCTGAGGGTTTAACCCTCCTAAAGACTCCTTGCACACTACAAGGTTGATAGGTTGGAGGTCTAAGCACAGTAATGTGTTCAGCCGACCAATACTAATAAGTCGTGAGGCTTGACCATATTATTGTTTCTTTTTTCAAACTTTATAATGTTCTTTCTTCGTTCTCATTCTTAGTACACTTAAAACTATCAAAGTTTTAAGTCCTTATTTTGTTTATTATTGCCAGGTGGCCATAGTGGAGAGGTAATACCCGTTCCCATCCCGAACACGGAAGTCAAGCTCTCTTACGCCGATGATACTGCTGATCAAGTGGGAAAGTAGGATGCTGCCTGGCTTTTTTTTATCCTCAATATTTAACTTCTCCTTGCTTTATTTACTAAAAAATGTTAGTATGTCTCGAATGAGGGTGTTTAAATTGACGGTTTCCGGAACTATTTATATTTTATTTTCGATTCTTTTGTTGACGGCAGCCGGTATCAGAGGCGAACTGTTTGCTATTGTTTGCGGTGTTTGCCTATGCCTTTATTTTACTCTCTCTTTAATTTTTATTGAGCTTTCCGTTCTATTATGGAAAAAAGCGGACTCATCAATAGAATTAAAAAACGATAGTATTTATATTCTTCCATTAGAAAACCGAAAGCACAAGAAACTTTTCCCGATTGTTTTGCCGGGCGTTCATGTATTTTATCGCTTTGAATTTTTTTCTGATATAAATAACAGAAAAAGTAGAAGATTGCAGTTTAGTATTAAGCTTAAAAGGAATTCTGTTCATTTTCCTCTTCCAAAAAAAGATCGAGGACGATTTTTTTTGGAGAAAGAATATATTGAAATTTCAGATCTTGCAGGGTTCTTGTCATTCAAGTTATTAAAAAAGGAAAAGTCGATACCGCAAATTTTTATTTATCCTGAAATTACCGAAATAAAAAATTTTGAGCTGCCTGAAATTTTAAATGAGACTTCGGCTCACACCATAAATTTAAGACGCACCGATGAGCTTTATGATTCGCGTCCGTATTTTCCGGGTGATGATATAAGAAAAATTAATTGGAAACTTTATGCCCACACTCAGGAGCTTAATATAAAGCAGGGAGACTTTATTCCTCCTCCGAGAATTTTTTTTACACTCTATGTTGAAAGTCCCATTGTAAATAAAGATATTGAATTTTATAAAAAGAAATTTGATGATCTTATTAATTTTAGTGCATCGGCAGCATTTTATTTACACCAAAAAGGAATAAGTTTTAATATCCGTTTTTATGACCGCGAAAAAAATTCTTATGAAACGGCAACTGTTTATCCTGATGACAGAGATGCCGAAGAATTTATAAAGCGAATTTTTTCGATTCCTCAAATTAGAATTCGAAAACAATTAAATAAAGCTGAACCTAAATTAAAAAAGAATTTTTTTATTGATGATGAAAATAAAAAAACTTGCTTACTATATTTTCTTATGCCTGTAAAATCAAGCAATAGTATTCTCGATAAGCTTTTTGGAATCTTTGAAGATCATAAAAATGAATGTGCTTTTTATACCGGACTTGAAACAGCTATTAAAGAACCTCAAAGCCGTTTATCTTCTTTTTTGTTTTATACATATTCTCAAAAAAAATATAACCGCCTATCAAAAGAGATGAATGAAAAGATTGAGTTGATAAAAAATGAATTAAGAAATGGAGGATTTTATGCTTACTCGATATAGGCTGAATTTTATTTTGCGTGTAATTTCGCTGGTAATGTTAAGCAGTATTCCTTCATTATATTTTTTTGAAATTTTATCTTCGTTTGTGCTTCCGGTATGGGCAGTTATTTTAATTTTTTTGTGTTACCAATTTCAAAAAAGGCGGATAAAAATATCTGCCTTTATTATTTTGTCTTTTATAATTATCGGTCTTTTTTTGCGTTTTGTGTTAATTTTATTAAAAAATTTTTCAACCCCGCTGTTTGATGTTTTATATCTGCGGTTGGGGGTTATACTTCCGTTTTTAATAATTGAAGCAGTGTTTATTGTGATATCTACCGTTTTATTTTTTCAAAAAGAAAAATACAGGCAATATGAACCTATAATTTTATTTAGTATATTTGCTCTTTTCTTTTTTGGGCAGGGAAATTTTTCGATGTCGGCTTTTGAACATCCGATATATGCAGTTTTGTTTTCTCTTAGCTTTTCTGTATTAGAGCTGACTCGTATTTTTTTATCTTTTAATTTTGAAAAAAAAGTTTTTACATTCTTTTTGTTTTTTTTACCGTTTTTTGCTTTTATAATGTTTTTTATATTAAAGAATTATAATGAGGCTGCATCGGTTAATCATGGCGGCTTATTGCAGCCGACTCTTTTTCGGTTTGATTTTTCGGATTATTTAAAACTGCAAAGTGAAATTAAAATGAGTGATGATCTTGTTTTAGTTGCTCATTTTGATAAAGATTTTTCTCACAATATGTTGAGGAGAATGTATCTTTCAGGTTGGGATGCTGCAAAAGGTTTTTATGAAAAAAAAGCTCCATCCGAAAAGCCTCAGATTACAGCCTTGCCTAAGGGACAAAAAGATATTTTGCATAGGGCCTTTTCTATGCGTGAAAAAGTTTCACAAGAATATTTTTTTGTAAATCTTTCACCTTCCTCTTTTATAGCGATGGATTATCCGGTTCAGGTTATTCCTTATGAGATTTGGAATAGTTCAAAATTTAACGGAGGATATAAGGTGTTCAGTGATGCAATATTTGATTTTGCATCGGATCTTTACGGCGAGACATTTCCATCAGGGAATGAAGATGAAGGTTTGTCTAAAGAAGATTTAGCTTTTTATACTAAAATTGATGCCGAAACTTTTGAGCTTGTACATAAAACGGCTGAAAAAATAACGGAAGACATACCCGGGTATTTGGATAAAATTCTTGCCCTTCAATTTTATTTTAAGGATGGCGATTTTCGTTATTCGCTAAAACCGGGACGAGCTTCTGATGGAGATCAATTAAAATATTTTTTGACGGAATCAAAAAAAGGATATTGCTCTTACTTTGCATTTTCATATGCACTTATGCTTAGAAGTATCGGGATACCTTCCAGAGTTGCCGTAGGTTTTTTTGTCCAGCCGGAATCGGAGCTTATGAATTATTATCCGGTTCGGGCAAATATGGCACATGCCTGGGTTGAAGTTTTTTTTCCATTTATAGGCTGGGTAAGTTTTGATTCTACGACTTCACAACTTGCCGAGGGAGAAAATATTAACTTTGGAATGAATGCCGGAGGAGAAGAATTTAATTCTCTTTTAAGTGAAATTTTGGAAAACCGCAGTGAAATTAAACTGACGGCAGTTACTGAAAATGAAGATGAGGTTTTAAGTATAAGTAATTATATAAAACAATTTTTTCAAGAGAATATATCTTTCTTAAGATTTATTATAATTTTTCTTTTGGTTTTGATATTTACTTTTTATAAGATGCAGCCTTATCTTGTATTAAAATTTTCTAAAAATAATAGAAGATTGGTGCTGACGGCAGGTAAGCTGTTTAAGAAAAAAACACGGAGCGATGAGGAGAAAAAACAAATGAAAGCACTTATCCAAAAAGCAAAGTTTGCACCGGAATGTACACAAGAAGATGCAACGGCTGCAAAGGCTCTTTTAAAAAATAAAACAAAAAAAATAATTTCCTTATTGTTTTTTTGCCTTATAGCGTGTTTTGTATTTGCTGAAAATGCTGAAAGTATTTTTGCTGAGGCAGAAAAAGCTGCGGAAGCCGAAAATTGGGAACTGGCCTTATCTCTTTTGCAGGATGGAATAAAAAAATATCCTCGAAGCGACAGTCTCTTTTTAAAGTTGGGAGAAATTTATCATGATAAAGAATTATATAAGCCGGCGTATAAAGTTTTAAAAAAAGGTTTGGAAATTAATCCTGAAAACAGCAGTATTTTATTTTATCTTTTCAGTTGCGCGTCTTCTTTAAATAAATATGAAGAAGCTCTTATGTATATAACAAAATATTTGAGGTTTATTCCTGATGACCGTTTTGCAGCATCCAGTTACGGCTGGTTATGTTATAAGTGCCACAGACCTGAAGACGGAATAAATTTTTTGTTGGATAATATAGAGCGTTACGGAGATGACATATCTGTTTATAACTCACTTGGAACATTATACAATGAAATTTTTGATTATGAAAAATCTAAAGAGTTTTATACAAAGGCCATAAAGGGAGCAGAGCAAGGTGATAGAGGATATTCCGGATCCGTTTATTATTATAATAAGGCTATTTTAGAAAGTCAGTTTTATCAATTTGATAATGCAATAGAGGATGCAGAGTCTGCGGTACGTATGGATGAGCATACCTCCGGTTATATGATATTGGGAGAACTTGAAGAAAGAAGAAATAATTTTTCGCAAGCCCTTGCTGCATATCTTTCTGTCGCTGCCGATGATGATACTCCTCTTTCAGCATTAAGTATTGTAAATTTATTTTTGGAAACAGGGCATATTGAAAAAGCTGAACAATATATGTTAAATAATCTTCAAAATATCAGCGAAGCATGGATTTCAAATTACGGCTTGAGTGTAAACGGATTTAAAGCTAATCTTTACGACATAAAAAAATCGTTATACATACGGAAATATAATTTTGAAAAAACCAGACTAAAATCTGGTTTTTTAGATTGGATAAAAAGTTTAGGAGATAAAATAAACTATAGATTAAAACATAAATATTATGATTCGGTTTTCCGATTATACTCTTTAAAGGTTGCAAAAGAATATCAGGAAAGCGATAGAGGAAATTTAATCAGCAATACAAATACTCTTTATACGAATACTTATTATTATTATGCTTTTAGAGGAAAGGGGAAAAAAGCTTTAAAATATCTTAAAAAGGCAGAATCTATAGAGACTATGTTTATTCCGCAAAGTGTAGGAGCTTATATGGCCGATCGGGGAATTATTGAGTCGGATTTAAAACTCCTTAATGAGGGTCTTTCAAAAATGGATTCCGAGTGGGAAAAAAACAGTCTTACCGATTTATATGCCGAAGGATGCAAAATTTCAAAGAAAAGCGGTTCGCATCTTTGTTATGGCTATTTGGAATCTCTTTTTGCTTCTAATCCTGCCGGATTTTTGGAGCATGACATAAAACTACCGGTCGAAATAATTGTGAATATCGGTAAAAATGAAAATACAAGCCTTAATGAAACAAAAATAAAGAAACTTATATTGTCATCCCGTTTTAGCGAAGCAAAAAATCCCAAATTTACTCTCAATCTGAAGTACTCGGATAA
Organism: Treponema sp. OMZ 788; assembly: GCF_024181245.1. NCBI lineage: Bacteria > Pseudomonadati > Spirochaetota > Spirochaetia > Treponematales > Treponemataceae > Treponema > Treponema sp. OMZ 788. Next base: position 2,302,519 of record NZ_CP051199.1, on the reverse strand, counting down.
AATTCTCTCTTTTAATTTAACCGATAAAAATGGGTATAGTCTTTATATTAAAAATATTCCGATTCAAAACTTAGATAAAAAACAGATTAAAAATTCCATAAATATTTTTGTAAAAGAAGTTTTTACTTTTAAACTATAAAACCTTCTGATATAGACAAAAATATATTTTCGATTATACTGTTTGTTATGAATACAAAAGATATAATAGATGAGCTTAGCAGAAATATCGGCTTAGTAGTAAAAGGAAAAGATGAGGTTATACGCCTTTTTGTTGCAGCTTTTCTGACAGGCGGCCATGTTCTCATAGATGATGTTCCAGGGGTCGGAAAAACAACAATGGTAAAAGCCCTAGCTAAATTAATAAAAAAAGACTACGGCGATCCTGCCGAGTTTAAAAGAATTCAATGTACTCCGGACTTACTTCCATATGATATTACCGGTGTTGATGTTTTTAATGCACAAACTCAAAGTTTTGAATTTATAGAAGGTCCTGTGTTTTGCGATATTTTTTTGGCTGACGAATTAAACAGAACTCCTCCCAAGGTGCAATCCGCCCTTCTTGAAGTTATGGAAGAAAAACAGGTTACTGTAGGAAGACAAACTTACAGGCTGCCCGATATTTTTTTTACGGCTGCCACTCAAAACCCTGTGGAAACGGTGGGAACCTACCCCCTGCCTCCCGCTCAGCTTGACCGCTTTATGCTTTCTGTTTCGATAGGTTATCCTAATGAGGATGCATCTCTTGAAATACTTCGAGGTAATCCGGGGGTAAAGACTCTTTCAAAACTTTATCCTATCATCAGTACAGGCGATATAATGACTTCCCGAGAAGAACAAGAAAGAGTTTATTGTCACACGGCATTGCAAAAAGCTATAATTGATATTTGCAATAGAACACGCGAACATTCCGATATTGAACTAGGAGCTTCTCCAAGAGCTTCCTTGCAATTTTTGCATCTTGCAAAAACTATGGCTCTGGCAAACGGACGGAATTGGGTTGAAGATAAGGATATTGAAACGATAGCTCCTTATGTTCTTGCTCATAGATGTATTTTTAAAAATAGAAAAGTTAATGCAAAAGAATCTATTGCAGAAATTACAAAATCCGTTTTGATAAAAATGGATAAAGAAACGGACTGGTCTAAAGAATCATAAATAAAACTGATGATATGAAAATTTTATTTAAAAAGGATAGACATATTCTAAGGCCGGCCGCGGAATAATTTCTATATTGTCTACTATGATTAAAGGTTCAAAGCTGCCTTCATATTCTGTTTTAGAAATTGTGCCTGTAACACGGACCCAATCGTCTTCTTGCGGCTCTTCTGTTTTTGTCCATTGAGCTACAAGACCGGCCGGCTGCATATCTGCTGCACAGCAAACCATCAACATTCTTCCTATTGCAAATTCGTTTTCACTTAAAACTTCAGGGTTTTTCCAAACGGCACCTTCGATTTTTATCTTCTTATCCAGCCATGAATCCAAATTTAAATAAAGCTCAGGCAGCCAGCGTCCGAAAGTTTCATTATCCATAACTACAAAACCGTCTTCCAATTCCAAAAGCCGGCTTGGTCTAAAATTGAAATTAGGGCCGGTTTCTTCTTTTTGCTTTTGAAATGAAAGAATATCTCCGTTAAATGCAAGAGAGTCCGCAGTTAATGTTTTGTAAGGAATAAAAATTGCAAATAAAATCGGCATTAAAAAAATTATCAGATACAAGGGATTTTTTCTTTTTGCATGAGTGTGATGGGGAACACAAAAAGCATCCCTCATTGTAATAATTGCTATAATAAAAAACACAATAGCCGAAAAAATAATTATACCTGTATGGCGTACATGAACATACAGGAGAGCTTTTTTTGAAGCTACCGCATAAATAAACACAAGAGAGGTTGCTAACAATAATAGGGAACATATAATTTTTTCGATAAAAATATCTAAAAGTAATTTTTTCATATCCTACCTACTCATTTTTTATAAAAATATAAATCCCATTGCACTTATAAAAATTATATTCATAATAGTTATTATTATAGCCAGCTCTATTACAAATCGTTTTTTAAAAATAGATAAAAGCATGAAGATATTTTTTATATCCATCATTGGTCCATATACAAGAAATCCCATAATTGAAAATAGAGAAAAGCTCCCATAAAAACTGCGGGCAATAAATGCATCCGATGTGGAACATGCAGAAAACACAAAGGCAAAAAGCATCATAATCAAGATGCTGCTTAAAGAGTGTGATTCGTTAAAATTTATAAAAAAATTATTCGGCACTCCGGCTCGTATAAAAGAGGTTACCATTGCTCCCAATATTAAATAAGGTCCGACATTAAAAAATTCCGTACCGCTGTGCAAAAACATTTCTTTTAATTTTTGTATAAACGATTTTTGATCTTGTGAAGAACCGGAAGAGCATCCGCAGCTGCCGCAAGAGCATAAATGATTATTGTCTATTTCTTCTTTTAAATACTCGTTTTTTGGATAGAACAAAAGCAATATGCCGATGGCTGCGGCTGTTACTATACCAAAGATTACCCTATATAGAGCTGTCATGGGGTTTTCAGGAAAGGCGTATAGTGTCGCCATTATCGAAATAGGGTTTAAAATAGGAGCTGCGAGCATAAATGTTACTGCGATAGGCATGGCAACTCCTTTTTTTACAAGCCCCGAAAGAACCGGTACCGAAGCACATTCGCATACCGGAAAAACAAGGCCTCCTAACAAGGCGGTTAAAAATCCTAGACCGTGTTTATTAGGGAACACTTTTACAACAAAATTATCAGAAATAAAAATATGCAAAATTGAAGATATAAGTATCCCCAAAAGCATAAAAGGAAAAGCTTGCAAGAGGATGCTTAAAAAAATCGTATTTGTTGTGCTTATAAAACCGGACATTGTTAATAATACTGTGATACCAATTTTATGATATATAACTCAACATAGTCCTTTAAAGCCTTTCTGTCTTTTATCTTTAAAAGGCCTGGAGAGTCCAGCAGTGTTTTTGCCAGTCCTTTAACTCTGTCCGTGGTAAAGCTTGAAACCGAAAGAGTTTTATTTATTCCGCGTAAATAATCTCTGATTAAAGCATTTACATCTTCTGTCAGGTTTTCTCTTGCAGGATGGCTTAGCGTATTATTCCATTCATTCAGATTTTTTTCGAGGGCCTGATCTATTGTCATTCCTTCAGGAATAAATTCTATACTGATTTTTTCTGCGGCATCTTTTAATTTTTGTTTCGGTTTTTTATGGACAGTTTCCTTTTTTTCTGCTTGCACAGGCTGAGGTGTTTTTTTCTTGCGTTTAAAAAAAAGCAATGATTGCAGAAATTATAGGGATGGTATACCAAAATGGAAGAAGAATCTTGGTATCGCTTAAAATCTCATGCCTATTGAGCATTAAAATTTCGTTATACGCTGCAGGCTTACCGGCTGGAAAAAATTCTGTTGATTTCCATAGCTTGGATCTCGTTTAAGCGAGGATCTGCAATTATTGATAAAATAAACGAAGCATTTAAAAGTCCGTGCAGGTTAGGTGCCGAACGGGCGGTGATTTCTTTTAATAAATCGTTGAAAGCTGAATCGTGCTTCATTGAGTCATCTTGCTCGAAATTTATTAACATCTCATGCCATTTTTTTATACATAGTTCCCTAACCGGTTTTCTCGCTTCATTTATTAGCGATATTAAAAGCGGTACAACTTTTTCGGTAAGCAAATAAAACCTATCATTTGAAGAATTTGTAAATGTAAGAATATCCGGGATTATATATTTTTCGGAAGAGCTTGTTTTTTCCTTCATAAAATTCTGCAAGGTTTCTTCAGTATATTGTCCAAGCAGAGGCACTCCTCTTGAATCTGTAAATTCAGTGATTTGCTTCATTGTAAAATAATAAGGAGATTTTTGAAAAGCAAGAAGGAGGTTTTTTAAAGCTGTGTCCGTTTGAATATCTTTTTGGGCCCTGTTTCGGTAGTAGTTATTTAAATATTCGAGAATGCCTGCTGCTTGTAATAAGGCAATTTCATCCGGAAGCTTTTCATTCTTTTTGGCAAATTCCTGTTTTATAAAGGCACACAGCTGTCCCCACAATATATAATTATCGCCCGATTCTTTAACATTTTGAAAGCTGTTAACACTGTGAGCCATGGTTTTTGCGATAAATGTTTTAACTGTAAATTCTTTGCCTGGATTGGCAACCATGAGCCTTTTTTGCATATAATCTCTGCTTTCATCCTTTGATAAGAAAAGCTTAATCTTATCTAGGGCTAAACCTAAAAGTTTTTCGGTTTTGTAAGAGCCTGGAAAGATAAGGGCGGGGATATCGCCGTTATAGTTTAAGGTATATAAAAAAGAATTTTCGCGTGATTCGGGATTGAGCTCGGCTATATCGTCTGAAACATTTATTGCCTTTAACAATTTTCCCGGAAAATTTCTTGGCAGATCCGATAAAAGCGGAAAAGGAATATCCGGATGCTGTTCAATATTTGCATACTGACGGGATATATTATCTACATGAAAATATGGAACAAAGATGAGAGTAGTGTTGGATTTATCGGTTGTTATTATTATATCTCCCTCATCTTGTATTTTTTTTAGTTCATTTAAAAGGGTATCAAGAGAAATTTCAAGGTGAACAGCCAGTTCCGGTTTTTGCTGTAAAAAATGCCGTGCATAACGTTGGAGATAATCTTGAAAAGGCTGAAGGGTCACTTGAGCACTGTCTCTGCGTAAAGAGAACATTCGCAGAAGGTGCAGTAAATCCGTATAAATAGTCATCTTAGTATTATACACAATATTTTTTAATAATTCAAGATTGGCAGGGTTTTAAAAATTTAAATTCAAACATTGAATATTCACTTGATTTTATGCTATAATCATCTGTAAGGAGGTTTAAAGATGGACTTTGATTTTTCACGAAAAATACCGATCGGTGTACAGAGTTTTGAGGATTTACGCAGAAAAAATTTTTTATATGTTGATAAAACTTTATATGCTTTTAAGTTGGCAAACTTGGGTAAGGTCTATTTTTTAAGCCGCCCTCGGCGTTTCGGCAAAAGCCTTTTTTTGTCGACTCTCAAAGCCTACTTTTTAGGCCAAAAAGAATTATTTACCGGCTTATACATCGAAAAGGCAGAAGAAAAACGGGCCGAAATCGAAAAATCTGCCGCTTGGGTAGAATATCCTGTTCTCTATTTGGATTTTAATACCAAATATTATAAGGATCAAGAAGCTCTTTTAACTATTATAAATTTGCACTTAGATGACTGGGAAAAAATTTATTCACTTACAAAAACATCTGGAAGTATTGAGGATAGATTTAAAGCTATAATTTCAGCCTTGTACGAAAAAACCGGCCGGCAAGTTGTCATCCTTGTGGATGAATACGATAAGCCTCTTTTACAAACTATGGGTGTAAACGAGGCATTAAACGAAGAATACCGAAACACCCTCAAAGCTTTTTATTCGGTAATAAAAACTTGCGACCAATACATCCGTTTTGCTTTTTTAACAGGCGTAACAAAGTTTAGTAAGGTAAGTATTTTTAGTGATTTAAATAACTTACAAGATATAAGTCTTATAACCGAGTACAGCGATATTTGCGGTATAAACGATTCAGAGTTAAAACTTAACTTCGAACCTGAAATAAAGGCTTTAGCAGATCGTAAAAAGAAAAACTTTGAAGAAACCTTATCGGATTTAAAGAAAAAGTATGACGGGTATTTATTTGCAAAAGAAGGAGTGAACGTATATAATCCCTTTAGTGTTTTAAGTGCTTTTTCTGCAAAGGATTTAGGTAACTACTGGTTTGCGACCGGAACTCCGACCTTTTTGGTAAACTATTTAAAAGACGCTTATTACAATGTACCCGATTTGGACGGAGGAGTGGAAATAAACGAAGCGGGAATCGATCTATATCGTGCCGATGCGAAAGACCCTTTACCGATACTTTTTCAATCGGGGTATTTAACGATAAAGGAATATTTAGAAGAAGCAAATATCTACCGCTTGGGCTTCCCTAATGATGAGGTGCGTTACGGCTTTTTAGAAAACCTTGTGCCTGCCTATTCTTCTCTCCGGCCTTATGAAACGGCTTCATCCGTGTGGGAATTTACAAAGGATATTCGCGCAGGGAATGTAGATGCCTTTATGGAGAGGATGCAGGCAATAATAGCGGGAGTACCCTACGATAATCTTCCGAAGGATAGGTTTAAGTTAAGAGAGCAAAACTACCAGACGGCTGTCTACTTAATCTTTAAGCTGATGGGTCAATTTGTTCAAACCGAGATACACTGTGCAAGGGGCAGGGCTGATTGTATAGTGCATACTAAAGACACGATATACATCTTTGAGTTTAAGCTTATGAGTGCAGGAAGCCCTGAAGATGCAATCGCACAGATAAGAGAAAAGGGCTATGCCGAGCAATTTAAGAGCGAGGGCAAAAATATAATCATGATAGGTTCAAGCTTTGATGAAGAAGAAAGAACTATCGGGGAGTGGAAAACGGCAAGCTTATAGAAGCTTGCCTATTCAGTAGTTATAACATTATAATTTTTCTATCCATTATAATTGCATAAAATTTATTTTTGAGTTATAATCTTTAAGTAAGAAAAAAAATTTGAAAGAGAGGCTGTCTGAGAATGAACAAACAAAAAATATATATTTTAATTCCTTTAATAATTTTAGCGGTTGCGTTTTTTTTGATAGGCAGTTTTCTCATTTTTGTAACTGCAGCAGAATATCGGCCTAAGGCTGTCGAAAATGCCGATATAAAAAGAGGATCAAAAAAATCGGTTTTAAATACCGATGAAAATTTTAAAGTTTTAAATTGGAACATAGGATATTGCGGGCTTGATGCTAAAAACGATTTTTTTTATGACGGCGGCAAAAATGTAACGGCTCGAAGCATGGATGCCGTTTTGCATAATCTTGAAAGCGTTAAAAATATCTTAAACAAAAATCTTTCAAGTTTCTATCTAATCCAAGAAATTGACTTAAAATCAAAACGCAGTTTTTATATAAATCAAAAGCAAGCCCTTACCGATTTTTTTACCGATTATGATTCGGTATTTGCAGCAAACTATGATGCCCTTATTGTTCCGGCTCCCGTTTCAAACCCTTTGGGAAGAGTTAAGAGCGGCGTTTTTACTCTAAGCGGATATGAGATAGCAAAGGCCGAAAGACTTCAGCTCCCCGGCTCATTTTCATGGCCCTTAAAAACGGTAAACTTAAAACGCTGTATTCTTGTTTCTGAAATTAAAACAGATGTTCCCAATAAAAATCTTTATATGATAAATTTGCACCTTTCAGCCTATGATGCTGACGGAGTTCTACGAAAGCAGGAAATGGAATTTTTACAAAATCTTGCTTTGAAGTTTTATAATGAAGGGCATTGGGTCATTGCCGGAGGAGATTGGAATTCTTTGTTTCCGGGTGTAGAAAAAAATCGCTTTATGCCTTATAATACTCCTGAAGAATTCCTTGAATGGATAGAATATTCTCCTTCAGATTTTATCGGCAAGGAATGGAAGTGGTGTTTCGATAATTCGGTACCGACTGTTAGACTTTTGGAAAAACCTTATGTTAAGGGCGAGAACTATACGACTGTTATTGATGGTTTTATATGTTCGCCTAATGTTGAAATTATCGGAGTTAACAATATTGATTTAAATTTTGAATTTTCGGATCATCATCCTGTGCTTGCAGAATTTAAACTTTTAAAATGATTTTTATTTAAAATAAAATATAAGGAGCAAAAAAATGAAGGTAAAACCTGTAACAGTAACCGGCAGCAGTTTAACAATCGAAGATGTTGTAGCTGTCGCCCGACACGGTGCGGAAGTAAAGCTTTCCGCTGATGCAAAAAAAAAGAATCAAGGATTCAAAGAAAATTGTAGACGACATCGTAAAAAGCGGTAAGCCTACCTACGGTATTTCGACCGGTTTTGGAGAATTATCCACCGTAACAATTACAAAGGATCAAAACGGTGCCTTGCAGAGAAACTTAATTTTAAGTCATGCCTGCGGTGTAGGCAATCCTTTCCCTGAGGACATAGTAAGAGCTATTATGCTTTTGAGATTGAACACACATGCAAGCGGTTTTTCCGGTGTAACTCCCGCAGTGCCGGATATTCTTGTAGATATGCTTAATAAGGGAGTAACACCCTATGTACCCGAAAAAGGCTCTTTAGGTGCAAGCGGCGACTTGGCAAACCTTGCCCATATCGCCCTCGTAATGATAGGGGAAGGCAAGGCTTATTATGAAGGTAAGCTGATGGCAGGAAAGGATGCACTTGCAAAAGCCGGGCTAAAGCCTGTTGTTCTTTCAGGAAAAGACGGACTTGGTATTATTAACGGTACGCCCGTAATGTCCGGTATCGGAGCCTTGGCGGTACATGATGCAGAGCAGCTCCTCAAAGCTGCAAACATGGGCGCTTCTTTGGTATTTGAAGCCTTTAGAGGTATCACAGCCGCCCTCGATCCCAGAATCCATAAATCCCGCCCCCACAAGGGACAGATGGATACAGCCGCCTTTATTCTTAAAATGTTAAAGGGCAGCTCTTCTATCAATACAAGAGAAAACGATGTTCAAGACCCCTATACTCTCAGGTGTGTTCCTCAGGTTCACGGAGCAAGTGCCGATGCTATCGCCTATGTCCGCAAGGTTCTTGAAGTTGAAATCAACTCTGTGACCGATAACCCGCTCGTATTCCCCGATAATAAGGATGTTATCTCAGGCGGAAACTTCCACGGCCAGCCCATTGCCATTACCATGGACTTCTTAGGCATAGCAGTAAGTGAACTTGCAAACATAAGTGAAAGAAGAACGGAACGCCTTGTAAACCCGCAGTTAAACGGAGGCCTCCCTGCATTCTTGATAGAAAACGGCGGAGTCAATTCCGGCTTTATGATTCCTCAGTATACGGCTGCATCCCTTGTTTCAGAAAACAAAGTATTGGCTCACCCTGCCAGCGTTGACTCTATTACCTCATCAGGAAATAAAGAAGACCATGTAAGTATGGGAACAACCGCAGCCCGCAAGATTACCGAAATCGTTAAAAACGTACGCCATGTTCTTGCTATCGAATGGCTTACAGCCGCTCAAGCCTGCGATTTACGCGGTATCAAAAAATACGGTAAGGGAACCGGCGAAATGATGAAGCTTATGAGAAAACACATTTCCACAGTTACCGAAGACCGCATTCTTTATGATGACATTATGAAGGCTCTTGAGATTATTTCAAATGATGAAAACATCGAAATGATAGAAAAGGCTATTAAGTAAATCGGTTTAACAACTAAGCCGGTTTAAAAAGCCCGTATCGGAAACATAAATCCGGTGCGGGCTTTTTTTATTGAATAAAAGAGTTTTTTCTTATTTTTTTGCTTGTATTGATATATAATTATAGATAGAGATGTTGTTTTATGATCAAAACTATTTATGATGACGATTTTTTAGGAGGACGATTATGAAAAGAAAAATTTTATTTGTTTTAATTTTAGCCGTGTTGTTTTCGGCATGTAAGATGAAGTTATCCGAAAATCCGGTATCGAACTCAGTGATTTAAATCCTAAGGATATTATTACCGCCCTTGCAGCCAACAGGGACGGCATCTTTGTAGCGGTAAAAGTGATAACTAATGAAGGGCAACATGATGAGAAGTATATTATTAAAGTTATAAAATATTCTCATCAAAAACTAGAAGTTACCTCCGCGTCCGCTTCTGCTGCCGGAACGGTTACTATTGCAAAAAACATACCAACAGGACATCCTGATGTTACTCCCGGCGGAACAGATCCTGCTTGGACGGAAAATACAGCAAATGCATACATTGAAGAAAACCTTAACGCCCTATATATTCATGAAGGTGTTTTGTACGGTCTCATAACCAAACAAAAGGGAAAAATGGACACCATATATTCCACTGAAACATCGGGAGAATTTGCTCCTTACCGTTTTATTGCAATGAAACCGGACAAACTTGTAATAGCCTCTGACGGTTATTACGGCCAAAAAAAACGATGTAGGAACAACAACTCAGACATTGATTAACAAAAATAGGGTTTTTGTATTCGATATAGGAACTTGGAGCCATCCTTCTATACAACAAGTTGCTAATGAAGTTAAGTTTTCAAAAGAAATAGACCATAGCAGCGGTAGCGGCTTTAGTTGGAAGTAGGCAAATAAACCTCTTATAAGTATTTACGTTCCGGTTTGAGGAACGGAATGGAAGGTGAAATTTTATTTTTACCTTGACTATGTATAAAATAGAATATATACTATAAATTAAAAAGGAGTTAGAGTTTATTGAGGAAATAAATGAATACTATAGTAACTATGACATTAGATGATTTAAAAAAAACTCCGCTTACAGAAGAAGAAAAACAAACTATCCGAAAGGCAAGGGCTATCCCTACTGATGACTGCCCCGAACAGTCTAAAGAAGACCTTGCCAAATTCAAACCATGGTATGAAGTACACCAAAAAGATGAAAATAGCATAAAAATAGATACTGATGTATTGGAGTGGTTTAAAGCTCAAGGTAAAGGCTATAAAACAAAAATCAATGCAGTTTTACGCTCCTACGCATTCGGCTGATTTTTATCAAAAACGATTTTAGTAAAGTCTTATATTACGTTGTAGAAAAGTCCTGCATTATGCTGCAGGACTCTCTGTTTATTCCGAATACTTTCCTATGCTTCTTATTTTTTTGCTTCGGTATTTTACCAAAACGGCGGGGTCGCGTTTTGTAAGGTCGGCTAAATCCTTTAGGATTTGCTGCTTTATAGCCTCTGCGGTTTGTTTGGGATCGATGTGGGCTCCTTTTTCGGGTTCGGGGATGATGCCGTTTATTACCTTTAGGTCAAGAACTTCTTGGCTGGTAATTTTAAGCATGGCTGCGGCATCCTTTGCCCTGCTTGAATCCCTCAATAGGATTGAAGCGCAGCCTTCAGGGGATATAACCGAGAAAATGGCGTTTTCAAGCATATAAATCTTGTCGCCGACTCCTATGCCGAGGGCTCCGCCTGAGCCTCCTTCACCGATGATTATGCAGATAACCGGCGTTTTTAGACGGCTGAATTCGCGCAAGTTAAAGGCAATGGCCTCTCCGATTCCTCTTTCTTCGGCTCCGAGGCCCGGGTAGGCACCTTGGGTGTCGATAAAGGTTATAATCGGTCTTTTGAACTTTTCGGCCTGTTTTGCAAGGCGCATTGCTTTGCGGTAGCCTTCGGGGTTTGCCATACCTCCGTTCCTGTCGATGGTCTCGCGCAAGTTTCTTCCCTTCTGGGTGCCGATTACCGTAACCGGCATTCCGTCGATAAAGCCTATTCCGCCTATCATTGCCGGGTCATCGCCGAAAAAGCGGTCTCCGTGGAGCTCGGTAAAATTATCGAAAATCAAATTGATGTAGTCCAAGGTTCTGGGCCTGTCGCTGTGGCGGGCAAGCTCAACCCTTTCCCATGTTTTTGAAAGAGCCGTTGAACTTTCAAGTTTAGCGTTTATCTTTGCAAGCTCTTCGCTTATATCAAGCCCCGCCTTTTGGGCTATATCTTTTAAATTATTTAATAAATTAGTTTGATCCGTATTGCTCATGCACTTCCTCCATAAAAACCTTAGACCTTTTTCTTCTTAGGGGCTTCTTTTAGGCCGAGGCTGTGAGCATCAATCATGCGGGCAAAAAACTGCCTTTGTTCTTGACGCGGTACTATACAGTCTACAAAGCCCTTTTCCATCTGAAATTCGGCACGCTGAAAACCTTCGGGGAGCTGCTGGCGGATGGTGCCTTCGATAACTCTGGGGCCTGCAAAGCCGATGAGGGCTCCCGGTTCTGCTGCCGTTATGTCGCCGAGCATGGCAAAACTTGCCGTAACGCCTCCCGTGGTCGGGTCGCAGAGCATTATAAAAAGAGGAACACCCTTTTCATCCAACTCGGCGGCTGCACTTGAGGTCTTGGCCATCTGCATAAGCGAAAAAAGCCCTTCCTGCATTCTCGCTCCGCCTGAGGTTGCATAGATAATTACGGGGATTCTTTCGGCCGCTCCCTTTAACATGAGCCGCGAAATCTTCTCCCCTACAACCGAGCCCATCGAGCCTCCCATAAAGTGAAAGGACATAAGGGCCAAAAGGGCATCCCTCCCCTTAATCTTGCAGGAACCCGTAATTACGGCCTCGTTTAAGGCTGCCTTTTCTTCGGCGGCCGATATTTTTTCTTCATAGCCTTCCATTTCGATGGGGTTACAGGTTTTCAAGTTTGCATACAGCTCCTGAAAGGAATTTTCATCCGTCAGATAGGTAATCCTCTGCCTAGGCTCTATGCGCAAATGGCAATTACAATGAGGGCAGACCATCAGGTTATCTGTAAACACCTCTTCATCATATGATACTTTACAACTAGGACAATCCATAATTTGTCAAAACTCCTTATTTACTTCCAAAAAGCTCTTCATAGAGCCCGGTACCGAAAACACCGGATTTGAACTTTTTTGAGTTAAGTATAATCTTTTGCTCTTCGATATTGCAGGTGATGCCTTCGATTTTAAGCTCGTCGAGGGCGCAAAGCAGTTTTTGAATTGCATTAGCCCTGTCGGCTCCGTGAACGATGAGCTTAGCCGTCATCGAATCATAAAACGGAACTACCGAGTAACCTTGATATAAAAAGCTGTCAAAGCGTACACCGTTTCCGCCGGGAATCATCAAGTTTTTGATAAGGCCGGGAGAGCGGGCGTTTATTCTGGCCTCGATAGCCCAGCCCTTTGTAGGCAGGATGCCTTGGGCAAACTTCATGTTCTCGCCCGTACAAACGCGGATTTGTTCTGCAATTATATCGGTGCCTGTAATCATCTCCGAAACGGGGTGCTCGACCTGAATTCGGGCGTTTACTTCCATAAAGTAGAAATTGTTGCCCGATACGAGAAACTCGATTGTTCCCGCCCCGCGGTATTTAAGGGAAGAAAAGAGGCTGACAGCCCCCTTACACATGGCTTCGCGCATTTCCTCGCTTACGGCAGGGGAGGGGCTTTCTTCTATCAGCTTTTGATGATTTTTTTGAACGGAGCAGTCTCTTTCGCCTAAGACGGAAACGGCTCCCTTTCCGTTGCCTACGATTTGAAGCTCGACATGGCGCGGGTCTACGAGGTATTTTTCGATATAAACTGTGCCGTCTGCAAAGTTGGCCTCGGCTTCTGCGGAAGCGATTTTTAGGTTTTCTGCCAGCTCCGATTCCTTATAAACTATGCGCATTCCCTTTCCGCCGCCGCCTGAGGCTGCCTTTATGATGACGGGATAACCGCATTTTTCGGCAGTTTTTTTGGCTTCTTCCAATTCCTTTATAGCTCCGTCCGAGCCGGGGGTTACTGGAAGGCCGCTTTTTACGGCGGTTTCACGGGCCCGTACCTTGTCGCCCAGCATTTCGATTGTGTCGGGTTTAGGGCCTATCCAAAAAAGCCCTGAGTTTTCTACCTCGCGGGCGAAACTTGCGTTTTCGGATAAAAAGCCTACTCCCGGATGAACGGCCTCGCAGGAAGTACAGAGGGCTGCCGTGATAAGGGCTTCCTTGTTGAGGTAGCTTTTCGCGGACGGGGGCGGGCCTATGCAGACGGCCTCATCAGCCAAAAGAACATGGAGGCAGTCCTTGTCCGCCGTGGAGTAAACGGCTACGGTTTTTATTCCCATTTCGCGGCAGGAGCGGATAACCCTCACGGCAATCTCGCCCCTGTTGGCGATAAGTATTTTTTTTATCATAGGAACCTGCCTACTTAGCCTTTATCTTAAACAAGACCTGATCGAATTCGACAAGGTCTCCGTTTGAAACCAAGATTTCTTCGACAATTCCGTCATGGTCGCATTCGAGGGTGTTCATCATCTTCATGGCCTCAAGCACGCAAAGGGGTTGACCTTTTTTTACCGTGCCGCCTTTTTCGACATAGGGCGGAGAATCGGGAGACGGAGCCCTGTAAAAGGTTCCGACGATGGGGCTTTTTACCTCGATTAGATCGGCCGATGAAGATGCCGTGGCCACTTGGGCCGGAGCTTCTGCAACAGGGCTTGCCGGTTGAGGTGCTGCCCCTTGAACTCCCGAAGGAGCGGTCTGAGGCACGCCCTGAAAACCTGCTTGGAAAGCTGCCGGCATAGCCAAAGGCATAGGATAGGCAGCCTGTGCTCCTGCCTGAGCTGCAACTTCCTTTTTAGGAAAGGCTCCTTCCTTTTTTAATACAAGCTCGCAGTCGTCCTGCTTTATCTGCAAGAACACTGTATCACCTTTTTCAAATTGTTCTATCACCTTTAAAATAAAATCTTCTTTCATGAAATCTCCTTAAAGTTTTATTTATGTTTATTTAACCGTTAATGCTATTTAAGATAGACATTTTATCAGTATGTAGATAGTATGTCTATCCCTTATGAAAATTACCGATAATCTGTTTTTACCATTTTAAATCTTTTCATACATTCCGTTTGTATCCTGTTTATAAAATATCCAGTTTTTTGCTTTTGCGGCTTCAAAGGCGGTTTTCAGTTCGGCGGAAGAAGTAAAGTCCGTTACATTTTTTTCCGGAACATCGTTTCTTTCACGATATATACAGGCTTTGCCCGCTTCGTTTTGTTTTCTGTCAGGCAAAGCGGTGAATATCCGTATAAAGGCTTTTTCGTTTAAGCGGTTGCCGTAACAGTCCAGTTCCTGTAAAACGTTTACCGCCGGTAATTCGATGGCTGTAAGTTTATTGACGGAGCAGTCCAGCGTTTGTAAAGTGCTTATGCCGCGCATATCGAGGGCGGCAAGTTGATTGCCGGAACACCACAGTTCGCGTAAAGCGGTCAAGCCTTTTAGGTTAAGTGTTTTAAGTTGATTATGACGGCAAGACAAATACTGCAAAGCGGTCAATCCCTGTACATTTAATGAAGTCAGCTTATTACCGGAACAAGCCAATTTTTCTAAAGCCGTCAAGTCTTGTACATTAAGAGAAGTCAGCAGATTATCGGAACAGTCAAAGCCCTTCAAAGCGTTAAAATCTTGTGTATTAAGCGAAGTTAGCAGATTTTTAGAACAGTTCAGCTTCCGTAAAGCGGTCAAACCTTGCACATTGAGTGAGGCAAGCTGATTTTCGGAACAGTCAAGCACAGCCAAAGCCGTTAAGCCATGTACATTGAGTGAGGTAAGATCATTGCCGGCACACTCCAGCACCGTCAAAGCCTGCAATCCCCGCACATCAAGCGAGGTAAGCCGATTGCCGGAGCAATAAAGCTCGGTAATTGCCCCTTTTAAGACAATCCTATTTCCCGTTGCCGTAAGCCGTACCGATTCACCGCTCGGTAATTCCTCAACTGTGCAGCCTTCAACCTGTATCTCGGAACCATCGGCAGTTACCGCTTTCACGGCTATCTCGTTTGTATCGTAATCGTAGCTTATACCGAGTATTGCCCGTCCTGTGCCTGCGGAAACTGCTGCACCTTCCGCCGCTGCGATACCGACTGTCATCAATCCTGTTAAAAATAATATCGTTAAAAATTTTTTCATAATTGTTTACCGGAAATCCTCTATTACAAATATCTAATTAGTTCTTTTTACAATCCAGTATCCGTCCTTGGCACTGCCTGTATATTCAATTTTGTTCTCTTTCTTTAATTTAGATATATCCCTCTCAATGGTGGGTTTGGATACATTAATCATATAACTCATCATATCAATTGTAATCTTGTTATTTGATTTTATCAGTTCGATGATTTTTTCTTTTCTTTGCTCAGGACTCAATTTTTGGACATCATTTTGGACATCATTTTGATCGCCGTTTTGACCGTCATCTTGAACATCATAGTTGCGGTTGAACAAGGTAACAATTACTCCGTTATCGGAAATATAATATTCGGGCTGTTTTTTAAAGCCGGCATAATCTTCGAATATTCTGCGTACTCCTGAAGCATAATTTTCGATGACATCCGCCTTATCCAGAGTGTCCACTATAATTTTATTCCTTTTAGCAACCATGCCCATTTTTATGTTCTCCAGGGTCAATCCGTCCGGTAAGCTGCCGGGAGAAAAAATTTGCACTCTGTCATCGTAAAATTCTATTTTTATATCTCCGCTCAAGGTCCAGTCCCTATGGCAATAGCAGTTTACGATAGCTTCTCTGAGAGCTCTTTCCGGAATATCCGAATACTCATCCCGCTCAGGGTTTCCTGTAATGGTTATTTTTTTTCGGTTCGATAAATTTGCAAAATATAGCACCTCATCTAATTGCTTTAAGATGGAACCTGTAAATTCTTTTTTATCCAAAAAGACATTAACCGTAGTTCCCTGAAAAACGGCAAACTTACTGATAGTGGGATTTTGGTCGCTCAATAAGAGGGCGGCATTATTATATTTACCATCCTTATCCATGAGGGATAGAGCATATTTGTCGAAAGGAACGCTTTTTTCTTTAAATCTATTTTCTATATAATTAAAGGTCAAATCATCCCGATGGCATAACAAACGCTCGTAATCATGCTGATTATGCTGCCGTATCATTCTTTGGATTTCATCAAAGCTTGCAAGTCTTTTTGTACTGCCGACTCTGACATATACACCTTTTGTATTAAAGCCTTCTCCGTCTTTATAAAAGTAAGGCCGCTCTTTTCCCTTAAAAATTTTGATTCTAAAGGGAGTTTCGTTTGGATAAATATAAATCAAGCTCGTCACACCGGGCGTAAAGGCATTTACAATCCAATTTGAAAGAACCTCTTCCCATTTTTTCTTTTTTTCGTTTATGAGATCATAATGTACAGTTCCGCTGTCATTGACACCCAGATAAATTTCTCCGTCGGTGCTGTTTAAAAAAGAAACGATTTCGGCTTTAAGTGCACTCTGTTTTTTAGGAATATCGATTTTAAACTCTTTATTATAATCTTCCATAATTTCCAATTACCCGCTGATGGTGTTTTCCTACGGAAATAACGGCATCAAGATTGTAGAATTTCATTCGATAGGATTTACCGTCTGAGGCAGTTGCCGAGGAATCCTCGGTAACTGAAGCCTCTTCCAATTCACCTGATTTGAATATCTTTTGCCATTTAAATCCTATCAAACCTTTCTACTTCGGCTTCGTAGTTGACGCCTTCGACATCAAAGCCGTTTGAGGCTAAAAAGTCGCGGCGGTAGCCTGCAAGGTCAGTGAGGCTTTCGGCATTTTCGCTTGTTACCTTTTCCATCAAGGCAGAAACTTCTCGCTGTACGTCTTCTTCAAGCTCCCAGTCGTCAATGCGGATTCTGTTTTCTTCATCGACGGGGATTGAGCCGTCTTTGCGGTAGAGCCTTTCTGCATAAAGGCGGGTAATCTGTTCGATACAGCCCTCGTGGTTTCCTTTTTCCTTCATAACCTTGAACAAGGAAGCGAGGTAGAGGGGAATTACGGGGATTACCGCACTTGCCCTTGTTACGAGCCCCTTGTTTACCGAAACAAAGGCACGTATTGACGGGGTTTCTTTGTTTAGGCGGTGAGCTGTGGCTTCAAGGTGTTCTTTGGCCTTGCCTATGGTGCCTTTTCGGTAGAGGGCTTGGGTGGCTTCGGGGCCTATATAGGAATAGGCCATAGTGATGCAGCCTTCTTCCAACAAGCCTTCTTTTGAAAGCCGGTTTATCCAGCGCTCCCAATCTTCTCCGCCCATAACCTTAACGGTGGCTTCCGCTTCTTCATCGCTTGCAGGCTCTGCGGAAATCTCTTTTAGTTCTCCCGTAAAGGGATCGACGGTCTTGCCTGTAAAGGTTTTTCCGAAGGGCTTTAAGACCGACTTGTGCATTATGCCTGTGTCGGGGTCTACTCTTACAGGGCTTGCCAAGCTGTAAACAATGAGATCGAATTTTATCCCTTTCTTTTTAGCTTCTTCAATAACTTGAGCCTTGATTTCGTCGGAAAAGGCATCGCCGTCTATAGTAACGGAATAAAGTCCTTCTTTTTTTGCCGCCTCGTCAAAGGCGAGGTTATTGTACCAGCCGGGGGTTCCGTACTTTGTTTCGCTTCCGGCCTTTTCAAAGGAAACGCCTATAGTGGCGGCTCCGTAGCCGAAGGCTGCCGTGATTCGGCTTGCAAGTCCGTATCCGTTAGAGCAGCCGAGCACGAGTACATTTTTCGGCGATGCAGCTCCCGATTTTACCTCAGCGGTAATCCTTTTTTTTGTGTATTCTATTTGATCCTCTACACCCTTTTTGCATCCTTTAGGATGAGCATTTAGACAAATGTTATTCCTAATCATCGGTTTTACAATCATATCCTTCCTCCATAATTTTATTCATTATTGCAGCTTAAGCTCCCAATCCGCCATCGACACCTAGGACTTGAGCGGTTATATAAAGCGATAAGTCCGAAGCCAAAAAGACTGCGGCGTTTGCTATGTCTACGGGTTGTCCGGCTCTTTTTAAGGGGATGCCTTCGACCCAGGCCTTGCGCATTTCTTCGTTTACGGCGGCTGTCATGTCGGTTTCAATGTAGCCGGGAGCTATGGCGTTTACGCGGACTCCCCTGCCTGCCGTTTCCTTTGCAAGGCTCTTTGTGAAGCCGATAAGACCTGCCTTGCTTGCGGAATAGTTGACCTGTCCGCCCTGACCGTGGAGGCCGACTATGCTCGTCATATTGATGATTGAGCCGGCTCTTTTTCTGATCATATCGGAGGAAACAATTTGCGAAGCGATAAAAACTCCTGTTAAGTTTACGCGCAAAACATCTTCCCAGTCTGAAAGCTTCATTCTAAATGAAAGGCTGTCCCTTGTGATTCCTGCATTGTTTACAAGAACATCAAAGCCTCCCGATTCTTCTAGAGCTTTTTTTACCGTTTCGGTAAGGCCTTCTGCATTGCCGCAGTCGGCATATATTTCGTGAAATACCGAGCCTTTTTCTTTTGCAAAGGCTTCCATTTCTGATTTTGCTGCTGAGGGCTTTGTACAAAGGCCCCATACTTCTGCTCCTTCTTCAATAAATCTTCTAACAACCTCTTTTCCGATTCCTCTTGAAGAGCCTGTTACCAATGCTTTTTTTCCTTGTAATAACATCTTTCCTCCAATAATTACGATATTTTGTGTAAAGTACAAAACTTATATATTTTAATCTATGCCAAAACTAAGACATCCCCAAACCTTGTTCTCTATCTTGTTGTAGCTTTTGCTGAACCTCAAGTTTCCCCCGAAGATAGTCTATCAGAATACAAGTATCACAAAGATAAATCATTGAGAACGTCCCCATGCCTTATTTCTTATTTCTTCAACCGAAATATTCCTGTCTTTCCATAATCCAAAGGCCGCATTAAAGTCTGAATCTTCCCTTTTATGCGTTTTTACAGGCTTGTGTAAAGTCTTTACTATTTTATCAAGTAATCTAATTCTTTCCGTATAAGAAAGCATCTCAACCTGTGCTGAAAGTTGTTCAAAAGCAAGTTCTGACATAGGCATCTCCTTTAATTTTTTTGAAAATCTTTTTAATTCTCATATCCGGTTTTTATTCTATAATTTTATTTAGCTGTTCCAAAGTTCCTGTCGGAGAACAGGTTAGTTCATCCGAGGCAAAGCCGCTGTCCCTCCAAAGATTGCACAAGGTGTTTCCGGGGCCTATTTCCAAGAGGCGGCAGGGTTTTAAGTCCTCACATAAAGAAGCGATCTCTTTTTCTTCGCTCGTCCATAAAACAGGATGAGTCAAGTGAAGGACTGCATTTGCCCTTGCTTCTTCTCCCGATTTTACTTTTTTACCCGTAACGTTTGAGAAGACGGGGATTTCGGGGTTTTTAAATTCAAAGCCTTTTAAGACTTCTTCAAATTCCTTTGCCGCTTCTCCCATAAGGGGGGAGTGGAAGGGGCCTGCAACTGCAAGGCGGACACATCTTTTTGCTCCGGCTTCTTTGCAAAGTTCTTCTGCAAGAGAGAGGCCTTCCGCCGTTCCCGAAATGACGGTTTGGACGGGACTATTCATGTTTGCGGCAAATACTATTCCGGTCTTGGGGTCTGAATGAGGCTTTAAAAGCTCTATTACCTTTTCGGGATCAAGCTTTAAAATGGCCGACATGCCGAGGGCACCCGAACCCTCGCTTGCCCTTGCTGCAATCTTGTCGCAGGCGGCTTGCATAATCCGGCCTCGTTTTTGGACTATGCGTATCATGTCTTCAAAGCTCAAAATACCTGAGGCATAGAGGGCCGAAAACTCGCCTAAACTGAAACCTGCAACGGCTGAAGGGCTTACACCTTTCTCTTTTAAAACGGCAAGAATAGCTGTTTCAACTGCAATTATTGCAAGCTGGCTCTTGTCGCTTCTAGACAAAACCTCGTTTTCGGTGTGCCAGAGGAGGGCTTCAATGTCTTCCCCGGTTATATCGCCGATATTTTTGATTAGGGCTCTTGCTGAACCGTATTTTTCAACAATATCCTGAGCCATTCCCTTAAATTGGGCACCTTGCCCTGAAAATAAAAATATGCTTTTCATCATCATCCTTCCTTATATGTATTAAAACCTTATGACGGCACCGCCCCATGTGAGCCCTGCACCGAACCCCGCAGTAATAATTGTCATTCCTTTTTTAAGCCTTCCGTCCAGAACAAGATCGTCAAGGGTTATGGGGATTGAGGCTGCGGAGGTGTTTCCGTAGTTTTCCATATTACATACAAATTTATTCATGTCTGCACCAAGCCTTTTTGCCGCTGCCTCCAAAATTCTGGCATTGGCTTGATGGCATACCACTAGGTCTACATCTTCCATATTCATATTTTCTTTTTGAAGAAGGCTTTTTACGGTTTCGGTTATAACTCCGACTGCAAAATTGTAGACGGTTCTTCCGTTCATTTTTAGATAGTCTCCCATATAGAGGGCATCGTAACCTGTTCCGTCTGAACCTAAGATGACCGAGCCTATGCCTTCCTTTGTTTTTTCGAAGGTGTTTTCAAGAAGAACTGCACCTGCACCGTCTCCGAATAGGACGCAGGTAGAGCGGTCGTTCCAGTCTACGATTTTACTTAATACCTCGGATCCGCAAACAAGGGCATAGTGCCAGCCGTGCCTTTCCATGAGGGCGGCCGCCGTATCAATTGCGTATAAAAATCCCGAACAAGCTGCCGATAGGTCAAAGCAGACTGCCTTTTTTGCATCAAGTTCTTTTTGAATAAGGCAGGCATTTGAGGGGAAGCCTTGATATTCCGCCGTAGCAGTTGCACAAATAATCAGGTCTATATCAGAAATTTCTGCGGTCTGAGATCCGGCCGAAAAAAGATTTTTGTATTTCTCCTTGTGCTGATTAAGCAGGGCTTCCTTACAGGCCTCTGATCCCAATGAAGCACTTGTGTCCTCTTCGGAAGCTATATAGCGGCTTCCTATCCCTGTGTGGCTTCTGATCCATTCATCAGAAGTATCCAGAGAAGCGGGAAAATCGCTGTTGCTCATTACCTTTTTGGGGATAGCCTTCCCCATTGTTTTTATTATAATAGCCATAGTTTCTCGCTTTGTTTTATTAAAAGTATTTTATTATTTTTTTGATAGTAATGTCAACTGTACGGGAAAATTTAGAATATCTTTTATTTATTCCGATAATATGATATTATATTTCAAGGTTATATTTTAGCCTAATTAAAATCTTAGGAGGTTTATTTATGAAACCAACTCTCTTAGTTTTAGCTGCCGGAATGGGCAGCAGGTATGGAGGTGTCAAACAGATAGCTGCCGTTGGAAGGCATGACGAAACCTTGTTGGATTATGCAGTTTACGATGCAATGAATAACGGCTTCGGTAAGGTTGTCTTTATAATCAGAGAAGATATTGAAAACGATTTTAGAGAACGTTTTTTTAATAGAATTGCACGCAACTGTAATGCGGATTATGTTTTCCAATCCATGGACGGATTTTTGACTGATGAGCAAATAAAAAGAGCTGTCAACAGAAAAAAACCTTGGGGAACTGCACATGCGATCTTGGCTGCGGAGCTCAAAATAAATGAACCCTTTGCAGTTATAAATGCCGATGATTATTACGGCCGCTCTGCTTATAAAACTATAGCGACCCACCTTTCAACATTGTCAAATGATTCTACCGAGCATGCTATGGTCGGTTATATCTTGGATAAGACCTTGAGCCGCTCCGGTTCCGTTTCAAGAGGGGTTTGTCAGGTTGGAAACGGTTATCTTGTAGGAATTACCGAGCATAAGGATATCGCATATAAAAAGGTTGGTCCTGTCGAAAAAATTATTTCGGAACATGAAGGTGCCGAGGTTGAATTCTCAGGTAAGGAAACCGTTTCGATGAACCTTTTCGGTTTTTCTCCTAAAATTTTCGATTTTATGAATGAGTATTTTAAAGACTTTATTCATAAGTATGCAGAAAGTGAAAAGGCCGAATGTCTCTTGCCTGAAGGTGTAGGGGCTATGATGAAAAAGGGTCTTGGAAAGGTTAAGGTTTATACTACCACTGAAAGATGGTTCGGTATGACCTATCCCGAAGACAGAGAAATCGTTAAAAACGAGCTTGAAAATAAGGTAAAAGAAGGTTACTATCCCGAATTCTTGTGGAGGTAAAATTCTTATCTTTCTGCTAAGGCCTTTTCGACTTCGGGAGCAAAAAGGGCAAAGTCATATTTTGACGGGTCTTCAGGGCAAAATTCTCTGAGGCGTTCCGTAATTTCTTCGACTGCCTTGCGGTCGTTTTGTTTTCGAGTTAAGAGGCCGAGGGCTCTTCCTCTTCGGGCACAGTGCACATCCAAAGGGAGGTAGAGCTCAGACGGCTTAATGCTTTTCCATAAACCGAAGTCAACTCCCTTATCATTCGATCTTACCATCCAGCGTAAAAACATATTTAATCTTTTTGCTGCGGAACCGCCTTCCATGTCGGCTATGTGTTTTATGTTATGCGGTTCCATGTTTTTTATAAATTCTTTTCTAAATCGGCTCATCCTGCTTATCAAAGGTTCTTCCGGATTTTTAGCTTTAAATAATTCTTCAAAATTTGAGCCCGATAAATAAATGCGTCTTATAGCCTTTGCTATGGCAAGGCTGTCTTCTCCATTTAAGGTGCGGTGATAAAAGGTGCTTACCGTTTTTAACTGAGCCGGAGTGCTTTGAGTTAAGAACGCATGAGGTTGATTTTGTAAGAGAGCCATCAATTTATCCGCACTTTTTAAAATTGCTGTTCTGTTTCCCCATGCAAAAATAGAAACAAAAAATCCTGCAATTTCTATGTCTTCTTTTTTAGAAAAACGGTGCGGAATACTTATCGGATCGGCAGGTATAAAGGCCGGTTTTTCGTACTTTATTACCAACTTGTCAAGAGTTTTTTTTAGGTCTTTAAATTTAGTGTCCATTATGTCCTGCTTAATTGACTAGTTTAATTTTTGATATAACATATCCAAATCATCTTTTGAAAAGTATGATATTTCGACAACTCCTTTTTTTAAGTCTCCTTTTATTTGCACCTTTGTTCCCAAGGAATTTATAAATTGCTGCTCAATATCTCTTAATTCAAAATCATCGGTAGAAAGAGATGGAGCTTCTTTTTTTTGTTTTTTTGTTATGCGTCCGATTCCCGAATTAAGATCGGCTGCCATTGACTCGGCTTCTCGGACCGACATATCCGATTCTAAAATTCTTGTAAAAAGAATTTTTTGATCGGCAGGATTTACTATGGATAGTAGAGAGCGTGCATGACCCGCCGAGATTTTATTTACCCGCAAAGCCTCTTTCATTTCCTCGGGCAGTTTTAATATTCTTAAACTGTTTGTAATTGCCGACCGGCTTTTCCCGACCCTTTTTGCAAGCTCTTCTTGGTTTATGCGGGTGAGTTCCATAATCTCTTGATAGGCAAGGGCTTCATCGACTGCATTTAGGTCTTCCCTCTGAATGTTTTCTATTAGGGCGACTTCAAGCTTCTTTTTTTCCTCAAAGCTGCGCAGGATTACAGGAACGGTTTCTAAGCCTAAACTGACGGCGGCTCTTGTGCGCCTTTCGCCTGCTACTATAAAATAACCCTTGTCCTCATGTTTTTCGGCTACAATCGGCTGAATTATTCCGTGTTCTTTTATTGATTCTGCAAGTTCGTTTATTTTTTCTTCATCAAAAGTTTTTCGAGGTTGATAGGGATTGGGCTGAAGTAGTTTTGGGTCAAGATTGATAATTGAATCTTCGGAAATATTTAGTGTTTCCTGCACTGTATGATTTGAAGGTTGCTCTTCCAAGAGGGCATCGAGCCCCCGTCCTAATGCCGATTTTTTAGCCACGGTTTAATACCTCATCTGCAAGTTTTTCGTAACTTCTTGCTCCGGTGCATTTTGCATCATAATTGCAAATCGGAACTCCATGCGATGGGGCTTCGGATAATCTTACATTCCGCGGAACAATGGTCGAAAAAACCTTGTCCTTAAAATATGAAGATACCTGCTGTACAACTTCTTGAGCAAGATTCGTTCTTGAATCGAACATGGTAAAAAATATTCCGCCTATTTCAAGGGAAGGATTAAGGTTTTGCTGTACCCTTTGTACTGTCTGCAAAAGGAGGGTTAATCCTTCAAGGGCAAAGTATTCGCATTGGAGCGGTATATACACTTGGTCGGCTGCCGTGAGTCCGTTTAATGTCAAAATGCCCAAGGACGGAGGACAGTCGATTAGGATATAATCGTATTCGCTTTTTACGCTTTCGATAATATTTTTAAGATAGAATTCTCTGTCGGCTTCTTCTACAAGTTCTACCGTTGCTCCCGAAAGGTCTATTGAAGCAGGGATTGCCGATAGGTTTTTTACCGTAGTAGGGTAGATGGTGTTTTTTATTGAGGTCTTTTGGGCAAGGGCATCATAAACGGTCGGCCGCTTTTTTTGAATACCGACACCTGAAGACATATTCCCCTGAGGGTCAAAGTCTATTAAAAGAGTCTTTTTTCCTGCCAGTGCGATGTAAGCACCCAAATTAATCACGGAAGTCGTCTTCCCGACCCCGCCCTTTTGGTTTACAAAAACAAATGTTTTTCCCATAATAGTTTCATTATACATGATTTTTAATATTTATGTAAGGGGTTTTCAACCTTGACATCCCCCTTTAAAGAATAGTAAAATACTTATTATGAAAGACGAAAAAGGAAAATTTATACCGGAGATTTCTTCGGAGCTTAGACAAAAGACTGTGCAGGTGCCTGAAACTATTTATCAGGCAAGCGGAATTATGATTTTGAACAGGAGGATAAAATCCCTTTTGTTTTCGACCGATATTGCTGTAATTAAAAACTCCAATGCAAATTCGATAATGGCTGTTTATCCTTTTACTCCCCAGCTTTCGATTACGCAGGCGATAATAGAGGTTGCTCCTGTTCCGGTTTTTGTCGGAGTAGGCGGAGGAATTACTACAGGGAACCGCTCGATTCATATTGCTTTGCAGGCCGAACTTTTGGGAGCTTACGGCGTTGTTGTAAATGTGCCTATGAAGGTTGAAGTGATCAAAAAAATGTCCAAAGAAATAGATATTCCGATTATTTCGACTGTGGTTTCGGAGTATGATGAGGTTATCGAAAAAATCAAGGCCGGTGTACAAATATTAAATGTTTCAGGCGGAAAAGAAACTCCTCTAATTGTAAAAAAATTGAGGCAAGACCTGGGAGCCGAATTCCCCATAATTGCAACCGGCGGCCCCACAGATGAAAGCATTTTGCGTACAATAGAAGCCGGAGCAAATGCTATTACTTATACACCGCCTACCAGTGCAAATATATTTGAAGACATTATGGTAAAATACCGTGAAGAGCAAAATCGAAATCATAGGATAGGGTAATTAAACTTTTTTACCAATCACAAGCCAAGAGCCCGCTCTTGATGACCCTTCCCGTTTTACAATATTTTCTTCTTGCAAGCGGGCTAAAATACGCTTAACGGTACGAAGCGAGGTATTGAGCAATTTACTTATTTCTTGTTGAGTAATTTTTGGGTTTGTTTTTAACGAATCTAATACTTTTTCGTATAAAATTTCGTTAGATTCAGGATTGGTGCCATTGGTGACAGGATTGGTGCCATTGGTGACAGGATTGGTGCCATTGGTGACAGAATTGGTGCCATTGGTGACAGAATTGGTGCCATTGGTGACAGGATTGGTGCCGTCTATCTTGTTGTTCCGATATAAGCAAATTCTAAAATCTCCTTCAAAATCAATGAACTTAAGAGCCCTTCCCCCCTGATATAAATTGATTGACAGAACGGCTTATATTTACTATACTCAAATAAGGATAAGCTTTTTATGAACGAGAAAAAATTATTCACTGTTTCGTTTTTTATAAATTTTATTTTTTCGATGTTGACGGCTTTGTTATCTTTAATAGTATTTAATATCAACAAAAAAACAGGGGATATAAATATTATTATGATGACATTTATAAGCTCTCTCCTGTTTACGCGTGTTTTTTCAATCGGGAATTTTTTTAAAGGCGAGGACTGAAATTATATTGGGAAGTATACTGTTCACTGCAGGCTGTCTTATTTTGGTAATTGAAAGCAGCAGCATGATTTGGATGTCTATCGGAACAGTTTTATTCGGCATATCTATCGGTTTAGTTCCGCCTGCGATTTTAGTATTACTCAGTGAAAACGAAAATAAGCGTACTTCTAATTTGGGCATATATAATGCTATCGTCGCCATAGCTTCTGTGTTTTCGCCCATTATAGGTGAAAATGTTTATAATACTAATCCCTATTTTCTTTTTGTATCTTGGTCTATATTTGCTTCTATAATGACAATAATTTCGTTATCCTTAAATCGGCAAAAAGTAAATGGCGGCGAAGATTCGGCTTCTAAAATGCTTTATAATTTGAAAAAAGTTTTGTCGAATAAAATATTTCAAATTTCGTTTATTGTGCTGTTATTTTCATCGATATCATACGGTTCAATAATATCTTATTTGCCTATATATTTTAAATCGGTAAATTTATCAATCGGAATATACTATCTCTTTTTTTGGTCAGGATATATTTTAGTTCAGTTTTTTAAACAAATAAACTACAAGTTTAATATGGTGCTTTTTGCATTGTTTTTTATTATAGCAGGCCAAATTTCTCTTGTGCTTTTGGGCGGAACCTTTTTGCTATATTTTTTCGCTTTTATATACGGCTTAGGTTACGGCAGTCTTTTTAAAATGTTTTATGTTGCTATCGGTAGTTTTGAAAATGAAGAAGAGAGAAGTATCGGCTTTTCGATTGTCGGTTTAATTTCATATATAGGAGTCGGGATAGCTCCGGTCTTTTTAATACCTTTTAATACGGGCTGGAGGATGCTTTTTACAGGAAATTCCATTTACAGTATTTCAGCTTTGGTTCTATTTTTATTTTTGGGAAGATCGGCTGTTATGAAAGCTCAATCTTAAAGATGCATTTTAATTAAAAACAAGAAAGGAATACTTATGGTTTATTTTGTAGGAGCGGGTCCGGGGGATCCGGATTTAATTACGATAAAGGGACGCAAGCTGATTGAAAAGGCCGACGTTATCATTTATGCAGGCTCTTTGGTTTCAAAGGCTCATTTGATGTTTGCAAAGCATAATTGCAAAACCTATAACTCGGCTTCAATGACCCTTGAAGAAGTTATCAAGGTTATGGAAGAAAACCGCAATGCCCAAATTGTAAGACTTCACACCGGAGACCCTTCAATTTACGGAGCCGTCAGGGAGCAGATGGATGAACTTGATAAGCTGGGAATAGACTACGAGGTTGTCCCGGGTGTCAGCTCTTGTACGGCAGCGGCGGCGGCAATAAAAAAAGAGTTTACCCTTCCCGATGTAAGCCAGACAGTTATTTTAACCCGCATGGAAGGCCGCACCCCTGTTCCTCAAGATGAAAAGCTGGCAGACCTTGCTGCCCACAAGGCTTCGATGGCGATTTTTTTATCAGTGCAAAATATAGAAAATGTAGTTACGGAACTTCTCAAGGGCTATAAGGATGAGGCGACTCCTGCTGCGGTAATTTACAAGGCAACTTGGGAAGATCAAGAAATAATAACCGGCACCCTCGGCGATATCGCTCAAAAAGTGAAGAAGGCCGGAGTAAACAAAACGGCTCAAATCTTGGTGGGGAATTTTATTGCAGGGGCTTATGAAAGGTCCCGGCTTTACAATCCTAAATTTTCTCACGAATTCAGAAACGCAGAATAATGAAAAAAATAGCTGCCTATTCATTTACCGAAAAAGGAAAGCTCTTGGGAGAAAAATTATCCCGCTTGAATTCCGAAATCGAGCATTTTTATAATGCAAAAACAGCCGGCGGAATCCGCTCTCTTATTCCCGATGATTTTAAAAATAGAGATGCCCTTATTTTTATTTCCTCTACAGGTATTGCCGTCCGCATGATAAGGGATTATATTCAGGATAAAACCCAAGACCCTGCCGTGCTTGTAATCGATGATATGGGACGCTTTGTAATTTCATTGCTGTCGGGGCACTTGGGCGGAGCCAATGCTCTTACCGAAAAAATTGCAAGAGCGATAGGGGCTGTGAGTGTAATTACAACTGCCTCCGACGGCCGCAGCATAGAAGCTGTCGATTTGTTTGCTCAGAAAAATAATTATGCTATCTTGTCCATGGAAGATGCAAAAATAATCACTGCCCTCATGGTGGACGGAAAGGCTGTAGGCTTTTATTCCGAGGATAAGGTGTCTCCCATAAATTACCCTAATCTTTTTGTTTTGCAAGATGAAGATTTTAATTCGAATTTACCGGCCGTAAAATTTACTTCAAATTTACAATCCGTGAAAGAAGAAAAAAAACTTGAAGGCCTTATCATTGTTTCAAATAAAAAAAGAGAAACGGTATCTGCTTTAAGCGGTTCTTTGCCAATGGTACACTTGGTGCCGAAAAAATTTAAACCTTGGGATAGGCTTAAAAAAAGGAGTGAATAAAGAAACCCTTGCCGAGACGGTAAAGCTTGCCCTTGATTCGATAAACAAGGATTTGAAAGCTGTTAAGGCGATAGCCTCGATAGAATTAAAACAAAATGAAAAAGGCTTGCTTGATTTTGCAAAAGAACTAAACATAAGCCCTGTCTTTTTTTCTGAAAGCCAAATAGAAAAAATCGAAGACAATTTTGAAAAGTCAGACTTTGTAAAAAAGACAGTCGGCGTTTACAATGTCTCCGCCCCTTCCGCCTTCCTCCTCGGCGGCAAAATAATTTTAGATAAGTTTAAACATGAGGGTGTCACGGTTTCTGTTGCGGAGGACATGGTGTAAAATTAAGGATGATGGAAAAATCTCTTACAAATATGATCTTTTAAAATCGGTTCGTATATGTTATAATACAAATAACAGGAGGCTGATATGAGTAGTTCAAACCGCAAATACAAAGACTCGGTTTTTGTCGATTTGTTCAGTGAAGACGAAAAAGCTAAAGAAAACTTTTTATCGCTCTATAATGCCTTGCACGGTACCAATCTGCAACTGTCTTGCCCTGTAGAAAATATAAGGCTTGATAATGTTATGTACATGAACATAATCAACGATGTTTCCTGCCTTGTAGATGGTAAAATCATCATATTGGCTGAACACCAGTCCACCATAAACGAAAACATGCCTTTACGCTTCTTACAGTATATAGCAAGGCTCTATGAAAAGCTGCAAGCACCCACAGACAGGTATCTGAGAAAACTGTCAAAAATACCGACACCGGAGTTCTATGTTTTCTATAACGGCAAGGAAGACTACCCTGAAACAGCGGTTTTAAAACTTTCTGATGCTTTTATTACAAAGTCTGAACAGATGCCCTTGGAGCTGACGGTTCAGGTTTTAAACATCAATACCGATAAGGCAAACAAAGTTTTAACGGCGTGCAAGCCGCTTGAAGAATACAGTCTTTTTGTGGACGAGGTAAGAAAGCAAACGCAACTAGACCCTGAAAAAGGCTTTACCAATGCAGTAAAAATATGTATAGAAAAAGGAATCTTAAAAGAATACTTAACGAGAAAATCACGGGAGGTAATCAATATGTTGGTAGCAGAATATGATTATGATACGGATATAGCCGTCCAAAGACAAGAAAGTTTGATGATTGGCATACAACAAGGTATATCTCAAGGCATATCTCAAGGAATCGAACAAGGTTCTTACCAAAAAGCTCTTGAAACGGCTAAAATGATGAAACTAAAGAACTTTGATATAGTTGTGATTAAAGAAATATCAGGCTTGTCTGAACTTGAAATCCAAAACCTTTAGAAATCTTTGATACTGAACATGTTACTGGCAGAATATGATTATGATACGGATATAGCCGTCCAAAGGCAAGAAAGTTTGATGATTGGCATACAACAAGGCATATCTCAAGGAATCGAACAAGGTTCTTACCAAAAAGCTATTGAAACGGCTGCGGCATTTAAAAAACTCGGTTTTGATATCGCTAAAATAGCTGAAGGGACAGGCTTAAGCATCAAAGAAATCGAAGCTCTATAAAAGCAAAAAAACGCCCTTGCAATTTTCCCCTTAATCCTGTATACTGTTGTTATGTTAAAGAAGGCTAAAAGTTATATAGTTTATAAAAAACTTATTAAAAAGCTCTTGACAGAAAAATGCGGAGGCGCTAAAATTCGCAGCCTCGCAGCCTCGCAGCCTCGCAGCCTCGCAGCCTCGCAGCCTCGCAGCCTCGCAGCCTCGCAGCCTCGCAGCCTCGCAGCCTCGCAGCCTCGCAGCCTCGCAGCCTCGCAGCCTCGCAGCCTCGCAGCCTCGCAGCCTCGCAGCCTCGCAGCCTCGCAGCCTCGCAGCCTCGCAGCCTCGCAGCCTCGCAGCCTCGCAGCCTCGCAGCTGAGGCATTCCCATGCTTAAGTAAATTTTTCCGCATAAATACAAACTACTCAAACCACGCCCAAGAACAGAAGGTCTTTCAAAACCGGCCTCTCTGCCCTTGGGCTTTTTTTATATTATACCGTTTAATAAAACCGCAAAGCTCTCCAAGATCTCAAAGGATTATAAAGGAACCTCTTACAACATCTCCCTTAAATTTCTTCGCGTCCTTTGGGCTATTTGTGGTTAAATTAAAAATAAATTAAAAAGGAAGGAAATAGGAATGAAGCAAAGTAAAAGAAAATCATTTTTTGGGGCAGTAAATCTTACTGTATCGGTATTGGCTCTAGGTTTATTGATTGGGCTTTTTACAGGCTGCCCTCCCGGGGTTAAGCCTCCTGAAACGCCAGAAACGGTAACAATCACACTAACAGGCGATGAAAACGTAACTGTAAACGCACCTAACACTCTTGAAGTTACCAAGGGTTCTAAATGGAGCGGGGTAAGGAGTAAGGTAGAGGAAAAAGTAAGCTATAAGCCGGGTTACGAGGCGAAAGGCTTTAAGTTGGGCAGTGCAATCGGAGCGGATTTACAGGATAATTATATATTTAATGAAAACAAAACCGTTTTTGTCCTTTCTAAGCCGAAGGGCGGCAGCATTCAGCCTTCAAGTATCACAATTACGGTAGATGCAGACGAAGGTTACACGCTTGTAAGTCCTTCAAATTTTGAAGTTACAAGCGGTGCAAAATGGGCTGACATTAAGGCACAAGCCCAAGCAAAGGTCAGTCTTAAAGCAGGCTGCACCGCTTTGGAGTGGAAGCTCGGAGGAGCAAGCGGAGCATACTTAGACGGAAATCATACCTTTAATAAAAGCACAACGGTCTTTGCGGTTTCTAAACAAAACGGAGATCCGGAACCTGAAACGGTCGGAATTACGGTACTGGGCGATGAGGGCGTAGAACTTGCTGTAGAAAACACCTTTAAAGCCGACAAGAATGTCGAATGGCAGAACATCAAAGCCGCCGCAACGGGTAAAATCACCGTTAAAGAAAATTGCGAACTTAAAGAATGGCGGCTTACCGATAAAACGGGTCAAATTATTGAGGACAATAACACCTTTACGGAAGATACAACAGTCTTTGCAGTAACAAGACCTAAGAGCTCTCCGATTCCTCAAATAGCAAACTACACTGTGGAACACTGGCAGCAAAACATTGCGGATAACGAGTACACAAAAATAGAAGCGGACACAGAAACAAAGACTGGCAATGCAGGTGAAAATACTGCTGCGGCAGCCAAAACTTATGTAGGCTTTACGGAAAAACCTATTATTCAGAAGAAGATAGAAGCGGACGGTTCTACGGTAGTAAAAATTGAGTATGACAGAAACATTATTACCCTGATGCTAAACTTGGACGGCGGAACTACAACCACGCAGCTTACCGACGGCAACAAGTTAAAAGGAAGATTCGGCTCGCCCGTAACTGTGGCAGAACCTGTAAAAGAGGGAGAAATTTTCGGCGGCTGGGAGCCGGATTTGCCTGATACCTTTCCGGCACAAAACCATAGCGAAGTGTACACAGCTCAGTGGGGTGATAGCTTTATAATTAAAATATCGGGAGATGAACGCACTCAAATACCTAAAAATACTTACATTAAACCAGAGGGTGCTAATACTTGGTCGGAAATAAGTGAACCGTTATCATAAAAGTGCAGACCTAAAAACCCGAAAAATAAAGGAAGGGAAGATATGGTCAAGTACAATAAAGAATTTAAGGAACAGGCACTGCTATTGTCAGATGAGATAGGAGTGAAAAAGGCAGCCGAACAGCTGGGACTCAGTTATTACACGATTGCAGAGTGGAGGAAGGTGAGAAGCCGAAAGGCGAAGGAAGAGAGAATCGCATCGGACAAAACACCGTTAAACGAGAGAGAGCTTGCCATGCAGCGAGAAATACAGGAGCTGAAAAAAGCAAACGAAATACTCAAGGACGCTCTCGGTTTTTTCGTCGTAGACCGGAAGAAGTAAGTACGCAAGGGTTATTCAGCTACATTTTGGAAAATGCAAAAGAGAAAATGTGGTCAATTGTAAAGCTGTGTAGAACCCTAAAGGTGAGCGAAACGGGTTTTTACAAGTGGAAACGGAACCGTACAAAGATGAAACGCTGGCAACTTCTTCTGGTCGAAATACACAAGATTCTTTCACAAGATCCTGAAAACGATAATTATGGAATACAGAGAATGCGATTAGCACTTGAGCAGCGAGGCATAAAAGTTTCTCGCTCGACTATAATCAGAGCGATGAGGAAGGGGAATCTGCTTCATAAGAGCAGAAGAAGCCCTGATGGACTTACCAAAGCCGACAGAAAGGCGCAAAGGCCTGAAAATCTTCTTAAAGGGGACTTTAGCGCAGACGCTCCTAACAAGAAATGGCTGACCGATATAACGCAGGTTCCGTGCAAAGATGGAAAGCTGTATATTGCACCGATGATGGACTGCTTTGCAGGAGAGATAATCGCAGTAGCGATGGACGACAACATGAAAAAAGAGCTTTGTATAAAAGCTCTAAAGGAGGCATATGAATTAAGAAAGCCGGCTGATGGGCTCATACATCACAGTGATGCCGGCTCTCAATACACGAGTGAGGCGTACAAACTTGAGTTGGCTCGCCGTCATGCAATTCAAAGCATGAGCGGTGTGGGAAAATGTTATGATAATGCGAGAATGGAATCCTTTTTTGCGACACTCAAGAAGGAGAAGCTATACCGCATAGATACAACAAAATTGAAAAGGGAAGAAGTAAAGAAAATCGTCTGGAGGTTTATTGTCTACTACAACCGACGAAGGATTACCACAATGAATCCGAAAGGTTATCCTCCTGCGATTTATCGGGAACTGTTTGAAACCGGTTTATCAAAACCGGCAGCTTAAACTATATTTTAGGGAATTTAGGGTATGCACTATTATTGACTTTTTCAAAGAGATAGAGCAAAAGAAAAGGTAATGTTAAAAAGTGAATGGAAAGGAGGAGATTATGCTGTGTACGAGTGGCGGCTTAAAAACGAAGCGGGTGAAAAACTGACGGATGAATACCCTATAAATAAAAGCATAACCGTATACGCCGTAACAAACTATGTCAATTTTAATATTGACAGTACAGGTACTAGAATTATACTTACTTCAGAAGGTAAGGGATATAAAGGCACTAAACCTAAAGGCAAGATAATACTCGGCGATGGTATTATCGAGATAGAAAGCGGAGGTAATTGGAATGGAGCTTTTATTGGCTGTACCGAAATAACTTCCGTAAGCTTACCTCAAAGCCTTATTTCTATAGGCAATAGTACTTTTTCAGGATGTACGGGATTAACAAGTCTAGACCTGCCTGCAAACCTTGTTTCTATAGGTAATGGGGCTTTTTCAAGATGTACCAGCTTAACAAGTGTAGACCTTTCAGGGTGTTCAAGCCTTACTTCTATAGCAGGTGCTTTTTCAGACTGTACCGGCTTAACAAGTGTAGACCTTTCAGGGTGTTCAAGCCTTACTTCTATAGCAGGTGCTTTTTCAGACTGTACCGGCTTAACAAGTGTAGACCTTTCAGGGTGTTCAAGCCTTACTTCTATAGCAGGTGCTTTTTCAGACTGTACCGGCTTAACAAGTGTAGACTTTTCAGGCTGCACAAGTCTTACTGAAATAGGCGAAAAGTTTTTTTACCAGCATACGAACTTACAAAGCATAAAGTTTTCAGGGTGTACAAGTCTTGCTTCTATAGGTAATAATGCTTTTTCAGACTGTACCGGCTTAACAAGTATGGACCTTTCAGGCTGTACAAGTTTTGCTTCTATAGGTGATCATGCTTTTTATAACTGTACCGGCTTAACAAGTCTAGACCTTTCAAGCTTGACACGCCTTACTTCTATAGGCGATGGAGCATTTCGCTACTGTAAGGGGTTAAAAAGTGTAGGACTACCTGCAAACCTAGTTACCCTAAAAGATTGGGCCTTTTCAAGATGTACCGGCTTAACAAGTGTAGACCTTTCAGGCTGCTCAAACCTTACTTCTATAGCAGGTGCTTTTTCAGACTGTACCGGCTTAACAAGTGTAGACCTTTCAGGGTGTTCAAGCCTTACTTCTATAGCAGGTGCTTTTTCAGGATGTATCGGCTTAACAAGTGTAGACCTTTCAGGGTGTTCAAACCTTACCGAAATAGGCGGTGCCTTTGCGTCCTGTTACAGCTTAACAAGTTTAGATCTTTCCGCTTGCATAAACCTAACCGCTATAAATCCTCGGGCTTTTTATTGGTGCATGGAACTAATAAGTGTAACCCTTCCTGCAAGTCCTCTTACTGTTATAGGAGAAAATGCATTTTGTGAATGTACAAAACTAGCAAGTCTAGACCTTTCGGGTTATACAGGTTTTACTACAATAGGAAACGGTGCTTTTTACAAGTGTAAAGGCTTAACAAACCTAAATCTGCCGATAGGTATTACTGCTATAGGTAGTGAAGCTTTTTCAGGCTGTACCGGCTTAGCAAGTCTAGACCTTTCAGGTTATACAAACCTTACCACTATAGGTAGTGAATCTTTTTCAGGATGTATCGGCTTAACAAGTCTAGACCTTTCAGGTTATACAAACCTTACTACTATAGATAATGGTACTTTTTCAGGCTGTAAGGGCTTAACAAACCTAAATTTGCCGATAGGTATTACCACTATAGGTAGTGAAGCTTTTTCAGGATGTACCGGCTTAACAAGTGTAGACCTTTCAGGCTGTTCAAACCTTAGTTCTATAGGCAAGGGAGCTTTTGACTCATGCACAAAAGCAACTGTAAGTCTGCCTATAGATGTTCAGGCAATAGGAGATTTTGCTTTCGGAAGTGATTATGATAGCTGTGAAAAAGTAATTGTTCCGAATTATGAAATATACAGAAAGGTTCTTGATACGTACTATGCTAAAAATAGGATTGAATTTCCCGGGCGTTTTGAAGAAGGAGGCTTCTACTATTCCGACAGTACAAAAACAATTCTGATAGGCTGTACAAATGTCGTATCAGGAAATATCACCATTCCTTCTACAGTTACAACAATAGGAAGATCCGCTTTTATATCCAACTACAGTATAACCGGTGTGAATCTTTCAAGCTGTACAAACCTTACAGTAATTGATAAAAATGCTTTTACCGACTGTAAGTACTTACCAGACATAAGTTTGCCTTCAAACATTACTTCAATCAAACAAGGTGCTTTTGCCTACTCCGGCTTAACAAGCATAGACCTTTCCGGCTTAGCAAGCCTTACCGTTATCGATAAGGCTGTTTTTTACGGCTGTAGGGACTTAGTAAATATAAGTCTGCCTGCAAACCTTACTATGATTGATGAATATGCTTTTTCCGGCTGTACAAAGGCAGAAATAAAATTGCCTATAAGTGTGCAGACAATAGGGAATGATGCTTTCGGGCGGAATGAAGATTCATACTGCAAAAAAGTCCTTATAAAATCGGGTGCCGATTTTGAAAGGATAAAGGCTCTTGTAACGGGTAATCCTTGTAATTATCCCGCAGACAGGGTTGAGTCATACAATTAATAAATTAGTTACTTAATTTAATATTGGATTAAAAGTAAAAAATTGCTGCCGTTTCTTTAAGCTCAAAGTAAAAAAGCTTAGGGAACGGCAGTTTTTTCTACATCTTTTCAAACCCCTCAATAATCTGATATAATACCTTGCCGATGGAAAAAGATAAGTGGAATGCTTTTTGTAAATTTAAAAGCGAGTATAAAACCGAATGTATAAACTACCTTGATATCTTAGGATATAAATATAAAGAACCTTTTTTAGAAAACTGTGCCGCCCAATCTTTTAAAAAAAGAAAATGCTTTATTTTTTAAGGAGGGTTTGGCCAAGCTTCAAGAAGAGGCTGCACGAGCGGCTAAGACTCCTCCCTATCCTGTGGAAACTCCGATAGTGTATAATCACGCTTGGGATTTAATCGGTCAAGATGATGAAATTAAGCTCATCGTCATAGGCGATAATCCGGGGAAAAATGAGCAGCTGCATAAAAATCAAAGGTACCTTGTAGGCCTTGCAGGAAAGATTGCGGATAACTTCTTTAAAAAAAATCCCTCGTTCGGAATCGATTTTAGAAAGAATGTCATTATCCTAAACAAAACGCCCATTCATACTGCCAAGACAAAACAGCTCGATTTTCTTTTAAAAAAAGACGTAGACGGTTCTTTTAAAAAATTTTATGAAGAGACTCAGATTTTTACGGCTCAAAAAACGGCTGAGCTTCAAAAAAAATTGGACTGTCCCATATGGCTTGTAGGCTATAGCGAGCTTAAACCCCGCGGCTTATTTCAATCTTATGCAAACGAAATAAAGAATCTATATAAGGATACAAAAAATCCGCAAATCTATCTTTACCAGCACTTTTCGATGAACAGGTTTTTGATTGACCTAAAAGATAATTATGATCAAAGTATCGGCCTTGAAGAAAACTTATCCCTTTTAGGAATAAGACATCGAAAAGAAATTTTAGATTTTTAATACGGGGGAGTTTTAACACTTATGACTACGAATTTAAAACCGGCTGTAAATTTAAAATCGGTATTTTCCGATAAATCTTTTTTAAAAAACTTATTTATAATTGCCGTGCCCATAATATTGCAAAACTTTATAAGCTCCTTTGTAAATATTTTAGACACAATAATGATAGGCCGACTCGGCACCGTCGAGCTTGCGGCAGTAGGTCTCGGCAATCAATTATTCTTTTTATTGAATTTGATTTTATACGGAATAGGTTCGGGCGGTATGGTTTTTACCGCACAGTTTTGGGGCAAAAAAGATTTTAACGGCTTACAAAAAACATTTGCAATCTCCCTCATTGTTGCAGTTTTTTTCAGTACCCTCTTTACCTTGGCCTGCACTATTTTCCCGAAAGAAATTTTATCCCTCTATTCAAAGGATGCAGCGGTAATCGAAAAGGGCGTGGACTACCTGAGTATTTCTGCCTTTTGTTTTTTGCCCTTTGCCGTGAACTTTATTTTTATGATTACCCTGCGCTCTATCGAAAAGGTAAGAGTAGCGGTTGCGGCAACCCTCGTTTCTCTTTTTGTAAACTTAATCTTAAACGCCGTTTTGATTTTCGGCTTGTTCGGTTTTCCTGCCCTCGGAGTTAAGGGGGCTGCTATTGCAACAGTTGCTTCCCGGGCTGCAGAGCTTTTGATTCTTTTTTCGGTAACAAAGAAAAAGAAATATCCCATACTCGGAAAGCTCAAAAACCATTTTGACTTTGACCTTAAATTTATAAGGCAATATTTTACGATAGTTATGCCTGTTTTAATAAACGAATCTTTATGGTCTTTGGGTATCACCTTTCACCATAAGATATTTGCAGGAATCGGAACCTTTGCCTATGCCTCCTACAATATCACAAACACCGTTTCGATGTTGACATGGGTTATCTTTATAGGCTTCGGAAACGGAGTCAGCGTTTTGATAGGCAAAAAAATCGGAGAGAAAAATTATGATGAGGCAAAAACTTATGCGGCAAAGGTTTCAATCTTTGTTCCCTTTGTTGCAATTTTTGTCGGAGCTATGTTAATTCCGATTTCTTATTTAACTCCCATTTTCTTTAATGTAGAAAAAATAGTCTTAGAAACCGTAATGAAGCTCTTTATAATTTTAGCTTGCTGTTATCCCTTAAAAGCCTTTAATATGTGTATGCTTGTCGGTATTCTAAGAGCGGGAGGCGATACGCGCTTCGGCATAATCTGCGACACGGCAGTTATGTGGTGTGTTTCTATTCCCTTGGCCTACTTCTTATCGGTTTACACCTCTATTCCGGCATGGGGAATTTATATTTGCCTTTTTAGTGAAGAACCCTTTAAGGCCCTTTTAGGCCTTTGGAGAATCCGGTCAGGTAAATGGCTCCGCTCCGTTACGGATTGATCTGTTCAGGCAGTTTTCCATACCTTGCCTGTGCCGTCCGATTTTTCGAGAGAGGGCGTACATTCCCCGTTTACAAAGGCGTAATCGTTTTGCATAGGCTTGTAGCTTTCGATTTTGGCTTGGATGTGTTTAAGCATCTTTTCTCTATCCTTAGGAAGAGAGCCTCTTACCCTAAACTCCAGATAGTCATGGAAGCCGTCATAAAAAATAGGGTAGGCCTCATTGCCTAAAAGCTCGATTAATCTTTTTTCTTCTATAAGATTTTCCGTCTCGCTTGCAGCCTGATATTTTCCCGCCCTTATATCTTTATAAAGCGGAACTTCTTTGTGGAGAAACATCGAAAAATTTACAACACGGATGGGCTTCGTCCTATTTAAAAACTCTGCCGTCGCCTCGGCATTTTCTATGCTTCTGCCTTTTCCGGCTATGCCCGTCATAATGTGTGCCCCGAAAGAATAGCCGTGTTCTTGTATTTTAGAGATTGCCCTTTCGGCCTCGGTCCTTGTGTGATCCTTATTCATAAATAAAAGCACATCTTCCAAGCCGCTTTCTATTCCGATATAAAGAGTTCTAATTCCGTGAGTATATAATCTTGCCAATTCGGCATCGGTTTTTTGCAAAATGCCTGTGATTGTTGCATCCATGTTTATGCAATTACAATCGGGAAAATATTTATGAATTAGATTTAAGATTTTTAAAAGATGTTCCGTTTTTAGATTAAAAGCGCTTCCGTCCCCTAAAAAAATTTTAGAAAGGTTCCCGTTTAAATTTTTTACGCGTATAAGCTCCTCTTCAATTTGCGAAAGAGGCAGTTCCCTATACTTTATACTGCGGAATAAATTACAAAACTTACACTTATTATATGAGCAGCCGACCATTACCGGAAGCATAAAAGAAGACCTTTCCATAGGAGGCCTGCAAATTCTACCTTCATATTCCATAAATATCTCCTCTTAACATTATACCTTCAAAATAGTGTACTTTCAAGATATGATTGAATTTTACCTCGGCTTGTACATAAGGTGTTTTTGTTATATAATTGTAAATAATCCAGGTTGAGGAGGTTTAAGATTGAATTTTTACAGAAAACTGCCTATAGGCGTACAAAGTTTTGAAGATTTACGCAAAAAGAATTTTTTATATGCGGATAAAACGGAATATGTGTTTCGGCTTGCAAATTTCAGTAAGGTCTACTTTTTAAGCCGACCTCGCCGCTTCGGAAAAAGCCTTTTTCTTTCTACACTCGAGGCCTATTTTTTAGGAAAAAAAGAGCTCTTTAACGGGCTGTACATTGAAAAGGCGGAAGAAGAAAGAGCTAAGGCTGAAAACTCGGAACCTTGGATTGAATATCCCGTTCTTTACTTGGATTTTAATATAGGAAAATATGATGAGCCTAATTCTTTAAAAAGCCATCTAAATCTGGCTTTATCTAAATTTGAACAAATATATGGAGCTTATGAACTGGAAGAAGAATTAGCTCAAAGGTTTGCGGGTATAGTCCAGAGAGCCTATGAAAAAACAGGCAGACAGGTTGTTATACTCGTAGACGAGTATGATAAGCCGCTTTTGCAGACAATGGGAGTAAATGAAGCTTTAAACGAAGAATTCCGCAGCACTCTAAAATCTT
Organism: Treponema sp. OMZ 788; assembly: GCF_024181245.1. Classification (NCBI taxonomy): domain Bacteria; kingdom Pseudomonadati; phylum Spirochaetota; class Spirochaetia; order Treponematales; family Treponemataceae; genus Treponema; species Treponema sp. OMZ 788. Next base: position 2,262,229 of record NZ_CP051199.1, on the reverse strand, counting down.
TTTATTCCGTTATAAAGACTTGCGACAAGTACATACGCTTTGCCTTTTTAACGGGTGTAACAAAATTCAGCAAGATAAGTATTTTCAGCGACTTAAATAACTTGCAAGATATAAGCCTTCACCAAGATTGCTCTGCCCTCTGCGGGATAACACAAGAAGAATTGACGGCCGTTTTTTCTCCCGAAATTCAGGTTTTAGCCGACAAAGAAAAAATAAGCTATGAAGAATGTTTAAACCTTCTTAAAAAAAAGATATGACGGATATCTTTTTGCAAAGGAAGGAAAGAGCGTTTATAATCCGTTTAGTCTTTTAAATGCCTTTTCTGCAAAGGATGTGGGAAGTTACTGGTTTGCAACGGGAACGCCCACATTCTTGGTAAACTACCTAAAAGATGCTCATTATAATATTCCTGACCTTGACGGAAATGTTGAACTTGATGAAGCCGGCCTTGCCGATTACCGAGCCGACACAAAAAACCCTCTGCCGATTTTGTTTCAGTCCGGCTATCTTACAATTAAAGAATATATAAGGGAGGCAGCCCTTTACAGATTAGGCTTTCCCAATGATGAGGTCCGTTACGGCTTTTTTAAAAACCTTTTACCTGACTACACTTCTTTGCGTACCGATCAAACAGCCTCTTCCGTTTGGCGTTTTACGGAAGATGTGAAGAACGGCAACATAGACGGCTTTATGGAAAGGATGCAGTCCATAATTGCCGGAGTCCCCTACGATAATCTTCCTAAAGACAAACTAAAACTTAGGGAGCAAAATTATCAGACTGCCGTTTACCTAATCTTTAAGCTGATGGGGCAATTTGTAGAAACCGAGGTGCACTGTGCCGCCGGAAGAGCGGACTGTATTGTTCACACTGCGGATAGTATTTATATCTTTGAATTTAAACTTGACGGGAACGGAAGTGCGGAAGATGCAATAGCACAGATAAAAGAAAAAGGCTATGCTGCACCTTTTAAATCAAGCGGTAAAAAAATAGTCTTAATCGGTTCCTCCTTTGACAAAAAGGAGCGCACCATAAAAGACTGGAAATATGAAACTTTTGATAACCAATAAATTTTAAAGGAATTAAAATTGAGTAAACTATTTGTTGTAGGTATCGGCCCCGGCGGGCCGGAACAGATGTCGGTTCAGGCTGTCGAAGCCTTAAAAGAATCCGAAATAATCGTAGGCTATTCTGGCTATATTGAATATGTAAAACCCCTTATCGAAGGAAAGGAAGTTTTTCAAACCGGAATGACAGGCGAAATTGAAAGATGCAAGTATGCGGTTTCAAAAGTAAAAGAAGGAAAAACCGTAAGCATTATAAGCACGGGAGACGCCGGGCTTTACGGAATGGCAGGCCCCATCTTGGAGCTTGCTCCCGATTTAAATGTCGAAATAGTTCCGGGCATCTCCGCCGCCTTTGCTGCGGCTTCACGGCTGGGTGCTCCCCTGATGCACGATACGGCTCTTATCAGCCTTTCCGACAGGCTCACCGATTACGAGGTTATAAAAAAAAGGCTCAAGCTGGCAGCCGAGGGCGATTTTGTAATAGCTCTTTACAATCCCAAATCTAAAACTCGAATCCGTTATATCGAAGAAGCCGTAAATATAATCTTAAAATTCAGGTCTCCTAAAACGCCTGCGGGCATAGTAAAAAATGCCTGCCGTAATAATGAAGAAGTTATTGTCACCGAGCTTCAAAAAATAAATTACGATGAAATCGATATGTTCACCCTCATCATCATCGGGAACAGCAACACCTATATTCAAAACGGAAAAATGATTACGCCCCGAGGATATAAGATTAAATGATCTGGATTATAGGCGGAACTACTGAAGCCGGAAGCCTTGCGGATTTTTTAAAAGCAAAAAATGAGCCCTATATAATGAGCGTTGCAACGGAAGAAAGCAGGGATTTTTTTAAAAACCATAAACTTAAGGTCGGCAGAATGGATGCCCTTCAAATGGAACAATTTTGTATTGAAGAAAAAATAAACCTCATTGCCGATTTAAGCCATCCTTATGCCCTAATCGTTTCTCAAAATGCAAAAAAAACCGCACAAAATTTGAACATAAAATATTTGCGCTTTACCCGCGGAGCTTCTCAATCCTCAACCGATTTTGACCAAAGCAATTTTTATACCTTTGATGACATGGAAGGCCTTTGTTCATTTTTAAAAGAATTAAAATCTTCTGTTGTTTTTTTTTACGACAGGCTCCAAGACCCTTGCCGATTTTGAAGTGTACCGCTCCTCAAACCGCTTTGTATATAGAATTTTACCCACGGTAGACAGCATCGAAAAATGTAAAAATGCGGGAGTAGCGACTCAGGACATAATAGCCATGACAGGCCCATTTTCTCAAAATTTAAATGAAGCTATGTTTAAAGAATACGGAGCTTCCTATATTGTGATGAAGGACAGCGGAGATGCCGGAGGCACAAGGGAAAAGCTCGCAGCCTGTGAAGCTCTAAATATAATAGCCTTAATTCTCGGACGCGGAAAAGAAGAGGGCATTAACGAATTTGAAGAATTTAAAAATGAGGTTTTAAAATATGGACATGCTTAGGATAGAAAATTTAAGCCTTTCCTACGGAGAAAAGCATGTTGTTCAAAACCTAAACTTGAGGGTTAAAAAGGGGCAGGTGGTTTCGATAATCGGGCCCAATGCTTCGGGAAAGTCCACCATTTTAAAAAGCATCGCAGGAATTATAAAACCCGTTTCCGGCAAAATCTTTATCGAAGAAAAAGACATCTCAAAAATGGATTCCAAAAAACTCGCCCAAAAAGTTTCTATACTATTACAGCAAAATAAAAACCCTGACGATATAAGCATCGAAGAATTGGTTTACTTCGGCCGTTATCCCCATAAAAAATGGTTTGAGGGCTTTGAAGCTTCCGATAAAAAGATAATAGAAGAAGCTATGAAGCTTACAAATACCTTTGCTTTGCGGGACAAAACCTTGGAAACACTGTCCGGCGGCGAAAGACAAAGAGCTTGGATAGCCATGGCCCTTGCCCAAGAGCCGGATATTCTTTTATTCGATGAGCCTACGACCTATCTGGATTTGGCCCATCAGATAGAATTCTTGGAGCTTGTAAACCGTTTAAACAAGGAAACGGGGGTTACGGTAGTCTTGGTTCTTCACGATTTAAATCAAGCAGCCCGTTACGGCAACTACCTTTTTGCAATGAAAGAGGGTAAAATTTTTGCACAAGGCAATCCCGAAGAGGTACTGAATCCTCAAAATATTTTAAGTATCTATAAGATAGAGGCTGATATCATCAATAGACCCGACAGATTGGTCGTAATTCCGAGATAATGCATAGATAAACGCCGCTGCAATCTGGTTTACAAACTATGGAGAAATATGAGAGTGGAAAAATGTTTAATTTAATCTAAAATTATGGAATTACGGACTTGAAAAACATGATTTTTTGAGGTAGTATTTGGACGGGTTTAATGTATGTTAGAACGACGCCTATCGGCGCGAGGAGAAAAGAATGAGAAAAGTAGTATTGGTGATTGTTTTATTTTTTTCAGTTAATTGCCTGTTTTCTGAAAAGAATAAATATTTTTTTTATGTTCCGTCAACTGAAGAAATGCAGGTTTATTTTAGTATGAAGAATTACCTTTCAGAATGGGATGCCGGCAAACGTGTAGTAGATGATTTAACTTTCGATAAAATATATCAAAATAATATTGGAAAAGAAACGATAAATAGTCTACTACTTGAAAGTTTTTTTAGAAATACACGAAATGCCAAGATACAACAGCAATTAAAAAAATATATAAAATCCAATAAAATTGACTCATCATTTTCAAAAGCAATAGTAAAGAAAATTGATTCAAAATTAGAAAAACAAAAGACATCAGAAAAAGAAGTATGGAGATATAATTATGATGATAAGGAATTTGATGAGAATATAAATTTATTCAATTTTAGAGAAGCGAATGTGTTTAATAATAAACTCGGTATGCTGCTCTTTGATAATGATTGGAATCAAATTTCTTTTAGTCAAAAAGAAAAGACTTCCGAAGATAAATTTTTTCTGATTTACGGAGGTGGTACAAACTCAATAACAATTAATTTCTATGAGAAAAATGGAGTAAAGAGAGAAGATTTGGATGTTGCGATGAACCAAGGCTATTATAAAAACAGACATCCAAATAATTGGCAGTCAATAGAGTTGGAGCGTGAAGGAATTTTATGGAATTGTGGAGCCGATAAATATATTATTGCTTTCGGAAGTGACCCGGAAGGTAGTTCAGCAACCTTTAATGCATATCTTTATGATGAAAAAGAAAAAAGATTATATTTGATGAGTACATCAATGAATTTTTCAAATATCAATATGTTTTATTCTGAAAGATATAGAATATATAATTATTTACTTTTCAATTCATTGTTTTGTTTTATAAATAAAAAATAATCAGTTCTAACACTCATATTCAACCTGCCATTGCGGAGGAGCCGCAAATGCAGGTTAAGCGAATGCTAGACGACAGCCCTCTGAGCCGGTAAAGTAATATAAATGTACAAATAAACCGTTTTATTGTCGGCAAAATAAAATTGAATTTAAATACATAAATCCGCTTTATATATTGCCGATAATGTGTTATAATATTACCTATGAATAAGATAAAATACATATCTGTTAAAGAAACTGCAAAGCGCTGGCAAATCAGTGAACGTAGTGTAAGAAATTACTGCTTGCAGGGTAGAATTGCGGGGGCTCTATTAGAAGGTAAAACATGGAAAATCCCTTCCGATGCAAAAAAGCCTCATCGAAAAACTCGTCATACAGCAAAACAAGATACTCTCTTATCATTTCTTAAACGTGAAAAAGAAGCCGGTCTGAAAGGCGGAATTTATCACAAAATTCAGATTGATCTTACTTATAATTCAAATCACATCGAAGGTTCAAAACTTACCCACGAGCAAACCCGCTTTATTTTTGAAACAAGAACTCTTGGAGTTACAGATGACGTTGTTAGAGTTGATGATATTGTTGAAACAGTCAATCATTTTCATTGTATTGATTTAATAATAGAAGGTGCACATACGAAACTTTCAGAAAGTTTTATAAAACAGCTTCATTATGTTCTAAAGTACGGTACAACTGATAGCCGAAAATCATGGTTTAAGGTTGGGGATTATAAAATGCTGGAAAACGAAGTGGGCGGTGATGAAACTACAAAACCTGCGGATGTTGCAGCAGAGATGAAAGCATTATTAACGAAATACAATTTAAAAGCTAAAATCACTTTTGATGACATCTTAGATTTTCATGTCCGGTTTGAAGCTATTCATCCATTTCAAGACGGTAATGGCCGTATTGGAAGATTAATAATTTTCAAAGAATGTCTTAAACATAATATTGTCCCTTTTATAATTACTGAAGAACTAAAAATTTACTATTACAGAGGAATTAAAAAGTGGAAAAATGAAAGAGGTTATTTAAGAGACACTTGTCTTACCGGACAGGATTTAATGAAACAATGTTTGGATTATTTCGGTATTATTTATGATTAATTATTATTTTAATTAATAGTGCTTGCATGGTTTTGCAATAAAAATCTTAAAAAATACGCTATGATTTTATAAAAACCCTTGACCCTTTTTTTTTCTATTAGTATCTTCTATCTTGTAAGACAAAATGTAGTTGGAGTTCAAATGAGTAAGAATCATGAAAAGCAGGCCGAAAAAAAACAGGCGGAGAAGGAAGAACTTGAAAAAGACCTTCAGCCTAAAGATGAGTCTGCGGTGAAAGATGAACAAGGAGCCGGATGCGGTTGCGAAACTTCAAAAGAAAGCCCTCAAGAAGACAAAGCAGAGCACAGCACTTCTTCCGGCGAAACATGCGGAAAAGAAACAGAAAATGATAAGGCTTCTGAGCTTGAAAAAAAGATAGAAGAATTGGAAGCCCAATGTAAGGACTGGCAGGATCAGTATTTACGAAAGGCTGCGGATTTTGAAAACTACCGCAAGCGCATGATTAGGGAAAAGCAGGAAGCTATCGACTATGCAAACAGCAATCTGCTTTTGGATCTTGTACAGGTTCTGGATGATTTTGACAGAGCTATTGATGCAGGTAATAATGCCGGCAAAAATCAAGGCGGAGAAGCCGCAAACAATGCCTTTGTTGAAGGCGTTGTGATGATAAAAAATCAAATGGTTTCTATGCTGAGCTCAAAGTACGGACTTAGCTATTACCCTGCAAAGGGAGAAGCCTTTGACCCGAACCTTCACGAAGCAGTTTCGATGATTCAATCGCCTGATGTAAAAGAGGCTGTTGTAGGGGAAGAGCTCCAAAAAGGTTATAAGCTAAAAGAACGAGTGATCCGTCACTCCAAGGTAATGGTCTTAATGCCTGCCGAAAAGCAGGATGAAAAAGAGGCGGAAGAAAACGAAACCGCCGATAAAACAAACGAAAATTAGGTTATAGGAGATATTGAAAATGGGAAAGATTATTGGAATTGACTTAGGAACAACAAACTCTTGTGTATCGGTAATGGAAGGCGGCGAGCCTGTTGTTATACCGAACTCTGAAGGCGGAAGAACAACTCCGTCCATTGTAGGTTTTACCTCAAAAGATGAAAGGGTTGTAGGCCAGCCTGCAAAAAACCAAATGATTACCAACCCCGAAAGAACGGTTTACTCGGTAAAACGCTTTATCGGACACCGCTACAATGAACTCACAGACGAGTTAAAGCGGGTTCCCTACAAAATCGTACCTCAGGGCGATGATGTAAGAATCGACATTGACGGAAAACTTTATTCCACACAGGAAATTTCCGCCTTTATTCTGCAAAAAATGAAAAAAACAGCCGAAGACTATCTCGGCGAAACCGTAACCGAAGCCGTTATAACTGTTCCGGCTTATTTTAATGATGCTCAAAGGCAAGCAACAAAGGATGCAGGAAAAATCGCCGGTTTGGAAGTAAAGCGAATTATAAACGAGCCCACAGCCGCTTCCTTGGCCTTCGGTTTTAACAAGGACTCTAAAAAAGAAAAAACAATCGCCGTATACGACCTTGGAGGAGGAACCTTCGATATTTCTATTCTCGAACTTGGTGACGGTGTTTTTGAAGTAAAATCCACAAACGGAGATACCCACTTAGGCGGTGACGACTTCGATAACCGAATAGTAAACTGGCTTGTTGACGAGTTTAAAAAGGATACCGGTATCGACCTTTCTAAGGATAGAATGGCCTTACAGCGCTTGCGCGAAGCTGCCGAAAAGGCAAAGATTGAGCTTTCTTCAGTTGCAAATGCCGATATAAACTTGCCCTTTATCACAGCCGATGCAAACGGGCCTAAGCACTTACAAAAGAGCTTATCCAGGGCTAAGTTCGAGCAGATGACCGAAGACCTCTTTGAAAGAACAAAGGAGCCTTGCCGCAAAGCATTGAAGGATGCCGGTATTTCTCCCGACAAAATCGACGAAATTCTTTTGGTCGGCGGTTCAACCCGAATGCCCAAAATTTTGCAGATTATAAAAGAAATTTTCGGTAAAGAAGGCTCTAAGAGCGTAAACCCCGATGAGGCAGTAGCAATGGGAGCCGCTATTCAGGGCGGTATCTTGGGAGGAGACGTTAAAGATGTTCTTCTCTTGGATGTTACTCCTCTTTCATTGGGTATCGAGACAATGGGAGGCGTATTTACTCCTCTTATCAACCGAAATACCACTATTCCGACGAGAAAGAGTCAGGTCTTCTCGACAGCTGCCGACGGACAGACTGCCGTTTCCATCCATGTATTGCAGGGTGAGCGCGGTATGGCCAGCCAGAACAGAACTCTCGGCAACTTTGACCTCGTAGGTATTCCTCCGGCACCCCGCGGCGTTCCGCAGATTGAAGTTACCTTCGATATTGATGCTAACGGTATTGTTCACGTTTCGGCTAAAGACCTCGGAACAGGAAAAGAACAGCACATCCGCATCGAAAGCTCCAGCGGCCTAAGTGAGAGCGAAATCGACAGAATGGTTAAAGAGGCTGAGGCCAATGCCGAAAACGATAAGCTTGAAAGAGAAAAGGTTGAGGCAAAAAATAATGCAGACTCTCTTATTTATCAAACCGAAAAAACTCTCAAAGAAATGGGAGACAAGATAGGGGCTGCCGATAAGCAGCAGATTGAAACTGCAATAGCCGATTTAAAACAGTCTCTTACTTCGGATAATACGGCCGACATTAAGGCAAAGACCGAAAGCCTCCAGCAGGCAGCCTATAAGATTGCAGAAGAAATGTACAAGCAGCAAGGAGCTCAAGCAGGAGCAGATCCCAACGCAGGAGCTCAGGGTGCTCAGCAGGGCGGCCCCAATTACGGTGCTTCCGGAGCAGGCCCCAACACCGGTACAGCCGATGATGTTGACTATGAAGTCGTAAATGATGATAATGATAAATAAATAGACAAAAGAACTAAAAGAGCGGAGAAGAGTATATCTTTTCTCCGCTTAATAAATTTTTATACTGGGAGTTTTTAGTGCCGGCATCTAAAAGAGACTATTATGAGGTTTTAGGCGTAGATAAAAAGGCCTCAAATGACGAAATCAAAAAAGCATATCGAAAATTAGCAATCAAATATCATCCCGATAAAAACCAAGGGGATAAGGCAGCTGAAGAAAAATTTAAAGAAGCAACTGAAGCTTATGAAATTCTTATCGATGAAAAAAAGCGCAGCATGTATGACCAATTCGGCCATGCAGGTGTAGACGGAATGTCCGGCGGCGGAGGCTATGATCCTTCAGCCTTCCAAGGTTTTGAAGACATCTTCGGAGGCGGCTTTTCCGATATTTTTGAAAATTTATTCGGGAGTGCTTTCGGACGAAGCTCAGGCTTTGGAGGCCGTCATGCAGGACCTATGCGCGGCTCAAACCTTCGTTATGATCTTCAAATTTCTTTTGTCGATGCAGTTTACGGCAAAAAAGCCGAGTTAAGCTATACCCGCAACGAAAAATGCTCCGAATGTCACGGATCAGGCAGTGAAAGCGGCAGTTCAAAGAAGATGTGCCCTGATTGTAAGGGAACAGGACAGGTACGCCAAAGTAACGGCTTTTTTTCAATATCTAGGCCATGTCCGACCTGCGGCGGTGAAGGCTCTATAATAGAAAAACCGTGTAAAAAATGCGGCGGAAACGGCTTAGAACGAAAAAAACAGAGAATAATAGTTACCATTCCTGCCGGTGTCGAAAACGGAAAACGCATTACAATCCCAAGCCAGGGAAGTGCCGGTCAGGGCGGAGGAGACTACGGAGACCTATTTGTATTTATCTTTGTACAAGCCCATCCTCATTTTGAACGGAATGGAATCGACCTCTATTGTGCAGTCCCCATCTCGATGACTCAGGCTGCCTTGGGCGGAGAAATAAACATTAAATCCCTTGACGAAAAAAACCTTAAAGCTTAAAATCCCTGCCGGAACGCAAAACGGAAAACTTTTAAGAATCCGGGGCGAAGGAGTTCCAACAGGTATAGGCCGAAAGGGAGATCTTTATATTCAAATTCAAGTTCAAATTCCTTCAAAGTTGTCATCAAAGTCAAAAAAACTTTTGCAGGAAATTTCCGAACTTGAGGGCGAAAATGAAAATCCAAGCCTCATAGCCTTAAAGGATTTGCCTTAAAATAGTCAGTTAGACTTTTTTCTACTTTATCTTTATTTTATTTTATGATATAATGCCTCTTAAGCTGGAGAGGTCATAATGATAAAATTACGCAAATTACTTTCAAATATTCTAATAAGTATTGGAATGGGTAGTGTTTTTGCTCTTTTCTTGATATTTATAAGTCCAAGGTTTTTGTTTTTAGGTAAATTTTATTCTGCTAATGATATGACTCTGGCTGTAAGCCGTTTGGCAAGGATCCCTGAGATAACTCAGTTTCACAGATTTGTCATCGGAGCCTTGGTCTTTGTCATTGTTGCAATATTTGCAGACTATCTTATACGTACATTTTATAAAAAAATAGAAAACAAGGCATATGATAAACCTAAGACTAAGGTATTCACCGAATTCTTAAAAAAAATCAGGTTTTGTTATACTATCGAAAATTTGATAGATACCGTTCAAAACGAGCTTGAGTATTCAGGCGATTGCTCGGTTATGATTGTAGATCCTGTTGAAAATATCGTATTATATAACAGTTCCTCAAGATTTGCATCCTCTCCCGAAACTTTTTCTTCGCTTCATGAAATTACGGCAGAATACAAGGAAGGCGTTTATTTTTTTAATGCAGGGATGCAGAAATGTAAACTAAAAAAAGCACGGATTGCTGCGGTACTCTTAGAAAAAATCCATTTTTTTATTATTTGCGGATATTTTAATGAGGTTGAGTCCGAAATTTTTGATACAATGTTTTCCGAACTTTTGACCTACCAAAACAGAGTTACTACTCTTGAGCAGCTTTTACATTTTTCTGAATTAAGTCAGGAATGGAACATGGTTGCCAATACACAGAGAGCCTTCTTACCGCAAAAACTTCCTGAAATGCCCATGCTTGAACTTGCCGCTTATTTTAAACCTCTTGTAAATGTATCAGGCGATTATTATGATGCTATTAAGGTTGATGATAATAAGACGCTTTTAGTTGTAGGTGATGTTTCCGGTAAGGGGCTTTCGGCGGCTTTGGTTATGGGTATTGTTGTAAATACGCTTAAAATAGCAAAGAATAAAGAAGATCTTCCTGCACTGATTTTGGCTGTTGACAGTGCTATAAAGCGAATGGGCCTTTTGGATAAATATACGGTTTTATTTTTAGGCTTGGTCGATACCGAAAAAATGACTATAAAATATGTTAATGCCTCAATGGAAGATCCTATGATTCTCACGGAATCTCCTGACGGATATAAGGTGAAGGTTCTAGAATCTACTTGCAGCATTGTAGGGATTATTGAATTTGATAAAATAGAAGTGCATGAAAGGCCTCTTTATCGGGGTGATGTAATTTTGATGATGACAGACGGTGTGCCCGAGGCTATGAATGATGAAGGTGTCGAATTAGCTGAGACCGGCACATATATGGAATCTATAAAATCTTTTGTTCAATATAGTGCAGATGATATAGTTAAAAAGGTTGCAGGTTTGGCTTATACTCATGCAGGTAATCAGCCCATGAGGGATGACATTACTATAATGTGTGCTAAGGTTAAGGGGTAAATTATGGGTCTGATTGTTTTTGTATTCTTTTTTCTGGTCGTTTTAACCATATTGGCTATAAGCCTTGTTTTCAGAAAAGAACCCCATGCTCGAGATCTTTTTATGATTGCAGGTACTACGGTAATCACTACCTTGCTGTTTTTAATCTTAATATTGGCCTTATATTTTAACTTTTCGAATATCATTGTTATTGTTTCTAAAATATTTATGATGGGCATGGTTTTAATTTCGTTTTTTACCTTGCAGTTTACGGTAAAAATGCCTTATTTTGAGCCCCAAAAAAACATTACTTTTACAGTGTTCAATGGTATTTTGCATTTGCTAATTGCTTCATTGGCAATTTTCTTTATAAAAGGCTTTTTTTGGAATCCCTTATCGGGTTTTAAATTTGCATCTGTTATACTTGCCGGTAATCCCGCAGCAGATATTTTTGAAAGAACTCTTCTTTTGTTTATACCTATTTTGGCGATGGGTATTTCTATATATAAAATTTTTAATGAAAGAAGTAGAATTCACAAACAGCAGATGATAATATTTTTTGCGGCACTTCTTCTTTGTGCAATCCTTTGGGGTATTGTATATTATCTTGCTACAATATTTTCATGGGCAATTGCTATAACGCCCCTTGGTTATCTTCTTTTAGTTTTCTTTACTTCATCAGGATTTTCTACCTCAATGGTTTATGATAGAAAACAATTGGCCTTTGCTCTACTTAGATTTTTGACCTTCATTTTAATTTTTGCGGCCATGACAGGATTTTGGGCTTCGTGGGTTTTGACATATGTTCGAAATTTTTATGTTCAGGTTATTTTGTTGGTTGTTGGAGCTCTTGTTTCTCTGGTTATCAGAAATTTTGTATCGCAAAAATTTAGATGGTTCTTGGGTGATAAATCCGAATATGCAAGTGCTATTGAAGAAAAAATTACAGCAGCTAGATTATACTGAAGGCCGCGAAAAAGTCATGAATACATTTTCGAATATTTTGCTGGAGCGGCTTAATGCCGGATCCATAAATATATTCATTGCAAGCGAAAGCGAAACCTTGGAACCTGTTTACTCTACATTGGGTGTAACTTCAACTTTTAATGCCAATCAGCCTATCTTTGAATTTTTGTTGAATGAGAATATTCAGGTTATAATGAGATCACAAGTTTTAACAAATCCTTCTTTTTCGAGTGTTCGAAGCGAATTGATCGGCTTTATGAACAGTGTAGATGCCGAAATATTGATTTGTGTACGCGAGAGTCAAAAGTTAATAGGCGTTATTTCTGTTTCTTCCAAAAAAAGAAACGAAGCTTATACAACTTATGATTTTGATGTATTAAACAGTCTTTACTCTTACTTCTTTTTGGTTGTTTACTATTTAAGGAATATTGCAAAGCAGGATATTGTTCTTATTCTCGATAGGGAGATAGAAATGTCCGATCAAATTATCGGAGCAATTCAAAAGAATATAGATATTGTAGAAAAAAAAGTTATCGATGTGGATTCTGTTGCTTTTTCGGCCCACCAGTTAGGAGGCGATTTTACAGACTTTATTAGATTATCTGAGGATAGATATTTATTTTTGATAGGTGATGTTTCAGGTAAGGGTTTGAGTGCAAGTATGTCAATGGTTATTTTGAAATCCGTTATGCATACCTATCTTTCTGAAACGCCGGATTTTAAAGAGCTTGTTGTAAAAATAAATTCATTTATTAAAAATAATCTTCCTAAGGGAACCTTCCTTGCAGGTCTTTTCGGTATTATAGATTTTAAGACTTCAACAATATATTATCTTAACTGCGGTATTCCTCTCATGTCGATGTACATTGATTCTTATAAAAATGTTATCGAAATACAGGGAGAAGGAAGAGTATTGGGTTTTGTAAAAAATATCAGACCTTTCCTAAAGGTAAGAAAAATAACAATGAACCGTAACGATATTATAGTATTTACTACTGACGGTTTGCTGGATTCAAAAAACTTAAAAGGAGATAAATTTGGAAATGATAGAGTACGCCGCTTAATTGCAGCGAATAAGACTAAGTCTGCTAAAGAGATTTCCAATGCAATATATAAAACTTTTTTGGATTATATTGCCCATGAAATTGAAGATGATATCACTATTATGACATTTAAACATATATAAGGAAGTTTTATGGAGAATTTAATTATTAATGAATCGCATGTATCCGGACGTTTGTTATTAACTATCGAAGGCACTGTTAATCTTTATACATCCGGTGATTTTGAAAAAAAAGTATATTCAGCAATTAAAGATCATGATACAATTTTGGATTTATCAAAAGTAACAACATTATCATCATCGGGAATCGGAGTGCTGATGTCTGCTCATAACGATAGCGAAGATAATGGGCACAAGATGTATATTTTGAATCCTGCTAAGGATGTCAAAATGGCTTTGGACTCAACGGGTTTTTCTGATGTCTTTAACATTATCCATTCAGTTAATGAGATCTAAATAGTTTTACAATATTAAAATATGTATTTTTCTATAAAAAAAAATTTCTCGTTATTTCTCTTTTTGATATTGGTGTGTTCTATTTATCCCAAGGATAAATTAGCAGATGAAGATGTATATAAAAAAGTTTATACATATATTTCAAAAAGATTTCCTAAACAGATCTTTGATAAAATAGATAAAAACCGTGTCATTTTTTTTAAAGATTTAAATGTTGTTCTCAAAAATGAAAAAGAAGATGAATTGATTTTGGTGGATAAACTTAACCGTCTTGATAAAAATTATACACCTAAAAATATTATATTATTGGTAAATATAAAAGACAGAAAATATGTTCTTTATCGGCATGATATTTATCTTGCAAAAATTGCCGAGAGGCCATTGCAGCGGATATCTGAAGCGGCACAAAAAGATGGTGTTGAAATATTGATTAGATCCGCTTATAGAGATTATACACATCAATCTCAACTTTTCAAAAAATATGTTAAAGAATATGGACCGCATGAAACTTCCATATTTTCTGCGCAGCCGGGAGCTAGTCAGCACCAGCTCGGTACTGCAATTGATTTGGGGAGTATTGACGATTCTTATGCCGATACTGCTGCAGGAAAATGGATGCTTAAAAACGCATGGAAGTACGGTTGGTCCCTATCTTACCCTAAAGATATGGAGCATATTACAGGGTATAAATGGGAGAGCTGGCACTATAGGTATTTGGGCGTTGAGGCTTGCAAGTTTCAAAAGGAATGGTTTGGCGATATTCAACAATATATGCTGGAATTTATTGACCTTTGGAAAAAAGAGAAAGCAAAGCTAAATTAGTTGTTTATATCTTTTTCGGAAAGCCCGAATCCTTCTTCCTCGCAGTTATGAATTCCGTATGGTTCAATGTGTACCATTACATCGTAAACATTTTCTATTTTTTCTTTGATTGCTGAGGTTACTTTTTCTGCTATAGAATGCCCCTCGCAGATGCTTATTCCGGCATCGACCTCAATATCCAAATCTATATCTAAGAGATTTGCCATCCTCCTTATTCTTGCTCGGTGAGGATTATGAGCTCCTTCAACGGAATTTACGGCCTCAAATAATTGTTTGTACAAAATATCGTTTGTATTTCCGTCCATTAATTCAACATTCAGCTCCATAAAAAGCTCTATGGCTGACTTCATAATCCAAAGGCTTACAAGAAGGGCCGTAATTGCATCAAAAAAAGGAGCCTTAAAAAAATGTGAAATTGCAAGGCCTGTTAAAACCGAACCGGAAAGAATTACATCATTTGTCATATTTTTTGCATTAGCCTGAATCATCATGCTGCCGGCTTTTTTGCCCAATATATGTTGGTTTAAGGCTAAAAGGAGTTTAATTGCGATTGAAGACAGGGTGACGATAAGCGCAAGTATATGAGGCATCGGAATAGCTGCCGTTCCTCTATAAACATTTATAAGTTTTCCTCCGGCTGTCAAAAAAAGTTGAAAACCTGCTGTCATGATAATAAAGGCCAAGATTAAAGAAGCCATGGTTTCAGCCCTTTGATGCCCCCACGGATGTTCTTTATCCGACGGACGGCTTATTATAAAACTGACTGCAAGAGTCATAACGGAAATCGCTACATCTGTTGCAGAGTCGATGCCGTCGCCTATTACCGAAAGGCTGTCTGCATAAATTCCCACTATAAGTTTTGCTGTGCAGATTATTATATTTCCGATAAGAGCCGTAAGAGAGGCGATTCTAACGATTTTTATTCTGTTATCACTATTCATTTGTTTAGTATACCAAAACGTCAAAATAAAATCAATCTTGAATTAAATGGCAGGCTGTAAAATGGCCTTCTTCGGTTTCGATTAATTTAGGCTGAATTAGTGTACACTTTTCAAAAGCCTTTGGGCAGCGTTTGTAAAAGCGGCAGCCTTGGGGCGGATTGATTGCACTGCTTATTTCTCCCTTAATATGAATACGCCGTGCCGACATGGGAGCATCTATATCGGTACTTGGTATTGCAGAAATTAAGGCTTGCGAATAAGGATGAATCGGTTTTTTATATAGGTCTGCACTTTTTGCAAACTCTACAAGTTTCCCCGAATACATAACGCCTACCTTATCGGAAATATATTTTACGATAGATAAATCGTGAGCAATAAATAGATAGGTCATTTTAAATTCTTTTTGAAGTCTTATCAATAAATTTATTATCTGAGCTTGAATCGAAACGTCGAGAGAAGAAATCGGCTCATCGCAGACTATAAACTCAGGCTGCACAGCCAAGGCCCTTGCAATTCCTATCCTTTGTCTTTGACCGCCTGAAAATTCATGAGGAAATCTATTTGCATGTTCGGGAACAAGACCTACCGTTTCAAGAAGAGAGTATACGGCCTCTTCTCTTTCTTTTTTTGTTTTATACAAATTATGTGCTTCCATGCCCTCCGAAATAATTTGCGAAATTGTCATGCGGGGGTTAAAAGAAGCAAAGGGATCCTGTAAAATTATTTGGGCTCTCTTTTTAAAAGCATGCAATTCTTTTTTTGAGGCTGAACCGATTTCGGTCCCGTCAAAAATTATTTTTCCCCCGTTGGGGCGGTAAAGGCCGAGGACCGTTCTTCCCAGAGTGGTTTTTCCGCAGCCGGATTCGCCTACTATGCCTACCGTTTCTCCGCGGTTTACCGAAAAGCTTACATCATCGACTGCATGTAAAATTTCTTTACGGTTCAATCGAAAAAACTTTTTTAAATTGCAAACTTCTAAAAGAGTATCAGCCATTGTTTTTTCCTTTTGCAAAATCATGCTGAAGCCAGCAGGAAGTAAGATGATCCTCGCTTACCCTCATTTCGGGAGGTCTATGTATAAGGCAAACCTTCATACATTTTTCGCACCTGTCTGCAAAGGCGCAGCCTTTTGAAAGAGAAAGCATATCGGGATGATTGCCTTCCGGCGCATAAAGTTTATTTTCTTTTAATTGGTCTACTGAGGGGACGGCTGCGAGCAATGCCTTAGTGTAAGGGTGTTGGGCGTTTTTAAAAATATGCTCGGCCCTTCCGCGCTCGATAATTTTTCCGGCATACATAACCTGAATGCGGTCTGCAACTTCTGCTGCAATTCCGAGGTCGTGGGTGATGAGCATTACGGCTGTCTTTGTTTCTTTTTGAATTTTTTGTATCAGCTCCAAGATTTCGGCTTGAATTGTAACATCCAGGGCAGTTGTCGGTTCATCTGCAATTAAAATTTTAGGATTACTTGCAAGGGCTATAGAAATTAAAACCCTTTGCCTCATGCCTCCCGAAAATTCGTGAGGATATTGTTTTAGCCTTTTTTCCGGATCAGGGATTTGAGCCAGCTCTAATATTTTTATTGTTCGCACTAAGGCTTCTTTTTTGCTTACCTTTTGATGAATCAAAATGCTTTCCATGACCTGTTTACCTATTGGCATTGTAGGGTTTAGATAGCTCAAGGGGTCTTGAAATATCATGGATATTTCGTTTCCTCTTATGTGCTGCATTTCTTCTTCGGAGTATTCCAAGATATTTTTATCTTCAAAAATAATTTGTGATTTTTCGTGTATGCGTGTTTTTTTTCCGGGGAGGAGTTTTAAAATCGAATGAGCCGTAACGCTTTTTCCGCAGCCTGACTCTCCGACAAGAACAAGCGTTTCATCTTCGTATAGATTAAAAGAGATTCCGTTCACGGCATGAATTGTTCCGCCGTAATTTTTAAATGTAACTTCTAAATCTTTAACTTGTAAAATAGGCTTCATTTATACTTCCTTAAATGCGGGTCCATTGCATCCCGCAGTGCATCGCCTATAATCTGCAAGGATAAAATTGTCATGCTTATAAAAAGAGCCGGAAAAAATAATTGGTAAGGAAAAAAAAGCATTGTTTTTTGAGCTTCCGAAGCTAAGACTCCCCAGCTTGTATAAGGCGGCTGAATGCCTAAGCCTATATAAGATAAAAAGGCTTCACCGAAAATAAATGAAGGAATATCAAATGTTAGGGCTATTATCATAATGCTAACAGTGTTGGGAAGTAAATGTTTTAAGATAATTTTAAATGAGCTTGTGCCTAAGGCTCGGGCCGCCAAAATAAAATCTTGATTTTTTATCTGTAAGACCTGACCGCGCACAAGACGAGCCGTAAAGCACCAACCTGTAATTGTCATTGCAATGATAATAGAAAAAATTCCTTTGCCGAAAATAAGAGAAATTAAAATCGCCGTAATTAAATACGGAATGCTTGAAAGGATTTCGACAATACGCATCATGATTGTATCGGTTCTTCCTCCGGCATAGGCTGAAGCTCCTCCATAAATTAAACCTATGCTCATGTCGATAGCCGCTCCTACAATTGCAATTATAAGAGAAACCCGTCCGCCTTTACAGACTCGTGTAAATATATCGCGGCCTAATTCATCGGTTCCGAAAAAATGAGAAAAAGAAGGGCTTAGATTTTTTTCTTTTAGGTTTCCGTCATCTGCGGAGTATCCGCTTACAACAGGGCCCAATGTGCATATCAAAATAATTAAGCCTAAAACTGCACAAGAAAAAATAGCCCTCTTGCTCTTTTTAAATCTCCGTCTTACATCTTCCCAAAAACCTATGCTTACCCTTGTCGTTTGAAGCGTTTTTTTTGTTCTTATTACCGGTTCAAAATCAGCCGGAGTTAAATTGACTTCTTTAAGATGGTCATCCGTATTTAATATTTTTTCATCCATTTTTAAATAACCTCATTTTTTGCTTGGACCTTAATTCTCGGATCAAGCAAGTTATAAGCTATATCTACTATAATGAGAGATGTTACATATAAAAAAGAAATAAAAATTGTTTGCCCCATTACCATTGTATAATCCCTTTCGGAAATTGAGCGTACAAAATATGAGCCTAAGCCCGGAACAGAAAAAATATTTTCGATGATAAAAGTTCCCGTAAATGTAAATGCAATTTGAGGGCCGAGCATGGTTATGATAGGCAAAAATGCATTACGCAAAATATGGCTTTTTATAATTCTTATCTGTGAAGCACCCTTTGCTCTTGCAGTTAAAATATAATCTTGATTTATAATATCCAAATAGTTGGAACGCATATATCGGGAATACTTTGCAACAGGGCCTATGGCTAAGGCCAAGGAAGGCAGAACGGTATATTTAAAACTGCCCCAGCCCGTAATAGGCAGAAGATTATGTTTGATGCCACAAAAATATTGCAGAGTTTGTCCCAACACAAAATTGGGAATGGAAATTCCTATAACAGCAATTAAGATTACACTGTAATCGAATTTTTTTCCGCGGTTTACGGCTGCTACGATGCCTAACACTAAACCTACCGATACTCCGAAAAATAAGGCTTGAAGTCCCAGCCTCGCCGACACGGGTGCATGGGTTTTTATTACATCTGTAACAAGTCTTCCGCGGTAATAAAGTGAAGTGCCTAAATCTCCCTTAACCAAAAGATTTTTCCAAAAAACTATATACTGAGTAACAAGAGGTTTATCGTATCCGTATTGCGAGTAAAGCTCATTGCGTCTTTCTTCAGGTAAATTTTCCGCTATTGTTTCAATCGGGTTCCCCGGAATAATATGCACCAAAAAAAAGGTAATACTGGCAACAATGAACATTGTAAGAATACCATATAAAATTCTCTTAAAAATAAAGTTAAGCATCTTTAAAGTGAGCCTTTTTGTTAAGCTGCCTTCATTATATTTTGAATTTGCCTACTTCTTTAGCCAGAGCTTCAATATTCATTCTGTTTTTTTGAGAAATCCCTTTTACTTCAGAACAGGAGGTTTGTATTTGGCTTGTTCCTGCCGACATTTCTTGGATGCTGTTATTTATGATCTGTGTTAATCCCCCAAGCCTGTTCATTTCTTTGACGGCATCTTCACCGGCCTTAAGCATTTCGCCTGAGCCTTCTTGAACATCTACAGTTATGTTGTTTATATCCTGAATTGCCGATAGAACTTCATGACTTCCGCTCTCTTGCTCTCGCATTGCAGCCATTACACTGCTGCTCATTGATTTTACATTTTCAGCAAGCTCAAATATTGCATTAAATTTTTGTTCTACTGTTTTTGAAGAAGTTGCTAATATGGAAATTTCCTCCGAGAATTTTTTGAGGGCAGAGGATATTGATTTTCCCTGCATACTGGATTCTTCGGCCAATTTTCTTATTTCATCTGCGACGACGGCAAATCCTCTTCCTGCTTCGCCTGCATGGGCTGCTTCAATTGCCGCATTCATTGCTAAGAGATTTGTCTGGCTGGCAATATGCTGGATTACATTTGATGCTTCAATCAAACTTCCGGATTCTTCTGCAATTTTATGCGTAACCGAATTTGAAAGATGAAGGGCTTCTTTTCCGTAGACTGTTGCATCTGCCAATTCTTTAATTGCCGAATCGCTTTGATCCAATATTCTTGTGACTGAAGAAATATTAGCAACCATTTCTTCAATTGCTGAAGATGATTGAGCAACATTTGCAGTCTGACTTTCAATACGGCCGTCGAGCTGTCTTATTGTTTGAAGAATTTGTTCAACATTTGCAGTTGCCTCGCCTACGCTTGCCGATTGAGATTCAGCTTGATCTTTTACCTTCAAAATATTTTTGCTTATTTGCCCTATTGAACTTGCGGTTTCAAAAACATTTACTGCAAGATCTTCTCCCGTCTTTTGCATATCAGCAGCACTGTTTGCAACATTTTTTACTGTAAAACCTATTTTTTCTATCGTCTGATTAAAGGAATGAGATAGGTCTGCAATTTCATCCTTGCCTTTTCCTACTAAGCGGGCTGTTAAATCTCCGTCACCTTGAGCAATATTTCTGAGAGCCTTAACTACACTCGATATTCTTCTAGTGATTCCGTTTACTATAAATGTTAAAATAATTATTGATGCAATAAAGCCTATCAATAAAATCAGTGAAACAAGTTTAATTAAATTTTTACTTTCTTTATATATCTCTTTTTCCGGTGTTGATGTACCCACAAACCATATTTCATTTGTTTCTCCTATCTTTATGGGTGTAAATACTTCAAGATGATTTGCTTCATTTACGACAGTTTCAAGTAAAAACGGATTAAGAGATTTTTTTGCATCCGAAAAATAAACAGCCGTTTCTTTGTTCTCAAATTCGGGAAGCTTTTTTGAAATTAGGTTTTTATTTCTATGTGCAAGGACCGTTCCTTCTGCCGAAATAAGAATTGCATAGCCTGTTTCAAAAAACACTTCTTTTGAAAGCTGCTCCTGCATATAATCGAGGGTATAGTCGATTCCTACAACTCCCACAATTTTGTCTTTTTTATCCCGTAGAGGAATTGCTGTACCTGCAACATAAAGCATTTTACCTTGCAATCCATAATTATTGGGTTCAATCAAAATACCTTTTTGAGAGGTCTTAGGTACTTCATACCAAAAACTGTCTACATAATCGGTTAGAGCTACCATTGAGATTTTACCGTCAATTTTTGTCCAATAGGGAATAAACCTTCCGGTATCATCATGCCCTGCCGTATTTTTAAATTTACTGTCAAGGTTATCTAAGGCATCAGGTTCCCACACAGTCCATACATCTACAAATTTGTCGGAATCCTTTAGAATCTCTTTTTGTAAGGTATTAAAATAAGTTCTTCTATTTTCGGGAGGAATATCTTGAAAAGATTCAAATGTTTTAGCTAAGGTTTTGTTTGTATCATATACTGTTTTTATAACCTTTTCTACAAAGGCTCCAAGATTTCTACTGGAGTCATATAGTTTTACAACTGCATTCCGTTTTGAAGTATCGCCAAGTTTTTTTACAAGAACTAAACTTGTTGCAATCAAAAAAAATGACAAAACAGAAATTAACGCAATTATTATTTTTTTTCTAATTGTTAAAGTAGAGTATTTTTTTATGTTTTTAAATTTTGAGGTTTCGTTACCATTGATTTCATTCATAATTATCCCCCGAAATGTTATCTAGCGGCACACTGCGATTAAAGATATACAGTCAGGCGAGAATTTACAATAAAAATAAAGTATGGTCAATAGCTCCTAAAATAAAGGATGCTTCTATTTTTCGCTTCGTTCTATTTTTACGCCTATAGATTGAAGTCTTTCGACTAGGTGTTCATAACCTCTTTCTATCTGGTAGACATTTCGGATAATGCTTTCTCCTCGGGCACAGCAGGCGGCTATTACCATGGCCATTCCGGCTCTTACATCGGGAGAAACCAACTCGCTTCCGTGGAGGGAGCTTGGTCCCGAAATTACAGCTCGATGAGGATCGCACAAGGTAATGCGGGCTCCCATTCCGATCAGCTTATCCACAAAGAACATTCTGGATTCAAACATTTTTTCGTGGATTAAAACCGTGCCTTCTACCTGTGTTGCAATTACTGTCATGATGCTTGTAAGATCAGGCGGAAAGCCCGGCCAAGGAGCGTCATCAATTTTGGGAATCATTCCTCCAAGGTCGCAGTTTACCTGCATCTTTTGTTTGTCGGGAACGGTAAGGGTGTTTCCTTCCAAGGTCCAGCCTATGCCCAATTTTCCGAAGGCTACACGCAAGGGTCTCATGTCTCTCGGTTCTACATCCGTAATTTTAAGCTGACCGCGGGTAACGGCGGCAAGCCCGATAAAAGAGCCTATTTCCATATAGTCGGGACCTATGCGGTGTTCTGTACCGCCTAGTTTTTCGACCCCTTCGATGGTCAATATATTTGAACCTACTCCGCTGATTTTTGCACCCATCTTATTTAACATATTGCACAGCTCCTGAACATGAGGTTCGCTTGCGGCATTTGATATAATGGTAGTTCCTTCTGCAAGGCTGGCAGCCATGATGGCATTTTCGGTTGCGGTAACTGAGGCTTCATCTAAAAATATATCTTCTCCCATCAATTTGTGTGCGATAAAAGAAAAATTTTGATCGGTTTCAACTCTTGCACCCAATTCAGTCAGGGCTAAAAAATGAGTATCGAGACGGCGTCTTCCTATAACATCGCCTCCGGGAGGAGGGAGAATAGCCTTGCCTGTTCTTGCCAAAAGCGGCCCCGCAAATAGAATGGATGCCCTTATCTTTGATGCAAGATCTTCAGGTATCTTGCTTGTTTTTACATTTTCCATTCGGAGTTTAAATACGTTTTTTTCTATCTTTTCGTAATGTCCGCCCAAGGCCTCAAAAACTTGAAGCATTACAAACACATCCTCAATTTCGGGAATGTTTTTTAGGATAACGGGCTCTGCCGATAGTATGGCAGCAGCAATGCATGGCAGGGCTGCATTTTTATTTCCGCTCGCTTTTATTGTTCCCTTTACAGGGAATCCGCCTTGTATAATATATTCGTGCATATTAATCTCCTTTTTACTGAACAGTTATAACCGAAGCGACCCGTCCATCGGCCGTATATACATGGTTTTTATTTGTGTTATCGGGCAGTCTTGTTCCGCCTGAAAAATAGGCGTAAAACCATGTTCCTGCCGGTAAATTTAATCTCAATTCATATCTTCCGGGGGAGACCTCTATAAGATCATACATAAAGGGATCCCAATTATTAAAAGAACCGGCAAGCCTTATAGTTTTTTTAGGTTCTCCCAAGTAGGTAAATTTTACGGAATTTTTATTGCTTAGCTCGGTTTTATACTCTTTTTTGTAAGGAACTTCAATACGCGAAACACTCATGCTGTGTATTCTATCGAAGACTATGTTTCTGTTTATCGGATCTGAAGACCACAGTCCGTCTATTACCAATCGATATTTGATTTCGGTCAATTCATCAGGAATCTGAAAAATATAGAATAAAATAGTTTCTTTTCCTTCATATAATTCATTTTGCGGGAGTTTTTGAAAAGAATGAATATATTTGTAATCTTCATGTGAAAAAGAGATTCCTACATGACGCTTAGCTGTTGAAGTAAAGATTATATGTCCTTCCTTAATTTTAGGAGCTTCAACACGTACAATCGACTCTACAAGTTTTTGATAAAATTCCGTTTCAATACTCTTTTCCGAAAAAATCGCCGGCAAAAAAAGAGTAACAAAAATTAATAAGAATATTGATTTTTTCATACTCATCCTCATTTTAGTTTCGGAAAAATAAAAAAAATCTTAAGTAGGAGTTTAATTTTGGGGCGGCATCACCTTGGCCCATTTTTTTATAAGAGTTTGAGGCTCATCAGCTTCCAATAATTCTTTAAAAAAAGAATTTGCATTGGATACCTGGCTTTTTATGGTCTCCAATTCGGATTGTGCGAAGCGGGAAAGTACATAGCCGGAAATATCCGGAGAAGAATCTCCTCCCTGGGAAGAAAAATCCGGCCGGCCTATTCCTATCCGCAGGCGGAAAAAATCTGCCGTGTTTAAAACCGATTTTATCGATCTCAAACCGTTGTGCCCGCCAAGGCCGCCTGACCACTTAAAACTGAGAATGCCGGGTTTGATTTCCAGCTCATCATGTACGATTAAAATATTTTCAGGTTTTAACCTGAAAAAAGAGGCGGCCGCTATTACGCTTTCCCCCGACAGGTTCATATAGGTTTCGGGTTTTAAAATGTGTACAGCCCTGCCGCCTGTCATAGAAGAAGGCAGTTTTGCATATTGCCCCTTAAATTTGCCCTGCCACACAGCATTTGAGCCTATTTCTATTGAATCGCATAAAACCCAAGCTGCATTATGCCTTGTATTTTCGTATTTTTTTCCGTAATTGCCTAAAAAAACGATTAAGTCTATCATCTCATCTCCCATTACATTCTGAATTCTTCACCAAGATATATTTTTCGGGCAATTTCGGAATTTAAGATTTCATCCCGTGAGCCTTGCTCTACAATTTCTCCGCTGCCTATTATGTAGGCCCTGTCGGTTATCTCCAAGGTGTCACGGACATTGTGATCTGTTATTAAAATACCTATGCCCTGATCGGCTAAGATACGGACTATGCTTTTAATATCGTGTACGGCAATCGGGTCTATTCCGGCAAAGGGCTCGTCTAAAAGCAAAAACTTAGGTTCGATGGCCAAGGCTCTGGCTATTTCGGTTCGTCTTCTTTCTCCTCCGGAGAGGGTATAGGCTTGCTGTTTTCTGTTTGCCTTAATTCCGAATTCCTCAAGAAGAAATTCCAGTTTTTCCGTTTTTTGCTCTTTGGAAAGATCCTTTCTTGTTTCCAAAATTGCGTAAATATTTTGTTCTACAGTCAGCTTTCTAAAAACCGAAGCTTCTTGCGGTAAATATGAAATTCCTGCGTGGGCTCTTTTATACATTGGTAAGTTTGTTATTCTATTACCGTCCAAATATATGTTCCCTGAATTCGGTTTATAAAAACCTACAATCATATAGAATGTGGTAGTTTTTCCTGCACCATTAGGGCCCAAAAGGCCTACAATTTCTCCCTGGTACATCGAAAAGCTTACATCCTTTACTGCGTGTTTTTTTCTAAAAAATTTGTTTAATCCCTCAACTTTTAAAATACTTTTTGCGTCAAACATTGGGCTTTTCCTCTTGTTTTTCTTCTTTTTCTTTTCCCTGCTCTACAGAACCTCTGACGCGGCCGTCAAGGGTTATATCTTCAGTATCTAAATTAACGGAAATTTTTCCGGCCCTAAATTCATCCTTTCCCTTTTTTACTACAGGGCTGCCGGTCAGCTCTACCTTTGATTCTTTTCTATTGTATAAAGCGAACATTGAATTACAGTTTATATCTTTATTTGTAATTTTTACATTAAAACGCATGATAATTATTTCTTGCTTTTTTTTGTATTCAATATTTTCGGAAGCTATGCTGACATCATTTTTTGTGTCCTTAAGTTCGAGCTTTCCGAACATTGTAACCGTATCCGTTTTTCTGTCAAAATTGATTAAATCTGCCTTAAAGCTGTAGCCCTTGTCTGCATCTTCGCCCTTAACGGAACCGGTAGCATTTACATATCTATAGTCTTTTCCGAAAATTTCGATGCGGTCGGCCGATATGATTAGGCTGTCGACTGTTACTTCGGCATTTCCGATGAGATTGGTAGATTTTTTATTTTCGGATACTGAGGCGGTTACCTTATCAGCCTTAAAGCTGATCGTTGAGGTTTGAGCCGCAATATCGGTTAAAAAAAGGAATATAAAAAAATAAATCGAAAAAAACTTAAATTTCTTGTGATTCGGAATTTTCGTTTGAATTTTCTTCATTTTCCTTCTCCTCATTTTCAGTCTGAATTTTACCTTCGATCGAATTTAAAAATTCAAATTCCTTAGAAAGAGTGTTTGCTATAAAGCCTGCTCCGCTTATATAAAATTCATCTCCCTTTTTTACGGTTACCCGGTTGTCTTCAACTCCGTACAGGATATTCTCTTTTTTGTTCCAAAAAAATGCTTCTCCCGAAATCGTAAGGCCTTCTTTTACATCCTCAAAAAAAACTTTTTGACCCAAAAAATAGTTGTTATTTTTTTCATCGATTTTGATAATTCCGGCCCTTCCCTTGAGTTCCGCCTCAGGTCTGCCGCTCCCAAGAGATTTTTTATCTATTTTGAAAAAGCGCAGATTTTTTCCGGCCCATACTTTATCCGAATCATAAACCTCTAATTCCATTAAATTTATACGCAAATTTAAGGCCGCATCTTCATATTGGTCTAAATTTGCGTTTTTAAATATAAAATTCGGTTTTTTTTCAAAATTTTTTGCCTCTTTACTATAGTTTAAAGTGCAAGAAAATGATATAATAGCAATAATGGAGGCTATGACGAAAATTTGAGCTTCCTTAAAATTCATAGTTTATTATACTATCTTTTTTAATCTTAGTCAAAAGCCTTTGACTGCCGATTGACATAATATCCGATAAAGAATAGACTATATAGAATATTTAAAAAATAAATTTGAGGAGCCTAGAGTATGTCAGATTTTTTAACTGATCAAGAATTCCGTATGTTTAGCGATTTAATATATACCGCAAGCGGTATTACGTTTTCCGATACGAATAGGTCTATTTTGGAAAGCCGGTTAAAAGAAAAACTTAGGGACAAGAAACTCGAAAAAGTGTCGGATTATTATGCGATACTCATCAAGGATTCGGAAGAACAAAAGAGTCTTTTAGACTCTGTTACAACAAACCTTACTAGGTTTTTTAGAAATCAGCCTCACTTTGATGCTCTTGAGAAATATGTTATACCGGAGCTTGTAAAGGTAAAACGAGCTGAAGGAAAGAATAAAATTAAAATATGGAGTGCCGGATGCTCAACAGGGGAAGAGCCGTATACCCTGGCAATGGTTATGAAAAAGCATCTTCCGATAGGGTTTACAGCAGAAATTACTGCTTCGGACTTATCCTTAAAATGTCTTCTTGTAGGCAAGACCGGTTTTTATCAGGCGGCAAGAGTTGTAGGCATTCCTGATGACTATTTAAGAATGTATTTTGATAAACTAAATGACGGTTACCAGGTAAAAAAAGATATAATGCAGATGGTAAACTTTGACTATCATAACTTAAAACACGATTCAAAGCATACCGATTTTGATCTTGTATTTTGCCGAAATGTTTTAATCTATTTTGATGAACCTGCACAAAAAGATGTTATTGATAGGTTTTGGCGTGCTATGTCGCCTAAATCTTTTTTATTTATAGGTCATTCCGAATCTCTTTTTGGTATGGAAACTCAATTTAAGTTTGTAAAAACGGATTGGGCTTGTTTTTATCAAAAAGGGCTTTGATTTTAAAGGTTTTATATAATTCTTCTAAAGGAGTTTTGTTATGGAAGATATTCGTGTTTTAATAGTGGATGATTCTGCATTGATGAGGAACATTATAGGTAAGATTGTTGATGCCACTCCCGGACTAAAGATAGCAGATAAGGCAATGAACGGCCGTTTTGCCCTTCAAAAGCTTGACCGCGTTGCCCCCGATGTTATTGTTTTGGATCTGGAAATGCCTGAAATGAACGGTATTGAATTTTTAAGAGAACTTAAAAAGCAAAATATAAAGATTCCTGTAGTAATCTTGTCCAGTATTGCAAAAGAAGGTGCCAAGGTTACTATGGACTGTTTAGAGCTTGGAGCCAGCGACTTTATTACAAAGCCGTCCGGTTCCGAATCTGCTAATCTAAACACTGTTTCGGAAACTCTCTCAAAGATGCTGCTTGCCTACGGCCGCCGTCATCAAATTGAAACAGGTGCAAGAGGCAGTGCTGCAAAGTCATCTTTGTCTGAGCCGTTTAAGAGCAGCCTTCCAAAGCCTACAACCGCAGCTTCAGCTGTTGAGCCTCAAAAAGAAGAAAAGCCTAAAGCCCAAAGAGATCACGGAAATATTCAGATTATTGCAATAGGTATTTCGACAGGCGGCCCCAATGCCTTGCGTCAGGTTTTTGCCTCACTCGATAAAGATCTTCCTCAGCCGATAGTTGTGGTACAGCACATGCCGCCCGGATTTACCAAGGAATTTGCTTCCAGCTTGGATAAAATCTGTCCGCTTGAAGTCAAAGAAGCCGAAGACGGAGACCTTATAAAGCCCGGCCGTATTCTTATCGCCCCAGGCGGAAAGCACCTTGTTGTAGAAAAACGCTCCCTTGCTGCCGTTGCAAAGGTTATAGATACACCGCCTCAAAGCGGACATAAACCCAGCGTTGATGTTCTGTTTGAATCTGTTGCAAAGGAATATCAAAACCATGCCCTCGGAATAATCATGACAGGTATGGGAAAGGACGGAGCTCAAAATATTACAAAACTTTACAGCGAAGGCTCCCGCACAATAGGACAAGATGAGGCTTCTTCTGTTGTATACGGTATGCCGCGAGTTGCATGGGAAATGGGCGGTGTCATGGAACAGGTAAGCCTTGATAACATGGCCGCAACTATAAACCGATACGGCAAAGAATTTGCTTAAAATATCAGGTATATTTGTTTTTATAAGGATTAAAAAACCGTCCTAAAAGGACGGTTTTTTTGTATATAAAATGTAACAATAATTTTATAGTCTTACAAAGTGAAGTAAAAGTTCTCCTTCTTTGGAGTAAAATTTTATTTCATTTTCCGTTATTGTAAGTTTATCGATATTTATCAAATTTCTTTCAAAAGAAGCATCAAAGGGTTTTCCTATGATATTTGACGGATCTGCCAGCTTTTTTCCATTTATTTGAAAAGTAAAAAACTCTTCCGAGTTTTTTCTTGTTTTCGTCCATGAGCCTTCATAGTTTGTTATACCTGTTGTAGCTTCAAATTTTCCGTCTTTAAAAAAATTAATTCGTGATTTTGTTAAATTTGCATCAAGCTGTACATATTGGCCGTTTTCAAAATAGCACCCGGCCAAGCGCCAAACTCTTTCTGCCAGATATTCATCAAAGGGAATCCCTTCTTCTTTTCCTTTGTTCTCTTTTGATGTTTTTATGTCTTGTGCCGAATTAAATGTTTCGCATGACCAAGTAAAGATAAGAAAAATCGAAATAAGGAATAAAAAATATATATTTTTTTTCATAATTATCATTCTACAGAAAAAAACGAAAAAGACAAGCTCCCTTCTTGCTTTTTTTTTGCTTTTGATGTAACATCAACATACTCATAATTACCTTGGGGAATTAGCTCAGTTGGTAGAGCGATTGGTTCGCAATCAATAGGTCGTGGGTTCGATTCCCATATTCTCCATTATCTTTTCTTTTTAAAAATTTTCCGGGAGCATTTTAAATGACTAACTCTTTTAAAAACTTTTTAGCTAAAAAGAATATTGAAATATCGGCAAAGCGTTATTTTATTGATGCCATGAGTGCTATGGCCATGGGGCTTTTTTCTTCTCTATTGGTAGGCACGATTTTAAACAGCATAGGACTTAAGCTTAATATTCCGTTTTTAACCCAAACCGTCTGGCCTATTTGCCGCGATATGACGGGGGCAGCAATCGGTATAGCCATAGCCCATTCGCTAAAAGCCCATACCTTTGTGCTTTTTTCGGCAACGATAGTAGGTTTTGCAGGAAACAAGCTTGGCGGGCCTGTGGGAGCTTTTATAGCAACGATAATCAGTACCGAGCTTGGAAAGGCCGTTTCCCGAGAAACAAAGATTGACCTTATAGTTACGCCGATGGTAACAATTATTTCGGGAGCAGTTATTGCCTCTGCGGTGGGCCCCGGAATGTCCGCATTTATGACCTGGCTGGGAAAAATCATTATGGAAGCTACTACCTTACAGCCCTTTTGGATGGGGGTTACCGTTTCAGTTTTGGTCGGAGTTGTCCTTACCCTTCCTATAAGCAGTGCCGCAATCTGCATGATGCTTTCCCTTGGAGGGCTTGCGGGAGGAGCTGCAACCGCCGGCTGTGCGGCACAAATGATAGGCTTTGCAGTTATGAGTTATAGGGATAACGGGCTTGGAGGAAGTTTTGCTGTAGGCATAGGCACAAGTATGCTCCACATGCCCAATATAATCAAAAATCCTAAGATATGGATACCGCCAACCTTGGCAGCCGCTATTTTGGGGCCCTTGGCTACTATTATTTTTCAACTGGAAAACATACCTCTCGGTTCGGGGATGGGAACCTGCGGCCTTGTCGGCCAAATAGGCACTATCACTGCAATGGAAGCTATAGGAAGGGGAGGCTTGGACACTTATGCAGCCATTCTTCTTTTACATTTTATCATGCCTGCGGCCTTAACTTTATTCTTTACCTTTCTTTTAAGAAAAATAAATTGGATTAAGGATGGGGATTTAAAGCTGGATCTTTAAAACCTTTTTAAAATAAAAAAAGACGGCCATATTTTCAAGACCGTCTTTTTTTGTGTTTATCCGATTTCCGCTTGCCGGAAATCTAACAAAAGCTTATCCCCAGTATAGTTTTAACATCGGGGCTATAACCAATGAAACCATTGACATAAGCTTAATCAATATATTGATGGAGGGGCCGGAAGTATCTTTGAAGGGATCGCCTACAGTGTCGCCTACAACAGCGGCCTTGTGTGAGGGAGAACCCTTTCCGCCTGCGATTCCGCCTTCAATCATCTTCTTTGCATTATCCCATGCACCGCCTGCATTGGACATAAAGACTGCCAATACAACACCGGATACTGTTACACCTGTCAAAAGACCGATTAACATAGCGGGGCCTCCTGCAAAACCTACAAGAATGGGTGTAATAATTGCGGCAAGGCCGGGGATAACCATTTCCTTTAAGGCAGCCTGAGTACTGATGTCTACGCATCTCTTGTAATCGGGCTTTTCGGTATTTTCCAAGATGCCGGGGTGCTGTTTAAACTGGCGGCGTACTTCTTCAATCATCTTATGAGCGGCCTTTCCTACAGCCGACATTGTAAGGGCAGAGAACAAGAAGGGGAAAACACCTCCCAAGAGAACGCCTACAAGAACGTTAATGTTTGTAATATCTACACTTGCAACACCGGCTTGCTCTTTAAATGAAGTAAAGAGGATGATGGCCGTCAAAGCAGCTGATCCGATGGCAAAGCCCTTTCCGATAGCGGCTGTGGTATTTCCTACGGCATCAAGACTGTCTGTGATATTGCGGACATCCTTGGGGAAGTTTGCCATTTCGGCAAGACCGCCTGCATTGTCGGCGATGGGGCCGTAAGCATCAACTGCAAGCTGGATTCCTAATGTTACCAACATACCTACGGCAGCTATACCTACACCATAAAGGCCTGCGAGCATAAAGCTTGAAAAGATTGAAGCTCCGATTAAAATCATGACGGGGAAGGCACTTCTCATACCTACTGCTAAACCTGAAATAATTGTGGTAGCTGCTCCTGTTTCGCAAGCATCTACGATTCCTTTAACGGGTTTTTTTCCGGTTCCCGTGTAGAATTCGGTGATAATACCTATTAGAACACCGGCTGCAAGACCAATTACCGTAGAAGCAAAGACATGTAAATAGCCTTGGGTTCCGTTAAATGTTGCATCTCCCATAATAAATTTTACGGTAAAGAAAACGAAAATTGTTGCAATGATTGCAGCTCCGAAGGTTCCTGTGTTGAGAGCTTTTTGAGGGTTTGATCCCGGTTTTGCCTTTACAAAGAAGGTTCCGATTAAGGATGCTACAAGACCCACAACCGAAATAAGCAGGGGCATAAGCATCATCTTCAATTTTAAAGAAGAATCCGGCGTGTTTACGATTAGACCCAGAATCATAGCACCTACCAATGAGCCTACAAAGGACTCAAAGAGGTCTGCACCCATACCTGCAACGTCTCCTACGTTGTCTCCTACGTTATCTGCAATAGTGGCAGGATTTCGGGGGTCATCTTCGGGGATACCTGCTTCAACCTTTCCTACAAGATCGGCTCCTACGTCGGCAGCCTTTGTATAAATACCGCCGCCTACACGTGAGAAAAGGGCAATAGATGAAGCTCCTAATGAAAAAGCTGTTGCTAAGGGTAAAATAATATCTTTAAGGGTATTTTCTTCAGTTCCCAACATTGAAGTAGAGAGAATAAGAACGATAAAAAGACCTATAAATGCAAGACCGACAACGCTCATTCCCATAACGCTTCCGCCTGAAAAAGCAACTTTTAAAGCTCCGTTTAAGCCTTGATCCTTGGCGGCTTGTGTTGTGCGTGAGTTTGCTTGTGTTGCAACGCGCATACCTATGTATCCGGCTGACATTGAAGCAAGAGCTCCAAGCAAGAATGAAAGAGATTGGAATTTAAGAGCTCCCTTATTTCCTATGGCTAGGAAAACGGCAACTATGGCGATGAAAGGTAGAAGAGTTATATATTCTCTTCTTAAAAAAGCCATAGCCCCATCGGCTATATGGCCTCCAATTTCTTTTAAAGCCTGATCTGAAACCTTTTGTTTATAAATCCATAAGGTTCTTACAAGTGCATAGGCTAGGGCTGCAATCCCGCCTCCGAGCACGGCATACAATGCGAGTGAAATACTCATTTTTTCCTCCTGTTGTTAGTACAACTTGAAATAATTATACGGTTTTTCCGTCATAATATCTTTAAATTTACCATATTTTTGGGAGTTTTGCAAGTAGGGAATCAAGAGCTTGACAGGCAAAAATAAATCTGCTATCGTAAATATCTAAAAATGATTCCAAAAGCTTATTTCGACTGGAGATATACATCTAATTCGGGAGAAACAAAATTTTCTGCTGTTTTCAGATTATTCGCATTGAGTTTCTTCTTAATGATAGCCATACTCATGTTTGTAAAACGTTTGATAGGAAAATTATAAAATTATGAGGCAGAAAGAGGAGAAAGAAAGATGTATAAGATTTATTGGGTTATCAACAAAAAAGACAAGGGGAGACTTTTTAGCAATAAACTTGAAGTAATTTATGGATAAACTATTATCCAAAAATCATAACAAAATAAGAGGTTTTTCACAGTGAAAAAGAAGATTTTTTTAATTATTATAACTATATTTTTTATATTCGCAACATATTGCATACACATAAAAAATATTTTTCGCTCGGCAAGGCAACTTCTTGTATTTGGTAAAAATATTCTCGTATTATCTTATCAAGAACCTAAAAATACATAAACAAACAAATGAAACAGCTTATAAAAATTTTAATTGTAGAAGATGACTCAACAATAGCTTTAGGTTTAAAAAAGAATTTGGAACAATGGAGCTTCGATGTACGATGCGCAAAAAATTTCAATAATATTTTGGAAGAATTTGAAGACTATGCGCCATCCCTCGTCATAATGGATATAGGGCTTCCCGCCTTTAACGGTTATCATTGGTGTTCCGAAATCAGGAACAAGTCGCAGGTTCCCATTATCTTTTTATCTTCCCGCAACGATAAGATGGATATTGTGATGGCTATGCAAATGGGCGGCGATGATTATATCGAAAAGCCCTTTGACATAGATGTAACCGTTGCAAAGATTCAGGCCGTTATCAGGCGGACATATCAATTTACCGCTTCAATGAATGAAGTTAACTTTGCAGGAACCGTTTTAAATTTGAGCACCCTCATTCTTGCATACAACAAAAAAACCGTTTTATTGACTGCAAACGAAATCAAAATTTTAAAATGCCTTTACTTGGCACAAGGTGAATTTGTTTCACGCGAAAAAATTATGGATGTACTTTGGCAAAACAATCAGTTTGTAGATGATAATACTCTCTCGGTAAATATTACCCGTCTACGCAAAAAACTGGAGGGTATCGGACTTTTTAATTTTATCGAAAACAAAAAAGGTTTAGGATATAAGCTAAATGAAAATCACGGAAGCCGGTAAATTAAAAATAAACATAATTATAAAAAGTTTTTTTAAAGATAATTTCCTCTTTATATTTACCCCCTCTCTTTTAATCCTTGTGCAAGTGTTCATCCTATATTTAAGTAATGCCGAGAAAGGGCTCGTATCTTATATAAGCTCATTAAGTATTTCTATTTTAATTATTTTTATAATATTAAAATTTATTTTTTATTACCGTAAAAATACGGATTATTTTGATCTTTTAGAAAACTGTGAAATAAACTCAGGAGAAATATCTTTAAATGATGAAGACTTTTATTCAATGCAAAGGTTATCTTTGTCGCAGATTATTGCACTAAGCAAAATAAAAAAAATACTTTTAGAAAGAGAAGGTGCCATTTACGAAAACAGAAAAATGCTCATCGATCAAAACGATTATTTTTCTCTTTGGATTCATCAGATAAAAACGCCTATTACTTCCATAAATATTTTATTGCAAAATATGAACTCTTCAAAAGATGAAATCTTTGAAATTAAAAAAGCTCTTTTAAACATAGATAATTATACTCAGATGGCCCTGCATTATTTAAAACTTCAAAGACCTGACAGAGATTTGGATTTTTCTAATTTCAATCTAAATGATGTTCTTCAAAACATCTTCCGCAAATACAGAAGCATTTTTATTTATAAAAATATAGAGCTTAATTATAAGACTTGCGATTTGAATATTATAAGCGATCCGGTTCTTTTTGAACTGATGATTGAGCAGATAGTTTCCAACAGCTTAAAGTACTGCGGAATAGAAGGCAAACAAGGAATTTTAAGCATCTATATTGAAAATCGAAATCCTTCGGTTCTTGTAATCGAAGACAACGGAATCGGAATAAGTCCTTCCGACCTCCCTAAAATTTTCGATAAGGGGTATTCCGGTTTAAACGGCCGTCTCAGCGAAAAGGCTACAGGCCTCGGCCTTTACCTTGCACGGGAAATAGCCGAAAGGCTTAACTGTGAGCTTAGCATAGATTCTGTTCAAGGTGAATGGACTAAGGCAAGAATTAAACTTGGAGGAGAAGTTTTAGAGCATCTCTAAAAATCCAACAAGATTTTTAAATATGCCTTTTAATCCTTACAAAAATGTAAGTCAAAAAAACAAAATGTAAGACTCCGTCAATGCAGTCCTTTTCTTTTTTTGATACAATGTTCATACTTAAATTTGTTTGGAGGTGTTTTTATGGAAACATTACTTGACGTTAAAAATATTCAAAAAATTTATAAAGCCAGATTTTCAAAACAGGGAACGGTTGCCTTGCGCGATGTAAGTTTTTCGGTAAAGAAAAAATGAATTTACGGCTATCATGGGTGAATCGGGGTCAGGAAAAACGACCTTGCTCAATTTACTTGCGACCTTGGATAAGCCTTCTTCCGGCGAAATATTTTTGCAAGGTGAGCCAGTATCCAAGATAAAGGGGAAAGATATTGCAGCATTTAGGCGGAATAAATTGGGCTTCGTGTTTCAAGATTATAATCTCTTGGATCAGTTTTCAGTAAAGGATAATATCTTACTTCCTCTTGTACTTTCAAATTATCCGATTGATGAAATGAATAGAAGGCTTCTTCCGCTCGCAGAAAAGCTTGGGATTTCAGACCTTCTCGAAAAGTATCCTTATGAGATTTCGGGCGGTCAGTGCCAAAGAGCGGCTGCTGCACGAGCCTTTATTACAAGGCCTGAGCTCATCTTGGCAGATGAACCTACAGGTGCCCTTGATTCAAAATCCTCCGATATGCTTTTGGAAACCTTTACTCAAATGAATGAAGAAGGACAGACCATCATAATGGTAACCCACAGTGCACGGGCTGCAAGCTATGCGAAGCGCGTTTTATTTTTGCGTGACGGAAATATCTATTACGAAATATACAAAGGCGATATGGGGCAGGCTGTCTTTAGGGAAAGGATCAATGAAGGTCTTTTTATGATGAACCGCAGCAGCATTTAGGAAAAGGGAGGACAGTTTATGAAACTTAATTTTTATTTTAAGCTTGCTAAAAAAAATATTTCGACAGGTGCAAAAACTTATATTCCATATATTTTTGCCTGCTCACTTTCGATAATGATGTTCTCGATTATGTATACTCTTTCACAAGATGCCTTTACTCAAAAATTAGGCGGACTTAAGGCTTTGATGGGATTCGGTGTTATAATAGTCGGCTTTTTTTCGATGATTTTTATCTTTTACGGAAATAAGTTTTTAATTAAGAACAGGGTAAAGGAAATAGGGCTTTATACTATTTTGGGACTTGAAAAAAAACATATTACAGGAGTTTTGTTTTTCGAATTCCTAGCCTGTTATTTTTTAAGTATGCTTTTTGGTGCAATAGGCTCCATGCTTTTCGGAAAATTATGCTTTTTAATTTTATTTAAGTTAAGCGGGATTCCTTCAAAAATCGACTATAGTCTTTCGCTTACATTTTTAAAACCTGCAAGTATTGTATTCTTTTGTTTTTTTGTAATAAATTACCTTTATAATTTAAAAAAGATAAGTCTTTTAAATCCTATCCAGCTTTTAACCGAATCAAAAAGCGGAGAAAAAAGGTCGAAATATTTACGCTTAAAAACTTTTCTTGCACTTTTTTTTGCCGGGGCAGGCTATATCCTTTCAATTTTAAGTTTTACTCCTATGACGGCTTTACAATTTTTTTTGCCTGCCGTTATTTTTTGTAATTGCGGGAACCTTTTTTTTCTTTGAAAGCATTACCGTTTTTATTTTAAATAAAATGAAAAAACGCAAATCCTATTATAAACCTGCAAAATTTATTTCCATTTCGGGAATGATTTACAGAATGAGTCAGCATGCGAATGGTTTGGCTAGTATCTGTATTTTGCTTACGATGATCCTGCTTACTCTCGCTTCGGTAACCAGTATTTATATGGTAAGCGAAAAAATCATATCAAAAGCCTTTATACGCAATCACCAATTGGATAAACTATTTAGAAAAAATAATACGGAATTACAAAATAAGGAAAAATTAATTGCAGATATAAAAGAAATAGGTTTGAAGCACAGTATAGAAACAAAAGATTTTTTGTATGTAAGATACTTTTATGGAATTTCAAAT
Source organism: Treponema sp. OMZ 788 (assembly GCF_024181245.1). NCBI lineage: Bacteria > Pseudomonadati > Spirochaetota > Spirochaetia > Treponematales > Treponemataceae > Treponema > Treponema sp. OMZ 788. The sequence goes on along the minus strand of NZ_CP051199.1, from coordinate 2,225,418 downwards.
ATAAACGGAAATGTTTTTTATGAAAATGATGATTCATATTTTTCCCGCAATAATGTTCAAGTTATGCTGTGCAATCTTGATGATATTAAAAATATTTTTCCTGATGAGCTGCGTAAAAAATTATTAGCAAATGCTGCAAAGATGAATGATGATGAGCTTTTTATTTTTTGCAATAAAGAGGTTGACTGCACAAAGCCTTTACGAATTGGTCAAAAAGAATTTAAACTAACAAAACTTGAAAGTAAATTTGTTGCCATACTGGATAATTCTCCATATATTCCTTATTCTCCTTTTCCTTATATAAATATTATAGCTAAAGATTCTAAAAGTCTTGACCTTATTAAAGATGAATTAAATTTATTAAAAGAAAATTCAAAAGTGAAATTTAAAAATAAAAAACAGCTTACACTTGAAGAATCCTTTTTTTGGAATACTTCGGCTGATAATCTAAGTATTCCTCAAAGCTATTCTCAAGATATACAAAAATTGGCAAAGACTTCGGAAGCGGGGCTTTTTTATCACAATAAATTTGAGTCCTACAAAAACAGAAGAGAATTTGACGGAAGTTTTTTATTTTTAGGCGCTTTTTTAAGTTTGATGTTTTTAATCTGGCTCATCCTCATCATGTACTTTAAACAAATTTCCGAAGGATTGGAAGACAGAAGACGATGGCAAATAATGCTCAAAATAGGAATGGATTCTTCTTTAATTAAAAAGACTTCACACACCCAGCTTGTTTGGCTCTTTGTGCTTCCCGTTTTGGTTTCTCTGGTTCATTGCCTTTTTGCATCTCCCCTGTTTACCCAGCTCTTATTTGCCTTTGGTCTTTTTAACAAGATAGTCTTTTTTGCTTCCCTGTTTTTAAGCGGGGGATTTACCTTAATTTTATATTTAGTTTTTTATAAGATTACTTCGAGTAAGTATAATAAAATTATTAGATAGATAAAAGGGCTGTTCCGTTGAACAGCCCTTTGGTTGTAAGATGAACAAATGGTTTTTTAGGAACCGAGGTATGAAGTTTTTATAAAAATCGGTTTATCAATTCATAAAAGATAATATAATCATCATTACCTTTATCATAATTACAAAATTCTTCTTTACAATTTTTTTGCTGTGAAGAAACCACCTTTTGTGTGAATTACTTTTTCCATTGTAATCTTCCCTTAAAAATTTTTTATACGGAACTATGTATTCCCTTTGCATAGGGTAATTTTATCACAGCTTTTCGATTTCTTCACGGCTTAAACCCGTAGCTTCTGCAATATTTTCAACCGATAAGCCTATCTTAAGCAAGTTTTTTGCGGTCTGCATTATTCCGTCAGCAAAGCCTTGAGCTATACCTTGCCGTATACCTTGCTGTATACCTTGCTGTATACCTTGCTGTATACCTTCTTGTATTCCTGCTTTCCAGCCATCATTCCGTGCATCCCTTTCAAATGAATTTATTAACATGTATTCCCTCCTCATTTCTTCGCTCATCTTTACTTCTTTTATCCGCCCCTCTATCTTTTGGATAAAATGGTCATCACTTACTTTACCGTTCATATACTGCAAAAAGTTTTTAAGTGCAGAACTCTCTTCTTTTTCAGCTGCCTTGCTGTTAATGATTATCTTTGTTATCCCGTCAGCAAGTTGTATATTTGTGTTTTCTGTGCATATTGTTTTAAAACTATACACGGGGAGACCTTTACCAATATAATCAAAGGTGCAGAAGAAAATGATAAATGAATCAGGCAAATCTTCATAAGGCTGATTTTTCTCCAACACACTTACGTCTATTGCCGATTGGTAGTAGCGTATACGCTTTGCTAGGTCATCTTTATTGATTGCCTGCATTTCCACATCGTAGATGGTGCCGTCACAGTCTTTAGCCCACACGTCAAAACGTACACCTTTTGCATTTCCTGCATCTGTTACTGTTTTTTGAAGCTGAATATCAGTTATAGTACCGATTTTATCGTGCAAGACAATATTTAAAAGCGTTTTGCAAATGTCAATATTCTCCATAACACGATAGAACATATAATCGTCGGTTATAGTAAGCTCGTCAAAACTTTTCCGCATTTACACCTCCCCATAGTTCTATTATACCAAAAAAACGCAAAAATTTCAATTATTGGTGTTTTGGAAAAAGAACCTATATATATAGATATTACTTTCCCCTATTCTTCTTTAGAGCTTTTTTTATATCCTTGATTGCCCAGTCATAATGGCTGGCTGTTGCAGATACACAGTAGCTTCCGAGAGTTGTTGTTCCTGTCCAGTTAAAACATTTTTTTGAAAAAAGTTCATCATTCGAAAAAGTCTCGATGAGTTTCATAACTTCTTTATGAGTTTTTTTTAGCATTTTTTCGGCATCGGTATAAGAAGTATCTTGATGCTTTTTCCAAAACTCAATATTCATTTCAGGATAAGTTTTCCAGTTATAAGGTGCAGGTAAAAAGGCTGCAGGCTTCCCTTTCGTGTTGGATTTTATCCAATTCAATAAGAGGCAGTGCCACTCATAAAGATGAACCAACATATCGCGTACATTTTTATCGCGCTCGTTCGGATTTATATCGGCAGCTTTTTCTTCTTCGGTCATACCGTCAATTAAGCTCCATAGTTTTTCAAACTGCTCATTTGAAGCAAAAATCAAATCTTCTTTTGTTGTAGGTCTCGGCATAGTTTACTCCTCATCTTGTAAAAATATATAACCTATTATACTACGTAAACATGTCAGAATGTGTCAGGTTTGAAAAAATGATTTAAACTTTCCTATGCTTTTTCATAATTTTTTCTGCAAGTTGGGCGATTTCTTCTTTTAAGCTTTTCGGCTCGAGGATTTCTACTTCGGTACCAAGTGACAGGATAAAACCGCAGACCCATGAATCAAAGGGGAGAGCTGCATTCAGGGTATACGAGCCGTCGGAATCCTTTGTAATAAGCTCCGGAGGAAATTCATCGTAGAGTCTGTAGACTGTTTTAGCGGTACATTTTAATTTAATGTTTGTAAGCGAAACCGGTGCAGCCTCTTTATGGTCAGGCATTTTATTCAGTAAGTCAGTACGGTTAAATGCCGTTAAAGTCTTTGTAATAGAAAGAATACGGGTTAATCTGAAAAGCCTGTAATCGTTTTTTTCGGTACAATAGCACTCGGCATACCACGCCTTTGATTTATACAAAAATCGCAAGGGATAAACCGTGCGCTCGCTTTTTTCTCCATAAGAGCTGATGTATTCCAGCTTGACGGCGCGGCATTCCAAAACTGCCTGCTTCAATGTTTCAAAAATGCCGTTACCGTTTTCACTTCCCCAAATTGAATAGTCGATTTTAACCCAGTCCGTATTTTTTTGAAAGATTGCAGATAAACGGTTCAAAATGGATTCGGTGTGTATCTCATCGATTGGTGAAAGGCATTGCAGTGCAAGCAGAATTTTTTCCTGCTCTTCTTTTGTTAAAATCGATTTATTGATTGTGTAGCTTTCATCGATAAAAATACCGCCGCCTGTTCCCTGCATTGTATATACGGGGATTCCTGCGGTACTTAAAATATCCATATCGCGGTAAATAGTACGTACCGATACTCCGAATTTTTTTGCAAGCTCCTGTGCAGTTGTCTGCTTCCGGTTGAGAAGAATGAATACGATTTCAAAAAGTCTTTCAGCGCGCATGGTTAAATCTAAAACAGTCCGGAACAGGTTGTTATGTGTTTTCTATATTTTGTGCTCCACGAACCAGTCTTTTATTTTTTCTTGTTTTATCTTGCCTGAAGCTATTTCAAATCCAAAATTAATTAGTTCCTCTTGAGTATAATTCAAATCAATTCCATTTATTTTAAGAAAAATCAATGATAAATGGATACCTATTCTTTTATTTCCATCTAAAAAAGGATGATTTTCAATTAGTGAATAACAAAGTTGAGCTGCCTTATTTAAAGTCGATGGATATAATTCTTTTCCATCAAAAGTTTGAAATATTGATTTTAGGCTTGAGTCCAAAAGATTTAATTCCCGAACTCCATGTACTCCTCCGGTTTTTGTAATTAAAGATGAATGAATTTTTAAAACCTGTTCTTCCGAGAAGAAATTCATTTTGCCAATTCCTGATAGGCTTTCATATTTTTGGTAATTATTGAATCGGAAATTTCAGATAGTTGCTGGTTAGGAATAGTATCATAACAATTATCTTCATCTAAAATGGTAATTATCACTTTTCTCCCGTTATATTGGTCAAGTACACAATCTTTTATATAAACAGTATTATCTTGAATTATTCCTGTCGTTGCAAACATAAGACACCTCCTGTATTACTATAGCATATTTTTCAATTATCTTCCAGCAATAAATAATATTTTATTTACCGAATTAACAATTACATTTATTATATTTGAGTATAGTATTAACATAATATTAAATTAAATCGTAATGCAAGCTGCATTTAGATTCTGTAAGCTGTCAAGAAAATAAAAAACCCGACAGGTAAAAGGAGGAGAAAAACCTGCCGGGAAACTGCAAAGGAGGTATATTGAATTATTTGTTGTCGTTCAACATACACTAAACAAAACTATTTAGGCACTTTTAGTTACAAAAAAATTTGAAAATTTAAGAGAAATTTTTAAATTTTTGTTTAAAAATAGGCTTTTTTTTAGAAAAAACTTTTTCTAAAGGTTTATTCTAAAAATACCGATAAGAAAATGTGAAATACCGTATTTTTAAGAATAATATTTTAAAAAAACTCGTCTTGTTAGTGTTTATCTTGTGTTTTTCTCTCCTTTTTGCTCAAGAAGATGAGAAAAACAACGAATTCCTCTTTAAATTTAAATTTATTGATGGCGATGCTTATAAAGTTCACTCTGTTGTAGATGAAAAAGTCTATGTAAACGGAAAATTTCATCATCAAGCCCATATTATCAATAGAATTGAGGTAGAAGTTTCGGATATACAGCCAGCTGAGGCAGATGAACCTGCCTCAGCTCTTTTTTCATGTATGTTTATGACAAGCGAGCAAAATTCCAACAAAACATTTGACTGGTCCCGCAATTACCCAAGCGTATTTAGGCGTGATGAGGCAGGGTTTTATTCTATCGGCGATGAATATTTTATGCCTGTTGTACGGAATGTGCCGGCATTTCCTAATTATCCCGTTAAGCCGGGTGATACATGGCAGGGAGAAGGCTTTGAAGCCCATGATTTTAGGGATGCCTTCGGAATAGAAAATCCCTTTACCTTTCCGTTTGAAGTTGAGTATCAATACATAGGTCTTGCAGAAATAGATGGGCAAACCTACCGCCACATAACGGCAAGCTACGACTTAAATCACCTTGTTCCGCAAGAGGTTCTTAAAAATTATAAGGGCAAAATAGATGTTCCTATAAAAATTTTAGGCAAATCGAGGCAAAATCTATATTGGGATGAAGAACGAGGAAACCTCTTTTGCTACAATGAAGAATTTAATATCAAAATGTTCCTTTATTCAGGCTACACCTATGACTTTATAGGGACTGCAAGAGCAGAAGTAATTGAAGTAAAAAAAATTGATACAAGCACTGAAGAAGAAATAAAAAAGAGCGTTGAGGATTTAAACCTTGAAAATACCACCATCGAAAAAACAGATGAGGGCTTAACAATCAGCATCGAAAATATTCAGTTTTTGCCCAATTCGGCTGTCTTAAGGGATAGCGAAAAAGAAAAATTAAAAAAGATAGGTGAAATCCTTTCAAAGTTCTCCGATAGAGAATTATTAATTTCAGGGCATACGGCCTTAGCAGGAACCGAAAAAGAAAGGCAAAAGCTTTCCGAAGAGAGGGCTGCCGCCGTAGCTAATTATCTTATTGAGCTGGGCGTACAAGAGAGGGAACATGTTTATACCCGCGGTTTCGGAGCCCGACGGCCCGTTGCAGCAAATAATTCGCCTGAGAACATGGCTAAAAACAGGCGTGTAGAAATAACTATTTTGGATAAATAATTATTCTAGACGGATATTTGGCTATACAACAGCCAATCAAATGTATATATGAATTTCATATTACAATTTATATGTATTGACAACTTGTACACTAACACTTGACAAGTATCCTTTTATCTTACTTATGATTCGTATCATGAATGTCTTTTTTAATTGAATCAAATCCAGCAGAAGATAAGCGGGGTCCTTAGGCGATTGCAAGCCGGCGTAGCAATCCAAGCCCCTAAGCGGTTCTTTTGAAAGAAGAGGGGGTGAGGGGGAGAGGAAAAACTTTTATCCGAAAAAGTTTTCCTTTCCCCCTAAGTTTTAGAAGGGCCTGTCAGCCAAATACTTGTATTCCTGCCACTGCCTCTTAGCCTTAGCAACAGCCTTATCCAATAGCATTTGAGCTCGCTCAGGATCGGCGTTCTTTAAGGTCTTGAAACGGACTTCTTTGTACATAAAGTCGGCAAGATTAAAGTCGGGTTCCTTGCTGTCAAGCTGGAAGGGGTTTTTGCCCTGCTCGACAAGTCTCGGATCGTATCTGTAAAGAGGCCATAAACCGCAGGTTACAGCTTCTTTTTGGTTTGTCATACCCTTGGTCATGTTGATACCATGGTTGATACAGTGACTGTAAGCGATGATAATCGAAGGTCCGTCATAGCTTTCGGCTTCGCGGAAGGCCTTGATTACCTGGCTCATGTTTGCACCCATCGAAATGTGGGCAACATAAACATAGCCGTAGCTCATAGCCATCATACCCAAGTCTTTTTTGCTTATATCCTTACCGGAAGCGGCAAATTTTGCAACGGCACCGATAGGTGTTGCCTTTGACATCTGTCCGCCGGTATTTGAGTAAACCTCAGTGTCCATTACAAGAACATTGATGTTTTTGCCTGAGGCAAGAACATGATCCAAACCGCCGTAACCGATATCGTAAGCCCATCCGTCTCCTCCGAGGATCCAAACGGAGCGCTTGATAAAGTGGTCGGTTAAAGAATCCAATTCCTTGGCCAATTCGTCTTTTGAACCGGCTAGCTCTTTTTTGAGCTCTGCAACGAAGCTTCTCTGATCTTCGATAGCGGCATCATCCTCTTGAGTGTTATTGAGAATCTTGTCGATTACACCGGCTGCAATTCCCTTTTCCTTTACCTTAGCGGCAACTTCACGGGCATAGACAGCGAGCTTATCGCTTGTAAGTCTCATACCATAACCGAACTCTGCTGCATCTTCAAACAGTGAGTTAGACCATGCAGGTCCTCTTCCGTCGCATCGTTTTGCATAGGGTGTGGTAGGCAAGTTTCCGCCGTAGATTGAAGAACAGCCTGTTGCGTTTGCAATAATGGCTCTGTCGCCGAAAAGCTGTGAAAGAAGTTTTACATAGGGAGTTTCACCGCAGCCTGCACAAGCTCCGGAGAACTCGAAGAGCGGGCGCTTCATACCGATACCCTTGGGAACACTCAAGTTAAGTTTCTTTACATCCGGATCCGGAATATCGTTGAAGAAGAAGTCCCAGTTAGCAGCTTCCTGCTTTCTGTTTTCAACAAAGTTTTCCATGTTGATAGCCTTGATTTCGGGATTTTCCTTGGACTTTGCAGGACACTGCTGAACGCAAAGACCGCAGCCTGTACAATCTTCAACCGAAACTTGAATCGTGAACTTGGAGCCTTCAAATTCCTTGCCCTTATAGTCGCAAGATTTAAAGCCTTGGGGTGCCTTTGCCAAGAGAGAGCCGTCATAAGCCTTCATTCTGATACAGGCATGAGGACAAACAACAGTACACTGACCGCACTGAATACAGATATCGCTCTTCCAGATCGGAACATGTTCTGCGATAGCCCTCTTTTCATATTGAGTTGTGGCTGTCGGGAAGGTTCCGTCTTCAGGCATTTCACTTACTTTGATGTCGTCACCTTTCTGGATAGCAACTTTGCCCAAAACATTCTTTACAAAGTCGGGTGCATTGCCTGTGATTGCAGGGTGCATCTTGAGCTTGCTTGTTGCTGTCTTGGGATAGTCAACTTTTTCAACTCCTTCAAGAGCCATATCTATAGTTTTGATGTTCTTTTGAACAATTTCGGGGCCTTTCTTTCCGTAGGACTTTTCAATGAATTTTTTGATTAGGTCTACGGCTTCGGCTTCAGGCAAGATTCCGAAGATTTTGAAGAAGGCTGTCTGCATAACAACGTTGATTCGGTTACCCATGCCGGCATTTTCTGCAATCTTGATAGCATCGATTACATAGAATTTTGCTTCTTTTTCGATAATCTGCTTTTGAACCTCGATGGGCATATTATCCCAAATCTCATCCTTTCCGTAAGGAGCGTTCAAGAGGAAGGTTCCGCCTTTTTTGAGGCTGTGGAGCATATCGTAGGTTTCAAGATAGCTGAACTTATGGCAGGCAACGAAGTCTGCATTTGTAATTAAGTAGGGTTTTCGGATTGCGTGCTTTCCGAATCTCAAGTGAGAGATCGTAAAACCGCCCGATTTTTTACTGTCATAGGAAAAGTAGGCCTGAGCCTTGTTATCTGTAGCTTCACCGATGATCTTAATTGAGTTCTTGTTTGCACCTACAGTACCGTCTGAACCCAAACCGAAGAACATAGCCTGATGCATGTCTTTATCTTCAAGTTTGAAGTTGGGATCGTACTTGATGCTTGTGTTTGTAACATCATCTTCGATACCTACAGAGAAGTTGGATTTCTTCTCGCCTTCGAGGTTGTCGAATACACCCTTAACCATGGCCGGTGTGAATTCTTTTGAACCTAGACCGTAGCGTCCGCCGATGATAACGGGATAGTGGGTAAAGGGGCATTTTTTTGCAGCCTGCATTTCGCCGATGGCTGTTCTTACATCTTCGTAGAGGGGTTCACCGAGAGAACCAGGTTCCTTACATCTGTCAAGAACTGCGATGCCCTTTACTGTTGCAGGAAGGGCCTTTACAAAGTGTTCGGCACTGAAAGGTCTGTAAAGCCTTACTTTTAAAAGACCGTACTTTCCGCCCTTGGCATTGAGCTCATCTACCGTTTCTTCAACAGTGTCGGCTCCGGAGCCCATTATGATGATAACCTGCTCGGCATCCTTTGCTCCATAATAGTCGTAAAGATGATATTGTCTTCCCGTAAGTTTTGCATACTTATCCATTTGTTTTTGAACAATTTCGGGAGTAGCAAGGTAGTATTTGTTTACGGCTTCTCGTCCCTGGAAGTAAATGTCAGGGTTTTGTGCTGTTCCGCGAAGCTCGGGATTTTCAGGGGTTAAACCGCGTTTTCGGTGAGCTCTGACAAGTTCATCGCTTACCATTTGGCGCATGATATCGTAAGAAACTTCTTCAATTTTTTGCACTTCGTGCGAAGTTCTAAATCCGTCAAAGAAGTGGAGGAAGGGTACTCTTGCTTCCAATGTGGCTGCATGGGAAATAATGGCAAGATCCATAACTTCCTGTACCGAGTTGGATGCTAACATAGCCCAACCTGTCTGGCGGCAAGCCATTACGTCTTGGTGATCTCCGAAGATTGAAAGAGCACTGCAAGCTACGGCACGGGCAGCAATGTGGAAAACAGTGCTGGTCAATTCACCGGCTATTTTGTACATATTCGGAATCATTAAGAGCAAGCCCTGAGATGCGGTAAATGTTGAAGAGAGAGCTCCTGTTGTCAAGGCTCCGTGTACGGCACCTGCAGCTCCTCCTTCAGATTGAAGCTCAACAACATCGGGGACAGTACCCCAAATATTTTCTCTTCCGCGGGCTGAATATTCATCAGCGACCTCACCCATCGGACTTGACGGTGTAATCGGGTAAATGGCAATTACCTCGCTTAAGGCGTGGGCAACGTGACCGGCAGCAGTATTACCGTCGATCATTACAAGTTTTTTTTCTTGGCTCATAAAAACCGTCCTTATAAAAGTATTAGGGATTATTCAAGCCGATTATATAAAGGAAAAAATATGATTAAAAAGCATACTGCATATAACGGAAATGAACAGTCCCGAAAATCTAATTTATCATAAACTTTATATTTTTTCAAGAGCGTAAAGCATATTATGGAAAAATGAGTCAATATGCTCAATTGACTAAAATCGTTTTTTTATGTACAATAATAAATTGAGGATATTATGACTGAAAGACCCGTACAGAGTAAATTGAATAATGCATTGAACATCCTCAAGCAGGGAGATCTAAAAGGAGCCTATGCCGAGCTTGAAAGGTTATTAAAAAATGACCTTGAAAATGCAGACATTGACTATACTCTAAAGGGCGTTAGGTTTTGGGAGGATAAGCTTGAAAAAGCAAAAAAAGCTTCTACTCCTTTAGAAAAGGCCGAAATGATGATATCGCAATGGAAGCCTTTTTTAGCCTATATTCACCGCCAGGGAGAAGAAAAAGAATTTATCATATATTCCTTAAAATGTGCCGTTTTTACGATTGCTTTGGAATTTTATGCAGATCTATTTAAAGAAGAATCGGAACTGCCTGATGCAGAGCCTTACCGCAAAATCGGTCTTTGTTATAAGGTTCTCGGAAACTATGAAAGAGCTCTTGAATTTTTGAGGTATGCCGCCGAGATAGACAAGAATTCCGGTGCGGTCTTAGCAGATTTGGCCGATTGTTATGCCCTTTATGGGGAAATAAAATTTGCAAAAGCTTTTTTTAGAGAGGCCTTTTTTATAGACCCTGAAGGAATTGAACTGCAATTTCTTGAGTCCGAAATTATTCGAAGGCTTATTAATAGAGTTTATAATCTTGGTTATAATGTTGAAGATATTGCCGATTGGGTGCCAGTGTACGGTGTTATTGACGGTGTTTTCAATGTAAAGCGGGAGCTTAGGGCTTTTGAAGTAGGACAACTAAAGCAGAATATCTTTTTGATGGAAGGTGAGGTGCAAACTGCCTCTCAAGAACAAAAACATAAGCTTATTCCGCGTTTGATAAACCATTATTTTTGGCAGATTGACCATTATGTTAGCGTAAATGAAAACAAGTCAAAAATAGATGATCTGCTGCTGCGGATAAAAGTATTGGATCAAAATATATATAATTGCTATATGAGGTAGCATATTTTCGGAGGATTTATGTCTGATATACAAAAACAATTGATAGAGATGCTCAATGAAGAAAAATGGACTAGAGCAGCTATAGGCAACTACACAACAAAGAATTTTGAAGATCTATATAAATTAGTATCGACCGCAAAAAAAAGAAGGTGTTGTGAATAAGGTCAAAGAGATATGTGATGAACATTTGACTCATACAAAAAACAGTATAATCGCCCTTTATATTTCAAGTATAATTTCTCTTTCAAATCAACTTTTGGACGATTCAAATGTTGTAAGCTTAATCGAAATATTTACCGACAACCACAGAACACAAATAGTTGAATATTTGTGTAAAAAGGTTCTCGAATACGGAGAATCTAAGTATGCCCTTAGAACATTGGCGGAATGTTATAAATCTGCAGGAAGTGAAGACATTTATGATATTTGGGAACGCTTGGTCAAGGTAGACTATGACGAAGCCGAGATAGCAAAGCTATTAGCCGAAAAATATGAAAAAGACGGAAATACCGAAAAATCTATAGAATATTATAAAAAAGCCTTATACCGCTTTATAAACCGCAAACAAATAAACGGGGTAAAAGAAATCTGGTCAAAACTCGTTACCTTAATACCTGACGAAATTGATTTCTTCTTCCGCATACAGGCTAAGATTACAGGCACTATAGATAACGGCCGTAATCTTATTTTGATGCAGGATGTGTACCAGTATTATAAAGAAAATGAAAATTGGAATATCTGTATAGATATTTTAAAACTCATCCTTTCTTACGATGAAAAAGATGCTTGGGCTCGTGAAGAAATTACCGAGTGTTTTAAAAATAAGTATAAAGATCATAGCCAGCTTGATGAGTGTATCAAAGTTTCCGATATAACCCAGCCTTGGAGACCTGTTTTTGACGCTATAGCAGACTTTGAAAAACATATCTCCTTTGATACAGGCTCCTTTGTCTTCCACAGAACATGGGGTGTAGGCCATATTAAGTCCATCAAAGATGATGAACTTTTAATAAGATTTGCAAAAAAACAAAAGCAAAGCGGCGACAATATCCACTCTATGAGTCTTAAAATGGGTATAACAGCCCTCCAAACCTTGGATAAAGAGCATATCTGGGTATTAAAATCTACTGTTAGCAAGGAAATTCTTACAAAGAAAATCAAGAGCGATCCCGAATGGGCCTTGAAGGTTATCATAAAGAGTTTTGACAACAACTGCGACATGAAAAGAATTAAGCAGGAACTTGTACCTTCTCTTTTAACGGCCGGAGAATGGACTAGCTGGAATACAAAGGCTAGAAAGGTCTTAAAAGAAAATCCGATGTTCGGAATTAATCCTGATAATATAGATTTTTACAGTGTAAGACAGCGTCCCATTGCTGCTGAAGAAAAACTTTCAAACGAATTTAAAGCTCAAAAGAACTTTTTTGCAAGAATTGAGCTTCTTAATGCTTATGATACCTCTGATGCCTGTGATGACGAATCCGATACATTCAGAGAAATGCTTGACTATTTTGAGGGCTTCCTAAAAGCCTTTAGTCAGGTAAATGAGCAAGTTATTTGTGCCTATATCCTTGTTAAAGAATTTATTTCGGACAAACAACTGATTTCGGCAGTAAAGCAATATAACTTTGCAGAACTTTACAGCCGTATTGAAGACCCGATGGAAGTATATTCTCAAATAAAGGATAAGGTTTCGATAAAGGGTCAGACTCTTCGTCAAAAATTCTTAAAGTACATCAAAAACCTTATTCCGAATTGGGAAAAAGAGTATATCAGACTCTTTCCCACAGTTTTATCTTCAGAGATCTTGGATGCCCTGATAGAAGTCGGCTCAACCGATGATGTAAAGAATTTGGTAAAAGACTGTTTTGAAAACTACCGCATTTACAGAAGTGCCGTTATTTGGTTCTTTAAAAATATTCAGGAAGAAGAATGGTTTAAGGAGCTTGGCATCAGTGTAGAGCAGCAGCTTATAGTGCTTATCCATATTCTTGATATTACATACCGCGAAATTGCATCAAGAAGAAACACAACCGAAAACCGAAAAATCAATCACCAGGTACATACAATCCTCTTCGGAAAGGATGAGCTTTTACAAAACTTTATCATGCAAAGTGATGTCGATACAATAACCAGACTTTACACCCTTATTGGCGATATTAAAGACCTCGAGCCGATGATTAAGATGAATATTAGATCCAAAATTGTTGAAAAGCATAAGGATTTTAAATTCTACGAAATCGAAGAAAAGACCGCTACGGTTCACGGCTTGATTGTTACAGCCAAGATGCTTGATCTTAAAAACAAAGAACTCATCGATATTAGGGATGTTAAAATTCCGCAAAATGCAAAAGATATCGGTTTTGCTCTTTCACTCGGCGACTTGCGTGAAAACGCCGAATACAAGGCTGCAAAAGAAGAGCAGACCCGACTCAACAATGCTCTTACAAGGCTGCAGGATGAACTTGATAGGGCTCAAATATTTGATCCCACCACTGCAACAGCAAAGAAAGTTTATTTTGGAAGTCATGTAAAGATATTAAACAATTTGACAAATAAAGAAGAAGAGTATACAATTTTAGGACCATGGGAATCTGATCCTGCAAACGGTATCATTTCTTATATGTCGCCTTTAGGAAACGGATTGTTCAACCGCAAACAAGGGGAAGATGTTGAATTTGAAGTAAATGACGAAAAAAGGAGCTATAAGATTATAGATATTTCTATTGCGAATTTGAAATAGTCCGGTTAAGGCTTGCAGGCCCTCATAGGCTTGCAAGTCTTTTCACTTTATTCCGAAAGGAGGAAAAAAAATGTTTAAAAGAATTTCTCTGTGTTTGTTTTTGTTTGTTCTTTTTATTCCTATCTTTGCCCAATCCAATGCTAAAACAAATGCCGAAATCGTAATCTTAATGGATACATCAGGAACTATCCTTCCCTATTACGAGGATATAAATAATCGGGTTTTGGCTGAAATTAACAATAAATTTGTAAGAAAGGGCGATACTGTACACATTTTATCCTTTAATGCTGATGCACGCTATGAAATGTCCCAAAAAATTAACAGCGAAAAGGATATGTCCAGGGTTGTTTCAAGGTTTTTACTTTTATACCATCTTGGAAAAAGCTCGGATTTTTTAACGGGACTTCAATATGCCCGCCAATATGGTGCTAACTTATCCGATAAAAATGAAAAAATATTGATTATAATATCCGACGGAATCTTTAATCCTCCCGCTTCAAGTCCATATAAAAATTATACCGACGATCAGATAAAAAATGAGATAGGTCTTCTTGCAGGAAGTATCAGAAAAAAAGGCTGGAAGGTTTATTATGTTAAACTTCCTTATCCTGCCGATGCGGTAATACGCGGCTTGGATGGCGAAGAATTTTATAATTCAGGCCGAAGCTATGCAGAAGGAGGCAGCGGCAGTTCCGCGGCTCAAGGTACCGGCAGATCTTCTGCAGGAAGCTCAACCTCAGGAACATCCGGTTCTTCTTCGGGTGCGGGCGGATATGCCGGAAGAATCGGCGGCGGTAATTCCGGTCAGGGCGGCTCCGGCGATGCCGGAACAGGACAGGGCAGTTTGACCGATGTTTCAAAGGCTTTTAAAGAAGCCTCCGGGGCATCAGGCAGCGAGCTTCCCCAAGATAAAAATGAAAAATTTACAATTACTGAAAATGCGGAAATCTTGCCCGTAATCCGTTTTCCCGATGAGGGGCTTGAAGCTCATGGGAATAAGCTTGATTTTTCATTTGAAGTAACAAACAATTCCGATGAAGATGTAGAGCTGCATTTAACTCATATTGTAATAGATAACGGCATCAATACTAGCAAAATCCCTGTTGATTCTCAAAATACAAAGATTAAGCCTGGCGAAAAGGATGCTGTTATTCGGGTTTCGGCCCTTCTTCCTCCGGAATATAAGGAAGGTAATTATAATCTGATTATGAGGCTTGAGTTTGCAGACGGAAAAAGGGTTTTGCCTCAGGTTACGGAAACCTCATTGGCCGTATTCCCTACAAGTTTTCAAAGGCTTAAGGACTCAAATGCTCTTTTGTTTATTCTTCTTGGAATTATCCTGCTTCTTCTACTTATATTTTTGATTATATTCTTTGCAAGGAGAAAGGGTTCTTCGACTCAGCCAAATAAGGCCCGGTATGCCTCGGCAGGAAATCAGCCTAATTATCAGGAAGAGGATAAGAGGTATCCTCATAAATTATCCGAAGAAGATGACCATGCAAACCGTTTAAATGAGTTTAATGCTGCTGCATCTGCCTATCCTGACGGAAAAAACTTTTCCGGTACCGGAACTTCTATGTACTCTGCGGATACTTTGGATAGAGTTGCATCTCAACGACAGGATGATGAAGTTTTACGCAGGCGTGTTTTGGCGGCTTCTTTTGCATCAAAGGAACCTAGGGGAACATATATGTCTCCTGCCAACTTCTTTGAAACAATAGAGATAAAGCGTAATAAATCCGGCATGACAGAGATTTATGTTTTAAATCAAAATAGAAACATAGGAAGGCGTAATATTCATGTTATGAAACCCGGAACAAGCTTAACATTGGGCGGCGGAAAGACCGATAATTTCTTAATCTTCTTGGTGCCATTTCCTTCGAATTTGGCTCAGGTTAGGTATGACGGGCAAAATTATAATCTGGCTATTCTTAAGCCTAAGTATTTTCCCTATGAAAAGTCAAATATTGTAAATAACTGTATCGGTAAAACCATTACCCTTGTTTCCGATAAGGGGTATCATGTTTACTTTACATTTAGGGAATATGAAAATCCTACCGAAAAATTAAACAGTATTTTAACATCGATAAAGTACGATAAGTAAGTGTTTGGGTTATAAAAAAACCGTAATCATTAAGATTACGGTTTTTTTTGTTTTATTCGGTTTTTAAAAGGTCTGCTATTTCACTTCTGTTCCATCTTAGGGCTACCCGGTAAGGTGTTTCTCCTGCCGTATTTTTTACATCAAGATTTATTCCGGGGAGGGCCAAAAGTTCTTTTACCGTTTTAGCATCTGCAAATTTTGCGGCATAGTGAAGTATTCCTTCGCCAAGTGTGTCGGTTTGATTTAATGAGAACTCGGCCGCCGCAGGGGCAAGGTCAGTGTTATTTGTAAAAATTTCCGTTATAGCAGACACTCCCTTATTGTTGACGATAAAAGGATCCGCTCCTCCGGCTAAGAGAGCTCTGGTTAATTCTTTTTGGCTGTTTTGAACTGCGAGTAAAATAGCCGTCTCTCCGTTTTTGTTCCGTTTATTTAAAGGATACCTTTTTTTCATAACTGTTTCAAAATATTCAGGTTTTACCCTTTCTTTTACCGCTATGTGCAAAGGAGTGTCGCCGTCAGTATCGGTTAAGAGGCTGTCATTTCCAAGCACAAGATCTACAGTTTTTGTGCTTTTGTTTAGGGCTAGAACAAAGGGTGTTTTTCCATAGGCATCTCGGGCTAATGGATTGCCTCCTGCATTCCGTATGAGTGTTATGCTTTCTTCAGAAATATCCACAGCTTCATGCAAGGGCGTTTTTCCGTACATATCCTGCTGAACGGGAGAAGCTCCGTTTTGAAGCAATAAGTCTATAGCTTCTATTTGATTTGCAATGACGGCTTCCGATAATGGGGATCGGCCGGTTTCATCTGCGGCATTTATGTCAATGTCTGCTTTTAAGAAGATATTGATAAATTTTACTTCACCTTGTTTTGCTGCTTCATGTAAAACGGTTTTTCCTGCAAGGTTTTTTGAATTTATCAGTCTTTTATGTTCTTCAGTATTCTTGCTTAAAATAAAATTTGCAGATTTATATGCTGACCATCTTACTGCTGCATGCAAAACCGTATTCCCTAAAAAATCTCTTGCGTCTAAATCGGCTTTTTTTGAGACCCCATCGCCTAACAAGGCTTTTACTGCTTCTGGGCTGTCAGCTCTGACTGCATTAAAAAGAGGCGTTTCGTAATTTGCATTTCTTGCATTTATGTCTGCTCCCTTATCGATTAAATATGGTATCATAGGTAAGATTTGCCATTCTGCAACAAGATGAAGCGGTGTATTTCCTGCTCCGTCTTTTGCCCCTATTGTGTGAGAATTTATCATCCAGTCTTCTCTGCCGCCGCGTAAGGTCATTGCAAATTTTAAAGGACTATCGCCGTTTAGGTTTGAATTGAATATATCGGCATTGTTTGCGATTAATATTTCCCCTGCTTCGCGGTAGTTGTTTTCGGCTGCTATATGAAGAGGTGCGTTTCCTATCTTATTACGCGTATTGATTAAGCTCTTTTTTTCTATCAGATAGTAAATAATATCCTTGCTTGCTTTGCGGCTTATAGCCAAGTGAAGAGGTGTTGAACCTGTTGAATCTCTATCAGTGCTGTTTTTTTCGGTTACTACATGCTGTACCATCGGAAGACCTATGTTTACGGCATGAATAAAGGCGGACTCCCCCGACTTGTCTTCGGCATGGATATCGGCACCATGATTTATTAAAAAATTAGCTTGCTGTGTTTGGTTTCTTTCGATTGCCAAAATAAGAGGAGTTTGTCCTTTTTTGTTTCTTTCATTTATGTCGGCTCCTGCTTTTAAGAGGAAATCAAGAATTTCGTCATTCATTCCGACCCTTGATGCAATATGGAGAGGCGTTTCTCCATAATTATCTTTAAGGTTAGGGTTGGCACCGGCTTTTATAAGCTCGCTAAACAGTTTTGAGCGGGAGGCTTCCGGCATGACCAGATGGAGGGCTGTGTTACCTGATGAGTTACGGCTGTTGGGATCGGCCCCCGCTTGCAATAATAAGAGTGCGGCTTCTACATTTCCGTTATAAACGGCTTCGTGCAAAGCCGTTGAGCTTGAAGCATCTTTTACATCAATGGGAATATTTTTTTTAATTAAAAATTTTAAAAATCCGGTGTATCCCTTTCTTGCAAAAATGTGAAGAAGAGTTTCTCCGTCTCCGAAACGCATTGAGTAATTTCGGGCAAGCGATGCCGTTTCAAATTCGCTAAAATTTTTTCCCATCGGCTGTATACCGGCAAGTAAAAGCATTGATGCAATTTCGGCTGAAACTTCAAAATCATTGTATTTGTATGCGATACCGAGAGGACTTAAGCCTTCTTTATTGTACTTGGTTTCAGTAGTTTCAATGGCTAAAATCTGCCCGGTAAGCTGTTTATCTATTGCCTTTGCTGCAAGATGCAGGGCGGTATCGTGATTTTCATCTTTTTGTTTTAATGTTTGAGAACTTAGAATCAAATTGGGAACATTTTTTTTACATGCCGTATAGAAAGGCTTTTCGCCCTCATTATCTTGAGCAAATATATTTGCATTGTACTCGATAAGAACTTTAACCGCATCATAAGCCTCATTGTTTAGAGCTGCGGCCAAAGGTGTTGCCCCCATATTGTTTTTTGCTTCTATGTTTGCGTCCATGTTTATTAAAAAGCGTAAAATCATGGTATCATTTTGAATAGCTGCAATGTGTAAAAGACTGTTTCCATCTTCGTCCTTCATATTTAAGGCTGAACTGTTAAGTCTTTCTTGCAATTCTGCCGATTTTCCTGCCTTTATAAGATCAATCAAACTTTCTTCTTTAGGCTCAGGAGCTGTTTTACATGACATAAAATTTGCCGTAATCAAAGTTATAACAAATGCAGATATAAACATTTTTTTTGTTTTGAGAATAAGATTTTGCATAAGCGTATAGCCTCCCCTCTTAATATCGGCTTGAATCTATATGCCCTTTAGAAGGGCATATTTATCGGGCAGCTATCGATTGCCTTTGTTGTCGACTGCCGTCTGAATAAAATCCCTAAATAGGGGATGGGGCTTGTTGGGCCTTGAGGCAAATTCAGGATGGAATTGGACTGCGACAAACCAAGGATGATTTTTTAGCTCTATAATTTCCACTAAATTGCGTTCGGGATTAAAACCTGAAAAAATCATATCCGAATTATCGAATTTTTCTCTGTAAATGTTGTTGAATTCGTATCTGTGGCGGTGTCTTTCTTGAATTTCATGGGATTTATAGGCTTTTTCCGCAAGAGATCCTTCGGTTATCATACATCGGTAAAGCCCTAAGCGTAGGGTGCCGCCGATTTTTACATCTTTTTGATCGGGCATTAGGTCGATGACCGGATTTTTAGCGTTTTTATCGAATTCTGAAGAATTGGCTCCTTCAATGTGCAGGGCATTTAAGGCATATTCGATGGCTGCAATCTGCATACCAAGGCAGATTCCGAAGTATGGAATTTTATTTTCGCGGGCAAATTGGGCTGTTAAAAGCATACCGTTAATGCCCCTGTCGCCGAAGCCTCCCGGTACGATAATTCCGTCTGCATCCTTTAAAAAGTTTGCTGCATCTTCTTTGCTTTCGATTTTTTTGGAGTCGACCCAAAGGAGTTTAATTGAGGTTTTGTGGTAAATGCCGGCTGCCGTCAGTGCCTCTGCAACGCTGAGGTAGGCATCGGGGAGTTCTACATATTTTCCTACTAAGGCTATGGTTATTTCTTTTTCAGGTTTGTAATAAGTTTGAACCATCTTTTTCCATTCTTCTAAATTAGGCTCTTTATTTTCAATATTGAAGAGTTTGCAAAGAACCTTGCCGAGGCCGGCATCTTCGAGCATAAGCGGAACTTCGTAGATAGATTTTGCAGTCAGGTTTTCGATTATTGCATCTTGGGGAATATTCGAGAAGAGACTTAGTTTTTCGCGCGTCGATTTTGAAAGATGTTTTTCGCTGCGGCAAATTAAAACGTCCGGCTGAATACCGAAGCCTAAAAGCTCTTTTACGCTGTGCTGCATGGGCTTTGTTTTGATCTCGCCGCATTCTTTTAGGTAGGGTAAGAGCCCTAAGTGAACGAACATACAGTTTTCTTTTCCTACAGTGTAGCGGATTTGGCGGATTGCCTCGATAAAGGGGAGGGCTTCGATATCACCCACAGTGCCGCCTATCTCAGAAATAATAAAGTCGGCTCCGGTCTGTTCGGCGGTTCCTATGATTCTTGACTGGATTTCGTCGGTAACATGGGGAACTACTTGAACGGTTCCTCCGTTGTAGCCTCCGGCTCTTTCTCTGTCCAGAATGGAAAGGTAAACCTTTCCGGCTGAGGTACTGTTGAATTTATGCAGGGGAACATCGGTAAATCTTTCGTAGTGGCCGAGGTCTAAGTCGGTTTCGCCCCCGTCTTCAGTAACAAAGACTTCACCGTGCTGGTAGGGGTTCATTGTACCCGGATCTACGTTTAAGTACGGATCGAATTTTTGATTGACTACGGAATATCCGCGGCTTTTTAAAAGCATTCCTATAGAAGCTGCCGTTAGGCCCTTACCTAAAGATGAAACAACACCGCCTGTTACAAAGATAAATTTAGATTTCATAATTTTTCCCCTCGACCAAAAAAAAACGGTTGAGCTTTTTTTTAGCCTCTCAACCGTGCTTTAGTATAACCTATTTTTGACTTATTCGCAAGAGGGGTGTGATTTTCCGTTTATTGTTTTCTATTTTCACCGTCATATTTTTGGAATGACAGCGATAGATATATAATATACAATTCTATAGGCAGCTTATATATCTCGAAAAAATCTGCATCATATAAAACCTCATCATTGTGTCTGGCATCATAATAAAGACTTCGTATATTCCATACTATCTCAAAAAATTCTTGAAGGCAAGTGTACATCTCATACCCAAAATCTAAAGCAGAAAAATCATCATTAAATGCAGAAACAAGTTCTTTGGGGCAGCCAAATTCTCCGTTATCATTAAAAATATATTCCCACTCTTTATTTTGCGGAATAGATTTAAAATACTTACGAACGATAATTTTAAATAAGATATCACATTCTTTATTTAGATATTTAATTTGTAAAATTTGATATAGTGTGTTTTCTTTTTCGGTCATATCTGCAAGCTGCTTTTTTATATCGAATAGTGCAGATAGTATAAATTTTTTATCAAAGCTGTCATCACCAAGCAGATTGTTTATGGCTGTACAAGATGAATAATGAGTTTCACTATTGCGGTCATTGTATAAATACCGATTCCAAAAATGATTTTTGTAATTTGACCTGAAACGTCTATCTTTGTCAATGCGTAGGGTACAATTTTTTCCGGAGCTGTTAAAGATATAAATATCGGAATCAGTTTCCGGCAAGAATTTGCAAATACAATTACGTCTTAATGAAATAGAGTGTTGCTTAAATGGATAAAATGACTGCTCAAATTCGTCCAGATGAAAACCTACATCGTATTCTTTTAAGAACTGTAAATTTTTTTCACAATCTTTTTTTACTTCAGCTCTTTCAGCTTCGCTTTTAAATTTCTTTCTAGTATTTGGAAGAACATTGAGAGAGAATTCATATTGTTTTCGTATAAAATTCAATTCATTGATTATATATGTACTTGCTTCACCATGAGACAAGTTATATATAAGTATAGGTACCGTTTCAAAAATTGAAATTTTACCTCCGGAAAGTTCTGAAAAATTAAGTCCATCAAAGGGATTTTTTTTATTGAATTTAAAAAAATCTGCAAACAAATTTAGAATGTGCTGCAAAGTTTTAGGATTTCTCCATGTACCGTCAAGGAATGGTTCATAAAAATTGGCCATGAGATTTTCTTTGTCGTTAGTCCATGTACTAAAACGGTTTTTTTTTGTTTTAGTAGAAAAACTATTATATTCTCTTTCTTTAAAGAGAATATGCGGTTCCTTGCCATTGATTGGATAACTTCTATAATTTTCCCATCTAAATTTATATGCAGAGCATATGTCCCATACCATAAAGTAAAATAAGACTTGTAAAAATTGAGAAAGAAATGATTCATCAATGTTTGTATTTTTTTGAAGTTTCTCTTTAGAAGGTGTAAAGATATCCTTGAAGTCATACAAGGAGATTTTTTGTATACCCAGATACATAAGCAAAACTATTCCGGGATTTTCAAGTAAGTCCTGATTCATAGAGGTAAAAAGGGACTTATATATTTCTTTCATTCTTAAACTTGTATTATGAGGAAATTCTTTACCAAACATCCATCTTACAAGTTGTTCAATATGCGGATCCGTTTTTTTAAAGATTACATCATAGTGAATCCATTTGCAAAGAATTTCCGTATCACAGAACTCTACATCCAACATACCCATAAGGCATTTATTTTTTTCGGTCTGCATCTGATGTGCAAATCGCGGTTCAAATTGGTAAAAGTCAGGTTTTTTCCCATCCATTGATGTATACCAATAATAGTAGTTGATTATAAAATTATTAACTATCTGACGGTAATAGCGGGAATTGCCGGAACAAGCAATCCATGCACAAATGTTTAAAAGATATGCCTTATAGTCTTGTGTAAGACGAGTCGCGTCAGGCAATATTTCATCTTCATAATCGATAATAAACATATTCAAAACACCTGCAAAATATTTGCCGGAACACTCCGCTGTTTCAATAAAATTATCATATTCTTTTAATGTCTTCTTATAGTATCTTGACTTTTTGAAAGGAAACCGCCAAGAAAAATTATAATCAGGATGCGGATGAAATTTGCTCCAATAGCCTTTACTTTTTAGGCCGGAACCGATAAAGGACTTTACACATAACTTTAAGTGGGATTGTAAATCTGCAAGCTCACGAGCATAGACACCCTTTTTTTTCATGTTGTAGACATAATACAAGGCCCAAGCGAGACAAGATTCTGCAAAATACAATTTTAATTCATCTTGGTTGGAAAAATCAATAGAAATTTCTTTTAAATCGGCATAAGTGCAAGCTAAACAATCAACATATTTAGGAGCTATTTCAGTATCCGCTGAACTGTGATTAAGGTATAACACCAATTCATATAAGTTGTATGTATTACCATTGTGAAATAAAAAAGAAATATCTTTACCTGATTTTGTCATAAAAACCTCCGTTCATTTACTAAAACACACTTCAATCAACAGAAGGTTATAAAGTAATTATAGTAAAAACCAATAATTTGTCAAGGGGCCGCATTGCCTCAAGTTACCTGCGGTTAATTTCTCTACATCTTCCCTTTGCCATTATCTTAAAAATCTGTTATAATCTTTAGCGTTAAAAAGGTGGGCAACTTTGGAACACGGCGGGGTTTTGTCTTATAAAAAAAAAGGACGAGGTTTTAATCGATTTTAGCAGCAACATCAATCCTCTTATGACACCTAAGGGCTTAAAAAAGGCTTTAAGTGCGTCTTTTGACAATCTCTTGGTTTATCCGGATATTCGGTACCGTTCCTTAAAAAAGATCACGGCTAAGTACTTAAAATGCGGGTGTGAAAATATTGTTTTGGGGAACGGAGCTGTAGAAATAATCGATAATTTTTGTTCCCTTTTTAAGAGGGTTATCGTTTTTACCCCCTCTTTTTCGGAATACGGCTTGCGAGCCCTTGTTCATAAAAAACCGTTAATTGAAATTCCTTTTCTTTCAGATTTTTCTCCCGATATTGAAGGACTTGAAAAAAAATTGAGGACCGGCGACCTTCTCATCTTGGGAAACCCGAATAATCCTACCGGCTTGCGTATTGAAAAAAATACTCTTTTACAAATTTACGCCATTGTAAAAAAGGCAGATGCCTTTCTCCTTTTGGATGAGGCCTTTTACGAGTTTTGTCCGCCTGATTACGACAGCATAAGCCTTTTTAAAAAAGACGGCTACAAAAATCTCTGTATAATCAGGGCTGCAACCAAATTTTTTGCTCTGCCAGGCATCAGGCTGGGCTATGCCTGCACCTCGCCTGAGACGGTTTCAGCTCTTTCTAAGATTGAAATAGCTTGGCATATAAATGCCTTTGCCGAGGCTGCCGCCCCTGCAATTTTTTTTTGACGAGGATTTTATAAAAAAGAGCAAGGCTCATATTCAAAAAGAAAGAGATTTTTTGCTCGAAAATATCGAAAAATACGGCACAAGCGGAGAGATAAAATTAAAAGCCTATAAAAGTCACTGCAATTTTATTCTTCTTAAAGTTTTAAATGCAAAAGATGAAGATGCCTTAAAATTCTTTGAAAAAAGAGGAATCTTGATAAGAACTTGCTGCAGTTTTAAAACTCTTGGGGATAATCATATAAGAATTGCTGTACGCTCCCATAAAGATAATTGTAAATTTATTAAGGCAATTAGCTCTAAAAACTCAAAATAAACATCTTATATCTGTATTGTAAAATTTATAAAAATGTTTTATAATGGCTTCGGGTGGTATAAAGTTTATTATGGAAACATTTGTCGAAGAAGCTTCAACATATGAAAAGTGTATTCAAAAAATTCATGAAAAGTATGGGCCGAATATAATGGTTACCCGCCGAGAGGTAAAAAGAAATGTGGGATTTTTAAGTCTTTTTAACAAGGAAACGATAAGGGTAAGTTTTAATATTCAAAATGAATCCTTTGTTCCGGTATTCTCAGGGAATGAAGACGAAGTTCAATCTAAATCACCTGCGGCTCCCATTAAAACTTATTCTCCTGAAAATATTGCAGAAGAGCGTTTAAAAATAATAAAAATGGCGGCATCTAAATCTGAAGCAATGGCTGAAAAGATGATGCCGTACATTGAAAAAACTTGAAAATCAGAGCACTTCGCCCATAAAAACAGGTATCGAAGCTAATGAATTACAAACCCTTGCAGAAACCGTCGAAAGACTCACAGAAGAAATTAGATTAAAAAATTCGCCTTCCCAAGAACATGAAAATATTGTAAAAATTGCAGAAATTTTACAGGAAAATGATTTTACCCTCAAATATATACGCTCCATAAAAGAAAAAATATCTAAAAATTTGAGCTTGGCCGAATTAAACGATTTTGAAATTGTTCAAAAAAAAGTACTTGAATGGATTGCTTCCTCTATACTTATAAAACCTGAAGAAACAAATAATGAGGATTCCGGTAAAAAGCAAAAACTTATCGCTCTTGTCGGCCCTACAGGTATCGGCAAGACAACAACTCTTGCAAAACTAGCAGCTTATTACATTTTGGCTGTTTCAAAACTTGAAGGCCGCTCTCTTGATGTGAGGGTAATAACTATCGATCAATACAGAATAGGAGCCGCCTTTCAGATAAAAAAATACTGCGAGCACATGGGCATTCCCCTTATTATAGCAACCGATCCACTGGACTTACACAAATATCTGGACCTATATAGGGATTCTGCCGATATTATATGTATAGATACGACAGGGAGGAGTCCGGCCGATCCCGAAAAGATATTCGAAATGCAAAAGTATTTTGAGAAGATAGAGACGGGCAGGATTGAGACTCATCTTGTAGTAAGTGCCGTAACTAAGGCTGCCGACATAAGCGAGATAATAAGGCAATACTCCGTTTTTGATTATTCGAGTCTCATAGTTACAAAACTCGATGAAACGGCAAATGTAGGCAGTATTATCAGTGTATTGGAAGAATACAAGATTCCTGTCGCATATATAACAGAAGGCCAAACAGTGCCCAAGGATATAGCTAAGGCTTCCAAGCTTGCTTTTCTAAAAAAACTTACAGGGTTCTCTTTGGATTATATCAACGAAAATTTTAATGATGCAATTTCTATAATATGGAGCTAAGATGACGGATCAGGCAGAAGATTTAAAAACATTAATGAAGAATAAAAACAACAGCGATAAGGGCTTATCCGATCTTCCTCCCAAGAGGAAGACAAGGATAATTGCCGTAACCAGCGGAAAAGGCGGTGTCGGCAAAACAAATATTTCCACAAATATGGCTATTGCTTACGCCAAGATGGGAAAAAATGTTATTGTCATCGATGCAGATCTTGGTCTTGCAAATGTAAATGTTATGATGAACATAATTCCGAAATATAATCTTTATCATGTAATGAAAAAGCAAAAGAAAATGTCGGACATCATAATCGATACGGAATACGGAATAAAATTTGTTGCAGGAGCTTCAGGTTTTTCAAAAATTGCAAATATGGAAGAAGCAGAAAGATCCGATTTTATTAAAGAATTATACACCCTTGCAGAGGCCGACATAATAATAATAGATACCAGTGCCGGTGTTTCCAAAAATGTACTCAGCTTTGTTGCTGCCGCTGATGAGGTTGTAATCGTTACAACCGCGGAACCTACAGCTATAACCGATGCTTACGGAATTATCAAAATAATCGCAACAGAGGTTGAAAACTATGATTTAAACCTAAAAATGGTTGTAAACCGTGTAAATTCTGCTCTTGAAGGAAAAAAAATAGCCGAACGCATGATACAGATTGTTGGCCAATTTTTAAACTTAAAGGTCGAATATTTGGGCTTTATTTATAATGATCCTGCGGTCGAGCAGGCTGTTTTAAAGCAAAAGCCTTTCTTTATATATGCTCCAAAAAGTAAAGCGGCAGGTTGTTTGCGCCACATAGTTGCAAAACTTGAAAAAACGGATTATAATGAATATTCAGGCTTTTCCGGCTTTTTGCAAAAGCTTTTTGGCAGAAAGTGGGATTAAATTTAGGTTCGTGAATTTTTAAATATAGGAGGTAACAGGGGCCGTGGCAAAATTTAGAATTCCCCTTATATGTGCAATAGCTGCTTTGGCTCTTTCTTTCCTATTGGGCCTAATAAGCGGAGTGCGTTTTTCGACTATAATTTTGCGTTCACTTATCATATCTTTGATAAGCGGAGGCTTTGTTTTAGGGGCTCAGATCCTTTTGGATCATTTTGTGCCTGACTTGTTTCAAGCCCTTGAGGCTCATGAGCCGGAAAAAACAGAAACAGGCAAAAATTTGAATATCAGCATTGATGAACCGGTGGAAATGCCGTTTATGGATGATGAAGAAAAAGCGGATTTAAAGTCAGCTGTCTTAAACTCTGAAACTGAATCCGGTCATTCGATATCGGATGATGTTAAAGAAATGGATGAAGCTGATTCAATTGAAGAGGACTTTGAGACTGTTAAGACAGAATCACAAGCTTCTGCACCAAAAAACGCTTTTTCTAATGGGAATGAAAAAAAACAAGATAAAAATACTGTAAAAGAGTTGGAAGAACTTCCCGATTTGCAGGATTTTATACCTGAAGATGAACCGGAGGAAAGTGATGATCAAGTAGACTTTACTCAAAGAGGTACAGCCGCATTTGATGTATCAACGGATTTAGCCGGTTCAGGAATGGATACGAATACCATGGTTAATGCTATTCGTACAGTGCTTAAAAGGGATTCATAAATTAGAACATAAAAGGTGTGGGTAATGGCAAATACGGATTATGAAAATATACCTGAAGAAGAACTTTGGGAAAAATACAAAAAAACCTCAGATCCTAAAATCAGAGAATATTTTATTTTAAAGTATGCTCCATTGGTAAAGTATGTCGCCGGAAAGGTCGGAATAGGAATGCCTACAAATGTAGAATTTGACGACTTAGTCGGTTACGGTGTTTTCGGCCTCTTGGATGCCATAGAAAAATATGATCTCGATAAAAATGTTAAATTCAATACCTATGCCGTTAATAGAATAAGGGGAGCTATCTTTGATGAACTGAGGTCTATAGACTGGGTTCCACGCTCGGTACGCCAAAAAAGCCGCGAAATTGAAGAAACAATAGCCGACTTGGAGGCCCGCCTAGGCCGTTCCGCTTCAAACGAGGAGATCGCCTCTGCGATGGGTTTGGATATTGAAGAGTATAACTCTCTCTTGCTTAAAATATCTGCAACCAGCGTTATTTCTTTGACCGATTTAAGGTTTTCGAATGACGATTCTGAAGAATTCTCTGTAGGAGATATAATTGAAGCTCCTTCTTCTTTGAACCCTGATGTAATTGTAGAGCGTGAAGATGTAAAGCGTGTTATATCCGAGGCTCTTAAAGAATTACCTGAAAGAGAAAAAAAAGTTTTGATTATGTATTATTACGAGGACATGACCCTCAGGGAAATAGGAGAGGTTCTTCATGTAACCGAATCCAGAGTTTCGCAAATACACACAAGTGCAAATATAAAACTAAGAACTAAACTTTCCAATGTTACAAAGGGCATAAAATAGGGGGAATTATGATTAGGCTTAATCAAATACAGGAAAAAATGTCTGAAATGCACGAACAGGATTCCAGCCGTTTTTTTGTTGATATAAGCGGTGATACCCTTGATGAAGCCCTTGCAAATGCTGCTATACAGTTGGGGATGCCTGTTTCGTCAATAGACTATGAGATTCTTCAAAAAGGCGCTTCCGGTTTTTTTGCAATAATTCCAAAAGAATGGAAGATAAGGGCCTATGAGACGATAAAGGTAAAGAAGCATCAGGATATTGAAGAAGAAACGGTTGAAACTGAAGAAATTATTGAAGGCGAAGTAATCATAAATAAAGACGGAATGGGTTATGTGTTCTGTGCCGCCGATGGTATCTACTTTAAGGTAACGGCTCCATCAGGAACGGGCCGTGCTCTCGATATAAAGGCTGCAAGAGACAGATTTAGAGACAGAGCCCTCCCTATTCCTGAAGATGAGGTGCTTAATCCCATATTGGATGAAAAAACCGGCGAATATGTCAGGGTTGCTCCTTATAAACGAGTTCCGGGCAATGATGCCGCTATGGCAGTTAATATAAGCGATGACGAAATGAGGGCTTATCTGTATGTTACCCCGCCGACAGCAGGCGGTGTAGACCTTTCGGCAGATACCATTATCGCATTTTTAAAGAATAATAGGATAATGGTCGGAATCAATGAAGAGAGGGTAAGGCAATTCCAAGACTCTCCGGTTTATCGTGAAGACTATCTTGTTGCAGAAGGTATTGCCCCTCAAAACGGAGCAGATGCAAAGATTATTTATAACTTTGAGGTGGATAATACCCAAGTCCGTTTACAAGAGACTCGTTCAGGTCAAATAAATTTTAAAGAGTTAAATCTTATTCAAAATGTTGTCGAAGGCCAGCCCGTAGCACAAAAGGTTCCGGCCCAAAGAGGTAAGCCGGGTAAGACCGTTACGGGAAAATATCTTGATGCCCTTAACGGAAAAGATATTGCGATGCCTGTAGGTAAAAATACAAAGATTGCCGCTGACGGCCTAACCATAGTGGCCGAAGTAAACGGACAAGTTCTTTTGGTAAAAAATAAGATTACGGTACAGGAAATTTACGTAGTTGAAGGCGACGTTTCAATCAGAACAGGAAACATTACCTTCTTGGGTTCGGTCTTTGTAAACGGAAATGTTGATGACGGTTTTGTTATAAAGGCTTCAGGAAATATAGAGGTTAAGGGCTCTGTCGGAAGGGCAGAGCTTGATACCGAGGGTGATATAGTTGTAAGTCAGGGCATCATGGGCAAGGAAGGCGGCGTAATTAGGGCCGGAAAATCCATTTGGTCTAAATTTATTCAAAATACCGATATTGTTGAAGCCGGAGACATGGTAATTGTTTCGGACGGTATTATAAAATCGAATGTAATGGCTAACCGAAAAATTATATGCCGAGGAAAGAAGGCCGATATCATAAGCGGAAATTTAAGTGCTGCAGAATCCATTTCTGCAAGAAATTTAGGCAGCGTTTCAGGAGGAAATGATCTTGTTGTAAGTGTAGGCTTTGACCCGAAAAGCAAGGAGCGCTTAAACTTCTTGCTGCAAAAACAAGAAATGGATCAAAAAACCTTGGAAGACTTAAAGCTTAATCTGATGAGCCTTGAAGAGCTTAAATCCAAACGCGGGGAATTGCCCAAGGACAAAGAAGAAAACTACAACAAGATGAGCGAGTATAAGTATACTCTTCAAACTGAAATTCATGAAGTGCAAAAAGAAATAACTCAAATAAAAGAGTACTTAAATACATTGAAGAATCAAGGAAGGGTTTCCGCTTCCGGACATGTATATCCGGGAGTACGCATAGTGATACGGGATACTACCGAAGATGTAAGGATGGATTGTAAGGCTACAACATTCTATCTTGACAAGGGAATTGTGCGTTACGGAAAATATCAAGAAGAAAACGAAGAGGATGCTAAGAAGGTACCAAGTGGCTATTCAACCAATTGATCTACAGACTCTATATGCTCAAATGGCTAAGGTCGGAAAACAACAGGGAGCCGAACAGCAAGTTGCTTCTATGGTAAGAGATGCCCAGCAGCAGCAAAATAAAATTGATGCACAAAAAAAACTTAGCACTGTTCAGCTTGTAGAATCCGACAGCAATAAGAATCTTAAAATCAATAAGGATGGTAAGTCTCCCCAAGAGGAAAATAAGGGCGGAGAAAAGAAAAAACAGAATATACCTCAAAGTAATCAAGAATTAAATGCTGAAGAATATATAAAAGACCCTTCTTTGGGCCAAAGAGTGGATATTTCGGGATGATGACTTTTATTGCTATTGCTTTATTAATATTGAATCTTTTTTTTATGTTTGTTTTTTATGTCAAGCTGAAAAATCAATTTTCCGATAGGGCTTCGATAAATAATATAAAAAATGAAACTCAAAAACTTGTTGCACAGATTGCCTTTCAAACAGATCAGTCCGTTACGATATTGGAAGACAAGATTAAAGAGGTAAACAGTCTCATCCTTGAGTTGGATAAGCGTATCCTTCTTGCAGGAAGAGAGGAAGAAAAACGGAGTGCAGCCGAGAAGGTTTACCGAAGCCTAGCCGAAGCATCCGAATCCAATACATTTTCAGGTTATGATGCCGATGCTTTTTCAAAAACCAAAAAACCGGTAATTCCCAATGATCAGTCAACAAGTTACGGAACCCAAAAACAAGTAACCCAAAAAGAACCTGCTCCTACGAAAGACGAGCCAATCAATATATATACCAAGCAAATTTTTACCCCACAATCGGTGATTGTTCCTGACCAAACTGCTTCAATGAAAGAACAAATAATTGAAATGGCCAAAAAAGGGCTTTCAATTGAACTTATCGCCGAAAAAGTTCCCCTCCCCACCGGGGAAATAGAGCTGATTATTTCGATGAATACTTAAAGTTTATCAATTTCTGTCTCTGTAAGTCCCGTCATTATCAAAATTTCAGAAGGTGGGTATCCTCTGTTTTTCATAAGTTTGGCTGTTTCTATAGCTTTATCATGCGCTCCTCTATCTCTGGCATCCATCTCAAAAGTAGACATTAATCTATATTCTTGTCTGGCTTGTTCATTATTTTTTATTGTCTGTATCATTTCTTCTATCCCCTTTGTAAATTCATTATTCGCCTTACCTGTTTTAAGATATTCTAAAAATTCCTTTAAATCTTCATCATCGGTATTCTTAAAGGCTTCCGCATTTATTATAACTTTTTTTGTTCCGTCTTGTAAAGATATTTTTTTATCTTCAAGGCAGATATTTTCAAAGGTGTAAACAGGTTTTTGGTTGCCTATAACATCAAATAAGCAGATAAAAATTATAAATGTATCTTTTAAATTGTTATAGGAATTCCCTTTATCCAAAAAGGAAATATCTAGAGCAGCTTGGTAGAACCTCTTTCTGTTTGTACCAAAACATCAAACCTTACGGACTTTGCCTGTTCATAGGTGTTAATACTATGCTGCACGGAGACATATACAATTTTACCTATTTTATCAGATAGTATCATTTCAATAAGTTTTTTGCAGAAATGCGGGTTTTGCATAACCTTATAAAACATAAAATCATCCTGTAATGTGAATTCTTCAAATATTTTTACCATATTGTTCTCCTATTTTTAAACTTCCCCTCTCATTATATTTATAGGAATTATTTTAAAAAAATAGTAAATCGGTAAAAAATTTGTGATTCAAGCACAAGCATTAAATTAATATATCCTTTGACTTCTTTGTTTCTTTGCAGGTAAATAAAAAAACTGTATTCAATATATCCGGCTTGCGTTTTGAGCCTATTAATGCTATACTTAGAGCATGTCTGAAAACTCTTTTTTTCAAAAAATGGAATTTCATATTAATGGGGATGTCCGAAAAAAGTGTCATTTAAAGTCTTCTCTTTTTTCTTCGTGCGGAAATGCCGTGTTTGAAAATATTTCTGAAGTTCATCATTTTGTTTTTAATTTTAATTCTCTTGTAAAAGAAGGCCTTTTTGGAAAAGAGCAAAAAAATTTGCAGGCGGGGGAGTTAAATGCTATGGGAATTTTTGATGAAGTTCTCCATTATGTTTTAAGACTTTACCGCGAAAATGTTGATTCCGAATTTTTTGTAAAAGGTTATGAATTTATCGATAAAGAATTTAAGAGCAAAAATTTTCATAATCTCGATTTTTTATTAAAAAATTTTTGCAAGGATTTTCCTCCAAAGGATGTTTACACAGATAAAATCTCATTGGATGAGTGGTTTGAAGCAAATGATGAAACTTCAAATGTGCCGAACAAGCTTCTCGCTTTTGAAGAGTTAATTCTTCTTTGCCTTGCAAATAAAAAATCCTGCAAATGCTCAGTTTAAGATTTTGTTTAATGACATAAATTTAAAAACCATAGATTCATATGGTGTTTTTTGGGATTATGCAAAAAAGTGGTCAAAAAAGAATAAGCCTATAGGAAGCCGGTTGGGAAAGGAACAGGGGCGGCTTGACATTCTTTCCTTTTTGGAAGAACCAATTAAACGCTGCCCCAACAGTATCTCAGGTCAGCTTAAATATATAAAAGAACATTGGGCCAGGTTTACGCAAAATCTTTTGTTGAAGGTTTTAGGTGCGGAAGATCTTATCCGCGAGCAGGAAAAGGCCGGTTGGGCACCCCCGCAGGGAGGAGCCTTTGATGTGCCGGTTTATACCTTTGAAAATTTATTAAAAGAATATGAAGCCTTTACCCCCGATAAGAATTGGATGCCGAACCTCGTTTTGGCTGCAAAAAGCACCTTGGTTTGGCTTGATCAGCTGAGTAAAAAGTATTCTGCTCCGATTACACGCTTGGATCAGATTCCCGATGAGGAGTTAAAATTTTTTGCCGATGCCGGAATAACAGGACTTTGGCTGATCGGAATTTGGCAGCGTTCCGAGGCAAGCCGCCGAATTAAAGAGATTTGCGGAAACCCTGATGCAGCTGCAAGTGCATACAGTATCTACGATTATGACATTGCGGAAGAACTGGGCGGTTGGCCTGCCTTAGCAAATTTGCGGGAGCGGGCATGGAAATTCGGCATCCGACTGGCCGCCGACATGGTACCCAATCATACAGGCCTTGATTCGAAATGGATTATGGAAGATCCGAATATTTTTTTTACAGACAAGGGACAAGCCGTTCCCTTCATATAACTATGAAGGGGAAAATTTATCCCATGACGGAAGAACAAGCGTCTATCTTGAAAACGGCTATTATTCAAAGACGGACTGTGCCGTAGTTTTTAAACGAGTCGATAACTATTCCGGGGATGTCCGCTATATATATCACGGAAACGACGGCACCGGCCTCCCTTGGAACGACACGGCTCAGATCGATTTTTTAAACAAGGAAGCCCGAGAAAAGGTTATCCAAAAAATTCTCCATGTTGCGCGTAATTTTCCCATAATACGCTTTGATGCGGCGATGGTGCTCGCAAAAAAACATATCCGCCGTCTATGGTATCCGGCTCCCGGTTCCGGAGGTGATATTGCAAGCCGTTCCCGCTATGCTCTTTCTATAGACGAATTTGAAAAAAGAATCCCCGAAGAATTTTGGAGGGAGGTTGTAGACCGCTGTGCAAAAGAAGCCCCCGATACCCTCCTGCTTGCCGAAGCCTTTTGGATGATGGAAGGCTACTTTGTCCGTACCCTCGGAATGCACCGCGTGTATAATTCCGCCTTTATGAATATGCTTAAAAAAGAAGAAAATGCAAAATACAGGGAAACCATCAAAAATACCCTTGAGTTTGACCCGGAAGTCCTTAGGCGTTATGTAAACTTTATGAACAATCCCGATGAAGAAACAGCCATAGCCCAATTCGGGGATGGGGATAAATACTTCGGCATATGCACAATGATGTCGGCTATGCCCGGGCTTCCCATGTTCGGGCATGGACAGCTTGAAGGCTTTACCGAAAAGTACGGAATGGAATATAGAAGAGCTTATAAGGATGAGGCTATAAACCATGGCTTACTTGAAAGGCATAAAAAAGAAATCTTCCCTCTTTTAAAAAAACGCCGAATTTTTTCCGGTGTTGAAAAATTCAGACTTTTCGATTTTTGGAACGAAGGAAATGTAAACGAAAATGTTTTTGTTTGGTCAAACTTTTTTGAAGGAGAGCGTTCATTAATTTTTTATAATAATGCCTATGAAAGAGCTGTCGGCTGGATAAATCTTTCGGCTGCCTTTGCCTTAAAAAACGAAAGAAACGAAAAAGAGCTAAGACAGGAAACTCTCATGGACTCTCTCAATTTAAGTTCCGGAGAGTCATATTTTACCGTTTTTTATGAGCAGCGTTCTTCATTGTTCTTTTTAAGGAAAAATTCCGAGCTTGCCGAAAAAGGTTTTTTTGCGGCCTTAGATGGGTATCAATGTCAGGTCTTTTTGAACATATATGAACGAAAGGATGATGACGGCTACTATAAAGAGCTTTATAAAAAAGCTGATGGCCGCGGCTTTAAGGATTTGGAATTTGAAATAAATAAGTGCAAGTACGGAAGGCTTTACCAGCCTGTTCAAGATTTATGTGCCAATGACTTATTTCCGCAAATTTCTGATTATTACGGTAATGCCAAAAAATCGAAAAAGATGATTGATGATGTATCGAAAAAGCTTTATCCTAAGTTTACAGACTTTTTTGAAAAATTTGAAAAGGCATTTTTTGAAATCTTTTCTTACGATACAGAGATAAAAAGTGCAAAAATTCTTAAAGAAAAAACTAAGGCCAAAGCCTTGTCTTTGAAAAAATCTTTTGAATGTTTGTTGTGCCTTTGTTCTGATGAAGCTTCGTTTATCGATAAAAATATTAAAACCAAAGAAGTACTCTTATTTATAAATGATCTTAAAGCCTTGGTGCTTAACACAAAAGAAGATGTGCTTTTGTATGCGGCAAGTCTTTTATTTTCTGCCATGTTTAAATTTTTTCCTGAAGAAAAAATTAAAATATGCCGTTTTGATTCTGCCCTTACCGATCTGCTTTGCTCTTTCGGCCTCACGGAATTGAATGTAAAAAGCACCTTGTTCTTGTTAAGCCGCTTATTTTGCTTAACCGAAGAAGAGAAAAAGTTTTTTGAACATTTGGATTCAAGTAAGGATTGTATCAAGGCCTTTACGGACTTTTGTTTGCATGACGAAATAATAAAGACCTATCTCGGGTTAAACGAATGGGACGGTGAAATGTGGTTTAATAAGGAATCGACAGAAAGGCTTGTTTTGATACATATTTTATTTAAGCTTATATGGGAAGAAAGGCCTGAAGACGATTTGCATAAATGTAATGTTTTATCTTTAAATGTTTATGCAGGTATTTATTCGGATATGGCCAAGATACTTTCGGATTCCGAATATAAGCTAAAAAACATTATTGACTTTTCGAATGAAGATATTTAGTCTTTTTCGGCATTTTCTTCAGCATATTTTTTAAATTCTTCCTCACTCATCGTATCTGCATAAATAGGGTAGAGGGCTTCTACCAGTTCTTCAAGTGTCGGAAATTTTGCCCCATTAAGTTTATATGACATAAAAACTACCTCTCCATGTATTGTAGCATATTTTCAATTTCTTTTTTAGATGCCTGTATCTTTTTTACATTTTTTATAGGCCTGTCTAAGCCCTTCATGTATTCAGGCTGATTGGGTTTTTCGCCGCAGGCATCCTCTATTATATCGGCTTCAAAGGCCGGATGATCTTTAGATATAAGAACAAGGGTTTCAGGGCCCTTATTTTCCAGAATTTTACTTTTTAGTGCAGCCCCATAGGCGGCAGCTGTCGAGGAGTCTATCATAATTCCATAACGCTGATAGGCCTTTCTGATAAGCTCTTTATAATCGTTAGGATCTACGGTTTTAGGAAAAATCAAGGCCTTCATAATTGCAGGGCTGATTTCAAAAATTTGCTCCAAGCGCTCGATATTTGAGGGACTGACAGGATCTGCTGCACTTCTTTGGCTTAAAGGAACTTCCATAGTTTTGCAAAAACAGTCTCCATCCTTGTTTACTGATAATTCAGCGGTAGAGTCGGTAATAAATCCGTTGAGGGAAAGGCCGCTTTTCCATGCAAAAAGACCGGCTGAAAGGTTTCCGTAATTACCGGAGTGGAGGGCGTAGTAAATTTCACCGAAGCTGTGTTTTTTAAAACGGGTAAAAGCAAAAAAATAGAAAAATATTTGAGGCAGAAGACGGCCTATGTTTACCGTATTTGCCAAGGTAAGGCCGTATTTTTCTACAAGATTCCTATCAAGATAGACGGCTCTTTTTAAGTTTTCGACATCCTTTATGTCTCCGTCACATTCTACAGAGTAAATCGAGCCTCCGTTTTCTGCCAAGTATTTTTCGGGGATTCCGGTGGCATAACCTTTGGGGTGTATCAAGAGGGTTTTGACTCTTTTTTTGTTTCCGAAGGCTGCGGCCATGCTTTGACCGTTCTTTTTTGTTCCTGTGCCCAAGACTATAGCTTTTTCGTCATTTATGGTTAGGATATGCTCAAGAACAGAGGCAAGCCATAAAAAGCCGAAATCTCTGTGACAGCCGGTCGGCCCATGAAAAAGATCCAGCAAAAAAAGCCTTTCATCCAGTTGCCGTACTCTCGGACTGTAATTTCCAAAAGCTGAAACGGCAATGCGTTCCGAAACGGCCGGACTGAATTCCTTTTTCAATATTGCAGAGGTTAATGTTCCTGCAACAGAGGTAAAACTTGAAGTTTCGCTAAGGTGACAGGCCCAATCGCTTAAATCTAAGGCTTCTTTCGGTATATAAAGGCCTCCGTCTGTCGGCATACAGTTTGTTACTGCCTCATAAAATGATACTGTCTTATTGTTATTACGTGTACTTACTAAATCCATGTTTTCCTATTGTATCATATTTAAGATAAAATTCTATACTTTTTTATGAATTTTATCGGTTTATATGTCATTTTTGCTTGTCTTAGGCCTTCATTGCCTAAATCCTGCTCTCTGTTTATGAATTCTATATGTTCAGGCAGATAACCTGCAAAGGCATAATTAATGTACTGAAAACTGCCCTTGTAAGAAGCCAGTGCTTTTTCGAATAAAATAACGGCTGTTTTATTGTTTGGTGTTATTTCTGCAAGGGTCCAAGCCACAGGCTCATCCCAAACATAGAGAATAATGCCCATCATTGAAGTTCTGCTTAAAATTGACAGGGCTTCCAAGGCCGCTTCATAGTCGGAATTTTCAGGATTGGAGTCCGGTTTTGTGCTATTCCATTCTTCAAGAACCTTTTTTGCATCTTCTACATTTTCAAGGGTTAGAGGCTCAATTTTTATTTTGTCGTAGGATTTTTCAAACTTGTTGATATGGGTCTTCTTTTTATGAAAATCTTTGCCTTTCAGTTCGGCCAAGTCTTTTCTTAAATAAACATAGTCAAAATTATCCCTATCCTCTTCAATTTTAAGCTCTTTGAGAAAGGGTAGATTGAATGCATTGGTATTATTATCTAAAAAAGACTTTGAAAGAATCATCCATTTTTTGTATTTTGCCAATAATTCTTTTGTTATTTCGACATCCACTGTGCAGCAGGGTGTAATAAAAAAACTTTCCCCCCTATATTCCCCTATGATTATCAATAGTTTTCCGGTTTTTGCTGCTTGATATTTATAATTGTGTCTAAAAAGGTATAAATTCAAAAAAGTCAGCTCCGATATTCCGTCAGGAAGCCTTTTTAAGTAAAATTCCATTTCGGATTGCATATCCGTGGAAATGGGTGCAAATTCGGGATACTGTGGTATACTCATGCATATATCCTACTATTTTTAGGCAAAAACGGCAATAGATAGCAAAAAAAACTTACAAGTGATTGAAAATATGGCAATAGTGAGCTATACTTTAAAAAAGATGTAACAAACTTATCATTTATAAGTTTGTTACATAGACTTATATGACAATACTATTAGTATTGGTATTTTATGGAGGTTTATATGAAGAACAAGAAAATAATTTTTGTTTTTGTTATGTTGATTGTATCTGTAAGCTTT
The DNA here is from genome assembly GCF_024181245.1 of Treponema sp. OMZ 788. NCBI lineage: Bacteria > Pseudomonadati > Spirochaetota > Spirochaetia > Treponematales > Treponemataceae > Treponema > Treponema sp. OMZ 788. The sequence goes on along the minus strand of NZ_CP051199.1, from coordinate 2,187,441 downwards.
GTATTTGCAGACTTTGCTGTTTCGTTCGGCCCTGCCTTTACGAATTATTTTATTAAAACTGATAGTAAAGTTAGTTTTGAAGGATTGTATGGTGATGTAGAAGCCGCTATTAACAATGTAAAAAAGGAAAAAAACAATGCAGCCGGTGTTGCTTTGGATTTGAGAGCCGGTCTCTTTTATGTTATGGCACAGATTGCTTTTCCCGGAAAAAGTCATAAGAGTCTTCTTAGTGAAGCCAAAAATGCCAAAGGTTTCGTTTCAAAAAATTCATTTATATTTGATAGCCAGCTTGGTGCAGGTATAACTCTTTTTAAAAAGACTAGGTTTAACCTCTTTTTGGGCGGCGGCCTTGGTGTAAATGCTATGCGTGCAACACAAAACGCTGATATTGGATCTGTAAATGTGGCATATGAAAAATTGGATGTTATGTTCGGTCTGGGGGCAAATGTTTTAGCAAGCTTTTATATTACAGATATGATCGGTATTTATGCAGGCATTGCTGATACTTTTTATTTTACACCTTTAAAAGTGCAAAAGAAATTTAAAATTGCTGATAAAGATTTTGTGTTTTCAACATCAGACAGTAAATTAAAAACATTTGCCAACAGTGTAAACTTAAAATTGGGTCTTTCGATTAGATTGTAATTTTGAGGCCGATTAAAAAAGGCAGTACCTTAAAGGTGCTGCCTTTTTTGTTTAATCACAAGTTTTATTTTAACGAGTTTAAAACATTTGAAAGTCTTGCTTTGTCATATAAATCTAAGGGTCTGCCTTCAGAAAATCTAACAGCTTCTTCGGTAAATGTTCCTGCACTCATACATATTCCGGTTCCGCCCTTTACTTCTTTTAGGCGTGCATGAAGTTCTCTGAGGAGGAGCTCTCCTACCGTTCCCTGAGATCTAAAAAACCTAAAAATAACCGTATCCGAAAAACGCGGTGTATCTATTTCGGCAACTATATCTGTATAGGCGGCCAATACAGATATATCAAGTATTTTTACCTTTGCTTTTGGATAAAAACGGGCTACGATTTTGCGGCAAAGGGCTACGAATTCGCTTTGTCCGGACATTAGGTATATCTGCAAGTTCTTGTTTTTATTTAGCTCCTGATATCTCATTATTAGAGTTGCTGCATCCTTATATCCCGGGCTTATCGTTTGGATTTCTTTTAAAAGATGGAGAGCCTGACCTATTTCTTGAGTCTTTATATAGGCTTGTGCCAACCTGTACTTTAGCTCATTGGAAATATCTACGGGCATTCCTGTATGTTTTAAGCCGATTTGAAAGTCTTCGATAGCTCTTTCCAATTGGTCGGCCTTTGCCCTGATCATACCCGTGTATAATGAGGCTTGAGGTCCGAAAACCGGATCTACCCTGAGGTGGTTTAAGATTTTTAAGCATCTGTCCGTTGCTTCCGTTTCATAAAAGCATTCGCCCATTGCAAACAAAACTTCCTTATCGTCCGGCTTAAAATCCAAAGCCTTTTTTAGAACCGGTAAGGCTTCAGCGTATTTACGCAAATATTTAAACGTATAACCGAGATATTTTGTTGCTAAGAAACTGTTCGGCTCAATTATTAAGGCTCTTTTGAAAAACTTAACGGCTTTTTCATAGTCTTTTTCGAGGTAATAGATATATCCCAAATTATAATTTACATCAAGATTTTTAGGATTCATCGTTTCTGCAAGCAGAAAACCTTTTTTAGCCTCATTTAGCCTGTTTGTTTTTAATGCACAGGTTCCGTATCTTACAGCAATATCCTGTTGCTTCTCCATTTCAAGGGGTTTCATTCTATCCAGTAAGGCAGAGTATGCCGTATATGCTTTTTCCCAGTCTTGGTCTTGATAATAAATATCTCCCATTATAAACAAACCTTCAATATCGTGAGGATTTTGAGCCAAACGGCGTGAGGCTTCTTTCATCAATACGGCCCTGCCCTTAATTTTTTTCTTTCCGCCTCCTGAAGAAGTTTTGGCTCTTGTGGCTATGAGAACGATAATAACAACAGCAATTATAATAATCAAAAAGGAAATAATAATAGTCGATAGCATTCTCTTATTATGCGTTTTATTTTGAGATATGTCAATGGAAGGCGAATTGAATTTTTTAATAATTATAATAAGTGCTCTAGTCAGCAGTGCTTGTCTGTGGTATAATCAAAGAAGCTTTTTTCCTTGGAGGAGGTATGAAAAAATTATTTTTTATGTTAGTTTCTTTAATGTGTATTGCCGGTGTTTTTTCTGATACTGTAAAAGGGTTTAACGAAAACGATATTCCTTTAAAAAGGGTAACCTTATATTCGTCCGGAGTTGCTCATTATGAACATGAGGGAAGAGTAAGCGGCAGCGGAAAAATAGAAATGCTTTTTTTACCTTCTCAAATAAGCGATGTTTTAAAATCCGTTTTTGTAAAAGATCCTGCCGCAAAGAATTTATCGGTAAATTATCAATCGGAAGATACCCTTAAAAAAACTATGCAAAGTTTAAAGATAGATTTATCCGAGAATAACTCTATTTTTAAGATTCTTAAATCGCAGAAGGGTGCGGAAATTGAAGTTTATACTCCGAGTAAGATTACGGGTAAAATTTTAAGTGCAGACAAAATTGAAGATTCTAAGGCGGAAGTGATTTTGTCCATAGCTGCATCTGACGGTGTTAAGATAATATCCTTAAAAGATGTGCAATCTTTTAGGTTTACAGATCCTCAACGGAATGACGACTTACAAAAGGCCTTGAGTCTCATTTTGGAAGCCTCGGCAAAAGACAGAAAACTTATTTCGATCGATATAGAAGCGTCCGGTGAGCGTAATATAGGGCTTTCTTATGTCATGGAAGCTCCCATTTGGAAGCCTACATATAGGCTTGATATGGGAAATGAAAGTGCGGCTTTTCAGGCGTGGGCTATAATCGATAACTCTACTGATATAGATTGGAAGGATGTAAAACTCACTCTTACAAGCGGAAGGCCCGTGGGCTTTAAGCAAAATCTATATGCTCCGTATTATACCCATAGGGAAACAATTCCTATTCTCGCAGGTCAGGCAGCCGATCCTGAGACCTTTGATTCCGCTTATGATGATTCTGCCGACTATAAGGTAGAAGAAAGAAAAGCTTCTATGAAAATGCAAAAACAGTCTTATTATGAGAGTATTGAACTTTCTATGACCGAGGCTGAAGAACCTGCTTATTTTGAAAATCAAACTATTGCCCAAGGTGCTGCAGGAGAAATGTTTGCTTTTACTCCCGTTAAACCGGTTAATCTGCCCAGACAAAAAAAGCACTATGATTCCGCTTAGCCTTGTTTCTCTTCCGGCTCAAAAATACTCGGTTTTTTCTAATATACCTCATGGTGTTGATGTGCATCCTAAACTGTGTATCAGTATCGAAAATAATTCCGGTTTAAAATTTCCTGCCGGCCCGATTACGGTTTTTGAAAATGGGGAATATTCAGGCGATGCCGTTTTGCAATTTTTGCCCGAAAAAGAAAAACGCCTAATAGCCTTTGGAGATGATATAGATGTAAGAGGGGCAAAAACGCAAGACTTTGAAGATAATATTCATAGCCTTAAAATCGTAAAAGGTGTTTTAACAAAAAAATATAAATCATCTAAGAGTTCTGTTTACACGATTAAGAATTCTGCTTCAAAAGAGCGTTCAATCATTGTTGAGCATTTTATAAGCTCAGGGTATAACCTTGCCGATGAAAAAAAATTGCTCGAAAAAACAGCAAACAAGTATAGATTCAATGTAAAAGTTAAGGCTGACTCTCAAGAAAAACTTGAAGTAGTTGAAGAAAAATTTTTTGAAGACATTATTCAAATAAATGTTATGGATAACAATTCCATGATAGCTATTTATTCCGATTCTAAGATACCGGAAAAAATAAAAAAAGCATTTAGGGGCATTTTAGATGAAAAGGTAAAGGTTGATAAGGCTCAAACGGTTTTGGTAAATTTACAAAACGAGCAAAAAAATCTTAATGCCGAGCAGGATCGAGTACGCAAAAATCTTCAGGCTGTCGGTTCCGATACCCGGCAGGGCAAGCTGTTTTTAGATAAACTTCTTGAAATAGAAAGTTCTTTGGAGAATTTAAAGAAAAAAATCGGCCAAAGCGAAAAAAATTATGCTGATGTGCGTGCCGATTTTTTAGATTATGTAGAAAAAATTAACATAGAATGACTATTTTATCTAACCTAAATAAGAATCTCGGTTTTTTTTAAGGCTTGATAATTTAGCTTTATTGTTGTATAATGCCGACACGGGATTTAAAAGGAGCGTACGAAATTTGACAACTATTCAGTTTATTTTTTATATAATATTTCTGCCCTGTGCGTTATCCACTCTTTTTGTTTATCTGGTTATTTTATTTTCAAAGAAGCATAATCTGTATGATGAAACAGGAGGAAGAAAAATCCATTCCGGTAATATTCCAAGAATTGGAGGTGTCGGATTTAGTGTTGCCTATATAATTTCAAGTGCGGTATTGCACTTTCGCTTTCCTGAATTCCAGGTTATGCATTCCAATTTTTTTTATATTGTCTTGGGAGGGGGTATTATTTTTTTGATGGGCCTTTGGGACGATATAAAGAACTGCAAAGCTATTTATAAGCTTTTTTTTCAGTCTTGTGCTGCTATTTTAGTAATATATGGCGGTTATATGTTTAAAAAGATAAGTTTCGGCCCGTCTAATTTTGTTTGGGAAATGGGTGTAGAGGCTTATATAATTACCTTTTTATGGATAATAGGCATAACTAATGCTATTAACCTTGTTGATGGGATTGACGGACAAGCCGGATTTTTAGGCTTTTCTGTTCTTTTGACTTATGCAGCAATTTATTTTTCGGTGGGTGTAAGCAATGCCGTCATAATGAGGGTTTTTATTCTCGCCTTTGTTGTTGTAGGCTTTCTATTTTTTAACTTGTCATTGCCCAGTGCAAAAATCTTTATGGGAGATTGCGGTTCGCAAATTTTAGGATTTGTATTGGCGATTTTGCCTCTTGTGCCGTCTCCAGATGGTTCTGAGTCTTCAGGCGTTATATTTGCTTCTGTTATTTTAATGCTTCCTATATTTGATACCTTTGCTGCAATATGGCGCAGGTTGAGAGAAAAAAAGGCCCATAGGAGAAGGCGATAAGTATCATTTACACCATAAGCTTATGTTAATAGGATTTAATGCTAGAGGGGCTTTAGGTGTTTTTGTTATTCTTCAAATAATAATCAATCTTTTTGCATCGATAGCTATAGTCTCACAAGGAATGAATGCTCTTATTATTTTGATAGGGCTTATACTTGTAGGCTTGTTGTTTTTTACATTGATTCATTATGAAAAAGAAAAAATTGTAAATAAAAAATAGAATTCGGAGTTGCTTTTTTATGGATAAAAAAATCGGCAGATTGGTCTTGTTTTTTTGGCTTTTTCAATGTTCAGCCATTTTTGCAATTTATAAGATCCTTAATACCGATATTGAAATTTTTAATTCCTTTTTAATATACATAACTCTCTGGCATTCTTTACTTCTTCTATTTTTAATTCTACATAAGGGAGAATTTATAAGTGTTGAAAGTAATATTGCTCTTGAAAAAATTAATCTTGCAAATGGAATTACTCTCTTCCGCATAAGTTCGGTTCCTTTAATAGCCTTTCTTTTAAAACAAAATGAAATTGAGAATATAAAAATAGTTTTGGCCGTTGTTTTGATTTTGGTTTTTTTGACTGATTTTTTTGACGGTCTTATAGCAAGAAGATTTAATCAAGAAACCAAGATCGGGCGTATGCTTGATTCCATGAGTGATTATTCCCTGCTTGCTCTTGTTTCAATCGTTTACTATCAGTTGGGATTGGTGCCGAATTGGTTCTTCTATTTAATCTTTGGAAGATTAATGTTTCAAGCTCTTGGAATGCTTTTTTTTATTCTTTTAAAATTCCCGGTTGAAATAAAATCCACAAGGGGCGGCAAAATAACAATAGCTGCAACGATGATTCTTTATAGTCTCAAAATTATGCAATTTTTTGTTACTTTATTTTCCAATTTTAAAGAGTTATTTTTAATCGGCGAATATTTATGCGGTTTTATTATCTTTGTATTTTTATTTGAAAAGATATTTATTTTTTATGATCATTATAAAGAATACCGCAAAAGGAATACAGAAAGTTAGGCTGCAGTAAACAAAAAGACTAGAATATAATTTTATAAATTGTTATAATGAGGATGTATAGTTATAAAACATAGTTTTGATAGGAGTTATAATATGAAAGAAGGTTTAAAGAAATACCTTGAAAAAGAAGGCTCAAATGCAAAGTTACCTATGGTTGCATATTTGGCCAATTTGGATCAGGTTGCATCTGTGTACCCTGAAGTTGCATCAAGCATTGTAAAAGAAATTGAGAATCAGCGAAGTCACTTAAAACTTATCGCCAGCGAAAACTATTCTTCATTGGCAGTTCAAGCTGCTATGGGTAACCTCCTGACCGATAAGTATGCAGAAGGTTTTCCTGAGCATAGATATTACGGAGGATGCGAAAACGTAGATGCCGTTGAAATGGCAGCCTGTGCCGAGGCTTGTAAGGTATTTGGGGCCGAACACGCCTATGTTCAGCCTCACTCAGGAGCTGATGCAAACATCGTCGCCTATTGGGCAATATTAAATGCCAAGGTCGAAGAACCTTTCTTAAAGAAATTTGAAACTGTTGTAGACGGAAAGGTTAAAAAGATGAGTCTTGAAGGCTTGAGCCATGAAGATTGGGAAGAGTTGCGCCATGCTCTCGGAAACCAAAAACTTATGGGCTTGGATTACTATTCGGGCGGACACCTCACCCACGGCTATGTTCAAAACGTTTCTTCAAAAATGTTTAGGACATGCTCATATACCGTAAACAAGGAAACAGGCGAGCTTGATTATGCCGAGATCGAAAAAAGAGCAATGGAAGAAAAGCCCTTGATTCTTTTGGCCGGATATAGTGCTTACCCCAGAAAGATTAATTTTAAGAAATTTAGAGAAATTGCCGACAAGTGCGGAGCTGTTTTGATGGTTGATATGGCCCACTTTGCAGGTCTTGTTGCCGGAAAGGTTTTTGAAGGCGAATATAACCCTGTTCTTTGGGCTGATGTTGTAACAACTACGACTCATAAAACTCTTCGAGGTCCCCGCGGTGCCATGATTCTTTGCAAAAAAGAATTTGCCGAATTCGTCGATAAGGGATGCCCCCTTGTAATCGGCGGCCCCCTTCCCCATGTTATGGCTTCAAAGGCTGTTGCCTTCCGCGAAGCAAACAGCAAGGAATATCAGGACTATGCCCACAAAGTAAGGGACAACGCTGCAGCCCTCGCTGAAGAATGTATGAAGCTCGGTATGAAGCTTCAGACAAACGGAACAGACAATCACTTGATGCTGATTAATGTAACAAAATACGGCTTAAACGGCAGACAAGCTGAAACTGCAATGTCCGAGTGCGGTGTAACCCTTAACAGGAACAGCTTGCCCTTTGATCCGAACGGCCCCTGGTGGACAAGCGGTTTACGCGTCGGAACTCCTGCCGTAACAAGTCTTGGAATGGGCCCTGCCGAAATGAAGCAGATCGCTTCAATCATTGACAGGGTATTGAAGGCTTCAAAACCCGGCGTAACAAAGAGCGGAGCTCCCAGCAAAGCTAATGTTGTGGTTGACCCCACTGTAAAGGCAGAGATACAAAAAGAAGTGGATGCTATTTTACACAAATTTGTTCTTTATCCCGAATTGGATTTAGACTTCTTAAAGAGCATCTATTGCTAAGCAAGACTTTCTTTTAATTTAAGATATGGGGCTCCGAAAAGCTTTGCTTTGTACCGGCAGCCCCTTTTTTTATGGAGGAAGATATGAAAATTGGACTTTGCGCATCGGAAAATAAAAATAATGATATTGATTTTAATATATCGCAGATTGAAGGTTTTATAGAAAAAACAAAATCCGAAAAACCCGATCTTCTTCTTTTCGGGGAAAGTTTTTTACAAGGGTTTGACTCCCTTTGTTTTGAGTATAAAAAAGATATTTTGACGGCTCTCCAAATAAACTCGGAACCCATCGCAAAAATCCGTTCAATCGCCCGAAAAGAAAAAAACGGCAATAGGTTTCGGCTTTATCGAAAACGACCATGGGGCTATTTTCAGCTCCTACATGATAGCCGGGAAAAACGGGGAGATAATTTGTCTTTATAAAAGAGTTTCCCAAGGCTGGAGAATTCAAGGTACCTGTGCCGATTATAGGGAGGGAAAAGAGTTTTTTGAGTTTGATTTTGAGAGTAAGCGGCTTGCAGTTATCGTATGCGAGGACTTATGGGAAGATGAACTTTTAGAGCCGATTATCAGCCTCAATCCCGATGCATTTTTATGGCCGGTATTTTGCAGCTATACAATAGAAAAGTGGAGAAATACTGAAGCCTCAGCCTACGCTGAAAGAAGTGCAATTCTTGAACCGCCCGTTTTATTTATAAATTCCCTTGTAAAGGAGAGTGCTCCGGCTGCAGGGGGCGGTGCCTTTGTATGGCATCATGGTAAACTCATAAAAGAAATACCGATGGGAGAAACAGGTTTTTTATTATACGAAATTTAATCAAATCTTAATGGAATTTCGGTTTTTTTTTTAGTATATTAGTATAAATGGAATTTTTATTGGAGTAGCTATGAAATCGCCTAAAGAAATTAATGTTGAGAAACTGCTTTTAGACTATGTTAAAGAGAATGCTCTTGTCTCTCAGCTTTTGCATATTTTGATTGCCGATCCTGAAATAGAAGCCTTGCAGGACTATGCCAATTCTGTGTCCATTGTTAGGTTGGGCTATAATGATCACGGACCCGTGCATATGAAAATTGTCACCTTAAATGCTCTTAAAATCTTGGATCTTTTAAAAAAGGCCGGAGTTCAGACAAGCCTGCAAAAAGAGGGTTCAGGTTCCTTGGATGACAGCTACTGTGCTGCGGTGCTTGGAGCCTATCTTCACGATATAGGAATGTCCCTAACTCGTCAAGATCACGAGCTTTTTTCGATGACCTTGGCCCTTCCAATAATTGAAAGAACAATGGATAAGATGGGAATTACTTCCTTTACACGCAGGGCTGTGATAAAGGCTATGGCTAGCGAGTGCATCATAGGCCATATGGCCAGCCGCAAGATACATTCTATTGAGGCCGGAATAGTTTTGATAGCCGACGGCTGCGATATGAAAAAGGGCAGGGCCCGCATTCCTATGGAGCTAAATACCGATGCTAAGATCGGGGATATACATAAGTATTCTGCCAACTCAATTCAGTCAGTTTCCATTGCTGCCGGAAAAGAAAAGCCTGTACGCATAGATGTTTTAATGGACAGTGATGTGGGCTTTTTTCAGGTAGAAGAAGTCTTGATGGGAAAAATAAATATGAGTCCTGCCAAGCCCTTTATCTCCCTCTATGCACAGTCGGGAGATAAGGAGGCTAAGCAATATCTCTAATAATTTGAGCCGGAAGAATGGCTCATATCTTTTAAGACGACATCGTGAGGGCCGCCTTCGATGATACTGGCCGAGGATACCAAGGTAATTTTGGCATCACGCTGGAATTCGGGGATGCTTAAAACTCCGCAGTTGCACATTGTTGAACGGATCTTATTTAAGGTTACCGAAACATTGTCGTGAAGTTTTCCTGCATAGGGAACATAGGAGTCTACACCTTCTTCAAATGAAAGTTTTTTCTCTCCGCCCGAATCGTACCTCTGCCAGTTTCTGGCTCTTGCAGAACCTTCACCCCAGTATTCTTTCATATAGTTTCCGTTAACTAATACCTTGTTTGTCGGGCTTTCGTCAAAGCGGGCAAAGTATCGGCCGAGCATGCAAAAGTCGCTTCCCATAGCAAGGGCTAATGTTATGTGATAGTCAAAAACGATTCCTCCGTCGGAGCAGATGGGAATATAAATGCCCTTCTTCTTAAAATACTCATCCCGGGCCTTGGCAACTTCGATTACGGCTGTGGCCTGACCTCGTCCTATTCCCTTTGTCTCGCGGGTAATACAGATCGATCCGCCGCCTATTCCGACCTTGATAAAATCGGCTCCTGCATCAGCTAAAAAGTTAAAGCCGTCCGCATCGACAACGTTTCCGGCACCTATGGGGATTGTATCTCCGTATTTTTCTTTTACAAATCGAATGGTTTGTTTTTGCCAATCGCTGAAGCCGTCGGAAGAGTCGATACAAAGCACATCGGCTCCGGCTTCAATAAGGGCCGGCACCCGCTCTTCATAGTCCCTTGTATTTATACCGGCTCCTACCATGTATCTCTTTTTTTCGTCGAGAAGTTCAAGCGGGTTTTCGGTATTGCTTTCATAATCCTTTCTAAAAACAAAGGCAACGAGCCGGCCGTCTTTGTCCAAAATGGGAAGCGAATTAAGTTTAAACTCCCAGATAATGTCTTGAGCTTTTTTTAGGCTTATTCCTTCTTCGGCAACATGAAGCCGCCCGATGGGAGTCATAAATTCTTTTACTTTTTTATTTAAATCGGTGTGACCTATGCGGTAATCCCTGCCTGTAACTACGCCCAATAGTTTTCCGTGTCCTGTGCCGTCATGGGTTACGGCAACGGTTGTGTGATCGGTTTTGTCTTTTAAGTCTAAAACATCACTTAAGCAATGTTCGGGTGTGAGGTTTGAATCGCTTTCTACAAAACCTGCCCTATAGTTTTTTACCTTTGCGACCATCTTAGCTTCGTTTTCGATTGATTGCGAACCGAAAATAAAGGAAAGGCCTCCCTCTCTTGCAAGGGCAATAGCCATATTATGATCGGAAACGGATTGCATAATTGAAGAGACCAGAGGAATATTTAAACTGATTTTAGGCTCTTCACCTTTTTTATATTTTGTTAAAGGCGTTTTAAGAGAAACAGCCTGAGGAATGTGCTCGACTCCCGAAAGACGCGGGACCAATAGATATTCGCTGAATGTATGCGATGGTTCATCATAAAAAAAAGCCATAGATCACCTCAAAAATAAATTTGTTAATACTATAATTTTTTTGAAAAAAAATCAAGGACTTTGAATTTTTCGTCACGGCTTACGCATGAAAAAAAATAGCCGATATTTAAAGTATGAAAACATTAAAAGAATATTTTAACGAACTTAATGATAATCGTCAGTCGGGCAAAGTAAAGCATCTAATCAGCGAAATATTGGTAATAGCACTGTGTGCTGTTTGTAGCGGAGTTCAAACTGTATTTGAAATAGGGGAATTTGCCGAAGTAAAAAAGGATTGGCTAAAAAATGAGGTAGGACTATTGTTAGAAAATGGAGTTCCTTCGCACGACACCATAGGAAGAGTCCTTGCGATGATTAATCCAAAACAATTTCAAAACCTTTTTATCTCGTGGATTGAACAATCCCTTAATATTCCAGCAGGTTCATACATTCACATTGATGGAAAAACATTACGTGGAAGTGCAAGTGAACAAAGTAGAGGTATTCATTTGGTAAGTGCATTTGCTCACGAAGCGGGAGTTGTACTAGGACAAATAAAATGTGCTGAAAAATCGAATGAAATCACAGCAATTCCTGAACTCCTTAACCTTTTAAAACTAAAAAGCTCGATAATTACTATAGATGCCATGGGTTGTCAAAAAGAAATAGCAAAAGAAATCACAAAGAAAAAATGTGATTATGTATTGGCTCTAAAAGAAAATCAACCGGCAGCGTATAATGATGTAAAAGATTATTTTTCTATAGAAGATAAAGACTTTCAAAACACACTTTTAAGATTTGAAACCTTGGATATAGGGCATGGCAGAGAAGAAAAAAAGAGAATACTTTCTTTCTTCTAATATAAACTGGTTTGCAGATAAGAATAAATGGGCAAATTTAAAGAGTTTTGGAATGGTCAAAAGCACTGTAAGGTGCAAAGGCAAACAATACAGTGAAAAGCGTTACTTTATTAGCAGTATAGAGGATATAAATGAGTTTGTAACAGCTGTAAGAACACATTGGACAATAGAAAACACCTTACACTGGTCGCTGGATGTAATATTTAGAGACGATGAATGTCAAATTCGAGAAAAAAATACTGCTGAAAACATAGCAATTTTAAGGAGGATTTGCTTTAATCGAATGAAAATGTATCAAAACGGTAAAACTCTGAAAAGGAAGAAAATGCTTTGTACTTTTGATGATTCATTTAGGTTTAATGTTTTATTTAGCTAAGGAATTCATGCGTAAGCCGTGATTTTTCGTTACTGCTAGGCGTTGTACAATTTAAAAAAAAATAGTATAATCCCTGACTGTAATTTTTATATTTTGGAGTTTAAAATGTATAAGCCTGTAGACCCTAAGGTTGATTTTGCAAAACAAGAAGAAGATGTCTTGAAATTTTGGGAAAAACATGATGTGTTTAAAAAGTCCGTTTCATCACGCGATGGACGGGATAATTACATTTTCTTTGACGGCCCTCCCTTTGCGACAGGGCTGCCTCACTTCGGTCACTTTGTTCCCGGAACAATTAAAGATATTATTCCCAGATATAAAACAATGAAAGGATTTAGGGTTGAGCGCCGTTTCGGATGGGACTGTCACGGGCTTCCCGTTGAAAACTTAATCGAAAAAGAACTCGGACTCAATTCAAAAACCGACATAGAAAAATACGGTATAGATAAATTTAACGAGGCATGCCGTGCAAGCGTCTTGCGTTATGTAAAAGAATGGAAGCAGACGGTTACACGTTTAGGCCGATGGATCGATTTTGAAAACGATTATAAGACCATGGAACCTGCCTTTATGGAATCAATTTGGTGGGTGATGAAAAGCCTTTGGGAAAAAGGCCTCTTGTATGAGGGCTACTATATTCTTCCTTATTGTCCTAGATGCTCTACTGTTCTTTCAAACCATGAGCTTAACTTGGGCGGGTACAAGGATGTCCACGACCCCGCAATAACGGTACGCTTTAAGACTCTTTCTCCCGTAAAGACTTCTCCTGCCGGTAAGGCCTTTGAAGGAAAAAATGCGCTTCCTTCCGAAACCTACCTTTTGGCATGGACAACCACTCCTTGGACTCTTCCGAGCAACCTCGGCCTCGCTGTGGGTGCCGATATCGATTATGCTTTAATAGAATATGACGGTGCTCACTATATAATGGCCGCTCCCCGGCTTGAAGCTTATTTTGCAAATAACGGAAAAGAGGAAGCAAAAGAATATAAGCTGATATGGACAAAGAAGGGTGCAGAGCTTGAAGGCTTACGCTATGAGCCCCTCTTTCCTTATTTTAAAAACTTGAGCGCGGACGAAGACGGAAAAAATGCTGAGGCAGGGCAGGGAGCCTTTAGGGTTTTAATAGGCGACTTTGTCACAACCGAGGACGGAACAGGCATTGTTCATACTGCCCCAGGTTTCGGTGAAGACGATAACAGAATATTTAAAGGTACCGGAGTGCCGACTGTCTGCCCCGTCGATGCGGAATGTAAATTCACTCAAGAAGTGTCCGACTATCAAGGTCTTTTTGTAAAGGATGCCGACAAGCAAATTATGGAAAGGTTAAAAACCGAAGGCAAACTTTTTAAGCGGGCTCAAATTTTGCACTCCTATCCTCATTGCTGGCGATGTTCAAGCCCCTTAATATACAGGGCTGTTGCAAGCTGGTTTGTTTCAGTTACAAAGATAAAGGACAAGCTCCTTAATGCCAACTCAAAAATCAATTGGCAGCCTGATCATATAAAGACAGGCCGCTTTGGGAAATGGCTTGAGGGAGCCCGTGATTGGGCCATCAGCCGAAACCGTTATTGGGGAAACCCTATTCCGATTTGGAAGTGCGAAGAATGCGGCGAAACAATTTGTGTAGGAAGCAGGGAGGAACTAAAAGAACTTTCAGGAGTCTTCCCCGATGATATGCACAAGCACTTTGCCGATAAGATAACTATTCCCTGTAAAAAATGCGGCGGAACAATGAAGCGTGTTCCCGAAGTTTTGGATTGCTGGTTTGAGTCCGGTTCGATGCCCTATGCCCAACAGCACTATCCTTTTGAAAATAAAGAATACTTTGAAAAAAACTTCCCGGCCGATTTTATTTCGGAAGGTTTGGATCAAACTAGAGGATGGTTTTATACCCTGACGATTTTGGCGGCAGCCCTCTTTGATGAACCTGCCTTTAAAAACTGTATTGTAAACGGTCTTGTTCTTAATGAGGACGGGAAGAAGATGTCCAAGTCCTTACGTAACTACACCGACCCCAACGAGGTTATAAAGCAATTCGGTGCGGATGCCCTCCGTCTCTTTTTAATGAATTCGAATGTCGTAAAAGCTGATGATTTAAAATATTCGGATGAGGGAGTGCGTGATGTTCTTAAAGGAATTTTAATTCCTTTTTGGAACAGCTACAGTTTCTATATAACCTATGCCAATATCGACGGAGTAAGGCCTCCTCATAATGCAAAGGTCGACGGAAAGGACGAGGGAGTCGAAGAGTTTTTGGTAAAACTAAATAATCCCTTAGACTTGTGGATTCTATCGGTAACCGAAAAACTGGTTGCCGATGTAACGGAAGCTCTCGACAAGTATGACCTATCGCAAGCTATTCCGCCTATGGTCGAATACATTGACCTTTTAAATAACTGGTATATCCGCCGTTCGCGACGACGCTTTTGGAAGAGCGAAAATGACGGAGACAAGGCTCAAGCCTACGAAACCCTCTACCGCGCCTTAAAGAAATTTTCCCTTGTTGCCGCTCCGGTAGTGCCATTTATAACCGAAAGCATTTGGCAAAACTTGCGGACAGAAAAGGATGCTATTTCCATTCATCTTGCAGACTACCCTGAGTACAATGAAAAGATAAGAAACAGCGAGCTTGAGTTTAAGATGAAAACCGTGCAAAAAGCTGTTTCGATGGGAAGATCCTTGCGTTATCAGTTTAACTTAAAGATAAGGCAGCCATTAAAGGCGGTCGAAATAGTAACCCTCAATCCCGAAGAAAAAAGAGTTCTTTTGGAAATGGAAGAAAGCATAATCGATGAGCTCAATGTTAAAGAGGTTATCTTCCATGAAAAAGAAGATGAGCTTGTCGAGTATTCGGCCAAGGCTAATTTTAAGGTGCTCGGAAAAGAACTGGGGCCTCTTATGAAGAAAGCCGCTGCCATTATTGAGCAGATGAATTCGCGGGAGATCCAAAATATAATGGAAGGAGCTACCTTAAGTATCGACATTGAAGGAAAGCCGGTTGAAATAACTGCCGATAAGATCGTAATAAACAGGATTGAAAAGGCTTCCTTAAAAATAGTAAATGAAGGAACCTTAACCGTTGGTCTTAATACCGAGCTGACTGAAGAACTTTTAATGGAAGGTTATATCAGAGACTTGGTAAGGGGTATTCAGACACTGCGTAAGGAATGCGGTCTTGATGTTACCGACAGGATTAAACTTTATCTTTCAGCCTCTCAAAAAAATGCCGATAATAAAGAACTAGAAAAAGCCTTTGAGCTTTTTAAAGACTATGTTTGTGATGAAACCTTGACTGTTCAGTCTTCTTGGCTTAAAACCGGAGATTTGGCAAAGCGTGATATTAAAACAAGTCTTGTTGAAGCCGGCGATTATGAATGGGAGATTGGAATTGAAAAGAATAATTAGAAATACCCTTGCTGCACTGATTTTTACCTTTGTGCTTGCTTCATGTAAGACCGCACCGCCTCTCCCCGGAGTGATAAGTCCCTTCGGAATGATAGGTGACGGTGCAGATATGTATATTTATATGCCTATCGAACAAAATAAAAAAATAGCGGAACCTATTTTGACCTCGGTCGGCGGTGATGCTATGAAGCAGGCCCTTGGTAGAACCACAGCTGTTTATTCCGGAGTATTTGTAAAGAAGGGTTTGCCTGAAATCAGGGTTTGTTCTACAGGTAAATATCCGTATGGATTGACTGACAGTATTTTTAAGAAAAAAAATGGATGGGAGCCTAAAAAAACAAAGGCAAAATACAAATACTACAAATCGCCTTATCTTGATGTTTCAATTCCGTCTGCCCAAATCGCCTGTTTGGTTATGGGGCCTGATGACAGACAAAGTATGGAGGCCTTTTTAGGTAAATTGGCCTCCCCCGAAGAAGCTGTTTTTTCTCAGCGTTTTGATGCCCTTGTCAATTCCGGATCACATGATATAGGTATTTTTGTAACAAACGGAGACTTTTTTTTAGGTCAGATAATAGGTGTTCAGCTGGGTCTTCCTGTAGGCGTAATAGAAATGTACCTAAAAAAGAATACGGAAGTTGAAAATGAATATCTATACGATTTAAGTATTGAAACAAAAAATGCTATGACATCTGCCTTATTGAAATTATTTTTTAAAAAACAGCTTAAGGCTGATGTAAGACTTGAAGATAATAAGTTAATTATAGAAAATAGATCTGTTGCCGAAAATAGAATTATCGAAATTATCAAGTCTTTATATAATTATTGATAGGAGTTTAAAGATGCCAACTTATGAGTATGTCTGCGATTCTTGCGGTCATGATTTTGAGGTTTTTCAGAGAATGAGTGATGAACCCGTATCTGTCTGTCCGGAATGCGGGAAGCCTGTAAGAAGAGTTATTTCCGGAGGCTTAGGAATTAATTTTAGAGGATCGGGTTTTTATGTAAACGACTCATCTTCTTCAAAAGCGTCCTCAGGCGGTTGTTCAAGCTGCTCCTCATCTTCATGCTCAACATGTAAGCATTAGGATTTTATGGGTAATTTAATGAAAGGGCATTCCCCTAAGTTTTTTTGTGAAAACTGCGGGCAAGAGGTAAAGCGCAACACAAAGGTGTGTCCCCACTGCGGGCGTTTTTTTGCTTCGGTGAGATGCCCTTCTTGTAATTATATGGGGCATACTGATGAATTTATCAGCGGATGCCCTTCTTGCGGCTTTGCTGTCAGCTCAGATTCAAGCAAGAATACAAAAAAATATCACAGAAAAAAACTAAAAGAATACCGTTCAAACTATAAATCCAATAGGTATGATGATCCTCTCCCCTGGTGGGTTTACAGCATTGTGATAGGCTCTTTAGCTCTATTAATAACCTATATTTTTTATTTTAGGGTCTAAGCCTACTCGTCTACAAAGTGAGCCTTAATAGCCTGGATTCTTTCCAAAACATCAAAAAAAGCATCTACTATTTCAGGATCAAATTTTTTTCCGCTCATTTTTTTTACTTCGGCAAGTATGTCTTCTTCTGTCCAAGAGTCTTTGTAAGATCTTTTTGATGAAAGAGCATCGTACACATCAGCCAGTGAAACAATTCTTGCACCAAGAGGTATTTCTTCGCCTATAAGACCTTTTGTTTTTCCTGTTTTTGTGTCTGTTTGTACTGTTTTTCCTGTTTTTAAATCTATATGGCCGGGATAGCCGGTTCCATCCCAGTTTTCATGATGGCGAAGGGCTATTTCCATTGAAAGTTTATCCAGCGGGGATGCATCCGAATTAAAGAGGCGTGCTCCCAGCCATGTGTGAGTTTTCATTATTGAAAACTCTTCATCTGTGAGTTTTCCGGCTTTTTTTAGGATTGTATCCGAAATAGCAACCTTGCCTACATCGTGAAGCATTGATGCTATTTTGAGCGAGTCCCTATATTTTGTCTGCTCAGAAGCCGGAATTTCTTTTTTAAAAGCCAAACGATCATAAATTTCTACAGAATAGTTTGCAACCCTGTTTACATGCATTCCGGTTTCTTTAGGATCCCTAAGTTCGGCCATCTTTATCATACGCAAAACCATAGATCTTGTCAAAAAAGCATGTTCAAGGGCGATTCCTGCATTTGATGCAAAGTGACTCAAGTATATTTCATCATCATGGGAGAAAGGTTCCGGATTTCCGTCTTTATCGAGGGCGTTTAGAACTTGAAGAACTCCTAAAAGCATTCCTGACATTGAAAGAATGGGAATTGTAAGGTTTGAAACCGTTTTATAGCCTGTTTTTTCGTCTGTAGCTTTGCCGAATTTATACGGCAAAGCCGGATCAATATTGTAAACATCCGGCACATTGACCAGTTTTTTTGTATATGCTGCACATCCGGCTATGGTTGTGTTGCTTATGGGAAAATCAAAAAAAATGTATGGCAGTTTTTTTCCTGCCGGTACTTTTTTTTGTTGGGTATCATTTTGAGCATACCTTATGGCAAGTCTGTCGCCTTCAGCTATATATATTGAGCCGGCATCGGCATTTACTACACTTCTAGCTTCTGTAAGGATTTGTTCCAGAAGAACATCAACGTCTTGAACGCTATGTATTAAAGATTCCGTTTCGAGAATTTTGACGAGAATCTCTTCTTTTGATAGCTCTTTATATTTGTTTTTATCTATCATGCTCATATTGTATTATATTCTAAAGAAAAAGTCTATAATTTTGAGGAAAATAATATTTTCATTCTAATTTTGTATCAGATTGTAAAAATTCTCAAGATTATATATAAAATGAATGTTTTGAAAAAGACCCAAGCAATTTTTGTATTTGTAGCCGTCTTCAAAGCTTAAACTTGAATGCGGTTTTGTGACTATAGCAATGGTTGGGGCCTTAGTTACAGCCTTTGACTTATGATATTCGGCCGCATTGAATCCGCTTCCTTTTTTTCCCAAGATACAGTCATCGGTAAACTCAAGCTGCTTATATCCGAAATTTTGCAAGGTGCGTGAACTTTCGGCCGAACCTTGAAAAACACCGCACATTTTAAAACCGTCAAGGTCTTCAAAAAGATAGGAGAGGGCTTCACCTTCAGCCAGAATACGGCCTTCGGCTTCTGCAAATTTTTTGATTGCTTTTTGCATTGCAATATTTTTTGAAAGAGCTTCCTTGTATTTATTTATTTGTCCGCTCCCAAAATATAAAAAATTACAGTCCGGCAATGCTTCATCTTTGAGAGGAGAAAAATAAGTTACCTCGGTGCTTTTTTCGAGCAAAAATATATTTTCTGAATAGTATAAATTAAAGGCCTCATCCATTGCGATTGCAGTTCGTGTCTTTGTTTTTTTTATTTCTATCTTACTACCGGTTTTAAGAGGCTGAAATAAGTTTAAAAATTTTTTAATATCGATATTATCTTTTACGATTTTATATAAGACATCTAAAAATTTTTCATCCTTTAGCCTTTCATCTATGTTGAGACCAAGTCCCGATTCTTCAATTTCGAATTCGGAGATTTTAGGAAAAAAACCCAAGACTTGCAGTTCAAGGTTATCTTCTATCATCTTTTTGTAAAGAGGATAAAGTTTAGCATTGGTTTTATTAAGTATAATTGCCCTTATTCTGTTTTTTGAAAAATCTATCATCCCTTTTAGCTTAGGAATAATTGTAAACATTTCTCCTTGCGGGGAATATACGAGTACAATATCGCTCCCGATTTTTTCAGCCGTATCAAAGGATGAGTTTTCCCAAGTAGAGCCGATTCCGTCAAAGCAGCCCATCACACCTTCGGCAAGGGCGTATTCCGAGTTTGAAATATTAAGCGAAAATTCCATTCCTGTTTGCCCCATCATAAACGGGTCGAGATTGCCGGCCCTTTTGCCGGAGATTATTTCGAGAATTTTGCGGTCGACTTGATCGGGACCTGTTTTAAATGCGGAGATGTCAAGCCCTTCTTTTTTTAAAGAATAGAGCAGGGCTGATGAAACTATTGTTTTTCCCGAATTGCTGTTCGGAGCGGAAATCATTATTCCTTTCATCTTTTATTTTCCTTTTTGTTTACGGGCAATGATTAAGGAAATATAGTCTTCGTCTTCTAAGATTTTTTCTTTTTTGTCCTTTTGCAGAACGGCTTCCTCTTGCATTGTTGCTCTTTTTATATAGGCATAGTTAAAATTATTATCTTCAAATTCTTTTAAAATAAGTTTTTTTTGTTTAAATGTTTTTAAAAGGGCTATAGATGAAGATGAATTTAAAATTTCTTCACTTAGATGATCGGTTATAGTAAGCACTTCTCCTTTTTCGGCCAGCGGAATTTGTGCTCTGCCTGCGGCTGCTACCGAGGAAGGAATGCCTGAAATAATTTGCAAATTAACTTCCGGTATTTTAAAGTAGGGCATCATGTAAATAAAGGTGCTGTATATCATAGGATCGCCTATCGTTAAAATAACCGAGTTTGAATTTTCTTTTGTTTTTTCAAGTATTTTTTCGGCTTGAATTTTATAATCTTCATCTGATACAAAGCCCATAGGAAAATCAAGAAACAAAACTTCTTTATTTTTTATAAAGTTTTTTACCGTATCTAAGGCCATGTTTTTTCCCTTATTATTTGGAGCAAAAATCAGATCTGCATTTTCAAGAGCTTTGACTGCCTGTAATGTAAGATATTCCGTAGCTCCCGGGCCCGTTCCTACTGCAAAAATATTTTTCATTTTAACCTCTGCCTTGATTGATTGTGTCCTCTAAGGATTTAAAAATGATTTCTCGAATCATTGGGAATTCTCCCAAGCCTTTTAGATTTGCATTGACTTCGTAACCTTCATTTTTTAAAATAGTGTACCAGCTGTCTTCTTCATCCCCCGCCATATCGTTGTGGGCATGGTCACCTGCAACCATCATAAAGGGGTACAGTTCAATTTTTTTTATTTTGCGTTCTGCAAGAATAGGCAGAATATCTTTTAGTTCTACAGAGCCTTCAACTGTTCCTATCAGCACATTCTCAAGCCCCTTTGAGTTTAGTTTATTTTGCATTATATCATAGAATTTATCTGCCTCATGTGAAGATCCGTGTCCCATAAAAAGAATTGCGGTATCGGCTTCGGGCTTTTTTAAGTCGATGGCTTTTATCATTTCGTCAAAGTCGGTATTTTCATTTAAGAGAGGCTGGCCTAAAACAGTGTTTTCAAATTTCAGTTTTTCATATTCTTCACCGGGAATTATGTGGGTCGGCTGTATGTAAATTTCTGAAAATCCTTTTTCTTTTAATTCTTGAATTATCTCCTTGGGAGAAGCCACATTGATAGAGTCTCTTTTTTTGAGAATCGCTCTAACCATGTTTGAAGTATAAGCTTTAAAAATCTCATAATCTTTAAACCTTTCAGCGGCTTCTTTTTCGATAACGTCAATAGTTTTTTCTCTTGTATCGGCATAGCTTGTACCGAAACTTGCTATAACAAGGGCTTTTTTCATTTTGTTTCCTTTAGGTGTTTTTAATAAAATTGTTAGACAAGTATAATGAGAATGAGGGCAAAAATCAAGATAGTTTGTTTTTTTATTTTCCATCTTGACAAAGACTGTTATTCTGTATATATTTAATATATACAGAATAACAGGAGGCGAAAGTGAATATTTTTTTGAATAATTCTTCGGGAGTTCCTCTTTATGAGCAGCTTTCAGAACAGATAAAAAATCAAATTTTATCAGGCTCTTTAAAAAAAGAGGAGCCGATGCCTTCGATGAGGGCCTTGGCTGCATCTTTGCGTGTGAGCGTCATCACTACAAAGCGGTCTTATGAAGACTTGGCCCGCGAAGGCTTTTTGTATTCGGTTCCTGCGAAGGGATATTTTGTTGCCGATGTAAATTTAAAAAAAATAGAAAAATCGATAAAAAAAAATATTGAAGAAAAGTTAAAAGAGGTTTGCAGTCAAGCAAAAAAAATTAATCTAAATGCTGAGGATTTATATAAAATCCTTAGACGTATTTATTAGCTTATGGGAGGTTTTATGTCTGATGATGTATTAAAAGTTGAAAAACTTAAATTTTCGATAGGGCGTGGTAAAAAGGCTTTTTCTTTAGATGATATTTCTTTTTCGGTTCCGCGGGGCTGTGTTACGGGTTTAATAGGAGAAAACGGGGCAGGGAAAACAACTCTTATACGCCTTCTTCTCGATATGTACCAGCCGGAAAGCGGAAAAATCTCCCTCTTTGGGGAGAAATTAAAAAGAGAAAATATAGAAATAAAGGAAAAAATCGGTTTTGTTATAAACGACAGTTTTTTATCCTTGTTGTTCACGCCTAAAAAACTTGGAAGATTTTTTGCGGGTGTTTACAAAAATTGGAATCAGAGGCTTTACGAAAGGTACCTAAACGATTTTAAAATTCCTCCTTCAAGGTTTTTGTCGGGGCTGTCGTCCGGGACTATGCAAAAACTTCAAATTGCTATAGCCCTCTCTCACGGGGCCGAGTTTTTGATTTTGGATGAGCCTCTTAATTTTTTAGACCCTGTTTCCAAAAAAGAATTTTTAGATCTTATAAGAAATTTTATGCTTGACGAAAATCACTCGGTTTTAATTTCGAGCCATCAAACAAATGAGCTTGAAAAAATTTGCGATGAAATTGTTTTTATAAGTGAAGGGAAAAAAGTTTTTGATTCTTCTTTAGAAAATATAAATAAAAATTACGGGCTTTTAAAAATAGATGAAAGGACTTTTAAGTCATTGTATAGTAATGAATATATAGGTTATAGAAAAACCGATTATGCTTATGAGGTTTTGGTTTCGGATAAGGAAAATCAAAAATTTAACGGAATGGTTTGCGAAGATGCAAGCCTTGAAGATATTATGTATTTTTATACAAAGGAGAAAATCTAAAATGAAAAAAATTAGAGCGATTATATTTAATTCTATGCATAGTATTGGTGTTTTAATTGGAAGTATTTTCTTTTTAATTGGAATTATCGAGATTCTTATAGGAGCATTGATACCTGCTGCTCGGAATGTTATCTTTTTTCAAGGTTTAATGTTTTTATTTATCGGAACTATGATTCCCTCTCTTTCATCTTATGAATCTATTACAATGTGTATATTAATGCCGATACGTGGAAAAGAATATTTTATTGCAAATACTATTTATTCTTTGTCGGTTAATTTTTTAAGTATTTTTACTTTAAGTCTTATTTTATATATTATAAATTTTTTTCTACCGATTGAAGATCTAAAACTGCTTATTTGGATTCTGTTTATTTATTTACCTTCGTCTGTAACTTTTAATATGATTTTATGTGCAGTTTCAATTAAGGGAGGACTTTTGCGCAGTATAATTACCTCAGTTATAGCTTACGGATTGCCTCCTACAGTTCTTACTTTAGTAAGTATCGGATTAAATACTTCGCATGATAAACTAAAATCTTTTTTTCAAATAATTCCGTTCACATTGTTTTTTCTTGCAGTTTATCTTGTTTCTTTAGTTCTTATTTTAATTTCTTTCTTTTTTAGGAACAAGGAATTTTAACAAATTTAGATTCAAAAGTTTTATGCTTAGGAATAAAAAGAGCTAAGTATTTCTATATTGAAGAAAGATTTATTTTATTGTATAGTAGTCTTATGAAATACTTAGAAACTTATTCAAATGATCCGGAATATAATTTGGCTTTTGAGGAATATTGTTTTAGACATCTGCCTCTTGAAAACGATGAGTACTTTTTTTTATGGCAAAACGGCCCTGCCGTAATTATAGGTAAAAATCAAAATGCTTATCAAGAAGTAAATGATGACTATGTGAGTGAGCATAATCTTAAAGTTGTCCGCCGCATAACCGGAGGAGGAGCTGTATATCACGATCTCGGCAATTTGAATTTTTCGTTTGTTGCAAAAACAAGGGAAAATCAGACAATTGATTTTAAGCGCTACTATATTCCGATTATAAATGCCTTGGAAAAAATCGGCGTTAAGGCAGAGCTTTCCGGCAGAAACGATGTTACTATAGACGGGCAAAAATGTATCGGTGCTTCCCAGTCGGTTTGGCAGGGCAGGGTTTTGAGTAACGGCTGTATTCTGTTTGATGTCCGCTTGGAAGAACTTTCGAAGGCTCTCAATGTACGAAAAGAAAAACTTGAATCGAAGGGTGTAAAAAGCGTTCGAGCCAGGGTTACAAATATTAAACCCCACTTAAAGCGGGATATTTCTGTTGCCGATTTTAAGGCCGAATTATTGAAAGCTATCTTTGAGCTTGAGGGACAAGAACCTGTAGAATATAAACTTTCCGAATCGGAGCTCGATGGAGTCAAAAAAATATATGCCGAAAGATTTTCCCTTAAAGAGTGGAACTATGGAGCTTCTCCCAAGGCAGAATATTCCCACTATGAAAGGTTCCCCATAGGAAGCATTGAAGTATTCTTTAACGTTAAAAATGCAAAGATCTTCGATTTAAAAATTCACGGAGACTTTTTCGGTACAAAGGATGTTGCCGAAATTGAAAAACTATTGGAAGGCTGCGAATACGAAAAAAATGCCGTAAGTGCAAAACTTGCAGATGCTGATTTAAAAGCCTATTTCGGCACAATCGAAATAGACGAGCTTGTAGATTTGTTTTTTAGATAGAGTATAGCGATTATCCTATCCGATGCCTAGTTTTTATTTATATGGGCCTAAGAATTTATCTCCATTAAAATGAATCATGTGATCCGGATTTTCTGCAATCCAAACCTCCGTTTCCCATGCAATATTGTGAGCAAATTTGATAAATGTTTTTTTGTCAGGAAATGCGGAAATAAATACCGGATAGGAATTCACTGATGAAAATAATTCTTTTAATTCTATAAACCGCTTACTATCAACAGGACCATGAGATGTAGCAGACTCTATCAAAACCAGCCAATTTTTATTTTCAACATATAAAATTACATCAGGCATTTTGCCATTCATTAGATCTTAATAGAAGCCGCATACATGATAAACAACGCTGCATACTGTCGGCCTGTCTATTATAGCTCCACTATCTTATCCGCAATTTTTTTTGCGAAGGGTGCGTCGTGGGTTACGCAGACTGCGGTGCGCTTTTCTTTTTTGACTATCGATAAAAAAAGATCGGCAACCTTGTACTTGTTTTTTTCATCGAGGGAGTCGAAGGCTTCATCGAGGAGTAGTAGGGACGCGGGATAGCTTAAGGCGCGGGCAAGACCTGCCCGTCTTTGCATTCCGCCTGAAAGCTCGGCAGGTAAAAAGTTTTCAAAGTCTGAAAGTCCCAAGGCTCTTAAATAAAAAAGAGCCTTTTCCTTATTTTCAATTTTTGAAGAATTTTTTAAATCCAAAACATATTCTATATTTTCTACGGCCGTTAGATGAGGAATAAGGCGCATATCCTGATAGGCCATAGCATAGCTTCCGCGGACGGGACGGTTTTCTATTTTTCCCGATTTTAACTCAAGGCTGCCTGAAATAATTTTTAGGAGGGTAGTTTTGCCCGCCCCCGATTCCCCTAAAATGCAGGTAATTTTTTGTGCAGGAATTTCGATATTGAGGTTTTGAAAAACCTTGTGCTTAGAGTAATAAAAAGTTCCGTCGTGTATTCTAATCGGTTTGTCCATTTTTCCTCTCGGTTTAGCTGAAAGGTTCAGCTTTACTGAACGGCTTAAGTACTAATTTATCTCTGCCCGGCTTTGAGGCAGGAGCGGCTTGCGACTATGTCTATTCCTGTGTTAAGCACATTTTCAATTATCACTTCACCCATCTTTTTAGGTGCCTGAGTTTTGACGCTGTTTATTTCTTTCATTACATCGAAGATCAAGGCCTTGGGGATGGGGCTTGAAGTTTTTACGGGAAGGGAGGGAAGAACTCCGCCTTCGATTATTACAGTCGAGCTTATATTTCTTCGAGGGTCTTTAATTTCCTGCATTGCATAAAGCTCTCCGCCCTTGCATAAATTTCCTTTAACGGAAAATTCTCCCGGCTCTTCTTTGAAGACTGAAAGTTTACAGCCCCGCGGGCAGGACACACACGTAAAATCTTTTTTTATCAGTTCTCTACTCATCTAAAATTACCTCCGCAGTTATGTCTTCGGTCAATCCCTTTAAGGTGATAAAATTTAAGGGAATGTTTATCATTTCGGACGGAACCAGCTGTGCAGTTTTCTTTTGTGCAAGAATTTTTTCGCCCGACTTAATTATAAGATGAGCATTTCTATAAACCGAATCCGTCCGCATAAAAAGTGAAGCTCCGTCGATGTTGGTTGTGTTTATTCTATTCGGAACAATGTAGCGGATTCCTTTTTTTGCTCTCGTCTTAATAAAAGCCGCCTCCTCTTTTTGCGGGGTATTATTTTCAAGCTTCTTGTTTTTTTGAGCAAAGAGGGCTGCGTTTTTTCCGGCTGTTCGGCTTTCCTTTGTAACGAAGTCTACGATGTCGTGCACATGGAGAACATTTCCGCAGGCAAAGATACCGCTCGTTTCCGTTTCCATTCCGTTATCGACAAAGGCGCCGTTTGTTATCGGGTTGAGGGCTATACCTGCCTTTTGCGTAAGTTCGTTTTCGGGGATGAGCCCGACTGAAAGAAGAACCGTATCGCAGGAAAATTCTTTTTCGGTTCCGGGAATTTCTTTAAAGGAAGAATCTATTTGCGCTATCGTAACTCCCGTAACCCTGTCCTTGCCGTGGACGCAGGATATGCTGTGGCTTAAAAAAAGCGGAATCCCGTAGTCTTCAAGGCATTGGGCTATGTTCCGGTTTAGGCCGCTTGAATAGGGCATTATTTCTACAACGGCCTTCACCTTGGCTCCTTCCAAGGTCATACGGCGGGCCATGATTAGGCCGATGTCGCCTGAGCCGTAGATTACGACCTCTTTGCCGACTGAAAGACCCTCGATGTTCATAAGGCGCTGGGCCATGCCGGCGGTAATTACGCCCGATGGACGGTAACCTTTTAGGGAGATGGCTCCTGCCGTGCGCTCGCGGCAGCCCATTGCAAGGACTACAGCTCCCGCCCTTATTT
The DNA here is from genome assembly GCF_024181245.1 of Treponema sp. OMZ 788. Taxonomy (NCBI): domain Bacteria; kingdom Pseudomonadati; phylum Spirochaetota; class Spirochaetia; order Treponematales; family Treponemataceae; genus Treponema; species Treponema sp. OMZ 788. The sequence goes on along the minus strand of NZ_CP051199.1, from coordinate 2,160,843 downwards.
TTTTTAAGCCGCCTTCGTTTATGAGAGTAATCTCTCTTTCTTTGGTTAGGTCGATTACCATGGTATTGAGGAGGATATCTATGTCCTCTCTTTTTACCATCTTTATAAAGCGTTCCGCATATTCGGGGCCGGTTAATTCTTCTTTAAATTCGTGGAGGCCGAAGCCTGCATGAATACATTGGTTTAAGATGCCGCCGAGTTCAAAGTCTCTTTCTATTATGAGAACGGAAGAAGCTCCGTTTTTTTTGGCTTCAAGGGCTGCTGCCAAACCTGCCGGGCCTCCGCCTATTACGGCGACCTCGTATTCGTCTTTGCAATTATTGCTTTCTTTTATATTTATCATTGTGCACCGCCCTTTAGTTTTCCGTAAACAATCGGAGAGTTTCTTCTATCCTTTTGAATTTTCTCGATAGGGATTTTTAATTCGCGTGAAAGGATTTGGAGAACGTGGGGCTCGCAAAAGCCTCCCTGACATCTTCCCGAGCCGGGGCGTACCCGCCTTTTTATGCCGTCAACCGTGCGGGCTCCCGCAGGCCGGTGAATTGCTTCAATGATTTCTGCCTCGCTTACTGTTTCGCAGCGGCAGATAACATGGCCGTAGAGAGGATTTTCTTTTATAAGGGCTTCCTGCTCTTTTGGGCTCAGATCGGCAAAGTGCTTGATTGCTTTTCTCTTTTCGTTAAAGTTTTTCTTTTTGTTAAAGGGAATTTTTAAGTCATCCGCTTCTTTTTTTACAAGCTCCGCAACGTATTCTCCAATGGCGGGAGCCGAGCTTAGGCCTGGCGATTCGATTCCGCCTGCGTGTATAATTCCCTTGGAATTTTTTGAAGCATAGATCATAAAGTCGCCAGTGTCAGGTCTTGCCCTTACTCCTGCAAAAATGCGGATGGTGTTTTTGAAATTGAGTGAGGGCACTGTCTTTAAAGCCTTCGCTTCTACCTGAGCCAAGCCTTGGGCTGAAACGGAGGTGTCTTCGGGATCTTCAATGTTTTCTGCGGAAGGACCAACCAAAAAATTCCCGTGGTAGGAGGGGAGAACCAAGATGCCTTTTCCCATCTTTGAGGGAGCCTGAAAGCAGATATGGTTTACAAGATTTGTATAGTTTTTATCGAAGAGGCGGTACTCCCCGCGGCGGGGCAGAATTTTAAAATCTTCGTCGCCTGCCATTTTTGCAATCTTATCGGAGTAAAGTCCTGCCGCATTTATAACCAGCTTGGTTTTAAAACTCTTTTGTTCCGCCTTGCCTGATAAGGTTTTGATGACATATGCTTGGTCTTCTCTTTCAATTGAGATGACCTCGTTTTCGGGGAGGAAGTCTACACCGTTAGAAACGGCGTTTTCCATAAAGGCCGCTGTCATATCGAAGGGACAGATGACTCCGGCTGTTCCGCAGTAGAGAGCACCCAATGCCTCTTTTGAAACATTGGGTTCTTCTTTTAAAAGCCTTTCCCTATCCCAAAGCTCTAAGCCTTCAGCTCCGTTTTTTATGCCTCTTTCATAGAGGGCTGAAAGTTCTTTTTGTTCTTCTTCGCTAAAGGCGATTACAAGAGAGCCTAATTGTTTAAAGCGCAGATCCAATTTTTCTTTTAAGCTGCGCACTAAAAAATTACCTCTCACATTTAGCCTTGCCTTTAATGAGCCTTCCTTTGCGTCATAGCCCCCGTGGACGATTCCGCTGTTGGCCTTGCTTGTACCGCAGCCGAATTCCAATTCTTTTTCGAGGACGGCGATTTTTAATTCGTATTTGGAAAGTTCCCGTGCAATGCAGGCTCCTACAACTCCTGCTCCGATTATTATTATGTCGTACATATCTTTTGATAATATCACTATTTTGAGGCTTAGTCTATATGAAAAAAAAGCAAATTTTATTCGGTATAGCATTGACTTTTTTTTTAGATTTTTATATAATCAAGACTCGTTTTATGGGCCATTAGCTCAGTTGGTAGAGCAACAGACTCTTAATCTGTGGGTCGCAGGTTCGAAGCCTGCATGGCTCATCTTAATTGAACCTCTAGGAACATTAGTTTTTAGAGGTTTTTTTATGACTTTTCATCCAAGATTTGCCAGTACCCGTTTTTGTCGGCCCCGATGCGCTTGATGATATTTTTTTCTTGCAGTTTTTTCATATTTTTAATTATATTTAAACGTGCTATTCCTACGATTTCGGCGAGTTCTTCTTGGGTAATGTAAGGATTGTTTTTTACTGCGGCTATAATTTTTTGTTGATTTACAGTAATCTTTTGAGTAATCTTTTGAGTAATCTTTAATTCGGTTGAAATTATTTCTTCTATCGTTTTTAAAATAATCGATAACATAAATTCAATAAATTCCGTGCTGTCTGCATTGCTGTCACTAATTCCCAAAGCCTTGTAATAGAGTTTTTGATTTTCCTTTATTAAAGTTTCGATAGGCAGCCATGCAAAAATCGGTTTCCACTCTGTTAAGATTACGCTTTGCCATAAGCGTCCCATTCTTCCGTTTCCGTCTTCAAAAGGATGGATAAACTCAAACTCATAATGAAATACGCAGCTTTTAATTAAGGGATGAGCATCACTGTTTTTAAGCCAGTCAAATAAGTCGTTCATCAAAAAAGGAACTCTATCGGCAGGAGGAGCTACATGCACTACATCTTTTCCGTCAAAAATACCGACCCCTCCCTTTCTGTATTTACCGCTGTGTTTTACGAGATCATTCATCATAAGCTGATGGGCTTTGAGTAAATCTTTTTGGTTATAAGGGCTCAGGTTTAAAAGTAATTCATAGGCTTGAACGGCATTTTTTACTTCCTGTATTTCGTTCGGCGGCCCAAGGACTCTTTTCCCCTCAATGATTGCAGTGATTTGTTCTATGGACAAAGAGTTATTTTCAATGGCCAATGAAGAGTGGATTGTCCTAATCCTGTTTTTTTTTCTTAATTGGACACTTCGCTCGGTATTTTCAAGGTTGTTTATTTCTCCGATTTTTTCGGATATTTGAGAAATCAAATTTATAGCTTTTGACGTAATTTTAAATGGGGGTTCGTAACTCATATTCTTTCATTATAAAAGATTTTTAAGATATAGTTAAGTAAGTAGTTTTAGCGGTAATTGTACGTCAAGGCTTTAAGATATTTTTCGGTGAGGATGAAGGCTTCGTTAGTTAGAGTTTCAATCTTGTCATCGGCTGTGTGCATGAGCTGCCATGTAAAAGGGATGATTTTTTCGAAAGGAGAACCTTGGGGCGGCTTTTGATTTTTTATTACCATGTCCGTGAGTTCACCCATGGCCGTTTTATTTTGAGTTTTGTTTTGGCTATTTAGTACTGAAGTTTTCTTTTGAGGGAGACTGCTCAAGGGATAACCTTCTTTTTCCTGCGGGAGATAACGCAAAAGAGTTGCGGCTTCTTCCCGAGGGAGAACGGTTATGACTTGGGCGCAAAGGCCGGCAGCAATAAAGCCGGCATTGTCGCTGTAAGCCGTCAGCATTGAAAGCCATTGATTCGGACAAGCCTTCTGTGCAAGGAGGCCGGCCCGCTTATGAAGCTCGTCGAGCCTTTTGGTTTTTTCTTTATCCCGTCCGAAAATGCCTGAACGGGAAAGGATTAGGGTATCGCCTCTTCCGCACATGTCGAATACAAAAATATCGTCTTCATCCATTTTAAGTTTTTTTAAACCCATTCCAAGTGTGTAAGATCCTTGTTCTCGAAGACCGGCCGCTCCTGCTTCTTCACCGTCGGTAAAGATAATTTTTATGTTGTGGGTCTTTGTGTAAGCGCATAATTTTTTTGCAAAGTTCATGAGGATAAAACAAGAGGCGGAATTGTCGTTGGCTCCTTGGGTATTTGGAGCCCTGTCATAGTGAGCCACGAGGGTTTTCATCTTAAAATTCTTATCGTAAAACTGTGCAGGGTATTTTATGATGATGTGTTTTTTTTGTGCAAGGTTTACTATGCTGTGCGGAACCTTATTGGCGTTTAACCACTGCGATATAAAATCACAGCGGTTAAGGTCTTTTTTTAAAAAGGCTTTAAACAAATCGGAATTGAGCAAACTGTCTTCATTTTCCTGAATCATTTTTGTTAAAGCCTTTTATTCTTATTTTTTTAATTCTTCAAGAGCTTTTTCAAGTTCGTCTACAATCTTTGCAAAGTTATCACAGGCTGCTTGTACCGGAGCGGGACTTGCCATATCAACACCTGCAAGTTTGAGCGACTCAATCGGATAGCGTGAGCCTCCCGATTTTAAGAACTTAAAGTAGTCTTCTCTTTCTTTGTCGCCGCCTGAGCAAACCCTTTCGGCAAGAGCCATTGAGGCGGAAATTCCTGTTGCATATTTGTAAACATAGAAGGCCCTGTAAAAGTGCGGAATCCTCATTCCTTCCAAGTCGCTTACATCTTCGAATACCATTTCGGGACCGAAGTAAAGTTCCAAAAGTTTTTTGTATTCGCTTCGCAAGTTTTCGACTGTAAGAGGTGTGCCGCTTTCGACAAGGGCGTGGGTAATCTTTTCGTACTCTGCAAACATGGTTTGTCTGTAGAGGGTTGCGAGGATATCCGATGCTCTGACACTTAAAAGATAGGCTTTAATTTTCGGGTCGGTTGTATTTTTAATCATGTGTCTGAATAAGAGTTCTTCATTAAAGGTAGAGGCAACCTCGGCTTCAAAGATTGTGTAATGGTAGCAGGGATAAGGATTGTTTCTTACCGAGTACCATGAGTGCATGGAGTGGCCGCCTTCGTGTACAAGGGTGAATAAGTCACGGATAACATCTTCTTTGTAGTTCATCAAGATATAGGGAACGCTGTCGTATCCGCCTGCCGAAAAGGCACCGGAGCGTTTGCCTTCATTTTCGTACTTGTCTACCCAGCCGTTTAAAAGACCGTCTCTGATTGTTTTAACATATTCTTCTCCAAGAGGTTTGAGGGCTTCAGTGATGATGTCGACAGCTTCATTATACGGAGTAACTTTTTTTACCTCGCTGACCAAGGGCATATAAACGTCATAGTGGCGGAGCTCTTTAACTCCCAGATGTTTTTTCAGCATACCATAGAATTTATGCAAGGGCTTTAAATTTTTGTGAATGGTGTCAACAAGGTTGTCATAAACAGCTGTAGGAACCTTGTCCACATAGAGGGATTTTTCTCTTGCAGAACCATAGCCTCTGATTTTTGCAAGGGCTACGTTTTGCTGAACCTGTCCTGTATACAAACTTGCGATTGTATTTTTATGAGCACCGTATGTACCGTAAAGCTGCTTATAGGCTTTTTCGCGCAAGGCCCTGTCCGGATTCTGCATAAACTTCGAATAGGAAGATTGAGTTAGTTTTATATCTCCTTCTTTTGTGGTGATTGTACCGAAGTCAAAATCTACGTTAGTTAAAACCGAAAAGGCCTGACTGGGCGTGCCGTGGGGCTCGCTTAAAAGGCTTAAGATCTTTTCTTCCTTGTCGGAAAGGGTGTGAGGCTTTAGGTGCAAGGTCTTTTCCAAGGAAACCTTAAAATCGGCAAAGTCCTTACCTGTGGGGCTTGAAGGATCAATCCATGAGCGGATTTTCTCTTCCGGGATTTCCATGATAGAGGGCATGAGCCAGCTGGTTGCAGCAGAAAGCTCCGTAACAGTCATCATGTATTTGCCTAAGCGTTTAATATTTTCGGGATCTCCCTCATTTGATGATTTTTGTAAGAAGGCATAGTTCCCGACTTTTTCTGCAATTCTATCAACTCCTGTTGAAGCCTTGAGGCAGGCAAGCAGGGTTGCCGCATCGATTGTTTCAGGCTTGGAAAAGGCTTCCTTATATTTTAAGATTTCTTTTCCGCCTTCAGGAATGGAAGCAAGGGCTGCTTCCCATTCTTCTTCATTCTTAAAAAGTAATTCGATATTCCATTTGTCGCTCTGTGCGATCTCGGAACGTTTAGGTGTTGTTGAGTTTTTCATATATATACTATACAACAATGAAGACAAATAGACAAGGGTCTTAATTTTTTAATTTTCAAAGGCAAGGCTTGATTCTATCTTCTTGTAAGTTTCTAATCTTTATAGTAGTATAACATTTCTGAATTTAGGAAGCATCGAATCTATGAAAGAGCAGCAAGAAGAAAATAAGGAATTTCTTACCACACAGATAATTACATACCTCGGCAATAAAAGAACTCTTATAGATAAAATAGAAGAAGAGGTAAAGCTTATATCTAAAAACTTAAACAAGGAAAAGCTTATCTGTGCGGATCTTTTTTCAGGTTCCGGCATAGTTGCCCGTATGTTAAAAAAAATATGCTTCAAAGATAATCGTTAATGATTTGGAAAGTTATTCATATGTTATAAACTCATGTTATCTTACAAACAAAGAAGAATATCCTAAAAAACTTTGCGGTCAATTAAGAAAAGAAATAATCTCTTCTTGTTCAGATAAAAAAATCCCCGGAGTAATTACAGAAAACTACGCTCCCAAGAATGACAACAAAATCGAAAAAGGAGAAAGAGTTTTTTATACACATCAAAATGCTCTTTTAATCGATACCTATAGAAATCTTATCGATAAAATTGTACCGGAAGAAAATTTAAAAAGATTTTTTTTGGCACCCCTAATTACCGAAGCTTCAATTCATGTAAATACAAGCGGCGTATTTAAGGGGTTTTATAAGGACAAAAATACGGGAATAGGCTGCTTCGGTGCCAGCGGGAAAAATGCCCTGACAAGAATATTGGGCGAGGTGGAATTAAAAGAGCCCGTTTTTAGTAATTTTAATTCCGAGCTTGAATTTTTTACAAAGGATGCTGTAGAGCTTTCAAAAGAAATTAAAAATATAGATATCGCTTATATCGATCCGCCTTATAATCAGCATCCATACGGTTCAAATTATTTTATGCTTAATTTAATTCTTAAAAATAAACTCGATGTTCCTATAAGCAAGGTAAGCGGAATTACCCAAGACTGGAAGCGCTCCGCCTTTAATAAACCTTATCTGGCTTTAAAATCCATGGAAGAAATTATATCATCTCTTGATTCGAAGTATGCAGTGATTTCTTATAATTCGGAGGGCTTTATTTCTTTTGAAGATATGACCGCTATGCTGCAAAAATACGGAGAACTAAAAACCGCCGAAATAAAATACAATACTTTTCGGGGAAGCCGAAATCTTAACAATAGGAACATTCATGTTTCGGAATACTTGTTTGTTTTAAAAAAATAGATTAAAATACCTGTGATGGAAGAACAATTATCTAATTTTAGAATTAAACAGGGCCGCAGCGTTTTTAGTGCGTACAATGGAATCAACTCGTTTTCATTTGCCCTCGTTACAGGAAACACAATCACTCTTTATGCTCTTGCTCTAAAAGCTAACAGTACCGTCATAGGTTTGCTTACAGCCTTTATGTATATGTGCTATTTTACAATTCCTTTAGGCAAGCTGATGGCTCGAAGGTTTACGATTGTAAAAACTTTTGCTTATACTTGGTTTTTGCGTAACGCCTCGCTTTTGCCTATTTTGTTTATTCCGTTTTTTTATTTTAGCGGAGAAAATGAAGCAGCCATCTTTATGCTCTTACTTGCGGTAGCTCTTTTTAACTTTTTCCGCGGAGCCGGAATAGTTGCAAACAATCCGGTCATAAGCCTTTTGGCTCCCGGCAAGGATCGAAATTCTTATATAGTCAAAATCTCATTGACAAATAACTCGGCAGCACTCACAGCCATAATATTTTTAACCGTCTTTTTGTGGTTTTCTCCAAGGCTGGGAATCGATATAGTTTCTACATATAATATAACTGCAATAATAGGAATTATTACGGGCTTTGCCGCTTCTGCTCTTTTACTTAAACTTCCCGATCCCGATTTTGAAAGAAGAATGGAAGCTGTAAAGCAGGCTAGGGCGGAAGGAAAAAGCCGAAAGGAAATACGAAAACTGAAACGGGGAAATCAAAATCTTCAAAAGGGTTCTTTTTTTGCCGCCGCTAAGGAAGCCCTTGCAGATAAAAACTTTAAGCTATATATTTTTTCGTTTTTTATAATTCAGTTCGGAATAAGTTTGGCCCGCCCTTTTATAATTGTTTACGGAAGATCAGTTTACGGTATACCCGATAATTTGGTAATTATTTTTTCTCTTGCTTCAACTATGGGCTCCCTTTTGGTCGGTCTTTTAATGCGCCTATTGATAGACAGGATGGGTGCAAAGCCGATGTATGTTATTTTTACAGCTCTCAGTGTTACAGCTCTTATTCCTGCAATTATAGCACCTGCCAGAGATATGCACTTGATTGCCTTTATCTTTTTGATTTTATTTTCGATGATAACCAACATGGGTTTTTCAGCTCAAATGGATGCATCTCAGGCCTACTTCTTCGGGATAGTTCCGTCAAAGTCTTTGATGGATTTGAGTATGCTCAATTTTTTTGTTATGGGTATTACAGGAGCTCTCGGTTCAATCTTAGGCGGCCGCATTTTGGATATGCTGCAAACTTCAGGTTTTTCCAATTTGAGCATGTACCGTTTATTTTTTTCGGGCGTTATAATCTGCATCCTTTTTGGAATGTTTTTTCAGATTAAGCTTTTAAACCTCGGAGGCCGCCTTGTAAAGGATGCTCTTGCAGTTATTTTTTCGCCGCGAGACATGAAGGCTTTAAACCTTTTGTATAAACTGGATTCGAGTGAGAGCCTTCAAACGGAAGAAAAAATTTTACATGAACTTACGGCAACAGCTTCTCAAGAATCGGCCGACAAGTTAAATCAATATATGAAGTCTCCTCGCTTTTCGATAAGATATTCTGCAATGAAGTCGCTAAATTCCTTAGAAAAACTTTCGGCAAAAAATAGGGAATCTCTTTTAGAAGAATTGAATAAGGGAGAATTTACTACGGCCGCTCTTGCTGCTAAAACTCTTGCCCATTTTAATGTTTACCAAGCTGTCGAACCTTTGAGAAAAGCCATTGAAAGTGAAGATTATATTTTGGCAGGGGAAGCGATGATTGCTCTTGCACGTCTTAAAGATGAGGCTTCTCAATTTAAAATTTATCAAATCCTATCGGGAACACAAAATCCCAAAATTCTGCTTTCGGGCATTAAGGCTATGGAAACTTATAGGTCGGTAAATTCCATTCCCTTTATAATCGACTTGCTCCGCAGGGAGGGGCTTCCTTCCTTGGTAGAAGATGAGGCTTATTTAAGTTTGGCTTCAATGATGAATGTGGAGGGCGGTTTTTATTTTGCTTATGACCGATTTAAAAATGAAGCGAGGGACACGGGAGCGATTTTTACCGACATGCTGGATGAAGCCTTTGCAAAAAGAAAAAATTCTGATCTTGAATTTAAAAAGATAATTTTAACATTTATAAGCGAGGCTTCAAACGATACAGAATTTATAAAATGGTTTTTGGATTTAGCGGAAGAATTTTTAGGCATGAACACTGCTCTTCTTTTGAGCGTTATAATGGATGTCGATATGGTTACAAATAAGTCCTTTAGATTTTTCTTGTGCTATTGGGCCGTGTCGATTTTTAAGGAACCGAAATTGGCAGCAATTTAAAAGATAATTAGATGGAGGTAGGATATGAATGAGGTTATTGAGAATATGCTCACTCGTGTGAGTGTGCGTAAGTTTACGGCAGACAGGGTCGAAGACGAAAAGCTTAAAACAATTGTAGAATGTGCTAAGGCTTCTCCGACAGGTAAAAACAGGCAGATGAGAAAATTTACCGTTGTGCATAATAGGGAGAAAATACAGGAACTTGCAAGGGCCGTTTCTTCCGTGCTTGATATTCCGAATTATCGAATCTATGATTGTGATGCTTTGATACTGATCAGCTTTGAAGAGGATGACCGCTTCGGTTACTGCGATTCTTCGGTTGCAATTCAAAATATTTATCTTGCGGCTCATGCCTTGGGATTGGGGTCAGTCTGGATAAATCAGCTGAGAGAAAAATGTAATTCGCCCGAAATAAGGCGCGTTTTAGATTCTTTTAATATTCCTAAAAATCATGTTGTCTGCGGAATATCCGCTATCGGTTATCCTGCTGAACATCCCGAACCTAAAACACGTACCGAACCTGTAGAATTCATAAATTAAAAGAATAAAAAAAGACCGGATAGAATGTTTCTATGCCGGTCTTTTATATTAACTAAAACTATTTGATAGTTTTTAAAAATTGCCTGTAGGTTTTACATAGGGGAGATAATCTCCGTAACCTTCTTTTTCCATTTTATCGTAAGGGATAAAGCGTAAGGCTGCACCGTTTATGCAGTAGCGTAATCCGCCCGTATCGGAAGGGCCGTCATCGAAGACATGGCCTAGGTGGGCTCCTCCCGTTTTTGAAACAACCTCGGTGCGGTTCATGCCGTGGCTTCTGTCTTCCAAATATTGAAGAACCTGAGTTGTAATGGCTTTCGTAAATGAAGGCCAGCCGCAGCCTGCGTCATACTTGTTTAATGAAGAAAAAAGAGGTTTTCCTGTTGTGATGTCAACATAAATTCCTTCAGCATCGAATTTATCGTACTCGCTTGTAAAAGGTCTTTCGGTTGCTTTTTCTTGAGTAACGGAAAACTGTATTGCCGTTAAAGAGTTTTTTAATTCTTCTTTTGACGGCAGCTTGAATTTACTTTCATCATAGAGCGGGGTAAGGGCTAGGGTTAAGTCTATGTGGCAATAGCCGCCGGGATTTTTTTCAAGATAATCTTGATGGTACTCTTCTGCAAGAATAAAATGTTTTAGTTTTTCAACCTCAACAACAATCGGCCTTGAATATTTTTTTTGCATAAATTTAATAAAACTTTGTATTTCTCTAATCATAGAATCATCTACATAGTAAATACCTGTTCTATATTGGCGGCCTGCATCGTTTCCCTGTTTGTTTAAGGATGTAGGGTCGATTACTCTAAAATAGTGTGCAAGTAACTCCTGCAAACTTACTACAGATGCATCATAAACTATTTTTACTGTTTCGGCGTGGTCACTGCTGTGCAGTCCCTTGTAGTTTGCAGAATCGCTCTTACCGTTTGCATAGCCCGTGTCCGTTTCTTTTACTCCGGGTATTTGTCTAAAATATCCTTCAACGCCCCAAAAGCATCCGCCTGCAAGATATATCTCTCTAATCATTCCTTTTCCTCCGATAGATAGTTTTTGTTCTGCCTGAGCCTTTGTACACGATAAAAATAAAACTATCGAAAATACAAGACTCACCGGCAATATAATCTTTTTGTTTTTCATATCTAATTCCTCTCGAAAAAAATGTACTTCTTTTTTTTATACAAAACAAGAGGTTTCAATAATAAAATTTATTTTCTTGTTTTTTTGTCTGCCGCTTTTTTCTTTATGGTTCTAATAAGACGGGTTGCCGATGTAGAAATAATTAAGCCTATTGATATGGCTACGGCGATAAAAGCGGCTTGAACTCCTTCGCTCACTCCTTTTTCTAATCTATCAGTAACAAAGAAGAGCATGGTTTTATAAACCTTAAACCCGGGAACCAAGGGAATAGTACCTATAACGATAAAGCATGTAACCGGTGTCTTTTGAAGTACTGCAAACCAATCCGCTAAGAGACCTACTGCTAAGGCTCCTGCCAAGGTTGCAAATATATAGTTGACTCCCATGTTCTGAAAAAATATTAAGACCGTCCAAGAGACGCTTCCGCACAGGGCGCTTAAAACTGTATTTTGCTTCGGAACCGAAAACAAAAAACAAAAACAAAAACTTGCGATAAAGGATGCTATTGCATGTATGTAGAGCGGCATTATATTCCTCCAAAAAGAGAGTAAGCGAAAAGAACGGAACCTATACCGAAGGCGATTGCGACTGCGATGAGTACAGCCTCACAGGTACGGGCTATTCCCGAAATTAAATCTCCCAAAATAAAATCCCGTATTCCTGATGTAAAGGCTACTCCGGGTACTAAAGACAAAACGGCTCCCACTATTATCATGTCAAGATTTTTTACAAAACCTACATGATAAAAAAAGATGGTTATTATGCCGACAAAAAAGCCCGCTATAAAATTTCCTAAAAATACCGTTTTAGAAAACCGGGTAATTCTATCATTTAAGAAAACGGCAGCAAAGGTTGCAAGAAATGTAACGATAAAATCATTTACCGTTCCGCCGAGAAGTACTGAGAAAACTCCGCAGCCTATTCCGGCTGTAGTCAATATAAGCCAATAGGGATAGCCTTTTTCTGCATCAATCTTTTTTAGAATATCTAGAGCATCGGCTTCGGGTACCTTGCCTTGGGTAAAGTTTCTTGAAAATTCGTTTACCAATGAAATTTTTTTTATATTGCTGCCTCGGCTCTTGATATTTTTAATATAAGTGGTGCCTTCTTTTTTATCGTCGCCTATCATGATTACGGTGGGGCTTATAAAAACGGCTATGTCGTTAATACCTCGAGAAGCACATATTCTTAAAATTGTTTCTTCTGTTCTATGCATCTCGGCTCCGTTTTTTATTAGAAGCTCTCCTGCTGCTAAGGCGATTCTAAAAATTGAAACCGCTTTTTTTTCTTCTTCCATTATGTTCCTCAATCGTGTTAAAATCTTGAATTAAAATATAGCACAGGAGATTGAAAAAAACAAGTAAGCCAGTGTTATGTGATGGTAATAGCTCTTGCTATTTATACGGTAAGACTTAACCGATAAAACTTAAATTAGAGGCAGTACTTTATTTAATGCGTATTTTATGATATAATCATTCAAATATGGATTATTATGTAGTTCAGGTCAGTACAGGTAAAGAAAAGAATTTTATCGATGATGCGGAATTTAAAAATAAATTTAAAGAGCTTTCTTATTCTATAGTTTTTCCTCAAAGAATTTTAAAGATAAGAAAGGCCGGTAAGGTAACGGAGAAGAAGCTGCCTGTTTTTGCAGGGTATTTGTTTGTAGGTGCTGATGAGCTTTCAACAGAGCTGTATCAGCATCTTAAAAAGTGTAAAGGCTTTTATAGATTTTTACCTAACAATCAAGAACCCAGATCTTTAGAAGGAAGAGATTTGGAAATCCTTAATCAATTTATTTCTTTTGGAGGGGTTGCGAAAATTTCACAAGTTGTATTTGATGAAAATGATAGAATAAAAGTTATTGAAGGTCCTTTAAGCGGGCTTGAAGGTTATATTGTAAGAGTAAATAAGAGAAAGGGAAGAGCTACCGTTTGTCTGGATATGTGTCAGACTGCTTTTTATATCGACTTAGGATTTGAAACAATAAAGAAGGAAGAAAAAAATGGACCGTCCTAATAAGCAAAAATCTTCTATATATATAGTAGGCGCAGGTCTCGCCGGAACTATGATTGCGCATGAAATTTCGGCAAAAAAAATATTCGGTAAGGTTGCTGCATTTTTAGATGATGACCCTAAAAAAATCGGAACCAAGATTGACGGCATTCCGGTATTCGGGCCTATAAGTGAAACGGTTCATTTAATAAGAATAGATGCAGGGGATGAGGCTCTGATTGCAATTCCCAGTATACGCTCCGAGCGTTTGCGGGAAATATATGAGCTTTTAAAATCGGCCGGATTTTCAAAAATAAAGTTGTTGCCCGCAATTTCTCAAATCATTGACGGTTCGGCGCATTTGGTGCAGGCCCGCGAGATAGATCCGCAGGATTTACTTACCCGCACTCCCGTTACAATTTCTTTAAAAAAAAGTTTGGCATATCTGCACGGAAAGCGTGTTTTAATTACCGGAGCCGGAGGTTCTATCGGGAGCGAACTCTGCCGTCAGCTTTTATCCGGCGGAGCGGAACGCCTCTATCTTTTCGGGCACGGAGAAAATTCCATCTATCAAATTTATAAGGAACTTAAAATATTGCAGGCCGGCGGAGTGGGAGACAAGGCGACTATTGTTCCTGTAATCGGGGAATTAAAAGACCGCGAGTATATGCGCTACATCATCAAGCAATTAAAATGCGATGCAGTTTTTCATACGGCGGCCTATAAGCATGTTCCGCTGATGGAGGAAAATCCTATTGCCGTTATCGAGAACAATGTTTTCGGAACGAAGAATCTTTTGGATGCCTGTATCGAATTCGGGGTAAAGCGCTTTGTTTTAATTTCGACGGATAAGGCTGTTGAGCCTGTTTCGGTTTACGGCGTTTCAAAACTATTAAGTGAAAAATTGGTATTGCAGGCTGCCGAAACCGTAAAAGAAAAAAAAGATTCGGCCTATATGTTTGTACGTTTTGGAAATGTTTTAGGTTCAAGAGGTTCCATCTTTCCTTTATTTGTGGAGCAGATACAAAACGGCGGCCCCGTTACAGTAACCGATAAAAAGATGATAAGATTTTTTATGACAATTCCCGAAGCTTGTTCCTTGGTACTGCAGACCGGCGGTGTCGGCAAATCCGGCGAGTCCTATCTTCTTGATATGGGAGAGCCTGTAAATATTTATGAGACGGCAAAGCAGTTAATAAGCTATATGGGCTTTGAACCTGAAAAAGATATTAAGATAGAAATAATCGGCCCCAGAGAAGGGGAGCGTTTGGAAGAACCTCTTTGGTCTTCAACCGAATATCTTGAAAAAACCGATTACGAAAAAATTATGTGTCTCCGCGATAAAAAAGAATTCGATTCTAAAATATTAAACGAAATTTTAAAGACTCTCTATCCATTTTGTTTTTACACTGAAGAACATAAAGATATTTTTCGCAATAAAGAAAAAATGCGCAAGTTTTTAGAGGAAAAAGATTTATTAACTCATATTAGCAAGTAAGGAGAATGATAAATTTGTTTTTTATCTATGATATAATTAAAATAAGATTTCTAAAATGGATTAAAAATATTTCCATGAAGCAATTAATAATCAGTGCTATAATATTTGTTCTTGCTTTGGTATTTGTTATAATAGCCCTGAATATATCAAAACAAAATGATGAAATATCCGGTTTTATTTCTGAAGAAAAAATGCAGGCTGATTATGAATATTTTTGGGATTTTATTTATAACGGCTATCCTTTTACTGAAGTATGTGAACGCAAAGGTGTAGATTTAAAAAAAATACAACAGGCAGGATATAAATATTTGTCTGATCCTATGATGCAATACGGATACTACTTTTTTTATAAAGACTTATGCAGAAAAATTACAGGGAATAGATATCTGGGGCATCTTTATCCTTCCGATTATTTTGATTATAAGAAAATTTTTAAATGGAATACGCTTCACTTGATTAAGCCGCATGATTTGATAGATGACTTTTATTTTTATGTACATCAAGCAGAAGTTATTAGCGATAAAAATATAGGTAATTTTAAAAATAGAACGTCTCCATTAATAGGAACACGTGTATATTCAAAGCCGTTTATACAGATTATCGAGAAGGACCATATTGCATATATAGAAATCAGATCTTTTCTGACAACGGAACTAGCAGAAAAGCAAGAATATCTAAAAGCTTTAGAAGACTTTTTTATTGAAACGGCAAATTATAAGCATATAATAATAGATATACAAAATAACGGAGGCGGATATATTGAAAATTATGAAGCAATAATATCTCCGCATATAAAAAAAGATATGAATATAGTTTCTTACGGCCTTTATAGCGAAAATAAATATACGGATACTTATTTGGATATGTTTTTTAAAAATTATAAAGCAGAAAAAATCAATCGGAAAGAAGTTTCTTATATAGAAAATTGCGGCACTGTAAAAAATGATAAGGCCTATAGATTGGAGGAGATAATTGCAGCTCGTCCTATTATGGGATATGAACCCTGTGAAGATAAAAAATTTTGGCTTCTTGTAGACAGCGGCGTATATTCGGAAGCCGATCGGTTTACTTATGTGTGCAAAGCAACAGATTTTGCTACTGTTGTCGGAACGAATACGGGCGGAGCCGGAGCAAACGGTAAATCTCCTGCTTACATTGTTCTTCCCAACAGCGGTTTATTAATAAATTTTGATTTTATGTACGGCTTAAATGAAGACGGCCGTTGTACAGATGAGTTCGGTACTGCTCCGGATATCTATAATCTTCCCGGCAAAAGTGCTCTTGGAACCTGTTTGGAAACTATAAAAAAATTAGGGGAGAGGACAAACTTTTGATGGAGCAAAAGTTTTTCTTCTCCCTTAATATAGCGGTATGGATTATCATTAAGACAAACCTGCGGTTTATTTTTGGGGTCAAGCTTAACCGCGAAAAAGTCGTCTTATTGCATAATAATTAAAATTTTAGTATACTTTGCTGTTGATTTTATGCGGCAAAGGACCAAGATATATGCAAGATGTTCAAGCTAAAAAAACGATTCCTTTTTTTACTCCTTCCTTTTCTGATGAAGAAGAACAAGCCCTAATGAGGGTGCTCCGTTCAGGATGGCTTACTACGGGAAAGGAAACCCTTGAGTTTGAAAAAGAATTTGCAGCCTTTACCGGAAGTAAGGCCGCTCTTGCAGTCAACTCGGCTTCAAACGGACTTATGCTTGCAATGGATGCCTGCGGTATAAAGAGCGGAACTAAAATCTTGACAAGTCCTTATACCTTTATTTCGACGGCAACCTCAGCTCTGCACTTAGGCGGTGATGTGGTTTATGCCGATATAGAAAAAGATTCTTACAGTATAGACCCTGAAAAAATTGAAGATATATTAAAAAAAGATAAGAGTGTTAAAGCTATTGTTCCTATTCATATTGCGGGAAATGTTTGCAATATGAGGGCTATAAATGATCTTGCAAAAAAATATTCCGTTGCCGTGATAGAAGATGCAGCTCATGCTTTTCCTTCAAAGACTAACGAAGGCTATGCCGGGACTCTCGGTACCTGCGGCGTTTTTTCTTTTTATGCAACAAAGACAATTACGGCCGGCGAGGGCGGAATGATTTGTACCAACGATGAAAAAATTGCAGAGCGTATAAGGCTCATGCGTTCTCACGGTATAAACCGCACCATATGGGACAGATACACCGATACAAAGGCCTCATGGAAGTACGATGTTACGGCTGAGGGCTGGAAGTGTAACCTGCCGGATATTCTTTCTGCAATAGGAAGGGCTCAGCTTAAAAAGGCTCAAAGTTTTTTTGAACAGCGTAAAAAAATTGCCGAAAAATATAATGCTGCATTTGCAGGGAACGATTCTTTTATTCTTCCACCCGATGGAGAAGGCAATGCGTGGCATCTTTATATTTTAAGGTTGAACCTTGACGCTTTAAAAATAGGCAGAGAGGAGTTCGGTCAAGCCTTACAAGAAAGGGGGTTGGGGATTTCGGTGCACTTTATACCTCATTTTGAAATGTCTTATATAAAAGAAAGATACGGTTTAGATAGTTCCGATTTTCCGGAATCGAATAAAAAATATTTGCAAAGTTTAAGTTTGCCCTTCTATCCTTCTATGAGTGAAGAAGATTCCGATTATGTTATTGAAACAATAATTAAACTTGCAAAATTAAATAGGCGTTAATTTTATGGATAAAATTTTTGTTTCCGATTTGGAATTTGAAAATCAAGAATGGGCTTGTCTTATACGCTCTTCCGATGCAAATGGTAAAATTTTAGAGATAGAAATTCCCGATTTACCTGAAGGTTTTTCTTTTTTTTCTGCAAAGGATATTGCGGGAAAAAATTCAATCAGCTTTTTAAAAACTGAAATGCCTGTTTTTGCCGATGAAAAAATAGATTATGCAGGACAGGCTGTTGGAATTTTAACCGGCCCAGATAAAAAAAAGCTGTTTGAGCTTTCAAATCTTTTTCAAATCAAAACTCAGGGCCTTTCACGTCCCAAAGCCCAATTTACATTTGAGGAAGAAGAAAAAAATTATTTTGATTATCCTATAGTTTCTAGGGAAAGTTTAAGTTCGGGAAATGCGGAAGAAATTTTTGAAAAAAGTTCACAAGTGGTTTATTCTACTTTTTCTTTTAAACAAAGATATCACTATCATGCTGAAACTGCCTGCGTCAAAACAAATTGGGTTGATGACAGACTCGAAGTGCATCTTGCAACTCAATGGCCTTATCAGGTTTTAACTTCAGTTTGTAATGTTTTAAATTTGCCTAAAGAAAAAGTAAACATAATTTCACATGCAGAAGCAGAATCTCTCGATGGAAGAATTTGGTTTCCTGCTTTACTTGCTGCACAAGTTTCCGTAGCATCCTTTTTAACAAAGAAAAATATAGTGATTGAATTTTCACGTCAAGAAGATTTTCTATACACGGCGAAGACTCCTGTCGTTATGATTCAGCATAAAACTTCCGTTTCCGAATTGGGAAAAATTACAGCTATGGATGTTTCGATAATTGTGGATGCCGGTTCATTCAACCCTTTTATAACACAAATGCTTAAGCAGATGGTTGTAACTGCGGCCGGTATTTATCATGTACCTGTTTATATGATTAGTGCCGTTGCAATAAAAACCGAAAAAGGTTTGACGGGATTATTTTCAGGCTGGGGAGATTCTTATGTAATAGCTGCATTGGAAAAGCATATTACCGAGATAGTAAATCAGCTTGATTTATGCCCGATTCAATTTAGGCTGCAAAATAATTTAAAGATGGGACAAAAAACAATTACCGGAATCAAAAAAGAAGAAAATTTTGTTTTTGAAAATATTTTAAAAGCTGTTTGCAATACAAGCGATTTTTATAGAAAATTTTATGCCTATAGATTGATGAATAAAAGCCGCAAGAACCGTTATGACGGAAACTGGAGGGGTATTGGGATTGCCGTCGGTTGTCAATACAACGGTTTACACATTCTTGTAAAATCGGGAATGAGTTATAGTGCAGAAATAACTTTGACAAAAGACGATAAGGTATTGGTTAAGGCTGAACCTACATCAGATGGTTTAAAGCGTATTTTAAAAAAACAAATTGCAAAAGAGCTTGAAGTTGAAGATAATCAGATTGTTTTTTTAGGAGCTTCAACCGATGATATGAGTCCTACCGGAGCTGCAACTGCTTCGTGCGGTATAAGCATCCTGCCTGACCTTATTGCAAAATGCTGTACGGGAATAAAGAATCAAAGGTTTCGAAAACCCCTCCCTATTACCGTAAGCAGAACCTACAAGCTATCCCGCTCTAAAGATTGGGATAACGAAACATTAACAGGACATCCTTTTATTTCCGAAACTCCCGGTGCCTGTGTTATAGAACTTGAACTTGATCCGAGTACCTATCAAATTAATGTAAGAGGTATTTGGTTTGCTTGTGATCCGGGAAAAATATATTCTAAAAAAATGGTTCATAGAAATATTCATAAGACAATTGCAAATGCCGTTTCAAATATTTCTGTAGAAAATATTCGGGAAAATAATTTGCTTCCCTCCAACTATAAAATCATTACGACGGGAGAGATTCCTCCTATACGGGATTTCATTTTGGATAGCGAATTAAAAACCCGCGGACTTGGCGATTTGGCAGAAAGTCTTGTGCCTGCGGCATATATCTCTGCACTAAACCAAATTATGATCAATCATAAGCGGATAGATTTTTTACCTGTTTTTACTGAAGATATTTTTAATGCCGTTACAACAAGTGAGGCTGTAGATGAAGATTAGTTTTAATTTAAATAAAACAGCAGTTCAAATTGATGCTCCTGCAAATGAAAGGCTTTTATCTGTGTTGAGAAGGGAGTTTAATCTTTTAAGTTTAAAAGGCTCATGCTTAAGCGGACAATGCGGTTCTTGTACTGTTTTAATGAACGATAAGCCGGTGCCTGCATGTTTTATTCCTGTTTTTAATGTTGAAGGAAAAAATATAATAACCTTGGAATATTTTAAAACAACCGAAGAGTATAAAATAATTGCAGCAGGCTTTGATCAAGCCGGTGTTGAAATGTGCGGCTTTTGCGATGCTGGAAAGATATTTTTTACATATGCAATTTTAAATTCAAATATAGATATTGAGGCTCCTGATGCCGAAGAGATTGTAAGAAAATATTATTCGAGTACAATGTGCCGGTGTACAAGCTTTGAAGATTTATTTTCGGCTATTCAAAAAATAGGCAAAAATCAACGGAGAAAATAGCACTTATGACTGAATTAACAAAAAATAGTATTGTTTATCGCGTTCATCATATGCAGGAAATGCAGACCATTTTAAAAAATATTTCAAATATAAAACCTATTGCAGGTGCAACAGGTTTTTTAAACCATCAGACTGACGAAATCCTCGATTTACCTGAGCATATTTTGGATTTAAATTTTTTACCCGAATTAAAAGTTATTTCAAAAACAGAACGCTACTTTGAATTCGGGGCTGCCGTAACATTAAATGAAATCTTGGATCTAGGTAAAAAAAATATTCCTCCGGCCTTGTATTACTCTATAGAAAAAATTGCAAATAATGCCATACGCTCTCTTGCAACTATAGGAGGAAACATCGCAACGGCAAATCCTCTTGCCGGAACTTTTTTACCTATGCTTGCTCTTGATGCAAAATTGGAAATCAGAACTGCTGAAGATATTGAATGGGTTCCTTTTGCAAGATACATTGATAAGAGTTATACCGAAAAAAGACAAGAAAAATATATTATAAGCCGAATTAGAATTCCCAACGAAACATGGACAAAGAGTTTTTATACAAGACTCGGAACTCCGGGATATACAGGAAGCGATACGGCTTCATTTTTGTTTTTAATTCTCATTCAAAAAAATATATTATCCGATATGAGACTGTTTTTTGCATCGGATAAACTTATAAGGAATAAGGAATTCGATAACTTGCTGTTGGGAAAAGATCTTCCTCTTTCTCAATCTGAGGTTCCGGTAATTATCCAAAAAGCAAAACAAATTTTTACTCCCGAGCAATTTTCTTCGGAGTTTCATCATTCTTGTTTTTATAATTTGCTTGAAGATACTTTGTACAAGTTGACATAAACATTTGTTAAATATTATCCAAGGTATACTGCTCTATTTTATTTCCGGATTTGCAAGCTATTTCGTATAAGCACATATCCATAACAAGGTTTTGAAGCCCCGTACCTAAGGATCTCAGTTCTAAATCCGTTTCCGATAAAAGAGCAATTATTTTTACGCATTGAGTTTCATTCCAAAGTTTTGCAGCTCTTCTGTATTGAGCCAGTGCTGTTTTCCCTGAAAAGCCGAAACGCTTTAAAGCAAAATCATCCAAGTATTCGTTATCCCGATGTATTTTGTGCCAGTCTTGTAAGCGCCTAAAACAATAGCTTAATCCTGCAATAATCTGAACCGGAGAAGAATTTTTTGAAAGTATTATCTTTTGATTTATGGACAAGGCTGTTTCAAGACTTCCCATTGTTAGAGCATTAAAAAGACTGAAAGGCGTTTCTTCTTTATTGTGTGCAAAAAGCTTTTCAATATCTTCCTGCATAAGATGAGCACCTTTTTGAAAGTATAGCACCAAATGAGAGCAGGCTGTTTTTAAAGCATCAGTATTGTTCTCGACTAATTCCAAAAGCTCATCTACAGCTTCATCTTCAATTTCAATGCCTTCTCTAAAAAGAAAAGATCTTATCCATTCTTGTTTTTTGTTTTCAAAAAGTTCCCAAAATATTTTTTGTTGAGTTTTAGGAACTGTATCGCTTATTTTTTTTGCAACTGATGTTTCATCGGAAATCAAAATTAAAAAAGAATCGTTTGAGTTTTCTTTTTTTGAAACTGATTGAATCCAGTCTGTAAGAAGGTCTATGTCTTCTTTCTTTTTAATAAGTTCTGCCGATTTTAATATAAGGAGTTTTGCCGAAGAAAAAAGAGATGCGTTTTGCAGGAGAGATATAATATCTCCCATTCCGGTATCGCCTGCATAGACGGTATGAGTTTCAATATCACCGCATTGCTTTGAAATAGTTTTTAATACTGTGTCGACAGCTGCGTTTCTTTCCCCTATTTCGGGTCCCATAAAAAGCCAAACAGGATTTGCCAATTTTTTTCTCCCTAAAAAATCATATTTACAAAAACAGTATACAATAAATGAAAGGCTTTGTCAGCAGCTCTATTCGATAATTTCAGTGAAGGCGAGAGCTATTGCCTTTGCTACAGCAACTGAAGCCGATCTATGAGCTTCACCTTCGGTAAAGCCTGCACCTCTTTTTCTTATGTTTTTTTTATAAAGGGTTTCTTTTGTGCCGGAATTTTTTATTTCTATTGATGCCTTAAGCCTTACCAAGAATCCTTCGTCTATTTTTGAGACCTCATCATTTTCTATTATTGCATGAATAAAAAAATCGGCTGATGAGGATTCTTCTTTTGTCGATATGGTTTTAAAATTCATCTCCTCCAAAATATTTGATAATTTTTCTTCAGCGGCTGCAGTTTTACTATAGGGCTCTTCGATAAAAACCGAAACTGTTCCTTTTTTTTCGGTTTCATTTTTTATTTTATTTTCTGTTTTTTTAAATTCAAAATTTATTACCTGCTTAAAAATAATTTGCTGAAGCTCCTTAATATCTTCTTTGTATTCATCAAAATATTTTGAGCCGAATATTTGTTTGATTTCGGAAATATCCAATTCGATTCTTATACGGCTTGCGGTATCGATTTTTTCGTCATGTAAAATAAAATTTGCAACTCCGTTTTTATCCGTTTCGATTCTTTCAATTATTATCGAGCTGTTATTTTTTACCTTTGACTTGTAACTTACTAATAAGGGAACGGCTTCTTCATCGATTCCTATATTAATGGGTATTAAAAAAATCATTTGATGGATTTTCAAGAGCATCTTTTTGCAAATTAAGTTTGATTTTTTTTAAGCTTTCTTTTGTTTTGGAAATATTATTTTTGAATTTTATTTCATGGTTTTCTATTTTTAAGCTCAATGCTGCATGGGCAGTCTTAGCATAATAAAGGGCAGCAGAGTAATATTTTCGGCTCGCAAAAAAATCATCAGCTTTTTTTTCGGGTTCACTTACCGATAATATTTTTTCTTCTGCAAGTTTTATTAAACGGTTTCTTTCTTTGCGGAGCTCTTGTTTATCGTATGCGGCCAAAAGATAAACGGTAACGGTTTCCGTATTTTTTTGAGTATAAAGGTTTTTGATTTTTAATTTTTTTATATTAGCAGCAGAAGACTGCGAGATTTCAGATTTTAAGATCTTTTCAATATTTCCGGCCGAGCCTACGGCTGTTGCTGTAGTTTCGGTTTTTATTGATACGCCTAAGTAGCGTATGATTTCATTTATAAGATTATTTTTTGCATCTATTTCTGCAAGTGTAAAATTTGTATTTGTTCCTGAAGCTGTAAAGTATTCGTAATTTTCATCTCCTTCAGGAACCTTTTCTATCCAAGCCGGAATCTGTTCGTGATTTGTATTTTTATAAGTTGCACAAGAGAATAACGTCAAAATTAAGGTAATTAAAAATATTTTTTTTATTAACTGTGTTTTTTTATGCATATTTTTGTGATAGATAATTTTTAGGCGATAAGCGGAAGAAAGAAAAATTTCTTTCTTCCGTAATTTTAAAAGATTTATAGGCCTTCTGAAAGAGCTTCTTTTACTCTTGCTCTTACAACCTTCTCTTCTTCTGTCTTGGGTTTATCCTCATCAGCTCCGTTGATTGCGTTCTGAATGAGTTTATCCAAGTTTTTTTTGGAGATGCTGTATAATACGACATATGTAAAATCGTCTCCGGTAGGTTTTCCGTCTGCATCAAAATATCTCATCTGAACCCAATAATCGGTTTCTTTTTTAAAGCCTGAAAGTTTTGTAGAAGTTACGGTTTTAACGATATCCTCAAGATAGCCTTCAATCTTATCCTTATCACCGGCAGCAGCTGCAGCAGCCTTGCTTTCTACCCTTACCTTAACCATTCTGGCCATTTCTGAAGCAACCGAAAAATCTCTTGTCCATAATTCGGCTCCCTCCAAGCTTTTTGATCTGGGTGAATCAAACTTAAAAAGATAAACATCCTTTCCCTTATAGTCATCGGTTTTTTCGATAACGCTCGGCTCTTCTGCGACCCAACCGGGGATAGGCTTATCCCATTTAAGATTTTTGTGGTCGAGCATCTCAGGTTTTTTTACCTTACTCGAAATTGTTCCAAGAGGTTTTAATTTGTTTGCACAGCCGGTTAGAGCTATAACTGCAAATACTGCAAGGAACATAAATTTAATTGCTTTTTTCATATCTTGCCTCCTAAAATAATGCAAATATATTTTTAAAATCAGGCGTAATCTACGCCTAATTTAAAAGCCCGATTTAAATGTTAAGGTCTTACCCCTTAGCATTACCAGTTTTATATTTTCAAAACCCGAAACAGAATCTGCCGTATCATATATGACGGCTTCAAGATCATCGACTGTTCCGAAAAATGAAACGGCATATTTTGTTTGTGCCGGGGATTGATATAATGTTTTTATATTGTTTAAGTTTTCGCTTAAAGCTTTTCTAAAGCGGGACATACTCTTACTGTCAGGCGTTTCATTTATGATAATTTCATATCTTATACCGCGTGAGTATGCTTTGGCCAAAAGGATTTTCGCTTGGTCTATAGCCATGGGGAGAGCTTTGTTTACTGCCGATTGGATTGCATTAGATTGGGCATCATAGCTGCTTACGCGGCTGAAAGTTTTTTGGCTTGTGTACGGAACGGCCCCCAGCAACTCACCTGTAGAAGGATTAAATATTTTTAAGGTGATTTTTGCCGAACCGTAATAGCCGTTTGGTTCATAACCGCCCTCTGTTACAGCATCAATTTCCATATAGACATCTGCATTCAGCTTTTGGGCGATCAACTGAATGGCCGACATTCCTTCATTGCTGCTTTCCTGATATATAATAGCCTGATCTTTTTTTAGTTTTTCAACCTCTTTGGAATCTACTGCCCTGTATCCCTGTTTTAAAAGAAAGGCGTTTGAAGTTTCTACAGCTGCCTTAAGCAAAAATCTGTCGGCATCCGATTCTTCAGAATCAAAAACCATATAGGTCATGTTTTGTATGTAATTATTTAAAAACTGAAGATTTTTTTTGCCTTCTGCCGAAGCCTGAGCTTCTTTTAAAATAAGTTCTGCATCCTTAGTTTTTTGTGAGGCATTCAGACTGTCTTCAGTTTGTCTGTCTCCAAAAACTATGTCATCCATTTTTGTATTTCTTGAATGGCCTTGAGCAAAAATACCTGATGAAGAAAGAGCTGCCGCAACCTCATTCATTTTTACGGGAATAGTAATTTTAACTATATATGTATCTCCGTTTTTTGATTTTTGTAAAACATCCATTTTTTCGTTTACTACATATTCATTAGGATATTCCGTATTGTAAATCTTTTCTTTTATTAGCTCATAATTATATTTTTCCGATTCGGCACCTATTATATCGATAACTCCCTTACGGATAGCGCCAATTTTTGCCTTATTTATTGCCTGCAAAAAAGAAACATCTTCTCCCATTGAGGTGTATTCTCTTGTTTCGCCATACGATGTTAATGCATCTTCAAGACTAACACACGAAAAAAAGAAAAAAGATGCCGATAAAAACAAAAAAAGTAATGTTTTTTTCATTATAAATCTCCTAAAGTTATAATTTAATTGTGAAGCCGATCCCTGCGGTAAATCTTAAGACTCCTTTTACTCCATCAAAAAAAGTTGTTCCAAGTTTTACGCCAATGTCGCCTCCTATTTTAAAATTCTTTGTTATAAGAAAGCTTGTATGCACAAAGGCTTTAAATCCTGCTCCTTCCGGAATCGGAATAGTCTTTTTTAGTCCTGATACAATCATTGTATAATAAAATTCAATGGTAGGCAAGATTTGTAAGCGGTTAATGTATGTGTTTCCTATTTCTGCGCCTCCAAATATTGTTAAGGGTGCTCCCAAAGCAAGAATTTTAGGGCTCCTAGAATCAAATGTGATTTCGGCCCCAAAGCATGGTCTAAATCGGTAAAATCCTCTTGTTCCTGAAACATGAAGACCGAAGGTTGCTCCTGTATCATATAGTCCTTTTTCAATAGAAAAAACACCGATTTCGCCTAAGGCATAAGCTCTGTATTCAAAGGGCCCGTGAGGTACCTCCTTGATAGAATCTCCTAAATTTAACGTTTTTTTAGAATAAAGTATTAAGCCTTCCGAAAAATCGTTTTCAGTTTTGGTAACAACAATTAAGCCTGTTTCTTTTTTCCCATCTTCGTTTAAAACAACATACTCATCTCCAAGTTTCACACCCATTTTTTTTCCAAGCTCGAAATTAACGGTGTTTTTTTCGGTTTTGATTATGCCCGTTTTTATGGTAAAGGCCTTATTTTTTCTTAGCTCAAGATCAAGTTGATTCGATAAGGCTGCAAGCGCTGAAGTGCAAGCCTTGTCATAGGAGCTCTCTGTCGAAATTATTTCTATATCAAATTGTTCGTTTATGTCTTCCTTTAAAGAATATACATTGAATTGCAAATTAAGTTTTACCCTATATCCTTCTATTTCTCCAAAAAGTATATGATTAAATGTTCCTTGTTGAATTGAATAATCTTTGATTATAGGGGTTACTACATAATAGGAATTGACCGTTTTTTTCCAATCCTCTTTTGTAAAGGCTTCAAGGCCCATCAAAACAGCTTCAGGAAGAGGAGTGTCGCTTTCCCGTGCTTGTTTTATAATTTCGTTAAAAGTGTCTACATCCTTTGAAGCTAATCTGTATTCTAAGCCTATTATATTAAACCTTTCAATGTTAAAAAAAACATTCATAATCGAATCATCAATCATATCGATTAACTCGTTTGGAATATACCAACCGTAATAGGAGGTTGTAAATACGGCTATATCCTTTTTTTCGCTTACTTTTTGTGCGTAAAAATGACTTGAGAAAAAAAATATTATAAAAACAGCCAAAATAAGTTTTTTTTGCATTTTATCGGAATTCTTTGCCTTTCTCCTAGGCTTATGAGCAGTATATACCATTTATTAGGTGTTTTCAAGTAAAGCGGTTGTTTCTTTCTGTTCAAATACGGCTCTGATGCGTAAGCCGTGATAGTTTATATGTACATCTTGATTAAAATAAAAAAAACTGATATAGTTATACTGAAATATTTAGGAGGACTTTATGTCAGAAAAATATGATTTGGTTATAAT
The DNA here is from genome assembly GCF_024181245.1 of Treponema sp. OMZ 788. Taxonomy (NCBI): domain Bacteria; kingdom Pseudomonadati; phylum Spirochaetota; class Spirochaetia; order Treponematales; family Treponemataceae; genus Treponema; species Treponema sp. OMZ 788. The sequence goes on along the minus strand of NZ_CP051199.1, from coordinate 2,133,935 downwards.
TGGAGGCGGTCCCGGCGGTATGGCCGCAGGAATTTATGCAGCCCGTTCAAAGTTAAAGACGGTTATTCTTGAAGAAAAACCCAATCAAGGCGGACAGTGCTATATCACTGAAGAAATCGAAAACTATCCCGGTTTCCCTGAATCTTCAGGACCTGCTCTGACCGAGGCCTTTCAAAAACATGCAGAGAAATTCGGTGTTGAATTCAAAAGAGCAAGGGCCGAAAAAATCGAACTTGTTCCCAATTCACCTACAAGAATCGTTCATGGAAGCGACGGCGTAAAGTATGAATGCTTGGCTGTTGTTGTTGCAACCGGTGCAAGTGCCAGAGAGCTCGGATGTAAGGGTGAAAAAAGAACACTGGGGCAAGGGTGTTTCATACTGTGCAACATGTGACGGTGCATTCTTTGAAGAATGCGAAATCGTAGTTATCGGCGGCGGCGACTCTGCTGTTGAAGAAGCTATGTACCTTACAAAGTTTGCCGACAAGGTAACTATCGTTCACCGAAGAGATGAGCTTAGAGCTGCAAAATCCATTCAGGACAAAGCCTTTGCCAATCCCAAGATGGCCTTTAAGTGGAATGCTGTTGTTGAAGAAGTTTGCGGGGAAGGTCTTGTAGACAGCGTTATCTTAAAAGATACGAAAACAGGTGAAACCTCCAAATTCGATACTGAAGGCGTATTCGTATTTATCGGACACAATCCTCAGACAGCCTTTATTCAAGGTTTGGTAGACCTCGATGAAAATGGTTATATTCTTACAAACGGAAAGATGGAAACAAACGTTCCCGGTATTTACGGTGTAGGCGACGTTATTCAAAAAGAATCACGCCAGGTTGTTACAGCCGCAGCCGACGGTGCTCTTGCCGGTATCTGGGCAGGCCACTATATCGATGATATCAAAGCCAAAATGGCTATGAACAAATAAGGAGAAACAAAATGATTGAATTGACAAAAGAAAATTTTGAACAAGAAGTTCATCAGTCAAAGGGTGTAACCTTTGTAGATTTTTGGTCGGACGGATGCGTCCCTTGTAAACAATTAATGCCTGATGTTCATGCAATGGCAGAACGCCATGCAGGAAAAGCTAAGTTTTGCTCATTCAATATTGACGGTGCAAGACGCGTTGCCATGAAAGAGCAGGTTTTAGGTCTTCCTACAATGCTCATCTATGTTGACGGCGAGAGAAAAGACAGCGTTACCGGAAGCGACTTAACCATCGATCAAATCGAAGAGATGGTAAAAAAATACATCTAATTTACTTCTAATCTTTTAAGCCGGAAAAAAGATAATAAATCTTTTGACGGTTTTTTGAAGATACGGTTTAATAAACCGTGGGCAGGTTCTTCCTGCCTCAACAAATTTTATCCTAGGAGGATGCTATGGTTGAATTGAAAACCAAAAAAGTCATCATCATTGGTGACCGAGACGGCGTTCCCGGGGAGGCTATTAAGCTCTGTGCAGAATCGGCAGGTGCTGAGGTTGTATATGCTGCAACCGAATGCTTTGTCTGAACAAGCGCAGGAGCAATGGACTTGGAAAACCAAAAGCGAGTCAAAGATTTAGCTGAAAAATACGGTCCTGAGAACGTAATCGTTCTTTTGGGCGGTGCAGAAGCCGAATCTTCAGGTTTAGCCTGCGAAACTGTTACAGTAGGCGACCCGACTTTTGCAGGTCCGTTGGCTGGAGTCTCGTTGGGACTCTTGTGCTATCACGTGGCAGAACCGGAAATTAAGAGCCAAATAGACCCTGCGGTCTATGAAGAGCAGGTAAGCATGATGGAAATGGTTATGGACGTCGATGCTATTATCGCGGAAATTTCGGAATACCGAAATAAAGGCTGCAAATTCCTGTAATGCCTTTCGGAGCTTATGCGTTTTAAACCATAGGCTTCTTTCGTGTTAGTCAGCGGTGCGGTTATACAAGAATGAAACCATTATTCAAGTGGTTCATTTTTGCAGCCCACCGCTTTTTTTCTTGGAGGTTAAGTGTGAAAAAGATATTTATATTTCTTTGCTTTTTTATTTTAAATTTTTTGTGTTTTGCTGATTTGAGAGATTATGTTTGCGTTGTAAGGCCTAACTACAAGGAAGATATTGTTGATTGTGTAAATGAAGCTGCAGATGCCCTAGAAGATATGGGTTATGCAGATTTTGCAGAAGTATTTAAGTTAAGAGTTGAAAAAGATAACTCATTCGGATCCGGTTTTATTTATATCTTTAACGGAAAAAGCTATGTTGTTACAAACAATCATGTTTGTGCATATGCCGACTCCGTTTCTATAGAAATGATGGATGCTGATGGTAAAACTATAAAAAAAGTTGAAAACTGTAAGATTATTGCAAGCAGTGCTGAAGATGATCTTGCTATTGCGGAAATTCCTGCAGATGCAGGTATAACGAAAGGATTAAGTCTTTATAAGGCTGATTTGCGTGAAGGTATAGATGTATGGTCTGCCGGTTATCCGGCTTTAGGCGGTAAACCGTCATGGCAATTAGGAAAAGGGACATTAACTAATAAAAAAATAAAATTTGATGATCCTCTTTATCCCAAGGATAGCTTTTTTTTACAGCATTCGGCTCCGATAGATGCCGGCAATTCCGGCGGTCCTCTTTTGGTGGTATCAAAAAATGCTTCAGAAGAATATGCAGTTATTGGCGTAAATAAGTCAAAAGCCCGCAGACGTGAAACGACAAACTTTGCAATTCCTTATTCTACTGTAAATTCATTTTTTAAATTGGGCTTTGCCGACTTAAACAGTGTCCAAAGCGAAAAAATGTTAAAAAATGCGGAAGCTGTCTTTTTAAAACAAGCTTCTTATCCGCAAGAAGCTCTTGCCGATGAAAAAGAAACTGAGGATAGACTAAAAAGGATCTACGCTCTTGCTTCGCTTATAAGCACTGACTATGCCAAAAAAAACGGATTGGGTATGCTAAAAGATGCCCTTCTCAGAGCTCCTACCTATGTGCGTGATACTATTATTGAAAGAATGATATTTTCCTTTCCTATTGATTCACTAAAATTTGCAATTGCGTATAACCTTGAAAGAGATATGAATGATTATAAAACCTTTTCTTCGGTAGAAAATAAGTCCGATTCACAAAATGCCGGAGGAAAATATATAGTATTTAAAAATAATAACTCAGATAAGTTATATTCATTGTGGATAATTGAAAATAAAAACTGGAAGATAGCTGATTTTTCACTAAATAATGAGCTTTCTGATGAGAAAGTTGCCGAGTCTTCTAAAAATAAACAGGAAAAGACTAAGATTAAAGAAAAAAAATCGAAAAAGTCTACAAACATGATTTTTGCATCTCCGTATAAAGCAATCGTTTTTTTTGAATACAACGGACTGCCTACACCATATGGCTTTTCGTCGGGCGGAACTATTGGTGCAATTTTCAATTATAGATTTTTTGGTTATGGAGCTATGATTAATGTAAATCAGCGCCCCATTACTACCAGAAAAAAAACAAATAGGTTTGATAGTGACGATATTTTTTCAACCAGCTTTAAAATTTTTGATGCAGTTTCATATTCAGTTTTAGCATTTATTGAACCCAATCTTCCTATTTCAGTAAATGACAAGGTTACTATAATGCCTTATATACAGGCAGGAGGAGGCTTTGGTTCTCCTTTTATCATGCCTGGCTTTTTTAGTTTTCATGCAAGACTTTCTTCAGGAGTTAGATTTATTTTTGATATACGAGGTAAAAAACTGATGCTTGGGGCGGCATACCTTGGAAGATATGCAAATATCGAAGATACACGCCTATTCTTAAATGGATTTGGCATAAGTGTAGGATATTCATTTTAAATTTTACGGAGGTTTTTATGATAAAATTTAAGCTAAACAAAAAATACATTTTGTTATGGTTGACTTTATCTTTGGTTCTCTTTTCTTCATGCTCCAGTGTGGGGGGCTATGTTAACGGAAAGACATTGAATAAAAAAGAATTCGGGCCGCCTGAAACTCATACACTGATGTTCGGGCATATGGATGTTGAAGAGGCCCCATTGCATTTACCGGTTAATAATACGGCTAAGGATTATCAGGAGTATGTTCAGATGAATCCTGAAAAAGAACCTTTGCTTTTTTTACCAATTTATTTTAAAGGTTCCGTTATGTCGTTTTATCCGATGGAGCAGGGAATAAGTTTAAGACTAATGTTTTCACACTATTCTATAATGAGGTTTTATGGAAATTATACACATACGAATGTTTACCAATTCTGGTCATTTTTAGGCTTGCCTGAATCAAGTACTCTGTGGTTTTCATGTAAAAAGCCGGGGCTCCAATATATAGGATCTTATATACGTACAAGATCGGGATATAAAAAGGATACGGCAAAAGATTCGCCTAAAAATGAACTTTCTGCGTTAGAGGAAATTAAAGAGTATTACAAAGGTACTTCTTGGGAAACAGTTATCGAAAACAGAATTAAGGAGCTTCAAAATGAAAAAAGCAAGTAGTATAATATTTATTTTTTTGTTAAGTGTTGCAGTTTTTGCACAAAACTATTCAAAACCTGGGCGAAATGAGGTTGTTTTAGTTTTTTCGGTAGATATTCGGCCGTCGGTTAATAGAGAATTTTTTAAACAATATCTTAGTATACCGTCCATGCCTCTATCCGATTTGATAATCAATGAGACAGGCAGACCCGTCAATAATGATCCCGGTGATTCAATATCTTTATATTGTGAAGGAGACGAGAAATTTGATAAACCTACTGCTGTAGCTGATGTTGAAGATCTTATTTCGGTAAAAGTTCCGGTTTCGAGATCCGGTGAGATAGCTTTAAATTTTTGCACATATAACTTTTTTTAAGGGCACTGCCTTTCGTTTCTTCTTACCTTTCGGTGTAAAGATAAAAGTACAGCCTGAGTTCAAATATTATTATTTGGGTCATCTGGAGTACAAACGAAGCGGAGGTATGAATTATGAAATTACCGATGTTAAAAAGCAAGATAACTATGCTGGAGTAGTACCCATAATAAAAAAGCGATACGGCAAGGATGCGGAGCTTGTCCGTGCTGCCATGACCGCCATTGATATTAAATAGTTTTACTATAATATTTAATTGAATAAAGCTGCACTGTGATTTTCACAATGCAGCTTTTTTTGTTTGTGATAACAATCAAAAATAATACGTGTTTTAAGCATAAAATTCATCAAAAGGATCTATAAAATCAAAGTTTACAAATCATAATATAATCTTCTTTATTTTCCTGAACAACTTCAAAACCTAGCTTTTTATACATCCGAACTGCATAGTTTATCTTTTGAACCGATAATGAAACTTGCTTATATTCTTTTTCTTTTAAAGTCAAAAGAATTTGTTTTATAAGTTCTGTTCCAATACCCATATTTCTATATTCCTTGAGAAGTGAAATTGAAAGGGATGGCGTTTTATCATCAACATGGCCGTAATCATTTATTATACGAGTCCATACCGCTCCTACCACCTTTCCTTCGACTTCTGCAACATAACAGAGATCATCCTTCTTACCAAAATCTGAAACATATATTTGTAAATCGGGATGTTTTATAATATCTTTGGATGGTGCTTGTACTCCTTCGGGAATAAAAATAGCTTCATATAAGAATGTATCCAAAAGTTTAATTTCATTTTGTTTTAATTCTCTTATTTTGTAATTCATGTCAGCCTCCGACTTAGGGTCTGATTTTTGTTTTTATAACTTGTCAAGATCTTTTTAACCAAAACCATATTCTTTTAGCCCAATTTTCCTGCGGTAAACTAAAAATTATAAATGACTATTTAGCCAACAAATCTTCTTGAAGTCTTTATTGTTATTATTATCGTTTCTATATGAATCTTTTGATGATGCTTCATAAATACCTAAAAACTGTTTTAGACTTGGTACACGAAACTTTATTCCGTCTAGTTGAATAAGTTCTATATCCGATTCATAAATACCTGCAAAATCATACAATGCATCAATTGTGCCGTATTCTACGCTCACTCCGGTTTTTTGAAATTCATGCTCATGAACATCTATTAAATTATATCCTAATTCTTTCATAACCGCCATTATTTTGTCCCAATTATAAATTCTAAGTTCGTCAGGAGCTTCCCATCCTCTTGGATCGCCCGGAACATGAATATCAATATCTGACGGCTCCCAATCTTCTTTTGATATAAATTCTAATCCTAAAGAACCCATTAGTGTAGGTGTGATTCCGGCTTTATTTAAATGTAAACAAATAGTCTTAAATTCATCAAATAAAAAACTCATTTCTCCTCCATAAATTCTAAATTGTCGGTTTTTACGATTGTAGTTATGCAAGCACAAAAAATCAGGTTTATTTAAGCAATGATAGACGGAAAGTAAAAAAGCTGCACGGTGCTTTTTCACAATGCAGCTTTTTGTTTGTTCTTATTTTTTCTTCAACCTTACCTTAGGTTCGCTTGCGATTCCGAATTTGGGGAAGATTCTGTCTATTCCGAAGAGGGTAAACAATAAAATAGTTGCAACCGAAATATGGGCCATAAAGTTATACTGTATTATCTGGGTTTGGCTGAATTGGTAAAGAGGATATACCGTGCCTGCGATACCGATAAAAAAGCTTAAATAAACATGCCAAGGAATCAGCTGTGAGCCGAAGATGCCGAGGGCAGAGGAGAAGGTTGCGTTTCTCAATTTTAAAGAATAAAGGTCTTTTTCGTCTCCTTCTACATTTTCTTCCGTAATGTCTCTGATTATCGGGCCTACCGTAACTATTTGAGCCATCTCGTCGGCAAGGGCTGCGTTTCCTAACAAAGAGATGATGCCGTTCCAGAACATTAGCTGTCTTACGTTTCGGGAAAGTTTTACGGCAAGGTTTGAAAGGGGCCTGAAGGCATCCATCTTCGACATTATGCCGCCGAAGGCTGCAACCCACATCATCATTATGATAACCCATGAGCCGGCTCCCACAAAGCCGTTATACACTATGTCAAAAAAGGCGAGGAGGCCTGAGACTGTTCCTGCAAAGCGTCCTAAGATAAAGCATGAAACTATACCTGCTCCCAAGCAAAGGAGGGTAGAGTAGCCTTTTAAGGCAATTCCTATAACCAGGATGAGAGGTATTACCATGTAAGCCGGAACTCCGTGCTGTACCTGATGAAGGAGGTCGACTGCAACAGGTTTTTCTTCAGCCAGCTTTTCCCAAACGTCTTGGGGAATAGCCTCGATTGCTTTTTGCGGGCTTACGGCATCTCCGGGGAGGCTCAAGCCTGCAATCAAAAATAGGCCGCCTGCAAGCACCAAACACATTAAAGACCAAAGCCCCTGATTTTTTCATACGGTGGGTAACCTCAACCCTGTGAATACCTGAGCTTACGACTGTTGTGTCCGAGATAAGACCGAGGTTATCGCCGAAGCAGGAGCCGCCTGCAATGGCTGCAATGCTTAAAACCATGTTTCCGCTTAAAATATGGGTCATCCACAAGAAAATCGGGGCACAGGCGGCGAAGGTTCCCCATGATGTTCCTGTAGCAACCGACAATACTGACGAAACCAAAAAGGCAACAAGGGCTACGGTTCTTGCCGATATACCTATGTTTAGGCTCAAGGTAATAATCGAGGCTCCGACCCCTGTAGACATAAAGGCATCTGCCATGGCATAGGCAAACATGAGGATAAAGAAAACCAACTGCATTTCTTTAACATTGTCTACGGCAGAGTTTAAGATATCGTTGAATTTGAATTTTTCGGTTATCATAGCAACGATGGAGGCATAGATTACGGCAATAGGGGCTATGATTAAAATGTCCAGTTTAAATCCCAAAGCAGTCGAAAATGACTCAATATTCGAAATCATCATCAAGCCTGCAAGCAATAAGACCGGAGTGAGCTTAAAAAAAGCGCGCATAAAGTCTCCTTTTATGTGAAATAAGGGTGTCAGTCTATCACATTAGTAAAAAAAAGTGTATAGGTTGAGTTAAAAGATATGGGGTTCCGTCTTAGGTTTAAAGACGGTTGAAAAGATAAGTTGTAAAAATATCTTCCTCTAAATTAAGGAGGCAGGAAATGACGGATATACGGAAAATCCCTATAGGTATTCAAAGTTTTGAAGATTTAAGAGTAAAAAATTTTTTGTATGTAGATAAGACCTCATACGTTGCTCAGCTTGCTTCTTTAAATAATTTGCGGGATATCAGTATGCTCCCCGAATACGATGCCGTCTGAGGTATCACCCAAAAAGAAATGGAAGAAGTTTTTCGGCCTGAAATAATTTAACTTGGCAAGGCTCAAAATTTGACCGAGCCTGAGACCCTCACAAAGCTAAAACAAAAATACGGCGGCTATCATTTTTCAGAAAGCTTTGTAAATGTGTATAATCCGTTCAGTCTTTTAGAAAATGCCGAAATGGATGAGCATGCCTTACAAGACTATCGCCCGGATATGAATAACCCTGTTCCTATTTTGTTCCAATCGGGTTATCTTGCATTAAAAGAATATGACAAGGAATTTCAGCTTTACAAATTAGGTTTTCCGAATGACGAGGTAAAATACGGCTTTTTAGATAATCTTGTGCCGGCCTTACTTACAGCCTTGCCTCAAAAGAAAATATGCAGATGAGAGAAAGAGATTACCAGATAGCCTTTTATATCATCTTTAGCCTCATGGGGCAGTTTGTTCAAACTGAGATTGTAAGTTCAAAGGGAATGGCTGACTGTTTGGTGCACACGGATGATACAGTCTACATCTTTGAGTTTAAGCTTATGAGTTCCGGCACACCCAAAGAAGCTATCCAACAAATAAAAGAAAAAGGATATGCTGAGCCCTACAAGACGAGCGGTAAAAAGATAGTTCTCATCGGTGCGGTTTTTGGCGACGGCATTGATGAAGAAACCTCCGGTACTTGGGAATCTTGCAATTTATAGACTCGTTTTTATAATAAACAAACCAATTTTCCTATTGACATTTTTTCTTCTTTATGGTATAAAAAACGCTGATATTGAAATGATGATTTAAGGCCGAAAAAAGGGCTTTAAATCGGTATTCTTTAGAAGTTTTGCATTGCCGTAAAGCCTTTTAGGCAGGCGGATGCCGTCCTTATTTAAGCAAATTAAGGAAAGAAATCTTTAAAACTTCGCAGGATGCCAAACCAGTCATCGGAGTTACGGTTTAAAGGTGATCAGGTGGGTCCGAATGCTGTCCGAAAACCTATGGGCGGTGGATAAAAAGCGTTTTTCTTTCTATAAAAGATATAGAAAATGCTTAAATCTTATCTGATTTTAATCACTGTCTTATGTTTCTCCGGTTTGTTTCTTTGTTAAGCTTGTTTTTCGGTTACGAAAGACCGGTTGACTTTTTAATCTCGTCATTTTTAATGCGGGAAATATTAGACTTGCCTACGTCTTTTAGGAGGATCTCATGGCAAAGGAAAAATTTAACAGAACGAAAGTTCACATGAATGTTGGTACCATCGGTCACGTTGACCATGGTAAGACCACTCTTTCGGCAGCGATCACTACGTATTGTGCAAAGAAGTACGGTGATAAGCTTCTAAAATATGACGAGATCGACAATGCTCCGGAAGAAAAAAGCGCGCGGTATCACTATCAATACCCGACACTTGGAATATCAGTCCGATAAGAGACACTATGCACACATCGACTGCCCCGGCCACGCTGACTATGTTAAGAACATGATCACAGGCGCTGCCCAGATGGACGGCGGTGTTCTCGTAGTTTCCGCTCCGGACTCGGTTATGCCTCAAACAAAAGAGCACTTGCTTCTTGCTCGACAGGTAGGTGTACCCTCAATTATCGTCTTCCTTAATAAGGTTGACCTTGTTGATGATCCCGAACTTGTAGAATTGGTAGAAGAAGAAGTTAGAGAGACCTTGACCTCTTACGGTTTCCCTGAAGATACTCCCATTATTAAGGGTTCTGCTTTTAAAGCTCTTCAGGAAGGCGCTCCTGCCGAAGATACAGCCTGTATCGAAGAATTGCTCCAGACAATGGACAGCTACTTCCAGGATCCTGTTCGAGATGCCGAAAAACCCTTCCTTCTCCCCATTGAAGACATCTTCACAATTCAGGGTCGAGGAACAGTTGTTACAGGAAGAATCGAACGCGGTGTTATCAAGATGAACGAAGAAGTTGAAATCGTCGGTATCCGCCCCACAAAGAAGACTGTTGTTACGGGTATCGAAATGTTCAACAAGCTTCTTGATCAGGGAGAAGCCGGAGACAACGTAGGTCTTCTCTTGAGAGGTATTGAAAAGAAGGAAGTTGAACGCGGACAGGTTCTCGCTAAGCCCGGTTCAATCCATCCTCACACCAAATTTGAAGCTCAGATTTATGTTCTTTCAAAAGAGGAAGGCGGACGGCACAGTCCTTTCTTCTCAGGTTACAGACCTCAGTTCTATTTCAGAACAACCGATATCACAGGAACTGTAAACCTTCCTGAAGGAACAGACATGGTTAAGCCCGGCGATAATACAAAGATTATCGGTGAACTTATTCACCCCATAGCTATGGATCAAGGTCTTAAACTCGCTATTCGCGAAGGCGGACGAACTATTGCTTCGGGTCAGGTAACTGAAGTTATCGAATAAATGATGCAAAAAACGGTGCTTGTATTTTGCAAGTGCCGTTTGCATCTCTTCGGAGGGAATGATGACAAAGGAAAAGATTCGCGTAAAGCTTCGCGGATTCGATGTAGAATTGGTTGATCAGAGTTCAAAGGCTATTGTACAGGCTGTTCAAAAAGCAGGTGCAAAGGTTTGCGGTCCTATCCCGCTTCCCACTCGGATTAACAAGTTTACAGTGCTTCGCTCACCCCACGTAAATAAAAAAATCACGTGAGCAGTTTGAAATGCGAACGCACAAAAGGTTAATCGATATTATCGAACCTTCGGCAGAAGTTATGAACGCCTTATTGGCATTGGAACTTTCAGCCGGTGTTGATGTAGAAATTAAACAATAAGATTTAATCAAATGGTAGACGGCCTTTAATCAGGGGTGCGTACCTTAGGAGAAATTAAATGATTGGACTGATTGGAAAAAAAATCGGCATGACCCAAATCTTCAATGAAGTCGGTCACCTTATGCCGGTTACAGTTATTCAGGTAGAACCCAATACCGTTGTTGCACTAAAGGACAAGGAAAAGTTCGGATACTCTTCAGTAGTGCTCGGCTTGGGTGAACTCAAAGAAAAGCACACCAGTAAACCCTATGCAGGACAGTTCAGCGGAGACATTAAGCCTTTAAAACTTTTAAAGGAATTCCGTGATTTTGACAAAGAAGTTGCAGTAGGTGATAAGCTTGGTGTAGAGGTTTTTGAAAAGGTTCCGTATTTAGACATTACGGCAATTTCAAAAGGTAAAGGTTTTCAGGGTGTTATGAAGCGATGGGGCTATGGAGGCGGTAGAGCAAGCCATGGTTCTAAGTTTCACCGTGAAGCAGGTTCGACGGGACACTGTACAACTCCGGGTCGTTCTTTTAAAAATACGACAATGCCCGGAAGAATGGGTTTTGACAAGGTTACCGTTCAAAATTTGCAAATCGTAAAGATTGATCCTGAATTAGGTGTTATAATGGTTCGCGGTTCTGTTCCGGGTAAAAAGGATGCAACTGTATTCTTAAAATCCGCAGTAAAGCGGGCTAAATAAGGACGGTAGAAGACATGGAAAAGAAAGTCTATTCAGTCGATGGTAAAGAATTGAGGACAATTAATCTTGATGACAAGGTGTTCGGTCTTCCCGTAAATGATGATGTTATTTACTACGCCATCAATAATGAACTAGCCAATAAACGAGTCGGAACGGCTTGTACAAAGGGCAGAGCTGAGGTTCACGGTTCAAATTCCAAGCCTTACAGCCAAAAAGGTACAGGACGTGCACGACGCGGTGATAAAAAATCCCCTCTTTTAGTCGGAGGAGGAACTATTTTTGGACCTAAACCGAGAGATTTCAGCTATTCTATGCCTAAAAAGGCAAAAAGATTGGCTATGAAGTCAATTTTGAGCCTTAAAGCTCAGAACGACAGGTTAGTGGTTGTCGAAGATTTTACGGTAGAAAGCGGTAAAACACGCGACCTTGTAAAGATTTTAAATAACTTTGCAAAGGGCGAGCGCACTGTTATAATTCTAAAGGATGATGATTCTTTGGTAAAAAGAGCAGGACGCAATATTCCGCATCTTTCATTCTTGGCATATAACCGCCTTCGAGCCCATGATTTATTCTACGGCCGAAAAGTTATCATGCTTGAATCTGCCGCAAAAAATCTTTCCGATTTTTACGGATGTAAGGAGGCCGAATAATAATGGAATACAATGATATACTTATCGCGCCTGTTCTTACCGAAAAAAGCACAGAACTTCGCGAGCAGGGCAAATATGTTTTCAAAGTAGCGCCGAAGGCTACCAAGATTCAGATAAAGGAAGCAGTACGAAGATTGTTCAATGTAAAAGTTACCGATTGTACTGTTGTTAATGTTCGAGGAAAGACTAAGCGTCTCCGCTACAAGGAAGGTAAAACTTCATCTTGGAAAAAGGCAACCGTAAAACTTGCTAAGGGCGAGACGATTAAGATTTTTGAAGGTGCGTAAGCCTTAATGTGCTTATGCTAAGGGGATAGCAAAATGGCTCTAAAAGAATATAAGCCGATGACGCCCGGATTGCGCGGACGAATTGATTTGCGAAAAGATGAAATTACAGCTCAAAAGCCTGAAAAGTCATTGACTACAGGCAAAAAGAACAGAGCCGGTCGCGATTCAAGAGGACGCATTTCAGTTCGAGGCCAAGGCGGCGGACATAAACAGAAATACCGACAAATCGATTTTAAGCGAAACAAATATGGTATTCCGGGCACTGTAAGGACAATCGAGTATGATCCTAACCGCAGTGCAAATATTGCATTGATTTTTTACGCTGACGGAGAAAAGAGATATATCATCGCTCCCAAGGGTTTAAGAATCGGTCAAAAAGTTATGAGCGGCGAAATGGCTACATTGGATGTTGCAAATGCTCTTCCTTTGGAAGCAATTCCCGTCGGCTTTACCGTGCACAATATTGAGCTTACAATCGGAAGAGGCGGACAAATGGCGCGTTCGGCTGGTGCCGGCGCATTGGTTGCTGCAAAAGAAGGCGAATATGTTACCATAAAGTTGCCTTCCGGAGAAACTCGCTTGGTAAACAAAAAATGTTATGCAACAATAGGCGAAGTCGGCAATGAAGATCATATGAATACAAGTCTTGGCAAAGCCGGTCGATCAAGATGGCTTGGAATTAAACCCACCGTTCGCGGTATGGCTATGAACCCGATTGATCACCCCCTCGGAGGCGGTGAAGGACGAGGAAAGGGAAGACATCCCGTAACTCCTTGGGGACAGCCTTGTAAGGGTTATAAGACCCGCAAGAAGCGCAATCCTTCGGATAGCTTCATTGTCTCAAGACGAAAGAAGAAGAAGTAGGGGGTTGCAGAAGTGTCAAGATCAGTTAAAAAGGGACCTTTTATTGCAAAGAGTCTTTTTAAGAACGTAAACGAGATGAACAGATCGGGCAAAAAGAAGCCGATTAAGACTTATTCCCGCTGTTCTACAATTATACCTGAAATGGTTGGTAACACTATTTCGGTTCATAACGGCAAGACGTGGATTCCGGTTTATATCACCGAGAATCTTGTTGGACATAAACTTGGAGAGTTTGCTCCTACGCGCACATTCCGCAAACATGCAAACTCTGACAAGAAGGTTGGAAGATAGGTGAATGAAGATGACTGAAAGAACAGGATATCGAGCAACAACTAAATTTCTTATTGCATCACCTACCAAGGTAAGACCGGTAGCTAATGTTGTAAAAAACAAGCCCTATCCGGAAGCAATGGCTATTTTAGAAAATATGCCTCAAAAGGGAGCCGTCTTAATTTCTCAGACAATGAAATCGGCTGCCTCAAATGCTCTTTACAAAAATAAGCAGCTTGATGAAGACATGCTCTTTGTTAAGGAAATTATGATTGACGAAGGGCCTAGGCTAAAAAGAATTTGGTGTCGCGGCAAGGGCCGTGCAGACATGCTCTTAAAGCGCATGTGTCATATCACAGTTGTCGTTGACGAGAGAGCAGGAGAGTAGATATGGGACAGAAAGTAAACCCTACAGGATTAAGACTTGGTATAAACAAAACTTGGTCGTCTCGCTGGTATGCAGGCCCCCGAAATTATGCCGACTTGCTGCTTGAGGATTTAAAAATTCGAGCTATGATTCAGGAAATCCCTGAATGCAAAAATGCCGACATTGCCGAAGTTGAAATCATCCGTCATCCCCAGAGGATCACGATTATGATTCATACTGCTAGGCCCGGCGTTATAATCGGTGTAAAAGGTGCCAATATCGAAAATATCGGAGCTGTTATACAGAAAAAGCTCGGCAAAAAAGTGCAAATTAAGATTAAGGAAGTAAAGAGAGCCGAATTGAGGGCTTCTTTAGTTGCTCAAAATGTTGCACGCCAGCTTGCCGGAAGAGCTTCTTTCCGAAAGGTATTAAAGCAGGCTTGTTTTAATACAATGAGGTCCGGTGCCCAAGGTATAAAGGTTAGAATTTCAGGACGCTTAGGCGGTGCTGAAATGTCGCGAACCGAAGAAATGAAAGAAGGACGAGTTCCTCTTCACACACTTCGGGCAGATATAGACTACGGTTTTGCTGAAGCCGACACAACCTATGGAAAAATAGGTGTTAAGGTATGGCTTTACAGCGGAATGATGTTTGGCGGAGAACAAAAAGAAGATGCAGGCGCCTTGCTTAAAAAGCAAAGAAGACCCCGATCTGAAAAAACCGCTCAAGCAGGGAGGCAATAATTATGGCATTCAGTCCCAAACGTGTAAAACATAGAAAGGTTCAGCGCGGTAGAATCAAGGGCGAAGCTACACGATGCAACAACATCGATTTCGGCGAATACGCCTTAGTTTCTCTCGAGCCTTTTTTGCTTACAAACAGACAAATTGAAGCTGCCCGTGTTGCTTTAAATCGTAAGATTAAGCGAGGCGGAAAATTGTGGATTCGAGTTTTTCCGGATAAACCCTATTCAAAGAAACCCGCTGAAGTTCGAATGGGCGGCGGAAAAGGTGCACCTGAGTACTGGGTAGCGGTTGTAAAACCCGGAACTATTATTTTTGAATTAGCCGGCGTTGATAAGAATTTGGCCGAACAGGCTATGACCTTGGCAGGAAGCAAACTTCCCTTTAAAACAAGGTTTGCCGAGCAGATTCAGGCCGACTAAGGAGCGTTTAAAATGAAAAAGAAGTCAAAGTACAGAGAAATGTCGTATAAGGAACTTGTTTCAAAACGCAATGATCTAAAGCAAAAATACATGGATTTGAGATTTCAAGCTGTGGTAGGCCATTTGGACAACCCGCTTGAAAAGAGAATTATGCGTCGTGAAATAGCGATGTTAAACACCTTTATCCGCCAAAAAGAATTGGCAGGCGAAGGTGCAAATTAGGAGCTTAACCCGTGGAAACAACAGAAAACATGAAAAAAATCGGGAAGCGCGAGTTTGTCGGAATAGTAACAAGCGACAAGATGGAAAAAACCATCGTTGTTGAGGTCCGAACCAAAAAGCTTCATAAGCTTTACAAAAAATATGTATCGAGCAGTAAAAAATACAAGGCTCACGATGAAGAGAACACAGCTCACATCGGCGATACGGTAAGAATTGTAGAGCATAAGCCTATCAGTAAGGATAAGGCTTGGATGCTTACTGAAGTTATTGAGCGGGCTAAGTAAGGCAAGGAGTTAAGGTAAATGATACAGGTTGAAACAAGATTAAACGTTGCCGATAACTCAGGCGCTAAACTCGTCGAATGTATTAAGGTTATCGGCGGATCAAAACGCAGATACGCAGGTATTGGGGATATAATTGTTGTGGCAGTTAAAGAAGCCTTGCCCACATCGGTTATTAAAAAGGGTGCGGTACAAAAAGCCGTTATTGTGCGTGTTTCAAAAGAATACCGCCGTCCCGACGGAACTTATATCAGATTTGATGATAACGCTTGCGTAATCATTGATGATAATAAAAACCCCAAGGGAAAACGTATTTTCGGCCCTGTAGCGAGAGAGCTTCGTGATCATGATTACATGAAGATAATTTCTCTTGCTCCGGAAGTTCTTTAAGGAGAGTTTATGGCAGGAAAGATGAAAATTCACCGCAATGATAGTGTTGAAATCATTGCAGGTAAGGAAAGGGGCAAGCGGGGCGAAGTCGTAAAAGTTTTGCAGGAAGATAACAAGGTTATCGTCGGCGGACTTAATATGATAAAAAAAGCCATGCGCAAAAGAAGCCAGCAGGATCAGGGCGGAATTGTAGAAATTGAAGCTCCGATATCTGCATCCAATGTTATGATTATATGCAAAAAATGCGGCAAAACCCGAATTGCATACGAAATAAAGGACGGCAAAAAAATAAGAGTTTGCCGTAAGTGTGGAGAAACGTTATAATGAGTAATTACGTACCTCGGCTTAAGAAAGTCTATACAGAACAAATCATGCCCGAGCTTCAGAAGGAATTTAACTACAGTTCTGTTATGCAAATTCCTCGGCTTAAAAAAGTCGTAGTAAGCATGGGTGTTGGTGTAGCTCTCACGAATAGGAAACTACTTGATGCTGCAGTAACTGACCTTGAGATAATCACCGGTCAAAAAGCTGTGAAAACAAAGGCAAGAAAGAGTATAGCAAACTTTAAACTTCGTGAGGGAAATGAGATTGGGGCAATGGTAACACTACGCGGTGCCAGAATGTATGAATTCTTAGACCGCTTTATCAATGTTGCTTTGCCGCGTGTTAAGGATTTCCGCGGAGTTAACCCGAACGGTTTTGACGGTCGCGGAAACTATTCAGTGGGTATTACCGAGCAGATCATCTTCCCCGAAATCGACTTCGATAAGATCGAACGCATTTCAGGATTGAATGTGAACGTAGTAACTTCTGCCGAGACTGATCAAGAGGCAAGATCGCTTCTTGCAAAGTTTGGTATGCCCTTTAGGAAGTAAGAGAGGATTTCATGGCTACAGTTGCAAAAATTAATCAAGCTAACAGAAAAGCGAAGTATCCGACACGACAGTATAACAGATGCAAGGTTTGCGGACGACCCAGAGGTTATTTGCGAAAATTCAAGATGTGCCGTGTTTGTTTTAGAAAATTAGCAAGCGAAGGGCAAATCCCCGGCGTTACAAAGTCAAGTTGGTAGGAGGTAGATAATGAGTGTTTCAGATCCAATAGCAGACATGCTCACTAAAATTAGAAATGCTGCTTCCGCCGGTCACGAATCGGTTGATGTTCCTTCTTCAAAAATGAAATGGGAAATTATCAGTATTCTTAAATCGGAAGGGTATATTAAAAACTTTAAAAAGATGACCCAGGAAGGGGCCAGCAGTATCCGTGTGTTCTTAAAATACGATGATAAAGAATCTTCGGTTATTCACGGAATTGAAAGAGTTTCAACACCCGGCCGCCGAGTATATTTAGGTTATAAGAGCTTACCGAGAGTTTTTAACGGGTACGGTACTCTTATTGTATCGACTTCAAAAGGTATCATTACCGGAAAAGCCGCCGGCGAAAACCAAGTAGGCGGCGAGCTTATTTGCAAGGTTTGGTAGGAGGCGCAATATGTCAAGAGTTGGAAAAATGCCTGTTGCTATTCCTGCAGGTGTAAAAGTGAATGTTGCAAACGGTACTTTTACCGTTGAAGGACCTAAGGGAAAACTTTCGCAAAGCTATCATACCGAAGCTGTTGACTTTAAGGTCGAGGCTGATCATGTTCTTGTAACAAGGAAAAATGATTCCCTTCAGACAAGGGCTTATCACGGTTTATATCGAAGCCTTCTTAACAACATGGTAACAGGTGTAAGCACAGGCTTTACAAAAACATTGGTAATCAATGGTGTAGGTTATAGAGCTGAAGTTCAAGGCAAGCTCCTTGTAATGGCCCTAGGTTATTCAAACGATTTTTCGGTCATTATTCCTGAAGGAATTGAGGTAAAGGTTGACCAGTTAAAGGTTATCATTTCCGGATCTTCAAAAGAAGCGGTTGGACAATTTGCTTCTCAGGTACGAAAGTTGAGAGGCCCTGAACCCTATAAGGGCAAGGGAATTCGTTACGAAGACGAAATCATCAAGCGAAAAGTCGGTAAGTCCGGTGTAAAGTAAGGGTAGTATTATGGACAAAAAACGTAATGATAAAGATAGAAAAAGATTTAAGCGAAAGATGCACATTCGAAAGTCTATTTTCGGTACTGCAGAACGCCCGCGCATGACCGTTTTCCGAAGCAATAAACGCATTTCGGTTCAGGTTATTGACGATGTAGAGGGCAAGACATTGGCTGCCGTTTCTACAATGGAAGAAGATCTTCGATCGCTTAAGGTTAATGTTGAATCTGGGGCAAAGGTCGGTGAAGAAATCGGCAAGCGCCTCAAGGAAAAAAATATTGACACTGTTGTTTTTGACAGGAACGGATATCTTTACCACGGTGTTGTAAAGGCCGTTGCCGATGGTGCAAGAAAAACAGGAATTAAGTTTTAGGAGAGGTTATGAGTCATCAAAAAGAATCAAAACGGGATAACCAGCATACCGATAAAGAATATGTTGAAAAGCTTGTTAAATTGAACCGAACAGCCAAGGTTGTAAAGGGCGGACGCAGGTTCTCCTTTTCTGCACTTACTGTTGTCGGCGATCAAAAAGGACGAGTCGGATACGGTTTCGGTAAGGCAAATGATGTAAGCGATGCTATCCGAAAGAGTATCGAAAAGGCAAAGGCCAATATGGTAACCTTTCCGCTTAAAAACGGCACAATTCCTCATGAGGTTCAAGGAAAGTTCAAGGGCTCCGAGGTCCTTTTACGCCCTGCTTGTTCCGGTACGGGAATTATCGCAGGCGGTACAATCCGTGCTATTATGGAAGCTGCCGGTGCTACCGACTTGCTTTCTAAGTCTTTGGGATCAAGCTCCGCTGTAAACGTAGTTAAGGCAACATTTGATGCTGCAAGTCTTTTGATGGACGGCAAAAAAATTGCTAAAAACCGCGGAAAAACCCTTTTGGATGTATGGGGGTAAGTAAATGGCAAAGAGAATTAGTGTAAAATTAGTAAAAAGTACAATCGGTCAAAAGCAGCCGGTTTGTTCGACTATCCGCTCTTTGGGATTAAAAAAGCTTAATTCCACAGTTGAGCATGATGCAAATCCTGCCGTTTTAGGTATGGTAAAACGCGTTGCTCACTTGGTTGAAGTTAAGGAGTTAAACTAATGTCCGAATTTAATTTAACTGTTCCTGCAGGAGCAACTCATAAAAAGAAGATTGTAGGCCGAGGTTCTTCTTCCGGTTGGGGTAAAACTTCCGGAAAGGGACATAAGGGTCAGCAAGCCCGTTCAGGCGGTAAGGTTTATGCCGGCTTTGAAGGCGGTCAGATGCCCTTGTACCGACGCGTTGCAAAAAAAGGATTTTCAAACTATCCTTTTAAAAAGGAATTCTATGTTGTAAACCTTACCATGCTCGAAACAAAGTACAGCGATGGTGAAACCGTCAACAAAGAGTCCTTGATGCAAAAAGGCCTTCTCCGCAAAGGTTCTCTTTATGTTAAAGTTTTGGGAACAGGAGATATAACAAAAAAATTGACGGTTGATGTAGATAAGATTTCGGCATCAGCCAAGGAAAAAATAGAAAAGGCAGGCGGAACAATAGTTCAGTCTGAAGCATAAAAGGCGGTAAAAAATGGCTAATAATGTAGTTGCAAATATGTTCAAAATAAAGGATTTACGAAACCGTATTCTTTTTACGATCATAGTTTTAGCAGTTTTCCGCTTAGGCTCGGTACTCACCATCCCCGGTATCGATCCTCGGGCTCTTACAATGTATTTCCGGCAAGGTCAGGGAAATGCTTTTGCAGATCACATGGACTTCTTTGTTGGAGGAGCGTTTTCGAACTTTTCGGTATTTATGCTCGGTGTAATGCCCTATATTTCGACTCAGATATTGATGCAGCTTGCCATGATTATTTTCCCGCGCCTTAAAAAAAATAGCGGAAGAAGACGGAGGACGCAAAAAGATTCAAGTTTGGACAAGAATCATTACAGTTTTTGTTGCTCTTCTTCAATCTTCCGCTGTCGGTACATGGGCCAGAGCGATTCCGGGTGCCGTTGTAATTTCAAGTCCTGTTTTGCACTTGTTTATTACGATGGTTACGGTAACGACAGGTACCATGATTACCGTTTGGATGGGTGAGCAGATTACTGCAAGAGGTATCGGAAACGGTATTTCGATGCTGATTTTTGCAGGTATTGTTGCCCGCCTTCCTCAGGCTGTTTGGGAGTTGATCAAGCTTGTAAGCAATAACGAATTGAACCTTGTGTTCGTAATTATTGCTTTTGCAATGTTTGTCGGAATCATAGCCTTGGTTGTTTACGAACAGCAAGGTCAGCGCAAAATACCGGTTCATTATGCAAAGCGCGTTATCGGCCGAAAAATGTATGGCGGACAGAATACCTATATTCCGTTTAAGATTAACCCCTCAGGTGTTATTCCCATCATTTTTGCTTCGTCATTTTTAACCTTCCCCCTCATGCTTTCACAGATGTGGGGACCGAATGTGTCTTGGCTTGCTGCAGTTGCAAGATTTTTGCGTGCAGACGGTTGGGGCTATAACATTCTATATGTTGTTTTGATTGTTTTCTTTGCTTACTTTTATACACAGGTTGCACTTAACCCCACGGAAATAGCAAAACAAATAAGGGAAAACGGCGGATCGATTCCGGGAATCAGAACCGACAAAACTGAAGAATATTTACAGAAGATTTTAAACAGGTTAATATTGCCCGGTTCGCTTTATTTGGCTGCAATTGCAGTACTTCCTACTGTAATTCAGTGGGCGTTTAGTTTCCCCAGAAATATTTCGATGTTGATGGGCGGAACTTCACTGCTTATTTTGGTTGGTGTTGACTTGGACACAATGAGCCAAGTTGAAGCATTGCTTAAAATGCACCATCATGACGGCTTGCTTAAAAAAGGCAAGATTAGATCAAGGAACCTATAGAATTTTTTTTAAGAATGATATAAAATACGTTCTTTAAAGGAGTGGATATGAAGGTTAGAACAAGTGTAAAGCCTATTTGTGATAAATGCAAGGTTATTAAGCGCAACGGAATAGTACGGATAATCTGTACAAATCCTAAGCATAAACAAAGACAAGGTTAACGGAGGACACTGGATAATGGCTCGTATTGCGGGAGTTGACCTCCCTAATAAACATGTTAATGTTTCATTAACGTACATTTATGGAATTTCGACTTCATCGGCAAACAAAATTTGTGAAGCAACAAAGGTTGATCCGATGAAAAAAATGAATGATTTGGATGAAGCCGAGTTAGCTGCAATCCGTGAGTTGATTGACAGAGAATACAAGGTAGAAGGCCGCCTTCGAACTGAAGTGGCTTTAAATATTAAGCGTCTTCAGGATATCGGATGCTACCGCGGTCAAAGACACAGAAAGGGTCTTCCGGTACGCGGGCAGAGAACTAGGACAAATGCCAGAACACGCAAGGGTAAGAAGAAGACCGTTGCCGGTAAGAAGAAATAATCGTGGTTGGAGGTAATTAAAACATGGCTACTGTAAAGAAAAGAAAAGAAAAGAAAAGCATATATGAAGGCAATGTTTATATTCAAGCAACCTTTAATAACACAATTATTACGATAACCGACTTAAAGGGAAATGTTCTTTCATGGGCATCTTCAGGCGGCTTAGGCTTTGCCGGTGCCAAAAAATCGACACCCTTTGCGGCTCAGACCGTTGCAGAAGCAGCTGTTCAAAAGTGCCAGCCCTACGGCTTGCATGAGGTTCATGTTTTTGTAAAAGGTCCCGGAGTTGGACGCGAATCGGCTATCAGAACGCTTGGAACAATGGGATTAAAGGTTCGCTCAATCAGCGATGTAACTCCCATTCCGCACAACGGCTGCCGTCCCAAGAAGACGCGCCGAATATAAGGAGACGCGAATGGCCCGTAAAAATCTTTTAAAAGGATTTAAGAAGCCGAAAGGCTTGGAATTTGCTCAGCAAGAATCAACCGAAAGCTATGGTAAGTTTACGGCATCACCTTTTGAGACCGGTTTTGGAACTACCATCGGAAATTGTTTGAGGAGAATTTTATTGTCTTCAATACAAGGTTATGCTATATCGGCAGTGTTGATAACATCTTACGATGCCGACGGCGTACCCCACACAATTTCAAGTGAGTTTGAAAATATTCCGAATGTCTCGGAAGATACGCTGGAAATTTTAAATAAGCTAAAGCAGATCCGCCTCCGTTTATCGGATGAGTCGGAACAAGGTGACTTTCATTTTGAATTTAAGGGGCCTGCGTCGATAACCAGCAAAGATTTTGCCGTTGAAGGACAGCTTGAAATTTTAGGCGAACCTTTCCATGTTATGGAATTGATGAAGGGTGCTAATGTTTCGTTTGATGTTCAAGTAGATTTCGGCCGAGGTTATGTACCGGCAGAGGTTAATGAAAAATACATTGAAATTGTCGGAACTATTCCAATGGACGCAATCTACGGTCCTGTTATGAAGGTAAGCTATGCTATTGAGCCTTGCCGAGTAGGACAGAGAAACGATTACGATAAGCTCATTCTTGAAATTTGGACTGACAGTACTGTTAGACCTGAGGATGTATTGGGCGAAGCTGCAAAAATTGCAAAAGATCATTTTTCCATCTTTATTAATTTTAATGAAAATGATTATCTTGGTGAAGATGAAGACGATGATGAAGAAACAGCAGTAAAGCAGCTTTTAGCAACTTCAATTACTACTCTCGATTTTTCCGTTCGGGCTAAAAACTGCTTGGATTCGGCCGGTATTAAAACTCTCGGCGAGCTGGCTCAAAAGTCGGAAGATGAGATCGAAAGTATGCGCAATGTCGGCAGAATGACTTTGAATGAAATTCATGCTAAGTTGGCGGAATACAATTTGCGTTTGGGTATGACTGATTACAGTCATCTAAAAAATACTATAAAAGTATCAAGACAGAAGGAAGAAACAGATGAAGCATAAGAACGGCTTTAATCCGCTCTCGCGTACAACTGCACATCGCCGTGCTTTGCACCGAAATATGGTTACATCGCTATTTAAGTACGAGCGGATTACGACAACAAAACAAAAAGCGATGGAAGTACGCCGAACTGCGGAAAAATTGATTACCCGCTCAAAGGTTGATACATTCAACAACCGAAGGCATGCTGCAAAGTATATCTGGGATGACGATATTGTAAAAAAACTATTCAGCGATATCGGGCCTAGAATGAAAGACAGAAACGGCGGTTACACCCGTATCTTAAAAATCGGCTTCCGTGAAGGCGATGCAGCTGATGTTGCTATCTTGGAACTTGTAGACTATGACTTTGAAAAAAAGGAAAAGGATGCAAAGAAAAAAGATGATTCGAAAAAATCCGATGACAAGAAGGCTTCCAAAAAAGAAGTCGGTTTTAAATCGTCAAAGGGTGAATCCGAACACAAGAAAAATACCGATCAGGTAGTAGATAGTTCATCAAATCGGAGGTACAACCGTGTCAAAGGCTCATAGAGGTAAGGGAATCCGCGCAGAGCAAAACCGCGGACGCGGGGTATGCCCCGTATGTAACAAAACCGGAATCAAAGTTTTATACGAACAAGAGATTAACGGTGCAAAATCAAAGATCTGCAAAATATGCAGAGCAAACATCAAGAATAAAAAGGCTGCCGAAACATCTGCAGACAAACCGGCTGAAACATCGGCCGAATAAAGCCTTTTTTGCACAACGCCCGCCTTGGATGCGGGCGTTTTTTTATGTATCTATATTTTTTCCATGGAGATTAGTGATACATTCCTGCATATATTTTTCATCATGTTCCTTGTAAATAGGATAGGTTTTTTTGATTTTTTTTAGGTCCTCGTATGGCGGACATTTTTTTCCTCTGTAATTTTGATCTAACCATTCTTCTGAAACCTTATAGCCTCTTTTGTGCATCTCTTCCATTACCAGTTTATGGTATTGAAAAAGTTTGTACGGTGAATATAAAAATACATAGTCTACTACAGAATGCTTTTTTCCCCCAGCCGTTTCCTCGTAATACACAGCATTCTCTGTGCTGGCCTAATAGCTGCTGTGTCGGTAGTCTTTGTATCAGGTCTTGGTGCCATAGTCTCATTTTTTAACACTCTATGATATTTTTTGTTTTATGTAGAAACTGTATCACAAAATTCCATATTTTATTCTTCTATTAAGGTAACTGCACCGGAATGTTTCTGAAGCGGTTGCCTTCTTTCTGTGCGAAATTTTAAACAAAATTTCGCACATTTTTCAAAAAAGGGCAAACGCATCATGGGGTTAAATAAAATAGCAAAAAAATAGGCTGTGAATACCCCTCTTGCAGCCGCATAGCGGCGAAAGGCGGGTTGAACAGCCTACGTTTTTTGCGAGGATAAAACGATGATGTGTTTGCCGCTATATTCTCCGATTGACAAAGCCTTCTATAATAAATAAAATTATGTTGATGAAAGAAACTAACTTAATAAGCAATTTCCATACGCATACTTATTTGTGTAAACATGCTGACGGCAGACCCGTCGATTATGTAAAAGAGGCTATAAAGGACGGCTGTTCGGCCCTCGGTTTTTCGGACCATTGCCCCTATCCCGATTCTTCATGGGATTATTGCCGTATGGGAGAGTATGAGATAAATCTCTATAAGAGCATGGTGGAGGAAGCCGTTATTGATGCGCCCTTCCCGGTATATTTCGGCTTTGAGTGCGAGTGGCATCCTCGCTATAAGAACTGGTACAAGGATTTTTTAAGAGGAGAAATGAAATCGGATTTTTTGGTTTTGGGTTCCCATTGGTATGATTCTAATGGTGTTTTGGAATACGCTCCTAACCTTACAAAAAAAGAACTTTTCGGATATATAGATTTTACCATTGAAGGGATGGCTTCCGGTCTTTATAATTTTTTGGCTCACCCCGATCTTTTTTTGGCGAATGTTTCAAAGATAGATGCCGATCACATGGCTTGCTCGAAGGCTTTGATAGAAGCTGCTATTGATCTTGATATGCCGATAGAAATAAACGGCTATGGTACATTCAAAAGAAAAATTAAACGCTCCGGAATCGATGAGTTTATTTACCCTGTTCGGCAATTTTGGGAACTGGCTTGGGATATGGGGCCAAGGATTATCTGTAACTCTGATGCTCATTTCCCTGAACATACTATTTTGGGCTGTAGGAATGCAATCGCTTTTGCCGATACTCTAGGGATTAAACCTATAGATACTGCCGAAGCCCTGGGTTTTGAATATTTGGACTCTTCTAAACTTATGGCAGCCAATGGATAGAGAAAATTTAAGGGCTCTTCATATTATAGTAAAGGGCCGGGTTCAAGGCGTGGGCTTCCGTTATTGGACCCGGTCTCTTGCAAGGAGCCTTAAAGTAAAGGGGTGGGTGTGCAACCGCGCAGATTTCTCGGTAGAGATTCTTGCAGAAGCCGATACGGAAACCCTCGGAGAATTTATTTATGCTCTCAAACACGAGCATCCCTATGCCCGTGTTGAAAGCCTTAATTCCGAAGAAGTTCAGGTGAAAGGATATGCTGACTTTCGGATTGAAGTATAGTAAACTTAAATCTGCCGGTCAAACATCTTAATAAAAGTTTATTCTACCTTATCGTGTTTTTCGCCTCTTGTAACCCTTCCCATCATAAGCCATGCAAGAAGGAAAAAACATGCACAGTATACAAAGACGGCCCTGTGGCCTGCAAAGTCGATTATAAGACCTGCAAGGAAGGGGGCTATTATTGCAGCTCCTTGAGAAAAGGTATAGTATAAGCCTGTATAAAGACCTATATGAGAAAAGCCTGCCATTTGCCAAAGCATCGGGAAGGAGTTTGCTATTATACAGATCCAAAAAATACCGAAGATAAACATCATACCCCAAAAAAGATATTTTATTTGTCCTCCTGCAAGTCCTAGGATGTAGGCAATTTCGGTTAAGAAAAATTGGGCTATACACAAACTTGCGACAACGACTAAGGCGATCCTTATCATTCTTTTTCGTCCCCACTTACTTGCGGCATATCCCATTGGAATGGCTGACAAGGCTGAGGCTATGCCTACCATTCCTGCTGCAAAGGCTCCCTGTCCTGTAGATACACCGAAGTTTTTTATGCTGTATTCGGCAATGTAGGGCAACATTCCCTGATAGCCTAGGAACCATAAAAAAAGTGATAGGAGAACGAAGAGAGCACTCTTATCAGGCTTTTCTTCACCTTCAATTTTTCGTCCGGCCAATACGGTTTTCATGGCTTGTAAAAACGGCACCTTCTTTTCTTCTTTATTTTCAGGTGAGTCGGGAGGCGGAACATTTTTTTCTTTTACAAAGAGAAAGAGCATTAGGGTTGCCAGGATTACCAAAAGACCTGCTGCAGGAAAGGAAAGAACATCCTTTGTGTGTCCCAATATCGGCAGCACTGTATCGACATCCATTAGGCGAGCTAAAAATAATGTTCCGACTATTGCTGCAATGTTTCCCATAGTGTTTATAACTCCGTTTCCTTGGGAGCGGAATTCCGCGGGAACAATGTCAGGCATTAAAGCAATTACCGGGCCCCGCACCGATTGTTTAAATAAATTAAGCAAGGCAAGCACTATTATCAATGCAGTTAATGAGGTCTTTGCTGCATAGGGAATATAACTAAAGGTAATTGCCGACAGGGGAAGAAGAACAATTATCCACGGCATTCGTCTTCCTATTTTTGTCCGGGTTCGATCCGACCATGCCGAAACAATGGGGATTAATAATATTGCCAAAACATTATCAAGAGACATCAACATTCCGACAAGCCATTTAAAAGGAATATAACGGCTTAAAAAAATCGTTACATAACTGTCATACAATGGATCCATAAGTCCCATCGTAAAAAAACCTGCTCCGATTAAAAAAGTTATCGGAAGGTATTTTCTAAATCCGTCTTTTTGTTTTTGCATAACTTCTCCAATAAAAACTTTTGTTTTCTCTTAACAGTATAACCTATATTTGGTATAATCTCTATAGTAAAAATAAAAATTATTTAATTTATGAGGAAAAGAAATATGCATAAAGAAATTTTACCTAATGCAAAAAGGCCTCTTTTGTTTGGCCATAGAGGTGTTCCGAGTCTTGCTCCCGAAAATACTATGGCCTCATTTGAAAAAGCTGTAGAGCTGGGTATCCCCGGAGTCGAATTGGATGTTCACTTAAGCAAAACAGGAGAACTTGTTGTTATTCATGATTCCTCAATTAAGCGTACAGGACGGCTCTATGAGAATGGAGAAATTTTTGAAGCTCCGGATTTGAAAGTTGAAGATTTATCTTGGGAAGAATTACAAAAATACGACTTCGGTCTTTGGTTTTCAAAAGAGTATGAGGGAGAAAGGCTTCCTCTGCTGTACGATGTGCTTAAACTTTTAGGCTCCGATATCTATGTCGATATAGAAATTAAAATAGATAACTTAAAATACAAGGATGTTGTAGAAAAAACTTATCAAGTATTAAAAGATATTTTAAAAGTTTTGCCTGAAAATCCGCATAGATTTTTGGTTTCTTCTTTTAATCCCTTTGCAATAAAATATTTTTCAAAGATATGTTCCGATATTCCTACAGCCTTAATCTATGACAATCATCCCAATACTCCCTTCTTTTTAAAAAAGGGCAGGGGTTTGGCTTTTTGTAAGCCTGATGTGTTAAAACCTTCCTATAAATGCTTTACTAAAAAGAAAAATAAAGAAGTTTGGTGCTGGACTGTTGACGATAAAGAAAAGGCCGCGGAGTTTATCAAAAGAGGAGTAAGCGGAATTACTTCTAATAGGCCTCAGGATATAAAGGAAATTTTATAAATTCTTTAAAACAAGATTAAGATTTTCTTTTAGTTTTTGCATCTCTTTAGGAGCCTTCATTGAATGGCGGTACATAAACTTATTTCCAAATTCGCTCATATATGTTAGTTTTAAGATGAAGGCGATAAGAGAAAGAGGGCAAATCGTAACAAGATAAAATTTATTGGGCGAAAGCATTTTCCGTTTTGCCAAGAGCCTAAAATTATCCCTCATCGTTTTACCCGCTTCGTACATAATTTTTTTGTTTAAGTATACTGTTTCAGGTTCATCGCTTTTATAATAAGCATCCGCAAGCGGAACGACCATTGCAAGATGGGAAAGCTGCCAATTATGCATATCGGGGACAATCTGATAAGGAATTCTGCTCTTTTTAAAAAGAGCAGCTAGAAGTTTTGAGCGTTCAGTGTGTTTGCCGTCTTTTTCCCCGAATGTTGTAGGCTGAATAAGACGGGGAGTGAGAGCTGCATCCAAGATACCGTCATCAATACTGCCGCCTGCTCCCGGAAAAGCCGGTAGAATTTTTCCTTTTCCGCAAAGTTTTTCAAGCTCGGCATAGGGGCTTATGGTATTTACCATTGTAACGATGGCTTTGCTCTTGTTTTCTTTTAATTCGGTCAATGCTTCTTTTAAGTTATCTTCACGGACGGTCAAAAAAATAAAATCGTAGATATCATCATCAAAAACTTTTTCAAGCACTTTCACATTTACAGTTTTTATTTTATTTTTTTCAAAATAGGATAGACCTTTTTCTTTTATCTCCTGCAAACGGCTTCCCCTTGCATAAATTGAAACATCAGAGCCTCCTTTTGAAAAATAAACCGCATATAAACTGCCTATAACCCCGGCCCCATAAATTAAAATTTTCATTTGTACAGCTTACTCCATGTTCATTGTATAAATATTTGATTTAAATTCCATATCCGTACCGCGTTTTTTAAATGTTTGTGTCTCTTTTATTTTTAATCCGCATTTTTCCATCACTCGGCACGAGGCCTTATTTTCTTTTGCAACTGTACAATAAAAATTACGCACGCCGAATGAGTACGCAAAATTTATCAAAGCTTTTACCATCTCGGTTGCAAGTCCTTTGCCCCACAACTCTTTTTTTACTGTATAGCCGAAACCCCAATGACCCTTTGGTCCTTCCGTCCCTAAACAGCAGGTTGCAACGGGTTCGCCCGTATTTTTGCAAACAGCAATAAAAGGATATTCATCTTCCCATTCGTCTATATCGTAAATTATCTTTCTAAGTTCATCGCCGTTTTTATACGGTGCATCTGCAAGATACTTTCCGTTTTCAGGATCACCCCAAAGCTTTGCTGCAAAATCTGCATCGTCAAGTGTCATGCTGCGTAAAATAAGTCTTTCCGTTTCTATATCTTTTGTTTTCATTTGTACTCCATGTTTTTTATTTAGTGATTTGAATAAATTCGCACTTGTTGTACCAATTTATCGCCGGTTTATTTTTTGCTTCGACATCAAGATAGATTTTCAAATCTTTATTTTTAAAATAATTTATGACTCTATTTATAAGAGATATTCCGATTCCGCATTTTTGATATTTTTTTATAACTGCAATAACACTGATATAAGCCGAATTCTCTTTTATAAATGAAATAATAAAACCTGCATATTCTTCATTATATTTTGCAACAAAACAAGAATCGGGATTAAAGAGGTCTATTTTATACCAATCGCTTTCCCATGCCTTATCGCAAAATGCATCGGCATATATTTGCGGAATAATATCTTTGTGTTGAATTTCATTAAACTTTTCGATTTTAATATTTTTATTTTTATTACCCAAAAGTTTTTTAGGTATAAGATATTTAATCCAGTCCTCCATTTTGTTCCTCTTTAAGATTGTAGGTTTTATATCAATTAACTCAATTAAGAGATTTGTATATCTTTTATTTTATTTAAAATGGCTTGCAGGGTAAATGAATTTAATTTTTTTTCGAGGGCGGTTTGAGCGTCTATAAAGTAGCCGTCAAGTAAAAAATTTATTCTTTGTGCAACAGGGCATTCGTTCGGAGGTGTATCATGTATTTTAAAAAGTTTGCCGTCTTTTACGGATTCTACTGCATTAAAGATATCGAGGAAGGTGATTTGGTTTGCATTTTTTTTTAATGCGATACCGCCTGTCCCTTGAGTAATTTCTATAAGTCCGGCATCTTTTAACGCACTCATAAGTTTGCGTATAACTACCGGATTTGTCTTTACACTTTCGGCAAGAAAATCGCTGGTTACCTTACACTTATCTTTAAAGAATTCCACGCAGAGTAGGATATGAATTGACACCGAAAATTTTGTTCCTATTTGCATAAGCCGTCCTAACCTTATATAGTTTATACTAAAACTATATAAGATACAATAGGGCGAACAGGGTAACCGCACCAGAGTTTCATCTTCGCAAAAAACATAGGCTGTTCAACCCGCCTTTCGCCGCTATGCGGCTGCAAGAGGGGTATTCACAGCCTATTTTTTTGCTATTTTGTTTCCCCCTATGATGCGGTTACCCTGTTTTTTTGAACAAAAGAGCGAAATTTTGTTTAAAATTTCGCTCAATAAGGAAGCCAACCGCTTCAGCAATCTGGTGCGGTTGCCCTGATAGGGCGGACGGCTGATGGAGCTTTTATAAACTTACAACCGAAAAATTATCTTGAACGAATTTTGCATTTTCTACCTCATCAATCATAGCAACGGCATAATCGGCATAGCTTATTGTACTCTCTCCCTGCGAATTGAAAGAGAGCTCTTTACCTGCAAGTTTATATTTTCCGGTACGTTCACCTTCGGCCTTAAAATCTAATGGCGGCGATAAGTAAGTCCACAAAACATCTTTTCTTTCTTTTAATTCAAAAAAAGCATCCGTTTCTGCCTGTGCTAGGGGCCGGAATTCTTCGGGGAAATTGGGAGCATTAAGTAAGATTGTTTTATGCTCCTTGTCCGTGTAAAGGCAAGCTGCTCCTCCGACTACTAAAAGCCGCGTTTTAGTGTTTTTTAAGCAATCACATAAATGCCTTAATGAAGTGATGTGCAGATTAAAAGTTTCCGATGTCCACGCGCCAAAGGCATCGATGACGGCATCAAAGCTTGCCAAATCTTCGGGTTTTAAATCAAATAAATCTTTTTGAAGAACTCTTGCCTTTTCATTTTTAGCGCAAGGCTGACGGATAACGGCAGTTACATCAAAGCCCCGCATTACAGCTTCATTTGTGAGGCATTGACCTTGCTTTCCATTTGCTCCGATAATTGCAATCTTTTTCATTAGAACCTCCAATATTTTTATACTATAGCTGTAACTATAATTGTTACAGCTATAGTATAATCTTTTGTTGGTGTAATGTCAATAGTTACAGCTAAAATTTTTTAATATATTTTATTCGTGCGGAGGGTTTAATACCCCGACGCTTTGCGTCGGAGTTGTTGATTTGAGATTCACATATAGTTCTATTTTTATTTCCAAATCATTAATTACACGGATATGATAAAATTTTCATCATAATATGGAATCAATGCATCATGAGTCATGAGAAACATATTTTCTACCTTTGCTTGGCAAATTAACATGCGATCAATATGGATCGTTATGTATTTTTGGTGCCTTTTTAGAATAAGTAAGTGTTCCAAGTGCAGTTACATGATTTGGTTTTACATATAGGCAAGATAAATTTGCTTTAAGGCTTAGTTTATCCAAATGTTCTCCTGAAAATTGAAAAGAATCAGGATATTTTAAATGTTCAAGTTGAGCTTCCCAAATATTTATTGAGCTATAAAAAATGTCATTTTGAGGATTTAGTATAATTTTTCTAGCTTTTTGAGAAAGTCTTTTATCATTTTGGTGCAGCCATATTAAAATATGTGTATCTAATAAGATTTTCATATGTATTCCCCGAACATATCAATTATTTCGTCATCATATGCATTTATGTCATCAGGCGTGGGGAATTTTCCCTCTGCAAGTCCTATAATAGGAATTTTTTTTGAAAGCTGATTTTGATTTAAAAAGGAAATCTTATACTTTAATAGTTCAATATATTCTGCCACAGATTCAAGGTATTCTTCGGGCAGTGTTTTCAATTCTTTTTCTAATGCACTATAACTCATATTTTACCCCATTATCTTCATATTATATCATATTTTTTATCGGTAGTATACTATTTTTCTTTTTTTTAATATAATGTATACATGAAAACTGTTAAACTATTTTCTTTATCTTTAATTTTATTGAGTCTGTTTGTGTTGATGACCGGATGTGCAAGCATGTATATTCACGGTTCAACACCTGTTCAAAGGGCAGTATCAGCTGCCGAACTTCTTATTGACGGCAATGTATCGGATGACTATATACGGGTTTATAAAACTGAGGTTTCGCAGGCTGAGCGGTCTATAATGGATATGATAAGCAAGGCTGAAAGAAACGATATATATTATGCCGATATTGCAGATAATATTTCCGATTGGCTGCTTCTTTACAACCTTGTTTATACTCTTCAAAGAATGTATCCCGAAGGTTTACGCGGAAAAAAAAGAGTTTGTAGTATTTGAAGCCCGCGATTATACCGGTCTAAAAGATACCGCTTATACGCGAGCAACAGAAGCTCTTTATAATGAAGCCTTGCGTATTGTGCAGATGTCGGGAAACAATTCTAAAAATATTTCAAAGGCATTAGCTCATCTAAAACGTGCAAAAAAATACTCCCGCCATTTGGATAACGAAATAAATTCTTTAGGTGCCGATATAGCCTATAATGCTGCCGAAACTCTTGCTTATACAAATAAGCCCGATAACCTTCTCCAAGCTTCAGAATATTATATGCTTGCTCACTCATGGGTTCCCGGATATAGGGGGGCTTTGGAAAAGGGCAGGCTCGCAAAAGAAAAAAGCTGCCTACATGTATATTCAAGAAGGTCAATATAATATGCGTGTAAAGGATTATACGGCATTTCGTAATGCAAAGATTTCTTTTCAAAAAGCGGAAAAAATAATTCCCGGGATAGCTTCAAAAGAAATTGCCGAGATTAAAAAACTTCTTACGATTCGATTGGCAATTATTATGCCGGTTGATTCTTACAATGAAGAAGAAAGGATAAGACGGACAATCAGTTCCGAGTTGCGTTCTTCAAATTACGGCCCTGATAATATCGAAATAAATTTTATCAGAGGAGCAATGAGTTCTATCTTTAATCTTATAGATATCAGAGATGCAGATTTAGTTCTTATGCCTTCCGATGATTATGGAAAGGTGAAAGAAATATACGGCCCTGTTAAAAATTCAAATCAGAATGTATCAAAAACTATAAATGGAATTCTTTATACGGGTATGATAACCGAACAAAGTCAGCTTGTTAGTGTTTATGTTCAAAATGATTTTGTGCTATACGATATTAGAACATGGAGAAAAACCGAATTACGCTATTTTAATAATGAAACAAATAAGCTATCCAAAAATTTTATTATGAGATATTACAGCGGTTCTCCCGAAGCAAAGCCGTCCGACTTTAATCCCGGATTTTTATATGAAGCAGGACAATATAAAAAATTCTTTCCTGAATTGATGAATGAACGCAACTCCATTAATTTAATAAATAACTACGGCAGTCTTAGTTCAAACGGTAAAGAGTTTTGTAATGTAATTAAAAATCTGCAATATATAGAAAGGAGGTAATTAAAATTAGCGAGAATAAAAATAAAAAACGAGCAATATTTTTTTCTGTTTTATTGGCAGTATTTCATACTCTCGGTTTTTTTAGCTCCTTGAATGCTATTATAACATCACGGACTTCTCAAGGAGCTATTGCATGGACTGTAGGATTAAACTCTTTTCCGGTTATAACAGTTCCGATTTATTGGGTATTCGGCCGGAATAGATTTGACGGTTATGCAGAAGAGTGGAAGGCTAATTCCGATATTACTGAAAACCGGATAAAAGAAATATCGAAAAACTTGGAACCTTATTTTGTAGAGCCGCCGGATGTTTTCCCTGAATATGAAGTGCTGAAAAAATTAGCTCTCTCTCCTTTTTTAAACGGGAACAAGATCGATTTATTATTAAACGGAGCGGAAACATATAAAAGCATTGAGGAAGGAATTGAAAAAGCAGAACAATATGTTTTGTTTCAGTTTTATATTTTAAAAGATGATGAGATTGGAACAAAGTTTAAAGATCAGTTGATACGCAAAGCTAAAGAGGGTGTTGCCGTCTATGTTTTATATGATGAGTTAGGAAGCAGGGGAATATCCAAAGAATGGTTAAATTCTTTTTCTGTAAATGGAATAAAAGTTCTTCCGTTTAATACTCAGCAAGATCACCGCTTTCAAATTAATTTTAGAAATCATAGGAAGATTGTTGTTGTTGACGGTAAGGCTGCCTGGGTAGGCGGGCTCAACATAGGTGATGACCACTTAGATAAAGATCCCGTTTTTACGCCTTGGAGAGATACTCATTTGATGATTGAAGGGCCTTCAGTAATTGCGGCGCAAGCAACTTTTTTGGTTGATTGGCATTGGGCAAGTAAAGAACTTATAAGCGGTTTAAACTGGGAGCCTAATATTTTTAAAGGTGATAATGCCGATAAGAACGTATTGGTTTTAGCATCGGGGCCGGCAGATAAATACGAAACAGCAAGTTTATTTTTTACTAATCTTTTAAACTCTGCCCGAAAAAGAATTTGGATTGCAACGCCTTATTTTATTCCTGATGAAGCAACTATGACGGCTCTTAGGTTAGCCCTGTTAAAAGGAATTGAAGTTCGTATTTTAACTCCGAGGATGTACGATAATTGGTTTGTATTTAATGCTGCAAATGCCTATCTTGATGAGCTTGCAGATGACGGAGCTAAAATATACTTTTATGAAAACGGTTTTATGCATCAAAAGGTAATGCTCATAGATGATTCTTTATCGACTGTCGGAACCGTAAACTTTGATAACAGATCTTTTAGGTTAAATTTTGAAATTACGGCCTTGATAGCCGATAAACCCTTTGCATCGGAAATAGAACAAATGTTTTTAAATGATTTTGCTGTAAGCTCAGATGCTACGGCCGATTATAAAAGTAAACAATCTTTTTGGATTCGTCTAAAGTCCAAATTCAGTACTATGTTTGCCCCGGTATTGTAGGAGTATGCTAATTAGGTGCTTTGAAGTTATATATCGGTTTTACAAAATCTTTTACATCGGCAGTCGGCTTAATGTGTTTTAAAATTATTTCCTTATTTTTATAAGCAGAGGGAGCCTCATCCAATGTATTTTTTGTTGCAGTTGTAGTAAATATTCCGGCACTTTTCATTTCTTTTTGAAAGGCATTTAGTGAAAGCTCACTAAATGCCTTGGAGCGGGACATAATTCTTCCTGCCCCATGAGGAGCCGATTGGTTGTAGTTATCATTTCCTTTTCCTACACAAAATGCAAATCCGTCACGCATATTAAAGGGAATAATAAGTCTTTCATTTAATCCTGCTGAAGTCGCCCCCTTTCGAATAATGCCGTCTTCACCTATAAAATTATGAACGGATTCTACCGTTTCTTCAATTTCTGCATTTAAAAATTGCGAGATTAGTTCTATCATTTTTTTTCGGTTTTCTTTTGCATATTTTTGAGCAAAATAGGTTGCCCTTAGATAAGCTTTTCCTTCATCACTTGTTGTAAATAGGTATTCTAAGTTTTTATCTTCAGGGGTGAGAAGTTTCTGTTCATCTAAAAGCTGCTGTGCTTTTTTTTGATAAAAAACGGCAATTTGAAGACCTAGATTTCTGCTTCCTGAATGAACAGTCAGCCATAATCTTCCTTGAGAGTCTCTTCCAAGCTCTATAAAATGGTTTCCGCCTCCTAAGGTCCCTATACTTTTTAAGGCTCTGTCCTCATCCATATTAACCTTTTTTGATTCTTCTATAATTTCTTCTTCAAATTCTTTATTTGCTATTTTTATGTCTCGATGAACTGATCTTCCATGAGGAATGTTTTTTTTGATAAAGTTATCCAGCTCTGCAAGATCCGGATTTTTTATATTGAGCCGGGCGGAAAGAATTCCGCAGCCGATATCTACACCTACAATGTTTGGGATTATGTATTTATCTATATTCATCGTAAAACCGATAACGGCTCCCTTGCCTGCATGGCAGTCCGGCATTATTGCTATGTTTGTGCCTTCAAAAGCCTTATGATTGAGAAAGGTTTTGATTTGTTTTTCGGTTTCAGAATCGATTGAATCGATCATTACACTAGCTTTGTTGTATGCTCCTTCAATTATTTGCATGAATTTATTTTATCATAAGGAAGGTAAAAAGTCAAATTGGATTTATATACCTGACAATTTTTATGTAGAAATATACTCAAGACAATGGTATAATGAATTATCCTAAACTATCATGAATAAGGATTTAAAAATAGAGTGGAGGTAAAAATGACAATTCATGAATTCGGACGTGAAAATACTGAAAAGATACTTTTGATTCATCCTTCTTGCGTAAAATGGGATTACTTTGAGAAAGTTATTCCCTTGCTTGAAGACCGATATCACTTAATTGTTCCTGCCTTGCCCGGCTATGATTTTGATCGGGAAAGTGATTTTACAAGCGTTGAAGAAATTGCTTCGGAACTGAATGAATGGATGATGGAACAAAAAATCGAAGGCCTTTATGCAGTGTACGGCTGTTCTATGGGCGGCTCTATCGCCTTACTAATGACCCTGGAGAAAAGAACACGAATAGATCACTGCATCATGGACGGCGGAATTACACCTTATGAGCTGCCTTGGCTTCTGACACGTTTTATTGCTTTGCGTGATTATCTTATGGTGATGATAGGAAGAATAGGCGGTGTAAAATTATTGTCAAGAGTTTTTTCTACGGATGAGTATAGCAAAGAAGACATAGAATACGCAGCTGAAGTTTTGCGGCACAGCAGCCGGAAGACTCTGTGGAGGAGTTTTGATTCCTGCAATAATTATAAGATGCCTTTTCCTATTCCCGTCCTTTCCACAAAAATTCATTATTGGTATGCCGAGACTGAAGAAAAAGCTCGCTCTTGGGATATCCGCTATATGAAAAAATATTTCCCCCAAACAGATTTTAAGATTCTACCCAACCTCGGTCATGGCGGACTTGTTTTGCTTAAACCTAAGCTTTTTAAAGAGATGATTGTGGGGGGGTGAAATTAACTGCTTAGGATTAAGTTTTAAGAATTGTTTAAAAACTATTGGTATTGAAAAATTATAAAAATATTGATAGGATTAAAGTTAAAACAAATTAATGCTTTTGGGGTGTAATTATGGAGAAAAATATAGATATAAAGGAAGAAAATTATACAATGAAACATAAAACCTGTTTTTTGGATAAATGTCCGAAATTGAGATATTTTTTTGATTGGATCTTTAAAATAATTTTTATGGTTTTTAATTTTATTGTAATACCAATATTATTTGTTTTAACATTTTTAATTTTATTGTATATTATACAAAATATTATACAAAAATTTCCTCTCGATTATAAAAAAACTATAAGCAGTATTATAAGTGCAGTTTTTTCACTTGTCATTGTACCTGTTCTTTTATACTATTTTAAAACATTGGATGAACGTAAATATTTAATTTTTGAAAAAAATTGGGATGTTTTTGAAGAATTATCTGGTATTTTGATGGAGATTCATAGAAATTTACAAAATAAAGGAGATGATAAAATAAAATTATTGATAAAATTTATACAAACTCATGAAGCAAAAATTGTAATGCTTTTTCCTGATAGTTTGAATGAAGCTATAGCAAAGCTTATTTCTGAGTGTGATCCAAATAAAAAAAATGATATAATAAATAAAATTTTTTATACTAATAATTGTATTAAAGAGATAAGAAAGATAGCAGGTAAAGGTTTTTATTCTTATATACCGAATTATCTTACAAAAAATATTACTAAAAAAATGGAGGAAAAACAAAAATGATAGATATAGATTTTGATAATAAAAATTATGTTTGCCCTTATTGTGGAAATTCACAATCTTTTACTGATAAATATTATAAAAAAAACTTGGCTTTTTTCACAAAAAATTTTATTTGGTGGAAAAGAAGTTAAAGCTGAAAAAGAACTTGAAATTTACCTTTTAAAATGTGGAAATCCTCACTGTAAAATGTTTTCAGCTACTTCTTTTGATACAGTGACAAAAGAACAATTTGATATTTTCCCTGAAAGAGTATATAAAAAATTTTCTGAATATATACCCAAACAAATTCGTCAGGATTATGAAGAAGCCTGTATGATAATAGATAAAAGTCCAAAAGCCGGAGCAACATGATATAGACGTTGTTTACAAGGTATGATTAGGGATTATTGGAGAATAAAAAACAAGACTCTTGCTAAAGAAATAGATGATCTTAAAAATAAGATTCCAAATAATCAATGGCGGGCTATAAATAGTTTAAGAAAAATTGGAAATATTGGTGCTCATATGGAAAAAGATGTAAATATAATAATCAGGATAGAATATGATGAAGCAAAAAAAATGCAAAAACTGATAGAATATTTATTGGAAAAATGGTATATAGCACGTCATAATGATGAAGTGTTATTTTCAGAAATTGAAACAATTTCCAATAGTAAAAAAGAACAAAAAAATGAAAAAGTTATTTTATGTAGATTATTATCAATGGCAGGTATAATCACTTGTTTAATTAAGCTAAAAATAATAATATTTGCTGAACATACATGAGCTATTTACTCACCTATCTGCAGCAATCTGTATACCGTAGCCTGGATCGGTTTTATAGATATCGGCTGACTCCGTTTCAATGGTGTATGTTTTTGCAAGATGGGAAAAAGAGGCTGATGGGCTTATCTGCATTGAGGGAATAAAAAGATGTTTCCATGGTTTGCCCTTGTGTGCGGTGCTCCATTCCGAAACGGTTTTGCAGTAGCGGAATGCACGGTTTTTCTTTGCAATGACATCAGGTAGTTCCTGTTTGTCTTCGCCTTTTACTTCAATGAGATAAATGCAGGAGAATGTTTCGGCTACAAAAT
Source organism: Treponema sp. OMZ 788 (assembly GCF_024181245.1). NCBI lineage: Bacteria > Pseudomonadati > Spirochaetota > Spirochaetia > Treponematales > Treponemataceae > Treponema > Treponema sp. OMZ 788. The sequence continues at coordinate 2,095,028 of NZ_CP051199.1, read as the reverse complement.
CAGGTTCGTAATGCTTGCCTCCGTTGTATTGCAGATTGAATTCTTTTTTTGCAGGACGAAGCCATTTTTGAACCGTCTGATCTTGTTCCATAATTCGAGCGAGGATGAGTTCCGGTTTGCTGTCGAACTTTGCTTCCTCAAATACTCCTTTTTTGATACCGGTAAACACAACCGATTGTATGTCTTTGTCATAAGAATCAAAGAAACGGGAAGAAGCCGAATATGTGTGCAGTTTTTAGAAGTTTTCAGTTTTATGAGTAACAAATTTGAGTGACTTGACACCTACATAGTAATTGCAGTATATTTTAATCAGAAGAAAATTATGATTTCTGCATTTAAACATAACAAAATTACGATAGAAGTGTGCGAAGATTCTCTTACATCCTGTATTTTTGACACGCTTTTTTTACTGCCTTCAACTTTTCTCTGGGAAATACTACGCAACGCTATAATTGCAACTCCTGAAAATACTCAAAAGAGCATACCTAAAGAAAAAATAGGACAATTAACACATTATGAATTTTGGCCACATTGGGCACCTTCAGGAACGGAAAATGTAAACTACGTTGAACCCGATGTGTTTATACGCTTTTCAGAATGTGATGTTATAATTGAAGCAAAACGGTATGAAATAGGTCAACAAAACCCTTTGCAGTGGAAAAAAGAAATTATCGGCTACCGCAATGAATACGGTAAAGATAATAAACAATCATACCTTATAGCTCTTGGAGGTCTCCTCAATAGCGGTATCAAAAAAATAGAAGGTGTATCTATATTTCAATGCCGATGGAGCAGTATACAGGATATAATCTGTAAAATATTGGAACATGAACAGAATAGCGTAGTTTGTTTAATACTGAAATTAGTACTACGCTATTTTGAAATTCATGGATATGTGCAGATAAAATGGTTAGAAGAAATGAGTTTGGGGGATAAACTATATAAGAACTACATAAAAAGCAGTTCACAATCAATCGGTTTTCTGTTGAGCCATAATGATTTTAAAAACTATTTACCCTTTCAAAAGTTCAGTACTTTAACCCCAGTTTTAAGAAACTATAATCAGTCTATCAGTATTCTAAAAACTACTTGGGAGGAATGGAAATGAGTACAGAGTGTAAACCAGATGATTTTGATGCAGCTATGGCAGATGTAAGGGGTGCTTTTCGTCTATTGTATACCTATAATCGGCTGATATTGGATTTAATGAAATACATATCAGCGAGACTTGATATGCCGTATGCAGGTGGTTTAGCTAAGTATGGCGATCCTAGTCCTGGAAACGGAGAAGGTAATTTGGATAATTGGGCATGGGATTGGTTAAATATGTATTTTTATGAATTTCATTTTAGAACAAAACATGAAGATATAGGATATAGTTTTTCCATTTTATTGCAAAGTGATACGGGGTTTTGGGATAGTTCATGTGATGAACTTGATATTGACAGATACACTGCAATAGAGAAATCAAAAACTCGCCTTATATTTATTTTAGGAAACAATTATTGGAATATCGATTACTTTAAAGAAGACAGCAGATTAAAATCTATAGTAGCCACAACAGATAGTGAATTTAAAATAGAAGATCCTAATGGCGGGAAAGGTTATATGCTTTGCAAGATGTTTGATATAAAAGATTTTAAAGATAGAAATGCTACAGAACAATCTTTAAAGAAATATGTAAACTATCTGAATCGTAAGGGGATTACGGCTATTAAATTGAGAGAATTGGATTAGCTTTTTCTATGTAGTTGTCGATTCATAGTCTGTTGTGCAAGTTGTGTTTTTGTATTTTATATTCTCCCTCTCAGAGTGTTCAAGCTTCTCTCATGAACTTTCGGAATAGCACCATACTAACAATGGCTGTTTGCAATCATATATTTTGATGAACTGCAAGTATTTTTGAGGTTTTCTGAGACTCATTATTCCTGCAATGTAGTCAGCCGTGTATTCGGGAAAACGGTTTGGCATTGGTCTATTCCTTTTCTCCTTCGTTTTCAGTATGTGATAAAATCCATTGTTTTATTATTGAGTTCAATAAAATCACTGTGCAAGTTCCTTATATGCTTCAAGATTTTTATGTATAAGATTATTGGAAACTTCAAAAAGTTTTTTGTCCGAAACAATTTCAGCTTTTGTTCCAAATAATGAAGTATCCGATAATTTATCTGCTTGAGTTTCTTTTGTGTTTTCTTCGTGCGTTTGTTTACTCAATTCTTTATTTTTTAGAAATAAATGTTCAATATAATGCTGTACTTCCTGCTGCAATTCTTTTGAAAGTAAATTATATTGATGTAACATTACCTCATTCATGCATACATACCTTTTAACCAAATACGGCTTTTCTTAAAATTGCATTTATGAAAGTTTGATATTCCTTTCCTTGAGCTTTTAGGGCTTCTATAATATCCGTATCAATGGTTACTTGTACAGTTTCTTTTTTACGTTTTTGTGATTCCTTACGCAGTTCATAATAAGGGCGAAACTGTTTAAGGTCTTCTTTCGTCTGTTTGGGACAGTCCGAAAAGTCGGTGTTTTGAAAGTTTTTAATTTCGTTTAGCCGTTTTTCCGTAAGCGGCGGAAGATTTTTAACTTCATCGAGCGTCATAGTTTTCATAATATTCTGCCTCCTCATCAGCTTCTGCTTTTCTTGCAGAGATAAGCCGTATTTTATCATTACGGTCTGTATATACAACAAACAAAATAATCATATTATTCATCTGACCTATAATATCAATTCTATCTTCTTCTAAAGTCGAATTGTTAATATCATATTTTACGATTTATTTGAACTGCCTATTAGTATTTATCTTTCTATATATTCATCGCTACTTTCTCGATATTTTTCGGGGGTATCAAACGGTTTTCAATTTGAAGAATTGATGTCGTAAAATAATCCGGTACGGCCGGTTAGCACAATCAATCAATGAATTAAATCTTGAGGTTATTCTTACAGTCCACTACTAGTTAACTTTTTCAGCTTATCCATCTTACTGTCACTATTCATCATAATCACCTCAGTCTAAATCAGCAACTTTTACCACTTATTCCCGATTTTTATTTTCGTAAAGTTCGGTGAATCTCCAAATATGCGGGCAATATCGGATTCTCTAAATCTGTTGTTTTCAATTGAAACGTATTTTAAGGAATAACATTTATAAAAAGCATAATCACCTATTTGAGTAACAGAACTCGGAATCGTTATACTTGTTAAACAGGTACAGCTAGAAAAAGCATTCTCACCTATTTTAGTAACAGAATACGGAATGGTTATACTTTTTAAACTACTACAGCCCACAAAAGTATAATCACCTATTTCAGTAACAGAATACGGAATGGTTATACTTTTTAAACCGTTACAGCTTGCAAAAGCGCTCTTACCTATTTTAGTAACAGAATTTGGAATGGTTATACTTTTTAAACCTGTACATTTATAAAAAGTATAATCACCTATTTGAGTCACAGAATTCGGAATGGTTATACTTGTTAAACCGCTACAGTTCTCAAAAGCCCTCTCATCTATTTCAGTAACAGAATTCGGAATGGTTATACTTGTTAAGCCACGGCAGCCAGAAAAAGCTTTACTATCTATTGTAGAAAATACACTCGGTATCACTATATCCGTAAAGAAAGTATCTTTTACCCTTGTCAGAATATACTTACCGTTACGTACTTTATACTTAAACGCTTCAAGTGGTGTTTCTTTCAATCCGGCGGAAACATTTGGTGCATTATCTTTCGTAGCCTTTACACTTGACAACGCTTCTTGCTTTGCGCCGCATTCGTTACAAAATGTTGCGTTGTGCAGGAGTATTGCACCACAGTGAGGGCAATTGTTATCTTGTTTTGCACCGCACTTATGACAAAATTTTGCGTTCATAGGAAGAAGTGCTCCGCACTGTACGCATTTGCTTCCGGCCGACTCCTGTACTTCCGCCTTTTTTATCGTTTGAGATAAGTCTTTCATGCACGAGGGACAATACCGATGTTCGCCGATAATTTCCGTCTTACATGACGGGCAAAAATATCTCGGTAGATTTACATCTTCGGCAATATTTCCTGCTTTTGTACTTCCCGGCATTGCCCCGCATATCGGGCATTTTGCCGTTCCGTCAGCAAGACGGAAGCCGCATACTTTACATTTCATTTTCTTTCTCCTCAAGTTTTTTCAAATAATTTTGTTCCTCACGGCTCCCGTGCTCACCGGCCTTTTTGTACCATTCAAGCGAAAGCTCTTCGTCTTGCTGGAAACCATTGCCACCTCTATTCATCATAATCACCTCAGTATAAATCAGCAACTTTTACCACTTATTCCCGTAACCAACTGAGAAGCCCTGAACATACGCTTAATATCGAATTGTATTTTTTTTTCATGCGGAGATTATCCAAGGAAACACAGCCCTCAAAAGCATAACCGCCTATTTGCGTAACAGAACTCGGAATGTTTATACTTGTTAAACCGCTACAGCCCCGAAAAGCAGCATCGCCTATTTGAGTAACAGAATCCGGAATGGTTATACTTGTTAAACCGCTACAGCCCTCAAAAGTATAACCGCCTATTTGAGTAACAGAACTCGGAATTGTTATACTTGTTAAACCGCTACAGCTCCGAAAAGCAGCATCGTCTATTTGAGTAACAGAACTCGGAATAGTTATACTTGTTAAACCGCTACAGTTCGCAAAAGCCCGGCAACCTATTTGAGTAACAGAACTTGGAATTGTTATACTTGTTAAACCGCTACACCCGCAAAAAGCCTCCCAATTTATTTTAGTAACAGAATCCGGAATGGTTATGCTTATTAAACCGCTACAGCCCCGAAAAGCAGCGTCGCCTATTTTAGCAACAGAATTCGGAATGGTTATACTTGTTAAACCGCTATAGCCAGAAAAAGCTTCATGCCATATTGTAGAAAACACACTCGGTATCACTATATCCGTAAGAGAAGTGTTTTTTATCCCTTTAAGAATATAGTTTCTGCCGCGTTTCTCATACTTAAACGCTTGAAGCGGTGTTTCTTTCAGTCCGGCGGAAACATTTGCTGCTTCTTGCTTTGCGCCGCACTTATGACAAAATTTTGCGCCGACAGGAAGTGATACTCCGCACTTTATGCAGTTATTCCAATCCTGCTCCTTGATACCAACTGTTTTTGCTGCTTCACTCAATTCTTTCATGCACGAGGGACAATACCGATGTTCGCCGATAATTTCCGTCTTACATGACGGGCAAAGATATCTCGGCAAATTTGCATCTTCGGCAATATTTCCTGCTTTTGTACTTCTCGGCATTGCCCCGCATATCGGGCATTTTGCCGCTCCGTCAGCAAGACGGAATCCGCATACTTTACATTTCATTTTCTTTCGCCTCAAGCTGTTTCAAATAATTTTGTGCCTCAAGGCTTCCGTGCTCACCGGCCTTTTTATACCATTCAAGCGAAAGCTCTTCGTCCTGCTGAATTCCCCTGCCGTCACGGTAACATTTGCCGAGCTTACATTCTGCTTCGGGATGTCCTTGTTTGGCAGCTGCAAAAGTCCACCTGATTGCTTCGGCAAAGTTCTGCCGCACACCGCAATGCTCGTAATCCTGCGGTCTGCCGAAATAAAGACTTACTTCATATTGGGCTTCTTTCATTCCGTATTCAGCCGACTTGAGAAAATATTTGAATGCGTCGGCATGGTTGCCGGTTTGTTGGAGAGCCTGAGCCTCCTCAAAAAGAAGTACTGCAATCGGTTCTTTTGCCTCTTTTATTCCGCCTTCTATTGCCTTTGCAAGGTATCCGATTGCCGTCTTTGGTGATTTTTGGCGAATCATATAGCCAAACCGATAACAACCTTCGGGGGAGCCAAGATCCGCCGCTTCACGAAATTTCTTTTCAGCTTTATCCGGCATTTCCTTAGCCTTTTTTCCTTCTTCAACCAGTTTTGCCGCCTTGAGAGCATTTTTGATATCATCTTTGCTTATGTCTACAAAACCTGCAAGAGTTACATCGTCCCCGCTTCCGCGTTTTGAGATGTCCGGAAGGGAGCTATTTATTTCGTCGTTTGCAAGTTCAACCTGTTTTTTTGCCGCAGTCTTCCAATTAAAATCAAAAAAGCCCATTACCTGTTTACTGCCAAAATTATATGTGCGAAAAAGTGAGAGTATTCTTTGATAAAAGGTAAAAAGCTGGCCTTTGTTTGCAAAGCTGTTCGCAATTCCGTCCGTCGAACAGAAGACCGCATCGATTTTACAAGTACCGAATGCGATTCTAAATTCATGTTCCGCATCCTTATCACAAAGTGATGTGGTTTGATTCAAAAAATTGCGTTCATCTTCGGGAACAGGCATAAAAAATCCGGTTTTATTATGCACGGCAATATCGCCGTCACCGATTTGCACCGCAAACCAGAAATGTTCCGCAGCAACAAAGCAGAGGAAGGTTGTGCCGTAAATCGGGCGTAAAACCTCGTTTGCTTTATCGCAGTAACCGGAAGCGAGTGCGTCCCTGTAATAATCTGCCGCCTGTTTGTCTTCCCGCTCCAAGAATTTGAGTTCTTCCTCTGTTATAGGATTTTCGGTACGGTCGGAATCTACCATTCTTTTCCATTCGGTAAGCAACGAAGGTACAAGCATGGAAAGGATATTTTTGTGCACTGCGGCATCGTCAATGTGTACTTTGTCACAAGATTCCTGAACAAGTGAATAATCATACGGAATGTCTTTCAGCAGTCTTGCAATTTCGTCAATATGGGCAGGGAGTATTTTCTTTATGGAGGCAATGGCCAGCTCCGCACCTCGTGCACTGCGAAAATACGGAGCTCCGCCATGACCGTCGCACGCAACGGTCAAATAATATGGCGTTTTATGAGAGGTATCAGCCGGGAAAAATTGGGAGCAGGATTTGTCCTGACAGGGAAATTTCTGCCCCAACTCTTTGTTTTCTGCAGATTCCTCTTTTTTACTGTGGCTTGCACCCTGAACGGATTGTGCAAACATACATCGCTCTGATTTTACCATTACCAGCCTTCGTCAATATTTTCTTCAGGATCAAGTTCCTGTCTTTCAGCCTGAATTTCAGCAACAACCTGCTGTTCCTTTGCTTCATGCCCGAAACCGTCGCCTGCCTTTGCACTTCCGATCCTTGACGATGTTACGGAAACAAAGCGAATCATGCGTTTCATCGCCGCCTTATTATGAATCGGGATGACTAGCTCGCTGTTGCCGGTAAATTTTGCAAGAACATCATTGTCGGCATCTTGTCCTATTGACAAAGCGATTTTAATTGCTGCCCCGAACCATTTGTTTTGTTTTAATGTCGCAAGCCCGCCATTAAAATCATCCGTAGGTGCACCATCACTCATAAGAATGATGACAGGTGCATAATTTCCTACCTTATCTTGTAAAAAAGAATTGCGGTTGAGCTTTGAATTCAGTTCACGGCATGCTTCACCTAAATCCGTCACGCCGCCAGCTTCTAAGTCCTGCCAGCGGAATGTGTCAAAATCCTGCGGAAGCGGTGTAATCCATTCGGTACCGCTTGCAAAGTCAAGTACGGCAATTTTAATGAGTGCATCCGCGTTGCTGTCCGAAATATCTTTAATATCAGGAATGGTTTCACGCATTGCGTCATTAAGGCTTGCGATTTTTTCGCCCTCCATACTGCCGGATGTGTCAATTAGGAAAAACATAATCATTGTTTTTCGCGGAATTTCCGTTGCTTCTGAAAGTATACTCATTTAATCTCTCCTCTTTATATAATTTCCCCTTCAGTACTACCGAAAGATATTTTTAATCCACGTGCTATGGGAATCACTTTCCCATTTTCTATTGTTTCTTCTTTTCCCTGCGGTGTGTGCTTTACCCATGTCTTTTTTCCCGTATTCCGTAAACCCCAGATTTTAGGATTGTTTTTGTTCCGGATTACCACACCGACATCTTCATCAAGGCTTTCGCTTTCAATATCTACACTGTCATCAACTTGATAGAGGTATATTTTACGCTCCGGCTCAAGGATTATATCGCCGCTTTTAAGGCGGAGAATCGCTGGGCGATCAAAAGGCTTGCCGCAGTTTATACACTTTGCACGCTCGGTTTGCGTATCAAAGAAGGTTTCCTCACCGCAGAACGGGCATATTGCAAGCTCAGAGTGAAGCCGCGTCAGTTCTTTGAGCCATGTTTTTTCAATAACTCTGTCCTCACGCCCGTTTCCGTCGCACTGAATATGCTCCTTTGCAAATGCCTTTATGAACACATCCTGAATGTGTTTGGGATAAATAGACCAAAATAGGAGTGCATTTTTGTGGATGTAAGGGTTAGGTCTATTTGACTTGTCGACAGGGTCAAAAATAAAAATAGGGTTCAAACAATAAAGGTTCATTGCGTTTTTTGCAGGATCGATGCGGTTGTTGTCCTTCAAGCCATCGAGAGGATGGCTTTTGCAGAAAAGAAGAAATAGAATCACCGCAAGCGAGAATCTGTCGGAATAAGTGTCCGGCAGGTTCGTCGCATGCACAACTTCCGGTGCCATATATTTCGGTTTTCCCTGAATACCGAGGTTCTGACGGTCGGGGGCAACATTGTCATTGTCGCAGATAAGAACATCGCCGCTTTCTGGATTGATAAAAAAGTTTCCATCATTCAAGTCCTGATAGCTAAATCCTAGATTGTGCAATTTTTTAAAGCTAGCCGTAATCTGTAAAGCAGCGTTCACAATTGCGGAAAAAATTTTTAAATTGTACCCTGTTTAATAGAAATAAGTCAAAATCTTTGTAGCGGGAAGGACGCAGCTCCATAACATAGCCGAAATATTTTCCTTCTTGTATTTCCGTAAGGGCAAGTGGCCACAAGAATGTTCGGGCAGGGCTTCCTTTTTCGATATTGCGTTTGAGATTTTCGTAAAAACGCTCCGAGTTGTCTCCAACACCCTTTGAATACCATTTAAGTGCCCGCTCCTTACCCCCATACAAAACTCTATAGACAATTCCCTGACCGCCTTCGCCGAGTACATCCCGAACGGTGATTTTTTCGCCATTGATTGTTTTAATAACAGCGTTTGTTTTTAACCGCCCCATTAATATCCTCCTCCTTGAACAATACCCCATCCATCGTTGGAAATCATTCCCGTATTTCCGCACCACGGACAGGTAGATTCAAATTCGCCTTTGTAGCAGTAGATTTTTCCGCAATCTCCGCATTGGACAAGTTCTTTGCTATGACAGTAGGGGCAGCCTGGAAAAGTTGCATCCGCATCCATATTTGATAAATCCATCTCCGACTGAAAGCCTTCCCGCTCTGCAGTGATAGGCTTCATAGGGAACGCCCATGTCTGAAACCAGGTCTGCCCGCGCTTCTCAAGCCGGATTCCATACACACCGTGCGACACCTGACACATCGGAGTGATAACAATTGCCGTTTTTTTCATATCAACCTCTCTTTTTCATTAGTCTAAAAATATATCTCTATCACCGATTGTTACTTTCGTAAAGCGCGGTAAATATCCAAATATACGGGCAATATCGAATTTATTAAAATTCGTGTTTTCAATCGATACATTCTTCAATGACATACAGCCCGCAAAAGCCAAATGACCAATTTTAATAACAGAACTTGGAATGGTTATATCCATTAAGCTTCTACAGTCCCCAAAAGCCCAATCACCTATTTCAGTAACAGAATTCGGAATGGTTATACTTGTTAAACGGATACAGTTCTTAAAAGTAGAAGTAGCTATTTCAGTAACAGAATTCGGAATGGTTATATCCGTTAAGCTGCTACAGCCATAAAAAGCCCTCCAACGTATTTCAGTAACAGAATTCGGAATGGTTATACTTGTTAAACGACTACAGTTCTCAAAAGCTTTACGCCCTATTGTAGAAAACACACTTGGTATCACTATATCCGTAGGGGAAGTATATTTTATCCCTGTAAGAATATACTTGATGCCGTTTTTCTGATATTTAAACACTTCAAGAGGTGTTTCTTTCAGCCTGACGGAAACATTTGGTGCATTATCTTTCGTAGGCTTTACGCTTGATAACGCTTCTTGCCTTGCCCCGCACTTATGGCAAAATTGTGCACCGACAGGAAGAGATGCTCCGCACTGTATGCAGTTATTGCTGCCTTGCTCCTGTACTTCCGCGTTTTTTGCCGCTTGAGATAAATCTTTCATGCACGAGGGACAATACCGATGTTCGCCGATAATTTGCGCCTTACATGATGGGCAAAAATATCTCGGCAAATTTGCATCTTCGGCAATATTTCCGGCTTTTGTACTTCCTGCTATTGCTCCGCACATCGGGCATTTTTTCATTTCATCAGTAAGACGGAAGCCGCATACTTTACATTTTGCCATTTATTATACCTCCGGATTTTAAGATTTAAAATAAGACTCCCTTATATATAGTACATATTTATTATTTTAGTTATTTTTTATAAATTGTCTAGTATAAAAATCAGCTTTTTTATCTTAATATTTTATCTTTTCACAGTTAAAATCTTTTCGAGATTTTAGTTTGCATCGTCTTTGATTAAGATACGCTGTTCCGGTTTTATAGGCTTATCCTTGGTGTACCACGTTAGTTCAAGTTTTTGGGACATAGGTGTAGTATAGCACAAAAGAGGGAAAAGGGGGAGGGGGGTTAAATTTGGGGTCAGTTCAAGATGATACAATAATAAAATTTATTATTTGGAAAATTCCAGTTCGATTTTTATTTTTTGTAAATATGTTTTTATTGTTTCCCATCGTGTCTGTTTACGTACTAATATTGTAATTACTATATCAATTATTACTGCTAGCATCGCTATAAGTGACATTAATAACACTAAATTAATTAATTTAATATTTTGAAATTTATTTACTATAATTGGTATAACGAATATATTTATAATAATAGAAAGTATTCTTAGATAGGAATATCTATTTTTCTGAGATTCCAAATTTGCACATTCAATAGCTGGATATATCTTTGAAGTTAAATTATTTTTGATAAAAGTTATTTTGAAATTTGTATAAGCTGAATTTTTGTTTAGTTTTTCCTTTGCTAGAAAATTTTCAAAATTTTTAAGTATTATTAGGCGGAATATAAATGAAATAATGATATAACAAATAGCAATAATGGTTGTGTATTTTAAGTAAAATGGGCTAAGTGCAAATAAAATTGAAATCAAGGCATATACACTCCATAATATTTTAAATATTAGCCCTCTTATTCCTGATTTATTGCTAAATAGATATTTTGATAAGGACTGTAATTTAACAGCCTGACGATACATATTGTCAAGCATATTTTTTATTTCATCATATGTCATTTTTAACTTCCTTTTTTATACATGTTTATTTATAATAAGAGCCTCTATTATTTAAAATAGCAAATTCTTACTAAAAAATCAACTAAATTAACATAAAAAATCACGGCTTACGCACGAAAAAAAATAGCCGATATTTAAACTATGAAAACATTAAAAGAATATTTTAACGAACTTAATGATAATCGTCAGTCTGGCAAAGTAAAACATCTAATCAGCGAAATATTGGTAATAGCACTGTGTGCTGTTTGTAGCGGAGTTCAAACTGTATTTGAAATAGGGGAATTTGCCGAAGTAAAAAAGGATTGGCTAAAAAATGAGATAGGACTATTGTTAGAAAATGGAGTTCCTTCGCACGACACCATAGGAAGAGTCCTTGCGATGATTAATCCCAAACAATTTCAAAACCTTTTTATCTCGTGGATTGAACAATCCCTTAATATTCCGACAGGTTCATACATTCACATTGATGGAAAAACATTACGTGGAAGTGCAAGTGAACAAAGTAGAGGTATTCATTTGGTAAGTGCATTTGCTCACGAAGCGGGAGTTGTACTAGGACAAATAAAATGTGCTGAAAAATCGAATGAAATCACAGCAATTCCTGAACTCCTTAACCTTTTAAAACTAAAAAGCTCGATAATTACTATAGATGCCATGGGTTGTCAAAAAGAAATAGCAAAAGAAATCACAAAGAAAAAATGTGATTATGTATTGGCTCTAAAAGAAAATCAACCGGCAGCGTATAATGATGTAAAAGATTATTTTTCTATAGAAGATAAAGACTTTCAAAACACACTTTTAAGATTTGAAACCTTGGATATAGGGCATGGCAGAGAAGAAAAAAGAGAATACTTTCTTTCTTCTAATATAAACTGGTTTGCAGATAAGAATAAATGGGCAAATTTAAAGAGTTTTGGAATGGTCAAAAGCACTGTAAGGTGCAAAGGCAAACAATACAGTGAAAAGCGTTACTTTATTAGCAGTATAGAGGATATAAATGAGTTTGTAACAGCTGTAAGAACACATTGGACAATAGAAAACACCTTACACTGGTCGCTGGATGTAATATTTAGAGACGATGAATGTCAAATTCGAGAAAAAAATACTGCTGAAAACATAGCAATTTTAAGGAGGATTTGCTTTAATCGAATGAAAATGTATCAAAACGGTAAAACTCTGAAAAGGAAGAAGATGCTTTGTACTTTTGATGATTCATTTAGGTTTAATGTTTTATTTAGCTAAGGAATTCATGCGTAAGCCGTGCATAAAAAATCGTAAATTATACCTATTTTTGCACTTTTTATGCAAAAATAGCTTGAATTTTATATATAAAAAGCCGATATTGGCTTATGGAAGCACCTTTATAAAACTATCAGGAGTTGATTATGATCCTTGAATTTTCTATTGCAAATACCTTTTCTATCAGCGAAAAACAAACAATCAGCTTTGAAGCTGTAATAAATGATACCGAAACTGATGCACGGCATTATGTAGAATGCGGAGGTAAAAAAATTCTTAAACTTGCATGTATTTACGGGGCAAATGCTGCGGGAAAAACAAAGATGCTTGAGGCACTGCAATTTTATATGAGTTTTCTTCTCAGCTCATTTAATAAATTAAAACCTGATGAGAAAATTGGGGTTGTTCCATTCAAATTTGATCCGCATTTTCAAAATCAACCGAGCGAGTTTGATCTGATTTTTTATATAAAAGATACAGAAACCGCACAATATATCCGGTATGAGTATAACCTACAGCTTACAACGGAAAAAGTCCTCTATGAATCATTATTCTATGCTCCGAAAGGGCAAAAAAAACGTATTTTCGAGCGAAGTGAAAATAATAAAATAAAATGGGGCAGTGATATTACCGGGGCAAAAAAAATACTTGAGGATATGACCAGGCCTAATTGTTCAGTTATTTCTACCGGAGCACAAATCGAACATTTAATTCTTAATAAAATATATAGGTATTTTATTTTAAATTTTACAGGATTGTATGTTGATAACAATGGGTTTATGATGAGAAATGCATTGATGCTTGTAAAGAAAAATAATAATTTTAAGAATAAACTTATACAATTACTTTCTGCTGCAGATATGACAACAATAAAAAATATAGAGGTTAAAGAAATCCCTATTTCTGAAGAATTATTTATTCAACTACCTAAAGATATTCAAGAAAGAGTATCTGTTAGCAATAATGGATATATATTAGAAGATATAGTTTTAACACATTGTTACAATGGAATTAATTATATATTATCTTTTTCACAAGAATCTGCCGGAACGGTAAAAATGATTGGAATGAGTACAATATTGTTCTTAATTGTTCAATTAAATTATATCTTTACTTTTGATGAACTTGAATCATCTCTTCACCAAGAGTTGATAGAATTGTTTTTAGATCTTTTTCTTGAGATATCTGATCATTCTCAACTGCTTTTTACAACTCATAATCAAGATTTGCTGGATTCCGGACTGTTGCGTGATGATGAAGTGTGGTTTTGTTATAAAACACAGGAAGGTAACAGTGTCTATAACAGTATTACTGACTATAAAGGAATTCGAAAAGAAACTTCCCGTAAAAAACTCTATAATGCAGATACATTTGGTGCCTTGCCCAATATCAATATTAATTTATTAAAGGAATTATTTTATGCCGAGAAAAACAGGAAAAATACCAAGTAATAAGACTGTTTTGATTGTTGTTGAAGGAAAAACTGAACAGCGGTATTTTTCTGAAATGAAGTCTATCGAAAGAATTCCGGGCATTACAATTATTCCGAAACAGGCAAAACACAGTTCTCTCGAGAGTATTTTAAAAACTGCATTAGATGAAAAGAAGTCAAATGTGTATGATTCAGTATGGTGTGTTTTTGACTATGATACAATTTTAGAAAAAGGTATTTCAGAAAAGACAAAAAAATTGAAAGCTCAAGTTGAAAGGAGTGAAATTTATATTGCAGATTCTCTCCCTTCATTTGAAATATGGTTTTTATTGCACTATGTAATACCACAAAAATATTACCATGATCAAAATACCCTTATAAAAGAACTATATAAATATTTTCCTGAATATGAAAAAGCAATATGTACGGTTTATTCTAAATTGAAGGATTTAAATGGAACAGCAATTAGAAATAGCTATGCATTATTAGAACGTAATAAACAAAATCATGATAAACATGCTTCATTTTGCAATGTTTATAAAATATTTGAAGAGCTTAAACTTGTAAAAAGGTAAAAAAAATTTATACAGTAATTATTTTTCTAAAAAATGATCAAAATTGTGAATCAAGAGGTTTAACAGATTCCGAAAAGATAGTTAATCACGGTTTCGACAAAAAAACATCTTTTAGGAATATGTAGCAGATATTTGTTTACTCAACAAGACAATGAGATTATTACCTGCGGAAAGTCGCTTAGGGTTTCGGGAAACCGAATCCGCATTCTAGGTACATTGGAAGACTGCGGTGTGTACTGTGTACCTCAAGACGGTTCGGAGCCTATAAAGGTAAAAGAAGAACATATCTTTACCAACACTCCTTCGTTGGTGGAATTCTTTGTTCCTGCCGAACTTGAAAAAGATAAAGAATACGCCATCCGTATTTGCACTCAGTTCTCGTCGGGTGCAGTACCCGTCAAGGATCTCCGCACTGGGGAAACGGATTTTTATCTAAAAGCCGTATAGGTTGGTTAAGGCGGAGCCTTGTTTACCGCTCCGCCTTAGTCTTTTAGCTGTTACAACCCTTCCGGCTGATCTGTAAAAGGATTAGCTGGAAGGGGTGTTTTAATAAATAGGGTAGGTTAAATCACTATGGGGATAAAGTTGACATAGCTAATTTATTCCTCAAAAGATTCTATTGTAACTGCTCTATTTAATCGACGCTCAGTTCCCCATCTACTTGTCTTTCCAATAGGAATAACTACTAATATGTCAGAAGGTATACCTCTTTTTACAAGACCTTTTTTTATATTTTCAGCACGCTCTTTAGCTAGAACCATTTCATCAATTTCATTTTGAAATTCTGCTACATATCCGCATATCTTAAATTTTAATTTAGGGTTTTGCCTTAGTTTTGTTTTTATTTCCTGTGCCATATTATCAAACCAAATTTCAGCTTCTTGTGGATTTACAAAATCTCTTCTATCTGCTCTAAATTCAAAAGATTTTGTTTCTTTTAAAAATACTTTTTCCGCGTTATGCACAGGTTTTGTTTCCGTTTGAATTTTGGGAGTTTCAATACTAGAAGTGACAGGCAGGGGGGCTTTTTCATTAAAGTTACATCCTTTGCAGGTACGTAATAAAAGTAAAAGAATTATAATAGCTGGAATAATAAGTATTACTTTCCAAGGAATACCAATTTTTAGCTTTTTATGTGTTTTCCACTTTTCTTCGGGTTCAATACCGAGTATAAGTTTTATTAGCCAGTTTACAGTTGCTTTTTTTCTAAATAATTTGAAAAATAAAGAATTGGGTTTTGATATTCTGTAAATATGTTCAGGAAGATTTTTATTATTAGATACTAGTTTTGCAAAACATTTTTCAGTTAAATCAGGCAATTTGCTGTTTTCGGAGTTTACACAAATTTGCCTAAATGAAAGTTCGTTGTTAAATTTTGCCTGTATATGTTTATCATATTTTTTACCGGTCATAAAAATAACTGCATCAGGTTTACATATTTTTATTTCATTTAGAAGAAGATTGAAATATTGGTTTTCTGCAGTTTCTATTTCTTTATTCGGTTTTGAAAATTTATAAATAGAATTCCAAATAAACATGGGATTATTTTGAGATGTATTTAAATTATGTGTAAGTTTTTTTGCAAAATTACCGAATGCATTAGCCGGAGAAAATTTATAATCTTTATACATTTCAAACATTGAAAGGAGCTTTTTAGGAGTTTGCATACTTTCGTCATATGTTAGTGACAGGTGATTTTCCATATCTACAAACATTACTTTTATATTTGTTTTTTCATATTGTTTTTCATTAATATGAATAAATAAGGGACCAAAATTCTTTCTTGCAATAGGGACGGTTTCAAAAACTTTACTTAAGCCGCCTGCATTTTTCTTATAAAGTCTGATAAGTTTTAAATTTTTAGGACAACCGTATGCATGTTCTTTTTTAAATTTCTGTACGCCCATCTTTATATCAAAACCGGCAGTAATGCCAAACGATACCGCTCCTACAAAATTTAAATGTAATAAAAATGACATATTTGTAAATCCGCCTGAACGAATAGCAGCATCAGCAGTATCAAATATTTCAAATGTGCCTTTTGAAATTGTCAACATACGTACAATAGTTCTATTTTTAAAAGGTAATATTTCTTTTAAATCGATGCGGTTGAAATCCGTAAAATTTGAAATGTTTTTTGACTGAAATTCAATAATTAAGCGACGAATAAAATAAAATCCTCGTACAAGACATTCATTGATAATTACAGGGACTGTCTGCCGACCTAACTCTTCGCCAACAGCAAGTTCGGCTCGCAAATCAAAAGGTTGTTCTGTTCCAGAAATAATCTTACCATTTTCATCATGTTGAGCCAATAAAGTTCCATTAAAAAGCTTTGAAATCCAAACAGAGACTTCTTTATTTCCGTCTTTATTCATCTTTTTAAAAAAAGATAAAGAAGATAATTCTTTTAGAAGAGATAAAATAGGACCTGGTAAACCTGTACCATAACCGCCTTTTGCAACAGTTCCAGATGAACCAGCCATATCACTCATCATATGAAAAAACCAGTGAATCACTCCAAAATAAAATTTTTCTTGTATATTTTTACCTATGAGTGTTTTATCAGTTATATCAACAATTTGAAATAAACCAGCGGTATTTGTTCCATATGCTTTTTCTGTGAATTGAGATAGTAAAGAGAAAAATAGCCCTACTGGTGTTGGATGATGGGTAAAGTCTCGTAAGTGATGTTGCAATCCTCCTCCAAAGTTGGAAGTAACACTATCAGCGGCTATTGGATATTTTTGTTCAAGTTCATGAATTGAACTTGCCAACATTTTTGAAGTTCCATTCTTTTTATCTTCTTCAAGAGCTTGTTGAATTTCTTGTTGTACTTTTTCTTTCTCATTTTTTATTATTTCTTTTATATTATCTGAAGATAATTTTCTACCATTTTTTATAGTTTCATTTTTTGCTTTTGCTATAGCTCTGCTTATAGCTTCTTCCTCTTTTAACTTTTGTGTTGATTTTATAATTATATTATTAATTTTTTCATTGCTCCATTCTTTTCCTCGTGCAAAATCAAATTCTCCAACAAAAAATGAATCAATAAGCCCGCATAAAATACCGCAGCCTACCGACACCAGATAATCTGTCGTGTCTGCATGATTTGTTAAATCATGAGTTCCGCAAAGATCTTCTTCTACAGCCTGCAAATCTCTAAAGATTTTTGTTTTTGTAAGATCTTCATTTTCAAAATCGGCTACAAACTCAACTTTAGTTCCGTCATTCAAAGTTATAGGTTCACTCTTCAAATTACCGTCTGCATCGGGTTTGATGTCTAGAAGTTTTACTTCTTCATTATTCTCTAAAGTATTTTCATCATTACTCATTTGAGACTCCTTTTAATTATAATACTTTACAATTTCATGTGTGTACTAATTTTAATATAAATATATAAAAAAACGCACAAGACAAAATAAAATAATTGACTTGTGCGTACAGTATTAAAGAGAAAAAAATATAAAAGATTTTGACTTAGTTTGTTGATTGTGTCATTTTGACACGTGGGGGGGGTAAAATGGCACAGTGTTTTGGTTAGAAGATCACTGCGTTTTTTTACCTTATCTAAAGCATTTAATGAGAAAATTTTAAAAAAGCATAAACTCAAAAAATCCTGCATATGCTTACCTTAGCATAAAAATATCTATTTTGTCAAGCATTATGAACAAGGATTAAATTTATATATCCCTCTGCATTATAATCTAAGTGTAAATTTCAATAGACCAATAATATTTATTGGAAAAATATTTATAGGTTTTGTCTTTTAGTAAAATTTTAAATTCTTTTTCGGTATAAAAGTTTTTCATTATTTCATACTCGATGCCGTCTTTAAGTTTTCGTATTTGATAGGTATTGCCGTTTTTATCGGTTTTGGATATCGGAGTACTTTCTCCTTCCACAAAAAGGTTGTCCATAAAGAATATTAAAGAAGGCTTTTTAGTTTTTTCTATGAGAGTTTCGACAAGATTTAAAAATTCATGTTTTGTCAGATGACTTGCCAAAAAGCCTATAAATATGCCGTTGTATTCGTTATTAGGTTTATAGTTTCTATAATCCAAAATTGCAAATTCCGGCTTGCAGGCTTTAAAAATTTTTTGTTTTGCAAGTTCCAGTACTTCTTTATTAATGTCGGTTGCAAGTACGGTTTTTGCAGTCTTGGTTAATGTTTCCGTCCAAAATCCGGTTCCGCAGGCAAGCTCTAATACATTCCTGTTTTGAAAAAGTTTTTTAATATAATCTTGATATTTAAGAATACTCTCTTGTCTTTCCGGTTTTTTATATATGTCTTCATATTCTTTTGCTCTTTTTTTGTAATATTCTATCATAGCTTTTACTTTTCCTTTGCGAGCTTTAAGTTTCCCTCATAGTCCAGATCGCCGTCCATACCGAAAGCTTTGAAAATTGAATTCTTATCTTTTTTGTTGGCGGGATTATTTAGGCCGCCGCCGGTTGCAGGATAAAGGGGGGCGTTTGATTTTGCTTTTATACATTCTTCCAATTTTTCTATGTTTAAAGAAAAGCCTATTGATTCTGCCCGGTAATTTTTATGATACCATTCTTCGTCTTTGTATAGAGCGTATTCTTTTAAAGACATTTCTTTATATATCAAGCCGTATTGGAGATAGGCAATATCCTTGTCTTGATGATTTATACTCTTGCTTGTCGATATTGGAGCGTCATTTAAGTCTTGGTAAGTAACTTTTTTGTTTCCGATAATTTTGTATTCGCCGTAATAGATATTGTTATCCATGATGGGCTGTGCGGGGAGGGAAGGGCATTGTTCCAATTCGTCAAGATTGATGTTTATGCCGGTGCTGATTTTATGGTAGACCTTTACAATTAAAGCGGTTCCCATGAGGTTGTTAAGACCGTAGTTTTTATTCTTTTTAAATTCCGGATTTTTTCTTAACTTAACAATATCGATTAAAATTTTTCCGAAACCGTATTGCCGTCTTCCTATTTTAAAAGCAAAGATATCTCCTTCTTTATATTTTTGGTTAGCTCTTTTTTCGTTTTTAAAATTTTCCAAATCGGTTAAATCTTCTTTTGATGTTTCCTTTATCCATTTTTCAATCCAAGAATTGAGAGCCGAAGCCTTGCTTTCTTTTAAGTTTTCCGAATAGTAGGTTTTTTGTGTGGTGTAGTTTCCGATAAGCACATGTCCGCTTCCGAATGAAAAATACACTCCGATTCCTTTAAATGATTGAGTTGCCGTAAAGTTTAATTTTTTCGGTTTTCCTTTTGCCGTCTTGGGAAGCACAATGGTTCTGTTTTCTCCCGTTTCAACATCAAGCTCGTTTTCTTTATAGTAAAAAGCTTCTCCCTCATAGTCCGATGCGGAAATTTCTTTTTTGATAGTATCTCCGTCAAAATAATATAGGCTGCCTTTTATATCCATTACTTCCCAGTGAGCCTCAATCGGATTTAGACCCAGATACTTTCTTTGTTCGTTGGTTAAGATAAATTTTTTAGACATGCTTAATTCCTTTTAATAATTGTACCTTTTTTTATACTATTAGGCAAGGGTGAGGTTAATCTAATTTTCAGTATTTTTGAATAAGATATATTGTTTTTATGCTTTTTTTATATAAATAAATTCCGACAATGGCGAAACTTAGACATATTGGAATTATTATATAAATAAAATTTAAATTTATAATAAAAAATAATGAAGTTGATATTATAATAGTGATTATAGCAATTATATGCGTGATAATAGATGCCGTACTATGCTTTATAACGCTTATCTCATCATTCCAATTTAGATTTAAATATTTGATGTTAAAAAAAATTCCTACAGTCGAAATAAAAAAGGAATAAAAAACAGGTACAAAGACTGTTAATAAAATTTGTAAAAAACCGCTCCGTATATTCGGTAAAATGGCAATCATTGCAAAAAGATATCCTATTAAATGAATACTCATATTGACTGCTATTTTACTATTTAAAATTTGGGATATGCCGATTGGAGCTGTTTGTAGTATCCATAAATTTTTTCCTTCCAAAGATATTGATGAAGATGTGGTACAGCTCATAAGAAAAAATGCCCCTATCACCGATGAACCGTAGTGTGTAAGAATATGTTCAAGACCTCTAATACCGAGTAATATTTCAATCTTGTTAAATCCCAATATCATGCAACCGACAGATAAGACACATAAAGATATAATACCTAATCCGCAATTTAATACACGAATAGGCGAAGTAATAAAACGGTTAAACTCTTTTAAATATAAACTAAAAAATGGTGTTCTTAAAATAGATTTTGTTTTTTTATTTTTAAAGCTTTGAGTGTTTAGTTTTTGATGAATTTTATTATAGTTTTTACCTATAAAAAATATATATACAATGGTTACAATAATTGTAAGACTTATAAATTGTAAAATCTTTAGGTAAATATTTTGATCTATATAAAATAATTTGGATAACGGAAATATTTTATATAATTGTGTTTGAAGTAAATTGTCTAATAAAATGGAATCTAAATCGCGATTAAATGATACGGTTATAAAATATCCTGTCATCAATAAATAAAAAAACAAAATCGATATTTGATTTTTTCTTTTAAAAAATACACTGCAATATTCTATAATAATACTTAATATGGAAGCTATACACATAGGTATCATCGGGAGGGCGAAGCCTGACAGTAAAAATATTATTCCGGCAGAGACACTGATAATTTTTTTTAAAATTAAAAGAATGACTGCCGGAAATATACAGCTGCAACTGATAATAAGATTTAAAAAATATAGTATTAAAAATTTACTTAGAACTACTTCTTTTTCTCTAATCGGTAAAGATGCTAACATATTAAAATCTTTATTATAAAAAAACATTGAGTTACTTTTTAGCACAGTCATCATAAAAATAAAAAAACTTGATATTGCTGCCGAATAGGATAGGGTAAAAGAATGCAGCCCTAATTTCATTATTGAATTTATCGAAATAATATTATATAGGCATAACAAAAAAAATATTACGATAAATCCTAATAAATGATAGTTGTTTTTTTCCGAATTTGTAAAAATTGAGTACCGAAATACGGAATTTTTAAAAAGTATTATTATATTTTTCATTTTTAATAATATCCATAAAATATTCTTCTAATGAATCGGTCTTGCTCAAAACAGTGTTTATATTTCCTTGCACAATTAACCTGCCCTTATTTATTATTCCTATCTTGCTACATAGTTTTTCTGCAACTTCTAAAACATGTGTAGAGAAGAATATTGCATTCCCGTTTTCTACTAATATTTTCATTTCTTTTTTTAAAAGATAACAAGCTTTTGGATCCAAGCCTACAAAGGGTTCATCCATTATTAATAATTTTGGTGAATGGATAAGGGCTGCAATAATTACAATTTTTTGTTTCATTCCGTGAGAATATGAAGATATTGTATTATCTAAAAATGAGCTCATTTCAAATATTTCACTGAATGATTTTGTTTTTTGTATCCGCTCATTTATAGATACTCTATACAAATCTGCTATAAAATTGATATATTGCCGCCCTGTAAGATATTCATATATATCGGGATTATCGGGTATATATGCGATATTTTTTTTAAATTCTACAGGATTATCTTTTATGGAAATTCCATTAACATATATTTCTCCTGTAAAATCATGAATTCCTACAATGGATTTAATTGTTGATGTTTTCCCGGAGCCGTTTGTCCCTATAAAACCATAAATATCGCCTTGAGAAACTTTTAAGTTTATATTATTTACTGCAATGCGGTTTTTATGATAGATTTTTGTTAAATTCTTAATTTCCAACATAGTTATTCTTTTAATTTAATTATAAAATTGCCAAGAAAATAACTAGGAAACTGATTATAATAGCAGATACCGGTATGATATAGTACTTCCATACATTTCCCTTTTGATTTTGAAATTTTATAAACCCGATAAGATTGATAAGAAGATATGCAAACGGTGCTCCGAATGTCAGATATACCTTTTCGATGGTGCCGTTTACATTTCCTGCTGAATCCCAGTGTACGGGAACCGTTTCCGGGAGTTTGTTTCCAAAGGCCATAAAAATAGCCGTTGCAGCTAAACATAATAAGCTTCCGATAATCAAATGCTTTTTGTTGGATAAATTACTCATACAATCTCCTTTCTTTATTCGTGCGGAGGGTTTAATACCCCCGACGCTCTGCGTCGTAACAAAGGGTATTAAAGCCGACTGCAACCACCTTATGAGAACAACATACCCCGATGCTCTGCATCAGGGTTGTTGATTTAAAAGTACTAGTGAATATATTAATGGAATAACATACAATAGGGAAAAGTACATTATTAGATATTCCCATCTTGCAGATACTCCAAAACTCAACAAAAGAATTCCTGTGACTATCCATAAAAATCCGGCAAGGCGATGGGTTTTATACCATAACACGGGTTTATCCAATAACCAAAAAAATTTTAAACCGACAAATCTGCTTGGTTTTGTTTTAGGCAAATAGTTTCCGATTATGATGATAATCATTGAGGCTAAGATATGAATATATTTTTCAATGCCGGAAGTGTTTGAATCTTTAAATATATATTTGCCGCTTTGAGCGATTGCAAATAATAGAGGAGTGCTTAAAACAATTGGAAGATAGAGCTTTTTAGGCAGTTTATTATTATTCGATAATTTATTTACTGCAATTTCCATTACAATGCTGAAAATAATTACTAATATAGGCAGTATATATAAATCATAATTTTTTATATTTTCATTTCCAATATTTATTATATAATAAATACTTGGAGAAAAACTTAGTAATGTAATAATCATATATAATATTTTTTTAGGCATTTTTCTTATCTCCTTTAAATTGTGACAGCCACATAATTGCTTCTTCAAAAATCGATATATTGATGTCGTAGTAAATAAAATTTTTATATTTTCTTTCAGTTACCAAATCAGCTTTTTTTAACAAGGATAGATGATATGAGATGGTGGAATTTGATAATTCATATTTATCGGCAATTTCACCTGCCGTAAGCGATTTTTCTTTTAAAGAAATCAAAATGTCTCTTCTTACAGGGTCTGCCAATGCTTTGAATGTACTTTCAAAACTCATCCTTGTTATACCTCTCAATCTATTTCGATTTTTATCTAAATAGATTATAATATGTGCAGGATGAAAAGTCAATAGCTATTTTGATTTTTTTCAAAATAGTTTTTAGAAATTTCCTTTAGTTAATGAGGTTTTTGCAGCATCAATGATATTAGTATTACCCAAACACAATCTTGGGCAGGGTTAGCAAAACCGTCTTATCGTTAAAGGTGTAGGATATTTGTTCGGATGTGTTTTCCAATATAAGCGCTTCCGGTTTGAGTTTGGAGGTAAGGGCAAAGTAGGCGGCAACTTCGGATAAACCTTTTTGAATGGGGAATTTTTCGGTCAGCTCTGCAAGAGAAAATTGAGTTCTTCCGTGTAAAAATTCGTTACGGAAGTTTGAGATATTTTTTTTAAGAAGATTTTCATCAACATAAAACTGATTGAATATTCCGCTTTGCCTCAAAAGTTCTGCCGATTCTTGTTCGGTAAAACTTGTAATAGGCTCAAAACTTTGCACTTGTTCGGGAAATTTTAAAGTGCGAGCTTGAGGAAAATATAAAAAGGGTTTTGTCTCAATTTGAAGAGGTTCGCTTAATTCAAAATCGCTGTCTGCCAACTCAAAGGCCTTTGTCTTTATAAATGAAATTAATTCTGTGAGAAGTTTGTGTTCTTGTCTTCCTTGAGAAAGAAGAACCCGATTTAACCGGTGCGTAAGGGAGCGGTTTGTATCTATTATTTTTCCGCCTGCTTCGTGAAGATATTGCTTTAAGTGAAAAAGAAAACCGTCTTCCCATTCTATGCCTTGATTTCTCACCTGTTCGATTATGTTTTCTGTCAAGCTGTTGATTTCATTTTTACCTGCATCGGCTGCGAGGAAGTCCCAAAAAGAATCAAAGCTTTGTCCCTGAGGTGTTTCTTTCATTTCCAAATATGCATCTAAGGCATAGCCGAGAACAGCTCCCTTTGTTTCACTTACAGATTGTTTTTTGTAAACATCCGAAAGAATTGATTTAAAATTTTCTTCGACTTGGCGGAAGTCCGATAAAAGTTCTCTTGAAGCTCTTGAAATTTCATGGAGGCGTTCAACCATTTGAACAGGCGTGTATATTTCGGCCTTACCGGTTTTTTTAATTCGGTTTATGCGGTCTTGTAATTCTTTTTTCTTTTTTTCCAAGTCGGCAATTTGAGAGGCCGGGTCATGGGTTGTGTTTTCAGAAAGCTCACGCAATTTAGATAAGATATCTTTAAAGCGTGATTCCGTTCCGATAAAGGTTCTTGAATCCATATTATCAAGCCATGTAAAAAGACGCTCGACTCCTGCACTTAATTCTATAATCAATTCTTGATTTTCGTTATAATATTTTCTGATAAATCCTATTTTTTCGGAGCACCATTTATTGGCTAAAAAATGAGAGCGGCTTTCGATGGTTTGCATTGCAAGCCGAAATTCTCCGATATCGGATTCTTCCGAATCAAAGTCATAATTAGTATTTGAGAATTCTTGGTCCCTCAAAAAATCTGCGAGCAGGGTTTCAAAGCGGTCAGCTGAAATTGTTTGAATATGCTTTTCTCTAAAAATCTTATATAAGAAGGAAATAGTAAGAGCTGCATTTTTTGTTCTTAAAAGTCTTAAGCCTGAATCTTCCGAAAGCATGGCCGATATATAAGCACTATCCGAACTTTTCATTTTTCCTCCTCATTTGCCTTGTTAAAAATTTCTTCCATACGGCTTTTGATAAAGGCATGAGATATTTTTTCTTGTTCAAGCCTTCCGGTTCTTTCTCGCAAAAACTTAAAAAGTATTAATTCCTCTTCATTAAGATTAAGGTCTTCAATTTTTGAGTGAGAATTTTCTCCCCTTACTGCAAAGATCGAAAAAGTTTCATAAGTTTTTTTATCCATGCAAAATGATTTTACATTTGGAAAAATGCCGCGTACATTTGAAAGTATTTCAAAGCCGTGTTCATCCATATCTCCGAAATAGTATAATTTTTTTTCGTTTAATGCTTTATTTTCTTTTAAGTTTACGGCAGCAAAACCTGAACCGAAAATGCAAAGAGCTTTGCTAAAAGGCGGAAGTGTAAGATAGACCATTAAATTTTCAACAATAAAAATATATTCTACGGAATTAAAATTTATTTTTGCAAAGGCACCTAAAGGAATTTGAGCTTCATAGCTTGTAATTTCTTCGTTTAGAATTTTTAAATTTATGTCTTTATCGAGGCAGCGGAATCTTATGAAGGGTTCGGGTGTGCAAACTCCCCACCTTTTATATATATCTGCATTTGAGTTTATCTTATCCTTATTTTTATTTAGGACTGTATAAACCGAAAAAATCAATGAAGTGTTTTGTTCTATAAATTTTGTGTGTACCGATAGAGGAATTTCTCTTAGATACAAATTACAATTAGGATTATTTAAAAACCAGATTGCACAACGAAAAATGTTTTGCCAATAATCGGCTTCAACCTCGGTAATAAGATTACGCAGATGTTTATTTAGCCAATCGTTTTGAATATCCTCGGCATTTAAATTTGAAAATTGTTTTTTAACAATGGAAAGATGCTTTTTAAAATTTTCAGTTTCTTTTTCTTTTCCTATAAAACTTATAAAATCAATTTCAGTTTCAAAATATATTTTTTCTATAATTGTCTGCATTCCTTGTTTATGAGTTTTAAGGGTTTTTGTTTCTACGGTATAGCCTATTCCCTTAGCATTCTTTGAGCCCTTATAAAGCTTTTCCGCTTCAAGTTTTCTCTCATCGAAGGCATCTTTTACGGAGCCCTTTGCAGACGGAATGAGCAGAGGAATCTTCATAGTATTGTTTTTGAGTATTATCGTTTTGGTAATATTCTATTGCCGCAAATATAAACCATTGGCGGACATCAAGAATTTTTTTCCGCCTTTGATCGTTCTCTTTTAAATATGAAATCAATGTTTTTATTTTTTTAAAATTCTCGAATTCGGAATCAGCTTCTTTATTAAATACGGAAGCGGAGTCGGGGATGGCGGCTAATAAGAGGCCTTGAAATTCTTTTATTTGAATATCATTTGTAAAACGGTGTTCCAGTTTTATATAGGTCGGAGGATTTTTACTGTAAGGGATTATCTTTAAACTTTTGTTAAGTTCTCCGATACCTTCAATAATTTGTTGTGTTCCTCCGTCTAAACGTGCTTTAAAGTCTGTAATATCTTGTTTTACGCTATCGTTAAATTTTCGTTTGAATTTTTTTAAGCAGGCAGGTAAATCATCATGGTTTAACCTTTCATAAAAGGCCTTAAAGTCGGGAAGGGCTGTCACTTCCGCTTGCAAATCCCGTACATCCGCACTCCATGAAGGAAACTTTATTTTTATTTCATCCTTAGCATTTGTAAGGGCCGACATCTTTTCGCGCAATCTTCTTTCCGTATTTTTTAAACTTTGTTCCGATTTTTCCGTTTCTTTTTCAAGGGTAGATGAAAAATTTTCTTTTGCCGTGTCGAGGATATCTAAGTTTTCAAACCCCTTGTTGATTTTAAAATATTTTTCAAAATTTAAAACCAAGGTTTCTATTTCTTCATTGTCTTTATTCGAATAGTGTTCGTTAAATTGAATTTGCATCCTTTCTTGTTTTAAGTTTATATCTGCAAGCTGCTGTTCCAGTCTTCCCTTTTCCTGTGTAAACGTGGAAAGTTCAGTCTCCTTTGACTGCCTTTCCTCTTTTAAAAGTTTGAGCCTTTCTTCAAGCTGATTGAGTTCCTTATCATCTTTTAATAGTTTAGCTTTTTCTTCATGGCTTGCATTAAGGGCTGCAGCATATTTTTGAACATCGATCTCATCCCAAATAGTAAGCTTAAATAAATTTTCCAAGATGATAAGCTTGTTCTTTATTTCGTCTTGTTTTATTTTATATTTATTTAATTTTTCGGTATTTTTTTCAATTTCGGTTTTAAGTTTATCCAATCTAAAGGAAAGTTCTCTTCGTTTTTGGATATTGTCCCAGCTTAAGACAAATGATTGAGTCCCGGAACGCTGAGGCCTGTCGTCTTTTTCATGCCTTATCTTTGCCTTAATTAAACCAGCTGAAGTGACAGCCTTAGCCGCATGATTAAATTCTTGCATATCATCGGTGCATATATAATCAAAGTTATCGGTTACATAGCTTTCGATCCAATCGGAAAGTTCATGCTTTCTGTTTATTTCAAGTTTGGAAATAAGGGAATTGCTTTGCAGTCTAAAATTTTTAAGCTGAGGTTTTTTATCCGTCTTTAAATAAACCAGTCTTCCTTTTAAATTATTTTTTGCGGCATAGGTATTTACCTTTGAATAAAGATTTTCCGGCACTAAAAGGCAGAGAGCAAAATGATGGAGGAGTTTTTCTATTGCCCCTTCCCAATGGGATTCGCTTTTTAATACTTGTAAAAGTTCTCCTGCAAAGGTAAGTTCCCGTTGGGAACAATTAATGCCTTCACAAATTTCATCCCGTATTCTGATATTTTGAGAGGGAATATTTGTATTCCGCTTGCTCAAAGATTCAAGTTCTTCGGTAAGTTCCGTAAGTTCATTTTTCGTGTCTTTGTTTAAAACATTAAGCTCAAGAATAGAATTAAATAAGATATTTTCTTTTTTTGTAAGTTCTTTTTTTAATTCCGGTAAAAGTTTTAAGTTTTCATTAAACTTTTTTTCCGTTTGGGGAGTTTCCAAAGAAAGAACTTCGGCGCAAAGCTCATAGTCCCATATTTTTTCTCTGCGTATTTTTAATTCACGTTCGTTAATATCTATTTTGTGTTCCACTGATGTAAGGCGTATCGAAGTAGAATTTTTTTGAATTGCCGATTTTACGGAGTCGAGATCGAAGTCTATCTTTTTTATTTCTTCTCCTATTAAAGTTGTCTTGTTTTCGATTATCAGTCTTTCTTGGTTTAAATCTATAATTTTTTTTTTCGATTAAGGCAAGAGCTGTTTTTAAGTACCAAAGTTGTAAGCTGTTTTTAATTTCTTTTAATTCTAAATCCTTCTTTTCGCAAAGTTCAAAGGTTTTGCCCGCTTCCAAAACTTCTTTTAAAAGCCGTATCTGTTCTTGTGCTTTTTCAATCTCGTTATAAATTTGTGAAAGCTCTTCATAATGTTTTACCAATCCTTCAAATTCGGCTTCGGTGTTTTTTCCCTCGAACATATGTGTCCGTATAAACTCGTTTAAGTTTCCTACTCCTTTTAAACCGACCGTTTGCGAAAAAAGATAGAGTGCCCTGTCGGAGCGTAAACCTGCAAGCTGCGAGAAAGCTTCGGAATAAGAAGAAAAATTATCACCGTAAAAAGCCGTATTGAATTTTTCGGCCATGATTTTTTTCCATTTACTGTGGGGTGTAAGGTCTACAACTTCTTTTTGAATATCTTCAATAGAAAGCCTTTTTCTTGTTATAGAATAAACCCTTTGCAAGGTACCTGCCTGAGAAAAAAATCTCATCTGCATGAGGGTTACAGGTCCCTGATCGTCTCCCAGAACAAAGCAGCCTAAAAGAATGGAAAAACACTTATCCTTTGAACGCAAGTTTTTGCCGTACTCGAAATAAATTCTTCATCCCTCTTGCTTCCGTAAGTACCGAGCACGTAGCTTGCCTCATCTCTTTCTTTTTTGCTTTCGGCTCCGGCAGATTGATTATAAAATCTCCGGCGGGGCGGAACAATGAGCGACAAAAAAGCATCGACTAAGGTGGTTTTTCCTGAGCCGTTTAAACCTGTAAGAAGGGAAGATTTTTTTCTGCATCTCATTGTGTAGATATTTGAATCTAAGATGCCCCAGTTATACACTTGAAAAAAATCCAAATAAAAGCCGCTTTTATTCTCTTCACTCATCAATTCAAATTGCATCATTTTTCTTCCCTATTATAATTTTCAAGCCGCTTTTTAAATTCGGATAAGAATTCGGTTGTGATTTTTGCCCTAAGAATTCTGCGTACTTCAAATTTTCTATCGATTAAATCGTCGCCGATTCTTCCGTTTTGGTCTTGATGCAGTTCTTTTAAAAAGCCTAAGTCTACTGCCTGATTCAAATATTTGGTAAATTCGTTATAGAGTTTTGTTTGATCGGTTTTTTCTTTAAAATAAACCGAGAGCATACTGCGGATTTCGCTTTCAGGTAAAACCAAAATAGAAGAATCGTTTTGAGAAATATCGAATTGTTCTAGGGCTTCCCGCAATAAAACACAGAGGAGGGACATTTCAAAGCTAAGTGGATAGCGGCGTATCAGCCTCACCGATTCTGGTGCACCTTCTTCGTCTTCTTTTTGTTCTAAAAAGGCATAGCCTTCGGCGGGTTAAAAGATGCAATTTTCCCTTGGTATTGAATCAAGAGTCTCCAAGAATCGGAGTCTCCTTCATTTTCATACAAGGGGCCTTGTAGAAGCTTTATACAGGGTGCCGCCCAAACCGCCGTCATTCCTACCTCCATAAAAAGTTTTTATATTATAGAAGATTTTTAAGAGATAGTTAAGTAGGCTGTTGGGCAGCAATTAACTTAAGTTTTATAAAGCCAGCTTTTCCAGATATGAAAATA
Source organism: Treponema sp. OMZ 788 (assembly GCF_024181245.1). NCBI lineage: Bacteria > Pseudomonadati > Spirochaetota > Spirochaetia > Treponematales > Treponemataceae > Treponema > Treponema sp. OMZ 788. The sequence goes on along the minus strand of NZ_CP051199.1, from coordinate 2,064,894 downwards.
TTTTTGAAACGGCTTGTTTATTTTCCTCGGTCATGTTCATGGCTCTTTCTATTTCGCTTGAGATTAGGTCAGATTTTTGATTTATTTCGTTCATATTGCTGCTTATGCTTTTTGAAATGTCTACAAGTCTGCTCATTTCTTTTCCGGCTTCAGTATTTCCTATGACCATTTCTTCGGAGCCGCTTCTTACCTCAGAAGTGATTTGCATAATATTTTTTATAGCCTCAAGTATTTGCGAGCTTCCAAGATCTTGTTCATTCATGGCGTTCATGATTTCGTTGTTTCTATTGTTTACGAGATTTAGGATACGCATGACTTCAGTAAACTGTGTTTCACCCATCAAAGAGGATTTAGTAACCTCTTCTATTTGATTTTTTAATTCCATCAAAACTGTTGTTATAACCTTACCCTGAGTTCCGGACTCTTCTGCCAGTTTTCGTATTTCATCGGCAACAACGGCAAAGCCCTTTCCTGCTTCTCCCGCATGAGCGGCTTCAATGGCGGCATTCATCGCGAGCAGGTTTGTTTGACTTGCTATGTTTTGTATAACTGAAGTAGTTTCTAAAAGACCTTCCGATTTTTCACTTAAAGATTTTACAAATTCATTTGTTTCGGAAATTGATTTTCTTCCCTTTTCGGCTGCGATATTTAATTCTTCCATAGAGCCTAAATTGTTTTTTAGAACAGATGTGATGGACTTGATGTTTGCCGTCATTTCTTCGATGGCGGAAACAGATTCAGTTACAGCCGAAGATTGGCTTATGATATTTCTGTCAAGCTGTTCAAGATTTCTTGCAATTTGCTCCAATGTTGATTGTGTTTGCAAAACTCCCGATGATTGATTTTGGATACTGTCATTTATCGAAGAAATATTTCCCGTAATTTGATCTACAACATTTGAGGTTGTCATCATGTTTGACAAGAGTGTATGTGCTATGTCTTGAGATTTTTGGCCTGAGCTTTTTACATCATTAAAAAATTTTTTGTTAAAGTCCAAAAGTATATTAAAATCTTTTATTAAAAATGCCGCCTCATCTCTTGAGTCTGCTATAAGAAAATCTTGATTATATTTTCCTAAAGATAAATTCTTTATGGCATCTTGAAGACGTGAAATTTTATTTTTTGTAGAGATAGTAACCGTAACTATGTTAATTACTGAAAGCACCAATCCATAAGTAAAAATCGGCAGAACCTTTGTTAAAAGCTGGCTATAAATATTGCTTTCGCTTGTCCTCACTAACGGTGCTATTGTTAAACACGCTATCGATAAAATCGTTAAAATACTGACAATGGCAATTCTTCTCGTCATTGACATTTCCACATGCTGTTCATCTAAGGGTAAAAATGATGCCCATTTTTCCAGCTCTCTGGTCATAAAAGTGCTGAAAAATGTACTCATCAGAAACATGTTGCCCATCGTGATGCTCATATACGAAAGAAAAATTCTGGGTTGAGCTATTAGACCCGATTCTAATGATGTAAAAAAAGGCCCTAAAAGAACTATAGTAAGAGGAATGATAAAGGCTATCTTTGTGTAGAGAGAAAGGCTTTTTTGTGCTTTCTTTGTATCCTCTTTCCAGTTGATTATATTAGGCATTAAAAACTTCCATTTGATAATGGGATTAAAAGTTGAAGTTATCATTATAACTGCAAAAGCCTTTGTGCTTAGGATGTTCATTATGTTTCCTGAACTGCCTACAATACGGTTTGTTAAAATAGCGGATAAGATCCATCCCAAATTGGTTAATAAGTCAAATACCAGTATTTTTTTGGGCGGATTATAAATATCCATATCCATGTTTTTCATTGCATACTCCTTCTATATTTAAGACATTGATTATTACTGTATGGGTGCAAAAGGCAAAATTTGATTAGTTAAGAACAAACTCGATACAGTAAACATACCGGATTTAAGATATAAATAAATTTAAGTGAAATAGGTTACTTGTTAATAGGTTTTTCTTCATTTTTTTGCCATTTAGTTACTCCGGCTCTTAAAAGGCGGAATTCTCTTAGCAGCAATATAAAAATGGGAATTACGCTCACTATTTCGATTAGAAGTGTGCCGTAATAAATGCCCGAAACGCCTGCAAATATAGGAAGAATCAGCATGACGGGAAGATAAAATATGATCTGCTGCAAAATTCCCAATATTGCACTGATCTTTCCTTTGTTTACTGCAGGAAAAAAGGCGAGGGCAAAAAACACTAAGGGTATGACCGGCAGGAGGGCCATATAAATTCTAAAATATGAAATATTTTGAGTGCTTATACCGGTTGTTTTCATCATCAATGAAATTGCGGCTTGCGGAAAAGTCAGCATTAAAATCCAGAATGGAGCTATCAAAACAAGAGCTGCAAATACAAATTTTTTAAAGGCTTAAATAAGACGCTCTATCTTATCTGCTCCGAAGTTTATTCCTATTATGGGGGAGAGAGCAAACATAAAGCCTCCTAGCGGTTGCAATAGGAAAGAAAAAATACGTGTAACAATTCCATAGAATGCAATGTCTTCTTGTGATCCGTAGTGGTTTAATACATTTAAAACTAAAAGCATCTGAACTGTTCCCATAAACTGCATTATAAAACCTGCCAGCCCCATCGAAATAATCTTAGATATAATTTCTCCTTCAATTCTGATTGTAAATGCTGAAGCAGGATAATCAGTATTTTTCTTTGCAAAATAAACGGCTCCGATAACGGCCTGAACTGCCATGCCTATATTTGTTCCGGCGGCTGCTCCCTTTACGCCGAAATTAAATACAACCATTAATATGTAGTTTGCACATCCGTTTACAATTAAACTTATTCCCATAATTGCGGCAGCCGTTTTCATCTTGCCTTCCGATCGGATAAGGTTATTAAGAGCAATGGCGTATATCCAAATCGGTGTGCCCCATAAAAGTGTGCGGTAATATTCTCCGCCGTATATTAAGGCCTTGTCTCTTCCTCCCATTAAAAAAAAGAGTTTGTTCCGAAAATAGAAAACCTAAGGACATTACAATCACGCTGAGTATAAGCACTAAAAAATTGACATTACCTAAAATCTTTTTTTGAACCTTTATATCTTCCGCACCTATTGCAATACTTAAAAGAGTTCCGGCTCCTGATCCTACGAGAATTCCTAAACCTATTATTGTTATAATTGGAGGCATTGCGACCGAGATGCCTGCAAGACTTCCATCTTCGGCAAAATGACCTACGAAGATTCCGTCAAGCACATTGTTTGCTCCCAGTAAAATCATTGCAATAATTGCAGGCCATGCAAGATCGAAGATAACCTTCCACAAGTTTTCGTTCAATATAAATTCTTTTTGTTTTTCGTTTTCCATCAGTGTAAAATCCTTGCCTCGTATAATGCGTAATTTATCGCTATGTGTCAATAGGTTTTTGTTTATATTGGAATTATTGTTTGAATATTTTTTGTATTTTCAATGTAATTTTCTTTATTTTGGAATGTTTATAATAGTAAATGGAATGTTTTTATTTTGAGGAAAGATATGCGCAGTTTGGAAGAACATTGGAATGATTTGGAAAGGTTAGGCTTTACCCGTGCGGAGGATAGGGGAACTATAAGATATGAGGTGCCGCCTAAGTTGGGGAAGGGGGCGGTTACAATCTTAGGAGATTTTGATCGAGCCTTGGTATCGATTGCAGATTTGGAATTTTTTGAATCCATAACCTTATTAGAGAATGTAAACGAAAAAACCGTTTCTATCGGTCAGTTTTATGAAGGTGAGCTGGACATATATGAAAAAGATAGCTCCGAACTGTTGCCCTGCGAACACGGTCTTAATGCCTTTGTGAATAATGCTTATTTTTCGGGCTTTAAGCGTTTTAGTGCAGGTGTCCGCTTGGTAAATGTCGGCTTTGTTTTTAGGCAGTTATTTTTTGATGAGATGGAAGATAAAATCGGCTGCAAGCTGCCTGAAGATTTTTGGGAAACTTCCGCAAAGATTTTAAACCCCGGAGTGCTTTATGTTCCTCAAATTACCGAGATTTGTAATCAGGTAAAAGATTGCCGATTAGAAGGCATTGCTCTTAATATGTTTATTCGGGCAAAATGTCTTGAAGTCTTTTCAATTTTATTTGATTATGTTTATGCGAATAAAAAAAGTTCTGCCATTTATCTTTCCGATTCAGATATTAAGGTCCTAGACGAAGTTCGACGCGTTTTGGCTCTTGAAATAATTTCTCCGCCTTCGATAAAAGAGTTATCAAAACGCTTCGGTATAAATCAGCAAAAGCTGATGTTGGGCTTTAAAGAGCGTTACAATATGACGGTGTATTCTTATGTAAAAAGGCTCAAAATGGAAAAAGCCTTGCAGCTTTTGCAGGATAAAAATCTTTTGATTGGAGATATTGCCCGTCTTTCCGGCTATAAGGGAGAGGGGCATTTTCAACAAGTTTTTCGAGAAATTTACGGTCTTACACCTCATAAGATGCGAAAAGAATTATTTAAATAAAATCATTTTATTTTTTCTATTCATAATTCATTCTTGACAATAATTATCCAAAGTACTATAATCTTAAATGTTAGCTAATGTTTACAGTGAAAGGGGGAGTAATTGTTCAGGTTTATATTCAAACAAAAAAAATATTTTGTGCTTTTTTTTGCCTTAGGCGGAATTAATTTGTTATGTACAATGAAGCTTCAAATATGGAATGGCCGGCTTCTTGATACGGCCTTAGGAAAAACTTCCTACTCTATGTCTACCCTAATGCTATTGTCATTATGGGCAATGATTTTTGCAGCTTTGTTTGCCTATTTTTATGATCTTGTAAAATCAAAACTTGTAATTGTTGCTGAGGCTGATTTACGAAAAACTTATTTTGATGCCCTTCTTAAAAAAAATATGGGAGAGTATATCAACATACCTGAAGGAAAAATAAGTGCAGATTATACCGATAAGATAGATGCCGTAAGCAGAGAGTATTTTTATGTGTGGACTGCTTTAACCGATAATGTTTTGATTTTTTCTGTAACGATAATAACACTTTTAACAATAAATATACAGACTGCTTTTGTTACTGTTGTCTTATTAATGATTCCTCTTATGGTTCCGACGGTTTTAAAAAATATTTTGGCCAAAGTTTCAAAGGAAAGGATGGAAGCGGTTGAAAAACATTTTTCGGCTGTAAGGACATGGTTAAAAGGAATTGATATTATAAAAGTTTTTTCTTGCGAGCAGTATATAATTTTCAGATATGATAAAGTAAACGAGTTTTTAAGAAAAAAACAAATGGATGCCGTAAAGGTAAGCTGCTTTGAAACGGCTTTGAGTTTTTTTGTATCTGCTATAGTTAATTTGCTTATGACAGCTTATTGTGCATACTATGTTTACAAGAATGTTTTTTCTATCGGAGAGCTTTATACCATAATGAGCTTAGTAGCAATGATGTCGCGGCCCATGTATTGGACTGCAAATTTATTAAAAACTTTCTTTTCTTCCCGTCCTGTGCGTGATGCAATGGTTGAATTTATAGATGCTAAAACTGAAATAGGGGAGGATGAAGTATTAAAAGATTTTACTGTTGATGCTAAGGGACTATCGTTTTCGTATAATGAAAAAAAGATTTTAAACAATACGAATTTTACATTTAAACAAAACGAAAAAATATTGATCTTAGGTGAATCGGGTTCAGGAAAATCTACTATAATGCGTCTACTTTTAGGAATGCACGCTCCCGATTCCGGTTCAATTACGATAGGCGGAACCGCTCCCCAAAAAATAAAAAATATTTCCGATGTGGTTTCCATTCAGCAGCAAGAAGCTTATATCTTTAAAATGAACCTTTTAGATAATTTATTTTTGGATAAGGAAATTACTGAAGAAAAAGTTAAGGATGTTCTTAACTCCGTAGGTTTAAATAAGTACACCGAAGATAAGTATTTAAAAGAAACCGTCATAGGTGAAACCTACGGTTTTTCGGGCGGAGAAAAAAAGCGTATAAGCATTGCAAGAGCCGTTTTGCATAAACGCCCGATTATGATATTCGATGAGCCTCTTGCAAATATCGATAACGAAAATATTGAGCGGGTAAAAAATTTAATTTTTTCTATAAAGGATTCTACAGTAATAATTATTTCGCACATTGCGGATACCGAAACAAAAAAACTGTTTGATCGAATTTATAAATTCGATACAAATGAAAGGAGCTTATATGAAGAAGCTGTCTAATCTTGAAAAATTATTTATATTTCTTGCTCTTCTATTTTTAGTCTTTTCGGCTGCAGCCGTTACGGTTTTTTCATGGCTAGGCGGAAAGATAGCCGATGCCGCCGTAAGTAAGGATATTCAAAAAGTTATTGTTTTTATTTCCGTATATTTTGTTGCAATACTGGTAAGAGCCGGAGGACACGGACTTTATTCTTATTTTTTCGGAAGATTTAAAACAAGCCGCTTAAAGTTTCTCAGGCAAGGTCTTTTTCATTCTTGGGTAAGAGCCGAGTACGAAGAATTTTATAATATTGATGAAGGAAAAAAACTTTCATACTACCAACAACAGCTTCCTTCCCTCAACGGACTATATTATCAGTCCTTCTACGGAATGGGTCAGATTCTTATGGAAACTATTTTTGCTTCCGGCTTTCTTTTATATATTAATTTAAAATTAGCCCTTGTAAGTTTATTTTTTGTTTTAATAACCTCTCTTATTCCGCAACTATTTAAAAAGATTTTGGATAAAAAACAATCCGAGTCCATAAGCATTTTAAACGGACACATGGGGGAATTTTCGGATTGGTTAAAAGGTTTTGAAGTAATAAAAAATTACGGCAGTGAAGGACGTTTTCAAAATCTCTTAAATAAGTCGGTAGAAAGATTAGCAAAAAAACAATTTTCCGTTTCAGCCGTAAGTATCCTATCCCGAAATCTTTCTTCTCTTGCCTCTCAATTAAGTATAATTACCGTTGTTTTTTACGGTGTTTATCTTATTTATAAAAACGAATTAAGCATTGCCGAATTTATGATGGCTAACGGTTTGATTGTACAGCTGAAATCTCAAGTTTATTATATTTCGATGTATGTTAATCACTTTATTATGAGCAAGGTTATATTCGACGGTTATAAGAGTTTGGTGGTTAAAGAATCGGAAGAAAAAAAGATTGAAGCCGAGGTTTCGTCAAGCAATATATCTTTTGATGATGTAAGCTATGCTTATAGTGAATTGCCTGTTTTGCAAAATGTCAATAAAAAATTTACCGATAACGGAATACATATTATCTATGGAGAAAGCGGAAGCGGAAAGTCCACTGCAATGAAAATTCTTTTAGGTCTATTAAAACCCAAAAAAGGAAATGTTTTACTCGATGAAAAAAATATTTATTCCATCAAGAATAGGTCCGATATTATTTCGTTTTTAGCTCAAGAGGCTGTTTTCTTTGACGATAGTTTAAAAAACAATTTAACCTTAGGTGAAGATATTGCAGAAGAAAAAATCTTTACCTTGATGGAAAAATTAGGTTTAGAAAAAATTTGCAAATGCCGAATCTTTGAACATGGACTTTACGCACATCGAAAATAAATTTTCAGGCGGAGAATTAAAGCGTCTAAGTTTTGTGCGTACCCTATTGCGCGATACGCCTGTAGTAATTTTTGATGAGCCCTTTGCAAATATCGATGCTCAAAACATAGGAAGGGTAGAAGATCTTATTTTAGGTTTAAGGGATAAGAAAGTTTTTATTGTAACTCATCAGCTTAATGACAGAATTAAAGAAAAATCCGTTTCTCTTTGGAAGATAGGCAGATAATTGTAATAATCTTATAAAAATCAAAGTTTTTTAGAAATCTAGTATAATACTTTTCCCAAGTAAATTGTTAATGCATTCTTCCATATATGCCTGATTGTGTTCTTTGTAAATAGGATGTGTTTTTTTTATTTTTTTTAAATCCTCATACGGAATACATTTTTTGCCGCGATAATTTTTATCTAACCATTCTTCAGAAACCTTATACCCTCTTTTATGCATTTCGTTCATGATAAGTTCATGGTACTGAAAGAGTTTGTACGGCGAGTATAAAAATACATAATCCACTACCGAATGCTTTTTACCCCAGCCGTTTCCGCGTAATGCACAGCACTCTCTGTGCTGCCCGAGAAGCTGCTGAGCCGGAAGTTTTGCTATAAGGTCTTCATGCCATAACCGCATTGTTTTCCTCCGTTTTATTCGTGCGGAGGGTTTAATACCCCGACGCTCTGCGTCGTAACAAAGGTATTAAAGCCGACTGCAACCACCTTATGAGAACAACATACCCCGATGCTTTGCGTCGGGGTATGTTGATTAAAGATAGTGGAAGCTTCCAAATATTTGTTAGGATATTTTTTTAACAATGTTGAAAGATAGCTTAACACCTCATTTTGATCTATTTTATTTTCCTTATAGCGGGACATTAGATAAAAAAAATGTGTTTTTTCATCTTCGTCTGCACTGTTTTTAAAATAGCCCCATATATGCTGTAATGTATTTATTATTTCGCTTTTATTTTCATCAAGTTTAAGGGCATTATCAATTAACAGTTTAAGCTCATCCGGATTTGCCGTATCCTTTTTTAAATACTCCCGTATTTCTTTATATATTTTTTGAGACTTACTTAAAACCAGATATTTGTTTTCAGCCCATAACTTTTGAGCCGCTTTTTTTTGTGTATTCATATATATCCTAAAAAAAGATTTTATTACTTTTTTATTGTGCCTTATTTATGTTTCCTTTGCAATTATTTAATTGTATATTAGTTTGATAAAATGAAATTTATTAATCAGGCAATATTTTTTTTTAACATCACATATTCATTCGTTCTATATTCTTCTTTTTATTTCCATCTTGGGATAAATACTATAAAAAAAGACATTAGAACACCTTGTAAAAAATTACTGATGATTTTTTTGCAAGGTGTTCATGAGTATAAAGATAAGATTATGCTATTCTATAATCGTTACTCTGTCATCAATATTTTCTTTTTCTTTCGGGTCGGGCTCGCTGCCGATACCGCCGAAGGGCATTTGAGCAATCAGCACATATTCCTGCGGAATGGAAAAAAGCGATTTTACCTTTTCATCAATAACAGGATTGTAGTGCTGCAGTGAAGCTCCAATGCCTGCTTCCCGTAAGGCTGTCCAAACGGCGAGCTGAAGCATTCCGTTTGCCTGATTTGCCCATACGGGGAAATTGGCGGCGTAAGAAGCGAATTTTTCTTGCAGAGCCTTTACGGTTTTTTCGTCATAAAAGAACAGAACCGTACCTGCTCCCGCCTTAAAAGAATCGATTTTTTCACGCGGAACTTTGCCGCCGAATACCTCGTATATCGAATCCCACAATAAATCATGCTTTTCGCCGAATACTGTAACTACCCGTGCACTTTTCATATTAAAGGCATCAGGCACCAATTCTACCGCTTTTTTTATTAAAGCACCGGCTTCTGCGGCAGACACCGGCAGGTTTTTATTAATGTTGTAATAAGACCTGCGTTTTTCTAAAGATTGTATAATTCCCATATCCTTCTCCTATTTATCAATAAATGTTCCGTTATGCAAATCACTAAAAGCCTTTTGCAATTCTTCTTTTGTATTCATTACGATGGGTCCTCCCCATGCAATGGATTCGTTTAAGGTTTTTGAGCCGACAAACAAAACTTTTGCCGTATCTGTTCCTGCCTTTATCGTAACGGAGTTTCCTTCAGTCAGTTTTACTGCCGTTTTTTCTTTTACGGTCTGACCGCTTATAACCGCATCCGAAAGGAGGGTAAACAGCATAACCGAATCGTCATGTTCCGTTTCGATTGTTATTTCGGCACCTGCATTGAGTGTAATGTCGTAATAGTTAAGCGGAAGATACTTGCTTTTAAAGCCTGTGTGTTCTTTATATGAGCCTGCAAGCAAGCGTATATAACCTCCGTCAAAAGGTATTTCCTTAATTTCCGTATTTTTTATGCTGCGGTATTCCGGCGGTACCATTTTTTTAGCCGCAGGCAAATTGAGCCAAAGCTGAACACCGAGGAGACGATCGCTTGCAGGCAGCTTTTCTTCATGAAGAATTCCTTTTCCGGCTGTCATCCATTGTACTTCGCCGTCGCCTACCGTGTCTTCAAAACCAAGGCTGTCCTTGTGCTGCATTTTTCCCTTGTACACATAGCTGATTGTTTCAATTCCTCTATGAGGGTGCATTGGGAAACCTGCCGTGTAATCATCTGGATTGGTGCTGTCAAAAGAATCAAGCATTAAGATGGGATCAAAATCGCTTGTTGTTCCGTGCCCCAACACCCGTACAAGATGAACTCCTGCTCCGTCTTGTGTAGGGAAGCCTGTAACTGCTGTTTTTATTTTTCTTTCCATAGGTTTTTCCTTTTCCTTGAGATATAAAATACATAATACATAGCATTTAGTCAAATTTAATTATGTATTTTAAAAATAAATTTTATATGTTTTCTTCGTCTTTTTTTGTTTGAACTTTAAAACTTGCATATGTACCATAACTCCCGTTTTTATATTTTTACCGGATATATAATAATCCCTGAACTTAAAAAAAACGCTAAAAAATGATAGAATATAAACCGTAAAAAAGGCGGGCAAATCTTTTTTGGAGGTGGGCTATGAATACGGGCGTTGATTTTTGGAAGAATTACATGGATAGGCGGTTCGGAAATGAGCTGATATCCGAATGGAATAAAAATGTAAAAGTTGAATATGCGAGAAAAAACTTTACCGGGAAAGTATTTCTCGGAGGAGCCGGTATGGGCGGCCCCTTAGCTTATGCTTGCGATGCAAGATATAATCTCGCCGATGGATTAATATGCTGGTGTCTATGGGATTTTTCCGGTCCGCATTTTCCCTTAAAAAAGAAAACATACCGGAAATGGGCAAAAGAGGTAGATGCTTTTATAAAAGAAATAGAGCCTGGCAGTTAAGAATCAATTAGTATTTGATAAAGTTATTTCTTTATTTGAATCGCCTCGCGGCAATGCCCTAAGCATTTACGGCATTAACGTTTTTCCCGTTTTCCATGCTTGACCGACTTTTTCGCCTATTGCATAATAACCGTACTGAAATTGATCGAACACAAAGGCGTTTAGTTTTGCAGGGTTTATTTTGCCGTTTTCGTCGAGTACTTTTTCATCGGCTATGACGTTGACTATTTCTCCTACAACGCGGAAGCCGAAGCGGTCATTCTGGATAGCAGCTGCCGTACATTCAAGCGTCAACGGAAATTCTTCTACGATGGGAGCATCCACACGGCTGCTTTTTACCGCATGCAATCCCGAGCGTTCAAATTTATCGTGCATGGTATTTGCACTCGCAATTCCGAAAAAATCCGCCGCTTCAATATGCGGAATATCCGCCACGCTGAGTGTAAAGGCCTTCCTGTTTTTAATATTGGCTGAAGTTTTATGCGATTCGTCAAGGTTTAATGCGACCATGTTATTATCGCAGATTCCGCCCCAGGCCATATTCATAACATCGACAGAGCCGTCTTCATTGTATGTTGCAACCATCAACACCGGCATCGGAAACACAAAGGGATGTACTCCTAAATCTTTTTTCATATCTACCTCTCTTCTGTTCTAAATGATTTTATACATACTATCACTTTTTTGTTATTTATTCAGCTGCCCCGCTTTTTTGTATTTTCGGAATTCGCATAGCCTTGCAGTAACCTTGCTTTCGGCCAGGCTCCGGAAAAATATGCTATCGGCACCTTGCTGCCATCCTTTCATGATTCTCCTCCCCCCATTTTTGCATGGACTTTAAGACCTTCATAAAACTTTTCCCCATCTCGGTTAGAGAATATTCTACACGCGGCGGGATTTCTTTATAATCATGCCGTAAAAGAAAACCGTCGGCTTCAAGTTCGCGTAATTGCTTAGTCAAAGAAGACTCGTTAATTTCGCCTATCTTGCGGCGTAATTGTCCGAAACGATTAATCTTTTCAATTCCGATATAGTAGAGAATTTCAATCTTCCACTTTCCGCCCAGCATTTTTTGAATTGCCGAAACCGTTTCACATCTTTTTATAGCTTCTGCCGTTTTTTTCATACTATGATAATTTTATTATAAAAACTATATAAAAACAAGTACGCTAAAAAATAATAGTACTTGTTTTATCATGGCGCATACTTTATATTAGAATTACTTCGCAATTTTGATAAATTTTAAATATGTTTTTATGGAGGAAGTTATGCATTTTACGGGAACTATTTGGAGGCCGCCTTATGAGGCTTCATCGTCTTTATTACAGGTTACAGCCGGCTGCACACATCATAAGTGCAAGTTTTGTTCTCTTTATTCGGATCTGCCCTTTAAATTCCGCCTTTCACCCGACTATGAAATAGAAGCGGATTTAAAGGAGTTGAGTATTTACTATCCGCAAGGAAAGCGGATGTTTTTAACCGGTGCAAATCCTTTTGCCCTGCCGACGGAAAAATTAAAAGCGCTTGCCGAAAAAATTCATAGGTATCTGCCCATGATTAAAACGATAGGCTGTTTTTCGCGGGTAACGGATATAGCCCCGAAAAGTTTGGATGAGCTTAGAGAGCTTAAAAAATTAGGTTATGATGAAATTATTATCGGTACCGAAACCGGAGACGATGAAACTCTCTTATTTATGCGCAAGGGCTACAAAGCTCAAGATATAGTTTATGAATTGAACAAATTAGATGCGGCAGGAATACGCTATCATATTTCATATTTGAACGGGCTTTCGGGCGAAGGAAACGGAAGACGGGCTGCCCTAAATACTTCTGCAATTTATAACCGAATAAATCCGATCAGTATAAGCATCGTTGCTCTTACCGTATTCCCCGAATCGGAACTGTATACCGAAATACAAAAAGGGCTTTTTATCGAAACTTCTGAAATAGAAAAATTAAAAGAACAAAAAATCTTAATCGAAAATCTAAATATTGAAACCATGATTTATGCGGACACTGTTTCAAATACGGCTCCTATCTCCGGCAAACTTCCTCAAGACAAGGATAAGATGCTGAAGCATTTACAGAATGCGATAGATACTATTGATGAAAAAATGTTGAAGCATTACAGGAACGGGATATTGCATTTATGATGAGGTTTGACAAGATTCAATTAGGAATGGAGAAATAAAGTCTTTTGCTTTAAGTTCTCCACTCCTGGTTATTTTAATACACCCACTTTTCCGTAGCGGTAGATTTATCGATCATGTTTCTGTACAATTCAGAGCTTTGTAAAAGTTCCGAGTGTTTGCCTTCAGCTTCGATTTTGCCTTCATTCATTACGATAATCTTGTCGGCGTTTTCAACCGATTTTAATCTATGTGAAATGATTATGACGGTTTTATCTTTAATTAGTTTTTTTAGACTCTCTTGAATTTTCATCTCGTTTTCGACATCGAGCGAAGCACTGATTTCATCCAAAATAATTATCGGGGCATTTTTTAAAAAGGCACGGGCTATTGAAAGACGCTGGCGTTCTCCGCCTGAAAGACGGCTGCCGTTTTCTCCGACAAAGGTATTCCAGCTTTCCGGCAAGGCTTCAATAAAGTCCGTACAGTTTGCAAGGCGGGCTGCTTCCTTTACTTCTTCGTCGCTTGCATTTTTATTCCCGACGCGGATGTTTTCCATAATCGATGTGTTAAATAAACCGACATCTTGGAATACAATCGAAATTTTTTCGAAAAGACTGTCGGTGTCGATTTTTGCAATGTCTTTTCCGTCGATAAGAATTTGTCCCTTGTTGTAATCGTATAGGCGGGAAGCTAAACGGAGTACTGTTGTTTTACCGCAGCCGGACGGGCCGACAAGGGCTGTAACTTGATTTTGTTCTGCTGTAAAAGAAATGCCGTCAATAATTTTTTGTCCGTCGTTATAAGAAAATTCAACATCCTTAAATTCGATACCGTATTTTTGTAAGTTTGCAGGAGACCCTTCTTGAACTTCTGTTTCTCTAAGCTCATTGATGCGTTTAACTCGTGAATCAATGTACATTATTTCTGCAAGGTTTGCTTCAACAGCTGCAACTGCATCAACAATACGAGCGGCTGCAATAATATAACCTATAAAGTAAAGAAGAGGAGCTGTACCGGCCAAGTACATTTTTAATCCGAAGAAGACTGTTACGCCTATAGAAAATTTCAATGCGGCCATGGCGATATTAAGCGGAATTGCTTGATGTGCCTCGACGGAAAGATGAAGTCTTTCGGCTTCATCAACATTGCGGTTTAGTTTTTCTGCAACTGTATCTGTGCGGCCGTAGCTTTTAATTTCTTGCTGAAGCTCAATTGCTTCTTGAAAAAATTCGGAACGCTGTCTTTGCTTGTGAAAGTCCCGTGTGGTTTCTCGTATTTGAATCTTTTTTGATAAAACAAGTAAAATAAAACTAATGATAATGGGAATAAAGACGCAAAGTCCTAATGCTGGATGAGCCGCTATCATCATTATTCCTACAATTACAAGGTAAATAACAAGGCCTATAGTTTGAGGAATGGCATGACTTATTGCATGTTCTATTACCGCAACATCGGCCATAACAGTTTGAGATAAATCCGATATGTCATGTTTGGAAAAATATGCAAGAGGTAAGGCTCTAAGTCTGTTTGCAATTTCGACTCTTAATTCTTTGCATTCTTTAAATGTGACGGTATAAAGAGTATTGTAATTTATACGTAAAAAAATATGCATTACAACAGCAATTGCTGCTATAAACCCTGCATAAAACCAAGCACCTTTTAATGAGCCTTCAAAGTATCCTTGTAAAAAAAACATAGTTAAAAATACGGGCAAGATATATACAATATTTGAAATAACTGACCATATCGATGCCGTAACCAAATCCCGAGCTCCTTGCTCGGTAACTGCAAATAATTTTTGTAATCTTTTTATCATTCTTAATCTCCAATTTTAGGGGGAGAGAACACCCCGTTCAGAGCAGGGTTTTCTCTCCCCCTATAACCCCCTCTCTTTCCCGCGCTGCCAAAGGGAGTGCCCTTTGGAAACCCCAACCTAGTTTTTAGTTTAGCTGCGGAAAAGCTTTGAGAAAACATTGTGAGTTGAATAGCTAAGGCGCGTTTCCTTGATGCTGTTCAACGTCCGATTTAATAATTGCAAAGGTACATTTGTACTTTGTTTAATTTTTAATTCATAATTATGAGTTAAGTTAATGTACGTCGAGGACTGTTTTTTGTTAAGCGACAACGCAGATGCCCGCATATTTTCAAAAGCGCCATTCGTTTGCCTTAGAATACAACTTCTGAAGCTGACAATATTTTCCGTCTTTTGTCATAAGCTCCTTGTCGCTGCCGCGTTCTATTATGTTTCCGTCTTCAACAACCAAGACCTCATCTACGTTTTTAATTGAACTTAAACGGTGAGCAATCATGATAACCGTTTTATTTTTCATAAGATTGGAAAAGGCTTGCTGAATTTCGTATTCATTTTCGGGATCGGCTGCGGCCGAGGCCTCGTCCAATATGATTATATCGGCATTTTTTAAAATAGCTCTTGCGATTGCAACCCGCTGAACTTCTCCGCCCGATAAATGAACGCCTTTTGAGCCGATTAAAGTATGTTCTCTATCTTTAAACTTATCCAATATGTCATCACATCGGGCAAGAGTCAAGGCCTTCATTACTTCTTCATCGCTTGCATTTTTATTTCCCATTTTAACATTTTCAAAAATGCTTGTCTTAAAAAGTTTAGAAGTTTGGAATACAAAGGCAATATTTTTCATCAGTGCATTTTTGGAATATGAAGCGATATTTTTTCCGCCGATTAAAATTTCTCCCTCATTGATTTTATAAAAACCCGAAATAAGTTTTGCAATTGTAGATTTTCCTCCGCCGGAAGAGCCGACAAGAGCATAGGTTTTATTCGGTTCAAGTTTAAAGCTGACATTGTTTAAAATCTTTTCTTCATTGTAACCGAATGAAACGTTTTTAAATTCGATGCCGAAGTTATCGAATTTTTCTTCGGTTCCGTGCTGAATGTTATCTTTACTCATTTCGGTAAAAAGATTTTCCAATTTATCTACGACGCTTTTAGCTTGAAAATTATACATACCGACATACATAACACGCATAAATGAACTAAATAAAATTCCTGTAAAGCAAATATAAAATATAATTTTTGTAATAATTATACTTCCGTCGGCACCATTATTCATATAATAAATTGCAACCGGTATTGTAAAAGTTGCAAATAAATTGAACAGTACTTGAAACATTACATAGGGTCTTCTACAGCTGAGCGTATATTTGTATGCTAAATCGGAATACTCTGTGATTGCTGTGTAAAACGCTTTAAATGATTCTACTGTGCTTTTAAAAATTTTTATAACCTGCATACCGCGAACATACTCAACCGCTTCGCCGTTCATTTTTTCCAAGGCTGCCTGATACTTTTGCATAAAATGCCTGTCGCCCATCATAAACATCATCTGCACAGCTCCGATAACGGCAATAATCAATAGCAAGATGCCGAGTTTTATATCCACCATAAAAATGATGATGAACATCAAAATCGGAGTAAGAAAGGCTGCAACATTGTCGGGAATAAGGTGAGCGACAATCATGTGAGTTTCTTGTGCATTGTCGTCAATGATTTTTCTGATTTTTCCTGAATTGTTCATATCAAAAAAAGCGAAGGATGCATTCATCAAGTGTTTGATTGCCGCTTTACGCAAATTCGATTCTAGCCGAAAGCCCAGCACGTGAGAAGCCCACAAGGAAGAAAAATATACAAGGCTGTATCCGAGCATAAGTGCAACAATGACAGTTGCATAAAACGAACCGTCCGTAACGCTTTTTGTTACTAAAAGCGCATACAAGAACTTCCATAAGTACCAAAATGCTCCCATTTGGCAAGCAACGCCCAAAGCGGAGCAAACAATGGAAATATACACACAGTGTATTTTTTCAGGCGTGTATTTAAACAATCTTTTGTATGTGTCCATAGACACCTCCTATAAATAATTTGTATTACTTAACGGATAATGTGTATTTGAGAATGTAATTACCCATTACCGAGACTTGTACAGTATAAGCGGGCAAGTTAAATTCCTAATTCACAAGTTAAGCATTTGCCGCCAGTTTCCAGCTGATACCCGATTGAAAGTTGTTCCACATTTTGGTATACGAGCCGCCCTTTGCCAAAAGCTCCGCATGGGTGCCGGTTTCTTCAATTTTACCGTTGTTGATAACGCAGATTTTGTCTGCATTCACAATAGAAGAAAGACGATGGGCAATCATAATGACGGTTTTGTTTTTAAGCAGCTGACTGAAGGTCTTTTTGATTTTATACTCGTTTTCCGCATCGGCAAAACTAGTAGCCTCGTCCAGCACGACAATGGGAGCGTCCTGTAAAAGGGAGCGGGCAACGGCAAGCCGCTGAGCTTCTCCGCCTGACAGGTAAGTTCCTTTGGTGCCGTACACGGTGTCTATACCGTTCGGAAGTTTTTCGATAATGTCCATGCACTCGGCTTTTTCGAGCACAGCAAGCACTTCTTCGCGCGTTGCGTCTTTTTTGCCGTAGCGGATATTTTCAAAAATACTTTCGTTAAAAAGTTTATTTTCTTGAAACACAAAGCTGATAAGGTGCATAAGGTCATCCGTTTTGATATCCTTAATGTTCACGCCGCCGATGCTAATTTCCCCCGAATCGAGCTCCCAAAAGCGTCCGAGCAAATTGACGAGGGTTGTCTTTCCTCCGCCCGAAGGCCCTACAAGGGCGGTAAGCGTATGTTCCGAAAGATTAAGCGATACACCGTCGATAGCTTTTTTAAAAGACCGGGCAGCTTTTTCTTCCGTATTCTCACCATTTGTGCTTTGCGCCGTGCTTTCGGCATTTTCTTTATAAGAGAACACAACATCTTTAAACTCAATGCCGAATGTCTGCGGCATAACGGATTTTTCAGGCTCCGGAGCGGCTTTTTCATTTAAAATAGCTTCGATACGGTTTAAGGCATCACCGCCTTGCATATTCAAACTGGAGCCGTACACGATTTTTATCATCATATTAAATAAAACAGGCGAAAGAGAAAGATAAAAAATAAAACCGTACAAAAACTTTGCATAAGGCTCGCCATCTCCTGCCGTTCCGGCAAAGATAAATGCGGCGGGAACCAAAAAGATAAAGCCCGCTTTTAATAGAGCAAGAAAAACTGCAAAGCCGTTTTCCCAAGCAACGGTATACTTTAAAACATTATCACGGTAGTTTATAATCGAACTGTAAAAATCCTTAAAGCGGTGTACCGATTGATTAAAAGTTTTAATAACCGAAATACCGCGGATATATTCCGTACCGGCACTGTTCATTTTTTCAAGTGAGTTTTCATAACTTTCCATAAATCCCATTTTTTTGCCCTTTGCCATCATCACACCTTGAAGAACAAAGGCGATAACAAGTGTCAAAAATGAAATAAGGCCGAACCGCCAATCAAAAAAGAAAAGTAAAAACAAAACGGCAATCGGACTAACTATATTTTGTACGACATCGGGCAGCATGTGTGCAATAAGACCTTCAAGCGAATGGACATTTTTTTCAAATACCTTTCGCACAGAACCGCTTGCATGTGATGTGTGCCAGCCGACCGGAAGGCGGGCAAATGTTTCCGCCAAGCGCATATTCATATTCCCCATTAAATTGAATGCGGTAATATGCGAACATATAAGAGCACCGAAGTACAAAAGGAAACCTGCTGCAGCGGAAATAAGAGCCGCCGCTCCGTAAAAAATCATCCGGTTTATATCGATCGGCACACCCGACATATAAGCTGAAATAATATCGCGCATAACATAAAACACAACTGCATACGGAATAAGCAGTGCAACCGTACTCAAGCTCGATAAAAAAAGCGACACATAGATAAAGGGTTTATGCTTCCCCGCATAAGAGAGAATGCGGCTTACAACCCCAGCCTGTTTTTCCTTTTTAGCCTTCTTTTTTTCTTCATTTTTATTCATTATGTACATCCTCTAAAATAATTTTTAATTCTTAATTACTTAAACCAACCCTGTTTTTTCAAAGTGTTTCTTTAAGAACTTTTTACCCAAAAGCCCGCCGAGTAATCCGCCTGCAAAAGAGGTCGCGTAGAGAATCGGCATAATCCAGATAGGCAATCCCGTTAATTCAGCGGCATAGGCGGTTCCCATCATTTTTTCGGTGAGAGCAAAATATTGCTCTTTTAAAATAAAAATTTGCCAAAAGCCTCCGCACAATGCTAACGACATAACAGCATAGCTTACTATGTTTCCCTTTGCGGTATTATAACCGAGCACCTTACGTACAATTTCCGCAATGGCGGCAACTATAAGCGAATGGATTGCAACGACCGGAGTGTGTCCCATCAGCGTCATCAAACAGCCAGGAATAGCGACGAAAATAAAAAGTGCAAAAGGCTTTTGCACCTTGGCAAGTAAAAACAGTACTGAGATTCCCAACATTACACTGACGGCAAAAGGAACCGCTAAAAAAGTCAGCACCAAAAAACCAAGGGGAGTTCCAATTATAGTCAACCCAACAAAATAAATAACGGAAAAAATGGCGATATTTATCAAATCCTTTAAAACCAATTTGTTGTTCATAACAACCTCCTTAAAAATTAAACACTCCAGCTTTCGCTTTCTTTCTGCAGCTTATACATCACCGGATACGATGATCTTCCCTTTATCAACTCTTCGTGAGTACCTATTTCTTCTATTCTACCGTCTTTGAGAACGACGATCTTGTCGGCGTTTTCTATTGTTCTTAAACGGTGAGCGATGACGATGACGGTTTTATTTTTGACCAGCTTGCTCAATGCTTCTTGAATAAGCGTTTCGTTTTCGGGGTCAAGGGCTGCCGTTGCTTCATCGAGCAAAATAATAGGCGCATCTTTTAAAAGTGCACGGGCAATGGAAAGCCGCTGCCGCTCGCCGCCTGAAAGGGTATAACCGTTTTCGCCGATAAGCGTATCGTAGCCTTCGGGCAGTTTTTCGATAAAATCATGGCAGCGTGCAGCTTTTGCGGCTGCAAGCACTTGTTCCTTGGTTGCATCCTTATTGCCGACAAGGATATTGTTGTAGACTGTGTCATTAAAAAGCACTACATCTTGAAAGACGATTGAAAAAGCGGTCAAAAGGGTTTCAGGGTCTACGGTAGAAACATCCGTGCCGCCCACACTCACCATGCCGGAAGCAGCATCCCAAAAGCGGGCTGCAAGACGGGTAATTGTTGACTTGCCGCAGCCTGAATGTCCGACGAGGGCAGTGATTTCCCCCTGCTTGGCAGTAAAGCTGATATTGCTTACCGTATCGCGGCTTGCATTATCATTGTATGAAAACGAAACATTGTCATATTGAATATCGTAGCCCTTGGGGTTAAAAGTTTCGCTTCCTTTCTGCTTGGGGTAGTTTATGATTTCCATTTGGCGTTCGACTGCCGTGCGTGCGTGGAAAAACTCGCCGAGCA
The DNA here is from genome assembly GCF_024181245.1 of Treponema sp. OMZ 788. NCBI lineage: Bacteria > Pseudomonadati > Spirochaetota > Spirochaetia > Treponematales > Treponemataceae > Treponema > Treponema sp. OMZ 788. The sequence goes on along the minus strand of NZ_CP051199.1, from coordinate 2,044,484 downwards.
GCATAAAAACGGCGGTAAGGGGTTCAAAAATTCTTCCGGCAATCAGTAAAAAGACGAGGTAAGTAAAAAGCGGGAGACTTCCTTGTGCATATAAAACCGCTCCGACTGCAATAACCAACGGAAATCCAAAGCGGATAATTATGATGGAACCTATCATAGTCGAGCCGACAAATAATTCGGCTTTAACCGCTTCCTTTGTGCTGTGTGCAATATCGTCTTTTACCTTTTGTACATAGCTTTCTTTTTTGTCGGAGGATTTAAGTACCTTGATATTGTCGAGCATTTGCTGAATGGAATTATAAACGCCGAGCAGTACTGTGTTAATTCTAACTGCATAACGGCGGGCTTGTTTGCGTGATGAGTATACAAGCAAAAATCCGAAAACGGAACAACTGAAAAGAGCAATCGTCATTCGCCAATCAAAAAGAGCAAGCATTGCCGCCGATACAATAATTGAAATTGACGCCCCGAACAATTCGGATGCCGTGTGGCTTAGTGCATGTTCCATTGTAGCAACATCGTTTAAAAGCGTTGCCGTCAAATCCGATAAGTCTTTTTTTCCGAAATACGAGAGGGGCAGCTTCCTGATACTTTCTGCAAGGGAAATACGCACATTAGCCGATTCGTCATAACAGCTTGTATAGGTTTTGCGGTACTTGAGTTTTTCAATTAAAAAAAGCACAATAATGATCAGTACACAAATCCCTAGATAAATCCACGGATTAAAAGCTGCAAGGGAACCGCCTTGAATGGGCTTTAAAAGTTCCTGCAGTGCATAAAATGAAAGTCCCAACGGAACAATCAAAAACAAATTCCCGAAGGTAGTAACAGCTACTGCCTTGTTTAGATCCCGCGCTCCCTTGTCTGACAGCGCAAAATAATTCTTTAACATTATGCCTCCTATAACTGATTCATAATTTTTAATTCATAATTAGGAATTGAATTAACTCCTAATTAAGTACTCCATCTTTCAAATAATTAAAGACCTCTTCGGCTTTTTCTTTTGTAAATTCCGAATGAGAAATCACAGCTCCTTTTTCCATTAAAATTATTTCATCGGTAACAAGACTTAAAAATTCAAAGTCGTGACTGATAATTAAAATAAGTGTTTCGGGCGAGCGTATCGAGTTAATTAGTTTTGCAGTTTCTTTCATGTGAAAGTAGTCCATACCCGAAGTCGGTTCATCCATTATGATGATTCGCGAGTTTGAACTGACGGCAGCTCCGATTGAAACTCTTTGTTTTTGTCCTCCCGATAAACTTAATGGATGCTTATCTTTTAATTCCGTTAAATTCATCGACTTTAAAATTGTTTCAACACTCGGAGTGCGGTTTTCCGTATTTTCGATTGCGGCGTTTTGTTCTCGTTTAATCGTTTTGTTTTTTCCTAAAGCTATTTCATCTTCAACGCTTTCGGTAAAAAGCTGATAACCTACATCCTGCAATACCATGTACGAAAGAGCAAGCCTCTGTTTTGCCGTTATTTTTTTTTCATTCAGCAAAACGGAATCTTTTTTTGCCTTGAGTAAACCTGTAAGACATTTAGCAAAAGTGCTTTTACCTTGCCCGTTTTTTCCGGTAAGGGCTATCACCTTGCCGAATCCCATTTTTAAGTTTTTCACACGGAGAAAATCATCTTTTTCTTTTTTAAAACGGTAGCATAAATTTTCTACGGTCATAAAGTTTGATGATTGTGACTGTATATCATCCGAATCTTCTAAACGATTAAAAACATTTTTATCCATCATTATGGGGCGAAGTAATAGTTCTTTTCTATTTTGTTCCGAAAGAGAAATGAATTCTTTTTGCGAAAATTCTTTTTCAATTTTGCCTTCTTTTATTAAAAAAGCCCTATCTATAAGGTTTTTTAAAAAATACAGACGGTGTTCACTTATGATTAAAGTTTTTCCCGATTTTTTTAAAAGGTTAAGAACTTCAGTTATTTTTTCTATATAGTATAAATCCAAATTGGAAGTAGGTTCATCCAGAACAATAATATCCGTATCGGCAGCGAGGGCAGATGCTATAGCGATCATCTGCTTTTCTCCGCCGGAGAGATTAAAAATATTCCGATCGAGAAGATGTTTGATATTTAAAAATTCCGAAATAAATGTCAGCCTTTCATGCATATCCTCAAAAGGTGTTCCCATATTTTCAAGGAAGAAAAGAATTTCGGAAGTAGTATCCAAATTAAAAAACTGAGATTTCGGATTTTGAAAAACGGTAGAAACTTTTTTTGAAATCTCGTAAATAGGTTTTCCCTGTATCGGTTCTCCTGAAACTTCAAGGGAACCTAAAAGTTTTCCTTCGTAATAGTTTGGAATTAAACCGTTTATTGTACGCAGTAAACTGGTTTTTCCGCAGCCGGAAATTCCTGTAAGCAGAATGCATTCTCCCTTTTTGACCGAAATTGAAATATCATTTATGGCAGATAAATTTTTCGTGTTTGATTGATCCGTATTTTCCGAAGAATGATAATTAAAACAAAGGTTTTGAAGATTGACGGCTGTTTCCATTATGCATGTATCCTTGTTAGGGCTGCAGCGATAAACACTGCGATGATATAAATAAAAATCACAACATCGGCGCCTGTAAAACGGGAAGTCTTATAGCGGATTTTTTTTAGAAGGAGCATCTACTCCCTTTGTATGTCCTGCTGCAGCAAGTTCATCTCCGATTCTTGAAGCGGATGATAGAAGGGGAACCATCACATATTCAAGCGTTAAAAAAGGTTTAGTGATTACGTTTACCGCGTTAAGTCCGATGCCGCGCATCTTCATTGCATTTTTAATATTTCCATATTCTTCTTTTAATGTAGGAAAAAAACGGAACATAACCGCTACGGTTATGACTATTGAGTAAGGCAGTTTTAATTTTTCGAGGGCATTCATTAAAAGTCCTACAGGAGTTGAGGCAATGAGATAATTTCCTGCGACAATAGGCATCATAAAACGGCGTACCATAAAACCGACCGGCAATACGACGGTTGTAACACCGGGAAGATTTTGAGGTAAATAGGTAAGGGCTGCAAGAAATAAAAAAACTGCCATCAATTTTATTGCAGACTTAACTTGCCCGTTCATCAAGAATAAAAAGGCCAAAAGGGCAGCGCTTAAAATTTCTAAATATATAGGAACAAGAATTGTTATCGAGGCTCCCATTGCCAAAACCAAAAATATTTTTGTCCGCGGATCAAGAATTAAGAGTGCATCTTTTTTCATCAAAATCTCCCCTAGGTTAATTCTTAATTGTGAATGCGTAATTAGGAATTGGGTTAATTCATCATTACGCATTACTAATTCCTACTTAACTACACCAAGCCTGCCTTTTCAAAGTGTTTCTTTAAAACCTTTTTACCCAAAAGTCCTCCGAGTATTCCGCCTAAAAATGCGGTAACATAGAGCATGGGCATAATCCACCAAGGAAGACTTGTTAATTCTCTTGCATAGTCCGTTCCCATCATTTTTTCGGTGAGGGCAAAGTATTGATCTTTTAAAAGGAAGATTTGCCAAAACGCACCGCAGAGCCACAGCGACATTATAGAATATCCTACGATGCTTCCCTTTGCTGTGTTATAGCCGAGTACCTTTCGTACGATTTCTGCAAGGACTGCAACGATTAAACTGTGGATTGCAACTACAGGTGTGTGTCCCATAAGAGTCATAAGACAGCCGGGAATTGCTGCAAAGATAAAAAGTCCTAAAGACTTTTGCACCTTTGCGAGCAAGAACATTACTGCAATTCCTAAAATTAAGCTTACTGTAAAAGGGAAAGCCAAATAGGTTATAACCAAAAAACCTAAGGGCATACCAATCACAAAAAGTCCGACAAAATAAATAACGGAAAAAATACCGATATTTATAAGATCCTTTAAAGCTAACCTGTTGTTCATCAACAACCTCCTAAAAAATTATGAATTAACTTTTTCCATCCAATAATATTTCCATCCGGCACAGTGATAGGTATTAAAATCCAGTACATACTCTATAGCTTCTTTTTTTGTTAAGTCATGATAGAATATTTCTTTTAAATTATCAAAATGCGAAGAAGCCATGACATGAATAAAAAATTTTATTCTTTTGGTAATTTTTACTCCGTCATATTCTAACCATCGTATGGTTTCTTTTTCCATTAGTTCAATCGCCTTGTCAAATATATCTTCATAAGAACTTCCCTTTGCACAGCAAATAAGAAGCTTCATCTCATCCCGGTGTTCGAAGAAAAAGTCGATCATGTATAAAAAACGCTTGCGTGAATTTTCAACAATCACGGAAAGGTCGCTTGTCTTCATATTATATTTGCTTTCTGAAGGAGAGGTATCTTTTTTTAAGGTTTTTATCATCTCATCAAAAACTTCTCCAACAAGGGTTTTGAAAATAGCGTCTTTGTTTTTGAATAGGTTATAAATTGCTCCTGTTGTAAGACCTGCTTTGTTGGCAATAGAACGGACTCCGGTTCCCATAAAACCCTTTTCAAGAAATTCTTCCTTGGCTGCGTTTAAAATTTTTGCAGCCGTATTGAGGTCGTCCTTATCTGCTAAAATTTTTTCTTTCATAAATCCGTATAATGATAACACTGATATTTTTTAATAACACTGTTATTAAAAATCTAAAAATAAAAACAGTCATCGCAGCAAAGAATGTGCGATGCTGTAATCAATGGGTAACATTATACAAAAAATAAAAAATTAGTCAACTATTGATAACTTTTTTTTAGATAAATATTTATAAAATATGTCCTCCTTGTTTAATTATTTTATTTTGTGTAAAATTGAGTAATTATATACTTATAGAAGATAAGGAGAAATTTATGAGTCTTACAAAAGATATAGAAAGTTTGATTCCTCACCGAAAGCCTTTTTTGTTTGTGGATGAGATTATATCTGCCGATGAAAACGGCAGCGTGAGCGAGCATGTTTTTACTCAAGAAGAATTCTTTTTTAAGGGACACTTTCCCGAATATCCTGTAGTGCCCGGAGTTATCCTTGTCGAAACAATGGCTCAGGCCGGAGGAGCAGCTTTGAGTTTTCAAAAGATTTTTGAAGAAGGCTCTTTATTCTTTTTGGCTACCGTCGATAAGGTTAAATTCCGCTCTCAGGTTAGGCCGGGGGACAAGGTGAGAATGGAAGTTACAAACTTACGCGTATCGCCCCGAATGATTAAGCAGGCTGGTAAGGCCTATGTAGGCGATACCCTTGCCGCCGAAGCCGAATGGATGTGCCTTGTCGGCAAGGAGGCTTAAGGCCTATTTTGAAACATAGCCCCCTGCAAAGTCCATAACACTTACGGCACCGTAGGGGGCCTTACCAGTATCATTATAACCGATACCTACCTTTTTAAATTCTTTCTTGAGGATATTTATGCGGTGCCCTCGATCGGGAACTCCGTCATCGATTAAAAGCTGTGCTACAATTTCTTTTCCTGTTTTAGGGCCGTATGCACAGTTTTCTCCGGCCGTTATAAGCCATTTACCGTAACGGTTCATTCGGTCAAAGGGAGAAGATCCATCGCTTCCGTAATGACCGATTTTTCCTGTTTTAGCTTGGTCATCGGCAAGCCATTGGGCTGCAAGACTTAAGCCCTTTTCAAGCTCTAAATTTCCCATAGGCTTTGTCTTCATTAAAACATTTATACATTCTTTTAAAGGTGTTGTTCCCTCATTTGTTAATATAGGAATTTCTGCGGGAACCTTGTAAAGTTTTCCATCAAAGAGTTTAAGCCGAGGTTTAAGCTCCTCTTCTGCATATCTTTGAGGATTGCTTCTCACCCTGTTAAGCTCCATTAAAATTTCATTTATAATCGGCAGCTCATTTTTTTCGCTTGTAGAAATTCCTGAGGCGGGAGCTTGCTGCACATTATTTTCTTTAAGTTGAGAAAAAAGGCTTTCACAAGAACCTAATAAAATTATGGCGGTAAAAAGCCATATGATACATAGTTTATTTTTCATAATCTTAACTCCATAGAACTTAATTCTTAAATGGGATTGTAACATGGATTTTGCCTTCATATCAATATGACTTGATAATTTTAGTCTTATCAATTATACTTTTTATTATGGAATACACAAAATCGATTGCGGAATGCATCAGGACTGTTGAAGTTGTAAATTGTTTTGGAAACGATAAGTCTCTTATAAATTCTACCGAATATGATTCACGGAAGATTCGGCCTTGCGGAATTGATGATAAAACGCATCTTAAAAAAGGAGCCGCCTTTTTTGCTCTTCCGGGTATTCATACCGACGGAAAAAAATTTATAAATTCTGCAATCGAAAGCGGAGCTGTTTGTGTTTTTTATGAAGGAGATTTAGAAGCCTCATATACTGAAGATAAAACGATTGCTGCAGTCATAGAGCAAAACAAAGATGTGTGTTTTGTGCAGGTGAAGGATGTTCGCAAGGTCATGTCCAAGGTCTCTGCCTTTCTTTATGATGAGCCTTCAAAGGCCTTAGGAGTAATCGGGGTTACCGGAACCGAGGGAAAGAGCAGTACGGTTTCTTTTATTTTTCAGCTTTTAAACCTCTGCGGAAAAAAAGCCGGCTTTTTCTCTACGGTAGAATACTCCATAGACGGAAAGATAATTCCTAACCCTGAACACCAGACCACTCCGGAATCGAACATTGTCCAGCTGCGTCTTGCACAAATGAGGGACTCAGGCTGCGGCTATGCTGTGGTAGAGTCTTCCTCACACGGCCTTTCCCCGAGAACGGCCCGTCTTGAAGATGTGATCTTTGATGCAGGTGTTTTTATGAATGTAACTCAGGAGCACTTGGAATTCCACGGAACTATCGAGCAGTACCGCTATGACAAGGCTAATCTTTTTAGAGCCTTGGATAAAAATGAGGGGAAGGGTATGCCGATATTCGGGGTAGTAAACTATGAAGACCCTTCAGCTCCTTATTTTATGGAAGCAACCAAAAAAAATGTCTATCCCTTCAGCACCGAGCCTAAAGACCTAAAAAAGATAGAAGAATATGAAGGTCTTTTTGCAAAGAATATTGAAGAGTCTTCAAACGGAATTAAATTTACCCTTTGCGATTTTTCTTCTAAAAAAGAATACAGGAGCGAGCTAAAACTTGCAGGCATCTTTAACGTAAAAAATATTTTGGCTTCGGTCTTGGCCGTTCAAAAAATTACCGCTATCGATATCGAAGCCATAATCGAAAAACTCGCTCTTGTAAAACCCGTAAAGGGCAGGATGATGCTCATAGATGAGGGTCAGGATTTTGAAGTGCTCATAGACTATGCTCACACCCCTTCTTCTTTTATGACAATTTTTCCTTCTATAAAAAGCCGTATAGAAAAATCCGGCGGAAAGGTCATAAGCCTTTTCGGTTCCGGCGGAGAGCGTGATGTAAAGAAAAGACCGGAGCAGGGCAGGATAGCGGCTCTTTATTCCGACATCGTAATCCTTGCAGATGAAGACCCTCGCGGAGAAGATTCCGTTGAGCTTTTGGAAATGATAGCCGCAGGCTGTCCCGAAAAAAAACGGAACGAAGAACTCTTTATCATCCCCGACCGCCCCTCAGCCATCAAAAAAGCCTTCAGCCTTGCCGGCAAAAACGACGCAGTCCTCCTTTTAGGGAAAGGACATGAAAACTCCATCATCTTTAAGGATAGAACCATGCCCTACGATGAAGAAACAACGGCAAGAGAATTGTTAAAAGAAATGCTTGGAAAATAAGAGTCTATTTTTTACAAGGATTGACAGCCTCTCTTTTTTTGGATAGAATATGCTGTTTTTGTCTATTTTAAGTGCTTTTAAGGAAGAAATTATGTCAAACGAAAAGAAATTATTACACTGGGCAGATCAGACTGCCGAAAAAATCATAAGAGAGAGGGGAGACCTCGATGTTTACACTTGTGCATCAGGTATTACGCCTTCCGGAACAGTTCATGTAGGAAACTTCCGCGAAATTATTTCCGTAGATTTGGTTGTGCGAGCCTTACGCTCCCGCGGAAAAAATGTGCGCTTTATTTATTCTTGGGATGATTATGATGTATTCCGCAAGGTTCCTTTAAATATGCCTAAGCCTGAGGTTTTGGAAAAATACCTCCGCTATCCGATTACGATGGTTCCCGACACCTTTGAGCGGGACGAAAACTACGCCCGCCACCACGAGCATGATGTAGAAGCCGTATTGCCGAGAGTCGGTATTCACCCCGAATACCTTTATCAAGCCGAGCGCTATCAAAGGGGGATGTATGCTGCCGGTATGAAAAAAGCCTTGGATAATAGGGAGGAACTTAAAGAAATTTTAAATACATATCGTGACGAGTCTCATAAGATTACCGAAGAGTACTGGCCCGTTTCGGTTTTTTGTACGGTCTGCAACAAGGACACTACAAAGATAGAGTCCTGGGATAATGACTGGACCTTACGCTATTCGTGCGAGTGCGGACATTGCGAAGACTTGGATTTACGCAGGGCAAAATCCGCAAAGCTGGGCTGGAGGGTTGACTGGCCTATGCGCTGGGCCTTTGAAAAAACAGTCTTCGAGCCTGCCGGAAAGGATCATCACTCTCAAGGCGGCTCCTTTGATACGGCGAGCTTAGTTTCCACCCGCATTTATAACTGGCCTGCCCCTGTAAGTTTCCGCTATGACTTTATCGGGTTAAAGGGAGTGCCCGGAAAGATGGCTTCTTCTAAGGGAAAGGTTGTAAGCCTTGCCGAGGTACTCGAAGTTTACCAGCCCGAAGTTGCCCGTTATCTTTTTGCAGGCACAAGACCCAACACCGAATTCGTTATCAGCTTTGATCTTGATGTAATTAAGATTTATGAAGACTATGACAAGACCGAGCGTATTGCATGGAAGGCCGAACAGGCTAAAAACGATGAGACCTTCGAAAAAGAATATAGAATCTATGAACTTTCGCAAATAGACGGAATGCCTGAGTGTATTTCTTATCAAATTCCTTTTAGACACTTGTGCAATCTCTTGCAGATAAATTCCGGAGATATTGAAGCCGTAATAAAGGCTCTTCCCGATGTAAAGCCCGGCCAGCTTGACCGGCTGAAGACAAGAGCCGAATGTGCATGGAACTGGATTACAGACGGAGGTGCTCCCGAAGAGTTTAAGTTTGCTCTAAGGACTGACGGCTCAAAGGCTGATTTGAACGAGGCCGAAACTAAGGCTATTAAAACGATAAGGGATTCCCTCTTACCGAAAATGGATGAGATGGACGAAAAGACCTTTTCGACAGCCCTCTATGATGCTGCAAAAGAATGCGGCTTAGAACCCAAGCAAATGTTTGTCGCCTGCTATCAAGCCCTCGTTTCAAAAGATCAGGGCCCTCGCCTTGCAGGCTTTATGAAAACCATTGGAAAAGAAAGACTGGAGAATATTTTAAAAAATTATTAAGGCAAAAAGGCTTTTATTTTTTTGCAAATTGTGCTAACATTCTTCTTATGGCTAATGATAACTTGTACACACGCAAGATAGAACCTGCACCCGACAAGCCTGTCCAAAACGGAAAATCGAATTTCGGAACCTTTTCAGGCTGCTTTAAAAAATTCGACATAAAAGGGCTTTATCGGGTGTTCGGTAATTTGCCCCTCCCTAGGATAATTTCCAACGGAAGAATTTCGGGAACGATGAGGTTTTTGTTTTGCGATGATGAGGTAATAGGAGAAATGACCTTTTTTTCGTGCTATGTTTTCTCCTTTATGGAAACAACCTTTTGGCTTCGTAAAACTCAGCAAAAATATGCCTACCGGCAATACCTGCCGGGCGGCTTTATTCATATTCCTAAGCACATAAGATACAGCGTTACCGCCTGCCGTAAGCCCTATAGATATGCCCGCATCTTTTCCCGTTTATCTCATGGCAAGCTCCATGCAGATTTTGACTTTTTAGCCCGTGATGCCCGTCCATCCTGCGAGGGCCGCATCGATTTGGATATTCGGGATAAGGAGGCCTTGGATTTTTCCTGCGTAATTCCCAACTATGTAAGCCGCCGCTGTATGGCCATGTACATGCAGACAGGCACGGTAAAGGGCTGGATAAGTTTGGGCTATAACGAAGATATTCAGTTAAAAAAAGAAACAGCCGTCGGGGTCTTTGATGTGCGTAAGTCCTACACAGGTTTTAGGTCAAAGCGCACTCTTTTAAACGGGCTCGGTAAATTTGAAGGCAAATCCTTGGTCTTTTATCTTGCAAATTCGATAGCTGCTGACAGCAATAAATACAACGACAATATGATGCTCTATGACGGTAAGCGTACTCCTCTTCCTCCCGTTAAAATTACCCGTCCCTTCGGTATCATGGGAAAATGGATAATACAGGATACCGAAAGCATGGTAGACCTTGTATTTTTTCCCGTTTCAAAAAACTACAAGCGGGTAAATGCCGCCGTTTTTAGGACCGAGTACAGCACCGTTTACGGTCATTTTGAAGGAACTCTTTTGACGGCCGACGGAGAAGAGCTAAAACTAAAATCCTTTCCCGGCATCGCCAAAAAATACAATCTTAGAATATGATGATTAAAATAGAAGGGGTAGAAATCGAATGGGCAGAATCCAAGGGACGGAAACTCAGGCTTACCGTATCGCCCAAAACGGCCATCCCCTGTATTCATGTTCCGAAAAACTATCCTCAAAGTAAGGCTCTTGAGTTCATAAAAGAAAACATCGCATGGATTAAAAAACATCAGGCACGAATTGAGGAAAAGATTTTTAAGAAGAATGTAAAGGCCTCATTGAAGGACGGCTCCACGGTGAGTTTATGGGGGGCCGATTATAAGATCAAAATACTAAGGGCTAAAAAAAATGCAGGCGTTGCGGTCGATGACGATTTTATCTATTTAAAAGAGCCTCCCGGAGCCGATCCCAAAAAACGCCCTTCAATCTTAAACCGCCTTTATAAAAAGGAGCTTGAGCTCTATGTCGAAGAAATCCTCCCCCTTTGGGAGGCCAAGATAAAAGAATCCGCCTCCGAGATAAAATACAGGGATATGAAAAGCAAGTGGGGCTCATGCAATTCTTATACGGGCATAATCACCTTAAACACAAAACTCGCCGCCCTCCCTTGCGAATGTGCCGAGATGGTGCTGGTACACGAGTTTGTTCATTTTAAGGAAAGGCTTCATAACGGCCGCTTTAAGCGGTACATGACCAAATACCTCCCCGATTGGAAGGAGAGGGTAAAGATGTTGAATTCGGAAGAGTATTAGAGAGGGAGCCCCAAACAAGGCTTGGGGAAATGTTGAAAGGAGAAGATCTCTTCTTGCTTAGTGATTTGAATTTAAGTATTTGCCAATCAATTGAGTTTATGGCAGCCGGTAACTCAAAATCGGATCTGTTGATTTTTTTAAGAAAAAGATGTAATATTGCCTTAAGTTTATAAATTCGTATCTGTTCTGTATAATAAAATTTCTATATTTGGAGAATTGTATTATGAGTAAAATATTACCTGCCAAACATCTTTCTACAAGATTTGTTATCGGAGCCTTGCTTGATACTTTTTGGGTTACTGTTGGAAGTATACTTGCAGCAGTTGCCTTACAGTTTTTTCTTATTCCCGGAACAATTGCACCGGGAGGGGTGAGCGGTTTGTCGGTTGCCATCGAGAAGTTGACCGGTATAAGGGTATACATATCGAATTTGGTTATAAACGTTCCCTTATTTATCTTTGGAGCAAAACTCTTAGGAAAAAAATCGGCTGTTTTTACCCTTCTTTCTATTTTGGTTCTTTCGGGTGTTTTGGCTGTTTTGCCTCAAGATTTTGTGTTTACCAATGACCTTTTTTTGCAGGCAACCTTCGGAGGAATTCTTTTAGGTGTAGGTTTGGGGCTTGTGTTTAAGCGCGGAGCTACCACAGGCGGAACCGACCTTGCCGGAGCTATTGTAAATAAGCATTTTCCCGGGCTAAGTATTGCAAAGGGAATGGCCATAGCAGACTTTGTAATAGTAATCTTTGCAGGTGTTGTAGATAATAACCCGAATACTTCGCTTTATTCTTTAATCGCTCTTTTCTTTTGTACAAAGATAGCAGATATGATTCTTGACGGCTTCGGTTACTTTAAAGGCTTTTTCATCGTCAGTTCAAGGCCTGAAGAAATCGGAGATGCTCTTATGAGTAAGCTTGAAAGAGGGGTTACCCTCCTTCGTGGGGAGGGTATGTATTCAAAGCAGGATCGGCCTGTTCTGCTCTGTGTTGTAAGCCGAGCTCAATTTGTAAGAGCAAAAGAAATAATAACCGAAATCGACGAACGAGCTTTTATTATGGTTTGCGATATGCAGGAAGTTTACGGTCTCGGCTTTAAGCAAAAAAATAAAGTAAGCATTTTTTGATGGTATAGGTGTGCATATGGATTCAGGAATTTTTATTACGGATAATAGATTAAAGTTTTCACAAGAGCTTGCAAATAAACTTAGAGATAAGGGCTTAAAGGTTTGTTTGAGTTCGGAATATAAAGAAGATAATAAAGAAAGCGGTGTTACTACAGAAATAGAATGGAACCGATCTTCCCTTTTTTCTCTTCAGGCTATTCCTCTAAAATTAAAAAATATAAATATTGCGGCTGATACATCAATTTTGATTTTTGATGCTCCTGCTTATTCCAAAATATATTCGGGGACTGATGCTCTTTCAATAGACAGAACCATCAGCGATCTTATTTCTGCAAATGCGGCTCTTTCTTTGGTTTTAAAAAATTACTACATTAAAAAAGCCCAAGGCCGCGTAATTTTTGTGCACCGTGATGCAGATGTCCCTTGCGGTAATCCTAATGTTTCGGCAGCATCAGCAGCCTTTGCCCGTATTGCAGAAGAAACGGTTGACTCTGTAAGACAGGCTGATCTTCCCGGGGTGCAAACTCTTTTGGTAAAATTGGAAGGCTTTGAAGATGAGGTATTTGCAGATTGGATATGTAATCAGCTGGATTCGCCTGTTCTTTCCCGAAGTCCCGGCCGATGGGTAAAAGCCGGACAACGAGGTTTCTTCGGTAAATAAGTATTTAGCACATAAAGGGGGCTTTTAGCCAGGTGAGTTCGTGTTTGTTTGCCGTAAGATGAACTACCTTTGAGTTCGGAATTGCCGCAAATTTTTTTACGGTTTCGTTATCCGGCTCTCCCTGCATCTTTATCGTGCATATAAACTTTTCGCAAAGGCCTGATTCAATCCATTTTATAATCCATTCATAAAGTCTCGGAGGATAGCAGATTACATCCGAGCAAAGCCAATCTATTCTTCCTATTTCTTCAGGTTTTAAAGTGAAGGCATCATGCTTTATAAATTCTATATTTTTCTTTGCCATTAAATCCGGCCGCAAGGGGCTTCTGTCGATAGCGATGATTTTGCAGCCCAAACTGTCCAGCACCCAGCTCCAGCCTCCCGGGCAGGCTCCTGCATCGAGGCAGATGGAAGAAGCTCCCGGCAGGGAATTCTTTTTTTCGAAAAACTCTGAGTGCAGGGATAGATCGTTTTCTGAAAGCTCTGCGGACATGGATTCTTGTTTTTTGATAAATCCGTTTTTTTCTTGATATCGTTTTAAGTAAAAATTTAAGAGGGTTAAGGCTTCCCGCATTTTTAAGTATGCCCGGCTCGGCGGATTTATCTTGTCCTCCTTAAAGAAAATTTCTCCGCGGGGGAAGGGACTTGAAGTTTTGGCCGAAGCGAAAATTTGATTTTCATTTAAGAGTGTCCATATTCCCATTTCGGCCGCCGGAACATCATAGGGAAAGTCCCTCTCTTTCTTGCTTATAAATGGAAGCTTTTTTTCGATTAGTTCTGCCCGTCTAAAACAGTTAAAAGGAACAAAGGCCCAGTTTCTTTGGATTGAACGCAAAATATCGGCAGCCTCGCTTATGCTCGAAAACTCTGCTATAAAGGGTTCTTCCATACAAAGTCGCTTCCAAAAAAATATCTTTAGGAAAATTTTCTCTATAAACTATGTTACCATAGGCAGCTGCATCTTTGGGAAGATTTGTAATTTCCATAGGAGACTCGCCATGCGGAATCCCTAATTCATCAAGAAGGTGATTTTCAAATTGAGGAACGGTGAGCCAGGCTCTGCCTTTTAATAATTTTATACGCGGGTCATCTTTTAGCATAATTTTTATATTCTCTTAAAAATAATATTTTCTGTTTTTTCCCTTAGCTTGTCAATCGGGTATTTTTATGATATTATTACCATTATCTAATATAGTTTTATGGAGGTATTTTAAAATGTTTGAATTTAAAAAGAAAGGCCTAGGCCTTATTTTTATGTCTGTATTGTTTATTTGTGTTCTATCTTTTTTTTCTTGCAATGCAAAAGAAAGAAATGAACAGCCTGCCGATAAGGCTGATACTGCCGAGCCTAAGGCTGAGGTTGTTGCCGAAGTATCGGAGCCTGAAAAAACTGAGGAAAGTTCGGCTTCAAAAAAAAGCATAGAAACAATAATTTACAACAATCTTTTGAATTCGGAATTTGAAAAAAAAACGAATGCACCTAAGGCTCATCAAAAATATTTACACGATAAACTTGTTTTTAAAGATTTCCCTTTTAGTGAGGTGAAACAAGGAAAGACAGCTGTTGTCGGAAGCGATGTTTGTTTGTTCTATCCTAATGCAGAATTAAAATCTGAAGAAGATTTAGAAAAGCTGCCTAAGGGAATACCTATTCCATTTGGTACGGTTTTAAACATTGAAGAAGATTTTATAAAATTACCGCCTAAGGATGAAAATGACGAATTCGATTTCGGTGTTTTTAGCTTTCAAGAAAATCAAAATTATTTTTACCGCACAATTTGGAATGGTGAAAAAGGTCTTGTCTTTGGAGCCGATCTTACAGGTCTGGATAATGATTTGAAAAAAAATCAAATGATGTCCATGCGTTATTTAACAAATGGTGCTCCTAAAGAATTTTACCCGGTATTCGGTTATGATTTTTTAAGCAAAGATCATCAGGCTCTCTTGGAAAGGGATAGGTTAATTTTTGAAAAAGTTAAGCCGGATGAATATTATATGAATATTATGTCCGGAGATGATATGATTGCCTTGTATGGAAATCATTACGGTTATCATTATGATTCATATGGAGATAATTATAACGGAACTCTTCTCATGGAAGACGGCACTACGCTTTTTATTACAACCGATTTAATGGCCCATGCAAAGCATCTTCTTTTTGACAGAACCTTACAAAGTATTGAAGAGAAGTTTTTTGTTCCAAGACTCCTTGAACTTGTAACAGCCTTTGAAGCCGGTTTAAATAATGTAAATCAAAAAGGCTTTCCTACAGCAAGACCTGAAACCTTAGAAAAGGCTAAACTTTATTTTCAAGTTGCCCGTGCCCTCTTGGAGCTGGCACCCGAATCTGTAACCGAAAAAAATGAATACGGCTCTAATGAGGTCGTTTATAAAGAACCCGATAGAAATGAAGTTCTTGCAAAATATCCTAAAACGGTAAGTGAAGAAATAAATCTTATCGATGAGGCTCAAGGCCCTTCAGTTTCTCCTCTTTTTACATTTGAGGATGAAGTTTTCACAAAAGAAGATTATTCTC
Organism: Treponema sp. OMZ 788; assembly: GCF_024181245.1. Taxonomy (NCBI): domain Bacteria; kingdom Pseudomonadati; phylum Spirochaetota; class Spirochaetia; order Treponematales; family Treponemataceae; genus Treponema; species Treponema sp. OMZ 788. Next base: position 2,028,997 of record NZ_CP051199.1, on the reverse strand, counting down.
AATATAAGCCGAGAGGGCACTACACAAAAAACGGCATCTTGTCCGCTTATTTTAGGGCTATGATGTGGTTCGGCCGCACCCATTTTCTAATTGCCGATAAGGGGCCTGAAGTTTTAGCACAAGACGGAACGGCCGCTTCAGATGCGGATGCATTGACCTTGCACATGGAGCCCATAGCTCTTTTGATTACCGAGCTTGTAAAAAACGATGAAGAGCTTTATAAAAAATGGGCAGCTCTTTTTGATCCTATAACCGATTTAATCGGTTTATCCGATGACCTTTCTTTTAAAGAGGTTTTACCTCTTTGGAAACACTATAATGTAAAAGACTTTGAAAAATGGGCAAGCGATAAAAACAACTTACTCGCATTTATGAAGTCGGCTCACGAAAAACTAAGACCTCCTGCAATAGCTGGCTCCTCCGCCTTCTACACAGCTGCCGAAGGAACCGATGAAGAAAGAAGGCCTCCCATGGGTTGGAGGCTTTTCGGGCAGAGGTTTATCTTTGATTCTTATGTTCACGGTTTGGTAAGCTCTCCTAGAATGTACGGACGCACCCATGTTAAGGGGCTCGATATTATGAAGGCTATGGGCTCAAAGTCTGCCGATGTATTGCTGCAAAAAGATTACTCCGATTTTCACGATTTAAAAACGGTTCTTGATAAGATTGAAAAAGAAGCCGTATCTTCTCCCGACGAAATATTGGGAAAGACCTATTACGGTAAAACCTTAAAAGAGATAGCCTTGCAGGCCCGCTTTGAACAAGGCTCCGGTTTTTATTTTACCGAAAGCCCCGCATGGAGTGTGAAGTCCTTATTGTCGGCTCACGGAACATGGGCCGAGCTAAGGCATGATACTATTCTATATACAAAGCAAGCTTTTGCAGGGCTTGGAGGCGGCCCCGGTGCCGATCTTACCTATAGGATAAAAAAGGTTCCCTATCCTGTGCATTATATAGAACCCAACTTGGCATTTTGGGAAAACGCAGCTTCTTCTGTGGATGTGCTCATAAATGCATTAAAACCTTATAATCTTATAGATGAAAAGAATTTGCAAAAGCTTGAAATGTTTAAAAAAACGGCCTTGCATGCAGCCGATATTGTTAAGCTTGAAATTGCAGATAAGCCCGTTTCTGAAGCAGACTTAAAATGGATAACAGTTATGCCGGCCTTCTTGGCCCGTATTCTTATGCCTTCGATAAATGCATATGTTGAGCCTGAGCAGCTTCGTATGGCCTTGGTTGCCGATGTTTTTACAAATGCGGAAGCAGGCTTTGTCCTTGAAACGGCCGTCGGTATTCCCTACAGAATTTATGTTCCCTTAAATGATGCTCAAGGCGGAAAGCGGATAGCTGTCGGTTATTGTTTTAACTATTACGAGTTTGAACAAGACATTGCCAACCGCCTTACAAACGAAGAGTGGAAGAAAAGGGTCTATGCCGATGAAGACATGGAAGACTTAAAACCTTTTTGGGCTCAAAATATTTCTTTTTAAAAGAACCGTCTTTGATGGATTTTTATTTTAGCTGATATGAAATTTATAAGAATCTTGTTTCTTATTTGTTTTTGTCTGACGGCCTGCGGTAAAAGCGGCGGGCCTGAAGACTCCAAAAAAATTTTCGAAACATGGAGCTCTGATGGGGACCGGCCTCCCAAGACAAGGTTTATCCCAAAGGAGGCTTCCTTGCCCGCGGGAGCCAAGCCTTGGGGCGGTACGGTAAGCCATCATCTTTTAACCGATGCCTTAATCAACGATTGGTTTACCGAACTTGCCGATGCAAGAAAAATAAAAACTTTTTATATTTTAAGTCCATCCCATTGGGGGCTGTCCTTATATGATTTTTCTTTGACTCAAGGATCGTGGAATACTGAAGACGGGCTTGTTCATTCCGACAAGGAAAGGAGCGAAAAACTTGCCGGGCTTTTTAATGTTCCGTTTGATGATGAGGTTTTTGTTTATGAGCACGGCGTTTCAACATTAATTCCCTACATAAAAAAATACTTTCCTGAAGCTAAGGTTGTTGCCGTAGCCTATCACGGAGAGCCTCCGGTAAATATGAACCTTGCAGTTAAACTTTATGATACAATCAAAAAAGTTTTTTCCGCCAAGGATGAGGATTCGTTTCTTTTGATTTCTTCCGATTTTTCGCATAAATCAGATATAGAAAAAACTGCCGAAAAAGATGCCAAGTCCCGTTATTTTTTGACAAGCCTAAAACCATCGGCTTGGACGCTCGCCATCTGCGATAACAGGCCGGCAATGTATTTGCTTTCAAAATTATTTACTGAAAAGACCCGGTGTACAATTCAGAGGGGAACCGATGCCTATAAGCTAAGCGATGAGACAGACTCTAAAGATATAACAAGTTACTTTTTTACATACTTTTGGGAAAAAGAAGATTAGGATTTTAAACTTTTTATTCTTTAAGAGACAAAATATCGGCAGCAACTGCGTTAAAAAAGTCTTCAGCTTTTTTATGGTGTTGCCGTCTTATTACATCTTGTACTTCGGCTATTTCTTCAAGCTGTCTTTGAAGCAGCTTTGTTTTATCATTGTCGATAACAATTGTTTTTCCGTCAAGCAATATCATCTTAACTTCGGTAAATGTGCCGAAGCGGGCAGGCCTTTTAAATGTTTCAATTTCGATGCTGTGGATTGCCGAAAAATTTATAATCTTTGTTTTCGGAAAAAAGAATATTCCCGCTTTTTGAACGGCTTGTTCCTTTGTGATATTGAAGTACCACGAATTTTCAAATAGACCTGCCGCTAAAAATAGGCTTCCAAAAATAAGGGCGATTATTGAATACTCTCCTTCTTTCATGGAAGATATGTTCAAATAAAAAATCGCCCCGCCGACTGCAAGAGCCGACATTCGTATCCATAATTTTAATGCTGCAAATTTTACTATCCTGTCTTTTTCGTTTTCCATAAACTTAACCTATGATTTCTATTTCGGCTGCTTTACCGTTTCTATCGGCGGAGTCGCCGCCCTTGGGATTAGGCATTTTGAAAACTCTGAATTTTACAGGCGTGCCTTCTTTGATTAATTTATCCCTGCATTTTTTATCGATATTTGTAAACGAAAAGAAAAAATCTCCGTTTTCATTTTCGATAATTCCGTAGCGGTTCATCAGCCTCTTTATTTTTCCCTTTACCTTTGGTGTTTCATTTTTGCGGCTTATTGCTTTTATCCAATAATTGGGAGGTATTCTGTCATCAGAGCTTAACTCAAAATCATCGGATAGAGCATCTATTATTTCTCTCAAAGTGTTGTGGCTGTAAGAGCGGGGATCGAATTCGGGCATAAAGTTTCGGATTGAATTTCCTAAGTCTGAAAGGCTTACCCATCCCTCTTCGGTCATGCGGGAATTTCTATAGGCATGGCAGATAAGGTCTTCGAGGGACTTAAATTTTTTACCGCTTTTTGAGTCCTCTTCATATTCTTCAGTTTCATCAAAGTTTTCAAGGTATTTAAATTCGTTGCAGGCATTTACCCAAAGAGGTTTTGCATTTGATCTACCCACTCCTAAAACATAGAGTCCATATTCTCTTAATTTTAGGGCAAGGCTGTAGTAATCCGAATCGGTAGAAACTATGCAGACAGCATTTATTCCTTGATTTGTGTTTGCAAGTTCTATTGCATCCATTATGATTGTGTTGTCGGTTGCATTGGGACCGTTTCTAAATTGCTGAACAGGACGGATGGGTACTTTTTCAAGCCAAGGTTTCCATCCGTTCATGTTTGGGGTAGTCCAGTCGCCGTAAAGTCTTTTTATTAAAACCTCTCCTTCCTTTGATACTTCGGAAATTATCGAGTCAAGGTAGGAAGGAGCTATGTTGTCTCCGTCAATTAAAATAGCATATTTTTTTTCCATTTTATAATTACCTTATTCTATTATTTCTACTTTTAAGAGGTTTGTTGATCCGGCTTTGCCAATCGGGATACCGGCAGTAAGAATTGCTATATCCCCTTTTTTTACATGTCCGGTTTTTTTTGCAATTTGGGAACAAACATCAAACATGTTGTCGGTAGATTTTATAGGATCGGCTAAAACAGGATATACATCCCAGTCGAGAGCGAGCTTCCGCATAACCTGAGGTGATTCGGTGATTGCAATGATCGGTACCTTGGGTTTAAATTTTGAAAGAGCCCTAGGCGTTATTCCCGACGCGGATGCCGTTATGATTGCATTTGCATCAAGGGCCAGGGCAGTTGAGCAGGTGGCTCTTGCAATGGCATTTGTAATTGTTGTTTCATGAAGAGAAACATTTTCAAGAAAGAGTTTTTCGTAATCTAATGTTTCTTCTATAGATTTGGCGATTGAAGTCATCATGCTTACGGTTTCGACAGGGTATTCTCCGGCTGCCGTTTCTCCGGAGAGCATTACGGCTGATGTTCCGTCTAAGATTGCGTTTGCGACATCTGTAACTTCAGCACGAGTCGGACGCAGATTGTGGGTCATAGATTCAAGCATCTGAGTTGCTGTGATAACCGGTTTTCCTGCAAGGTTAGCTTTTTTTATTAACCTCTTTTGAAGGTGCGGAATTTTTTCGGGTTCGATTTCTACTCCGAGGTCTCCTCTTGCAACCATGATTCCGTCTGCTGCTTCAAGGATTTCATCTATGTTATCCAAGCCTTCTTGATTTTCGATTTTTGCGATAATCCCTATTTTGCTGTTATGCTCTTCTAAAAGTTTTCTTATCTGTATAATATCATCTGCTCTCTGTGTAAATGAAGCCGCTATAAAATCTACATCATTTTGAACTCCGAATTCGATATCGGAAATATCCTTTTCACTCATGTAAGGAAGATTGACTCTCAACCCAGGAATGTTCACACCCTTGCGGCTTGTTAGTGTTCCCGAATTTACGGCAACACATTCTATATCGGTATCATTCAAGATATCTATAACCTGTAATTCCAACATTCCGTCGTTGATAAGGATTCGGCTTTTGGGTTTAACTTCAGCTGCAATATTTTTGTAAGAAATACTGCATATCTGATTTGTCCCTATTACATCTCTTGTGGTAATGATAAATTCTTGACCCTGTACAATTTCGGCCGGCTTTTCAAAAACTCCTAATCGAATTTCCGGTCCCTTTGTATCTAATAAGATTGCAACGGGAATTTTTAGTTCATCCCTTATTTTTTTTATTCGGTCTATTTTTACTTTATGTTCTTCATGAGTTCCATGTGAGAAATTAAGACGGCAGACATTTAAGCCGGCCTTAAACATTTCGGTCAAGACCCTTTCCGAATCGGAAGCAGGGCCGATTGTGCATACTATCTTTGTCTTTTTCATAGTATTCCTCCAAAAATCATCTTGATATGATAACATAAATTACAAAAAAATTCAAATGCCTAGGATAAAGCCGATTGAGTTTATAAATTTTTCATGCAGATATCCGATAAAAAGCAGGTTTCACATTCCGGTTTTCTGGCCTTGCAGATATATCTGCCGTGTAGGAGAATCCAGTGGTGAGCATTGAGCAAATATTTTTTTGGAGTAACTTTAAGCAGGTCTTCTTCAACTTGAATGGGCGTTTTTCCCGATGAAAGACCTATGCGCGGAGCTGTGCGGAGGATGTGAGTATCCACTGCGATTGCAGGTTTTCCGAAGCCCATGTTTAAAACCACATTTGCGGTTTTGCGGCCTACACCTGGAAGTTTTATAAGTTCTTCCATAGTATCGGGGACTTTTCCTGCATACTCGTTTTGGATTATGCGGCTTAATTCAAAAATGCGCTTTGCCTTTGTCGGGTATAAATTTATTGTTTTTATGTACTCGCGAATTCCTTCTTCGCCCAGCTCTATCATTTTTTGAGGCGTGTCGGCTGCTTTAAACAAAGGGCCTGTTGCCTTGTTTACGCCGACATCGGTAGCCTGAGCCGATAGAACCACCGCTACCAAAAGAGTGAAAATATTTGCAGAGTGTAATTCGCCTTTAGGGTTAGGGTTATTCTTTTTTAGGCGGCGGTATACTTCTTCGATTTTGTCCTTATCCAATAAATTCATCTTGAATCCTTATATAGAATTTACTATGAGTTAAAACTTTTAAGCCAGCAAAGGATGGTATCAAGGGCAAGCTTTGTGTCTCCGCATTGACAGTGATCCGAGGCCTCTTCTTCCTTTGTAAAAAGGCGAAGAGAAACGGAGCGAGCATTTACAAGAGAATCGATTTCAGGCTTGTATAAACGCCAATCGATAAAGTGATCGGTCTTTCCGTGCAAGATTAAAATGTCTTGAGTTATTTTATCGGCAATATTAAGGATCTGAAAATTATTTAAGTTTTTTAAATAATGATAGGGGCTCGGCATCGAATAAGCATGCATACCATGTTTAAAAACCCACTCCATCATAGGATCTTTTTTCATTTTTTGTCTTGCAATAAAATTGACTATATGCTTACAGCCTAACTTCAATAAAAAAATGAGGAGGGTTTTTAAAACACATGGAAGGTGGTAGAGGGCTACCGACATAAAATTCGGAAATACCGACCATGCTATAATTTTCTTTATTCTTTTTTCAAAGGCGGCAGCACGTGGGGCCAACATTCCTCCTAAGGATACTCCTATAATTATTACATCGTTCAAGTTGAAGGCATCTAAGATTGCAGAAACAGGTTCTTCCCATTTATAGGTGAATCCCATTTTTTGTACACGCAGCACGCCTCCCTGTCCGGGACCTTCAAAAAGAAAAAACCTCATAGCCGTTTTCGGAAAGGTACAGAATAGGAAAAAGGAATTCTTCCATATAGCTGTCATTTCCTCCATGGAGCAATATGGTTCCCAATTTTTCACCCTTTGCTTGAACATGCAGCACAGGAAGATTTATGTTTTTATACGGAACGGATAGTTTTTCTACAATTCCTTCATCGAAATATTTTTGATAGTGCTTATAAAAAAGATCTACTGCAAGACTGTAATATTTTAGTTTGTTCGGATTATCATCGCTCATAAAGAATTCGCTCATGCGGTAATAAGCAATGCTTTCCTCAGTTCTTCCCTCATTTAAGGCCTTGTCGCCTAAGTCTATTAGAACATTCTGCCAGTCTTCACAAGTTTTAATCGATGATGAAACCTTTTTAACTTCTTCTAAATTCCCTCCGTCCCAATTAATTAAACGGTTTAGCTGAAAGTTGAAATTCTTTTCATCATTTAACTCATACATTCCCTTTTTAAAATTAGTCATAAACTCCTCCAATTTCCAATCATACTTTTCTTTTTACCGGCCTTAGCTTAGGCGAACCTGAAAACTTGCAGCCCATGATAAAAAGAATCGGAACCAAAATTAAAAATACGGGCACTACCGCAATAAAGGCAACGAATAAATCGTATTTATCGCCTACTATTCCCATTATAAAACTTGCAGTGCTGTAGCCGGGCACGCCGAAACATGATAAAAAAATCATAAGAGCTGTCGCATCTACCGGAAGGATGGCTGCGGCAAAGGATTGAATTGTCGGCCAAAGGCATGCAAGGCAAAGCCCCATACAAAATAAAAAAGCAGCCAAACCGAAAAGAGAGCTTACAAAAATAAATAAGAGGCTGACTATAAATGATGCAATTGAAGAAACTATTATCGCTTTTTGGATAGAAACTTTTTCTAATACTCTGCTGTTTAAGGATCTTCCGATAAACATTCCGAGGGCAAAGCTCGCTGTTACAATTCCTGCATAAAAGGCAGAGGCCTTTAGATAAAGCTGAATTAAAGTAGCCGACCAAAAAGCAAAGGCTCCTTCGGCTCCTCCTGCAAAGAAGAGGGCAAGGCCGAAAAACCAAAAAGAGGGCAGGGAAAATATTTCTTTAAAGGCTGCCTTACTTCCGTCCGAAGGCGGAAGTTTTATTTTTTTTGATGAAGGATAGGAAAGGCAAATTAAGAGAGCAAAGATAGATAGGCCTATATAAATGTATCTCCAGTTGACTCCTATTGAAAGTATGTAGCCGAAGCCTATCAAGCCGGAACAAGTTCCCAAGGGCCAGAAGGCGTGCATCATATTCATCTTGGCTCCCGTATCGTTCGGGTATAAATCGTTTACTATGGGAGTCAGCAGGGCTTCCATATTTGCAACTCCCAAGCCCATGCAAAGGGCGCTTAAAAGAGCCGTAACAAAGTTGATGCTTTTTGAAAAGAAAAAAAGCCCTGCGGTTAATATCAAAAGAGATACTCTTAGTACCTTTATCTTACCGAATTTTGCGGCAAAGATGGGGCTTATAAAAAGAATTATCATCTGCTCGATAGCACAAAGCATTCCGAATAAGCCCGCTTGTGTCAGCGAAAAAATTTAAGTCTCTTTTAATATTTACAAGGCATATCGAGATTGCAATAGAAGAAAGAGAATAAACCAAAAAACTAAGACCTGAAACATTGAAGGTTCTTTTTCGTAAATCTTTCATAAGGAATTAAGATTATGATAGTGCTTTTTATAGGAATAGTCAAGGGTAGCTATATTTCCTCTTGGAATGGATTTATAAGTGAAATGTCTTGATATTTTTGTCCTGAATTTAAATCTTCGGATATAATCAATTTACAATTAGCTTTTTCAGCAGCAGCAATAATTAATGAATCCCAAAAGGATATCTGTGATTCTATACTTATCTTTATAGCATTTTCTGTTAATTGTAAATCACTTGCTATAATTTCCATATTTTTAAAATTCTGGACTATAGTTTTTATAAGATTTTTGTCTATGCTTAATTTTTTAGTTGCAGCAACGTAGAATTCATTTATTACCTGCGCAGATATTACCGGTTTGTTTTCATAAATTACCTTTCTTAATATATTGCGTGCTTTATTCATTTTATCATTATCTCGATTGTCAAGTGCGTAAACAAGTATATTTGTATCAATAAATATTTTATTCACGATATAACTCATCCCTTGTCCATTGTTTTTTTTCTGTAGAAATAGAAACTTTATCCATTAAAGAAAATGTATCATCCAGCCATTTGTGTTTTTGAGAGTGAATTGTTTGTTCAAGCAATTTACGAATTAGGCTATTGAAAGAAATATTTTGATTTTTAGCATATTCCTGTCCGGCTGTTAATATATCTTCATCAAGGCTTAATGTTATATTTTTCATTGTAATCCTCCTTAGATAATTATATATAATTTTTCCAAAAAAAACAAGATTCGATGTGATTTTATCAACAATAAACTTATCAAAAAAATTCCAATTGCGTTTGCTGTTTATCTTCAAACTTGTTTAAATATGAAAAAATCTTATCGGGATTATGTTCGATGCCGTTTTCTTTGCAGAGTTTAAAAAATAAATTCATAAGGCTTGCATTATGAGGACTCATTACCGAGTAGTTTTCCCCGTATAGGCTTATATATTTTTGTTTTAGACCCGGAAAATGCCGGTCAAGTTTTTTATAAAAGAATTCCCTATTACCCTTTCTTAGAGTGAGCCCCATCCCGAATGAAATTATTCCTAAGACCTTAGCTTCAATACAATACCTCAAAATGCCTTCTATGTTTTCCGGATTATCGTTTATAAATGGAAGAATGGGAGTAAGCCAAACCACAGCCGGAATTCCTTCTTCATTCAGCTTTTTTAATACATTAAATCTTTCGCTTGTTACGGCAACATTGGGTTCCAGTATTTTACACAAGTTGTCATCATAAGTTGTCAGTGTCATTTGAACAACGCATTTTGTTTTTTTGTTTATTGCTTTTAGAAGATCCAAGTCTCGAAGTATGAGGGAAGATTTTGTTATCAAGGTAAAGCCGAAACCGTATTTGTAAATTGTTTCGATAATTTTTCTTGTAAGACCTAGTTCTTTTTCAAGAGGCAGATAGGGATCTGTCATTGAGCCCATTCCGATCATACACTTTTTTCTTTTTTTTCGTAAGGCTTCTTCCAAAAGTTCTACTGCATTTTCTTTGACTTCGATATCTTCAAAGTCATGAGCCATTTGATAGCATTCACTTCTTGAATCGCAGTAAATGCAGCCGTGAGAGCAGCCCCGATAAATATTCATTCCGTTTTTTGGAGATAGAATTCCTTTTGCTTTTACAAAATGCATGCGATATTATAATTCCTCAATCTTCCAATCCTGAATAGTCCTTTTTTTTTCATCAAAATTTGTACCTACGATGATGATTTTTTTACCGCTGCCCGAATATTTACCGGCATAGTTTTTATCTTTGATTTGTTTTATAGCGTCTTCAGCCGTTCCGGTTGAGATGAGTTTAAATTCAAATATATAAACCTTATCTTTTAATTCAACAATACAGTCGGCTCTCCCTGTTGCACAATGTACTTCCGTGTGTACAAATTGGTTCATAAGTGCGAACACAAGATAAACCGCTGTTTGATAGTTTTGCTCGCGCAAGGTAAGATCTTTTTCTGTGAAATTATCGTATGGAATTCCGGATATTATGCCCTTCATCTTTTGCATAAGACCATCCACATCTCCGGCCTCGATTTGCTCATAGAATTCCCAAATTGAAAGTCCTGTTTTGTCGGTCCGTATCGGGGTGTAAGCGGGAAGCAAATTATCTAAAAAACCGTACCTTACCTCATCGTTAGGAAAACCTAAACGGTAAAGTCTCGAAAAATCGTTATAATCTTTAATTGTCAAATAGCCCGATTGAAAAAGAATCGGCAGCGGATTAATTGCATCTGCCCTGTAAGTCTCTAAGCCGGCTTCGTTCATTTTTACATTACCGTCAAGGTCGGGAATATTATAATGAGCTCTTTTTAAATAGTTGACTAAGAAGGTCGGAGTACCTGTTGCGAACCAATAGTCTCGCATCCTTCCGGCGGCAAAAACATTTAACAAGCTAAAAGGATTGTACATATTTTTTCCAATCTCGGAAAATTTATAACCGTCATATCTTTGCTTTAGCTTTGTAAGAACGTCTTCATAGCTTATGTCATTTTTTTCTGCAAGAGATCTAATTTCAGGTTTAAAGTCTTCTTCAAGTTCTTCTTGTGAGATACCGCAGAGAGCAGAATAGTCCGGCAACAGGCTCAAATCTCTAAGATTATTTAAATCGCTGAATATGCTAACCTTACTGAATTTTGTACCTCCCGTTAAAAATACAAAGCGTAGATATTGGTCTGCACTTTTAATCACTCCAAAAAAACTTTTTAAAATTGTGCGGTAGATTTCGTTTAGGCGCTCATCCTTCCACATAGTTTGCAGAAGAGGCTTGTCATACTCGTCAATGAGAATAACTGTTTGCTTGCCGGTTTTTTCACAGGCTGTCCTTATCAAATTTTGAAAACGGTCAGGAAGATCAAGACCTATGCTGCCGTATATTTTTTCATATTCTTGTAAAAAAGAATTAAGCCTATTTAAAAGACCTTCATTTGTATCGTAAACTCCTATGTTAAAATCCAAATAGAGCACAGGATATTCCTGCCAGATTTCTCTTTTGTCTTTTTCGCTCTCTTCAAGTTTTTCTATAGCTAAACCCTTAAATAGTTCTTTTTGACCAAGGAAGTAGGCTTTTAATGTGGAAAGAAGTAGGCTTTTCCCGAAACGGCGCGGACGGCTTAAAAAGTATGGAACAGGATTTTTAATCATATTCCATATATATTCGGTTTTATCGACATAAAAAAAGCCGTTTGTTATAAGTTTTTCAAAGCTTTGAATGCCTATGGGCATCTTTCTAATATTGCTCATATTTATTAGTATAACAGAAAAATAAAATATTGGCAATCTTATAATTACAACCGCGGATCGACAGCTTCGCTTTCGATGGCAAGAACTGCAAATGCACTTTCGTGAACTCGTCTTAATGGTTCTTTTTTTTACAAAGCGTTCAAGAGCTTCTATGCCGAGGGCAAATTCCTGTAAGGCCAGTGCCCTTTTTTTTGCCAAACCTCTTTTCTTTAAGCGGCCTAAATTTTCTTTTTCGCAATATTCCGGGCCGTAAATAATACGCAAATATTCTTTACCTCGGCATTTAACGGCGGGCTGAACGAGGCCGTGCTTTTCTGCATAGAAAACAAAATCGAAGGGCTTTATCACCATTCCTTCTCCGCCTGCCTGCGTAAGAGACAGCCACCAATTTACCGCATCTTTTATTTCATCTTCATTTTCTACATTAACTATTTTATAGGGTGTAATTTTAAAAAACGTTTTATCGGCAAGACAGATTTCCTTTATGTTTTCCATGTGCCATTCGTGATTTTTATCGGTGTGCACAAAGCCTTCCGTTGCCAAAATATGGAAGGGAGCGAGTTTATAATCATCTATGCTTTTTACTTCCCAACAATAATTGCGGTAAGAGTCAATAAATTTTTCAACCGCAATTTTCTTCTGAGTAAAGGCGGCCGATAAATTTTCTGCTCCTTCAACTCCGCGTATTTTTGTAAGAGTTAAAATTTTTTCCGCTTCCGAAAGAGCATTTATTGCAGAGGAACCTGTTGCCGCATATTGATCATGGATAAGACTTTGAGCCTTTACAGACCACGGCATGAGTTCCGCATCGAGGCAGACCCAATCGGTGCTGTGCTTTTCCCAAAAGTTTGAAAGCGTTAAGGCTCTTTGAACCTTTGTCAAAAATTCTTTTTCTATTTTTGAATCGTTAAAAAAGTTTCTTCCTGTTCGGGTATAACAAATACCGAAGCCTTCATTTGTAATTCCGAATCTTTTTTCCGCAGTTTGAATGTCCTTGCAAATAATAAGCACGGCCCTTGAGCCCATGTGCTTTTCTTCCAAGATAATTTTTTTTACTCCGCGGCTTTTGTAATAATCGATAGCTTCGATAGGGTGCTCCAAAAAATTTTCAAGGCTGCTTGTTTCAGATGGCGACATTGTGGGCGGAAGATAGATGAGCCATTTGGGATTTACGGCAAAACGGCTGACCGCTTCGAGGGCTGCAATGGACTGCTCCTCGCGGATTAGGATATTGTTTTTTAAGCGGGTTTGAATAATTCGTCTTCCTGTTACGTCTTCAATATCGAGGAGGTCATCGTTTTCATGCTGCAATGAAAACGGAATATTATTTTGATTTTCATCCTTATTCTCTTCAAGTCCAAGAGGTTTTACAGGTTCTGCATAAACTTTTTTTGCCTTAACCGATACAAGCTCCTCTTCGGGATAACGTAATGCAGTCAAGGCTCCTCCGAAAACACAGCCGGTATCTATGTCAATCGTGTTATTAAGCCATTCCGCAGCCGGCACAGGTGTGTGCCCGTAAACTACCTTTGCCCTGCCGCGGTATTCCGAAGCCCAATTATATCTTACAGGTAAACCGAACTCGTCCGTTTCGCCGGTTGTTTCTCCATATAAACAAAAAGAGCGAACGGCTCCCGATCCTCGGCCGTGCATTTCTTCTTTAAGCCCTGCGTGAGCGACGACAAGTTTTCCGGAATCCAAAACATAGTGACTTACAAGGCCGTATAAAAATTCTTTTAGATCGTTTTTAAATTCTTCGGATTCTGTTTCAAGCTGTTGAAGGGTTTCGGCAAGTCCGTGTTTTTCTTGAACTGTCTTTCCGTTTAGTTTTTTGTGAAGCTTCATATCATGGTTGCCGGGAACACAGAGGGCGGAACCGTTCCGCACCATGCTCATAACAAGTTTTAAAACTTTAGGTGAAGCCGGGCCCCTGTCTACGAGGTCTCCTAAAAAAACGGCCATGCGGTTTTCTGGATGGCTTACCTGCAAGCCGTAATTTTTTCCGTCATCGGCTGCCGAATCTATTTTGTAATTTAGTTTTTGCAAAAGTTCCACAAGCTCGTCATAACAGCCGTGCACATCGCCGATAATATCGAAAGGGCCGTGCATATCGGTTTTATCGTTATAAAGTTTTTCGCGGACAATTTCGGTAACGGAATTTACTTCTTCTTCAGATCGTAAAATATAAAGTTTTTTAAAACCTTCTTTTTTTAAATTCTTTAACGAATGTTTTAAGTCCTGCATCTGCCGTCTCAAAACTCTGGTAGAAATATTTCTGTCCGTTCTTGCTTCGTTTCTTTTTTCGCAAAGCTCTTGAGGTAAATCAAAAACAATTGCAACAGGAAGAATGTGAAAGGAGCGGGCTATGTTGAGAAGTTTTTTTCTTGCTTCTTGCTGAATATTTGTTGCATCTGCTACCGTGAGTAATCCGTTTTGCAGCCGCTTTGAAAGAATAAAGTTAAAAACTTCAAAGGCCTCGTTTGTTGCCGATTGATTATTTTCATCGTTTGAAACTATACCGCGGCAAACATCGGAAGAAATAATTTCGTATTTTTCAAAATGCTTTTTTGCAAAGCTGCTTTTACCGGAGCCCGAAACTCCGACGAGTAAAACCAATGAGGTCTTTGGTATATTAATCTGCATATTTAAATACCGCCATCTGCGACGGAGCTCCTATATTTTTTTCTTCTTCGCCTACCGGAAAAAATTCGACCGAATAATTATTTTCATCGGCAACTCTCTTTGCCCATGCTTCAAATTCTTTGCGGGTCCATTCAAAACGGTGATCCGTATGGCGCATTTTTCCGTTTGCTAAATTTTCGTATTGCACGTTGTACTCGCTATTCGGCGTTGTAAGAACAACCGTATTGGGTTGTGCAAATTTAAAGACAGCTTTTTCAAAAGCAGGCAATCTGTTTTCATCGAGGTGTTCTATTACTTCAACAACAGCGGCAGCATCAAAGCCCGAAAATCTTTTATCCCTATACATCAATGAGCTTTGAAATAAATTAAGTCTTTCTTTTTGTTTTGGCGGCATATCCTCCCAATGGAGCCTTTCCTTACATTTTGTCAATTCGGAATATGAAACATCCATACCGGCAATTTTTTCAAATTGTTTTTCTTTTAAAAGAAGGCGTATCAGTTTGCCGTCTCCGCAGCCTAGATCGATTACGCTTGCCGCTCCGCTCTCTTTTAATTTTTCGGCAACGGCATTCAGTCTTTGATCGTGGAGCCTTTCCTTTTTTTCTTTTTGAAGAGGAGAATCGGATTCTTCTTCGGTTTCGAATTGTACTGCATCTTCTTCAGCCAATGTATCAAAGGCAGAACGCACAAGGGATCTTATGTTTATCAAATAGCGTGAAACTACTAAATCTTTAGAAGGATGATTTTCAAGCCAGCCCCTTCCTTTTTGCAATAATTTATCGACCTCATCCTGCGTAATAAAATAATGCTTTTCGTTATCCAATACGGGAATTAAAACATAAAGATGAGAAAGCAAATCTTTAAGAGGTAATTTATTTTTTAATGTGAGTGTAAAATATTTTCCGTATCCCCATTCGGTAAATTTTGTATCGAGAATATGACGCTCGGCTTCGACACTGTAGCCAAGAGGTTCAAAAATGTTTTTAATCAAAAGCTCTCCGCCTCGCGGAGCGGGAAGAACTGAAATCTTTACAGTCAATGAAAGAGCTTCATCAACATATTCGGTATGCTCCTTGCAGTTTCCGTTTAGGGCACTTGAAAAGACCTTTGCAATTGCGGAGCTCATAAATGATGAAGCAACATAGGGGCGGTCGTTTACATATTGACCAAGTAAAAAATCCTTGCCAGTAAAATTTTTTGCATTGCGTACCATGCCGACAGGATCTATTTCCAAAAGCAGGGCTGCAGTAGTTTTTTCTTCCGAGTATTCGGGATAAAAAACATGAGCCTTTCCTACGGATAGTTCAGCTGTTTGTAATTTATCGGGATGCTTGTGCAGCAAAAAACTTAAAATATTCGAGTTACTTCCTTCAGCACTTATCGTTAAAAGCATTTATTTTTCCTTATTATACCATTTCTAAACAACCGGTATTTTAGCATATCGCAGATAATTTCGCAAGTAATTGAAGAAGATGCTGGGATAATTACGTATTGTGATTTTTATTTAAAAATGATAGAATAAACCTCGGAGATAACTTATGAAAAACAATCGAATATTAAATAAAATACACATGAAGAATGAAGATCTTGATTTGATTAAAAATGCCGTTGCAGAAGCAGAAAAAAATACAAACGGCGAAATTGCCTTGGCCGTTATTCCTCAAAGCGATTCTTATTCCTTTGTGGAAATGTTTGCAGCACTATGCCTCGCCTTTGTTTCTTTCTTTGTTCTTCTTTATTTTGGTGACGGCATTTGGCATCTCATTCAAACAAAATTATGGTATCCTTCGCCTAAGACTCTTACTGCCGTAATCGGCTTTAGCGTTTGGATCATCATGCTGCTTTTCTTTTTGCTGATAAATATTCCGGCCATTGACAGATTAATAATTCCGAGGCGTATAAAAGAAGCAAGGGTGTACGCTAGGGCTTTAAGGCATTTTGTAGAATGCGGAATTTATAAGACGGCCGAAAGAACCGGAGTTTTGATTTTTGTTTCCATCCTTGAAAGAAAGGTTTTTATTATTACAGATTCCGGGATTGCAGAAAAAGTAGAGCAAGGTACATGGAACGGTATTTGCAAAACGATAACCGAAGGTTTAAAATTGAAGAATACTGCAAAAAGCCTTTGTGCTGCCGTGGAAGAATGCGGGAATATTCTTTCAAAACATTTTCCTAAAACGGAAGGCAATCCTAATGAATATCCTGACGGCCTTGTCATTTTGGAGGGTTAAATGTGTATTTAGATTGATTTTTACTTAAAAATTCCAAAAAATATGCTTTTTTACCTGATTTAGTATTGACATTTATTTTAACCTATGATATTATAGCCCCTGTTGCAAGTGCAAAATGGGCTATTAGCTCAGTAGGTAGAGCAACGCCCTTTTAAGGCGTGGGTCTCAGGTTCGAATCCTGAATAGCTCATAACGGAATCGGTTTATATCGGTTCCGTTTTTTTTTGCCCCAAGCCTATGTATTGACAAAGGGGCTGTATAAGTGGTAGTATTTCATTTTAAGTCTAAATTTACATTTTTAGAGGTTTATATGGCTAGTTCAAAAAAAGTTGCTGCTTCCATTGGGGGCGTTATAGTTTTTGTTTTGGGTGTAATCGCCTTTGTTGTGGCTCCAATGGTAACAGACCGTGCTTCACAAGGATTTACTGTGGTCGGAAAATGGGGTAATGTGAGAATCGATAACGGTCCTTCATCTCCGTTTATTGACCAATATCACTTTTTGGCTAATTATGTCGAAAGACAAAAGATTGAGCCGGAAGATACTCAAATGAGAGAATTTTTCTGGCAGCAAGTTTCATACTTGGCATTTAGGGCTGCGGTTGTGCAGGTTGCCATGGAAGATGAGGTTAAAAATGCCGGATACCGTGTTCCTCAATTTAGAGTGAACAAAGATTTGATAAACTACTATTTGGATGAAAACGGAGTTTATTCCGAAACCAGATATCAGCAAACTCCCGAAACTACAAGGGTTTCATATAGAAAAGAAATTGAAAAATACATTACCGATAACAGGTACATCGAAGACCTATTCGGAAACGGAATAGAATATGGACTAAAAACTTCTTCGAAGGAATCAGATTTTATCGTCGATATGGCCAAGAAAGAACGAAGCTTTAAGTATGTCGTTTTTAATTTGAGCCTTTATCCTTCTTCCGAAATCGTAAAATACGGAAAAGAGCACAGTGATCTTTTTACAAGCTATGACTTATCTTTATTAAGTTATCCCACTGAAGAAGAAGCAAAGAAGATGCTTGTTTCTCTTAAAAACGGAGATGTTACTTTTGAAGATGCCGTTATTTTAAATGCAACAAAAACTTTGACTGATGATAACGGAAAAATTACTTCAAGCTATCGTACCGATATAAATAAATATTTTCCCGATAACGAACATCTTAAAGCTGTTTTAGCTTTGAAGCCTTCAGATTTAAGCCCTGTTGTTTCTATGCAAAACGGCATGTTCGGAATTGTAAGGTGTAACGCAGAGCCTTCTCTTCCCGATTTTGAAAGTGAGTCTCTTATTTCAAATATTCGAAATTACATGAATCGAAATGAAAAGGGAATGCTCGAAGATTATGTGCTCCAAACTGCAAATAAATTTGCGGAAAATGCAAAAGCTTTAGGGCTTGAAAAAGCTGCTGAAGATTTTAAAGAAACAACCTTAACGGTTGAGACTTCAAATCTTTTTGGAATCAATTACGGAAACGCAAGCTCCCTTCCGCCTCTTCCGGCTCAGGGTGTTTTTGCAGCCCTTTCAAAAAACGAAGCCTTTTTTAAAAAGGCCTTTGCTTTAAAGAGCGGAGAAATTTCCGAGCCTATTCTTGCCGGTTCTGAGGTTGCCGTTTTAACTCTTGCAGAAGAAAAAAGAAATTGACAGCTACACAATGGATCGTACTAAAACGGATTACCAAAATCAGGCAGGAGCTTGGTTCCCCTATTATCACATAGCAGCTATTATGAGTATGCAGGGAATGAATTATCCTCTTCCGATTGCTCATAAAACCTTTATGGATTATATTTTTACCAATGCTAAATTCCAAGATAATTTTGGGAACCTATTTAAATAATAATGATTACAAATAATGAAAAACCTGAGCTCATTCCGATTGACTCAGGTTTTTCGGTTTTATACAAGGGTAAGTTCTTATATTCAAAACGCTCACCGCAAAAAAATATTCTACAATTAATATCTTCTATTGTAATTCAAAGCGAAACATTGGTGCTTTGTGTATCGCCTGTTTTAGGATACGGGCTAAAAGAACTTTTAGAAAAACTTCCACACAATTCTTTTCTTCTCGGTTTAGAAGCCGATGAAGAGTTGATGAATCTTTCAACATCACAGATCGATAAAACTATTTTAGAAGATACTAGATTTTTGTATTTAAGAACAGAATCGATAAATATTTTATTAAGCCGACTTGAGAATTTTATTAAAGGAAAAAAAATCAGGCGTGTTGTGAAGATTGATTTTTCCGGCGGTGCTGCTTTAAATCAAGCCTTTTATTCCCAAGCCTTCGATTTTATCTCTCAATATATTTCGCAAACCTGGATTAACCGATTAACATTAATTCAATTCGGCAGAAATTATGCACGCAACTTTTTTAAAAACTATTATTCGATTGCAAAGCAAAATTCTTGTTTCGGCTCTTTAATCGAAAAATCTGTTAAAAGGCCGATTATTGTAATAGGTGCCGGACCTTCTTTAGATTCTTCTGTCAATTTTATAAAAGAAAATCGGGATAGACTTTTTGTTCTTGCAGTAGATGCAGCGGTTTCAGGACTTTATCCTGAAATAAGGCCCGATGCTGTTGTTTTGCTTGAATCCCAATATTGGATTCAAAAAGCCTTTATCGGCATTGCAGATTTGGGTATTCCCGTTATTGCAGATTTAACGGCAAATCCTTCTTTGCTTGCAAAGTTAAACGGAGATAAGATATTTTTCTTTACCGACTACACTGTTCAGGATTCTCTTGCTGCCTCCTTTTTTTCAAACTTAGATGAAAAAGTAGGTCTACCCTTAAGGCTTGAAGCCATGGGTTCTGTCGGACTTGCAGCCTTAGCCGTTGCCGAAATGTTGGGTTTTGACGGTCTTCCGATTTTTCACACGGGTTTGGACTTTTCGTGGGGCAGAGGATTCAGTCATTCAAAGCTGAGTTATCAAGTTAAAAATTTATTTTCTAATCTTTATAAAATAAAAAGTCCTTATCAGGGCGAATCTTTATTTCCCGAAAGGCTTAGTTTTGAAAGCGGCAAGGACGGATGTCTTGCCTTTACTTCTCCCAATTTAAAAAATTATGCCGAACTTTATAAAAAACTTTTTGCTTCTAAAGAAAATTTTTTTGATGTAGGGCAATCAGGTTTAGAAATAAATTCAAATAAAATAAGCCTTGATACGGCAAAAAAAATCATAGATGATTTTTATTCGAATTATGAAAAATCTTTTTCGATAAAAAACAATATGGATAAAATAAATTTTATTGCCTTTGATTATAAACATAAAGAAAAAGCAATCAAAGATTTTTTAACTTGCGAAAAAGAAAAACTTTTTAAATTAAAAAATATTTTTACGGGGAAGCTGAGTTCTTCCGATGAAGAAATAAAAGAACTTCTTTTGTCTATGCCATATCTATATCTTCATTTTCCTGATTATAATTCCTTATCCGACACAATCTTGGATAAACATTTTTTATCCCGCGTACGAATTGAGATAGAATATTTTTTAAAGATACATCTGATAAATGAAAATTTTATCTGTTAAATAAAAAACCTACAGCTTTATTGGAATTTATACCGTATGAGGTTCTTCCTCTTGATAGTGCTTTGCCTGTGCGTTCCAAAGCTCGTAGTATTTTCCCCGTGTATCTGAAACCAATTCATCATGATTTCCGTATTGGACAAGATTACCTTCATCCATAACTGCGATTTGGTCACAGAATTTACATGAAGAAAGCCGGTGCGAAATATAGATGGCAGTATTTTTTGAGGTTATAGTATCAAAATGAGAATAAATTTCAGCTTCCGAAATAGGGTCGAGGGCTGCCGTCGGTTCATCTAAGATAAAAATCTTTCCTCCGTGATAGATTGCACGGGCCATTGCAATTTTTTGAGCTTCGCCTCCTGAAGCCTCAATACCTCCTGTTTCAAAGTTTTGGTAAAGGTAGGCTTCGCTTCCGTGCTTTTTATAAAAATCTTCCATACCTGTTTTTGAAAGGGAATCGGAAACTTTTTCTTTATCGTATGTGCTTGAAGCTGCTACATTTTCTCCTAATTTAAGTGATAATAATTTAAAATCCTGAAAGACTATCGAGAAAATATCTATGTACTCATCATAGTCATAGTCTTTTATGTTTACACCGTTTAAAAGTATTTCGCCTTCAGTCGGCTCGTAAAGTCTTACAAGTAATTTGATGAGGGTTGTTTTTCCTGAGCCGTTTTTACCGACCATTGCAAGTTTTTGATTCGCATCTATTTTTAGGTTTATATTTTTAAGAGCATATTTGTCTTGATCGGGATATTTAAAACTTAAATCTTTTAATTCAAATATAAAAGGTCCATCTTTTTTTACCGAAAGAGTTCCCGAATACTTTTTTTCGTCTATGCCGAGGAAGTTTAATAGTTTTTCGCGAGACTTATCTGAAGGAACAAGGGTGGTTAATCCGTCAACAGCTTCATATATTTGTGCCGAAAAAATATTTATCGCTCCTATGTAAAAAAATACTTCGCTTACTGCAATGGAACCATAAATAGCTTTTAAACCTACAAACAAAAAGATTAAAAGTAAAAGAGAGCCTTCGAGGAGCTTGCTTGCTCCGATAGTGCGCGAAAAAAACTTTGCCATAAAATCATGAGAACTTTTTTGCATTGCAAGATAGGTTTTTGTATACTTTTCGGCTAAGTCCTTATCGTATAATCTGATATCTTTTCCTGTTCTATAATCATAAATTAAATTCATATAGGTTTTTAGATAGCGGGAATTTTTTTTGACTTCACCCGAAATATGCGCTCCGAATTTTTCATATATATATTTTGATAGATAAAAAGAAATTATGTTAAAGGCTATCAAGAGAATTAAAAATGACCAATTGATAAATGCTGCGGAAAGCCCCATGAAACCTTGGGAGTTAAAAAGATCTATAAAAAAATATAAGGCAGTACCTGCTCCTATAAAACCTCCTACACAGGTTCCCGTTTTTCTCATAAAATCACTATTAGAAAAAACTATAAAACGTTCAAATTGCTTAATTGCATTTAACTCGTTTTGAAATCCGTTTTGTTCCGTAAGTTCAAAATTTAATCTTAAAACTTTAAGAGCTTTTTCCATAGTATGCTTTTTAGAAAAACATTTTAAGTGGTACATAAACCGTTTTTCCAAAACTCCTGCAATTATCGACAAAAGCATAAATACGGTTAAAAGAATAATAGTTGATTTTAAAACCTCAGTTATTGGTTTCTGTGCGATTACCGCATCAATTATTATCTTGGATAAATAAAGGAGACATAAGGGTCTTACGGCTTCTATAATATAAAAAAAGATATTACTCCACATTGAACCTCTTTCTATTTTTTCAAAATAAGAAAACATTCTAAAAAATCTTTTAAGCCTCTTCATTTTCTTCTCCTTTATTTCGATAGTACTTACTTTGCACATCATACATTTTTTTGTATGTCTTGTCTTGATTCATAAGTTCATTGTGCGTACCTTCTTCTATTATTTTTCCATGTTCGAGCAAAATAATTCTGCCGCAAAATTTTGTAGATGCCAATCTGTGCGAAATAAAAATAGAAGTTTTTTCTTTACTCATCTTGTCGTATTCTTCATATATTTTACTTTCTGCAACCGGATCCAAGGCAGCCGTCGGTTCGTCCAATATATTTATTTTTGCATTTTTATAGAGAGCTCTCGCAAGAAGCATTCTTTGATTTTGTCCTCCCGATAAATCGATAGCCTCATCATTACTTTCCTTTACTAAAACAGTTTCGAATCCCTTGGGGAGATTTGAAACCATTTCGTTTAAGCCGCTTAAAGTAACTGCATTTTTTAATTTCTCTTTGTCTATACTTTCCGTTCCTGCAACATTGGCTGCAAAACTTTCAGGAAAAATATTTATATCCTGAAATACGGGGGAAAATAAATTATAGTATTCCTGCTTTTTAAAATCGGAACTCTTTTTCCCGTCAATTAAAATATTTCCCTCTGTCGGTTCTAAAAGCCCCATTAAAAGATGCATGAGAGTTGTTTTTCCCGCTCCGTTGATTCCGACCAGAGCTAACTTTTCTCCCGGATTAATTTTTAAATTAAAGTCTTTAAAAATCCATGAAGCATTTTCAGAATACCTAAAGGAAAGATTTTGGAATTCGATCGATGGCTTTTCGGCAGTATCGTTTGCTGTCAAGTCTCCTTCTTTTTTTTCTTCAGGAGTATTTAAAAAAATTCTTATTTGGCTTAATTCGCTGTTAAATATGATTAAGTTGCTTATTTGAAGAACAACAGCATCCATCCATTTTGAAAATTCCATGACCAAGCCGATAAGAAAAACAAATTGAGAAACGGCAATGGTTCCTGCATTTAATTGGTAAATTAAGTAAATGTATGCAAAAATATCTCTTATAAAAATCATTAAGGCATTTAAGATTTTTCCTCCTGCCTGCACATTGGATTCTGCTTTTAAAAATTCTTTTACCCGCCTGTGATAGTGCTCAAAATTTTCAATCAGCCAATCTTTCATTTTATAAAGGCGTATGTCTTTTGCAAAGCGTCTATCTTCAGCGGTTGTAAGAATGTATCCTTCTTTTTTTTCGTCATCGCCGCGTTCTTCCATATTTTTTTGAGTATATTTTCCTATGTATATTCCATACAATAAATTTACGGTCCCTGAAGCCAAAACTATAAATAGAAGAATTAAGTCGATGCTTATGATGCCTGAACTAAAAAAAACAGCTCCGGCAATTGCGGTTAAAAGAAAAGATAGGTTGAGACCAAAAAAATGAAATGGTCCGCCTGAGCTTCCGGTCATAACTATGTTTTTTACCTTGGTTATCTTTGTCTGCATTTCGGGAGAAATTAGGGTTTGGTAATTAAGCTCAAAGATTTTTCTATTTACAGGTACCGAATAAATATAGAATAAGGGACGGGAACCTAGGGCCATCAGCTTTGTTTCAAGAACTTGTAAAATAACTTTACAGGCAGTTATTAAAAGTCCTGCCGTCAATATGGAAACTAAAACTTCTTTAGGTGCTTCTCCGGTTTCAATACCCAATATAATGGCTTTCGGAATAAGGATGGTTTGGTAAATCATAAAAATGCGGATAGGTATAGAGATAAGTATAAAGACAATGCCTGCCGGGAAGGTTTTTAACCAGATACCCAAATAATAGAAGATGTTATTTATAAGGTTTAATTTTTTTACGTTTTTTTCCATACTGCCCCCGTTTACTATTATCTTTTAAATAAGTTAACTCATTCTAACACTATTGAATAAATCAGTCAAGGGTTTTGAATTTTCTTTATGTTGTAAATTTCTTTTTTTTCTGATATAATTTATCTATGAGTACGATACGAAAGATGCCCATAGGCGTTCAAAGTTTTGAAGATTTACGTTTAAAAGATTTTATCTATATCGATAAAACCGAATTTATTTGGAAGCTGGTTGACAGCAGTAAAGTTCACTTTTTAAGCCGTCCGCGCCGCTTTGGGAAGAGCCTTTTGCTTTCAACTTTAAAGGCTTATTTTCTCGGTCAAAAAGAGCTTTTTAAGGGTTTAGCGATTGAGAAACTGGAAGAGGCCGAAAAAGACAAAAGAGAAGTTTGGCAGAAATATCCCTTATTCTACTTGGACTTTAACGCCGAAAGCTATATGGATATCAAAAGCCTTGAAACCATTTTAAACACTCATCTTTCTTTATGGGAAAAAGAATATGGAACCGAAACTGCGGAGACCTCCTTTTCAAGCCGTTTTGCCGGTCTTATCCGCCGAGCCTACGAAAAAACAGGTAAACAGGTAGTTGTGTTAATCGATGAATACGATAAACCCTTGCTTCAAACCATGTGGAAGGATGAAGCCCTAAACGAAACCTACCGTACAATCCTTAAAGGCTTTTTCGGAGTTATCAAAAGTGCAGATCAGTATCTCCGTTTTGCTTTTTTTAACGGGAGTTACAAAATTCAGTAAGGTCAGCATATTCAGCGATTTAAACAATTTGAGGGATTTAAGCCTATTGTCCGATTATTCGGCAATCTGCGGTATTTCGCAAGAAGAACTTGAAGCCGGGTTTGAACCTGAAATTAAATCTCTTGCAGAAAAAAATGACATAAACTATGAAGAAGCTCTTACAAATTTAAAGCAAAGATATGACGGTTACCTTTTTGCAAGAAAAGGAAAGCCAATGTATAATCCATTTAGTCTTATCAGTGTTTTTGCTTCCGGAGAATTTTCAAGCTATTGGTTTGCAACAGGTACTCCTACTTTCTTGGTTGAATATTTAAAAAAAGCTTATTACAATATTCCCGACCTTGATGGAAACGTAAAAATGAATGAAGCCGGTTTGGAATCTTATAGAGCTGATGCCGTAAACCCGTTACCAATCTTGTTTCAATCGGGCTATCTTACGATTAAAGATTATGATAAGGAATTTGAACTTTACCGCTTAGGCTTCCCCAATGATGAGGTGCGCTACGGCTTTTTACATAATTTACTTCCTGCCTATACTTCGATCACTTACGATAAGACAGGTTTTTCCATTATGGAATTTACCAAGGCTGTAAGAGAAGGGAATGTAGATTTATTTATGGAAAAGATGAAGGGCATAATATCGGGAATTCCCTACGATAACTTAACCGAAAAAAATTTAGCCCTGCGTGAGCAAAACTATCAGACCGCTGTCTATCTTATATTCGCTTTGATGAATCAGTTTGTACACACGGAAGTATATTGTGCAACCGGAAGGGCTGATTGTATTGTAGAATTAAAAGACAAGGTTTATATCTTTGAGTTTAAACTTACCTCAAATGCAAACGCCGAAGACGCTCTTAAACAAATCAAAGAAAAAAATTATGCCGATCAGTATTCCGGAAGCGGTAAACAAATTATTCTTATCGGTGCAAGTTTTGATGAAGAAAAAAGAACTATCAAAGATTGGAGGATAGTATGAGCCAAAATTGTAATCATAAATGTGAAGACTGTAATTTAACAAATAGGAAACTTTATGGCAAAAAAGAAAACAGGAAACCTTGCACACCGCTGTTCTAATTGCGGTTATACTCAAGCTAAATGGCTTGGCCGCTGCCCGGAATGCGGCGAGTGGAATACCTTTGAAGAGGTTACAATCAATGAAAATTATTCCGCAGCCGAAAGGAACCTCGCAGAAAAATTTGTAAAGGAAGCTCACTCAGTTCCTCTCGATGCTATTGAGGCTAATGATGCAGTCCGCCTTTCGACAGGGATTGCGGAATTTGACAGGGTGCTTGGAGGAGGAGCCGTAAAGCGTTCTGCAATTTTGATCGGAGGAGAGCCGGGCATAGGAAAATCGACCCTCCTTTTACAGGCGGCATCAGCCGCTTCTTCGGGTTCGGTAAAAAAAGTGCTCTATGTTTCGGGAGAAGAGTCGGGCGGTCAGATCCGTTCCAGAGCCGACAGGCTGAATCTTCCTTTAAAAAATATTGAACTTTTATGTACCTGTAGACTTGAAGATGCGGAGAGGGTATTAAATAAGGTTAATCCTGTTTTTGTAATAATCGATTCAATTCAAACCATGTATTCCGCAGATGCCGGAGCTGTTCCCGGTACGGTCAATCAGCTAAAGCTATGCGCTCACGAGCTTGTGTCTTGGGTTAAGGAGAGAGACAGCGTTTTGTTTTTAACTGCCCATGTAACCAAGGACGGAAACATAGCGGGCCCCAAGGTGCTTGAACACTTAGTCGATACCGTTATTTCTTTTGAAAGAACTGAAGACGATGTACGCTTTTTGCGTGCATTAAAAAACCGTTTCGGTTCAGTAGATGAGCTTGGAATTTTCTCGATGGATGAAAGCGGGTTAAAAGCCATAGATGACCCTTCCTCTCTATTTATTACAAACAGGTCGGGTCCTCTCCCGGCGGGCTCTGCGGCTGTTCCGGTCTGCGAGGGGAGCCGTGTTTTTATGGTAGAAATACAGGCCCTTACGGTTCCTGCCAAGGGTGCGGTTACAAGAGTTTTTTCCGACAAAATAGATTCCGCCCGAGTAAGCCGTATCGCTGCCGTTTTGGAAAAAAGAATAGGCCTGCAATTTTCGGATCAAGATATTTACGTAAATGTTGCAGGCGGCATAAGGCTTAAAGAACCTGCCGCCGACCTCGCCATAGCCTTGGCTCTTTATTCCGCGAGAGCGAATATTCCTGCACAAAAAGAAGGGGCTTATATAGGCGAGCTCAGCCTCGCAGGAGAAATCCGAAGCGTGAAAAAATTAAAGCAAAGAATCAAAACCGCCCAAAGCATGGGCTTTACAAAGGTAGTGTCGCCGCCTCCTTCCGATTCCGAGACAGGAGATATAAATACCTCACAGCTTTTTAAGGCAGAAGATTTAAGCTCGGCAATAAAGAAGGTTTTTGGGTAAATTTGTGCGTGAGCAGAATTTATCTTAATCTTGTTTCTTTAGATTTTTTTGAAAGTAAATAAATACAATATTGATTTATACTCATCCCCTCTTTTTTTGAGTTTTCACAAAGAGTTTTATGTAAAGTTTTAGACATTCTCAATTCCAGTTGAGTGGATGATGTATCCATATCTTCAGGTTCGTTAATTTTTATTCCTTCTTCAATAGCCGCAGAAATCCATGCTCTTTTGGCATCTTCGGAATTTAATACTGTTTCTGCAATAGTTGATCCACAGGTTACACATCCGGGAAGTTCAGGGTAAGAAGCGGCAAACCCTTTTTCATTGGTATCAGGAATTATTTCCAGTTTGTAAGGTAATTTCATGTATTCTTCTAAAGTTTTCATTCTGTTTTCTCCTGTGTTTTATTCAGCTGCTCTGATTCGATTATCTCTTTTACCATCTTAACATAGACTACTTTTATTCGTGCGGAGGGTTTAATACCCCGACGCTTGCGTCGTAACGAAGGGTATTAAAGCCGACTGCAACCTCCTTATGAGAACAACATACCCCGACGCAAGCGTCGGGGTTGTTGATTGGTTCATGATTTGGTATTGTAATTGGGTTGATCTATAATTATATATGCTTGTATATTTGATGTCAATATAAAATTTTACATTGACAGAGGAAATGCAATGACATGTCGAATCGAAAAAGTTGACATTGCCAATATATTTATTTATAATATACAAAAAGGAGTTACTACTATGGCACAGACAAACATAAATATCCGCATAGATGAGGACTTAAAAAACCAGTTTGAAGCTTTTTGTTCCGATATTGGAATGACAATGACAACAGCATTTTGCGTGTTTGCAAAAGCGGCGGTTAGGAAACAAAAAATACCGTTTGAAATATCAACAGATCCATTCTACAGTGAAAGTAACATGGCTCACTTACGCCGCGGAATTGAAGCTCTGAACGCCGGAAAATGGGTAGAACATGAGCTTATCGAGGCGGGCGAATGAAAAAAATATGGTTTGATGAAGCTTGGGAAGATTATGTGTATTGGCAAACACAAGATAAGAAAACAATAAAGCGTATCAACATGCTGGTTAAAGATATTGAACGTAGAAACTTTGACGGTATAGGAAAACCGGAACCCCTAAAAGGCGAGTTGAGCGGGTTTTGGAGCCGTCGTATTGATGAAGTGAACAGGCTTGTGTACCGTGTAAGCAAAAATACTCTAGAAATTCTATCCTGCCATGGACATTACGAGGATTAATCGAAATGAGGTTATATATAAATACAAAAAAATATCTATAGATGAATTTGTTTACCGAATTAAAAGGCTTGTCCCATTTGGGGACAGCCGACAGTTCATTCGGCCCTTGTGTTATCGGTTATTTTAAATTGGTTTTGAACCATTCAAACGGTTGATAGTTGTGTGGAAACATGCTATAATGTACAGTAATGATAGACAAAGGCCCCGCCGGCAGTTACAATCATTCTCACAAAAAAATTACAAAAAGTTTTGCAAAAGTGCTTGACATAAAGCATCGTATCGGGCAAAATTCACAGCGTCGCAGTAAAGACCAATTACTCAAATCATGCCCAAAGACAGCCCGTCAGTAAAATACCGACTTTCTGTCTTTGGCCTTTTTTTATATTACACCTGTTAATAAAACCGCAACGGGCGCAGAGAACGCAAAGGATTATAAAAGAATGTCTTACAAAACTTCTCTTAAAACACCTTTGCGAACTTGTGCCGAAGCTCAATGTTTGGCGTGCGGTTAAATAAAAAATACTCTCTTACAAAATTGTTGTAAGTGTGGTATAATACAATAAGTGAGGAAACCGCTATGAGTACTTCAAACAGAAAATACAAAGACTCGGTGTTCGTAGATTTATTCAGTGAGGATGAAAAAGCGAAAGAAAATTTCTTATCTCTTTACAACGCTTTGCACGGTACACACCTTCCGCTTTCGTCTCCGGTTGAAAATATAAGACTTGAAAACGTTATGTACATGAACATAATCAATGATGTTTCCTGCCTTGTAGACGGTAAAATCATAGTGTTGGCAGAACATCAATCAACAATAAACGAAAATATGCCTTTGCGTTTTTTAGAATATATAGCAAGGCTTTATGAAAAACTGCAAGCACCGACAGACAGGTATTTAAGAAAGCTGTCAAAAATACCCACGCCCGAGTTTTACGTTTTCTATAATGGCACAGAAGACTACCCGGAAACTACAGTTCTAAAGTTATCTGATGCCTTTATCACAAAACCTGAACAAGTGCCGCTGGAATTGATGGTACAAGTGTTCAATATCAACACAGATAAGGCAAACAAAGTCTTAGCAGCTTGCAAACCGCTTGAAGAATACAGCCTCTTTGTAGAAGAGGTAAGAAGGCAAACACAACTTGATCCTGAAAACGGCTTTACCAATGCGGTAAAGATATGCATAGAAAAAGGAATCTTAAAAGAATATTTACAGAGAAAATCACGGGAGGTAATCAATATGCTAGTAGCCGAATACGATTATGATACGGATATTGCAGTACAGAGAGAAGAAAGCCTAAGAATTGGCATACAACAAGGCTTTTCCGATGGCTCATACCAAAAAGCTCTTGAAACGGCAAAGCTGATGAAAGGTATGAATTATCCGATCAATGATATTTGTACAATATCAGGGCTTTCCGTTGAAGAAATAAAAGCTCTATAAGAGTCAGCCTTTTTGCAAATAGGCGGAGTAGATTCAAAAAAAACACGAAGCCCGCAAAGTAAAACCATGCTATACCGTACACTTAATAACAGAGAAGCTCACCCATCCATAGCAGTTACAAACAATTCTCAACCTGAACCGTTATCGTAAAAGTGAAGTAAAACACTTAAACCCTCACAAGGACAGGATCTTCCATTTTTCAGCAGGTAACCAAAGTTCTTTTTTGGTAACCTTGGTTCTTTTTACCCGTACAAGCTCTTTTTTATGGATAATATACTAAAATTGTACTATTATGATGGACAATTATTAATTGGGTAATTGGACAATTCGATTAAAATTGAAAAACAAACAACTTTTTATGGAGGTTTTCAAAATGAAAACAAACAACTCAAAAACTAAGACAAAAGCCTTTTTGGGAGCCGCTTTTATGCTGCTCATCGCACTTATCTTTACAGCCTGCCCGCAAAAGGTAAAACCTAAGGCAGAGGAACCGCCGGCACCGCCTAAACACGCCATCACCTTCAGCGTGGAAGGATCGAACGGCACGCTCAAGGCAAAGGCTGACGGCGTAGCTGAAACCAACACTAGCCCAATTAGCGTGGAAGAAGGCAAAACCGTAACCTTCACGGCAACAGCTAACGACGGCTACAGGGTGAAAAGCTGGACACTCGACGGCAAGCCCATCACCGAAGCTGGCACAAACACGGAGTACAAACTCAAGGTGAGCAAGCCTGCAACAGTCAAAGTGAGCTTTGAAGCAATACCGCCAACTAAGTACACTGTAACGCTCAATAAGACTGAAGGAGGCAAAGTAACAGCCTCGCCTGAAATCCCTGCCGACAAACTAATGCCTAAAGACACTGTAATCACTTTCACAGCAAAAGCTGACGACGGCTACAAAGTTGACAAGTGGAAGGTAACGCCTGCCGAAGCACTACAAGCAGGCACAGGAGCTGACGGAAGCGAGACGGCAAAGGTTAAAATCACAGCCGACACAACGGTAAGCGTGAGCTTTATTAAAAAAACCTACGCCATCACTTTTAGCGTGGAAGGCACAGGCGGCACGCTTGAAGCAAAAGTTGACGGAAAAGAAATCAGCTCAGGCGACATGGTGGAACACGGCAAGGAGGTAGAATTCACACCTAAAGAGGAGAAAGGCTATAGGGTGAAAAAATGGACGCTTGACGGCGAGAACATAGGTGGCATGGCGTATTTCACGCTCGGAGTAAGCCAAGCTGCAACAGTTACCCTGAGCTTTGAGCTAAGACCTGTCGAAGGTGGAGCTGTGCTCATCTTGAGCCCCGACAAGCTCACCATCGAAGTCAGGGCAGTAACGGCGGACAACTCTGCCATAACGGTGGAAGGTTGCGAGGAGACAACACTCAAAAGCAATAAGGAAACAACACTGAACGCAACAGGCACAACCGTCATTCTCAAAGGCAACATCACCGAGCTTAGCTGCTCTGACAATAAGCTCACCAGCCTAAACGTGCAAGGTTGCACTGCTTTGCAAGAGCTTTACTGCTCCTACAATCAGCTCACCGAGCTTAACGTGCAGGGCTTAACCGCATTGCAAAAGCTGTGGTGCTCAGGTAATCAGCTAACTGAGCTTAACGTGCAAGGCTTGACCGCATTGCAAAAGCTTTCCTGTGGAGGCAATAAGCTCACTGAGCTTAACGTACAAGGTTTAACCGCATTGCAAAAGCTTTCCTGTGGAGACAATAAGCTCACTGAGCTTAACGTACAAGGTTTAACCGCTTTGCAAGAGCTGTGGTTCCCTGGCAATCAGCTCACTGAGCTCAACGTGCAAGGCTTAACCGCTTTGAAAAATCTGTGGTGCTTCGTCAACCAGTTTAACGCCCAAGCAATGACGGAGTTATTAAACGCATTGCCAGCTCGTGAGGAAAGCGATAATGCAATGGCTATTCTTTACTTTGAAGGGACAGGCTTCACCGAAGGCAATCACAAAGACTTCACCCAGCCCGCCGAACTGAAAACCGCCTTTGACGGTGCAAAGAAGAAAAACTGGAAGCTACAGAAAATGAATGCAAGCGGAAGCCCTGAAGACATTTAAGATTACACCCCCAGCCCACACCCCCCAGCAACCGTTGGGGGTCTCGGGGGCAAGCCCCCGAGCAGCGTTGCGGAAAGGTGGGGGTTTGTAAGGGGAGAGAGGGAAACTTTGCTTTGATCAAAGTGTCCCTCTCCCCCTTACATAAAACAATATCAACCTTGCAATTTATTGCAAATAAAAAGAATAGGGTCTTAGGGGCAACGCCCCTAAAATTAAGGAGTTATCTATGCCAACTAAAAAGAAATTTGTTTGGGAGGTGTATCTTAGACCGAACACCTTGACCAAGGACAACGACAGAGACTGCATAGCGGATGTTCATGCACACGCTGCTACGCAGAAAAATGAGGACATTGCGGAAATAATTACCAAAGAACGCTCGGAATTCCGCAAGGAAACAATTATCAACATTCTCAACATGAGGGATAAGGCTGTAAAGGACATTATCCAAGAAGGTTTGAGTTTTATGGACGGTCTTGTACAAATCAGCCCGCGTGTATCGGGTGTATGGGAGACGGAAAATTCTTCTTACGATGAAAAAGTACATAAACGCACCGTAGACCTTGTGCCGACAACCGACTTGCGTACCGCTCTTGATGCAATCGGCGTAAAGGTACTCGGAGCAAAAGAAGAAACTGCCCGCATTACCGAAATAACCGATACTGCAACAGGCTTAAAAGACGGCTCTCTCACAATCGGCGATGATATTATAATCGAGGGAAGCAAAATCAAGGTAGACGAAACCGATCCGGCTCAAGGTGTATTTTTTAAAGCCGCAGACGGCACCGAATACAAGACTAACCGCCGGCTTTCGGTTAATAACCCTAGCCAAATCATAGCCCGCGTGCCTAAAGAAGTACCGGAAGGAAAGGTAGAAGTAATAGTGCGGACTAAATTCAGCACCGGCAATAAAACTCTTTTGCAAATACGCGAAATAGTATACGGCTATCCTTGCAAGGCAAAGGCATAGGAAGTTTTAGGAAAGGCATTTTCCCCGCTAAGGGAACGGGCTATTCCCCGTACAGGGAAGCCCTCTTTCCCCGAGCGGGGAATGACCGGTTTACTGTACGGTGAAGAATTAATGGATTTTTCCTTTATAAACAGCATATCATTTTTTAGGAGAAAATATATGATAAAATTAAATTTGAACAAGAGCTCAGCCGCTTCAAGCGGCAGGCTCTGTGCACTGAAAAGAGCCGCGGCGCTCATCACAGCCGCACTTATTGCAGTACTTATGTTTACCGGCTGTCCCAACAGCGCGGGCGGTTCGGGCGGCGGAACAACACCGCCCGCACCGTCTGCCGACAAAACCTACACGGTAGGCGGGGTAAGCTTTACGATGAAAGACATCGCCGCCGTAACGAACGGAACCGTAGGGCACACCGATAACACCGACAACAATGCACCGCACACGGTAAGCCTGACTGCCTACCGGATAGGAGAGACCGAAGTAACGCAGGAGCTATGGCATGCAGTGATGGGGAATAATCCGAGTAATTTTAGCGGCAGCCCTGAAGGCAGTGAAGTGCAGGGGAAGCGGCCGGTAGAGAATGTAAACTGGTATCAGTGTATAGCATTTTGCAATAAGTTGAGTAAGGCGTGCAATCTTGATCCGTGTTACACGGTTACCGGTGTAAACTTCGATACATTGAATTTTAGTGCCATACCGACATCGGATGACAGTGATTGGAATAACGCCGTATTGGACATGAGTAAAAACGGCTTCCGCTTACCGACGGAGGCGGAATGGGAATGGGCTGCCAAGGGCGGCACAAACGACAAATGGGCAGGAACGAATGAGGAAGCACAGCTCGTAAACTATGCGTGGTATGATGCAAACAGCGGTAACAAAACACACCAAGTAAAGCTGAAATCGGCGAACGGCTACGGGTTATACGACATGAGCGGGAACGTATGGGAATGGTGCTGGGACTGGAGCGATAGCTTATCCTATCCGCTGCCGCCTGATTATGAGGGTGCTGCGTCCGGTGATGACCGTGTCCTTCGCGGCGGCGGCTGGGACATTGTTGCGGGTTACGCTGCTCGTGCGTTTCGGGTCAGCGGCAGCCCCGACAAACGCGGCAACAGTGTTGGCTTGCGGCTGGTCTCGCGTCCCTAACAATCGGACATCCGTGTACGGGATTGATAAAGGATTTTATAGGGTGATAAACAGTCAGCGGCACAGCGGGAGCTGCACCCGCAAAAGAATCTGCACAAGTGAGGGCGCGTGCGCCCGAACGCGGAAGCCCTTTTGCGGGACAGATACCGCCTGTAGCCGCTGGCAGGTTTTCTCCCCCTAAAAATGTATTGTATTAAGGAGGTCTTATATGACACACTTACACAAAAGAGGAGCCGCGGCGCTCATCACAGCCGCAACTTTAACACTGGCACTGCTGTTTACCGGCTGTCCTAATAGCGCGGGCGGTTCGGGCTCAGGCAGTTCCGGCGGAGGCGGAACACCGCCCGCGCCGCCCGATGTAGGTTCTTTTGAAGACACAGGCGACGGCTTTATAAAAATAACCCCTCCTGCAAAAGGCATTGTAGGCGTTGACCCTGACTACACCTTACCCGGAAATGAAGATTATTGGAAAGGCGTATTCCCTGTCGGCCGCAAAGTAAAATTAAGCCCCTACAAGCTAGGCAAGACGGAGGTAACATACAAACTTTGGAAAGAAGTCTACGACGAGGCGGTAAAACCTGAACATGGGTATGTATTTGCCAATGCGGGGCAAAAAGGCAGTTCCGGAACCGGAAGTGAAGATGAGCCTGTAACGACTATAAGCTGGCGGGACTGCATAGTGTGGTGTAATGCGTATACTCAAATAAAGCTGGGCTCCGATGAGCAATGTGTATACCGTAAAAGCGATGATCATAATGTTGTATTAAAAAACGCAACAGCGAAAGAAGGGGAAGACTTTATTTGCGATAAAGCCTATGCCGATATGAGTAAAAAAGGCTTTAGACTTCCGACTGAAGCTGAGTGGGAATATGCGGCCCGCTGGCAGGGAAGCGATAAAACAAATGCGGTGCAATACGGCGATGTATGGCTGACCAAATTAAACAGTGCAAGCGGAGCGAAAAAAGCCCATAGGCTTTTCAGGACTTGCTTTACCCGCAGGAGAAACTTGGGAAACTTTACGGGATGAACTTACAAGAGTTGCCGTGTATGATGAATGGTGGAACGGAACCCGTTGGGTAAATCAAACCCCTGCTACAACTAAGACGGCTGCGGTAAAAAGTAAAGTTCCGAATGCTCTTGGCTTATATGACATGTCAGGAAATGTGTGGGAGTGGTGTTTTGACTGGTATGGTAATATAACATCCGGTGACGTTACCGATCCTCAAGGTGCGGCGTTGGGTCCTGGCCGTATTCATCGCGGCGGCAGCTGGAGCAATGTCGCGAAGGACTGCGTCGTCGGTTTACGGGGCGACTACGGTACTGTCAGCCGGGGCGACAATCTTGGCTTCCGCTTGGCTTGCCGGCCTTGAGTTCACGCATATAAACAGTATATCATTTTTTAGGAGAAAATATATGATAAAATTAAATTTGAACAAGAGCTCAGCCGCTTCAAGCGGCAGGCTCTGTGCACTGAAAAGAGCCGCGGCACTCATCATAGCCGCAATATTGGCACTGGTCTTTACAGGCTGCCCGAACAATGCAGGCGGAAGCGGTTCGGGCAGTGCCACACCGCCTGCCCCGCCCGATGTAGGTTCTTTTGAAGATACAGGCGACGGCTTTATAAAAATAATCCCGCCTGCAAACGGTATTGCAGGCGTTGCCCCTGACTACGCCTTACACGGAAGTGAAGATTGGTGGAAAGGCGTATTTATTGACGGCCGTAAGGTAAAATTAAGCCCCTACAAGCTGGGCAATACAGAGGTAACCTATAAACTGTGGAAAGATGTTTACGATTGGGCGGTAAAAGCTGAAAACGGATACAAGTTTGCCAATGCAGGGCAAAAAGGCAGTAATGGAACCGGAAATGACGAAGAGCAACCTGTAACTGAAGTAAGTTGGCGGGACTGTATTGTGTGGTGTAATGCGTATACGGAAAAAGAAAAAGGAATAGGCGAATGCGTCTACCGCAAAAAGGACAATCATACGGTTGTATTAAAAGATGCGACGGCAACAGCTGATTGTGATGCCGCCTATGCCGATATGAGTAAAAAAGGCTTTAGACTTCCGACTGAAGCTGAGTGGGAATATGCGGCCCGTTGGCAGGGAAGCAATACTGAAAATGCGGCACAATACGGCGATGTATGGCTGACCAAATTGAACAGTGCAAGCGGAGCGAAAAAGCCCATAGGCTTTTCAGGTTTTGCTTTACCCGCAGGAGAAACTTGGGAAACTTTACGAGATGAACTTACAAGAGTTGCCGTGTATGGTAAATGGTGGAACGGAACCGATTGGTACGATAAAACCCCTGCTACAACTAAGACGGCTGCGGTAAAAAGTAAAGATCCGAATGCTCTTGGCTTATATGATATGTCGGGAAATGTTATGGAATGGTGTTTTGACTGGTATGGCAGCATAGGAGCAGGAGAGGTTATCGACCCTCAAGGTGCCGCGTCGGGTACTGACCGCGTCCTTCGTGGCGGCGGTTGGTTCGACTACGCGAACTACTGCACTGTAGGCGGGCGGGACGGCAGCAGTCCTGGCAGCAGTCCTGACTTCAGGTACAACAATCTTGGCTTCCGCCTGGCTTGGTGCCCTTGAGTTCACACATTTGTGCGTAGGCGGGTAAGCAGTGGAGGGCGCAGCGTAAGCCGCCCGTAACGGCGCACCTGCCAAAGCACAAATGCGTAGATGCGGTGCAGTAAATTTTTGAAAAGAAGAGTGACCTGTACTGTGTCAGCCGCTTTAGCGGCTCGAAAATTTTTTGGCTAAAAACGGTATGGACCTTATAAGGTGCCGCGTCAGCTGGATAGCATCCTAAACCCTACTTATCTCTCCCATATACCATTTCCCCAAAATAATGTATAATTGGTCTAGCCTAAAAATCTAATTCGATTTTTAGGCTAGACCGTCGAGTTTTTCATAAGTCTTAAAGACTTATAAAAAACATCGCAAACAAATTTAGGAGGGTTTATACTTATGAAATTATTGATTATTTCGGATGGACATGGGGATCTTGAAAAACTAAAAAAAATAAAACCTGTTGCCGATGGGGTTGATGCCCTTATTTTTGGAGGGGACTTTGCTGCTTTTAAAAAGATTGAAACGGGGGCTCCTTTTTTAAATAAGCTTTTAAAGATTCATAAAAATATTTTTGCCGTGTTGGGGAATTGCGATGAACCTGAGTTTGAAAAAAAATTAAAAGATGCCGGTGTTTCGATTACGGGCGAGGTAAAAAATTTTGAAGGGCTTATCTTTGCAGGTTCCGGGGGCGGAAGTAAATTTACAGGAATGACTCCTTACGAAAGAACCGATGAAGAGCTTGTAAAAGATTTAACCGATGCCTTTGAAAAGGCAAAGATTTCTGAGGCCGATAATTTGGTTTTGGTTTGTCATAATCCTCCGCATGGGGCAAAAGTGGATAAGGTGGCTCCCATGGTGCATGTGGGTTCAAAGGGGATTACGGCTTTAATCGAAAAGCATAAACCTCTTTTGGTTGTGTCGGGCCATATTCACGAGTCCTTTGCAGCCGATAAAATCGGAGAAACCGTTTTAGTAAATCCCGGTGCCTTGATGGAAGGCCGTTATGCTCTTGCCGAAATTACAAAGAAAGGAAAAGGCTTTGAGGTCTCGGTAGAATTAAAAAGCTTGGATTAATTAAAGAATTTTAGATTAATGAAAAGCCTTAAACTTAAACTTAAGCTTTTTCTATTATGAGGAGACGGCGCTCCCTGTTCAAAAAAAGGAACATGGAGATCTTCTATTTTATAGTTTAGATTTTCTTTTTTGATAAGTTCCGTTTCTTCATTGATTTTTTCTTCCGTGGCCTTGTATAAAAACAATTTACCCTTAGGCCTTGCAAGAGAAAGCAGGGTATTTAGAATGTGCTTATCCAAGGTGCGGAAGGCCCTGCATGTTACAATATCGAATTTGGCCTGCGGAGCTTTTTCGGCTTCGCTTTCGATAATCTCGGTATTCTTTAATTGGAGAACAGCTTTGACGTTTTCTAAAAAGGTGCAGCGCTTTTGCATCCTTTCAATTAAATTGAAATTTACGCATTGAAGCCTCAATGTTTTAAAAAGAATTGCAAGCGGAATGCCTGGAAAGCCGGCTCCCGTTCCTGCATCGGCTATGTAAAATTCTTTTTGCAAAACCGGGGCTTGACCATCGTGCATAATTTCATCATAAAAAAAACGCCAAGCCGATAGGGAATCCAAAATATGGGAGACAATCAATTCCTTGTCATCCTTGACCTTTACCAAATTAAATGAGGCATTAAACATTTTAAGCTCCCTCATGTAAAGGATTAAAAGTTCATGTAATTCGTTAAGAGAGGCTTCGCCTAAGTTCGGCAGGTTTGAGTCTTTTAAGTTTAATTCTTTTAAGCCGTTTAATAAAAGTTTATCTTCCATATCTTAAAACCTCCGGCTCTACATCATCCTGTCGATTATGTTTAATTTTTTTTCCGAATATGGATGGTAGCGGAGCTTAATGTCGATGAGGTTGGATTTTTTTAAGATGCTTTTTGCATTGCTGAAAATCTTAAAACTTTCATCGCCGTGATATTTTCCCATGCCGCTAAAGCCGACTCCTCCGAAGGGAAGATGATCGCTTGCGAGGTGGACGATAGTATCGTTTATGCAGCCGCCTCCGAAGGAAACCTCATTGAGGAATTTTTTTTCGATATTTAAATCGGTTGTAAAAAGATAAGAGGCCAAGGGCTTTTCGCGGGACTTAATCAGTTTAATCGCTTCATCCATTGTCTTAAAACTTATCACGGGAAGGATGGGACCGAAAATTTCTTCCTGCATTATTTTGGAATCGAAGGTGATATTATCCAAAACCGTGGGCTCAATAAATTTTCTCTTTTTTTCTCCCGTGCCGCCGATTATTATTTTTTCTCCCTCAATCAAGCCCATAAGGCGGTCAAAATGTTTTTCGTTTACGATGTGGGGAAGGTGCATATCCAAATAGGTTTCCGTGGGAAAGAATTCTTTTAAGGCCGCTTTTAACTCTTCGATAAATTTTTCTTTTACCTCATCTTGAATTAAAAGATAATCGGGAGCTACGCAGGTTTGCCCGGCGTTAAGATATTTTCCGAAGGCTATGCGGCGGGCTGCAACCTTTAGGTTTGCCGATTTTTCGACCACGCAGGGAGACTTTCCGCCGAGCTCCAAGGTTATGGGTGTTACATATTTGGAGGCCGCTTCCATGACGAGCTTACCGACTGTTGTTCCGCCTGTAAAAAAGATGTAGTCAAAACGCTGCTCCAAGAGCTTTGAGTTTTCTTCCCGTCCTCCTGTAATTACCGATATGTACTCCGGCGGAAAATTTTCGGAAATAATTTTTTTTATTACATCAGAGGTTGCAGGCGAATAGTTTGAAGGTTTTACAACGGCACAGTTTCCTGCAGCAACGGCACCTACCAATGGTGCTAGGGTTAAGTTTAACGGATAGTTCCAAGGCGACATGATGAGGACGGTGCCGAAGGGCTCATACATTATCCTGCTTGAGCTTTTAAAATGCGCAATCGAAGTCGGAACCCGTTTAGGCTTCATCCATTTTTTTAAGTGTTTGATTGCAAATTTAAGTTCTCCCCGCACGATGGCAAATTCAGAAAAGAAGCCTTCCATCGTAGTTTTATGTAAATCGGAATAAAGGGC
This sequence comes from Treponema sp. OMZ 788, assembly GCF_024181245.1. NCBI lineage: Bacteria > Pseudomonadati > Spirochaetota > Spirochaetia > Treponematales > Treponemataceae > Treponema > Treponema sp. OMZ 788. The sequence continues at coordinate 1,989,566 of NZ_CP051199.1, read as the reverse complement.
ATTTAAAAGTTCTTTTTTATTTTTGTCCAAGACTTCTTGCAGCTTTAATAATTGGGAAAGTCTAAACTCATAGCTTTTTGTTTGATTTGTCTCAAAAAAGTTTCTGCAATTTTTTACGATTGTTTCTATTTCGTTATTCATGTATACGCTCTAACTCCTTTTGTTTAGAATTATACATAGAACTTAAATAAAATTCAAGGTTTCGTTTTTACACATTTACCGGGCAACGGAATGCTTGGTAATCCATTGTGTTAATGAAAGTTATATATTTACTTTTTCTGTATTTCAATGTAAGAGAAAATATCAAAATCTTCATCTGCGGATAGCCGGAATAGAAACTCCGCATTATTTTTTACATAATGTTTTATTTTTTCCAATTGTTCATCTTTTAGAGAAAAAGGAATCCCTTCTGAGAGTACTTTCGGTTCTGTTCTGCTTATGGTTATGGGGATACAAAACTTTGACGGCATTCTCTTATCGTCTGTGTTTGCTTGAAAACGAAAAAAAGGAAGCCCTTTCTTTTTCCAGACTCTGTTTTCATCGACAAAAATATTTACCGGTAAATTGGTAATTCGTTTAGATAGAAATGTTCCTTCTTTTATAATTGCATAGTTCTCTCTTAAATTATCTTTTATGTTGGAGTATAACGGAAACTGATACTGTCTTTCGTATACAAAGCGTGTATGCAGTGGAGAAAGAGAGAATTCTTTTATGAGTTTAAGCTTGATAGTTAAGCTGAGCCGATTTCCGAAATATATAATCGACTTATTATTTGCCGTATCGAAAACAAGCTCTCCTATCTGAATAGGTATGTCATCTTTATCATCAAAATGAAAGATAGTTTTTATTTCTTCCCAATAGTCTGTTGCCTGCTTGGTAGAAAAAATCCACTTCCAATACTGTTTTCCCTCATGCAGATTTTCTTTATATGTATGGATAATCTTTGCACTGCAGGAATTAAGGCAATAAAAGCCGATTGAGGGGGAGAACTCGGCGGTGTTTTTTAGAAACCAGGGGTTATTTTGCAAGAACCTCTCCTAATGATTTACGGAATTCATTTTCATTATCATAGTTATAGAAAGGAACTGCTGTTATTAAATAAGTATCCGTGCTTATTTTGATAGTTTTATTTTCCTTTCTAATTTCATATAAAAAATCTTCTTTCCATTTGTCGTACTGCAATAAATGGTTTCCTTTAGGTTCAATAAAAACTTGAAATGTCATCTGCCCTTTTCCTCGTTGTTTACAGAACAATAAAAAGTCAGGCTCAAATGCCCGTCCCTGTTTATCAAAAATTTTTACTGCTCTTTCATTTCTTATGAGATAGATATTTTCAAATTTTTTATTTAAATCTTCAAAACGTCGAGCAAACATCTCTACAAATTTTTTTTCTTCAGTTGTTCCATAATTTGCATTATAGGCATACCAAGGTTCATGGGCTACTAAGGCTTCTTGTCCGTCCGCACGTTCACTGTCTTTATAAACTCTTATTTCTTTATCTTTGAACACAGTACAAATTGGTTCGTGAACATAGTTAGAACCTTCATACTCTGTAGAATTATTTTTAATTTCTATTTCTATGTTTTGCAAAAGACCTGTAATGGCTTGTAAGTAATCAAAATGGTCTATCTCGTTAAGCCGTTTAGCTGTTCCGCTAAAAGTAATTTCCAATCCAGCAAGATAGTCTTTACTATCAATAAAAGCAGAAAGAGAGTTAATATTAGGAAAGCAACCTGATAGTCTATCAAAGTAAAAAAATGGATTTTGGCTTAATGCAAAACGGATAATGTGTTTGGGAATATCACTTAGTTTAACATCTTTACTCTTTAGAGATTTTATTTCAGTATTCGTATTTTCCTCAGAGTCTGCAAAGGCAGAAACTATTTTACCGTCTCCCGATGATAAAGTATATCGGTAGTTTTTTGTTTTTACTCCTAAATCCGCAAATGATTTTATATTTTTATAATCTTTTTCAGTTTTTTTATTAAAGAACACATAACCTGTTTGGTAAAAATCTGTTTTTTTGAAATCCAATTTTAAAGTTAATTGTTTGGTGATAAGATATTCATCATCTTCATAAATGCCTGATTCTATTAGAGCTTTTTTTAACTCAGAAATATAGCGGCTGTCTTCTTTGGTGTGATAATACAGCTCTTCCAAAATTTTAAAGTCATTTGAAATATCATCATCGAATTTGCGCTTATATTTATCTTGCCCCTTTTCTAATACAAATGGATAATATCTGGCACCGCGGCCGATTAGTTGAGCTTCCGATATAGTCGTTTTACCCGGTTTACCGGCTTTAGCATCTCGGCCTTCATATAGACGAACAATGTCGAATAAATTTAAAACATCCCAACCTTCTTTTAGTTTTTCAACGGCAAAAATAGCACGTATAGGATTATCATCGTCCTCCAAGCTATTAAGTAAAATTTGATTTTTTTCGGTTTCTTTATCATTATTTGCACTTAAACAATTTTCATACCTAAAATTAAGTTTAGTCCTCCGTATAATTTCAGTGGTAGAGATTCCTTGAGACTCAAAAAATTTAAATGCTTTTTGAATAATCGGTACAGTTGATGTTTTTTTTACTTTTTCCACCATTATAGGTGAAAGATTATCTATCAGTAGGTGGAATTTTTCTTTGTTTTGTTCCGATTCCTTGATTGTGTTTTTTGCTTTAAAAAATATTACAGGTTTTAAATTGATATTATTTGAGGCTGCCAGTTCCTGACGATATAAATTTAAAATTAAAGCTTGAATAATTCTTTCTTTTTCATCATATAAAGAACGAATAAGATTTATTTCTTTGGAGTACTTGTCTTTACGGAATTCTGCAAGATCATATTTAAAGATGACTTTATTGCGGTATTTTTCAACAATCTCTTTAGTTTCATAGTCTGCCGTAGCAGTAAACTCAAGAAGAATATTTTCAAAATTAGATTCGTGAATTTTTTTTACCGTATCTTCCCAACTGTCGAAAAGATAGCCTTGTTTTGTCCCAGCGTTATTATGATGAGCTTCATCACCTATTAATACAAGTTTTATTTCTTTAAAATCTCCATAACTTATTCCATTTTCTTTTGCGTTGTTTAAATCAGAGTGTAGCTGCTGTATGGTTGTAAATTTTATATTAATGTTTTGATTGTCTGTTTCATCAAAACTATTTACTTCTTTAATAAAAATTTCTTTTCCGTCTATAAAGATTTTATTTTTAAATAAATATTTTGAAGAATGACGATTGAGAAAATTATCTTTTGTTTTTAAGATAATATTAGTACTGTTGACAAAAAATAAAAAATTGCGATAGCCTTTTTGATAAACATACAATATTAATCCTGCCATTATCATAGTTTTACCGCTGCCCGTTGCCATGTTATAAAGAATGTGATACGGTTTTTTCGGCTTTTCGTCCAGATTGTTATTATCCAAATAAATATACCGCTTAAAGGCTTCTATTTGATACGGTCTTTGCTTTAATTTTAAATTGTCATCAATGCATTTCGGTATATCAATTTGTGCTAAGGTGTTCTTTGCAAAAGGATTATCAAAAATTTCATATAAAAATTCCATTTACTTACTCCTTAATTCGGTAAAATTTTTCGGTTACATTTTTTTCGTCTTTGGAGCATTTAAAGTCTGCATCGTTGAGCGAAGAAAGATTTACATAGAGTTGATTTTTATCTAATATTTCGCACAAATGCTGTTTTTGTTCTGCAAGGCTTAATTCTTTAAATTCTTTCAAATGTTCTTCTTGCTTTTTTATATCTACATTGTAGTTTAAAAAACTTTTTTCTTTCATATCTTCCCAAATATGTAAAAGTGTTTTTGTGTCTTTTGCTGCCTCTATTTTTTCAATAAAAGCTTGATTGTATTTTTTAAGTTCGAGATAGACGAAGTCTCCATTTTTATTTTGTTCAATAACTTTTTGTATGCGTTTAGAAGTAATATTTTCAATATAATCCATTTGTTCACATAAAATGAATTGTCTGTTCCCTCCATCTTTTTTATTAAGCTCCAAAACAGCGTGTCCTGTTGTGCCGCTTCCTGCACAAAAATCTAAAATAATAGCATTTTTATCACTTTCTACAACTGCATGTATACAATCATAAACACTCCACAATGATTTTGGATATGAAAATGGATTATTAGGTACAAGTGAATTTAATAATTGCTTTCCATATATATTAGCATCATATTTAGGATCAATCCATACTGTTTTATATTGACCAAAATTTTTTCCTAATTCGATATCCCACTGGCCATTTTTCTTTCTTGCTCTAAGTAAATTTTTTATTTCATCTACAGATTGTCTTGCATAACGCCATTTCCTTTCAATATTGCTATTATCTATTGGATAAATATAAATTTTGCCATCTTTGATAATTTCCCTTTTATCGGGATGAAAGTCATCTTTACATACTTCACCAAATTCAATTATTTTTGAAGTATTTGGATCAACAATAATTGGATAGAAACAATTTTTTGCGTCACATCTCAAGCTTTCACTTCCCCAATTTCTTAGATTATCAAAATCTCTTTCATTTTCTTCAATAATTCTATTTCCGATTAATTTCTTACCATCTGGAATAACAAAACAGGCATATTCATGTGTATATGAGAAATTTGTCCCTTGAACACCTCGTGGATTATGAACAATTGTAATGCAATGAATTTCATAAGTTTTGAAGATTTCTTTAAGCATTATACCCAAAAAAAGTTGTTCATTTTTATCAATAGTTACAATTAATACACCATCTTTGCTTAATAATTCTTTTGCAGCACTTAACCTGTTATGCATAAAAGTTAGCCATGTAGAATGCTTAAAGGCATTGTTGTATTTGAATGTATCTCCATTAGTCCCTGTATTATAAGGAGGATCAATATAAATTAATTTTACTTTTCCGGTAAATTCTTTTTCTAAAGTATGCAAAGCTAAAAGGTTATTTCCCTTTATAATCAAATTGTCGGTTATTGTTCCATTTTCATTTCTGTTAAATTTATCAAAAGGTCTTTCTCCGTTTTTGTCTATCCTCTTGGCATTGGTTAAGACCTTGGGTTCCAAGAGCTGAGTAATTTCATCTTGTGCTAAAACTTCATTAAAAAATATTTCTTCCCTTTTGTCTTCTTCTCGGCTTTGTCCGCCCTCCAATATGCAGTCCTTGTAGGGCCACACTAGGGCAACCTCATTCCTTTGATTTAAAAATTTTCCGTCTATAGTCAACCCAATTTTTTGTTTATATTTGGTATAGCTGTCATTAAGATAATTTTTTTGCTCTAAAAACTGTATAAATAAATTTTGATTAAAAATTAATGTATCTTTTACCTTTTTAAAAAATTTCTCTTTTAACTCTTTATTATCTATTAGCAATTCAATAAGTTCTTCATCAAAATTTTGTGCACTATGCAGTACCACCCACTTTTTTAACTTTCCATCATCTGAAACAAAATTCGGTTCTTTTTTTAATGTTTCTTCAAGTGTTTTGTACAATTTCATATCTTCTCTCCCCCAACAATATATTAAGTTTTATTTGAATATATATTTTATATCATAATATATGCTTTATTTCAATAGTCTCGTGTAATTAGTAAAAATTTTATCTCCATTCATCTTCATACCTTGCATCAGGATCAACCATTATGTGTTTCTCTTCTGTTCCTTCTTGTATTAGTTGTAATTTTATCTCTTCATTTTTTACGGTAAAGCGGGCTTGTTTGTCAAAACGTTTTTTTTCATCATCACTATCAAAATAGTATTCATCCTCATTATCTACTAATTCTTCCAGTCTGTACATAAGAAGTTTTACTTCACTTAAGTTATTGCACCCTGAAAATGCTTTAAAGCCGAGTCCTGTGATGCCGGAAGGGATGGTGATTTTTTTTATTGAGGAACATCCTGCAAAGGTATAATGACCTATTTCAGTTCTACAATTTTTATCGAAGGTAATATTTTGTAAACTTGTGCAGTTTTTAAATGCAGCAAACTTTATCTTCTGTATGTTTGAATGGATGTGTATAGAAGAAAGACTTTTACAATTTTCAAAGGTTTGCATTCCTATTTCTATAAGATGCTCAGGTAATGTAATGTAATGTAAGTAAGATCCGTGCAATTATAAAAAAGGTCATTACTCAAACTAAGTATACTTCTGGGTATGGTTATTTTTACCAATTTTCTACAATCGTAAAAAGCCCCGTTTTCAATTTCTATAATACTGTTCGGCAGATTGATTTCTTTTAAAGATGTACATTCTTCAAAAGCCCTCCATTCAATAGTATGTACGCCTTGTGGTATAAAAATATTCTCCAAGTTTGTGCAATGTTTAAAAATACATCGGCTTATGACTTTTAAATTTTTTGGAAGATGTATTGATTTTAGGCTGGAACAATTGCAGAACGCTTCTTGTCTTATTTCGGTAACTGTATCGGGAATGTAAATATATTTTAAGTTTCGGCAATTTGCAAAAGCTTCTTCGCTGATAGTTTTTAAACCTTCCGGTAAATATATTTTTTCAACATTAATTTTATTTTTTAAATATGCCCTTTCGATTTTATCTATATTTTTAGTAATTTTAATCTCGGTACGGTCTGCAAGAATATCGGCATTGGTATCTATTAAATCTTTTATTATTTTATCCATTATGTTCTTCCTCATACCTTACTCGCAATATTTCATATCCCAAAACCTTTTACCCTTATCATCTATTTTTAAAAATGGAACAAGAATAGACAAGAGTTCGTATCCGTCTTCCATTTTGAGAGTGAATATAGGTTTTGAATCTTCGGTACTTATTATCTGTATGGTTTTTGAGTCTTTGGAAGGTACATATAGTGCAACCGAAATGCCTGCTTTACGGACTGCTGCAGATAGTGATTGCATGTTTTCCCGGCCATTTATTGCATGATCTAAGAAAATATAAAATCCGGAATAAGTTATTTGCTCGGGATTTTCATCTTCGGTTAAAAATTGAAATGTAAGAGACTTATATTCGCTATTCCATTCTTCCGTCAATTCATCAAGATGTTTTTTCATTACGGCGGTTTGCTGTGCAGTACATAAAAAAAGTACTCCGCTGTTTTTTATAAGTCTTCGGCATCGGCTTTTTGTTTTGCCTGTTTTATACCTATCTTCTTCAGGCGGAATATATTCAGCGTAGTCTTTTTTACGGTGCTCGTGACTTTCGTTGTTTATATAGATAACGGGTGCACTTTCCATGAGTTCCGTATATGATTTTCGAGGAATACGCATTCCTGCACCGCGAAGATATTTATACTGACCGCTTTGTAAAAAAATTGCTTTAGGAACGGAGATTGAAACAATATTTTTTGCACTCCCTAAAAGCCAAAAAATCATTTCAAAGATAGTATTTAGTCCGTATTTTTCAAAAGCCTTTGATTCGGGATATAGGGTTATAATGCTGTGCTGTGTTTGAGATTTGTAAACCGTTATCTTGTTTCCGTCTTTATAGAGTAGAGTATCGGTTCCCATCAGGCTTGCAAAAAAATGTGCATTTTCAAAACTGATGTCATACTGCCAACAATATTCTTCATAAGACTTTTTATTTCCATAAGCGTCAAGATAAGAGAGAGTAATTATATTACAATTTTCAAATATTTTTCTTGTTTCGATGGAAATAGCTCCTTCTTCATAAGCTGCTTTTTTATAGGTAATAATCTTTTTTTCAAAAGATTCATCATCAATGAGAAAAATGGCCTGCCCGACAGTGTTGTCTGCTAAGGCATGAAAGGCATTGTTTTTTCCGTCATAGGCATTGTAAAGATTATCCTTCTTAGTCATTTTTTACTCATTAAAAGAATTCTACCAACTTATAATATAAGAACTTTTTTTGAGTTTTTAAAAATTGAAGAAGGAAAGTTGAAGAATTTATTTATCTGCAGTTTGCCTCACCTGATGATTATCGTTGAAGTGCACTAAAATATTTTTTTAATGTTTTCATAACTTTAGTATCGGCTATTTTTTTCATGCGTAAGTCATGATTTTATTCATGCTTCCAATGCCACAGGGGTTTTGAAAGTTCCGACGAAAAGGTTTGTACCCGGTTAAAATCGGGGAGCCAGTCATCGGAGGCGACAAGCTCTTGATAAAAGCCCTCATCTATTTTTAGCTTTAAAAGAAGCTCCTTTAAGTCCTCGTCTTCTTCCGGGCTTAACATTCTGTTTTCAAAGAGGGAATAACTTTTGATTCCGCTGATCCTTTTAACCGGAGTGTATTGGGTCATCACCGAGATGAGTGCCCTGCCCCGTAAGTTTTTTGCAAACCATCTTAAGACTGCCCTTGAGTCCGCCATTCGGGAGGGGAGGGCAAGGTGACGGACTATTACGCCCGAATATAGTTTTCCGAAAGGGTATTTTTTTTCATCTTCCGTTTCAATTTTTAAGGGGGAGATTTCTGCCATCTTTAAGATTGCCCTTGTTGCCGTTTCGGGATAATCGGGTGCATAAAAAATTTGAGAAGAAACTTGCGGGTTCAACGTTTTTAAGTCGGGGAGCCAGCCGTCAACGCAGTCCGAAAGGAGGCTTACAGCTTCTTCGGTTTCATAGGCGGAAGAATTCCAGACTACAGGAATTTTTAAGCCCCGCATTTTTGCTTCTTTTAAGCCGATGGCTATTGCAGGGATTGCGTGGCTTCCCGTAACGATGTTTATGTTTTCGGCGCCCTCTTTTTCAAGTAGAAAACACAAGGAGACAAATTCTTCAAGGCTTACGGCCCTTCCCATGCCTTCTTGGGATATCTGATAGTTTTGGCAAAAGGAACATCGGAGGTTGCAGCCCGTAACAAAGATTGTCCCTGAGCCTCCGGCTCCCGTGATAGGCGGCTCTTCCCCGAAGTGGAGGCCTGCCCATGCAAGGCGAAGCTCCCTTGTTTCGCGGCAAAAGCCCTTTTCGCCCCTGTTGCGGTTTACCTTGCAATTTTTAGGGCAGAGAGTGCATGAGTCATATTCTTTAAAATCAAAATCTTCAAACGAAAGCATTTTTTAAAATTAGTTTTAAGGGCGGCGCAAAGGTTTATATTTTTTTGCGTTCGACAATTACCGTCATTATCGAATTTAAAAGATCCATGTCTAAACTTTCAGCCTCGGAAGAAATAATTAAATTTATTTGCTCCCAATCTTCTTGCGGAAAGTCCATGTCCTTTTCAAAATTGCCTGCAATAAGAGAAAATATTTTATAGAACCATTCAACTGCTTCTTCTTTTTTTTGCCTTCCTTCAGAATATTCCGAAAGCCAATAGTCTGCAAAATCGTTTGCCAAGGCTTTAGCCTGCTTATCGTAAAGAGACACTGCCTTACAAAAGATTTCGGTAAGACGGCTGTCAAACTCGGCTCCGTCCTTATCTTGTTTTTCGGCAAGTCGGCTTGCTTCATATTTTTCGGCAAGCCTTATTCCATCCGAATAAAATTTTTCCATTGTATCCATAATCTTTTCCTTATAATCCAAGTCTGCGATGTTTTTCATAAGTATTGAAATACTTATGACTCACCTAGTGACGGCCTTTTTTACTGAAGCCTTCGACTCTGGCAGAGGCTTCGACGGTAAAGGGCGTTCTGTCGCCGCGTTTTAGGTAATGATAGCCTAGGCCTGCAATCATCGCTGCGTTATCCGTGCAAAATTTAAGAGAAGGGAAGATGCATTTTAATTCCTTGTGCTCTGCAAGTTTTTCCCTCAACAAAGAATTGGCTGCAACGCCTCCGCCTGCGACTATAGTTTTTAAGCCCGTATCTATCGAGGCATCCAAGAGCGGCCTGAGCAAAATCTTCACTGCCCTTGTTTGAAAGGCCGCCGCTATATTCTCAGGAGTTTTTTCAAAATCCTTATTCCAAAATTGGTCTATCTGGTTTATGACGGCGGTTTTTAAACCCGAATAGGAAACATCGTACTTGTGTCCTTCTTTGTGAATTATGGGCATGGGAAAGTTTGCCGCCTTGGGATTTCCGGTTTTGGCGAGCTTGTCGATTACGGCTCCTCCCGGGTAGCCCAAATTATAAAACTTGGCAACCTTGTCAAAGGCCTCTCCCGGCGCATCGTCAATTGTGGTGCCCAGAACTTCGATGTCGTCAAAATTATTTACCTTGCAGATAATCGAGTGTCCGCCCGAAACTAAAAGCCCCAGATAAGGATAGGGTATATCGTGTTCCAGATGGCTTGCATAAAGGTGACCCAGCATGTGGTTTACGGCGATAAAGGGCTTACCCGAAGACCACGCAAGGGTCTTTGCAAAGGTAAGTCCGACTAAAAGAGAGCCCATAAGGCCCGGCCTTCCCGTGGCGGCGATTCCGTCTATTTGGTCAAGGCTCAAATCGGCTTCGGCGAGGGCCTGTTTTACAATCGGCAAGATCCACTCGGTATGTTTTCGGCTTGCTATTTCGGGAACGACACCGTTATACATTTTGTGAAACGGAATCTGTGTAGCCACGATATTGCTTAAAATCTTATTTCCGTCTTCGACGACTGCCGCCGCAGTTTCATCGCAAGAACTTTCTATTCCTAATATTTTCATTGTATCATTTCTCCCATAATAAAGGGTTATCTAGTTTTTTGACTTTGAAATTGTAGAAAACTTATACCCTTCCCGAGTTAAATCGGAGTACATTTCTTTTAGAAGGATTGCAAGATCTACAGTAACCACATGGCCTATCATAATTGCTTCTCCTTTTTGTGAAGCAATCTCCAAGCCGTCTATAATCCGTTTTTTCATATAGGCCTTGTCCCGCTTATTGTCAAGAAAGACTGCCCTTTCCCAAATATTCATGTTCAGTTTTTTTGCAGTCCGCGGAACCACGCTTTTTGAACTGGTGCGGGAATCCAAAAAGTAGATGTTTTTTTCTTTGCACAATTCAAGGACTGCTTCCATAGCGGTTTCATCCGATGTGATAAGGGAGCCCTCGTGATTATTCATTCCGGCTATGGGGCCTATTTCTTCCACATTGGAAGCTACAATAGTTTTTATCTCTTCACGGCTCATCCCGGGCTTGACGGCTCCGGGGCCGGGATCGATGTTCGGGTTTAAGGCCTGCATGGGCTGATGAAGGATGAGCTCCTTTCCGGCCGCTCTTATTCTTCTTGCCGCTTCCTTTGAGTTGGGCAGCTTAGGCAAAACTGCGATGGTGCATGGGAAGGGCAAATTCAAAAAATGCTGTAACTGCTCCAAGTTGTGCCCCGCATCGTCAAACACAAAGATGAGTTTTCCCTTTGAAGGAAGCTCAGGTAAGTCCTGAATAGGATAGGCCGCGGCATCCTCTTCCTTCTCTTGAGGTTTGGGCTTTTCCGTGATTGGAGGATTTTCAGGCTTTTTAGGCCGATCTATCGGAGCCTGTTTTTCGTCTTTCCTAGGCTGATTTTTTGCTGCTTCTTTTTCTGCTGCTTTAGGCTGATTTTTTTCAGCTTCTTTTTCTGCTTCTTTCGGTTTATCCTTTACAGGAGGTTTTTCTGCTGCCTTAGGTTTATCCTTTACAGTAGCTTTTTCTGTTGCTTTAGGTTTATCCGGTGCGGACAGTTTTGCCGCTTCTTTAGGCTTATCGGAAATTTTAGCTCCTTGTTCTTTTACCTCTTCCTTGGCAATTTGAGTCTTCCCTGCTACATCCTTATTTTTTATAGAAGGAATTACAAACAAAAATACGGCAAGCATTATCACGCAGACAGCCAAAAAACCTGCCGCAACTGCGGTATAGTTAATTTTCGACTTTTTTCTTCTTTTTCTTCCTGATTTTTTTGCCGGTTTAGTTGTTTTTTCTGTCTTTGTACTCTTTTTTGCCATAGGTATAGAAGATAAGCATTAAGAAGTCTTTTGTCAATCGGGGAGAATTTCATCTGTCTGCTCCGCCTATTTTCAAAAAGGCTGATGCTCTATAGAGTGTTTATTTCTTCAATATTTAACCCTGTAGCTTTTGTGATAGCTTCTACGGCAAATCCCATTTCTTTTAAGTTTTTTGCCGTTTCAAGTTTTGTTTGATACGAGCCTTGTTCAATACCTCGTTCAATACCTTGTTCAATACCTCGTTCAATACCTCGTTCAATACCTTCAGCAAATGCGATTTCTCTTTCTTCGGCTCGCTGCACGGCTATATCGGTCTCATAATCATATTCGGCGAGTAGCATGTTTATTACCTCCTTAGTTTTGCGGTTTAAATAATCACGCAAAATATTGTTTTGTATACACTCCTCAATGGCTTTTTGAAAGCCGTTTTGAGAATCTGTTTTTTTCCATCTCCTTACTGTTTCTACAAATACGGTGTATTCCTGCATAGTTTTGCAGTTTTCCAGTACAGGATGCCTATTGTTCCGGTTTATGTTTATTACCTTAACGGTCAGCTCAAGATTAGTTTCTGTTGTCTTTTCTATGAAAGCATCCGAGAGCTTCAATGTTTTATCGGAAGGATAAGTTTCCTCGCCATTGTAAAATACATAGAATTCGGGTGTCGGAATATTAAGTAGTTTTCGGCTGTATTTTTCTTTTGATTCAAACAGAGTTTCATACAGACGGCTGATGTATTCAAGGCAGCGTAAAGGCATATTGGGATTAATCGTAGATTGGTGCTCCGCCAGAACTATAATTTTGTTATCTACAAGGTAGGACACATCATTATAGAATGTCATATATAAGACCTGATCAAGCCTGATGTTGTTCAGCTGTTCTGTACTTTTCAGTGCAGTATTATGCAAAGCATTATATAGCGATAAAAAATTTTCTTTTGCCTTTTCGTCTTCACTGAAAAGGTCAACAAATACCGAGTCTTTATATTTTCTGTTTGCCGTACTCATAACTATTTCCTCTACTTAAGTTTATTATAGCATAGATTATAGGATTTTAAAAGGGGCGGAAAGCTGAATGAGGGGAAGTGCGAACGGCGAATGCCCACGGCTTACGCATGAATTCCTTAGCTAAATAAAACATTAAACCTAAATGAATCATCAAAAGTACAAAGCATTTTCTTCCTTTTCAGAGTTTTACCGTTTTGATACATTTTCATTCGATTAAAGCAAATCCTCCTTAAAATTGCTATGTTTTCAGCAGTATTTTTTTCTCGAATTTGACATTCATCGTCTCTAAATATTACATCCAGCGACCAGTGTAAGGTGTTTTCTATTGTCCAATGTGTTCTTACAGCTGTTACAAACTCATTTATATCCTCTATACTGCTAATAAAGTAACGCTTTTCACTGTATTGTTTGCCTTTGCACCTTACAGTGCTTTTGACCATTCCAAAACTCTTTAAATTTGCCCATTTATTCTTATCTGCAAACCAGTTTATATTAGAAGAAAGAAAGTATTCTCTTTTTTCTTCTCTGCCATGCCCTATATCCAAGGTTTCAAATCTTAAAAGTGTGTTTTGAAAGTCTTTATCTTCTATAGAAAAATAATCTTTTACATCATTATACGCTGCCGGTTGATTTTCTTTTAGAGCCAATACATAATCACATTTTTTCTTTGTGATTTCTTTTGCTATTTCTTTTTGACAACCCATGGCATCTATAGTAATTATCGAGCTTTTTAGTTTTAAAAGGTTAAGGAGTTCAGGAATTGCTGTGATTTCATTCGATTTTTCAGCACATTTTATTTGTCCTAGTACAACTCCCGCTTCGTGAGCAAATGCACTTACTAAATGAATGCCCTTGCTTTGTTCACTTGCACTTCCACGTAATGTTTTTCCATCAATGTGAATGTATGAACCTGCTGGAATATTAAGGGATTGTTCAATCCACGAGATAAAAAGGCTTTGAAATTGTTTGGGATTAATCATCGCAAGGACTCTTCCTATGGTGTCGTGCGAAGGAACGCCATTTTCTAACAAGAGTCCTACCTCATTTTTTAGCCAATCCTTTTTTACTTCGGCAAATTCCCCTATTTCAAATACAGTTTGAACTCCGCTACAAACAGCACACAGTGCTATTACCAATATTTCACTGATTAGATGTTTTACTTTGCCAGACTGACGATTATCATTAAGTTCGTTAAAATATTCTTTTAATGTTTTCATACTTTAAATATCGGCTATTTTTTTTCGTGCGTAAGCCGTGGCGAATGCCGAATTGATCTTCGTCATTCGTACTTTGAACTTCTTATTTTTTATAATGCTTTTTTACCATTTCAAAAAGTTGTTTTTTGTTAAAGGGTTTTTTGATTATATCGTTTAAGCCCATGGATTTGCACATTTGCCGTTCATTATCTTGGGAGCCTGCTGTACATGCAATAATAGGTTTCGAATACCCCTTATTCCGCAAAATCTGTGTGGCCTCATATCCGTTGATACCCGGCATCTGTATATCCATAAATATAAGATGGAAGTCTTCGCTTGAGGCAACGGCTATAGCTTCTTCTCCGTCATTTGCGGTACTTACAATACAGTTAGCTTTTTCCAGAATAAGCTTTAATAATTTTTGGTTTACTGCATGATCATCGACAACCAGAATCTTGCAGCCGAAAAAGTTGTTTTCATCGGCAGGATGAGGATGTTCGGATTGTTGGCTCGGGTCTCCGGATTCAACAGGCTCCAATTCCGAAATATCGTCATTTTCTGAAGAGACTGCAAATTTTCTATATAGGTCATTAATCAGGTGAAATACTATGCGTGATTTTAAGGGCTTATAAAGATAGCCGTCGAACCATTCCAAAAGTTTCATCTTGGCATCCCGTCCAAGACTGCCTTCAGGAATCATCAAAAAAAGTTTTGAGCCTGAAAGATTAGTGTCATTGTGAATTTCGGCTCCCAGCCTCCATCCGTCCATCTTAGGCATAACCATATCTATAAAAACTACATGGAACGGATTTTTATGCTCGGCGGCAGTTTTCATAACTTCTATTGCCTGCTCTCCGGAGCTTACCAAGGCTATATCTTGAAAACCGAATTTAAAAAGCATTCTCTTTAAAATCGATCTTGTTTGCATATTATCATCGACTATTAAAAATCTTGTTCGTTTATCCAACAAGGTACTTTCATGAGGAGCTTTTTTCTTTGAAGGAACTAAAGGAATCTTAAACCAAAAAACTGAACCCTTAGGAATATTATCTTTTATGCCTATTTGGCCTTTCATCATAGTTACAATATTTTTAGAAATTGCAAGGCCCAGACCTGTTCCCCCATATTTTCTGTTTGTTGCTGCATTCGCCTGATAAAATGAATTGAATATTTTTTCTTTTTGTTCATTGTTGACTCCTATTCCGGTATCTGCAACTTCAAAAAGAATGAAGAAATGTTTACCCGCATAAGGATCATCAGTATTATTTTCAAAAATCACTTTTACCGAAACCGAAACATAGCCCTTTTCGGTAAACTTAACGGCATTTTTTACAAAGTTTAAAAGAACCTGCTGCAGCCTTGCCGGATCTCCGTATATAAAGTCCGGAATCTTATCGCTTATATCTACAACAATTTCAAGTCCTTTTTTGTGGGCTTCCATCGAAATTAAATCTACAGTTTGTTCAACAGAGTCAGTCAGATTAAAAACCGTTCTCTCTATTGTCATATTTCCGCTTTCGAGTTTTGAAAAATCCAAAACATCGTTTACAAGCGTGAGCAGAACTTCGGCACTAAAGTTTACCTGACGCGTATATTCACTCTGCTCTTCATCAAGATTTGTTTCATTGATGAGCTCCATCATTCCTATGATAGTTTGAATAGGAGTTCTGATTTCATGGCTTACATTGGCCAAAAAAAAGACTTCGCATACTGTTTGCTTTTTCGGCATCTTGTCTTGCAATTATCAAAAATTGTTCTTTTAGTTTTTGTTTGGTAATGTCATCAATGGTTACAAAAAAATTTTTATCGTCATGCTGTGTAAAGCTGAATTTTAAAGTTGTCTTATCGGAAAGACTTGAGGGTTTATCAAATTTGGCTTCAAAAGCCGTTGTTTTTGGATCGCTTTTTAAAAATGCAGAAAGTCTGATATAGTCTTCTTCAGATAGAACCGTTTTTAAATAATTCTGCAATTGTACTTTTGTGTTTTTGACCAAGTAGTCAGGTAAAAGTTTTTCCGCCTCGGGACTCCAAAACAGAGGAATATAATCGGGAGAAAAAATTATATAAGCTATATTCGATTCTATTAAGTATTTTCCCAGTTTAAAATTGGAAATACTTTTATTAAAGAGATGCACCTAAAACTTCCTCCATCTTGCGCAAAACTATTTCTTTTTTGATGGGCTTTAGTATGTATCTTTTTGCACCCTTTTCCAGAGCCTTGATAACCGTATCCCTCTGTGTAACAGAAGATAAAATAACAAAGGGTGTTGTAATGCCTTTCTTTTTTGCTCCGTTTAAAACATCAATACCGCTCATTCCCGGCATAATCATATCGAGGAAGACAACATCATAAACATCATTTTTTACCTTGTTTAAAAAATCTTCTCCGTTTTCAAAAAGGTCTACCTCTGCATTTAAACCGGAAAAAATAGCTGCCATCATTTTTCTTATAACCAAATCGTCATCTACTACGGCAATGGAAAGGCTTTCTGCAGTGTCCAGCTTAAACCGTGTTACCAGGTGGCCTGCACTTTCGTTTTTTTCATTGTCGGTATTTAACATTGTTTTTGTCACAGCCATCTTGTCGGCCGTTCCCTGCAGAAGTCCTGAAAGAGCTTGTCCCAAGTTTTCTACGACCTCTATCATTTTGTAGTCCGGATTATGAGTAAAAAAATCTCTTACAAATTGATTAAGAGTTAGGACTTTTAGATTTTTATGTGAGACCACTTTTACAGCCAAGATATTGTCTATCAAGTATTCCAAATTGGCTGTATCTGCATATGTTAAGTTTAAATCCGTCAATATGATTAAAATTTTAGCTTCGGCAAGTTTATAAGCTTCTATCAATTCTATTATTCTAAATTGTAAAAGCTCAATCTTATCCCTGTTAAGACCTTGAGCCAATTCTATAAATATAACATCTTCGTTTACTCTTGTTTCGAGAATACATGGAGTTGGATCCATCGGGAATGTTGTACCTAAAATCAATCCTATAGAAGATAATAGCTCATCAACTCGTACAGGTTTGGAAAGCACTTTTTTGACCCCGTATGAGGCCAATAAGGCTATGTCTACTTTGGCGATTTTTCTTCCCAACACTATTGAAGGAATAGGCGAAAATGTAGGGGTCTTTTGTTTTTCGGCAAAAAAGTTAAATAAGGCATCTCTGCTGAAACTGTAGTCGATTATTATAAGCATGACAGGCTGCTGCTTCATAATATTCAGGGCTTCTATAACTGTTTCAGCATATATGACATAAATGCCGACTTCTTGTAATTTTTTTGTGATATAATAGCGTAAAGTAGGGGCTATCCCTATCAATAAAACTTGTTTCATGGTATTATTATATCATATTAAAATAATATTATCTAGTTGTTTAGAACTTGGTAGCCTTGTAAATTGGAGGAATGAATGAAAAAAGCGTTTTTGTTTTTAGCAAACGGATTTGAAGATGTTGAAGCCCTTACACCCATAGATTATTTAAGAAGGGCAGGGATCGATTTGATTACTGTCGGTGTTGAAGGAAAAACGGCAGTCTCATCTCATAATGTTCCTATAATCTGCGATATTGTATTGGAAGAAGCCTTACAGATGGAGAGCGGCTTGATTGCCGTCATCCTCCCAGGAGGTCTTCCTAACAGCAGTACATTGGCCGGTGCGGAGGCTGTTGAAGACCTTGCAAAAAAAGACCCTTGCAAGCGGAGGAATTGTTGCTGCTATCTGTGCGGCTCCTGCCCTAGCTCTGGGTTCTTGGGGCCTTTTAGACGGAAAAAACTATACCTGTTACCCCGGAATGGGACAGGATTTGAAGACAAAACCCAAGGCAGATGAGCGTGTTATCAGGGACGGAAACATAATCACGGCCTGTGCAGCCGGAGCTGCGGAGGAATTTGCCTTTGCAATTGTTGAAGCTATTTGCGGAAAAACCGCATTAAATAAACTTAAAACTGAGGTGGTTGCACGATAATGGGAAAACTTGCAGATTGGTTTGAAAACGAAACTTTTTGGGCTGAATACGCCCCGATTATGTTCGATACGCAGAGGTGGGCAGAAGCTCCTACCGTTGCGGAGTCTATTTTAAGGATCATCGGCGTTCCTGTGGATAATGCAGGGATTTCTATCTTAGATGCAGGCTGCGGCCCCGGAAGAATAGCCATCGAGCTTGCAATACGTAAGGCCAAGGTTACCGGTATCGACCTCATCCGCCCCTTTTTAAATGCCGCAATGGATTCCGCTCAAGATGAAGGAGTCGATATAGAGCTTATTCAGGGTGACTTGCGTAAATTTGTGCGTCCTGAAGGCTTTGATGCGGCTATCAGCATGTACACGAGTTTCGGCTATTGCAGCACAATAGAAGAAGATATGCAAATTTTAAAAAACATAGCCCAATCCATAAAACCTAACGGCTGGTTTATTCTCGAAATGACGGGAAGAGAAATAGCCGTGCGCGATTTTACCGAGGGAGAATGGTTTGAAAGGGGCGGGTTCACGGTCTTAACCGAGTACTCCGTTGAAGGTGCTTGGGAAGGTTTACGCTCCCGCTGGATTCTTTATGATGAGCAGGGCAGAAAGGCAGATCACACCTATGTTCAGCGCCTCTATTCCGCAGTGGAATTAAAAAGGCTGATGCTTGCAAGCGGCTTTTCTTCCGTAGAAATATACGGCGACTTCGATTTTTCGCCATATAACGAAAAAGCCCGCACAATGGTTTTGATAGCAAGAAAATAACTTTTTTCTTTTAAAAAAATACTTGTATATCCTGTAGATTATTGGTATACTTTAATTTTAAAGGGTAATTTTAGAAATATTAGGAGTTTTAAATGAGTGAAAATAACAGCATTGACGGCATCGTTTTATATGAAGATGCAGATCATAAATTTATATGGCTGGGCTCTGAAAGTAAACAAAGAAAGGGTGCAGTACAGACAATGCAGTATCTTATAATAGATAGGGGACGGGGCGTTCTCCTTGATCCGGGCGGAGTCCATCTTTTTTCGAGGGTTGTTACCGCAGTAAGCCGCTTTATTTCCGTGGATAAAATAGATACCATTTTCTTTTCACATCAAGACCCTGACGTTTCTTCGGGTATAGCTCTTTGGCTCGGTATTACAAAGGCTAAGATCTATATTTCTTCTCTATGGATTAGATTTATGCCTCACTTCGGCATTGTAGATATTTCGAGGATGGTTCCGATACCCGACAAGGGAATGAATATTTCTCTTCCCTCAGGATCAAACATGAAGTGTATTCCTTCACACTTTATGCACTCTCCGGGGCAGTTCGGCCTATATGACGAGCGTTCCCGAATTCTTTTTACCGGCGATATTGGAGCTGCCGTATTCGATGAGGACAACGAAACGACCTTTGTTGAAAACTTTGAAAAGCACCTGCCCTTAATCGAGCCCTTCCATGTCAGGTACATGGCTTCAAATAAGATTGTTTCCAAGTGGGCAGAAACCGTACGCCGCTTAAATCCTGTAATGATTGCTCCGCAGCATGGAGCAATCTATAAGGAAGAGCAAGTAGACAATTTTTTAAACTGGATATCTAACTTAAAATGCGGCTCGGATTATCTTGAGCAATTATTTTAACTTAGGGGCTGTTTATGATTGAAGATAAAAATGCAGTTGATAATTTTTCCGACTTAATAGATAAGATAGTTGTACACTATAATAAGGGTGCAGTTCTCGGATTTGTAACTTCCCATTCCTTTGATATTATAGATGAGGCAATGGGAAATTTGCAGGAGAAGTTTGAGACTATTTTATCTTTATTTGAAGAGATCCAAAAGGAAAGCAGTTTTTCGGCAGAAAACACGAACAAGGTAGACCTAATGCTTGCTAAGGTTGTCGAAAAGCGTGCTGAGATTCAGCAGGAAATTCACCAAAGAGTTGACGAGATTGAAACAACGGCTCAGACTGCACAAACAGCCGCATCGGCCTTTGAGGTTTTAAAGGAAAGAACAACCGAAGTGGAAGATATGCTTTCAGGCATCAAGGATGTGTCGGTAAGAACAGGTATCCTGGCCATAAATGCTTCAATCGAGGCTGCCCGTGCTGGAAGTGTAGGAAACGGTTTTAGAATCATCGCCAATGAGGTGCGCTCCCTTGCTACCCAAACGGGGGATTTTGCAAAAAAAATTGAGGTCAAGCTTGAAGAGCTGAATAAATCGGTAGAAGAAATAAATAACAGCATGACAGGCTTTATCGAGCTTTTTTCACGGTTCCAAAAGGCTTTTAAAGATGTATTGGATAACTTTGACGAAAACTCAGGCACCCTCACTTCGGCAGGTTCTTTTTTGGCGGAAATCAATGCTTCAACCCGTGAACAGGATGCCACCATAAGGGAAGGCTTTGCTTCTCTTAAAGCAATAGACGGGTTGGTTAGGGACACGGTAACGATACTCGATGTTATGCAGACAACCCACGATCATCTTGGCACCTTGCTTCAGCAAAAGGATAGGTCTTAATTTATGAAAAAAAGAACTTCATTTTTAATTTGGTTTTTTATTTTGATTATATTGGGAGGAACTGCCTTTTTTTTCGGATGGATGCAGTTTTCCGTTCCTGCCGGCTCTTACGGTGTGATGCTTTCAAAGTCGGGAGGCTATCACGATAAGCTCGTGATACCGGGCGAATTTATGTGGAGATGGGAAAGATTAGTTCCCACTAATTCGAAGATTCTTACCTTTAATTTAAGCCCTATTGAGGTTGAATATAAGAGTGATGGGCAGCTTCCTTCAGCTGATAAATTTTCGGTAGTGATGGAGCAAAAGCATGATTTTACTTGGAAATTAGGCATAAGGGTTTCGGCTTCCGTAAGGCCTGAAAGTCTTATTCCTCTTGTAAAAAATGCTTCGATAAAAACTCAAAGCGGATTGGATGACTTTGTTGAAAACAAGGTAAGGGAAGGAGCAGAAAAAGCTGCAAATCAATTTATAGAGTTTTTTTTGTCGAATCCTGCTGAGTATGAAAAGGTAAAATTCCAATACGGTGCATTTAGCGAAAAGATTCAAGCTTCTCTTAAAAAAAGACCTTGGGGGCGAAATTGAAATTATTTCCGCAGAGCTTTCTTCCGATTTTGTAATCCCGGATCTTAAGCTCTATACCGTAATAAGAGATGCCTATGCCGAGTATGAAAGGCAGCAGACCAAGGCCTTTACCGACATGATGATTCAAGAAGGTAAAAGTGCCGCCGCTTTGAAATTCAGAATGAACGATATGAAAGAGTGGGGCGAGCTTTTAAAGCAATATCCCCAGCTTATCGACTTTTTGGCTGTAGCAAGAAGCGATGCGAGCGAGACCCTCAAAGCCTTGCGGGAGCTTAAAGCCAAGATGAGCGGTGCTCAAGTCGCCGGTGATCAAGCAGGCGGTACTCAAGGCGGCGGGCAATAGTTTTTATCGATGAAAGCCGAAGAAAAAAAAATACTATACACATTTTTCCGCACAGCTTCGGAATGTCTATCGGGCTTTAAAACCGGTGAAGAGTATCCCGATTTTAGAGATGACTCTATCGATGACTCTGTTTCGGTAAATCCGGAGTCGGGCAGCCCCGCTATCGCCGATACATTTCTCTCCGATACGGACAGACCGGATGCTTTAAAAAATCCCTTGCCCGATTCAGAAAGCGGCTTTGAAAGTCTTGAAAAGGTCTATGCACAGATTGCTTCCTGTAAGGCCTGCCGTCTATGCGAGAGGAGGCATAATACTGTCGCAGGGGAGGGGCCGCGGGAGTTCTCCAATGCTGAAGGTAAGATAGATGTAATGGTCATAGGCGAGGGGCCGGGAGCTGATGAGGATGCTCAAGGCCGTCCCTTTGTCGGCAAGGCAGGGCAGCTCTTGGACAAGATGCTTGCCGCCATCGAGCTTTACCGCACCCATAATTGCTATATCACAAACGTCGTAAAATGCAGGCCGCCCAATAACCGCGATCCCTTACCCGACGAAACGGCCGCATGCAGAAATTATTTAAATGCTCAAATTGCCCTGATAAGACCCAAGGCTATTCTTGTGGTCGGACGGGTGGCTCTTCAAAACCTCTTGGAAACTCAAGAAGGTATAGGCAAGATGCACGGCAAGTTTTTTGAATACCAAAAAATTCCCCTCATGGCTACCTATCACCCAAGCGCCCTCTTGCGTGATGTCAATTTAAAACGGCCTGCATGGGAGGACTTAAAATTATTCCGTGCCCGCCTCAACGAATTGCTTGAGAAAAACTAGGCGGCACCTATGGCAAAATGGCTGACCCTCGCCTTTAACCTTCCTCTATATCAAAACTTTACCTATAAAAACATAGAAGAAACAAGCGAAAGCCTTGTTGGGAAAAGGGCCTCCGTTCAGCTCGGTTCACGAAATTTGATAGGCTTTATAATAGAAGAATCGGATGCCTTTCCTAAGGAGAGTCCTGTGGGAGAGGATAAGATAAAGCCGATTAAACGCGTTGTCGATAAGGAAAAGATTTTCGGGCAGGCAGAGATAGAACTAGCCTCGTGGATTTCGCACTTTTATATTTGCAGCTTCGGCGAAGCCCTCTCTGCAATCCTCCCCTCAGGCAAAAGGGAAGTTTCTTTTGAAAATTTAAAATGGGGCAGCAAGCTTGAAGATAAGACCTTTACCCTCTCCGATGAGCAAAAAACCGCTGTTGAAAAAATCGTAAACTCAAACAAGAAAGAATTGTTTTATTTATACGGCTTAACCGGTTCGGGGAAGACGGAAGTTTTTTTAAGGGCGGCCGAAAAGATAATAGCGGAAGGAAAGGCCGTCATCTACCTTGTTCCCGAAATAGGGCTTACCCATCAGGTTATAAGTGCTGCCGTAAAACGCTTCGGTACTCAGGCTGCAGTTTTGCACTCAGGCCTTACGGGAAGCGAAAGGCTCAACCAGTGGATGAGGATAAAGCGCGGGGAAGCTCTTATGATTGTCGGGGCGAGAAGCGCCGTCTTTGCTCCTGCCGAAAAAATAGGTCTTATAATAATCGATGAGGAGCATGATGCTTCTTATAAGTCGGGGTCGGTGCCGCGCTACCACGCCCGCCAGACGGCTATGTACTTGGCCTCCAAACACAACTGCCCCGTGGTGATGGGCTCTGCAACTCCCTCGCTTGAAGCGTGGAACATGATTCAAAACAAAAAAATTACCCTTCTTTCCCTTTCAAAAAGACTTGCAGGCGGAAGCCTCCCTCAAATCGAAATAGAAAATATTTCCGGGCTTAAGGGGGCTTTGAGCGAAAGGCTTATAAGCGAAATACGCAAAACCAAAAACGAGGGAAAACAAACCATCCTCTTTTTAAACAGGCGGGGCTTTTCCCATATTTTCAGGTGCCGATCCTGCGGCTATGAGATGCTTTGCAAAAACTGTTCCGTACCGATGACCTTTCATAAAGCCGAAAACGTAATGAAGTGCCATTATTGCGGAATGCAGGCAATGCCTCCGTCCCTTTGCCCTGAGTGTAATTCCCTCGACATAGGCTATGCAGGGGTCGGTACCGAATTTATCGAAGAAGAAGTTTCCCGGGCCTTCCCCGACTGCACGGTTGCGAGGGTGGACACGGATACGGTTTCCAAAAAAAACAGCCTTGAAAACCGTTTAAAGGATTTTAAGGAAGGAAGAATAGACATCCTCCTCGGCACGCAGATGATAGCAAAGGGCTTGAATTTTCCGAAAGTGAGACTTGTCGGAATTATCCTTGCAGACACAGGGCTTCAAATGCCCGACTTTAGAGCCGCCGAAAGGAGCTTTGCCCTCATCACTCAGGCCGCCGGAAGAGCAGGGCGTTTCAGCGAGGACGGCCTCGTTATTATTCAAACCTTAAAGCCTAATCATCCTTCGATTGTTTGTGCAAAAAACCACGAGTACGAAAAATTTTACGAGTATGAACTCGGCCAAAGAAAACTCTTGGATTTTCCGCCCTTTAAACGCCTCATCCGCTTGGTCTTTAGAAGCAAGGACTTAAAAAAAGCCGAGCTCGCCGCAGAAGGCGCCGTAAACATTCTAAAATACATTCTCTCCTCACAAAATAAAAATCCCGACAGCCTCACCCAAGACGAGGCTGAAATAATGGGCCCCTCCGAATGTGTCCTATCGATGATAGCAGGGAACCACCGCCAGCAGGTTCTGCTCCGCTCTTCAAATTTCCCCCTAATCCAAAACGCCGCCTCCCGCTTTGTAAAAGAATATAAACCGATGACAGGCATCTACATCGAGGTTGACACAGATCCATTGAATCTTATGTGAGGTTTAAGGAATTTCGGATATGCACTGTATGAGCGATGATTATCTTGTAGAAGAATTACTAAGCGAAGAATAGATTTGTTTATCGGGCGGTTATTATTGATGTTAGTGTTATGTCTTGGAACCGGCTTTCTATTCTATATTAAGGACTTCTTTGTATTCTTTCATCTTCGAAGGATGATAAGTAAAATAAGCACCATCTGTACGATTTTCTGTTACTATTTTCCTAAATTCTTCTTTAACAGAGCCGGGTTTGTTGTAAGAGGATATACCATTTTTGGTGCGCAATTCGGCAACGATTTTTGTGTATTCTGTTTCAAGTTCATAGAACAATTCCAGGTTTCTGCATATTTCTTTGCTGGTTTTTGTAATATCTCGTTCGTTTCTACTTTTTTTTGCAATATGAAGAGAAGTTGCCGAACCGATTAAAGCCGCTGCAATTGAAATAATGCCGCTGATTAAAGTGATAATTATTGATGTATCCATGTTTTTCTCCTTGTATTTTTTACCACAGCGGACGGCTGTGGGTTCATGCTCGATAGTTTTGTATAAGCAAAACTATTAAGATGAAAAATGTACAAGTATGTACATTTTTCATCGAAATGATTCTTATTTTTTCTTCCAGAATTTATCGCTATAACCGCCTTTATCGGTTTTTTCGCGTAAATACTTAGCCGCCATTGCAGGATTTTTCAATTTGTCTTCATCTATGGTGTTATGTATGTCTTTAAAACTCCAATTGTTGTACACAGCCCAGCCGGTTTTATCTGCAAAGACTGCACTTTGTAAGGCCGTACATTCTCTAAAAGCATTATTATCTATTTGGGTAAGGCTTTCAGGTAGATTTACGGTTTTTAATTTTGTACATCCGGAAAAAGCCTTTTTTCGTATTTTAGTAAGCTCTTTACAAGCAGAAAAGTCGGCTCCTTCAAGTTGTGTGCAGGATTGAAATACTCCGTCATCATTATCGTATGTCATTTCCATGGTTTTAAGTTTTGCAGGGAATACTATAGTTCCTTTCAAGCCTGTACATCCATAAAAAGCCTCAATTTTTATTTCAGTGAGGTCTGCCGGCAGATTTATGCTTTTTAAGAGCTTACATCCGGAAAAAGCTCCTTTACCTATTGTAGTAACCGTGCCAAGAATATTTACTTCAGTTAAACCGCTTGCTGCAAGAACAAGGGTTTTCCCGTCTTTTGTGTATACTACATTTCCTTCAGCTTTATATTTCTTATTGGCAGGATCTACAGTAAGATTTGTTAAGTTTTCACAGCCGTAAAAAGGATTACCATCTATTTCGGTAAGGCTTTCAGGTAGATTTACGGTTTTTAATTTTGGACATTCGGAAAAAGCCTTTTCGTATATTTTAGTAAGCTCTTTACAAGCAGAAAAGTCGGCTCCTTCAAGTTGTGTGCAGGATCCAAAAGCGCTATACCCTATTTCGGTAAGTTTTGTAGGTAAATTTATGTCGGTTAATTTATCACAACATTCAAAAGCTTTTTGAGCTATGGTAGTAAGATTTGCAGGTAACTTTATACTTGTTAAACTTTTACACCTTGCAAAAGTTCTAAGACCTATTTGGGTAAGTTTTGTGCAGTTGGAGAAATCCGCATTCGTTAAATTTGTACAACCGTCGAAAGTGCTATAACCTATTTGGGTAAGGTTTGTGCAGCCGGAGAAATCCACATCCGTTAAATTTTTACAATTTTCGAAAGTGCTATAACCTATTTGGGTAAGGTTTGTGCAGCCGGAGAAATCCACATCCGTTAAGCCTTCGCAGTATGAAAAAGCTTGTTTTTCTATTTCTGTAGTGCTATCCGGGATTATTATCTTGCCCTTAGGTCGGTTGCCTTTATAACCTTTAATCTTAGTACCTTCAATATTAAATTTAGCATAATTGGTTACGGCATATACGGTAAAGTGCTTATTTATCGGTTCCTCACCTCCAAGTTTTGTTCCGGCTTCGCCTCCGAGTCTCCATTCGTAAACCTCATAATCGCCGCCCTGCCATTCGGGTTTTAAGTTTACCTTAGCTTTTACTTGTGCTGCTATAGCATTCCATGTTTGGATTGGGCTAAGAGTTGCTTTAAAAGTATTGTCGGTTATTTCGGTTCGCTCATCGCCTTTTATGGTAACAATATATCCGTCAACCCAAGAGGCGGTGTAGGTTTCGGCAGGTGAAGAAACGGGAAAGGTTTCGGGTAAAGGAGGAGTCCATTTTTCCAAAACATTGCCGGTTTTTCCCAAGTTTTCAAGCTTTACCTTTGCCCCGTACTTGCCTGTTAGGAGTTTTGTACCGCCCTCTCCGTTTTCAAGCGGTGTATCTGAGCTTCCTCCGTTCAAATTAAGTTTAAGGGTTATAATGTTTCTGTCATATTCAATTTTTACTACGGTAGAGCTGTCGGCTTTTATCTTTTGTTGAGTAATAGCTTTTGCCGTAAAGCCTTTGTACGTTTTGGCTGCCGCAGCCGTGTCTTCGCCTGCCTTGCCGGGTTTTTCTTCGGTTTCTTTTAAGGTGTACCCGTTATCTTCGGCATTTTGCAGCCGGTGTTCTACCGTGTAAGTTATGCCTTTTATTTTTGAAAGAGCAAAGACGGTTTTGTTTCCGTTAAAGGCGTAATCGTCTTTTAAGTCCTCTCCGTCTTTATTGCCGAGCTTAAAGCCTTTTGCCTCGTAACCGTCCTTATAGCTTAGTTTTTTTACGGCTTCTGTCTTTACACTGCTCCATTTGCTACCCTTTGCAACTTCAAAAGTTTTAGGTTCTTTTACGGTTACGTTTTCATCTCCTTCTACGGTGATGGTAACCGTTTGCGGTTTAGGGGTGTCCTTAGGCTTGTGAGGACAAGCCGTAAGCAATAACGATGCGGCAAGTACCGTAACTGCCGCCCAAGCTGCAAAGAACCTTGTTCTTCGCTTTGTGTTTGCATTTTTCATGTCAAACCTCCTTAAAAATTATGTTAATTTAACCGCAAAGCCCGCAAAGCGTTGAGCTTCGCCCAACTCCGCAAAGAAATTTGAGGGAGTTGTTGCAAGATATTCGTCAGCCGGCACGGATGCCGGTGGTTTAATTCTCGCGAGTTTTTTGCGAAGCAAAAACACTCGAAGTCCAAAAAGGACTGAGGACGTATCTTTTTGAGCGGTCATTATGCTGACAGACCGTCTGTCATTACCTTGACAGAGTGTCCGTCATTACGTTGACAGACAGACCGTCATTATGCTGACGGGGTGTCCGTCATTACCGTCAGATTATTGCCTTTAAGGTTTTGTGATAGTAACCTTTCCTCAGTGTTTTCGTTGTCGTTTTACCGTTACTGTCCAGCTTCGTCCTTACCTCGAGGGTAAAGTCTCCCGGAGGGACTGCAGGGTCAAGGATGACGATGAGCCGGGCGGGTTTGTTTTCGACTACAGCGGCACAGCGGATGGCGTTTGTGCCTGTTACGGCGAATACGCCCTGTTCTTCGTCTTTGGGGTCAAACTTTAAGCGGCTTCCGATTATCTCCATTACCGAGCCTATTTTGACGGTGTCGGTTGTGCCGTTAAGTTTGTCGCAGACCGCCGTAATGTAGGGATCGGTACTTGCAGTTTCGGTTTTTTCTGCCTTTGTTTTGGTCAAGGCTTCTTTTAAGGCAAGTCCTGAGCTTATGTTTAAGTTTAGGCTGTGCCTTTTGGCGTCGAAGCTGTCGTCCGCCCCGTCAAAAACACCCGAAATGCTGAAACTCGTGTTGATGAGGGGCGTGTTTAAGGAGCCTCCTTCTTCCACGATGTAGGTACACTCTTGGGTGTAAAGCTGCATAATTGCCGCAAGGTCGGTGCGGGTTACGGTGGTGCCGCGCTTTACCATACGGTCTACAATGTCCTCAAGGGTGAATACGCGGCTGTCGGTAACCTGAGCCATGTAATCATCCGGTTTTGCCGTGAGTAGGTTCTCACGCAAACAATACTTTAGCATAGTTTCCTCCTAAAATTTTTTTATATTTAACCGCTAAGCTCGCAAAGCGTTGAGCTTACGCTCAACTTCGCAAAGAAATTTGAGGGAGTTGTTGCAAGATATTCGTCAGCCGGCACGGATGCCGGTGGTTTAATTCTTGCGAGTTTTTTGCGAAGCAAAAACACTCGCCGCTCAAAAATATACAGGACGTATCTTTTTGAGCATTCCTTTGCGTTCTTGGCGATCTTTGCGGTTTTATTAAACGGTGTAATACAAAAAAAGCCCGAGTACAGAGAGGCTTGTTTTGAACGACCTTCTGTGCTTGGGCTTGGGTTTAGTAGTTTATATTTAATTTTATTTGGGTATAGACATTTTCTTTTCGGACACGGATGTCCGTGGTTGTCGTCTTGCGATGTTTTGCCTTTAGGCAAAACTCGAAGCCCACAAATGTATACGGAGGTACATTTGTGGGCGAGGCTGCGAGGCTGCGAGGCTGCGAGGCTGCGAGGCTGCGAGGCTGCGAATTTTGCCGAATCCGGCTTTTTCTGTCAAGTGCTTTTTATTACTTTTTTTGTAAATCCGACAAGTTTTTCTGTTTCCTCTATTCAACATGGCAACAGTATACAAGATTGGAGACAAAATTGCAAGGGTTAAGTTTTTTTGGTTTTTATTGTCAACTTTGTATTTTTCTGTTATACTATATTTATGAATACACGAAAAATGCCTATCGGCGTTCAAAGTTTTGAAGTTATAAGAAAAGAAAATTTTGTCTATGTAGACAAAACGGAGCTTATTTGGAAATTAATAAATGCAAGCCGTGTCCATTTTTTAAGCCGGCCGCGACGCTTCGGGAAAAGTCTCCTTCTTTCCACATTAAAGGCCTACTTCCTCGGTCAAAAAGAGCTCTTTAAGGGCTTGGCCATCGAAAAGCTGGAAGAGAGCGAAAAGGAAAAAAGAGAAATCTGGCAGAAGTATCCCGTGTTCTACTTGGACTTTAATCTTTCAAAATACGAAACAAGGGAGGACTTGGAAGAGCTTTTAAATGTAAACCTTTCTTTATGGGAAAAAGAATATGGAACCGAAAAGGCCGAGTCCTCTTTTTCAAGCCGCTTTGCAGGCCTTATCCGCCGAGCCTATGAAAAAACAAGTAAGCAGGCCGTTGTGTTAATCGACGAGTATGATAAGCCCCTCCTTCAAACAATGTGGAAGGATGAGGCCTTAAACGAAGCCTACCGCACAATACTTAAAGGCTTTTACGGCGTTATTAAAAGTTCCGATCAATATGTCCGCTTTGCCTTTTTAACGGGAGTTACAAAGTTCAGTAAGGTCAGTATATTCAGCGATTTAAACAATTTGCGGGATTTAAGTCTCTTGTCCGATTATTCTGCAATCTGCGGCATTTCCCAAGAAGAACTTGAAGCAGGCTTCTGCCCTGAAATTGAATCCCTTGCAGAAAATAATGAGTTGAGCTATGAGGAAACTCTTACAAAATTAAAACAAAGATATGACGGCTACCTTTTTGCAAGAAAGGGAAAAGGTATGTATAATCCCTTTAGCCTTTTAAATGTTTTTGCTTCCCGCGAATTTTCAAGTTATTGGTTTGCAACGGGAACTCCGACCTTTTTGGTTGAGTACTTAAAAAAAGCCTATTACAATATTCCCGACCTTGACGGAAACGTAAAAATGAACGAGGCCGGTTTAGAAACTTATAGGGCCGAGACCTTAAATCCCTTACCCATACTCTTCCAATCGGGATATTTGACCATTAAAGACTATAATGATTTTTCTCGTCTTTACCGTTTAGGTTTTCCGAATGACGAGGTTCGCTACGGATTCTTGGATAATTTACTGCCTGCCTATACCCCTATAAGAACCGACAAAACGGGACTTTCGATTTGGGAATTCTACGAGCAAATTGAGGCGGGAGATGTAGACGGTTTTATGCAAAAGATGAAGGGGATAATTTCAGGTATTCCCTATGATAACTTAACCGAAAAAGATTTAGCCTTGCGTGAGCAAAACTATCAGACTGCCGTTTATCTTGTCTTCGCTCTTATGAACCAATTTGTGCATACTGAAGTTCATTGCTCGACAGGAAGAGCCGACTGTATTGTAGAATTAAAGGACAAGGTTTATATCTTTGAGTTTAAGCTCTCTTCAACCGGACAGGCTGAAGATTCTGCAATAAAAAATGCTGCGGCAAAAGATGCCGTCAACCAAATCAAAGAGAAAAACTATGCCGGCAAGTATTCAGGAAGCGGTAAACAGATAATAGCCGTGGGTTCAAGTTTTGATGAAGAAAAAAGAACAATCAAGGATTGGGTAATCGATCATTCGTATAACTAGTATACATTTTCCTTAAAAAGTGTTATACTCGCCCCTTATAAGGAATTTTTATGAAAGAACGATTGGATAATTTAAGGAATAGACTTGTTGAGGTCGAAAAAGAAGTTGAAGATCCCAACCTAATTAAGGATGTTGCAAAATATAAAGAAACCATGAGGGAGCATTCCTATCTTTCAAAGTTGATGGAAGAATACGATAACTATCTTTCTATCGAAAAACAGATAGACGATTCCAAGCTCCTCATTCAAGAAGAAAGCGATCCCGAACTCAAAGAGATGGCGAGGGAAGAGCTCCACTCTCTTGAAGCCGCCTTTGAAAAAAGCGAGGCCGATTTAAAAATGCTTTTAATTCCGCCCGATCCTCTGGAAGAAAAAAAATATTATCATGGAAATCAGGGGCGGTACAGGAGGTGATGAGGCCGCCCTCTTTGCGGCCGATCTTTTTAGAATGTACACCCACTATGCCGAAATGAAAAACTGGAAGTACGAGATTTTGTCCTTAAACGAAACCGAGCTCGGCGGCTACAAGGAAATTACCTTTTCCATTTCGGGAAAGTATGTTTACGGAAGCCTCCGCTACGAGTCGGGCGTTCACCGCGTTCAGCGTGTTCCCGAAACCGAGGGTTCAGGCCGCATTCACACAAGTGCCGTAACCGTTGCGGTTTTGCCCGAAGCCGAAGAAACCGAAATCGAAATCAATCAAGAAGATTTGCGTATCGACGTTATGCGTGCAGGCGGCCCGGGCGGTCAGTGCGTTAATACCACAGATTCCGCAGTCCGCATTACCCACATACCCACCGGCTTAGTGGTTATTTGTCAGGACGAAAAAAGCCAGATTAAAAATAAGGCGAAGGCCATGCGCGTTTTGCGAAGCCGTCTTTATGATTTGGAAGAAAGTAAAAAGCAGGCAGAACGGGCTCAAAACAGAAAAAGTCAGGTCGGCTCAGGTGACCGCTCCGAGCGCATCCGCACCTATAACTTTCCGCAAAACCGCGTAACCGACCACCGCATCAACCTAACCCTTTACAAATTGGATGCGGTTATGCAGGGAACTCTCGACGAGCTCATCGATGCCCTTTGTATCGCCGCCCGCGAAGAAATGATGAAGGCCGCCGATCATCACTTGGAGCATAAATAATTTTTAATGCTTTTTTTTACGGTAAGGGAAGCTCGTCTTTTTGCAGCTGATTCCTTTCTTTCGTCTCACCTTTTAACAAGAAACGGATACGGAAGGAATGCTGCCCTCTTTGATGCCGATATTTTAATAGCCCATGTCCTAAAAAAAGAACGCTCTTGGATCTTGTCTCATTCCGATTTAGATTTTTTGCCCTACAAAAAAGACTTTGAAGACCTCGTAAAAAGAAGAAGTGCAGGGCTTCCAATAGCCTATTTAATCGGAAAAAAAGATTTTTTTGCAAGGAGCTTTTACGTAAATGAAGATGTGCTAATCCCCAAGCCCGATACCGAAACCTTGGTAGAGCTTGCCCTAAACTTTGCGAAGGAAAGATTTGAAAAAAATGAATCCCTCTTTGTTTTGGATATTTGCACGGGCTCAGGCTGTATAGGAATCTCCCTTGCGGCGGAGCTTTACGAAAGTATTTTAAATAAACCGCCGGATGAAAAGGCTCTTGTCTTAAATAAACCGCAAGGGGCGCAAAGCACTCACGAAGTGCAAAACTATTTTGATGAGAATTTTTTTTTGGTGCTTGCGGATATTTCGGAAGGGGCTTTAGAGGTTTGTAAAAAGAATATGGCTTCTCTTTTGCCTGCCGCTCTTTATAAAAAAGCTCTTGCAGTAAAAGCCGACCTCCGTCTTAGCTTTCCCCCTGTTTCCGGTTCAAAACGAAGCTGTGATTTGATAACTGCCAATCCGCCCTATGTTCCGTCAAAACTTACCGAAAGCCTTTTAGAGGACGGCCGCTCGGAGCCCCGCCTTGCTCTTGACGGAGGTGAAGACGGTCTCGCCCTGATTCCGCCCCTGGCTCAAAACTCTTATTCGTTCTTAAATGTAAACGGCAAACTCTTTGTTGAAGTAGGAGAGTACCACGCCTCCCAGGCTGCCGAGATTTTTAAGAGTACCGGTTTTTCTCAAATTAAAATCCATAAAGACCTCGCAGGAAGCGACCGAGTGATAGAGTGCACAAAGTGAAAAAAGATAGTCCTCATCGGTGCTGTATTCGCAGACTGCATCGACGAGGAAACATCATATACCTGGGAAATATTTATTTTTTTGAGTGATTTCGTGTACCTCATGAACAGCCTTATTTATTTCAAGTGTTCCGGCAGACATTTCGTTCATACTGTTAGCGATACTGTCCGACATAGCCGAGAGGGTGTTCATCTCATTGGAAACCAGAGAGCTTCCTTTTAACATTTCCTGAGAAACATTTCTGATTTTATGAGTTATATCGTCAATGGTATTTATGGTAGTCAGTATTTGTTGATTCCCCTCGTTTTGTTCATCCATAGCGTTCATTATAATATGTTCTTGTTGTTTTGTTTTTTCTACAAGATCGAATATATTATCGAAATGTTTTTCTATTGTAAGAGCCGAAGCATTAACTTGCTCTATTTTTTCTTTTAAGTCTTTAAGCATTGCATTTATTTTCTTTCCTTGACCGCCGGATTGTTCGGCAAGTTTTCTGATTTCTCCTGCAACGACTGCAAATCCTTTTCCGGCTTCTCCTGCATGAGCAGCCTCGATTCCCGCATTCATTGAAAGCAGATTTGTTTGTGCAGAAATATTTTGGATGATTGCACTTGTTTCCAAAAGAATATCGGAACTTGAATCTACAGCCTTGCTAAGCTCTACAGTTTCGGTAATTAGTGCCTTGCCGTTTTCCGTTGCAAGTTTAAGCTCTTCAAGAGTTTTAAGGTTCTCTTCGACTATACCGGATACCTTTTTTATATTTTCAACCATTTGCTTAATTGATTCGGCTGAAACATCTACCGTAGAAGTTTGAATATCTATCGAGTTATCAAGATTTTCAATCGTTCTCATCATTGATTGTAGTGAAGAACCTATCTCTATAACGCTTCCTGTATGCGTCATCATCTGCTTTTTTATGTGTGAGATATTTTCACTTATTTGGTATATTGCACTCGCAGTTTCATTCATGTTTACAGCCAATTCGTTTCCTACTTCCTGCATATTTTCCGTATCACATGTAACCGATTTTACGGAATTTGCAATTTTTTCTATTGTTAAATTAAAGTAATGAGACAGGGATGTTATTTCGTCATTTCCTTTGATTGGAAGACTTGCCGTTAGGTCTCCGTCACCTTCAGAAATATTTTTGAGTATCCTCGCAGTGTTTTTAATCGGCCGATTTATAAATTTATTTATAAATATAACAAGCATTATAATAAATACAATCAGGATGATTATAGAAATAAGCAGAGTTCTTATAAAAAATGTTTTTGTCGCAGTGATAATATTTTCTATACTGTAAGCAAATTTAATATATCCTATCAGATTACCTGAAAAATCCTTAAGGCCGTAATAAGCCGTTGCATCATTGTTTGATGTTTTTATAAAAAAATCATTTTTGAGTTTTGCGATAATTTCTTCAGGATTTTCCGTTATATCTTTTTCAAAATTTGAACCCATTATCTTATAATCGCCTTTCAATGTTTTTGCATAAACACTTATGTTCAATCCGTTCCTTGAAACCTTATCGGAACAAGTCTCTGCAAACTTTTTAATGAATTCTTGATTGACGGCTCCTCCGTATTCTACCGTACCTAAATGTTTACCTGCTTCATTTGCTAACGGAAAAATTACGCGGAAGCCTAGATCGCTTACTCCGGTTTCCAGTCCCGATATTATTTTTTTCTCCGCATTTGCCTGCACTACGGTTTTTCGAAAAGAAGAAATATCGTCGCCGAATTTTTCAGGTTTTTGAAGTCTTAAGAAGGAAACACTTTCAGGTGTATGGAAGTGAAGCTGTTTTGCATTATACTTTTCTTTTAATTTTTTATAGATTGGATCCATAATTTTTAAAAGAGCTTCACGGTCTCTTTTTTCGAAGGCTTCAAGGACTGATTTGTTTGTTGATACTCCGTCAAGCACGGCATTTCCTGTAAGGGCATAACTGTTTATTGCATCCTTAAACGCCAAGTATTTAATGTCGGCAATTGATTCAATTTGAGTTTTGGAAAATCTTTCTAAGCTTCGCCAATCCTTGTAGGTTAAGGCCGTGTACTGTAACAAAAGTAATGCAAAAACACTTATCAATAACTTCATTTTGATTGAAAATTTCCGTTTTTCCGAATAGGGGGTGTTTTTATTTATTCTTTCCCTTGAATCATTATTTTTCATTTTATTCTCCTTCATATAAACCCTTTTGAGGGGCTATATTTATAAAATATTATATTTAAGGCTCAAAGGCAGGCAGTACTTAATCTGTAAAATGTACAATTTATCCGAAGGTTACCGTATTTTACGATAAATATAGAAAAAAATATCTATTCCTTTTTATCGATATTTTGTCTTATGTGCTTAGAACATTCCCTCCTCTTGCCTTTTTACCGATAATTTATTATCCTTAAATATAAAGATTATATCTATATTAATACTAAATTTTTTAATACCCCTTTGAGCTCTTTGCGTGCTCTGCGGTTTATTTTGGAGGTTGTTATGGCACAGTACAAGTTTGAAACTGAAGTGAACCAGCTTTTGTCGCTCATCATTCATTCGCTTTATTCAAACAAGGAAATCTTTTTGAGGGAGCTTGTCTCCAACTCTTCGGATGCGTTGGATAAGTTAAAGTATTTGACCCTTTCCGATGAGGCTTATAAGCAGATTAAATTCGAGCCCAGAATCGATATCTGTTTTGACGATACGGCTAATACGCTCACTTTGCGGGATACCGGCTTGGGTATGAACGAGGAAGATCTAAAAAATAATTTGGGAACGATTGCAAGGTCCGGAACAAAGGCTTTTTTAGATCAGCTTGCCGCAGCCGATAAAAAAGATTCCAACCTTATCGGTCAGTTCGGTGTAGGTTTTTATTCGGCCTTTATGGCTGCCTCTACTATCGACGTTATTTCCAAAAAGGCCGGAGAAAACGATGTTTGGAAATGGACTTCGGACGGAAAGGGATCCTACGACTTGGAAAAGGTTGACGATACTGCCTTCCCCATAATAGACGATGTGCCCGAAGGAGCAAACGGAACCTGCGTTATCCTTCACCTAAACAATGAGGACTCGGAGTATGCTACCCGATGGCGTATTGAAGAAATAATTAAAACCTATTCCGATCACATTGCCTTCCCAATCTATCTTCATTTTACTGAAAAACAATATGACGATAAGGGAAAGGTAAAATCCGAAGCCTTTAAAACGGAGCAGATAAACGATGCGGGAGCCCTTTGGCAAAAACCTAAGTCGGAATTAAAAGAAGAGGATTATTTTAACTTTTATAAATCCCTTTCGCACGACTCCCAAGAGCCCCTCCTCTATGTTCACACAAAGGCGGAAGGAACTCAAGAATATACAACCCTCTTTTATATTCCGTCGAAGGCTCCTTTTGATATGTTCCATGCGGACTATAAGCCGGGAGTTAAGCTCTTTGTAAAGAGGGTCTTTATTACCGATGACGAAAAAGAACTTCTCCCAACATACCTCCGCTTTGTACGCGGTGTTATCGACAGCGAGGACTTGCCCTTAAATGTAAGCCGCGAAATCTTACAGCAAAACAGAATTCTTTCAAGCATTAAAAATGCTTCGGTAAAAAAAACTTTTAGGAGAATTTAAAAAGCTCGCCGAAAACGACAAGGAAAAATACAATAAATTCATAGCCGAATTTAACCGTCCTTTGAAGGAAGGCTTGTACGGCGACTATGAGCACAGGGAAGAACTCGCCGACCTCGTCCGCTTTAAAACAACTTCTCCCGATGTAAAAGAAGATGAGTGGACAAGTTTTGCCGATTATGTTTCGAGAATGAAGGCCGATCAAAAGGCTATCTACTATATTACCGGCGAAGATGAAAAGACCTTGCGCCAATCTCCTCATCTTGAAGTTTACAAACAAAAAGGATTTGAAGTTTTAATCATGCCCGATGAGGTTGACGATATAATTATTCCTTCATTGGGAAAATACAAGGAATGGGAATTGAAGGCTGCAAACAGAGCCGGTTCCGATAAGGAGCTTAGCACCGAAGAAGAAACCAAAGAAGCAGAAAAAAAAGAAAAAGACTTTAAGCCCGTTCTCGAAAAGATTAAGGAAGTCTTGGGCGACAAGGTAAAAGAGGTTCGCTTTTCAAAACGCCTTTCCGATTCTCCTTCATGTATAGTTGTGGATGAAAGCGATCCCAGCCTCCAGATGGAAAGAATGATGAGGGCTATGGGACAGTTTAACACAAGCGCCGTTAAGCCGATATTGGAGGTAAATGCGGATCATCCCTTGGTTCAAAAATTAAAGGATTCGGAGGACAAGGAATTTGTAGATGATATGTCCAACCTGCTTTTGGAACAAGCCCTCTTAGTCGAAAGCGGAGAGCTAAAAGCCCCGGTCGACTTTGTAAAGAGGCTTAACAGGCTGATGACAAACTTAAAATAGATTTTGAAATGACTTAAGGCCTTGTAATGGATTCTTCGGTTCATCGTCTTTGCAAGGCCTTAGCTTTAATTTTATTTCTTTAGGGAGAATATATGTATTTAGACAGAGCGGCTGCGATGGAGCTGGTAGACGGCGATATGGAAATATACATGAGTTTACTTGAAACATTTGTTGAAGCCTATGAAAAAGATGAAGCAGAGATAGAGCGGTTAAAAACTCTTTTTGACTCGAATGCTGAGGCCGTTTTAAGTGATGATACTTTGCGTGAAAATGTACGGAAAACGGCTCATAAGATGAAGGGCAGCTCTTATACGGTCGGAGCAAACATCCTAGGTGATTCTGCAAAAAACATAGAAAAATTTTTGGTTGAACCTTCAAACATCAAAACACCCGCAAATGTCGAATTGCTCAACGGCTTTCTTGCGAAGTTTAAAGAAAAATATGTTAACACCTTAAAAGAAATGAAAAAGGTTATTGGGTAAATAGTTGAGAGCCCGCATTTAATCAATTTACATCATTGTTTGATAAAATTACAGTTTTTCTATTTCGGATTCGGAAAGACCTGTTATCTTCTTAATTAAAGATATATCCAGTTTTTCCATTTTCATAAGTCTAGCTGTTTCGCGTTTAGTGTTATAAGTCCCTTCCGAAAACCCCTTATCTCTGGCATCCATCTCAAATGTTGACATCAATCTATACTCTTGTCTGGCTTGTTCGTTATTTTTAATTGTTTGTATCATTTCTTCTATCCTCCTTGTAAATTCACTTTTTGCCTTACCTGTTTTAATATATTCTAAAAAATCCTTTAATTCTTCGTCCTGAGTGCCGTCAAAGGCCTCCGCATTTATTATAATCTTTGAAAGGGGAAGGTACAACCCCCCGTTCAGAGCGGTGGTTTTTCCCTTCCCCTTTGACCCCATCCCTTTTCCGCGCACTGCTTAGGGGCTAGGCCCCTAAGAACCCCGCATTGTTACAAATTTTTTAGTTGAGATGTAAACATAATTTTTGGAATGGAGGACTGGGGGATCAAATTTAGAACAGTTTTAAAAATTCAGCCACGGATGCCGGTGGTTCCCTGCTTGGAGAGTTTTGCTGCAAGCAAAACTCTTAGATTAAAAATGTACAGGATGTACATTTTTTACCGCTTCCAATACTTCTTCTGCCTGTTTTAAAGAAATCTTTACGGCTTCTGAAAGAGCTTGTGCTGTTACCGTTTTTAATGTTTCCATATTGCCGAAAGCTTTTAACAAAGCATGGGCTCTTTTTTTTCCGATGTTGGGGAGATTTTCAAATTCGGTTTTAAGTTTGTTTGCTCTGCGGAGCTTATTGTTTCTCGTGTTCGAAAAGCGGTGGGCCTCATCCCGGATTCTTTGGAGAAGGCGGAGGGCATCGCTTCTTCTCGGGAGGATTAGGGGCTCTGAATTATGCGGAAAGTAAACTTCTTCGTTTTTTTCGGCGAGGCCGACAACCGGAATATTAAGGTCCAGGGCTTTTATTATTTTGCTTGCAGCATTTACCTGTCCCAAGCCTCCGTCTATCAGGATTAGGTCGGGAAGGTCGGCTCCCTCGTTTACAAGGCGGGTGTATCGGCGGGCTATTACCTCCCTCATCGAAGCATAGTCATCGATTACGCCGTCGGTGTTTTTCAGCCTGAATATCCTGTAATTCTTTTTATCGGGATTTCCTTCTTTAAAAGAAATAAGAGCAGCAATCGTAAAGGTTCCGCCGAGGTGGGCAATGTCGAATCCCTCGATACGCTGGGGAAGGCAGGGGAGGTTAAGCCTTTTTTGTAAGTCCTCAACTGCCGCAAAATCTCCTTGTTCTCTTAGACGGCGCAGGGCATCTTCTTTTGCATTAAAGCGTGCCATCTTCAAGGCGGCCTTGTGGTGTTTAATCTCAGCCTGAGAAAGATCGGGCGGCTCTTTGGCTGTGTATTCGCTTGTTTTGTCTGCCGCTTCTTCGATTTCCTCTAAGGGAATAATGCTTATCCTTGTCTTTGCGTGCAGCTCCTCGTTAAGCCATTTTTCGATGAGGGCGTTTCCGTCGGCGGCTTGAGGAATAAAGATTTTAGGCGGAACCTCGTTTGCCGAAACGTAATAAGCCGATACAAACTCGGATAGTATTTCGCCTTCTTCTTTTAAGCTGTGCGAGCGGTAAAGATCCCGCCCGACGAGGCGGCCGTTTCTCATCTTTAAAACCGCTATGCTGATCATGGTTCCTTCAAAGGCCCAGGCAATATAATCGCGGCTTTCAGGGTCCATGTCCTGAACTATGTTTTGACCTCGGAGAGCATAGACTGCCTGTATTCCGTCACGGAGGCGGGCTGCCTTTTCAAACTCTTTTTTTTCTGCGGCCTCTTTCATTTTTTCTTTTAAGGCTAAAACCACGGTTTCTACATCTCCGTCTAAAAGGAGGCATATTTCTTCTATTTCTTTTCCGTATTCTTCTGCGCTTATCTTTCCGCAGCATGGAGCCTTGCATCTTCCGATATGAAAATAAAGGCAGGGCGTATCCCGCTTTTTTAACCGCTTGCATTGACGCAAGGTGTAATTATGCTTTATCAGGGTCAAGAACATATCTACTGCCGAAACATTGGGGAAGGGCCCGAAATATTTTGAGCCGTCATTTTTAATGTTCCGCGTGCGGTAAAGCTTCGGGAATTCTTCATTGGTTAATTTTAAGACGGGATAGGTTTTTCCGTCTTTAAGATTTATATTGTACCTCGGCTTGTGTTTTTTGATGAGGGTGTTTTCCAAGAGGAGGGCCTCATACTCGTTTTCGGTTTGAATGTACTCGATTGAATCGGCTCGCGAAACGAGGATGCGGGTTTTAATATCTCTGTTCGATGTAAAATAAGAACTCAGGCGGTTTTTAAGCGATTTTGCCTTTCCGACATAGATGACCGTCCCGGCCTTATCCTTCCAAAGATAAACCCCGCTCGTTTTCGGAGCCGAGAGAGCAACCGTATGAAGTTTTTCGCGAATCGTAATTTCCGTCATTACTTACAAACACTTGTTCAAAGATTCTATTACATATTCATCATCTTTTTCTTCGATACTTGCAGGATGAATATAAAAAGAGTCTTCTTCGATAAAGCCTATTATCGGAATCGGCATTTCGCGTAAACTCGTTTTGATTTTTTCGCAAGGCGTTTTAGTGTTTAGCTTTACTGCCCAAGAACTGAAGCCCGTGTCCGGGGTGCTTCCTCCTCCGAGGGAAAAGTTTTTTTGAACCAATTCGCCCGCTCCGCTTTTTATGCCTGCAATGATTTTTTCGGCACGCTTCTTTATTTTCTTTTGGTCGAAAAGGAGGGCTCGCTGAGCAGCCGACTCTCCTCCGTTTAAATAGAGGATGAGGCTTTCCTGCATTAGGCTTGCGACAGCCCGTCCTACGCGGTAGGTGCGCATGAGCTGATTTTTAGCTACGGTTTGAACGAGTTCCTTTTTGCCGACAATCCAGCCTGCCTGGGGGCCTCCCAAAATCTTGTCTCCCGAAAAGCAAACAAGATCTGCTCCTTCTTTTATGATAGAAGAAACTGTCGGCTCTTCGGGAACATTTAAGGCAAGGTTTCCGGAGCCCTGATCCACTGCAAGGATTATATTTTGGGGAAGAATGCTTTTGATTTCGGAAACGGAGGGCTGTTCCGTAAATCCTCGTATCTTGTAGTTTGAGGTGTGAACCCAGAGCACCATAGCCGTGTTTTCGTTTATTGCTTTTTGAATGTCTTTAAGGCTTGTGATATTTGTCGTGCCGACCTCAACGAGTTTACAGCCTGCCATCTCCAAGATTTCCGGAATGCGGAAGCCGCCTCCTATTTGAACCTGCTGACCGCGGGAAACTATAACTTCCTTTCCGCCTGCGAGGGCTTTCAACATTAAAAAAACCGCCGCCGCATTGTTGTTCAATATGAGGGCATCTTCGGCTCCGGTCAAAAGGCTCATGCAGCTGTTTAAAAACTCGAACCTCTTTCCGCGGTTGCCGTCGCGTAAATCCATTTCAATAGAAGAATAACCCGAGGCGGTTTCCTTTGCCCTTTCCCAAACCGTTTGAGGGAGAGGAGAGCGGCCGAGGTTTGTATGAAGGATGATTCCCGTTGCGTTTATGACGGGTGTGATTTTTGTGCGGATTATGGGCCTGCACAGCTTGTTTATCTCTTCGGCACAAGCCTCAAGTGAGGGCACCTCGCCTCCGGCCCTTGCCTTTTTGCGTATGTTTTCCAAATATTCTGAGGCCGTTTTTACGACAAAGGGCCTTCCGATAAGAGCTGCCGTGTTTTTTAATATATCTTCATTTAAAAGTTTTTCGACTTGCGGAATCCTTGCAAGCGGATTTGAATTTTCTTTTGCCATGGGTGAAGTATAGAATAGAAAGCCTCTCTTGTCAAGGAAGGGGGCGCCTTTTCAAAAAGGCTGATTCTTATAATGCTTTTACTTCTTCAATGCTTAAACCTGTAGCTTGGGCAATATTTTCGATAGAAAAATTCA
Organism: Treponema sp. OMZ 788; assembly: GCF_024181245.1. Taxonomy (NCBI): domain Bacteria; kingdom Pseudomonadati; phylum Spirochaetota; class Spirochaetia; order Treponematales; family Treponemataceae; genus Treponema; species Treponema sp. OMZ 788. The sequence continues at coordinate 1,948,044 of NZ_CP051199.1, read as the reverse complement.
TTGCAAGCAAATTTTTTGCCGTTTCAAGAGCTTTTTGGTACAGTCCTTGCTCAAGACCTTCTTGATAGCCCGCATGCTTCCAAGAAGCTTTGTCATGTTCGTATTTCATTCGGTTTTCATAAAGCCATCTTTCTTTCGGATTCATTTCCATTAGTTCTATTGTTGCATTTGCCTTTCTCATCATAGCTGATTCTTGGGCTAACATGATACGTACCTCCCTATCATCGGTTTCTTTATTTTCTTCTTGCTCTTTAACCTTGGCTAAATTTAAAAAGTGGATTTCAAGCTCATCGGAAAGTCTATCATTTAAGTGTTTCTCTACCACATTGTATTCGCTGTGAATAAGATTGTTTAAATCAATGAAAAAGTCAATAATAGTGCATACCCTAAATTCCCTAAAATATAGTTTAAGCTGCCGGTTTTGATAAACCGGTTTCAAACAGTTCCCGATAAATCGCAGGAGGATAACCTTTCGGATTCATTGTGGTAATCCTTCGTCGGTTGTAGTAGACAATAAACCTCCAGACGATTTTCTTTACTTCTTCCCTTTTCAATTTTGTTGTATCTATGCGGTATAGCTTCTCCTTCTTGAGTGTCGCAAAAAAGGATTCCATTCTCGCATTATCATAACATTTTCCCACACCGCTCATGCTTTGAATTGCATGACGGCGAGCCAACTCAAGTTTGTACGCCTCACTCGTGTATTGAGAGCCGGCATCACTGTGATGTATGAGCCCATCAGCCGGCTTTCTTAATTCATATGCCTCCTTTAGAGCTTTTATACAAAGCTCTTTTTTCATGTTGTCGTCCATCGCTACTGCGATTATCTCTCCTGCAAAGCAGTCCATCATCGGTGCAATATACAGCTTTCCATCTTTGCACGGAACCTGCGTTATATCGGTCAGCCATTTCTTGTTAGGAGCGTCTGCGCTAAAGTCCCCTTTAAGAAGATTTTCAGGCCTTTGCGCCTTTCTGTCGGCTTTGGTAAGTCCATCAGGGCTTCTTCTGCTCTTATGAAGCAGATTCCCCTTCCTCATCGCTCTGATTATAGTCGAGCGAGAAACTTTTATGCCTCGCTGCTCAAGTGCTAATCGCATTCTCTGTATTCCATAATTATCGTTTTCAGGATCTTGTGAAAGAATCTTGTGTATTTCGACCAGAAGAAGTTGCCAGCGTTTCATCTTTGTACGGTTCCGTTTCCACTTGTAAAAACCCGTTTCGCTCACCTTTAGGGTTCTACACAGCTTTACAATTGACCACATTTTCTCTTTTGCATTTTCCAAAATGTAGCTGAATAACCCTTGCGTACTTACTTCTTCCGGTCTACGACGAAAAAACCGAGAGCGTCCTTGAGTATTTCGTTTGCTTTTTTCAGCTCCTGTATTTCTCGCTGCATGGCAAGCTCTCTCTCGTTTAACGGTGTTTTGTCCGATGCGATTCTCTCTTCCTTCGCCTTTCGGCTTCTCACCTTCCTCCACTCTGCAATCGTGTAATAACTGAGTCCCAGCTGTTCGGCTGCCTTTTTCACTCCTATCTCATCTGACAATAGCAGTGCCTGTTCCTTAAATTCTTTATTGTACTTGACCATATCTTCCCTTCCTTTATTTTTCGGGTTTTTAGGTCTGCACTTTTATGATAACGGTTCACAAAGCCTTCACCCACTATGTTTATTGTAAATCATTAGGGGAGGAAAGACAACCCGACAGAACAGGTTTTCTTTCCTCCCCTATAACCCCTCCTATCTTTTCCGTCTGCCAAAGGGAGTTCCCTTTGGAAACCCCTTCTTATTTTTGATATATAAAAGTATATATCCTTTGATATAATAACATTTGATTAAAAATTTTTCAATATTTAATAATGCTTACAGAAGTTCTAAGCCGGCGATGGTCACAGGCTGAATGTCTAAAATACATTCCAGTAAGTCCTGTAGCACATCCTTGTTTTCCTCCACTCCGAAGACTCTTTTAAATGCGTAGTCGTTACGAAGGGTGATTTTAAATAATTGTCTCATTATAAACTCCTTAAAAAAATCTCCCCTTTCATAATTATTATAAGGATAGTTTTAAATGGATAGTAAAATTTGAAAATAAATTAGGAAATGGTGTATACTTAATTTGTATTAACTGATTTTAAAAGGGTACAGCTTTTATTGTCGCAGCTCTCACCATGCTGTTGAAACAATCAAAAAAATCCTATATAATCGGCGGATTGAAGGAAATAATTCTATTTTAAGGAGAGAATTCTATGCCGAAAAAGATTGTTATTGCCTTGGGCGGCAATGCATTGGGAAATAATTTGGAAGAACAAAGAAAGGCCGTTAAGATTACGGCAAAGGCCATTGCCGACTTGGCTGAAGAAGGTCATCAGGTTATCGTTTCTCACGGAAACGGGCCTCAGGTCGGAATGATTCATTTGGCTATGTCCGAATACCACAAAATCGATCCTAAAACTTCGGAACCGGAACTTGCTGTTTCCGTTGCCATGAGCCAAGGCTATATCGGGAACGATTTGGAAGCCGCTTTAAGGGAAGAGCTTTTAAACCGCGGCATCAATAAGCCTGTTGCGACCCTAATAACTCAGGTTCTTGTAGATCCTTCAGACCCTGCCTTTGCAAAGCCGACAAAGCCCATAGGCAGTTTTATGAGCAAAGAAGAAGCCGATGTTTTAATAGCTAAGGGCGAAAATGTTGTAGAAGATGCAGGCCGAGGTTACAGGCGCGTTGTGGCTTCTCCCAAGCCGGTAGATATTGCAGAAATCGAAAGCATCAGGGCTCTTTGCGATGCAGGCCAGATTGTTATTACCTGCGGAGGCGGAGGTATTCCTGTAGTAAAAAAAGGAAATGCTCTTTGCGGAGTTCCTGCCGTTATCGACAAGGACTTTGCAAGTGCTAAGCTCGCTCAGCTTTTAAATGCGGACTGCCTTATCATCTTGACCGCTGTAGAAAAGGTTGCAATCAACTTTAACAAGCCCGATCAAAAATGGCTTTCAGAAATTTCTGTTGAAGAAGCAAAGAAATACATTGAAGAAGGACACTTTGCCCCCGGCTCCATGCTGCCTAAGGTTCAGGCAGCTATTCAATTTGCCGAATCGAACAAAAAAGGCTATGCCCTTATTACCCTCTTGGAAAAAGCAAAGGATGCAATCGACGGTAAATCCGGAACGATAATCAAATAGTGTTTACAAATTTAAGACATAAGTATTTCGGCCCCTTTTCTTTTTATAAAGCGGCAGTAAAATTAGCTGTACCTGTAATGGTACAGCTTTTTATTCAATCTCTGGTTTCTCTTATAGATAATTTTATGGTGGCAGACCTTGGCGACCTAAAGATGAGCGGGGTAAATGTTGCCAATCAAATTATCTTCGTATATATAACCGGCCTCAATATTCTTTGCAGTGCAGGCGGAATGTTTATGTCGCAGTACAACGGCACAAAGGATGAAGAAGGAATGCAGCAAGCCTACCGCTTTAAGCAGATATCGGGCCTTATCTTCGCTCTTGCTCTTCTTGCCGTATGTCTCACAATCCCTGACCTTGTGTTAGGTCTTTTGGTAAGCGGCAATGCTGCAAAAAAAGAAATAGTCGAACAAGCCGTAATTTACAGCGATGTCATCCTCTTATCCTTTATTCCTACAGCCTTTTCGATAGGAATAGCATCTTCTTTCCGCGAGACGGGGAATGTAAAGGTGCCCATGTATATATCCCTTGTTTCGACCCTTATAAACACCCTCGGAAACTATATGCTCATATACGGAAATCTTGGAGCACCCAGGCTTGAGGTTGCAGGTGCTGCCTATGCGACGGTTATCGCCCGCTCGGCCGAACTTATAATCTTTGTGCTTTATGCCAAAAAAATTAAGCCTCTTTTCTATGTAAAGATAAAGGAGATGCTTAAAATAAAGCTTCATCTTTTCCATGAGATTTTTAAAAAGTCGGCCCTCATCTTTTTTGCCGATATGTCTTGGGTCATGAGCGAGATAGTGGCAACTGCCGTTTATAACAGCAGGGGAGGCCCTGAGGTTGTAGCCGGTATGTCTGCGGGCTGGACAATCGCCAACCTCTTCTTTTTGATTTTTCCCGCGATAGGCACTTCGGTGGGCGTTATAATAGGCGGTACCCTCGGACGGAATAATTTGGAAGAGGCAAGAGAGCAGGCGCGCTGGATTAAAAGCGGAGCTATCGCAATCGGGCTTGGAACAGCCGTTTTGGAGCTTTTTTCGATTATGCTGGTTCCGATTGTGTTTAGAAGTTTAAGCCCTGCATCCCATGAGGTTACAAGGCTTCTTATAATCTTTATCGCTCTTTATATGCCTGTGTGGACTCTTCAAAACACCCAATATGCTATAGCCCGATCCGGAGGCGATGCCGTCATGGGAGTCTGGGTTGATACTACGGTAAATTTATTTTTATTTATGCCCTGTATGCTTTTATTGTATTATCTTACGGATTGGTCTTCACCCGTGATGTATGCAATCGCAAAAATCACCAGCATAATGAAGGCCGTCTTTGCCGAAATCCAGCTAAAAAAAAGAACGCTGGGTGAAAAATTTGACAAGAATTGAAAAATAAGGTTTGACAAAAAACTATTTGACATAAAAAAAGAGCTTACGGTTTAAGATAAAACCGCAAGCTCTTTTTGCATTAATAGCTCTTTGAATCGCGTGAGCGTCTTGTTTTTTTCATAAGTTTTCGGCGGAGGGCCTTATTCTTTCTGTTTAAAACAGTGGAAGGTTTTTCGTAGAATTCCTTCTTTTTCCATTCGCGGATAATACCTTCTTTTTCGACTTGACGCTTAAATCTTTTGAGAGCTTTTTCAAGATGCTCTGAATCGTCAATTGTTACATATGCCATTTCTCTTTTCACCCCCTCCGGCTTTAGGATTCAAGGCTGATTATATAGAAATTATAAAAAGATGTCAATAGTATTATCAGGGCAAACGCATCATAGTTTTATCTTCGCAAAAAACATAGGCTGTTCAACCCGCCTTTCGCCGCTATGCGGCTGCAAGAGGGGTATTCACAGCCTATTTTTTTGCTATTTTATTTACCCTCATGATGCGTTTGCCCTTTTTTGAAAAATATGCGAAATTTTGTTCAAAATTTCGCAAAGTAAAGAAGGCAACCGCTTCAGAAACATTACGGAGCGGTTGCCCTGATAGGATTATCTTTTGCCGGTTTTCCATCGGCTTGTCTTTTTTTTTGTTTTCGTATATAATGAAAGTCTAGCATATAATACACCTTTTCAAAAAGGAAAGCTCGTTCCGGAACTTTTTGAGGCATTTTGCATTTGCCGTTTTACTGACGATGCAAAGGAATTTATTTTGACTAATACCAAGATTAATGTTTTATCGCGTTTAGCCCTTTTGATTGTTGCAATAGTATGGGGAAGCTCCCTCGTTGTTGTAAGCGAAACTACCGATTTTTTTAAGCCCAATTTTTTGTTAGGTTTAAGGTTTTCTATTGCCTGCTTTTTGCTTTGTTTTGTTTTTTACAAAAAATTAAAACTTATCGACAGGGACTATCTTATAAAAGGAGGAATTGTCGGTTTCTTCCTTTTTATAGCTTATTCAAGCCAAACATTCGGAGTTACAACCGCAGGCGGTCTTCCGGGTAGAAGTGCCTTTCTTTCTGCTTCATACTGCGTAATCGTTCCGTTTTTGGGCTGGATTGTAAACAAGGTCAGGCCGGACAGGTACAATGCTTCTGCGGCTGTTTTGTGTATCTTGGGAATAGCTTTTGTTTCTTTTAAGGACTTGGTTCTTTCTTCTTCTGTAGGAATTACCCTCGGCGACTTTTATGCTCTTTTAAGCGGTCTTCTTTTTGCAAGTCACATTGTCAGTATTACACGCTTGAGTAAAAATAAGGATCCGATTTTGATGACCATTATACAATTCGGAGCGGCAGCAATCCTTTCATGGCTTGTTACCCTTCTTTTTGAAGATAACAGCTCTATAGTGTGGTCTTATTCGTCGATAGGCTCGGTGCTCTATCTTTCAGCCATTTGTACAGGGCTTGCCCTTCTTTTGCAAAACATAGGACAGAAGCATACGGATGCTTCAAGTGCCGCCATTATTTTAGGGCTTGAATCCATCTTCGGCATAATTTTTTCGGTTATATTTAAGGGAGAGAGTCTGGATATTTATTCCGTTTTAGGATTTATTTTGATATTTATAGCAATAATAATTTCGGAAACAAAGCTTTCATTTTTAAAAAAGGCTAAAATTGAAGTAGAGATTGTTTCATAACTTGAAAAAGCTTTAAATTTTGTGTTATAATATACTTCCAAATTTATTAAACTGAGAGGTCTATATGAAAAACAATATTAGTTATTTTACATCAGAGTCGGTAAGCGAGGGGCATCCCGACAAGCTCTGCGATCAAATTTCGGATGCGGTTTTAGATGCTTGTTTAAAAGACGACCCTGAAAGTCATGTGGCCTGTGAAACCTATGCCTCTACTGCATTAGTGCTTGTAGGCGGAGAAATAACTACCAATACTTATGTAGATATTCAAGAGATTGCACGCACAATAGCTGAAGAAATCGGCTATACCAATACGGATTTCGGTTTGGACTGCCATTCTATGGCCGTTATGAATATGATTCACTCACAATCTCCCGACATTTCTCAGGGTGTAGACGGCACCGGCCTTGATGAATACAAGGGCCAGCAGGGTGCCGGCGATCAGGGTATGATGTTCGGCTTTGCCTGTAAGGAAACTCCTGAGCTTATGCCTGCTCCAATTATGTTTTCTCACTCGGTATTGAAATATGCTGCAAAGCTCAGAAAGGAAAAGGTTATTCCTTGGCTCAGACCCGATTCAAAGACTCAAATTACGGTAAAATATGAGGGTTTTAAGCCTATCAAGATAGATACTGTTGTGCTTTCTCATCAGCACTATCCGGATGTTCAATATGACGAATTAAAACATACTCTGATAAATCAGGTTATTAAGCCTGTTTTGGAGCCGACCGGTCTTTTGGCCGATGATACCAAGTACTTTATAAATCCTACAGGCCGCTTTGTTATAGGAGGGCCCTTCGGCGACACAGGCCTTACCGGACGAAAGATAATCGTAGATACCTACGGCGGAATGGGCAGGCATGGAGGAGGAGCTTTCTCAGGTAAGGATCCGTCAAAGGTTGACCGCTCGGCTGCCTACATGGCCAGATACATTGCAAAAAATGTGGTAGCTGCCGATCTTGCACGCCGCTGCGAAGTTCAGTTAGCTTATGCAATAGGTGTTCCCTTCCCGGTTGCCGTCAGAGTAGATACCTTTGGTACGGGCGAGGTTCCTGAAGAAAAAATAGAGAAGGCAATCAAAGAAGTTTTTGATATGACTCCGGCAGGCATTATAAAGACCTTGGATCTAAAACGCCCTATCTATAAGGAAACGGCAGCCTATGGTCATTTCGGCCGCCCCGAATTCTCGTGGGAAAAAAACTGACAAGGCAGAAGCCTTAAAAAAGGCAATTAAATGAAAGTAATTGACGATTTTTTTAAAAGAAATAACTTTGATTATAAAATCGATATTGAATATGCATCTTCAATCCTTTTGGAAGATATGAAAAAAGGATTGGAGAGCAATTTTGAAACTGCCTCTTCCATGGACATGATTCCCTTATGGAAAAATCTTCCCGACAGTATTCCAAAGGATAAAAAGGTTATTATAATAGATGCAGGAGGAACTAATTTTAGAGCAGGACTGGTATATTTTGATAAAAAAGGCGTACCTGAGATTATTTCTTTTTTTAAACATCCCATGCCGGCAATTGACAGGGAAATGACTAATGAGGAATTTTTTGACAGTATTGCAGAATACTTAGAGCCTCTAAGGGATGAGGCTGAAGTAATTTCTTTTTGCTTTTCCTATGCCGTAAAAATTTTTTCCCGACGGAGGCGGCCAGGCTATTAAACTTTCCAAAGAAATAAAATTGCCCCATATCGCTGATTGCAAAATAAACGAAGGACTCTTGCAGGCTCTTTCGAGGAAAAAATTGGACAAGGGTAAAGAAAGTTATAATGGTAAACGATACGGCTGCAGTTCTTCAATCGGGAATATTTTCAGAAACCAATGAGCAGAGATTCGATTCCCATGTAGGGATTGTTTTAGGAACAGGCCTAAATTCTGCATATATCGAGTATGATAAAATTGAAAAACTAAAGGATACCGAATTTTATAATAAACCTCAAATAATCGTATGCGAGTCGGGAAAGAGTAATAAGATTCCGCAAAGTAAATTCGATAAAAACCTCTCTGAAAATTCCAATTTAAAGAACGAGTATTTTTTGGAGAGAATGTGTTCAGGCCGTTATCTTGGAGAGCTTTGCTCCATCGCTTTAAGGGCAGGTGCCGCCGAAGGTATTTTTTCGCCGCGTGCCAACAAGATGCTTTTAAATTCTCGTAATTTTTCAAGCGAGGAAATTTCATTATTTTTAAGAGAGCAAAATCACAAAAAAAATATCTTTTCCGATATAATCGATTCCGGGGCGGTTTCGGCTGACTATGTTAAAATCTATTTTATATGTAAATGCGTTTTTGAGAGGGCTGCAAGGCTTTCGGCTGCCGTAATTGGCGCTGCCTGTATAAAGACGGGAAAGGGTAAATCGCCGGATAGGCCTATCTGTGTAAGTGCCGACGGCTCGATGTTTTTAAAAGGCTTTTTGATTAAAGAAAGAATTTTTAAGAGTTTACACACCTGTTTAACCGAAAAAAAGGGCATTTACTTTGTTCTTAAAACAAATGATGATGCTGTAACCTTGGGTACGGCTCTTGCAGCTTTTTTAAATTAAATAATAAATTATAATTTTTTTTAATATATTGACATTTTATTTTCTTTTTGTTAGACTCTCCCCCGATAGATTTTTGATTTGAAAATTCTATTTTTCAACTTAATTAAATTTAAAAGGAGAGTTTATGAAAAAACATCTCATGGTAATTGTAACGGGAGCTGTTATAGGTATTGCTGCTCTTGTATTGGTAAGGTTCGGAAACCCTGGGAATATGGGTTTTTGTATTGCTTGTTTTTTGCGTGACATTGCCGGAGCATTGAAATTGCACAATGCCGGTGTTGTTCAGTACATGAGGCCTGAGGTAATAGGTCTTGTTATCGGTGCCTTTGTGCTGGCTGTTGCAAAAAAAGAATTTAAGCCTAGAGGCGGTTCTGCTGCCTTTACACGATTTACCCTCGGTTTCTTTGTTATGATCGGAGCCTTGGTATTTTTGGGCTGCCCCTTGAGAATGTTTTTACGCTTGGGTGCGGGAGATTTAAATGCGATTTTCGGTTTAATCGGTTTTGTTGTAGGAATCGTAATCGGTATCTTCTTCTTGAACAAGAATTTCTCGCTTAACAGGGCTTATAATCAGTCAAAGCAGGAAGGTGTAATTCCCATAATCTTTATGATCGTTTTCTTTATTCTTTTGGTTGCCTTCCCCTCAGTTCTTGCTTTCAGCGAAAAAGGCCCCGGCTCTATGAAGGCTCCGATCTTCTTGGCCTTGGCTATCGGTCTTGTTGTAGGCGGTCTTGCTCAAAGAAGCAGAATGTGTACGGCAGGCGGTATCCGCGATGCAATTATGCTTAAAGATTTCCACCTCTTGTGGGGAAGCATTACTGTTGTTGTTACTGTGTTGATCGGCTCATTTATCTTAGGCAAATTCAACCTAGGTTTTGCAGGTCAGCCTGTTGCTCATACAGACGGCTTGTGGAATGCCCTCGGAATGGTTTTGGTAGGCTGGGCAAGCGTTCTCTTAGGCGGATGCCCCTTAAGACAGCTCATCTTGACTGGTGAAGGAAACAGCGATTCCGCAGTTACGGTTGTAGGCCTTATAGCCGGTGCTGCCTTTGCACATAACTTCGGCCTTGCTTCTTCTCCCAAAGGACCGACAAGTGCCGGTATGATAGCTGTTGTTGTAGGTTTGATTCTTACAGCCTTTGTAAGTATCTATTATTCTTTGAAGAATAAATAAGTTTTTAATTATAAGGAAAAATTATGTCTGATATTATTGTAGATGCTCGAGGACTTGCTTGTCCTGAGCCGGTTGTTTTAACTAAAAAAGCTCTTGCTGCAAATTCTGCATTTGTTGTATTGGTTGATAACGAAACATCAAAAGAAAATATAAAACGCTTTTGCGATAATTCGAAGGCTCAAACAAAGATTGAACCTACTGATGACGGCTGGAAAATAGCCGTGTCAAAATAATGAAAGAGTATTTAATTACCTTTCATACGCATTACGATTCTCTTGTCTGCATGAGGGCTGTCAACAAAACTGATAGTGCTGCGTCAGGAGAATTGACTGCAAAATTGATTCCCGTGCCGCGCTCGGTAAGTTCAAGCTGCGGCACTGCATTAAAATTAATTTTTAAAGAAGGTGCTTCCTTTGATAAAGATTATTTTAGTCAATTTGATTACGACTCTTTTTATTTTTTAGGTGAAGACGGTAAGTACGTTGAAGTGTGATAGTGCGATTAAACTTGGCAGTATTATGAGTCATCAGTTTCGGAGAAGCTCATCAATACTGCCTTTTCTTTTTAGTATTGTTTTACTTTGTTTTTAATGCATCTAATTTGTGTTTTAATTCTTCGAGGGCGTTTTCTATTTCCTGATAAGTTTCTAAACTTTCAAGAAGATCTTTTCCTTCAGTAATGATTTTTTCCAGCTTTTTTTGTTCAGCCTTTTTGTAGTTTTCGGGATTTTTATATGTTTCAAGCTCTTTTATTGAAGCGTCCAGCGTTAAGGCATGAAGAACCGCCATTTTTACAGCCAGAGAAGATGCTGATGCTCCTCCGACAACATCGGGGCCTGCTTTTCCGGGAATACCTACGTTTATTTTTTTTACATCATTTAAGGTTTTGTTCTTATATTTATCAAAACCTTTGTCTGCTAAAAACTTTTTCCAATAGATTTTGTTTGTTCCTGCGCTTCCGCTAATATCCGCTTCTATTGATGCATCGGTATTTTTTTCGTCATCGCTTATTTTTATTATTTTGCCCTTAGTATCGACTTCCACATCTATGCATACGGAATATCCGTATTCAAAATTAGGGCCGGCTGAGGGCGAGCCTTTTACCTTTGCTGTACCGTAAAGTATTAGATTCGGTTCTGAGGCAAAAGCAAATACCAAAAGAGCTGCTGCAAATAATACGATAGCTCTTACCTTTTTACTCATCTTCATAATTTCCTCCTGAATGAGATTCTGTTGGTGGGAGTATACAGTTATAAAATTAAATTTGCAATACCCCTTTTTTATCTTGACCATAATTTAAAATTATGTAATACTACTTCTCGGAGGCGTGAAGATGAGCTGTTCATTTATTAATGAAAATTTCGATTTATTAAAAGCTGCAAAGAATCCCGGCTGAGGTGCAAAACTGAGTGCGGGTGCACTCGATAAACTTTTAAAACATTTTTCCGTAAGGAATGACGATAATTTACTCGTAGGCTTTAATACTTCCGATGATGCCGCCGTATATAAGATAAATGACGAAACGGCTCTTATTTCTACCATAGATTTTTTTCCGCCTGTTTCGGGTGATCCCTATATGTTCGGACAAATTGCCGCCGCAAATTCTTTAAGCGATATTTACGCGATGGGCGGTGAGCCCAAGCTGGCACTAAATCTTTTTTGTATAACCAAGGATATGCCTGAGGACATGATAAAAGAAATTTTACGCGGCGGCTTCGATAAGGTTTATGAGGCCGGGGCCATTGTCTGCGGCGGGCATACCATCTATGACGATTCGCCTAAATACGGTTTGGCTGTAAACGGCTTCGTTCATCCTAAAAAGATTTTGGAAAATTCGACGGCAAAGGAAGGCGATGTTTTAATTTTAACAAAGCCGATAGGAACGGGTGTATTGCTTACGGCTTCAAAGGCCGATATGTCGCCGCCCGAGGAGCTTGACCGCTGTTATAAGATTATGGCTTTTTTAAATGCTAAGGCCCGCGATATCATGGTAAAATATAGGATAAACGCCTGTACCGATATTACAGGCTTCGGCCTACTCGGTCATCTTTACGAGATGGGGAAGGGGAGCGGTATGAGCATTGAGGTGGATTACAAATCCATTCCCATTTATGAGTCTGTTATTGAAAGTGCCCAAATGGGATTTTTACCTGCCGGCGTTTATACCAATAGAACCTTTGTCGGAGACAATGTTGCCTTTGAAAATGTCCCCCTTGCCTACCAAGACCTGATGTTCGATCCTCAAACTTCGGGCGGGCTTTTAATTTCGGTAGACAAGGAAGATGCCGCGGCTCTTTACGATGAGCTGTCACGAGCTATGGCAGACACTCCTTGCGGAAAGCCTGCCATCATAGGTCTTGTGACCAAGCGTGATGATAAAATCCTTAGAGTGAGTTAGTGCTTTAAGGTAAGCAGCTCCTTAATTGCATTTACTGTGTTTTCTATTTCCTCTTCGATTGTAAAAGGCCCTGTAGAAAACCTTACTGTTCCTTGCGGAAATGTTCCTATTGACTTATGGGCCGAGGGAGAGCAGTGTAGGCCGCATCGGGTAAGGATGCCGTATTTTTCTTCCAGGATGGAGCCGGCTTCAGCATTGTCCATAAATTCCGAAAAGTCTATGGAAACTATTCCGACCCTGTTTTCAGGAGACGCTCCGCCTGCAATTTTTATTGGAAGGTCTTTTATTCCGTCCAAAAATAGTTTTAGTAATTTTTCTTCCCGGGTGTGGATGTTGTTTATGCCCAAGGAATGAAGCCATTTTAGGCTGTGGTAAAGTCCAGCAATTCCGATTATGTTTTGAGTGCCTGCCTCGAATCTGTCAGGCATAAAAGAAGGCGTTACTTCTGAATCGGAAGCACTGCCTGTTCCTCCCGTGATAAGAGGTTCAACTCTTTTTGCAAATTCTTTATCGAATAGGATGCCGCCTGTTCCCTGAGGTCCGAGTAAGCCCTTGTGCCCCGTAAAACAAAAAGCCGCCGGTTTTATTTTTTCTAAATCGACAGGAAAGTGGCCTGCACTTTGGGCTCCGTCTATTACCAGCGGAATATTGTGCTTTTTTAGGATTGCGGCGATTTCTTCTATCGGCTGAATAAAACCTGTTACATTTGAAGCATGAGAAAAAACGGCAAGGCGTGTTTCGGGCCTTATCATAGATTCGATTAGGGATGTGTCTACAAAGGCTCCTCCGTTTTTTAAAACCGCAGGAACACGGTCAATCTTAACGCCCGATTTTTCCATTTGAACCAAGGGGCGCATTACGGCATTATGCTCGAAGGAGCTTGTTAAAACTCTGTCACCAGATTGCAGAAATCCCTTAATAATATAGTTTAAACTTGCTGTAACTCCCGAGGTAAAAATAACATGGGTAGCCGGCTTAAAATTAAAGAGCTTACATAAAAGTTCCCTTGTGTCGATAACGGCTAGGCCTGCTTCTTCCGTTTCGGTGTAGGTGCTGCGGTTGATGTTTCCCGTTCCCATATTAACAGCCATTGCAAGAGCTTGATCAAGGCCGGGAGCCTTAGGAAAAGCTCCGGCCGCATTGTCTAAAAAAATACGCTTCTTCATGGAGGCTATTCTAGCGTAAATAGTTTTTTAAGTCAATTGAAAGGGAATGTCAATTCAGAAGCGGCACGGATGCCGCCGGTTCTTAACAGAATCGAGTTTACGAAGTAAACTCGTTGTCCAAGAATTGACAAGGATGTCAATTCTTGGACAGCTTCCATCCCGCGGATTCGTTTTTGGCGGTGATGAGGTTTTTGTAAAGACCGCCTTGAGCCATAAGCTCTTCATGAGTTCCGCTTTGTTCGATTGTGCCGTCGTGGAGTACCAAAATTTTATCGGCATTGCGGATGGTTTTTAGGCGGTGTGCAATCATGATGATGGTTTTGTTTGCGGTCAGGGCTTCGATGGCAAGGCGCAGCTTGTCTTCATTTTCCGGATCTATGTTGGCAGTTGCTTCATCAAAAATAATTATGGGAGCGTCCTTTAAGATAGCTCTGGCGATTGAAAGCCTCTGCTTTTCTCCGCCGGATAAGGAAGCTCCTCCTTCGCCTATACGGGTGTCATAGCCTTTAGGCAGGGCTTCGATAAACTCATGACACATTGCCTTCTTTGCAGCTTCGATAACTTCTTCTCGGCTTGCTTCAGGTTTTCCGAATTTGATGTTGTTTTCGATTGTGTCTTCAAAAAGATAAACATTTTGAAATACCATACTGATTTTGCTCATCAAATCTTCTAAGCTTAAATCTTTGATATTAACTCCGCCGATAGAAATACTGCCGCCTTGTACATCCCAAAAGCGTGCAATCAAATTGCATAGAGTAGTTTTGCCTGAACCTGAGGGACCGACAACGGCGGTAATTTCTTTCTCATTCATCTTGCATGAAACATTGTTAAGAATATTTTTTTCGTCATACCTGAATGACACATTTTTAAATTCGATTTCGGTTTTTGAATTGCCGAAAGCGGATGCGGTTGTTTGAGTTTTTTCTCCCTCCTGTATTTCGGGCATTGTTTCAAGATAGTTTAAACTGTCAATAGCGTTTTCGGTAATTCTTAAAATTGCCATCAAACTGCCGGCTCCTTTTAATCCTTCAAAGATTATAAAACTTGCAATCATCGACATAATTGCATCGGGTAAAAGCATGGCTCCTTTTAAATAAAGCTTAAAAGAAAAATAAACCATCAGGCTGATTGCGGCTCCTATAATGATGCGCTGAGCTGCAATGTAGGGAGTCATTGTTTTTTCAAGACCCATCGTAATGCGGCAGTTGTCGTCAAAGGCCTTGTGAAGTTCCTTGTTATTTTCTCCTGCAAGATTGTAGGATTTTATAACAGACATTCCCTGTACGGTTGTAAGCACCTGCTTTGTTAAGTCCTGTTGCGCTTCATGGATTTGGTGGGCATTTTTACGCGAGCGTTTTTCCATACAGGCGGTAACGATAAAAAAGCCTGTCATTCCGGCTATGGCAATTAAGCCTATTTTTACGTTAAAAAAGAAAAGGCTCAATACAAAAATACTTGTGTTCAGTAGACCGCCGAGCATTAAAACCAAAAGAAGAGGAACCTGTGCCTCGATAAGGCTTAAAGTGGTGGTACTGAGTGTGGTGAGTTTTCCTAAACTGAAGTCGGAGAAAAAATCCCATCGGAACTTTTTTTAGCTTTTCGCCGATTTCGATTCTTTTGTCGGCGGCCATAAAATAACCTGCATGGGTTTGTTGTAACTGTGAAATATATTTGGTAATCATCTTTCCTGCAAGACTTACAAGCAGAATACCGAGGCTTACTGCAATGTCTTTTGATCCGATTGTTTTATCGAAGATCTTTACCAACACATAATAAATTGCCGCAAATTGTAATGCGTTAAAAACTGCATTCATAAAACCTGAAATAATCGATTTTCTTATATTTGCCCGCTCCTTTTGAGCAAAGCGGATAATCTTTTTAAAAACACTAATCATTATTCTTCTCCCTTAAGAGCTGCTTCCCACATGCTGCGGTAAAGAGCCGATTTTTCCAAAAGTTCGGTGTGAGTGCCTGTACTTTCTACGCTGCCGTTTTCGATTACAACGATGTTGTCTGCATTGACGACGGTTCTTAATCGATGGGCAACTACAATGAGGGTTTTGCCTTGTACCAAGGTGCCGATAGCTTTTTGCATGAGGCTCTCGTTTTCGGTGTCCATATATGCCGTCGCTTCATCGAGGATAACAATCGGGGCGTTTTTTAACATAGCACGGGCGATAGAAATGCGCTGTTTTTCTCCGCCTGAAAGACGGCTTCCGCCTTGACCGCTTATCGTATCGTAACCGTGTTCAAGGTTCCGTATAAATTCATCACAACCCGATTTTTTTGCAATGCTTTCAATTTCTTCATCGCTTGCATCGGGTTTTCCTATTCTGATGTTTTCTCGTATGGACATATCGAATAAATAATTATCCTGCGATACATAGGAAATAATTTCGGAAAGCTGCTCAAGCGGAATATCTTTTATGTCCGTACCGCCGATGCTGAGCCTGCCTGCCGTTGTATCCCAAAAGCCTGCAATGAGTCTTATGATGGTTGACTTTCCCGAACCCGAAGGGCCGACGATGGCGGTAATTTGTTTTTCTTTTAATAAAAGATTTAAGCTGTTCAATATTTTTTTGCCGTCCTTGTATGAAAACTCCACATTTTTAAATTCTATATTATAATTTGGAATCTCTGCCCTCGTCTCTGCATGAACTAATTCTTTTGACTCCAAGATTCCGTTTATTTCTCCTGTAATGGTGTTTATGCGTGCAAGGTCATCCAAAGCATTTGTTGCCGCAATGATGTTTTCGATTGTACCGAATGAAAGGATAATTATCGTGATAAGGTGAATCGGCGTAATTGAATTGTTTAAATAAAATAAAACGCCGAAGGGCAAAATTGTTAAGAGCATCATAGGGCAGATAGTTCGGTATGCCGAAACGCCGACCATACACTGCTTCATCCACTTATAATAAAATGAAGCATTGTTGTAGACTGCATCGCTGTATTTTTTGTATGACTTTTCATTTTGATTGAAGGTTTTTATAACTTCGATACCGTTGATGTATTCGACTACGGCACTGTTCATTCCCTGATTTATTTTTACCGATTCGGCATAATTTGTTCCGTATGATTTCATTGTGGTTTTCATAAACATCATGCCGATAACAAGAGGCACAAAAGAAAGAAGCCCCAGTCTCCAATCCAAAATAAACATATATACCAAAAGAATTATGGGGCCTGCAATGTTTGCCGTCATTTCGGGAACAATGTGAGCCAATGTTGTTTCCATTGAATCGACTTGTTCGACAAGAATATTTTTAAGCTTTCCCGATGAGATGTCGAGAATGTCTCCTAACGGCATCTTAAACATCTTATCAGCAATGTCTTTTCGTATCTCTTTCAATGCCGAAAATGTTGCTCTGTGCGATATTGATGTAGAAATTGCCGCAAAGATTTCTTTTAACGTAAAGCAGATCAAAATAATTCCTGCTGCCTTTGTGTAAAACTGCATATCTCTATTGCCTCCGATAAGAGCGGCAGCTGCTCCCGCCAAAGTGATGTATGTAATAAGTCCCATAGCGACTTCTAGCAAGGCGCAGAATATGGAAGCTGCATACATACCCTTGTTTTTACTGATGTATTTTTTTATCAGGTTCATTGTGTTTCTCCTCCAGTTCACTGAAATAATGACGAATTATGTTTCTAAAAAAATCTTTGTTTTTGAGAAAAACTTTACCCACCGATAGGACTTCGCATGATACTATGACGGCATTTAGAAAAGCTATACCCGTTTCACTTGTTAAGGGTATGAGTTTATCTAAGTTGTGTTCTTGTAAAAATGAGCGTAATTCCTTTGTCGAATTTTTTATAAGTTCATCGCGTAATTTTTGAAGTTTTTTATTTTTTTCCGCTTCCATTAAAAACATGGCATATAAGGATTTGTACTCGTTGGGGTCAAGCATTTTCATAACGGCAATTTCGATTGCAAGGTCTTCGACAGAAATTCCCTCATGCTTGCGCATAAAGTCTTCGGAAAGATAGGAGCGGTATTCGTTGCCGTCAAGCATAAGGTCATAGAGCATTTCTGCCGTGCTTTTGTAGTGCCGGTAAACCCCGCCCTTACTCATACCCGTTGCAGCGATAACGTCTTCCATTGTGGTACTGTCGAAGCCTTTTTTTAAAAATACCTTTTTTGCCGCCTCCCTGATTTCCTTTTTGCGGACATCAGCCGGAAGCCTTTCTTTTGCACACATACATTCTCCCAAACACCCCGCCTTGCCGGCAGATTATAGCGACGCTACCGTCGCTAATATAAAGATAACATAATTTAAAGTTAGTGTCAACCGAATTTAACAAAGAAAAGTGAAAAATTTGGGGGAGGGGGCTTCCTTGAAATTGAACGAATGAAGCACGTTTCAACGAACAGATTGCCGCATTTGTTTTTATGTATGATGCTAAAAAGGCTTGATAAAAGGATTGCAACCAATTTGTAAATATGGATGCTTACTCACTTAGCTTTCTGGTTTTTCTTCCTCGTACAAATTTCCGGTATGCAGAGTAAGGAACGACTGTGGCAAATAAAAGATAAAATTTATTCACATACATATCAGGGATTCCTTTTGCATTGAAATGAACAGGAATTTTCTCCGGGAGAAATAAGCAAATAATAAATATTACAACCATCATTACCACCAACACCAAGACATCTTTTAACAGTCCATCTTTCATACAATTTCTCTCCTTGAACTAAATAAAATTTGATTTACCGATTTTTATATAAACTCCACTTGCAATAACAAGTAAAGTAACCGATATTATTTGAAAAACAGGCGTTATAGGAAGATTTAAAAACCAATGAAGAAGAATTGGTATAACTAATGCAGCCATTCCAATAATTGCAGACACAATAACAGGCATACTCTGTTTTACTACCATCATCTCGCTTTCCCATTCATAGTTAGGATATTTTTTATTCAAAGAAATTCCTATCACTGTTATAAAAACGGAATAGCATATAGGAACAATTATTAGGTTAATCATTTGAATTGGGTTCATGTCGAGTTTCAGTGTAAATACAAATATGGAAATCATGTATCCGATTAAATGAAGCGTAAAATTTACCGCAATCTTAGAATTCAAAATCGTTTTTATTGAAATAGGAGAGCTTTGCAAAATCCAAATATTTTTACCTTCTAAGGATATGGAAAACGCTGCCGGACAACTAAGTAAAAACATTGAAGCAATACACATCGGAGCAAAATTTGAGAGATATTCATTAACATTTTCGATTCCCGAATATTCCCCTATTTGTTGTAAAGAATTAAAAAGAAGAAATATACTAAAAACACATAAAAGTATTACACCAAGACCTGCATTCAACACTGCCATATATGAGTTTAGAAACCGTCCCATTTCTTTTTTATATAGGGCAAAAAATACTGATTTTCTACTATTAGAATTTTTGTTGTCGGAATATCTTGTTGTTGTTTTAGCAAGAGTATTAAGCAATCCATACTTCAATGAAACCATTTTGGCAAATATATAAAAAAATACTATCGAGAGAACAATAAATAACCCTACTCCAATGTGCATTGGAAATTTATAGTATTCCATAAATAACTTAGATAGCGGGTACAGTCCGGTAATTTGCTTAGAAAGCATAATCCCAATGCTATTTTCATTACCTGATTTCATAGCCGACACTGCAATATATCCAATGATTCCTATCATCGCAAATGAAAAGATTAATGTAATAACATTTTTTCTCTTAAAGAAAGATGAAGCAACAACAATAATGATTCCCATACATGCTGCTATACACATCGGTATCAACGGAACAAAAATTATGGAAGTAAAATACAATATAATCTGTAATGCATTTAAACTTCCGTTTAACACCCAAACAATTCCTCCCGGAAGCATAAACATCAATCCTATTAAAAAATTCAATAAATACATAAACATAAACTTGCTGCTTATAATATCCGAACTTTTTACAGGCAACGACAAAAGATTTTCCATATCACGACTGCCAAATAAAATCCCATTCGAATAAAATATTGTCAAAAATAATATTGCAAAGCTTGATACCGACACCATATATGCTGGTATCAATTCCTGCTGTCCCACTTGTACCAATGTTTTGGCTGTTATGATATTATAAACAAAGAAAAATATGGCAAGAGTTATTATTCCAAAACTTGCAATAACAATTGAATTTTGTTTTTTATTTCCCGGCTCTTTCATTTCGTTGATCGGAAAGAAATTTATCAATTGTGCTTTAATTAGTATCCAAATTTTGCTCACTATCCTGCACCTCCATGAAAAAAAGTCTCCAAAGATTTATTCCCTTTGACTTCTTCTGTATTTCCGCTCGCTATTAACTTTCCGGTTTTTATAATTGCAATTTTGTTACATAATTTTTCTGCAACATCCAATACATGTGTTGAAAAGAAAATAGCTCCTCCATCTGATACGCATTCGTGCATTATTTTCTTTAGTAGAAAAGTTGCTTTCGGATCAAGTCCAACAAAAGGTTCATCTAAAATTAGTAACTTTGGAGAATGCACCAGTGCAGAAATAATCGCCGTTCTTTGCTTCATGCCATGTGAATATGAAGATATCATCCCCGAAAGATGTTTCGTCATTTCAAATAAATCGCCGTATCTCTGAATTCTTTCTCTGCGTATCTCAGTAGAAACTTCAAATAAATCCGCAATAAAATTGATGTACTGAAATCCCGTCAGATGTTCATATAAATCCGGATTATCCGGAATGTATGCCATCATTTTTTTACAAATAACAGGCTCCTCTTTAATGGAATGCCCGTCAATCGTTATACTTCCATTCTCAAAATCATGAATCCCAACTACCGCTTTTATCGTTGTAGTTTTTCCGTCTCCATTGACAATTTGTCAGTTGCTCTTTAAAATAAAACCGATAACTTATGTAGCCGCAGCTATCGGCATATTATTCTCCTTGCAAACATTTTATTCTTTTTTTAATTACTAAAGAGCTTTTTCGTATTTAAGTTCTGTTCAAGCATTATCTTAAATGCGTTTAAGTAGTCATTAACAGGTTCTTTCTTTAGATATCTTATACTTATGTTATTTGAAACAAAAACATAAGCTGTCATAAGAAATTCTGCTGTTTCCAACGGATATTTTACAAAAAAAACTTTTTCCGTTATTCCTTGATTTATAATCTTTTCAAAATATATTGTCAGTTTTTCAACAAGCTTATGGGATAACTTATCTATCATATATTGATTTTCTTTAAGGTCAACTGTTTTTTGTAATACTGTACCCTCTGCCGAAATATTTTCCGAAGATATAATTGTGACATCTATAAATGCTCTGATTTTCTCTATTGCAGTTTTGTTCTTATCATAAGCAATACTATAAATGTCTTTCAATAGTTTATCTGAATATTGTTCTACAAGACAATATAAGATATCCTCTTTATTCTTAAAGTGATAATATAACAACCCTCTTGATATATTTACTTTATCGACTATATCCTGAGTTGTTGTGTTAGTATATCCTTTCTCCATAAAAAGCAGCATTGCCGCATTCATAATCTCGGCACGCCGTATTTCAGGTTCTTTTACATCTCTCATACTATTCATCCCAACACTTAGAATATCACGTAACTGACAATTTGTCAATGGTAATTTTAAAAATTGTGAAGATTTTTTTATAATTAAAAGTTCTAAAATCGTAAAGCTTTCTACAGATGTTTTACATAATGCAGGCTTGCGTTCCCTAATGCTTGAAAGTCGTCGGCAATTGGGAGTTTCGTGCGGCCGAGTTCTCAAACTGAAAGAAGGCCTCATTACGGAAGATTGTTGGCTTGGGTAAGGTTCCTTGCTTATATCATTTGCCTCATTCAAACTTTATTTTGCTAAAGATTTATTTGTTACCCTCTGATTTTTTTATAGGAATTTGGTATAATCAAATGTAATTATGCTTTTACGGAGTTACTCATGAATATTTTAGATGAACATATAATCGGTCTTACAAAATTAACTGATCTGTTTGAACAAAATAAAAAACAGTATAATGCAGCGGCTTATGATGAAGCAAATACCCGCACTGATTTTATAGATAAGTTTTTTGAGCTTTTGGGCTGGGATATAAGTAATACACAAGGTTATTCCGAGCAGTATCGCGAGCTTGTGCGTGAAGACAAGGTAACAATCGAAGGTAAAGTTAAGGCTCCCGATTATGCGTTTAGAATAGGCGGAGTGAGAAAGTTTTTTGTAGAAGCGAAAAAACCGAGTGTAAATATCAAAGATGACCTTGAGCCTGCTTTTCAGGTAAGGCGGTACGGCTATACGGCAAAGCTGCCCCTGTGTATTCTCACCGACTTTGAAGAATTTGCCGTGTACGATACACGCATAAAACCTTCGCCTTCCGATAAACCGAGTACGGCCCGTATTTTTTATTGCACCTTTGATGAATATCAAAAGAATTTCGATTTTATTTTTAACACCTTTTCAAAAGAAGCGATTTTAAAAGGCAGCTTTGATTCGTACATTCAAGAGAATAAAAATAAAAAAGGCACGAGCGAAGTTGACAAAGAATTATTGAAGCTGATTGAAAGCTGGCGGACGGACATTGCAAAGAATATTGCCTTACGCAATCCTTCTTTAAGCATTTACCATTTAAATGTTGCCGTACAAAAAATTATCGACCGTATTATTTTCTTGCGGATTGCGGAAGATAAGGAAATGGAAGAATATTGAATTCTTAAAAAAATAACCGAAAGCGGGGCAGTATATCAAAAACTTCAAGCAGTTTTTGATAAGGCAAATGCAAAGTACAATTCCGGTCTTTTTCAACCGCATGATTGGCTTCGGAATCTGACGATTGACGATGCGGTTCTTTCTTCCATTATAAACGGGCTGTATTACCCTGAATGTCCTTATGAGTTTTCTATTTTACCCGTAGAAATTCTCGGCAATATTTACGAGCAGTTTTTAGGAAAGACCATTAAATTCCGCAATGTAAAAGGCGGACACACCGCACTTATCGAAGAAAAGCCTGAGGTAAAAAAGGCAGGCGGCGTGTACTATACGCCTCAATACATTGTCCGCTACATTGTTGATAATACAATCGGTATAAAGATAAGGGGAAAAACTCCCGAAGATATTGCAAAGCTGAAAGTTGTAGACCCTGCCTGCGGTTCAGGCTCGTTTCTTGTTGAAGCCTATCAAGCCTTGCTGAACTATCATTTGGACTATTATTCAAATGAAAAGGAGCGGAAGACGGCTCTAAAAAACGGTTATATTTATGAAGCGGGGAAAAATGTATATAAGCTCACCATTGAAGAAAAACAGAGGATGTTGCTTAACAGTATTTACGGAGTTGATATAGACGGTCAGGCTGTGGAAGTTACCAAACTCTCGCTTTACTTAAAACTTTTGGAAAATGAAGGCAGCGAAACACAGGGACAACTTTTTAAGTTTTCGGATCTGACACTATTGCCCTCACTCGATTCAAACATCAAATGCGGCAACAGCCTCGTCGGTTCCGACTATTATAACGAAAAAGATTTAAGCCTTTTTGATGATGAAGCCATGCGGAAAATCAACACCTTTGACTGGGACAAGGAATTCCCCGAAGTCTTTGCCCAAGGCGGCTTTGACTGTGTGATAGGGAATCCGCCGTATGTACGGATTCAAACATTAAATGAAACAAACAGCGATTTAGTTCAATTCTATAATTCAAAGTATATAGATATTGTAAGCGGAAGTTATGATTTGTATATTTTATTTATCTATAAAGGATTTTCTTTATTACGGAAAAACGGACTACTGGGTTTCATTCAACCGCATAAATTTTTTCAAGCAGAAACAGGAGAAAAAATTCGTACATTATTGCATACCGAGCAAGCTATATCTCAAATAGTAGATTTTACAACAAATCAAATATTTGAAAATGCAACAACCTATACCTGTTTACTGTTTTTAGAAAAGTCAAAGAAAGAAACCTTTTTATACAAACGTTTTGAATTAAATGAAGATTTTACAACGTTGGATACTCTTCATTTTGAAACAATACCTTATTCGGCGTTAGATAATTCTTGCTGGTTGTTCCATAGCGGAGTAAAAGACATTTTACTAAAAAAAATCGGAAATCAGTCTTGGAATTTTAAAGATATTACTTCAAAAATATTTAAAGGTTCATCTACCGGAAATGATAAAATCTTTCTCTTTGATCTTATTGAAGAACAAGAAAATGTTTTTATTGTAAAGTCGGCTCTTTCTTCTGAAAATGTAGTAATAGAAAAAGGAATTATGCGGAAATTCCTTTATGGAGAAGATGTTCGGCGTTATGAAAATCCTACAAGTAAAAAATGGTTATTATTCCCTTACGAAAAAGTAAATGAAAGGTATTGCTTGTTAGATGTAAAGAAGTTAAAAGCCTGTTTCCCATTGGCATACGCCTATCTCAATGAGCATAAAACTACTTTGTTGGCTCGAAAATTACCACTTACAAATAATGATTTTTATAAGTATTCCGCTGCACGAAGTCTAAATGATTATGAACAGCCCAAAATCTTAATACCCGATATGCTTGTGCAAAATAGGATAGCGTATGATACAAAAAGAGAATTCTTTACGGGTCCTGCAATACATTGTCCGGTTTTTAATCAGCAAGCAAGCAATGTTGATATTAAACTATATCTTACTATATTGAACAGCAAACTTTTTTGGTTTTTTATATCCAATACCAGCACCGCATTACGGGGTAACGCCTATCGGCTGACACCGGAATATTTGGTAAAATTCTCTTTTCCTCAATTAGACAATACACAACCGCTTTGTATACAGCTCATCACTCTTGCCGACCAAATGCTTGAAACACAAGGCAGACTGCATCAAGCCTTATCTGATGAGGATAAAAAGCTCTTGGAGCAGCGGGCGGAGATTATTGACAAGGAGATTGATAAAGCGGTATATCAATTATATGGGCTGACGGAAGAAGAGATTAAAATTGTGGAGGAGAGGTAGGAGCGAGATGGAAAATATGCTAATTGAGAACAATATAGATAATTGCCCTGATTATTGTATAGCAAGGAAAAAACCATCTAATGCAGATGAAAGACTTCATTTGGTTGAAGTTAATGGGGTCTGTCCTGTATGTGGAAACTCCTTACTAAAAACTTCAGGTAAAAAAACTAAATTATGTGAAATTGCACATATTTATCCTCATAGTCCAACTACTGAAGAATTGAAAATTTTAAAAGGTGTACAAGTTTTTGGTGAGAATTCGGAATCATTTCAAAATAAAATAGCTTTATGCTTTAATTGCCATAAAGGATATGATTTTCGTAAAACTAAAGAAGAATACAATAAATTATTAAATGTAAAACGTAATTTGTATACATCGCTATTAATCAAAAGTAATTTGTCTGAGGTTACATTATTATCATGCTTATATGATGATATTGAAAAAATTTTGGATGAGATTTCAAAATGGGATCCAGTATCAGATGAAAATATTGAATTAAAAATGAAGCCTATAGAAGTTAAAAATAAATTTTTGGCATCAGAAACATTATTAAAGAATAAAGTAAGAAACTATGTTATAGATTATTTTCATTTTATTAAAAATTATACTAAAAACTTGACTGATTCACATTCATTTAATTTTGACACATTAGCAACTAATATTAAATTAGCTTATAAAGCTGCATCTAAATCATCTAAACCAAGAGACGAAATATTTGATTTTTTAACAAGTTGGTTAGTAAATAAGACTCAGAACAAAAATAAAATTGCCTGTGAAATTATAATTTCATTCTTTGTACAAAACTGTGAGGTTTTCGATGAAGTTACCGAATAAACTTTTTACAACATATGAAAGTTGTATAGGAGCTTTTCCTATTATTTTAAAAATCATTAAAGAGAATCCTGTTACTATATTTATTCTCTATGAGAAAACACAATATCATTTTCCTTCTGTAACAGATTTTATAGATACTTTAGATTCATTGTTTTATTTAGGAAAAATTGAATTCAATAAAGATACAAAGGAGCTAACTTATGTTGACTAATATTATTTGTGAAAAATTTAATGAGACTAATAAAAAAATTACTTTTCATTCAGGTCTAAATGTAGTTCTCGGAGATGATAATGGTACTAACTCCATAGGTAAATCCACATTTTTGATGATAATTGATTTTGTATTTGGAGGCAGCGATTATATAAAAAAATGCCCTGAAGTTGAAAGAAATATAGGATTCCATGAAATTACATTTACTTTTACATTCGATAAAAAAAATTATATATTTAGCCGTTCAACAAAAAAATTCAAATTTTGTTAAAAAATATGACAATAACAATATTCTTATAGAAGAGATGCCTCTTAAACAATTTCATGATTTCTTAAAAGAAAAATATATGGATAGTTCTAATGATATATCTTTCAGAGAAACTATTTCGCCATTTTTTAGGATATATCAACGAAATAATTCTGATGAACATAATCCTTTTAGATGGGCTAAGGAAGAAAGTGAAGAAAAATGTATTATCCGTTTGATAAAACTTTATGGTTTATACACATCAATACAAATTTATCATGATTTGGTTAAAAAAAATACCGAAAGATTAACGACATATAGAAATGCACAGAAGAGAGAATTTATTCCTAAAATTAATGCGAAAACATATAAACAAAATGAAAAAACGGTCAAAGCCGATGAAAATGCACTTGAAAACATTGCAACAGGTTTATATAAAAATGTGGTAGAACTTGAAAATTTGGAAGTAACAGAAACTATTCGTTTAAAAAACACTCTTGCTGCGTTACGTTCAAAACTTACAAAATATAAAAATAGATTTAAATATTTAAATGATATACAGGCTGAAAATAAACCGCCTTTTTTGAATGATCAAGCTTTTTATACTTCTCTTAAAGAATTTTTCCCTAATGCAAATGTAAGAAAACTTTCAGAAGTTGATGAATTTCATAACAGTTTATTTAACATCTTAAATAAAGAAGTGAATCAGGAAAGTGAAAATCTAAATATTTTAATTAAAGAATGTGAAAATCAAATTAATGATTTATCGAAAGAATTGGAAACCTATCCGAATGAGAAAGCAATATCAAAAACTATATTAAAAAACATTGAAAATATTATAGGTCATAAACAACAATTAACATTAGAAAATAACAGTTATGATACTCTTAAAGCCTTAGAAAAGGACAAAAAGGATAGTATTAAAAAATTAGATAATATAATAGGAGATATATTACTCCAAATACAGAATAAAATAAATACCGAGGTATCTCAATTAAATACTTTTTTATATTCTGCAGATAAACGATCTCCTTCTCTGTCGCTATCAAGAAAAAGTTATAAATATACTACATTTAATGATAGCGGTACTGGTACTAATTATAAAAACCTAATTCTTCTTGATATTTGCTTATTAAAACAAACATTTTTACCAGCTCTGATACACGATTCATTATTATTTAAAAATATTGCTGATGAGCCAATAGAAAATATATTTAAGTTATATGCAGGGTTCAATAAGCAAATATTTATTGCTTTTGATAAATTAAATACCTATCCTGCAAATGTGCAGAAAGTTATCAAAGACAACTTTATTTTGCAGCTAGGCGATAATGAAAAGGCTTTATTTGGTTTTACATGGAACAATAAAGAAAATGGATAAATTATTTCCTCATATTCGTCTCCCTTGCCGATCAAATGCTTGAAGCACAAGGCAGGCTGCAGTAAGCCGTATCCGATGAGGATAAAAAGCTTTTTGAACAGCGGGCAGCTATTCTTGATAAGCAGATTGACAAGGCGGTATATAAGTTGTACGGGTTGACGGAAGAAGAGATTGAGATTGTGGAGGGGAGGTAGATGAAAGATAAGATAAATAAAAACGAATTGATTACATACGAAGATTTATTAATAGAATTGGAAACCACAAAACCCAATAATCATTTATTGCTGGGAAATGGATTTAATTTGTCGTTAGGAATAAAGACAAGTTACAAGAGTATATTTGAACAAATGAAAATAAATAATAGTGATTATGAAAATATTGCTATCGATAATTTTGATCTTGAAGAATTCATAGGAGTGTGTAAATCAAAAATTGACAAAATTGATAATATAAATTATCAATTTATGTGTCAGTTTTTTCATAATAAAATTAAACTTGATTTTATGAAAGCTGTAACTCAACTTGTTAGTCGGGAAGAAAAAAATATATTTCAAGAGAAAAACGAAAAAATATATTTATTATTAAAACAGTTCGATAATTTTTTTACTTTAAATTATGATCCTTTTTTATATCAATTATTGATGACATATAAAAGGGAAGATATTGAAGATCAACAATCAATTGCATTTTCCAATACATTTCCGTTTATAAAAGATTTAATGAAAAATAAAGATAAAGAACTTTTTGATATAATACAACAAGCTTATGATACTGGTACATTGACCATAGATATTCCTAATGAAACTTCAAAATCAAAAGAGTTAAATCATCTAACAAAAGCTAAATTTACACAAGAAATAAATACTTTGCTTGAGTCTAAGTATAGTAAAGAGCAAATAAAAATGTGTGTTGATAAACTATGGAAATACAAAGCAGCAGAGAAAAAGAAGTTTATAGATAAAATTGATGATGGATTTGGATTATTTGGTAATGAATTGCTTTATCAGAATCCACAAGCTCAAAACTTGTATTTCTTACATGGAGCTTTTCATATTTATAAGAAAGGTCAGTCTGTTTATAAAATAACGCAACAAAGTGAAAAGGCTTTATATCAACGTATAGAAGAAATTGTTGAAAATGCAGAAGAAAATATTTTATGTATATTTAGTGATAAAAATAAAGAAAAAGAAATTCAAGATGAAGCATATTTTATTAATGGCTTAAACAAACTTGAATGTTTGGAAGGAGTTTTAGTCATTTTAGGATGTGCCCTATCTGATAATGATGCACATATTTTTACACAAATACAAAAAAGTAAGATCGCTAAAGTTTACATAGCATCCTTTAAAGATGCTGTTGATAAAAATATGAAGAAAGCAAAAAAATGGTTTCCGGAAAAAGAAATTATTTTTTTTGATATTGAGACAATTACCTATAATAAATAGGAGCTTCCCCCCTTCCCCTCAACCAACTCTTTAACCGCATTTACGGAAGCGGATATAAAAAAATAAAAGACTCGGCAAATGCCTCTGTGTATGCATACAGTACACCGGAGGATGGGGCGGCGAGGGTTATCAGGTACACGCCTTTTTACGGTGCGGAGGTTTCCACAATTCAAAAAATACCGGGCGGCAAATGGAAGATTGAAATTCTCTACTATACCGGAATTGAAAAAATTAACCGTTTCGGTCAATTACGCCGTAAGATTGGAGAGATTAACGAATCTTTATTAACTAAACAGCTGCGGGAGCTTGAAGCGGACGGTTTTCTTTTACGGCATGACTATAAAGAAATTCCCACTCGGGTAGAATATTCTTTAACCGAGATGGGGAAAAGTTTTATGAAGGTCTTAAAAGTCATGCAAAAGTGGGGAGAGGAAAATCTTCATTGAAAAGGTTTAGCCTTCTAGAAACTATCCAAAATACAGGAAAAATGATATAATCAGATGGACGAGAAATTGACAAATTAGAATTTGCGGAGGCTAAAGGGGTGCAAAAAAATAATAGAAAAATAGCGTTGATTGCTATCTTGTTATTTATTATCATTCCGGTTTTTATTGTCGGAATCGCTTTTACAGTGTTGGCAGTAAAAACAAATAGAATAAAAGATGACTATTCTGTTGCTATAAATAAT
The DNA here is from genome assembly GCF_024181245.1 of Treponema sp. OMZ 788. Lineage (NCBI taxonomy): Bacteria > Pseudomonadati > Spirochaetota > Spirochaetia > Treponematales > Treponemataceae > Treponema > Treponema sp. OMZ 788. Next base: position 1,918,746 of record NZ_CP051199.1, on the reverse strand, counting down.
GAAAAGTATCAGACTCAGGTTTTAGTTGATGGCATCGAGCTTATACATCAGGATGTTTCTTGCGGGTATGCTGTAATTGAAATGTTTTCTGCATGGAACGGCGGAAAACTTACGGAAGAAGATATTTATAAAAAATATGGAAAAGTCGTAACTTCCACAGGGAAAGCTTTTTGTGATGAGTTTAACCGTCAGTTCCCCGAATTTCAGACAACAATGTACAAATACCTTACCAATAGCGAGTTGATTGACAAAGTATATGACTCTTTAGCAGATGGTGTTCCTGTCCCATTTGAATGGGCAGCAAAATATGATGACGAATGGACATTGCATTATTCGCTGGTAGTTGGAATGGACATAAGAAATGACAGCGTTATAATTGCAAATCCATACGGATATATTGAAACAATTTCCTTAAATGAATTTGTAAATAGGACAAGTTTTAATTCATTTGAAAACATGCCTTTGTTTTATAACTTCGGATTTGCATTTGGTATTTTTGAAAAGAACACAGTTTTTATTCCGACAAGGATACAATAACTCCCGATTTGCCCAACTAACACAATAAGGAACAGTGTCGACTCTATTTGTGGAGATAATCAGAATAGGCAAGTCTTAAGGTGATAGGGAAAAATAGTTGAAAAAATGAGGGAAGAAATTACCCCTGACTATTGCCGATAATGAGTATCTACAGGTTTTCATTTTCGTTCGAACATATCTTTATCATTATGACCGGTTTTACGGAAATTGTAGTCATATATACCGGATTTTACTACATATACTACAGCTTGACTAACTGACCAAATACAGGAAAAGTGATATAATGGAAAAACATCAATTTGGATAAATTAAAAGTTGTTGGAGAAAATAATAATGATTTTTAGAAAAATTGATAAATCAAACTATTGGGACTGTATGGCATTGACCATTGACCATTGATGATAGTCAAGAGGGCTTTGTTGCGGATAACAAACAGTCATTAGTTGAAGCAGCTTATGAAGATGGGCTTTACACTTTAGGAATCTACCATGAAGATATAATGGTGGGTTTTATTTTGTATGACTATGATGAAACTTTTCCCGGATGGTCTATGAGCCGGTTTATGATAGGGAAGCAATTTCAAGGTAAAGGTTACGGCAAACAGGCTGTAGTAGCGTTTTTTGATTATTTTAAGAAAAAACACAATGCTGATAAACTGTATATAAGCGTATCTTTGGAAAACACTGTTGCATCTAAAATGTATACCTCTATCGGTTTCAGGGAAATCAAAGAAATAGAGTACACATTTTGTGATAAGCATTTTAGAGAAATGCAAATGGTAAAGGAGCTATAACGTCCAGTTTATTGGGATAGGGAAATTAGAAGTTGTGGAGGTGCAAGGTATGGCTTCAAGTAAAGAATATTTGGATTTTATTTTAGAACAACTATCTGAGTTGGAAGAAATAACATATAAAGCAATGATGGGTGAATATATTGTTTATTATCGCGGGAGAATTATTGGTGGAATTTATGATGATAGGTTTTTAGTGAAGCCTGTTAAGTCTGCAATAGCATATATGCCAAATGCAAAGTATGAGTTACCATATGATGGAGCAAAGGAAATGTTATTGGTAGATGATGTTGACAACAAAGAATTTTTAACCGGCTTATTCAATTCAATGTATGATGAGTTACCTGCACCAAAACCGAAGAAAAAGAAATAATCAAATTAGAATTTGTGGAGGTAGTGACTATGAAGACTATTATTTTAAATGCAAGCCCAAGAAAAAATTGGAATACAGCACAGCTTTTGAAATCCGCAGCCAAGGGAGCAGAGTCGGCTGGTGCAGAAGTAGAATATATTGATCTGTATGATTTGAATTTTACAGGATGTAGAAGTTGTATGCTCTGTAAAAGGAAAGATGTCGAGCGGTGCCATTGCTATTGGAAAGATGAACTTTCGCCTATAATTGACAAAGTCTTTTCAGCAGATGCACTTTTTATTGGTACTCCGATTTATTTTGGAAGACCGACAAGTCAGTATTTTGCCTTTATGGAAAGATTACTTTTTTCTATGCTTTCATACGATGATTACAATAATTACTTTAAAGGAAAAGTGAATGTTGGGATGTTTGTTACAATGAATGCAACACAGGAATTTTACGATAAAATGTACAAAAAAGAATTCGAACATTATATGGATGAATTTAAAAGATTAAACGGAGATGTTGTTTTGTATCCGTGTTACAATACTCTCCAGGTATCTGACTATTCAAAATTCAATATGAGTAGTTTTGATGAAAACGTAAAAAAGAAAACGCACGATGAATTATTTCCTATGGATTTGCAAAATGCATATAATCTTGGATCCAAATTAAGTCGATAACTTCCAGTTTGTCGAAGAAAAAAATTAAATAAAATCACTAAAAGGAAGTACAAGCAAACAGCCGATACTTCCTTTTTTTATGTCCGAATTAAGGAGCAAGAGACAAAGATAGAAAGAAATCCTATCATTTCCCCTTTTCAATCAACCTTATTCCAATTAAACCCAGTATAAGAGAAATTGACAGCATAATAACGATAGGTACTGTTTCAAGTTTTCCGCTTGTTATTGAATGCTGCATATAATACAAGGGCGAAAGATGAGCTATCGTCTTCATCCACTGCGGCATATATTCAATCGGAAATAAAATACCTGAACAAATTCCAAGCGGAAAAATAATCCCCGAAGATATTCCCCATATAAGTCCTTCATTTTTAATCACTCCTGCAACAAAAATATATATTCCCGTTGAAATAAAAAGTGCAACGGTGAATATAATTGCCAAATCAACTATGTTAGACTTTCCGAAATCATAGTTTGCAAATTTATAAAACGTTAAAATTGCAAGTGTTGCAATCTCATATACAAACATAATTGCAAAACTTTTTCCCAGAATATAGGTGCTTAATTTTGTCTTGGAATTTTTTACCCTTAATAGGATTCCATTTCCTTTTTCTTGGATCAAAACGGTCGCCAACAAACCTGCTGCTGTCAGTAATTTAAACAGCATCGTTCCGATTGAATAGTTTATGCTGGGTCCTTCCGTAAAGACTTCAGCATTTTTATCCGTATTTTCTATTAAAGGTATTAACGGATTGTTTTCTATACTGCTGTAGTATTTTTCAACTTCTCCATGACGATTCGTCCGTATCACCAGCGTTCCTTGCGATAGTCCTAAAAAATAGTCTTTTTCTCTTTCTTCTATCTTCATCATTTTTATATTTGTTACATTCGGAGCTTTTTCTCCGATATATGCAACTGTCGGGACATTTGAATATGCCAAAGTTATACTTACAAGCAATATCATAAATATAGGCATAATTATCATTGAAACAATGAAGCCTTTTGTATTTCGTAAAACTTTGAAAGTAAAATTAAATGACTGTACCATTTTTCATTCTCCTTTCTATAAAAGCAATACATAATCCTGCAAATCCGAGAATGAAAGCAATCCAAATAAACAGCTCCCTTCCCATATTTACATTTATCAAATTTTTGTAAATTAACTTGTTAGCCAACGTCAACGGAGATATATACATCAAAACATTCATACATTTTGTATTTGACAATACGGAAGTTAAACTCAAAGCTCCTCCGAAAAATCCCATAAACATAACTATCATTAAAATCGTATTGGAAAGCATTGCTCTATTTTGAACGATTAAGCCTATCAGAATTCCGAAAAGCATACTGACTGTCGGCATACTCAAAAGAATTAAAATGGACTTGAAAGGTGTTTGCATATCAAAAATTAGAGCAAATAACATTAAATTGAAAACAATCATCACTACCGAGAATCCATAGTGAGCAAAAAATTTAACCGAAATAAATTTTCGCTTATCTACAATCCTATCCCAAATATGAAGCCTTCTTTCCTCAAATACACTCAGTCCGATTAAAATTGCTGCCATTAAAAGCATAAAGTTCAATTCACTCACGGCAAATTGTATTTTTGCATCTAAAATCTGTCCGCTATATAGAACGATTTCTTTCGCAACGTTTATCTTGTGAGTAAACTCGGTACGCTGCAATAAATAATTTTTTGTTCCTTCACTCATAATGAATGTAATGATAAAAGGCAGTATCATTACAATGTAATAAACGGGATTTTTAACTATTCCCTTTATCTCTTTTTTAAGCATATTCACCGCCCCTTAAAACTTGCATAAACAAATCCGAAAGATTGGATTTTTCGCGGCTTACTTCCGACATTTTATCGATAAGCGCCTTTGTATCTCCTTCAAGAATTAATGTTCCTTTATCCAAAAATATTATTTTATTACATAAAAATTCAACTTCGTCCAAATAATGTGAAGTATAAATGATATTTAAACCTTCATTTTTCAGTTCTTTAAGATATTCCAATATTTCTTGCCTTGAAATCGGATCAATTCCGACACAAACCTCATCACAAATCAACAGCTTTGGATTGTGAACTAAGGCTGTTATAAGATTTAATTTTCTTTTCATCCCTCCGGATAAATCCTTTGCCATCGTAGAAATTTTTTCTTTTAAACCGGCTTTTTCGATTAATTCCAGACTTCTCTCTTTAGCATATTTTTTATCCATTTTGTAAGTTGAGGCAAAAAAGAGCAAATTATCCAACACGGAAAGCTCAGGATATATCGCAAGTTCCTGCGGAACATATCCAATCTCCCAAATACTCAAATCTGCAAATTTCAAATCTCCTTGAAATGAAATGTTTTTTGTAATACAGTTAATCAATGTACTCTTTCCCGCTCCGTTGATTCCAAGTATTCCATAAGCATTTTCATTTTCAAAGCTATAAGAAAAATCCGTAAGCGCAAGAAATTTTTTATACCGCTTTGTTACCTGTTTTAATTCAATCATAACGTTCTCCTTTTGAAATTTAAAAATGTTTTTTGAAAAAACGTTTTGCAATATTGCTGCCGATAAAAGAAACAATGATAATAGCTGCTGCAATGCCGATCATAAATGGTATTGTTTTTAAATTTTGCATTTTAACAGCGTAATCTTCACCATACATTTGTTTTACCATTTCAAATTGTTGTTGCCTTGTAATGAAGTACGGAATTATTGTTCCTCCTACATAATGCGCAAGGATAGCCGCCGTAAAAGAAAGGCTTAATCCTTTAAATCTGTCCTTAACCTTAGACAATATATATTCGCCGATCAATCCGGCAATGGTCATCATTGCGATGTAATACGGCATAATTCCGCCTAATCCCCATATTACACAATAAATTAAAATTGCCCATTTCTTTTGAATTTTAGCACCGGTCAAAATAAACGGCAAAGCCATAAATAAACTTTGCGCAATCGGTGAAATCAAGATTGTGTAAGGCGTAAATAAAAAAGGAAGCGGAATTAAATACATAAAACTGATCCCTAATACCGAAAAAAGCCGCTGTTAATACTAAATCTTTAATTGTTAATTTGTTATCCATTTTATTTCTCCTATAAATAAAAATGTGTAAATCGCTATATATGTAATCGATAATATATAATCCGTTAGTTTGAACTTGTCCTGTGTCAATATTGTTCTTTTTTTGTTAATAATCATACCCTTTGTTTCAATTCCGCAAGATAAGTTTTCAGCACTTCTTATCAGACTAAAAACAATCGGCACGATAATAAAATTCCAAACAGCAACAGGACTTCTGTTTTTAATCAACTTTCTGGTTTTCAAACTCATATAGGCAATCGATGAGTCATATCTCATCATCGGAAATAATCGAAGCAAAGATATAACCGGTATCAATATGTAATCAGTCAGTTTTATTTTTTCTAAAGATTCGATAATAGTTATAAGTTTTGTATTTGCCGTTATATTTTTTAGCGCATATGCGCATATTGTTCCTCTCATAAGAAAAATTTCGATAAATACTTGATAATATAATGGGCAAAACATTTTTACTTTAGCCAATAGAAAATAAAAAATAACCATTTTTACTAACAGCATATAGTTTTTGTTAAGAAAAATGATAATTCCTGTTAGCAACATTAAATAAACAGAACTTTGTTCTACCGGATAAAAAAATACCGCATTGGCAATCGTAAAAAATACAATGAGATTAACAACAGGATTAATTTTTGAAGCTGTATTATTTTCTTTAGTAATAAAAACATTTTCTTCTATCTTTTTTTTATTTAAAATTTGAGAAATCATCTGCTTGAAATCATTTTGAGTATCAAGTTTTTTATGCTCAATAATTTTTCCTTGTTCTAAAAGAATGTACTCATCGGCAACTTCCGATAATAGTTCCAAGTCGTGAGAAATGAGAAAGATAAATCTTCCTTCTTCTCTCATTTTTTTAATTAATTTGCATATAAGTTTCATTCGTTTAAAATCCAAACCGCTTGTCGGCTCATCTAAAACGATAATCTTATTATTGCTGATGTATGCTAAAAGAACCGCTAATCTTAAAACCTGTCCGCCCGACAGTTTAGACGGGTGTTTGTTTTCAAAATCACTCATATCAACCAATTCAAGAAGCGATTTTATTTCAAAATCCGTGAGCTGATTATTTTGAAGCAGTATTTCTTCTTTGACCGATCCGGTAACCATTTGATGATAGCTTTCCTGCATACAAAAATAAGACATATTTATTCTGTCTTTGGTTGAAAGAATCTTATCATTCAAGGTAAAAACGGATTTTTTAGATTGTATTAAACCTGCAATTAATTTACCCAATGTCGTTTTACCGGAGCCGTTTTTACCTACAATTGCCGTTACCATAGATGAGTTGATAGATACATGTACATTTTTTAAAATTATATTATTTTTAATACGATAATTCAGGTTTGAAATATTCAGGTTATCTTTTTTTATGCCCGGATTTGCTTGTACCGATCTTAAAAAACTGATGTTGTGATTTCTTATCTCGTACTTTTCATCATCGATTAACCGTCCGTCTTGCATTACATATACCGCATCGCAGATATCTTTTAGATACCCAACCCTATGTTCTGCAATAACTATTGTTACATTATTTTTTTTAAGCTCATTAATATGTCTTTTCAAGTTAGTTATTTCGTTTATATCTAAATTCGCCGTGGGCTCATCCATAACAATTATCTTTGGTGTTTTTATTAAACTGCTTAAAATACTTAAAGTTTGAGCTTCTCCGCTTGAAATATTTAAAATATTTTTATGCAATAATAATTGGGTATATTTTTCTTTGCATTCTTTCAATTTAGCTCCTATTTCTTCTTTGCCTTTTCCAATACATTTTGCGGAATAGGTGCATTCTTCCTCCGCATTTGAAAATAAAAAACCGCTTTTAGGATTTTGCAGTATGCTGGCTGTATAGGCTGAGTTAAAAGCTGCAAAACTGTTGTTGTAATCATAAAAGCGTGTTTTAAAAGTTCCTAAAGCACTTCCTTGAAATACGCTTGGACAAAGTCCATTGATTATTCTTAACAATGTTGTTTTTCCGCAGCCGCTCAAGCCGGTAATAATAACACATTCACCTTCATTTATCTTCAAATTTATATTCGTCAAAGATGATTTTTCTTCTCCATCATAGGTAAAATAAAAATTCTCAAACAGTATCATTTTTTTTGCATCCTATTTTCCAATGAATATTTTTAATAGTAAATTCATTGAAAGTGAATATAGCACATGTTAAATAATTTGTCAATGAATACTTACAATTTTATATTCATTGATTGATTTTTTTTTAAATAATTGCTATAATAGACACTGCAAAAAGTTTTTATAGGGGAAAAATGCCTGCTAATTTTACAAAAGAAGAACGGGAAATTTTAATACAAAAATTTTATGAACAAGGATATGTTTTACTTAAAACTCATGGATACAAAAAATTAAAAGTTTCCGATATTGCCGCAGCCATTGGTATCGGAACCGGAACGTTTTATAATTTTTTTAAAAGTAAGGATGAATTTATCATTTGGCTCATCAAAAAAAGAAAAGAGGAAGCTTTTAACCGGTTTTTATCGCTGGCGGAAAAATTCCCGAAAGGCATACCCTTTGAAGCTATGGAACAATATTTGATTGATACTATTTCGCATTTCAATCTTTACCGATTACTTTCACAAGCCGAGTATAATAAGCTGCAAAAAAAAATACGGCTTACTTGATAATAGGAATGAACAAACAAAGAAAAACGGAAAATTTATGATGGAAAAACTTGCGACTTCAAAAACGCTTGAAGACTTTCTTTTGTTTGCGGACGCATTTACAATAATCGTTATCGGCACTTCCGATTTGACTAAATTAAATCCGAAAGTTACCGATGAGGTAACTAAAAAGTTAATACACGCCGCTTGCAAGATGTTGTATTAGTTCCTAATCATCCCTACAAAATCAGCATCGCATCCCCATACGAAAAGAATTTATATCTTTCTTCGACGGCGTGGCGGTAGGCATTAAAAATATTTTCCTTTCCGGCGAGGGCTGAGACTAGCATTACAAGGCTCGATTCGGGGGTGTGAAAATTCGTAAAGAGCTTGTCTATCAGCTTAAACTTATAAGAGGGGTAAATAAAAATATCCGTAGCCTGATGCCCTCTTTTTAATTCGTTTCTTTTTTCATCCCATGCGGATTCGAGGGTTCGCACGCTGGTCGTTCCGACGGCTATGATGGGCCGCCCTTCCTTTTTTGCTTTTTCAACGGCTTGTGCTGCTTCTTCCGAAATAAAAAAATGCTCGGTGTGCATCTTATGGTCTTCTATTCTTTCTGCTCTGACCGGAAGAAAGGTGCCGAGTCCCACATGAAGCGTTACATATTCAATCTCGATTCCTTTATCTCGTATTTTTGAAAGTACTTCTTTGGTAAAGTGAAGGCCGGCAGTGGGCGCTGCAATCGAGCCGTATATTTCGGCATAGACGGTTTGGTAGCGGCCGGCATCTTCTTCGGTGTCCTTTCGGTGAATGTAGGGGGGAAGCGGCATGTGGCCGTATTTATCGAGCCATTCATCATCGATGATCCTGTTAAATTTCATGCAGCGGAATTCGCTTTCGAGAGGTATCTCGGACTCGATGATTTCGGCCTCGGTTCCGTCTTCAAACAAAAAGGTTTTTCCGGGCTTTTGACGTTTTGCTTTTTTTGCCATTACCTGCCAAAGAGAACCGTCCGAGCCCCTCATGGGATTAATCATTAAAAATTCGCACACTGCGTTTGTTTTGCTTTTTGCATAAATGCGGGCACGGCGCACCTTCGAATTATTAAAAATCATCAGGGCATTTTTGGGGAGAAGATCCGGCAGTTCAGTAAAAAGGCGGTCTTCAAGTCTTCCGCTTTGTTTGTCTAAAATTAAAAGCCTGTCTCCTCCTCTTTTTTCTGAAGGAGATTGAGCTATAAGCTCTTCGGGTAAGTCAAAGTTAAATTCTTTTGTAAGCATACTCTTCCATTCAAGGTAAATTTTTAAAGTATTTTTTTAATTTGTTTGTTCGCCGAACAAGGATAAAATTGCTTTATTCCCGAAAAGTTTTGCATATCCCAAGGCGGACATACCTAGGCCGTCTTTTATATTATAATCGGCTCCGTGTTTTACAAGCATTTCAACAATATCTGCTTCATGACGGCCTACCGAAAGAATCAAGGCTGTTTGTCCGTCCTTGCTTTGAATATTGGTGTCTGCTTTTTTTTCGAGGAGAATCTTTACCGCCTCGCCGTATCCGACTTGAGCTGCATCCATCAAGGCTGAGTAGTTTCTGTCTTCCGCACAAAGGTTGACAGCAGCACCTTTTTCGAGGAGGAGCTCAAGCGTTTCTAAACACTTATTTCTTACGGCAAGGGATAGAACCGGTGTTCCCAGGGAATCCTTTTGCGAGGGGTCAAAACCTGCATCTATAAAAAGGCTGACGACTTCCTTTTCGTTGTTTTTAACGGCGCGCACATAATTCGGAATAAAAAGAGAGTAACCGCTTTCCAATAATTTTGTACGGGCCTGCTCTTTGAGCAGGTTTTCGTTAAATCGTTTTTTTTCTACCTCGAAGTAGGCATCAAAAGACTTAACCGTAAGCATTACAAATGAACGCAAAAAGTTTTTAGGCAGTTCAAGTTTCTCGTTTTCTTCCAGTACAAGAACCGGAAGGTTTAAACCTGTAGCATAGCCCGAAAAAAACATAAAGCCCAAATAGGCAGCCGGATTTTTACTGTAAATAAAGAGAACATGGGTAATGTTTTTCATAATATGGCGCGGCGTGTTTAAGTTTTCATCTTTCCATATCTCATCTTCATTGTATAAGGTTACATCGCATTCGTGGGATATGATTATATTTTTGATGGCCATCGCTGCGTCTTTTTTCTTTTCATCATAGAAAATAGCAACATTCATAAATCTGATTATATCTTCTTATCAAAAAAAAGTAAATAGAAGGGATTTTATTCTGGTATAATTTTAAAAACTATATTATAATGATTTTATGAGTAAAAAAGAACTTTGTTTAAAAGATACTAATTTAAAGGCTGCATATATTGCCCCTCATCCTCCGATTATAATCCCCGATATTGGAAGGGGCGAGGAGAAAAAAATAGCTTCAACTTCTAAGGCTCTTAAAACCATATCGGAAGAAATAAGTCAAATAGAACCCGAAGCTATTATAATCATTACACCCCATTCAAAAATGCACCGCGGGGCTGTTACCATTAATACTGCCAAGATTATTGAAGGAAGCATGAGGCAATTCGGCTGCCCTGACCTAAACCTTTCGGCAAATAACAACACTGACATAGTCAAAAATATAATCAAAAAATGTAAAAAAACGGGTTTTCCTTATGCCGCAGTAGATATGAGCCTTGATCACGGCTCCTTTGTTCCTCTTTATTTTATAGCTTCCGAACTCTCAAACTTTTCTCTTGTTCATATAAATTACGGAATCATGTTGAGTGCAATGCTCGAAGAATTCGGCTCGATCCTTTCCGAAGTTATAGAGGAAAAAAAATGCAAATCTGTTTTTATTGCAAGCGGAGATCTTTCCCACCGGCTTCTTTCTACAGGGCCTTACGGTTTTGCTCCTGAAGGACCTAAATTCGATAAGGAGTTTGTAAGAATTATAGAAAAGGGCTGTCTTTCCGAATTTGCCGAAATCTCCCCTGTTTTAGCTGAAAGAGCCGGAGAGTGCGGCTTAAATTCTTTCTTGGTATTGTCAGGCCTTTTATCCTGCTATGAATACTCTCAAGAACTGCTTTCTTATGAGGGACCCTTCGGTGTCGGATATGGTGTAGCCCGGTTTAAGGTTGAATCTATAAGGCAGGAAGAAGATGATGAAGAATCTGAAGAAGTTTTTAACGGAAAAAAGAAATTTATCTTGCCTGATTCTCAAACTAAGGACCCATATATAAAGCTTGCAAGAAAGAGTATTACCTACTATTTAAAATATAATAAATTTTTAAAGTGTAAAAATGCAGACGGCATTCAGTCAGGCAAGGCCGGAGTTTTTGTATGCTTAAAAAAAGAAGGAACGCTTCGCGGATGTATAGGTACGATACTTCCTACCAAAAGCAGTGTAAGTGAAGAGACAATTAAAAATGCCGTATCGGCCGCCTTAAATGATCCGCGTTTTCCGCCTGTCGATTTATCCGAAATGAACGATATTATCTGCTCTGTGGATATTCTTTCAGAACCGGAAGAAATAAAATCCGTTTCGGATTTGGATGTAAAGCGTTTCGGCGTGATAGTTTCATCAGGTTCCCGCACCGGGCTTCTTTTACCAAACCTTGAAGGCATCGATTCCGTGGGTATGCAGGTCGCTATTGCTCTTCAAAAGGGCGGTATAAGTCCCGAAGAACCTTATACTATGTACCGCTTTGAAGTTATAAGGCATGAGTAAGAAGAGGTTTTAAATTTCTTCCTTAATCCATTCCCCGACTGTTTTTTCTTCAGGATCAAAACTGACACCTATAAGCACTATCTGCTTATTATCAGCCTTGAACCTTTCGGCATAGTTTTTCTCTTTTATTTGATTTAAAGCGGTTTTTGCATCTTCTTTTAGTTTAAACTCGAAGATATAAATTGCCGTGCCGGTTTTTACAACACAATCAGTTCTCCCCTTTGATGAAGGTATTTCCACCTCGACAAATTGTCCCATCAGGGCAAAGACAAGATAAATACAGATCTGATAGTTATACTCCCTTAAAGCAAGGTTTTCGTTACTGTCTTTTTTTACATTGCTATATGGAAGACTTGCCATTATCGACTTTAACCTCTGCATAAAATCTTCTACCCGTCCTGCAATAATATCCCTATAAAATTGCGCTATACAAAAAGGCCCTTCTGCATATACTACATTGCAATAGCTTGGAAAAAGATTATATAAAAATCCGTAGCGTACTTCGTCGTTCGGGAAGCCTAATTTATAAAGCCGTACCAATTTATCATAGCTCTTTATTGTTAGGTAGCCTGCTTGAAACAAGATAGGTATTACCGAGCCTGATTCTGCCCTGTAGTCGGATAGACCTGACGCATCCATTTCTACATTTCCGTCAAGGTCGGGAATATTGTATGAATAGTTTTTTAAATAGTTTACCAAGAAGGTGGGAGTTCCGGTTTCAAACCAGTAATTACCCAGTTCTTTTTTTGCAAAGGCATTCAGCAAACTAAAGGGATTATATACATTTATACTGTTTTGATTAAAAAGATAGCCGTCGTATCTTTGCTTTAGCATTAGTAAGATATCTTCATAGCTGCAAGCTTCTCTTTCCTGTAGAATTTTAATTTCAGGTTGAAAGGTTTTTTCAAGTTCTTCTTGAGTAATCCCGCAAATACAGCCGAAGTCTTCTTCCATGCTTATATCACGGAGATTGTTTAAATCGCTGAAAATACTTACCTTGCTGAATTTTGTAACTCCGGTTAAAAATGCAAAACGGATATATTGGTCGGAACTCTTTAATACGGAATAAAAAGCCTTTAACACGGCTCTGTATTCTTCATTCAATTTTTCATTTACACTCATTGTTTGGAGGAGGGGTTTATCGTATTCATCCACCAAGACGACAACCTGTTTGCCGATTTTTTCGTAAGCCCTTTTTAAAAGGCCTTCAAACCGTTTAGCAAAATTATCCTCTTCCTCGGCTGTTCCGTATCGTTTTTCCAACTCCGATAAAAAAACATTGAAATTAGTATTTAAAGCCTCAATATCACTATACTTCCCGACATTAAAATCTAAATGAAAAACGGGGTATTCCTGCCAGATTTCCCTTTTTTCTTTTTCGGCTTCTTCCAATTTCTCGATAGCTAAACCCTTGAATAATTCTTTTTGCCCTAAAAAGTATGCCTCTAGTGTTGAAATAAGGAGGCTCTTACCGAAGCGGCGCGGTCTGCTTAAAAAATAAACTTTGCTGGAATTTGCAAGCCTGAAAATATATTCAGTTTTATCTGCATAGAGAAACTCTTTTTCGCGTAAATCTTTAAAACTTTGTAAGCCTATAGGCAGCTTTCTACTAAAATCCATCATAACTAATAGTCTAGCATAAGCAGGATAGCTTGTCAATTATTTATGTTTTATCATTCTTGGCCGTTGAAATAAGGTTCCTCTTCTATTGAATCGAATGTGCTTATAGTTTATACTTGCAGAATAGAACGAATGAGGAGCAAAAAATCAAAACTCAAAAATTTAAATTATTGATACTTTTTTTCTGTACCTTGTTTTTTATTTTTTCGTGTAAGAGCCGCCGAATTGCCGAGTCCTTGGAAACGCCTAAGGTTTTAATCGAAGAGAAGTTAGAAGATCCATTTTTGGGTGTTTATGTTATGGACCTTCCTTCATCCCGAAGCGGAATTACAAGTTATGCTGTGGAATTTAAGGCCGATCAAACTGCAAGGATTTTGCTTTTTAAAGAAGGAAGAACGGAGCCTGAAATTTCTTATGGCAAGTGGCTTATAGCAAAGGACGGAATTATTATTTTGTATTTTGAACAAAGTGTCCCGAGCGAATTTTTTATAAAAAATGCGGACGGCTCTCTTTCATTTTTAAACGCTCAAAGAAAGCCGTATTCAGACAAAATGGGCGAGCTTCTTATTTTACGCAAAATTAAAAAGGATTAACTTAAACCAATTTATTTCAAAGGAAATATTTTAATGATTATATTTTTAATCGGAATGAGCCGGGCAGGAAAAACCGAAACAGGAAAGATTTTAGCAAAAAAATTAAAAGCCTCCTTTATAGATACAGACGCGTTTATGGAAGAGTTTTACGGTAAAACGGTGAGAGAACTTTATAAAACTCATGGAGAAAAAAAATTCCGAGTAAAAGAATTAGAATGCTTTAACAAAATAATCGAAAAATTTCCGTCCTTCACCAATGAGAAAAATACCGTTGTCAGCACCGGCGGCGGCTATGCTGAAAACGAGGCCCTTATTAAAAAGTTAAAAAAATTTTCCCCAATAATTTTAATCGACACGGATCCTGCCGAAATTTTTTATAGAATAAAAACTACTGCACAAAAAGAAGGTTTTTATCCTGCATTTTTGGGAGAAAATATTAAAGATGAAAAAGATGCCGAACTTCGTTTTTTTTCGATATACGAAAGGCGTATCAAAATCTACAAGTCTCTTGCTTCATTTTCCATAAATCCGCAAAGTCTCTCTCCTGAAAAAGCAGCTGACGCAATAATTTCATCTTTGTAAATAAAATTTACGGCTTGATAAAATTCGGTTCTTATGCTATCATTTATGGTATGAAAAGCATTAATAAGGAGTTGAACTCCATTACTGAATTATTCCCATCCGATTTTACGGATGATGAAAAGGCTCTCGCTAAGACGCATTTTTTAAAAAAGCTGTCCATTTTAACACACAGTTTTTACGGAGGAAAGCTCCAGACTGTCCCCAAGTGCGGTCTATACGGGTTTAACTGGTTTAACGTTTGGTATACGCCCGGCGTTTCCGCAATTTCTACCTCAATTCGCGATGATAATGAAACATCCTTTGCTCTTTCCAACAAAGGTAATTTGGTTGCTGTTGTAAGCAACTCTACGCGAGTTTTAGGCGACGGCGACTGCACTCCCCCCGGAGGATTGGGAGTTATGGAAGGCAAGTGTATGCTTATGAAGTACTTAGGCGGCGTTGACGCTTATCCTCTGTGTATCGATTCTATCGTAAGAGTTGACGAAGAAGAAAAAAGAGGCGTAAAAGCCGGAAAGCATGATCCCGACAAGATTATCGATTTTGTCAGAATGCTTGAACCTTCAGTAGGTGCCGTAAACCTCGAAGATATTCAGCAGCCTGACTGCTTTAAGGTTTTGGATACATTGAGAGAGGTTTGCGAAATTCCTGTATGGCATGATGATGCTCAGGGAGCTGCATGTATTACCCTCGCAGGTCTTTTGAACGCCATAAAACTTGCAGGTAAAAAAATGGAAGACTGCAAGATTGTTCTTTTGGGAGCAGGAGCTTCAAATACGACCATAGCCCGCCTTATCTTGGCTGACGGCGGAAAGCCTGAAAACATGATAATCTGCGATTCAAGAGGCGGTTTACACTCAGGCCGAAAAGACATAGAGGAAGATAAACGCTACTACCGAAAGTGGGAGCTCTGTTTACAGACCAACCCCAAAAAGATAGACAGCTTTGATGAGGCTATGAAAGGAGCCGATGTTTTAATAGCCCTTTCTACTCCCGGGCCCAACACCGTAACAAAGGAACAGGTTGCTTCGATGAACGAAAAGGCCATCGTATTCACTTGTGCAAACCCAATCCCCGAAATCTGGCCGCATGAAGCCAAGGCCGCAGGTGCCTTTATCGTAGGAACAGGACGAGGAGACTTCCCGAACCAGATCAACAACTCAGTTTGTTTCCCCGGTATCTTAAAGGGCGCCCTCTTGGTAAGAGCCAAAAAGATTTCCGACGGAATGGCAATCCGCTGTTCTCACTCTATTGCAGACTACTCCGAAAAGAAGGGAATCAGCCCTGACAATATCGTAGTTACAATGCAGGATGAAGATGTCTTCGCTGTTGAAGCTGCCGATGTTGCAATGCAGGCTATCAAAGAAGGTTTGGCTCGCGTAAATATGACTTGGGAAGAAGCTTATGAAAGAGCAAAAAAAGACATTCAAGAAAGCCGCTCCTTAACCAATATGTTGATGGAAAAGGATTATATCAAAGAACCCCCGCAGGAGTTCTACGAAAAAGCCTTAGAATATGCCGTTGAGCAGATTAAAAAGAACAGAAAATAAATCTTTTTAAAAATCTTCTTGGATTTTAAAAAAGACTCTGTACAAGACCGGCCGGATCTTAAAAAGACTCTGGCCGGTTTTTTTATTTTACCTCACCTTGACATATCGCCCCATCTATAATATTCTATAAGTCTTAAGATATAGAGGAGCTTTATCATGGAAAAAAATAAGATTAACGAACTTAAAACTTCAATTTCAAATGCTGCCGACAAGGTTATGGATGAGATTATTACTATATGCAATATACCCAGTCCCACGGGCTACACCTGCGAAGCCGCCGACTATGTTATGAAAAGACTTTCAGGTCTCGGCTTTAAGCCTTGGCTTACAAACAAGGGCGCTGTTGTCTGTGAGCTGGATAAAAATGCGGAACCTAATACAGGCAAAAAAGGAGATAAGGCTCTTTTACTTTCAGCCCACATCGATACGCTGGGGCTTTTTGTGCGCCACATTAAATCTTCAGGCCGATTACGTACCTCTCTTGACGGAGGCTTTCCGTACAATTATGTGGAGCAGTCCAATGTAACCGTTATCACAAGAGAAGGGAAAAAATACGAGGGAACCATGCGCCTTACCGAGCCCGCCGTTCACGCTTCCCGCGAAATAAATGAACTAAAAAGAGATGACGCAAACATGGAGCTCGTTCTCGATGAAATCGTAAAATCCCGTGAAGATGTCGAAAAGCTCGGCATAATGGCCGGCGATGTTGTAGCCATCGAATCCCTTGCCCGAAAGGCCGGGAACGGTTTTTTAAAGAGCCGCCATTTGGACGACAAGGCAAGCTGCGGAATGTTAATCTATCTTGCGGAGCAAGTTGCAAAGGGTGAACTAAAACTCAAACGCAAGACCTATATTATGTTTACCAACTATGAAGAGATAGGACACGGAGCTTCTGCAGGACACCCCGAAGGCATAAGCGATATGCTTGCAGTCGATATGGGAGTTGTAGGAAGCGATCTTGATACCGACGAATATGCAGTTTCGATCTGTGCAAAGGATTCTTCCGGGCCCTATAACTACGAGTTTACAAGCGAGCTTATCAAAATAGCTAAGGAGATGGAGCTTAACTTTGCCGTAGATATTTATCCTTTTTACGGCTCTGATGCCTCCGCTGCTCTAAGTGCAGGCTACGATTACCGCCACGCCCTAATCGGTACCGGTGTTGCAGCCTCTCACGGCTATGAAAGAATCCACAAGCAAGGCCTTGAAAACACTCTTCTTCTATTGATAGGTTATATCGCGGAGTAACTCATCCAATGAAGGCAAAGAAAAAATCGGGAAAAGCAGATATAGAATTTTCTCAGCCAAAAAAAACACCCTTGCTTGTCAGGTTTATGCTGTGGATTAAGCATATTCCTGCAAGCGATATATTTAGAATACTGGCAGGGTTTGCTTTTATATTTCTTGTGCTGGTTGTGATTATCTTTGTTTCGGAAGCAAACAGCAATTCAAGGATTAACAATTTTTTCGATGCCTTTTGGTATTCTCTTGTAACTATCACAACTGTCGGTTACGGAGACATTACGCCGTCCACCCTCTTGGGCCGCTTGGCAGGTATCATTCTTCTTCTTTTCGGGGTTGTTGCCTTTGCGGGGGTGAGCGGAAAAATTGCATCAGTTTTTTTTGACAGACAGGTAAAAAAAGATAGGGGGCTTATTAGATTGGAAAAGATAAAAAATCATTTTTTAATTTGCGGCTGGAAGCCTAACTTTGACAGGATTCTTTTAGGGATTATTTCGGCAAACCCCGACATTCCCATAGACCATATTGTGCTTATAAACAATGCAAGCCCCGAAAACATGGATATAATCAAAACCGATAAACGCTTTAAGGGGCTTATCTACCTTTTCGGAGATTATACCGACGAGGCTACCTTGCTCCGCGCAAATGTAAAATATGCAGAGCGCGCCCTTATTCTTTCAGACTATTCGCAGAATTCTTCCCCCATGGAAATCGATTCGCGCACGGTGCTTGCGGTTCTCACGATAGGAAGTCTTAATTCCCGTATTTATACGGCAGCCGAGCTTATCGATTCAAAATTCCGTCAGCACCTTTCCCTTGCTCACTGCGATGAAATTATTTTAAGTACCGATTACGAAAGGAGCATCTTGGTTTCGGCTTCAAGCGGTACCGGTTTAAGCCACGTGTTGAGAGAACTAATCACGGAAAAGTCGGGGGAGGGGCTTATCATAAACGATATTCCTTTTGAGTTTATAGGCAAGACCTACCGCGAATACCGCCGCAGTCTTTCAGGCGGACGTGTTCTAATAGGTCTTTTGGAAAATACGGGGAACTTTTACAGCCGCCGGAAAGAAGCCCTGCACGAGGCTCAAAAAAATCCCAATATTCAGCAAATCGTAAACAACCTAAAAAAGATAAAGAGGCTTAAAAGCAACGAGCCTATTTTAACTCCGCCCGATGAGTATATAATAAAACCCAATTCCCGCGGTATCTTCGTTTCGGGAAGAAAGCGTACCGACTTTACCCTTGACGGAACTGCTCTCGATGACTCCCAAATCTTAAATGAAGAAGGAGGAGCCGATGACAGATAAAGAAATCATGGAAAAGAAAGATGAAATCTTAGCCCTTATATCGAGGCTGGAAATATTTGCCGATCTTGCAGGTGATAAAAATAAGATATTTTTAGAAAAGCTTTTTTCTTTTTTAAGTGTAAAGAATTTCCGTGAGGGTGAAATTATACTCGATAAAAACGAGGCAGGAAGAAGCCTTTATATTTTGATAAATGGAGAGGTGCAAATGCTCCGCACAACTCTTGAAGGCTCGCCCTTTGCCTTAAGCAATCTAAAGGCTGAAGAAAATGTCTGCTTCGGAAAAGCCGCCTTACTCGGAGAAGATTTCCACGGTTCTTCCGTAAAGGCTTTAAGCGATTGCTCTGTCTTGGAGTTAAGGTCCCAAGATTTTTTAAGCCTCTGCGAAGAAATGCCTGCCCAAGGCTCCAAGGTTATTTACCGTATCGCCCGCCGATTGGCAAAGGCTCTCCAAGAAGCCACCAAGGATTCCCTCACCCTCTATCAAGCCTTGCTCGATGAAGTCGGAATGCCGTAGGGCTAAAGTGCCTCTATTTCGGATTCGGAAAGCCCTGTAACTTGCATAATTTTCTGTGTTGAATCCCCTAATTGCTTTAATATTTTAGCTGTTTGTTTTATTCCTTCAGAAAAACCCTTATCCCTGGCATCCATCTCAAAAGTGGACATTAATCTATATTCTTGTCTGGCTTGTTCATTATTTTTTATTGTGTGTATCATTTCTTCTATCCTCCTTGTAAATTGATTTTTTGCCTTACCTGTTTTAAGATATTCTAAAAATTCTTTTAAATCTTCATTTTTTGTGTTCTTGAAGGCTTCCGCGTTTATTATAATCTTTTTCGTACCTTCTTGTAAAGATAAGCTTTTATCTTCAAGGCAAATATTTTCAAAGGTATAAACAGGTATATTCTTGCCTATAGCATCAAAGGTGCAGATAAAAATTATAAAGCTATCATTTAAATTGTTATAAGAATTCCCCTTATCCAAAAAAGAAATATCCAGGGCAGCTTGGTAAAATCTCATTCTTTTGGGGATGTTCCTTTCATTGCTGACCTGCATTTCCACATTGTAAAATTTACCGTTTTCTGTTTGTACCAAAACATCAAACCTTAAAGACTTTGCTTGTTGGTAGGTTTTAATATTATGTTGCACAGAAATATAATTAATTCTGCCGATAGTATCGGATAGTGTTATTTCGATAAGCTTTTTACAAAAATGCGGGTTTTGCATAACCTTACAAAACATAAAATCATCCTGCAATGTTAGATCTTCAAATTTTTTAACCATTTGTTTTCTCCATTATATTTATATGAATTATTAAAAAAAAAAGTAATTTAGGAAAAGTTTTTTGTAATCGATGCAGTTAAAAAATCTTTGTGCCCCTTGCGGTTTCTTTAATATCATTCACCCTTTCATCCTTTCTGTGCGAAATTTTAAGCAAAATTTCGCACATTTTTCAAAGCAGGGCAAACGCATCATTTGGGTAAACAAAACAGCCTATGTTTTTTGCGACGATAAATCTCTGATGCGTTTGCCCTGTGCCTCCGCATTTCCTCCCTTTTCAAAGCCTTAAAAATGATGTATAATATACGCATGGCTAATAACAAGCAAGATACTGAGCGGGAGCTTTTTGCTGTCGTCGATTATATTTTAAACAGGGCTAATGAACGGGAAATAGATGTTATTTCTGCTGCCTTGGAACGAAAAAAGCATGAAGCCTCGGCGGCAAGCCCTCTTTCAGCTATCAATCCGGAAAACATGGCAAAACAAATGTCGGAATCCATTAATAAGTCGATTCAGGCAAGTCTTGAGGGTGTGCGTCATACCTTCCGAGATTTTGCGGCCGATATGCTTTTAAAAGAAGCTCCCGAACTTTCCGAAGATCAGATGAAGGCTCTTATCGACTCTTGGATTCCCGAACAAGGCTCCTATGACGGTTCAATAAAAAGCCTTGCAAAAAACGGAAAGATTGACGGTCTTCCTGCCGATGTATTATATGGAATGATTTTGCAGTTTGTTTCTTACAGCATAGGCGAAATGAGTGCAAAAGAAAACGATGAGCTAAAAACTACAATGGGAAACTGGACCGAAAAATACTGGAGCCGTTTTCCTATGAGAGTTAAACAAGAGATAAAAAGTTTTATTAACGGAGAAATCACATCAGGTGAATTCAAGAAAAATATAACTGCTCTGATTTTTTAAAAGGGAGTGCTTACAGTGAATAAAACGGCTGCCGATGAAGGTTACGAGGCTATAGATGAGGTTTTCGGTAAAATGGGCGAAATGCAAAAAAAAATTGCCATAAAAAAAATAGCCGAGATGGAAGAATCTTTGGAAAAACTCGAAGAAGAATTGACCGATATAATTAACACCCATTCAAATATATTGACTGAAAATTAATGGAGCTTTTGTATGAAAGAACAATTAAAATTTGTTTTATCTGTTTGTTTTATTTTTTTTAGTTTATTAAGTCTGCACTCCGAGCTTTATTTTGAATCTGCCGACATAAATGCCGAAGGCGATATTTTATTTGATGTTAAAACAAATGCTTATGACGGGTATTCATATAAAACTCTTTTTAAATATTCTAATGAGAACAATAAAATAGAGCAGCTTACATTTTTCCCGGAAAAATTACAGCTTTTGGGAAGCAATAAATTTTTACAAATTTCAAACCGCTTCGGAATTATAAGACTTGATTTAGATTACGGTGCTGTTGCTTCTCATTCGGATTTTGAGCCTCTTTCTGTATCTAATTCTTCCAAGATAGGAGCTCTTAACAATATAAAGTCAAGTCCTGACGGAAGATGGCTTGCTTTGGTAGAGCCTGAAACTCTTGTTTACGGAAGACTCGTATTGGTTGATACCAATACCGGCCGCAGATATACATTGAGCAGCAAAACTGTTCGAAATGAACTTCCTGTTTCTTGGTCACCAGATTCAAAGATTATTTTGTATGAAGACAATTCGGTAATTTATTTTGCGAGGACTGAGTGGTTTTCTGCATCTTCTTTTCCCGATAAAAATTTTAGAAGGCTTTCTGACGGAAAAATCAAAAATTTAAAATGGATTTCATCTTCGGAATTTGTTTTTTTGTCGGGTAATGTTCTTTATCGGGTTTCTGCTACGGAGCTTTTTACAAAGGCCTTTTACGGTCCATTATTTTCTGTAGGACAGCTTGCTGCAAAGATACCTTCCGATTTTGCTCCGGCCTTTGATTCTATTTTTATTGCACCTGACGGCAAGACCGCCGTTTTTGTTAAGGGCAAAAGAAATATTTACTACATAAAATTGAACGGAGACGATTATGTCAATGTTCACTCCTCCGATTCAATTCCATATTTATTGCTGCCGGGAAATACGGCTGAAGTTTATGTACATTGGAAAGATAATTATCCTATCGTGTTTGCAGAAAGTCTTGCAGGCGGTGCGAAAGTTTTAAGAGCATGGCAAGTACTGCCTTTTTCTTCAAGTTTTGAAAAAATTTCAATGACAGAAAAAAGTTCATTTATTGCAGCCTCTCCTAATTTTGAAATTGCAGCTTTTAAAGAAGATGAGGGACTTGTTTTTTATGATACATCAAGTAAAGCGGAAAATGGAATTTTGTCATGGAAAAAGCTGAATGTTTTTTCCGATGAGAAAATTATCTCGGCTGTTTGGAAAAATAGTTTTACTGTTTTTTTGGGCGGAGAAAATTATATTTATGAATATAATATTAAAGGCAATGCCTCAGGCTTAAATAAAAAAAAGATTTCCGTTTCGTCGATGCAGGATTATAGCTGGTCTGATTCGGGCAAGGAAATTTTAATCTCTGCAAAGATCGGTAACGATACTGACGGCTTGGAAACCTTGCAGTATGTCTCAAAACTAAAATGGAGCCTTTCTTCAAAAAAAAATCATGCATAAAAAAAACGCAAATCTTTCTGATAGAATTTACATAGATTCAAATTCCGGCTATTTTGCAAATATGATATACATTCGCCGCCTGAAAGATTTTATAACGCGTCCTCTGTTGGAGGATGGCAGTTTTTTAAAAGAAAAAACTCAAAAAAAGATTTCTGCAGAAAGCGGTAA
The DNA here is from genome assembly GCF_024181245.1 of Treponema sp. OMZ 788. Lineage (NCBI taxonomy): Bacteria > Pseudomonadati > Spirochaetota > Spirochaetia > Treponematales > Treponemataceae > Treponema > Treponema sp. OMZ 788. The sequence continues at coordinate 1,895,984 of NZ_CP051199.1, read as the reverse complement.
TTCTTCTTCGGTTTTTTCGCATGGAAGCCGAAACGGGAAAAAACGGGTTTCCCTGGTTTTTGATGCCGTGGATGATATGGACGGAATTGGGAGCATTCTTTACACTTTAAAAAATAATAATATAAGTTCGACTTTTTTTATAAATGGAGAAGCGATGAGGCAAAATCCGAATGCCGTAAAAGAGATTGTAAACAGCGGACACCAATGCGGCTCCCTTTTCTTTACAACATGGAATTTAAATGATACATCTTACAGGATAGATGATAATTTTATAAAGCAGGGATTGGCACGAAATGAGGATAATTTTTATTCTCTTACAGGGGCTGAGCTTTCTCTTATCTGGCATACACCGCATTATATTTCTTCTTCTCTTATTATAAATGCAGGAAAAAATGCCGGATATATTTTTATTTCTCCTGATGTTCGAGTTGCCGATTGGCTTAGTTCTGACGACAAATTTACGGTTCCTTCGCTTTATAAGTCTTCTGCCGACTTGATTGAAGATATAGCCGATGCGGTTCAGACGGGCTCGATAATTCCTGTACGAATCGGCCGCACTCTTTCAAACAGAGGCGATTATCTTTATTATAATTTGCAGCTTTTGATCGATGTTTTAACCGAAATGGGATATGAGATTACCGATGTAAAAACATTGATGGGTTCTTGATGAGCTTTTAATAATAAAGCCTCCAAATATCTAAAAAGATTTTGGAGGCTTTTTAAATTATTCTAATCCTTTCTAATTTTTATTTAAAGTGTTTATATGTTTTTGAAGGATCGTATAGACCGGATCTTTTTTCGCCCTTAATGCTGGGGACGGTTAAAATTATGCCGGGCTCAACCCAGTTCGGATCTTTTGCATCAGGGAGCTTATCCTTGTTGGCTTCATAGAGTTTTCGCCACATAAAGGGGTTTCCGTAGATTTCCTTCTTGGCTGCAATGTTCCATAAGCAATCTCGCTCTCCCCGCCATGTTCTAACTCTGTATTGAGCAGGAAGTTCGGCAAGACCTGTGTTGTTTTTTCCCTTGACTACAGAAAGAGCATCCATTACCCTTTGTGCACATACGGCTGCTACATCATAGTTTTCGTTATCGAAGGCTACGCCGCCCGCATGCAGGGCTTCTTCGGCAGTTTTATAGGCATCCGGATATTTTTCTTCTGCTCCGTTTGCCTTAGCCCAAGTGAATCTTGTGCGTGCCTTGTTCATTTCCTGCTCGGCTTCGGTTTTAGCGAGCATCCTTTGAATAAATTCGGCAGATTGCTGTGCATAGCTTTCTGCAAGTTTTGAGTATTCTATGGCAGCTTCATAATCGCCCTCATCATAGGCCTTTGCAGCAAGTTCCGTATAGGCCCTACTTTTTCTTTGATATTCGTTGTCATCGTAGGATAGGGCAGCAAGAGGTATTAATATCGACAAAAATATTAAAATAGAGATAAGTTTTTTCATTATCGGCCTCCTCCTATGCTGTTTGTTTGGCTGTTTCCCGTATTTGCAGGCTCATCACCCTTGGTGTTTATGTTTTCGACAGGTGCTCCCGTCTGCGGAGTAGACAGGTTTTGTAAATTAAGCTCGCCTTCGCTGAAGCCTTCTCCTGCTTCGGTCAATGGGGCTTCCTTATCAGCTTCTAAGGCAAGGTCAGAACTTTCCTGCTGTCTCATTGCAGCTTCAGCCATTGCTTTTTCGGCCTCAGCCCTTCTTAAAGAAACTTCTTCGTATAGTTTTGCAAAGAGTTTTGCCGCTTCATTGTAAGACTTATAGGCTTCCTTATAATCCGATCTGTCTGCAGATACTTTTCCTTGATTGTAGGTTCTAACTGCCTTATTGTAGTCCTCTTTTCTGCTTCTTGCAGCTTTGATGGAATCACAGTCTTCTTTGTATTCCTTTGCAGTATCCTTAGCTGTTTTGGTAAATTCAAGGTATCCCTTAGCTGCAACCTTTTTATGAAGTTTTAAAGCATCTTCCGAAGATTCTTTTGCCATCTTATGATCCAATCGGTAATGATCTATCGTGTTGATTGAAAATCTTTCCGCTTCAACATAGTCTGTAGGTGAATACCGTCCAAAGTTATAGTTTTCAATCTCGTTTCGTAAAGCCGATATATTCATTAAATTTGAAAGGGTCTCATATCTGATGACGGCTTCATTATACTTTGCGATTGCTGCCTTATAGTTGCCCGCTTGTGCGTCAGAATCGGCTTTTTGTCTTAAGGCTTCCGAAACTTGAAAAAGTTCAGAATAGGACTTATCGGCACCAAGTTCTACAGCCTTTTTTCTGGCCTTACTGACCTTTCCGTTAGGTCCTTGAAAAAGTTTAAGCTCGGCAAGGAGAGGATCAGGTTTTGGTGCTTCAGGCTTAACAACATCAGCCTTAGGCTCCTCCGGCTTTACCTCAGGGGCTTTTACCTCTTCAACCTTAGGTTCCGGCGGAATATCTTTTGCTTTTTGATTTGATGTACATGATGCAAAAAAAATCGGCAAAATGACTGACATCAAAATAAGCAATTTATAATTTTTCTTCATTAAATACCTCCTAATTTGATATTAATTAATGATACTCTTTTTTGCCTCTTTTTTCAAGCTATAATTTTTTTGTCTTGTATTTTAAAAATTGCTATTGATTACAAAAAAAAACTATAAGAATTATAGAGAGGTCAATATGAAAAATATAATTTTACAAAGCAATCGTGAAGATTGCGGAGCTGCATGTATTGCAAATATATGCAGACATTATGGGAAGCCGATCGATATAGGCAAGATAAGAAAGCTGCTTAAAAGCGGTTCGGGCGGAAGTTCCGGCGTCGGTATTATTAATGCTGCAGAAACCCTAGGTTTTTCATGCCGCGGGGCGGTTTCGGAATCAAAGGAAATTCCTAAAAACATACCCATGCCCTTTATAGCCCATGTGATAAGGGATGGCGATAATCACTACATTGTCGTTAAAAAATCGGATTCAAACTATGTTTATTTGCAGGATCCTTCCGAAGGGTATCAAAAAATAAGTCTTGAGGCTTTTCAGCAGACTTGGTCCGGAGTGTTTTTTATACTCTTGCCTCATCCCGATTTTTCTGACAAGGGTTCTTCCTCAAAGGGCTTAATCAGATTTTTACCTATTTTAAAATCTCACAAAAAAATATCTGCTGAAATTTTAGCCGCAAGCGTTATCCTGTCTTTTTTGGGAATTATTAGTGCGTTTTATTTTAGGTTTTTAATTGATGAGGTGCTTAGTTCCAACTTGCGGGAATCTCTTACCGGTTTTTCGATCGGGTTTTTGGGCGTAATTGTTTTTAGAAGTCTTTTGGGTTTGGCGAGAAATCAGCTTTTAATGAGCATGAGCTATAAGATTGATACTGTTTTGGTTTATAGGTATTTTGAGCATATTCTTCATTTGCCGATGCGGTTTTTTGCGGGAAAAAAGACCGGCGAGCTGGTTGCAAGGATGAACGATACGGTTACGATAAGGCAGGTTATTTCAGCTACGGCTTTGACTGTTGTTTTAGATTCCCTGATGCTTATTTTTGGTGCAATATTTTTAATCTCGCTTGGATCCAATTTGCTTGTTGCAGCCCTTGTTCCTGTGCTTGTAAGCTCTGTTTTGGTATGGTTTTATGCGAGGCCTTATCAAAGAATGATAAGAGCCAGGGCTTCCGCCGAAGCCGAAAAACATTCATGCATCGTTGAAAGTCTGAACGGTATAGCTACAATCAAGGCCTTGGGTGCCGAATCTAAAGCTCTCGAAAGAGGCGAGTTTAAAATCGTTAATGCCGTCAGAAAAGGAATCCGGCTTTCATCCTTTTCCAATTATCAAAACAGCCTCCAAAACTTTATCGGACGATGCGGAACATTGGCTATTTATTGGCTTGGCAGTTTGAACATATTGAACGGCTCAATGTCCTTAGGGCAGCTTATTTCATTTGTAATTCTTTCAGGTTATTTTTTGGATCCTCTTTCAAGACTTTTGACTCTTCAGCCCCAGCTTCAAGAGGCCTATGTTGCAGCCGAAAGACTTGCCGAAATATTTGACGAAAAAACTGAAGATGACTTAGATACCGGAAAAATAGAGCCGGATTTTCTTGCAGGTAAAATCGATATAAAAAATTTATCATTCGGCTACGATCCTTATTCAAAAAATTTGAAGAACATAAATTTAAGTATCAATCCGGGAGAAAGGGTGGCCTTTGTCGGTGCTTCAGGTTCCGGCAAGACAACGCTTGCAAAGCTTTTGATGAAATTTTACTCTGCACAAGAAGGGGATATTTTTATAGATGATATAAACCTAAAGGACTTAAAAAACGATTCTTACCGCAAAAACATAGGTTACGTACCGCAAGACATTCTTTTGTTTTCAGGCACGATAGCTGAAAACATAAACTGGAGCTCGGGGAACAGCGATTACAGGCGGATGATAACCGCAGCCGAGGCTGCCGGTGCTGCTTCATTTATTGGAGCCCTTCCCGATAGGTACAATTCTCTTGTAGGCGAGCAAGGCACAACCCTTTCGGGAGGAGAAAGGCAGCGTATAGCTATCGCCAGAATTCTTTTACATAATCCTTCCATTCTGATTTTGGATGAGGCAACATCGGCCTTGGACGGAATTTCGGAAGCGGAGGTGTTGGGCTCCTTAAAAGAAATTAGTGCAGGCCGTACTTCGATAATCATAGCACACAGATTAAGCTCCATCAAAGACTGCGATAAAATTTTCGTATTCGATAAGGGTGAAATCGCTGAGGCCGGAACTCACGCAGACTTGCTCGAAAAAGACGGTGTTTATTCAAGATTATGGGAAACTCAAAACAATGTAGAGGAGGTTGTAGCATGAAATCGATCTTACGCGTTGAAGATTTAACATATACGGGTGAAGTGCTTCAGGAGCAAAAAACCGGAATTTTCAGTTCAGTAATTTCGATTATTTGCCTGCTTGCTCTTTGTACCGCCGCTTGGCTTTTTTTAGGAAAAAAGGAAGAAGTCGTAAGGGCTGCCGGAATGGTGCGTCCCATTGAAAATCTTTCCTTTGTAAAAACTTTTACGGCAGGAAAAATACAAAACATCAATTTTACCTCAGGCCGGCATATTGAAAAAGGAGACCTGCTTTTAAGCATTGACGATACGGTACTCCAAAAGGAAAGGCAAAGCCTTGAGTCTCTTATGCTTAAAACCGAACAGAAAATTCAAGATGCCGATTTCTGTATTAAAAGTGCCGAAAAAGACCTAATGCTCGTTCCCCTTGAAAGGGAAATTGCTTATAAACGTATGGAAAATTATTTTTCGGGAAAAACCAATTTGGAAAAAACTCTGGAGCTAAACTCAAAGATTTTTGAAGAAGAAAAAGCTCTTCCCTATTTTAGCTTGGCAAATCAAAAGCTTGAGCTTCTCAGCTTAAATGTTGAAAAAAGCAAAAGGGATTTGGAGCAGTATAAAAATTCTTTTTTCCATTCGCTTTTGAGCGAAAAAGAAGCATTGGAATTCCAAAAAGAAAATTTAATCAATTCTCTTTTTAAAATAGAAGAAAGTTTAAAACTCTTCAGCATCTATGCTCCGATTTCGGGAGAAATAGAAGAAATTGCATCTCTTAACTGCGGAGATAATGTTTTCAGCGGTCAAGAAATATTAAAAATTGTGCCTTCTTCAAGCGAACACATTAGGGTTGTTTTACGGCTGCCTTCATCAAAGGCCGGATTGGTAAAAGAAGACATGAAGGTCAGGCTAAAATTCCCGGCCTTTCCTCACCACGAATTCGGAAGCCTTGAGGGACTTGTTGAAACAATTTTGCCCGATGTTTTCTTGGGAGCAAAAACTGCCGAGTATGCCGTTTTTGTAAAATTGGATGGAAACACATTGCCCGATAAAAAAGGCATTTCCCATTTTCTAAAAGTAGGACTTGATGCAGATGCATCAATCATCACAGAAACAGGTTCTATCCTGTCCTTTATATTAAAAAGGTTGGAGTTAAAATGAAAAAGTTTTTATTAAGTATAATCTTCGGATGTGTTTTATTTTCTGCTTATGCCGAATTAAACAACGAAACCGGAATCAAGGAATTTTTTGACAGGGTAAATCCCCTTATCCAAAAAAAATCTGCAATATAAAAAAATGGAATTGGGTTTTAAATTTAATGAAAGACTTCTTTTTTCGGAATTTTCAACTTGGATGCCTTTTCCATATATCGATCTAAATACTTCCGTATCGGGCACTAAGCTCGATCAGCTATATAGCGGACTTGATATAGGGGCATCCTTAGGAATTGCTCAAAGGCTTCCCCTCGGAATGAATCTTAGCCTTACAGGTAAACAATCATTAGGTATCTTTTTTGATGACAAGCCTGAATATTCCTATAAATTTAATACCTCTGCCGGATTAAGTGTTCCGCTCTGGTTTATGGCTCCTTCAGCCTTGCCTGATTTTCTAAAACAAGAATTCGGCCTTTACCCGAAAAAAAAGCAGCTTTCCTTGCTTGAAAGAGACAAGGGGAAAAAAGCCTTGATTATTAAAATGCTTGCCGCCATCGGCTCCGAAAAAATTCTAAAGAAAAGGATAGAGCTATTAAAAAATGTTCAAAAATGGAACACCGAAGAAAAATCAAAAAATGAAATTCTATTTTCTCAAGGAAAACTGTCTGTTTTGGAATTTTCCGAAAAGAATAAAAGGATTAAGCAAGAAGAAATTTTGCTTTTTCAAACAGAGCAAAGTTATCAAGCTCTTATGAACGAAATCGGAAATATGGGTCTATCTTTTAGTGACTTAAGCGAGGATATAAATTCTTGGCTTGGCTTTTTTGAAAAATTTGCTTCTTATCTTCAAAAAGAAGGCTCTGCCGGGGATGAGTCAGGTCTTTTACGCCATGAAGTTGAGTGGATGCAGTCTGTTCAAAAGTTTAACAGCAGCATTCCAAGGTTGTTTCTATCATTCGGTGCCGATATTATTCCGTCTAAAGAAAATTATCCGTCTTTTCCGGCAGCTTTTATGGGCTACTGGAAGGATAATCCTACTCTCAAATGGTCTGTGTCTATGAATGTAAAAATCAACCTGTCCCCTTTGCATGATGATTTTAGGATGAATAAAAACTTCAAAATGTTAAAAGAAATAAAGTCTCTGGATAAGACTTTTTTAAGGCAAAGTATTGAAGAAGAAAAAAATAATGGATTAAAAAATATAGAAAAAACCTTGTTTGCCTCCGAAATGTCAAAATCAGCCCTTGAAATTCAAAAAAAGTACTTTACCCTCGCCGAAGAGCTTTATAAGCAGGGAAAAAGCAGCATCCACGATTTATTTGCGGCACAAAACTTATTGGAAGAAGCCGAAATCAATTATTATGCCGAAAGGCTGACCTATGTTTTGAATGTTTTGCAGGTTTATAACTTTTAGAAAATTAGTTTTGGCTTTCTTAATTACGGTTTAAAATGGTTTAAGGTGCAGTAAAATCTTTAAAAGGATTGGACTTGCACCTTTTGGCCGCCGGCAAGAAGACCATGGAGATCGATATGAATCAACTATTCAAAATAACCCTCCGTAATGACTATGCCTTTAAGCGTATTTTCGGTTCGGAAGAAAACAAGGATGTTCTACAAGATTTTTTGGAATGTATTTTAGACATTTCTCCTAAAAATATCGAAGGCTTGGAACTTCTGGATAAGGAGTTTCATAAAGAGCTTTTAAGTGAAAAGTTAGGTATCTTGGATATCAAACTAAGATTAAAAACCGGAACCTTTATTGATATTGAAATTCAAAATGTGCGGCATCGTGACTTTGCTGAGAGAACTTTGTATTATTGGTCCAGGATGTACAATTCAGGTATAAAAAAAGGCCAAGACTATACAATTCTTCCAAAATGTATTACAATAAACTTGATAGGTAAAGGCTTTAATAAAAATAAGCGTTTGCATAACAAGTATCTTGTTTTGGAAGAAAAAACAAAAGAGCCCTTAGCTTCAAAACTTGAGATTCATATATTAAACCTTGAAAGAGCACGGATCTTGAAAGAAGATAAATTTAATGATAATAAAACGAAACGCTTATTAAACTGGTTAAAATTTATTGAAACTGATGATCCGGAGGTGAGAAAAATGTTGGCAGAAACTTCTAAAGTAATGGCACAAGCAAATGATAAAATTATAATAATGGAAATGAGCCATAAAGAAAAATGGCTATATGAGTCCCGCATGAAATACGAGCACGACAGAGCTTCCTGTATAAATGAAGGATATCAACAAGGGCTTGATAAGGGGTCTTACCAAGCTAAACTTGAGACTGCCAGGCTGATGAAATTGAAAGAATTCGATATAAACTTAATTCAAGAAATATCAGGCCTTCCCATTGAAGAAATAGAAAAACTATAAGTATGAAATTAACTTTAATTTGAAACTTTATAATATCTCTTACAATTTTTAGCTAAAATTATATCATCAAGCTATTGACAAAAAATAGTCTATTTGCTAGAATGCACGAACCTATTTTATGGGTATTTTGCTCCTGTAGCTCAGTCGGCAGAGCACAACCATGGTAAGGTTGGGGTCAGCAGTTCAATTCTGCTCGGGAGCTTTTCGGAAACGATAACCTAGAATTTTGCGGAGGGTAAAGAAATGGCTAAGAAAACAGCTGTAGAGCTCATAGCTCTTCAATGCAGCGAATGCAAAAGAAAGAATTATACTACATCTAAGAACAGAAAAAATATTCAGGGTAAGCTTGAATTGATGAAGTATTGTTCTTTTGATCACAAGCATACCTTGCATAAGGAAGCAAAGATAAAGTAGTCGAATAAGTCCGTTTCTATAAGTAACGGACTTAAATTCAATTAGGTCAGTAGCTCCAATGGTAGAGCGTCGGTCTCCAAAACCGAATGTTGAGGGTTCGAGTCCTTCCTGGCCTGTAATTTTAAAAAACGAGGTTTTTATGGCTAAAATTGGAACTTTTTGGAAAGAATGTATAGGAGAGCTTAGAAAAGTTGTCTGGCCTACAGCTTCTGAAGTAGGATCTTCGGTAAAAGTAGTGCTGATTTCTACCCTTATTGTAGCTGTTTTTCTCGGCGGTCTTGATGCCTTCTTTATAGCTTGTGTAGGTTGGATTTTTTAAGTAATGGCTAAGGCTTGGTACATTCTTCATACCTATTCGGGTTATGAGAATAAGATTGAAAGAACTATACGTACTCTTATAGAAAAAGGAATTATTTCTGCAGAATTCGTTACCGATATAAAAATACCTGAAGAACTTGTAATTGAAAACAAGGGCGGAAAAAAACGCAATGTTAAACGAAAGTTTCTTCCCGGCTATATGCTTATAGAAATGAATCTTCCCGATTTCGGCTGGAAGAATGTTTGTTCCGAAATCCGCAAAATTCAAGGTGTTACGGGTTTCTTGGGAACCGCAGGAAATGAAAAACCTCAGCCTATTTCTTCCGAAGAAGCAAAGGAAATATTGCAAAAAACGGGAGAAATTAAAGGCGATAAGAATATCCGCGTTATTCAAAATTTCAGTGAAGGACAGTATGTCAAAATCATCGAAGGCGCTTTTGCCTCGTTTACAGGCGTTATCGATGAAGTTATGGCAGATAAAAATAAGTTAAGGGTTATGGTAGCGATTTTCGGCCGTACTACACCGGTTGAAGTCGAAATGTCTCAAGCCGAAATCATTTAAATTTTAAACAAGGTGCAGTGTTTATATCTGCACTTTAATTGTATATTACGGGAGGAGGGAAACCTCCGTTTGTACCGGAAGGAGAGAAGATGGCAAAGAAAAAGGTTGTGACACAGATTAAACTTCAGTGTCCCGCAGGAAAAGCAACTCCTGCGCCGCCTGTAGGCCCGGCTCTAGGTCCGCACGGTGTAAGTGCACCCCAGTTTGTACAGCAATTCAATGACCGTACAAAGTCCATGGAGCCCGGTTTGGTTGTACCCGTTGTTATTACGGTTTATGCCGATAAGAGTTTTACTTTTATCCTCAAAACACCGCCCGCATCGGTTTTAATCAAAAAAGCCTGCAAGATTGAAAAAGGTTCTGCCGCATCGGTTACCGCAAAAGTTGGAAAACTTTCAAAGGCCGCATTGGAAGAAATCGCAAAAACAAAGATGCCCGACATCAATGCAAACGACATTGAAGCTGCAAAGAAAATTATTGCAGGAACTGCACGAAGTATGGGTGTAGAGGTGGAGCGCTAGTATGAAACACGGAAAAAATTACAAAAATGCACTTGCAAAGTATGATTCTGCAGCATCCTATGAGCTTCCCAAAGCTGTTGACATTGTCAAAGAGCTTAAATATGCCAAATTCGATGAAACAGTCGAAGTTCATGTAAGTTTGACCCTTGGTAAGGGACAGAGCGTTAGAGATACCCTTGTTCTCCCTCATCAGTTTAAGGGCGAAAAAAAGGTTTTGGTTTTTTGTACGGATGACAGAGTAAAAGAAGCTCTCGATGCAGGAGCAGCTTATGCCGGTTCTACCGAATACATTGAAAAGGTAAAGGGAGGTTGGCTCGATTTCGATATCGCAGTTGCTACCCCCGATATGATGAAGGATGTAGGACGCTTGGGTATGGTGCTCGGCCGCAGAGGCTTAATGCCTAACCCCAAGACAGGAACAGTTACTACGGATATTACAAGTGCTATCAATGAGCTTAAAAAAGGCCGTGTAGAATTCCGAGCCGATAAGGGCGGAGTTGTTCATCTTCCTGTTGGAAAGGTTTCTATGGATTCTTCCAAGATTGCAGAAAACGTACAGGCTCTTATTAACGAAACAATGAGGAAAAAGCCTGCTGATGCAAAGGGCGACTATATCAGATCCGTATCTATTAGTTCGACAATGGGCCCCGGTGTTTGGGTTGATTATAAGGTAGGAGAGTAAAAATGGCATTAAGAACAAAAAATCCGAATCGCCAAAAAACAGAAGCGATTGAAAACATCAAAAACGATGTAAAGGCCTCCTCCTCTTTTATTTTTTACCGAGTACAGAGGCTTAAAGGTTGAGCAAATCACTGAACTCCGCAAAAAGCTCAGAGAAAATGCTTGCTCATACAAGGTTGTACGCAATAACTTTGCACGCATTGCATTTGAAGATGCAAACATTAAGGATGTAGATTCTTGGTTAACCGGACCTACAGCCTTGGCTATGGTTGCAGAAGATGCAAATATGGCTGCAAAAACCTTGTTTGAATATGCAAAAGATGCTCCCGCCCTTGTAATTAAGGGTGCTGTAGTTGACGGAGAAGTTTACGATGCTAAACAAATCGAGGCATTCTCAAAACTTCCCGGCAAAAAAGATCTTATTGCAATGTTTATGTCTACAGTCAATGCTACAACTTCCAAGTTTGTACGCACCTTACAGGCGATTGTGGATAAGGGCGGTGCAGAAGCCGGAGCTCCTGCTTCGGAAGAAAAACCGGCCGAACAGCCCGCTGAGGCTTAAAACCGGCTTTCGGATATTTCCGAAAAATATAAGCAGTCAGGCTTCAAAAGCTGACCCCCTGTCTGCTTAATGTGCTAAAAGCACAAAAATCTAAATTTTAAGGAGAAGATAATATGGCAGCATTAACAAACGAACAAATTATTGAAGCAATCGGCGAAAAAACGATTCTCGAACTTTCCGAGCTTATCAAAGCTATGGAAGAAAAATTCGGTGTAACAGCCGCTGCTCCCGTTGCAGTAGTTGCAGGCGGAGCTGCCGGAGGTGCAGCCGCTGAGGAAGAGAAGACAGAATTCACTGTTACTCTTAAAGGCCTTGCAGATCCCGGTAAAAAGATCGGTGTTATTAAGGAAGTTCGAAACGTTATTCCCGGTCTCGGCTTGAAAGAAGCTAAAGAGCTTGTTGAAGGAGCTCCGAAAGTCCTTAAAGAAGATGTTTCTAAAGAAGAAGCAGCTAAAATTAAGGAAGCTATTACAGCAGCCGGCGGTGAAGTTGAAATTGCTTAATGAGCAAAATACCGGCTTTACGCCGGAAATTGTCATGCTTCTTTTAAAAAGAAGCATGACAGCATAAAAGATATGTTTTCTCTAAGACTTCCTGTATGAAATTTCAGGAAGTCTTTTTGTGATTAAATATAAACTTGGGAGGTAAGGGATGTTTGCAAGAGGCCAAAAAATAGATCGAAGATATTACGGTAAGGATGTTCCGAATTTTATGGAGCTTCCAAACCTCATCGATATTCAGATTCAATCTTACAATAAATTTTTAAATAAAGAAAAAAAGACAGATGAGGCCGAGATTGAGGGCTTAGAATCGGTATTCCATACAACTTTTCCTATTGAAAGTATAAATGAAGACATGGCTTTGCAATATCTATCCTATTCTCTCGACTATGATAGTATTAAATTCTCTGAAATTGAATGCAAACAAAAGGGACTTACTTATTCTGTCCCCTTAAAAGCCGAAATAGACCTATTCTTTAAGGAAACTAAAGAAATTCGCCGCAAAAATATTTACATGGGCGATATTCCTCTAATGACAGAAAGAGGAACATTCATTATAAACGGAGCTGAACGCGTTGTTGTTTCACAGATTCACCGTTCTCCGGGTGTTATCTTTTCGCATGAAAAGGGTGTTTACTCAAGCCGCATTATTCCCTATCGCGGAACATGGCTCGAATTCGAAATAGATCAGAAAAAAGAGCTTATTTATGCAAAGCTTGACAGCAAAAAGAGAATTTTAGGTACGATTTTTTTACGGGCTCTCGGATATGACACAAGAGAAAAAATTATCGACCTTTTCTATAAGACAAAAACTGCAAAAATCTCCTCAGACAGGGCCGAATACGAAGAATTAATCGGTCAGGTTTTGGCAAGGGATGTCTTTGTAAAGGGGGAAGACGGCGAAATGCGTAAAATGCACCAAGCCGGAGAAAAAATTCACCCGCACAATATAGACGATTTAATTCAAAACGAAGTTAAAAATATTACCATAATAGACTTTAAGGCTGATGACTCTTTGGATTCTCAAATTATTATCAACTGCTTTGAAAGAGAAGAAATAAAGTACACTCCGGATCCTGCAGTAAATGATGAACCCACTGTTGAAGATGCCTTAAACGCAGTCTACAGCGTTATACGCCCCGGCGATCCTATAACCTATGAAAGCGCAAAAGAAGACCTTCACAATATGTTCTTCACGGCACGCAGGTACGATATAGGCAAGGTCGGCCGGTATAAGCTAAATAAAAAATTTGACTATACCGATGATGTGCAGGGTACAACCTTAATTGAAGAAGATATATTCAACACAATGAAGATCTTGATTAAGGTTTATATCGGTAAAGAAAATATCGACGATATAGATCACTTAGGCAACAGACGAATCCGCTCAGTCGGCGAAATTATGACCGATGTTCTTAAAAAAGCCTTCTCCAGAATGGAGAGAATTGCCCGCGACAGGATGAGCTCCAAGGAAATGGATACAATTAAGCCTCAGGACTTAATTTCCATTAAACCCATCGTTGCTGCAATCAAAGAATTCTTCGGTGCAAGCCAGTTGTCTCAGTTTATGGATCAGGTAAACCCCCTGGCTGAGCTTACTCATAAACGCCGTCTAAACGCTCTAGGCCCCGGCGGCCTTTCACGCGATAGGGCAGGTTTTGAGGTTCGCGAAGTTCACTATACCCACTATGGAAGAATGTGTCCGATCGAGACCCCTGAAGGTCCTAACATCGGTCTTATTGTTTCCATGGCGAACTATGCCCGCGTAAACGAATACGGCTTTTTGGAAGCTCCCTATGTAAAGGTTGAAAACGGTGTCGCTACCCGCGAAATCGAGTACTTGTCCGCTATGGATGAAGACAAGTATTTTATCGGTCAGGTTTCTTCCGCTATAAGTAAGGACGGAAAGATCAATACGGATCAGGTTTCATGCCGTAGGCTTGGAGATTATACTTCAAGAAGTCCGAAAGATATTCAGTACATGGATGTTTCGCCCAAACAGATTATATCCGTTTCGGCTTCTCTAATTCCCTTCCTTGAACACGATGATGCTAACCGTGCCCTCATGGGTTCAAACATGCAGCGTCAGGCAGTTCCCCTGGTTTTCCCCGAACCTCCGCGTGTCGGAACCGGTATGGAAAAAAAGTGTGCCTATGATTCGGGCGTTTTGATCAAGGCAAAGAGGGCAGGAAAGGTTGAGTATGTTTCTTCCGATACGATTATCATAGCCCCCGAAAAGGGAAAAAATAAGGAAGATAAGGACGAGTACACCTTATTAAAATATCAAAGAACAAACCAGGAAACCTGCTACCATCAGCGCCCCATCGTCAATGTGGGGGACACGGTTAAAGAAGGTCAGCCCATCGCCGACGGTCCTGCAACCTATAACGGAGAATTGGCCCTAGGCCGAAACATTCTTGTAGGCTTCGTACCTTGGAACGGTTATAACTATGAAGACGCTATCTTAATTTCACGCAGGGTCGTAAAAGAAGATATGTTTACTTCTATCCATATTAAGGAGCTTTCAACCGATGTCCGCGAAACAAAGCTCGGTGCCGAAAAGATGACCTGCGATATTCCTAACAAGTCCGAAAAGAGCTTGGATGACCTCGACAGCGAAGGTATTATCCGTATAGGTTCTAAGGTAAAGCCCGGCGACATCCTTGTCGGTAAGGTTACTCCTAAGAGCGAAAGCGATACGACCCCTGAGTTTAAGCTCCTTAACTCCATCTTCGGTGAAAAGGCTAAGGAAGTCAGGGATACATCCTTGCGTGTTCCCCATGGAACCGAAGGTACGGTTATAGATGTTCAGCGTTTAAAGAGGGATCAGGGAGATGACTTGAGCCCCGGCGTAGATGAGGTTGTAAAGGTCTTAATCGCCACAAAGCGAAAACTCCGCGAGGGAGACAAGATGGCAGGCCGCCACGGAAACAAGGGCCTTGTAGCCAGAATTCTCCCCGAAGAAGATATGCCCTACATGGAAGACGGAACTCCGCTCGATATCTGTCTAAACCCGCTCGGTGTTCCCTCACGAATGAACATCGGCCAGATTCTTGAGTCCGAACTTGGCTTGGCCGGTTTAAAGTTGAACGAGTGGTATGAGTCTCCTGTTTTTGAGTCACCCAGCATGGAGCAGATTGAAGCCAAGCTTAAAGAAGCCGGCTATCCGGCGAGCTCCAAGGTAAAACTCCGCGACGGTTTAACAGGACGGCTCTTTGAAAACGAGGTCTTTGTCGGCGTTATCTACTTCTTAAAGCTGGCCCACCTTGTAGACGATAAGATGCACGCCCGATCCACAGGTCCTTATTCTCTAGTTACCCAGCAGCCCTTGGGCGGTAAGGCTCAATTCGGCGGTCAGCGCTTGGGAGAAATGGAAGTTTGGGCCCTCGAAGCCTATGGTGCAGCCAATACCCTGCAGGAACTTATTACAATCAAGTCCGACGATATGCACGGACGATCCAAGATATACGAATCCATCGTTAAGGGCGAGCCTTCAAGCTCCGCCGGTATCCCCGAATCCTTTAACGTATTGGTTCAAGAATTAAGAGGTTTAGCTCTCGACTTTACAATCTATGATGCAAAGGGTCAGCAGATTCCTTTGACCGAAAGGGATGAAGAGCTAATCAAACGCGAAAAAACAAGTACTAACTTTTAATGGAAGTTAAGGAGAGGGAAAGATTATGAGAGATATACAAGATTTTGACAGCTTGATGATAAGGCTTGCTTCACCCGACACTATCAGGGCTTGGTCCTACGGAGAAGTAAAAAAGCCTGAAACAATCAATTACCGAACCTTGCGCCCGGAGAGGGACGGTTTATTTTGCGAAAGAATATTCGGAACCACAAAGGAATGGGAGTGTTTTTGCGGAAAGTTTAAGTCTATCCGCTATAAGGGCGTTATCTGCGACCGCTGCGGCGTTGAAGTTACTCACTTTAAGGTCCGCCGTGAGCGCATGGGCCACATAGAACTGGCAGCCCCCGTTTCTCACATTTGGTATTACAGATCCGTTCCCAGCCGAATGGGGCTCCTCCTCAACTTACAGGTTGCAGCCCTAAGGTCGGTTTTATACTACGAAAAATACATCGTTATCGATGCAAACGATACCGACTTGGAACCCATGCAGCTTTTAACCGAGGATGAGTATAGGGATGCTCACGAGCGTTACGGAGCAGCCTTTACGGCAGGTATGGGTGCTGGGGCTATTAAGACCCTTCTTCAAAACATAAATTTGGATGAACTTGCGGCTCAACTTCGTGCTAAGATGATTGAAAAGGGTGCAAAAAGCGACCAACGCCTTTTGCGCCGAATCGAAATCGTCGAAAATTTTAGAGCTTCAGGTAACAAACCCGAATGGATGATTTTGGACGTTATTCCGGTTATTCCGCCTGATTTGCGCCCCATGGTACAGCTTGACGGAGGCCGCTTTGCAACCTCAGACCTCAACGACTTATACAGAAGGGTAATCCACAGAAACAGCCGTTTGAGTAAGCTCATGGAGTTAAAGGCTCCCGATATCATTATCAGAAACGAGAAGAGGATGCTTCAAGAAGCCGTTGATGCCCTCTTCGATAACTCAAAACGCAAAAAGGCTATTAAGGGAGCTTCAAACCGTCCCTTAAAATCCATTTCGGATCTTTTAAAGGGAAAGCAGGGCAGATTCCGCCAAAACCTCTTAGGTAAGCGTGTCGACTACTCAGGCCGATCCGTTATCGTTGTAGGACCCGAACTTAAGCTCTGGCAGTGCGGTCTCCCAACCAAGATGGCCTTGGAGCTCTTTAAGCCCTTTATAATGAAAAAACTCGTTCAAAAGGAAGTTGTTTCCAATATTAAAAAGGCTAAACTCCTTGTAGAACAGGAAGCCGCCGAGGTTTTTGCAGTTCTTGATGAGGTTGTAAGCGAGCACCCTGTTCTTTTAAACCGTGCTCCGACCCTCCACCGTTTGGGTATTCAAGCCTTTGAGCCTGTTTTGGTAGAAGGAAAAGCTATCCGCCTTCATCCTCTTGTATGTAAGGCCTTTAATGCCGACTTTGACGGCGACCAGATGGCTATCCACGTTCCGCTCACTCAGGCTGCCCAGATGGAGTGCTGGACTCTGATGCTCTCGGCCCGAAACCTCCTCGACCCTGCAAACGGAAAAACAATAGTTTTCCCGACACAGGACATGGTTTTAGGTCTTTACTATCTTACAAAGGAAAGGGCCCTGCCTGAAGGCAAAAAAGAGAGACGATATTCTTCCGTTGCAGAAGTTTTGATGGCTGCAGAAGGCCATGCAGTAGGCTGGCAGGAACCAGTTTTAATCGACTACGAAACTTCGCCCGGAAAGGTTGAAATGGTAAGAACCACTCCGGGAAGAATTCTCTTTAACGAAGAAATGCCTGAAGGCGTTCCGTTTACAAACGATGCATTAAACGATAAAAAAATACGAAAACTTATAGAAGAAGTCTTTAAGGATAAGGGCCCTTGGCTTGCCGTAAAGCTTTTGGACAAGCTCAAGGCTGTAGGTTATAAGTATGCTACCTATTTCGGTGCAACATTGAGTATGGAAGACATGATTATTCCGCCTGAAAAGGCCGGAATGCTTGAGAAGGCCAACAAGGAAGTTTTGGAAATCTACAACCAATACAAGGGCGGCCACATTACTCAGGAAGAACGCTACAACCGTGTAGTTGACGTTTGGCAGAAGACAAACTCCAACCTTAAAGAGATCCTTATGAACCGCCTTCAAGAAGACAAGGGCGGATTTAACACCATCCACATGATGGCTACATCAGGTGCCCGAGGTAATAAGGATCAGATAAACCAGCTGGCAGGTATGCGGGGTCTTATGTCCAAGCCTACAGGCGACATCATCGAGCTTCCGATTAGATCAAACTTTAAAGAAGGCCTAAACGTTATGGAATTCTTTATTTCGACCAACGGTGCCCGAAAAGGTTTGACCGATACGGCTCTTAAAACCTCCGACGCAGGTTATTTGACAAGGCGTCTTGTAGATATTGCTCAAAACGTAGTCGTAAACGAAGAAGATTGCGGTACCATTAACGGAATCGAATATGCCGCAATCAAGCGCGGGGACGAAATCCGCGAGTCCTTGAGCGAGCGTATTGCAGGTAAATACACATTGGAAAGGGTTATTCACCCCATTACGGGAGAGCTCCTTATCGATGTAAACGAGTATATCACCGATGAAACCGCTAAGAAGATAGAGGAAGCCGGTGTTGAAACCGTTAAGCTCCGCACCGTTTTGACCTGCGAATCCAAGTACGGTGTTTGCGTTAAGTGCTACGGCCGAGACCTTGCCCGAAACCGAATTGTCCGAATAGGGGAAGCTGTAGGTATTATCGCTGCTCAGTCCATCGGTCAGCCCGGTACCCAGCTTACGATGCGTACATTCCACGAAGGAGGTACGGCTTCCAAAAATGTTGAAGAGAATAGAATCGTATTTAACGACTATTCTATCATCGTTCGAGGCATAAAGGGTTCTTATGTAAATCTTAAAAACGGACATTTCCTCTTTACAAGAAAGGGCGAGTTTACTTTCAGCAGGGTATTGAACGAATATGCTCTTAAAAAAGGTGAAATCCCGCTTGTAAGTACGGGTACCAGAGTTGTAAAAGGAAATCCTCTTTATACATTAAAGAACGGAAAGGAAGTTCTTTCCGAAAATATAGCAATTGCAGAAGTCAGAGATAATATTATCTATTTGGTCGGGCAAGAGCAGACAGTAGAGATAAGAAACGGCTCCGAGGTTGTGGTAAAAGAAAATGATGTAATAAAAGCCGGTGAAACGGTAGGTACCTTTGACCCCTTTGCCGATCCTATCTTGGCAGAATACGACGGCTTTGTCCGCTTTGAAGATATTTTGCCAGGTACAACCTTAAAAGAGGAAGCCGATGAAGAAACAGGCGTTGTCGAAAAACGAATAAGCGATGCTCATTTCGATAAGATGCAGCCCCGTATCTTTATCTCCGATGAATCGGGTAACCCCGTAGGTGAGGACTCTTACTTCCTCCCCGGAGGAGCCCAGCTCTTGGTTGAAGAAGGTCAGGAGATTAAGGCCGGTGCAATTTTGGCAAAGATCGCAAAAGAGTCGGTAAAGACAAAGGATATTACGGGAGGTCTTCCGCGAGTTTCAGAACTCCTCGAAGCCCGCCGTCCTAAGTCGCCTGCCGTTCTTGCAGCTATTGCAGGTGTTGTTACGATTAAGAAGGGCTTACTAAAGGGTAAGAGAACTATTATAGTCCGTGACGAGTACGGCCATGATGTAAAGCACCTTGTTCCTATCGGAAAACGGATGCTTGTCCGTGACGGCGATACCGTAAAAGCCGGTGAACCCTTGTGTGACGGCAGCTTTGATCCGCACGATATTTTAAATATCCTGGGTGAAAATGCACTTCAAAACTACTTGATGAAGGAAATTAAGGATGTTTATGATGCTCAGGGTGTTACCATTAACGATAAGCATGTGGGTATAATCGTCCGTCAGATGCTCCGAAAGGTAAAGATTGTTTCGGTTGGAGATACCAAGTTTATTTTTGACCAGCAGATAGATAAGTACCGATTCCATGAGGAAAATAAGAGGGTTAAGGAAGAAGGCGGTCAGCCTGCCGTTGCCCGTCCCATGTTCCAAGGAATTACAAAGGCAGCCCTAAATATCGATTCCTTTATTTCGGCTGCTTCGTTCCAAGAGACCACAAAGGTTCTTACAAATGCGGCTATCGCAGGTTCGTCCGATGAACTTCGCGGCTTAAAGGAAAACGTAATTATCGGTCACCTTATCCCTGCAGGAACAGGTATGAAGCAGTATCGAGATATTAAGCTTTTCGATAAAAATAAGAGCGATTTGGATATTCAGATGAACGAAATCCTTGAACGCCGAAGGCTTGAAGCCGAAGCAGCACAAGCTCTCGAAGAAAAAGAGCTTATCGAAGAAGAAAACTTTTTGGATGACATCTAAAATCTAGGGGGAGAGACAACCCTGTTTAGAGCAGGGTTTTCACCTCGAAACTTCGTTGGGTGTACTCCCCCTATGACCCCCTCTCTTTCTCGCGCTGCCAAAGGGCTCGCTGCCCTTTGGAATCTCGCAAATTACCATAGGTTTTGGATTACTCTTTAGTTGAGATGTAAACAAAAAGATTTGGCAATATCTCTTACAATTTGTATTGCCTTTAATCAATTTGCCGTATTGTTTGACATAAGGGGGGCTTTTTGATAAATTAAAAAACGCATTTACATAATTTTTTGGACAAGGTCTATTAAAACTACAGTTTTTCTATTTCGGATTCGGAAAGGCCTGTAACTTGTATAATTTTCTGTGTTGAATCTCCTAATTGTTTTAATATTTTAGCTGTTTCGCGTTTATTGTTATAAGTTCCTTCCGAAAAGCCTTTATCCCTGGCATCCATCTCAAAGGTTGACATCAATCTGTATTCTTGTCTTGCTTGTTCGTTGTTTTTTATTGTCTGTATCATTTTTTCTATCCTCCTTGTGAATTCGCTTTTTACCTTACCGGTTTTAAGGTATTCTAAAAAATATTTTAATTCTTTGTCCTGAGTGCCGCCAAATGCCTCTGCGTTTATTATAACCTTTTTCGTTCCGTCTTGTAAAGATATGTTTTTATTTTCAAGACAGGTGTTTTCAAATGTGTAAACCGGTCTGTTATTACCGAGAGCATCAAAGGTGCAGATAAAAATTATAAAGCTGTCATTTAAATTATTATAGGAATTCCCCTTATCCAAAAACGAAATGTCCATAGCTGCCTGATAAAATCTCATTCTTTTGGGAATATTCCTTTCATTGCTTACTTGCATCTCTACATCATAAAATTTGCTGTTTTCTGTTTGTACCAAAACATCAAATCTTACAGACTTTGCCTGTTCATAGGTGCTAATACTATGCTGCACCGAAACATACGCAATTTTGCCTATCGTATCAGATAGTATTATTTCGATAAGTTTTTTACATAGCATAGGATCTTGCATAACCTTACAAAACATAAAATCATCTTGCAATGTTAGGTCTTCAAATCTTTTAACCATTTTTTTCTCCAATTAATTTTTTTATATTTCTCCTCTCCTTATATTTATAGTTATTGTTTGAAAAAAATAGTAAAGTTAGAAGAAGATTTTATAATCGATAAAATTTTGCTATTAACTTCAAACAATCTCTATAATAATTACGAAAAATGAGTTTGTTCAAAAAAACTATCTTCTATTGGGCTAAAATGTACACGGAAAACTTAAAAACAGGTGAAGTGTATACAAAACTGCCTAAATGTATTACAATAAACATAGTGGGTGAAGGTTTGGTTTAAATACGCTTTTACATAGTTTATACAATGTAGCCGAAAAACACCTAAATGATAAGCTTTCTGATGAGCTTGAAATCCTTTTTCTAGATTTAGCAAAGTAAAAATAGAAGGAGCAAACTATGAATTTAAGTTTTAGATTATCAAAAGAGGCCGAGAAGATTGCATTAATGAATAAGGATGTACATGAACTTCATTATAGATTGTATCCTGAGTATTTTAAGCCCTTTTCTTATGATTCAACGGTAGAATTTTTAAAAAAGCAGTTACAAGAGGATAATTGGTTTTGCTGTATTGTTTCTTGCGATGGAAAGGATGCCGGTTATGCCTTATTTTATATTCGGGATTATCAGGAAAATCCTGTTAGGAAGGCTTATAGGGGAATACATATCGATCAAATCGGCATAGATCCCGAATATAGGCGGAAAGGCCTCGGGAAGGCACTTATGGCAGAAATCGAAAAAATTGCCGTTCAAGAAGGAGCTTCACAAATTGAGTTGACTCATTGGGAATTCAACGAGGAAGCAAAGTTTTTCTATAAAAATATCGGTTTTGACACTTGCCTAAGATTTGTAGTTAAAAAACTGTAAAGTACTCAATTAATAAAAGGCTTGATTTTATTAAAAAAAAGACATACAATAAATATTGGATGGAATAAGAGGAGGTAAAAGTTTGGTTATTTCAAAAGAAGATGTAAAGGATTCCGTAATACGGCGCTTAAAAAGGAATTTCAGTAAGAGTCTTGATAAGGCTACCCGCCGTGAAATTTATGATGCCGTAGCCAGTACGGTTATGGAACTTGTTCAATCCAACTGGATTAAAACCATGAATGCTCAAGAGAAAACCGGAGTAAGAAGGATGTATTACCTTTCGGCCGAGTTTTTGATGGGGCGGGCCCTAATCAATAATATAAACAATATGGGTATCCGAAAAACTATTGAAGAGATTGTAGATGAAATATCCGAACCTCTTTCGATAATCGAGGATGAAGAGCCCGATGCCGGTTTGGGAAACGGGGGCTTGGGAAGGCTTGCGGCCTGTTTTTTGGATTCGCTTGCAACCCTTGACTATCCCGGACACGGTTACGGTATCCGCTATAAGTACGGAATGTTTGAGCAAAAAATCGAAAACGGCTATCAGGTTGAATATCCTGACCGTTGGCTTTTTGCCCGAGACCCTTGGGAGGTTCGCCGCTCCGATTTGAGCGTAAAGGTTTACTTTGGGGGGACTCCTTCTTCCCGAACATCCGAAAGCGGAAAACTTTACTATGATCTAAACGGAGCAGAAGAAATTATTGCAACCCCCTATGATATGCCTATAGTCGGTTACGGCACTAAGACTGTAAACACTCTCAGACTTTGGGAAGCATCTTCAGATAACGGATTTGATCTTCCTCTTTTTAACAGCATGGAATATAACAGGGCTTTTCAAAAACAGATTGATGCCGAGAGCATCTCATGTATTTTGTATCCAAACGATTCAGGCCCGCCCGGAATGAACTTGCGCTTAAAGCAGCAATACTTTTTTACTTCAGCCAGCTTGCAGGATATTATCCGCTCGTTTATACATAGAGAAGGTACGGACTTTACCAAGCTGCCTGACTATGTCGTAATCCAGCTAAACGATACTCACCCTGTTGTGGGCATTCCTGAGCTTATGCGCATTTTGATGGACGATTATCATCTTGAATGGGATGCCGCCTGGGATATTACAAAGAGAGTTTTTGCTTATACTAATCATACGATTTTAGCCGAGGCCTTGGAAAAATGGCCGATAGAAGTTTTTCAAAAGCTCTTGCCGCGAATTTATCAAATAGTCGAAGAAATAAACAGACGCTTTTTAGCAAAGCTCTACGAAAAATATCCCGGTGATTGGAAAAAGCATAACAATATGGCAATTATGGCCGACGGAAAAATTCACATGGCACGTCTTGCTATAGTTGGAGCTTTTTCGGTAAATGGGGTTGCCGCTCTTCACACGGAAATTTTAAAGAAAAAAGAGCTTGCCGATTTTTATGACCTATATCCTCACAAGTTTAACAATAAAACTAATGGAGTTACTCAAAGGCGATGGCTTTTAACGGCCAATCCTCTTCTTTCCGGCTTTATTACAAAGTACATAGGCGACGGCTGGATAACCAATCTGGATGAATTGAAAAAACTTGAAGCCTTTATAGATGATGAAGAATTCTTAGAAGGTTTTATCGAGGTGAAGCGTAAAAATAAGATAAGACTTGCAGAATACCTCGAAAAAAATCAAGGAATTTTTATCAATCCCGATTCTATCTATGATGTGCAAATCAAAAGGCTCCATGAATACAAAAGGCAGCTTTTGAATATTCTCCATATAATGACTATTTATAATAGAATTATAAATGATCCTTCTTATGATCCGATTCCTAGGACCTTTATCTTCGGAGCAAAGGCGGCGGCGTCCTATAGGCGTGCCAAGGAAATAATCAAACTCATAAACACAGTCGCAGACAGAATAAATAACGACCACAGAGTTGCCGGTAAATTGCGGGTTGTCTTTGTCGAAAACTACCGCGTTTCCGCTGCAGAAGTAATCTTCCCTGCCGCCGATATTTCGGAGCAAATTTCTACTGCCGGAAAAGAAGCATCCGGTACGGGAAATATGAAATTTATGATTAACGGGGCGGTAACGATCGGCACCCTTGACGGAGCCAATATCGAAATTGTCGAGGAAGCCGGAGCCGAAAATGAATTTATCTTCGGACTTAAGGCTGAAGAAATATTGAAGATGGATAAGGAAAACTCCTATAATCCCCGTGAGTATCTTGCAGCTAATCCCGAGCTTGAAAAGGCCGTAAATCAGCTTATTGACGGAACTTACACACTGCCCGGAGAGCAAACATTTAGAGGCCTTTATGATTCTCTCATTTATGGGGTTGAAGGGCAGCGGCCCGATACTTATTATATTCTTGCAGATTTTAAAAGCTACCAAAGAGCTCACGAGCAGATTATAAGCGATTATTATCACCGCCATGCTTGGGCAAAAAAATGTATCTTGAACATAGCCCGATCCGGAAAATTCAGTTCGGATAGGACTATTCAAAATTATGTTGATGAAATTTGGAAACTGGAAAAAATAGATGTTTAAAATATAAAATGTTTTTAATAAAGAAGCGTCCGTTTAAAATAAACGGACGCTTTTAATTTTTTTAAATGAATTTAATGTATAGCTCTATTTAAGAACATCTTTTAAAAATCTTTCAGCATTTTTATATGCCATTTTTTCGATTTCATCTTCCGTCCAACCGTCTTTTTTTAGAGCATCAAAAAGAAGATAATACTTATCGCAACTGTTTATTTCCAGATTGCCGAAAACTCCGTCAAAGTCTGAACCAAGTGCGAGAACTTCTATTCCGCCTACATTTTTTTGATGGTTTAGATGCTTAACCATTAAGCTTACTGTACTGTCCTTGCAGGTTATATCTTCATTTAAAAATTCCGGTACTAAATTGAGCCCCATGATTCCGCCCTTTTTTCTTTGATTTTTCTGCATACATTGAAAGCAAGATGGTTATGCCGCCTGTTATAAACATTACAATGGCCTCAACTTTTCCTTTGCGTGCGTTATCGATAGCAAAATAACCTATAAGCGCTATCGATGCGATAAAGCCGACTATTTTTGCAAAACTTCCTTCAATGCTTTTATTTTTGATCAAAGAGCGTTCCATTGGTTTTAGGCTGAAAAAACAGTTGATAAAATAAGGTGCACTTCCGAGAATCATTGCATAGAGAACTAAAATGAAAACACCGGTCGTTATATTAGCACTTGTAAGTTCAATGCCCAAAACATCTGCTGCAATTCCGGCTAACATTAATTCATAACTTGCAGAGCCGATAACTCCAATGCGCATAAATGCTGCTCCTGATCCCAGCATAGCCATAATTGTCAATGTTGCTATCATTACAGAAAAACCGGGCCCGATAATCGAAAAAATTCCGGTTCTTATCGATATCTTCACCTCTTCATTCGTGAGCAGCTGATGTTTTTTATTAAAGCTTAAGGCTTTTTTTAAAACTATTCTTGTAAAAATAAATTATTTACTGTATACTATTGATTAGACCCTTAACTATTAGGAGATGAATTATGTATGATTTTGTAAATACTTTATCACGAAAAAAAATTGGAGCTGCCAAATGGGAGCTTATGTATGAATGGAACCCCAATGTTTCTGAAGGGGTAATACCTCTTTCGGTTGCCGATATGGAATTTAAAAATCCGCCGGAAATAATTGAAGGCCTAAAAGAATACCTCGATAGGCTGATTTTAGGCTATTCAATACGGTATGCAGATTATGACAATGCAGTAATAAATTGGCTTAAGCGTAAGCATAATTATAATGTAAGTCCCGAAATGATTATGCAGACACCCGGCGTTGTAAATGCTTTTTTTGCTGCCGTAAATACCTTTACGGAAAAAGGAGACGGAGTAATCGTTATGCGCCCTGTGTATTATCCTTTTTCCATGGCAATTGAGATGAATGAGCGGGAGCTTGTAAATTGTCCTCTTTTATGTGATAAGGATAACTATTACACAATCGATTACGATAAATTTGAAAGCCTTGCAAAGCAGCCGAAAAATAAACTTTTGATTTTTTGTTCTCCTCATAATCCTGTCGGACGTGTATGGAAAAAAGAAGAATTAAAAAGACTGGCTGAAATAGCCTTGGAGAATAATGTAATTGTTTTTTCCGATGAGATATGGAACGATATTGTAATGCCCGGCTATAAACATACTCTTATGGCAAGTATTTCAAAAGAGATAGGTGCAAATACCATCACGGCAACGGCTCCTTCAAAGACCTTTAATGTCGCAGGCCTTGCTGCATCAAATATAATTGTAGAAAATGAAAATATTAGAAGCAAATATTATGAAACCCTTCAAAAGATGAGGTCTTCAAGTGTGAATGCTCTCGGGCTTAAAGCTTGCGAAATAGCTTATACCCGGTGCGATAAATGGCTTGATGAGCTTCTGATTGTTCTTGATACCAATCAAAAGCTGGTTAAAAATTATTTTGATTCCAACTTTCCAATGCTTAAAAGCAGGTACATTGAAGGTACCTATCTTCAATGGATTGATTTTAGGGCTCTTGGAATGGATAATAAAGCTTTGGAAGATTTTATGCATAATGAAGCGCAATTTTTTACTGACGAAGGTTATATTTTCGGCTCTGAAGGGGACGGCTTCGAAAGAATCAATGTAGCTTGTCCTACTAAAATTTTAGAACAGCATTTGGAAATGCTTGGTGCTGCATTAAAGAAAAAAGGATTCTAGATATTGTATGGAATTAATTTATTTAGCGGTAATATTTTCGGCTATTGTATTGGGCTTGACTTTTAAACGGCCTCTTTATCAAGCAATACTCATTGCTGTGGTTTTAGCCGTGATTTTATATAAAATTCCTTTTTTGGAATTTATAAACATGGCAAGAAGTGCTTCTTTAAATTCTCAAACAATATATCTTTTGCTTGCTTTTTATATCATTACATACTTACAGCGTATGATGGAAGACAAGGAAATGCTTATGCTTGCTGAAATATCGCTTGAACAAATGTTTCATTCCAAACGTGTAAATGCTATGGCAGCTCCCTTCATAATAGGGTTGCTGCCCTCTCCCGGAGCGGTGCTTATTGCCGCTCCGATAGTGGATGCCGCCGCGGATGATAATCTTAATGCTAATGAAAAAACTTTTGTGACCAGCTATTATAGGCATATATCGGAATTGTTTATGCCTACCTATGCAGCCATACTTTTAGCCTTAAAACTTACCGGGGTGGATATGACTGCATTTGTTGTAAGTATGCTGCCGATGGTTTTTGTTCTTTTTTTACTGGGCTTTGTATTTTATGTAAAAAAAATACCCAAGAATAAGACCGCAGAGAACGAACAAAATAAAAAAGATTCCGTCTATTCGTTTTTTAAGGCTCTGTGGCCTATCGGTCTTACAACTATCTTAATTCTTGTTTTAAAAATTCAAGTTTTTTATGCTGTTTTGCCTGCAATATTCTTAATGATGTTTATTCACAAATTTACATTATCCCAATTAAAAAAATTTGCAGTTAAAGCTTTTGAAGCAAAAATGCTTCTTACAGTAATCGTTGTTATGATTTTTAAAGCGGTATTGGAATATAGTCATGTTATTGAAACTTTACCCGAAGTTTTTGGAATTCTCCCTATTCCTATTACTGCTGTTTTTTCAATAATAATTTTTCTGGGAACAATAGTTGCAGGCAGTCAGGCCATGATAGCCATGATGCTGCCTTTAGCTTTTTCGGCCATACCCGGTGCAGGTCTTGGAGAACTTGTTTTGTTTATGAGTATATGCTATATCGCAATGCAGGTATCGCCCACTCATATATGTTTGGCAATCATAACAGAATATTATAAAACTTCATTTTTATCGTTGGTTGTAAAGACTCTGCCTATCGTGCTTTCTTTTATAATTATTGCCTCTCTCTATAGTTATATTTTGATTCGATATATATTTTAGTATTATCATTGTTTGAAATTTTAATGTATTATTGTGCTTGAAAAAAAATTAAAAAGATATTATCATTAAAGGTATCTGGAGTATATATGTCTGAAAAAAAATTATCTTATTCTATGATCTTTTTGGCTATTGCCGTAATGTCTACGATTTTAGGCCTTGTATGTATTCTTAACCCTGACAGCATAACGAGAATTCTTGTTACCCTTGTCGGTGTTTCGTTAATTGCTTACGGTCTTATCGAAATTTATCAGTTTTTTTCGATCAAGATGAATTCTTTTTTGGTTTTGGGAATAATTCTTATAGGCTTGGGCCTTTTTTGTCTAATAAATCCGGATGCTGTTCTCGGTCTTATCGGACTCGTTCTCGGCCTCTTTTTGATTTGCTTAGGAGCAGTTGAAGTTAAAAAATCCTTTGATCTAAAAAAATCAGGTGTAAGGGTATGGTGGCTTTGGCTGATTTTTGCAGGTATTGTTTGCTTAATAGGATTATCGGGGCTTTTTAATCCTGCAAGCATTTCAGGCCTATTTGCAAGTTTGATAGGTTTCGGATTTTTGGTAAACGGATTAAGCAGCATTTGGCTCTTTTTGATTTTTAAAGAAAAGGGGATAGTTTTCTTTAGAGGTAAGGTATGGATATGGATTTTAGCCGTAAACTTCCTATAGGTGTACAAAGTTTTAAGGTATTGCGTGATGATAATTATCTCTATGTTGATAAGACCGAATATGTTTATAAATTAGCCTCTACAGGACGTGTTTATTTTTTAAGCCGTCCTCGGCGGTTTGGAAAAAGCCTTTTTCTTTCTACTCTTCAAGCCTACTTTTTGGGACAAAAAGAACTGTTTAAGGGCCTCGCAATCGAAAAGCTTGAAGAAACCGAAAAGGGTAAAAGGGAAATCTGGCAGGAGTATCCGGTACTTTATTTGGATTTTAATCTTGCAAAGTATGAAACAAGGGAGGACCTTGAAAGTGTTCTAAATAATCATCTTTGCAGGTGGGAAGAAGTTTACGGCAGCTCTAATTCGGAAAACACTCTTTCGGAACGTTTTTTCGGTGTTATATGTCGTGCATATAAAAAAACGGGAAAACAGACCGTTATTTTGATTGACGAGTACGATAAACCCCTTCTTCAAACTATGTGGAAAGACGATGCTCTAAACGAAATTTATAAGACAATATTAAAGGGTTTTTTCGGCATTATCAAAACAGCCGACCAATATATACGCCTTGCATTTTTAACGGGTGTGACAAAATTCAGCAAGGTCAGCATATTCAGCGATCTAAACAACTTAAACGATATTAGTTTAGTCCCTCAATTTTCAGGCATCTGCGGAATAACTCATACAGAGCTGCTAAAAACATTTGAACCCGAAATAAGGAAGTTAGCCGAAGCAAATGAGCTAAGCTATGAGGACTGTATCAAAACCTTACAGCAAAAATATGACGGTTATTGCTTTTCGCCCGAAACTGAAAGACTGTATAATCCTTTCAGCTTACTTAATGTATTTTTCGGAAATCAATTTGAATATTATTGGTTTGCTACCGGAACGCCCACATTTTTGGTAAACTCTTTAAAACGGAGCGATTATCACATTCCCAATCTTGACGGCAATGTGGAGATGACCTCGGCAGGTCTATCCGATTACAGGGCCGAAGCGGGCTCGGAAATACCCGTATTGTTTCAAGCAGGTTATTTAACGATAAAGGGCTATGATAAGCACTTGCAGCTTTACAGGTTGGGCTTCCCGAATGACGAGGTCAGATACGGCTTTTTGTATAATCTTTTCCCGAACTATTGTAACATAGTGTACGCGGAAGGGCCGTTTTGCATAGCCCAATTTTATCGGGACATAATTGCTGGCAGGGTAGAAGAGTTTATGCAAAGGCTAAAGTCGATAATGGCAAGCCTTCCATACGACAATATCAAAAAGGATAGCGGTGAAAGTATAGCTTTGAGGGAGCATAATTTTCAGGTCTGCGTATACTTGGTCTTTGCTCTTTTAGGACAGTTTATCGAGCTTGAAACTCCCGTTTCCAATGGAAGAACGGATGCCGTAATAAAAACTGACTCAAGCATTTACATCTTTGAGTTTAAGCTAAAAGAAGGTGCCGCTGCCGCCTTAAAACAAATCAAAGAAAAAAACTATGCCGAAAGATTCAAGGCAGAAAACAAAAAAATCGTGCTAATCGGTGTCAGCTTTGATGCGGAAGAAAAGACCGTCGGGGAGTGGATTATTGAAGAGATTTAAGCCTTAGCTCAGGATAAAAATTTTACGCAAATTTATATTCTTTCTATCTATTGACATAAAATCCGTTTTTTTTTATACTTATTTGGTTGATAAATCTATATATATTTTGCTAGGAGGCAGATATGGCTGGTGCAAGTAAAAACTCACGAACTGCTGCTGCAACTCAAAAATTTAATTGTCCTTGCGGCGGAGAAATTGTATTGAAAACAATGGTCGATAACGGTAAGATTAAAAATATTGCAGAATGCCCGAAATGTAAACGCGTTGAAAGAAGGCCGAAAGACTTTCATTAATCTGACTGTTTTAAACTGTTTTTTAACGAGGGTAAAGAGGGAGACTTTTTCTTTGCAATGAGAGGTCTCCCTTTGTCGTTTTTTGCTAAATTTAGGGAGAATAGGGAAAAATGAGCGGAGAAAATATTTTTAAATCGAGTTTAGGTGAAGAATGCGGAATTGCGGCTGTCTGGGATTCAAAATCCTTTAGGACCGAAAACCCCGAAAGACTGGATGATGCTGCCCGCTCGGTTTTTTATGCTCTTTTTTCTCTTCAGCACAGAGGGCAAGAGGCTGCCGGTATGGCTGTTTCAAACGGAAAGCACATCCGCGTGTTTAAAAAACCGGGCCTTGTTTCCAACATTTTTACCGAAAACGACATATCGAACCTTCAAGGCTATGCGGCTATAGGCCACACCCGCTATTCGACTACAGGTTCTTCTTCTTTGGGAAATATTCAGCCCTTTTATATCGAAACCATGCATGGGCCCATAGCCCTTGCTCATAACGGAAACCTTGTAAACGCTCCGTATTTGCGACAAAAACTTTTGGAGAGGGGGGTGGGGCTTTCTTCTACCTCGGATACCGAAGTTATGATTATGATGCTTGCCGCTGCCAAGGGAGATTCTTGGACGGAACGCATAGCCTCATGTATGCGGGAATGGGAAGGAGCTTTTTCTATTGCCGTTTTGACGGTTGAAGGCATTTACATTGCGAGAGACCCTTGGGGCTTTCGCCCTCTTTGTGTCGGCTGTATTCAAGACGGAGTATCGGTTGCCGCAAGCGAGTCTTGTGCTCTTTTAACCTTAGGCTGTAAGGACTGGAAAGAGGTAAAGGCCGGCGAAATTTTAAAGTTGGTCGATAACGGAGCGGAGTTGTGTATGCAGCTTCCCCCTAAGGATCCTCTTTCTCCATGTATCTTTGAATATGTCTACTTTGCCCGCCCCGACTCGGTTTGGAACAAGGCCTCGGTTCATATGTCAAGGGTAAATTTCGGCAAGGAGCTTGCAAAAAACTCCCCCGTCGAGGCCGACATAGTTATAGCCATTCCCGACTCATCGCGGTCGGCAGCCATAGGCTATTCCCAAGAATCGGGCATTCCCTATGATGAGGGTTTTTCAAAAAACCGCTACATAGGACGCACCTTTATTCAGCCTACCCAAAAATTGCGAGACCAAGGCGTTGCGATGAAATTCAATATTCTTTCCGAGGCTGTCGAAGGAAAACGCATCATAGTGGTTGACGACAGCATCGTCCGCGGAAGCACCATGGGGCCCTTAATCAAGATGCTGCGGAGTGCCGGTGCCAAAGAAGTACATATCAGAATAGCTTCTCCGCCGGTGCGTTACTCCTGTTTTATGGGAGTAGACATGGGAGATCCCGAAAACCTAATCGCCCACAAAAAATCTGTTGAAGAAATCAGAGAGCACATCGGAGCCGATTCCTTAGTTTACCTATCCCAAGAAAGTATGCTTAAAGCTATGAAGGATGCCGGAGCAAACACCCATTTTTGCTGCGCCTGCTTTGACGGTAAGTACCCCGTCGATGTCAGCGGTGCCGCCGACAAAAATAGCTTTGAGTAGGAGACTTTACCAAAAATATGGCGATAAATCCATTTCTTGGAATTTTAATATTTATATATTTTATATCGGGTGCGATAATGAGGTTTTATTTGCAAATAAAAGGAGGCCGGTTGATCTCGAAAAAATTGGACTGTCTGGAAACCTTAGGTATCGATAAAATTTTATTGTTCATACCCGAATTTGTTCCTCTGTCGGTATTACAGCCTGTATATGATGGGCTTTCAATTTTTGATACCGAAAAATATGAATTGGAAGATTATATAAAACTGTTAAAAATATACCGCGGAACATATTTTATACCGTGTTTTGTAGGCGGCAGTATTACTTTGCTATATACTTTCATAAGAGCATTTTCGTAGAGGGATTATGAATTACGAAAAAATTAATGCGAAAGCTTGTCTTATTGCCTCCGTTTTCCTTGGAATAGTTTATTTGTTGATTTTTTATTTTTTTCCTTCCGCAAAAGAAAGTATGAAATATAAGAATATTGATTTTTCGGAATTAGCTCATGCCTTGAAAATTCTTTATTTAGGTTTATTCGGTTTGGGTGTTTCTTTTTATAAGTTTGATTTTAAATTTTTAAGAACAAAGATTGCAAATATGCCTTCTAAACTCATAAAATTTTTATTGGCAGCTTTTAAAATATTGCTTTATATAACTTTATTTCTTTTATCAAAAACATATATTTCTGTCCTTGATCCTAAACCTAAATTTATTTTTTTTGTAATTCATGTTTTGTTTTTAATTGCGGGGATTGTGATAAATATCATCACGGAAACTGTTTTTGAATTCCATTCAGATCATTACAATCATCCATATTTGCAATTAGTCTTGGGAAAACTCATTTTTATATTATGTGTTTTACCTATTTATGTGGATTTTCTTGGCTGTGTTTATTTGTTGTTATCTTTAGTTTAGTGAAGTATGAATTTGGTAAAGGTGTTAAAATGAAAAAACATATACTGTCCTATCGTCATCCCATGAGAGATTAAAAATAAAGGTTGAATTTTGCTATAGCTTTTACATTGTTACAGCTTCTCGATTTCTAATTCGGAGAGCCTCTTTCAATTCCAATCATCAGGCTTTCTTCTCTTTGTACTGCGATATCCGTATCATAATCATATTCAGCTATTAACATATTGATTCTTATAAAGCCTCTACTTCTTCAATACTTAAGCCTGTAGCTTTTGCGATAGCTTCTACGGTAAAGCCCATTTCAGCTAGGTTTTTTGCCGTTTGAAGAGCTTTTTGGTAAGAGCCTCTTTCTTCTTTTAAAAGCCATAGACCGAATTGAACTTCGGCACTCGAACTTCGCACTTTACTCTTTTTTTTCAATTGCAAAATCTTAAGGTTTTTGATATAATATCTATTAGTAATTATTTAGGGGGAAATATGATTTATACATCAGAAAGCCTGCTTGAAGCTGCAAAAAATGCCGTTCCTAAGGCTGATCTTGTAACTTTACGCATTCACCGCACAAGGGGAACTTCCTTTGCGGCCCAGGATGGAGCTTTTGAGTCTTCCGGCTATTCGGCCGATCAAGGTTTTATGGTTGAAGTCTTATATAATGGGCACATTGCCTATGGGGCAACCCAAAATATGACTCCTCAGGGAGCTGCCGAAGCGGCCCGTCAAGCCTTTAATGCCGCTCAAACCGCTTCAGCCTTTAAAATTGCCGATTTTGATAAAAATGTCAGGCCCGATACGGAATTAAAATACGAAACCCTTCGTGGTAAAAAGACCCGCCCTTCCAAAACCGAAATTTTCGACTATCTTTTTGAAATATGCAATATTTTAAAAGTATCGGATGAGGTTATAGATACCCACGCCTATGTAGAATTGGAAGAAGAGCAGATCGAGCTTTTAAGCTCCGAGGGAGCAAATATCTTACAGGATTTTTATAGGATAGGTTCCGGCTTGGGAGCTGCCGCCCGCCGCGGAGACATAATTCAAAGACGGTCTTATAACGGATACGGTGCCCGCACCTTTCAGGGAGGCTACGAATTTTTAAACTTTGCCAAGTCTAAGGCGGAGGCCAAAAGGGTAGGGAATGAGGTAATAGAGCTTTTGGGAGCAGAACCCTGTCCTTCCGACAGGCGCACCCTCGTCCTTATGCCCGATCAAATGCTTTTGCAGATTCACGAAAGTGTCGGCCATCCCTTGGAAATTGACCGCATCTTGGGTGATGAAAGAAACTTTGCGGGCGGCAGTTTTATAAGGCCTGAAGACATCGGCAGCTTTCAGTACGGCTCAAAACTTATGAATATCTGCTATGATCCCACAATTCCGTATCAGCTTGCAACCTTTGCTGCCGACCAGACAGGGGCTCAGGCAAAGAAGACCTTTATCATCAAGGACGGAATCTTAGTCTGCGCCTTGGGAAGCATCGAAAGTGCAGGCCGCCTCTATGCAGGTAAAACCGTTCAGCCTGATAAGATGGTTGCAAACCAAAGAGCAACCTCGTGGAACAGGCCGCCTATCGACAGGATGGCAAACCTCAACCTTGAGCCGGGAACAAGCAGCTTTGATCAAATAATTTCTTCTATCGAAAAAGGAATTATTATGACCTCAAACCGCTCATGGTCGATAGACGATTACCGCAATAAATTTCAATTCGGCTGCGAATACGGCCAATTAATCGAAAACGGAAAAATCACCAAAACCGTGCGCGACCCGAACTACCGCGGGGTATCTCAAAACTTTTGGAGAAACCTCTGTGCAGTAGGCGACAAATCCACCTTCCATGTATACGGAACGCCCAACTGCGGTAAGGGAGAACCCAATCAGGTTATTCATGTCGGACATGCAAGTCCCGTTTGTGCATTTTCTGATGTAGAAGTTTTTGGAGGCGGAAAATGAAAATTAGTTTTAAAGAATATTTTGAATCGATTGCCGATTTTATGCTTTCGGAATTGCTTGAGGGAGAAAAAATTTCGATTTC
The DNA here is from genome assembly GCF_024181245.1 of Treponema sp. OMZ 788. NCBI lineage: Bacteria > Pseudomonadati > Spirochaetota > Spirochaetia > Treponematales > Treponemataceae > Treponema > Treponema sp. OMZ 788. Next base: position 1,861,229 of record NZ_CP051199.1, on the reverse strand, counting down.
CTTTTCGGGCGAAAAGACCTACTTTATGCGCTTTAGCAAGGCTAAGGTACGCCAAAACGGAACCGTAGATCAGGGCTATTTTTATTGTACCTTTTGGAAAAAGAACCGCACCCACAATTTCAGTTTCGGTATTCAGATGAATATGGAAAAGGATAAGAGGATGGCGGCCGATGCTCTTCAAGAGGCTAGGGATGCCATAATGCTCCTGCCCGAAGACAAATACCAGTCCATTCCCGAAGCTTCTCAAACCTCATCTGCGATATATACAGGGAAGCTCTTGCCCGAAGACAAGATACCGGAGATTATCTTATCCCCTGTTAAAGACCTCGACTTTGCAGGCCTTTATTCTCAAGGGATTATTTGCGAGGGTGTTATTACCTCGGCCGGAGCGACTCACTGGTTTCAAACCGAAACCTTTGTCTTGGATTATTCGGTATGGCTCGAAAACGGACGCGGTATAAAATCTCTTTATTCGGGAACGGAATGGAGCGATGAGCAGTACCTTTCAAAGATTGAGCAAGCCCGAAAAGGCTTGGAAATCTTGCACACTCCGCAAAAAAAATTAGCCCCCGGAAAATACAAGGCTTTTATAAGTGCCGATGCCCTTATAGACGTGACGGACTTTTTCTCGTGGAATGGTTTTAGTGAAAGGAGTATGCAGCAGGGCTCAAGCGCCTATCTTGCCTTAAAAGAGGGAAGAGAGCATTTTTCGGATAAGTTTAATTTGACTCAGGATTTTTCTCTCGGACTTGAACCTGCCTTTAACTCGAACGGAGAACTAGCTCCCGAAAAATTAAGCATCATCGAAAAAGGTAAGCTTAAAAATACCTTGGTCAGTTTAAGAACCGAAACCCAATACGGTGTAAAATCCAACGGTGCCCCTTTAAGTGAGAGTATGCGATCGATCGTTATCGGAACCGGAGATTTAAACGAAGCGGATGCCGTAAAAGAGCTGGGTACGGGAATTTATATCTCCAACTTTAACTATCTAAACTGGAGCGATACCTCTTCGGCCCGAGTTACGGGAATGACCCGCTTTGCCTGTCTTTGGGTTGAGGACGGAAAAATCGTTGCACCCATTGCCGACATGAGATGGGATGAATCCTTGTACAATATGTTCGGGGAAAACCTCTTAGCCGTAACAAAGGAAAGCCGCATCTTTGCAAATACAAGTACCTACGGCAGCAGAAGCACAGGAGGGGCTTCCCTTCCCGGCATCTTGGTAAAGGATTTTAACTGTACGCTCTAAGGTAAAAAAATGTTATTAAAGCAAAGGCAGCAGCAGATTCTATCTCAAAAAATGGTGATGAGCCAGCAGATGTTAAATGCTGTTGCCCTGCTTAATCTATCGAGCGAAGAGCTTCAAGAAGAGGTAATAAAGGAAGTAAAACGGAATCCCGCCCTTATTTTTAAGACCTCTTCGCGAGTGAGTGCCGCATCTGCGGAAGAAGGGGATAAGCATCAAAGTTTTTTGGAAAGCATCGAAGATGATTCCCATAAAACTTTGCAGGCTCATCTCATCGAACAGGCCGGAGAATCGATAACGGATGAGTATGTCTTAGATGCGGCAATGCTCATAATTCAAAATTTGGATCAAAACGGTTTTTATTGGGTTCCTCTTGAAGAGCTCTTCGCCGAACTCCTTACCGAAAAAAAAATAAGGCATGCAGAAATAAAAAAAGCTCTTAATATTGTAAGGCGGCTTGAACCAATCGGCTGTGCCTGTACCGGTGTTAAAGAATCTCTTATTGTGCAGGCCGGAATCTTTTGCGAGTCTCCCAAAACTCACGAAATCCTTGACATTTATAAAAACATACATTCCCTTTGTGTAAAGATAATAAAAGAACATTACGAAGTTCTTTCCTTTGTTTCCGACCTAAAACTCTTTGTAAAAAAACTTGCTCAAAAAAAAAATCATTATAGATTTTGAAACTGCGGAAGAACTTGCAGAATTGATAAGGTCCTTAAACCCTAAGCCCGGCCTTGCTTATTCCCGCGGAGCGGACGGCGAAAAATTTATTACGCCCATAGCCGAGATAAAAAGAGAAGGGGACGAATTTAAGATTATAATCAATGACGAAGAAATTCCCGCCCTTGAAATTTCGCCCGAATATGAAAGGATAAAAAATTCAGGCTCAAAGGAGGAGAAAAAAGAAGCAGCAGACTTTTTAAACAAGGCTTCTCTTTTTATGGGTGTTCTTGCCTACCGCAATCAGACCATACTCAAGGTTTTAACTGCCTTGGTCAATTTTCAAGAAGCCTTTTTTTTAGGCCGCCCGTGTAAGCCTTCTTCTGAAGAGGAGAGCGAAAAGATGCAGCCCGGCTACTTAAAGCCCTTAAAACAAATCGACATTGCAGAAATTGTGGGCCTAAGTCCTTCTACCGTTTCGAGAGTTTCAAACCAAAAATATATCAGATGCGAATGGGGGCTTTTTGAAATTAAAGACCTCTTTTCGCCTGAAGTAAGCGGCGGTCTTTCAAAAGACTATGTAGAAAAGGCCATAAGGGAAATCATCGAATCCGATACCGAAAAAAAAACCGATGCCCGCATTTCTCAAATTTTAAAAGAACGAGGAATTGACATTGCAGTAAGAACAGTAAATAAGTACCGCAAAGAAATAGGCCTTCCTTCATCTTATCACCGCAAGTGATAACAGCACCGCAATTGACATTTTTCTCGAATTGCCGTATAAAAAAGATATGGAAATTACGGAGATCTATACCGGCCCGCTTTTTGTAAAGACCTGGGCTCTTCCCTTAGACAAAAAAACAGTTCTCCTCGTTGATCCGGGCGGCACGGATGAGGAATTGATGGATTACCTAAAAAGTAAAAATGCCGAAAGACTCGAAATAATGCTAACCCACGGACATTTTGACCACGTGGGCGGCGTACCCGAACTTATGCAAAAATATCCGGGTTCTTCTTTATGGATTCACAGTGAGGATGCAGGCTATTTGGGGCAAAACGGAAAGGAAAAACACATTGCTTGTTTTAGCCAAATCCGTGCCGAAAGATATATAAAGGCTTTAAAATACGATTTTCCCGAGCCGACAGGCTTTTTAAAAGACGGAGATCTTGTAAACGGTTTTAAGGTTTTACACACTCCCGGGCATACCGAAGGTTCGGTTTGTTTTTGGAATGAAGAAGAAAAGGTGCTCTTTTCGGGCGATACCCTTTTTTACCGCTCCCACGGAAGAACAGACCTTTTAGGCGGGGACGATCAAAAAATAAAGGCTTCACTGAAATTCCTTTTAAGCCTTCCGGATGACACAACCGTTTATCCCGGCCACAGCTCCAATACCTCGATAGGGGCTGAAAGGGTCTGGATAGAAAAGATTTAGAAGGACTTGCAAGCTGCCGTTTTTTTTAGATGCTCCTTAAATGTTCCCCGGATAAACATATTTTAAATTTCTTTGAGCTATCTTACACAGGTGCCTGATTGTTTCGGGTCTTGTGGGCCTTTTATCCTTCATCTTGTAGGCAGGGTAGAAGGCCGAAATATGTAAGGGGATATCCGGTCTTATTTTTGAAAGCATTTGGGAGAGGGCATCCATTTCATCATCCCCGCTGTTAAAGCCTTCGATAACCAAGCAGGTAACTTCTACATGAACTTTTGAGGCCGCATTTCGGATCGTTTTTATTACGGGTTCTATTTTTCCCTTGCAGATTTCGCTGTAAAATTGAGGGGAAAAAGATTTTAAGTCGATATTCATTGCATCAATCATCGGGAGGATTCCGTTTAAGGGGTCTTCTTCGATAAAGCCGTTTGTTACGAGGACGGTTTTTAAGTCTTTTTCTTTTGCAATCGGAAGCACATCCTTAACATACTCATACCAAATGGTAGGCTCGTTATAAGTAAAAGCTATGCCTATGGAGGGAGTTTTTAAAACGGCCCTAATCAGCTCTTCGGGGCTGACCGTATCTGTGTTTTTTTCTGTTTTTTCTTCAGCCGGAACAGAATGAACAAGGGAATGGTTTTGGCAAAATCGACAGTCAAAATTGCAGCCGAAGGTTCCTACCGAGAAGATGTAGGAAGAAGGGTAAAAACGGTATAAGGGTTTTTTTTCGATGGGGTCGAGGGCGGCTCCCAAAACCTTGCCGTAGTTTAATGCATAGAGTTTTCCGTCTATGTTTTTGCGGCTAAGGCATCGGGAAAGCTGTCCCTCTTTTATAAGACATCTATGAGGGCATAAAAGGCAGCGTATTTTATCGTCTTCATTTTTTAAAACCGAAGTTTCAGTTTTCCAAAATTCCGCTTCTTTCATAGCCCTCTTAAAAACTTACTTCTTTTTTGCAGTTGTTTTGGCGGCCGGTTTTTTAGCGACCGGAGCCTTAGCGCTGCTTACCTTTACCGGAGAAGTTTTTGCTTCCGGAAGCTCGATGCCGAGTTTTTCGCTCAATTTTTCGAGCATATCCTTTGTCATGCTTTCGAGGTTGTACTTTGGCTTCCATCCCCATTCTTTTTTGGCGCAAGAATCATCGAGGGAGTTAGGCCAAGAATTTGCTATAGCCTGGCGTACAGGATCTACATCATAGCTCATCTTAAATTTGGGAATATGCTTTTTGATTTCGGCAGCGATTGTTTCGGGAGCAAAGCTCATAGCTGTGATATTAAAGGCATTTCTGTGTTTTAATTTTTTAGGATCGGCTTCAAGAAGTTTAAAGATGGCGTTTAGGGCATCGGGCATATACATCATGTCCATAAGGGTTCCTTTTTTGATAAAGGAAGTATAGGCTCCATTCTTTAAGGCTTCATAATAGATATGAACTGCATAGTCGGTGGTTCCTCCGCCCGGAAGGGCTTCATAGGAGATAAGACCGGGGAAGCGTACGCCCCTTGTATCTACTCCGAATTTTTGATGGTAATAATCGCACAAGAGTTCTCCTGCAACCTTTGTAACGCCGTACATTGAGGTCGGTCTTTGAATTGTATCCTGCGGAGTTTTATCGGCAGGGGTTGAGGGGCCGAAGGCTGCTATTGAGCTTGGTACAAAGAGGGAGTATTTTTCTTCTCTTGCGAGTTCCAACATATTGTGTAAGCCTGTAAGGTTTATCTGATAAGCTAATTGGGGATTTTTTTCTGCTACGGCTGAAAGGAGGGCTGCAAGGTGGATTATCGTGTTGACCTTATATTTTTTGCAAACCTCAAGAGTTTTTTTGCCGTCAAGGACATCGAGCTTTTCGAAAGGGCCGCTTTCGATAACCTTGGGTACATCTTTTTTTTCGATGTCTGAAGCAATAACATTGTCGTTTCCGTACTCGTTTCTTAAAAACATAACCAATTCACTTCCGATCTGTCCGAGTGAACCGGTAACCAAAATTTTTCTTTTAGTCATATTTTCTCCTTTTTTGCAGTAATTATTTTGCTGTCAAAAATTGTTTTTAATTGTACCATATTTTTATTTTATGTGCTAGATGTCAAAAAGCCTGCTTTTAAGAAAAACTTAAAAGCAGGCTTTAAGTAAGTTAGGCTAATACTTATTTTGCCTATCGCCAGATAAGCAATGAGTTGCCTTCAAACTTTAGTCTTGAGGAAGCAGAGCCTCCTTCCGTAACTGTTACCTTAATAGTACCATCTTTGTTGTCGGTGATTGTTGCAGTAATTGGTTCGCCGGATCCGCCTTGAGGACGGCCGTTAAAGGTATAGTTTGTACCGCTTCCTGTGATTGAGCCGTTATAATCTTTATGATTATAACTTCCTCCCTGTTTTTCTTGGATTGATAAGAACGCTCCGATAGTTCCATCGGGAATTTTATGGGCGCTCAAATTGGAAATCCATGTATTTTCGGAGGATGAAGATTCCGGATTATAGCTCCAATTTTCTTCATTTTCATACCAAGGTTTTGAAGGATTGTAAACTACCTTTGTTTCAAAGCGCAAATTTCCTTCCGAGTTTTTTACTATAGAGTAAGTATAGGTACAAGGTTCTTTGGCTTCTTTTATCTCTTGAGCGTAATTTTGTTGGTATAATTTTTTAACTTCAGCCAATATATCTTCTATTGAGGAATCTTCAGGTAAGCCGTAATCCATAGCATGGCCTTTTTTCTCTTTTGTAAGTACGGCTTTTATTTTCTCTGTTTGTTCTTGAGCGGAAAGATCTATAAATTGTTCATAGGTCATAGTAAATAAAAACGGGCGTTTTTTTAGAGCATTTTCAAAAAACTCTTGTTCATTGTATCCTGATACATCTTTATCAAAAATGTTTTTAAAAACTTCTTTTAGTTCTGCGATACTTATAGTGGTTTTACTTAAAAGAAAATCAATGTCTTTCAACTTATTTTTTATAACAGTAATATTCATGTCTGTTATAAAACTATAGTATTCTTCAATGGTAAACCATTTATTGCCTTCCGGTGAATATAGAGATACCACTCTTGTAGTAATTTTTTTGTTTTCATCATCTAATGTATATGAGTACAGGGTACCTCGTAAAAGCTTATTCTCCCGGAATTCCTTTATAGTTATACTGTTTTGTGCAAACTCATAAACTTGTTTATCGTTCGAACCACCTTTAATTTCAATCTTTACAACAGGCAAAACTGTAACTTCAAATGCTTTTATTTTTCCGCTTGCGGTTGCTGTCAGTTTTACCTTACGCTCTACAATATCAAATGCAATTACTGCTTTTTGACCTGTTCCTGTGTTTTCCACTTTTATGATTTTTTCGTTTTCGGTTGACCAAGTAATTGGTGTGTTTTCTGTATTTTTTAAGTTGTTAGGCAAATCAAAATCATCGCTTACGGTCGTAGGAATTGTTAAAGTTGCAAGATAGTCTTCTTCTGTTGGGTTTTCACCGTCTTTAAATACCTTTACAGTAAAATCTCTTGATTTTGAAGTACCGTTCTTGGTTAGGGTAATCGTAATTTTTACCTCTGTAGTTGTTTCAGGTAATTTTTCAATATTTAACTTGTCAGGTGATTGATATTCTATAAGCTCAGCATTACTTGAAGTTACCGCTGCTCCTGAGGGTAGGTCTGAAATTGTGATGATTTCAGAGGCCGAGGTTATAACTGTCTTATCTAAGCCTATTTTTCCTAAAAGTGCCGTCAATTCGACTCCCTCTGTATTTATAGAAGGAGGAGTTGTTATTTCGCTTGAGCCTCCGCCCGAACCGGTATTACCTGAGGGAGCTGACCCCGTGGGACAGCCTGTAACTAAAAATACTGCACTTAAAACTAATATTAAAAGTGCCGCCAGTGAAACAAAATTTTTGTGTTTCATAAAAACTCCTTTTTCTGCATTTTGCAGAATTTTTCAAAATATGAAAATTTTCTTCCATTATACCCCCCCCCGAAAAAGTCAATACACTTTTCGTTTTTAAGGTAAGATTTTACACTCTTGACTTTTATGTGCTTAATTGATATAATCGCCAATCCGTAACGGAATTTATCTTGAAATCTTTGAGTGGGAGCCCCCATTCTACAATATAAGGAGTCTAGTTTATGAAACGGACATATCAACCAAGTAAAACAAAACGGGTTCGACGCTTCGGATTCCGTGCACTTATGAAAACAAAGGGCGGAAGGGCTATTTTAAGCCGCCGCAGAGCTAAGGGCAGACGCAAGCTTTCAGCTTCCGACGAAAAAAAACCATTCTAATTTTCTCTTGAGTGAGTGATTTTACATTTTCCGGAGAAGAACGGTTAAGAGATCGATCATGTATTAAGGCCGTATTTAAAAAAGGCCTTAAACTGAGCTTAAAGGGAGTGAGTTTGTTCATCCTGCCTAATGGATTGCAGTACAATCGATTTTTATGTACTTTTCGACGAGGTTTCGGTTCCGCAGTTATGCGGAACAGGTCTCGGAGAATATCGAAAGAAGCTTATAGGCATATAAAAAATCGGTTAAAACCGGGAAACGATTTTATCTTACTGGTTTTTTCGGATAAGGACTCTTACTCTCTCCGTTTAGAACAACTTACCGCACTCTTTTCAGAAGCAAAAATGTATAATAATGAGGCTTTATGAGAAAACTTTTAGTAAGGTTTTTGTGTGCTTGTATAATCTTTTATCAAAAGGCTATTTCTCCTCATTTTCCGCCTAGCTGTAGGTATGAACCTACCTGTTCTCAGTATGCTATTGAAAGTATAAAAAAATACGGCCCTTTTAAGGGAACTGGTATGGCCGTACTTAGGATTTTGAGATGTAATCCTTTTTTTAAGGGAGGATACGATCCCGTTCCATAAGATGATTAACCCACTGTGGTTATAATTTAGGAGTTAAAAATTGAAAAAAAATACCGTATTGGCTGTTGTTCTATCCATGCTTGTTCTTGGAGGCTGGATGTATATCCAGGAAAAATATTTTCCTACCGAGCTTAATGTTTCCCAAAATGCTGTTTCCGGGGAGCAGGTACAAAATCAGGCTGCGGCCGTCCCCTCTCAGCCGTCATCAAATCAAATGTCAGGTTTGATGTTTGAGACTGTCGAAAATTCAACAGTTCCTTCCCGCGAGGAAACCTATATCTTAGAAACCGATATTATCAGAGCCGTTTTTACAAACAAGGGCGGCGATATTATTTCGTATAAATTAAAAGAACATGCTTCTGCAGGAAGCGATGAACGCGTCGAAATGATAGATAATGTTACCGAAAAAAATAGGGCTCTTTCTCTTTCTTTCGGCGGGCCTGATGCACAGGCTATTGATCTTCTTTTTAATGTAAAAGAAGAAAGCCTTGCAGACGGAAGAAAACAAATCGGCTTTTACCGAGACATAAAGATAAAAAATGCGGACGGTTCCGAATCCGTGTTTACCCTAGCAAAGCGTTACACATTTATTCCCGGCGATTATATGTTTACCCTTGAAGTTACTATCGACGGAAAAGACGGTATGAAGGGCTTGGCCTTTGGCGATACTGCTTATACTTTAAGGAGTGCTCCCCAGATAGGCCCTGAATGGGATAAGGTAAACGACAAGTATGAATATAGGGCTCTTTCTTATTTTGCAAACGAAAAGAAAAGAGAGGATAGAGGTATCACCGACGGAAAAACAAAGTCGGTAAACGATTTGGCCTCATGGGTTAGCGTTTCGGGCAAGTATTTTTCGTTTATCGTTATCCCTAAAGATCCGATTCAAAAGATGTTCTTTTCAGGTATAAAACAAGACGGTGCAAAACTGCACAATTCCCAGTTTTTTATTTCAAGACAACCGATTGCAGGAAATGCGGCTTATGATCAATACAGGGTCTATATAGGTCCCAGTTCCGAAAAAATATTGAATTCTTATAATTCGCCGGCTGCAAATAATTACGGTTATGAGAATTTAAGGATCGACGGGCTTGCGGCTTCAACAGGTTTTTTAGCTCCGCTGGAAAGAGTTTTAAAATTCATTATGGAAATTTTTTATAAAATTATTCCGAACTGGGGTGTCGCCCTTCTTTTGCTTACTCTTTTTATGCGTATTATCTTTTTCCCCCTTACCAAAAAGAGTTCGGAAGCTACCAAGCGTATGCAGGAACTTCAGCCTCAGATTAACGAGATTCAGCAAAAGTATAAGAATAATCCTCAAAAGCTCAATGCAGAAATGGTTAAGTTTTACAGGGAAGCAGGTTATAATCCGGCATCCGGCTGTCTTCCTCTTCTTATTCAGCTGCCTTTCTTGTTTGCTATGTTCGGACTATTTAATAACTATTTCGAATTCCGAGGGGCAAGTTTTATTCCCGGCTGGATACCCGATCTTTCTTTGGGAGACAGCGTTTTAAAATTCGGGTTTACCATTCCGATTTTAAATTGGACGGATTTGAGGCTATTGCCCATCATTTATACAGGTTCTCAGCTTTTGCATAGCAAGCTGACTCAAACACCGGGGCAGTCGCAGCAAAATGCTTCTATGAAAATGATGCTTTATTTTATGCCTTTGTTCTTTTTCTTTATTTTTTATAATGCTCCGTCGGGGCTCTTATTGTTCTGGACTTTTTCCAACATTTTGATGCTTTTACAGCAGATTATAATCAATAAGTCTATGAAACATAAAGAATAATTATTTTAGTACTAGGAGATAACTATGGTATATGAATTCGAAGGAAAGACAGAGCGTGAGGCTATTGATATTGCGGTAGCCAAGCTAGGTCTGGAAAAAGATCAGTTTGATGTTGAAATTTTGGAAATTCAAAAAAATTCTTTGTTTAAGAAAGGTCATGCAAAAATCCGGGTGCATGTTGATGAATCTTTAAGAGCTAATATGAGGAATAATTCCGAAAATTCCGATGCAGAACAAAATCTTGAAGAAGAAAAAGATACAAGAACTGCTGAGGATATTTCTGAAGGAGCAGAAAAAACAAGGCTCTTTATTCAGACCCTCATTGAAAAAATTGGTTACGGTTGTTCTGTTTCTTTAGTTATATGCGATAAAAAACATTTTTCTTATAGGATTAATTCTAAAGATGCTGCAATGCTTATAGGAAAAAAGGGTAAAAATCTTGACTCAATACAGCTTTTGGCAAATGTTTATGCAGGAGTTATAGGCCATGCCTATGCAAGAGTTTCGGTAGATTGTGAAAGCTATAGGATGAGGAGGGAAGAGCTTCTTATCCGAATGGCCTATGATGTGGCAGATAAGGTACGCATGACAAAGAAGTCGCAACTTTTGGAGCCTCTTAATCCTTATGAGCGCAGAATTATTCACACAACCCTAAATGCTGTCAATGACATTGAAACCAAAAGCGAGGGAAGTGGTTTATATAAACAGGTTCGCGTGTTCTACAAAGGTATATAAGTATAACAGGCGGACTACTTGCCTATAGAGGTAATAATGAATATTAGGAGATTTTTATGAAAAAAATTAAAGCTCTATTCATGTTTTTTGCAGTCTGCCTGTTTCCAATCTTTTCGGATAATAGCTCGGATACAGATAGTATAGAAAAAAAGCTCTCAGAGATTCTTGAGCCGAAAATAGCCTCCGAGCTTGTTCAAAAAAAAGAAATAATAAAGCTGAAATATGGGGCTTCAAATATGGAACCCGAAATGCAGCCTGTTTCGGCTCTTTCGGAAAAAATGTCCCATTTATTGTCAAAAAATAAGCCTGCTTTTTCCGGGGAGTTTTTGTCTTTGTATAAAAAAAATGGGCCGAATACTCCTGATGTTTCCAAGATATTGCGTCACATATCGGGTCTTGAGGGTATTGAGTATTTTTCAAATACTAGGCAGGAGATGAGAACTCTGTACTTGACTTCCCATGCTGTAAAAGAGGTTAAAACCTCGGATGGTGTTGTTTATGAGCGTATTGATGATCCCTTAAATGAAGAATTTGATGGTTTGGAAGTTTTTGCTCGGCATATCGATCACACATTTGGAGATAACATATATAAGTATCGTTATTTTAAAAATAATAGTGATGTAGGTATGGTATGCACAAATAAGCAAAAGATTATATACTCAGATTTTAAACTTATTTCTCTTCCTGCTGAAGATATGATAGTATCTATGACTGTTTACGATCTTGATGATTATATTTTAATCTATAGCTCAATGCAGGCAAAATTTCCTATAATTCCTTTTGTAGGAAACAAAATAAAAAGATCTTTTTCTGCCAGACTGACAGCTATTTATACTTGGTTTATAAGTGAATATAAACTTGCCGAACAAGATCTTGACTATTATTTAAAAAGAAAAAAGGAATAATTGAAATGAAAAAATTTTTAATAATAATAATTGCAATTTTGTTTATGATTTTGGTTGCAGGGACGGCTGCGGCTATTATAATAACAAATTCTAACTCAGATAAAGGAGATAAAAAAATGAGTAGTTCAGATTTAAAGAATGTACAAGCTCTAAAAGAAGACGGCCTATATGCCGTTATAGATACGGATAAGGGCATGATTGTACTAAAGCTTTTTTATAAAGAAACGCCCTTAACTGTTTGTAACTTTGTAGGCCTTGCTGAAGGTTTTCTTGATGCTGCAAAGGGCAAGCCTTTTTATGACGGACTTACCTTTCACAGGGTAATAGCAGATTTTATGATTCAGGGCGGCGATCCTACCGGAACAGGTTCAGGCGGTCCCGGTTATAGATTCCCCGATGAAATTGTTGAAACCTTAAAACATGACGGCCCCGGGATTTTGTCCATGGCTAATGCAGGTCCCGGTACTAACGGTTCCCAGTTTTTTATTACCCATGTTGAAACTCCTTGGCTTGACGGTAAGCACACCGTTTTCGGAAAAGTAGTTGAAGGCCAAAATGTCGTAGATGCAATTCAACAAGGCGACAAGATGAAAACGATCAAAATTGTAAGAACAGGCGATGAAGCAAAATCGTTTAAAGCTGATCAAGAAGCCTTTTATAAGTACCTCGCCGCAACTAAGGAAAGCGAAAAACGCAAAGCAGAGGCTCTTGCAAAAAAAATGGAAGATTTGATTAAAACAAAATATCCTCCTGCAAAGTTGGATGACGACGGGGTATATTCCTTTGTTATAAAACAAGGTAAGGGAGATACCCCAAAGCAAGGACAAACTTTAACAATGAAATATAAGGGTTCCCTTTTAGAAAATGGAAAGGTCTTTGATGATTCCGATATGCACAAGCCGTTAGATTTCCCTGTAGGAACAGGCCGTCTTATTCCCGGTTTTGATTCTCAAGCCGGCAAAATGACCTTGGGAGAAAAAAGGATTATAATTATTCCTCCGCATCTTGCCTATGGTGAAGCCGGTGCAGGCGGAGTTATACCTCCCAATGCCTATTTGGTTTTTGAACTTGAATTATTGAATATAAAATAAGGAGTTATTTATGAGAGTAAATTTTATTAAAAAAGCTGTTTTATTATTGTGTGTTTCATTACTTGTTTTTGTGTCTTGTGCAAAAGAAAATGTAAGTGAAAAGTCCAGTTCTGTAAAAACCGAAAAAACAGATGATGTATCAAAAGAATCTTCCAAAAAAGCTGAGGAAGATGTAAAAGTAGAAGGCGTTATCTATGTTCATCGTGCAGGGCTTTATATCGAGACTGAGGACGGTAAAATGAAATGGACGGCAGAAGCTTCATTGGGCGATAAAGCCTTATACCTAGGAGAAAAAAAAGAAGCTCAAAGAACTGATGGACAAAAGCGTGTATTCTTTCATATTTCTTTAAAAGATAAAGAATATTGGATTCAAGACTACTGTTATGAGCCGAATACAGTGACGGCCTTTATTTCTTCTACGGATACGGTCCTATACAAATCGGATTCTTTAACGGCAGTCACCGATGAAATCATACCTCAATATTTTATTGTTGCTGTTTATAAAGATAGCCTAAACACTAAATTCGTAAAAATTGCAGCATATTGTCCTGAGTTGATAACATCCTGGGTAGTGAAGGAAAAGTATTTAAAACGGGAAACTGTTGAGCTTGAAACGCCGAGTGTCGATGCTATGGTTCTTGCACAAATTGCAATGGAAACTCAAAGTGAAACAAGCAGAGCCGAACTTTTTCAAAATGCTATCGAAATGAATTCCAGATATAGTGATGATATAGCAATTTTACAAAATCTTGCTCAAGTGATGGATTCTGAGGCTGCTTTTTTAAAGAAGCTTGAGGCCGAAAAAAGTTGACAAAAAATTTACAGCAAAACAAGATATTGATCTTTTAAGTATTCCTACTGTAGACGGAGATGTAAGGATATTGGCATCTGTAAAGGCCGATACCATTCTTTCTGCTGCAAAGAAGGTTGTCATTGCTGAAAGTGACGGCTCTCAATCCGAATGGTACTATGTACAGCACAAGCAAAAAAAAGGTTGGATTCAGGCATCATACCTTCAAGAAAAATAATTTGTTTTTGTTTAACGAAAACCGTCTTGGCTTTAAAAAGGCAGGACGGTTTTGTTTTAGATTAGTGCCCTAAGTTAAAATGAATTTTAATTTTTTTAATCTTTCCGATTTTATTTTTTCACGCCTTAATTTTTTTGTTCTATTTTTTGCAATCATTCTTGATTTTATCTTGGGCGACCCTTATTCTTTTCCTCATCCTGTAAAATTTATTGGAAGCTTGATAAAAAAAGAAGAAGCTCTTGCCCGCTTTTGTTTTAAGTCCCGAAGAGGTCTAAAGTTTGCAGGACTTTTAATTGCTTTTTTCAATATTGGTTTTACTTTTTGTCTTGTATTTTTCTTTTTAAAATTATTATATCCTTACAAGGTTTTATACCTTATTTTTGCCGTGTGGATCAGCTATACCTGCCTTGCAGCCAGATGCCTTCAAGAAGAGTCTATAAAAGTTTTTAAGGCCCTGCGGATTAGTCTTGAAAAAGGCAGAAGACAAATTGCAAATATTGTAGGCAGGGATACGGAGTCTTTGGACGAAAAGGGTGTTAGCCGTGCCTGTGTTGAAACCATTGCCGAGAATACAAGCGACGGTGTTATAGCCCCATTGTTTTTTATGATGCTTTTAGGTCCGGCAGGAGGAATCGCCTATAAGGCTGTAAATACCATGGATTCTATGCTCGGTTATAAAAATGAAAAATATGCCGACTTAGGTTTTTTTCCGGCAAAGATTGACGACCTTGTAAACTATCTTCCGGCCCGACTTTCGGCCTTGCTCATTCTTGCAGGTTCTTTTTTTTGTAAACTGCGAGAGCAGGGGCAAGACGGCTCACAAAAGAAAGCTTCAAGCAAAATAATGTCAAAACTAGCTGTAATAAAAACGGGTTTTAAGATTTGGCGGCGGGATTCCAGAAAGCACTCAAGCCCTAATTCCGCTCATCCTGAAAGTGCTGCTGCAGGGCTTTTAGGTTTGAGGCTAGGCGGCCCGAATTATTACGGCGGAGTTCTTGTCGATAAACCCTTTATCGGGGATGAGTTTTTTGAAATTGAAGATGAGGATATAAAAAGATGCATACAGTTAATGTATGCATCCGAGCTTCTTCTGTTTGGGTTTTATTCGCTATTATTTTTCAGGGATATCTTTTCGATTTTTAGCTATTTTTGAAATAAGACCGTATTCTACAGATTCTTCGGCATTTAGCCAACAATCCCTGTCGGTATCCTTTGCAACCTTTTTTTCATCAGTGCCTGTTTCTTCTGCAATGAGCTTGTTTATTTTGACTCTCATCTTTTCAAGTTCTTTAGCGTGTATTTCAATTTCGGTTGCAACGCCTTTTATGCCGGATAGGGGCTGATGGATGAGGTAGTGGCTGTTAGGCATACCGAAACGGCGTTCTTTGCTTGCTGCAAGAAGTATGATAGAGGCGGCACTGGCAACGAGGCCCATGCCTATTGTGTATACCGGAGCCTTGATAAATCTTATCATATCGAAGATTGCAAAGCCTGCATCGGCATCTCCTCCGGGGGAATCGATATAAATGTATATAGGCTTTGTTGCAGAAAGGGATTCCATGAGCAAAAGCTGGCGTACAATTTTTTCGGAAAGCTCCTTATTTATTTCTCCTGCTAAAATTATCTGGCGTGTATTAAGAAATTTTTGAATCAAAGCATCTTCATCGTTTGTTTTATTTTTTTTGTTTTCGCTTGTTTCATTTATAAAGTTCATGTAAGCTCCTAAAATTTTTTCGTTTACAAAAACTAATATACAAAAAATTTAAACTATTGTACAGGGGGGGACTTTACCGATTTTTGCCGGTTTTTCAATAAAATTATTATTTACTTTTGTTATAATTATTATTAACATAAATTATTGACAATTTTGAATTTAATTCTTGACAAATTAATATATGTATGATAAATTTTATAAATCAGCCGTTTTTGTGTGCGTGTCATTTTTTCCCTTCAATTTAATGGCTAATACTTTTATTTTTAGGAAAGTTGTTTTTATGAAAAACTTAAGCACTAAATCTGTTTTTTGTTTATTGTTTTCTGTTTTCTGTTTTAATATTTACAAGCGGCTGCTCAAGTGTGTGGAGTAAGAAATACAAAGACGATGCCGGTGTAATGTACGGGATGATATACGACGAGAATGAAGAAGGTGTTTCCACTGTAAGCGTAAAAGTGAACGGGTGGTTAAAGGCTGTTTCTGACGGACAGGGGCGGTTTATCTTAAAATTTTTATATGCAGACATACAGGATAAAAAAGAGCAAAAAATCGAATTTGAAAAAGAAGGCTATGAGAAAATAGAAGAGGCCTTTTATTATGAGCCGATGAGCCTATTGCATATAAAGATGGAAAGCGGAGAAGAGATAATAAAAAAAGCTGAAACAGCCATAGATGAAAAAGAATATGTAAGGGCAGAAGAATTGCTTGAAAGATCTATAAAGATAGAAGAGTATCGGGATGAAAGCCTTTTTTTAAAAGCAGTGATTAGATATAAAGAATGTAAGAAAAAAGAAGCTGAGCAATTATTGGATATGATGAAACTAAAAGACAATATTTATGTAAAAAAGTTAAAGGAACGGCTGAAATAAAGCTGTAGATACTGAAATTAAAATGAAAGAAAGAAACGCTTTTATTGCAGAACTTATTTTTTTTATCATAACACTCACTGTTCTTTTTTATAATATACATTATCTAAAACTATTAGATAATAAATTAAGCAATATCGGGAAAGAATTTGAAAATAAGCTTGCAAATTATATCGAAAAAAATGATAGTGTTTATGAAAAATTGAACAAAGATATGGAAAAACTATATAAAGAATTAAATGATGCTAAGATTGAGCTGACGAAGTTTTTAAACAATGAGAATAAGAATTTATATGTAAAAATGGATAATATTTAAAAAAATCAAAAAGACTTAAAAATCGATAAAGAAAAGCAGGAGGTAAAACTCCTTTATGCGGAAAGTTATCTTTCTAAAAAAGAGGGAGAAGCTTACATATCCAACGGCAACATCATGGCCGAAAAAGACGGGCCATTCACAGACAAAGAAGATTTTACGTTTACCTACTCATACTTTGCAGAACACGACGTGTATGGAATAGACTACGGCTTTGGCCTTGAACCTCCCGAAGAAGACCCCGCAAACCTGGAAGGAGGCATAAGCACAGGAAGCGGAATACAAGGCGGTTACCGAAGAGACTACACATGGAACGAACGCAACCTATTGGTAAAATTGGACGATAAGTTAAACACAGTAATATACCGCTAGGGAGAAGACGGCCAAAGAGCATTAAAATTTACACAACAGAGTAACAACGAGACACTGTATTTTAATAACTTTTATTCGGTACACCAAGTCGCCCATGAACCTAATCATGAGCACGGATTACGAGTAAGCAAACACATCTTTGTCGGAAACTCAAGATTAGTAACCGCTATGACACATGCGGATAATAATGGAGACACAACGGAACAAACTGAAAAACGTTACTACTACCACGCAGATCACCTGCAAAGTGCACAGTTTATAACAAATGCCAAAGGCGAACAGTACGAACATATAGAATATACACCATACGGGGAACTCTGGATAGAGGAAACGGCACCAGGGATTGATAAGTTACCGTTTAGGTTTACGGGGAAAGAGCTTGACGAAGAAACAGGTTTATACTACTATGGAGCAAGGTACTTGGATCCGAAGTATAGTCGGTGGTTAAGCGGGGATCCTGCATTAAACGATTACATACCAAAGGCTACCATTGATGACGAAGCAAAGAAACACAACGAGAACCTGCCGGGAATGGGAGGTGTTTTTAATACCGTCAATCTTCATGTGTATCATTATGCAGGAAATAATCCGGTTAAGTATGTGGATCCGGATGGGGATAAAATACTGGATGTTAGTACAACGTTGTTTCAAGAAAGCGGTGGTAATACTCGCCTTGGATGGAATGGTGGAACTATTGCTGGATATGGATGTGTGTTAACTGCTTATACTAGAATTGCAAATGCTATTATAAGAGAAGAATACAACTATCTCGATAATGATTTTATTAATGTAGAATCATCAAATCTATTTGCTACAGCTTATTCTATTTATGAGGGTGTTAATGAGAATTTGCTTTGTAATAACTCCAGCGGACCTGAGCTTATAAATTTTATCGCTTCAATATTTACTGATGGAACTACTTCAGAATTTGCTTTTAGTGTACAAGGAAGTTCTCTTAATTTTTATGGTAAGTTATTGGAAAATTTGAAATCATCAGATAGGACTTATGCGGTTACAATTCGCTTAAGCAGTGGTCATACAGTCAACTTAAATTCTGATGGAATTCAAAAAGACAGCAATGGAAATTATACATTAAAAATAAATAATACAAGTGAAAATTCTAATCACAATTATTGGAGACCTAATGGAATGACTAGTGATGTTATTGATAATAGTGATTATATTTTACGTATTGATATTTTTTCAATTAGTGAATAAATTTTATTTAGAGAGAGGTATTACATGATGAAAAAAATTATCTTATTTTGGTTTACTTTGTTTATATTGTCTTCTTGTAATGATGAGAAATCTAATATTGATTCTAACGAACTTGTAAAAGAAAAACCTGATTCCGGTATTCTTGGAATGAGCGACAAAAATAATCAAGATTCTCTTGAAGTTGATGAGAAAAGCTCAAAAAAAGTCAAACAACCTGATTATGATCTTACATTACCTTTAGAAGGTTCTATTTCTTTATTTCCTACCGAACCTGATCATCTTAAAAACGGTCCTAAATATAAAAGTTTGATTTCTAGAAAAAGATGGGCAAAAAAAGGGATAGAAAGAATGATAGAGGAGTTTTCTGCTGATGGTGATAATTGGGGACGAGTATATACTCTTGATGATGTAGGCAAGGCTGAATTAAAGATTGCAAAGCTGTTTAATAAAACCGGGCAAGTTTTAATAGAACTGGAAGATGTGCCGTATATAAATATTTATCCTTGGAATATTAATGAATATGATGAAAAAGACCGTATGATCCGCACTAATTATTCAACATTGAATGTTGATATACCGCCCTTTACAGAAAATTTTTATAAGGAATTAGAGTCAAAAAAAAGCCGTGGATATAGATTGTACGAATATATAGAGATTGACGGTGTAGAAGATAGATTACTATGTTCAATATACGACCATGATTCTAAAGATAAAAAACTAGTTGAAGAAAATAAGCTTGTATATAAATACTCTTCATTGGATACGCTTATAGAAAAAATGAAAATCGGAGAAGCTGTCAATATTCCGGACTTAGATTCAACCTTTTTATTTTATTTTAATGAAAAAAACTTATTGCAGGAAATAGAACCTAATAGCTATAGAGGCTGGTCATGTTCGAATATTGAATATGATGGCAATGATAGAATACTTGGTGCTGTCTTTGATTTTGGAAATCCAAATTATATTGAACACTATTTATTTACAAAACATGATAGTTATGGAAATTGGATTGAAGCTGATGTGTATGTCAATGATGATGAAGAAATGTCATATAGCATATTAAGAGAAATAGAATATTATTAAATTATAGTGTTATAATAAAACTATGAAACCAAAACTTTGTATTTGTTCACAGCCTAATTATCTCATTCGGACAGCGATTGAAGCAGAAATCCTTTTTGCGGTTTGCATAATCAAAAAGCAAGCTCTGACCAGAGGGAAGATCCTTGCCCATGAAGACAAATGCAGCAAAAAGATTGGAGCGGTATTGGTGCAGCAAGCCGATAGGCGCAGCTTCGAAGCAAGCGCGATGCTCAATTTTGTTTTCTTCGTAATGTTAAAAAACAAAATTGAGCAGTCCGCCGCTCAAAGGTGCTTACGCCCCTTTGAGCGGCGAGTTTTGCCATTCGGCAAAACATCGGGGTTTAAACTTTTAAATTTACTAAACCTCCCCACTGGCAGGACTTTTGGAAATAGGCGGAGCAGTAGTACATTATCCAAACTGTAAATCGTAAAATAATCTTAACGTATCAGTCCCTATTGTACAAGACGTTCCAAAGTTTCAATTTTTCTGTCATCTCGCAGTTTTCGTAACCATCGGTCAGTCTCCATTGCCAGTTTGTACCCAGAGTCGATGGAGCGTTCATTCTTGCTTCCGAATTTAAAAATAAAAGATCCTGCATCTGAACGCCAGCAAAATCGGCGACGGAAGAAAATGTTGTGCGGATTATTTCGGAGGCTAATTCTTTTTTAAATTCAAAAGTTTGTAAAATAGAGCAAATCCTTTCATCCTCTTTTTTTCCGTAAAGATAGGTATAAATAAATTTCAGCATCTCCTCGGAAGAACCTTCAAGCCAACCCATGATGGTGTCGTTATCGTGGGAGCCGGTATATACGGCAGAATTTTTTTTGTGGTTATGAGGCAGATAGGGGTTAGTCAGTTTTTCTCCTTTTAATTCGTTTAGGTCGAAGGCAAATTGCAGTATCTTCATCGTCGGAAAATGAAAATCATCCCGCAGGCGGGCGACCTCAGGAGTTATTACACCAAGGTCTTCGGATAAAATAGGGAGCTCTGCCCTGTATTTTTCATCCAACGAAATCAGATCCTTTTGTACTTCTTCAAAAAAATGATGGTCAGGTCCCTTAACCCATTTTCCTTCTTGTGCTGTTTGTGCCCCTTGAGGAATTGCCCAAAAGGCTTCAAAGCCTCTAAAGTGATCTAACCTGATTATGTCAAAAAGTTTTAAGGTGTGCCGTATGCGGCTCTTCCACCAAAGGTAGCCGTCTTTTTTCATCTTAGCCCAGTCGTAAAGGGGGTTACCCCAGAGCTGTCCTGTAGGGCTGAAAAAATCGGGAGGTACTCCGGCAACGGCCTTAGGTTTAGCTTCCTTGTCCAGTAAAAATAATTTTTGATTTTGCCAAACATCGGCCGAATCCATTGCCGCAAATATCGGAATGTCGCCTACAAGTTGTATGCCGTTTTCTTCAGCATATTCTTTTAATTTTTTCCACTGCGAAAAAAAGAAAAAACTGTATAATCTTTTGGATTTCATACTCTTCGGAGTGCTCGTTTAAAAATTCTTGAACAGGTTTTTCTTTATTTAAGGCAAGAGGTTTAGGCCAAACACCGCTCCAAATTCCTTGAGGCAGATTTTCTTTATTTGCTCTATCTTCATAGTCTTCTTTAATTGTCATAAAGGCGGCATAGCCGTCCAGCCAAAAATTTTCTTCTTGATAGAATTTTTCAAGTTCTTCTTTTAAAAATGAGTCCGTTTTTATTTTTTGTGATAAGAATGCTGCGGCTTTTTTTAGCATCCTTGTTTTATGATAATGGATCAAACCGAAGTCAACTCTTTCAGGATTAGTATTTTCGTGTACTATTTTTTTGTATTCGTTAAAATCTTTATCTTGTAAAAAGCCTTTTTCATAAAGAGCTTCAAGGCTTATAAGATATGGGTTTCCTGCAAAGGCCGAAAAAGATGCATAGGGAGAATCTCCGTAACCTGTGGGGCCTATAGGAAGCATCTGCCAAATTCCTGTCCTTGTTGTTTTTAACCAATCTATAAAGGCAAAAGCTTCTTTGCCTATTGTACCTACTCCTTCATTATTCGGAAGAGATGTAGGATGTAAGATGATGCCTGAAAGTCTTTTCATTTGTTTTCCTCCGTTATCAATCTATAGTTTTCTGCTATGTAAAATATAATTCCCGTAATTCCCGGAAATACAAACAGGGCAGGGAATGAAATTAATAATTTTAAGGTGCTTAAAAATATTATCTTATATGTAAAAAAAGAATCTTCAAAAAAAAGATAAAAGGATTTTTTTAAGTTTGCGATTGTGCCTTCATTTTTATTTTGAAAAGAAGCTATTGCCTGATACCAAAAAAGGGAAAGCTCAAAAATTAAGAAGATAAAAATGATGAGTCCCGATAAAAAATATCCGGTAATAGTTTTTAGGCTTAAAAAATATCTTAATAAAAAAATAAGGCTTAGAATAACCGATAATTTTATTGCAGATAGGGTTAAAGCTTCAGTAAAAGTTTCTTTTAAGCTGTGTATAAGTTTTTTTATTGTTGCCCCATCTTCTTTATAATAGAAAGAATATAAGGCAAAACTCATTATGTGAAAAATTATATAAGCACTTATGTTAAAGCTAAAAGCTGCATAATAATTTTTAGGTAAAATTACCGGCATAAAAATAATCAAAAAAAATATGAGAATAAAAATTAAGTTTAAAAAAAATATTTCTTTTTTCTTTTTTATCATCGTGCCTATTTTGTGTAATTTAAGATTGACGGCATGTTTTAAGTTTCCTGTCTGTCTTAAATCTATCGATTGCAAGTTCAATCAAGTGCATAATAAGCTCATTGTATGGAAGGCCTGAAGCTCCGCACATTTTAGGAAACATCGAAATTGAGGTAAAGCCGGGAATAGTGTTTACCTCGTTTAAGTATATCTTTCCGGTTCTTTTATCGATAAAAAAATCTACACGGGAAAGGCCTGAAAGATCCAAGGCTTCATAGGCCTTGATAGCTGTTTCTCTGATTGTTTTTCTTTGACTCTCGGTTAAGTCGGCCGGAATCTTTAACTCAGCTCCGTTAGGATCAGTATACTTTGCTTCATAGTCATAAAATTTATGGGTAGGAATTATTTCTCCCGGAATGTAGGCTATCGTTTTTGTGTTACCTGTAACTGAACATTCTACTTCTCTCGCTTCAATACAGGCTTCAATTAAAATTTTATTATCCCATAAAAAAGATTCTTCTGCCTGCTCCAAAAGTTCTGTTCTGTTTTTTACCATTCCGGCTCCTACAGAGCTTCCTGCCCTGCAGGGTTTTATAAAGAGGGGATATTCCAAATCCTTTTCGGCTCTTGCCAAGAGAGCTTTTTTCTTTTCGGGATCATCCCAGTCCTGTTTTTTGATTGCTATGTAAGGCACGATGGGAAGACCCGAATAATCCCAAATCATCTTTGTTTTTTCCTTATCCATTGATATGCTTGTGGACATTACATCGCCCCCTACATAGGGGAGATCTGCCATTTCAAATAGACCTTGGATTGTGCCGTCCTCGCCGAATCTTCCGTGTAAAACGGCAAAGACTGCATCGGTCGGTAAAAACTCGTCTCCTGCTTTTAAGCCTTTTTTTGTGCCTCCTCCCGGAATAAGGGTTACTCTTTTTGCTTCATCTTTTTTTATTTTTAAAACGGCCTTTTCGTTTTTTATAATGCGTTCTCTTTCTGCGTCATCATGTAAATACCATGCTCCGGTTTTGGAAATTCCTATAAGGTGAAGCCTGTGTTTTTTATCTATTGTTCTTATAATCGATGATGCTGATTTTAAAGAAACCTCATGCTCGCTGGATTTTCCGCCGTAGATGATTGCTATATTCATATTTACTCTCCATAAGAACTATTTTAGCATTATTTTGTAAGATTTGCAATGAGGGCGGATTAAACCCCATTAACAGTTTCAATACCCTTATACGCAATCTCATTTTTATTATCCGATAAAAAAACTTCTAAGATGCTGATTGCCGAATTTTTAGGAGCAAATTTATTTCTTAAAGAAAAAATTATCCAAGGCCCAGGCGAGAGCCATAGTTATTGTGCCGTAGTGTGTTACGATTATGATGTCTTCATCTTTTAAGGCTGTCTCTTCTAAAAATTCTGCAGTTCTTTTAAAATGGTCAAAGGATGTTTCGCCATCAGGAGGGGCTATGGTATCGTTATTTTCGATCCAGTTTTTCGCTTCAATAGGATATTTTGCCTGAGCTTCTTCAAAGGTCAGGCCCTTAAAAATACCGAAATTATATTCTTGAAGTCTTTTATCGGTTTGAATATTTTTAAGCCCTAGGTACTCGGCTGTTTGTAAGGCTCTCTTAAAAGGGCTCGAATAAACCTTAAACGAAGCAAATTCTTTTAGCCTGTGTTTTAACTCGTCAAGCATGGGGTAGGCTTCTTCTGCCAGGGGACTGTCATCTAAGCTGAATATCTTTTTTTTATTTGTTACCGTTATTCCGTGTCTTATTAAAACTATCTTCATATTTTATCCTTATATCTTTATAAAAAAGCTTGAACTTAAAAGAGCAAGCTCCGTTAATTCGACAATAAAACCGTTTACGTCGCCTGTTGTGCCTCCGATCTTTTTGTATGAAATTCTTATTACGATAAATGTTAGAATGAGTGCGATTGCCGGAAAGACTAAATATTTTATACGCTCTGTTAAAATAAAGGCACCTTGAATTTTTGAAAATCCTGCTATCTCAGGAGCAAAAAGCGAAAGGAGGCATACGATTATGAGCCAAAAGAAAAAACCGGCCTTGGAGGCCGCTTTATGAAAGAGGACGCCGAGACCCGTATCCTTTGCAGGCTTTGAAAAAACTACAACCGCCAAACCTGAAAGCCTCGAAATTATTCCAGCTAATATAAGAAGTCCGGCATCGGGCATTATGGTAGAATAATTTATGTATCTAAGAAGCAAAAAAACATTGAGGCCTATTGTTCCATAAGTTCCAATTCTCGGATCCTGCATAATTTCCAATATTTTTTCTTTTTTTCTTGCAGAAAAAAAACCGTCTACGGTGTCTCCAACTCCGTCAAGGTGAATGCTGCCCGTTAAAAACAAGTATAGGAGTAAGCTGAAGAAGCCCGATATTTCAAGATACTTTTGCGGAAGAAAATAGATTGGGATGAGCACAAGGCTTGCAATAATTCCGCCTATAAGAGGGAAAAAATAAAAGGCTCTTTTAATATTTTTTTCGTTAAAGTCGACGTTTATATTTATGGGTATACGTGTAAAAAACTGCAATGCTAAGATAAATCCTTTCATATTGTTTTTCCTTTTTGAATTAAGATTTTATTTTTATCGGCAAACCGCATACGCAGAGCACAACCTCATCTGCAAGTTCGGCAATTTTTGCATTTACTATTCCCTGAATATCCGAAAAAGCTCTTGATACAGGGTGCATGGGTACAATAGATGAGCCTACCTCATTTGTTACAAGAATTAAGGAGCCGTTTATTTTGTTTATTTCTAAAATAAGATTTTTAATTTGGTTTAATGCGGTATCTATTATTTTTTGTATGTCTTCTTCGCTCGGCCGCTCTTTATCTCCCGTTATTTGAAAGAGAACTCGAGAAATTAAATTTGTTATGCAGTCAAGTAAATAGTGCTTTTCTTCTTTTACGGCCTTTTCTAAATTTAAAAAACCTTCGTATGTACGCCATTTTGGGTTGCGTCGTGCAATGTGCTTTTTTACTCTTTCCCGCATTTCATCATCATAGATTTCTGCTGTAGCTATGTAAACAACATTATCGATTCCGTCTAAAAGCTTTTCGGCATAGGCCGATTTTCCGCTTCTTGATCCGCCGGTTATAAGTGTTATCATAAGCAGATTATATCAAAAAAAAAAGAAATTGTTAAGTCTCAATGAAAAACATTAATAAGCTAATGTTTTTGATAAATGGTTTTAAAGCGTTCTATTTTTAAAAAACACCAGCCGCATAAAAAATCCTTTTACAGCGGGAAGACTTTCATAGTAAACCGTTCCATCAGTTTCTTTTACTCTTTCTTCGATAGCTTTTAAGCCTATTCCTTTTTTGATTTCGGTGCAGCCTATACCGTTGTCCTTCATGGTTACTATGAGAGAGGTCTCTGTATAGGAAAAATGAATTGTGATTTTTGAAGCCTTGCCGTATTTTGCCGAATTGGATAAAAACTCCTGTACAGCCTTATATACTGCGTGGCTTTGTTTTTCGTTTAAACTCCAAATATTTTTTGAAAAGGTAAACTGTACATTTATATTTGTCATTTTTTTAAATTCGTTTATGAGGTTATGAATTAAAATTATTGTTTCATACTTGTTATAGTCTATCGGTTTTAATTCTCTCAAAGCAAATCTGACTTCTTCTAAATTTTTTTTGGCAAAGGAATTTAAATCTAAAATCTTTTGGGGTAAATCATCGGTGTTGTTTTTTGCGGCAGCATAGAGTGCATTTAGCTGAATAATCATTGTAGAAAGTCCGTGTCCTACACTGTCGTGTATTTCCCGTGATATGCGGTTTCTTTCCTTTAAGGTCATAAGATCTTCGATCGACTCATTGTATATTTCCAAATCATGAATGGAATTTAAAAGCTCTTCTTTTTGGATATCAAGTTCGTCTATTTTGTTTTGGAAAGAAATAATTTTATTTTGATTGTTTTTAAAATATTCTAAAACTCCTCCGCTTAAAATAAAAAGAGCCGTATAGTTTACTATTGTTCCTATATCAAAATTTCTTAATGAAAATACGCAGACTCCAAGTCCTGCCGTGCCGAGGATATAGGTATAAGGCTTTGAATTATAATAAAAACTATCAATCAAGGGAATTAAAAATAGGAGAAAGGGGATTGCAAGACCGGTAAGGTGCAGAAAAAAACAAAGTATCCAATCGATTAAGCAAAGAATAAAAAAAAGAAAGGTCTTATTATTTATATAGAAAAGTCTAAGATTAAATAAAATAATAAAACAAAGATATAATAAAAATTGAACTCCGCTAAGTTTATCTCCGCTTATGCTTATTTGAATAAGGCTTGATGCTATTAAAAAATAATGAATAAAAATAAAAAACTTATTTTTCATATGCCTGATTATATTATAATAATTAAGATGTTGCAAGATTGGTGTTCAAAAAAGGAGGCAGAAGTTGCCTCCTTTCAATTAATTTATCTCATTATTAAATTCTTTTATTCTCCAGCTGCCTGCCGTAAAAATTGCGGCACTCATTGCCCAAACTATCAAGATATTCGGAAAAAGTTTTTCTTTATCAATCATTTCCATAAGCCAATATAAAGGGGAAAACATGGAAATATTTTTAAATACAGGCGGAATTGAATTAAATGGCATCACTACAATCAGTGCAAGGAAAAACATTACTATCGTAAGGAGGTTTGTCATATTTGATACCAATGGCAGCTGAGATTCCTTTTTAAAAATTCTCGCGACTAAAATGGATATGGAGAGGGCAAAAAAACTTGTTGAAACCACGGCTAAGAATATCAAAGGAAGCCCTGTAATCTCCAGTTTAAATACTATTGTCGCAAAAACAAAAACAACCATGTTTATTACTACCTGAATAAATACAAAGGCCGATAAAAAACTTCCCACTATTTTAAATTCGGAATTGGGGCTTATTATTGCACGTGCAAGCATCTTTGTTTCCCTGAATTTTATTAGATCTGTAGCAATTGCATTTGAGCCGAAAAGTATTATGTACAATACGAGTAAGGTCATCATTTTTAAACCTAGACTTATGATGTTTCCGTTATCTTGAGCTTTAAATACCACATTTATATTGTTGTTTAAAAGACTGTCTTTTTTTTCGGAAAGATCCGAGCTTTTAATAAAGTTATCTAAAAGATAAGCATTTATGCCTAAATTCAAGGCTTGAATTCTATTATCAAGAACAACGCTTTCTTCCGTTTTTAAAATTTCAAGCTCCGGTTTTTCTCCTTTTGAAATCTTTTCGGAAAAATCTTTAGGTATAATTATAAGACCCGGTATTTTTCCCATTGCAAGTTTTTCCTTAGCCTTTTCCAGTTCTTCTTCTCTGTTTTCAGGATGAACCGTAGATTCGGAACCCGAAAAAAAAGTTTTCCATAATTCACCCGCGTCATCTACAAAATAGGCTGTCTCATTCATTTGAACGGTATATTCAGTGCTCTTTTTTGAAGTCTCAGTCTCTTTTGGTTTAAGAATAAATCCTATTATAAGAATCAAAATTATCATCGCAAAAGGAAAAAAAATCAGCATTCCTGTATTTGATATATTTTTCAATATTCTTTTTAACTGTGCTAAAAATAAAATCAAAAATTTTTTCATATCCGCCCCCTTAAATTTCCGTCTTCCTAAAATTTAACATAAGTAAACCAAAAATATAAAATGCCGCACCAAGGGCTAGCATTATAATAAGGCTGCTTAACATTCCTCCAAAAGAATTTTCCACAACAAGATCCTTAAGAGGGGTTGTTATAATTTTGGAAATATTATATTTTAAAAATATTTTTGAAATTTTATTGTCATTTGGAATTGTAAAAAGAACTGTTCCTAAAACTCCAAATATAAAAAATACACCTATTACTATAGTATAGATAATTTCCTTTTTGTTAAAAGTTGTAAGTGAACATGCGATGCTTCCTGTTACAAGTGAAAAACTTAAAGCGTATATAAAAAGCAGAACAGGATTTCCCATAAAAGAAACTTTTAACAATCTAAAAGTTAAAATATAAATTACGATGGCAATAAAAGCTTTTAGTGCCGTGCTTATTATTTGAGCATTAAAGATATAGGTTGAACTTTTAGGTATCGAATTAATACGCAGGGTAAGGCCTACATGCTTTTTCTTATATGCCAAGGTAATAGGCTCCATAACAAACATAAAGAATAACAATATACTTATGGCTATTGCATAGGCTTCATAGCTTGACATACTTTGCAGGGCCGGGTGCATAGTAATTTTTCCTATAGATTTTGAACTTTCTTTTTGAATATTAAGATATTTTTCCATAAGCTCTTGAGATTGCGAAGATGCCGAAATAGCCTTAGTTATTTTATGATTCCCGTTGATGGAACTGCTTATGTTTTTAATTATATTTGATAAAACCATAATTGCTGCAGAAGACTTTTCTTTTCCGATAATTAAAATATCAAAGTCTTTGTTTTCTTCTACAGAATTTTGATAGCCTTTAGGAATCTTAATTGTGTATTTTGCACTTTGTTCCTCTTCAATTTTTATGAAGTTTTTTAAGATATCCGAATTTAAAATACCGGTCAGCTGTTCCGATAATGCGGATTTGTCTTCATCGTTTAGAAAAACCGGAATAGCCTTTTCGTTTGTTTCGGCTTTAAAATCAGATTTTCGCAAAAAACCGTTGTAGCCGACAAAAAGTATAGGCAAACAAAGGTAAACCAAAAAAAAGGTAATGAAGTTATCTTTTATCGCTATAAGTGTAATTTTTAAAAATGCTTTCATCTTTTCTCCTATAAAAACTTTTTGTAGCAAATATCAATTTGCGAAAAAAGTTTTTTCACGCAGTTTGTTTACAAACTGCATATAATAATGCGATGTTTTGTGCTTTGCACAAAACTCGAAGATAAACAGTGAGGCTGAATTTCTGCCGAACTGTTTATCGAATCTCCTCAATTTATTCGCGCAATTTTTTTCCGGTAAGCTGTAAGAAAACCTCGCCTAAATTAAGCTCATTTATTTGTAAGGCTTTGATTACGGCTCCTGATGTTTGTAAAATCCTTATGACCTCATCAAGATTGACCTTTTCTCTTTCATATAGGATATTTAGCTTTTCTCCTGTCTGCTCTACATTTAAGGCTCCGTCAAGAATGCGGATTTTTTCTATCAGCTCTTCATTTATATTTTCTGTCCTTATTTCGAGGGTTACGGTGCCGTTGGCCTTTTCCTTTACGGAATTAAGGGAGCCGTAGGCAATCTCTCTGCCCTCATCGATTACAAAGATATTTTTGCAAAGCTCTTCAACCTCTTCCATGTAATGCGAAGTGTAAAGAATTGTAGTCTTGTCTTGTGAATTTATTTTGTGCAAGTACTCGAAGATATTATTTCTGGATTGAGGATCAATACCTACCGTAGGCTCATCCAAGATTAAAAGACGGGGCTTATGCATGATTGCCGCTGCAAGGTTTAATCTTCTTTTCATTCCTCCGGAAAATTTTTTCACCTTTTCTTTTTTCTTTTCTGTTAAGCCGACTACTTCCAAGACCTCGTTTACAGCTTCTTTTAGCATTTTTCCTGAAAGGCCGTAAAGGCTTGCAAAAAAATTGAGGTTGTCGATTGCCGATATATCCTCCGATAAGGCAAGTTCCTGCGGTACGAGGCCGATAAGTTTCTTTGCCTCTATCGGATTTTTTTTGATATTATGTCCGCCTATAAGGACTTCTCCGTTTAGCGGATCCAAGATTCCCGTTATGATATTTATCAGGGTCGATTTTCCGGCTCCGTTAGGGCCTATAAGGCCGAACATATCTCCTTCTTCAATATCGAAGGAAACATTTGAAAGAACTTGTTTTTTTCCGTATTTTTTTGTTATATCTTTCACTTCCAATATTTTCATAAATTGCTCCTTTCTGTAATGATTGTCTTCATTTTAATTTATTTCGGTTAAAATAAAAGTGCCGAAAGTCATTTTTAATATAGAAAATAGTAATTGGCATTATAAAAAATCTATCTTAGGCCCTTGTCTAAAGGGCTTTTTTTTGCGAGAATGAGAAGTAATGAATTTTTATGATGAAATAAGAAGCCGGTACGGGAACATAAAACGAGCCCGCGGATTTTACCTTTATACCGAAAAAAATATAAGACTCTTGGATATGTATTTGGATGGAGGAATGTCGATTTTGGGCCGAAGAGAAAATCAGGCTCCTCTAGTTTTTAAACAGAGCATCGACAGAGGCTTAAATGCATTTCTGCCTTCTGCTGGGGATTACCGCCTGAAAAAAGCCTTAAATTCTCTTTTTCCTGAACATCCTCATTTTTACCTTTTTTCTAATGAAAAGGAAGCAGCTCCCTATGTTTATCAAAATATTTGGCTGCCTTTTTTGCCCTCATCGGAAAATTTAAAATCAGCCAAGGCTTTTCTTGTTAATCCGCCTTTTTGTACCTCAATAAAAATTGCGGTTTCTAAAGAACTTTTTCCTATCGAGTCTTGTGAAATTTCTGCGGCCGAAAAAGAAACTTTAGCTAAGGCTTTTTTTGATTTGATAAGAATTATTAAGCTGAGAGAGCAAGAAAAAAATCTTTCGGATGAAGAATTGATAACTTCCGCTTGCGGCAAAAAGAAAAAAGAGCAGCTTGCAAAAAACATAAAATCTTATAGGAGGGTAGCGGAGCTTTGTTCCGATTTTTGGAATATGGAAGGTCCTTATCTTTTTTCAAAATTGAGTGAAGAAAAATATGAGGCTTTTTTTAAGTCGGCCTTAGATTCTCATATTCTTTTGTCTCCTTATTTTACTATTCCGTCGATATTGCCGAAAATAAGGGTATACACCGAGCTTGAAAATTTTCTTAAAGCTCAAACACAAAATAAAGGATTAAATAATGAATGATTTAGTTAAGTTTTTATCGCAAGGTTATCCCATCTTATTATTTACAAAGCTCTTTTTGGGGGCTGTTGCCGTTTTTTTCGGAATTATAGTTTGGAGCAAAACTAAGAAGGTTTCTATGATTCTTTTTGTGCTTGGTGTGTTTTTGTTGTATATTTCGATTTTAACCGATGCTCTTACATATTTCGGATTTATAAATACAAAATTTTTTACTATCGGACATCTTCCGGTGCTTTCTTTGATTTTTGAAAGTGTCCCGATAGTTTTTTTTATTGCAAGTTTTTGCGTATTTTTAAGAGAAAGAATTTTTTAATTCCTATTCGGTTTTTTAATTTTAGTTCTTACAAGCTTTTACAATATAGATAGGATTTTCCCCCTTAAAAAGCCCTGATTTTCCCATAGCGGCTGTTTGAATAAGATGGGTTTCAATTTCGGTATATCCGTATTTCGGGAGGAGCTCTAAAAATTCGTTTAAATTTTTTATAAGAATAAAATTTGCACAGATTATTCCGCCTTTTTTTAGATGACCTTCCAAATAGTCAAAAATATTTTTTAACTCGCCCCCGCTTCCGCCTATAAAACACTTATCAAAGATGGCATCGCTTGCGTAATTTACAAGAGCCTCAGGAGCCTTGCCTGAAATCAAATTTATTTTAACCCCGAATTTTTTTGCGTTTTCCAATATCAGTGAGCAGGCCTCTTCGTTTAATTCGACCGTTGAAACTTCTGCTCCCTGCAAGGCTGCTTCAACCGACACAGACCCCGTTCCTCCGCCTATATCCAAAAATCTGTCTCCCTTTTCTATTTGGAGATGGGCGAGAGAAAGGTTTCTGATATTGAATTTGGTCATCGGCACCTCGCCTCTGATAAATTCGGAATCTTTAATGTTTTTCATTTTGAACCAATACAGTATTTAAAAAAGATTTTACTATAATTTTGTCGCCTATATTATATTCTTCAATCGCTTCATCAGGATATGAAAGATTGTAGCCTACAAAGAGGCGGCCGATAAAGCCTTCTTTTTTTAATCTAGCCGATATGGTGTCCGGATTATTTGCCTTGTCCGTAAGAATAAAAAAGCTTTCCTTATTATGCATTTCCGTAAAATCTGCTTCTCTTCCGTGAAAGGAATAAAATATAAGATTTTGCCATTGCTTTTGAAGTTTGCACATGAGGTATTGCATTGAAGAAATACCCGTTATAACCTTTTCTATTTTTATGTTCTTCTTTTTTACGAATTCCGTAATACCGAAAAAACATGGATCACCTGAAGCAAGGACTAAAACTTTTTTTGTATCTATCGGAAGATCAAGAATGTCCGAAATAGTTTTTAAATGTTTTACATCATTCCTTATCGGCTGAATATCGGAAGCTATGCGTTCAAAGCCTGCAACTATATCTGCGTCCTTGATTGCACGCACAGCTTCTTGGGTTAAAAGCTCTATATTTCCCGGACCTGCTCCGGCAATAATTAAGGACATTTTATTTTGATCCTACGGCTTTTAAGGCTGTTTCAAAAAGTTTTTCAAAGCCGGCCTTATTTAATCTGCCGGTGTGGAGCGTTCCAGGTATGGGCCTACCGTTTTTGTCTACAATGAAGCTTGTAGGTACTCCTGCAATTTGCTGATAAATGGGAAGAAAGTTATCGACAGTTACGAGGGCCTGAAAAGAACAGCCGGCCTCTTTCCACAATTCTTTGGCAAAGGCCAAAGTTTCTTGGTCTCCTTCCTGGAGGTCGGCTGTAAGGGCAATTACATTTACCTTTTTACCTGAATAAGCTTTGTATGCAGCTTCCAAGTCCGGTAATTCCGCCCTGCATGGGCCGCAAAATGTTCCCCAAATATTGATTAAGGTAACATCATATTTTTCGAAAATTTCATTAGTAACAGTTTTTCCGTCAAGGTCCTTTGTCGAAAACATAAGCCTGTTTTTGTCATCATCTGAATTTTTTGACTCCGACTGACTTGTAATTGCAGATGTCTTTGCTTCTTCATTACCTTTTGCTTCTGCTTTCGAGCAAGATATAAAAAATACGCTTGCAAATATTGCTATTAACACATAAAAATGTAATTTTTTCATTTGTAAACTCCTATAAAGTAATTTTTAAGTTCTTATCCGAAAATATACTTAGACTTTATGGAATAATCAAGGGATTTAAGAAAATTTGTCATGTAAATATTAAGACTTGAATTAGAGTTTTTCAATTTCTTCACGGCTTAAGCCTGTAGCCTTTATAATATTTTCAATGGATAAGCCTATATCAATCAAGTTTTTTGCTGTTTCAAGTTTATTTTGGTAAGCCCCATCGGCAAAACCTTTAGCTAATCCTTTTTTCATTCCCTCTTTCATTCCCTCTTTCATTCCTTCTTGTCTACCGTAGTGGTGTGCATCCATTTCAAAGCCTGAGATAAATCTGTATTCACTTCTTGCTTGTTCGTTGCTTTTTAGTGTTTCTATCATTTTTTCTATCCTCCCTGTAAACTCTGTTGTAACCTTACCGGTTTTTACATATTCCAAAAATCCGCTTAAATTTTTATCCTTTGCTTTTGAAAAGGCATTTGCATTGATTATAATCTTTTTTGCTCCGTCATTTAAGAGTATTTGCCTATCTTCAATGCATATATTTTCAAAGGAATAAAGGGGCATATCTTTCCCGACCGAATCAAAAAGGCAAAGAAAGATTATATAACTGTCATTTAGGTTGCTATAATGCTTTCCCTTATCTAAAAATAAAATGTCTAGTGCTGCCTGATAGTAACGCATACGCTTAGGAAGATTATGCTCATTTACAGCCTGCATCTCAATATCGTAAGATTTGCCTGTTTCATCTTTTACTAGAATATCAAGCCTTATTGACTTAGCTCCCGCACCCGTGGTTATTGCATTTTGAGACGAAAGATATGAGATTTTTCCGATTTTATCGGCTAGAGTCATTTCAAGGAAGGTTTTACATGTCTCTTCGTCCTGCATGATCTTACAAAACATAAAATCATCCGCAATGGTCAACTCATCAAAATTTTTTCTCATTTGCACCTCCTTGTAGTTTATTATACCACAGTATAGGCAGTTTTTCAATCGTTGTGATTCTCAAGCTGAAAAAACCAGTATAGATATTATAAAACTTATTTTTCGGCTTGGGCTTGATCCTTTTCCGTAAAAAGGAAGCTGTGTTCGATTGCATGAACTGGGCAGGCCTTGATACATTCTCCGCATCTTATACATTCGGGGCTGTTTGGGCTCTTATATGTAGGAATGTCAAGCTTGCAGGTTCTTTCGCATTTTTTGCATTTTATACACTTGTTATTGATTTTTAGGCGGTAAAGGCTTATGGGATTGAAGATGCCTAAAAGGGCTCCGAGTGGGCATACATAGCGGCAAAAGGGTCTGTAAAAAATTATTGAAAGCATCGCTATTATTATTGTGATAGTTAGTTTAAGTCCGAATAAGGCTCCTAAGGAGGAGGTAAGGGCTTGGTTTACCGATATGAGCGGAATGGCTCCAAAGACAATTCCAGATGGACAAATATATTTACAAAAGTAGGGATCGCTTAAGCCGTACTTGTCCTGCAAGGCAAACGGAAGAACAAAGACAAAAAAGGCAAGGATAAAATATTTTAGATATTTTAAAACTCTGTTTATCTTTTGCGGAACCTTAAATTTTTTTTAAAGGAATTTTATCCAAAAGATCTTGTAATAGACCGAAGGGGCAAAGATATCCGCAAAAAAGTCTTCCGGCTGCTATTGCAAAAAGAGCTGTGAGGCCTACAACATAAAAGGCAAAGTTAAAATTCCTGCTTCCTATAGTTGCCTGTATCGAGCCTATGGGACAGCCGAACAAAGCTCCCGGACATGAGTAACAGTTTAGAACCGGCATACAGACTTTTTTCATGGGCCCTTTATAAATTTGACCCTTTAAAAAGCCTGTCAGGTTTCCGTTTAATGCCATCATTCCAAGGGCTTGAATTGCATGGCGTTTTTTATTAAGAGTTTTTTGTTTAGCCAATTCCTATGCACTCCATACAGATATTTACTGCCTTTTTAAGTACTACCGCGACTTCTCCGCGGTATATCCCTATAATTGTAAAAGCTGATGCCGCAATAATAACAAGGATTGCCGCTATCTTATTTTTCATATAAGCTCCCATTTTTTATAATTGCTATTCTTAAATGTTTATTTGCTCACATTTATCCAAGAGACCGCCCTTGAGGCTTTCTCAAGTTCTTCAACATTCATTCTGACAGCCGTATTTTCGGTACCCGCTGCAGGATAGACCGTTTCCAGATTTTTTATAGATTCATCGATGTAGACAGGTACCTCGGTCTTTAAGCCGAAGGGACAGACACCTCCTGCAGGATGTCCGATAAAGGTTAAAAGCTGTTCTTCATTCATCATCTTCGTTTTGCAATGAAAGGCCTTTCTGAATTTTGCATTATCTATGCGGGCAGAGCCTGCAAGAAGGATGATTATAGGCTCTTCTTTTACCATAAAGGCTAGGGTTTTTACGATAAACTCGGGGGCACAGCCTACAGCCTCAGCCGCAAGATCTACGGTTGCACTTGAGGTATCGAATTCTATAATCCTGTCTTCCAATGAAAACAGTCTTAAATGTTCTATTGCTTCTTTTAATCCCATTTACTTCCTCCTTAAAAGATAAACAAAAAAAGGGCCTCCGACTAGAGCCATTAATGTGCCGACCGGTAATTCTATCGGAGCTGCTATTGTGCGGGCAAAGGTGTCGGCGATGAGCAAAAATATTCCTCCGTTTAATATTGAAAGGGGTAAAAGATATTTGTAGCTTGGGCCTGTGATAAGCCGCACAATGTGGGGAATTACAAGGCCTACAAAGCTTATGACACCTACAAGGGATGTGGAAATAGCCGCCAAAAATGAGGCCGTGAGCGAAATTAGAATTCGGCTCCTTGTGATGTTTAAGCCTAGGCTGCCTGCCTTTTCGTCTCCGAATAAGAGGAGGTTGGCGGGGCGTACGGCTGCAAGGGCAGCGGCAAGGCCTATGAGGGAGTAGGGCAAAATGAGTTTTACATCGTACATGCTGCGCCCCGAAAGGTTTCCGCTAAGCCAGAGCATTATGTTTTGAATCTTGTCGCTGTTTAAGATTGTGATAAGGTAGCTTACTCCCGCAAAAAAAAGCATTGACTGCAACACCTGCCAAAATAAGTCGGACGGTTTTTACTCCGCCCTTCCATGCCAAGAGGTAAACCAAGACTGCCGCACCCATTGCTCCTATAAATGCAAAGAGGGGCGCTGCCGTAACAAATTGCGGAAAAATCAAGAGGGCCAGTAAGAGGCCTAACTTTGCTCCGCTCGAAATGCCTATTATTCCGGGGTCGGCCAAGGGGTTTTGAATAACCGCTTGGAGAAGAACGCCTGAAGCGGCAAGGTTTGCTCCTACGATGAGGGCTAAAATAATCCTTGGAATTCTTATATCCCAAATAATTATTGTAAAATCTGAAGCTTCATTAAAAAATATGATTTTTATTATTTCATTGACGGGAATTTTTGTGCTGCCGAAATAGATTGCGGCCAAAATGGATAGTGCCAGAAGAACACAGGAAATAAAGAGAAAGATGAGCATTTTTCTTCGGCGTTCTTCCAGCATGTTTTTTACCTTTTGGAATTTAGTTTTCGGTTTCTCCGTAGATTATTTCTTTTAAATTCTCGACGGCATTCATTATTCTGATATTTCGTGAAACGGTATATAAATTACTGTCAAGGTCGTAGATTTTGTCTTCTTTTACGGCCTTTACCTTTTGCCAAATTTCGTTTTTTGCAAACTCGGCTCTAAGGCTTTCGGCTGTGTCTTCGGCCTTTGTGTGGGTCAATCTTATAATTACATCGGGCTGATGTTTTACGATTTCTTCTATATTTATGGGAACATAGGTTTTGTCGAAGTTTCCGATATCGTTTGCGATGTTGTGAATTTTTAAAACTTCCATTAAGCTTCCCGTATAGCAGAGTTTTGTTCCCATCATCAATTTTTTAGGAGAACCTAAAAGCATCAATACCTTGGGGCTTTTTTTGCCGTGAACGGAGCGGCGTACCTCAAGGGTTTTCGCTTCGATGGTTTGAATTACGTGCTCTGCTTCTTTTTGTTTTGAGGTAATTTCGCCTAAGTGCCTGATTGTGTTTAAACAGGCCTCATAGGAATTTAAATCGACATATTCCGTTTTTATGTTTTGGTTTTGAAAAAGCTTATCCAAGGTAGGTTTTGAACCCAGGGAGGCGAGATAAATGTCGGCATTTAATCTTTTGAGAACTTCAAGATCCGGCTGCATGGGCTTTCCGATTTTTTCGGTTTTTGCATAAAGTTCAGGCATAGGATGTCGGCTTGAAGGAACGCCTACAACATTTTTATAGCCGAAGTCGTCTAAAATTTCGACTATGGACATGGTCCCTGCAATAACACGAGGCCCTGCTTCAGCTGTTGTACGGTCGGGTAAATCCTTTTTATCCTGCTTGCCGGAAGATTCTTTTGTGCATCCGGCTGCAAATAAAATTAAAGCAAAAATAATAATAGATGTAATTCTTTTCATAGGGAGGTATTCTAATGCTATAGGAAAAAAAAATCAAGCCCGGAGGAAACCCGGAATACCCTTACAAAACCCGCCGATATATGATATAATACAACAGGTGAGGAAACGGCTATGAGTGGTTCAAACAGAAAATACAAAGACTCGGTCTTTGTCGATTTGTTCAGTGAAGACGAAAAAGCAAAAGAAAACTTTTTGTCGCTCTATAATGCCTTGCATAATACCAAGCTTACGGCAATAGAGCGGTTAAAAAATATCAGGCTTGATCAGGTTCTCTATATGACATTTTATAATGATGTGTCTTACCTCGTTGATAACAAAATAATAATTTTAGCAGAGCATCAGTCTACTATCAACCCGAATATGCCTTTGCGCTGTCTTGAATACATCAGCCGCCTGTATGAGACACTTTTTGAATCAAAAGAAAAATACAGCCGTAAACTCTTAAATATTCCTACTCCGGAGTTTTATGTTTTTTATAACGGTGAGGAAACCTATCCTTCCGATAAAACTCTGAAACTTTCAGATGCTTTTATCGAAAAAGTTTCATTGCCTAATCTTGAATTAACCGTTAATGTAATAAACATAAATCGGCAAAACCGTCACCCTTTATTGGAAAACTGTAAACCGATGCAGGAATACAGTATATTTGTGGAAACGGTAAGGAAATGGAAAGAAACAGATCCAAAAAACGGCTTTGAAAAGGCCGTTGAAGAATGTATAGCAAACAATATTTTGCGTGAATACCTAAAACGCAAGACTAAGGAGGTAATAAACATGTTACTAGCCGAATATGATTATGAAACAGACATAGCCGTACAGCGTGCAGAAGAACGGGAAATAGCTTTCGCCGAGGGTGAAGAAAGAGGCTCTTATCAAACCAAACTTGAAACGGCAAGACTGATGAGATATGAAAATCTTGGCATTGATCTAATTTCAAAGGTTACGGGACTTTCTAAGGAAGAAATAGACTCACTATAAGAATCGATATGCCGTTAGTCAAATATGATTATGAAAACCTTGCGGACGCAAAGGCGGCCTTCTTACTTAAGGATACCTTTAAAACCTTTGCGTCCTTCGCACCCTTTGCGGTTAAGTTAAAAAAACTGCGGCTTCCTTAAAACTTTCTATTTCTTTTTGAGATGAAGTTCCGGTAAGTTCGGCTTGGCATCCCGAACCAAGGCTGCCTTGTTTTCGTTTTGGATTTCTTGGTAGATTTCTTCACGGAAAACCTTGACTGAAGCCGGCGCATCCACTCCGATTTTTACCTGATCGCCCCGAATGTCGATTATGGTGATTTCTATATCGTCGCCGATAAGGATTTTTTGGTTTGTTTTACGGGAAAGTATGAGCATCAGTTCCTCCCCGCCGCGTTCAATTCGGCAAGAATATCGTGCTTGGTTTTCCATTTTCCGTCATTTAAGACAGCCTGAAAAGCCTTTTTATTCTTTTTGTTTATGATAAGAGGTCCCTGAAGGTTTGCAGTGATGGGGCCTCCGCTTGGCGGAATTGTAACAAGGGCAAAAACCAAGAGATCTGTAGGAGATTCTACTTCGATAGGCTTTAAAAGCTCATCGTCTATATCCAGCTCATAATCCGGCCTGAACAAAAAGGGATCTATAACGATGAAGGCCAAATTTTGATCATCAAGGGATTGAACCCAAAAGAAAGGCTCCTTATCGGAATCCAACAAGGCGTACTTATGAAATTCTTCAAATCCGTAAAATCCGTCAACCAATTCAATTATCTGTTCATCTTGAATATCCACAAGCCCCATAGCTTTTGTCTTAATTTCCATCTTAAATTCCATCCTATCGTAAGTAGTTTAAAAGAGAATCTCTGTAAAGCCTTCCCAATACGCTTAAAGAAGCTTGATGAGTGTGTTCAAACATCTTTAAGTCGGTTATCGCCTTTGTAATGTCAAGGTCGGCTTCCCTCGATTCTGCTGCAGTTACATTTAATGTCTGCGTGTCAATGCGTGCCAATATGACCTCTGCTCTTGCATACTTGGATCCTGTTTCGGCCATCCTTGTAGTAAGATTGTTTATACCCTCATCGAGGCTTCCCAAAATCTTTCCGCCCAAGGCTTCTTGATCGCCCGAAAGAAAGGCATCGCGCACGGCAATGGCTGCATCAAAAATAGAGCCTCCCGAAACGCGTACCGAATTTGCCAAATTATAGGGAGGTCTTTGTTCGGCCTTTATCAAGCCCAGTTCCGATAAAACCGTGCTTCCTTCGCCATCTCTCAGCCAAAGCTGGCGGGCATCGGTGGTTGTTAAGTTTAAGCCGCTTGTGATTGGGTCAAGGCTTGCCTTTACGGCAGCTCCCGAATCGTTTATCTTTGAGATGATTGCATGAACATTGTCTCCTGCAATTAAAGGAATTTCAACCCCGTCAACCTCGATGCTTGTGTCTTCCTTTATAACAAAGTTGCTTGCATCAGTTTCCGAAATAAGAATTTGCTGTTCGGCCCAAAATACCCTGTTTCCGGCCTGATCTGCTCTCATAAAAGAAAGCTCGTCGGTTTCTATTTCTTTTGAATCGACTGTGCCGTTATATCTAACCTGAGTTATAAGGGCTGAACCTGCTCCGTCCACATCTCCCATCACGGTTTCAAAGGGTTCGGTAAAGCTCTTGGTTCCCGAAAAAACTCTGACTCCGTCGGAATTGACGGCATTTCCGTTTTGAATGAGTTCTTTTAAAAGTTCATCAGCTTCGGCTGCCATGTCCTTTAAGTCGTCCGGAGTATAGGTTCCGTTTGCTCCCTGTACGGAAAGCTCCCTTAAACGGTGAATAACTTGGAGGGAGTTATTCATATAGGTTTCGGCCGCCATATATTGATCGCGCAGAGTTTTTGTGTTTTTTTCGAATCTTTCGAGTCGGGCCAGGAAGGACTTGTACCTTACCGAGTGGCCTGCAGAAACAGGGTCATCCCTAAGTTGGGTTATCTTTCGTTGAGACTGAATCTGATTGTTCAGATTGTGAAGCCTCGACTCCTGATTGCGCATCGAAAAATTGCTGTCCGTATGCTGAATATTTGTACTAATTCTTTTCATCATATTCTACTCCAAAAAGGCTAAACGCCCAGTCTGTTTATAACGGTATCGATCATTTCGTTGATGACCGAAACAAACCTTGCAGATGCATTATATCCGTGCTGGAATTTGATAATATCCGATAGTTCTTCGTCTATGTTTACGCCCGACACGGAATCCCTCATATCGTGTAATTCTTTTACAATAGCAATCTGTGTGTTTAGACTCATTTCGGCCTGCTCGCCCTTTAGACCGATTTCGGTTACGGTGTCGGCAAAAAAGTCGTCAAAAGTAGCTGAGCGTCCTACCATAACGGGCGTATTTCTGATTGCGGCTATTGCAAGGGCAGCCCTATTGTCTCCCGGATAGGCGACCCCTTCAGGCCCCTTATAGCCTGAGGCGATATTCTGTATATCGCTTTTGATTACCGGGTTCATTTCCATCCAGCCTGAAGGATGGGCTATGGGAGAAACCGCATATTGGGCTCCGGCCAATACGTCAACAGCGTTTGCCCTTCCCCAGTCATAGGCGCCTTCCGGCCCTGCCTGAGAAAGCACGCCCGAATAGCCTGCCAAAAATCTTCCCGAATCCTCGATATGGCGGATAACAAAGTCGGGGTTTTCCTTGTCGAGGCTGGTCATACCCTTTAAAACAAGTTTATTGTTTTGGTCGAGGTAGGCAGCCACCTCGGAACCGGATCTGTTGATTCTTTCTACAAGGTCCGAAACCATATCCGTCGAATAATAGGGAACCTGTACAAGGCCGTCTCCTGAAGAAAGGGTTAAAGTTCCTTCCAATCCTATTTGTTCGCGCGGATCAAGGGTGTTTGTGCCCGTAATTCTAAAAATATAGGAAGAATCCTCTTCTCCGTCTCCGTTTCTGTCAAAGTTACCGAGGGTATTGTTTATAAAGTATTGCTCTTTAAAAAAGTCGATGCCTGTTTTTCCGTTGGGGCTCATGGCATTTCTGTGGACATCGTTTACCAGATCGACAAAGTTCATTGTCATGGTATCGAGTTTTCTGATTTCGTCCCGAATATCCACATCCCTTAGCTCTATCAAGGCTGCAAGTTTTCCCGATTCAAAATGAGCCAAGTTTCCGGAATCTGACCAAACCACATCGGCATATTTATCGTTTTCAAGCGAAGCCTTAAAGTCGAATGTTCTATGAGTTCTTCCCTGTACTATTTCCAAACCGGCGGTATGAATTACATAGGTTTCGTCTTCATCCCTCTTATCTACGGAAATGTCTATGAGCGAAGAAAGTTTTTCGGTTAAAAGGTCTCTTTTATCCATTAAATCGTTGGGATTGTCTCCCATAGCCTTAACCTTAACTATTTCTTCGTTTAGTTTTGCGATACGGCCCGTTATGTCGTTTACCTGCTTTACGGTTGCTTCTATATCGCCGTGAACCATGTCCCTTATGCCCTGCAAGCCCTTAAACTGATGATGAATGACATCGGTTAAGGTTTCAGTCCGGGTACGCACAACCTGACGGGCTGCATCCGACTCAGGGTAGAGAGATAACTCCTGCCATGCTTCCCAAAATTGATCCATCCGGCTTCTGACCGAAATATCTTCGGGTTCGTTATGAACTTGCTCCAAAAGGGCTATGTAGGAATTTCTCGTTTCCCAATAACCTAGGTCATCTGTGGTGCCTATTATTCTTGTATCTAAAAGCTCATCCCTTAAACGGGTAATCGAACCTATGGTAACTCCCTGTCCTATTTGTCCCGGAGTTTCGGCTCTTGATAAATCGGGCCTGTAAATGGGCTCAAAGGCATCAAGGTTTACCCTCTGCCTCGTATATCCCTTTGTTGATGAATTCGAAATATTATGGCCTGCCGTTTGAATCGACTGCTGGTGAGCAAAAAGACTCCTTTTTCCTAATTCTATTGCATCAAATGCCGCCATCTATAACCCCCTTATTTCTATAAGACCTCATTTAAAACGAGGCTCGTTATTTCCGTATTAACCCGCTTTCCTTCAGCTGTATAACACTTACCGTTTCTTTCTTCCGAAATAATATCGACCACACCCTTAACCAAGGCTTGAGCGTGTGAAACATAATTTGAAAAGACATCATTTTCTATCTTAGAATAGAAAATTTTTTCTTTTAATTTTTCGTATAAAGAATCTATTGTTTTTTTATCTGATGAGTTAAATTGTTTTGTTTGAATGTAAAAATCGAATTCTTGAGAATTATCCTCATCAGCCTGTAAAAGTCCATATAGTTTCTTATCCAAATTTGAAAATTTTACGGAGGCCTCATTTAAGGAGCTCAAATTTTTTTCACTTTCCTGCCAGTTCCGGTCCAAAACTCCTTGGTACATAGCTTTTTGTAACTTATAGATATTATCTATCAAATCGATTTGTTCGTGTAAAATGTTTTTTATGTCTGCTGCAATCGAATGTTTTTCCATAACAATCTACTCCTCAGAACCAGTATCGGCATATATAAAAAAAGCATTAGAAATCTTTTTGTTTGATTTTATATAAAGAAGTAAAATTTTAGTTGACGCAAGGCTAAAATAAATGTATTATGGATATTATGAAAAAGATTGTTTATTTTTTAGGCTTATGCCTTGTTTTAGTTTTAGCCGGTTCATGTGCTTCCGCACCTGAAACAAAGCCTTCTCCCGTTGTTGAAACTCCTGTACCGCAAGCAAAACCTCAGCAGGTTAAAAAGCCCGCTGTTGTTGAAAAGCCTGTAGAAAAGGCACAACCAAAGGTTGAAACACCTAAACCTGCCGATGAAGAAGTTGTAGCCCAATTTGAAGGCGTTTCGATTACCAAAAAGGACAAGGAGGTAGCAAAGTCCGAGATTGAAGAGGTTGTAAAAAAATTAAACGAGATAACTGCAAAAAAGGATTACGGACGCTGGAGATACTGGCTTTCGACAGAGTATATAAAAGAGTTTTCAAAGCCTGATGTTTTGAAAAAGACTAGCGAAGGTCTGCCTGCTGCTTTTAAAGGAAAGCAGTTAAAAAGCATTGAAGATTACTTCTATTATGTGTTTGTTCCTTCAAGACAAAACGGAAGAGTAGACGATATTGCCTATTTAACTCCTACAAAGGTTCAGGTTTTGATGATGACGGCTACAAAGGCTCTTATATTTTATAATCTTGAAAAAATAGATGACAGATGGCTTTTAGTGCCTTAAAACTTATAATCGGTTTGATATAATTTTAATCAAATTTGACTAAGTTGACTAAAAATAACATTAAAAATCAAAAAAGCCGATTTTACTACTTGACTTTACAATGAAAA
This sequence comes from Treponema sp. OMZ 788, assembly GCF_024181245.1. NCBI lineage: Bacteria > Pseudomonadati > Spirochaetota > Spirochaetia > Treponematales > Treponemataceae > Treponema > Treponema sp. OMZ 788. The sequence continues at coordinate 1,817,551 of NZ_CP051199.1, read as the reverse complement.
TGATTGAAAATAAAGGTATATGTACCAAACTAAGGGGGTAATTGGAAATGCGACGAAAGTCTTTAATTTTTATAATGATGATATTATTGTTGGGATCAGCCCTTGTCTTTGCACAAGATAAAAATTCCGAATCGATGATGACTGTTGAAGAGGCTTATCTTAACTCAATGGAAGGAGTAATCCTCAAAGAAATGGTTCTTAATGAAGGACGAGATTCTAAGTTTGTAGCCTTACAGGTAGTTGAAGAAGCTATTGACGGCGGAAGGGTAACCCCCGAATTGCAGGAAGCTCTTGATTCTCTTGCCACTGTAGGTCTTACCTCTATTGTACGCGAAAACGGAAGAGTTGCAAACAACTATCCCGATGTCAGAAGAGAAGCATGCCGCCTTTTAGGAAAGGTTAAAAATGAACAGGCTAAGAAGTCTCTTATGACCGTTATGTACACCGACAATGAGCCGATAGTAATAATGGAAGCCGTTAAATCCTTAGGTGAATTAGGTTATAACAATAATGACGAAGTTGTAGACATGATAAACTTTATCAACCGCAAATTCGACATTATTAACCCGCAAAGCTCCTTGGCTCTAGAAGTTCTTAACGCTTATGAAAAATTGGCTCCCAATGTAAAAGATAAGAGGGGCATGACTGAAAGTATTTTGAGAATCGCCAATAACTTTAACTACATAACCCCGGTAAGAAACAGGGCTATGGAAGTATTAAAATCAATAATGGGCGGACAAAACAAAAACTAATTTTTAGTAATAATAAAATGAAAGAGCTTATTTTAGCTTCTGAATCACCCAGACGAAAAGAGATACTCGATTCGCTGGGTGTTTTATTTTGTATTAGCCCCTCAAATTTCGATGAATCTTCAATAAATGAAACAGATCCGGTAAAAAAGTGTATTTTAACTGCAAGAGGAAAGGCTGAAAGCCTTTTTAAATCTTTGCCGCAAAACGATGGAGCTGAACCTCAAAAGCTTATTCTTGCAGCCGATACCCTCATTTTTACCGAAGATACAACAATTCCAAACGCAAAAATCATCTTCGGTAAGCCTAAAAACGAATGTGAAGCCCAAATGATGCTTAAAAGCCACTCAGGAAGAGCTCATTTTGTTGTGAGTGCAATCTGCCTTCTTGACTGCGAAACGGGCCTTATAAGCGAAAAACAGAATATCTCTGAGGTTTTTTTTAAGCCCCTTTCCGATAAGGAAATTTCTGCCTATCTTAAAACGGAAGAATGGAAAGATGCTGCCGGAGGCTATAAAATTCAAGGGAAAGGCTCTTTTTTTATCGATAAAATCGAAGGCTCTTATACCGGCATAGTCGGCTTGCCTGTCAGGGAATTGTATGAGCTTTTGTCCGAAAAAAGCTTTATAAACCTGTTTTAAGCTGCCCAACCTCTGTACAAAATCTTAAAAAAAATATATAATAACTCCATGCCGTTTTTTACGGTAAATATCCGGAAGGATGTCCGGCGCGGCTTCCCTTTGAGGCCGCTGATGACCGGTAATCTGTTCCGAGAAATAGAGAAGGAAGGAGCTTTTTAGCTCCAAAGGAGAATCACATGGCAGTAGTAACCATGAAAAATTTACTTGAATCAGGCGTACATTTCGGCCATCAAGTAAAACGCTGGGATCCGAGAATGAAAAAATACATTTTTTCGGAAAGAAACGGAATTCATATCATCGATTTGCAAAAAACAATCGTTGCAATCCGTGAGGCCTATGAGGCTGTCCGCAAGGTAACATCCGAAGGAAAGTCGGTTTTGTTTGTAGGAACAAAAAAGCAAGCCCAGCAGACAATTCAAAAAGAAGCTGAAAGATGCGGAATGTTCTATATCAACAACCGCTGGCTTGGCGGAATGCTCACAAACTTTGCAACAATCAAAAAGAGCTTGGCCCGTCTTAAGAAAATCGAAAAAATGGAAGTTGACGGAACCTTTGATAATCTTACAAAAAAGGAAGTTGCTTCCCTTCAAAAAGAAAAAAGTAAAGCTTGAGAAAAACTTAGGCGGTATTAAAGAGATGAAGGATCTCCCCGGCATCCTCTTTATCATCGATACCCGAAAAGAAGAAATCGCTATCAGAGAAGCCCGCTCCCTAGGTATTCCCATTATCGCTGTTGTAGATACCAACTGCAACCCCGAAGGCATCGACTATCCGATTCCCGGAAACGATGATGCAATCAGAGCTATTTCGCTCTTTACGGGCGTAATTGCTAATGCAGTTATCGAAGCCGATAACGAGCATGGTCTTAAAATCATCGAAAACCTTCAAGAAGATGAAGAATCAGGTGATTCAGGCGTTGATCCCTATCAGGACAGAGAAGAAGAAATTACAGATTATTCCAACTATACTCCCAAAGATGAAGCTTCAGGAGATGATGAGGATGACGATGAAAATTCTCTCGTAAACGATGAGGATTTGTACGACGACAAATAATAGGACGATAGGAGAAATTTATGGACATTAAAGCATCTGATGTAAAAGAATTACGCGATAAGACCGGTGCAGGAATGATGGAATGTAAAAAAGCCTTACAGCACTGCAACGGAGACGCTAAAGAAGCTGAAAAATATTTAAAAGAAAAAGGTTTGGCCGCTGTCGAAAAAAGAGCCGACAGGGTAACAAGCGAAGGTATCATAGTTATCAAAAACGATCACAAAAAGGCTGTTATGCTCGAAATGACCTGCGAAACAGACTTTGTTGCAAAAAATGCAGACTTTATCGCTGTCGGTGACGATATTGCAAATACTGCCTTTGATAAGGACATTTCTGAGGTTACTCCCGAACTTAACGATAAGCTTTTGGATTTGGCTACCCGCGTACGCGAGAACATGAACCTCACTCGCTTAATCAGCGTAAAGGCCGGGGCAGACGAGTATCTTTCACGCTACATTCACTCCGATAAAAAAACCGGTGTTATTGTGGTTTTAAAGTCTGATAAACCCGAAATCTTTGAAAAAGCCGAGATACAGGAATTTGCTTATGACTGCTGTTTACATGCAGCCGCCTTTATGCCCCTCTATGTAAAAAAAGAGGATGTAGATGCAGCTTATATCAAAGAGCAGGAAGAAATTTTTAGAGGTCAGGTTGCCGAATTGGATAAACCCGATAATGTAAAAGAAGGCATCGTTAAGGGAAAAATTTCAAAACACTTATCCGAAATCTGCTTCCTTGAGCAGGCCTTTGTAAAAGACGATAAACTTTCCGTTTCAAAGAAAATGGCCGAAGTCGGTAAAGAGGCCGGTGCTTCTTTGAGCTTGTCAAAACTGGTTATTTTTCAGTTAGGACTCGGAATGTAAGTAAAGACCTTTTTAATGCTGCGGGGTACTGCCTTGCAGCATTAATTCTTAAGTTTTAAAATCAAACATCGGAGGCAAAGATCATGATAGAAGAAGTTAAAAAGAATTGTGAAGAAAAAATGAAAAAAGCGGTTGCCGCATTAAAAGAAGAATTCAATATGCTGAGAACCGGACGGGCATCTTCAGCTCTTTTTGATAAGATAAGAGTAAATTGCTATGGAGAGTCCACTCCCCTTAACCAGCTTGCAAATATTTCTATCCCCGAAGCAAGGCTTGTAGTAATTCAGCCCTGGGATAAGGGCTTATTGGTCGAGATCGAAAAGGCCGTTTTACAGGCTGATCTTTCGGTTAATCCCACAAATGACGGAAAAGTTATACGCATTGCAATTCCGCCTTTGACCGAGGAAAGAAGAAAGGATCTTGCAAAAAAGGCAAAGACCATTGCCGAAAATTCCCGCGTTTCAGTCCGTAACATCAGGCGTGACGGAATCGATGAGGCAAAAAAATTACAAAAGGACGGAAAGATAAGCGAAGACCAGCTAAAGACAGCCGAGGATTCCTTCCAAAAATCCACTGATGCTTACATTGCCGAAATAAATAAGGTTCTTGAAGCAAAAGAAAAGGAAATAATGGAAAACTAAATGTCCGATGACTTAAAACATATCGCCATTGTCATGGACGGCAATGGCCGATGGGCAAAAAAAAGAGGACTTCCCCGATCTATGGGGCATAGGGAGGGGCTTAATACGGTTAAGAGGATAACAAAGGCTGTATCAGATTTAGGAATTCCTTATATAACACTTTATATATTTTCTACCGAAAACTGGAAAAGAACCGAAAAGGAGGTCGGCTTTTTAATGGGGCTTATTAAACAGCATTTAAAAGCCGAGCTTAAGTTTTATGCCGATAATAATATCCGTATAGAGCATATAGGCAATTTAAGCGGATTACCTAAAGATATTCAAGATGAAATTAATTCGGTAAGGGAGAGGACTTCAGACTATACAGGAACTGCGATTGTGCTTGCCATAAATTACGGAGCACATGATGAAATTATAAGAGCAATAAAGAAAATAAATGCAGATGATATTTCTTCAATAGATGAAGAAGCGTTTTCCGCAAAATTGGATACAGGTACTATTCCTCCGGTTGACTTGCTTATAAGAACAGGAGGAGAAAAACGCTTAAGCAATTTTTTGCTATGGCAAAGTGCTTATGCGGAGCTCTATTTTACCGATACCTTGTGGCCGGATTGGACAGTAGAAAATTTATATGAAGCCATAGAAGATTATAAAAAAAGGAACAGACGTTACGGAAACGCCTAATTTAATAAAGGGAGAAATAAAATGAAAATTAAAAAGATTATTGAAAGACTGATCCTATTTTTTATAGGCACGCCATTAGTCTTAGCTTCTATTTATCTTGTTCCCCATTATAATTTTTGGGTTTACCATATCGAATTATTGATTGTATGTTTAATTGCAAATTATGAGATATATAATATCCTTTCCCAAAGGTCTGCTGTTTATCCTAAAAATATACTTGCTTTTTTCGGAGCTGTTTTGATGCTTGCTTCATACCTTATAGGGTTGCATTCGGTTCCTTTTCAATATATCTTTATTGTGCTCGGCTGTGTAATAGTCGGAATGCTTTTTATGGAAATAATATTTTCTCTGTCAGGGAATTTTATTAATAGCATTTCCCGTCTTACAACTGGAATGTTTATGCTCATCTATCCTTGGGGACTTGCAGTTTATTTATCTGCAATATCGAGTCTTCCAAATGGGGGGGCACTCATAATAATATTTCTTCTTATGAGTTTCGGCTGCGATTCATTTGCGTGGCTTTTAGGTATGCTTTTCGGAAAAAGTAACCGAGGGTTTATTAAGGCCAGCCCGAAAAAAAGTATTGTAGGCTTTATAGGAGGCTTTGCAGGTTCAGTTATAGCAGCCTATATTTCATTTTACTTTTTTAATAAACAATTTAACGGAAAATTGCGAGAGCTAATAATAATCGCTCTTGCTACGTCTTTATTCGCTATCATCGGCGACATAATAGAATCTATTTTAAAGCGTTCTGCAGATGTAAAGGATTCAGGTAAGGTAATTTTAGGGCGGGGCGGAATTCTTGACAGTATTGACTCCCTGATTATAGCGGCTCCAGTATTCTATACACTTTCTATGTTCTTGTTAGGCGGTTTCTAATGGGAAAAAAACGGGTTATCGTCCTCGGTGCAGGCGGTTCAATCGGAAAAAACTCTTTAGAAATAATAAGAAGATTTTCAGATAGGTTTGAGCTCGCAGGTTTTTCCGTTCATTCAAATTTAGAATTTGCAAAAAATCTTCTTGCCGAATTTAAAAATGCACAATTTGTTTCTACAAAAAAAACGGATTCAAAATTAAAACACGAGATAGATGTTGAAGCTGTAAGGCAGCTGATAGAAAAATCGAGGGCCGATATAGTCATTAACGGTATAGCAGGTTCGGCCGGTTTAAAGGCCTCTGTAGAGGTTATAAAAATCGGCTTGGATTTAGGTCTTGCTAATAAAGAAACCATAGTAGAGGCGGGCGAGCTAATTTTTAAAGATGCCGAAAAATCCGGCAGCACAATAATTCCTGTCGACTCGGAACACGCTGCGATTTTTCAGCTTATAAATGCCCACAAAAAAGAAAACATCGAAAAGATTATAATCACTGCCTCGGGCGGCCCCTTTTTGAATACGCCTAAGGAAAAGCTTAGCACAATGAAACTTGAAGATGCCTTAAAGCATCCTACATGGAAGATGGGCGGAAAAATTACGATAGACTCGGCATCCCTTGCAAACAAGGCCCTAGAGGTGATTGAGGCTGTAAAGCTCTTTTCTTTTCCGCCTGAAAAAATCGAAGTTACGGTTCATCCTCAAAGTATAATCCACTCTATGGTGCAGTGTAAAAACGGTGAGATCTTTGCTCAAGCCTCTCCTCCCGATATGAAAAATCCTATTTTAAATGCTTTAAGTTTTCCCGAAATGCCTGAAACTTTTTTAAAGCCCTTGGATTTTTCTAAAATTATAAAATTGGAATTTATACCTCCCAGAACCGATGCCTTCCCCATGCTGACTTTGGGTTTTGAGGCCGCTAAAAAAGGCGGAGCTTATCCTATAGCCTTTAATGTTGCAAACGAAGAAGCTGTTGAGGCCTTTATGCATGGAAAGATAGGCTTTACCGATTTGGCGGACATTACCCAAGAAGTTTTAAATTCGGATTGGACTATGAAACCTTCTTCTTATGAAGAAGTTTATGACTATGAAAACAGGGCAAGAGCTATTGCCTTGGCAAGGATGCTTGCCCGCAACTCCTCTTGCAATAAGATTTATTAAGATGGAAAATTTATGATTAAGATTTTAATAGGTTTGATTATATTGAGCATCATGGTTTTTATCCATGAGTTGGGACATTTTATTGCCGCAAAACTGTGCGGTGTTGCGGTTGAAAGTTTTTCGATAGGCTGGGGCCCCGTTCTTTTTAAAAAAAAGAAGGGAGACACAGAGTATAGAATTTCTGCAATTCCCATGGGAGGTTATTGCGGTATGAAGGGAGAAAAGGCCTTTCAGCAGGCCATCGAAGAAAACCTCCCTGCAATTCCTAAAAAAGAAGGAGAGCTTTACGGTGTTCACCCTTTTAAGCGGATTATAATTGCTTTTGCCGGCCCCTTTGCAAACTATATAAGTGCAGTTCTTGCTCTTGCGATTGTAAGTGCCATAGGTTCAAGCTATTATACGAGTTCTAACAAGATTGCTCCCGTTTACTATTACAACGAAGCCGATGATTCTCCAGCCCGCGAGGCAGATTTAAGAATGGGGGATGTGATTTTAAGCATTAACGGCGAGAAAACCGAAACCTTTGCCGACATTGTGCGGCTCATAGTGCCCGAAGCAAAGGAAGAGGTTTCCTTAAAAATAGAAAGAGAAGGGCAAATCATTACAAAAAAACTTAGGCCCAAGCTCGACCCAAAAACCGGAGCGGGCATAATCGGCTTTTATTCTTTTATTCCTCTTGAAATAGAAGGCGTAAAACCTTCTTCTTCGGCCGAGCTTGCAGGACTTAAAAAGGGCGACCTCATTACATCAGTAAACGGAATTGAAGTTGCCAATACTGTAGACTTAAGCCGTGCCCTGGATGGGATAAACGAAAAAACAGCCGAATTGGGAGTATTAAGAGACGGAAACAGGATAGCAAGAACCGTGAGCCTTATCCGGACGGAAAACGGAATAGACCTTGGGCTGAATATAAAGAGCATCAAGGTTGAGATTCCCGGAACGGGCATTTTTAAAAGCATAGCGAACGGCTTTATTTCGACTCATAAGAGTTTTATATTAACGTTTAAAAGTTTAAGTCTCTTGTTTAAGGGAGTTGACTTACGGCAGGCTGTATCAGGGCCGGTACGCATTACCCACATGCTTGGCGATGTCGCCGCCCAAGGTTTTAAGGCCGGTTTTTTAATCGGACTTTCGGATATCCTAAACTTTGTAAGCATAATTTCGATTTCACTTTTTATAATGAATTTATTGCCGATTCCGATTTTAGACGGGGGCTTAATTCTTTTTGCCTTTATCGAATTTATATTTAGAAGGCAAATACATCCTAAAGTCCTGTACTATGTTCAGTTTATCGGCATAGCCTTTATCGGTATAGTCTTTGTTTTTGCCCTTTGGGGAGACATAGGATATTTTTTAAGCAGGTAAGTTTACAAATATGAAAAAGATAAGGTTTGCAGTTATAATTTTTATTTTGAGTCTCCTTTTGTTTTCATGTAATGTAAAAAACGATAAAGAGCTTATTTCGGGTATTTTTGAAGGAGACGGGCAAAGCCTGATGGGGCAGATAAAAGTAAGGGTTGTGATAGAAAAAAGCGAAATTAAAAATATAGATGTTCTTGAGTATGCCGATACTCCCGGCTATAGCGATACGGTTTTTGAGTTTCTGCCTAAAAAGATTGTCGAAAAAAATTCTACAAATGTGGATATTGTGGCAGGGGCCAGCTTAACGAGCAAGGCCTTGCTGGAGGCCGTAGATGATGCCTTAAAAAAAGCCGGCCTCTATATCGAAAAAGAATAGCCCCTGTTAAATAAGTTTTTTTCTATTGCACTACAATATTTACAAGCTTATCCGGCACGGTTATTATCTTTTTAATCTCCTTGCCTTCAATGTTGCGGATTGCTCCCTCATTTGCGAGAGCGAGCTTTTCTAATTCCTCTTTAGAGGTGCCTGCTTCTACCTCAAACTTACCGCGGAGCTTGCCGTTTACCTGTACTACAACCGTGCATGTTTGGTCAACGCAGAATTTTTCGACAAACATCGGCCAGTGAGAATAGGCTATCGATTCATCATTCCCCATCTTTTGCCAAAGTTCTTCAGCCAAGTGGGGAGCGTAAGGGTTTAAAAGTTTTACAAAATTATACCAAACATAGTGGGGTATCTTTTTGTGCTTTGAAACCTCGTTTATAAAAATCATCATCTGGCTTATGGCCGTGTTAAAGTTAAGAGAGGCCGTATCCTCGGTTACCTTTCTAATCGTTTTATTTAAGAGAACGGTCAAGGCCTTAGTTTCAGGAGTCGAGGTATCGTTGACGGGAGTTTTGTAGATTTCCCTATCGGAAAGGTTCCAGATTTTTTCCAAAAATCTGAACACGCCCATTATACCGCTTGTGTTCCAAGGTTTTGAAACCTCCAATGGGCCTAAGAACATTTCGTAGAGCCGGAGAGTGTCTGCTCCGTATTCCTTTATTATGTCGTCAGGGTTGATAACGTTCTTTAAGCTCTTGGACATCTTGGCTATTACCTGCTCAAGTGTCTCGCCTGTTTCTATGTCTTCAAATTCGGTTTCGGATATTTTTTTAACCTTATCGGCCGGAACAAGGCTTTTGTTTTTTCGCATGTAGGCAAAAGAGGTTATCATTCCCTGATTTACAAGCCGTGTAAAGGGTTCCTTTGTAGAAACAAGGCCTAAGTCATATAAGACCTTGTGCCAAAATCTTGCATATAATAGGTGAAGAACTGCATGCTCCGTTCCTCCTACATAGAGGTCAACCGGCATCCAATAATCGCATTTTTCTTTGTCTGCAAAGACCTCGTTGTTATTGGGATCTGCATAGCGGAGATAGTACCAGCAAGAACCTGCCCACTGGGGCATGGTATTGGTTTCGCGTTTTGCTTCTTTTCCGCACTTGGGGCATTTTGTATTTACCCAAGAATCGATTGCAGCCAAGGGGCTTTCTCCCGTTCCTGTGGGAGTATAGCTCTCTACTTGCGGCAGGCTTAGGGGAAGATCATGCTCGTCTATTGGAACTATGCCGCAGCATGGGCAGTGTACTAAGGGTATGGGCTCTCCCCAGTAGCGCTGGCGGCTGAAGATCCAGTCGCGGAGCTTATAGTTTACGGCTTTTTTTGCAATACCGAGATTTTCAAGATGCTCGGTTATCTTTGTCTTGGCTTCTTCGGTTTTTAATCCGTCAAATTGTTTTGAGTTGACAGAATAGCCGTCCTCGGTTGTACAAGCCTTGGGTTCTTCAGAAAAGTCTCTTTTTCCGCCTTCCCATTCTTCTACTCCGGCTACTACCTTGATTTTCGGTAAATTGAATTGAGTTGCAAATTCAAAGTCCCTTTCATCGTGAGCAGGAACAGCCATAATTGCTCCCGTTCCGTAAGAGATTAAAATATAGTCGGAAATCCAGACCGGGATTTTTTGTTCTGTGAGAGGATTGATTGCATAGGCTCCCGTAAAAACGCCGGTCTTGTTTTTTGCAAGGTCGGTTCTTTCAAGATCGCTTTTTTTTGCAGCCTCTTCTATATAATCGGCAACGGCTTTTGATTGTTCCTTTGTAGTTATGCTTTTTACAAGCTCGTGTTCCGGGGCCAATACCATGTAGGTGGCTCCGAAGATTGTGTCGGGGCGGGTTGTATAAACCTTGATCTTTTGCCCTGTTTCTTTTCCGCTCTTATCGATTAGAGCAAAATCTACCTCGGCTCCCGTACTCTTGCCTATCCAGTTCTTTTGCATGATTTTTATGGATTCAGGCCAGTCGAGTTCATCCAAGTCCTCTAGGAGGCGTTCTGCATATTCGGTTATCTTTAAAATCCACTGCCTCAAGTTTTTGCGTTGGATTTGAGCTCCGCACCTTTCGCATTTACCGTCCTTTACTTCTTCGTTGGCAAGGCCTGTTAAGCAGGAAGGACACCAGTTGATGGGGGCTTCTTTTTCGTAGGCTAAGCCCTTTTTAAATAATTGGAGAAAGATCCACTGGGTCCATTTATAATAGGATTCTTCGCTTGTAGAAATTTCCCTGTCCCAATCATAGCTTAAACCTATGGATTTTATCTGGTTTCTAAAGGTCTCCATATTTTTTCGGGTGGTGATAAGAGGATGAATACCGGTCTTTATTGCATAGTTTTCTGCAGGGAGACCGAAAGAATCAAACCCCATCGGATGGAGTACATTGTATCCGTTCATGCGTAAAAAACGGCTGTAAATATCCGTTGCAGTGTATCCTTCAGGGTGTCCTACATGAAGTCCGTCTCCCGAAGGATAGGGGAACATATCTAAAATATAAAGCCTCTTATCCTTGGGATAATTTTTGTCTTCGACTGTTCTAAAGGTTTTGTTTTCTTCCCAATATTTTTGCCACTTAGGTTCTATTGTACTAAAAGGATAAGCCATATTTTACTCCAACTAACTTGATGAATTTATCAAAATTGATGAAAAGTATTTTATAGAAAAGAAAGGAAAAATTCAAGGGCCGTCCAAAAATGTACATCCTTGTACATTTTTGGACTTCGAGTTTTTAGCTTCGCAAAAAACTCGTAAGCATGGAACCACCGCCGTCCATGGCGGTTGATGAATGTATATCCTTGTACATTTTTGGACTTCGAGTTTTATACCTTAAACTTACCTACTTCTGCTGATAAGCTTTCTATGTTGCGTTTATTCTTTTGGGTAATCTCGCTTACATCTTGTACTGCGTTGCTGATCTGAATTGCACCGGCTGCCATTTCGTTCATGCTGTCCGTTATCACTCGTGTCAGAGAATCAAGTTTTTGCATTTCGATTGCAACATTTTCACCGCCCCTAAGCATTTCTGCAGAGCCGTCATTTACCTGATTGGTTACTATATTGATGTCGCGGATTGCTGTAAGAACTTCACGGCTGCCGTTTTCTTGCTCACGCATAGCATTCATCAAATTTTGACTCATAGTTTTTACTTGATCGGATAGGTTGAAAATAGTATTGAATTTTTCCTCTGCCGTTTTTGCAGAAGCCGAAAGTATTTCAATTTCTCCTGACAGAACTTTTAGAGTTGATGTGATGGTTTTACCCTGAGTGCTGGACTCTTCTGCAAGTTTTCGTATTTCTTCTGCAACAACGGCAAATCCCTTTCCTGCTTCGCCTGCATGGGCGGCTTCAATAGCCGCGTTCATGGCCAATAGGTTTGTCTGACTTGCAATATGCTGAATAACATTGCTGGCTTCCAAGAGTCCGCCCGACTCTTCGGCTATTCTCTGGGTAACACTGTTTGCTCCTGCAACGGTTTCTTTTCCGTCGGCTGTGGCAGCTGCGAGGGTCTTGATAACATCGTTTGTTTTATCCAGAGTTTGAGTGATTGAGGCGATATTGCCTACCATCTGCTCTATAGCAGAAGAAGACTCTGCAACGCTTGCTGCCTGATTTTCAATACTTCCGTTAAGATTTTTTATAGTCCGGATAATCTGTCCTACAGTAGCAGCCGTTTCGCTGACACTGGCTGCTTGAGTAAGAGCCTGTCGTTTTACTCCGTCAATATTTGTACTTATCTCATGTACGGCACTGGCTGTTTCCGTCATATTGCTTACAAGCTCCGAACCTGTGTCTGTCATCTCGTCGCTGTTTTTTCCGACTATTTTTATTGATGAGCCGATTTTTTCTATTGTCTGATTAAAGTATTCGGATAAGTCAGTTACCTCATCATTCCCGACCAAGGGCAATCTGACGGTCAAATCTCCTTCACCTTGGGCAATATCCTTGAGAGCGGACACTACAACATTTATAGGCTTTATCATTTTGTAAGCTGCTATAAAAAGTATAACTAAGCTTACCCCTAAGATGGTAAAACCTATAAGCAGCATTCTGTTTCGCAGAACATCAATACTTCCCATAAACTCTTTCATGGGAGCCATTATAATAACAGTCCAATCTGCGTTGCCCATCTTTGCATAAGAGGCTATATAGGATTCTCCTTCATATTCATAAAATCCTACCTCACTTTTGTGACTGTCCAAAGCTTGTTGAGTAAATTTCGTGAGCGATTCCAACTCAGGGTTTGCTTTTGCTTTCTTTAAAATATTATCCTGCGCATTTACCAAATCAAAATTTTTGTGTGCTATTGTTGTTCCGGAGCGGCCTAAAATATAGCAGTTTCCTGTTTCACCGATTATAATATCATTAATATCGTTGGATAGATGCTCGGCATCTATTGTACAGTTTAATACTGCAGCAACATTCTTATCTTTGCCGTATACGGGAACCGAAAAGACGAAAACGAGTTTATTAAGAGAGCGGGACAAAATTGGCTCTGAGGCAAATCGTTTGCCGCTTTCAGCGGCTTTAAACCATTCTCTATCCTTTACCGATATAACCTGTCCGTCTTTTGAAGTCCTTATCTCCGAAAGATCATACAAATTAAGCTGCTCCAATCTTTCATTAAAAGAGACTTCTTTGTCCAAGACAGCCGCTTTTTCATCATATGGAACGCTTTTATCGGTTAAGATAGGCATACGGGCTATCCCTTCTAAAAATTGGAAAAAAGCCGTAATCCTTCCGTCAATAATTTCTGCCGTATCGGCGGCCTTATCTTTAAGGTGAAGTTCCACCTTTTCGGTTACGGTTTTTCTTGCTGTGCGTACTCCCAAAAAACCAAGTGTAAAACCTGCCGTAAAAATTAAGCTGCCGAATATAATCAATAGCTTGTTTCTCATTGAAAACCTTTTTTTCATCTAGTTTTCTCCTTAAATTAAAAAAGTATAATAAATTTGAATGTGTGAGTTGTAAAAATATGAATGAAGCTCTGCTTATAAATACCGGCAAGTATTAATAGTTACATGGTTTATAGTATAATTTTTTATGATTACGGACTCTTTTCAGGGCAACCGCACCAGATTGCTGAAGCGGTTGGCTTCCTTATTGAGCGAAATTTTAAACAAAATTTCGCTCTTTTGTTCAAAAAAACAGGGTAACCGCATCATAGGGGGAACAAAATAGCAAAAAAATAGGCTGTGAATACCCCTCTTGCAGCCGCATAGCGGCGAAAGGCGGGTTGAACAGCCTATGTTTTTTGCGAAGATGAAACTCTGGTGCGGTTACCCTGGGACTCTTTTATTTTCATCTTCCCAAAAACTTGATTTTTTTGTATAATCTTTTCGTATGAAAAATCAAAACCAAGGCGGACACCTGAATAAGCTCATCGTAAAAGGTGCCCGTGAACATAACTTAAAAAACATTGATGTTGAGCTTCCCCGCGATAAGCTCATCGTTATATCGGGGCTTTCAGGTTCGGGAAAAAGCTCCCTTGCCTTTGATACCATCTTTGCCGAGGGGCAGCGCCGTTATGTCGAGTCCCTTTCGGCTTATGCAAGGCAGTTTTTGGGCAGAATGGATAAGCCCGATGTGGACTATATTGAGGGGCTATCACCCGCCATTTCTATAGAACAAAAGACAACCCACCGTAACCCCCGCTCCACGGTCGGTACGGTAACGGAAATTTACGACTACTACCGTCTCCTTTTTGCCCGTACGGGGCACGCCCACTGTCCTTCTTGCGGAAAGGAGATTAAGGAGCAGACGGTTGACCAGATTATAGACACAATCATGGGCTGGCCTGAAGGAACCCGAGTTCAGATTCTGGCTCCCATCATAAAGGGAAAAAAGGGAGAGCACCAAAAGATTGTAAGCGATGCGATTGCTGCAGGCTTTGTGCGTGCCCGCATCGACGGACTTCTCGTAAACCTTGAAGACGGAATAAAGCTCGACAAACAAAAAAAGCACACAATCGAAATAATCGTAGACCGAATTCAACTGTCGGGCGATGTAAGGAAGAGGCTTTCCGAATCCGTGGAAACTGCCTTGGAAAGTTCGGGCGGAACCCTTCTTGCTACAAGGCAGGATGCTAAGGATTCCCCCGTAACCGAGGTTTTCTTTTCGCAAAAAAATGCCTGCTCGGACTGCGGAATTTCGATGCCCGAATTGCAGCCCCGTCTTTTTTCTTTTAATAACCCGATAGGGGCCTGTCCCGAATGTACGGGGCTTGGTATGACGCAGCACTTTGACCAAGACCTGATAGCCCCCGATAAGGGACTTTCTTTCAATGAGGGCGTTTTTGTTCCGTATAACCCCGAATCGGACTGGAACAGGGTGCGCTTTGAAGCCCTCGCGGCCCAATACGGCTTTTCCCTTGATACGCCACTAAACAAGCTACCAAAAAAAATTCAGACCATCCTTTGGGAGGGTTCGGGCGACACGAAGATTCAGTTTTCCTACACGGCCAAAAGCGGAACAGGCAAGTACTCTTATAACCGCCCCTGGCCCGGCATAATGGCCGACATGAACCGGAAGTATAACGAATCCTACTCGGCCTCTGTCAGGGAGTACTACGAAAAATTTATGTCGATAAAGCCCTGCAAAACCTGCGGAGGGATGAGGCTTAAGCCTGAGGTGCTGGCCGTAACGGTGGGCAATAAAAACATTCATGAGCTCACCTGTCTTTCGGTAGGGGATTCTATCGGCTTTTTTGAAAAACTAAAACTTTCTGAAACGGAAGAACACATAGCCGCTCAAATCTTAAAAGAAATTAAGGCCCGCTTGGAGTTTATGAAAAACGTCGGGCTCGATTACCTGACCCTCGAAAGAAAGGCTGCAACCCTTTCGGGAGGGGAAGCTCAGCGCATAAGGCTTGCGACCCAGATAGGTTCAAGCTTGATAGGCGTTCTTTATATTTTGGATGAGCCTTCGATAGGGCTTCATCAAAGGGATAATCAGCGCCTTATCGACACTCTTTTATATTTGCGCAATTTGGGGAACACCCTCATTGTTGTAGAACATGACGAGCAGACTCTCCGCACGGCCGACTACATTGTAGACCTAGGCCCTGGGGCAGGCGTTCACGGCGGAAACATTACGGCGCAAGGCTCGCCTGAGGAAGTGGCAAGGGTAAAAGACAGTTTAACAGGCCAATATCTTGCAGGAACCCTTAAAATGGATATCCCCGAAAAAAGACGTGAGGGCAACGGAAAGGCCTTGGAGCTTTCGGGCGTGAGCGAGCATAACCTAAAAGACGTTTCGATAAAAATTCCTTTAGGGGCCTTTACCTGCATCACCGGAGTTTCGGGTTCGGGGAAGTCCACCCTGTTGACCGATGTACTTTACCCTGCCGTTTCAAACAAGATTATGCGTTCCTCCCTTCCCGAAGGGGCCTATAAAAAGATAAACGGCCTTGAACACATAGACAAGGTTATCAATATCGATCAAAGCCCCATCGGAAGAACACCCCGCTCAAACCCGGCAACCTATGTAGGAGTTTTTACGGGGATAAGGGATCTTTTTGCAAGCCTTCCCGAATCGAAGGCGAGAGGTTATAAGCCCGGCCGCTTTTCGTTTAATGTGCGGGGCGGAAGATGCGAGCATTGTCAGGGGGACGGAACCCTCACAATCGAGATGAACTTTTTGCCTGATGTTTATATAGCCTGCGATGTTTGCCGAGGGAAGAGGTTTAACAAGGAAACCCTCGATGTCCGCTATAAGGGCAAAAACATTGCCGATGTTTTGGATATGACCATTGAGGAAGCTTCGGAATTCTTTGCTCCCATTCCTCACATTGCCCGAAAACTTCAAACCCTCTTATCGGTAGGTTTGGGTTATATAAAGCTTGGCCAATCGGCCCTTACCCTTTCAGGCGGAGAAGCCCAGCGTGTAAAACTTGCAAACGAACTTGCAAAGCGCTCTACGGGCAAGACCCTCTATATTTTGGATGAACCGACAACGGGCCTACACTTTGCAGATGTCAAGCAGCTCATGCAGGTTATCCACCGCCTGATTGATCAGGGAAACACCGTCGTTATGATCGAACACAACCTTGACGTTATCCTTCAGGCCGATAAGATTATCGACCTCGGCCCCGAAGGCGGAACAAACGGAGGGCAAATCATAGCCGAGGGCACTCCTGAAGAAGTTGCAAAGATAAAAAAATCCTATACGGGATATTACATAAAGGAAATGCTTGACCGACTCAGGTAAGACGGAATAATGAAAAAAGCTTTGCAGGGGTTAATATTTATTGTATTTCTCTTTTCGTTCAATTCTTTAAAAGCCGAGGAAAATCCCGAAAAAAAAATAAAAATTACGATTAACTCTGCAGAGCTTACCGAGTATGTGAAGGTTCCTTCTGCCCCAATTACTGAGCCTATTAATAAAGATTCTAAAATTGAAAGCGGCGAAAAAAAAGATGAGCTCATTATTTTTACCGGCTTTGTTTCGATTTCTGTAACGGATGAAAATTCAGTATCGACAATTACTGCCGATAAAATAATTCACAACAAAACTCGGGAAACCTTGACTGCAACAGGAAATGTTGTTTATACCCGAAAGGTCGGTTCTTCCGAAGGGGAAAGTTTCAAGGGCGAGGCTCTGATTTTTAACATTAAAAAACTTGAAGGCGTTTTTGTCGACGGCATCATAGAGCAGGCTCCTTCAAAAAAAGGTCAAGACCCTTTTAGAATTCACACAGGTCTTGCAGGAAGAAATGAAAGCGGTGCTATAGCTTTTAAGGATGCCCTGCTTACGACAAGCAAAGAAAAATACCCTCTTTGGTCGATTAGGGCAAGCCGTCTTTGGATTTTGCCCGGAAACGAAATGGCTTTTTTTAACGGTTTTTTGTCGGTCGGAGTTGTACCTATAATGTACTTTCCTTTTTTTTATTATCCTTCGGATGAAATGCTTTTTCATCCGGTCTTCGGCTTTAAAAACAGAGAAGGTGCTTTTGTTCAAACAACTACCTATCTTTTGGGGCGTAAGCCCGCACCTAAAAGCGATGAAGCAACTTCTTTTTCTAACTTTATGCAAAGCGACACCGTAAAAAAACAAAAGCTTGAGGGTTTGTTTTTTAAAAAGCTGGATGAGCCGGCTTCGGATTCAGGCAGTTCCTATTTAAAACTTATAGCCGATGCTTATTCGGGCCTAGGATACTTGGCCGGTATCGACGGTAAAATTACTCCTAAAAGCGGCTATATAAAACAGATTGACTTTCACGGCCTTTTCGGTTTTTCTTATACCTTGTATCCGGGGAACGGCCTTTTGTTTAGCCAATACGGAGATCTCGGCAAAGAAAAAAAACGTCAATAAGGCAAACCTTTTTGGTGCAATAGTTCCTTTTAGGTACAGTTTTAATTTTAATATGAACATGACAAAAAATCCGTTTAATGTCTCCATATCATTCCCCTTTATTTCGGATCCTTTTTTTAAAAAAGATTTTATTGGAAGAAGCGAGGACATGAACTGGTTTAAATATTTTTTAAACAAAGAAAAAATGGCTTCTGCCGAAGGGCCGTCAAGTGAGCCGTTTTACTCATGGAAAATAGACGGATCAATTAATCCGAGTTTTTCGGTATTGAGTCCTTGGATAAGTTATATGTCTCTTGAATCTTTTTCGGGGAAGGTTAATTTTGAATCAAAGAAAAATGATAGTCTTGCCGGACTTGATGCAAACCATGCACCCGACAGATTATTTTATTACCCTAAAAATATTTTGCCCGAATTAAGAGCAGGGCTCGGCGGGACTATTTTTTCAACATCTATGTTGTCTCGAAAAAAAGATATAAAACAAAAACAAGATATAGCAGGTATTAAAAATCCTTTTGAAGAAACGGGAATAAATAAAAATGATAAGATAAATAATGAAAAAAAAGATGAAGGAAAAAAGGAGGCTCCTCCGATTTTTTCCAATGATCTCTTTCCTCCATATAAAGTTAACAGTGTAACACAAAACCGGTTTTTGAATTTAATAACTTATGATTTGACATATAAACTAAACGGCTCTGCATCCCAAGATATAATTTTTAATCATAAAGATTGGAAAAAGCCCTTTGATATTAATTGGCGTGATTTTTATTCTTCCTATTATAAATTAAATGGGCAGGTAAGATTTGACAGCCGGCTTTCTTATAATCAAGGTTTTTTGAATTTATCAAATTCAATTGAGTTAACCGGCAATAATCAAAAACATATATGGCATAAGGACAAAACAGAGCAGGATAAGCTTCAATTAAATAATTATAAGTTAAATGTTTATAGCTTAAATAATTCCAACAGTTTAAAATTTAGTCCGTTTATTTCAAACGATTTATTTAAACCGACTTTTCTTGAATGGGCTATTTCTGAAACTCTTATCCAAAATAAATTTAAAGGAACTGTTGCAGTCCCTGAATGGGAAACCGTTAAGGTAAAATGGGATAAGGAATATATTAAGACTCATACTGCATCGGCCGGTTTTGGAATTAATATAAAAAATTATACCCAGCTATTTACCTCATCCATGAATTTATCTCCGCTTTTGGAAGCGTATTCTTTTACGGGAAACTTTGCCTTCCCTTACGGAAAACTTAATATTTCTACAAGATTATTTGAAAAAGAAAAAGCGGTAAAAAAATACTTTTGGGATCCGCTGAATGCCGGCTTAAATTTTTCGTTCCCGTATAATATTTCTCTAAGTCAATCCTATGTTTACAACATTGAAGAAAAAAGAAGTGATCGATATGCTGCTTCTTTTTCATGGAAATATATTTCGGCAGTTTATGCGATGAGTTATGATAATCCCTATGAATTGATTCCGGGTATAGGATGGCGGTCCTTACCGAATAAAAAATTTATTCCGAGATCTTTGGATGTAAACTTTTCCAACTCGTCTCAACCGATTGAAATTTATGCTTGGAAAAACAGAATTAAACTGCAATTTTCATTTAACTCATCTCTCAATTTTAATTTGATAAGGTTAACGGATTCTTCGTTTTCATTTTCACCCAAACTAGTGTTTAAGATTCACGAATTTTTAGATATAAGTTTTAGTTCATATAGCCGGAATGATGTTATAGCAAGATATTTCCAAGACTCGCTTAATCTTCCTATCGTAATTCCGGGTGAGAAAAATGTGTTTAAAGATCTGCTTTCTTCCTTTTACTTTTGGGATGAAAAATCAAGAAGGCTGTCCGGTTTTAAATTAAAATCTCTTAATGTTGATGTAACTCATTATTTAAAAGATTGGTTAATGAAATTATCATACTCTATAAAACCTGTATTGCGTAAAACTCAAACTCGAAATTATTATGAACTTGTTCCTACTGTAACATTCTTTGTTCAATGGAATCCGATAGGCGATGTAAAGGTGCAGACAAAAAAAGAGGACAATGTTTTTTCCGTAACGAGCGGAGAGTTAAAATAAAAATTGAATCTTAACGAAAATTTTAAGCCCTTGATTTTCTTTTTTTTATGGTATATACTCCGTGCATTATGGAATTTACGAATGAGTTTATTGAAGGTCTCAGTGTAAACGAGGTCGATATTATGAAGCGTATTGCAGAAGAGCTTAACATAAAGGTTGCTCAAGTTTCTGCAGTTATAAGTTTGGTTAATGAAGGCTGTACAATTCCCTTTATTTCGCGTTACCGAAAAGAGATGCACGGCTCTCTTGACGAGGTTCAAGTCAGGGATTCAGACCGCCTTTTTAAATCTTATACAAATCTGGAAACCCGCCGTCTTGAAATTGTCCGCGGAATTTTTGCAGCCGGAAAGTTGACCGACTCTCTCTATGAAAATATAATGAAGGCCGGAACCCTTACCGAGCTTGAGGATATCTGGCTTCCCTTTAAAAAGAAAAAGAAGACCCGCGGTATGCTTGCCGTCGAAAGAGGTTTACAGGGCTTGGCCGATTTAATGAAGGAACTTGAAGCCGCTCCGTTAGAAGAAAAAGCTAAGGACTTTGTCGTTACAAGTGCCGAAACGGAAGAACTCAATGTTCCGACTGTTCAAGATGCTCTTCAGGGGGCTGCCGATATAATTGCCGAAGAGATTTCCCAAGATACCGAAAACCGCAAAGCCGTTCATGATTATTTTATAAAGACCGGAAAATTTGAAGTGAAAGGTCTCGGAGATGAAGAGGCTGCAAAGACTTCCGTTTATCAGATGTACTGGGATTATTCCGAAAACTTAAACGAAATTAAACCCCACCGTGTGCTTGCAATTAACCGCGGAGAGAGGGAAGGGGTTTTGGAAGTAAAAATAGATGTAAGCATTGAAGATGCAATTTCTCTTTTGCAAAACAAGTACACCTTAAATAACGATTACCACAAAGAAGCCATCGCAGACGGTCTTGTGCGCTTACTTGCTCCTGCCGTTTTGCGTGAAATAAGAAGCGACCTTGCCGATACAGCTGACGAACACGGTATAAATATTTTCAGCGAAAACCTAAAGCATCTTTTGATGACCCAGCCTATTAAGGGAACCCGTGTTCTCGGGGTTGACCCCGGTATAAGGACAGGTACTAAGTGTGCCGCCCTTGACGAAACGGGAAAGTATCTCGGCTCTTTTGTAATTTACCAGCATAAGGCAGATGAGGCTAAGTATCTGTTGCTTGAGGCCGTTAAAAAATATAATGTGCAGCTCATCGCTGTCGGGAACGGCACGGGCTCCCACGAGGTGCAGGAAATAGTTTCCGCAGTTATAAAAGAATCTTGTCCTGATGTTTTGTTTACGGTTGTCGATGAAGACGGAGCTTCCGTTTATTCTGCAGGCGATGTTGCCCGCGAAGAGTTCCCCGATTTGGACTTGACTATAAGAGGTGCAATTTCTATCGGAAGAAGATTACAGGACCCGCTTGCTGAGCTTGTAAAAATAGATCCTAAGTCCATAGGTGTCGGGTTATACCAGCACGACTTAAACCAAAAAAAATTAAGCGAAGAGCTTGATGCCGTTGTAGGCTCGGTTGTAAACAATGTAGGGGTAAACCTTAACACTGCAAGTGCTTCTTTGTTAAAATACGTTTCGGGCGTAAGCTCCTCCCTTGCAAAAAAGATTGTTGCCCGCCGAGAATCCGAAGGAATCTTTACCGACAGAGAACAATTAAAAAAGGTAAGCGGGATGGGGCCTAAGTCTTTTGAGCAGTGTGCAGGTTTTTTAAAAATCCCTGAAAGCTCCAACCCCTTGGATAATTCCTGGGTTCACCCCGAAAACTACGAAACAGGAAAGCTCATCTATGATGTAATTCATAAAAATGAAGAAGTATCGGGCGAGCTCCGAAGCGAGATAAAAACCAAGTACAATATCGGAGACCAAACCATAAACGATATTATCGAAGAATTAAAAAAAACTAACCGCGATCCGCGTGAAGATTGCCCCAAGCCCATCATGCAGCAGGGAGTTCTTCAATTTGAAGACTTAAAAACCGGAATGACGGTAAAGGGTAAAATCAAAAATGTGGTTGACTTCGGTGCCTTTGTCGATTTAGGTATCAAGGAAACAGCCTTATTACACATATCCGAGATGAGCGATTCCTATATTTCCGATCCGCTTGAAGCCGTAAAGGTCGGCGACATTGTAGAATGTAAAATCATTTCTCTTGATGAAGACCGCCGCCGAATTTCTTTGAGCCGAAAAAGCGGAGAAGGAAGCTACGAAGGAGCCGCCCGTCTTACCGCAAAACAAAAAGCCGAGGTTAAAAAGCTTGTCGTAAAAACCAAGGACGGTAAAACCATTACCGTTAAAACCGCTGCCGGTAAACCGGCTGTTCAGGGAGGCAAGGAACTTTCCGAAAGGGGAGAAAGATCTCCTGCTCATCGAGGCGACAGAAAAGTCGGTGAACCCCGCTCCCGCAAGGATGACGACGGAACCAAGTACAATCCTTTTGCAATTTTATTGCAGGGCAAGAAGTAAATCATAAAAAGCCGCCAAGAGCAATTTGCCTAGGCGGTTTATTTTACTTTTTATGTGCAAAATAAAATTTTGCCCATTCTTTATCCGAAATTAGGATATGGTTAAAAAGCCAATCCCTTAAAAAACGCACAAATGTGTTTGCAACAAATTGTTTTCCGTTTTGATAGTCTTTTACGGCATGCAGTATTTCACGCACAAAATCTTCATGGTGCTGCTTATGTTCTTGTATGCCGGGATAGTTAATTTCTGCCATCAATTTTTCTTCGTCCTTAAAATGAATCATCACATAATCTACAAGGTTCTTCATTACATGACGGAAGGTTTCATCCAATGCTCCTTTTTCGCCTAAACAGGCCCGATATAAATCGTTTATGAGCTCGACCAAGTGTCTGTGTTGTTTATCTACTTGGTCAATATTCAAATCATAGCTTTCATCCCATGAAACAAAATCATCCATAAAAAACCACCTCAAGAAAAATTATCGGCATTATATTTTATAAGTAAAATTCAAATTACTTTATTGTACGGCTCGCTCTTAAATTAAGCCATTTTTCAAAGGCCTTTATTGTGTTAATCCTGTCTTGCCGGCCTAAGTCTCTCGATGAGCCGAGTAAGAGGCTTGCAAGAATATCGTTTCCCCTTATGTCGCCTAAACCTGCTAAACCTTCCTTTGATTGAATAAAAATGCAAACAGGAAAAAGTGCGATGTTTTCAGAAAACTTTAAATCCTTTTCTATTAAGACTGCGTATGTGCCTTCTTTTAAATCCTTAGGAAAAGGGGCTCCTTCAGCAACTATAAAAAAGGCTCCTGAAAAGGCATTTTGATTTTTTATATAGTAGCCGTAAAGCTCTTCAATATGAGCTCCTTCTGCAAGCAAAAAAAGTTCTGTATCTCCAAAGAATCGAATAAGACTAGACATCCTTAAGTCCAAGTTTTTATTGCTGCCGCTTTTTGCGGTATTCGTCTTAAATACCGAATCGAAGACAGAAAAAAATTGCTCTGAACGCTTGAGTCTGTATTTGTTTTTGCTCTCTATAGATAAGCTTGCTGTTTTATAGCCCTCATTTAAAAGATAGCGTTCAAATGTTCCGATATATTCTTCATTCGGAAAAGGAGGAACTATTATTACGGCTTCTTTTTCGTTACGGCAAGGCTCCGGCTTATAATACAGTGCGGCCGTTTCTTCATTATCATTTTCAATAAAAGAAATGCTTTTTTTTTCGGCAAGAGAGGTAAATACGGTATATTCTCTTTCAGGCGAAAAATAAAAAGCTGCAAAAAAGGATGCTCCTAGCAGGACCAGGAGGAAAATTCTTAACAAAATCGAAGGAATTGTGTAAAAATTATTAGGAACTTGCCTTAAAAACATTACAAATCTTTCAAATTCTGTTATAATACAGATTATGACTATTAGTGCTGTGGGGATTAGCGAGAAGATTAAACCTTGGCCTATAATTACAAAAATTAGGACTATCAAAGAGGCAAAGGGTAAACTTGAGATTGCGTCAGCTGTTTTAAGAGCTTTTGAAAAAGGACGAATCAAAGGCAAAATCAACAAAATTAAAACAAGTATTTCGCTGACAAAAAAATCAGACATAGAATCCTCACAAGTAAAATTTAAGGAGCTTACATGACAGACGGTGCTGCAGAAAAATTAAACCTCGATGAACTGGACTTTTCCTTTCCCGAATCTAAAATCAGGGAATTAAAAAATAACGGAGCCGACTCAACTATAGTCGGTCAAGACCGTGCTCTTAAGGCAATTGAACTGGGCCTAGGTATTGAGGGCGAAGGTTATAACATCTTTGTTATGGGTGCACCCGGAACAGGCCGAAGAACCGTTATATCATCTCTCTTGAGGAATTATAAACCAAATTTTGCAAAACTTCAAGATATAGCCTATGCTTACAATTTCAGCCGGCCGATTGAGCCGATTGCCCTTTTTTTTCCTGCCGGAGAAGGCCGCCTTTTCCGCAAAAAAATAAAAAAGGCTGTAGGCCGGATTCATACTCAAACTTTAGCCCTCTTAAAATCTGAAGGATTTTTAGCCGACCAAAAAAAGATAATTACGCAAGCCGACAATGAAGAAAATATGCTCTTAACGGAATTCGAATCCAAAATGCTGCACACAGGCTTCAAGGTGCTGCAGATAAAGGATGAAAATAATCAATCAGTGGATTTAATTCCCATCATAAAAGGAAAAGAGATTTCTTTTAGCGAGCTTCAATCCAAGGCTGCCAGAAAAAAATTCAGCGAACAGGAGCTGGCTGCCTTGCGTGAAAAATACTATGCATCTCTTGATGAAATGTCCGAGCTCTTTTCTCTTTTAAGGGATAAAAGAATTGAGATGGATGAAAAGCTTGTAAAGCATCAAAAAGATGCCGTTATGCCGATAATTAATGAAGCCCTTGCTCCATTAAAAAAACTTGTAGATTCTTATGCTGAAAAGTATGATAACCCCAAACAAATTGAAGACAATAAAAAGATTCTTTTATTTTTAAAAAAGACGGAAGAAGATTTAATCAGCCGAATGAATATCTACAGCTCGGAATTTAAATCTTCCAGGATAAAGAAAAATTTTTTCGGGCGTTACCTTATCAATCTTATTTGTGAAAATAATAAGGACAAAAATTATGTAATAAATGAAAATCTGCCGAGTTTTACCAATTTGTTCGGAACTATCGAGTCTCATTCCGATTCGGATGCCCCCGAAATTAACGGACACTTGCGTATAAGGGAGGGTGCCGTCCACAGGGCATTCGGCGGCTACCTGATTATCCGCCTCCATGATCTTCTTGAAGAAGATGATTCGTGGTCGTATTTAAAAAGAGTTTTGCAGTCGGGTAAAATCGAAATACAGATGCCTCCTTCCGGGAACCATACCCCGAGTGTTTTTAAGCCCGAAGCTCTACCTGCAAATTTTAAGATAATCATAATCGGAGGAGAATATACCTACGATATTCTTTATCAGGAAGATCCCGACTTTTATAAGCTCTTTAAGGTATGTGCGGAGTTCGATTCCGTTATGCAAAAAAGCGATAAAAATATTGCATCCCTTATTCATCTTACCGATCATCTGTGTAAAGAAAAAAAAGCTCTCAGCTTCGATGATTCGGGATACAGCCGTTTGATTTCCTACGCTTCGGAGCTTGCGGGTTCCCGCCATTTGCTTACAGCCCAATTTACTAAAATTTCGGATCTTATAATCGAAGCCGATTTTAATGCACGGCAGCAAAAAAAAGATGCCATTTGTGCAGCCGTCTTAAATGACACAATCGAAAAGCGGCACTACCTTCATGCTCTTCCTGAAGAAAAAATTTGCCGAGATGGTTCAGCTGGGCGAAATTTTAATAGATGTTTCCGGCAGAAAACTTGCAAAGATAAACGGCCTCGCTGTAGAGGAGAGGGGCTATCATTCCTTCGGCGTGCCGGTGTCGGTTACAGCCCAAGCCTCGCCGGGAACGGGCGGAATTATAAATGTCGAAAGGGAAGCCGGCCTTTCGGGTGAAATCTACGATAAGGCCCACCTTATCATAACATCTCTTTTGCGGGAAAAGTTTTCAAAGGATATTCCTCTTTCAATTTCTGCAAGTATCTGTTTTGAACAGTCCTACAGTTACATCGACGGAGACTCCGCTTCTTGTGCCGAATTTTTAGCCCTTATTTCTGCGATAGGCGGCTTTGAGATGAGGCAGGATATAGCCGTTACCGGAAGTTTGAATCAGCACGGCATGGTTCAGCCCGTAGGCGGAATTACCGAAAAGATTGAAGGTTTTTTTAATACCTGTAAGATTTTAGGATTTACAGGCACGCAGGGCGTTATGATTCCGTTCAGCAATAAAAACAATTTGTTTTTATCCAAGGAAGTTAGGGAAGCCGTAAAGGAAGGTAAGTTCAATATTTGGACAATCAAGACAATCGATGCGGGGATAAAACTTTTATCGGGGCTTCAGGAAGAGATGTACACTTGGATGATTTCTCAAAGGCTTGAAGATTTTTACAAAAAGGTCAATGAAATTTCTTTGAGGAAAAATTAAGATGGTGCAAACTTATTCCGTATATGAAATTACTTTACAGATAAAAGAGCTTTTGGAAAGAGGCTTCGGCTATGTTTCGATTGAGGGCGAAATTTCCAACTTCCGCCCCTCGGCGGCCGGCCACCTCTATTTTACTTTAAAGGATGATAAGGCTTCAATTCAGGCCGTGATGTTTAAGGGAAAGGCCCGAACTTTGAGCTTTGTCCCCAAGGACGGTATGACCGTAAAAGCGGAAGGAGCAATTTCGGTATATGAGCAGCGCGGTTCTTATCAGATTATTATCGAGGAAATGAGCCTTGCGGGCGAGGGCAATATTTTAAAAATGCTTGAAGAGCGTAAAAAAAAGCTCGCCGCTGAGGGGCTTTTCGATTCCGAAATGAAAAAAGCGCTGCCTTATTTTCCGAACCGCATTGCAGTAATTACAAGCCCTACGGGAGCCGCAGTCAGGGACATTATCAATGTGGTAAAAAGACGGAACGAAAAAATAGGCATAACCGTTCTTCCGGCGATAGTGCAGGGCGAAGATGCCGCTCCCGCCCTCATCAGGCAGTTAAAAATTGCCGACGAAAAAAACTTGGGCGATGTCATTATAATAGGGCGGGGCGGAGGCTCTTTGGAAGACCTTCTGCCTTTTTCGGATGAAGAGCTTGTAAGGGCTATAGCCGCCTGCAAAACTCCAGTCATCTCTGCGGTAGGCCACGAAATAGACTGGGCCTTATCGGACTTTGCTGCCGACATGAGGGCTCCCACTCCCTCCGCTGCCGCAGAGCTGGCTGCTCCGGTCTTAAATGATATAATTTACTCCATAGCAGTAAACCGCGAGGACCTCACGCAAAATATAGAAAACCGCATCGAAAGGATAAGGCTCATGCTGAATAATTTTAAGCCCGATTCCTTGGAACTGCGCTTTAGAAATATTCAGCAGCCCCTTCTTGCACGATTCGACAATGCAAAGGAAGAAATCCTTGCCGGTATGCAGGATAGGTGCCGAGAATTTAGACAAAGGCTTTTAATTTTAAACAAGGTATTGGAGGGTGCAAATCCTCAGGCGATTTTGGACAGGGGGTACTCCATTGTGCGTAATGCCGAAACAGGTAAAACCATCCGCTCCTTTTCGCAAGTCAAAGAAGGAGAAAAACTTTTGATTCAGCCTTCAAAGGGAAAAATAGAAGCCGAGGTAAAAAAGGCGGGTAGTTAAAGCCCCCATAAATAAACATCCTATTTATCTCTACAGCAAGCAGCTTCATTTTCCGATAAGGTAAAAAGGAGTGTTTGACAGCTCCTATTTTTAATTTATGGAGGTTCTTATGAAAAGAACTGTAGGTCTTGTTGTGCTGCAGATCGCTTTAGCTTTCTTTTTGATTGTTGCCGGTGTTTTAGGCTTAATCCGCTCAAGTGCAGGAGAGTTGGGACAGGCTGTTGCTCTTTTGGATGCTGTTTTTAAAAACCAGACAATAACAACGATTATTATAATAACATTGGCTGTAGCCGAATTAATTGCCGGCGTATTTTTGATTGTGGAATTTTTTTCCGGCGAAATCGGCCTGACCAATGTAATACTAATTGTATTTATGATTCTATGGATTGTAAATATTGTCTTAATAGATATTATCGGCCCTATAAACGGCAATATTTTTACAAGTACAATGTCCGTACTAAATTACCTTTCACAACTTTCAAGGCATCTGATGATTTTGGGTGCAATAATAGCCGTAAAATATAAGAGCCGGGTTTAATCTACAAAGACCGTGCTGAACCATGGAATATATGTAATTAAAAGCAATATAACAAATTGAACAGCCAGATAGGGCAGTATGCTTTTTACTATTTTTACTACAGGCTTTTTAAATGTGTAACTTGCTATAAAAAGGTTTATTCCGATGGGAGGTGTTAAAAAGCCGAGAGCTAGGTTTGTCAAAAATATAACTCCGGTATGGACCGGGTGTATACCAAAGCTTTCGGCAACAGGAATTATAAGCGGCGATACAACCAAGATAGCCGAATATAAATCCATAATACAGCCTACTATCAATAGCACAATATTTAATAGCAGTAAGAATAAAATTTTTGAACCGACAAAGGTAATTGCAAGTTCCGAGAGTATTTCGGGGATTCCTGCATATACCAAAAATAAGGCTAATCCCTTTGCAGCTCCTATTATTACAAGAACTCCGCCAGCCACCGGTATGCTTTGTAAAATAACATCGAAAGCTTTTTTTATATTAAAATCTTTTCTGATAAACACTTCAAGTACAAACGCATATGCAACAGTAAAAGCCGCAGTTTCAAAAAGGGTAAAATATCCTCCGAAATATACTATGACTATTAATAGAGGGAGGAGGAGTTCAAAAAATGCCGATTTAAAACTTTGCATCAGGGCTTCTTTTGAAAACCTAATTCTTTTTGAGCTTTTATCCTTTATGATTCCTATGACAATCATCGACAATGCTAAAAGGCCTCCGGGAATAACGGCTCCTTTAAAAAGGTCAAAGATATTGACTGTCATAAAATTGGTTGCTCCATAGACGATGACAGCCAGACTTGGAGGCAGTAAAAGGCCTATCGAACCGGAGGCCGTTATAAGGGCTTCCGAGTCATCTTCGGAATATCCTGATCCCGTTAAAATTACGCTTAAAATTCCTCCAACGGCTAAGATGGTTACTCCCGATGCCCCTGTGAATGTTGTAAAAAATGTTGCAACCAATACGGCTGCAATTACGACTCCGCCTCTTATACATCCGACAGAGTTTTGCACAAAGTCCAAGAGCCTCTTTCCTGCACTTCCTCCTGCCAAAAGATATCCCGCAACCGTAAATAGCGGAATTGCCGCTATTGATGTATCGGTTAAAATATTATAGGTTTCCATTGGAATGCTTTCTACATATCCGCCTGTTGTCATAAAGGCAAAATATGCCAGGCCTGAAAGCACAATGTAAAGAGGCATCCCAAAAAGACTGAATACTGAAAACAGTACAACGATAACCCATATCCAATTCGCCGAAAAGGATTGCACAAAAATGGAAATATCGCTTAAAATTAGGGTAAAGCCGGAATCGTTAATTTCTGGATACCATGTATCGAATATTAAATTTAAAAGACCTAAAACAGAGCCTGTGCTTATTAAAAATCCCGATAAAAGCCCTAATATACCAGAAACTATGCACCTGCTTCTTTTTATTTCCAATACGAGCATTGCAAAATACATTGGAGGCAGGGCAGAGAAGAAAATTTTTATGGGGATCTTTAAAACATGGTCTTCTGAAGAAAGCATATTGTAGTTCGGGAATACCGATAAAAATACGGCTGTAAGCACGGCTATATTTAGGCAGGATAAAACTTTAGATATAATTAGTTGAATTTTTTTATCGAATTTGGAAGTAAAAACTTCTATGTTAAGCTGTTTTTTTTCTATTGTAGTGATTATACCTGCAAGACAGGAAAAAACAAAGACTAATTGAACAATAAGTCTTTCAAATTCTAAACTACTATTTCCAAAGGCGGCTGCTATACGGCTTAGAAAGGGCAGTACAAGAAGTACTGCCGTAAGTGCTAAAATAAAACCTGTAACTATCTTTTTCATTCGAATATCATATACTTATTTTCTGTATGCTTCAAGCTCTTTTGTTATTTTTTCGTATATTTCTATATTTATAAGGTTCGGCATTATTTTGTGAACTTTTTTCATGTCTTCATAAAATTCTTGTGTCCAGTCCTTTTTTTGCTGAGGGCTCAGACTTATTATTTTTATACCTTCTTGCTTCATTTTTTTTACATATTCTCTTTCCATGTCCTCAAGGGCTGCATTTAAATTTTTTGTCGTACGATCCATAGCTTCTAACATTGCTGGTTTGTACTGATCCGGTATAAGAGCCCAGGATTCGTCCGACATAACAAAGCCGGCCATTATGGGGCATAGACGGGCATCAAGCATATAGGATGCATCCTTATATAGCCTGAGCGTGTAACTAAGGATAGAAACAGATGCAAAACTTTTTGCTCCGCCTGAGGCTTTGAGCTCCTGTGTGAATTTTGCAGGATCTACAGGTAATACATTGAAACCTGATATTTTTAAAACATCGGAAAAATCCTTTGTGTCGTTTGAGCATATCATCTTGATTTTTTTTAGCTCATCAAGATTTGAATAAGAATCCTTTGTATAGAAAGAAAGCCAGCCTACATTCGACCATGTTACAAGCTTACAGCCGTTTTTTTGAATTTCATTTTCAAAGGCATATCCGTATTTGTTTAAAACCAAATCAAGTTCTTCTTGGTTTTGGATTAAAAAGGGGAGAGAGAGGGTAAAAATTTTTGCATTAGGTGCAAGCTCATTTAAGCCTACAGGGCTTAGAATAGCTCCGTCTATTTGGGGTCTTTGCCCCGGGCGGGAAGGTTTCATCTTTACGACCCCTGCTTTTTCTCCTCCAAGGACAGTCATGTCCATAAACCTGACACTTACAAGTCCGTTGGTTATCTTATTCCACTCTTGGGCTAACTTTTTTAATTCGATATCCCAAGGTGTCCTAGCTGGAGCACTGCTTGCAATCTTTAAAACAATTTTCTTTTGAGCAAAGATGCCTGAAACCGTTATAATTGCAAAAAACAAAAACAATAATTTTTTCTTCATTTTCATTCTCCTAATATAAACATATCTTTATTTTCTTTTAGCCAACCGGCATATTTTTGTGAAATACCGATTACCAGCTTATTATTCGGATCAGATTCCGGATTTATTGCCATGGCTTTTTCTATTGCCTCATCAAATCCCTTACTGTCCTGCTTAGGTACACAAAAAGAAAGGGCATAGGTTACATATATTGAAGGATTTTTTCCTTCGGATAGTTCTAGGGCTTTTTTATAGGCCTTTTCGGCTTTTTCAATATTTCCGCCTAAACTTTCCGGTGCTGAGGCATAAAATTTTGCAAGAATTTCCCATGTTGCTCCTCCTGAATAGGCCGGATCAAGGCTGCATACCTTTTCAAGCATTAAGACGGCTCCCTGCAAGACCTGCAAACTTTGAATATCCAATGGGTCAAGGGAAAAGGCCGCTAAAATACCGGCTCCTGCCCAATGCAGGGCTTCTGTGTCGTAAGGTTTGCATTTTTTTAGCATTTTTTCTATATTTTCTGCATTATCTGAGTTTACTGCTTCAGTAAATCCCGGATAGGCCGTGTTTAGGGCTGAGAGGATTTTGTTATATCCTCTTTTGTAGAATTTTTTTGCTCTTAGAAAGGCCTTATCCTTTTTATCGTATTCATCATCAGACAGGTAGTTGGCAGGGCCTTCCACAAAGACATTTGAATACATTATATAAAGCTCGCCCGTCATTATGGCAAGTCCTCGATGCGAAGGATTTGCAATGTGCATTCCCTCATATAGCTTTAAAATAATGGGAAAAACCTCTCCGACAAGCTCTGCATCTTCTTCTCCCGTTAGGGCCGTAACCGGATTAGGAGCATCGGTGTCCGGTTTTACTTTTTTTTCCGGTAAAGGAGCCAGTGCGTTTGCTGCCGAGTTGTAGGCCATCTTTTTTATCGAACAAGAAGAAAAAATCAGGCTGACTAGAAGGAGCAGCATAAAGATAATCTTATTTTTCATTTTTCCAATCCTCTATAAATTTTTCATAGGCAGCAATAGATGCTGAAAGAGCTATTTCATGAACCTTACTTCTCCCCCCAATATTGTTTCCTTCAAGAATATAAAGGGCATCTAAGGTTCCCTGAATATCTTCGATGGTGCAGTCCTTAGAATTAGCTCGTCTTCTGGTTAAAACTCGTATTTCATCATCAAAGAGTTCGTTAAATTTTTTTATTTCCCAGTCCGTAATTTCCGATACATTTTCTGACATGAAGATAATATACCCGATTTTTACAATTTTTACAAGAAGCGTTTTGTCTTTTTAGCGTACTTGACATATCTTAATTTTAAGAATAGACTAACCCCTAACACGATAAATTTTTTAGGAGGCGGAATATGGCAAGAAAAATAAAACTTGTATTGGGCGTAATAGGTTCTGATTGTCATGCTGTCGGAAACAAGATTTTGGATTACTCCTTGACCGAGGCCGGTTTTGAAGTAACCAATATAGGCGTTTTAAGTCCGCAAGAAGACTTTATAAATGCAGCTCTTGAAACAAATGCGGATGCAATCTTGGTATCCTCGCTTTACGGTCAGGGAGAGCTTGATTGTAAGGGGCTACGTGAAAAATGCGATGAAGCAGGCTTGAAAGGTATCAAGCTTTATGTAGGCGGAAACATTGTTGTAGGTAAACAAGATTTCAACGAGGTGCACAAGCGTTTTACCGCTATGGGCTTTGATCACGTTTATCCGCCGGGAACACCGGTCGAAACGACGATAAAAGATTTACATGCTGACTTTCCTGATCACGCATAGGACTTAATATTTAACTTTAAGATTTACTTAAAATGAACTGTTATTTATTTGTTGACTTTGGAAGCACGAATACGAAGATAACCCTTGTGGATATCGAAAAAGAAGATATAGTGGGTACGGCAAAGGCCTATACGACTGTAGAAACCGATGTTATGATCGGCTATAATAATGCCTTGGCTCTTTTACACCAAAAGGTCGGTAAGGACTATACTGTAGTAAAAAGTCTTGCCTGCTCCTCGGCTGCCGGCGGCTTAAAGATTATCGCCATAGGCCTTGTGCCAGAGCTTACAAGCGAGGCTGCGAAAAGGGCTGCCCTAGGTGCCGGAGCCAAGGTAATCCATACTTACAGCCACAACCTCAATAAGAGCGAGGCAGAGGAGATAGTAAATTCCAATGCCGATATCATCCTTTTGGCAGGCGGCACAAACGGCGGCGATTCACGCTGTATAGTTCACAATGCAAAGATGCTTGCCGATTACGGGGTAAAGGTTCCTGTGGTTGTTGCCGGCAATAAAAGTGCAGAAGACGAAATCATCGAAATTTTTAAGGATAAGGTCGATTTTCACTTGGCCGAAAATGTAATGCCCAAGATAAACAAGCTCAATGTTGAAAGTGCAAGGGAAACAATCCGAAGTATTTTTATGAACAATATTGTGAATGCAAAAGGCATGACCCATGTTGAAAACAATATCGATAACATACTGATGCCGACACCGGCCGCCGTCCTAAAGGCTGCCCAAACTCTTTCAGAGGGTACCGAAGATGAAGACGGATTGGGTGATATAATAGTTTTGGATATCGGAGGGGCTACAACCGATGTTCATTCCGCTGCCGAAGGGGAACCGACGCAAGGCTCGGTCTTTTTATACGGTCTTCCTGAAGCCTTTTTAAAACGGACGGTTGAAGGCGACCTAGGTATGCGCTACTCCCTTCCTACAGTTGCTGATGTTCAAGGTCCTCACGGGCTCCGTCACTACCTTTCAAAAGAATATAAGTACAATATTGAACAAGAAGTCAAAAAAAGAAACGAGCACACCGATTTTATTTCGGAAAACGAAAAAGATTTGGCCTTTGATTGTGCCGTTGCCAAGGTTTGTGCCGATGTTTCTATGAGCCGCCATGTAGGAGTTTTAACCCCTGTCTACACCGGCTGCGGAGCCAGCTTTCAGCAAGAAGGAAAGGATTTAACTGATCTTAGACACATAATAGGAACGGGCGGAATTTTAGTTTATAATCCTAACTATAAGGAAATTATGGAAGCCTGCAAGTTCCGTGAGGATGACCCTTTTAGCTTAAAACCCAAAAATCCGCAATTTCTCCTTGATAAAGAATATATTTTGTCGGCTATGGGGCTTTTGGCCACCGAAGATCCGGATATGGCTATCAGGATAATGAAAAAACATTTGGTATAGGGGCGTTTTGTATTGACTTTTTGTTGGTTTTATTGTAATATGAACCCTTAAATGTATAACAGGGCCGCAGCGGTGCGGCAGATACGCTTTTAATTTTAGATATTTTGTAGTGGAGGATTGAGTATGGCTGTACCAAGAGCGAATACATCAAAAGCTAGAACAAGACGCCGACGCGGTGTTAATATGCGTTTACAAGCGCCAAATCTTGTTGAGTGTTCCGGATGCGGTAACCTGATTATGCCTCATCATGTATGCCCCAAATGCGGGTTTTATAAAGGCAAGCAGGTTATTAACCCCGATAAATTAGACTAAAAGGAGATAGTTTATGGACGATTTATTCAAAAAGATTCAGCAATTAATTGCAGCAAAGTTGGAAATTGAGGAAGATAAGGTTACCTTGGATTCTTCATTCCGGCAAGATTTAGGTGCCGACAGTCTTGACACCTATGAACTTGTTTATGCTCTCGAAGAAGATATGGGTATTAAGATCCCGGACGAAAAAGCAAATGAGTTTGAAACTGTCCGAGACGCCTATGAATTTATCAAATCTCAGCAAAAATAAGTTTTGTTTTAAGGAGCAGCTCTTTGTTTCCGATAAGATGCGGTCTTGAACCCAAGAGGAAGCAGGAGCTCCTTGAGTTCCAAAAGCAAGCGGGATTGAAGTTTAAAGATTTACGCTTGCTTGATCTTGCTTTCCATCACAGGTCCTTTTCCAACGAACATAATAATTTCCACGCAAATAACGAACGCCTAGAGTTTTTAGGGGACTCCGTCCTTGGGCTTGTTGCAGCTTCCTATCTTTATAAGTCCTTTGAAGATAAACCGGAAGGAGAGCTTGCAAAGATAAAGGCTTCCTCCGTTTCCGAAGAGGCTCTGTCCAGGGCTGCCTCTGAATTAAACATAAGTAAGTACTTGGTTTTGGGCCGGGGAGAGGAAATGTCCGGAGGCAGAGAAAAAAAAGCCATCCTTGCCGATGCCCTTGAAGCGGTTATCGGTGCTTACTATCTTGATTCCGGCTTTAAGTATGTTCAAAAATTTGTCCTAAAACTTTTGGAGTCTACAATCAATTCGGTTTTAGAAAAAAAGTTTATAAGCGATTATAAGTCCCTCCTCCAAGAATTGGTTCAGAAGAAATTTAAAACAGTTCCCAAGTACGAGCTTAAAAAGGCGAGCGGCCCCGACCATGACCGCACATTTTGGTTCTCCGTGTCGATAAGCGGGAAGGTTTACGGGCCTCTTTCAGGTAAAACAAAGAAAGAAGCAGAGCAGTCTGTGGCAAAAGTGGCCTATGAAGACCTCTCTTCAGACTATACTGTGTCAAAATAACTCTATTTAAGATGAAATTTTGGCACAATAGTATTTTTTGTCA
This sequence comes from Treponema sp. OMZ 788, assembly GCF_024181245.1. Classification (NCBI taxonomy): domain Bacteria; kingdom Pseudomonadati; phylum Spirochaetota; class Spirochaetia; order Treponematales; family Treponemataceae; genus Treponema; species Treponema sp. OMZ 788. Next base: position 1,782,058 of record NZ_CP051199.1, on the reverse strand, counting down.
CTCTTTCATTTATATTTTTCTATTCTTAAAATTTAAAAATCACTTAATTTTATTCTTTTGAATTTTATAATTCTATATTGAATATATAGTTATAAAATTGTGCCGAAATGTACAGCTTTTTATTACATCTTGGCATAAAAATTGCTTGTATATAAGTGAAGCTTAAAAGGCAGGTTAATAAAAACCGCTTGAATAGCTTAATAAAACAAATAATAAGCAGGAGGTGCTTTATGAATAGTTTAAGTCTTTTTAGTCCGTCCTTTACGGACAGCGTGTTTGATGCCCTTGATAGGAGTTTAGCTCCCAATTTTGGAGTATTTGCTCCGATCAAGAATGCAAATTGCGGAATGCCCAGCGTGGATATCCGCGAAACAGAGAAGGCCTATGTCATGGAAATGGATCTTCCGGGATATACCGAAAAAGATGTTGAGATCAGCTTAAAGGATAGGCTCATGACAATCTCTTCTTCCAAAAACGAACAAAAGGAAGATAAGGGTGCAGAGTACATCATACGGGAACGAAGCACAAGGCATTTTATGAGGCGGTTTACCTTGCCTGAGGATATAAATCCTGATGAAGTTTCTGCAAAATTTGAAAACGGGGTCTTGGTTGTAGATATTCCGAGAAAGCCGGATACTCAGCCCAAACAAATTGAAATTAAATCTGCATAAGATTGAATTTTACCTCTGTTAACTAGCGGACTGCGTTCTGCCGTATGACTTGCCTTACGGCAGAACGCAGTTTTTTATAATGCTTTTTATAAAAACTGCCGATAAGATTATCGATGGTTTCCGTATATAGACAATATGAAAATTCCAACTTCTCGGTATTGAGCAATTCGCTTTTGCGCAGGGAATTCCTTTACGGCTTAAAATTTTTTTCCGTACAAGAGAATTTTATGAGCGAACAAGGAGAGGTATTGCGTATGAGAATTTCTTTGGCCTGTGTCGAAGCCAGAGCGGTGGTTATCGATGCCTATATTCAAACGGACGGAAACCTTTCATACCTCTTTGTTTTATGCTCATCCATTCTGTCCCCTCAAATTTTTTCTGAAGCCGTAAAAAACATTCTTCCGAATGCGGTTATAGAGGAATTTTATAAGACCCAAGCCGAAGGTTACTTGGAATCTGCCTCTGAAGAAGACCTTGCAAAAAAGCCTATTCCGTTTTTTTCTCCTATAGGGATAAATTCCGAATCAAACCATCTTCTAATTTCACTTTTTATTGAGCATAGGGCTGTCCTTTTGGAGAATAAAAAAGGAGGTCTTTTGGAAAGAGGTTTAAAACAAAGGTCGAAGAGTCTTTTAAATGAGGCTTCCGAAATAAGGAAATATTCTGCCGTTAATTTTAATGTAAACATTTTGTTGTTTGAAAAAGAAAATATCATCCTGTCTATTCCGGTTTTTCAGATTAAAAAAATGGATAAGGATGTTTTTCAAAAAAAGTTTATTCAAATTCTTCCCGAATACGGAGGAAAAAAAATCTATGTAGACGATATTTTTTGCATAAAGAGCATCAATCTTTCAAAGGTAAATTTTACTAAAAAATTGAGGAGGGGAATATATAAAATTATAATCCCTGGTGCTAAGACAATATTGGAATTTAATCTTTTAGTTCCTGCGATGTATGACTGAGGCTTGAAAATAATAGCAAAAAAGCCTATAGACAGACCATAAGTTTTTGTGTAAACTCGAATCCCTATGCGTTATCCTATTTCACAAAAAATGAGAGAAGTTGCTTCTATTTTATCAAATGCCGGTTTTTCGGCCTACCTTGTTGGCGGAGCCGTGAGGGATTGGGTTTTAGGAAAGCCGTGCAAGGATTACGATATAGCGACCGATGCCGAACCCAAGGAAGTTCAGTCCCTTTTCCGAAAGACAATTCCGACGGGGATAGCTCACGGTACAATCACTATTTTGTATAAGGGCGAAAAAATAGAATGTACCACCTTCCGCTGCGAGGCCGATTATTCTGACGGAAGGCGGCCGGACAGCATTAGCTATGTGCGTTCTATCGAAGAAGATTTAAGCCGCAGGGATTTTACGATGAATGCGATAGCCGTTTCTTTAAAGGACGGCTCCGTTGTAGATCCCTTTGAGGGTGTAAAGTCGATAAAAGCAAAGATTATTAAAACCGTAGGGGCTCCCCTTGACCGCTTTGGCGAAGACGGCCTAAGGCCTATCAGGGCAATCCGCTTTGCTTCACAGCTGGGATTTAAAATAGAAGAAGAAACCTTAAAGGCGATTCCTTTAAGTATTGAAGTGTGCAAAAAAGTTTCGATAGAAAGGTTTCGGGACGAATTCGTAAAAATGCTTTTAAGCGGGCATCCTATAATTTCCTTTAAGCTCTTGGAAGAAACAGGACTTTTACAAGTTTTTTTGCCTGAGCTTGCAGCCTGCCGAGGAGTTGAGCAAAAGGGGGTGCACTCCTTCGATGTGCTTGACCACAGTTTTTTAAGCTGCGATGCCGCTCCGCAAGATAATCTTATTGTACGGCTGGCTGCCCTCTTCCACGATATAGGAAAGGTGAGCACCAGAGAAAAAAATGAGTACGGGGACTACACCTTTTATAAGCACGAGGTAGAATCGGAAAGGCTTACAAAAAAAATAATGCAGCGTTTAAAATTTTCTAATAAGGAAATCGAAGATGTCTGCCATCTTGTGGGGCTCCATATGTTCCATTATACGGAAGATTGGAGCGATGCTGCCGTCCGCCGCTTTATCGTAAGAGCCGGAACCGAAAATATACCCAACCTCTTCGATTTGAGGCAGGCCGACGGTTTCGGGATGACAGGAAGGGCTCCCGATTTGAGCAACTTGGTTTCTTTTAAAAAACGGCTTGAAAAGGTCATAGCCGAAGAATCTGCCCTCAGCTTAAAGGACCTGGCTGTAGGCGGCAGGGATTTAATGGAAATCGGAATTGAGGCAGGACCCAAGCTAGGAACAATCTTACAAAAGCTCTTTGAGGCAGTCCTTGAAGACCCTGCACAAAATACCAAGGCACAGCTTTTAAAAATTGCGGCAGCAATAAACGCAAATTTGAGCTAAATTATTGATATAATATAAAAAATATGATAGGTTAAGCTATGTTTGTAAAATTAGATGCGGAATTAACCCCGATTGATCCTCGGACCGAAAAAATAACCGGCCCTGTTGCAGGCTACATAAAATTTAAGGAACTTATCGAGCTGCAAAGCCTCTTAGATCTAGATCCTCTTTTTATCGAGCAGTGCAGCGATTTTTCACAGCAAAACACCCTCGGCGTTTGGGAAGACTACAGTTTCGGCGTTATAAACATAGTCGAAATGGAAAATATTTTTAAAGACCGCGATACTATAGGTCTTTATATATCAAAAAATCTTTTTTTGGCCATAGAAATTATTGACAAGGACTATTCCACACAAAAAGCCTTTGAAGCTGCCTTACAGCAAACTATAGTTAGGGAAAGAAACATTCCTCGTATTTTGAACCGCTTTTTTAAGGAGCTTATCAAGTCCCATGCAGGTGTTTATCACCGCTTTAGAAAAAAAATAGCTGAGCTTGAAATGAGGGTTTGGGAAAAGATTGAAGAAGACAGTCACTTTGAAACAGAGCTTTCGAATATAAACAACGAGCTTTTAACCCTCTTTAGCTATTACGATCAGCTGGAAGATTTTTGCCAAGAATTGGCTGAAAACGAAAACGAGATTTTTACCGAAGAAGAGCTAACAATTATAAACCTTCTTTCAAAAAGGGTAGAGCGTTACGGAGCAAATATCCGTATTTTGAGGGAGTATTCAAATCAGCTGCGGGAGTCCTATCAAGCCCAGCTAGATCTGCACCTAAATAAGATTATGAAAATCTTTACGGTTGTAACTACAATCTTTCTTCCCCTCACCCTTGTAGTAGGCTGGTACGGCATGAACTTTACCCATATGCCCGAACTTTCATGGAAATACGGCTATCTTTCCGTAATACTTTTGAGCGTTGCAATTGTCGTTTTAGGATTAGCCTGGTTTAAGAAGAAAAAACTGATATAAAAATCCTTAGTTGAAGGCTTAAATTACTTATCTTCAACGGCATCGGCCTATAATTGACAAGCTATACTGCTTGTGCTAAACTTAAGATATGATGGATTTTAGTAGAAAACTGCCGATAGGCGTACAGAGTTTTAAGGTACTTCGTAATGATAATTATCTCTATGTTGACAAGACTGAATATGTTTATAAGTTAGCTTCTACAGGACGCGTTTATTTTTTAAGCCGTCCTCGGCGGTTTGGAAAGAGCCTTTTTCTTTCGACATTAGAAGCCTATTTTTTAGGCCAAAAAGAATTGTTCAAGGGCCTAGCGATCGAAAAACTTGAAGAGGCCGAAAAGGGTAAAAGAGAAATTTGGCAGGAGTATCCCGTTTTTTACTTGGACTTTAATGTCGGAAAATATGACTGTATTGAAGCTCTAAATGAAAACCTGCATTTATTTTTAAAAGAAAAGGAGGCGGAATATAATTTAGAGCCTGAAGAGATGTCCTATGCAAAAAGGTTTTCTGCTTTATTAAAAAGAGCTTACGAAAAAACCGGAAAACAGGTAGTTGTACTGATAGACGAGTACGATAAGCCTCTTTTATATTCTATGGAAAATCAGCCTTTGAATGATGAGTACCGTGCCGTCTTAAAATCCTTTTACTCCGTTTTAAAAAGTTCCGACCAATATATACGCCTTGCATTTTTAACGGGAGTGACAAAATTCAGCAAGGTCAGCATATTCAGCGATCTAAACAACTTAAACGATATTAGTTTAGTCCCTCAATTTTCAGGCATCTGCGGAATAACTCATACAGAGCTGCTAAAAACCTTTGAGCCCGAAATAAGGGACTTAGCCGAAGCAAATGAGCTAAGCTATGAGGACTGTATCAAAACCTTACAGCAAAAATATGACGGCTATTGCTTTGTGCCTGAAACAGAAAGAATGTACAATCCCTTCAGCTTACTAAATGTATTTTTCGGGAATCAATTTGAGTATTATTGGTTTGCGACGGGAACGCCTACATTTTTGGTAAATTCTTTAAAGCGGAGCGATTATCACATTCCCAATCTTGACGGCAATGTTGAGATGACTTCGGCTGGACTATCCGATTACAGGGCTGAGGCGGGCTCGGAAATACCCGTATTGTTTCAAGCAGGTTATTTAACGATAAAGGGCTATGATAAGCTCTTGCAGCTTTACAGGCTCGGCTTCCCGAATGACGAGGTTCGTTACGGCTTTTTGTATAATCTTTTCCCGAACTATTGTAATGTAGTTTATGCGGAAGGGCCGTTTTGCATAGCTCAATTTTATCGGGATATAATCGCGGGCCGGGTAGAGGAGTTTATGCAAAGGCTAAAGTCGATAATGGCAAGCCTCCCCTATGATACCGTAAAAAAAGAAAGCGGTGAAAGCATCGCCTTGAGGGAGCACAATTTTCAAGTGTGCGTATACTTGGTCTTTGCTCTTTTAGGACAGTTTATCGAGCTTGAAACTCCTGTTTCCAATGGAAGAACGGATGCCGTAATAAAAACTGACTCAAGCATTTACATCTTTGAGTTTAAGCTAAAAGAAGGTGCCGCTGCCGCCTTAAAACAAATCAAAGAAAAAAACTATGCCGAAAGATTCAAGGCAGAAAACAAAAAAATCGTGCTAATCGGTGTCAGCTTTGATGCGGAAGAAAAGACCGTCGGGGAGTGGATTATTGAAGATGTATAGCCGAATTTAATCAAAATTATGATCGGTGTAAAATATCCCTAAAACAGTCCTTGTCATAAAAACTACTTTCATCGTGGCTGTGGTCATCATACCAAACTTGAGCATAAAAGGGCGATTTTTGCGCCTGCTCGTCAAAATTCCACGGAGGGCACGCACATTCGGGACACCAGTGTCCGGTTTTTAAAACAAGAAAGGGGCTTGCCCTAAATTTGTGCCCGAAAGCACATTTCCACTCAAGCGGAGTGTAAAGGTCTCCTTCTTTCATTTCGGTGCTTAAACAATCTCCTCCCCTAAAGCGGGCAGCTTCCCTTACATCGCTTATATCAAGTTCGCTTTCTTTTTTTGATTCATCATAGCCGTGATTCAGCAAAAAGGATGAAGCCTTGCTTTCTTCTTTTAATTCACTATAGTCCAGGTTTTCACCCGTTTCGGGATTTTTATTTTCGCATAAGAGATTATAGTCCTCCCAGGTTTGAGGAATTTTATCAAAGCTCTCTTTTGAGCCGAAAAAAGCCCTTATTCTTCCTTCAAAATTGTGTTTAATCCAATAAAGAGGGGCGTTGCTGGTTTTTAAAAGAGGTTCTATGGCAAATTTTCTGATAAGACGTGGAAAGGGTTTTCCCAGTTTAAAATACCAAAACTTTTTATCTAGCTTTTTAAAAAAGTCTTCAAAACCTTCATATTGAAAATCAAGATAATCGTTTAAAATATGGGAGTCGTAGAACCAGCCGCAGTGAAAGTTTCGTGCCGCATTCCAATGCGGTTTAAAAACATCCTTTACTGATCTGCCCATGAGCTTAAAGCCCCTATCGAGGGTTTCATAACCTGTCACACGGGCTTCTTTTCCGTTTCCTATATTGTAAACTCTTTTCCAAAAATCTTCAGGCAGGGTTCCGTCTTCATCTTTTTCGATAAGTTTTTTCAGCATGAGGCCTGAGGTGCGGGCTGTTGCCCATTCGATTGGAGTGTTCCAGCCTGTATGGAACATGAGGCCGTCATCCATGTTTTTAAGCATGATGTCATCGTATAAAACTCCCGACTGCCTCAAGGAAACCCAATAGTTTAATCCCGACTCTATTACCTCCCGTTCGGCCATAATCTTTGTAGCCCCGTAAAAGTCAAAAGCTGAAACCAATAGCGGGTCTCCTGTTCTTATCCATGGGTGTTTAAATGTGCGGTTTCCGTATTGGGCTACCGTTCCTATATGGATAAACTTGACCTTGTTTTTGTAAGGCAGCTTTTTTACGGCATTTATCAAATTCAAGGTGCCTAAAAAGTTTGATTTATAGCCCTCGTCAGGATTGTGGTCTATTACGGGAGGAATCATTGCTGCACAGTGTATTATATAATCGGCACTTTCGACGGCTCTTTCGCAGTCTGAAAAGATAGATATGTCGCCGAAGATAATTTTTAAGTTTTCACGGTATTTTTTTTGCAAAGATGCTGCCAATCGGCGGTTTGCTTTTTTTTCGCGTAAGATAATTCTTATATTGTATTTTCCGGTTTCGGCAATTTGTTTTAAGACTTCAGAGCCCATTGAGCCGGATGCTCCGGTAATTAAGATTGTCTTTTTCATTTGTGTATAGTATAAGACTTTTTTTACTTTTTCAAGCCCCCGATATTCTGAACTGCTACTTGAAACAAAACAAAAAAAAAGATATAATCCCCTCCGTAGTAATGGATGATTTTAGAATAATTTCGTGGGATGAGCTTGTTGAATCAGGCTCGTGTGTTTTCCCCGAAGGAAAAGAAACAGCGATTAGTGTCGGAGGCTTTGACGGTCCTCACAAAGGCCATGACGAACTTCTAAGACGGGTCTTGGATTATGCTTCTCAAAAAGCCCTTATTCCGGGGCTTGTTACTTTTTTCCGTTCTCCTGCAGCATCTAAAAATAAGGCTTACGCGGGGGATGTTTCGTCATTGAGGCTTAGATTAAAAAAGTTTCAGGAATTAGGTTTTCATTTCATTGTACTTATTGACTTTTCCGCAGGATTTGCTAAAATAGAAGGAACTGCGTTCTTTGATATTCTTATAAAGACTATCCGTATGAAGTATTTGGCTGTAGGCAGCGACTTTTTATGCGGATATCGCCGAGGATTAGGGGCTGCCGATTTAAAGAAAATAGCCCCTCAGAAAGGCTTTTGCTTTGATTCCATCGATCCCATGAATCACGGCCCCGTTAAGGTTAGCTCAAGTGCTATCAGGGAGGCTGTAGGTTTAGGGGATTTTTCCCTTGCAAAAGATCTTTTAGGTTATCCTTTTTTATTTGATTTCGTAAGTTTGCCGTGGGAGGTAAAGGACAAGAATAATATTTTTGCTCCCAAGGCATATATATCGCAGATTCTTCCGCAAAGCGGGAAGTATAGGGTGTTGGTTAGAAAGGTAGACGGAAAAGAACAAGAAGCTCATTTGTTTGTAAATGCCGACTGTATTCTTTTAAGCTTTACCGAAGAGGCTGCAAAGGCCTTTGACCTAAAAAACCTAAATAATTTTGACACCATAGAGTTTATTTGTAAGGAGTAAGTAATGGCAGTTACTAAAGAACAAAAAGCATCGATTGTAAAGAAATTCGGTGCAAGCGAAAAAGACACAGGTGATGTAAAGGTGCAAATTGCTTTATTGACCGAAAAAATTAACCAGTTGACAAGCCACTGCAAAGTGCATCCGAAAGATGCAAGCAGCCGACGAGGTTTGATCAGCATGGTAGGTCACAGGCGCAGTTTGCTTAAATACTATCGCCGAACAGACATTGAAGGTTATAGAACTATTCTTAAAGATCTTAACCTTAGAAAGTAGTTTGATAAGGTACAAGGGCTGTTTGTATTATGACTTTTCCTTGTACCTTTATCTTTATTTATTGAGTTTTAAAATTGATTTAATTTTAAAGAAGAAATTTTGAAAGAGAAGAAGATGAGAAAAAGAGTAACTTATAAAATCGGCGAACATGATTTAATTTTAGAAACCGGTTATTTGGCAAAACAGGCCAACGGTTCTATTTATGCGGAATATGCCGGTTCCGCAATTTTAGCTACAATCTGCGCCTCGGGACAGGCTCAGGAAGGTTTAGACTATGTCCCCCTAACGGTTGACTATAACGAAAAATATTATGCAGCCGGAAAAATCCCCGGCGGCTTTATAAAGAGGGAGGGTAGACCCAAGGACAAAGAGATCCTTGTATCCCGCCTTATAGACAGGCCCATGCGCCCCTTATTTAAAAAAGAATTCGGAAGAGAGATTCAGCTGGTTCCTACCTGCATTTCGACCGATATGATAAATCCGCCCGACATCCTTGCAGTTATTGCAAGCTCTGCGGCTGTTCATATTTCGGACATTCCCTTTGACGGCCCTGTTGCAGCTGCCCGTGTTGCCTATAAAAACGGCGAATACATCATAAACCCGACCTTCAGCCAAATTGAAACTGCCGATATGGAAATTGTAGTTGCCGGAACAAAGGAAGGCATTACCATGGTTGAAGGCGGCGCTAACGAAGTTTCCGAAGAGGTTATGCTCACAGCCTTGGAAAAGGCCCATGAAATGATCAAGGCTCTTTGTAAGATGCAGGAAGACTTGCGCGAACTTGCAGGAAAAGAAAAACTTCCCCTAGTTCCCCTTGAAGCCGAGCTTGAAAACAAACAGGCCATTTATGACGAAGCCTTCCCCCGCTTAAGCAAGACCCTCTATCTTTCCACAAAGATGGAGCGCCGCGAAGAATCGGACAAAGTAAAAAAAGAATTGGCCGAAAAATATGCCGAGCAGCTTGAAGACGAAATTCAGCTGAAGCTTTTTAATGCCCTCTTTGAAGAGATGGAATATAATATTTTAAGAACAAACATCTTGGACAAGGGCTTGCGCGTTGACGGAAGAGGAACTAAGGATATCCGTCCCATAACCTGCGAAATCGGAGTTCTTCCCCGGCCCCACGGTTCGGCAGTCTTTACTCGAGGCGAAACCCAGTCCTTGGGGGTAGTAACAATCGGAACAGTCTTTGACGAACAAATATACGATGATATCGAAGGCGACAGAAGAGAAAACTTTATTCTTCACTATAACTTCCCGCCCTTCTCTGTAGGAGAGGTCGGAAGACTCGGAACAGGAAGAAGAGAAATCGGGCACGGTAACCTTGCTCACCGCTCCCTCTATCCTATGGTTCCCGAAAGAGAAAAAATTCCCTTATACTGTCCGCGTAGTTTCTGAAGTTTTGGAGTCGAACGGATCTTCTTCGATGGCTACAGTATGTTCAGGAACCCTTTCCATGCTTCATGCCGGTGTTCCCATGAAAAAGCCTGTTGCAGGTATTGCCATGGGTCTTATCACCGAAGGAAATGACCGCTACGCCATTCTTTCCGACATTCTCGGGGAAGAAGACCACTTAGGCGATATGGACTTTAAGGTCGCAGGTACGGCCGACGGAATTACGGGCTTCCAGATGGATATAAAGATTGCAGGTGTTTCGCCTGAAATTATGAAAAATGCCCTTGCTCAGGCCAAAGAAGGAAGAATGCACATTCTCGGTATAATGAATCAGTGTATTTCCGCTCCTAACGAGGAGCTTTCCCAATATGCTCCAAGGGTTGAAGTTATGACCATCCCCGAAGACAAAATCGGAGCTTTAATCGGCCCCGGCGGAAAGAATGTAAAAGCTATTTCCGATAAGTATAACGTAACAATCAATACCGAAAATGACGGAACGGTAACCATTTACGGCAAGGACGGTTCTTCCGACCTCAAGGGTGCAAAACTCATCGTTAAGGGTATCACAAGCGATCCTGAGGTAGGCATAATCTATGACGGAGTTGTAAAGAAGATTATGGACTTCGGTGCCTTTGTCGAAATCCTTCCCGGAAAAGAGGGGCTTTGCCATATTTCAAAGCTTTCTCGCTCCAGAGTAGAAAAAGGTCTCTGATGTGCTTAAAGAAGGACAAGAAATTCCTGTAAAGCTTTTGGAAATCGATAAGCTCGGAAGGCTCAATCTTTCTTATATTGATGCTCTTGAAGATCGTTCAAAATAAAAAAAGAAGCATGAGCCGATTTATCGGCCCATGCTTTTAAAATTTGCAGGGGAGTAGGTTTTGATGGAAGTTTTTACAAAATTAAAAGAGGGGACTGTTTTACCCGAATACAAAACAAGCGGATCTGCCGGTGCGGATTTGCGAGCTTTTATCGAAGAGCCCATTATCCTAAGACCCATGCAAAGATGCTTAATTCCTACAGGCCTTTCGGTTGAACTCCCTAAGGGAATTGAGCTTCAGGTGAGACCCCGTTCCGGGCTTGCCCTAAAACACGGTGTTACGGTTTTAAACACTCCGGGCACTGTGGATTCGGATTACAGGGGTGAGTTAGCTGTACTTTTAATCAATCTCGGCACCGAGGATTTTAAGATAGAAAACGGAGACCGCATTGCCCAAGCCGTTATTGCCCAAGCTATTCAGGCCGACTTTGTTCAAAAAGATGAATTATCCAATACGGAGCGGGGAACAGGAGGCTACGGCTCTACCGGAATTGCATGATCAAAAAGAGCTTGGTTTATGAAATGTCCATCATTTAATCATAAAATAATCTTTTTCTATGTTTTTAAAGAACTTCTTTTATATTTTATAGTTTCTTTTTTGTTCTTCTTTTTTATTTTTTTTGTAAACCAGATTCTTTTGATGGCCGAAGAAATTTTATCGAAAAAAGCTCCCATAAAAGATGTTTTATTGCTCTTGTTTTATTCTCTTCCTTTTATAATAGCAACTACAGCACCCTATGCAGCCTTGATAGGAACCCTCATGTGCTTAGGCCGTTTTTCGGCTGATCATGAATTTATTTCGATGAATGCCTTGGGGGTTTCGACCTCATTTATTTTGATACCGGTTTTTGCTCTTGGAGTGTTTGTTTCTGTAGGTTCATTTATAACAAACGATATTTTGATTCCCAGAGGGACTATAAAATTTAATGAGGTTCTTTATAACATTGCGTCTTCAACCCCAGCCCTTGAGCTTGAATCGTATTCGGTAAAACGAAATGACAATTCTATAGTTGTTTCAGGCTTGATAAAGGATAATTCCATCCATGATCTTTTGATAATAGACTCAAGCCAAAAAGGTGCAAAAAGATTTTTGTCAGCTTCAAGAACCGATGTAAAAAAATCCAACGATATATCGATTATTATGCAGCTTGAGATGCTCAATCCTCGTCTTATAAATTTGGACTTAAACAATAGGGCTAAATTTGATGCCGTATATGGAGAAAGTATAATCTACAATGTTCTTGCAAAGGATGTAGCTCCTAAATTTATTTCAAGCTCAGGTCCGGATAAGATGACCTCATATGATTTAATAAAGGATATAAGACAAAAAAAAGAAGCGGGGGATACAAGTCCGCGCCTTTTAAATATCTATATTATGGAACTTCACCGTAAATTTTCCGTTCCCTTTGGTTCCTTCTTTTTTGTATTGTTGGCCTTCGCGATAAGCCGTGCCGGAAAAACTTATGATCAGAGTACGGGCTTTATTGTTGGGCTTTTAATTTCCGTAGCTTATTGGGCCTTTTTGATAGGCGGGCAAATGCTCTGCCTTGAATCGGGCTTAGATATAAACGGGGCCATGGTAATGTGGTTTCCCAATGTTTTGTTGGTTATATGTACGGCAGTGATTGCAATCAAGAGGATTTTCAAATGAGTCTGCTTCAAAGGTATTTGCTTAAACTTTTTATTCCGGCCTTCATTGTTGCAATGCTTTTTTTTATTTTGCTCTTGCAGCTGGGCGACTTATTTGCTAACATAGTTGCATATCTTCAAAATGGGGCTCAGTTTAAAGATATTGTAATGGTTATGTGGCTCTATATTCCTAAATGTATTGCCTACTCCGTGCCTTTGGCCATTCTTTTTGCCGGTTCATATACGATGGGAAATTTATATGTGCAAAATGAGCTTACCTCGATATTTTCGGCAGGAATCTCTTTGGCTCGTTTTACGCTGCCGCTTTTGGTTTTGGGATTTGTCTTTTCGGTCGGTATGATTTTTTTTGAAGACAATATTGTCATAAAATATTTTTATGAAAAAACAAAGCTTTCAAAAAAACTTTTGCAAGAGGAAGAAAGTTTGGATACTCAGGATTTGGTAATTTTATCCGAACTTGGCAAAACCGTATACACGGCTGACTATTTTAATGCCGAAAATCAAACTCTTTTAAATGCCTACATAATAATCCGTGATGAAGACGGAAATTTGTCTTTTATTATTAAAAGTAACAGAATGATATGGCAGGATGACCGTTGGACTGCCGACAGTGCAGAGGTCTACGGCTTTGATTCAAAAGATACTGTAAGTTTTTTGACCTCTATTCCCGATGAGATCGTTCTTGCTGAACCTCCATCCAATTTTCAAAAAAATTTAAGCTCTGTAGACGAAATGAGAATTTCGGAAGCGAAAGAATTTATAGCAGCTCTCAAAAAAAACGGCCTTCCGTATTATGAGGCTCTTTCAAAATACCACAGGCGTTTTTCGTTTCCTTTTACTATTTTTATAGTTTTGTTTTTTTCGATTTCTTTGGGCGGTAAATTTAAAAAAAATATCCTTCTGATGAGTATCTTGTTCAGCTTAGGAATAGCGACCCTGTTTTATGTTACCGAAATGGTTACCATGTTAAGTGCCAAGTGGGAATACATCTCCCCCCTTGCAGGAGCTTGGACTCCTATTTTTATATTCTCAATTTTAAGTATCTTATTACTAAAAAAATCTAGAACTTAAAACAAGAATTTGCCTAAGTATAATTCATCTCTCTTGATAAAAATTAAAAAATAATGTAAAGTATGTCTTACTAGAGGTGAAGAATATGAAGATAATAAATATCTTTTGGATTGTGCTGGGCTTTATTTGTCTGGGTCTTGGAATTCTGGGAATTATTATGCCTATTTTACCGACAACTCCGTTTTTTATGGTAACTCTTGTATGCTTTGCTAAGGGTTCCGAGCGGCTAAAAAAATGGTTTATAGGCACATCTTTTCATAAAAAATATATTCAAAGTTTTTACGAAAAAAAAGGTATGACTCTAAAAAATAAAATTATCATTCTCTCTTTTGCCTCAATAATGCTTGCAACAGCCTTTTACTTTTCGGCTAAACCATATGCCCGCATCTTAATAGCCGGCGTTATAGCTGCAAAATACTATGTTTTTATCTTTAAAATCAAAACGCTTCCTCCCGATACGGCTTTAGAAGCAGATGCTGCCTGTGTTGAAAACAGATAAAAAAGAACAAGAGCAAAGACTCATCACAAAGATGGTAGAAATGTACCGTTCTTTTAAAGGCCGGGAAATAAACGATGATGAGCTCGATGAGCTTTTACTTTATGCCTTTAAAAGAAGTGAAAGCTGTCTTTATAGAAAAAACGGTGAAAAAAAGCCCTTTTGTAATGTTTGTCCTGTGCATTGCTATAAAAAAGATATGCGTGAAAAAATAAAAAAGATAATGAGGTATGCAGGCCCCCGGCTCTTATTTAAGCATCCTATTTTGAGTTTGGATCATCTTTTTAAGACAATTTATTCAAAAAAACACCCTCCGCAGCCTCCGATGAGATCTAATTAAGATAAAAACGCTTTTTTACGGCATTGACATTTTTTTTAAATTTATGTTATAATATACTTTCTGATATTCCGTAGTGCTGGCGGATAAATTAAGGAGATAAGGCTTATGCCTACAATTAATCAATTGATAAAGAAGGGACGCAAATCTGCTGCGGTTAAGACAAAGAGTCCTGCCTTGCAGTCTTGCCCCCAAAAGCGCGGTGTTTGCACCAGCGTTAAGACGATTACGCCTAAAAAACCGAACTCGGCTTTAAGAAAGGTTGCCCGTATCCGTTTAAGTAACGGTATCGAAATTACCGCTTATATTCCCGGTATCGGACACAACTTGCAGGAGCACTCTGTTGTTCTCGTAAGAGGCGGACGTGTTAAGGACCTACCGGGTGTACGCTATCACATTATACGCGGTACCAAAGATGCTCTCGGTGTAGAAGACAGAAAACGAGGCCGCTCCAAGTACGGAGCCAAGAGGCCCAAGGCTTAAGGAGTAAAAAATGGGTAGAGGAAAAATTACTGCAAGACGCCCTGTTGCTCCCGATAGCAAGTACAATAGCGTGGTCGTTACCCGCTTTATCGGAAGAATGATGCTTTCAGGTAAAAAAAGCATTACTACAAAGATCATGTACGATTCTTTTGATAAGATTAAAGAAAAAACCGGCGAAGAACCATTAGCCGTTTTTTCAAAGGCCTTGGACAATGTAAAACCTGTTGTTGAAGTAAAATCCCGCCGAGTCGGAGGAGCTACTTATCAGGTTCCTATGGACATTCCGGAGGGAAGGCGTGAAGCCTTGGCTATGCGCTGGATTATCGGCGCCGCCCGAAAAAGAAGCGGTCACGAGATGTCTGAAAGATTGGCTTCTGAGCTGATCGATGCATACAACAACACCGGAACAGCCTTCAAAAAGAAGGAAGAAGTTCACAGAATGGCCGAAGCAAACAAAGCTTTTGCACACTTCAGGTGGTAGTACAAAAGGGAGTTCAGACTACGAACTCCCTTTTTTTGTATTTAAATTTTATATCGCCCTCTTGTATATTATTGTTTTTTTTATTATATTGTAACATCTTGTATCTTGAAAAGTATTATAAACTTTTCGGTTTTATGAAAACATTTAGGGGAAAGCGTTTTTTCTCCTAAAAATCTATAAAAATGAGGTATTGATTATGGGTAATGATATTTCTAAGATGAGAAATATCGGTATTAGTGCTCACATTGACTCCGGTAAAACTACTCTTTCGGAACGAATTCTTTTTTATTGTGATAGAATTCATGCTTTACACGAGGTCCGCGGAAAAGACGGTGTGGGTGCAACGATGGATAATATGGAGCTTGAAAAGGAACGAGGTATCACGATTCAGTCAGCTTCAACTCAGGTTAAATGGAAGGATTATACGGTAAACGTAATTGACACTCCCGGGCACGTAGACTTCACTATCGAGGTTGAGCGTTCTTTACGCGTTTTGGACGGAGCCATCTTGGTTCTTTGTTCGGTTGGAGGTGTTCAGTCCCAGTCTATCACTGTTGACAGGCAGTTAAAACGCTACCATGTTCCTCGAATTGCATTTGTAAATAAGTGCGACAGAACCGGTGCTAACCCATTTAAGGTTAGAATGCAGCTTAGGGAAAAACTCGGCCTTAATGCTTATATGATGCAGATCCCGATAGGTTTGGAAGACAAACTTGAAGGTGTTGTAGACCTTGTTACGATGAAGGCTATGTATTTTGAAGGCGAAAACGGTACCCAGATCCGCATGGCCGAAATCCCTCAACATCTTTTAGCCGATGCTCAAAAATACAGGGAAGAAATGGTCGATGCAGCTACTATGTTCTCCGATGAATTGGCAGAAGCCTTTTTGGAAGGTGCCGAAACAGAAGAAATGATCAGAGCCGCAGTTAGAAAGGGAACTCTTGCAGAACAGTTTGTTCCCGTCTTCCTCGGTTCAGCTTATAAAAATAAGGGAATTCAGCCTCTCTTGGATGCAGTAGGTTATTATCTCCCCGATCCGACCGAAATTGAAAATACGGCTTTAAATATCGATGAAGATGAAAAGCCCATCGTATTAGGAACGGATGAAAATGCTCCTGTAGTAGCTTTAGGCTTTAAGCTTGAAGACGGAAAATACGGACAGCTTACCTATGTCCGAGTTTATCAGGGAACATTGAAGAAGGGTGAAGAGCTCTTTAATACCCGTGCCAAAAAGAAGTTTAAGGTAGGCCGCTTGGTTCGAATGAACTCAGCAACCATGGAGGATATCAACGAAGGCGGCCCCGGCGACATCGTAGCCCTATTCGGTATTGACTGTGCTTCAGGAGATACATTCTGC
Source organism: Treponema sp. OMZ 788 (assembly GCF_024181245.1). Classification (NCBI taxonomy): domain Bacteria; kingdom Pseudomonadati; phylum Spirochaetota; class Spirochaetia; order Treponematales; family Treponemataceae; genus Treponema; species Treponema sp. OMZ 788. The sequence continues at coordinate 1,765,459 of NZ_CP051199.1, read as the reverse complement.
GGAGGAAACCTAAACTATGCCATGAGCTCCATGTATGTTCCGGATCCCGTTATCTCTCTTTCTCTTACACCGAAAGATAAGCAGGCTGCCGACCAAATGTCCAAGGCTCTTAACCGCTTTACAAAGGAAGACCCGACTTTCAGAAGCTATGTAGACAAGGAATCAAACCAGACCATTATTCAGGGTATGGGCGAACTTCACTTGGAAGTTTACATTGAGCGAATGAGAAGAGAATATAAGTGCGATGTTGAAACAGGTATGCCTCAGGTTGCTTACCGTGAAGCCATCACCCAAAGAGCAGACTTTAACTATACTCACAAAAAGCAGACAGGCGGTTCCGGTCAGTTCGGCCGTGTTGCAGGCTTTATCGAACCCATCACCGAGCAAGATTATGAGTTTGAAAATCAGATAAAGGGAGGTGCAATTCCTTCGGAATTTATACCTTCTTGCGATAAGGGCTTTAGAGAAGCTGTAAAGAAAGGAACTCTCATAGGATTCCCGATTGTAGGAACAAGAGTTACAATAAACGACGGCCAGTCCCACCCTGTAGACTCTTCGGATATGGCCTTCCAGGCTGCCGCAATCGGTGCTTTCCGCGAGGCTTATAAGGCCGCAAAACCTGCCATCCTTGAGCCCATTATGAAGGTTTCTATTGAAGGTCCTCAGGAATTCCAAGGTAATATCTTCGGTCTTATAAATCAAAGACGAGGAATTATTGTTTCATCAACGGAAGACGATAGCTTTACCCGTGTAGATGCCGAAGTTCCCTTAAGCGAAATGTTCGGATTCTCTACCATTCTGCGCTCTTCCACACAGGGAAAGGCGGAATACTCCATGGAATTTGCCAAGTACGGTAAGGCTCCTTCAAGTATTTCGGAAGAATTGATAAAAGAATACGAAGCTAAAAGGCTTGCAGAAAAGAAATAAGGAGGCTCTGTAATGCTCAAGGAAGATTTGATTGAAAAAAGCCCCATGAGAAAACTTGAGAAAGCTCTCGGCGGCGGTTTGGCTGCAGGTGAAGTAGGTGTTGTTACATCCAAAAAGGGTGTAGGAAAAACATCTATCTTGGTCCAATTCGGCTTGGATAAGCTCTTACAGGACCAGCCTGTTGTTCATATATCGTTCAGTCAGCATGTTGATTATGCCATCACATGGTATAACGATATGTTTAATGAACTCTCAAAGAAAAAGAACCTCGGTAATGCTCAAGAAGTAAAGGCTCAGGCCTTTTCAAAGAGAATTGTCTTAAACTTTAACCAAGACACGGTTAGAACAACTCAGATTTTAAAGACAATCAGAGCCTTGTCAGAGGGCGGCTCAAAGCCCGCTGTCGTTATGATTGACGACTTTAACTTTGCAAAGGCCCTGCCTGAAGCAATGAAAGAAATGAAGGCCTTTGCCAAGGAAATGGAAATAGCAGTTTGGTATACGGCAGCTGCAGATGTTTCCTCTTTTGAAATTGACGAGAGTTTAAAAAAGTATGTTGACGAGATTGATGTACTTCTCTATCTTGAAAATGATGGAGACTTTGTAAGGATTAAAACCTTAAAAGAGCACGGAAACGGAGCCTCGGATACGGGCTCTTCTTTTGATGCTAAAACCATGCTTTTAAGCGAAAAATAATCCGTCAAATAGGCATACAAAAAGCCGTGTAAGGTTGATACCTCGCACGGCTTTTTTATTTTTAATTTAAATTAATCTTAAAAGAGTGTTTACCAAATAAGTCTTTTTTTGACTTCAACCTTGGATACGCCGAAAAGCCGTCTGATTTGTTCTTTTTTGTAATTTGAATGGGAAATTTTATTATATTCATCTGCCACTTTTTGGAGATCCTCGCCGGATTCCATATAAACGGCATAGGCTGCCGCAGCCCTAAAGGCTCCTGCCTCCAAGAGTTGGTCAAGGTTTTTGTTTGAATTTTTTGATAGCCTTGCCTTATCTACTATGGCAGAATTTCCATCGTAACCTATTGTGTTTATAAAATCATTGATTTCCATAGCTTCTCCCGAATTGAACTTTTTATAAAATAAAGCCGGCCTTATTTTAAAAGCCGGCTTCGTATTTAGTACCCTAAAGCATCATACCTTTGTAAAGCTTTCTTTACCAACTCCGCAAAGGGGGCATACCCAATCATCAGGGATATCTTCAAATGCTGTTCCGGGTGCAATTCCGCCGTCGGGATCGCCTATGGCAGGATCATACACATATCCGCATAAATCGCATACATATTTATCCATACTTATACTCCTTATCATATTTATTTTTGCATAAAATGCAATATAATCTAATAATACACTTTTTTTTGTTAATCGGCAAGTAATCTGTCAAGGTTTTCCGATAAATTAATGATATTTTTATTTGAAGGATCCAGAGCCAATACCTGACCCAAATAGTATTTTGCCTTTTTAGGGTCTTTATTCTTTAGGTACCATTCATACATGGCAAAAAGAGAGTCTTTGTTTCTTGGGTTTGACAAAAGGCTTGATTGCAGAAAATTCAGATAGCCGGCCGGATTGCCTTGTTCTAATTTTGCATTATAATAATATAGGATAGATTTAAGCTCAGAATCTGCACCTTTCATTTTTTGGCCTATCAGCTGTCTTATAGCCGCATAATCCTTGCCTGCATATAAGGCTTCCAGATAAAGATTTATAAAAGAGTTTGAAGGATTTTTTGTGTTTGAATAAAGCTGTTTTGCAAGGGCTAAAGCCTTTGCTGTTTGTCCTGCACCAAGGTAGGATGTTAATAATAGCTCCTTGTTTGCCGATACGGGATATTTTCCCACTAAGTTTTCCGCCAGCTCGGCAGCCTGATTCCATTTTCCGTTATTAATATCGTTTTTCACCAAAAGAGCCAAGGCTGCCGCATTTTCGGGATAGCCTTCCAATACCTTTCGTATAAAAAAGTCAGCCGGCTTATTATCTATTTTGGTTGAAGCTTCAAAGCAAATTTCTGCACAGGCTAAAAGAACATTAAAATCTTCGGGGTAGTATTTATAAGCTTCGGTTAAAAATTCCGAAGAGCGAATCAGGTTTTTATTCCATTCTCTTGTTAAGCGTGCCCTGTACAAGAGATAGTTTTTTGCCGTTTTGTTCTTTGTAGCATAGGCATCTAAAAGAGAGTTTGCCTTTAGGTACTCCTTTTGTTCTATCAATATTCTGATCCGTAAAAGAAGGGCTGAAATATTTTCAGGTTCTTTTTTGAGCACCGATACAATATTTTCCGAAGCCTTGTTAAAATCATTTTTTGCTATATGGGCCCTAGCATATAGGAGTTTTACCTCGGTATTATCACTATAGAGACTGTTCAGCGTATCAGCTATTTTTAAGGCTTCCGCTCCGTTTCCCGATTCGGCGGCAAAGTGTCCGTATTTAAAACCTGCAGGGTAGCATGAAGAGTCGAGCTGCCATGCCTTTTGATATAATGCAACGGCTTCGGTCAATTTATTGTTTTTTTCTTTAAAGAGGCCTAAAAGATAATAGGGCAGAACTGATTGAGGTCTTAACTTTTGGGCCGCGGTAAGCCTTGATTCTATATCTTCGGAGTAGGGTGCAAGTATCGCGTCCGAAAAATCGTCATAGGTTAAAACCAAGGCCGGAATTATCAGGCCTAAAAACCCGTCTTTTTTTGTTGAAATGGGATATAAGCCTACTTTTACCTCTTTTAGAGCCTGTAAATAAGGTTCATCCTCGGCAGAAATCGGGGGCTTTACTCCGTTTGTTTCTAAGGGGTATGCAAGATACATTATATCTGCAATTATTTTTAGATAGAGTTTATTTTCGGCTGTGAGTCCCTTGCTGTCATTTTGAATAAAAAGTATTGCTTCTTTTAGGCTTGAAGGCGAGCCTTTTTCAATTAAGGATGCAAGGGCTGAGTCCAGCCTTTTTTCGGCTAGCTCATCTTTTCCAGGAAGGGAAAGAATAGTTCCCTCTCCTATAGGCTTTAAGCCTGCTCCATTTTGCTCTATAGATTCTATGGGGCTTTCATCTGTAACTGATTTTTTTGTGCTTACACACGAAAAAAAGGACAGACAGCTCATTACAGCTGCAAAAATTAATAGAGAAAAACATCTGCCTGCAATTTTTTTTATGTAAGACTTCACATTTCTATTATAATATATTTTAATGATGTTGCCAATATCTTTTTGAAATCTTAATTATGAATTTTAATTGCAATTTTTTTTAAGCTATGATAGCATATATCGATAGGCCGATTCAGGAGATGAGAATGCAAAAGGTTCTTATTATTACTATTTCCTCAAAGGTTGCTGAGGGATATAAAAATTTTTTAAAAAACTTTTTTGATGAAGATATCATTATCGGCACTAAAAGTGTAGATGCCGATAATTTCGATTATATCGAATGTGCCGATGTTTATTTGATAGGTGCTACTTCAAGTGAAAATTTTGAGCCTATTATGGCTAAAATCGATAAATCAAAAGCTGTATTTATACGTTTGACTTTCAGGCAAAAAGAGATAGATCAGCTTAAGGCTATAAAAAACGGAACTGAGGCTCTTCTTGTAAATTTGAGCAGGCAGATGGCTATAGAGACCATCTCTGACTTACACAGGCTCGGCGTAACAAATATTATCCTGTATCCCTGTTATCCTCATCAAGAAAATATACCTAATCTTGATATGGCGATAACACCCGGAGAACGCCGTTTTGTTCCCGGACATATTTCTGAAGTTATGGATATTGGAGACAGGCTTTTAACGGCGAATACTATAGCTGAACTGGCTTTAAGGCTTGATTACGCTCATATCCTTCAAGGCGAAAGTTATAGGCAATATGTTTCTACCCTTGCCGAGCAAAATTACAGCATAGATCTTCTTACAAATAAGACGATGAGCATTGAGAATGCTTATCAAATGCTGATGGAGTCGCTGGATGTTGCCGTTATAGGTATTGATGTAAGGGATAAGATATTTGTATGCAATAATGCCTTTTGCAAGATTAGGAATATTTCGAAGTTTGAACTTATCAACAGGGAGTTTAAAACTGCATTAAAAAATATTTATAATCATTTGGAAGATTCCGGGCTCACAAAAAAGGTTTCAAAAATTATCCGGATCAACCAAACAAATTTTGCTTTAAATGTTTTTCCGTTTTATTGGGAAAATCAATATGCAGGCAGATATATTCTGCTCCAGCGTTTTAGCGACACGGAAAAAACTCAACACCATCTTAGGATGCAGCTTATGAAAAAAGGGCACTCCGCTAAATATACCTTCGATGATATAATCGGTAACTGTCAGGCAATCCGTAAAATAAAGGAAATAGCGGAAAAGGCTGCAAGGTCTGACGCCTCTATTCTTTTGACGGGTGAAAGCGGAACAGGAAAAGAGCTCTTTGCTCATTCAATTCACAAGGCATCAAAGAGGTCTTCTATGCCCTTTATTGCCTTAAACTGTGCCGCCTTCCAAGACAGCCTTTTGGAAAGTGAGCTCTTCGGTTATGTAGAAGGCTCTTTTACAGGGGCAAAAAAAAGGCGGGAAGCACGGGCTTTTTGAATATGCTCACGGCGGTACTCTTTTTCTTGATGAAATAGAGGGGATGAGTGCAAACCTTCAGATTAAACTTTTGCGGGTCCTTCAAGAAAAAGAAATAATAAGGGTGGGCGGAAACCGCATCATCAAAATTGATGTCAGGATAATTGCAGCCTCAAACGAAAATATAAGAGAGCTTACCCTTCAGAACAAATTCCGAAAAGACCTGTACTACCGTTTAAATACAATACCTATCGAAGTTCCTCCTTTGAGGGAAAGAGAAGAAGATGTTTTGGTTATATCCGAGTACATTATGGAAAAAATAAAAGCCGGCTTTGTTTTATCTCCTCAGGTAAAAGAATTTTTTTTAAAATACCGCTGGGAAGGAAATATAAGAGAGCTTTACAATGTTCTTGAATATTTAAAGTATCTGGATGAAAAAGAAATAAGGATTGAACACCTGCCTAAATATATCACCGACTTTGAACCTCAGGAGCAGCATGCTGCCTTATCATATCGGGAAAAAGAAGTTTATATTTTAAGACTCTTGGAAAGCTCTTTTCCTGTCGGTATTGGAAGAAGAAAAATTTTAGATAGATGCCGCAAGGATGGGGTAGGTATTTCCGAAAGTCTTATACGCAAAATTCTTTCCGATCTTGAAAAAAAAGATTTTATAACGATAAATGAAGGCCGCTGCGGTACAACGATAAACGATAAGGGTGTCATGTATCTTAGGAGCTTAGTCCTTTAAATTATGCTTAGTAATGGGATGTAAATGGGCTTATCGGGATACCTCAACCAATTTATGCTTGTATAAAAATTCTATAAAAAGCCATTCTTTTCAATAAAACCGTAAATTTTTCTTATTGATTTTTGCTTGGTATACTTTTTGCTTTGTATAAAATAAAGTATCATTTTGGAGTAAAGTTGTATGAAGTATGATTTTGATGAAATAATAGACCGATCTTCAAACTACTCGGCAAAATTTGAAGAAGCTTATTTGCATTACGGTACAAATGATGTAATTCCCTTATGGATAGCCGATATGGATTTTAAAACTGCAAGACCCATAATTGATGCAATAATAGAAAGGGCTGAACAGGGTATTTTCGGCTACACCTTCAGGCCTGATTCTTATTTTGAAGCTGTTGCAGATTGGCAGATTAAAAGAAACAATTACAAACCCGATACGAATCTTATGGCCTTTGCTCCGGGTGTTGTGCCTGCAATGCGTATTATATTGCAGATGTTCAGTACCGAGCAAGACCGTATGATGATAACGACCCCTGTTTATCATCCCTTTACCGATATAGTTTTAAATACAAAAAGAACATTGGTGAACATTCCTCTTATAGTAGAAGGGGAAAAATATAAAATGAATTTTGAAGGTATTGAAGCGGAGTTTAAAAAAGGAATTAAGTTTTTTATATTTTGCAATCCTCATAATCCTGTCGGCCGTGTTTGGACAAGGGATGAGCTTGAAACCTTAACTTCCCTTTGTTTAAAATACAAGGTCAAAATCATTTCGGACGAAATTCATTCGGATTTAATTTTTTCAGGCTTCAAGCACATACCTACGGCTTCTATTTCGAAAGAGGTTGAAACAATTACATACACTATGATAGCTCCCAGTAAAACGTTTAACCTCGCAGGCTTGCAAGCCTCTACGATTATTTTCCCCAATGTAGAAGAAAAAGATCAATATATTGCAAACTTAAAAGAGATGGATGTAGCACGCAATAATTGTTTTAGTCTTGTTGCAACTATTGCTGCCTACCGAGAAGGAGAAGAGTGGCTTAATCAGGCAATAGATTATATTCACGGCAATATGGAATTTATATATGAATATTGCAAGAAAAAGATTCCGGTTTTAAAGCCGAACAAACCTGAAGCAACCTATCTTTGCTGGATAGATGCAAGAGATCTAAAAATGAATGACGATGAGCTTAAAAAATTTCTTGTAGAAAAAGCAGGACTTGCTTTGGGAAGCGGAATAGAATTCGGTGAAGGCGGAAGCGGTTTTGTACGCTTTAATGCTGCAACATCCCTCCGGGTAGTTGAAAGGGCTCTTATGCAGTTGGAAGCTGCAATAAAAAAAATATAGGAGAAAAATTATGGATGAAAGTAGAAGTTCAAAAAGGTACGGCTTTATAGCCTTTGTTCCGTTACTGGTCTTTTTAGCCTTGTACATCGGATTCGGTTTGTTTTTTACAGCTCAGGGAGTTCCGAAGGCTTTTAAACAATTCCCGCGACACGTTGCTCTTTTAATCGGTATCTTCATTGCAGTTCTTATGAACCGCAAGGAAAATTTCGGTACAAAGATTGATGTGTTTTCTAAAAATGCAGGAAACGAAGGGGTAATGCTAATCGGTCTTATCTACCTCTTGGCCGGAGGTTTTCAAGGTGCTGCAAAGGCGATGGGCGGTGTAGACAGCATTGTCAATTTGGGTTTAACTTATATTCCGAGTGCATTGTTGATTCCGGGTGTATTTTTAATGAGCTGTTTTATTTCAACGGCAATTGGAACATCTATGGGTACGATTGCAGCTATGGCTCCTATTGCTATCGGAGTTGCAACAAAGTCGGATCTAAACTTGGCTGTGGCTTGTAGTGCCGTAATCGGCGGTGCCTATTTCGGCGACAATCTTTCAATTATATCGGATACGACTATTTCTGCAACAAAGGGTGTAGGCTGCGAAATGAAGGATAAGTTTAGAATGAACCTTCTCATTGCTCTTCCTGCTGCTGTTTTTGCCTTTATCTTATATGCTATTATGGGCGGTAAGGGTACAATTACGGGAGACTTGGATTTCCACTTGATAAGAATTATTCCTTATATTGTAGTTTTAATTACAGCCCTAACGGGTATGAATGTTGTTGCCGTTCTTTTTGTCGGAATTGTCATGGCCGGTTTGATAGGCATTTTACAGGGCACCTTGACCTTTATGACCTTTGTTCAATCCTTAGGAGAGGGTATGGAAGATATGATGAGTATTACCATCGTTGCTATCTTGATATCCGGTCTAATCGGTTTGATAAAATACTACGGCGGTATTGATTGGCTTATAAATAAAATCACTTCAAGAATCAAGAACAGAAAAGGTGCAGAATACGGAATCGGTTTGTTATCGGGGCTTCTATCTATATCGTTGGTAAACAATACAATAGCAATAATTATATCTGCTCCTATTGCAAAAGAGATAGGTTTGCAATATAAGATTTCGCCGAAACGATTGGCAAGTTTACTTGATATCTTTGCTTGTGCCTTCTTGGCTCTTTGCCCGCATGACGGCGGTATGCTGATTGTAACAGGTCTGTCGGGGGTAGCTCCTACGGCAGTACTTGCTCATTCCTACTATATATTCGGATTGATAGCGGCTGCTGTCATTACTATCCAGTTCGGACTATTGCGGACCAAAGAAGAAAAGGCTGCTATCGGATTAAGTTAAAAAATAAGGTTTCCTAGAAAACTGTCCCGTTTTTAGAGTTAAATTCTCTGAGTGCGGGACTTTTTTCATTTTATTACTAGATATTTTTGATAAAATATATTAAAATAAGCAATAAATATTTAGTTTGAGGCTGTAATGAAAATTCGAACATCAGTAAATTTGTTTTTAACCCTTACCTTGGTGATTGTTGTATGCGGAGCTTTAACTTCCACTCTTTATTATACAAGATCTTTTATTGAAAATCTTTTTTATAAAAATGTTCAGTACATTTTGGACGCGTCTTTTTCTGAGCTGCAAAGCGATCTTGAAAGCGGTTTAACTCTTTCAAAAAATTTTGCAAGTCAGGATAATTTGATAAGATGGTTCGAATCTTATGAAGAGGAAGGAATAGACGGTGAAGATGTCAAAGCTTTGATGTTAAAGTTGGCAAATGAGGAAAAATTCACAACCTGTTTTGCGGCTTCCGGATTGACCGGCTCTTATTATACGGTGGATAAAAATAAAAATGTCGTTAGGGATCAGCTGTCCGAAACGGAACCGGCTGACTCATGGTTTTACGGCCTTTTAAAAGAAAAAGAAAGCATCTTTTATAATGTAGATTACAATAAGACATTAGGAACTACAAATTTTTGGTTCGATTGTAAAATTTTTAATAATAGAGGCAAAATCTTAGGCTTTGCAGGTTTGTCCGTAAACTTGGATAATACAATAGAAAAACTGAAAAAATCAGTTCCAAGTAATAACTCTTGGCTTGGTTTTATCGGAAACGATGATTCTGTTTTAATGTCTTCAAATTCCGAATTGATAGGAAAAAAGATTGATCTTATTACGGGAAATCTGCTTCCGCTTGAAGGCTTTCCGGGGCTTTATTATTACACGGATAAAAAACTTGGGAAGGTTATTATTGCAAAAGAGCAGTTAAAGCATTTTCCTTATTCGGTTATGCTTGCAGCTCCCATGAATGAGTTTATTCCCTCAATACTTTTGATTTTACGCTTACCCTTTATATGGTCGTTTGCAATTTTGTTAATTACGCTTGTACTCAGCTCTTTTTTGTTACGCCTCTTTTTTGCCCGCTTTGCAAAAATGACTTCCGTATTTAATAAGATCGCCGAAGGAGATTTTAGTATAAGGGCTGATGTTTCAAATGATGAAATCGGAGGCATAACCTCAGTTTTAAATAATGCAATCGAAAAAGTAAGTGCTGCCCTTGCAAGTATAGGTAAACATACTGATAGGATGCAGGGAATATGTGAAAATTTATCCGCAAATATGGTTGAATCTGCCGCTGCCTTAAATGAGATTACTGCAAATATTGAAGGGGTTAGGGGACAGGTTCTAACTCAAAATTCCAGTGTCGAAAATGCCGTCAGCAGAATTGACGAAATATCAAAAAATATTTCGGAACTTGATGCTCATATAGATAATCAGGCTGAAATTTTTACATCATCTTCAAGGGCTGTGGGGGAGATAGTTTCAAATATTGAGGGTGTAAGAGGAAAGGCTCAAGACAATTTAAAAGCCATCAAGGAGCTTGAACAGGCTACCCATCAAGGAAAAGAAACAGTAAAATCTGTAGTGGATATTACTAGAATCGTAACCGAACAATCCGAAGGACTTTTGGATGCAATTTCTGTTATTCAAAATACGGCAAGTCAGACAAACCTGCTTGCAATGAACGCTGCAATTGAAGCCGCTCATGCTGGAGAATCGGGAAAGGGCTTCGCCGTTGTTGCCGACGAAATCAGAAAACTTGCCGAAGAGTCAGGAGAGCAGGGCAAAAATATTACAAAGGTTTTGGAAGAATTAAAAAGCAAGATCGAAAACCTAAACGGTGCAGGCCCCCGTGTTTCCGGGCAATTTGAAAAGATAAGCTCTATGATGGATTTTATTTACCGTCATGAAGACGGAATGATACGAACCATGAATGAACAGCTCAAAGATGCTGAGTCTGTCTTGCATGAAATACACGGAATGGAAGAGGTAAGTCATGCCGTAAAAAAAAGGTTCCGATGAGATGCTTGTCAAAATAGAAAAAATATCACAAGAGCTTAAAACGCTTTCTTCCCTTTCAGAAAACATAACTCAAAGTATGACCGAGATGTCGGTTGGGGTAGGTCAGGTCAACAAAACGGTTCAAGATGTAACCGATATTGCAAGCCTTAATAAAGAAACGGCTATAGGGGTTGCTTCCGAGATTGCAAAGTTTAAGGTGTAGGTTGACAATAATTTTATTCTTCTTTTGCTCCTATTAAATTTACAAAGTAGGGGCAACTTTCTAAAAGTTCATCAAAGCTGCCTTGTGCAAGGGCCTTCCCCTCCTTTAACACCACAATTTTATCGGCGCTTTTTATTGTCGAAATTCTATGAGCAATAACGAGGCAGGCTCTTCCTTCCTTCAATTTTTTTAAGGCTAAATTTATAAGTCTTTCATTTTCTGAATCGAGATTTGCCGACGCTTCATCTAATACCAAAACGGGAGAATTTTTTAAGAAGGCTTGGGCTATCGAAAGCCGCTGTTTTTCTCCGCCTGAAAGTTTTAAGGCTCGCTCTCCTATTACGGTATTTTTACCTAAGGGAAGCTTTTCGATAAACTTATCTGCTTCGGCTTCATTTATTGCATTTTGGATTTCTTCCGTACTTGCCTCTCTTTTTGCAAGCCGCAAATTTTCTTCTATACTTATATTAAATAAGTATACATCTTGAGGAACTACGGTAATAAGATCCCTTAAAGACCTCAACCTTAATTCTCTTATATCGGTACCGCTGATTTTTATTGAACCTGCATCGGGTTCTCTAAATCTTTGCAAAAGACGGGCTGCGGTAGTTTTTCCGGAACCGGAATGTCCTACAAGGGCAAGGGTTTCGCCTGTTTTAAATTTGAACGAAAGTCCGTCTAATATTTTAGGATTCTGCTTCTCCTCATTTTTTTGAGGATAGGTAAATTCTACATTGTCGAATTCTACGCAAATTTCTTTTACATTGTGTTCTCCTTTGGCGATTATTTCTTCAGCCGTTTTTGTTCCCGTATCGTAAACTTCGGGCTCCATAAAAAGAAGATTAAATACTCTTTTTGAGGCTGCAGCGATGAGACCGTATTGGGTACTCATTTGCAGGGCATCGGCTATGGGATTTAAAAATGCCGAAGAAATTACCAAGACGGGCAAAAACCAAAGAGGGGCTAAGGAACCGTTTTTTACTAAAAAGGCTGCGGTAATCATTACAGAAAAAGAAGCCGTCAGCATTAGAATCGATAAGATTAAATTTTGGTCTGTTCTCCGTTTGGCATCCGTAAACACAGCCTTATTAAAACCTGTCACGGAGTTAAACATTTTTTTTAGATAGTGTTCTTGGTATCTAAAAGAAATAATATCCTTTAAGCCTTGAATGCAGTCAACAGATTCGGCATTTAGGCCGCCCGCAGCCTTCATGTAATCGAAGCCGTGTTTGTCTGCCTCTCTTTTTTTAAATTTAGGAAATAGCATGAGTAAGATAAGTGTGGGTAGGAGAACCAGAGAAAGATAAATTGAAAGGCTTCCCAAAAATATTAAAACTGCAAGGGGAATAAAAATTGCAACAAAAATCTGAGCAATGGTGTGAGCATAAAACCATTCGAGAATTTCGACATCGTTTAAAACTATTGAAGTTAAATTGCCGCTTCTTTCATTTTCAAGTCCTGCAGGAGCTATCTCATTTATTTTTTCGTAGGCTAACATTCTTAGCTTTGTCAAAATTCTATAAGCCATGTCATGGCCAACATAAATATCAAGATAGGCAAAGACTGCTTGCAGGGCAATAAAAATACAAATCAAAATGAACAGTAGTTTTATTCTTTCAGTTTGGGCTAAAAGTATTGCGCTTATGGTATAGGAGGTTAAAAGTGAAAGTACTATTGGAATGAGTTTAAATATTGCATTGCACAATATCGAAATAAATAAGTAAATTTTAAAACCTTTAATATATTTGGTCAGGGTAAAGATAGTGTCGTTTACTTTAATCATAGGGCTTCCTTTTTATTTTTTTGTTTTAAGATTTGCTCTCCCATGAGCTTACGGTAAGATTCCGACTTTGAGGAGAGATCTTCATGTGTTCCTGTATCTTCTATTTTTCCGTTATCGATTATGCAAATTTGTTCCGCTTTTTGAATAGTTGCAAGCCTGTGGGCAATTATCAAAACGGTTTTACCCTTACATAGTTCCGAAAAGCTTTTTTGGATTTCCATTTCGCTTTGCCTGTCAAGAGAGGAGGTGGCTTCATCAAAAATTAGAATAGGAGAGTTTCTTAAAAAGGCCCTTGCTATGGCAATGCGCTGTCTTTCTCCTCCTGAAAATTTTGCACCTCGTTCACCTAGGACTGTGTTATACCCGTCAGGGAGACTTGAGATAAAATCGTGAATGCGTGCTTTTTTTGCAGCCTCTATTACTTCTTCTTTTGTTGCATCCGGCTTGCCTATTAAAATATTTTGGTAGGCTGTCCCGAAAAAAATATGACTGTCCTGCCAAACGGCAGAAATCAAATTTTGAATTTCATCCACTGTTTTTTCGGATAGAATTTTTTCGCCCACCCTTATTGTTCCGTTTTTAATAGGATAAAAACCTGCAAGGAGATGTGCTATTGTGGACTTTCCGCTGCCTGAAGAACCGACAAGGGCCGTTGAAGTACCGTTCGGAATTGTAAAAGAGATATCTTTTATTACGTCAGTTTCCTCATAGGCAAAGTTTACATTTGTAAAAGAAATATCTCCGGTAAAATTATCTGTTGCCTGTTTTGATTTAAGTTCGCTTCCTTCCTTTAGATTATCTTTTTTGCTTACGTTTAAAAGATTTGCCGAAAGAGAAAGTTTTACCGGTGTTTTTAAAAAATTATAGATTTCATAAGAGGCCGTAACACCTCGATAACCCAAGTGCCAAATATTTATGAGAATATACATGGGTGAGAAACAAGCTGCGGTTAAAAAATAAAATGTAGATAAGGTTGTCGGGCGAAGAATATAGGTAAGCTCTTAATGCTGCAACTGCCGCCGATAAGGTTCCTCCGATTGCCGCACAAAGCTGTAAAACTCCGCTGTCGATCATAGTAACCTTTAAGTGATTCATAATTGTAACACGCAAGATTTCGCCCTGCTTTTTAAGTTTCTCTTTTTGGTACTCATCGGCATTTAAGGCTTTTAAAGAAGTAAGGCCTTGTAATGCATCCAGACAATCAGAATAGTATTTTGAATGGGCTGCATGTTCTTCCTTTCCTCTTTCTTGCATAATTTTAAAAAAGAACATTGGAAACCCCAACATACCTGCAGCTCCTAAAAGGCAGATTATACCTACTACATAATCAAGGTAAAATAAAATCGAAATTAATACTATGTCTAGTAATATGGTACCGCTTACAAAGGGAAGGTATTGGTAAAAGTATGGACTTAACCATTCTGTTTTTGCAAAAACCATGGAGGCAAGTTCTCCTGAACGTCTGTTGATAGTATAGGCTGGGCCTAGAGCAAAAAGTTTTTTAAAAACTTTTTCGCGCAAGATATCTTTAATTTTAATACTGCATTCTTGTCCTTTTAAGCTTGTTGTACGCTGTAATATGATGGAAAAAACCGCTAAAATTCCCAGACAAATAAATATTTGATTTAAGGAGGTAAAACATAAAATTTTTTCTTTTCCGAATATTAACTGCACCATCAACGCCGTGCATAAGGTAATCAACACCTTTGACGAAAGTAAAAGAAAATTTAAAACGGAAGAAAGAAGTAAAAGTTTTCTTCCTCCCTTTGAAAGAAAAATGAGTTGTTTGTTTATAAACATAAAAACTCCGTATAACCTTGATTATAAAGTTAATTTACTGTAAGCAGTTTATATGTTTTTTTTATTTTGGTCAAGTTAGATATTTCAAACAATTTAAAATTCTTTCTTCTCTTAACAAATCTTTTTTCTGTAAAAAAAATAATAAACCGTGAATATGATGCTTGTCAAAGTCCATGAGATGGGAAAGGCTAGTACAATCATTTCGATTACAGGGTTTATCGGAACAAAAAGAATTACCCACAAGATTCTAGTAACACAAACACCGATGAGGATCATCAGCATTGGCTTAAATGTTTCTCCTGTTGCATGAATTACTGCTGAAAAAATTTCCGTCAATACAAAGATGGTGTAAAATGGTGCAAGAAGCTGCATGAGCCTTTCGCTTATTATAAGAACCTCATAATCCTTTGCGTTGATAAATAGTTTTCCCAAGGGTACATTCCAAAAATAAAGAACTACACAAATGCTTCCTATTAGGATGCCGGACATTATAAGTCCTGACCGCACAACTCCGGTTATGCGGTCATATTTTTTTGCTCCGTAATTTTGAGCGACAAAGGCTGCAAGAGATGAGGTCATAGCCTCGAGTAAGATCCAAATTAAAAAATCAAGCTTGCCGCAAAGTGCCCAAGCCGCAATGTTGACTGTTCCTGTTCCGTTTACCTTAGCCTGAATTATCATATTGGCTATGGGGAAAAATGCCGACTGTATGCCGATAGGAAGCCCCAGCCTTGTAATCTTGATAGAAGCGAGTCTGTTAATTTTTATCTTGGTAAGTTCTAAGGGACAGTATGCTGTTTTTTTTGATGAGGGCAAAAAGAATTATTAGAGCGCTTATAAGCTGTGAAACTACCGTTGCAAGAGCTGCTCCTCCGATTCCCCAATTAAAGATTCCTATAAAGATCAAGTCTAAGATTACGTTTAATGCCGAAGAAACTATCAAAGCATAAAACGGAGTTTTGGAATTTCCCATTGCGCGTAAAATTCCCGAACCGATATTATAAAAAAGAGAAACGCCCATTCCTGCAAAATAAATTCTAACATAGCTTAGGGTCATCTCAAAAATATCTTTAGGAACGCCCATCACTAAAAGAAGAAGCGGAGAAATAAGAACCCCGATTATGGAAAGACCTATGCCTAGAATAAGTGTTAAACCTATCGAGGTGTGCAAGGCATCAAATAGATCCTTTGTTTTTTTTGCACCGAATAATTGGGAAATAATAATTGCCGCCCCTGCCGAAAGTCCGCTAAAAAAATTTATAGGTAATTTTAAAAGGCTGATAACGGAGTCGATTGCAGCGAGCCCTTCCTTACCTGTAAACTTACCTACAATTACGGCATCGGCTGCCGTATATAAGTGCTGAAAAAAATTTCCGGCCAAGATGGGGAGGGTAAAGATAATTAAAGTTTTCCAAATTACGCCTTCGGTCAGATCCAAGTTTTTTTTGTGCATAGCTTTGTTCCGTTTTGAGCCTTATTAAATTTTGGTCTACATAATAGAGAAAACATTAGGGGCTGTCAATATTGGATAAAACCTTCCCCTTATAAAAACTTAAAAAATATGCTATAATGGATTAATGAGTAATGTTTAATGTGTAATTGTTAATTATCGATTACACATTACCAATTAAATCCGGAGGGTAGAAAATGACCAATAGAAAGCTGCCTATAGGTGTTCAAAGTTTTGAAGATTTGCGGTTAAAAAAATTTATTTATGTAGATAAAACCGAATATGTGAGTCAATTGGCTTCGGAAACTAAGGTTCATTTTTTGAGCCGTCCGCGCCGATTCGGGAAGAGTCTTTTTCTTTCTACATTAAAGGCCTACTTTTTAGGTAAAAAAGAACTTTTTAAAGGGCTTTATATAGAAGATGCAGAGCAAAAACATGCTGAAGCCGAAGGGTGCGAAGCATGGGTGCAATATCCCGTTTTTCATCTGGATTTTAATCCTGCAAAATATGAAACAAGGGAAGATTTAGAAGGTCTTTTACATAATTATCTTTGCAGATGGGAAGATTTATATTGCCGTAACGAGTCTGAAAGATCCTTGTCTGAGCGCTTTTTTGGTCTTATCCGCCGAGCTTATGAAAAAACCGGTAAACAGGTAACTGTGCTGGTAGACGAGTACGATAAGCCTCTCCTTGAAACCATGATTATAAATGAAGCCTTAAATGAAGAGTATAGGCGTATCTTAAATGGCTTTTACGGGGTTATTAAATCCTGCGACGAGTATATCCGCTTTGCCTTTTTAACGGGAGTTACAAAATTCAGTAAGGTCAGCATCTTTAGCGACTTAAACAATTTGCGGGATATTTCCCTTGAAAAAAATATGCAGGTATCTGCGGTATTACTGAAACCGAAATGAAGGAAGCTTTTAAACCTGAAATTGAAGCCCTGGCAGAAGACCGAAAGCTAAGCTATGAAGATACCCTTGCCCTGCTGAAAAAACGTTATGACGGCTACCTTTTTCATCCTGAAGGAGAGAGCTTGTACAATCCATTCAGCTTGATTAATGCCTTTGTAAAAAAAGAAACGGGGCTTTATTGGTTTTCGACAGGAACCCCGACCTTCTTGGTAAGAACCCTAAAAGAACAAAAAGAAATCTGTATCCGCGATATTTTGGAAAATGCCGAAATGACTGAAAATGCCTTACAAGATTACCGTCCGGATATGAATAACCCTGTACCCATTTTATTCCAGTCGGGATATTTGACTATAAAAGATTATGATGAAAGATTGGGCTTGTACAAACTAGGCTTCCCCAATGACGAGGTAAAATACGGCTTTTTAGATAACCTTGTGCCGGACTATACCTCAATTTCAAAGGATGCAAGCGGCTTATTTATAGGTGCGGTCTTCGCCGACGGTATCGATGAAGAAACCGCCGATACATGGGTTGCCGAGGAAGTTTAGAAAAGGTCTTGCGGTTAAAGTAAATCCTCCTTTGACACTTCCCCCTCTTTATGCTATTATCTTTAGTCTATGGAAAAAGAGGAAAATAAAAAAGAAGAACCTATAAAATACGGTATTTTAAGCAATGTTTTGTTTATGCTTAAAACATCTTTTAGAACTTATAAGTCTGTGCCTGTTTTGATTTTGCTGGAAGCCCTTTTATATGCGGGCGATAATTTAATTTCGATATTTTTTGCGCCTGCCGTTTTAACTTTAATTCAAAATAATGCATCTATTAAAAATCTTTTAATAATTATTTTCGGCTTTGCATTTTCTTTAATGCTCCTCCGCGGTCTCCTTTCTTATTTGCAGACAAACCATCTCTTTGGGCGCATCGGCGTAAGGAGTGAGCTTATTTTTATGATAGGCGATAAGGCGATGACCACCTCCTATAATAATCTTGATAATAAGGATTTTGAAGCAAAGAAAAATAAGGCGATGGATGTTACAGGCGGTAATTCGGAAGCAACCGAAGCGGTTTGGACTACCTTGCAGGAACTTCTTCAATACCTTCTTTGCTTTATCATCTATCTTATCATCCTTGCTTCCTTAAACCTTAATATCATTTTAATTACCCTTTTGACGGCTTGTGTGAGTTTTTTTATTACCAACAGTGTAAGCTCTTGGATGTATAAAAAGCGTGATGAGGAAAATAAACATGTAAATAATTTGCGCTATATATCCCAAACCGGAAAAAATAAAAACCTTGCAAAGGATATCCGCCTTTTCGGAATGGAGGCTTGGCTTAAAGAATTATACGAAAAGCATTTAAGACTTTACAGTAATTTTCACCTCGAAGGAGAAAAGCGTTATTTTTTTGCCGACCTTGCAGATATTGTATTAACCTTTTTGCGGAACGGACTCATTTATTTTTGGCTGATAAATCTTGTCCTGCAAAAAAAATATAAGCGTTCCCCAATTTATACTTTATTTTGCCGCAGCCGGAACCTTTACTCAATGGGTGAGCGGTATCTTAAATATGGTTTCGGTTCTGCATAAGCAAAGTCTTGATATTTCCCGCTTTAGAGAATTTTTTGAATTCAAAGAAGATTATCGCTTTGAAAAAGGTGAAGCAATTCCTCTAAAAAATGAAAACGTCATCGAGCTAAAAAACGTGAGTCTTTTATATTCGGAAGGCGGAACTCCCGTTTTGGATAAGTTTAATTTGACCTTGAAGCCTAAAGAAAAACTTGCCATTGTCGGCTTAAACGGAGCAGGAAAAACAAGCCTCGTAAAGCTGATTACCGGCCTTTATGACCCCACCGAGGGAGAGGTCTTGTTTAACGGAAGAAACATAAAAGACTTTAACCGGGACGAATACTATAAGTGTTTTAGTGCAGTCTTTCAGGAGTTTTCTATATTGCCTACAAGTATTGCGGTAAACATTGCTCAAACCAGAGAAGGCATTAAAAAGGAACGTATTGAAGAGGTCTTAAAACTTTCGGGGCTTTACGATAAGGTTCAAAGTCTTCCGCAAAAAGAAGAAACCCGTCTTTGCAAGGATGTCTTCTTTGATGCCGTAGAACTTTCAGGCGGCGAGACTCAAAAGCTCTTACTTGCAAGGGCTCTTTATCGGGACAGTCCCTTTTTAATCTTGGATGAACCGACGGCAGCCTTGGATCCCATCGCGGAGCATGAGCTTTACACCAAGTACAACGATTTATCGAAGGATAAAACCTCTATCTTTATTTCGCACAGGCTTGCTTCCACCCGCTTTTGCGACAGGATTATTTTTATAAAGGACGGAAAAATAATCGAAGAAGGTACCCATGATGCTCTTTTAAAAAAGGGAGGAGACTATGCTCATCTTTTTGAGGTACAAAGCAAGTATTATAAAGAAGAACAGGATAAAGAATCGCATGATGATTTAAAAGAAGACGGAGGAAATTTATGAAAACCGAAAAAAAAGATAATCAAAAAAGACATAACAAGGGCTTGAATCGGCGGGCTTTTTTTCTCCTATTTAAAAAGGCTCCTTTGTTTTTTATTTCCGTGCTTGGTGAAAAAGTTTTTACGAGCCTCTTGCCCTTTATAGGTATTTTCTTTTCGGCAAGGATTGTAAACGAGCTTGTTTTAATTTATTCGGGGCAAGGAGATTTATCGAAAATCAAAAGCTTGGTACTGCTCTCCCTTATTTTAACGGCTCTTTGTATGCTTGTTTCTTCTCTATTTAAAAGATGGGCAAACTATGAAGGCCGGAGTATAGATTATAAAATAGAAGATATCTATGTTCAAAAATTTTTAAGTATGGATTTTCAAGATGTAGAATCCGCAAAAACAAATGAGATTTATACAAGGATATGGCAAAATGCAAACTACGGAGGTTGGGGATTGTACAAAATCCTTTGGATTTATACAAAGTGTTCCACCCATCTTACTTCCGTAATCACTTCGGCAGCCTTGAGTATAAGCCTTTTTAGCTTTAAGGTTCAGACTGCGGAATTGCTTTTTTTAAACAATCCCCTTTTTATCTTTGTAATTCTTTTTAGCATTGTGCTTTTAATTATCATTCCTGCAAAACTTCAAACAATGTCAGACTCCTACTGGGCAATTGTTTCGGAGGAGGCAACAGAGGGTAACAGGGTTGTTAGTTTTTTCTTTAGGCTCTTTAACGAAAAAAATCGTGCAATGGATGTGCGTATGTACGGCCAGCAAAGCGAGGGTAACATAATAAGATATTCCAGCAATATTTTTCTGCCCGGAGGGCGGATGTCGCGGTATGCCAAAAAAGAGATGGGCTTTTTTGCCTTTTTATCGGCTTTTATTTCGACTTCCCTTTTAATAGTCATTTACGGCTTTGTGGGCCTAAAGGCTTTAGGAGGAGCCTTCCCCGCAGGTAACCTCATGCAATATGCTGCAAGTATAACGGCTCTTTCTGCCGCCCTCACCGAAATTTTCACGGTCGCAGGGGATGCAAAAAACAATAGGGCTTTTTTAAAGGATTTATTCGACTTCTTGGATATCAAAAACGAAATGTGCATGAACAATACTCCTCTCGATTATTCCGGCAACGCCGAAAACACAATCGAGTTTAAAAACGTTTCTTTTTCATATCCCGATTCGGAAAAAAGAGTTTTAAAAAATTTGAACCTCACCTTAAAGAAGAATGAGAGGCTTGCCGTAGTCGGTAAAAACGGAAGCGGCAAGACCACCTTTGTAAAACTTCTATGCCGCCTCTATGACCCTACGGAAGGTGAAATTCTTTTTAACGGAAAGAACATAAAAGAATATGACTATAAAGAATACCTAAATCTTTTTTCCGTAGTCTTTCAAGATTTTAAACTCCTTGCCCTCCCTCTTGCTCAAAATCTTTCCGGCGGAGAGGCTTACGATAGACCTAAGGTCTTGGACGTTTTAAAGAAGGCTGATCTTGATCTTTCTAAGTTTAAAAAAGAGGAAGAAACTTATCTTTATAAAAACTTTGATGATGAGGGCGTAAATATTTCGGGCGGAGAGGGACAGAAAATTGCAATAGCCCGTGCCCTTTATAAGGATGCTCCCTTTATAATCTTAGACGAACCTACAGCCGCCCTCGACCCCATTGCCGAAGCCGAAATATACTCCAAATTCGACGTCCTTGTAAAAAACAAAACCTCCCTTTATATTTCGCACCGCCTTTCCTCGTGTAAGTTTTGCTCCCATATCTTGGTCTTTGATGAAGGCCGAATAGCCCAAGAAGGCAGCCACGAAAAGCTCTTAGCTGAACAAGGCCTTTACAATAAATTATGGAACGCCCAAGCCCAATATTATCAAGATAAATCTTGACAAAGGCTTTGATTTTGTGTATATTCATTGCGGAAGCAGATGGGGTCTGGTGGCTCCCGCGGTCTTCAAAACCGTAGGTTGCATAATTCGCAATGGCAGGTTCGATTCCTGCCTCTTCCGTATTTCTTCCTTCCTAAAAATAGTGAAAAACCTTTATCCCACGGCTTACGCATGAAAAAAAATAGCCGATATTTAAAGTATGAAAACATTAAAAGAATATTTTAACGAACTTAATGATAATCGTCAGTCGGGCAAAGTAAAGCATCTAATCAGCGAAATATTGGTAATAGCACTGTGTGCTGTTTGTAGCGGAGTTCAAACTGTATTTGAAATAGGGGAATTTGCCGAAGTAAAAAAGGATTGGCTAAAAAATGAGGTAGGACTATTGTTAGAAAATGGAGTTCCTTCGCACGACACCATAGGAAGAGTCCTTGCGATGATTAATCCAAAACAATTTCAAAACCTTTTTATCTCGTGGATTGAACAATCCCTTAATATTCCAGCAGGTTCATACATTCACATTGATGGAAAAACATTACGTGGAAGTGCAAGTGAACAAAGTAGAGGTATTCATTTGGTAAGTGCATTTGCTCACGAAGCGGGAGTTGTACTAGGACAAATAAAATGTGCTGAAAAATCGAATGAAATCACAGCAATTCCTGAACTCCTTAACCTTTTAAAACTAAAAAGCTCGATAATTACTATAGATGCCATGGGTTGTCAAAAAGAAATAGCAAAAGAAATCACAAAGAAAAAATGTGATTATGTATTGGCTCTAAAAGAAAATCAACCGGCAGCGTATAATGATGTAAAAGATTATTTTTCTATAGAAGATAAAGACTTTCAAAACACACTTTTAAGATTTGAAACCTTGGATATAGGGCATGGCAGAGAAGAAAAAAAGAGAATACTTTCTTTCAAGTAATATAAACTGGTTTGCAGATAACAATAAATGGGCAAATTTAAAGAGTTTTGGAATGGTCAAAAGCACTGTAAGGTGCAAAGGCAAACAATACAGTGAAAAGCGTTACTTTATTAGCAGTATAGAGGATATAAATGAGTTTGTAACAGCTGTAAGAACACATTGGACAATAGAAAACACCTTACACTGGTCGCTGGATGTAATATTTAGAGACGATGAATGTCAAATTCGAGAAAAAAATACTGCTGAAAACATAGCAATTTTAAGGAGGATTTGCTTTAATCGAATGAAAATGTATCAAAACGGTAAAACTCTGAAAAGGAAGAAAATGCTTTGTACTTTTGATGATTCATTTAGGTTTAATGTTTTATTTAGCTAAGGAATTCATGCGTAAGCCGTGCCTTTATCCCCAAGGTAGTTGATTTTTTTTTCATAATAATTCATAATCCTCTTTATGAAACGAAAATTAGTAACCTCGGCTTTGCCTTATGTAAACAATTTTCCCCATCTGGGAAATTTAATTCAAGTATTATCCGCTGATGTTTTTGCACGCTTTTGCCGCCTAAAAGAATATGAAACCCTTTATATTTGCGGCACCGACGAATACGGAACTGCAACCGAAACAAAGGCTGCAGAAGAAAAAAAGACTCCCGAAGAGCTCTGTGCATTTTATCACGCTATCCATGCGGATATCTACAACTGGTTCAATATTGCTTTCGACTACTTTGGAAGAACTTCAACCCCCCAGCAAACGGAAATAACTCAGGGAATTTTTAATGACCTCGATAAAAACGGCTATATTACCGAGCACACAATAGAACAGCTTTACTGCCCCTCATGTAAGCGCTTTTTAGCCGACCGCTATGTTCTGGGTACCTGCCCCACCTGTTCCTATGACGGAGCGAGGGGCGATCAGTGCGAGCATTGCGGAAAGCTCTTAGATCCTACCGATTTAAGAGAACCGCGTTGCTCCTCCTGCGGGGCTTCGCCTGAACTGCGCTCTACAACCCATCTTTATATAAATCTTCCTAAAATCGTACCCGAATACGAAAAATGGATGCCTAAAACGGCAGAGGAAGGCCGCTGGTCAAACAATGCCCTTCAAATGTCAAAAAGCTGGCTTAGAGACGGCCTTCAGGAAAGGGCTATCACAAGGGATCTTAAATGGGGAATTCCTGTACCTAAAAAAGGCTTTGAAGACAAGGTCTTTTATGTATGGTTTGATGCACCCATAGGCTATATTTCTATTACAAAGTGCTGGGCCGACCTTGCAGGCAAGGATTGGAAGGCCTGGTGGCTTGATCAAAAAGATGTTGAGCTTTTTCAATTTATCGGAAAGGACAATATCCCCTTCCATACGGTAATCTTCCCTTGTTCTCTTCTGGGTTCCGGCAAAAACTGGACAAAGCTTTTCCATATGTCGGGAACCGAATACCTCAATTACGAGAGCGGAAAGTTCTCAAAATCTAAGGGTGTGGGCGTTTTCGGAAATGATGCCAAAGAATCCGGTATCCCTGCCGATATGTGGAGGTTCTACATCTTTTATAACCGCCCCGAAAAGAACGACACCCAGTTTACATGGAAGGATTTTCAGGAGAGGGTAAACAGCGAGCTTATCGGAAACCTCTGCAATCTTGTAAACAGGACGGCAACCTTTGTTCACCGTTACTATGAGGGTAAAATACCTCAAGTTGACGGAACAAAATCGGCTAGGGACGACATAAGAAATATGGTGCAATCTTTAAGAGATGCTGCTTCTGCAAGCTTCAAAAAGATAACCTGCCTTTCCGACTGGGCGGAGCTTAGGGACTCCTTCCATGAGGTCTTTGCTCTTTCTTCCGTTGCAAACAAGGCCTTTCAGGATGGAGAGCCTTGGAAGAGGCGTGAAACCGATCCCGAATATGCCGAAGCTCTTATGGCTGAACTTTGCTACCTCATAAAAGATATTTTAATCTTAATCCATCCATATATGCCCCAATACGCCGATCAGGCCGCAGGCTTTTTCGGTCAAAAGATTTGGTCAGGCAACATATTTGACGGCAAAGCTCCTCAATTCAATAAGCCTGACGGAGCTTTCCTTACATGGAAAAATTTGGGCGAAAGGGAAGGGCTTAAAACAATAGAAAACCCCGTAATAATTTTTAAAACCCTTGAAAATAAGGCCATCGATGCCTATAGGGAGCGTTATTCCGGAAGTCAAAAGGACAGAAAAAAAGCGGAAGAATGCTGTTCTTCAAAAGCCGATAAAAAAGCAGGCTCCTCAAAGTCCGATGCTCCTGCCGCATCCGAAAAAGAAGAAAAACTCTCTCCTGCAGAGCTCTTTTCAAAGAAGATTGCCTTAAAAACGGCTAAGGTAGTTTCTGTTGAAAGGCATCCCGATGCGGATAAGCTCTATATCGAAAAGCTCGATGACGGCTCAGGAGAAGAGCGAACAATCCTTTCAGGTCTCGTTCCCTTTTTAAAAGAAGACGAAATATTGGGAAAAACCGTCATAATTGCCGACAACCTAAAGCCCCGAAAAATGCGCGGTATCGAATCTAGGGGAATGCTTTTGGCGGCAAGCTGGTATGATGAAGAAGAAAAAGAACATGTCGAACTTCTCGAAGCTCCTTGGGCGGCTCCCGGCACTCCCGTAATCCTTGAAGGCGATGCCGACACTTCCGATCCTGAGGCAGTAAAAGCCTTTTATGCACAAAAGCCTGCCGCAATAGATGCCGACACATTCTTTGCCGCTCCCATATTAATAGAAGATTATATTCCTAAAATTGAGGGCAAAAAACTTTTAGTTGCCGGAAAAGAAATGAAGCTTGAAAAGGTAAAAACCGGAGAAGCCGGCTAGGCCGGTTATCGTTAAAAAAGGGATGCTCCTTTCGGATGCATCCCTTTTGTTTTAAGTCTTAACCGAATAAAAACATCGATATAAGATAGTAGGCTAAAAGGCAGATTACAGCGATAGGCACTAAGGTAGTAAAAGCTGCAATTATTATTGCAAGAAAATCTCCTTTTTCAAGAGGCTGATTTTCTCTAAGCTCATTTAGCTCTTCCATTTCTTCTATAGCTTGCCGTTTGCCGGATTTTAAGCTATGTTCATTATTTCTAAAAAACATTACAGCTCGGCTCCGCTAAAGTGACAGGCTACAAAATGTCCCGGCTTTTCTTCCTTAAATTGAGGAATTTCGCGTTTGCATATATCCTTTGCAATAGGGCACCGTGTATGGAATTTACAGCCTGTGGGCGTAATAATGTTGGATGGAATATCTCCTTCCAATAGAATTCGCCTCTTTGTCCTCATCTTCTGCAAGTCAGTTTCGGGAATTGCCGAAAGAAGAACCTTTGTATAAGGATGAAGAGGATTAGCGTATAATTCTTTCTTATCGGTAAATTCGACCATATTCCCCAAATACATAACACCTATTCTGTCGCTTATGTGCTTTACAACCGAAAGGTCATGCGAAATAAACAAATAGGATAGGTGGAATTCCTTTTGCAAGTCATTTAGAAGGTTGATGATCTGAGATTGGATTGATACGTCCAAAGCAGAAACCGCCTCATCGCATACTATGAATTTAGGCTTTAAGGCCAGGGCTCGGGCTATACCGACACGCTGCCTTTGACCGCCTGAAAATTCGTGAGGATACCTGTAAATCATGTAATCTGCCAAACCGCAGGTATTCATTATCTTCTTTACATATTTTTCGTATTCGGGATCTTTCTTTTTGAACATTCCGTGTTCAAGTAAGGCCTCTCCTATGATCTGTCCTACAGTCATCTTAGGATTAAGAGAGGAGTAGGGGTCTTGGAAGATAATCTGCATTTTTTTTCTTAAGGGCATCATTTGAGTCACAGTATAATTTGTAATGTTTTCACCCTCAAAAAAGATTTCGCCGGCAGTCGGTTTATACAGCTTGAGTATTGTCCTTCCTAAGGTGGATTTTCCGCAGCCTGATTCTCCTACGAGGCCTACGGTTTCTCCTTCGTATATAACGAGGTCTATACCGTCATTGGCTATTACGCACAAGTTTTGACCGTGTAGGGACGAATATGTTTCATAGTCCAAAACGAGGTCTGTAAGCTCCTTGCCGAGATCTTTGCCGCTTTTATGCATTTCAACAATCTGATGTATATCCGCCTCAGCATTGAACATTTTTTTGTAAAGTTCTATAGCTTCGTTTGCTGTTCTTTTGAGATTTTTCCTCTCATTGCGTGTTTTTCCGGTAGGAAAATACTGTTTAAGGCCCCGAGTTTCCAATAATATCTTACTCATGTCTACCTCCTGATTTCGGATAAAAGCATCTGATTAAGTGTCCTTCTTCTACTTCAACCAATTCGGGCTTTTCGTTTCGGCATTTGTCGGTTGCATACTCACACCTTGTCGAAAATCTGCATCCCTTGGGAAGTTTAAGAGGATGCGGTACACTTCCCTGAATTTGAGCGAGATATTCTACTTCTTCATCCAAGAGGGGGATTGACTCAAGTAAGCCTTCCTTGTACGGATGAGAGAATTGAGTTTTTCGGTCAAAGATAACATCTACGGGAGCTCTTTCAACGATTTCGCCTGTGTACATTACGGCAACATCATCGGCTAATTCTGCAATAGCTCCTAAGTCATGGGTTATAAACATGATGGCCGTGTTGTGCTTTTTCTTTAAATCGTTCATCAACTTAAAGATCTGGGCCTGTATCGTAACATCAAGGGCTGTTGTAGGCTCGTCAGCTATCAAAAGGCGGGGCTCACAAGCCAATGCCATTGCAATCATTACACGCTGCCTCATTCCTCCCGAAAGCTGGAAGGGGTAGTTATAAACTACGTTTTCAGGGTTAGGGATTTTTACTTCCCGCAAAAGATCTATGGCGGCATTCCAAGCCTCTTTTTTAGACATATGCTGATGAAGGATTAAGGGTTCACTAAGCTGCCTGCCTACCCTGTGAACAGGGTTAAGAGAGGTCATGGGTTCTTGAAATATCATGGATATGTCGTTACCCCTTATCTTTCTTATTTCTTTTTTGCCGAAATTTACAAGGTTTTTTCCTTCAAAATTTATTTCTCCTTGAACAATGCGTCCGGGATATTCCAATAAATTGAGAATACTGAATGCAGTAATAGACTTGCCGGAACCTGATTCTCCTACTATTCCTAAGGTTTTACCGGCTTCAATAGTAAAATCTACACCTTGAACGGCTTTTACCGTACCCTTGTTTGTAAAAAAGTATGTATGTAAATTTTTAACTTCAAGCAGGGGTTTTTTCATACAGCCGCCTCCTTTACCGCTTGTTTAGCTTGTTTTGCAAGAGCCTTTTCTTCTTTGCGTCTGGCCCTGGCTTCTTTTCTCTGTTTTTTTGTTGTATATTCGGCTTTCGGGTCGATAGAATCTCTAAGCCCTTCGCCTACGAGATTTATACTCATTATAAACAAAAAGAGCATTGTTCCGGGAAATACCCAAATCCACCAAAAGGCTCTAAGGTTTGTGCTGTTTTCTGCAGCCTTGGATAAAAGAGCTCCCCATGTCGGAATAGGTTCTGTTACAGATAAGTTTAAAAATGATAAGAAAGATTCGGTTAAAATTGAGGAAGCAAAGGTAAGGGTTGCCGATACTACAACAGTCGGCAATACGTTAGGAACAAGGTGGCGTAAAATTTGGTTCCGTCTTTTTATACCTAATGCCCTTGTGGCTACAATAAATTCCTGCTCTCTTAGTGCTAGGATTTGCCCCCGTATCAAGCGGGCAAGTCCTGTCCAGCTTAAAAGTCCTAAGATTATAACTATTACATATAGCCTGAACTCAGGCGGACTTTCTCTGAATATTGCCGAAATTGTATAGGCAATCGCCAAGAACGGGAATGAGGAAAGTATTTCGATAAGCCTCATAATAATATTATCAACCCGTCCGCCGAAAAAACCGGCAATTGCACCCATGGTTAAACCTATAGTTACTCCCATAAATGTGGATAAAAAACCTACTTGTAAAGAAATCCATCCGCCTTCAAGAACTCTCATAAAGGTGTCTCTTCCGTATTTATCTGTTCCGAACGGATGTGCCCAAGATGGGGGATTATTCCTCAATGTAGGATCGGTTTTTGCAAAGTCATAGCCTGTGAATTTGGTGTAAAAATGCGTTACTATAACAAGGAGAACTATAGTAACAAACATATAAAAGCCTATCATTGCAAGCCTGTTATTTTTGAATTTGATCCTTATTTGTTGTGTCGGGGATAGAATAACCTCATCTTTTTCGCTGAAATTTTTGTCTTCGTTAGTCATTTTTAAACCTTTCCTTCCCGAATTCTCGGATCTACAATCATATATCCTACATCTATAAATATATTTCCTAATAATGTAAGAAGCCCAAAAAACAATAGAACAGTCTGCAATACAGCCCTGTCCTTAAAGCCGTATGCATAATTCATCAGTAATCCCATTCCGGGGTAAGCGAATATTTTTTCGACAACTATAGAACCGCCGAAAAGACTGGGGATGTATAAACCTATGAGGGTAACAACCGGTATCAATGCATTTTGGAAGGCGTGTCTATATATAACTACCTTTTCTGCAAGACCCTTTGCTCTTGCCGTCCTTATATAATCGGATTTTAAGATTTCTATCATAGCTGATCTTATGTATCTTATAAGACCTACAAGGGAGGTAAGAACAACTACTGTTACCGGCAGTATTATATAATGCCAGTCAGGCAGAACTCCTCTTGGATCCGACATCCCGGAAAAAGGCAGAATTTTCATAAAAATAACGAATATCATAATTAAAAGCAATGCCAAAAAAAACGAAGGCAGAGATATTCCTATTATTGTAAGCACCGTTACGATTTTATCAAAAAAGCTGTTCTTTTTTACGGCTGCCGTAATTCCAAGCGGAATTGAAATTAAAAAGGCTAAAAGAAAGCCTCTTATATTTATTTTAAAAGATCTTCCTATGTAAGTTCCGATAAATTCGTTTACCGGTTTATTGTATTTTACCGAATAACCGAATTCTCCCCTGAATGTATCTCCCATCCATAAAAAATACCTTTCAATGGGCCCTTTATCATATCCTAAAAATTTTCTCATGTTTTCTACATAAAGCGCTTTTTCTTCAGGTGTCATAGCCTTGGTCTTTTCGGGATCAAGCATCGCCAGAATAGGATCTCCCGGCATCAGGTTAATAAGTATAAAGATCGCAATCGACATAATTATTAATACGGGGATTATTGATACTAAACGCTTGAAGATATATCGAATATATGGAAAAAGGATTTCAAACAGCGACTTTGAACCGCTGACACTATTATTTGCCATAAAATCTCCTTTAGGTAAAAAATAAGACCTCCCGATTAAAAATAAACAAGAGGTCTTATGATTAAATTAAACAATCAGTAATGCACTAATTATTTTTTCCAGTTAGCATTAGGTAATGCTCTTGCCCATCTCCATAAAGCGTTTGTATGGAAGTTTTCGAGCTTATCTGTGAAAAAGTCAAAATAATTATTTGAGTAAACGGGAATAACAGGAACTTCTTTGTTCATTGCTACTACAAATTTTCTCCAGTTTGCCCTATACTCATCTCTTCCCGTTACGGGGTGAGCATTTTCGATGTCGTCAAGAAGCTGATCCCATTCTGCAGGGGTATAGGAAGAACCGCCCGAGAACATTACATTGTTGCTTGAAGCCTGTCCCCAGGGCATAATAAGTTTTGTTCCATAGTCAGCTTTAGGATTGGCTTTGAGAACATAGCTTACACCGCCTACAAAAGCGTGGTACATTCTTTCTTCTTCGGTGTCTCCTGTCCAGTGGCTGTACATTACGGGCCAGTCAAGACCTGTTAACGATACTTTAAAAGCTAGCTTTGAAACATAGGCTTCGTTAAATACTAGGTTGTATGTATCCGACCAGAAAGGTGTGTAAGTTACCTTGATTTCAAGGGGTTTTCCTTCCCAGAGATAGCCTGACTTTGCATTACCTGTAAGTTTTGCATAATCACCGTCTGTTCTTGCAGCAGCCTTATCAAGGAGTTCGTTAGCCTTTGCAATGTTTGCAGCTTCATCGAATTTACCGTCTTTATCCAAGATATCGTAGCTGGTTAAGGTGCTTTCAAATTTACCTACGGCAGATGTTCCGATAAGGTTTTTTTCATCATCGTCCCACAATACCCAGTCGTTTTTGGAATAGGGGCCGTTGGATGCAATACCGTATTGGCCTAAGAAAAGTTCGATAATTTTCGGTCTGTTAAGAACATAGGCAAAGGCCTGTCTTACTTCAGTAAGGGCTGTGGGGCCGAAGTTACAGTGCAGGGCTATTGTTCCGCCTCCGTGCCTATAGTAGTTTGTATAAGCAAAACCGGGCTTGTCTTTTACTGCATCGATTTTTTCAGCCTGTCCCTGTTGTGTAAGCATGTCTACCTCTCCCTGCATGAGCTGATCAAGTTCAGTTTCGCTGGGAACAACCTTAACGATAACTTCCTTAATAGCGGGGGCTTTTCCTAGGTAGTCTTTAAAGGCTTCCAATTTAACATACTCGCCTTCTTTGTATTCGACCATCTTGTAGGGGCCGTAACCGATGGGCTTTGATATGTTCTTTTTAACATATTGCTGAACGGTAAGACCTTCTTCCTTTGCTCCCTTTTTAAAGGTTTCTTCCGGGAAGATGTAGTAACCGAATACGGCTGTGTCGATGGTGTAACTTGCCTTTTTAAGATGGAAGGTTACGGTATTTGCAGCTTCATCAATATCGATTTTTTCAACATAATCGTTAATGGTTGAAGTTCCGCCTGTATCGCCCAAAGCCTTGGTATCCATGTAAAATTCATAGGTAAATTTTACATCGCTTGCAGTTAAAGCTTCTCCGTTATGGAATTTTGCACCCTTTACAAGTTTGTAAGTCCATGTTAGAAGGTCATCGCTTACCTTTTTTTCGGCAACGAGGGGAGAGTCGATTATTTGACCTTCCGGTGTGTCTTCGATAAGACCAAATGCCCAAACCAGTATTCGGATATCGTTGTCATAAGATGAATTTGTCCAGCCTGAATAAAAATCTCCGTTAAATTCGGCTGTAGCGATAACGATTGGTTTTTCGTTTGTCTTAGCTGCTGTACTGTTTCCTCCGCATGCGATCAAGGAAAAAGCGAGCACAAGTGTTACAATTAGCACCATAAATTTTTTCATAGTGTCCTCCAAGTATTTTATTGTCGGTAATACAAATTACCGTTTAGTATTGTATCATAAAACAATAAATATGTAAAGGATAAGATAAAAAAATATTTGACAAAGTATCTAATCTGTGCTTTAATGTACTTGGTTTTTATAAACGAAGTTCAAATAATTTAGGAGGAAATTTAATGAAAAATTTTGTTAAATTTCTATCGCTTATGGCTGCATCAATGATGATATTTGCTGCATGCGGAAGATGGAATTCGGCGGCCTCAACCGGTTATGGTTCAGTAAGTGCCGGAACCTATGTTGATAAGGTTGTGTATTTGGTAAGTACCGATCAGACGGTTGCATTAAAAGATGTTGTTGAAGGAAGAGCCGATATTATGTTTAATGCCGTACCTCCTGCAATTTTATCAAAACTGAGCAATGAAGAAAGAGAAAAACTTGAATTTTATTCTGCACCAAGCGGCTATTGGTCTCTTCTATTTAATCCTATTCCAAATGAAGCTCCCTATGTGTTTAAGACAAAAAAAGGTGAAGAAATATTTAATCCGGCTGCAGTAAAAGAAATTCGATATGCCTTTAATTGGCTTATCAATAGGAAAAAGCTGGTCAATGATATTCTTTTAGGCGAAGGCTATCCGATGTATACTCCGTTTATTGCAGGGAGGCCTGATACCTACAGATATAATGCCTTAGCTGTTAAGATGGGAATGAACGAAACAGGAAATGAAAAAAAAGCTTTAAATATGATTGAAGATGCAATGAAAAAAGCTCAAGAACTTCCTGAGAATGCGGGTAAGCTTGTAAAAGAAGACGGCAGGTGGATGTACAATGGGAAGCCTGTTACAATGAAATCTTTAATGCGTATTGATGATCCTAATGGCCTTTTTCCTTTAGCCGTTTATATAAATGAACAAATTGAAAAAGCCGGATTTACGGTTGAAAGTTTTGAACATTCGCGTAATACGGCATCTTCTATTGTTTACGGCAGAGATCCTGCCGAGTATAATTGGTCCTTCTATCTTGAAAACAGGGAAACAGGCAGGATGTATTCAACATTGGAGAGGCATATTTCCGGCATATATGCTCCGTTTTTTGGTAATATGCCCGGCGGCGGCATAGAAGGTTTTTGGAATTACAAGAACGATAAACTGGATGATTATGGTAAAAAAGCCGTTTACGGCGGGTATTTAACCTCTGAAAGTTTTTTTAATGCATTAGAGGAAATGTGTGTTCTGGGTATGAATGATGCGGTGCGTATACATATTGCCGTAAAAAACAACTTTTTTGTTGCGAACAAGTCTAGGTTTAACTCCCGCCTATTTTACGGACCGGCTGACGGATTTAATGGCTGGACTATCAGATTTGCCGATGTTAAGCCGGACAAGGACGGCATCAATAAGGGTAAAAAAGTGCTGCGTGTGTTGCAGTTTTCGTCTAAAGATTCATTGTTTATGTCCGAATGGAATCCTATAGGAATTCAAGGTTTTAAGGATAGATATAGTCTGGCTTTTACAGGTGTTTTAACGGATGAAGGTTATTTTGATAATCCTGTTGCGAGAAATACCGAATTTGCAATGTTTCCGGTTGATTTTTCAAATGCGGCTTTTTCTCCCAAATTGGTTGCATCCGGCAAAAAAGACGAAAACGGTGATGACGATTTTATTATGGGAGGCGATATACTTATTCCCGATGATGCTGTTGTATATGATACTGCCCTCAAAAAATGGGTTCCGGCCGATACAGCTGAAAAAGCTGCAAGTGCGGCAACCGGCAGACTTGCATCGGGGTATTATTGGCATCATGGGTTTCCTGTAGATATAAATGATGTAAGATATGCTCTTGCATTTGCTTATGAGTGGGCTTTTAAAGACGGCGAAAAAGATCCTTATTATGATAGGCCTTTAAGCAATATAACGCTGTCGGCCCTTAAAACTATCAAAGGTGTAAAATTTAATACGGACGGTTCCTTTACTACATATAGTAACTACTTTTATGCTCCTGACAGGGAAAATACGGCGGTAAGAGTAGGCAGTTTGACAATAAAAGCCGGTAATCCGGATATCAAAACAAGCGTTCCTTGGGAAATTTATGAAGCCTTATCCGAAATGGTTGTTAAAGGGGCGAGAAGCGGAATAGCTTATAGCTTTGATAAAAACGGAGGCGGCATCGGCGTAGAAGTAAGTTTAAAATCTCCCGATTGCCTTTCAGATATTAAGGCTAAATTGCAGGAGTTTATAGCCGTTAAACATATTCCCGCTTCGCTAAGGGATTTTGTAACAGAAAATTATGTTATACAAAGGTACAAGGCTTCCATTGATTTTATAGAAAAATACGGCAATGCCTATATCTCGACAGGCCCCCTTATGTTTGAAAGAATAGAGCCTACTACGAGCTCCGTAATATTGACAGGGTTCGATAGATATCCTTATGATAAAGAACATTTTCCTAATTTTTTTAGGATGGATCTTACTACTATCGATAGTATACGGGCTCCTGCAGCTCCTTTTGCCGGAAGAGATGCCGTTTTTGAAGTAAATGTGTCTAAGTATAACTATCCTGACGGCGAAAAGAAAGACCTTGATGACGGAAAGGTTGAGGGCAGAATATATCTTGCTTCCGGAGAAGAAAAAATTTACCATGCTAAGGTTTTAGGCAGAGGCCGATTTATAATTACGGTACCCGGATACGACTTAACCTCTTTTGAAAAAGGAATAGAGTATGAGATGATTGTGTCAAGCTCTATCGCTAACGAGCAGCCTTCATATAAATCTGTAAGTTTTAAAGTTTTGAAATAATTTTGCTTACAGGTCTTAATTCTCTTGAGTAAATGCATTTCTTATGATATATTTAAGCTGTGGGTTACCTTTTAATCCGCAGCTTTTATTTTATGGAGGTATCAATTTTTTATGGAAGCAAAAAAACTGACAGAAACCGTATATTGTATTCATGCAGATATTCATGATAGAACTGCCCGCTTTGAAGGCATATGGCTATTGCCTCACGGCGTTTCTATAAATTCTTATGTTGTAAAGGGTGAAAAAACAGCCCTTATAGATATAGTAAAAGACTGGGACGGCTCGGTAGATTCTTACCGAAAGCAGCTTGAATCCATAGGCTTGTCTTTTTCTTCTTTTGATTATGTAATTTTAAACCATCTTGAGCCCGACCATGCGGACCTTATCAATCTTGTACGGGAAGAAAACCCTAGGGCCGAAATCTTGGCTTCTGCGAAGGGGGCTGCCCTTGTCGAAAACTTTTTTAAGATAAAAGATGGGGTTAGGGCCGTAAAGGACGGAGAAGTTTTGGATTTAGGCGGAGGAAAAAAGCTCGTTTTTTATGAAACTCCCAATATCCACTGGCCGGAGACCATGATGACCTATGACCCGGACGATAAAATTTTATTTTCCTGCGATGCATTCGGTTCCTACGGCTGTATAGGCGAAAAAATCTTTGATGATGAGCACACGGAAGATGAGCTTAAATTTTTTTGAAAACGAGGCTCTTAGATACTACGCCAACATTGTGGCAAGCTTCAGCACCTTTGTAAACAAGGGAATAGAAAAACTTGGTTCCCTTGAACTTAAATTTATCTGCCCGAGCCACGGCTTGGTTTGGAGGGGAAATCCTGCAAGAATCGTAAACCTCTATAAAAAGTTTGCAGATTACAATACCGGAGACGGAAGCGGGCTTGAAAAAACTATCTGTATTATTTGGGGCTCTATGTACGGCTATACCAAGGACGGCTTGGATGCCGTTATTGAGGGCATAAACGAAGAGGGTGTTGCATACTCTATTTACCGCATTCCCGACACCGATGCTACCTTTATCTTGGGCGAGGCCTACCGATCTGCAGGGCTCTTGCTGGCTATGCCCACCTACGAATACAAGATGTTCCCGCCTATGGCTCATATTCTTGACTTGTTTGAAAGGAAGCACTTTATCAACAAAAAGGTATTCCGTATAGGAAGCTGGGGCTGGGTAGGAGGAGCCAAAAAAGAATATGAAACCCGTATCGAAAAAATTTAAGTGGACCAACATCGAATCCCATGAATGGCAGGGCAAGATAAGCGAAGAGGATAGGCGTATCTTAAAAGAAAGAGGAAGAGAATTGGCAAGGGCCGTAAAAAACGGATAAAAAAAATTTATCTTGACATCTTACATTTTGTAGAGTATACTCATTTTTGTGGATAGACATTATTTTTGGTTAACATCATTTTTTTCTCATTTTTTCCTTTTAAGGGCTTGTGATAAAGTGAGGATGTTAACCTTGGTTTGAACTGACCCCATAAATTAGGACACCTTTTGGAGGTGTACAGATGGGAAAAATAGAGAAGTACAGTATTGACTTCAAACTAGAAGTTGTAGGAAAATATGAACGAGGAACATGCGGCTACAAAAGACTCGCCAGAACATATGGGCTTTCTCGAGATACCGTACGCGATTGGTGTCTAAATCCACGTCTGCATGAAATAACAACTATGGCTCGGAAAAAGAAAATTAACAACGAAGAGCACGACCTTGAATATTATAAAACGGCAGCTCTTTTTTGGGAAACGTACGCAAAGAATGTCGAAGAGGAACTTGCAAAACAAGGTAAAAAAACTCGTTTTGAAAACGATTCAGGACTGTCTGGCAATAGCACCGCACACGAAGATACGGAAATTGTGTAAAGTTGCAGGAGTTTCAAAGTCAACATTCTATTATAACCGGAACAATGACCGTCAAGCACAAAAGGATGAAGAAAGACAAAATGTTTTCGCCGATTTTTTATCAAAGCTGCATAACAATAAGATAAAGGTCAAATTCGACGATGATAAAACATTTACATTTTTTATCGAAGATCCCTTTGTCCGCATGACCCTCGAAGGTCTGCTTAAAAAAAATCAAGGTATTACTATCGACTATTCCTTTAACCGCGAACTTATAAAAATAAAAAGAGAAGATTTTATTACTTTGCTGATTGAGGAAAGTGCAAAAGGCAATAAAGATGAAAAAAACAATAAAGATGAATTTGTTAAGTCTTTACAAAAACAACTAACTGCCGAACAAATAAAAAAGTTCGGCTTAACAACACTAGCCATCATTGAAAAAAGTCTAAATCTGACAGCTCTTTTTATGCCTATCATAAAAACCGCCTTAAGTTTTATGTAAAAATAAACATTAGTTAAGGCTTTATAAAAATTAACTTTTTTAAAATTTACTATCCATTGCAAACAATTCTTATAATAATTATGAAGGGAAAATTTTTTTCTTTTAAATAATTATTATGAGAGGCTAATATGAAGCAAGTGTTTAAAATTACCCTCCGCAATGACTATGCTTTTAAAAAAGTATTCGGAGTAGAGGAAAACAAGGATATCTTACAGGATTTATTGGAATGTATCTTAGACATTCCGCCTGAGGATATCTCAGGTTTGGAAACTCTTGGATAAGGAGTTTCATAAGGAACTTTTAACTGAAAAGTTAGGTATCTTGGATATTAAGCTGCGATTAAAAGATGGAACCTTTGTAGATATTGAAATTCAAAACAGGTGGCATTTTGATTTTCCTGAAAGAACCTTGTATTATTGGTCCAAGATGTACAATGAAAGAATAAAACAAGGCCAAGACTATACAAATCTTCCAAAGTGTATTACAATAAACTTGATAGGACAAGGTTTTAATAAAAATAAGCGTTTACACAACAAGTATCTTATTCTTGAGCAAGATACAAAAGAGCCCTTAGTTTCTAAACTTGAGATTCATATATTAAACCTTGAAAAGGCAAGGCTCTTAAAAGAAAGTCAATGTAAAGATGATAAAATGAAACGCTTATTAACTTGGTTAAAATTTATTGAAACTGATGACAGGGAGGTAAGAAAAATGTTGGCAGAAACTTCTAAAGTAATGGCAAAAGCAAATGATAAAATTATAGTAATGGAAATGAGTCCTAAAGAAAAATGGCTATATGACTCACGCATGAAATATGAAAACGACAGAGCCTCATGTATAAGTGAAGGGTATAGAGAAGGAATTTTACAGGGTGAAATAAAAGGCAGACAGGAAGGAATAGAACAAGGTTTTGCCGAGGGCTCATACCACAACAAACTTGAAACAGCAAAAAATTTAATTGAAATGGGTTTTGCTGTAGAAGATATAGTAAGAGCTACAGGACTAGGCAAAGAAGAAATTGAGAAACTCTGATTAATTTGATAAATTAACTGCACCGGCCCGTAAAAAAAGGGTAAAAATCTTTGCTATATCTTGACATATTTGTACATTTAGTGCAAAATGCCTGTATTTAGTGAGGTGGATTGTTGGCAAGCGAAATTTTAACGATTGAAGAAGTTGCCCGTTATTTGCGTGTTTCAGAAAGAACCGTATACGAGTGGGCTCAAAAGGGTGAAATACCTGCCGGAAAGATTGGGACGGTCTGGCGTTTTAAAAAAGATGACATAGAAAGCTGGGTTGATGAAAGATTGGCCTCTCCAAAAACTTCTGCTCCTAAACAGCATAAAATAGCAACTGAAAATGTTTTGTCGCCCGATAGGGTAGTTATGTTGGATTATGCTTCAAAGCATGATGTATTGGTTATGATGTCCGAGGTTTTGGCAAAGGCTCCTCAGGTAAAAAATTCCGCAGAGCTTTTGGATGCCATTCTAAAAAGAGAAGCTCTTATGTCTACGGCTGTAGGAAGAGGTCTTGCCATTCCCCACGTAAGGCTCGCTTCCGTAACAGACTTGGTTATGGCTGTGGGCGTTTCTAAGAGGGATATTTTAGATTTTGATGCTATTGACGGGAATCCTGTACGGCTTGTCTTTATGATTGCCGCTGCAAACAACCAGCACGATTATTATTTGCAGACTATTTCTCATTTTAGTGCAAAACTGCGCAATGACGAACTTAAAAGCCGCCTCTTAAATTCGTCCGACCCCATGGAGATTTACGCCCTCTTGTGCGAATAGGGTGACATTTTGATGGAATCCGGGACTTTTTTAGGTCTTCCTAATTATGATTCTCCTGCAGAGCTCAAGGCTCTTTTAGAGACCTTGGGTTTTGCCATGCAAAAAAAATTCGGTCAAAATTTTTTAATCGATAAAAAAACTCGTGAGGCCTTGGTTTCTTTTTTGGATATAAGGGAAGGAACAAGGGTTTGGGAGGTAGGCCCCGGCCTTGGAGCCATGACGGCCATTTTTTTAGAAAAAGGAGCTTCTCTCACAGCCTTTGAAATAGATAAGGGCTTTATTTCTCTTTTAAAAAAATTCTTTTTGGAAAATGCAAAAACTGATTTTATCTTAGTTGAGGGCGATGTTCAAAAAAACTGGTTCCCTCATTTAAAAGCACACGGGAAACCGGATATATTTTTCGGTAACTTGCCGTATAACATAGCTTCCGAATTTATTTCTTCTACAATAGAAGCCGGAGCCGTTTTTGATACCATGCTCTTTACAGTACAAAAAGAGGCAGCCGAAAGGATTACGGCAAGCCCCAATCAAAAAAAACTATACGGCATTTTCGGTGCTTTGTTCCTTTTTTTATGATTGCAAGATAGTTAAAACAATTCCGGCTTCAGCATTTTGGCCGCAGCCCAATGTAGAATCTGCAACTGTCTTGTTTAAGGCGAAAAAAGAATTTGCCGGGTATAAAAATTTTAAGCTTTTTATCAAAATAGTAAAGGCTCTTTTTTCTTCCCGCCGAAAAAATATAAAGAACAATTTGGGTGCATGGATGAAATCAAACGGATACGGCGATAATACCGATCCTGTTTTGCAAAAAGCCGGATTAGACGGAAATTTGCGGGCCGAGTCCTTGGCCCTATATGATTTTTTGCGGTTATCTGATATAATGTCCTCTTTAGGACAAAAATAAATGAAGCATACAAAAAAGATAGCCTCTTTGATTTTATTTGTTTCTCTTTTTTCTATTTTTCCGGTTTATGCTGACGATGCAAGGGTTTCAAGAACTCCTGACCCCTATGGAGCAGAGGAATTTAAGCAATGGCAAAAGGATTTACGCCGTTTTGAGATTATTACCTTTGGGGCCTTGCCCTTTGTATCGCTTTTATCTTTTTGGACCTATGATATAGCCCGTTCGATAATACACAAGGGCGATCCGGCCTATAATCCCTGGCCTCTAAAGGATGCCAAGACTGCGATCAAGCTTACCGAAAAGGAACAGCTGAATATTTTTTTAACGGCTGTTGGAATTTCTTTGGCTGTTGCCGTAATCGATTTGACATACCGTTCAATTAAAAGAGCCAACGAAAAAAAGCAGGAACAAAAAACTGAAGAACCTTCGATTTTGCTGATTCCTCTTGAAGATAATCAAAATGTAAACCCTGAGGCGGCCGATGGCTCTAAATAGGATGAGCTCTTATAGATCTATATCCGAAAAGTTTAAGGTTGAAGGTCTTTTATCTCCTTGCAGAATTGATGTTTATTGTACCGAAAGGCTAAAAAATTTAAGCCGTTCCCAATTAAAAACCGGCTTAAAATCCCTTTTTGTAAATTCAAAAAAAGCTAAACTTTCCCGCAATGTTCAAAACGGAGATATTGTGGAGCTGGTGTGGGATAATCCTGTACCCGAATATGCCTACCCTCAAAAACTGCCTTTAAATGTTATTTATGAAGATGAGAACATTATCGTTATAAACAAGAAAAGGGGCTGTGTAACCCATCCTGCAGGCGGAAATTGGGATAAGACCCTTGTAAATGCCTTAAATTATTACAGGCTCTATGATTCCCAAATCAGCGATGAGTTTGCCGAAATTCTTAATAGTTTTTTAATTACAGAAGATAAATTACCAATTCTTGATAAGTTTCCCTTGGATCTTTACCGCATGGGCATTGTTCACCGTCTGGATAAAGAAACTTCCGGCCTTATAATTACTGCAAGAAATTCAAAAACCGAAAAACTTTTAAAATCATTTTTTAAAAAAAAGGGTGGTAAGAAAATATTATCTTGCAGTTCTTGACGGCGTTCCGCCTAAAACCAAGGGAAGGA
Source organism: Treponema sp. OMZ 788 (assembly GCF_024181245.1). Lineage (NCBI taxonomy): Bacteria > Pseudomonadati > Spirochaetota > Spirochaetia > Treponematales > Treponemataceae > Treponema > Treponema sp. OMZ 788. The sequence goes on along the minus strand of NZ_CP051199.1, from coordinate 1,724,956 downwards.
TAAAAACTTCGGTTTTTAGATCCGGCTCCGACAGGAAAAAAATTTAGGGTTTCAGGCGATTTGTCTAAAGGGAAGGCCGCTCTTTCATCATACAAGGTGCTTAAATCTAACGGAAACAAGTCCTTGGTGCTTTTTAGAATTTTTACAGGCAGAACTCATCAAATCCGTTTGCATGCAAAATTTATGGGCTGCCCTGTTGCAGGCGATAAGGTTTACGGTAAGAAAAAAGATACTCCTATGATGCTGCACGCTTATAAGATAGTAATTCCTTACGGCTCAAATTCAAAAAAAGAATTTACGGCTCCGATACCTAATGATTTTAAACAAATACTTATACGGGAGGCTTTATGTTAGTTGATTGTAAATTTTCTTCCAAGATTGAAGTGATTTTTGAAAATGAGGCTTATGCCGTTTTATATAAGCCGCGCGGGATTCCTACGGCTCCTTTGTCGGCTGATGAAGAAGGAACTTTAATTTCACATTTTTTAAAAAGATGCCCTGAAGCTTATGCAGTAAAAGGTAAAAAGGATATTGAAGCAGGCCTTATCCATAGGCTTGATACGGCAACGAGCGGCTTGGTTTTAATTGCAAAAAATCAGGAGACCTATGATGCTTTAGATTTGATGCAGTCAAATAACCTGATTAAAAAAACATATGCCGCCTTTACGGATATTAATGATGCGGCCGATTTAAACCCAGATTTTTCTCCTTCAAGTCTTCCGTATAGAATTTCAAGCCAGTTCAGAAGTTACGGCCCTAAAGGGAAAAAAGTTCTTCCGGTTTTTTACGGTATGAGAGGTTTTTGCTCTACAGGGAAAATTTATACAACCAACATTATCGAGATAATAAACTTTCCGCCTAGGGGAAATTCGGTGCCGATGGTTTCATGTACACTTACACAGGGCTTCAGGCATCAGGTAAGGGCTCACCTTGCTTCAATAGGACTGCCCATTTACGGAGACCCCTTATACAACGGAAAATTCAAAGATTTTCCGCAAGAAAAAATAGATTATCACTCCTATCCCTTGCAGCTATATGCTATAGGTCTTTCCTTCCCTGAGCCTAAAAAAAACTTTAAGCTTGAGGATCCAAAAGAGTATGTATCCTTTTCGCTTCGGCCGCCAGATAAAATGATCCTGTAATCAAAATAGGTCTGTTTTTTTTACGGCATTCGATGATTTCGTTTTTTATTGCTTCCTCATAGTCTTCATTTTTTTCTACTATACATGGAGTGCCATTTAGGGCTTCTTGTACGGCTTTGTAGCTTAAATCGGGATTGCTTTTTTTTGCAGTCCCCGGAATTGTTACAACTATTTTTGAAAAATGATTTTTAAAAAACGGAACCATGTCTTTTACATTTTTGTCTTCTGCACAGGCAAAGATAAGACTGCCTTTTTCTTTTACAAGTGCGGTATAAGTGCTCATGCAAAGGCCGATGCTGTTTTTGGTATGTGCTCCGTCAATTATGATTTCAGGCTTATCCGAAAGAAGCTCAAAGCGGGCAGGGAGCCAAGCCCTTGAAAGTCCTCTTTCGATAACTGCCTCATCCATCTCGGGGAAAAGATATTTGACCGTGCAGGCGGCAAGGGCCGCATTTTCTGCCTGAATGCAATCGAGGAGTTTTAGGTTTGCACTTATAGGCCTTTTAAACAGCTTGCTTAAATGATGCGAATCTTGAAAGTTAATATCGATTGTTAAGCCCGCCTTTGATAGATTGCAGCTTACAGGCTCTTTTACGGTTTCGGGGATATAAAAAAATTCGGCATTCAGCTCAGCCGCTCTTTTTTTAAAGACCCTTAAAGCCTCATCAGGCTGCTTACAGCAAAAGACCGGCGTGTTCTGCTTGATTATGCCGGCCTTCTCAAAGGCGATTTTTTCTATAGTGTCTCCTAGGTATTGGGTGTGTTCAAGCTCAATTGGGGTTAAAACGCAGGCTCTTGGTTTTAGGATGTTGGTCATATCCAGCCTTCCTCCCATGCCTGTTTCGATAACTGCCCAATCCGTTTTTTGCATACTAAAAAGCAAGAAGGCCGTAACCGTAACTATTTCGAACCAGCCCGGATCTATTTCGGGTTCTTTTTTAATAATCTCCTCAAAGCCCTTTACGATTTTTCTATAAGCAGAGGAGTAGGCTTCATCATCAAAAAAGCTGCCTGCCTGGGTCATCCTTTCTCTGAAGTCCGATACATGAGGCGATGTGTAAAGACCTGTTTTTTTTCCGGCTTCTTTTAAAATTGATGCAATCATGGTAGAAACCGACCCCTTGCCCTTTGAACCTGCAATATGCACCGATAAAAAATCATCTTGCGGATTCCCGAAAACTTGGGCAAATTTTCTCATTTTTTTAAGATTATCTTCGTCTTTATGTGCGTTTCTTTCATAATTTATAAAGGCATCCAGCCATATACCGAATTCTTCCGTGTTCATCAGGCTCCTCTTGTTTTTGAGTTTCGCTTAAAACCCTATTGCTAAAAAACAGAATATAGAATATTATATATATATGTGTCAAGTTATTCTACCCGATAATTTAAAAGGTTTTAAGATTTACATGATCGGCATTAAGGGCACAGGAATGACGGCTTTGGCGGAAATTTTGGTTTCTCGCGGAGCCGTGGTTTCAGGAAGTGATGTGCCTGAAAGTTTTTATACTGAAGATGCTTTAAAAAAACTTAATATAAATATTTTTTCTCCTTTTTCCTCAAATAATATTCCCGATGATGTAGGGCTTGTAGTTTATTCGGCAGCCTATTCTCCGGAAAATAATGAGGAAATGTATGAGATAGAACAAAGAAATCTGCCCAAGATGTCATATCCTGAAGCAATAGGGGCATTGTCACGCAATTCCTATTCTTGCGGCATAGCCGGGGTTCAAGGAAAAACCAGTACAACGGGCATTACCGGTTCTATCTTAAAAGAATTAAAGCTGCCCGTTTCCGTTTTGGCCGGAAGCGTGATAAAGAGTTTCGGCGATTCATGCACTATGCTTTCCGGATCAAAATACTTTGTTGCCGAAACTTGCGAATATAAAAGGCATTTTTTAAACTTTTACCCCAAAAAAATAATTTTAACCGGAATTGAGCCGGATCACCAAGATTACTATCCGACCTATGAGTCCATATTAACCGCCTTTTTGCAGTACATAGACAGGCTTCCGCAATTTAGCGAACTTTTTTATTGTGCAGATGATGAGGGGGCTTGCGAGGCTGCCCATCTAAGTTTTTCGAGCAGGCCGGATCTTGTTTTTATTCCCTATGGAGAAAAAGCATCGGGCGACTATAAACTTAATGTTTTGGGTGTGAGTGACGAAAAACTCTACTTTTCTCTTGCAGGCTTTTCCGGGGAATTTTATTTGCAGATACCGGGAAAGCACAATGCCTTAAATGCCGCCGCTGCAATAGCCCTTTCGGTTAGCCTTTTAAAGGAAGAAAATGGCGAAATATCTATGGCCGATGTTTCTGCCATAAAAAAGGCTATATCTTCTTACGCCGGAGCAAAGAGGCGTACCGAGCTTATAGGCAGGGTTTTATCTAAGGATATTTTGGTTTATGATGACTATGCACATCATCCTACGGCAATTAAATCCCTTTTGAGCGGACTGCGTCAATTTTATCCCAAAAGGCGTATCATTGCAGACTTTATGTCCCATACCTATACCCGTACCGAAGCTCTTTTGGAAGAGTTCGCTTCTTGTTTTGGCGATGCCGATATGGTTATTTTGCACAAAATTTTCAGCTCTGCACGCGAGCAATATCAGGGGCAGGTTGATGCCGAGCTCCTTTTTAACCGCACAAAAAAATACCATAAGAACGCCTTTTTCTTTAATGAGGTCTTGGATGCAAAGAAATTTGTTCTAGAAAAATTAAGACCGGGAGACCTTTTTATTACGATCGGTGCCGGCGATAACTATGTTCTGGGAACGGAAATATTAAAGGAGCTGAATGTTTAAATATGAAAAGCATGACGGGCTATGCCCTTACCGAAAAAAATGAGCCTAATTCCTTTATAAGTTTGGAAATAAAAAGCTATAATTCAAGATATTTGGATTTAAATTTAAATTTTCCTTTTTGGCTTTCTGCACTTGAGCCTGTTTTTAGATCATACTTTTCTGAAAGAATAGCCCGAGGAAAGGTTGAGGTTTCCCTCCATGTAAAGGATGCGGATATCGATGTAGACATTCTCACAAATACAAAGGTCGCAAAGGCCTATGCAAAGGCTATGAGGGAAGTGGCAGAAGCTGCCGGAATAAACCCCGAAATAGATATAAACCGCTTTTCTGAAAAAGACGGCGTAATCATAATAGAAAGAAACATAGATATTCCTGCTTGGGAAAATACCCTTCTTCCCATATTTGAAGAAGCATTTATAAAATACGATAAGACAAGGCTAGATGAAGGTGCTGTCTTAAAAAAAGATATTTTAACAAATCTCGATAGAATTTATGCCTCTTTAAAGATAATAAAAAAATATGCTCCTCAAATGGAAGAAATTTTTTGCCAGAATATTAAGGAACGATTTACCGAGCTTTTAGGCAGTGAAATAAACGAGCAGCGCATTATGCAGGAAGTTGCCGTAATGCTTGTGAAATATACGATTAACGAAGAAATTGTCAGGCTTGAAGCCCACTGTAATTCTCTATCTCAGGAGTTAAAGAAAAATGAACCCATAGGCAAAAAGCTCGATTTTATTTGTCAGGAAATAAACCGGGAAATAAATACCATAGGTTCAAAAAATCAGATGATTGAAATGTCTCAATCCATTATCGAAGTAAAAGATGCTCTTGAAAACATAAGAGAACAAAGCAGAAATGTAGAGTAGGTTTTATTGGAGAAAATATGAAAAAGACGGCTTTTAAAATCCCTGAAGGAAGGGAACTTCGGATTGCTATTTCCGGCCCTTCGGGTTGCGGAAATACTACGGTTTCTACATTAACCGCAAAGATCTTAAATTTACCCTGCATTAATTACACATTTAAAAATATAGCTAAGGAGCTAGGTCTTCCCTTTGATGAGGTTTTACGAAGAGCCCAAAAAGATTTTTCCTTTGATAGAACGGTAGATCAAAAACAAATCGAGCTTGCCTCTGCAAGATCCTGTGTTTTGGGTTCAAGATTGGCTATCTGGCTTTTAAAGCAGGCCGATTTGAAGGTTTATCTAAGAGCTTCTATAGATGTCCGCTCAAAAAGGATTCAAAAGAGAGAGGGCGGCGATATAGAAAAAATAAAGGCCGACACTAATTTGCGGGATCTTGAAGACACCCGAAGATATAAAGAATTGTACGGTATCGACAACACAAAATACGAAAAAGCTGATCTTATTATAGACACCGATAATATTTCACCGGAAAAAATTGTGGAGAAAATATTGGATGAACTTTATGATAGAGGTCTTTTAATTTAAAAAGTCTGCGATAGTTTGTCTATCCTCATCGGATAAATCCACAAATTTTAAATTTAGCACACTGTCAGTTGAAAGAATCTTACAATTCGGAACGATAAAATTATGCTCGATTTTTAAGGAGCATTGATCGAGAATCATGTCTACATTTAAGTTCCCCACATTGGCCGGCATATCCGGTAAAAATACCAGATCGTTTTCGGTTAAGTTTTTTACCGTTCCGGTTATTATGGTTTCGTTTATAGGATTTGTGAACAAAAATTGAACACTCTTTGAAAGATTTTTAATATGCTTGTAATTATACCTATCAAAAATCACTCTAAGCTCTTCAAGGATGTCTTTAAACTCATCATTTTCTTTTATATTTATAATGCCTTGAACGCCCAAAAACATTGCCTTATCTGCTTCATCTGCCGAAAAATCTGGAGGAGTCAAAAGGATTACCAGCATTTCCTCTCTTGATGTATCCCAGCGGATGTGCTGAGTGATAGGCTTCCAATGGCGCGGAAAGTCTCTGGAATTTATTATTACCATGTTGGGACTTATTTCTTCTATATTATCCAAGGCCTTTAGAGGAGAACGGTAATGTATCAGCTCAAATCCATACTCCGAAAAAAGAGGCTGTAGATCGTCGGTTGAGCGGGGTAAATCCGAAATCAATAATGCTTTCATTAAAATTCGTCCTTATTCTGTTCCTAAGTTTTCGACTATATAATCGTATACAGTCCATATACCGTCTTTTGAGGTCAAAAAATATGTAAACCTCTTTTTTTCTCTAAAATTAGAGTATTCAAACCATTCTATGACCTTAACCTCAGCCTGTGTGGCCGTATAGCCTGTATGCTCTATTTTAAACTCTACAGGAATAACGGCAATGTCCTTATCGACTCTTTCTTGGCTTAACTCGTGTTTGTAAACTTCAATCATCTCCATTCTTCCGGATTCGGATTCGGCCTTAAATCTTCGGTTTCGTGAAGGATCCCGCGATATCATCTTTTCCAAATCCATATAGAGGAAGAATTGCTCCCAAAGCGATTTTTGGCGTGCAGTCAAAAGATAGCCTATAACCTGGTCGGGAGGAATCGGTTTTGCCTGCAATATTTCTCCCGATATTGGAGAAACGGGAAGAGAGCCTAGGGCAGCTGCAGACGGTGCAGGTTTTACCTCAAGACTGAGCTTGTTTGAAACAACATGTAATTCCGAATTATCCGAATAGCGTTTTAGTTCGGGAAAAAACATTCCGCTGACCAAAAAGACTCCGGGTTCATTAATTTCGATGTAGTCTTTTAGGTTTTCGATAAAGGAGTAGGTTTCTCCCGGTTCTAAGGTTATTTCGCGGAAATAAATCTGACGGTTTGTGTTCCGTTTTCTCATCCATTCCGCCGTATGGCGTAATTGTCTGTTTTTGCTGTTGATAATCCCAAAATCTACGCTAAAAGATCTGTCGTCAGCAAGTTTAAATCTTAGGGTTTCGGAGTTATTGTTTGTAATCGAAATTTGTACAAAAATAGGTTCGGAGGCTCCGGCTCCCGGATAATAGACGCGCCTGTCATAAAATCTTATAGAAATATCGGCCTTGGAAACAGGTTCGGCCATGTTTTGAGCAAATATAAATAAAGACTGAATAATGCAAAAAATAATTATAACAACTTTTTTCACGTCAACATCCTCCGTTTTAGATTGAGAGTCTCTCAAACTATTATCGGCATTTTTTTTCTTTTTCATTAGTTTATACATTATACTCTATTGACTCAAGACTAATCAATAGAGTATACTAATCTCAATATGCTAATGTTTATTTTGAGTTATAGTATATAGCTTTTTTTTAAAATTAACAATACATATCAATATAAATATAGAGGAAAATATGTCAACTTTACAAGAAAAGTCAAAAAAATTAAGCACTCTCAGGCATAGTACTGCCCATGTTATGGCTGAAGCCGTAGTCAAACTTTTTCCCGGAACCAAGGTTGCTATAGGGCCTGCCATTGATTACGGATTTTATTACGATTTTGAACTTCCTCGACCGATCAATAATGATGATCTGCCTGTAATCGAAAAAGAAATGAGGAAAATTTTAAGTACTCATTCAGGTTTTGAAAAAGAAGTTATAAGCCGGGAAACAGCTCTTGAAATGTTTAAGGAACAGCCCTTTAAGATTGAACTTATAAACGGGCTTGCTGCCGATGAAGAGATAAGTATATATAAATCGGGAGAGTTTACCGACCTTTGCCGCGGCCCCCATGTTTGCTCGATGGCAGATATAAATGCTCAAAGTTTTAAACTGATGAAAACTGCGGGTGCTTATTGGCGTGGAGATGAAACAAAACCCATGCTTACCCGCATTTACGGCACCGTTTGGGAAAAACCTAACGATTTAAAAGAGTATTTGGCCATGCTCGAAGAAGCCGAAAAGAGGGATCACCGAAAAGTAGGCAAGGCTATGGATTTGTTACATGTTGATGAAGAAAATCCCGGACAAATATTTTGGCATCCTAAGGGCTGGACTCTTTATTTGACCATCCAAAACTATGTACGAAAACGCCTAAAGGAAGACGGCTATCTTGAGGTGCATACCCCCTTTGTTATGCCCCGCTCCTTGTGGGAAAGATCCGGCCATTGGGCAAAGTATAAAGAAAATATGTTCATCACCGAAAGCGAAAAAAGGCTTTTTGCCCTAAAGCCGATGAACTGTCCGGGGCATGTTGAAATATTTAAGCAGGGTATCAAAAGCTACCGTGATTTGCCCCTCCGCTTAGCCGAATTCGGTTCCTGTACCCGAAACGAGCCTTCCGGTTCATTGCACGGTATTATGCGTGTCCGCGGCTTTGTCCAAGACGATGCCCATATCTTTTGTACCGAAGAGCAAATTTCTTCCGAAGTTTCAAAATTCTGTGATTTGTTAAAGAGGATTTATGCCGACTTCGGTTTTTATGAGGATAAAATTCTCGTTAAATTTTCGACTCGCCCCGAGCAGAGGGTTGGAGATGATGCAACTTGGGACAGGGCTGAAAAAGCTTTGGCCGATGCCTGCATAGCTGCCGGCCTTGAATATGAAATTGCAGAAGGCGAGGGTGCTTTTTACGGGCCTAAGTTGGAGTTTACCCTTATTGATGCCCTGGGCCGTGAATGGCAGTGCGGTACCATACAGGTTGACTATCAGCTGCCTTCAGCAGAAAGACTAAACGCCGAATACATAGGGGATGACAACAATAAACATCATCCGGTAATGCTTCATAGGGCTGTTTTAGGTTCTTTGGAAAGGTTTATAGGAATTTTGATAGAAAACTGTGCAGGTATTATGCCTCCTTGGCTGGCTCCTGTGCAGGCTGTAATTGTTCCTGTAGCTCCGGCTTTCAACGAGTATGCCCAAAGAGTGCAAAAAATCTTGGATAAAAAAGGCTTTAGGGTTATAGCCGATGTCGGAACAGACCGCATGAATGCAAAGATCCGAAAACATCAGGAAGAAAAGGTAATTTATCAGCTCATTGTAGGTCAAAGCGAAATGGACAATAATTCCGTTGCAGTCAGAATGAGAAAGGGCGGACAAAAGGTTATGAGCGTAGAGGAATTTACCTCCTTCTTACAGGAAAAGATAGATTCTTTTGCCATAGATGCCGAATAAGGCTTTTTTTAAGTTAAGCGGTTATTTTTTGACCGCAGGGTGTAACACAATACCTACCTGTACCATAAGACCGTCAGAGCCCTTGCTTTTAAGTTTATCCCAAAGGTTCGAGAAGGGCAGGTAGGTTTTTAGCTGTACCCCGGCCTTCCATCCGGATTCTAAGGTATATTCTGCCTTAAGGCGTAATGATGGATAAATAAATCTTCCTTGCTGCCAAAAGTATCGGTTTATTTCTTTTACTTCATCCGAGGCCTTTAGTCCTTCGGGACCGGAATCATTAGGTTTTATGCCCGGCTCAAGCAAGCCGAAACGCATAAAAAAGGCAAGCCCTCCGCCCATGCTTATTGTCCATCTTTTTAAGTCAAATCTTGCCAAAAATGGAACATCAAGTAAAAAACTCATTGTAAGGGCAACTCTGTTTTCTATTTCGCAAATATAGGCCTTTTTACTGTAAAATCCATAATGAAAAAGCGAAAAATCCAAGGAAGGAACGATGCTTAGCATCTTGATACCCTTGTATTCGTACTCTGCTCCCAGATTTAAGGCTGTTCCCATAGGCGGGGCAGCTTGTTTTTTCAGGCTTGAAAATATTATCGAGGTTCCTATGTAAAAGCCGAAGTCTGAAGGCTCCTTGGTTAGAGCTTTGGGCTGAACTGTTTCAGCTGTTTGTTTGTTTTTTTCTTCGGTGCCTTGTTTTTTTTCAGCCTCTTGAGCATAAAGATTAAAACTTAAGCAAATTATAAGCAATATAGAAAAAAATAAGTTTGTTTTTTTGATCATAATTTCTCTCCGTTTTATTTTCGTTTCCGGCTATCTATCTTCTGTTTGCTGTAGAATTTTTTCGTTTTCAAGGGTTTTAGGTATATCGCTGTAAATTTCGGGTACAAAAGCCGAGCGTGGTTTTACCATGTTTTGAATGTTTGCATAAGCCAGGTTTATGGTTTTTGCCCGAATCATCGTTTCAGGGTTTCTGTTCAAAGCATCCCAAGCTCTTGTAGATTCTCCAAGTAAGGATAGTGCCCTTCCGTTTTTGTTTGAGTCACCGTTTTGAACGGCTATCCTGTTTAGAACTACGGCAAGGTTATTTGAGGTGTGCATGTAGTCTTCTACAAATTCTGCATGATCAACTCGTGTTTGCGGAAAAATAATTCCCTTGCGTACTTTTTCGGCATCCAATAATTCCATCAACCTTTCATAGTATGCTTGGGCCGCAAAATAATTTGTGTATTTAAATAGAACATTGCCGAATCCGTACAATAGGTTTCTGTCATTCGGTTTTTCGCTGTAAGCGAGGGTCATAGCCTTCATTGCATCGGAGTAGTTTTCTTTTTGATAGTGAATGTATCCCATCCTGTATTGGATTGAAGGACTATCGTTTAATTCCCGAACAGCATTTTCGTAGGCATCCAGTGCTTCATCATAGTCTCCGGCGATAAAATAAGAAATATCCCCATAGTTTGCGTAAAGTTTTCCCACAACATTAGAAGGATACATGCCTTTTTGGGAAGTATAAGTTTCGTATTTTGCAAGAGCCCTTGCATAGATTTCCTGAGCCTCGTTATACATCTTATCTTCTGCAAGCAGTTCTCCATAAAGCCGCATTGCATCTATCTGCCTTATGGTCCGTTTAGGTGTCATTTTTATGCTGTCTTCATAAATGTTGATTGCGGTGATAAGGTAATCTTTGGCTGCCTCATTTTTTTGGTTATGCAAGAAAAAGCGGCCCATATTATAATTTGCCTCAGGACTGTCAGGGCGTTTTTTTATGGATTTTTCCAAGAGTTCCCGCAGGTCTTCTATTTTTCCTATCAAATTTTCTGAATCGGTAGGCTTGGGTTCATATCTTTTTTCGAGAAGATAGCCGCTAAGCTCTATCAAATCTTCATCGGGCAGTTTTTTGTTTAAAAAATGATCTTTTAGAGGAAGCACTTCAGCCAAATTATCCGTCCGGATAAAATAACGCATCATTCGTCCTGAAAATACATCCTTTACACCGTAAAGGTTTATAAGCCCGACATATGTTTTGCGTGCATCTTCATATTTTTCAGGATCTTCGTCTGCCCAGTCCAAGTAAATATCTCCCAAGGCTAAAAGAGCACTTTGATCGTTTATGTGATAATCGAGAACTCCACGCCTTAAAATTTTTTCGGCTTTTTCATAATTGCGTAAATCGGTGCCGAGCATATCCGCATATTCGATTCCGCCTTGGCGGTCATGGTTAAAGTCAAATAAAAGCCTCTCGTAAATTGTTTCTGCTGATAGGAATTGCTTTTTTTCGCGGAAGGCATTTGCAAATTTAAAATACCATTTTCTCTTTTTCTTATAGGTTCCTGCTTCATCAAAGCTGGTGATCGCTTTGCTGTATTGAGCTGATTCGATATGGGTCATGCCTTCTTTGTATAAGCCTTCGGCAACGATAGGTTTGTATATAAATTGCCATACCAAAACAAAAATAGAAAATATAAAGCCCAGTGCTACTGCCGTTAAAATTGCTGCGGGCAATATCTTATGTATAAAGCGGTACTTAAATGTTCGCTTTTCTTTTTCGTATTCTTCATAGGATTTTTTATCGAAGCCTCGAGGAATGGGGATGGACTTATCTAAGATACCTTCTAATTTGCTTACTATCTTTTTTAAAGAAACATCGTTGATAATTAAATGAACGATTTCCATCTTGTTTAATTCGGAGTCATCCGCATTTACAAGATAGTCTTCAAGTTCTATTCTTAAATTTAGGGGGAATGAAGAAACTCTCTCTATCAGGTAGTCATAATCTTCTTCCGAAATTGAAAGAGGAATTTTGCCGTCATAGTCTTCTTCATCTATTTGTTTTTTTGATTCAAAAAATTTAAAATTCTTATCGGGCGAAAACTGAATAAAACTTTCCGGAACTGAAAAATCATCCATTCCTCCGCCCATTTCCGTATTTAGAACATTGTCGTCTATTGCAAAGGCTGTGTGTTCATCTATTTCAGGGATGTCAATATCGGTAAAGCCTCCTCCCTGCGCTGAGGCTTCTTCTTGGGCTTGACTCGGTTCTTCCGAATCTTGAAATTCTTCTTCCGGCAAGGGCTCGTCAAAGGAGGCTTCCAATGCTTCCGGAGATCCGGAAAAGCTTGAAAAGTCTTCTTCATCTTGTTCGGTTGATAGGTCTATGCTGCCGGTCTCGTCGGGGATGGGAGAAAGATCAATGCTTTCAAGTTCGTCGGCTTCAGGGGATATATCCATACTTTCAAGACCGCCGTCTTCGGGTTCAAGGTCCATGCTCTCAAGTTCGTCTATTTCTGAAGACATATCTATGTTGTCAAGCTCGTCTTCTTCAGGCGATATATCTATACCTTCAAGTTCATCTATATCGGGCGACATATCTATGCTGCCCGGGTCATTGGATAGAGGCGAGAGACCTATGCCTTCCTCCTCAGTAGATAGGTCAAGATTTTCAAGATCTTCTATTTCGGGGGACATATCAATGCTGCCGGGATCATTTGATAAGGGGGGAAAGTCCATGCCGCCAAACCCTTCTTCCTCGGGCGAAAGATCTATGCTTTCAAGTTCGTCTACATCATTATCAGTATCATCCGAGGCTGTTATGCCTAAGTCGGCAGGCTCAAAAGAGGTGTTTTCATCCTCCAAAGGTTCTACTTCCCCAATGTCTGAGAAGTCTTCGGTTGAAAGGTCTATTTCTTTTTCATTAAAAGCATCTAAATCGGCTGTGTTTTCTATGCCGAGGTTTTCGTTTTCTGCTGATTCCGGCTCCTGCATAGCAAAGTCTGAATCAAAGTCGGGAAAAATATCTTCTGCTCCGCCGTCTTCGCTTCTTGCTTCTTCAATCATATCTCCAAAGCCTGAAAGTAAGGCTTCGGGTACATCAAGCCCGCCGTCATCTAAACTGTCGATATCATCCAATGCCCCCGTGTTTTCAAGGTCTAATCCGGAAAGCATTTCGTCAAAGTCTTGGGAGGTTTCACCTTCTTTATCATAGTCGGCCGAAAAATCATCAGCCGAATCAAAGCCCAAAGAATCATCCTGTTCTTGTTCAGATGAAATTTTATCTTCATCATTAAAACCTAATAAGTCATCCACATTTACATCAGGAACAGGCATTTCGTCAGGCAGAGGCAGATCTTCACGCCTTTCACCCCATTTAGCCGTGATTTCGGGTTCGTTTGCTATTGTGAGAAGTTGATTCTTAAATTTTTCAAGCTCTTTTATACTAGGCATATTGAGCGGGCCTCCCCCATTATTTTCGGCTTATTTTAATTCAACTTGATATATTATTTTATACCATAAAAGGAGTTTTTTTTCAATGAGTTTTTTATTTTGATTTTGTTTAGAAATATTCTAAAACATCCGATAAGTAGATAGGTTTATATTATCGCTTAAATTAGGGGATATGTGTGAATTTATCTAAAAGTTATTTACAATCCGTTTCAACGGATGAGCTTTTACAAATTGCCGATGATTATGGCATATTTGTAACGAAGTGTAGAGATAGAAATTTAATAATTGATGAGCTTCTTGAAATCAATGAAGAGGCAGATTTGGTGCATCACAAAACTTCAAAAAACCATAATGAGGATTTGGTTTTAGATGATGATGTTTATGATAAAGATAATACAGGCTTAACTCTTTCCTACAACAAGACCGAAATTCATGTCCTTCTAAGAGATCCTATGTGGGCCTTTGCTTTTTGGGATTTTTATAAACCGGAGTTTTTGCGTGCAGTTAATGATCCCGATTTTGATTCTTTCTTTTTAAGAGTTAATTTATTTTCTGAAGATAATCTATCCGAGGCGTATGATTCCTTTGATATTGATGTTACCGATTGCGATAGGAGCAGATATTTTTATCTTTCTTTTAATGATGCGGTTACAAAGGTAGAACTATGTTCACGCAAAATAGACGGAGATATTTCTGTGTTAGCTGGGTCTAATTTTATAAGGCTTAAACGAGAAAATATTCCAAATAATTTATGTGTGCTCGATAATGATGTAAGTTCGCCCTTATATCTTTCAGGAATTTCCTTATTAAAAAAACATCATTTTAAAAATTACCGCCAAGCCTTTAGAGAAAAAGAGGAGTCAAAAATTGAAAGATTATAAACTGCTTTTTATTTTGGATGCCCATTTGCCTTATGTCCGCAATGAAGTTGAGCAGGGCTTTATAGAAGAAGATTGGCTCTTTGATGCTTTGTCATATCTTTATCTGCCTGTACTAAAAATGTTTTCTAATTTGCAAAAAGAAAATATTCCGTTTAAGATAGGTGTAGTTTTTGAGCCTGCACTATGCGATATGCTTTCCGACAAGGTTTTACAGGATCGATACCGGCAAAATGTTCAGCGTAAAATTGAGTTTGCAAAAAAAGAACTTGAACGTTTTGAAGATTGTGCAGAAACAAAAAGACTCATTCAGTATAACTTAAAACGCTTTAATGATGATAAGAGAATCTTTGAAGATTGCGGAGGAAATATTTTAAATCAGTTTGATTCACTTGCCCGCAAAGGTTATGTAGAATTATTGGCAACGGCAGCAACAAATTCCTATCTACCGTTTTTTTTAAACATGCCTGAAGCCATCTCTGCACAGATAGAAATGGGACAGATAAATTACCGCAAGCATTTTAGTGCCGTGCCTTCAGGTTTTTGGATTCCTTCTCTGGCTTATTTTGACGGTCTTGATGACATTATAAGAAGTTACGGTTATGATTACACGGTTGTCGCTCCGGAAGGATTTTTGCTTTCCGAGAAGATTCCGCCTGCCGGTGTTTTTTCGGCGGCAGCTTCAAAAAACGGATTAAAATTTTTGACCTGTGATCTTTCCGCTTGTAATTCTCTGTATGATGAAACCCACGGCTTTCCTCAAAATAAAATTTATATTGATGTAGAAAATGATGTCGGATTTAAACTGTCAGAAGAATATCTGGCTTCAGTCTTTGATACCTCAAAGGGAAGACGGGCAATAGGTTTCCGCTATTGGTCAAGGGAGGAAGAAGAAACACCATATGACATACATGGAGCTCATTCCCGGATCTGGACTGATGCCGAAGCCTATGTAAATTCTCGTGCAGAAGCTTTAAAATCCGTTAAAGAAACAAAGACTTGCGAAGTGCCATTTTCTCTTTTAATTATTTCTTCGGATTTTTTCGGCAAAAAAATGGTGTGAGGGGCTTATATGGCTTGAGCGGGTTTTTAGGCTGATAAATGATAATGAAGATCTTGAGTCTATTTTGCCTTCTACAGCGGCTAATTTGTCCAAGCAGCTTTATACAATTAAACCATTCTTTTCTTCATTCTTGAGATCAGGTTATGCTGCCGAGCTTTTAACAAAAGATAATGATTGGATGTATCGGTATATCCTTAAAATTACGGAGAGAATGATAGGGCTGGTAGAAATGTTTCCGGCCGATGGAAGTTTAAAAGAGAGGGTTCTAAATGCTGCTGCAAGAGAGGTTCTTCTTTTACAATCTTTGTATTGGCCTATTTATATAAATGATCCCCAGCTTCGTGATTTTGCAAAAAGGCGTTTTATAGAACATGTTAATTCTTTTACGGCCGCTTATGAAGCTCTTGGTGCAGATTCTCCTGATGCAAAATGGCTTTCAGAGCGTGAAAGTAAGTATCCGGTTTTTAAAGATATAAATTACCGTATTTTCAGCCGAAAAAAATAAACGCGGCAGCCTAAAACTCTAAGATGAAAAAGGACTAAGGATGTACATTTTTCATCGGTCTTGAACAAAACTTTATAAATGTATAAAATATTCTTATGAGAGCGACAAAGGCTATTATCCATTTGGATAACTTACAATATAACATTAAAGAAATAAAAAAACGGCTTAACAAGCATATAAAGATTTGTCTTCCGGTTAAGGCAGATGCTTATGGTCATGGAGCTGTGCGTACGGCTGTTGCAGCAATAAGGGCAGGAGTTTCTTATTTAGCGGTTGCTTCTATTCAAGAAGCTGTAGAGTTAAGGGATGCCGGTATTGTAGCTCCGATTATTTCTTTAAGCCTTCCTGTACTTGAAGAAATTCCTGAGATGCTTAAATACGATATTGAACCATTGGTAATAGATGAAGAGTTTATAAACGATCTAAACCGCTTTGCAAAAAAACTAAATAAGAAGGCAGGGGTTCATCTTAAAATAGATACCGGAATGCGGAGGATAGGCTGTTCTCCTATGGAGGCCGTTAAACTTGCAGTTCAGATAGACCGTGCCGAAAATCTTGAGCTTAAAGGCGTTTGTACTCATTTTGCCGTTTCGGATTCTACCGGTGATGAAAATGTTAAATTTACAAAAAAACAGATTTCTGTTTTTAAGGATTCAATAAAGGAAATAAAAAAAGCCGGAATAAATCCCGGATTGGTTCACGCTGCAAACTCCGGGGCTGTTCTTCAATATCCCGAAGCTCAATTCGATATGGTGCGTCCGGGAATCTTGGTGTACGGTTATACTCCTTCTCCGGCTTTAAATTCTTTAATAGACTTAAAGCCCGTTATGGAGCTTGTTACTCAGGTAGTACTTATTAAAAAAATTGAAAAGGACACAAGCGTTTCTTATGACAGGTGCTGGACAGCCGAAAAAGAAACATTTGTTGCAACCCTTCCAATAGGTTATGCTGACGGCCTTATGCGCTCCCTGACAGGTTTAAGGGTAAGAATAGGAAAAGACTTTTTTCCTATTATCGGACGAATCTGCATGGATCAATGTATGATAGATATAGGTGCTTCTCCCTGGGTTCAAAGATGGGATGAGGTTTGTATCTTCGGCCCTGTTTCAAAAGAGCATCCTAAAAATAATACGGCTCAAGATCTTGCAAAGATTGCCGGAACAATTCCTTATGAGTTGACATGCGATATAAATAAAAGAGTACCGCGTGTTTATATTGATGAAACCATACAATGAGCTTCCGATATTTTTAGAAGCTTCCAATAAATGTTTACAAGGTTGGTGTCTATGATTGTAAAGCGTGCGGAGGTTTTAGGTTTTTGTACAGGCGTACGCAGGGCTGTTGAAGCTGTTCTTAAAGAAGTAAAAGAAAATACTCAAAATAAATTTAGTCTTTACACATTTGGTCCGTTGATTCATAATCCGCCTACAATGCGGCTATTAAAACAAATGGGTGTTGAAACTATTGATGCCGAAAAAATTTACGGGGGATGAAAATTATAAAGATTCCGTTATCGTAATAAGGGCTCATGGTGTTCCTCCTCTAAAAAAAGAGGAACTTCAAAAAAGCGGGGCCAAAATTGTAGATGCTACTTGTTCAAGAGTAAAGGCAAGCCAAAACCTTGCCGGAAAACATGCTGCAAATTCTTTTGTTATTTTAGCCGGAGATAAAAAGCACGGAGAGCTTATAAGCATTGCAGGCTATGCTGAAGGAAAATGTTTAATCGTTCAAAATGCCGAAGAAGCTTCTTCAATAGATTTGCCGTGTTCTCTGTACAAAAAAGGAAGTGCCGTTTTAATTGCTCAAACTACAATTAAGGAATCGGAGTATGAAGCAATTGCTTCCGCTTTAAAAAAAAGAATAAGCGATTTAAAAGTCTTTAACACAATTTGCCGTGCAACATATGATAGACAAGCAGCTCTAAAAAAATTGACCCATGAGGTTGATGCCGTTTTAATTATAGGCGGAAAAAATTCGGCAAACACAAAAAGGCTTTATCAAACTGCCTTAGACGAAAATAAACCGGCATGGTTAATCGAAGATGCTTCCGAAATACCGGAAGAGATTTTTTCTTATTCCGTAGTCGGTCTAACTGCCGGAGCTTCCACCCCCGATTTTATAATCGATGAGGTAGAAAAAAAACTACTGGATTCTTGCAGGCCGGTACATTAAATAAGTCCTATTTTTAGGATTTAATAAATTTTTAATAAGTATCTTTTGATAAGAATTAAATTGAAGAGATACCGTGTAACCGGTTTTTTGATCATTATCGATTACACGGTTTTATAAAAACTATTTGGTAATTTTTTTCAGTTCTGAAAGTTGCTGTTCTGCCATATCTTGAACCCGTTTATCCGGATTTTTCTTAAGACGAAGATAGCATTCTTTTGCCTTATCATATTGCTTTAAACCCTCATAGCATCTGGCCATATTAAAAATAATTACATAATCCTCATTTGTAAGTTTATCGGCTTTCAATAGCACATTCAGAGCTTCTTTGAATTTCCCTTGGCCGATGTAGGCCAAAGACAAATAGTTATGCACTTCGATATTGTTAGGGTATAAATTTAATTGAACTTCACATGCTTTTTCCGCAGCAGCTAAAGTTTCGGGTGTGCTTTTTTGAATCAATGACTTGTAATATTCGTTTACTGAAATTAAAAAAAAGCGTTCACTTTCTGATGATGGAATTGCCTCATTCATGCTCCAAAGCCATTTATTATTGATTGTCTTGGAAAGTTTTAAGAGTTCAATAATCCTTTGCGACTGCTTTTCATATTCTCCTATTAGACCTAAAACATGGATTCTTCCAAAATACATATCCAATCGGTTTTTCCCGAATTTTAAACCCTTCTCCAAATATGACAGAGCCTTATCAATATCTTCTTTTTCGTACCAGATGTTATTGTTTAGATAACCTGCAATTTTATTTGTTTTTTTATCCACTAGGGCCGACGAATTACTATTATCCTTTTTATAGGTGTCCAATGAATGCTGTGATCTCTGGCCTTTAAGCAGGTAGTAATTAACATAGGCAATGTAGAGCTCAGGGTTTTTAGGCTCTGCCTTTTCCCATTTGGGTAAAAGGTTTGCAATACCTTCAATATTTTGAACCGAAAGTAACTTTTCATATTCGGATTTGTAGTCGGCAAAAATCCGAAATGACATCAATAGAATGAAAAATAATACAATACTTTTTTTCATATACTTTTTCTCCTTGTAAGAATTATGTGTATATTTTAACATAAGGCTTATGGCGGGTCAAGAGGATTTTATTATCTTAATTTTGCCTGAGCTCCGTATAATTGACACCTTATCCTACTTATGTTAAACTATTATCTATGATGGATTTTAGTAGAAAACTGCCGATAGGTGTGCAGAGCTTTAAGGTACTGCGTAATGATAATTATCTCTATGTTGATAAGACCGAATATGTTTATAGGCTAGCTTCTTCAGGCCGTGTCTACTTTTTAAGCCGTCCGCGCCGCTTCGGGAAAAGTCTTTTTCTTTCGACATTGGAGGCTTATTTTTTAGGCCAAAAAGAACTGTTTAAGGGCTTGGCTATTGAGAAATTTGAAGAGGCCGAAAAAGGAAAAAGAGAAATTTGGCAAGAATACCCTGTCCTGCATTTGGACCTTAATCTTGCAAAATATGAAACAAGGGAAGATCTTGAAAGCGTTTTAAATAATCATCTTTGTAGGTGGGAAGAACTATACGGCAGCAGTAATTCTGAAAACACCCTTGCAGAGCGTTTTTTCGGAATCATAAGCCGGGCATACGAAAAAAACGGACGACAAACAGTTATCCTAATCGACGAATACGATAAGCCCCTCCTTCACACCATGTGGAAGGATGCTGAACTGAATGAAATCTATAAGACGATCCTAAAAGGTTTTTTCGGGGTTATAAAAACTGCCGATCAAGCAATCCGTTTTGCTTTTTTAACGGGAGTTACAAAATTCAGTAAGGTAAGCATATTCAGCGATTTAAACAATCTAAACGACATAAGTATAAATCCTGAGTTTTCTGCTATTTGCGGATTAACTCAAAAAGACTTAGAGGACACTTTCCGGCCGGAAATAAAGGCTTTGGCCGAACGGAACGAGTTAAGCCACGAAGATTGTCTATCAGAATTAAAGAAAAAATATGACGGTTATTGTTTTTCATATGGAAGCGAAACAATGTATAACCCCTTTAGTTTGCTCAATGTATTTTTTTCAAAACAATTTGAAGACTATTGGTTTGCAACCGGTACTCCGACTTTTTTAGTAAACGAATTAAAACGAGCAGACTATAACATTCCCGACTTGGACGGAAATGTAGAGATGAATTCTGCCTTCTTATCGGATTATAGAGCGGGTGCGGATTCGATTATCCCGGTCTTATTTCAGTCGGGATACTTAACTATCAAGGGTTACGATAAAGAATACAAGATGTACAGGCTGGGTTTCCCGAATGAGGAAGTCCGCTACGGCTTTTTATATAATCTTTTACCCGAATATTCAAACATAAACTTTACCGATACCTCTTTTAATGTAGTTCAGTTTACAAAGGATTTAAGGGCCGGAAGAGTCGATGAGTTTATGCAAAGGCTAAAATCTATAATGGCGAGCCTTCCCTACGATACAGTAAAAAAAGAAAGCGGAGAAAGCATCTCATTGAGGGAGCATAATTTTCAAGTCTGCGTTTATTTAATATTTGCACTTATGGGTCAGTTTGTCGAAGTTGAAACTCCCTCATCTACAGGAAGAACGGACTGCGTAGTAAAAACCGAAAAGACAATTTATATCTTTGAGTTTAAGTTAAAAGAAAGTGCGGAATCAGCCTTAAAACAAATCAAAGAAAAAAACTATGCTGAAAAGTACAAGGCCGACAAAAAAGAAATAGTCCTTATCGGAGTCAGCTTTAACCCTGAAGAGAAAACCGTAAAAGAATGGATTAAAGAAAATATTATCTTTACTCCTTTATAACCGGATAGTAGGGCTTTCCCCAATCTTCGGTATGATTATCCATAATTATTTTTATTATAGCTGGAAGAATGTTAAGCAAAAAGGTGCAGGCCTCTTTTTTTTGTGCCGTATTTACGGAGCTGTTAAATGAAGCTCCTCCATGCAGGATTTGATTCCTCAAGGTATAAAGTCTTTTAAAAAGAATGTTTAAAGTTGTTGATGTGTTTTGATCGGCTATCGCTTTAAAGGCTCGTTTGTTTTCATTTTGAAAACCCGCTTCCCAATTCTTTTTTGCGGCAGAATTATTTTGCTCGTCCCAAAACGGCTGAAAGGTAAATTTATTGTTTAAAAAAATTCTTATATTTCCCGAAAAATTATTCCATACAAGAGAATAAAGTTCTCGGGCTTTATCCAGTTTACAGACCTTTCTTAAAAATTCGCTTGCTCCGCTTCTGTCTCCCAAGGAATTGAGTTCATCGGCATAGACGGCATTAAAAGAAATCCACAAAAATATAAAGCAAAGGTCGGTGTTTTCTTTTTGGCGTTCGGCCTCGTTTAACCAGCTGAGAGCCCTGTGGAGCTTTAACCTCAAACTGTCTTCATAGTTTCCGGATTCGTTTTTAAATTGTTCATTTATTCCGAAGATGTTTTCCTGCATAATTTACCTCTTTTAATAAATTGATTAATCTTATTGTAATGTATTTTTTTTATGTTTTCAAGATTTATTAAAAAATATCTTGATTTTTCTATCTTAATATGATAGAGTTATGTGCATGGAGTTGAAAGTAGCCTTGTGTTGTATTTTCATATATTCACTTGTTGTGCCCCTCTTGTTCTTAAAGAGGAAAAGTAGCTTGGCACACTTTTTGCTCAATCAATCAATCAATCAATCAATCAATCAATCAATAATACCTTTTTAAAACTTATAATTTTTATTTTCCCGATAAAAAATATCAAATTTATTTTTACACCGACATTATTTGACGGGGGCAAGGTTGTATAATATGGGCATGACTGAAAAAGAAGGTAAGATACAATTTTGGCGGCTGTTAAAAATAGATGAAAAAGTACGGGAAAATCTTTTTTCCTACAGTCCGCTCTCTTTCAAAGGAATTTGAAGTAAGCAAGCGTACTATTGAGAGGGATATAGAATTTTTGCGTGATATGTATGATGCTCCCATTTCCTATGACCACAGCAAAAAAGGTTATTATTATACTCAAGATACTTTTTTCTTAAAAAGTTTATTTTTATCGGCCGATGAATTTTTTTCGGTTGCTGTTTTTGAAAAACTATTAAGACAATACCGTAAAACACCTATCGAAGAAAAACTAAAAAAAGTTTTTAAAAAGCTGACTGATCTTTTGCCTAAGGATGTTGTAATTTTTGATTCTCTTTGGCTTGATGCAGCCGTAACCTTTATTGCCGAACCTTCTCCCGATATTGATCCCGAAATATTTTCAAACGTTTTTGAAGGAGTAAAAACTCATCATGCAATTAAATTCTTCTACCGAAGTTTAGAGCAGGATGATGCTGCCGAGCGTATTGCAGAGCCTTATCACATTGTCTGCCAACGCGGTGCATGGTATGTAATAGGCCTGTGCAGGTTGAGAAATGAGCCTCGTATTTTTTCTTTTAGCCGAATGCAAAAAGTTAAAGTGCTGGAAAAACAAACCTTTGAAGTTCCAAAAGATTTTAAGGCGGAAGATTACATAGATAAAAATGTAGGAGTCTGGCTTACAAAGCGGGAACCTTTTACGGTTAAGCTATTGTTTTCTCCTAAGGTGGGAGTCTTTGCCGAGGAGCACCGCTGGAGCGATGATCAAAAAATCACTATACATCGGGATAAGTCTGTGGAGGTAAGTTTTTCGACCACTCAAACCGAAGAAATAAAACGCTTTGTTTTAGGTCAAGGTTCTACGGTAAAAGTTTTGGAACCGCCAGAGCTTGTTGAAGAAGTACGAGAAGAGATTAAGAAGATGCAAAAAATATATTAATTAGAAAGTGATAGTAAAAACAACAAAGGTTTTAATGCTGAGAATACTCGGCTAAAAAATAAATATTTTTAAAAATTGCAAGAAAAAATTTGCAAAGTAAGGAGTTTTTTATGACAGAAGATGAAAGAAAAAAAAGTGAACAAATGTTTAATGAGTTCTCGCAAAATGCCAGTAGTGAAGATATTCAAAAAATAGCTTCAAAATTGGATGACATGAAAAGGGGACCTATAGCAGAAATTTGGCATTGGGTTACTGCTTTATGGAACATGATTATGGATCCAAGTGCTGCATGGACTGCGAAGGCCTTGGCGATAGGGGCCTTAGTTTATTTGGTTTCTCCTATAGATGCTATTCCGGACTTAATACCTGTATTAGGCTTGACAGACGATGTTGGAGTTATAACTGCTGCAGTTGGTGCTTTAGCTGATGCCTTGAGTAAGTATGAAAAATAGGATTTATAATATGATTAAAGAACAAGAAAAATTTTATAATGTGAAAAAGAATGATAAAAAAATGAAAGATATTGAATCTATAGGTATAAAAACAGCTATTGAGCTTTTTCCTCTAATACCTATGGCTTCTTTATTTATAGGTGCAGCGAGCCTTACTTATAAAGTTATAAAAAATGTTAAAAACAATAACTAAAATTTATGGAGGTTAATGTATGAAGTCTATTCAAGAAGTTTTTGACAGAATAGAACAGAAATTCGGTACTGACATGAGCAAAGTTAAAAATATTGTCAGTGAAGAAGAAAACAAACCGCTTGTAGCAGCGGTCTTTGGTCAAACAGGAACGGGGAAAAGTTCTTTAACAAATGCTCTTTTCGGAACTAAGTTTAAGGTTGATGATACAAGACCTTGTACTAAGGAACCGCAAAAGCATATAGAGAAGGGTGCTGATGGTAAAAAAGTAACTTTTTGGGACTTGCCAGGCTTAGGGGAATCAGATAGTGCTGATGATAAATATATCTGCCAATATGCTGATATTGCAAAAACATGTGATGTTATTCTTTGGGTGTTTCAGGCAGATACACGTTCTATATTGATTGATAAACAAGCATTAAAAAAAATAACAGATAAGTTGGAAGAAGATGAAAAAATAAAATTTCTTTCAAAAATCACTGTTGTGCTTACAAAATCTGATACTGTCGCTTCTGATTCATGGTTATTTGCAAAAAATGATAATACGTTAATCACAGCACCCGGAAAAGAGACAGAAAAACTGTTAGATGAAAAAGCTCTTTATTTTTACATGGAGTTATTTAGCGGTTATGAAGATTTATTAATTCACCGTATAAATCTTAATTCTGAATGTAAAGAACCTATAAAGTTCCATTCTAACCTTTGGATAGATGTTGAAAGTCAGAAAATAGTTCAAAAAGGTAAAATTTCCGATAGTGATTGGAAATCTATTATAAAGAAGAATGACAAGTACAAAGAAGAATTAATGGAGTTATATAAATCACAGCGTGGAATTATCTGTTCTGTTAGGTATAATTATAACTTAAACGAAGTAAAATACCGGATTGTAAATCGAACGGAAGGAATGTCTATATTGCGTATGGTAAATAAAATTAATGCAGAAATTCCTGAATTTAAATGGAATACTGTAAAAAAATTAAATATACCTATTATTTATGACATAAAATCAAAAAAATATCTGTTTAGTGCAGAAACATTATAAGGAGATAGTAAATATGGATGAATATGAAATTCAAGAACGTATCCAAAATAAGATGGAAAGGGATGCTAAATTCAAGAATGAATTGGAAGATTTGATAGCAAAGGGATTGCTTGAGCTTGCTGAAAAGTTGATTAGAAAAGTTGTCGGTGTAGTAGTTGATCTTGCAAGTAATTTCTGGGATTGGCTAATGAGTCTATTTAATTAGTATTTAATGCAGTATAGGTAATTTCTATACTGCCAGTTAATTTTAAAGGAGAAATAAAATGAAAAGTATTCTTGTTCAAATTATATTATTGATTATAAACTGCGTGATACCTGATCCTATTCCTTTTATTGATGAAATTATTCAAATAATAATTTTAATTTTAACTATTATAGGAAAGGTAAGAAAAAGTTAGTTAAAAAAAGCAAAAAAAATTGCAAATTAAGGAGATATTGTATGGGTGTATTAGATACTATTAATGATGTTGTAACTTTAGGAGCTTCAAGTAGAGTTAATTCTGCAAAAAAAAGATATGAAAGTGCAGTAAATGAATTCAATAGAAGTTCTGATAGACTTAGGTCAAGAATTAATAATGTTGAAAGTCTTAGTGAAGAAATTTCTGTGTTTATAACTTGGGCAAGAAGAAATCAAAATAAGATTCATAAATTATTAAAAACTAAATCACTTTCAAATAAAGAAAGAAATATTCTTGAACAAACAAATAATATGCCAAATCTGGTTTTTCATAAATCTAATAAAATAGTGGCAGAATGTTTTGATGGAAGTGATTCTTTTGATACTTTTTCAGAAATTCTAGCAACAATTTTAATGCCTATGGGGACAGGTATTATTGCTGCTAATGCTAAGGCTGATGAAGTTATAAATAAAATTGAAAAGGAAACTAATAAAGTAACTAATAAGTTAAACTCTTTAAATGTAAAAGTTGCTGAAGCTACAAAGATAGAACAAGATTTAAGAACGAAGTTATTAGCCTATAAGGCTGCAAAAAATATTATAGAAAATTTATAAGATTGATAAGGAGTTATTTATGAATGATTTAATGGTTATACAAAAAATTTCCTCAGAAGTATTAACACCGATTTTTCATGCTTGGATTTCGACTGTTGAAAGTAATAATAAGAGAACGATTGAGTTAGCTAGAATTAATTCAGATTTAAAAAAAGCTATACACTCAATTAGCAAAAAAGGACATGTTCAGCGGACCGGTATTATTGCATGTCAAAATTGTATTATTTCAGCAATTAATAATTCTTCATTACCTAACGAGCTTAAAAGAGTCGCTATCTCTGAGGGCTACAATGCTATAAGAGAAATAGCAGGGCTTTAAACATGTTTAAGAATGTTTTTAATAAAGCCAAGCTGACTAAGAAAAAGCTTGATGAAGAACTTGAAAAAGAGATGCTAAAAATAGAGCAAGAAACATATAATTTTAACAATGAGATTGAAAATGTTTCTAAAAAAAATATCGAAAAAATAAATATTATGTCAAAGACTTTGAATAATACTGTTGATATTGATGAATCTGATATTAAAAAGTATTTTTCTGGCATTAGACAGACTGCAACTTCTGATATTGAAAAAGAAGCATCTGAAAGAGCTTATATATAAAATTTAGAATCGATAGATATCGAATAGATAATAGCTATTACGATTATTAAAAATATAATAACCAAGGAGAAAAATAAATGTCGTCAATTTTTAGAAACTTTTTAAGTGGAGAGTCTAAATCCAATGAGAAAAAAAAGCAGGAAAAAGTTATGCCTACAGCTAAAAAAATTGAAATCAAAAATACAATATTAAGACAAAATGTTGATACACAGCTAGATACAACAGATGCTTTTAATTTAAATACAAAAACAAAAAGTTGTCTACTAACTATGCCCGAAGCAGGGCAAGAGAAAAATGAAAATGGTGAAAAAGTTCTTGGTCTAATAGATATTGCAAATGAAAATATTATTGATATATGGTTAGATAAAAATGGAAATCCTATTGTTACTTGTTGCGGCGGTGCATTTGAAGGATATTATGTTCTGAATGATGGTAATTGTTACGGTCCGTATCCTGAAAATATAAAAAATCTTATACCATTACGCAGGTTCCCATTTTATTTTAATATACAGAATAAGAATTCTATCCTTGTGAAAAAAGATGGAACCACAGAAAAACTTGGAAATATAGAATATTGTTGTTACTATGATGAAGATAAATTTGCATGCCTTATTTCAACAGAAGGAAAAGGGTATGTATATGACGGTAATGAAACAAAAGGGCCATATATGAAAGGAGTATATGACTTTATAAGTCTAAAATTTTCTAAAGATGGAAAGTTGGTATATACAGCAAAAGAAGGTGATACTGCTTATGTATATTATGGAGATGAAAAAATAGGACCGTATGACGACGCTGATAGTATTCAATTTGATTCTAAAGGTTCTTTATATTTTCGTTTATGGAAAGAATATTATGCAGAGAGTGATGTATATTGTGAGAGCTGTGTATATCATGATGGAAAAGAATTAAACATATATGATTATATCGAATGTCTGTATTCTACTGAGAAAGGAGGATTTGCTTATGGAGCACAGAAAGATGATCTTTGGTATGTTTGTTATGGAGATGAGGAATTTGGTCCTTTTGATGAGATTAGATTTTTTCATATTAAAGGATATGGTGCTATTAGCGGCTTCTGTAACGACTTAGTTGAAGAATATGCTTTCGGATTTAAAAAAGATGATGAATGGTATGTTTATAATCGCCATGAAGATATAAAATATGGTCCATTTGAAGATATTTGTGATGCAATGGTTTCACCGGATAAAAAAGTATTAATTCATACTTATGGAAAGGATATTGTTGGCAGAGGAGACTCATGTTTATACTTGGGGCAGGAAAAAATAGCAACTTTTGAGCAAGAGGTTCAAGTATGTAAAGAATGGTTTAGAAAAACAGGAAAAATAATATATAGTTATAAAAAAAAGCATGGCGGCTATGGTGTTTTCACAGGAAAAGATGAAGTGCATACTTGCGGAGGTTTTAGTGAAATTATTATTTCTAATGATGGAACAAAATTCGCTTTTATTGTTAAGGCAAAAAATAAAGGTGAGACTTATGTGATTAATGGAAATGAAAAAATAGGACCGTTTGAAGATTTACGAAGTGTAAAATTTTCATCAGATGATACGACATTATTAATAAGTGCTAAAATTGGTGATTATTTTTATAAATATGGGTCGGATATAGAGTTTGGTCCTTTTGATTATAATTTTTCAGATAGTGAATTTTCTTCAGACGGAAAAGTATTGGCATTTATATTTAAAGATGACAAAAAGAAAAAGCATTCTCAAATTATAATAGACGGAGAAATTTACCCCGGAGTTATTTATAACGGAAAACCATTATATGTAAAAGATGGGGAAATACTTTTGAGGGATTAAATAAATATTAACTCTAAGGAGCGACTTATGATCTCAATATTCTCTAATTGGAAAATTATTACCTTTATAGTTTTAATTATTTTTTCACTGCTTTTTTTTGTTATTTTTAAAGTGTTATCAAAGATTTTAATCGATGCTTCTATGCAAATAGACTGGGGTAGAAAAATGTTGGCTAAGGTAGATAATCCTTTAATACGGCTTGTAGAAGGGAAAAATATAAATATCGGAGCTAATTTATTACATACGGGAGAAAGACTATACAATATGGGAAAAATATTTCAAAAAATACTTTTAGCTTTGAGTATAGTTTTCTTGCTTGGAAGTATCTTTTTCTTGATTCTATTTTTTATTTCCTAGTGCGTTGTAATTGTTTTTTGGCTGATTTCTTACTCTTGACTCAAAATATAAAGTTATGATACCATAATACACATCAATAGAGTAGTAAAATTTAACCCCAATAATCTCAAACAAAAGGAGCAAAACATGAACCCGACAAATAATGTTCGTCCCCCGATGATGGGGGAAACGGTGTGGTTTTATTGCAAAAAATGCGGACACCGTTTTATGGAAAAAAACAGAGAGAGGGCTGATTCCTATGCTTGCTTCAAGTGCAACAACCAAATGTCCGAAATGCGGAGGAACTGCAAAATACGACAATATGATGGTGGTTTATTGATTCATTTTTTAGTTTGTGAATTTGAATAATTAGGAAACATAGGAAATGAATAAGAATTTAAAAGAAAAATTCTCTCTTGGCGATATTCTCTTTGTGGATCGAGGACTTTATCAGCATTACGGTATTTATGCAGGTAATGGCAGGGTTATTCACTATGCCGATAAACTCGGAGATTTCGGAAACGATATCTGCATTCAAGAGGTAAGTTTGGAAGCCTTTGCAAAGGGTGCCGAAATAAAGATATGCAATCTGCCTTCTTCGGTCAAACAATATACCGGAGAGGAAACCGTAGAAAGGGCTCGGTCCAGACTGGGGGAAGCAGAGTACAATCTGATTTTTAATAATTGCGAGCACTTTGCCGTTTGGTGTAAAACAGGTATTTCCGATTCCTCGCAGGTAAACAAGGTCTTAAAAGGAGCTGCCTATGTTGCAGCAGGGCTTACTCTTGCCGCAGCAATTTACGGAATATTAAAAAATATAGAAACGGATAGCAATGATTAATTTTTGAATTTTCTCTATGATTTTAACATACTATTGACTATGTTTCTAAAATTGAGTAAATTCTATTATGTACCTTAATTTAAGGATTAGTGTATGAGTATAAAAACTGATATTCTTTCACCGAATGATCCTCTTTTTACGCATTTTTTTATAAAGTTCAAATGCGAGTCTTGCGGAATAATTATAGAAAATAAAGACAGTGCGGACTTATACAAAGCCGCAAAGTTGCCTTCTTGTCCGGAGTGTGGAGGTAAACTAAAAAAGATAAAAGAAAACATATCTGCCGATCTGAGGAAAAGATATTAGATGAATATATTTTGTAACTAAATATTAGAATATGTCTTTAATATAGAGCATTTATCATGCTGAAAATTATAACAATAAAATAAAGTCAGGAGATATTTTTATGAAATGCAAATATTGCGGAAAAGATGTTAGGCCTGTAGGCCCTAATTTGGAAAGTGACGATAACGGATATATGTGCCCTGCAAGTGTGACAAAAAAACATGTTATCACACCTGACGGTTCACATTGTATTCATTGCGGCCGTGAGACCAAAACTTTGGGAGACAGGGTTGTAACCAGCTACGGTATACGCTGTTCGGCATCTCCTTCAGGAAGTCACGCCTTACAGTAAATTAAAAATCAGGGCTTAGCGTTTTGATTAAAACCGTTAGGCCTTTAATTTTTTATTACTGTTTCATATTTCAGATAGTTTTTATTTATTCCTATAATACCGATCCATAAATTATCGCAAAAAACGCATATTTTTTTATTCCCCAAGGATAGATGTTTGATATTTTCTAAAACTTCATCGGCATTTAAAAACCAATTGAATTTCATTTTTTTTCCGTTATAAAAATCGTTTAGATAGCTTCTATTCAAAAAGATTTGAAGTAACCGCAGCTTTTCTGCCGTTTTAGGAGAGAAGGTAATCGCCTTTGCCGCTATTTCCGAAAGCTCAATTTCTTTCGGTTTGTAGAAAACCGTCTTATCTGCCGGCCTTGCATAATCCGGTTTGTAACAAGCCTCATGAGGTGATTCCGAAAAATCACCCAATAGAGAAAAACCGGCGGCATCTTCAAGTTTAAAGTTTCCCACAGCTGTTCTCCGCAAGGCCGAGACATAGGCACAGGAGTGAGCTTTTTTTGCTATATCTCTTACAAGGGAGCGGATATAGGTTCCCTTTGAACATTCTACACTTATGTGTGCATACTTGATTTTTGTATCAGTGTTTATGTTTAAAAAATTCCTTTCTGTAAATTCCAAACCGCCATCGGTAATTATTCTTTTAAGATTGAGTTTATAAATTTCTATTTCCCGTTCTGCAATTTCTATCTTTTCTCCGCTGCGTATCCTGTCGGAAGCCCTCTTTCCGTTTATTTTTATTGCAGAAAATTCGGGCGGCCTTTGGAGTATTTTGCCTAAAAAAGAGGGGATTGCTTCCGTTAAATTTTTATAAGAGGGAAGGGGGGCTTTCAACACCGGCTCGCCCTCAGGATCGAGGGTATCCGTTTCTGTTCCGAATTCCATCCATGCTTCGTAAGTTTTCTTTTCGGCTGAAATTATATCGGCAAGTCGGGTTAAGTGCCCTGTAAGAAGAACCAGAAGACCGTCGGCAAAAAGATCCAAGGTTCCGGTATGGCCTACCTTCTTTGTCGAAAGGGCTTTTTTTACAGCCGACATTGAGGCAAAGCTGGTAAGTCCCGCTTGCTTTGCAAACGGGACTATTAGGTTTTTATTTTGTTCCATTTTTAAGATAGGTCTTCATCAGGCTCGGTAAAGTACTCAAGGTTTTCAAGTTTGTTTACCATGTCGATTCCTTCCTTTATACTTTTATCGAATATAAAGCTGAGTTCGGGACACTGCCTTATGTGAAGCTTTTTTGCAAGGCTTGTTCTTATAAAGCCCGATGCATTTTCCAAGCCGCGGACTCCCTGCTTCGTCTTATGCTCATCTAAAAAGCTTGAAACATAGACCTTAGCATAGGCAAGATCGCCTGAAACAATTACCCTGTTTACCGAAAGAAGAGAAGAAACTCGCGGGTCTTTTATTTTACCCGAACAGATAAGGCTCGAAATTTCTTCCCTTATCTGCTCACCCAATCTTGCAAGCCTAAACTCACTCATTTGTTTCAGTTCCTTCTTCTTTGATTTCCGGAGCCTTGTATTTTTCGCTGTCGCTCAATTTTCTGGCAACCTGAATCATCTCGATAATTTCTAACTGATCATCGACCTGTATATCGTTAAAGTCTTCGATACCAATACCGCATTCAAAACCTGCCGCAACTTCTTTTGCATCGTCTTTGAATCTCTTCAATGAAGAAAGTTTTCCGGAGTGAACGACTATGCCGTCTCGGATAACGTGTACTGCACAGTTTCTCTTTACGACACCTTCAAGAACATAACAGCCTGCAATCTTTCCGATTTTGGGAACCTTAAAGGTATTTCGAACTTCGACCATACCGATAACCTGTTCTTTAATATCGGGCGAAAGCATTCCTTCCATGGCCATCTGAATTTCTTCAACAGCCTTGTAAATAACGGTGTATTTTCTTATGTCAACCTTTTCCTGATCGGCCAAAAGTTTGGCCTGAGGAGTGGGGCGTACATTAAAGCCTATGATAAGAGCGTTCGAGTCTGCGGCTGCAAGCATAACATCGGAGTCATTGATGGCACCTGCAGAAGCGTGTATTACGTTGAGCCTTATTTCGGGTGTGGAAAGTTTTTCCAAGGATTGCTTTAAGGCTTCTACCGAACCTTGAACGTCTCCCTTGATGATAACCTTGAGCTCCAATATTTCGCCGTCATGGATTGTTTCATAGAGGTTATCGAGGGTAACCTTCTTAACATTCCTTGAATCTTCAAAGCGTTTGAGTTCCTGCCTCTTATCCGAAATCTGGCGGGCAATGCGTTCCGAATCGGTAACTTGGAAGGGGTCGCCTGCATTGGGCATACCTTCAAGACCGAGAATTTCTACGGGCATACTGGGGGTCGCTTCATCGATTTTTTCTCCCCTGTCGTTAAATATGGCTCTTACACGGCCCGAATAAATACCTGCAACATAAGGATCTCCCGTCCTCAAGGTTCCGCGCTGAACGATAATTGTTGCAACAACGCCTCTTCCGTGGTCAATGCGGGATTCTATAACCTTTCCTTCCGCATTGCATGTATAGTTGGCCTTAAGTTCAAGCACCTCGGCTTGAAGTAGGATTGTATCAAGGAGGTTGTCCAATCCCAATTTTTTTAGAGCCGAGATTTCGACAAACATGGTGTCGCCGCCCCATTCTTCGGGCATGAGTCCCAATTCTGAAAGACGGGTCTTAACCTTGTCTACATTTGCCTCAGGCTTATCGACCTTGTTTACTGCAACTATTATGGGAACCTTTGCATCGCGTGCATGATTTATGGCCTCGATTGTTTGGGGCATAACGCCGTCATCGGCAGCAACTACCAAAACAACTATATCGGTAATTTCCGCTCCTCGTGCACGCATCATGGTAAAGGCTTCGTGGCCGGGAGTATCGAGGAAGGTAATTTTTCCTCCGTGGGTGTTTACCGTATAGGCACCTATGTGCTGTGTAATGCCTCCGAACTCTCCCGCTATAACATTGGAGCTTCGGATTGCGTCAAGGGTTTTTGTCTTACCGTGGTCAACGTGTCCCATTATGGTTACAACGGGAGGCCGCGGATTAAGATCCGATAAATCGTCTTCCTTGCTTTCGATAACCGTCTCATCATAGAGGCTTACAATCTTGACATCGCATTCATATTCCGATGCAAGAATGGTGGCCGTGTCGGCATCGATGGACTGATTCATGGTAACCATCATTCCCATGCCCATGAGTTTTCCGATAAGCTCAGAAGCCTTTAAGTTCATCTTTTTGGCCAATTCTGAAACGGAAATAGATTCCATTATCTCGATCTGTTTAGGAATATTGTGAATTTTTTCCTTTTGCTTTTTCTTTTGATTTAAGAGGCGTTCTTCAAAAAATTCGTCTTCCTTGTTTTTTTTGTTATATATTTCTTTTTTGGCCTTGTGGGCTTTTTTATTTGTTTGAGCCTTGTTTTTTTCGACAGGAATCGGTGCGGGAGCTGCTCCTGGCCTTGAGCCGCCGAAGCCGGGCTTGTTTTGGGGTCTGTCTCCCGGTCTGCTCTGCTGTCCGCCTTGGCCTGTTCTAAAGCCTTGCTTTTTTCCGTCCGAGTAGGCACGGGCTTGGGCACCCGAAAAATTGCTTTCACGGCGTCTGCCTTGGCCTGTCTGTCCTTGACCTCCGGGTCTTTGAGGCCGGTTACCTCCCTGACCGCGGTTATTTCTTCGGCCCGAATCGGCCAAATTACCGGCCTTTACATTGGGTCTCTTGCTTGTAAAATCTATCGATTCTATCGAGGAAGCTGCCGGCTTTTTTCTTTCAGGCTGTTTTTCTTCTTTTTTTGAAGCATCCGGTTTTACCGAATCAGAAATTCGCTTTTCATTTTGTGCAGAAGACTGCTCGCTCCTCTTATCTTCAGTACGAGGTGCCGGCTTTTTTGTTTCTTCAACCCTTTCACCGGTCTTTTTTTCTCTTACAGCGGTTTCTGCAGGTTTTGAGTTTTGCGGCTGAGCTTTTTTAACGGAAATAATCGGTTTTCCGGAAGTTTTTCCGCCGGAGGATTCGTCCGAAGAAGATTCGGGCTTCTTTGATTTTCCTGCCGCATTTTTTGAAACTTTGACAACGACTTTCTTTTTAGCGTCAGTTTTGCCGGATTCAGGTTTAGAATCTGCAGCTTTACTGCTTTTTTTGTTGAGAATTACATCAGGTTTATTTGTATTTTCTATATCCATATTACTCCTACTCTTCGTCCTCATATTCGAAAGCAAGATCTACTCCGCAATTGGGGCATTTTGTCATATCTATTGTTATTTTGTGACCGCATTCAGGGCATTCAAATTCTTCAACCTCATCATCAGAAACAGGTTCGCTTTCTTCTTCATCGTCTTCTACAACTTCAACGGCATTAGCTATAATGTCAAGAAGAGTATCTGCCATCTCGGCGGTAAGACCTTCCAAGGCTCTGATTTCGTTATCTTCCATATTTATCAAATCTTGTATGTCTTCAATTCCGTTATTTTTTAATACTGCCAGAATGTCTTGGGTAATTCCGGGGAGCTCGGAAACATTGGAAATTTCCTCATACTCTTCCTCTTCATCCCTAACATCATATTTGGCGTCATCTTTAAATAAGTTTTCAACAGCCTTTCTGGCATCTGTGTAAATCGGCATTTCTTTAAACTGCTCTTCTGTTTTTACATCGATATTCCAGTCGACAAGGCGGTTTGCCAAGCGGACATTTAAACCTTGCTTTCCGATTGCCAATGATAATTGGGAGTCTGATACTATTGCAAGGGCAAGTCTCTTTTCTGCATCCAAGATCATAACATCCATGACCTCGGCAGGAGAAAGGGCACTTTTGATATAGGCCTTCGGATCTTCGGAGTAGGGCAGAACATCTATCTTTTCATCATCCAGTTCTGCAATAACTGCCTGAATTCGTGCTCCCTTCGCTCCAACGCAGGCTCCTACAGGATCTACATCATCCCTGTCTGTTGAAACCGAAATCTTTGTCCTGTAACCGGGTTCTCTTACGATATTATGAATTTTTACTATTCCGCTTTCAATTTCGGGAACTTCAAGCTCTAAGATCTGTCTTACAAATTCCGCATCTGTTCTTGAAAGGATGAGCTGAACCACATTTGACTGACGGTGTTTTTTTACTTCCCTAACCAAGGCCTTAATTCTTGACTCTTCTCCTGCGGCTGCATTCCTTCCGAAGTGATCCCGCGGAGACTGATATTTTTTAGGCAGTAAGCCTTCGACCTTTCCCAAATCTACATAAATATTTCCGTTGCGTTCCCGGTGATAATAGCCGATTATGATTTCGCCTACCTTTGTGCTGTATTCGGCATAAAGAGAGTCTTTTTGCATTTCTCTTATACACTGAATGGCTCTTTGCATTCCGACTCTTACGGAGTTAATGCCGAGACTTTTAGGATCGATTTCAACCAAAAGCTCATCGCCGGCCTCGCAAGCGGGGGCAAGTTTTTGAGCTTCTTCCAAACTTATATCAAAAACATGGCTTTTTGCATTTTCCGTTATTATTTTTTTTGAGTATATTTTTCCTGTTTCTTCATTAAACACGGCATTTGCATCTGTTCCGAATTGTTTTTTATAAGCCGCTTTTAAAGCCTGCTCTACAATGTGCAAAACAAAATCGTCATCAATCCCTTTTTCTTGTGCAAATTCCCGAATCGCTTCGATTATTCCTTCAGACATTTCATTCAATCTCCTTAACAAAGCTAAAATTATTCTTAAAGATTACATCTGGCTTTTTTTATATCCTGATACGGAATGCGAATGTCTTGATTATCAGAATTTAAAATAATGCCTTCGGAATTTACTTCTTTTATAATTCCGTGCCGCCAATCAGTAATACTATTATCCCAAATTTGGGCTTCCTCGCCTACAAAGGCATAAAACTCAACTGCCCGCTTTACAAGCCTGTTGATTCCCGGAGAACTTACTTCCATCGTTACATCTTGCGAGCCTAGCAGGGCTTCAATACGGGGTTGAAGACTTCGGTGCACCGAGGTACAGTCTTTGATACCGACACCTTTTTCGGATTTTATTACCGCCTTTACCTGCCAAACATCTTTTTTGTGAAGAACATTAAGATCTACCAGCTTAAAGCCTAGTCCTTCAACAAGAGGTTCACATTCAGAAAAGTACGGAATATCTTTTTTTTGAATAAGTTCCACTCCAACCTCCTCTCAAGATACCCTTTGCATACAAAAAAGGAGCCGTTTGAACGACTCCGGATACATAAGGATAATATATGTTCTGAGACTGATAGTACCATAAAATCGAAATATATTCAATACATACATATGGAAAAATATTAAGTTTTTTTATTTTTTAGATTAAAAATATTAAAAAAAAGCCCGTTTTAGGCCTTAATACTATTGACAGTTATGCGAAATAGCTTTATAAGGTAATTTATTATTACTATATTTTGGGAGGTCGGCCTAATGGAAAGAAAGGATTACATTAGCGATTCTGAGTGGAAACACTTTATGAGTTTTTC
Source organism: Treponema sp. OMZ 788 (assembly GCF_024181245.1). Classification (NCBI taxonomy): domain Bacteria; kingdom Pseudomonadati; phylum Spirochaetota; class Spirochaetia; order Treponematales; family Treponemataceae; genus Treponema; species Treponema sp. OMZ 788. The sequence continues at coordinate 1,688,907 of NZ_CP051199.1, read as the reverse complement.
AGAAAATCTGGAAACGCCCTGTGTTGTTATCAACCTAAAAACAATCAAAAAAAATTATCAAAAGTTAAAGGAAAATTTCCCTTATGCGGATGTTTTTTATGCAATCAAGGCTAACCCGCATGAAGAAATTATTAAGATGCTCAACGAGATGGGCTCATATTTTGACATAGCTTCACGCTATGAACTTGATAAGGTTATGAGGCTGGGTGTAAGCCCTGAAAGAATTAGTTATGGTAACACCATAAAGAAAGCAAAGGATATTGCCTACTTTTATGAAAAGGGTGTCAGAATGTTTGCAACAGACAGTAAGGACGACCTTAAAAATATAGCTCAATTTGCTCCCGGTTCAAGAGTTTATGTGAGAATTCTAGTTGAAAACACTACCAGTGCCGACTGGCCCTTGTCAAGAAAATTCGGCTGTCATCCCGATATGGCTTACGACCTTTGTATTCAGGCTAGAGATTCGGGTCTTATTCCTTACGGTATTTCTTTCCATGTAGGAAGCCAGCAGAGGGATATCGGTCAGTGGAACGATGCCATTGCAAAGACAAAATACCTCATGGGTTCTTTGGAAGAAGAAGAAGATATCAAACTTGAGATGGTAAACATGGGAGGCGGATTCCCTGCTTCTTATGTTACACCTGCAAACGATTTAAGCGAGTATGCTTCCGAAATTAACCGATATTTGGAAGACGATTTCGGTGATGAACGCCCCCGAATTATCTTGGAACCCGGCCGCTCCCTCGTAGGCGACAGCGGTATATTGGTAACCGAGGTCGTTATGATTTCCCGCAAAAACAATACCGCCCTGTTCAGATGGGTATATCTCGATACTGGTCTCTTTAACGGCCTTATCGAAACACTAAATGAGTCCTTAAAATATCCTATCGTTACAGATAAGGATGAGGGCTGCAAAAAATGGGGTGAGGTCGTTTTGGCAGGTCCCACATGCGACAGTATGGATATTATGTATGAGGATTATAAGTACAGTCTTCCGACCAACCTTAAGCCCGGGGACAGGGTATACTTCCTTACAACCGGAGCTTATACTTCCAGTTATGCTTCAGTAGAATTTAACGGCTTTCCGCCGATTAAAACCTATATAATGAAGTAAAGCTTTATTTGAAAGAGGCCGGCCATGTTAAAGACCCTATATAAAATTGCGGCTTTGGTTATTTTTAGTTTTTTTATTTTTTCTTGTTCCGAAAAGGAAGAAAAAATAGGTACTGAAAATAAGGGAGCACAAGCTAAGGTTAATTCTCCGGCCGGCCTTATTTCGGAAAAAAAAGATAAGGATGTTCAATCGGCCGGTAGTAAAACTGATGCGGTTGAAGACCTATATCAAAAGGCCTTAAACGAGGCCTCGGTTATTTTTGAATTTAATACAGTAAACAAGAAAATAAATTTAAGCATTAAAGCTGATGAAAATATCAAAATTGAAGGAGCTGTTCCTTCGGAAATCTCTGCCGACGGCTCGGAAACCGAAATATTTGTATCAAAAAATTCTCTAGCCCTCTTGGGCGATGTAAAAGAGCTTAAAATTCATGATACCGAAATTTTAAGCGGAGTTAAAATAATCAAGGCTCAATCTTTAAAGCTCTTGGATATCTCGTTTTCGGGGTTAAAGAATATAGAATTTGCAGATTGCCCTTCTCTTGAAGCCTTAATCCTTGAAGGCAACAATAAAATGGAAAAGCCTGATTTTTCTTCTTTAAAGGGCTTAAAACAACTCAATATTGCAGGAACAAAAATTCAAGATATGGATTTTTCGATATTTCCTAGACTTGAATACCTTGATATAAGCTCTGTAAACTTAAAAGCCCTTGACATTTCAAAAAACCTTGAACTTAAAGAGCTTTATTGTGAAAATTCGGGTTTAACCGATCTTGATTTAACCAAAAACATGAAATTAAACCTTCTTAATTGCAGGGCCAATAAACTTACCGATCTGATTCTTTTTCAAAATAAAGAGTTAAAGCATCTGGATTGCGGCAAAAATGAACTTGATAAGCTTTTGGTAAGCCTTAACACAAGGCTTAAAAAACTTCATTGCGATGAAAATAAAATAGGGGACTTAGACCTTTCTTCTTTGAAAGAGCTTGAAGAACTTTATTGCCACCGCAATAAAATAGAAAATCTTACAGTCAGTTCAAATCCCAATTTAAAAACTCTTTTTTGTTTTGAAAATATGATTAATGAAAAATCGATGAAGTCTCTCTTTGATTCTTTAATCGCAGGGGACGGATATAATTTTAAAACTCTTGTAGTCTATGCCGAAAAAAATCCGGGCCTTATATACAAGGCTGATGAATACTTTGACAGGAATTTTATTCCTACGGAAGAAATGCTGAATTCTTCTTCCTTTAAATTTTGGAAGGTTTACTTTACCCTTTACGGCCTTGAAGATATGGGCGGAATAATCGACTCCCTTGTTCAAAAAACGGGAGACTCTTTTTAATCTATTGACTGAATCCTTGTCTTTTTGTAAAATGAGGCCATGAAAATTTGGATAAAATATCTTATAGGTTCTGCTTTGGGGATTGTAATTGCAGTCCTAGCTTCTTCCGATAGTGAGTTTTTTAATGCCGCTGTTGATTTTACTTCTAATATAGCTATTCAATTCGGCCGCTATTCCCTTTATCCCGTTTTATTTTTCGGCTTTACCGTAAGTATATCTAAATTGCGCGAAAGCCGCTCCTTATTAAGACTTTCAATATATATTGCCTTATTCATTATTCTTTCGTCCTTTTTGGCGGCTCTTTTGGGCTTGGTTTCAGTGTCCATAAGCTCTCCTGCCAGGATTCCGATATTTGTTGAAGAGACAAGCTCTGTGGAAGGCTTAGGGGTTGGCGAGTCCTTTTTACGCCTCTTTCCTTCAAGTGCCTTTGAAGCCCTTATGGACGGCCTTTATATTCTTCCCCTCTGCATCTTTGCAGGCTTTGCGGGAGCTGCTTGTGCTGTCGATAAAAATATTTCAAAGCCTGCTTTAACACTCTTTGATTCTCTTTCGAGAATTTCTTATGCCGTTATGGCTTTCTTTGTAGATATGTTTTCAATCGGGCTTATAGCCTTATCGGTTAGCTGGTTTATCAAGTTTCAAGCCATGCTTTCTACCAAATTTTTTACCAGTTTGGTTGTTCTTTTATTGATAGATTTTTTTATAATAGCCTTGGTCATATACCCTATAATCTTAAAAATAATATGCAGAGACGTAAATCCTTATAAGGTGCTCTACGCTTCGATCGCCCCTGTGTGTGCAGCCTTTTTTTCTGGCGATACAAATTTAACATTGCCTGTCTTATTGCGTCATTCAAATGAGAGTTTGGGGGTAAGAAGGAGAATCTCTTCCGTATCATTGCCTGCTTTTTCGGTTTTCGGCAGGGCTGGGAGTGCGATGGTTGTTACCATCAGTTTTATCGTAATTTTAAAGTCTTATTCCAGTTTGGGAATAAGCGTAAAGGATATGTTTTGGCTTGTAGGTGTTTCAACCGTTTTTTCGTTCTTTTTAGGCCGTTTTCCGGTAACGGGAACCTATGTTTCCCTTGTTGCAGTTTGTGCGATATACGGAAGAGGTTTTGAATCGGGCTTTTTGATTTTGCGTCCGGCAGCCTTTTTTATAGGTTCGGTAGCTGCCGCCATTGATGCCTTAACCGCCATGGTAGGAACATATATAATCGGCCACCTATCTAAGATGACCAACACACGCACTTTAAGGTTCTTTATATAAGAACTTTGAGATATTTTAATATTGTTAAAAAAGGAAGAGAGAAATGAACTGTATTTTTTTGGGCCCGCCGGGCGCAGGAAAGGGAACCCTCGCTTTTGAGGTTTCAAAATCGTATAAGATCCCGCATATTTCGACCGGAGATCTTTTTAGGGCTGCAATAAAGGATCAAACCGAGTTGGGAAAAAAGGTTAAGGCTGTCATTGATTCCGGGGCCTTGGTAAGCGACGATCTTACAATCGCCCTTGTAAAGGAGAGATTGGAAAAGGATGACACCAAAAACGGTTTTATACTAGACGGCTTTCCGCGGACAATTGCTCAGGCCGATGCCTTGAAGCATATCGTAAAAATCGATTCCGTTATCAACTTTGATATAAGCGATGATGAGGTTATCCAGCGTCTTTCAGGAAGAAGAATTTGCTCCTCATGCGGCCAAAGTTTTCATATAGAATTCGTAAAGCCCAAAAAAGAAGGCCTTTGCGACTCTTGTTCGGGAGAGCTTATTACCCGTCCCGACGATAAAATCGAAGCCATCCAAAAACGCCTCGAAACTTACAGACATCAGACAGCTCCCTTAATCGACTATTATGGAAAAAAACACCTGATCGTAGATATAGATGCCCGCCCATCATCGGACAAGGTATTGGCTTCTTTTGAAGCGAAGTTTCCGCATTAAGTACAAAGTGCGAATGACCTAAGCACAAAGTGCGAGTGTCGAAGTACAAATGGCATTCGCACTTTGCCGTTTGATAAAAACTAGTTTTCTGTGCTCGATATTTCCTAATTTTTTTAAATTTTACTACCTATTACAAACAATCTCTATAATAATTATGAAAGAGGAAATTTTTCTTCTTTTAAAAAATTATTTAAGAGGTAAAATATGGAAAAATTATTTAAAATAACCCTCCGCAATGATTACGCTTTTAAACGTATATTCGGAACAGAGGAAAATAAGGATGTTTTACAGGATTTTTTAGAATGTATCTTAGACATTCCGCCTGAGAACATCGCAGGATTGGAACTCTTGGACAAGGAGTTTCATAAGGAGCTTTTAAGTGAAAAGTTAGGTATCTTGGATATCAAACTACGGCTAAAAGATGAAACCTTTGTAGATATCGAAATTCAAAATAGGTGGCATCGTGATTTTCCTGAAAGGACCTTATATTATTGGTCTAAAATGTATAACGAGGGTATAAAACAAGGCCAAGACTATACAAATCTTCCAAAATGTATTACAATAAACTTGATAGGGGAAGGCTTTAATAAAAATAGGCGTTTACACAACAAGTATGTTGTATTGGAGCAAGATACAAAAGAGCCCTTAGTTTCAAAACTTGAGATTCATATATTAAACCTTGAAAAGGCAAGGCTCTTAAAAAAAAAGTCAGTGCAAGAATGATAAAATAAAACGCCTATTAAACTGGCTGAAATTTATCGAAACTGAAGATCCGGAGGTAAGAAATATGTTAGCACAAGAATCACCGATGATGAGAAAGGCAAATGCAACAATAGAATTAATGAAAATGAGTCCTAAAGATAAATGGCTATATGAATCCCGCATGAAATACGAACACGACAGAGCCTCCTGCATAAGTGAGGGCTACCAACAAGGTATTGAAAGAGGTCTTGAACGCGGCTTTGCTGATGGTGCATACCAAAATAAGCTTGAAACTGCAAAAAACTTGCTTGATATAGGGCTTGCCGTAGAAATTATTTCAAAAGTTACAGGTCTTAGTAAAGAAGAGGTGGAGAAGCTGTAAATTAGGGGGAAAGGGAAACTTGTTCTGGAAAAGTCAATACTAGTACAGACCCTAAAGCCCCTAAAATTATAATTTAAGCAACTTTTATTGAAGCTGCTTTTTGCCTATATACAGAAGGAGGATATCCTCCTTCTGTAAAAGTATTGATTCTTAACCTGTTGTAGTAGACCATGATGTAACGCCATACAATTGATCGGTATGGGAATTGGTATACTTATAGGGCTATTATTTGAAGCATTACTATTAGCTCCTGCCCTCGTTCTTTTTGAAAAGTAGAGGCGATATCAAGAAAATAATTCCCCCTTTGCGTAGCTCAAGCCAAGGCTTGAGCGCCTTTGCGCCCCTTGCGATTCCTTTCACAAGTCTTTACATTATTTATTAGACTTAAAATAAAAAAACTAGGCCGTTACGGCCTTTCTTCTTAGAAAGGTAAAATGAACAGCCTAGTTTTTCAATTAGGGAAACTTATGATTAGTTTACCCTTCAGTGCTTAGATATGCTCAAATCTTGCTGTAAAGAAGCGGAGCTGTTTGGGTTCGTAAACGAACTTTAAGCCCTTTATGTCTTCTTTGTGCTTGTAAAGCTTGATTACGGCATCTGCTACCAAATCCATGTGCTTATAGGTATAAACACGGCGGGGGATGGTTAATCGGACGGTTTCAAGTTTCGGGATATGGTTTTCGCGAGTTTTGGGGTCGCGTCCTGCAGAAACAATACCGCGCTCCATACTTCTTACTCCCGATTCAATATAAAGCTCTGCTGCGAGGGCCTGAGCGGGGAATTGGAGCTGATCCAAGTGGGGGCAGAATCTTCTTGCATCGAGGAAGACGGCATGACCTCCTACGGGTTCGATGATGGGAACTCCTGCTTCCAAGAGCTTGTCGCCCAAATAGCGAACCTGCTTGATTCGGTGTTCGATGTATTCAAACTGCAAGGCTTCTTTTAGACCGATGGCCATAGCTTCCATATCTCGGCCTGCCATACCGCCGTAAGAGGGCATACCTTCAAATACGACAACGAATTCTTTTGCAGCCTGGAAAAGCTCTTCGTCATTCATGCAGAGGAAGCCTCCGATGTTTACGATACAGTCTTTTTTACCGCTCATGGTGCATCCGTCGGCGTAGCTGAACATTTCTCTTACGATTTCTTTGATGGTTTTATCGGCATAACCTGCTTCCTGCTCTTTGATAAAGTAAGCGTTTTCTACACAGCGGGTTGCGTCATAAAAGACCTTGATACCGTGTTTTTTTGTAAGCTCGCGTACAGCCTTCATGTTTTTCATAGAAACGGGCTGACCGCCTGCAAGGTTTACCGTAACGGCCAAACATACATAGGCTATATTTTCGGCACCTTTTTCGTTTATAAGTTTTTCAAGTTTATTGAGGTCGATGTCTCCCTTAAAAGGAACATTTTTGCCTGCATCATGGGCATCATCGTTTATGATGTCTACGAAGATACCGCCGTTTGCTTCTTGATGGTAGCGGGTGGTGGTAAAGTACATATTTCCGGGTACATATTGGCCGGGCTTAATTGCTATCCTTGAAAGAAGATTTTCGGCACCGCGGCCTTGGTGGGTGGGTACAAGATGCTTAAAGCCGAAAATATCTTGTACTGTTTCTTCCAAGTGATGAAAGTTGCGGCTTCCTGCATAGGCCTCATCTCCTATCATCATACCGCCCCATTGCTTGTCGCTCATGGCATTTGTTCCCGAGTCGGTAAGAAGGTCAATGTAAACATCTTCCGAGTTAATAAGGAAGGTGTTGTAACCGGCTTCCTTGGCAACCTTTGCCCTCTGTTCTTTATCGATCATCTTAACAGTTTCTACAACCTTAATTCTAAAAGGTTCCGCAGGATAATTTTTAATATCCATAAAAGTCCTCCATCTGTTAGTATACAGAAAATGATATGCGGGAAAATTCCCGATTAACTATAACATAAAGGCAAGGTATTGTCTAGTTAGTATAAGATGTGATATAAATATTATATGAAATTAAAAAAAAGCCGGGCTATCTTAAATTTTATATTGTTTTTTAGCTTTTTTATCAGGATTGCAGCAGAAGATGATGCCTTTCCTACAATCTTGGAAGAAGCTAAAAGATACTTTGCCGATATAGACTGGACTGTATCCGAAACAATCTCATCAGCGCCCATGGCAGAACCTTTTACATTAGAAGAGATAAGGGCTGATAGTTTGAGTGCCTATGGAGATACAGCTTTAGAAGAAGGGATTTTCCCTTCTTTAGACGGACTCGGTGTCTTGGATTATACCGGCATCGAAAAATCCGTATTGAATTTTTTGGACAGTTTAACCTTACAGTTTAAAGAAAACAAGGTGGATATAAACATTTGTTCAAAAGAAAAACCTTTTTTACCGTATCTTATAAATTACAGGCTTGATTCCTTTAAGCCCATAGTATCCGCCTTTTACGGCAGACCTGAGCACAAGGCCGATAAAAATATAAAGACCCTTTTTAAATGCAATATAAGGGGTGAAGATAAAATCTTTTCCGTTATTTTTGAAGTTTCCCTTATTTTTAATGAAGAAAAATGGTATCTTGATTCTTTCGATGTTGTTGGAGAGAAAAATGAAAAAAGCTCTCAATAGAATCGAGTATGAGTATATAGCCGATACCTTTGTCAGAGAAAAGCCTCCTTTAAGCATTCTATGTAATAATGCATTTGTAAAAATAGACTCTTTTTTTTATAAAATTATAGATGGGTATATTTTTTTTAAGGCGGACGGAGTTGAAGTCAACGATGATATAAAGGTTTTTTTTAATCATAAAAAAAGGCCTCTTTATTTTCTTAGCAGAGTAGAAAAAAAAGACGGCATTTTAGTTTTTAAGATTTCGGATAAATTTTATAAACATGATGATGAGTTAAAAAACTGCCAAATTTCATTGCGGAATTCTTCAGGGGTTAAACTGAAGGCCGGTATTTCAAGAGATTTTACCCTTAGTTTTCCTTATCCTCCGGTTGTAGATGATGAAGAAAGTGAGGCCTTTTTTTCCCTTTGCTCTAAGGTTTCGGCTATGATGAACATAAGTGCAGATAAAATTCCGGGTGCTTTTTTTTACAGGCTTTATGAAACGGCGATAAAACACAAGACCCCCGATTTTAGTCCCTGCCTCTTATATGCAGATGCCGATTTTTTGCTTATTTTTTGTGTTGATAAAAAAGCGGAAGACATTTCGGCTTTACAAACGGCTCAAATGGAAATATCTTTTGACCGCCGAAATGTTAAGTGCCTATCAACATTTTCTTTTTATCTCCCAAAGCTGCAACTTGATTCTTCAGGTGAGAGCTGCGGAGTTCTCTGCCTTACAATTAAAAGCATTCAGGAAGAAGACAAACGCTTTTTACACGAAAAGGCTCATTCAAGTAAGTACGGGTATCAAAAAACTAAGTTTTAATCCAATCTTAAATCGAAATACCGTGCTTTTTTTGAGGGTATTTTTTTAGCATTGCAACGCCGTTCTTTTTCTTGTTAAAGATAAAACCTCCGTCCCAGTACTCTAGGGCTGCAAAAAGGGCGTTTCCGCCGTCGTATTCATCGCTTTGGTCTGTCCTAAATGAAACATAGGCTCCAAGGTTTGCAAAGTCCTGTTTATGCAGACACTCCAAACGTTTTCTATTGAATTCGTTCCACTTGTCTATTTCTTTAAAGCCTTCTCCTTCGTCTTCAACGATTAAGTGTGCATGGGTGGAGCTGAATTCGTACCATACCTTTACTTTTTTGGAAGGATTACAACGGTTTCCGTGTTTTACTGCATTTTTAATAATTTCGCTGATTTGTTGTTCCAAGAGGTTGATTCCCTTTATTTCTAAGGGGGCTGATTGTACTATTAAAAGAGTAAAATATCTGATTTGTCTGAAATCGGACGGAAATTCTTTATATAACATCCCTGTTTTATCGAATAAGGGACTTTTTTCATCAACTATAAGTTCTTTTATACCTGTCATAGTCTTGTCCTCCGTTTAGCTTTCCATTTTTTGTAATGCTTCTTCCAAGCTGTTTGTTATCGGAAAATATCCCATCAGCTTTGTAAGTTCTATAACCTTTTTCACGGAACCGTGAATATTTGTTATAAACAGCCTTAAATTCATTTTCTTTACGGTAGAGCAGATATAAATCAATGCTCCTATTCCTGAAGAGTCAATGTAATCCACGTCTTCAAGATTTATAATCATACATTTTATTTGACGCTCGATCATTTTCATAACAAGCTCTTTTAGTCTGTATGAATTGTATAGGTCCATTTCACCGCTTACGTCAATGATGTAAACCTCTTTGTTTTTTCGGATTTTTAGTTCCATAACAATCTCCTTAACAACCTCTCTATTATCTAGCCTTAATAATCAGCAAAGTGCGATCATCATGAGTCTGGGCCTTTCCTATAAACGAAACCATATCGTTTTTTACTTTATTTACTATTTCCTTTGAAGGTTCGGAATGATTATCAGCCATGATTTTTGCTAGTCTGGCGGCTCCGTACTGCTCGCCTGAGGTATTAAGCGTTTCGATAATACCATCAGTATAAAGTGCGGCAACATCTCCCTTTTTCAAAGGAACCTTTATGCTTTTATATGTTGAACGGACATCTATACCTATAGGATCCGTTTTTTGCTGGAATAATTCAATCTTGTTTTTTTCTTTGTTCCATATCATCATAGCCTGATGACCGGCACCTATGAATTCTATCGTATTTGTCTTTGGTTCATAGGATAAAAGAGAAATACTTGCAAAATGGTCTATGTCTATCTTTCCTGTGATTCCCTTATTAAGCCAGTCCAAGATAGCTTCCATATTTTGGTCCGTGTTTGTTATAAGGTAGAGGATTGCCCTGATCATAATCATAATAATTGCAGACTGAATACTTTTACCTGCAACATCTGCAAGGACTATAAATATTCTTTTTTGCTGAACAATTACATCATAGTAGTCGCTGCAAATACCCCTCTCCTGTAAAAAAATATTCTCCGATTTCGAGGCCGGGAATCTTTTTTAAATTTTTTGGTAAAAGAATTTTCTGAATTTTTGCAACAGTATCTGTGATATTTTCTATTTCGGCATGTTCCGAGGCTTCCAAGATGCTTACTGTAAGGTTAATCATTTCTGCCGCAAAACCGGATAAGCAGTCGCCGGCTCTGAGTTCATTTTCAGAAAAAGGAGCCTTATCGGGACGGCGTGATACGGCTGCAACACCGACTACAACTGTGTTTACCATGAGCGGGAAGAAGATTAGGCTGCCGTGCTGTAAAAATTCTTCGCTTCCGTTATCGGGCAGCAAGGGATGTTCTTTTCCGCTTTTAATCAGGAGATTTTTTTCCTCCGGAGGCAACTTCGGTAAATATAGAGTTTCCCATTTCAAATTGGGCATATTTAAAGTTGGAAAAAACATGGTCTTCTCTGCGTGCAAGGTCATCAGGTAATTTGTACGGAGGGGGAAAGGATCCTACCAAGGCCTTGACTGCCAATACGTCTTCAAAACTTTGTACTGCAAGGACTGCCGCTCCGTCAGCCGATAATTCCGTTAAAAAAGACTCGGCAATGTATGTAAACATATCTGAAGATATATCTTTTTTTCCAACAATTAATCTGTTTGTCTTTTGAAGCATTAGCCGTGCTGTGTTTATAATTTTGCGTGCCCGTAAAGACTCTTCAGAGGGGAGATTTTGTAATTCTTTAATATAGTCTGCATTTGCCTTGTCTTTTTTGATCTTTTCGATTTGATCCTTAAGGTATATTTTTTCGGATAAGGTCATATAAACGGTAAAAACAATTACAACAACCAATAAGCCTATATTTAAAATAATGTAGTTTTTAAAAACTATAGAGGCTGCAGCACTTATACTTATTATGAGAGTAGAGGCCAAGGTCGAATATGTCAACAAAACAAAGGGCCTTGATACCTCTCTAGCCTTTTTTTTGTTTATAGCCGTAATTCTTATGAGAAATAATAATAATAAAGTAGTCAATACCGAAAGAGTAATCAATGCATAAAAGTCAAGAGAATCAATTTCTTTCATCGTAGTAATTCTATCATCTAAAGTGAATATCGTCAAGATTTATTTTGAAAATAATGATAACAATTTGTCAATTTTACCTGACCTCCAGAATATGCCTACTGTATGCATTTATTATCTCCGTTTCGCCGTGCTTTGTACTGCGGGATTGCTGCGGGTCATATATGTGCACCTGTCCGTGTATAAGGTATTTAGGTTTAAAAAAGTCAATAAATTTTGTAAAACATTCAAAATATTCTTGCTTGTTGTCTTCGTTTTCTCCTTCGATTAACGGCGGGCTGTGGGTTACCAAAATATCTAAATACCGGCCGTATTTTAGCTTGTTTAAAAGTAGTGAAGGTATCATTTTTGACAGCTTACGTTTCATTTGTTTTTCGGTAAACTGATTTTTACCGTCATTGTGCTTTTTTGCCCCTGAAACACCGGCGATTATGAGGTTTTCATGTTTACAGTTTTTAAAGCCGATATACACACCCTGATTGCTTTTTTTTGTGTTTCCTTTTTTAAATATGTTTATTTCTCCGTCCTTTGTTTTTTCGGCCATTTCGGGATGATAGTGAGTAAGAGCTTTTAAGTGGTGGCTTCCGAAAACAAAGTAAAGAGGTTTATTTAAGGATGTCTGTACAAAGTCGAGGTAGTCTATAGGCAGGTCGCCTGCCGAAATTATAAAGTCTACATCTCCGTATTTTTCTTTTATGTCCTTGCTGTAGATAACCGGATCTATCTGATCCGAAATACATAGAATTTTTTTCATTATCCTGTTCCTAAAATGTAAATTTTACTTTTGCAACTATTCTTTCAAGTTTTTGTCTGTCAATCAGGTTAAAAGGCCTGTTTTCTGCAAACTTTACAGCATCCGGCGAAAAATTGCCTGATGTTATAATGTGAGAGGTAACTACGGCCTGTTTTTTCATCTCTTCATGGACGGAGCGTAAAAAAGATTCGGTAATGGTGTGTCCGTCCCTCGAAAAAATCAAAAGTTGGGGCTTTTTTCTTGTGTTAAGCCATTGTTCCGAGCCCTTTTCGACTGCGAGTATTGTACAGCCTATCTTTGTTTCTTTTAAGGCTTGAACGGGATAGTCAAAGTGCTGTTCCGTAATATCCCTGCACATTTGGAAAAATTCTTCCTTAATTAGTGTTAAATATTCTTTCATGTGATCGTTTGTACGGAGATCCGCATATTCGGCTAGTTTTTGTGCCGTGTTTCTGAATTTCGGATTAACCGCACTTATTGCTTCCCACTGTTCTATTGCCTTATCTATTTCTCTTTGTTTTTCGTAGCATTCGGCCAAAAGATACCTTGAATAAAGAACTTCAGGAGCCGACAGCTGTTTTGAAGATTTTATAGCCCTTAAAAATTCGAATTCGGCCTTTTCAATGCTGTTGGTTTCCAAATAACAGCTTCCCCTTTCAAAAAAGCATTTTGTTCTTATTTCCTGTTTTCGTGCTGCCTTTTCCAGAGCTGAAAGGGCTTGGGCATAGTTTTTCTTGCTTTTTAGGATTCTTCCATGATAATAAAGCGTTTCGCTGTTGTCGGGGGCTAATTTTAAGGCTGTGGCAATGGCTTTTTCTGCTTCAGGAATTTGATTTGCCTTAAAAAGCAAGAGACCTAATGAGGCGTAGGCTTCTGCAAAGCGGGAATCGGCTTCGATTGCTTTTTGAAAATAAGCTATTGCCTGATCCGACATGTTTTTATTTTCATAAATTTGTCCGGCTTGAAAATAAGCCTTAGGATTTTTAGGATCTTTTTTGTTTAAAAGCATAAATTCCTTTAAAGCCTCATCCGGCTGCTGGAATTTTAAATATAAATCTGCTATAATAGTTCTGAACTCGATTTCTGTTGCGGGGTTGTTGAATACTGCTGTCTTGTTTAGAGTTTTAAACTCGATAAAGGCAAGATCTACTTTTTTATCTGCAAGATAAGCCTTGCCCAGAAGGTATCGGGCTTCCGAATCTCTGGGATTTTTTGAAAGTATTGATTTTGCATCTTTTATCGCTGCCCCATATTTTCCGGATTTTAAGTTTTTTTCGATTCTGGATCTCTTTTTAGGAAAAAGAACCGATTTTAACAAAAAAATGATGAGAAAAATGAGGCTTGCACTTATCGCAGCAATCAAAATAATCGTTAATGAAGACATACCTATATGGTATAGTTTTTGGGAGGGAATGTCAAATATGAAAGCTCACTTTTATCGATTAAAATTCAAAAAAAGCATTCTTTTTGCTGTTTTTTTATCTTTTTTTCCTATGCTTTTTGCCGTGGATTATTTTGAAGAGGGTAAAAAACTCTTGTATTCGGATAAGCCTCAAGAAGCCGTTTCTGCTCTTTTTAAGTCAGTCCAAGAACAGGGCTCTCCAAAATCGGTTTATCTTTATCTGGGGGTTGCTTATTTTAGAATAGGTAAGTACAGTGATGCCTTAACCTATCTTTCTCAAGGAAAAGATAATGATCTTTTGAACGGGCATCTTTATTATTACAATATAGGCAATGTGTATTTTTTACAAAATCAATTTGAAGCTTCGGAGCTGGCTTATAATGAGGCAATTTCTTCAAACGGGCTCTATGCTCCGGCTTTTTTTGAACAGGGCCAATACACGCATAAAATTGGAAAAACTTGAGGGTGCTTTACAAGATTATAAAATTTATTTAAACTTAAAACCTGAGACACTGCAAAGATCTTCAATCGAAAAAATGATATCTCTTTTGGAAAGTATTGCCGAAGAGGCAGCTCGGGCTAAAGCATTAGCCGAGGCGAAAAAAAGCTGCGGAAGAGGCTGAACGCTTAGCCGCTGAAGAGAGATATAAAAAACTTATGGATGATGTAAATGCTAACCTTTCGTCGGTTGACAATGCGGATGCCGTATCGGCCGGAGCTGACGGCACAATAGATTATTCGGAGGAAAACGAACTTGACTGATTTTCAAAAATTCCTAATAGGTATTTTAACCGGTATTTTTATAGCCGTTTTAGTTGTTGTAGGTATTTTGTTTTTTACAAAGAGCAAAACCTCTGATTCCGCTGCTTCAGATATGCATACTCTTGCTAAAATTGAAGCCGAAAAAGAAGAGCTTGCCCGCCTTCAAGAACAAACAGCCAAAATTGAGGCTGAACTTGAAAAGGCAAAAAAAGAAAGTGAAAAAGAGCTTGCTCTTTTAGAAGCGGAAAATCTCAGGCTTGCTGAAGAAATAAATAAAAACCTTGCAGCTTCCTCCGAAAAAGAAAAAAAAGCTGCCGAAGAAGAAAAAAAGAGAAAGGCTGCGGAGGCCTTAAAACGGGCCGAAGATGCAAAAAAGCGGCAGGAAGAGTTGATTAAGCAGCAAAAAGCCTTAAAAGAAGCTGAAGAAAAGAAAAAAACATCAATAAATGAAGCCGATAAAATTGCTGCCGCCAAGGCCGAAGCAGAGCGGAAGGCTAAGGCTGAACAAGAGAAAAAAGCTAAGGAAGAAGCCGAACGCAGGGTTAGGGCTGCTGCCGAACAAAAAGCAAAGGATGAAGCCGCAAAAAAACTTGCTGCGGCAGAAAAACAGAGGCTTCAAGAAGATGCCGAAAAGAAGGCTGCTCTTGATGCACAAAAGGCCGCGGAAGCCCAACGGCTCGCAAAAGAAAATGCCGATGCAAAGACGAGAGCCTTGATGCAGGAAGTTGACGGCTTGGTATCTGAGGGAATGAATTTTTTAAAAAACGGAAATCTTAATTCTGCCCTCAGCATCTTTTCAAAAGCTTCTGACAAGATGCCCGATTCTGAAGTTGCTTTTAAGGCAAAAAAATATCTTGATATAGCTTCTGCCCTAAACGATTTTGCTTCAGAGCGTGAAGGGACCGGCGATGCCGAAAGATCTCTTTCTGATGCCGATACATACATAAAAAAATCATTAAATGCCGATGGGCAAAATGCAATGGCCCATTATGTGTATTCTCAAATCGCAGATGCACAAAAACAGCCTCAGGTGGCTTTTTTGGAATTGGAAAAAGCTCAAAGTTTAGATCCCGATAACTATCTATATAATTATGAATTGGGTAAAAAATATTATGCTCGAGGGCATTATCAAAAAGCAAAAACCTCTTTTGAGAGGAGCGTAAAATCGAATCCGAAATTCGATAATGCTTTCTTTAACTTGGGAATGACTTGCAGAAAGCTCGGCTTGGATAACGATGCTTTTTCTGCTTTTTCGTCAGCTGTACGGATAAAGCCCGACTATGTAAAAGCCTTTTTAGAGATGGCCCGCATACGCAAGGCTCAAAGAAAATTCGATCAGGCTGTTGAAAACTATAAAAAAGCTGTTTCCTATGAACCGGCAAATCTTGCGGCCTTGAGGGAAATGGCTCAAGTTTATGCGGATTTGGGACAAAATAATTTAGCCGAGCGTCATTTTAAAGAGGCCGTGACTCTTGGCGAAGACGATGCGATAACCTATTATAACTTGGCGACTGTGCAGGTTGATCTTGGCAAATACGGAGAAGCTTTGTCAAATGCCGAAAAAGCTTATAATCTCAAGCCCGCGGATGCAAGAGTCTTGTATACATACGGTTTAACCTTAGAAAAGAATGGAAGAAAGGCTGATGCTTATGAATATTATAATCAGGCTGTTTCTGCAAATAAAAACTATGCTAAGCCGAGAATAAATCTAGGACGCATGTATTTGGATGAAGAAAAAATTCGGGGAAGCTGAAGAAAATCTTTTGGCTGCCTATAGACTTGAACAAAACAATTTTGAAGTAAACACGAATTTGGGCAAGCTCTACGGCTTAAAAGGGGACTATAACAAGTCGGTTAACCATTATTCTAATGCCGTAAAAACACAGCCTCTTAATATTACTGCAAAACAGAATTTGGCTGCGGCCTATATTTCGGCAGATCTAAAAGAAAATGCCGTAAGTGTTTATGAGCAAATTATAAAGGTCGATACAAAAAACTGGGATGCTTATTACGAATTAGGCAAGCTTTATATCAGCTTGGATAAAAAGGCCGATGCAAGACTTATTTTGGAAGGGGTATTGAATAAAAATCCGAATTACTCAAAGGCTCAGGAGATTCGCTCTATACTTTCTTCCCTTTAACTGGGCTATAGAATGTTTCATAAAATTATGTTAGAATTAAAAGTATAGTTGGATAGTACTTGATTATAGGAGATAAATGATTTTATGGCTGCAGGTGAAAAGAAAAGGATTTTGGATCTTCCTTTAAAGCTTATTTTGACTAGGGAAGGTTCTACTTTTTTTATAAAGAGAAATAAAAAACTCCTTAAATTTAAACTTGCCGGAAACATTGAAGAATACGGCATTTCTCTCGAGAAATTTATGCCTGAAACTATTCAACGCCTGCTTTTGGTCGATTACATCTCAAAGATTGAAATTTCAAAGCCCGAATTCGTATCTTCGAGGCAGGAGGTTATGGACCTTTCCAAGCTGATAGTTTATTCGGTTTTGTATAAACAATATGATGATTATATTTTTAAACAGATTTTAAATTCTCCTGTTATAAAAAAAATGGAATAGGCAAAATCCTGCAAGCATAATTGACGAAAAAACCCGCATAAACGAAAAATTTTTGGCCAATGTATTACAACAAAACGAAAAAATGATTTATGAGGCAAAACAAGAAATAGTAAAACCTCTTTTTTCTTTTATAACAAAGAACAATGCTCTTTCTCCCGAAGAAAAAAATATTCAGCTTTTTTTGGCTGAAAAATTTTTAAACATGATGAGGCCTTTTACTTGGTTTATTATTACCAAATTTAGGATGCACAAGGATTTTGATCTTATTCTAAAAACAATCCGTACCTCGCTTACCGAATACATGGACAAAACCAAGATAGCCGAGTACATAGCACTAATGCTTATGGAGCTTATTCTAAGTGCTGAAAACATGAATTTGCGTAAAGAAGCCGTAACCTTGTTCCCTGAGCTTGATGATCCTCAAGAAGCTCTTTTTGATCCGGAAATACGCCGAAGGCTGGTTGCCGAGCTTGAAAAAAAACAAGAGCTGGTATTTGTTTCTTGGAAACTTGGAAGCGGCGGCACAACCTCAATCGGTACACAGGGAAAACTTCAGATTACCCTTTACAGCAAAAATGAACAGTCGGATGCTGTCAGGGCTAACTTAAATGACTTAAAGATGGCCGATGTCGACAAAAATTCTTTAATCGATTTTTATCGAGATCTTCCTGAAGGATCTGAAGATTTGAATTTGGGTATGTACTATATTTCTTATCTAAATGATGCGTGCGAAAAGGTAAATGTCCGCTTTGAATCGAGTGCAAACCGCTTTGAAGATACGGACCTTACCGTAATGAATATGTCCTTTATGTTTTAACATGAAGATGATACCGGTATTTAAATGAATAAAAATGATAAAAAAAAACAGCTAAAAAGAATTTTGTTTTTTTCTGTTGCGGCTTTTTTTCTTTCGTGTTCATTCGATAAGCCGGAAATACCTGCACTTTCCGTAAAAATTCTAAAAATTGAAACGGATGCCGGAACAACCGAAGAAAGGCTTTCGGCATTTTTAATGTACAAGGATGAAAACGGAAGGAATGATTATTCTTCGATTCAGCTGGTTCATTTGGAGTCGGGATTTACATGGGTTTTAAACAGGGAATCTACTTCTTTTTTTTCTTCATCTCAGTTTAGATCTTCAGATGCCGAAAAAACTTTGTGGGCCGGATCCAACAAGATTGCTTCTCCATTTGGCAAAATTCCCATAGGCGAGTATTCCCTTGTTTTGGAAGATTTGTCCGGAAACAGTTCCATAAAAAAAATTACCGTAAAAGAGCCTGAGGCTGCCGAGTCTAAGCCCTTTGTTTTTCAGATTCAAGCCGGAAGATGGACGGTTGAAGGTATTGAAGATTCCTCATTTAAATCTTTTTTTCTTATTCTTTCGGGGGCCGATAAACAGCCTCTTTTTGTTCACGCCTTACCCTACGGCTCTAAACACGAAGACTCGATTTCTTCTTTGACCGAAAAATATCCTGATACCCGTTATATTCAATGTATGGCTCAAAATGCCCAAGGTAATACAGCCTATTTGACAAAGTACCATAGTTTGTATTAGTATCAAAGAATGAATACTACTGAAATTACTCAAAAGCCAGATGTTCCGTCTCATTTTAGATCTATAAAAACATTTGTCCTAAGGACAGGACGGATGACCGAGGGGCAAAAAAGAAATTACGAGTCTTTTTATCAAAAATGGTGTATTCCATATACAGAAACTCTACTAGACTTAAAAAATCTTTTTCAGAATGATAATCCTGTAATTATCGAGATCGGTTTCGGTATGGGAACGGCAACTGCTCAAATTGCCGAAGATAATCCCGATAAAAACTATCTTGGTATCGAAGTTTTTAAGGCCGGTGTTGGAAAACTTTTGGGCGAAATAGAAGAAAAAAAATTGAATAATTTACGGATTATAGAGCATGATGCAATTGAAGTTTTAGAAAATATGATAAGCGATGAAGGCGTTGACGGCTTTCATATTTTTTTCCCCGATCCGTGGCAAAAAAAACGGAATCACAAGAGGCGGCTTGTCAGAAGGCCCCGAACCGATTTGCTTTCAAAGAAATTGAAACAGGGCGGTTATGTTTATATGGTAACCGATTGGGAAAATTATGCCGATGATGCCTTTGAACAGTTGAGCGAAACTCCCGGTCTAAAATCCAAGTACGAAAAATTCGCTCCAAGTCAAAGCTGGAGGCCTACAACAAAATTTGAAAAAAAGGGCTTAAAAAAAGAGCATGTGATAAATGAGCTCATATTTGAAAAAAATCCTTGCAAAAAGTTTTTATAGGGGAAGTTATGGGTACAAATTCTTTTGGACGGTTTTTTTGTATAACCACATTTGGTGAAAGCAGGAGTGCAGGGGTAGGGGCCGTAATTGACGGATGCCCTGCCGGTATTCCGCTTTGTGCTGATGATATTCAAAAAGAGCTTAACCGCAGAAAACCTAAAAACTCTTTTGAGGATGACGGCAGCATAAAAAAAGTTTTTTCTACACGCCGAAACGAGGATGATCTTTGCGAAATTTTATCCGGAGTTTTTGAGGGTAAGACCATCGGAAGTCCCATCGCTGTTTTGGTCAGAAACAAAGAAACCTCTGCCGCGGATTATGAAGACTTAAAAGATGTGTACCGTCCCGGGCATGCCGATTATGCTTATGATGTAAAATACGGGCATAGGGACTATAGGGGCGGAGGCCGATCTTCCGGCAGGGAAACTATAGGCCGTGTAATAGGCGGTGCTGTTGCAAAAAAAATGCTTGAAGCCTTTGCCCTCATGGCAGATAAAAAACCTGTTGAGATTAAGGTAAGAGCCGAAGAAATTGCAGGTCTTAAAACGGGAATTCCTATTAAAGAAGATGATGAGCTCCCTAAGGCCGTTTTTCAAAAGCTGACAGACTTGGCTTCTACGGGAGACTCGGCCGGATGCGTTTTATCTTGTTCTATTTTAAATGTGCCTGAGGGACTCGGCTCTCCAGTGTTCGGTAAGCTTGATGCAGTTTTATCGCAAGCCTTAATGTCTATAGGTGCAGTTAAGGGTATAGAAATTGGAGGCGGTTTTTACTCGGCTTCTATCCCCGGCAGCGAGAATAATGAAATTGCAAAAAATTATTCGGGCGGCATTTTAGGCGGAATTTCGTGCAACATGGACTATGCATTAAACTCCTATATTAAAGACGAAAAAAAAGAGGCGCACACCTGTCAGATAGACCTTAAAATTGCCGTAAAACCCGTTCCTTCAATAAGAATGAGCCAAACCTCTTTTAATAAAAGAGGGGAGAAATGTATTCTTTCTGTAGGAGGAAATCACGACATCTGTCTTTTCCCGCGTATTGTTCCTGTCATTGAAGCAATGTGCTATATTGTGCTTGCCGATGCATTTTTAGCATCAAAGGTGGAAAGGTTTTAGAACTTAAAAAAATCTTGGGAATTCCGGAATAAAAAACAATAAAAAAAGGCACTCATTTGAGTGCCTTTGAAACAAGCTAGCGGCAATAGGGCTTGAACCTATGACCTAACGGATATGAGCCGTTTGCTCTGCCAACTGAGCTATACCGCCGTAAGAGCTTTGAGTATATAAAAAATATACATTTATGTCAAGCCCTAATTTACAAATTGTCAATAATTTAAAAATCTAAACTTAAAACTTTAAATATTGAGATAATCTTAGGATTTATACCCTCGTAGAGATAAATGTTTTTTCTGTCTTCGTTTTTTACTCCTTTGAGTTCTCTAAGTTTTTCTAGGGTTTCTTCATTTGTACTCTTTTTTGCATAAATTGCACCTATATCGACAAGCTTTTTACTGACGATGAGCTCTCCTCCGGATGCAAGGTTTTGAAGCCTACATGCGAGGTTGATACCGTATCCTACATAGTCTCTATACATTAACTGCGAAGCCTCCGCCGATATTTCATATTTATAGACCTTATCTAAAACTAAGGCTCCGCCTATGGATAAATTCTTGTGGTCTTTAAATAATTCTTCATCGGCAAATTCTATAAATGTGGTAAAAACTGTGACAGCTTCTTTTATTGCAACCCCATCCAATTTATCCCAGATGACTAGTGCTCCATCACCTAAAAGTTTATAATAGGAACAGTTGTATGCAAATTGATTAATACATGAAAGAAAATTCGATGAAAACGATTTAATCAAACTAAAAACTATAGGTTCATCATTATCACGCATAAAACTGCTGAAACCGCGTACATCAATACAAAGAATCAAAGAATTAGGTCTTGTTTCACCCAGGTATACATCGTTGAAAATATCTATCGGGCCCTTTTTTAGGGCATCCAATGTCAAAGAATCCAGCTCTACTGTTTCGCCTTTTGATTTTCCAAGTCCTAATTCCGACATAATATCATCAGTCATAAGTGTATTGTAATATATATTTAAAAAAATAGCAAGATAAATTTATTGTAATTTTAAAATAAAAAAAGCCTCGTATTATTAAATACAAGGCTCTTTTTTATGAATCTAAAGACTTAGTACATTCCCGCGCATAGGGTAAGCTTAAATTCTGGTACATACCCTCATAGGGTGAACTAAAATTCTAGTACATACCCATGCCGCCCATGTCGGGTGAGGGCATTGCAGGTCCGGCTGCTTTTTCGGGAACATCCGTAATTGCACATTCTGTTGTTAAAAGAAGACTTGCGATAGAAGCTGCGTTCTGTAAGGCAGAGCGGGTAACCTTAGCAGGATCAATGATTCCGGCCTTTACCATGTCTGTCCATTCCATCTTAGCGGCATCAAAGCCTATACCTTTCTTTTCTTTAGCTTTTTCTGCAATAACTGCTCCGTCCAAGCCTGCATTTTCTGCAATTTGGCGGATAGGCTCTTCAAGGGCACGCTTTACAATCTTAAAGCCTACTTTTTCGTCCTCTGTAAGAGAGCTCATGTCAGCCTTTTCTAGGGCTGCGATAGCCTGAATCATTGCAAGACCGCCTCCTGCAACAATACCTTCCTCGATAGCTGCCCTTGTTGCCGAAAGAGCATCTTCAACTCTGTGCTTTTTCTCTTTCATTTCAACTTCGGTTACGGCACCGATCTTTATAACGGCAACACCGCCTGAGAGCTTAGCCAATCTTTCTCTTAATTTTTCGCTGTCATATTCGGAATCTGTTGCTTCAAGTTGGGCCTTAATCTGTGAAACTCTGTCCTTAATGTCCTTGGATTTTCCGGCTCCGTCGATAATCATGGTGTTGTCTTTATCGATCTTAATGCTCTTGGCCTGTCCCAACATTGAAATTTGAGCGGCTTCAAGCTTAAAGCCTAATTCTTCAGAAACTACCTGTCCGCCGGTTAAAACGGCAATGTCTTCAAGCATTTCCTTTCTTCTGTCGCCGAAACCGGGGGCCTTAACTGCACAGGTCTTTAATGCTCCTCGGAGGCTGTTTACAACCAAGGTTGCGAGGGCTTCGCCTTCAACATCTTCTGCGATGATTAAAAGAGGGCGGCCTGACTGGGCTACCTGCTCCAAAAGAGGAAGGAGGTCTTTCATTGTTGAGATTGATTTATCGTGGATGAGGATATAGGGATTTTCAAAAACAGTTTCCATTCTGTCCCTGTCTGTTACAAAGTAAGAAGAAATGTAGCCCCTGTCGAACTGCATACCTTCTACATAGTCCGTAACGGTTTCCATTGTCTGGGCTTCGCCTACGTCGATAACTCCGTCCTTTCCTACCTTGGCGATAGCATCTGCGATGATCTTACCGATTTCAGAATCATTGTTTGCAGAAACTGAGGCAACATGGGCAACTTCTTCGGAACCCTTAATTTCTTTTGAATTTTTTTGGATATCTTCAACGGCGATAGCTACTGCCTTGTCGATACCGCGTTTTAACTCAAGCGGGGTCATTCCGGCAGCCACGGCCTTTAGGCCTTCTTTTACCATGGAGTATGCAAGAACGGTAGCCGTTGTGGTTCCGTCACCTGCAACATCATTTGTCTTTGTTGCAACTTCTTTTAAAAGCTGGGCACCCATATTTTCAAATTTGTTTTCAAGCTCGACTTCGCGTGCTACAGATACGCCGTCCTTTGTAACTGTAGGGGCTCCGAAACTCTTGTCGATAAGAACATTTCGTCCCTTGGGGCCGAGTGTAACCTTTACTGCATTTGAAATTTGTTCAACACCGGCAAGCAGGCTTTTTCTAGCCTCTTCATTAAACAATAATTGTTTAGCCATTTTAGCTCTCCTTAAGAATCTATATTAGTTTGTTAATTATCGTGGATATAAGATACAAAAAAAAGTGTAAAACGGCAAGTGGGTAGGGTAACTGGGAGTGTGTAATCGGTTTTATTACCAATTACACACTTTATACATGGTTGCAATTAATCAGATTTTATTTTCCCTTCTTGAGAAATGCGTCCTTAAAGCCTAATTGTTTAAAGCGTTCAAGAACAGCTCCGGTTTCTTGCGGTTTTAAGGGTCCTACAAATATGGTGTACTTGGTGTTGTTTTTTACAAAACTTTCTTCAACCACCATAGGATAGGTTTTTCCGTATTTTTTTAAGACCTCATCCCGATTATATTTATCATTATAAACAACGATTTGAACATAGGTTTTTCCGTTTTCCAGCTTGCCGGAAGCGGGCTTAATCTCATTTACTATAACCGTTGTTTCTTCTTCGGGTTTTTCTTCGTTTGCAGCATATATATCCGCATCGTTTTCTTCATAAGTTTCCGGATCTTCGGCTTCTTCTGAAGGGATCTCTTCGGCCGGTATTTCTTCATTAGGAGAAGGAACTTCCTCAACCGGAACGGGCTCTTCCTCAATCGGGGCAGGTTCTTCTTTAACAGGAGCCGGTTCTGCTTTGGGTAATATTGAAGCAATTACCTCAACCTTTTTTTCTTCATCAGGGGCTTCCTCAACCGGTTCCGATACAGGCTCTATGAATTCAACATCCTCTACGGTTTCTTTAGTTTTTTCAGGTTCTTGAGGTTCGTCTATTTCTGAAACCGCAGCCGTTGGTTCTTCTTTTTTTACTTCAGGCTCATTTATAGCGGCAACAGTTATAGGAGGATTCTCTTTTGCCGGTTCCATGTAGGTCTCGGTTTCGATAGGAGCAACTTCTTCCGGTGGAATAATTTTTTCTGCAACGGGTTTAACCGGAGGCTGCGAGATAACCTCTACGGGTTCTGTCTTAACTTCTTCAACCTCTTTAACAGATGATTCCGGAATAATTTCTACCGGTTCTGTCTTTTCTTCAGCGGCAGGAAGAAGAAGGGGCTCGACACTTGGAACAGTCTCTTCTTCAGCTTTTTTTTCTAAAGGAGCCTCAGGCGGAGGAAGAATTTCTATTAAGCCGTCAGCATTTTGCGGATCTTCAAGTTTTTCCGTAGTAGCCGATTCTTCGGCCGGGCTTTCAATATGAGAGGCTACAAAAAGAGCCGGATTGGTATCTAAGTCTTGAGATTCGGGGCCCGTCGCTGCAGAATTGTTTGCATCTTCTTCTTCGTTTACGGGACTAGGTGTAAGTACTCTTATTCTGATAACCTTACCTCTTGGTACAAGAAGTTTTTCTCCAAGTTCAGGTGAGAGACTGACGAGAAGTCCGGGAATTCCTGATGGGCCGATAACAACGGCTCTCGCCTTAATGCTTTTTTCAAGGTTTGTTATTTCTAAAAGTGTATGTTTAGGGAACATATCGCTCCTGACAAATAAGCCTCCCGAAGGGAAATCTGTAGGAGATCCGATTCCTCCGTTTCCTTCCCAAACCGCCCATATACATGAAAACGATATAATGAATATCAATGAAAATAAAACCTTTTTGTTCATATACCTCTCCTTATCTCCTGCTAATTGCCTCGAATATTTCTTTTGCTATTTTGTCCGCCAATTTTTCGGCCTTTTTTTCTACATCTCTTTCTTTTAATTTATCTATGTCTAAAGTTTTTTTGTATATCTCTTTTTCAGTCCCGAAATCTAACATTCGGATTGTCATTTTTTGCCAATCAGGCTCTTTTAACTCCGTTTTTTTATTAAAAACGAGCTCATCTCCATATTGCATATAAAAAATCATCAGATAGTTGGGGCTTTCTTCAAAAAATGATTTTATTTCTGCAAGCGAAATATCTTCTTCGGATTTTATTTCGCTTACCGGAATGCTTGTGGCAATAAAGCCTTCGTCAAAAAATTTGTCGAAAAGAGAATCTTCAAAAATTTCGGTAATGCTTCTGCATTTTTCGTGAGCATCCTTATTTTGAAAACAGGCAAAGGCTGCCGTGTCTGCAAAGGCAGAGCTTAAAAAAATGAAAAATAATATACCGCCTATGTATTTTTTTAACATAAATAGTCCTCAAGGTAGATTATCGGTATTCTAAAAGAAAGGTTGAGAGAATTTAAAAAGGGGCTTTTTAAGCCCCTTTAATTTATAGGTTTTCCAATATCTTGTTTAAACTATCCTTTGCATCGCCTAAGAGCATCATGGTGTTGGGATTAGGCTCATACAAGGGGTTGGGAACTCCTGCATAGCCGGGCTGGAGGTCGAAGTTGCAGATTATGAGCTTTTTAGCCTTTTCTGCAGCCAAGACAGGCATTCCGTAAATAGGAGTGCCTTCCGCCGTGTTTGCGGCAGGGTTTACTACGTCGCTTGCACCGATTATGATGGCTAAATCCGTCTTATCGAAGTCGGGATTTATGGTTTCCATTTCGTAGAGCTTGTCGTAGGGGATGTCAACCTCGCAAAGGAGTACGTTCATGTGGCCGGGCATTCTTCCTGCAACGGGATGAATGGCGAACCGCACATTTTTTCCCATTGATTCGAGCTTGTCTGCCAGCTGTTTTACCAAGCCTTGGGCCTGTGAAAGAGCCATACCGTAGCCGGGGATAACTATGATTTCCTTTGCTTCGCTGAACCAAGGGCCGATTTGAGCTTCGGCAGGTTGGTTACCGCTTGCAGCCTCACCTGTGTTACCGCCTCCTGTACTGACTGATGCTCCGCCGCTGGCACTCTTAGTTCTAAGAGAGTCAAGCATGGTGTTAATACTATCCTTTGCATCGCCTAAGAGCATCATAGTGTTGGGATTAGGTTCATACAAGGGGTTTGGAACTCCCGCATAGCCGGGCTGGAGGTCGAAGTTGCAGATTATGAGCTTTTTAGCCTTTTCTGCAGCTAAGACAGGCATTCCGTAAATAGGAGTGCCTTCCGCCGTGTTTGCGGCAGGGTTTACTACATCGCTTGCTCCGATTATGATAGCCAAATCCGTCTTATCGAAGTCGGGATTTATGGTTTCCATTTCGTAGAGCTTGTCGTAGGGGATGTCAACCTCGCAAAGGAGTACGTTCATGTGGCCGGGCATTCTTCCTGCAACCGGATGAATGGCGAACCGCACGTTTTTCCCCATTGATTCGAGCTTATCTGCCAGCTGTTTTACCAAGCCTTGGGCCTGTGAAAGAGCCATACCGTAGCCGGGAATAAAGATTATTTCCTTAGCATCGCTAAACCATGAGGGAAGCTGAGACTTATCGGCATGGCCTGTTGCCGTAAGCTCGTTTTGAGACGGTTTTGTTTCTGCCGATTGCGTATTTTGCTTCTCTGCGGCTTCTTTTGAGGCTGGTTCCGAAGGCTGAGCCGATAGTGCAGGCTTTGCCGATTTAGCGGGGGAAGCTGCTTTGCTAAAAAGAATTGAAGCGAGGCTTCTATTCATTGCCCTGCACATAATTTGTGTAAGCAAGAGGCCTGAAGCTCCGACTATGCCTCCAACCGAAACCAAAAGAATGTCTCCTATTGCCATACCTGCAATTGAGGCGGCAACACCCGATGTGGAATTTAAAAGAGAAATCGTAATCGGCATATCCGCTCCGCCTACGCGGATTGCAAAGAAAATACCGAAAAGAATACTTATAACAAGCCCTGCAACCGAAATGCTCATCATCAGTTCCGGCTTAATAGGAAGAAGAACAATAAAGACGAGCATTCCCAAAAAGCTGATTGTGGTCAAAGCCTGGTGTGCCGGTAAAACCGTAGGTTTTTGAGGAAGAAGCTTATGAAGCTTTCCTGCTGCAATTAAGCTGCCCGAAAAGGTCAGAGCTCCTACAGCCAAGGCTATTCCGCCCGTAATAACAGCGAAGATTCCGGTCTCGGCATTAACAGCTGCTAAGGTTAAGAGGGCTGCAACAGCTGAAGCTGCCCCTCCTAAGCCGTTAAGTAAGGCTACTGTTTGGGGCATGGTAATCATTTCTACTTTTATTGTGAGATAAATACCTATTGCCGCTCCTATTGCGAGTCCTGCCCACATCATTCCTGCAGAAAAGATCTGATATTTATACAGAGTTACGCATACGGCTGCAAGCATACAAAGGGCGCTTAAGCGGTTTCCCTTAACTGCCGATTTTACCTTACTCATCATGTTAATTCCTAAAAGAACCCCGATGCTGAGTACTCCGCAAATAATATAATAAACCGTATCCGTCATTTTGTATCCTCTTTAGATTCGTTGCCTGTTTTAAACATTTTAAGCATTCTGTCCGTAAGACCGAAGCCTGCAACAACATTTATTGTAGCACAAATGATTCCTATACAGCCGAAAACCTTGCTTCCTGTGGCAATTGCAGCTGCCGTCGCTGTCATTGTAGCCAAAATGGTAATACCGGACAAGGCATTCATCCCCGACATGAGCGGGGTATGTAAAAGGCTTGGTACGTTCTTGATCAGTTTGTAGCCTATAAGGGTTGTTACAACAAAGACAAGAACCAGTATCAATTCCAAACTCATATACCCATTGCCTCCCTGGCTCCCTTATGAACGATTTCACCGTCAATGGTGGTAAGAATACCTTTTACAATGTCATCGTTTCGGTCAAGCTCGATTTTTCCGTCCTTGATAAGGTAGCGGGTAAGATTGCATATATTTTGAGCAAACATCCATGTAGAGCTTGAGGGGAGAAGTCCCGGTATATTTTTGATACCTACAAGGTGTACATTGTGCTTTTTAAGAACTTCGCCCGGAGGTGTCAACTCGCAGTTTCCGCCTTGGTCGATTGAAATATCAACGATTACAGAGCCCGGTTTCATGGTTTTTACCATTTCTTCGGTGATGATAACCGGAGCGAGTTTTCCCGGAACTAGGGCTGAAAGGAAGATTATGTCCATATCCTTAATGTGGGGAGCGAGCATCTTTCTTTCGTTTTCTAATGTCTCTTTTTTAAGATGAAGAGCATAGCCTCCTTCGCCGATAGCTTCTTCTTCGGGAACGCCTAAGTCGATTATCTTTGCACCAAGGGACTGAGCCTGTTCACGGGCGGCAGGACGGATATCGGCTGCATAAGTTACGGCTCCTAGTCTTTTGGCTGTTGCAAGGGCCTGTAAGCCTCCTACACCTGTTCCTACGATCAAAACATTCATAGGCTTAATCATACCGACAGCACAGAAAATTTGAGGAATAAAGCGCGGCAAGAGGTTTGCGGCAATTAAAATTCCCTTGTAACCTGCGCAGGTGCTCATCGAAGTAAGAGCATCCATGTTTTGAGCTCTTGAAATTCTGGGTACACCGTCAAGAGTTAAAGAAATAACGCCTTGTTTTGCCATGTTTTTAACCATTTCGTGGTTAACCGGAGCTGCAGGGTGAATAAAGGTGATAAGATACTGTCCTTTGTGCATCATATCGATTTCGTGACAGCCCATTGCTTCATTATAAAGGGGTTCTTTTACCTTTAAAATAATTTCCGAATCGGCGAAAAGTTTTTTTACATCCGAAACAATTTCCGCTCCGGCCTTTTCGTATTCCGGATCATGGAAATAGGCGCCTTCACCGGCCCCTTTTTCTACTAAAACTTTGTGCCCATCTTTAACCAGAAGTTCACATGTTTCCGGGGTTGCGGCAACACGGTCTTCTCCATGCATGATTTCCTTAGGAATACCAATAATCATAAAATCCTCCTAGAGAGTACAGTTTTATAGATTTCTGAACTCTTAATGTAACTTGATTATACCATGGTAGAGACTTACCGTCAAGGATTGATTTATATGCTAAAGTTGACAATAATTCCGTTTATTTATGCTTTTATTATAAGGGCTCTTATATAGTTTTTGTAGTTATGATATAATAAAAATCAATGGTATTTGTATTTAATGCCGGCTAAATTAATTCATTAGGAGAAAGAAATGAAATTATCAAAAAAAATTATTCTTTTGGGTTTAACCCTATCAGTTTTGTTTGTTCATGTAAAACAAATGAAGTAAAAAGTAGTCCTGTTGCGGAAAATCCAGTAGGCAAATATGATGTTGTTGCAGATGCTGTAACAAAGCAATGTCCGATAAAGGTGGCAGACGGAATACAAATGGACAAAGTAGAATATAATAAAAGTTCTCATAGTTTGAAATACATATACACTTTTACTAAAATGGCAAAATCGGATAATAGTGAAGCTACTTGGAAGTTGATCGAAGCTGTAACAAGGGAAACTCTGGTTGCTGAATTTAAGTCGCAACCTGCCATCGGTCAATTTAGAAACGATAAGCTTAACTTAATTTTTGTGTGCAACGATAAAAATAATGTACACCTATTTACTGTAATGCTCAAGCACGGCGAGTATTAAAGGTTTAAGAATTGTGAAAAAAGCCGATTAATTAGGTTTTAAAAATGTAAAAAAAATATTTTTTTTTTACAAAAAGCACTTGACAAAAGTTTTAGAATGGGATATATTCCCTCTCACCGTCGGTTACGGCGGTGAGCTTTGAAAATGGTAGAAAATACCAGAAAAGTTTTGAAGAGTTTACCTTTTAACGAAGAATAAAACTCTTTAGTCTTTCAAGTTTTAACACTTACAAAAAGATTAAAAAAAATAAAAAAACTTTTAAAAAGCTCTTGACAAAAAGTGAGAAAATAATGTATACTCCTTTTTGCTCGCTGCATAGCTTTTTCAAAGCCTTGCAAGCGAATGATGTTTGAAACTAAGAGGGAAGGGAAAGAACAAAAATAGCCAAAGCGTAAAGCTTTTGGTAAGGAAAGTATCAAAAACCGATAGAGGTTAGCTGATTAACTTCTATCAAATTCCTTAACAATAATATGTAAGGGACAAACTTAATATTAAAATCAACCGCTCTTTAAGGGCGGATTGAAATAATAATGATGGAGAGTTTGATCCTGGCTCAGAACGAACGCTGGCGGCGCGTCTTAAGCATGCAAGTCGAACGGTAAGGGAGAGCTTGCTCTCCCCTAGAGTGGCGGACTGGTGAGTAACGCGTGGGTGACCTGCCCTGAAGATGGGGATAGCTAGTAGAAATATTAGATAATACCGAATGTGCTCATTTACATAAAGGTAAATGAGGAAAGGAGCTACGGCTCCGCTTCAGGATGGGCCCGCGTCCCATTAGCTAGTTGGTGAGGTAAAGGCCCACCAAGGCAACGATGGGTATCCGGCCTGAGAGGGTGAACGGACACATTGGGACTGAGATACGGCCCAAACTCCTACGGGAGGCAGCAGCTAAGAATCTTCCGCAATGGACGAAAGTCTGACGGAGCGACGCCGTGTGAATGAAGAAGGCCGAAAGGTTGTAAAATTCTTTTGCAGATGAAGAATAACCACAGGAGGGAATGCCTGTGAGATGACGGTAGTCATGCGAATAAGCCCCGGCTAATTACGTGCCAGCAGCCGCGGTAACACGTAAGGGGCGAGCGTTGTTCGGAATTATTGGGCGTAAAGGGTATGTAGGCGGTTAGGTAAGCCTGGTGTGAAATCTACGAGCTCAACTCGTAAACTGCATTGGGTACTGCTTGACTTGAATCACGGAGGGGAAACCGGAATTCCAAGTGTAGGGGTGGAATCTGTAGATATTTGGAAGAACACCGGTGGCGAAGGCGGGTTTCTGGCCGATGATTGACGCTGATATACGAAGGTGCGGGGAGCAAACAGGATTAGATACCCTGGTAGTCCGCACAGTAAACGATGTACACTAGGTGTCGGGGCAAGAGCTTCGGTGCCGACGCAAACGCATTAAGTGTACCGCCTGGGAAGTATGCCCGCAAGGGTGAAACTCAAAGGAATTGACGGGGGCCCACACAAGCGGTGGAGCATGTGGTTTAATTCGATGATACGCGAGAAACCTTACCTGGGTTTGACATCAAGAGCAATGACATAGAGATATGGCAGCGTAGCAATACGGCTCTTGACAGGTGCTGCATGGCTGTCGTCAGCTCGTGCCGTGAGGTGTTGGGTTAAGTCCCGCAACGAGCGCAACCCCTACTGCCAGTTACTAACAGGTAATGCTGAGGACTCTGGCGGAACTGCCGATGACAAATCGGAGGAAGGTGGGGATGACGTCAAGTCATCATGGCCCTTACGTCCAGGGCTACACACGTGCTACAATGGTTGCTACAAATCGAAGCGACACCGCGAGGTCAAGCAAAACGCAAAAAAGCAATCGTAGTCCGGATTGAAGTCTGAAACTCGACTTCATGAAGTTGGAATCGCTAGTAATCGCACATCAGCACGGTGCGGTGAATACGTTCCTGGGCCTTGTACACACCGCCCGTCACACCATCCGAGTCGAGGGTACCCGAAGTCGCTAGTCTAACCCGTAAGGGAGGACGGTGCCGAAGGTACGTTTGGTAAGGAGGGTGAAGTCGTAACAAGGTAGCCGTACCGGAAGGTGCGGCTGGATCACCTCCTTTCTATGAGAAAGGGCTTTTGAAGGTTACTTTTAACCTTCTATTCAAGTCTTGAAGTACACAAGACAACCGATACTTCCTTTTCGTTCTTTCCTGAAACTCTTTTTTATAGGGCCTGTAGCTCAGTCGGTTAGAGCACTTCTCTGATAAGGAAGGGGTCATTAGTTCAACTCTAATCAGGCCCATACCGATTGAAAAATCGGCTCAATAGCTTAGTTTTTATGAACTTAGGCGAACAGATATTTGACATAACTAGGGAAGGGAACGAAGGCGTTTAAAAGTTTTAAGACTTTTAGGCGTAAAAGAAAAATAAAAAAATACAAAACTTCTTTTTGAAAAGAGTAAGAAAGAAGGGACAATAATATGGTCAAGCGAATATAGGTTTATGGCGAATGCCTATGGAGCTAAGAGGCGAAGAAGGCCGTGGTAAGCTGCGAAAAGTTCCGTGTAGGAGCACACATCCTGTGATACGGAAATAGCCGAATGGGGTAACCCGTCAGTAGTGATACTGACATTACACTCTTGAATAAAATAGAGAGGTAAAGCGATACTGAGTGAACTGAACCATCTAAGTAACTCAAGGAAAAGAAATCAAGTGAGATTCCGAAAGTAGCGGCGAGCGAAATTGGAGGAGCCTAAACCCTTTAAGGGTGTTGTAGGGCTGCATCGGCGTAGGACCGACAAGTTACAAATTCGATTTATAGCAGAAAGGTTTTGGGAAAGCCTGGCGAAGAGGGTGAAACCCCCGTAAGCGAAATAAATCGGACTTGTTGATGCAGTACCTGAGTACGGCGGGGCACGAGAAACCCTGTCGGAAACCGGGTCGACCACGATCCAAGGCTAAATACTACTTAGCTACCGATAGTGAACAAGTACCGTGAGGGAAAGGTGAAAAGAACCCCAGTAAGGGGAGTGAAATAGAACCTGAAACCGTAAACCAACAAGATGTTACAGCCCGAAAGGGTGGTAGCGTGCCTTTTGTAGAATGAGCCTGCGAGTTACGATATGCAGCGAGGTTAAGGAATAGAAGTTCCGGAGCCTAAGGGAAACCGAGTCTTAATAGGGCGAATAGTTGCATGTCGTAGACCCGAAGCCGGAGTGATCTAGTCATGAGCAGGTTGAAGCAGCGGTAAAACGCTGTGGAGGACCGAACTATAATCTGTTAAAAAAGGTATGGATGACTTGTGACTAGGAGTGAAAGGCTAATCAAACCCGGAAATAGCTGGTTCTCCCCGAAATGCCTTTAGGGACAGCCTCATACAAAATTATCGGAGGTAAAGCACTAGTTGGACTAGGGGGCGTCAAAGCCTACCAAACCCAGTTAAACTCTGAATGCCGATAATCAACGTATGGGAGTGAGACTGCGTGCGCTAAGGTTCGTAGTCAAAAGGGAAACAGCCCAGACCGTCAGCTAAGGTCCCCAAATACTGCTTGAGTGTGAAATGAAGTGTGGATACAAAGACAGCCAGGAGGTTGGCTTAGAAGCAGCAATTCCTTTAAAGAGTGCGTAACAGCTCACTGGTCGAGTGTCCATGCGCAGATAATGTAACGGGGCTAAGCAGTATACCGAAGCTACGGGTCTTACGCGATTTAATGTGTAAGGCGGTAGGGGAGCATTCCATTAACTGATGAAGGAATACCCGCGAGGGATTCTGGAGGAGATGGAAGAGAGAATGCAGGTATAAGTAACGAAAAGGGAGGTGAGATCCCTCCCCGCCGAAAATCTAAGGTTTCCTGGGTAAAGGTAATCTCCCCAGGGTAAGTCGGCCCCTAAGGCGAGGACGAAGGTCGTAGTCGATGGGAAATCGGTTCATATTCCGATACCTTTTATAATTTCGATGGCAGGACGCATGAGGTGAAACCCGGCCGGCTAACGGATGCCGGTCAAAGTAAGCGAGCCGTTAAAAAGGATGATAGGCAAATCCGTCGTCCAAGGTAAGCTGCGACAGCGAGGGACACTACGGTGGAACGAAGCGGGCGTAATCAAGGTGCCGGGAAATACTGTCTAAGGCTAGGTTATAAAAGACCGTACCGTAAACCGACACAGGTAGATGGGATGAGAAATCTAAGGCGCTCGAGAGAACTCGCGTTAAGGAATTCGGCAAAATGCACACGTAACTTCGGAAAAAGTGTGACCTCCTTTTTTTAAAATGTGGAGGTGGCAGAAAGCAGGCCCAGGCGACTGTTTATCAAAAACACAGCCATCTGCGAACCAGCAATGGGACGTATAGGTGGTGACACCTGCCCGGTGCCGGAAGGTTAAGAGGAGAGGTTAACAGCAATGTGAAGCTTTGAATTGAAGCCCCGGTAAACGGCGGCCGTAACTATAACGGTCCTAAGGTAGCGAAATTCCTTGTCGGGTA
This sequence comes from Treponema sp. OMZ 788, assembly GCF_024181245.1. Taxonomy (NCBI): domain Bacteria; kingdom Pseudomonadati; phylum Spirochaetota; class Spirochaetia; order Treponematales; family Treponemataceae; genus Treponema; species Treponema sp. OMZ 788. The sequence goes on along the minus strand of NZ_CP051199.1, from coordinate 1,654,919 downwards.
AGTTCCGACCCGCACGAATGGTGTAACGATTCTGGGCACTGTCTCAACGCGAGACTCGGTGAAATTTATATACCGGTAAAGAAGCCGGTTACCCATAGTTAGACGGAAAGACCCCGTGAACCTTCACCGCAACTTATTATTGGGACTTGGTTTATCATGTGTAGAATAGGTGGGAGGCTATGAAGCTTGACCGTTAGGTTGGGTGGAGCCGAAATGTGAAATACCACCCTTGATAAATCAGGTTTCTAACCGCTGTCCGTGAAACCGGAAGCGGGACAGTGATAGGCAGGCGGTTTGACTGGGGCGGTCGCCTCCTAAAGAGTAACGGAGGTGCGCGAAGGTCTCCCTCACGCCGGTTGGAAATCGGCGCAGCGAGTGTAAAGGCACAAGGAGGCTTAACTGCGAGAGTGACAGCTCGAGCAGATACGAAAGTAGGTCTTAATGATCTGGCGGTAGCGAGTGGAAGCGCCGTCACTTAACGGATAAAAGGTACTCCGGGGATAACAGGCTGATATTCCCCAAGAGTTCACATCGACGGGAATGTTTGGCACCTCGATGTCGGCTCATCGCATCCTGGGGCTGAAGCAGGTCCCAAGGGTTTGGCTGTTCGCCAATTAAAGCGGTACGTGAGCTGGGTTCAGAACGTCGCGAGACAGTTCGGTCCCTATCTGCTATGGGCGTTGGATACGTGAGAGGAGCTGTTTTTAGTACGAGAGGACCGAAATGGACGAACCTCTGGTGTACCGGTTATCCTGCCAAGGGTAATTGCCGGGTAGCTAAGTTCGGAAGGGATAACCGCTGAAGGCATCTAAGTGGGAAGCCCGCCTCAAGACTACGTATCCCTGAGGGTTTAACCCTCCTAAAGACTCCTTGCACACTACAAGGTTGATAGGTTGGAGGTCTAAGCACAGTAATGTGTTCAGCCGACCAATACTAATAAGTCGTGAGGCTTGACCATATTATTGTTTCTTTTTTCAAACTTTATAATGTTCTTTCTTCGTTCTCATTCTTAGTACACTTAAAACTATCAAAGTTTTAAGTCCTTATTTTGTTTATTATTGCCAGGTGGCCATAGTGGAGAGGTAATACCCGTTCCCATCCCGAACACGGAAGTCAAGCTCTCTTACGCCGATGATACTGCTGATCAAGTGGGAAAGTAGGATGCTGCCTGGCTTTTTTTTATCCTCAATAGTTAACTTCTCCTTGCTTTATTTACTAAAAAATGTTAGTATCTAACTCTTTAAGACGGAGTTAGTTTATGGTTTTATTCTTGATTATTCTAATTGCTTTTTTACTTTATATTATTTTTCTGCCTATAAAAAATACCTTAGAAATAAAAAAGCAAAAAGAAGAGATTGTTAGGTTAAAAAGCAAGATTTCAGATTTGGAATTTAAATTTCGATCCTTCGATAATGTTTCCCCGGAAGTGGGGACTACGAATCTTGTAAATGAAGACGTTGAAACTGTAAATGCTGAACTTGAATCAGAAGAATGGATTAAGGCCGGTGAAGGCTCCAAAAATGAAGATAATGCAGCTTATTCTTTTATGGAAAAGTCTGAAAAATCTGTAGAAAAATCAGGTTCAAACGAAGGTCCGGCAAAAACTGAAGTTAAAGAAAAATATTCTACTATTTCTCCTTATATCAAAAAATTTTTTTCTATCGAATCCATTATCAGTAAGCTGGGAATTATCCTGCTCTTGATCGGAGTGGGTTTTATCTTTAAGTTAAGCTATGACAAGGGATATATAACGCAAGAAGTTGCCTTGTTTATAGGCGGTCTGATCGGCTTGGCTCTTTGCTTTTTCGGCTTTAGAACCTCGGCAAAATCCCGTCTTCTTTTAAGTCAGGTTCTATTCGGAGGCGGTATAGCCGTTTTTTATCTTACAGCCTACGCAGCCTATTTAAGATACGGTATTTTAGGTGATTTTTCTGCCTTTATATTTTTGAGCTTGATTACAGCCCTTTCTTACACCCTTTCGATTATGACGGCTTCTTCATCGATATCCATAATCGGATTGCTTGGTGCCCTCATAATACCCTTTGCCGTAGATTTGGGCTTTTTGGGCTTGACTGGCTTCGGCCTATATGTTCTTGCCGTTTCTGTTCTTTCATCGGCTGTTTACTTTTTTAAACGATGGAGGCTCTTACAGTTCACTTCCTTAATTTCATTTTTAGGAATTTTAACCCGGCTTTTACTTACTACGCCTTTAAATGTCGAGGATGCGGTTTTGTTTTTCGGCCTTATACTTTTGTTGATGGCCGTTCACACCATTCCCGATCTTTATTTTTATTTAAAGGATGATGAAACGAAAAAAGATAAAATTCTGTCACCTGCTCTTGCGGTTTTAAATTTGGGCTTTTCCTTATTTTTAACCTATAAACTCTCGGTTTATAAATTTGCACCTCAAAGTACTGCCTATCTTATTTTTTCTTTTTTTTATATAGTTTTAGCTTATCTTGCCTTTAGAAAAAAAAGAATGGATAACTTGGGACTTATCTACCTTGCAGGAGTCTTTGTTTCTCTTTATGTAACGGTAGTAGACAGATTTACCTATGATGTTCAGCCGGTTCTTATACTCAGCATGGCCTTTTTAGGATTTTGGCTTTTCCGCAAGCGCGAAGAAACTAAGGTGTTTGTCTTGCTGCATATTCTTTTTTCTGTAGGTTATATAATGTCTATACTTTCTCTCGGAAAATATTTTTGGCATTTTACACCTTTTAAAATTTTTCTTCAAGGAAGTTTTTACCTTGTGCCGATGAGTTTATCCGTATTTGTGCAAAAAGAGAAATTTAAAAGGGCTTATCAAGGTTTTGTTTTTCAAGCTTATGCCCTTATATTTTTGATTGCGGTCTTGTATAAGGTTGATATAGAAAGTACGGAATTTTTTGTTCAAGGTCTTATTCTTGTGCTCATAGTTGTTTATAACCTTATGCATCATAAACTTAAAAAACGATGGTACTATGAAAGGGCAATAGATGCTGAAGTTTTTATTCTGTTTATTTTTTCCCTTGCTTACACTTTAAATTACTTTTTTGGATTAAACCGCTCTTATTTATTTCTTTTTTTGGGAATTGAAGCGGCTATGAGTTTTTCTCTTTATGGTCTTTCTTTGATAAAAGAAAAAACCGAAAATGCCAGATTTTTTTACAGGCTTTGTTTTTTTATTTTTATGCTTAAAATCCTGCTGGCCGATTTTTCGATTGCAGCTGAAGAATTTAGATACGGAATTTTACTTTCGGGGCTTTTTATTTTGGCTTTGGATAAATTTTATAAAAATAAAATTAGTAAAGATAAATTGAGCTTAAACATAGGCCGAATATTTTTGATTGCCATTGCCTTTTTTTATTACGGATTTTTTTACAGCCGTATGCCTCACAGAGATGCTGTCCTCATCAAAATTTGGAATGTAGATATTCTTTCGGTTGTGATAAATATTTTAAATGCCCTTATTTTGATTGCTTTCTTTAAGATGTTAAAGCTGCCTCAAATCCTTTATTTTGCAGTTATCAGTCTTATATTTGTTTTTTTGAGCTTTGTGGATATTTACCTTCCCATAAACAACGGCGGAGTCTTAACCCTGCTTTGGGCTTTTTATTCTATAGCTTCTTTTATTTATTATTTGAGGAAGGGAAGGGCCAGGATGGTTTATATTTCGCTTGGACTCATAATCCTTGTTGCTGCAAAATTGATTGTAGTCGACCTAAGCACCTTAAACATTTTATCGAAGGTTATCACTTCCTTGGTTTTCGGTGTAGCCCTACTTTTATTGAGCTATGCAATTCAGCCCATGTTAAAAAAGTTCGGAAAAACGGATGCAGTTCCCGCTGAAAAATGAGTAGAGGACTGGAACTTATAGAATACTTGCAGCAATGCGAGCCTTAAAAGATAATTTTTAAGGCTCGCATTTACAGGCTTAGATTTTATGGCCTGTTTGCTTAAAGATGAAAGCGTAGATATCCGCTGTTTCTTCTATTATCTTTGCCGTGGGTTTTCCGGCACCGTGGCCTGCTTTTTCGGTTATACGGATTAGTATCGGGTTTTCTCCCTTGTAGGTGTCGTGCAAGACTTGAGCATATTTAAATGAGTGTGCAGGAACAACCCTGTCGTCATGGTCTCCCGTACATACCATGATGGAAGGATAATCGATTCCTTCTTTTACATTATGGAGGGGCGAATAGGCGTAAAGATATTCGAACATCTCCTTACTGTCCTCGCTGCTTCCGTATTCATCGACCCAAGCCCAGCCTATGGTAAAATGCTGGTAGCGGAGCATATCCAAAACTCCGACTTGAGGGATTGCAACTGCAAAGAGATCGGGGCGCTGATTTGTTACGGCTCCTATCAAAAGGCCTCCGTTTGAACCTCCTTGAATTGCAAGCTTTTTATTTGAAGTATACTTGTGTTCTATCAAATATTCGCCTGCTGCAATAAAATCGTCGAAGACATTTTGTTTTTTCATCTTCTTTCCGGCTGAGTGCCATTCTTCTCCGTATTCAAGCCCTCCGCGTAAATTTACGCAGGCAAAAATGCCTCCTTTTTCCAAAAAGGCCATCCGCGCTGCGGAAAAAGCAGGAGGAAGTGATATTGCAAAGCCTCCGTAACCGTACATGAGGGTAGGATTGTTTCCGTCGAGCTTAATATCTTTTTTTGAAACAATGTGCATAGGAATCTTCGTTCCGTCCTTGCTCTTAAAAAAAGACTTGTTCGCATTTAAAATCTTCCGTATTTACCGGAATAGCAGGAACAAAAAAATCTTGTAGGCTGTTTGTTTTTATATCATACCGTATGATTTTGTTGGGAGTTGTATAAGAAGTAAAGCTGAAAAATATTAGGTCTTCATTTTTTCGGACTCCCGAAAAACCTATGCTTCCGTTTTTGGGAAGGTTAACCCTTGTTTTATTTTTTCCATTAAGATCATGGATAAAAACTTCATCTTGAACATCCCTCATATAAACCGTAAGCAGCTTTCCTCCGCAAATGGCTGCACTCGATAAAAGGCAGTCTTGTTCGGGAATAACTTCTTCGGTATTTTTTTCATCGGCAGCATTTATGGGTGTCTTGACTATGCGGTAAAGGGGTGCTTTTGAATTTGTAAGCAAATATAAGAATTGATTGTCAGTTTCAAGCGGCCAAACACTGTCTTTAAAGTGTGTATTGTATTGTTTAAAGCATTTTGTGCACTTAGGGAGTCCTTTGCTTAAATCTGCAACAAAGAGCATACTGCCTTCATTTCCTACTTCAAAGGCTGTAACAAGGATGGTTTTCTCGTCTTCGGTTGTGCTTGCAGAAAAGGATCGGAGTGGCTGCTCCTTATCTTCAAATATAAGTATATCTTCGCTTTCGTTTGTTCCAAGCTTGTGGTATTTTAGCTTTTGAAATTCGTTTTTTTCGGTTAAGGCCTTGCCCTTATCGGGGGCATCATATGAACTGTAAAAAAAGCCGTCCTTGTACCATGCAATATTGGAAAATTTGACCCAGTGTATGTGGTCGCCGGTATCGGTCTTTTTCTCTGCATCGAAGACAAAGATTTCTTCCCAGTCTGAACCGCTTCCCGATACGGAGTAGGCCATATACTTTCCGTCTTTGGAAAAGGCAATATTTTTTAAGGCGATGGTTCCGTCCGTGCTAAGAGTGTTCGGGTCAAAAAAAAGTTCGGGATTGCTTTCCGATTTTTCGCTCCCTTTTTGGCGGTACATAACACTTTGGTTTTGCAGGCCTTCCGTTCTAAAAAAATAATAAAAGTCTCTTGCCTTAAAAAGACCGGATCGCTTTTCGTAGTCCCAAATTTCTTCGAGGCGTTTTTTTAATTCTGCCCGAAAAGGAATTTTTGATAAAAATCCTTCCGTTTTTTTGTTTTCTTCTTTTACCCAGGCTATGACCTCGGGGGCGTTATCGTCTTCAAGCCATCTATATGGATCTGCTACTATGGTTCCAAAGTAGTTATCTGACACATTTGATTGTTTATATTGCATAATAATCTCCTAAAGTTCCTTTAAAATATTGGCAAATAATAGAAGAAACTTGCTTTTTTTTCAATAGGTTTAAATAAATATTCAAAATATTAAAAAAATTAGTCTTTTTTCTTATAGACCGCTTGACAATCTAAATTTTTATGATACAATGGGTATAAGTGGGAGAAAGTAGTAAAAAGTGGGTAATTTTGCAATGACCGGAGAATATAAGAATACTCTTGATGAAAAAGGAAGGATTATGTTCCCTGCAAAGATCCGTGCAGAATTACCCGACTCAAATTTAGTTATTACACGCGGTGTAGGTAACTGTCTTTGGATTTTTACTGCGGATAAGTGGAAGAAGTTTTCGGATGAAATTATGAAGAAAACTTCTTTGTTTAAAGCTCAATCCTTGCTGGTTATGAGGCGTTTAATTGCCCCTGCCCAAGAAATCGAGATTGACAAGAACGGCCGTATATCTATTCCCCAGAGCCTTAGGGATTGTGCCGGGCTCGAAAAAGACTGCATTATTTTAGGTCTCGGTAAATGTTTTGAATTGTGGGACCTGAAACAATATGAACAATACTTAAAGGAGAGTGAGCCGGATTTTTCTGAAGCTGCCGAAGCTCTGGGGGAAATAGGTTTTTAAATTTTTATGCATCCAGTTCATACATCGGTGTTGCTTGAAGAGTGTCTTGATTTCTTAAAACCTGATGCTTCCCATAATCTTTTTGTAGACGGAACATTGGGAGAGGGCGGACATACTGAAGCTTTTTTAAAAAGATATCCTCAACTTAAGACTATAGGTGTCGATGCCGATGCTTCTATTCAAGAACGGGCAAGGGAAAGACTGAAGCCTTTCGGTGACCGTGTCCGGTTTCATTTAGGCTGGTCTGACGATTTTTTTAAAAACTATCCCAAAGATTCTGATCCTCCCAATTTAATTCTTTTGGATCTGGGTATATCGATGTTCCATTATGTAAAGTCGGGGAGGGGGTTTTCTTTTTCTTCGGATGAACCCTTGGATATGAGGTTGAATCCAGATCTTAGTTTAAGTGCAGCAGATATCGTCAATTCTTATAATGAAAAAGATTTGGCGGATTTAATTTTTAATTACGGTGAAGAGCGTTACTCAAGGAAGATCGCTTCCCGCATAGCGGAGCAAAGGAAGGTATCGGGTTTTACCAATGCAAAGGAATTGGCCGATTGTATTTACAAGGCTGTTCCGCAAAGCTACAGGCACGGAAAAAATTCATCCTGCGACAAAAACCTTCCAAGCCCTTAGGATTGCTGTTAATGGTGAGCTTGATAGGCTGCCTCGTCTTTTGGATCTTGCGTTTTCTGCCCTTGCTCCCAATGGTAAGTTTGGTGTTATTACTTTTCATTCTCTTGAGGATAGAATTGTAAAAATGTATTTTAAAGAATTGGGGAAAAGCTGTACCTGCCCCGAAAATGTGCCGATATGTAAGTGCGGGGGCAGGCCTAGAGCCGAAGTTTTAACAAAAAAAGCTGTTAAGGCTTCTGATGAGGAGATAAGGCAAAATCCTCCGTCAAGAAGTGCACGGCTTCGAGTTGTGCGTAAAATTGATTATCGGGAGAGTTAAAATGAAAAAAATACTTGCTGCGGTCTTAACATTGCTTATTCCTCTTTTCTTATTTGCTATGGTTTTGCAATCCTCACGCTATACAAGTGTCGAAAGAGATTTGGCTGATTATAATAAGGAACAGGCTAAAATTATTGAGGAAAATAAAAAGAAGATTTCCGGTATTTCGATTTTATCGAAACCTGAGCGTATCGAAAGAATTGCCGTAGAAGAATTAAAAATGAGAAAGGCTTTGTCGAGTGAAATTTTAAGGGTCTCAATTTCAAAGGAGAATAAGGATGGCTAAAGAAGAAGAAAACAAAGATTCAGATTATTCTCTTATGACTCTTGAAGAATTGCTTAGAAGTACTGATGGAAAACTTGTGCATGATGCAGATTCTTCTAAGAGCTTTTCATCTGTTGTTATAGATAGCCGAAATGTAAAAGATAATTCTCTTTTTATTCCTTTACGAGGAGAAAATCAGGATGGTCATATTTATATAGAGTCTGCTTTAAAGAACGGGGCTAAATTTTTTATTGCTGACTTTGATCATCTTAATCAAAATGAGGCAGGATTATTGTCCTTATGCAAAAAGTATAATGCTTCATGTGTTGCCGTAAAAAATAATTTAAAAGCCTTGCAGGATGCTGCAAGATTTTATTTATCGAAATTTCCTAATCTTTATAAGATAGGGATTACGGGATCGAGCGGTAAAACAACTACAAAAGAAATTTTGTCTTCGATATATTCTCAAAAATATAATACCATATCGACAAAGGGAAATTTAAATTCGGAAACAGGCTTACCGCTTTCAGTTTTTGAAGTGCGTCCTGAACATGAGGCCGGTATCTTCGAGCTCGGTATGAACCGCAGAGGCGAGATAGCCGAAATAACGAGTGTTCTTTTACCAAACGCCGCTATAATTACAAATATAGGAACCGCCCATATCGGTATTCTCGGCACAAAGCAGGCAATAGCTGAGGAAAAAAAAAGAAATTTTTTCCTGCTTTGATGATGAGGCTTTAGGGGTTATTCCTGATTGTGAGTTTACGGAATTTTTAAAAGATGTTTCTCACGGTTTCATTTTTACGGTTTCCGATAATGATTCTTCATTAGTTCAAAGAGTTGAAGATGCCGGTGTATCGGGTTCTAAAATTTTTTATAGAGAAGAAGAAATTTTATTTCCTTTACCCGGAGCGTATAATGTAAAAAATGCTCTTTTATGTATAGCCTTAGCAGAAAAAAAAGGTTTTTCGGCTAAGGAAATTAAATCTGGTTTAGAAGCCGTGCGGGCACTGTTTGGTAGATCGCAGGTTTTGCACGGCTTTGTAACCTATTTTTTGGATTGCTATAATGCAAATCCCGATTCAATGAAAAGTGCAATAGAGTTTTGTGATTCTATAAATACCGAATTTACAAAGCATTATGTTTTGGCTTCAATGCTTGAGCTCGGCACGGAGTCGGATTATGAACATAAAAAGATTATTGAAGCTGCTTTGAATTGCGATGCAGATAATTTATATTTTTTTGGAGATGATATTTTTTCCGCTTTTCAAGGTTTAAAACTGTCTTCTTCAAAAAAAATATATAAGTTTAAAACAAACGAATTTGAGTTATTAAAGGAGATGCTTAAAGAGAATTTATCTAAAGATGATTTTGTTTTATTAAAAGGTTCAAGATCAATGGAGCTTGAAAGATTGGAATCCGTTTTAAAAGAGGGGAATGTTTAAATGGTAAGACATATTATTGCAAAAAAAAATATTCATTCCGAAAAATATGACTTTGTTTTTGCAATGTCTGTTCTTCTCCTTTTCGGTGTAGGTTTTGCAACATTGTATTCTGGTTCTATTCATTACGCACAACGCTTTTTTGACAATCATCTTTATTTTGTCGGTAAGCAGATAAAACATTTTATCGCAGGCATTGCTGCAATGATGATTTTTCTTTTTATAGATTTTTCTACAATAAGAAAAATGCTGCCTGTTATAATGTTGATAACTCTTGTTTTGTGTTTGTTGCCATTTGTTCCCGGAATCGGTGAAGAAAGAAATGGTGCATCCCGTTGGGTAAATATTGCAGGTTTTATGTTTCAGCCGTCTGAACTTTTAAAACTTTCTTTAATTTTATTTTTAGCCAATTTTTTTGATAAGAAAAACGGTAACTATGATCAGCCGCTGCTTTCGGTTATTACGCCTTTTATAATAATATCCGGATTTTCTTTTTTGGTGTATTTGGAAAACGATTTTTCTTCTTCAATGTTTATTTTTTTTATAGGGGCATTGATGTTCTTTATAGCGAATGTTCCGATATGGTGGTTTATTAAAGGTTTTTTAAGTTTTGCTCCCATATTTATTTTGATGATTATAACAAAAGAATACAGGATGGAGCGTATCTTATCTTTTTTGGATCCTTCAAGAAGCCCTTTAGATTCAGGTTTTCAGATACAGGCTGCACTTAATGCCTTAACGAGCGGAGGTGTGTGGGGACTCGGATTAGGAAACGGTTTACGCAAGATAGCAAGTGTACCTGAAATATATTCGGATTTTATATTTGTTGTATGGGCTGAAGAGATGGGCTTTATCGGCGTGTTGTTTTATCTTGCGTTACTTGCTTTTTTTGCTGTTTTTGGATATAGAATAGCTTTTGGTTGTAAAAATAGATTCGGTGCTTATGCTGCTTTTGGAGCTGTCAGTTGTATCGTGTCACAGTCTTTGGTAAACTGTGCTGTTGTTTCAAAAATGATTCCGGCCACAGGAATTCCTCTTCCGTTTTTTTTCATCGGGAGGATCTTCATTGGTAGTTACTTTTTGTTTATGCGGTTTAATTTTAAATGCATCAGGATATGTAAATAAAAAGGAGAATATGGATGGCTGATATTTTATATACATGGAAAAAAGATGATTATTTGAATGATGCATGTTTTGATGATAATGTCATTATCGATAATAAACCTTCAAAACTTAAATCGAATGTAATTAGAGTTCTCATTATTAGTTTGGTATTACTTTTATTTGTAGAGGCAATATATTATGCAATAATTTTACCATATAGTTCGATTGCTGCAATAAATATTTCGGGTTGTTCAGATTTAAGTTCTATAGAAGTAAAAAAACTTGCAGGCCTAACTAATAATACAAAATGGCTTTCTATAAATTCCTCTGAAGTTTCTAAGAGGCTTGTGTCCTATCCAGGAATTGCATCTGCGACTGTAGAAAAAAAATTTCCGGATAAGGTTTTAATTAAGATAGTTGAAAGGAAGGCTGTCGCTTTAGCATTTACCGAAGTTGCCGGTAAAACAGTTCCAATGGAAATAGACGGATATGGTGTGGTGTTTAGAATAGGCTCTCCTATTATCCAATCTAATTTACCTATTATTACGGGATTGACATTTAAAAATCCTAGTGAAGGTATGCAGGTAAACGAAAAACTTTCACCGCTTTTTCTTCAACTTGATATTCTACAAAAAAAGCATCCGCTTTTATTAAACGAAATATCCGAAATAAAAATTCAGCCGAAAAAATATGGAGGATATGATTTAGTTTTGTATCCATTGAAAAGTAGGGTTTCGGTTATAACAAATAAATTTTTAACAGAAGAATCTTTACAATATATGATTCTTATTCTTGATGTATTAAAAGATGTAAATTTAGAAAAAAATATTGTCGGAATTGATTTTCGTGGTGGTAATGCCGTTTATATAAAAAGAGAGGCTAAAAATGAGTGATAATATAATTGTAGGTTTGGATATAGGAAGCAAAAATATTAGAGTTGTTGTTGCCGAAAAAAATGAAGAAGGACATGTACAGATTACAGGCATAGGCACCGCTGAGTCAACCGGTATGAGTAAGGGTATTGTTACTAATATAGCAAACACTGTTGAAAGTATAAATAAGGCAGTAGATGAAGCTGAGGTTATGTCCGGAGTAGATATTTTTAATTGTATTGTAGGATTGGGCGGTGTACATATAGATGGAATAAATTCCAAGGGGGTCTTTCCTATAAGAGATAAAGGAAAAAATAATAAGGAAATAGACCGTTCCGACATAGATGCCGTAATTAATTATGCTCAAACGCTTGCCTTCCCAGGTGATAGGGAAGTTATTCATGTTGTGCCTCAGTCTTATACCGTCGATAAGCAGCATGGAATAAAAGATCCTTTAAATATGATAGGTACCAGACTTGAGGCGGAGGTTCATGTAATAACAGGGTCAAGTACGGCAATAAAAAATATACCTAATTGTGTTGAAAGAGCTAACTTACATATAGACGGCTTAATGTATAACGGTTTGGCAGATGTAAGATCTGTTATGACAAATGATGAGCAGGAGCTTGGTTCTATTTTAATAGATATTGGAGCCGGTACTACAGATATCGTAGTTGTGCAGAATGGCGGTCCTATAATTACAACTTCTTTGCCTGTTGGAGGAATACAGGTTACAAATGATCTGTCGATAGTGAAAAGTATTCCATTTGACATGGCAGAAAAAATAAAAATTTCAAGCGGCTGTTGCTGGATGCCATTTGTTGAAAGCGACGAACAGGTTCTGATTCCCGCTTTTGGGGGGAGAGGTCCTGAAGAAGTATATCGAAGCGAAATATGCGAAATATTGCAAGCAAGAATGGCTGAAATTTTTGTAATGGTAAAGAACAAGGTTGATAGTCTTATGCAAGGTTCTCAGCTTGGCGGTTCTGTTGTAATATGCGGAGGAGGGGCTTTGTTAAACGGTATAACAGAGTTAGCTGATGAAATATTCGGTATGCAATCTGCCCGTCTTGGAATTCCGTCAACTATAGGAGGAGTTGTAGGTCAATATCGAAGCCCGGAATTCGCGACTGTTTTGGGATTAGTATTGCATAGATTAGATGATCTAAATAAGTTGAGAAAGGTTTCAAGTTCAGGAAAACAAAATTCGGGGCTTGTTTTTTCAAAAATAAAAAATTTTATAAAAGAATTATTTTAAAATTGCATACGGGAGGGTGTTATTAGTATGTTATATGAAGTAATGAAAGACAAGGTAAATGATGAAGTTGTTGAAGCAGGCACTCCGGCTATAATAAAAGTTATAGGTGCAGGTGGCGGCGGATCAAATGCAGTAAACAGAATGATGTCCAGCAGCATGAGGTATGTTGACTTTATAGTTGCAAATACCGATTTACAGGCTTTAAATCATTCAAATGCTCCTTTAAAATTACCTATCGGAACAAAAATTACAAAGGGTTTAGGTTCAGGAGGTGATCCCGGCATCGGAGAGAAGGCTGCTATTGAAGATCGAGAAATAATTGCAAATGCAATCAAAGATGCTGATATGCTTTTTATAACTGCCGGAATGGGAGGCGGCACGGGTACGGGTTCGGCTCCAGTTATTGCCGAAATTGCTAAGGAGCAGGGAATCTTAACGGTTGCTGTAGTTACAAAGCCCTTTGCATTTGAGGGCCGCAAAAGAATGGCTCTTGCAGAAGAAGGAATAAAAAAATTAAAAGAATCCGTGGACACCGTAATTACTATTCCGAATCAGCATTTATTGAAGATGGTAGACCCTTCAACTCCTGTTGTGGAAGCATTTAAAAAAGCGGATGATGTTTTGCGTCAGGCTGTTCAAGGTATCTCTGATTTAATTTATCAGCATGGAGAAATTAATGTTGACTTGGCTGATGTAAAAGCTGTTATGAAAGAACAGGGAAATGCTCATATGGGTGTCGGTATAGGTGAAGGCCAAAATAGGGCTGTAGATGCGGCAACAAATGCTCTTAATAATCCGCTTCTTGAAGAGGCTAGAGTTGAAGGAGCTAAAAATCTTTTGGTAAATATTTGCGGAAGCGAAAAATTAACAATGCATGAGCTTGCAGAGATCATGGATATTATTAATGCCGGTGCCGATCCGGATGTTGCAACTTTTTTTGGTGCGACTATAGATCCTTCTGTGGAAAATAAAATTGTTGTTACCTTAATTGCAACAGGTTTTAGATCAAACGATAAATTTCCTATTGATGAAGCTCAGCCTGCTCAAAAGCCTGTTCATGATAATGCAGAAAATTTGATGTTCTCTGATGATTCGTTTATGACTTCGAGAGAGTGGACTAAGGTTAATAAAACGACACCTCCTTCTCTTTCAGGTCTTGGTGCAAGAAATCGGCATGAGACTTCCCCTGAAAAAAACTATGAAGGCTGTTATGTTTCAGAAAGGAAGCCGTCTTTTAGTTCTATCGTTCCTCCTATGGAAAGTGATTTGGATACTCCTGCTTGGATTCGTAATCAAAATGTTTTAAGAGTAGGAGGAAAATAAACTGACAAAAATACAGCTTCGGGCTTTTTACGGATTTTTAATTTCAGCGGAATCTCATTCAAAAGCGACAGCTCAAACCTATATTAATACTTTGCAATTATTTCAAGAGCATATGTCAGACCGCTTAATTGAAAATGCAAGTGAAGCCGACTGTATTAATTTTATTTTGCATAGATCCGAATCCGGAATTATGGCCAAAACCATAGCCAAGGATATTGCAGCTCTTAATTCCTTTTTTAGATTTTTGATTATCGAAGGAGTTAGAAAAGATAATCCGAGTGAGGGTATAGAAAGACCAAAAAGAGAAAAAACTTTACCGAGAGTTTTATCTCCGGAGGAAGTAGACAGTCTTTTTGCTGCAATACCTTTGGATTCTCCGAATAATATTAGAGATAGGGCTTTATTTGAGCTTATTTATTCTGCAGGTCTTAGGGTTAGCGAGATTGTTAATTTAAAACTGGAAGATATTTTCTATGATGAAGATTTAATTAAGGTTACAGGAAAAGGAAATAAAGAAAGAATTGTTCCGTTTGGAAGTGCTGCAAAGTATTGGCTTAAGCAGTATATACTTGAAGCACGTGCCGAATTATTAAAACCTAAGCATCCTGAAAATACATTGACTTCAGGTTCCGTGTTTTTAAATAACCGCGGTTCCGTTTTGACCAGAAAGGGAATTTGGAAAAGAATAAATGAGCTTTCAAATTTTTCAGGTATTGAAACAAAGGTTCATACCTTAAGACACTCTTATGCCACGCATTTACTTGCCGGAGGAGCGGATTTGAGATCTGTACAATGTCTTTTAGGTCATTCCGATATTTCTACAACTCAAGTTTATACGCATATCGAGGATAAGTCTCTGCAAATGTATCATAATAAATTTTTTGATACTAAAAAATTAGAAAGAGGTATAAAATGAAAAAAAGTTTTTTTTCCGTAATAACTATTTTGTTGTTGATTATTATATTGGGTAGCTGCAATAAGGTTACGGGTATCCGCAGACTTCAGGAATTGGAGGAGGGAGTCAGCAATCCTAATACTGAAGCCGAATTGAAAGATGCTATAAGAAAATATGAAAAAAGAGTTGATGATATAATGATTGCAGAAGGAAGAGTCGGTATATGGTATAAAATACTCGGCTCAAGATACATGGATCAAAAAATGTATAAAAAAGCCTTGCAGGCTTTTCAATCTGCATTGGAATATTATCCTGAAAATCAAAATTTATTTTATCAGGTAGGGCTTGCTGCAAGTTTAACGGCAGATAATTCTTTAGATTTTGAATTAACCGGAACCGATATAGAGAAAAAAAGATATTTTTCTCTTGCCGTTTCGGCTTATACGCGTGCACTTGAAATAGATCCTAAACATTCAAAAGCTGTTTATGCCTTATCGGTATTGTATATCTTTGAATTAAATAGACCGGCCGATGCGATTCCCATTTTGGAAAAAATTGCCGAGTGGGAAAAGAAGCCTATAGATCATTTATTTTTACTTGGTGCGGCTTATTATATGACAGGTAAAAATGAAAAAGCAATTGCAATTTATGATCGAATTATTCAAATTTCAAGCAGTGCAGAAAAAAAGAGCTCAAGCGGAAAATAATATTAGGGAGATTAGGGCTTCGGGAGGAAGATAAAAAGTGAATATATCCGGAAAAGAAAGTTTATACATAGGATTATCTCATTGTTATTTTCTCAAAGGAAAAGAAAAACTTCTTCTATCTGAAAAGCTGGACTCCTTATCCTCTCTTGTATCGCTTTCTATAAAAGATATTTCGGAAACTATAGGCCGGCAGGTTAGACCAAAAAAATGGGATAAGGATTTACTTAATTCTCTTACGGATTCAAGTATCAAGGTTATGAATTCATATGATGTGAGAATGCTTTATTTCTATGATTCGGATTTTCCTCCGCAGCTTAGAGAAATTCCCGATCATCCCTTTACCGTTTTTTATCGCGGAACCTTGCCTTCTCAGGAGAAACCGATGCTTGCGATGGTCGGAACCAGACAGCCTACCGGAGAAGGAATTGAACAAGCTTTGAATTTAGGAAAAGAGGCTGCAGAAAAAAACATTACGGTTGTGTCGGGATTAGCCTTCGGTATAGATGCTTTTTCGCACAGGGGATGTCTTGAAGGAAAGGGAAAAACCGTAGCTGTTTTGGCTTGCGGGCCTGAAATGATTTATCCCCGTTCAAATAAAAAACTTGCGGCAAGTATTTTGGAATCCGGAGGATGTATCTTAAGTGAGTATGCTCCGGGAACGGAACCTCTTTCTTACCGCTTTCCTGAACGCAATAGAATTATTTCGGGACTATCCCGTTCTGTTTTAATTGTAGAAGCTCCGAAAAAATCGGGAGCTCTTATTACTGCAGATTTCGCATTAGAGCAGGGCAGGGATGTTTATGTATGTGAACCTATTTTACATTCTTTGCAAAACGCAGGCAGCCTTAGTCTTTACGAACAAGGTGCCTTTGCTATAAAATGTATAGATGATATTTTACATGATTGGAAATATCCTACGGAAAATAATTTAAAAAAAGATCAGCAAAATATGCTGTTTACCAATTTATAGATTATGAGGTGTTGATTTATGGAAAAAACATTGAGTGAAACAAAAAAAACTAAACGTACTGCAAAAAAAACAAAACAGCATTGCTTGGTTATAGTCGAGTCTCCTGCAAAGGCTAAGACTATCGAAAAATATTTAGGGAATGATTATATAGTAAGAGCCTCAATGGGGCATCTTATAGATTTGCCTAAGTCAAGATTGGCAATAGATATAGAAAATAATTTTACTCCTGAGTATATCACGGTTAGGGGCCGTGCTAAAATTTTAAAAGAATTAAAAAAGGAAGCGAAGAAATCTTCAGGTGTCTTTCTTGCAAGTGATAATGACCGTGAAGGAGAAGCCATAGCTTTTCATTTGCATGAAGCCTTGGTTGAAGAATGTTCTTCACCTATAAAAAGAATTGTTTTTAACGAAATTACTCCCATTGCAATTCAAGAAGCCGTAAAAAATCCGTTGGATATAGATATGGGAAAGGTAAATGCTCAAAAATCGAGAAGGGTTTTGGATAGACTTGTAGGATATAACTTATCTCCTCTTCTTTGGCAAAAAGTAAAAAACGGTCTATCGGCAGGCCGTGTTCAATCTGTTGCCCTCCGCTTAATCTGCGAGAGAGAAGAAGAAGTTGAAAATTTTATACCGGATGAATATTGGACTCTTGACGGAGACTTTAAATACAATAAAACTTCTTTTGAAGCCCAGCTTGTAAAATACAATGACAATAAACCCGAATTGAAAAATCAAAAAGAAGTTGATGCAATTATAAAAGAGTTGGGTTCATTGCCGGCTCTTGTCGATGATATTAAAATTACTGAAAAAAGTATCAAGCCTCGTCCTCCTTTTACGACTTCTACATTGCAGCAGGTTGCGGCAAATAGAATAGGTTTTACTTCCAAAAAAACAATGCAGGTGGCCCAGCAGCTTTATGAAGGAGTTGCAGTCGGTTCTACCCGTGTGGGTTTAATTACATATATGCGTACCGACTCTGTTAGAATATCGGATATCGCTATCGATGCCGTGCGTAAGTGGATAAGCGAAAATCATCCTAAAGAATTACCTGATGAGCCGAATGTATATGCAGCAGGGAAAAAAGCTCAAGATGCACACGAAGCGATACGCCCTACCTATGTTGAATATACTCCTGCATACTTAAAAGAATTTTTAACTCGAGATCAGTTAAGACTTTATTCTTTGATTTGGGAACGCTTTGTTTCAAGCCAAATGAAAAATGCAAAAACAAAAACATCGAGTTACGAAATAAAAGTGGGGAACGCAATTTTCCGTACAGCTTCTACAAAGATAACCGAAAAAGGTTTTTACACCGTTACAAAGACCTTGATTTCAAAAGATGAAAAAGGAACAGCTCTCCCCGCAATGAAGGCCGGTGATGCGATCAGCATTGAAACATTAAGACCTGAACAGCATTTTACTCAAGGCCCTGCCCGTTATACTGATGCAAGTATAGTAAAGATGCTTGAAGAAAAAGGAATCGGACGCCCTTCAACCTATGCTCCTATTATTTCGGTTTTGCTTGACCGCTATTATGTAACTAGAGCAAATAAGCAGCTTGTTCCGACTCAGTTGGGAAGAATTATAAACAGCCTCTTGGTAGAAAATTTTTCCGAAATAATCGACGTTAATTTTACTGCCGGAATGGAAAACCGCTTGGACGAAGTTGCAGAAAATAAAATAGAATGGCCTAAGCTTATGGAAAGTTTTTACGGCTCGTTTAAAGAAAAAGTAGATACTGCCTTGGAAAATGTAGAAAGCATTAAGGGCTCCTTGGATGAGGTTACCGACATTGTCTGTGAAAAATGCGGAAACAAGATGGTAAAAAAACTAGGCCGCTTCGGAGTATTTTTGGCTTGCAGTGCTTTTCCCGAATGTAAAAATACAAAATCGATTCCATTGGCAAAGTGTCCGCGTGAAGGCTGCGGCGGCGACATAATCGCCCGTAAATCAAAAAAAGAGGGGGAAGGAATTTTACGGATGTACTCATTTCCCTGAATGCGATTTTATTTCACACTTTAAACCCATCAATGCATCCTGCCCTAAATGCGGATGGTTTATGGTAGAAAAGTATGATAAGAAAAACGGAAACTATAAGGCCTGTATTAATCCCGATTGCGATTACTTACACAGCGTAGTCGAAGGTGTAGAAGATGTGGAGGTAGATAGAAGTAATGAATGAAATATTTGAAAACTACCTCACTTACAGTGCAGGAGTCAGGCAGTTTACAAAGGCAACAATAGATTCTTATAAAAACGATTTGACTATTTTTGAAGAATGGTTAAAAGCACTTGAGCTGAATGTTTTTGAATTAAAAGCTTCAGATGTTAGAATTTTTATCGCAGAACTTGCAGATAAAAAATTTGCTCCTGCTTCAATAAACAGGATTATGTCTACGCTCAGAGGTTTTTACAAATATGCTTTAAGATTTAATCTTACAAAAACAAATCCCATATCGTCTGTTAGGAATTTAAAACTTGCTCAAAAACTTCCCGTGTTCATGTTTCCTAAACAGGCTAAAGAATTTTGTAAACTGCCTTCAAATTCGGATATTCTTTGGGAGGTAAGGGATGCTGCCTTATTCGCTTCTCTTTATTCTACAGGCTGCCGTGTTTCGGAATTAGCCGGACTTGATATAAAAGATTTGGATAAAACTCTTTCTTATGCCATCGTTTTCGGAAAAGGAAAAAAAGAAAGAAAGGTGTTTTTTGCAGAATTTGCAAGGGATTATTTAAAGGCATATTTAGAAGAAAGAGCTGAACTTCTTGAAAAACAGAAGCTGCAAGCTCAAAAAGGTAACAAGGGAAAAATAAGGGATGCTCTTTTTATAAATCAAAAAGCACAACCCTTAACAAGTAGAGGAATTCGGTATATAATAAACAGGTATGTCGAATTATCTCCTGACTTAAAGCATCTTTCACCCCATGCTTTTAGACATAGTTTTGCATCTACTTTAATTACAAGAGGTGCGGATATAAGGGTTGTACAGGAATTGCTTGGACACGAAAGTGTTTCTACAACGCAAAGATATACGCATATTACGGCTGAGCAGCTTCAAAATTTATATAAGACTGCTCATCCTCATTCATAGGAGTTTTATGATGGATAAAAAAATACGAAGCACGACAGTGCTTGCCGTACGTAGAGACGGAAAAATTGTTATGGCTGGAGACGGTCAGGTAACTATGGGCGAAACCGTTATGAAAGGTAATGCCCGAAAGGTAAGAAAAATTTATGACGGAAAAATTATAACGGGTTTTGCCGGGGCAACTGCCGATGCCTTTACTCTTTTGGAAAAATTCGAAATCAGGGTAAAAGAATTTTCAGGCGATCTGACTCGTGCAGCTGTAGAGCTTGCAAAGGATTGGCGCACCGATAAGATGCTAAAAAATTTACAGGCCCTCTTACTTGTTGCCGACGCAAAGACTACTCTTTTGATTTCGGGTAACGGAGATGTAATAGAACCGGAAGAAGATGTTCTTGCAATAGGTTCCGGGGGAAATTACGCCTATGCTTCGGCCTTAGCCTTGATGCAAAACACAAATCTTTCCGCCCGCGAAATTGCAGAAAAGAGTTTACAGATTGCAGGAAAAATCTGCATCTACACAAACGGAAAAATAGTTATGGAGGAAATATAATGAACGAAGAATTAAAAGAGCTGACACCTAAACAGACTGTTGCAGAATTGGATAAATACATTATAGGACAAAACAAGGCTAAGAGAGCTGTTGCTATTGCTCTCCGTAATAGAATGCGCCGTCTAAAATTGCCGGAAGAAATAAGGGATGAAATAGCTCCTAAAAATATTTTGATGATAGGACCTACAGGTGTAGGTAAAACCGAAATTGCAAGGCGTCTTGCAAAATTGTCGGGAGCTCCTTTTTTAAAGGTTGAAGCTACAAAATATACCGAGGTAGGCTATGTCGGCCGAGATGTTGAATCTATGATCAGGGATCTAATGGCTGTGGGCTACACAATGGTAAAAAGCGAAATGCAGGAAAAACTAAAAGAGCAGGCAGAAAAGAACACCGAAGAATCCTTATTGGATTTGCTTTTGCCCGGTTCAAATAAAAAGAAATCTGCTGCATCGGCCGCCGCTGTGTCTGCAAAAGAGAGTTCTAATGCTTCTGCCGGAACACAGATAGCTCTTCCAGGCATGAGTAATTCTGTTTCTGCCGAAGAGGATAAGGCCCAAAATGAAAACGATATGAGCGGTACCCGCGAAAAAATTCCGTGTAATGCTCCGTGAGGGTAAGCTCGAAGATAAGATGGTTGAGGTTACGATTGCTCCTTCCATGGGGGCTCCTACATTCGAATTTTTTGCAGGCGGTTCAAATATGGAAGATATTGAATCTGCAATGTCCAATATTTCGAATCTGATTATGGGAGGAGCAAAATCAAAACGCAAAAATGTAAGCGTAAAAGAAGCCCGCGAAATTATAATGGCCGAACAGCTTGACCGAATGGTAGATCACGATAAGGTTACGGATGAGGCAAAGCAAAGAGTAGAGCAGATGGGAATTATCTTTATCGATGAAATAGATAAGGTCGCATCCCGCTCCGACCGCGGCGGAGGGCCGGATGTTTCCAGAGAAGGAGTTCAGCGCGACATTCTTCCCATTGTTGAAGGCTCTAAGGTTTCTACAAAGTACGGAGTTGTGGATACACGCCATATTCTTTTTATTGCAGCCGGTGCTTTCAGCGTATCAAAGCCTAGCGATTTAATCCCTGAGTTTCAGGGCCGCTTCCCCTTGCGTGTGGAGCTTGAAGCCCTTCATGCAGAAGATTTTAAGCGCATTCTCCTTGAACCGAAAAATGCTTTGACAAAGCAATATGCGGAACTTTTGGAAACCGAAGGCGTAAAAATAGAATTTTTGGATGAGGCTATTGATAGAATGAGTTTTTTGGCTGCCGATGTAAACAGCAAAAACGAAAATATTGGAGCAAGGCGGCTCCATACGATTATGGAGATGCTTTTAGAAGATATTTCGTTTAATGCAAGCGAGATGAGCGGTGAAACCGTAAAGATCGATGTGTCTTATGTTGATGAAAGATTAAAGGATATAGTACAGGATCAGGATTTATCCCGATATATTCTATAATATGGTTAAGGGGGATTTAAAATTTGCCGAAAATATGCTTAGGAGTGAACTATGGGTTTTAATAGTTTTTTAAGAACAACGGATATACTTCACAGAGCTTTGGATGTAAACTCTTTGCGTTATACCGTTACATCAAACAACCTTGCAAATTCTGATGTTCCTAATTTTAAGCGGACTGAGGTAAATTTTGAATCGGAGTTGAAACGAGCCTTTGATTCCGAAAAAAATGCAAAAGGCGCTTTTCAGCTTGCAACTACTCATCCCTTGCACATAAAATCAAATGAGCCTATAGATTATAAAACGGTTGAGCCTGTGCGTGTTTTGGATTATTTGACTGCCGAAAAGGCAAACGGAAATAATGTAAATCCTGAGGATGAAGCCATGAAAGTATTGAAGGTTCAAATGCAGTATCAGCTTTTAAGTATGATGGCAGGATTTCAGTACAATCAGGTACAATCGGTTTTAAAGTAGAATAAGGAATCGGAGGAAAAAACATGGGATTGTTTACAAGTATAAATATTGCAGCTACAGGAATGGGAGTAGAGCGTCTTAGAACAGATGTAATATCAAACAATATTGCAAACGCTTCCAGCTTGGAAACTCAAGAAGGCGGCCCCTTTAAAAGAAGCCGTGTAATAGTCGGTCAAAAGAAAAGCGGTATCGACTGGCAGACTCCTTTTACTCCTCAAAATGTGGAAAGAGGTGTAGGCGAGGGTGTTAAGGTTCTTTCGATAGAAAAAGATACTTCCGATACCCGCTGGGTCTATGATCCAACCCATCCTAAGGCCTTAAAGTACGGCCCCAAAGAAGGATATGTAGAGTATCCTAATGTAAACATAGTTACCGAAATGGTTGATTTGATTTCGGCTTCAAGGGCTTATGAGGCAAACCTTGCTGTTGTAAACGGCGCAAAGGATATGTTCCAAAGAGCCTTGGATATTGCACGATAAAATGAACAATAAAAATGGGAGGAAAAAATGGTAAACGCTGTAAATGTTGCAAATGTAAATTCGGTA
This sequence comes from Treponema sp. OMZ 788, assembly GCF_024181245.1. Lineage (NCBI taxonomy): Bacteria > Pseudomonadati > Spirochaetota > Spirochaetia > Treponematales > Treponemataceae > Treponema > Treponema sp. OMZ 788. The sequence continues at coordinate 1,632,403 of NZ_CP051199.1, read as the reverse complement.
CCGGGCCTTTTAGATGTTCCGAAAATTAATGCCGTTGTTACCGATAACTTTAGAGCCAAGATGGTTTCAAATACGGACATGATTGAGCTTGCCGTAAATAAAGAAGCTGCAAGTTTTGAGCAGACAATTTTAAAAGCATTCGACAGCATGAATGCAAAGCAAACTAAAATGGACAAGTTGGGAGAGCAGATGATTGTCGATCCCGAATCGGTAGATGTTCATGATATAACGATGGGAATGGCCGAAGCGAGTTTGTCGCTTAAATTAGCACAAACTATAATCGACCGTTTGGTAAAAAGTTGGAATGATATTACCACAACGAGATAAAAGATAGCCTCGCAAGACTTTAAGCTTAAAATCTTGCAAAGCTCGTTCAGTACATGGGGGGAAACATGAACGAAAAACTTAACAATCTAAAAACAAAGTTTGGGACGCTTTGGGGAAAATGGACAAAGCTCCAAAAAGGCATCATCATCGGGGTAGTTCTTATTGCTCTGGTGCTGATTGTCGTTCTCAGTAGATGGTCTTCAAAGCCGACCTCGGTGCCGGTAATAGACATGGCGATAACCGATGTTGATCTGCGGGATCGAATTATCTTGCGCATTAATGAAGAAAACGTAAAAACTACAATCTCTTCCGATGGTATAATCTCTGTTGCAGATGAAAAAACCGCAAGAAGAATGCGGGCTATCTTGATGCGTGAAGACTTGATACCTAACAATACAAGTCCTTGGGCTTTCTTCGATGTTGAAAGATATTCACGTACCGATTTTGATAGGGAGATTGATTTACGCCGTGCCATTACCGAAGAAGTCAGAAGGCACTTAAAAGCCTTAGACGATATTGATGATGCAAATGTTGTCGTCCGCATACCCGAAAAAGCCTTATTCGAATCGGAACAGCTTCCTGCAACCGCAACCGTCGTTATTTATCCTGCACCCGGAAGCGATATATCTTCTAACCGCAAAAAAATAGAGGGCATTCAAAAAATGCTTAGGCTTGCGGTTCCTGGATTAAAAGATGAAGATATTACGATAACCGATAGCTCCGGTCTTACCTTAAATGATTTTGAAGGCAGGAAAGATGCTGATCGTTTAACTTTAATTGAAAAGCAGCAGAAATTTATTTCTAAACTTGAAAGACAATACGGAGCCAACATATTGATTCCGTTACAAAAAATATACGGTGAAGACAGAGTTAGGGATATAAACGTTAAAATTGATATGGATATGTCGGAGCGCTCTGCCGACACAACAGAAATACGGCCTATAGTTATCAAACCTGACAATCCTGAAACTTCTTATGACGACTCGGAAGTTGTAAAATCGGTTACTGTAAGCTCTGAAAATGCAACGACAATTTGGGAAGGCAGCGGAATCAATCCTCAAGGACCTACCGGTACTGAAGGACAAACGGCTCCTTCGTATCAGGATACAAGAAATATAGTCGGCCGTTCGACTCAGACAATTACAAAAGAAAATCATCTTGTAAGCTCAAGCCAGATAAAAGAGACCTTTCTTCCTAAGATGGGAAGAAGGACCGTATCCGTAAACATAGATGGCCTTTGGGTAAAGAAAAAAGATGTTAACGGAAAATATATTATTAAAAACGGAATGGTCGAGAGAGAATATAAACCTCTTTCAGCTGAAGATATAAAACAAGCCGAAAAAATAATAAAAGATGCCATCGGATTTGATGCAAGTAGAAAAGATTCTGTAAGCGTTTTGAATGTTATGGTTGATAGATCTTCACAGTTTGAACTTGAAGATAGAGAGTATTTTAAATCACAGCAAAGGCAGTTAATTTTCTTACTGTCACTTGCCGGTATTGCGTTGGTATTGCTTCTCTTTATCTTGTATAGAATCATAAGCCGTGAATTTGAAAGAAGAAAAAGGCTTCGTGAAGAAGAACTTTTACGCCAGGCTCAGCTTGAGCGTGAAAGAATGTTGTATGACCAGCAGATGGCAGATGCTGATGTTTCAATGACGGTTGAAGAAAGAAGACGGCAGGAACTTCAAGAAAATGCTATCAATATGGCTAGGGAACATCCTGAAGATGTTGCTCTCTTAATTAGAACTTGGCTCATGGAGGAATAATATGGCTGTAACACCTGCAAAAGAAAGAGGCAGTGCAAAAAAAGGTAAGGATATTAATTCACTTAGCGGAAGACAAAAGGCTGCTATATTTTTGGTATCTCTCGGAGGTGAAATCTCCGCAAAAATAATGGAAAGGCTTCGTGAAGATGAAGTCGAAAAAATAGTTTTTGAAATTGCAAGAACAGAAAGTGTTGAAGCCGAATTAAAAGATGCCGTTCTCCAAGAGTTTCAGGATTTAATGGCGGCTCAAAACTTTATAACAACCGGCGGTATAGATTATGCAAGAGATGTTTTGGAAAAAACATTCGGAAGTCAAAAGGCTATTGAAATAATTAATAGGCTCACGAGTTCTTTGCAAGTCCGTCCCTTCGATTTTATAAGACGTACGGATCCGGCTCACCTTTTGAACTTTATTCAGCAGGAGCATCCGCAGACGATAGCTTTGATTCTTGCCTATCTTGAACCGCAAAAGGCATCTGTTATTTTGCAAAATCTTCCCGATGAAATTCAAAGCGATGTTGCAAGACGTGTCGCAACCATGGATACTACTTCCCCCGATGTTCTCCGTGAAGTTGAACGCGTTTTGGAAAAGAAACTGTCTACGGTTTCAAGTGAAGACTATACGGCCGCCGGAGGTGTTGACAGTATCGTTGAGATTCTTAACCTTGTTGACCGCTCTTCAGAAAAATCTATTATCGAATCTCTCGAAGATGAAGATCCCGATTTGGCCGAAGAAATCAAGAAGAAGATGTTCGTATTCGAAGATATTGTTATGCTTGACGATAGATCCATCAGTAAGGTATTGCGCGAAGTTAATAACGATGAAATGGCGAAAGCTCTTAAACAAGTTGATGCCGAGGTTCAAGATAAGATATTTAGAAATATGTCCAAGCGTGCCGGTGCCATGCTCCGCGATGAAATGGAATACATGGGTCCTATACGTGTTAAAGATGTTGAAGAAGCTCAGCAAAAGATTGTTTCGATTATCAGACACTTGGAGGATAAGGGAGAAATTGTTATCGCCAGATCCGAAGAGGATGAATTGGTATAAAATAAAACGGAGAGTTGCTTATGGCTAAAACTATTTTTAGAGGTTTTGAGGTAAACAAAAACAATAGCGATGTAGTATTTTTACAGCTTAATAAAACTTTTCAAGAAGAGCCTGAAGAAATTATTGAAGAAGAGGTAGAAGTTTACGAAGGGCCGACCATTGACGATTTAAAAAAGCAAGCTGAAGATTTTAGACTTGAATGGGAAATGCAAAAAGAGAAAATGCTTTCCGATGCTAAAGCTGAAGCCGACAGAATTATTAAAGATGCACAAAATGCTGCCTTTGATGAAGTAAAGAGACAGACAGATGAAGCTCAAGTAATTGCTCAAAATGCAAAAAATCAAGCTGAGGATATTATAGCCGAAGCCGAGCAAAAAGCCAGAGATATAATAGCAGACTCCGAAAAAAATAAAGATTCAGTAAATCGTGATGCCTATAAAGAAGGTTTTAACCGAGGCCGTGAAGAAGGTTTTAAAGAAGGAAATCTTGAAGTGCAGCGTCTGACCGACCGTCTTCACACAATAATAAATAAGACAATGGATAGACGGCAGGAAATTCTTTCTGAAACGGAACAACAGATAGTTGATCTTGTGCTTTTAATGACAAGAAAGGTGGTTAAGGTTATTTCAGAAAATCAGCGAAATGTTGTTGTTTCAAATGTTGTTCATGCCTTGCGTAAAGTTAAAGGAAGAGGTGATGTGGTCATCCGAGTAAATCTTGCTGATGTTAAAATGACTACAGAGCATACTCAAAACTTTATATCGGCTGCAGAAAATATTAAAAATATTACTGTTGTTGAAGACTCCACTGTTGATCAAGGCGGTTGTATAATTGAAACGGATTTCGGAGCAGTTGATGCACGCATAGCAAGTCAGCTTAACGAACTTGAACAAAAGATTTTGGAAATATCACCTATTAAAACAAAGATAAAGACCGGAAATATTTAAGGTGCCGACTATGGTAGATCTTTTTGATAAATATACCGATGCTGTTTCAGAAACCGATCCGATAAAATTTACAGGGCATGTTGTACGAGTTCACGATAAATTGATTGAAAGTGAAGGCCCTGTTGCTTCCGTAGGAGAGCTTTGTCAGATTATTACCGATGATAATCCTGACGGGTTAAAGGCTGAGGTCGTAGGTTTAAACGGAGTTACAGTTCAGCTTATGAGTTATACCGATGTTCAAGGTGTAAAAATAGGAGACCGTGTTATTGCAAGCGGTGAAATTCTATCTGTACCTGTAGGAGATGTATTACTCGGCCGTATAGTAGATGCCCTCTGCAAATCTGCTGACGGCAAGCCTGAACCATATTCCGCTAAACGATATCCTGTTGTAGCTTCTCCTCCCGATGCTATGACACGCAAACCTATAAGACAAAGAATTGTTACAGGCATTCGTGCGGTTGATAGTCTTTTGGCTGTGGGACGAGGACAGCGCTTGGGAATTTTTGCCGGTACCGGTATAGGAAAATCTACCTTGCTTGGAATGATAGCTAGAAATACAAATGCCGATATAAATGTCATTGCTCTGATTGGAGAGCGAGGCCGAGAAGTTTTAGATTTTATTGAACATGATTTAGGGCCAGAAGGTTTAAAACATTCGGTAATTGTAAGTGCAACATCGGACCAAAGTGCTCTTGCAAGAATAAGAGGTGCATATACAGCTACGGCAATTGCAGAATATTTCCGTGATCAAGGAAAAGATGTTATGCTTCTTTTTGATTCGGTAACGCGTTTTGCTATGGCTCAGCGGGAAATAGGTCTTGCCATAGGGGAACCTCCTGCAACACGAGGATATACACCAAGTGTTTTTAGTTCGCTTCCTAAGCTGCTTGAAAGAAGCGGTACTTCCGAAAAAGGTTCCATCACAGGTTTCTATACGGTTTTGGTAGAAGGCGATGATATGAATGAGCCTATTTCGGATGCTGTACGAGGTATTTTAGACGGACATATTGTACTGGACAGAAACCTTGCCGAAAGAGGCCAATATCCTGCCGTCAATGTTTTAAAAAGCATTTCCCGTTTGGCAAACAGAGTGTCCGGACAAAATACAAAAGCCGCTTCAAAACGTATGCGAACCTTATTAAAAGACTATACCGAATCGGAAGATATGATAAACTTAGGTGCTTATCAAAAGGGAAGCAGTGCTGCAATAGATGATGCTATCGAACATTATCCCCGCATTTATGATTTTTTAACTCAAGAAGTAGATGATCCTGCGGAACTAAAGGATACGTTGCAAAAACTTTCGGATATTACCGGCATTGATATTCCTCCTGAAGAATTTGATGAAGCCGGTATAGGTGTGGGGGCTATAAAGAAATATGCTCAAAGCTCTGAAGCTGCTTCATTGTATAAATCTGATAGAGAGGTTAAATAATGAAAAGGTTTGAATTTCGGCTTGAAAAACTTTTGAGTTTACGTGAATTTTATGAACATCAGGCAGAAATTGAATTGGCTCATGCTATTGCTCATAAGGATTACATAGATATTGAGTTAAATCAAATTGCTAATTTAAAAATAAAAAACGGTGCCGAATTTAATCCTGAATCGGATAAAATAAACATAACGGATCTTCATAGTGCTCAAAACTATAGTATTTTTTTAGATAAAAAAAAAGATGAATTATTAGAAAAATTGATTATTGCAGAACAAATTATTGAAGAAAAAAGAAAAATTTATATTGAAGCAGCATCAAAACGCAAGGTTATTTCAAAACTAAAAGAAAAAAAACGTGAGGTATGGGAAAAGGAAAATATAAAATCCGAAGAAAACTATATCGATGATCTTGTTACATATAAATTCGGACAAAATAAAAATATTGCAGCTAAAAATTATAATTAGTTAAGGATGAGTACATGTTAAGTATTTTTTTGGAAATAATATATGAAAGGCAACTGCGTAAAATTAATTTAAAAATTCTTAACGATTTTATTAACCTGATAAAAGAAGAAGCACGATCGAATGGAGCAGAATTTTTACAGGTTCAAGGAGGTCTTTATTTTTTATTTAAAAAAAAATCTATTGCTTATTCTTTTTCTGCTGCAAGATTTTTATATAATATAAATAAAATATTAATTGCATATAAAAATAAAATTTCAGAAGTAAGATTTATTACTGACTACTATGAAGAAGAAATTTCAAATGATGAGTTATTTGATTCATTGGTAATGTATAAAAAGCAATTAATACCTGAAATCGGTATTTTTGCCTCAAAATATGCTGCCGATAAACTTGGAAAGTATATCGATTTTACCGAAACCGATTCTTCCATGCTATTATGTAATGTATTTAAATTTTTTGAAAACATTAATTTAATAAATAATAAAAAAAATGATACGCGGCCTTCAATTATATTACACAGAAATGATAGTTGTTTTTGGGCTGTATATAATTTTATTTTATTAAATCCATTAAACATTGATTCTTTAAAATCAATGAATGCTGAAGATAAAAATGCTTTTTTGTCTACAAAAAATGTTTATGTTTATTTAAAAAAACACAGATTTTCTAAGGAAATGCCCCAATATTTTGTAGATGCTTTTTTGACAAATGCTGCAATATACTTGAAGTATTATATAAAAAAACAAAATGATGGAAAATGTGTAAAAATTTTAATAGATAATATAAACGATAAAAAAAATTTAGAAGAAGCAGAAAAAATATATGCTGTTAATAAATTTATTGAGATAGAAGCTTTAGATTCTTTATTGCCTTCAATATATAATATTCCGGATGATTTATTGCAGATAATATATATTATCCTTGTTTCAAGTAAATATTTTTTCTATGATGAAATTATGGATTTTTTACTTTCACTGAATAAAAGCAAGAATTTTTTTGATGATATTTATGCTTGGATGTATTCAATGGGAATTATTTTGGTTGAAAATAATATTTATGCTGTGCCTTATGGATTACTAGAAATTATTGAAAGACGTATTAATCTTAGCAAAAGTATGGCTGATTCCAATATAACTGAATATTTATGGAAAAAATATAAAAACGGAATTTTAAATGCAAATGCTGATGCTGAAAAAATTTTTGATTCTTTGAATTTTAAGTGTAAGTCTGATTTTTTACTTGCTTCACTATTTCATAATTATTCCGATTATTCTATAGAAAGCTTGGATCTAAAAAAGTATAAAAGCGAAACTTTCTATGATGCATTAAAATATTATCAGAATTCTATTATTGCAAACACGGATGACAGCACTGCAAAGTCATATGCATATATAAAAACCGCTATAAGTTTTTTTCAAGAAAACAAATTGGAAGCTGGAGAATACAGAGGTTTTTCTTTGTTGGCTTTCTTTAATTTAACCGAAAATAAAATATCGGATGCTATTACTTATTTTTCTTATGCCCTTGAGAATGCAGAACATTCTCACGATACATCTTTTATTTGTGATGCATTATTTAATATAAGTATTGTATATTTTTTACAGAATAATTTAAAACAATCTATGGTGTTTTTAGATCGTTTAGCTGCTGCCGTTGATGAATATTTTGAACAAGATTGGAAGATTCCATACCTTTTTATGAAAGGCCGTGTTTATTTACAGATAGGCGAATTCAATAAAGCTTCAGAGAATTTTAAGACCGCATCAGATTTTGCTGAACTCTATTTTGATGAATTGTTGCCCTTATGTAAATCTTGGTATGCACGTTCTTTAGCATATATGGGACAAATAAAAAATGCTCAAGAACTTTTATTAAAATATATAGATTATACCGATGATGCATTATTATTTTTGCTTGAATCATTTTTATTTTATCCTATTTTAAAAAATGACTTTGAAAAATTGGATTTGGATATATCTTCAATTTATAGTGAGTATAATAATCCTGGACTCAGAGAATTCCGAAATTTAACATCAGGTTTTAGTATTGCCGAAGATTTAATTTGGTCAAACATTTATAGCATGTCGATTGGTAAAAAAATATTTGATGCTTTTTATAATTATTATAATTGTAAAATTAATTTTTCAAACATGTATGATAAGGAGGAATGTAAGCTTCTTTTATCAAATTTAGAAACTTCTGCTGTTGAGTCATTATATCAAAATGATCCGTATTCATCTTTATATATGTATCTATGTTATGATTTATCGGTTAAATTATATGGAGAGAGTTCTTCTCAAACAGTTGCCTATCTAAGCAAGGCATTTAAGTCGATGCAGAAAAATGTATTAGCTATAGGTGAAAATGATATACGTGATAAGTATATGCAAAATAATTTATGGAACTCAAGACTCTTTAAGGTTGCAAAAACTCAAAAACTTATATAGTATCGGAATGTTTATGAAAGTGTATTTTGCTATTGTTAGTATTTTATTTTCTATTAATTTAAATATTTTTGCCGATGATGCATATATTAGAACTTATATTTCAGAAATGAGTATTGAAGATAAGGCATCTCAAGTTTTAATGATGAGTATTGAAGGAAAAAAAACTTTTCCGCCTCATTTGAGTTCTTATTTTGATTCTTATACACCGGGTGCTTTTATTTTATTCGGCTATAATTTTTCTGATACCCCTGAAGCTTGTGCTTCCTATATAAAATCGGTTAAGCAGTCTATACAAAATTTATCTAAAGCAAAAACATTTATGCCTCCTTTTTTTGCGTCAGACTTTGAGGGCGGAAGAGTATATAGAATACGAAAAATCGGATCTCCTCTACCTTCTCCTAAAAAAATAGCAGAAACATTAACGGAGGAAGAAGCTTTAAATTTATATACTCATACTGCCGAACAGATCAATTTATTGGGAATACATTTAAACCTGGCACCAATTGTTGAAAAAGAAAAGATCTAATGAGTCTGGCTTTTTGGATGACCGTATTTTTTCTAATGATGAGGATGTTTTAATAAAGTATACTAAAGCTTTTATTTTAGGAATGAAAAAAGGCGGGATACTTTCTACAGTGAAGCATTTTCCCGGGAATACGGAAACAGATCCTCATTTTTCAAAAAGTATTATTGATGTCGATAAAGATATTTTTTATAAAGAATTTATTAATCCTTTTCGTAAAATTATTTATGCTTCCGAAGATCCTGTTTTAATTTCTCATGCTGAAGTTTCTTGTATAGACAAAAAGCCTTTTTGTTTTTCAAAAATAGGTATAGAAAAAATTTTGCGTAGTGAACTTAATTTTAAGGGTTTAATTATTACCGATGATATGGCCATGAAGGCCCTGAAAACGCATGGACGCTCTACAGCCGATAATGTGCTTTTAGCTTTAGCAGCAGGCTGTGATATGGTAATGTGTTCCGAACCTAAGTTTAAAGAACTTGTAGAGGTTATTTCAAAAAAAATGAAAACCGAGTCCGATTTTTTAAAAAGAATAGATGATGCGGTATTTAATATTTTAAAAACAAAAATAAAAATGGGTATTATTGATGAAGAATGTAAGCCCATCGAAAAATATAAATTTAATAAAGAAAAATTTTATAAAGTAAAAAAATCTGCTGAAGATGTTTTAAAAAATTCAAAGCAGTCTAAATAATAATTTTTTCGACGAAGATATTTTTTAAAATCATTGTGGAACACGATATTTTATTCCCATCTATTATTATTTCTACCAAACCGCTTTCTTCATTTTTAGTTTGAAGTATTATTTTAGAATTTAATTTTAAATTTATCTTTTTGTAATATTCAAATTGAGCTTCAGAACCTGTAAGCCTTGCTATCGAGTATTCTGTCCCGCATTTTACTTTTTCTATAGGTAAATCTATACTTGTATAGTCTTTTTGATTTTTTTTAGGTATAATGGCTCCATGCGGATCCCTTTTAGGGTTGCCTAAATACTCGTCTATTTTATCTATTAAAATATCTGAAGCGGCATGCTCTAAATTTTCCGCCTCATTATGAACATCCTTCCAATCCATTTTTAGAGTTTGAAATAAAAAAGTTTCAATTAATCGGTGCCTTCTTAAAATATTAAGACCGTATTTTTTGCCTTTCTCGGTAAGGCTGCATCCAATCCTGTTTTGATATTTAATGTATCCGTATTTTTCAAGTTTTTTTACCATCGATGTAGCAGTACCTGGGGTAACATGTAATAATTTTGCAAGCTCACCGTTGGTAATTATATCTTTATCGCTTGCAGATAAAAATTTTACGATCGATTTTAAATAATTTTCTGTTGCAATTTGCGATATTTGCACTCTTCCTCCTAAAAATTAATATAAATTAAATATTTGTAATTGATTTTTCAGCTTCTTCTCTGCCTAAGGGAGATAAAAGAAGTAATCCGTTTTCTTTTTTTATATATCCCAGCCGCTTTGCTGTAAGCACAACGGCTCGAGCCTTTTTTTCTGTCCAGTTAATATGCTCGCATAAATGTTCTTCTCTTGATTCTATCATCATATTTTCTTCACCTTGGTGATGTAAAAGATGTACAATCAGCATTTTAACTGCGAAATTTATTTTTATATTTTTTTGCTCGGCTCTGCGTTTTACCAATCCATCTTTTGGGGAGAATAGGTAAGCCAGTAAAAAGAATAATCCCGTCATAGCTGCCATTGAACCGGCAATACTTCCGTCGATTTTTACTGCAAGGTAAAAGCCGCTTATTGATGCTGCTGAAGCAATCAAAATTGAAATGATTATCATATAGAAAAGACTGTTTGTCAATAAGAGGGCTGCAGCAGCCGGTGCAATCATTAGTGCCGTAACTAAAACGGCTCCGACTGAGTCAAAGGCTCCGACACAGGTAAGGCTCACTGCAAACATTAATCCGTAATGCATAATTGCAGGGGAAAAGCCGAATGTTTTTGCTAAATTTGGATCAAAGGTTGTCAATTTTAGTTCTTTAAAAAATACTATAATAAAAAGCAAATCAAATAAAAGAATCCCGCTCATTTGAACCAAACTTTTTGGAAGAGAAATATTAAATAAATTTATTCGGTCAAAAGGTGCAAAGGCTAATTCTCCCAATAAGACGGAATCGGTGTCCAAATGAACATTTCCTGCATAAAGAGAAACTAAGATAACGCCAAGACTGAATAAAAACGGAAAAACAAGGCCGATTGCTGCATCGCTTTTTATAAGCTTTGTTTTTTGTAAGGCTTCTGTAAAGATAACAGAAGCCATTCCGGCTATAACTGCACCTATTAACGGTATACTTGAAGATAATGTTTTGCTGATAAAAAATCCCAATACTATTCCTATTATTATTGAGTGGCTTATTGCATCGCTCATCAAAGACATTCTTCTTAAAACTAAAAATACTCCGCAGAGAGCACATGAAGCGGAGACAATTATTGCAGTTAATATTATTTCCATATTCATAAATTTAATTCCTTACTTCTCTTATTGCTTTAAGTATTTTGATTTTTACATAAAGTTTTTTTATCTTTGATTGAATGATTCCTCTATGAGGACTAAATAAGATTGAAATAATTGTAAATGCAGTTAAAAAACAAACTATTACTGGGCCTGTGGGCATTTTTAAAACTTGAGAAGAAATTACCGCTCCGCCCATTCCGGATGCTGCTCCAAAAAACGCTGAAAGAATGCACATTATGCTCAATCTATCCGTCCATTGTCTTGCTGCAGCAGCCGGTGCAAGTAAAAGGGCACTCATCAAAATTACTCCGACAGATTGTATTCCTATAACTATTGTAATTACTATTAGAACTGTTAAAATTACTTCCAAAATTTTTGGAGAAAAACCTATTGATTGTGAAAATCCCGGATCAAATGTAGAAAGTTTCAGCTCTTTCCAGAAGAGAGCAACCATTATAAGAATAAATGCTTCGACCATAAAAATTATAATTACATCCTGCTGCGTGATAGTAGCCGCTTGTCCAAAGATAAATTTGTCAAGACCGCTTTTTCCGGCTCCCGGTAATTTTTGAACATAGGTTAAAAGTAAAAAGCCTAAGCCTAAAAATACACCCAACACAATACCTTGGGCTGCATCCGTGTCAACCTTTGAGTTATTTACAATGTTGTTTATAAAAAAAGTTCCTATAAGTCCCGTGATTCCTGCACCGGCTAAAAGCGGCAGAGTCATTTTAGATCCTGTAAGTAAAAATGCTATCACTACTCCGGGGAGAGCAGCGTGTGCAACTGCATCCCCTAGTAAGCTTTGTTTGCGTAAAACGGCAAAGCTGCCTACCACACCCGAACCTATGCCTAAAAGCATTGTTCCTAAAAAAACATTTCTCAAAGTATAATCGTTAAAAAAATTTATTATCTCGTTCATTTTTTTTCAGAATTGTAGGCGATCCTGCCTCCATAGGTTTTACGCAAGTTTTCTTCGGTAAAAACTTCTTCAACACTTCCCTCGGCTATTAATCTTACATTCAATAAGAGAACCCTGTCAAAGTAATCCTTTACTGTTTGAAGATCATGATGAACAACCAAAAGAGTTTTCCCTTTTGCTTTTAGCTCCTTTAAAAGTTTTACGATAGCCTGTTCGGTAGCTGCATCAACCCCTTGAAAGGGTTCATCCATAAAATAAAGATCCGCATTTTGAACAAGAGCCCTTGCCAAAAAAACTCTTTGCTGTTGGCCGCCTGAAAGCTCGCTTATCTGGCGTTTTGAGAATTCTGCCATGCCGACTTTTTCCAAAGCTGACATAGCTTCTTTTTTTTCTTTTTGTCCCGGCCTTTTTATCCATCCCAAATTCCCGTATGAACCCATTAAAACAACATCAAAGACGGTTGTAGGAAAATCCCAATCTACCGAGCTTCTTTGAGGTACATAGGCTATTCTTTTCCTTTGAGATTTATATGATTTTCCGAATATTTTTATTTCGCCTGATGCGGCTGGAAGAATACCCATCATTGCTTTAAGCAAAGTAGATTTTCCGGCACCGTTTGGGCCGACTACCGCTTCCATCGCTCCTTGGGGAACGCATACATCTATATCCCAGAGTACAGGTTTTTCGCGGTAAGCCAAGGTTAGGTCTTCAACGCAAAAAGCCGGAATTAAATTTTCTTGTGAATGTTCGGCACAGCAAGTGTTCATAAAGTCATCCTTGTTAGAATAAACCTTTTATTTTTTCAAGGCATCGATTATCGTGTTTATGTTATGGGTTAACATTCCTATGTATGTTCCTTCGAAGCTGCCTTCATCTCCCATAGCATCCGAAAAAAGTTCTCCGCCTATTTCAACATTATAGCCTCTGGCTTTTACAGCTTCCTGCAAGGCTTTTACATTTTTTTCGGGAACCGAGCTTTCGACAAAGACGGCCGGAAGTTTTCTTTTTGTGATAAAGTCTGCAAGCTCCTGAACGTCCTTTGCTCCTGCCTCGCTTACAGTACTGATTCCTTGTAAGCCCCTTACTTCAAAACCGTAGGCCTTGCTGAAATAATTGAAGGCATCGTGAGCTGTAACAATAACTCTTTTTTCTTGCGGAATTTCCGAAGTTCTTTTTTTGATAAATTCGTCAAGTTCATCTAGTTTTACAATATACGCCTCATAGTTTTTCTTGAAAGCTTCTTTTTTTTGCGGAGCAAATTCTGCCAATGCTTTATATACTGATTCAGTTGCGTGTTTCCAAAGGTTTACATCAAACCAAACATGGGGATCGAATTCTGACTCCTCAAATGGCAATAGATGTTCTTTCGGGATACTTTCGGCAACTGCTACAGTTTTACGGGTAGAAGATATTTTTTTCAAAACCTCGCCCATCTTTGCTTCAAGATGAAGCCCGTTGTAAAAAATAATATCGGCTTTTTGAAGCTTTTCCATGTCTCCTGCGCTGGCTCTGTAGAGGTGGGGATCGACCCCTGCTCCCATTAAGGCTTGTACATTTACCTCATCTCCGCCGACAACCTTTGCTATATCGGCAACCATACCTATTGTGGCGGTAACTTTTATTTTACCGGCATCCTTGGGTTCATTTTTTGTCTCTGTTTTAGAACATGAGAAAAATACCAAACTTGATAAAATAGTAAGTAGTGTTAAGCTTGAGCTTATTAATTTTCTTTTTGTCATTTAAAATCCTTTATTTTGATGTATCAAAATTATGATTCTAATATATCAAAATAAAGCAAAAAGGTCAAGCAAAATCTGAATTTAATCCCATTGACAAATTTCTATAAAATCATCAAAATAAAAATCATGAAATTGTTAATCTATTATTCGTGTTTTGTAAAAAAGTTTTTGTTGTTATCATGTTTTTTTCTTGTTTCGGCATTCGGTTTTGCAGATTTTACATTTGAGCTAAATCTTCAGCCTTTTAAAAATGCGGAATTCTTTGCTGATGATCAAAAAGTTGTCCCTAAGCTTCTATCTTCTGATAAGACCTTGGGCCTTTTGCAGTTTAGCTTAAAAGATTCGGCTCGTACTCTTGTTATAAAAAAGGAAGGCTTCCGTATTCAGACTTTGGATTTGACTTCAATTCAAAACAAAAAAGCCTTTTTAGTCCTTTCTCCGGTAAATTCAAAATACGATGTAGTTAAGGTTTTTCCTACAGGAAAAAAGCCTAAAAGCGTAACCTTTGTAAACAATAATACCGTTGCAGCAGCCCTTCTTGACGGTTCGGGCATCGATATTATAAATATTGAAACCGGAAATACAAAAAGAATTTCGCCTCCAAAAGAATATGCCGAAAAATTCGGCTTTGTAGAATCCCTTGTTCTAAAGCACAAAAACGAATTATGGGTCAGTCAGATGCCTACGGCTTCAATTCACATCTTTGATCTTACGTCTTTTGAATATAAAAGGACTATAAAGACTTCAGGCACTTGGAGTAAGGTCATGGCCTATAATGCCGCCCTTGACAAGGTATATTTGAGTAACTGGACCTCACAGGATATAAGCATCATCGATCCTTCAGCTTATAAAGAAGAAAAAAAGATAAAAACTAAGGCCGTACCGAGGGGGATGGCTTTTTCGCAAGACGGAAAATTTATCTACTGTGCCCAATTCGAAGATGCGGCCGGCAATTCCCAATGTAAACTTATCAAAAAATCTTTGTCCGATTATAAGACCGTTTACGAGGGCGGGGTAAGGGGAGCAAAGCGGCATATCGTTACAGACTATGAACGCAAACTCATCTATGTTTCCGATATGAGGAACAAGATTGTTGAGGTTTATTCAAGCGAAAAGGATGAACTTGTTGCAAGTATCAAGGTTTTTGATAATCCAAACACAATTCAGCTCTCACCCGATAAAAAACTCCTCTATGTTTCATGCAGGGGACCGAATAATCCCGATAAGGGCTATTTGTACAAGGGCTATGTCTTCGGCCGTCTCGATATAATCGACACAAAGACCCTTACCCGTATCGAAAGCATTGAAGCCGGAAATCAGCCTACAGGTTTGGATGTTTCTCCCGACGGAAAAAAAATAGTCTTATCCGATTTTTTGGATAATCGAATAAGGGTGTATGAACTAAGACCCTCACTACTTGAATAAGAAGTTTTTTTTAGTTTAGAATAGAATAAGCAAGGAGAACTTATGGAATATAGAAATGCTAATATCGATGATATTAAGATGGTTGCTGAGCTTCAAAAAAGGTATCATGTGTCTACCGTGAGTGAAGAAGATAAAAAAGACGGTTTTGTAACTACAGAATTTACCTATGAGCAATTTAAGGCTATTATCGAAAAAGAAAACGGATTGACCATAGCCTGCGACAATGGAAAGGTTGTTGCCTATGCTATGGCCGCTTCTTGGGATTTTTGGTCGGCTTGGCCTATGTTCCAATTTATGATTAAGGATCTTCCGAATGTAAGCTATCTTGGCAAGCAGCTTACAACGGAAAACTCTTTTCAATATGGACCTGTTTGTATAGACAAGGCTTATCGAGGAAAAAATGTAGTACGCAATTTATTTGAAACTTCCCGCCGCGAGATGAGTAAACGCTTTCCGATTTTAATTACATTTATAAACGAAGCAAATCCCCGTTCCTTTGCTGCCCACACAAAAAAGGTAGGCTTTGAAGTTATAAAAAAATTCGATTACAATAATAATCATTATTATGAGCTGGGTTACGATATGTCCAAACCTGTAGAAGAAGCTGATGTTTAGTTTTGATAAAAAAACGGAATATAAAGATTTTCTCGCTCTTTTAAAAAAAACGAATTCTTTGAACGGTTTAAATTTATCCGGTTTAGAATTTGAAGGTTTAGATCTTTCAAAAAAATCCTTTACAGGATGCAGCTTTTCAAACAGCAAATTTAAAAACTGTAATTGCAGTAATCTGCATCTTAGAATGTGTTTTTTTGATTTTTGTGAAATAGAGTCATGCAATTTTCAAGGTACCGATATTCAGTTTTCCTCCTTTGGGGGAGCAAAGATTATTGATACAGACTTTAAAAATTCCGAGCTTCTCCAAAATAATTTTAACGGAATCAATGCCGAAGAAGTTTCTTTTAATGATTCTGATCTTTACAGTTCGCGTTTTATGTTTTCTGTTTTAAAAAATGTTTATTTTCAAAACTGTAATCTTAAAAAGACCTCATTTTTAAATATAGAAGAAAACGGCGTTTCCTATAAGTCATCCAATACCCGTGAAGCTGTTTTTACTGAAGGAGACGAATTTGTATGAAAGTTTATCTTCATTTTTCGCCACAGCTTTTTGCAAACACCTATCTTATCGGGAACGAAATCACAAAGGATGCCGTTATCATCGATCCTGCAAAGATCACGGAAAAGATGATTCATCAAATAGAACAAAACGGCTTTAATCTTAAAGCCGTTTTATTGACGCACAATCCTGAAAGCCCTTATGAAACAGGGCTTAATACCATTTTAAAAATTTACAGCCCAAAGGTTTACGCCGGAAGCTGTTTTTCTGAAAATGTAACAATAAATACATTGCGAGGAGACGGAACTATAGATGTAGCAGGTTATCCTGTAAGATATTTTGCAATTCCTGCACATTCTTCATATTCTTACATGTTTCAAATTGAAAATGCTGTATTTACAGGAACATCCTTATCTGCGGGAATGATAGGCCAAACTTCAAATACTTATGCAGAACGGACTCTGCGTAATATTTTAAAAACAAAGCTCATGAGCTTGGATGATAATCTTATTATTATGCCGTTTTACGGCCCTCCTTCTTCTGTAGGAGTAGAGCGTAAATTCAATGCTTCGATTTTTCAGGATTTTGAAAACAAACCTTTTTAAGTATGACTGAAACTTGGCTTTTTTTACCTGATAATTTGATGACCGTTCTCTATGAGGAGCAAAAGTTGATTCAAAGTCTTTTGCCGTTTCCGTTCCGTAAGACAATCCCTTTTTTTAAAACAAAAGAAAAATTTGACAGCCTTACAATCTATCCGCCTATTTTGCATAATTCTTTAATTGTAAGACCTTGTAATTCTCTTAACTCGTTTGAACTGAATGGAGGCTTTGTGTTGGGAGATGCCGGAGATAAAGCCGAAAGCATAATTTTAAACCTTGAAAGCTTAAAGCAAAAAACAAAATCACCTGTTTTTTCCGAGCTAAGCTGCCGCAGCTGGTATTATGCAGATGTCGAATTTAATGAAGAAAAAAGCGGCCTCTGCACATGGAGCATCAAAAACAAGCTCTGGCAAAAGGCCGCAAAGAAGCCTTAATAAGAAATTTTTACACCTACTTTAAAGTAATGATTAAACTCTTTTCCGACAGCCTGTTCTCTCCAAGCTTTTAGCTGTTTATTAGCTTCTTCCATTATTTTAGCAGTGGTGTCTAAATTTGATTCACTAATTTTTCCATTGTATATATTCTTGTTCACCCCCGGATTTATATTTGCTTCAAAGATATAGCCCAATTTAAACTGCATTAGCCCGCCCGACTTTAAAATTGGGAGATTAACTACGCCCTCTAGTTCAAGTTGATTTACATATTGAATTGTCTGCTGGGTTAGGAAAGGAGTTGCCTTTAAGAAAGCATGATCTTTCCATATAGTTGCTCCCGTAGAACTTTCACCTGTTATTGTAGGATGATTAAACACCGAGCCATCAGTAGTATACTTTTTTGTAAGATAATCTCTTAATAGATTTGTATCTGTAATACTTTCAGTTGTATTAGCATGTCTAATAAAAGTGTTAGAAAAATTTATATCAAAACCATGTATTGGCCTAAATTTTACTTTAATTTTAATTCTATCAGAGTTGGGCGGTAAATTACTACCTATGGGTTCTCCGTGGTGAGTGTAATTCTGATAGTTCGGTTTATCATGGTTATGATGATCAACATGTGTATACATATAAGGCATAACAAAAGTGTATCCTAAGTCGATATAGGAAAACCAATGTGTTTTAGGCATACTGTATGAAACACCAAATTGCCCTGACATACGCCATAAAGCACTTTCAAATTTAATTATTTGTGTGAGACCGATATCATCAACATATATGGCTGAATCAAATCTCAAACCTTTTACCGGCTTAATAGTAAAACTAGCTCCTATCAAAGTATTGTCCGGAAATCTGTAAATACTTTGACCCAAATAAAAAACTGAAAAAGGAATTAGATAAATTGGTTCAAATCGTCCACCATATATCATTGTATCAATAAGTGAAAAAGTTACCCATGGCAGGGGACGGATATCAAGAGAATGTGAGGCAAGAAATTTACCGGGAAAAATATCGGTTTCTATATTATCCGGATTATCAGAAGTTGCTGCCAATAATAATAACATTTGATTGTATGCCCATTTTTCTTTATTTACAGTGAAAATAAATTGGCCTGAATGAAATGCATCTTTGGAAACAAAAATACTGTTATCATGAAATGGTCCATATGATGACCTGGCAAGACCGGCCGTAAGATAATATTCGGGTGTTCCTATAGTTACGGATGTATTAAACATATCTAACATTCTAAATTTACCTAGATATGTACCCATATCATCAGCAATGTCTTTATCGGATTGTCTATAAATAGGAAGTAATGTTTTGTTGTCTAATTTGTTAAATAATGTCAAGTCCATATAAGCTGAAACAGTAAGAAAACTAGATATTTGGTAGTTTAATTCAGCCAGCGGTGACAGAAAAAATTGATTTTGTTTTTGGTTGTTTTGTATAACAAATTTATAATGAGTACTACCACCAAAATGGAATATCCTTCCAAAGAAACGAGAGAGATGTTCTCTTGCTTTCCTTTGTTGACCTTCATCTCCATTTTCTATCACATGATTTAGAATTCTTTTTATTTCTTGTAGAGGATATGGACGAATGGAGGGTGTATCATTGATAAGACCTATATTTTCCCAAATGTTTAGATCTTCATAAAAAGGATCAAATAAATCGACAGCGGCTTGCGAAAAAACCGATAGACCCAAAATCATAAAAATGACAATAAAAATTTTATTTTTCATAAATTATTCCTTATCGTATAAAAATACATTATCACAAGTGAAAAACAGAATATAGGATACAAAATAAAAAGTCAATACAAGAAAGATTTAGTCTTCTATAGTTCCAGTGGAATTTATAGGTAATTTAAAATTCCATATAAAATCTGCTATATCATTCAGACCATTTCTTATATTCATTTTTTTTATTTGTTCTCGTACTTCTTCGAGATGCCTATTATCAGAAAATATTTCCGTTATTTTTTCTACTATGTGTTTAGGTTTGGGAATGTACCACCCAAGTTTATTTTGCGTAATATATAGCATATTTCCGAGTTCCTGTCCTTTTATATATGTGGAAATTATAACAGGTTTTCCAAGAGCCAGAGCCTCCATTGGTGTTGAAGCTCCACACTTTGTTATTACACAATCTGCAATATTCATTAGATCCGGTATAAACGAAACAAAGCCGAATATTTTAATATTTTTGAGATTGTAAAACTGAACTAAATATTCAAGACTGTGTCTCAGGGGGCGATTGTTCCCGCATACTACAATTAAGAAAATTTCCGATTTATTTTTGATAAAAGCTTGTACTATTGAGTTTGCATTTTTTAATCCTTCTCCCCCCCCGACTATCAATACGATTTTTTTATCTTTGGGAATTCCTAATTTGTCTTTTATTGAAGCTATTTGATCTTGAGTATATGGTTTATCAAATTTTTCTGAAAGAATCAAAGGAAATTGATGTAGTTTCTCGGCAGGAAATTTATGCTTAGCTAATCCTTCTTGAAGAGCTTTTTTTGAAAAAACAATGAGTTCGGTGTTTCTTTCAAAAAACCATATAGGATGTACCGTAAAGGGATCTGTTACTATACTGATTAGCGGAATATTCGGGTTTACTCTGTTTATGGCTTCTCTGCATATCGGGATAAGGGTATGATGTAAACATACGAGTTTTGTAATTTTGTTTGACTTTAAAAAATTTACTAAATTAGGAACAGTGTAAGGGGTTATTAATTTTTTTAAAAGATGGAGCATGGGGCTTAAAGCATATAGTTGGTAAAATGCAACATATCCGGGTTCAAAATAGTTTGTAGAGGCTAAATATCCCTTTTCAAAAAAGAATTTTAAAAACCAAGCACCCTGATCAAAGCCATCTTTTAAATGACATTCTGCCTGATCCGGGTATAAATCCATTAGTTTGGCTGATAGAGCTTTTGCTCCAGCTATATGCCCGGCTCCTGTTTTTAAATATATAAATCCGATTCTCTGTTTCACTATTCTAATATACGAAAAAATCAATAAAAGTGCAAGAACCCATTTATATCGTATTTGTATATTTAAAGTTGTAATAGACTCTCAATACTTACATTATAGTAATATCATCTTAAAAAATACTATATTCTAAAGCTAGCGAAAGGTCAATTGCATTTCCCTTTATTTTTCCTGAAGCATTTGTCCACGAAAAGGCTCCTCTCACAAGTAAATTATTGAGTATATTGTAGGAACCTGAGAGTTTAATAGTGTTAAAAAATGTTACATTTCCGCTGGGAGTTCTCCAGCTAGCCATTTCGGGATGGTTGTTCCCAGTGATATTTTTCGGGTAGTATACACCTGGTGCTGTTTCTTTATTGAAAAAATTATCTTCATTTTCTCCCTTGCATAACAGTCTATAAGTAAGCATTCCGGAATATTTTTTTGGATTTACAAGAGCAAATTGTGTTATCGCAGTAATTGTATCTGGACCATTAGGATTTGAAATCCATGTTTTTATTACACGATTTTCATGAGAGTTTCCTGAAGATGTTTCTTCCATCCTTTCCGCATAATAACTTATTTTTTTGTTTGAAAGTATATTATACCAGGGATTAGCGTATGTTCCTTCTAGTGATGAAACTAGATAGCCTATTTTTGTAGGATAAACATATTCAATACCCAATAAACCTCCTAAAGAATTTGGCGTAAGAGTCTTGTCTTCAGAAGGCAGTTGGAATTCATTCATACCAAATTGTCCATAAATTCTTAATCCTTTTACAGGGACTATATCCATGGTTATTCCTAGCTGGCTTCCAACTGTTCCACTCTCTGACTTAGGGGGGATTCCAGGAAGATAATCCTCCCTCCATGCAGCATGGTTATGAAAAATCATTGCCGGATTTAAAAATCTTGGATCAAAAAAGGAATTTACTAAAACACCTTCATGTAGGGTTATGCTGATTTGTTTTATAGGTCTGAAAGTTACTTCATGCATAAATAAAAATCGAGTTGGATTTAACTCTGCAATGGTTATATCAAGGCGTAAATTTTTTGTAAATACAGTCCCGGAAAAATAATCTAGACGGTCTGCCGTATCTGCCAATACTATGCTGCCTCCTAGGGTTTTACCTAAATTTAAGGGACCTCTGCCTATGTTTACATTAAAAAATGAGTTTCCTATAGCTGAACCTGCTTTTGTAGGAAAGTGAGCATCTGCATCATGTTGATTGAATGGAAAATTTAAATATTTATTTGGATTCATATTTGAAGATATATCTTTTTGATGAATTAATGAGATGTAAGCATAGAAATAATTTGAAATTAAAAAATCTATAGGAACAGCCAGAGGAGCCGGCATCTCATTGTAGGCTAAAAAATGGTCTATATGCGGACCGAATTCATTAAGTTTATGTGTAAAACGCCCTTGAAGTCCGAATTTTCCATTGATATTGAATTTAAGAAATTCTTGTTTAAGAAGATAATTAGGATTAACTAAGGTCTTTCTTGTATTTTCAAAAACTTTCAACCCTATATTACTCAAATTTGAGCTATCAATCAGCTTTAGAGTGCTATAAAGCTCTGCGGCCGATTGCGGGCGTTTATAGGAAAGAGGTGAGAAACCGTTTTCCATAGCCAAAAAATACAAGGAATCATAGATATCCGTATTTTTTTCGTAAAAAATTTTTGCATAAGGTATGTCTTGTTCTGATTTATTTTCAGATGCAAAAACATTTTGAACTATTCCGGTTATAAAGCATAGAAAAAACATTACTAGATATTTAGATTTCATAAGTACCTCTCATATTGCGAGCATTTTATCACAATAAAAAGTAAAATTCAATTATACTTCTTGACAACTCAGTCATAAAAGGATAACCTGTTTAGGATGAATGAGGGCTTTTGGCCTAAATTTTAGGAGGAAAAATGAAAAAGTTTTACATTGCAGCAAATTGGAAGATGAACATGAACAGGGCTGAGGCCAAGAGCCTTGCAGAGGAAATGAAGGCCGGTATAAAAGACGGAAAAAACAAGTACATGATAGCTCCTTCATTTACCCTTTTGCAGGATGTTGCATCCGTTCTTAAGGGGTCCAATATCCTGCTGGGAGCTCAAAATATGGGCTTGGAAGAAAAAGGTGCTCATACGGGGGAAGTTTCTGTCCTGCAGCTTTTGGATGTCGGGGTTCAAACAGTCATCTTAGGCCATTCTGAAAGACGGCATATATATAAAGAAACCGATGATCTTATAAATAAAAAGGTAAAACTTGCATTAAAGCACGGCTTGGAAGTTATTCTATGTGTAGGTGAACTTCTCGAAGAGCGTGAAGCGGGGCACGCCGAAGCCGTATGTGAAAGGCAGATAAAAAAAGGCCTTGCAGATGTATCTGTAAAAGATTTGGATAAGGTAACGATTGCTTATGAGCCTGTTTGGGCAATAGGCACAGGAAAAAATGCAAGTCCTGAAGATGCTGATGCTATCCATTCTTCAATAAGAAAGACCTTAGACGAGCTTTATGGTGAAAAGGCTGCTAAAGACATGATAATCC
Organism: Treponema sp. OMZ 788; assembly: GCF_024181245.1. Lineage (NCBI taxonomy): Bacteria > Pseudomonadati > Spirochaetota > Spirochaetia > Treponematales > Treponemataceae > Treponema > Treponema sp. OMZ 788. The sequence continues at coordinate 1,609,200 of NZ_CP051199.1, read as the reverse complement.
AGTACGGAGGCTCCATGAAGCCGGAAAATGCCGAAGGCCTTTTAAAAAAGCCTAATATCGATGGAGGCTTAATAGGCGGTGCCGGACTTAAAACTGAAACTTTTTTGCCGATAGCCTTGTTTTCCGAATAAAACCTTAAAATGACAGGCTTAAACAATATTTTTTTTCTACTTGAAAAAATGAGAATAAAATGCTAGTATCTTAATGACTGTAATAGTTGTTTAGCTTTACAGTATAATAAAATAACTTAAGTTTGGAGGGTTATTAACATGAAAAAGAAATTTTTTGCAATTAGTATTATGGCTTTATTGGTTTTGGCTGTTTTTGCCGAAAATCCTGCTCTTGTAAAGCCTAAAACAGAAAAAATTGAGATTAAAGATAGGCCGTCTGCCGTAATTTATTGGACAAAGATGGATATCCCCGGGTTGGAAAATCAGTTTGAATTTTATCTTACCTATGAAGAGAATAACGACAGCTTTGATGAAGCTATCAGCGAAAAAAATCATTATGGAATTTATCGCCGAATACAAAAGGACTAATGTTTTTTCAAAATTTGAAGTTGAAGATCTAAAGGCTGCTTCAAGAGGAAAAACAAAGACAACCGTCTTAAAAAGGGTTATTTTTAGAAAGGTAAAGGCTTAAGACCTCTTGAAACTTTTATAATTTTTTTGTAAATTATAGGGCATATTTTTATAATTGGAGTTAGATTATGGGTGGTTTAGGTATTGCTTTGTTGGTACTTTTTGTCATAATTTGTGCGATTATTATCTTTTTGGTTCTACTACAAAATGAGGAAGGAGATAGTTTGGGCGGCCTTTTTTCTGGCGGAAGCAACTCGGCCTTCGGTTCAAAATCGAGCAATGTATTAACAAGAGCTACTTATGTTGTTGTTGCCCTGTTTTTTGTAACGACCTTTTTATTGGCCCTTATTACAAAAAAGCCCGTCGGATTCAGGTTTATCCGAAGAGGCAATGAAAAAACAAACTGAAACATCAACTGAATGGTGGAAAACCGACAGCGGTACTGATAATGCCGACGGTGAAACCAAAAAAGACGGTGAGTAGTTGAAAAAGAGATACCGATAAATACGGTATCTCTTTTTTTTAAATTTGTGTATCCATACCTTATTTTGTGTATTTTATGCCTAATATTGAAAGAAAAAGTATTAAATAAGGTCTAAAGGCCTTGACGGAATTCCTTTTTTCCATTTACAATAGACTACTAGAGGTTTATATTTGGAAGACGCATATACAATAGTATTAAAAGATGAACAAGTGCTTTCCGCTCTTTGCGGTGCCAATGACAGAAACTTGGATTTTCTTGAGCAATATCTTGGTGTCCCTGTCGTTTGCCGAGGGAATGAGGTAAGCGTGCTAAGTGCCGATGATGAGGTTTGTAAAAAATTTCAGCATGTGGTTGATAAGGCTGTAAATTCATCTGAAATCAAATCCGGCAATTCATCGGAATATATCGAATCTCTCATATCAACCATAAATGTTGCGGATAAACAGGATCTTTCCTCCGGCTGTATTCATATTCCGCGGGGAATACGTTCGGTATATCCTAAAAATCCCCATCAGCTGGAATTCATCAGCTCTATCCGAAATAATGATATAAGTTTCGGCCTTGGTGCTGCCGGTACAGGAAAAACCTATTTGGCTGTTGCCTGTGCACTCCAGATGCTTATGTCGCGGCAAATGCGTAAGATTGTTTTTACTCGGCCTGTAGTAGAGGCAGGAGAGAGTTTAGGCTTTTTGCCCGGCGACCTTGTTCAAAAAATTACTCCGTATTTAAGGCCTCTTTATGATTCCATAGAGCTATTGATGCCTTTTGAGCTTATACGCCAAATGGAAGAGTCGAATATGTTTGAGGTGGCTCCCTTAGCCTATATGCGGGGAAGAACTCTTCACAATGCGGTAGTAATCTTGGATGAGGCTCAAAATACCACGAAAGAGCAAATGAAGATGTTTTTGACGAGAATGGGGGAGGGTTCCAAGCTGATTATAACCGGCGATCCTTCACAATCCGATATTTCATCATCTAAAAATTCCGGGCTGGTACATGCTGCAAATCTTTTATCTAAAATTCGGGGGATAGGTATAGTACAATTTTCTTCTGAAGATGTTGTGCGTCATTCCCTTGTGCAAAAAATAATTAAAGCTTATGACAAAGAATAAAAAAGAAAGTAAATTCAAAGAAAAAATATCTTCTCTCTGTTTGATATTTAAAAGAAATAAGGCCTTTGTGATTGCGGTTGCGGTCAGCTTTTTGGTTTTGGCTGTGATGGTTTATATCAACGCTTATGAGAATTCCGGCTTTTCCAAGTTGGCTATTTCTGATTTTGAAGTAGGAATGGTCTCTGATAGGGATGTAATTTCAAACCGCAGTATTACTGTCATTGATGAAAAAGCTACCGAAATAAGAAAGGAAGCGGCTAAGCATTCAGTCAGAGCTGTTTTTTATAGGGACAGCTTGGTTTCCGAAAAAATGATAAGAGACTACTCGGAATTTGCGGGTTATATAATACGTTTAAAGGATTCAGCAAAGAGTTTTACGGCCTTTAAATTTATGGTAATGGAAAAATATCCCGTTCTTCTTTCGGAACAGGATTTGGAAAATATATATAAGACTAAAGATTTCTATGAGATTACTTCTGCAGCCCTCAGTATGTTAAAACAGCTTTTTGATATAGGTATAATCGAGATGCCCCTCAACGGTATGGGAGAGCTGCATGATTCCGAGATAAGTTTAGGGTTGAGTCAAAATCAAAAGCAGTCTTATACAAATGTGTTTATTGCAAACCTTGTTTTATTCTACAATGTACGGGATCAAATTAAAAGTTTTCTTTCGGATGTAAAAAAATCAAAACTTGAATCCTATGTTTTGAGTATCGTTCTGCCCTTTGCCCAGCCCAATATTTTATTTGATGCTGAAGAAACCGAGAAAAGAGTTGAAGAAGCCCTAAAAAAGGTTGTTCCGGTAAAGATAAATATAGAAAAAAATCAAAAGATTATAAAAAGAGGCTTTATAATATCTGAAGATGCCTATACGCGTTTAAAAGCCTATGTCGGCGACGGAAGGTATATCGATTTTATGCAGATTGCTGCTGCCTTAATTTTTATAGGCTTATCGCTTATAATAAGTCTTTTTTTGTTTTCTGAAAGAATCATAGGGGAAAGTCTCGATTTTAAATTCAGCTTACTTATTTTAATCTCTTTCGATTTGGTTTATATATTGATTCTTTTTATTTCGAGACTTTCAATATTTTCTTATCCGCTTGATATTGTTCCCATATTGCCGGTAACTTTTTTAACTATGCTGATAGCAGCTTTAATCTCAAGAAAAATTTCGGTTTTTTCCGTCTTTGTCTTTTCCCTTGCAGTTTTCGGTGCAACAGGCTTTAAAATTCAGCCGACCTTGTTTGCCGTTCTTTCAGGGCTTGCTGGTGCCGGTATGGTAAATATTAAGGGCCGAAGGATGGATCTGATTAAAACGGCATCCGGGTTAATTTTGGTTCAGCCTATAATTTTGCTATGTATGTTTGCAATTTTCCCGGGCTCTGCAAGCGATAAATCGGTGCTTTTATTGGGTACTGCGGGCAGCGGCTTTATAAGCGGTATCTTGGTTTTGGGCTTTTTGCCTATTTTAGAAACCTTGATGAATGTTCCCACGAGTTTTAGGCTGATGGAATTGTCTGATCTTAATTCGCCCATTATGAAAAAAATGCTTATTACCGTCGGCGGAACCTACAATCATTCGATGATGGTAGCATCCTTGGCCGAAAGTGCCTGCCGTGAAATAGGAGCAAATTCGATTTTGGCAAGAGTTGGAGCCTATTACCACGATATAGGAAAGATGGAACAGGGCGAATACTTTGTAGAAAATCAGACAAATTATAATAAGCACATGGATATAAATCCCCGTCTTTCGGCTACGGTAATAAGAAGCCATGTAAAAATAGGTATAGAAAAAGCAAAGCAACTGCGGCTGCCTCAGTCCGTTATAGATATAATCGCCGAACATCACGGAAACAGCTGTATATCCTATTTTTATGCAAAGGCAAAAGAACTTGATCCCAATGTAGATATCGAAGATTTTTCTTATCCCGGAACGCCTCCGCGTTCAAAAGAATCGGCCGTTGTCATGCTGGCCGATATAGTTGAAGCAGCCTGCCGGACCTTGGAAAAACCGTCGGTTCCGCGTTTGGAAAAAATTTATAGATGAACTTGTTGCGGGAAAAATCAAGGCAGGGCAGCTTGATAACTCGGAGCTTACATTCCGCGAAGTCAGGATTATAAAGGCCGCCTTCGTCAAAATTTTAGCCGGCTACTATCATTCCAGAATAGAATATCCAAATCAAAAAACTGAGGCAGAAACTAATCAGGTTCAGCCTCAAAAGGAAAATAATAATGTCTAATTCGATTACTGTTTCATTTAACGATGAACCTCCGGGGTCTATAGACCCTTCAAGAGTTGAAAATTTTATATCTGAAGTTCTAAAAGATCTAAACTTGAAAAATTGGGATATTTCGTTGCTGTTTTGTGATGATGATTTTATTCAAAATCTGAATAAACAGTATAGGAATATCGACTCGCCGACAGATGTGCTTTCATTTGAGCAGGGGGACGAGTACTTTGACGAAGCCGGTGAAACAAGGTTTATGGCTGGAGATATAGTTATAAGTATTGACAGTCTTAAGTTTAATGCCGAAGAATTTAATGTAGAAATAAATGAAGAGCTAAAAAGACTGATTGTACACGGCATTTTGCATTTGAACGGGATGGATCATTCGGATAACTCTCCCGAGCAGGAGATGCTTAAATTTCAAGAAGAATTGCTTATGCAATATAAAAATATAGAGATTTATCGGGTATAGTTATGGGTATAATAGACTTATTTAAAAAGAAAGGCAATGTAAACAATATTCTAAAAGAAGGCTTAAATGATGAAAAAAGGGATATGATCCGCGGTGTTGTCGACTTATCCGATACGGCCGTAAAAGAGGTTATGATTCCGCGTATTGATGTTGATTTTTTGGCCCTTGATACGCCTAGCGATGAAATCTTAGACAGAATATCCGAAAGCGGGCACTCCCGTTTTCCCGTATACGATGAGTCCATCGACAATGTTATCGGAATCCTTTATGTTAAGGATATTATTAAGCTTCTAACAAAGAACCAAAAAATTGAACTTGATAAGATAGTGCGCCGTGCATTTTTTGTTCCGGAGTCAAAAAGGATTGATGCTCTTTTGGCCGAATTTAAAAGACGCCATGTTCATATTGCCGTTGCCGTTGATGAGTACGGCGGTGTTTCAGGCATTGTCTGTATGGAAGACATTATCGAAGAGATTGTAGGCGATATACAGGACGAATTTGACAATGAGGGAGAAGATATTACCGAAATTGCCTCCGGTGTCTGGCTTTGCGATGCCCGCGTCGATTTGGATGACTTAGCCGAAACCATTAAAAGCGAAGACTTGCCGGTAGACGAGTTTGAAACCTTGGGCGGCTTTGTATTCGATCTATTCGGAAAAATACCTGCCAAGTATGAAAAAACGGCATGGAATGACTACGACTTTATTGTTCAGGATATGGACGGCCACAAGGTAAAGACCGTCAAAATTGTTTATAACAAGAATTCTACACAAAATTAGGGAGAGAAGTTATGAAAAAGCCTTTTTTCGGATTTATATTTATTGCTTTATTTTCAGCTTCTTTATTTTGTAATCCTGCAGACCTATATCAAAAAGGTGCGGAATATCAGGCTAATGAAGATTGGTATGGGGCTATCGAAATGTACCAATCCGCTTTAAAGGAAAACCCCTCTTATAATTTGGTATATCAAGGGCTTGCAGAATGTTTTTATGCCCTCGACGAGTACGACCAGGCCCTATCCTTTGCAGAATCGGCGCGCAAATATAAAAAAGATGATCCCGATTTACAAAACCTCCACGGGTTTATTTTAGTAGGCCTTGGGAAAATAGATGAAGCCAAAGTTCTTTTTAATCAAGTCTTAAAAAAATATCCCAACAATCCCGAAGCCCGTTTCGGCTTGGCCGAAATAGAGGTTTCCCAAGGAAAGCTCTATCTTGCTTCAGAGATGTATAAGCAAAACCTTCAGCGTCAGGGTGAAAACAGAAAGGCCCTTCTTTCCTTAGCCCTCGTAAGCTATGAGGCCGGAAATGTTAAGCAGGCCGAAGACTATATAAAACGGGCCTTAAAATACCATGGGGATAACCCTCAAGTCCACTATTTTGCAGCCTATTTAAATTCCCTTGACGGAAGACTTGAAGAGGCAGAAGGCCGTATTTATTCGGCTCTTAAACTAAAAGAAGATTATGATGAGGCCTATGCTCTTTTAGCTTCAATTTTATATGCACAAAGACGTTATGAAGAAGTTATAAAGATTTCGGACATGAGGATTTCAAAAAAAAGGGACAGGGCAGATGCCTGGTACTTAAAAACCTTGAGTTTAAGGCGGCTTGAACGGTACGGGGATGCCATAAATGCCGCTAAGGTAGGCCTTTCCTTGGATGCCGATGATGAAATAATGCGCTGTCTTTTAGAAGAAATCGCCATAGAAAATTTAAATTTTGAAGATTCTTTCCGTATGGAGCTTTCAAAATACCATGCCGAAAGAGCCCTCGGCTTTTCCCGCAGGAATATGACCGATCAGGCCCTCTATGAGTACAGGCGTACCTTAAAAATATATCCTTATGATGTCGAAAGCAGGGAGGCTTATGCAGGTATCTTGCTCCGTCTGGGCTATCCCGAAAGATATTTGGAACAGATGCTCTTTATTCAGTCCATAGCAAAAAGCAATACAAGGGTAAATGATGCAGTTGAGGCCTATGAAAAATATCTTTTAGGTTCTATTCAATCAAAGTGGCGTATAGATCCGCTTTATTTGGATAAGGCACACATATCCATAGGCCTATTTTACGCCATGGAAAGCTCGAATGTTTTACATCCTGAGGCCGAGCGTATAACTCAAATCCTTACCTCGGATATTTTTTCTTATAATCCGAGACTGAAAATAACTTCTTATTCGGATAAGCCCGTAACTTACCGTGAGGCTTCAAAAAAATCGCGTACCGAAAATCAGGACTACTTCGGCATTATAAGGCTTAAAGAGAACAGAAGGGATATTCAAATCATATTGGAGCTTTATGTTTCGCGTACAGGTTCTCCTGCAAAAACATTTACCGTTTACCGTTCAGGCAATGACCGCTTTTCAAACGGCATAAGGCGGCTTTCTTCAATGCTTAATGAGGCAATGCCCATTGTAGGCAAGCTTATAAACCGCTATCAAAATGAGGCCGTAATCGATATCGGCAAACACGATTCTGATTTTAAGGATTTAAAAATTGCCGTTATACGAAAGGACTGCTTGGTTATCGAAAAAGAAGGTCTGGGTATGGTTTTTGATCCGTCTGATCTCTTGGGCTATTTTGAGCCTTCAAAATCAGAGGAAAATTTATCCGAGGGGATTTTAAAGAGAAACGGTTACTATGATAGAATGAATGCAGGAGATTCCGTAATTCTTTTTAGCGAAGAGACAAAACAAAAAGAGCTTGAAGATTATACGGATGTCGGCCAAAAAAATTCTTTGTTACTCTTACTTCTTCGAAAAAATTCGCTAGTTCTACAAGGCAATAATGCGCCCATTCTTTTGCCTGAGACGGATACAGGTCTTGGGCTGTCAAAAAATTCCAAGAGGGCCTCGTCATAAATGTTTTGGAAAAAGAGGGTCTGCCCTATATAAAAATGCGTCCTTGCGGAAACCCTGGAAGTCCTGCGTATTCTTAAAAAATTGCTTAGCTCAACCTTACATTTTTGCCAGTTTTTTGTATAAAAATGCTCATTCAGAATTCTTTGCAATTCCATACCCTCACCGCCGTCAGGCGTTTTTTTGTCGTCAGGAAAGATGTATGGTTCAAGTCTTTGAGAAGATATAATAAATTCCCTAAAATCCCTTTTTTCCGCCGTAAGTGCGTTTATAATGGTTTCGGTTTGAGAGGAAAAAAATTCCGTCCTTTTTTTTGTGTGCTTTGAAGGGTTTAAAAAGGGGAGAGGAATAGGGCGGTTTTGTACGGCAATATGTTTTTTTTCTTTTTCTTCGGAAGAACCGAAAACTTCGACAGGACTATTAATCGTGTTTATTCCGTTTATAAACTGAATCTTGCCTGAGGCTATTTCGTTTTCTTCGGCAATAGCGTAATAATAGGGTATTCCGGGAATCGGATAATCGAAAAAGGGAAGTCCGTCATCGGTTATGTTTGCAATCGGAACAGCTTCGGCAAGGGAGGTGATTGATGAAAAGGCCGTTGTTGACCTGTAAAGAATTAAATTTTTTCCCTCAGGTCTTGCTTTCCAGCTGATCATTACCGATTTTTCCCTTGTAAGAATAGAAAAGGACAGAAAGGCAAAGTTCTCATTTTGTTGCAGGGCTTGCGGCTTTTCGGAAAATTCTATTTTTTCGGAACCAGTTTTATCGGGCCTTACCTCGGGTACGAGCTGGGGTTGTTCATTTTCTCCGGTAATAGATTCTCCTGTAAGAGCTTGTTGTTCTGCAAAGCAAAAAGATGTAACAAAAAATAAAAATAAAATCAAACCTTTCTTCATATCTTATATTTTCGGTCTTTTTAAAAAAAAAATCAAGAGGCCGATGTTTGCTCTTATGGCTTTAAGCCGGCGTTTTTGCATATCTTGAATAAAACTCGTTTTAATACTAAAATATAAACTTATGAAAACCGGTTTTATCGCAGAAAGGGCAAAACAGCTTAAAATCTCTTCTCTTTCGATTTCTGAAGGCTTACGGTCCGGCGGGTTCAGTTCGGCTTTTCGCGGTCAAGGAATAGAATTTGACTCGGTACGGGAATATGAGACCGGAGATGATGTGCGTTCCATTGATTGGAACCTTACGGCACGCAGCGGTAAGACCTTTGTTAAGATGTACCGCGAAGAAAGGGATTTAAGCATTTTTATGTGCTTGGATTTTTCGCTTTCGATGGAGCCGGGGCTAGATAAAATCAGTCCTAAGGAAAAAGCTATCGAAACGGCGGCCCTCCTAGCCTTTGCAGGGAGACATATGTTTTCCCCTGTCGGAGCTCTTTTTTTTGACGGAGAAAAGGGGCCCTTATTCCTTCCTCGGACCGGAGAAGAGCATATTTTGGCCGTATTAAAATCTATGGAAGATTTTGCCTTTTACAAAAACCGAAAGCCTGTAAGGGGAACTCAGCTTGCTTCTTCAATGACGGCTGCTTCCAAGATTTTGCGGTCACGCTCCTTGGTGATAATCATTTCGGATTTTAAGGTTGAGGGCTATGAAAAGGAGCTTGGACTCTTGGCGGCAAAACATGATGTTGTGTGCGTCAGGATAAGCGGCTCCATCGATTCTTTTTTACCGGAAGCGGGTTCGATAAGATTTAAAGACCCTGAAAATAATTTTAGGATGCTCTTGCCTACGGGCTCTAAAACCTTTCAGATGGAATATAAAAAAAATTTTACTGAAGAAATATCGCGATGGGAAAATACATGTAAACATTCCCTTGCAAATCCTGTCTTACTCGATGTAAATGAAGATACCGTAAAAGTATTGGGAGACTTCTTTTTATCTAAACAAAGCAATCAGCGTATTTCAAAAAATAATTTAGCCAAGTTGGGAGCAGATGTATGGAAGGCATTTTAATTCCCCAACAGGTTTTTGTGGGGGACTCCGCAGAATTTTTATTTCCCATTGATGCCTTGCAATCTTTTGATCCTTCCGCTTTAATGTCGGGCTCTTTTAAGATTGATAAGATAAAACAAAATACTTTTATGGATGTAACCTCCATTCAAATTAAAAAACAGGAAAAAAAAGAATACATATCCATAAATTTTACTCCATGGGAAACCGGACCTATTTCTTTTCCTCCATTGACTGAGGCCGGTATTTATGATCCGATGCCTCAAGTTTTTATTTTTTCAATATTGGAAACGGCAAATGTTGAGGTTATCCAGCCTCCGCGTCCTCCTCTTTTACTGCCCGGTACAAGTTATCTGCTTTATCTTATCGCTTCAATAAGCGGTGTATTTATTTTTACTTCGATAATGATTTTTTCTGCGGTAAGAAAACATTTTTTTGTTTATTCTTTTTCGCGTGCTCAAAGGATAAGAATTAAGGCCTTGAATAAATCTTTGCGAAAATTAAAACGGCTTGTGTCTTCCGTTTCTTCTGCCGATAGTTTTGAGGTAATTACAAAACGAAAGGACTGGTTAAAGAAATTTGAATTTGCTTTTAGAAAATATTGTTTTAGTTTGACATCATCTGCAAAGGTGTTAAAATCGGAGGAGGGGGACTGTCTTACCTATTCGGAAATATTGGAAAACCTTAAAAATAAATTCGAAAATACATACGGAGTTTACTTTGAATTTGAAAAAATCTTTTTTAAACTTCAAGCTCTCCGTTTCGGAAATACGGAGCTAAAAGAAATTAATTTTGAAATGGAAAGTATGTATTTTTTAAATCAAACTTTTAAGCTTATAAAAATTGCAGAATCCGAAGTTCAAAAAATTATGAACTCAAGCCAAAAAGAAAAAGGGGAGGCTTCAAATGATTAGCTTTAACCATCCCCTTATGCTGTTATTGATTTTATTTTTTCCCTTGTTTTTTATATTAAAAAAAAGCGGTCTTATTACAAGCCCCGAGTTAAAATTAAATTTGGTTAATTGGAAGGGCTTTTTTCCTAAAAAAAATAAACTTATTGAATTCGGGAATCTATTATCTTATCTTCTTTGGTATTGCGGTATTATTCTTTTGATAATAGCAATATCCGAGCCGGTGATTTTTAAAAACAAACAGGTTTATACTGATGCTGGAAGTTCGATAATGTTTTTGCTGGATATAAGTCCTTCTATGGCTGCAAAGGATATGAACGGAGAAACTAGGATCTCAAGTGCAAAAAAAATTATCAGAAAGTTTGTTGCAAAGTATCCGGGGGATTCTTTCGGTTTGACTGCTCTTTCCAGTTCTGCAGCTTTGATTGTGCCTCCTACAATCGACCATAAGGTATTTTTATCCCGCCTTGATTCTTTGAGTATAGGAGAGTTGGGAGAAGGTACTGCAATCGGCATGGGTATTGCTGTTTCTTCTGCCTATATGACGCGGGCTAAGCTTAACTCTTCATACATTGTTTTACTTACTGACGGCGAAAATAACACGGGCGAAATTAATCCGAAAACGGCTGCAGAGGTTTTGGTAAATAAAAACATCGGCTTCTATGTTATAGGAATAGGAAACTCAGGCTATACAACCTTGGAGTATACAGACAGAAAAACGGGGAAGACATACTTGGGCTCTATCTTTTCCAAGTTTGACGAATTTGAATTAAAAAAAATAGCTCAATACGGAAACGGAAAATATGCATCGGCTTCCTCCCCCGAAATTCTTGAAGGAATCTTTAACACAATATCAAAACAGGTGCCTGCTGCCCAGTCGAATTTTACACAGATTATTGAAGATAATTTATATGACTATTTTTTATCGGCCGCAATAATTTCTTTTTTTCTTGTGTGGATTTTACGCAGAATTTTTATGAGGGTATATCTATGATAGCTTTTGAAAATTCGGGGTATATGTTTTTTATTTTATTTTTAATTCCTGCATGGTTCATTTTTTATATCAACCTAAAAAAAATAAAAAAGGCCTATTCGAGCTTGGAGAATACAAAAAAAATAATCAAAAAGGCTAAGATAAGAACCATGTTTTTTTCGGCTGCATGGATTTTTATGATCTTAGGTTTGGCCTGTCCCCTTTGGGGTTCAAAACCTGTTTCCGTAAGGAGGCGGGGGGTATCGGTTATGTTTGTTTCCGATATTTCAAAAAGCATGAGCCTTCAGGATATTAAACCCAGCCGTATTGCTGTGCAAAGACAGTTTTTAAAAGTCTTGCTTGAAAAAATGCATACAACCTCTCATGAGCCTGCTGTAGGACTTGTGCTTACAAAGGGTGAAGGCGTTTTATCGGTGCCCTTAAGTTTTGAAAAAAATGCCGTTTCATCCGCTATTGATGCCTTATCCCCTCTAATCCTTTCTGCCTCAGGCACTAACCTTGAAGCCGGAGTTTTACGGGCCTTGGATTCTTTTGGAGAAAACAGGGGAAACTCAAAAATAATAGTTTTATGCACTGACGGCGGCGAAACATCAGGCTCTCTTTTAAATGCTGCAGAAAAAATAAAAAAAACGGATGCGGTGCTTATCATTGCAGGCTTCGGTACTCTTGAAGACATTAAGATAAATGTCTTTGATGAAAAGGGAAATACTCAATTCAGGGAAGCAAGATTGGAAGAAAAATTTTTACAAAAGGCTGCAAATATAGCCGGAGGTGAAAGTATGTATATACCGGCATTAAGTTCCGGAGCTATAGAAAGCATTTTAAAAATAATAGATACAGGCGTAGAGGGGCTTGAAAAAATGGTTTATATACAGGAACCTGTAAAACGGAATTTTGAAATGCTTTTACTTTCTTTTATTTTTTTATGTTTGGGCGGTATATCCTTTTATGGCAAAAATAAATAAAGTCATCTTTATAATTGTTTTTATTTTTTTTATATCCTCATGCAGTAAAATCGATAAGGCCAGGCTTAATTTCCTTTCGGGATATCTTGCATGGAAACAAAATGATTGGAACACAGCTGCATCAAAATTTTTTAAATCGGTAGATTTAGGCAAAGAAATTAATGATGAAAAAATAAAAGACTATTCCGATTTTGCGATAGGCTCTCTTTATCTTATGCAAAATGAAGATTCCTCGGCTCTTGCCCGTTTTGAAAATATCAAGGAGAATACCGATAAAAGATTGGATTCCTATATTTACTATCAAAAAGGAATAATTTCATTTAAAAATCATGAATACGAAAAAGCCGTCATGTTTTTTAAAAAATCCCTTGAACTTAAGCCGGACAGTGTAGATGCTAAAATCAATTTTGAATTGAGTATGCGTTATCAAAAAAAACAAAAAGACAAGCCTGCAAATTCAAAGGGAGCTGCCGTTATCGAAAATAAACAAGACGATTTATCTGAAAAGACAATTTTAAATTTAATACGAAAAAAGGAGAAAGAGCAATGGCAAAAAAAAGAACAGGAAAACAAACAGCATCAGGCATTCGATTATTAATTCTTTTTCTTTTTTTGTTTTACCCAAGTATTCTCTATGCCGGAATAGAAGATGATATAGAAGTTTCTTTTTCTTCTGGGCCTTTGTTTATAGATTCCGTTTTTGAAATAAAAGTAAAATTGGATGACTATTCTTACAGATCTTCTGATGTGCCTAAGCTAATTATTTTGGATGATGATGAAGCTCTTGAATTTTTGGATTCCGGTATAAATTCCTTGTACGGCGGTATTTTAATTACTAATAAGTATAAATTAAAAAGAATAGGAAACTTTGAACTTGTTCCTTATTTGACGATAGGAAACTATCAAACTAAACTTAAAAATTTTTCCATTCAGGTAGAGCCTCCGGCCTTATCAAAGGATACAATGTTTAAATGGCAGATTTTGGATGTTTCTTCGTTTGCTCCCGTTGAAAAAATAATACAAGGGAAAAAATACCTCATTGTTTTAAAAGGATTTTTTTATGATTATTTTCAAGGCGAGGGAAGGCCTTCCGGCTTGGATATAAACTGTCAAGCTCCTGAAGCTTCAATTTTGGAAGATGCAAAGATTATTCAAGAATTGGAAGCATCTAAGATAGATAATGAAATTATAGACGAAACAGGATGGAAGACCGTTTCTTATTTTTTTTGGACACCTCTTAAATCAGGTACGGTAAGTCTTCCGATGCCGCAGATAAGCATTTCTTCCGACTCAAAAACTTCCCGCAAAGTTTACATTGAAGAGCAAACTGTAAATGTAATAAAAGGAAATCTTGGAAAAGAAGAAATAAGCGGTGACGAAAAAACAGCTTATGAAAGTTTAAGCCTAGCCTTAGATGCCGGTAAAAACGAACTCGGTCAAAGCAAATTGAAAAACAACAAAAACACTTTTGAAGAAAAAAAGGAAAAAGCTTCATTAATTGCAGAGCTTCGTAAAAAAGAATCAGGCCGTATTTTTGCCGGAAAAATAAAAAGTAAAAGACTTGAATACGAAAAAGATTTAAATTTAAAAGAAAGTTTCAGCGTCAGATCTTTAATTCTAAAAAAAATATTTTTGTCTTTATTCTGTATTTTATTTGCTGTATCAATCTACTTTATATTATATAAAAAGAAAAATATAGGAACTAAGATTTTTTTAATCTTAAGTTTGATTTTGGTTTTTGCCTTAATTTTTTTGTATTCAAGACAATATGAAAGAGCCGTTTATATACCGCTAAACAATGATGACCCTCATTTACTTTATCACATACCCGAAACCAGCGGAACTGTGGTAAGCTCATTGGAAATAGGGGAAACCGTTATTGTAAAGCAAAAGACTGCCGAATGGTTTTTTATCGAAAAAAAAGACGGTACCGGCGGTTGGCAAAAAAAATGCGAATTTATTATAACCGATTAGGATGGAAAGAACAATGAAAGATTTCGGATCAATCTTGGACGAGTGGGACAAAATAACCGGAAAGCCCTACGGGAAAAAGCAGATTAAAAAAGACGAACATTCAAATAAAAAAACTCAGGGAGTCAAGGCCAAGGAAGATAATTCAAAAAAGATCAATCCTATGGAGATGTGGTTAAGAAGATATGGAGTCCACGATAAGGATGCTCAAGAAGCCATGCACAATATCGATTATGCCAAGCAACGGAAAATGTTGCGAGAGATGAGATGTGAAGATGAAATAGATCTTCACGGCATGACCTGCGATGAAGCTGAAGCCGCTTTAAATGTTTTTTTTGAAAATTCCATACGTAGGGGCTTAAAGAAAATTTTAATTATTCACGGCAAGGGGAATCATTCAGGCGGCGGAGCCGTCCTTGCCCCCTTTGTCCGCATCTATCTTGAAAAACATAAGAGGGCAGGCGAGTGCGGCCATCCGAAAAATGCCGACGGAGGAACCGGCTCTACATGGGTAATCCTAAAATAAGGCCCCGGAGTTCCGGTCAATGCTCTTTAATTCTTCTTTTGATAACTGCCTTTTTACGGCGAGCTCTTTTGCCTTTGTCTGTACAGTTACGGGATCGCCCGTAGGAGTTGTTTCGCCATAGATCTGCACGATGGGAAATCTCGGATCATCGGGGTTTACATCTATTACCTTGGCTATTTTGCCGTTAGAAAGATGTACATACATTCCGACAGGATAAAAGGACAAAGAATAAAGCAGGGCTTTTAAGATAGTTTCATCATATTGTCCGTTTGTATTTTTTATCATTTCGACAATTCCGGATGAAGCATCTTGAGCTTCTTTATATGGGCGGGGAGCCGTGGCCGCCTCGTATGAACATGCTACGGCTATGATTTTGCCGTACATCGAAATTTTCTCTCTCGTAAGCCCCCTCGGATATCCGAGTCCGTTTTCTCTTTCATGATGCTCCA
The DNA here is from genome assembly GCF_024181245.1 of Treponema sp. OMZ 788. NCBI lineage: Bacteria > Pseudomonadati > Spirochaetota > Spirochaetia > Treponematales > Treponemataceae > Treponema > Treponema sp. OMZ 788. The sequence goes on along the minus strand of NZ_CP051199.1, from coordinate 1,593,694 downwards.
AAACGCCTAAGCATATGGGCAAAGAAAAAGAAGAGGTTTTTAAAATATTATAGGATAGAACAGGATGAGTAAACAAGGCTTTTTTGCCTTCTTCGCTTAAGGGTGCATCATACATATAATATTGAGGCGGAAGCCTGAACATACCTATTTCGTGCAAAAGACAGGCGGCTCCAAGTTCTATAAGCCTATGAGGCGGCATTTTAAGCTGAAGTCCTATAATAACGGCAAAAATTGAAGATCTCAAAGAATGCATAACCAAATAATTTGTCGGAGAGCTGTATTTTTGCATTTCGATGAGCATGATATTTTTTCTTTCGTTTTTTACAAAATCGCAAAGTTCCTTTATTTTATCAAAAACAAAGCGCGGATCCAGAATTTTTTTCATCGTATAATCGGTAAAAATTTTATCGGTAAACCTTAAAAAGTCCCAGAATTTATTTTCCGTTTCTTCCAGAATTTCCTTTTGTTTTTTTAGTTTTTCCGAAATTATTTCGCTTTCCTTGCTTGAGTCCAGAACATCTTTTCCTGCTGAAGTATCGGTTCTTACACTCATAAAACTTGAAGGTTCCCCGTCAGAATAAAGGAGAGAAAAGTCCCATTCGTTTAAAATAGCCTTTAGTTCGGCGGTAAGCGGAGTTTCCGGAATTAACAGCAAAAATTTCTTATCTAAATAGACATTTTTATTAAAAAATGATAAATCTTTTGTATGTTCTGCATTATAGGTATTCACTTATTTGCTCTCCTGTAGTACAATATATATATACCATTATAAAGGATTTTATATGAAATTAAAAGTACTATTTATTATTTTTAATATCGTCCTAATTTTTTTATTATTTACCGTTTTTTTTCTTCCTTTGTTTTATGCTGACGGTTCATTTATGAGAGAATTTTGGAAGACAAACTGGTTTTTCGGGCCGGTATTTTTGATTCTTATTTTGTTCGTAAATATAATGTTTGTAAACAACAGGCTTTTAATCAAATATATAGAATCCGAAGATTGGTCATCCCTTGCCTCTATGCTAGAGGTAAAAATCTACACAAAAAAACAAATAAGTTACAAAAACTCAAGGCTTTTAGCCGAATCCCTCCTCCTTTTAGGTGATTTTGCCTCAATGAATAAGTTTGCAGACTTTTTAAAAGAACATAAACCAAGTTATGTATCAAAACTTGGTCCCAAATTTGCGGCAGCTAAGATGATTTCGGGGAATTACCAAGATGTTTTTGAATTTACCTCCTATTTAGCCGGCTTAAAAACAACATCAAATGAATGGATTGAGTTTTATTCGGCTCTTTCCCTTCAGATGATGAAAAATTATGAAAAAAGTGCCGCCTTATTTACTAAGGTTTCTGATACTGCAAAAAATCCCTTAGTTAAGAGCTTAAGTACTTATTTTGTTGTTAATGTTTTAAAAGGATATTCTCATCTAAGCGATGAAGAAACAAAAGAAAAAGATCTTTTGTTGCGTTCAATTATGAATAAAAACTATACGCGCGATTCATGGAAGGCCTACATAGAGTCAGAAAAACAAGAAATACATATAATGATTTTAACAAAGATAATAGATGATGTTACAGCTTGGCTCTTCTTCTAAATTCATCAAAAATTATGCTTAATATAAATGAATTTAGAAGATATTTTAGAATTTGACAGAGCCTGAAAATAAATTATAGTCCAGTTCTTGGAAGTCTTCCAAGACATCATCCGGATAGGGCGGGGTTTTACCTCTTTTTACCCTTTCCATTGCCGATTCCCAAAGAAGAAGGGAGTTTGTATCAAGGCTTTCTTGTTCTTCCAAGGCCATACTGCGGTAAGGGTGCTTGTGAAGAGGAATATTTCCTGCCATAGCATGGTTTAAGAGCTTCCAATTAGAATGAATTAAATCCCTTACATTTCGAAAAACCTCATCCCTTGAGTCTAAAAACTTAAGCTCATATCGGTTTTTTAAGCCTGTTCTATCTTCTTCATAAAAGGCCTTGACCTTGGGATTATTTGTAATAATAAGTCTTTGATTATTTGTCTGTGAATCTTTTTGCATATTTGTGTTTCGGAATTAAAAGTAAAGATAAAAGGGCAGCTTGAGCTGCCCTATTTTATTGCTTATTTATACTGACTTGCGTCGTAGGGGAGACCCTTGTTGTAATCTTTTAAGATCTTAGCAACGGTTCCGCTTAATAATAGCAAGGCTATAAGGTTAGGTATAACCATAATTCCGTTAAAGAAGTCCGTCAATTCCCAAACCAAGTCGATCTTAAGCAAGCTTCCGATAAAGATAAAGATAACTACTAGGAGCTGATATGGGATAAGTCCCTTTGTTCCGAATAGGTATCTTATGTTTGTTTCGCCGAAGTAGTACCAGCCGATGATTGTTGAGAAGGCAAAGAAAAGAAGACAGATAGCGATGAAAAGGTAGCCGAATGTGGGTCCGAATAAGTGCTGTGAGAAAGCTTCCTGAACAAGCTTGATTCCCTTCATAGTAGCTTCACCGTTTTCAAATTTTATAACGCCTGAGCTTAAAACGGTAAATACAGTAACGTTTAAAACGATGAAAGTATCGATAAATACTGCAACAATACCTAAAACACCCTGTTCTACCGGGTGTTTTACATCAGCAACAGCGTGGGCATGAGGTGTAGAACCCATACCTGCTTCGTTGGAGAAAAGACCTCGTGCAACACCATATCGTACTGCACGTCCCATTCCGAAACCGAGGGCACCGCCCCAAACAGCTTTCGGATCAAAGGCTCCCTTGAAGATCATGGCAAACATTGCGGGGATCTGTCCTGCGTTGATAATAACAACGATAAGACCGACTACAATGTAAACGATAGCCATAAGAGGAACTACTTTTTCTGTAACTGAAGCAATTCGCTTAACACCGCCCATGAAGATAACACCCGCGATAACTGCAAGAACTGCACCGGTAATCCATGTGGGAACGTGGAAGGCGTTTTGGAAGGCATCGGAAATAGAGTTGGCCTGAACCATATTACCCATAAATCCGAGAGCAAGAATGATTGCTATGGCAAAGAATCCGGCAAGGAATTTTGCAAAGCCGTCTCCGACCTTGTTCTTTAAACCTTCTGAAATGTAGTATGCAGGACCTCCAACTGTCTGGCCGGAGTCATCCTTGGTTTTGTAGATCTGAGCGATAGCAGCTTCTGCAAAGTTTGTTGCCATACCGGCAAGGGCTGCAAGCCACATCCAGAAAATAGCTCCGGGACCGCCCATGATGAGGGCTGTCATAGCACCTACGAGGTTTCCTGTTCCAACCTGTGCAGCAATAGCTGTTGCAACAGCCTGGAAAGAACTCATACCGTGCTTTCCTGCTTCTTTACCGCTTAATGAAAAGTTGCTGAAAAGACGCTTCCAGCCGCTTCCGAATTTTGTAAACTGTACTCCACCTAACCGGATTGTAAAGAACAAACCGGTACCGCATAGAAGCGGAATGAGGAAGTAAACACCCCAAATAAATCCGTTAGCCGAAGAAACTAGGCTTGTAAGATTTTGTAAAAATTGTTCCATAGTGCGATTACACTCCTTTTACGCATATAGCGATATAACTTGTTGAACATTTTAAACAAGCGGCTTTAACTATACAATCAAAATTGCAACTTGTCAAGATATTGATGTATAAAATAAAATACTTTTATATAGAATTCTATCTGCAGAAATGGGGCCTAATATAGCTCACTCTCTATGTTCACTTTTTTATATTAAAAGACTTGACTTTGAACGCTTTTTTTGTATAATGTAAGATATGAAAAGAAGATATTTTCAAATTATAAAACTCATGCAAAAAGATATGGATATCTCTCAAAGAGATATAGCTAAGACCTTAAAAATATCGTTGGCCTATGTGAATAAAATTTTGTTCGATATGGAGCATGATAATTTTTTATATACCGAAGGGGTTCCGCCTTTCGGAAAAAAGAGGCTTACCGAAAAGGCTTTAAATGCCTTTGAAGAGTGCAGGGTTGATAATGCTATAGTTATGGCTGCCGGTTTCGGCTCACGCTTTGTTCCCTTAACCTATGCAACTCCTAAGGGCTTGTTGGAAGTTTTCGGCGAAAGAATGATCGAAAGACAAATTGAACAATTGCAGGCTGCCGGCATTAAGGACATAACCATAGTTGTAGGCTATCTAAAGGAAACCTTTGAATATTTAATAGATAAGTACGGCGTAAAGCTCGTATATAATCCCGATTTTAAGAGTAAAAATAATCTTTCCACCCTTTACCATGTAAGAGAGAAATTAAAAAGTACCTATATTCTTTCAAGCGATAATTGGCTTAGGGAAAATATGTATCATTCCCATGAGTATGATTCTTGGTATTCGGCCGTTAAGGTAACAGGTAAAACAAAGGAGTGGATTTTAAAAACAGGCTTACATGATAAAATCATGGATGTAAAGGTTGGCGGCCGAAACGGCTGGGTTATGTACGGTCCTGTTTATTTTTCAAAAGAATTTTCCAGCAAGATTCGGCCCTTGATTGAAGAAGCCTATAAAAGTGAAGATACAGATGATTGGTACTGGGAAGATGTTTATATGCGGAATATAAAAGAACTCACCATGTTTGCAAACAAACAGGGAGAGCATCAGGTATACGAATTCGAATCTCTTGACGATATCCGTCTCTTTGATTCATCCTATCTTCTTTCATCCCATGATAAATGGCTTGAGCTTATCTCAAATGTATTTAAGCGTCCTGAGCACAGTATCACAAATCTAAAGCCCTTAAAATTCGGAATGACAAATAAATCTTTTTTGTTTGAAGTTGAGGGGGAGGAGTATATTTTTAGAATACCGGGGGAGGGAACTGAAGCCCTTATAAATAGAAAAGAAGAGTACGATGTTTATAAGGCTATTTCTTCTTTAAATTTAAGCGATTCGATTATTTACTTCGATCCCGAAAAGGGAGTAAAGATAACCAAGTTTATTCCCAACTCGCATAATGCAGAAGCCCGCAATCCTGAAGATTTAAAAAAATGTATGAATGTTGCCCGCCGCCTGCATGAGTCAGGCTTAAAAGTTGACCATTCCTTTGATCTCCGTGAGCGGATGAATTATTATGAAAGGCTTGCACAGGAGAAAAATGGTATTTTCTATCATGACTACCATGAGGTAAGGCTTTTGATGAATGAGCTTTTGGAAATAATCGAAAAGATTGAAAAACCTCATGTTTTAAGCCATATAGATCTTGTTCCTGACAATTTTATAATCAATGAAAATGATGTGCATTTAATTGACTGGGAGTATGCGGCTATGTGCGATCCTCTTATAGATATAGCTATGTTTGCCATATATTCTTATTACGATAATAAGGAGCTTGAAAATCTTATGAACCTTTATTTTGAAAGACCTGCAAAAGAAGAAGAAAGAATTCGTATCTATTGCTATGTAGCTCTTTCAGGCTTTTTGTGGGCTCTTTGGACTTGTTATAAGGAAGCCCTGGGCGTGAGTTTTGGGGATTACGGTTTAAAGATGTACCGATATGCAAAGGATTATTATAAAAAAGTAAAGGAGATTATCGATAATGAACACTGAAGATGAATTAGGAGTAAAGGCTCTTGAATTAAAGGATAAAAACGAAATCGACTGGCTTATCACTGTGTTGCCCCTTGCAGTAATAATCTGTTTGACGGTCCTGGTTTTGTTTTTTCCTGTAGAGTCGATGAAGGCTGTAGATGCTCTTTGGTATGTTTTTGTAAATAAGTTAGGCTTTTTTTATATTCTGCTAGGCTTGGGCCTTGTTTTTACAGCCATAGGTTTAGCCTTTTCCCGCTTCGGAACGGTAAAGCTTGGAAATATGGAAAAACCACGTTACGGGAATTTTGCTTGGGGTTCTATGATTTTTACCTCGACTATGGCCGCCGATATTCTTTATTGGTCGCTTATAGAGTGGACATACTATTTTGGAGAAAGCCCCTTCGGTCAGGCATCGCTTTCTCTTGCAGAAAGGCAGGATTGGGCCGCGGCTTATCCCTTATTTCATTGGGGGATAACGCCATGGGCCTTTCACATAGTCCCTGCCGTTGCCTTTGCCTATATGCTTCATGTCAGGGGTAGAACAAAGCAAAAGCTATCGGAAAGCTGCCGTCCGATTTTCGGAGATAGGATTGACGGCCCCATAGGAAAGATGATAGATGTTTTTTCAGTAATAGGACTATTGGCAGGGACGGCTACAACATTCTCGCTTGCGACGCCTCTTTTGTCCTTGGCAGTGTCTACTATTTTTGGAATCCCTCAGGGAAAGATTTTAACCCTTGCCATTCTTTTGATAATAGCTGCGGTATACACGGCTGCCGTTTTATTGGGTTTAAAGGGAATCTCACAGCTTGCAAAGATTTCGGTTATTTCTTTTTGCGTTCTTTTAGGATTGGTTTTTATAGCCTCGCCTAAAATATACATAATCGAAACAAGCATAACAGGAATCGGAAAGGTTATCCAAAACTTTTTTTCCATGTCTACATGGATGGACCCTTTGCGTATTTCGGGAGAGGGCGGATCCGGCTTTCCTCAAAACTGGACAATATTTTATTGGGCTTATTGGATAGCATGGTTTGTTGCAACTCCATTCTTTATAGGAACAATTTCCGAAGGCCGCACAATAAAAAACACCATCATAGGAGGCCTTATATGCGGTATTGCAGGAACTTATTGCTCTTTTATAATACTCGGAAATTACGGACTTCATTTGCAGGCTCACGGAATTTTGGATGCCGCTTCTGCCATAAAAGATACCGATCCTTCTCATGTTATCCTGCAAATTCTTAATACACTCCCTTATGCAAAACTTGTTTTGGGGGTGCTGATAATTACTATGATAGCCTTTTATTCCAGTACATTTGATGCGATTACTCTTGTAATAGCTTCCTACTCTCAAAAGAATTTGGAAAAACATGCCGAACCTAAAAAAGGCTTGCGTGCTTTTTGGGCTATAGTTTTTATTATGCTGCCTGCAGCCTTAATACTTGTAGGTACCAATTTAAACCAGCTTCAAAGTCTTTCTATCATAGCAGCCTTTCCTTTAGGGATTATAATAATACTGATAGTTATAAGCCTTTTTAAAGAACTTAAGCACAATGGGGGATATAGGTAAGATATGCCTGATTTTTACGCACATTATATGCATGGACAAAAGGTTTTTGCCCTATTGTCTGAAAAGACGGCCGCAGAAATTTCAAATAAAAATTTATACAATCTAGGTTTGCAGGGGCCCGATTTTTTATATTTTCATAAGCCCTTTAAAAAGAACAATAATTCTGTTTTGCAGCTTGCAACTGAGATTCATAATAAAAACTGTAAAGATTTTTTTGATGCCGTATTGAAGGATATAAAAATTGAACCGAATACCGACGAGTTTTCATATATGATGGGTTTTATCGGTCATTTCGGCTTGGACAGCTGCTGTCATCCCTATGTAAATGATATGGTCTCCGAAATGAAAAGAGATCATGCAGAGATCGAAATGGAATTTGAAAAATTTTTGCTGAAGCATGAGGGGCTTCATCCTCTTAGGTACAAGGCTCATAATTATATAGATATAAATGAGAAAGAAGCAGAAGCCGTTGCCAATATTTACAAAGGGCTTTTACCCTCTATAACGAAAGAAGATATTTTACGTTCATTCCGTACATTTAAGATTGGTAAACGCTTTTTCTATGCACCTACAAGACTGTCACAGATTTTAAAACTATTATTGATTAGCGTCTTAGGTCTATATAATTTTTTGCAGGGGCATATTATTAGAACACGGGATAATGCCAAAAGTAAAATCACAAATCAAAAGCTTTTTTCTCTTTATAATAACTCGATAGAAATCACTGCCGGGTTAATGGAAAATTTTGCTGCAAGCATTAAAGATAATAAGCCGTTTTTAGAACGCTTTAATTATAATTTTTCTTAAAGAGATTTATTGTTTTTTGTAATCTCTTCTTTTTTATATAATGCTTCTTGTGCATACTTTATTGAAGGAATAGATTCTGCCAGCTTTGAGTAAAGATAAAATGCCTGCTCGTTGTTCCCGTTTTTTAAAAGCGAGTCTGCAAGGTTCATAAAAGCTCTCCAAAAATTTTGTTGCTCGGCCCACAAAACCACATCCTGTCTTCTATGAAGACGGTGAAGCAGATTTGCAAATTCGGTATATTCGTAGTTATAGTCATCTTTTGATATAACTTCATCAAGATTTGTTATGGTTATTATTGAACCCAGAACTGCCGTTGCAAGAGCTCTTCTGTTTTTGCCTGCTTCCAAATAAATGTCCGTTAAATCCATGTAGGCTTTTAAAGCTATCGGATTTTTATTTCTGTAAAGCAAAAAGAATTTTTCGGTTGTCTTTTCTGAAGTTATTGTTTTGATCATTGCTTGAAGCGGATCGCTTTCCAAATTTGTGGTTCCGTATATCGGATCTTCTGTTAAAACAAGTAAAAGATATTTTTCTTGTTCATCATACCTGTGTAAGAGTTTTGATGTGTCTGCAAGAGAATAGATTATGTTGAATCTTTCATCAGGGATTTCCAAAAACATACGTGCATTCCAAGCCTCTTTATAGTAGTGCATGGCTTGTTCATAGTCTCCTTCTGCAAAATAAATTTTTCCTGCCAAAAAATCGGTTTCCGGAAAGGCCTTGCGTTTTTCAAGCCAAGCCATCAGTTTTGAAATAGACTTATCAAAAAATACGGGAGGATGAGTTAAAAAAATATCATCCAAAATTTTACATGCATCGTAATCTTCTCTTTTATTTAAAATTGCATATACATCCGAAATATTGTCGCCTTCCAGTTTTACTCTTTTAGGTTTTAAGGAGTTGAACATATGGTTATATTTTTTTTCTGTCCGGGCCTTGTGTAGATCCCTGGCCTTATTGGTTAAATGGAGGGCAATACCGAACTCTCCTTTTTCTATTTGTATTTTTGCCTGTTCTAAAAGATGCCAAGGTTTTTCGTCTTCATCTATCGTATCCAAAGAAAACAAAACGGCCGAAAAATAAAAGATCAAAAATATAATAAAAATTTTCTTTAGTTGTTTTTTCATAAACTTTGAAGCTCCTCTTTAAAGGCCGTATCTACAGCCTCGATTTTTTCTTCTTCGGTTAAATTTTTTAAATCCAAACGCTTAGTTATTGATCCGTGTTTAAATATGATAACGGAGTCTTCCGCTCCGGTGATTCCAAGGTCGGCATGTTTGCCCTCTCCGGGGCCGTTTACCACACAGCCCATTACGGCAATGCTTATGTCTTTTTTTTCGGACAGGAGTTTTGTCTGCCAGCGTTTTACAAAACCTTGAACATCAAAGCCCTTTCTTCCGCATCGCGGACAGGATATGAGTCTTATTCCTCCCTGCCTTTTGCCGCATTCGGTTAATATTTCTCTTCCGGCGATGATTTCATTTTCGCATGAGTCTGAAAGGCTTACTCTTATGGTGCTACCTATGTTTTGCTCCAAAAGCCGGTAAAATGCTATTGTGGTTTTTACGATACCTTGAATAAGAGGGCCTGCTTCAGTAACGCCCAAATGCAGAGGATTATCGAATTTTTCGGCAAAGATTTCGTTTGCCGTAATTGTTTCGCGTACATTGGAAGCCTTCATAGATACAACGGCATTTTTAAAACCGGCTTTTTCAAATATTTCTATTTCTCTTGCCGCAGCCTCGGTTAGAGCTCTTGCTCTTAAAACGGAAATTTCATCTTCAAAGGCTCTTTTATCCTTATCGGGGTGCCTGCTCATTTTTGCTTCTTCTATTTGCTTTTTTAAGTCTGAAGGCAGAGACCCCGAATTTACTCCTATACGGATTGCGGTTCCCGTATCCTTTGCTTTTTGTATAACGGCTTCGGTCTTTTCTTTTGACCCGATATTTCCTGGGTTTATGCGTATTTTTGCCGTGTTCCCGTCCATGCATCTTAGGGCCAGCTTATAATCAAAATGAATATCCGCCACGAGGGGCATCGGAGTCAATCGGGTGAGTTTTACAAACTGCTCTGCGGAAGCCATGTCGGGAACGGCAAAGCGTACTATATCGCAGCCTAATTGCTCGAACTCGTTTAATCTTTTTGCGATAGAATGAAGATCCGCACCCAAAAGGCTTTCTTTCCACATGGTCTGAAGCAAGATTGGGGAAGTCCCGCCGAGAGTAAGTTTTTTAACCAGTCCTTTTCCGCCTATATGAATTGTACGCGGTATTTTTATAGAGTTCATATCAATCCATTATCGGCAGAAAAGTCTCTTTGTTTAGGTATTTGTTTTTAAGGTCTTTATACCTTGAATTTACTAACTTCTTTTACCAGAACATCAATGCTCATCTTATTTTTTTGGCTTATGCTGTTTACATCCTGTACGGCATTGCTTATCTGGATTGCTCCGGCAGCCATTTCATTCATACTGTCGGTAATTATACGTGTAAGACCGTCTAGCTTTTGCATTTCGCCATAGACATTTTCACCGCCTATCAGCATCTCGGACGAGCCGTCATTGACCTGATTTGTAATGTTATTTATATCTCTTATTGCTGTGAGAACCTCGCGGCTGCCGTTTTCCTGTTCACGCATCGCATCAATGAGGCTTTGACTCATTGATTTTACCTGATCTGAAAGATTGAAAATCGTATTGAATTTTTCTTCCGCTGTTTTTGCAGAAGCGGACAGGCTGTCTATTTCTCCTGAAAGGATTTTAAGGGTTTCGGTGATTGTTTTGCCTTGAGAGCTTGATTCTTCGGCAAGTTTTCTGATCTCGTCCGCAACTACGGCAAAACCCTTTCCGGCCTCGCCAGCATGGGCGGCTTCTATCGCTGCATTCATGGCCAAAAGATTTGTCTGGCTGGCTATGTGCTGAATAACATTTGATGCCTCAAGTAAGCCGCCTGATTCTTCCGCTATTCTTTGAGTTACGGTATTGGCTCCTGAAACCGTTTCTTTTCCGTCAGCAGTAGCTGTTGCGAGTGTTTTTATGACATCGTTTGTCTTGTCAAGAGTTTGGGTGATTGAGGCTATGTTTGAAACCATTTGCTCAATAGCTGATGATGATTCGGCGACGCTTGCAGCCTGACTTTCAATATTTCCATTCAGCTGTTTTATCGTTCTGATTATTTCTTCAATGGTTGCAGCCGTTTCGGTAACACTTGCAGCCTGAGTAAGAGCCTGTTGTTTTACGCTGTCAATGTTCGCACTTATTTGATGTACGGCACTTGCAGTTTCGGTCATATTGCTTGCAAGGTCTGAACCTATGTTTCTCATATCTGAGGCACTGTGCTCTACAGATTTGATTGAGGTTCCAATCTTACTTATTGTTTGATTAAAATATTCGGATAGCTCGGTTATCTCATCATTTCCTGTAACCGGAAGCCTGATGGTTAAATCTCCTTCTCCTTGAGCAATATTTTTTAGTGCGTCAACTACGGTTTTTACAGGTTTTACCATTTTTTTTGCAACAAAAAAGACTATTATAAGACTCAAAAATAGGATACTCAGGCCTATACCGAACATTGAAAACTGTAATTTGTCTACAGTGTCCATAAACTCTTCAATTGGGGCATTTATTACAACGGTCCATCCGGTGTTTTTCATCTTGGCATAAGAGGCAATTTTGCTTATTTTTCCGTATTTATAATATCCGATGGATGGCTTATCTTGTTCTATAGCGAGTTTTTCAAATTCTGCAAGTGAAGTAAATGATTTATCGGTTTTTGCTTTTTCTTGATAGTTTTGCAGATTATATACAAGCTCAAAGTCATTATGAGCAATAATGTTTCCTTTTAGACCCAGAATATAGCAGTAACCGGTTTGGCCTACCACGATATCGGCTATATCCTTTGAAAGCTGCTGCGCCATAACATCGGCTCCCAAGACTCCGATTAGATTTTTATCGTCATCATATACGGGGATGGCAAAGCTGATAAAGATTTTATTGTCGGCTGTAGAATCAATGTAAGGTTCTGCAGAAAATTCTTTTTCTTTTATGGCTTCCTTAAACCATGTATCCTCTGAATAGTCATCCTGTGTACCATCGGGATGATATTGAATTCCTTTTTTATCGACTATGTATAGCTCCTCCAAAAGATCATGAAACTTTAGCTCTTGCTTGAGCAGGGCACTTTTTTCGCTATATGAAATAGAAGCATCTCTGATTTGAGGAATTCTTGAAATTTCTTCAAGAATTTTAAAGAATCCTTCGATCCTCTCATCAATGAGAGCAGCAGTGTCCGAAGCCTTATCTTTTAGATGAATTTCAACTTTTTCGGTTACAGCTTTTCGTGCAATGCTGACACCTAAAAATGCAAGAGTAAAGCCGATTACTAAAATCAAACTTCCAAAAACAAGCAACAATTTTTTCCTAATAGAAAAACGTTTTTTCATAAAAGCTCCGTTATTATTAAATAGATTTCGTATTAGGCCTATAAATTAACAACCGAGATATAGACAAATCCATATCTCGGTAAAGGTCTTAGTACATTATAAGTATATCATAGGTAGATTTGAAATACAAGTTTTATTTTAAATTTATTCTAAAACGGTTTCGGCCTTGGCTTGAGGATTTTCTGCCTTTTCCAGTTTGCCGATTATCCATGAGTCTTCTCCGGCAAGGGAGCGGTATTTTTCGGCCATGTCGGGGGAAACAACGGCTATCATTCCGATACCCATATTGAAGACCCTGTACATTTCGTCCTCGCTTGCTCCTGTCAGTTTTTGGATTAAAGGATAAAGGGGCGGCACGGGCCACGAGCCTTTTTTTACCTTTATAACCAGTCCTTCGGGAATAACCCGCGGAATGTTTTCGATAAAGCCGCCGCCCGTGATATGGGCAAGGCCTTTTACGATTTCGGGATGCTCCTGCAAAATCGGATAGATTGCATTAAGATAGGAGCGGTGAGGCTTTAGCAAAACCTCATGTAAGGGGACCTTTAATTCTGGATAGACAGTATTAAGATCCACGCCTTTAAAGGCGTTTCTAATCAATGAGTAGCCGTTTGTATGGGGGCTTGCCGAGGCAAGACCTATGAGAAGGTCTCCTTCTTTTATGTTTTGTTTTGGTAAAATCTTGTCTTGGTCTACTGCTCCGACAATGGTTCCGGCTATATCGAATTCTCCTTCCATATAGACGCCCGGCATTTCGGCGGTTTCTCCGCCTATGAGGGCACAGCCCGATTCTTTACAAGCCTTTGCCATGCCTCCCACTATGTCGGCAATCATCTGCGGATCCAATTTTGAGCTTGCGACATAGTCCAAAAAGAAGAGGGGTTTTGCTCCCTGGACGAGGATGTCGTCAATGCAGTGGTTTACTATGTCTTGGCCTATCGTTGTATAGATACCGGCCTCTGCGGCAATTTTTACCTTTGTGCCGACCCCGTCAGTTGAGCCTACGAGGACAGGCTTTTTCATTTTAAAAAGCTCTTCGGTGCCGAAAAGCCCTCCGAAGGAGCCTACATCCGAAAGCACGGATTTATTAAAGGTTGACTTAACTGCTTGACTCATAAGGCGGACAGCTTCGTTTCCTGCATCAATGTTTACGCCTGAGGCGCTGTAAACCGAGCTCTTGTCTTTTGATTGCTCTTGGCTTTTATCTTTTGTTTCGTTCATTTTCTTTTTTCCTTTTTATTTAGTTTATTTAAATGCTAATTTTGAGTTTATTTTAAATGTTCCAGTCCGCGTTTTGCAATATCCTTTCTGTACTGCACCCCAGGAAAGTTTATGGTTTTTATTTTTGCATAGATCTTATCCATAGCCCTTTGTAAACTCTTATCGTTTGAGCTTATGCAAAGCACTCTTCCGCCTGCGGTAAAAATTTTTCCGTCTTGAAGGGCGGTGCCCGCATGTATTACGCTCACCTCAGACGAGCTTTCCAGTTCGGGAGCGGACAATTCTACAGGCTTTGATGAGGAAAGAGGGTAGCCTTCGCTTGCAAGCACTACCGTTGCCGCATAGCCTTCCTTCCATTTAGGCATTGCCGTTTCGAGCCTTCCTTCCGCGCAAGATTTCATAGTTAAGGCGAGGTCTCCGTCAAAAAGCTGCATCAAAACTTGAGTTTCCGGATCGCCGAAACGGCAATTATATTCAAGAACCTTGGGGGCAAAGCCCTTGCCTTCCTTTGTGAGCATGAGGCCTGCATAGAGGACTCCGATGTAGGGGGTGCCCCTCTTTTTCATTTCTTTTATAATAGGAAGAATCGTAAGCTCTGCATATTTTTGAGCCGTCTCGTATGAACAAATTGGGGCAGGGGCATATGCACCCATTCCGCCTGTGTTGGGTCCCTCATCATTGTCCTTTAAACGCTTGTGATCTTGAGAGGGCGGCATTACGGCTATCTTTTCTCCGTCCGAAAAGGCAAGGATGGAAACTTCTTCTCCTTCAAGGCGTTCCTCGATAACTACCTTGTCGCCCGATGAGCCGAATTGTTTTTTTACCATTATATTTTTAAGCTCGGCGATGCCTTCTTCTTTTGAGGCAGGGAGGATGACGCCCTTTCCCGCAGCAAGCCCGTCGGCCTTGATGACAAAGGGATGGTCTAAGCCTTCGATGTAGGTCCTTGCTTTTTCAAAATCCGTAAAGGATGAATATCTTGCAGTGGGGATGGAAAGGAGGCTCATCATTTCTTTTGAAAAATCTTTGGAGGCTTCCAATCGGGCACAAGCCTTTGAAGGCCCGAAAAAGGCAATTTTCTTGTTTTGCCTTTTCGCTTTTTCTTTTATAAGGTCTTCAAGGCCTAGACACAGAGGAACCTCGGGCCCTGCAATTACAAGGTCTATTGAAGAGCAAAGAGCAAAATCGGCAAGACCTTCGATGTTTTCGGCCTTTATCGGAACATTTTCCCCCAAAAGAGCCGTCCCCCCGTTTCCGGGCGCTATAAAAAGTTTACCGAGCGAAGGGGATTCTTTTAGCTTTAAAGCTATAGCGTGTTCCCTTCCTCCCGATCCGATAAGCAGTATGTTCATCTTTTCCTCCAAAATAAGGCACTGATGTTTTGAACTTTTAGTATATCAAAATAAGGAGCAATGAGCAAGGGGCGTGAAAAAGCAAAAAAACGCACCCTTACGGCATAGCCTAAAAGATGCGTTTTTGTAAATAATTTAAGGTTTTAATTTAAGAGAATTAATTTTTTTCCCCTGTGAAAGTTCCTTTCTCGTCAGAATTTGTGTACCAAGAACCGGAAACTTGTTTGAGTTTAATTTCTCCTTTAAATTTTATAGTGCTATCGCCGTTTTCCATGGTAGCGACTCCTGAAAGTATTCCTTTTTCGGTGACACTTCCTTTTGCGTGGTATCTGAAGCTGCCGGTATCAAAAATGCCTGAAAAGCTTCCTGAGGCATCTATCGTTCCTGACCAATTTCTTGTATATGTTTTATTAGTAAAAGTACCGCTATAATTTCCGGCATATTTTTTTATATACCATGACGTGGGGCATCCGGTCAAACTAAGCACAAGTGTAAATAAAACCAATGCACTGAGAATTAAACTTAATCTTTTTTTGTTCATAGTAAATTCCTTTTTACTTCTTCTTTCCTGTGAATACACCTTGAGCTCCTTCGTTTGGCATTTTCCATGCACCTGCAACATCTGCTACATTTATTTGAGCTTCAAATTCTATTTTAGTATAGAGAGTGCCTTTTCTGGTAGCAGAGCCTTTAAGTTTACCTATCTTACTTACTTCCCCTGTCATAGAATATTCGGCAAGAGTATTACTACCACTTTCATTTATTGTCATGTTACAGGTTCCTGAAAATGCACCTTTTTTATCGACTGTTCCTGACCATGTTCCTGTTAAGTCGCCGGTTATTGTTCCTTCATAGTTTCCTTGATATGCTTTGTAAACAATATCACATCCGGCTAGGCTTAGTGTAAATGTAACCAAAACCAATGCACCAATAACTAAACTTAATCTTTTTTTGTTCATATTAAACTCCTTTCTGCAAGATTTTGCAGATTTTACATATCTATAATAACATAATAGAGATATTTGTACAAGGGCAATAAAGCGGTATATCAAGAATTTATAGAGTTTATAATTTTTTGTAGTTTCCTCTTCCTAAAAATTGTATAAAACCCTTATCTCTTAAATATTGAAGCTGCTGTCTTAGTTTGTCTTTGATAAAATTATTTTCGGGATGCTTTAATTTCAACTCTTCTTCAAAGGCGTATATTTGACTTAAGGAAAATTCCGGTGAATTTATTTTTTCGATACAGGTTATAGTATCAAGAAGCCAGCCTCTGGATTCAATATTCTTCTTTTTTAGAGTTTTGATTTTTGCATATTTTGTTATTATTTCTTTGGAGTCTGTTTCTATTTGATTTTTTATTATAAATATTTTTCCTGAGTCGGGAATACGGGAAATATCTATATTGCATCCTACCCATCCGGCCCGTCTTGCCTTATTTGATAGAGGTCTTCGTTTTAAAATAATGGAAGGGGTAAAAAAATGATTCGGTATTAAAATGAAATTTGAAACCTCATATTCCTTATATGTCAGAAAAAGAAAGTTCGGATTTTTGGAAGATGTTATTCTTTCAATCATTGTTGTGTAGGCTCCGTCCGTAATTATATTCGGGAGTTTTCCGGAAGAGCTTTCTTTGCTTTTTAGCTCAAAATCCGATTTACAGTTTTTACAGAAAAAATCTCCGGCCGGATAGTTATTAGGGTATGCCTCGATTTTGGATTTCCCGCAAATGGGGCAATTAAAATTTCTTAGGACCCAGTCTTCGGTTAAAACTCTTATCTTTTGAGAATTACTGTGATAGTTTTTTATTAAAGAAAGATCAAACCGGTATATCATAATTGTCTCAAATAACTTTCTACTAACTCGTTCTATTTCCGGATTACTCCCTATCAAACACATCCTTCACCGTTTCTTTTTGAGCTTTCTCTTTTGCTTTTTCGTAGTCGCCTTTAAAAATAAACAAAAGGGAGCCTAGGTTAAAGCCTATATCGCAAAAGAAAAGGGGCTTCCTATCGGCATATCTAAAACCTGTTCTTGCACTTACAAGTTTTGATTTTAGAGGATATTTTCTCCCGGCAAAGGGATAGATTTCTTTTGTAATTGCAAACTCCAAGCCTGCATTTATTTGAAAGCGTGAAATGGTTACGGGATCGGCGGCATGAATACTTGTAAAGAGATTGAGTTCAAGGCTGTCGGATATGTAATTTAAGGTATTATAGCTTAATTCTGCATTTACTAAGGACATTATAAAAAGCCCTTGCTTAAAAAAAGCTGAGCCTTTAACGGATTCTCCATTGACTTTTTCTATTTCTTTATTGTCTCCTTTTATATCCATATAAAAGGGGTTCAAGGATAAGTTAAAGCCGGAATCCAAATCCTTAAAATAAAACTTAAAGGCAGAAATATTCAGATTGAAGGCTGCCTTAGGTTTTTGTGTTTGGAAAAGTCCTCCAAGTTTTACATCTCCTAAGGACCAATAAGAGCTAAGCTCAAAGGCATAGGAGGTGAGGGGGAGGCACATAAGAATAACGACAACTAGTTTTTTATACATCTTATCTTTTTATAGAATACTTATATTAAAACTAAAAAAACGATATTTTTTAGTTTTAATATAAATTATTGTATTATAATCTCACTTGTACATGGTACCTGATTGATAATAGTATTCCTTACAGGGCAACGAAGTTCGATATATTCTATAAATTTTTTAATTTCTTCTTCAGTATTATCTGCTAACACAGTGACTTTAGTATGAATACTTTTAAAAATCAAGGGTAAGCAATTATCTACCTTTTCCAAGGCTCCTATATCGCCCTCCATTTCAAATATTATATCTTTAAGATTAATACCGAATTGCTCAGCAAAAATCCAAGCATTTATACATTTACATGCTCCTAAAGATGACAGAAGAGCTTCAACAGGATTCATAGCTAAATCTGTTCCTCCGGCTTTTATCGGTTCATCCAAAAGCATGGTATGATTACCGGATTCGCATTTCATTCTAAATTTTTCCTCTTTTCTTACTCGAGCTTTAAAAATTGACATAAAACCTCCATAAATAATATAAATATTTATTCAGGATAAAAGCAGGCACATAAGTGACCATGGGCCAATTCTTTTAATTCCGGAATTTCTTCTTTGCATCGTTGTGTAACTTTCGGACATCTTGTATTAAAGCAACATCCTTTTGGCGGATCGTATGGGTTAGGGATATCTCCTTTTAAAATAATTCTATTTTGTCTCGTTTCTGTACTTGCGATGGGAACAGCAGATAAAAGAGCTTTTGTATATGGATGAAGAGCATTTTTAAATAACTCGTCTCGTTCTGCCAATTCAATTACATTTCCAAGATACATAACTGCTATTCTATCACTAATATGATTTACTACACTTAAATCATGAGATATAAAAATATATGTTAAACCTTTTTCCTCTTTAAGTTTTTTCATTAAATTTAAAACCTGTGCTCTTACTGAAACATCGAGTGCTGAAACGGGTTCGTCGCAAATCACCAGTTCCGGATTCATTATTAAAGAGCGAGCGATTACAATTCTTTGCCTTTGGCCTCCGGAAAATTCATGCGGAAAACGATTTAAATATTGTGATCTAAGGCCTACCTCTTCAAGCATTTCTATAGCTTTATCTTGCCTGTGTTTTTTATTTCCTTCTTTGAAAACATTTAGAGGTGCTGTAACAATATCTCCAACAGTCATGCGCGGATTCAATGAGCTGTATACATCTTGAAATATAATTTGCATTTTTTTTCTCAGCTCAAACATCTGTTTATTATTATATTTTAAAATATCATCACCCTTATATAATATTTTTCCGCTTGTTGTAGGCAATAGGCGGAGTATAGTTCTACCTAATGTACTTTTGCCGCAACCTGATTCTCCAACTAAACCAAGAACCTCTTTGGGTTTGACTTTGATATTCACATTATTTACAGCCTTTACTGATTTAGGGTGCCAGTTAAAAAGGCTCCTTGATTCAGAGAAATGTTTGTTTAAATTTACTGTTTCCAGTAGGTATTCAGAGCTCATTTTTATCCTCTTTTAAATTACTGTACAAAAAACATTTTACCCAACCATCTTCAAGATTGTATTCCTGCGGCTCATTTTTTGAACAGATATCCATCCTATTTTTACATCTTGGATAAAACCTACACCCTTTAGGCATATTCCCCGGGGTTGGTACAATTCCTTCAATCGACGGCAAAAAAATCAATATGTTTGTCTACAGGAGGTACTGATTTTAGCAATCCCTTGGTATATGGATGTTTTGGGGAGTTAAAAATTTTTTCTAAAGTATTATATTCAACTGCATGACCTGCATATAATACAAGCACTTTATCAGCCATCTCTGCTACAACACCAAGATCATGTGTAATAAAAACAATGGCTGTCCCTCTTTCTTTTCGTAATGATCTCATCAAATCAAGTATTTGAGCTTGTATAGTAACATCTAAAGCTGTGGTAGGTTCATCTGCGATTAAAAGCTTTGGCTGACAGGCTAATGCCATTGCAATCATAACTCTTTGCCTCATGCCTCCGGACAATTGGTGTGGATATTCATCCAATCTTTTTTCCGGATTTGGAATTCCAACGTCTTTTAACATTTTGAGCGCTTCAGCTCTGGCAGCCTTTCTTTTCATCCCCTTATGTATCATATATGGTTCAATCAGCTGTGATGCAACTGTTTTAGTTGGATTTAAGGAGGACATGGGATCTTGAAAAATCATGGAAATATTATTTCCTCGAATTTCGCACATTTCATCTTCGGTAAGAGTTGTTAGTTCTTGTCCATCCATGATAATATGCCCACCGGATATTTCCCCGTTTATTGATAATAATTGTAAGATTGACATTGCGATAGTGCTTTTACCGCATCCTGATTCCCCAACAACACAAAGAATTTCTCCGTTTTGAACATCGAAAGATACTCTATCTACAATTGTAGTGTATCCTTTTTTTTGTGCAAATCGTACGGTTAATTCTTTTACGGATAAAAGTTTCGGCATTTGGTTCCTTTTGTTGAAGTAACAGACTTCACAGTCTGTTACTTCATAGTATTATTTTACTTTCCATGTCCAAATTTTCCAATTGAGATTGGAAAAGTCGTCAATGATAATATTATCCAATTTTGGATTATAACCGACCAGATTATTTTTTGTAAATAAATATGCAATAGCAGACTCATCTTTCACAGTTTCTTGATATTTATCAAAAATAATCTTTCTTTCATTAAATTCTAGTTTATCATTTCCCTCATCAATTAAGTCGCTGAGTCTTGTATCCTTAATGTGTGAAAAGTTTACAGCGCTATCTATAGCAATCATTTCCCGGCTTTCTCCAGGATCCATTGATCCTCCGGAGCCTATTGTTCCGAAATCGTGAACCCCTTTTCTCATATCAGCCATTAATTTTGAAAAATCTGCCTGAAATATTTCTACTTTCAAACCAATTGCTTCCAAGTCTTGAACAATTAAAGCAGATAATCGTTGATTATCCCCTCCTGCTGATGTATAGAATTTTAATGTTGTATCAAATGGAAAATTTTCTTGGATTAAAATTTGTTTTGCTTTTTCTTTATCAAACCAAATACTTACATTTTTGTTGTAATATGGGCTAAGAGGTGAAATAGGTGTTACAATCGGTACTGCCTGCCCTTGATAAAGAGAATTAACATATATATCTCTGTTTAGCGCCATATTTATAGCTTGTCGGACTCTTTTTGTCATATATGGCTTTTGGGTGTTAATAATCAGCATAGTATAGTTTGTTGATGGAACAGAAGTTGTGTTTATATTTTTATCTTCTACAGCTGCACTCCAATCTTGTAAGGGAATAGCTCCCAATACATTTATATCTATATCTTTACTCATTAAGTTAGCCAGCAAACTTGTAGCACCTACAACCCTTATAACTAAACGCTCAATGTCAGGTGCTCCTTGGAAATAGGCTTCGTTTCGGACTAATTCCATCCTTTCACCGCTAATTTCACTTTCATATTTGAATGGACCTGTGCCTATAGCTTTTGCCCATAATTCAGGTGCATTTATTTCTTGTGGAGTTTTTCCTTCAAAAATATGTTTTGGAATAATAAATACCGTGTCTAAATCATTCATAAAACTTCCAAAAAACATAGGTTTTTTAAATTCAAATGTAACTTCGTAATCATTATTTGCATATACTGCTATGGATTTATCTGAAATTTGAACACCTGATGCATCAACACCCTTAATATATTGCAAATGATAACGGCTGAGAGCATCGACTTCCGGATTAGAATACATTTGGAAGCTAAAGACAACATCTGCAGCCGTAAATGGAGTTCCATCATGCCACTTTACGTTTTCTTGTAGTTGAAAAGTAATTGCGGAACTGTCTGCATTCAATTTCCAACTTTTTGCCAATCTCGGTTCATAATCACCGTTTGCCTTTGACATAAACAATCTATCATAGATCTGATCATAAACAAATCTGCTATAATTGCTGTTTGTATTAAGCGGCATCATTGAATCCCATGGTTTTGCAATAGCTACAGAAACAATTTTTTTTGTTTGCACATCTGCAGTTTCAGATTTTCCGCACGCCGATAGAATAATTGCGATTATGAAAAACATAGTACTCATAATCCATCTCATTTTCTTGTTTTCTTTTTTCATTTTAAAACCTTCCTTTTTTATTTTACATGGATCTTTAAACGCGGATCCAAAGCGTCCCTAATTCCATCACCAAAGAAGTTGATGCTTAATACTGTAAGTACGATGCATAATCCGGGAGGAAGCCATACCCAATAATATCTGGATAAGACAGTAATAGATTGAGCATCATACAGCATATTACCCCAACTTGCTTTTGGCGGTTGAACACCCATTCCAAGAAAACTTAAAGCTGACTCACTTAATATTGCTCTTGCAACATTAAATGTAACTGTGATTAAAATTGGAGGAAAAGCATTTGGTAAAATATATTTTAAAATTATTGAAAAATTGGAAGTGCCTATTGATTTTGCTGCTTCAATATATTCTTTTTCCTTTATACTAAGTACATTTGCATATATTAATCTGGCAAATACTGTCCATTGTAAAACTCCCAATACAATGGTAACAGACCATATGGATGGGCCTATTACAGATACTAATACTAAAATTAAAATTATTGAAGGAAAGGATAGGAAAATATCTCCCAATCTCATTATAAATACTTCCCAAATTTTTTTGTAATATCCTGCAATTAATCCTAACGGTACTCCTATGCTAAGCGATATGAAGGTTGAAACAACTCCTACCATTAATGATGTACGGCCTCCATATATTAACCTTGCAAATAAATCTCTCCCTATAGCATCAGTCCCAAGAATATGTGAACTTGTTGGTGCGGAATTAAATGCAGCCGGATCTGATGTGTATGGGTCTAAATTTAGAATAAAGGGTAAAATAATTACTAAAAGTGATAGGAGTAAAAAAAATATTAACCCCGCCATTGCTAATTTATTACTTAATAATTTTTCTACAACTTCATTGAAATAAGTGTTCTTTTTTTCTTCCAATATATTGTCTGAAGAATATATTTTATCTTCTGTTCTCTTTTTTTCCATAATTTACACCTACTTATATGAAATTCTAGGATCGACTAATCCATAAGCTAAATCTGTTATTAAATTTGCAACTAATACAGCGATTGATATATTTACTGTGATACCCATAATTACAGGATAATCTTTAGCGTTAATGGCTTGAACCATTAAAGTTCCTATTCCCGGCCATCCAAAAACTTGCTCTGTAACCACTGCGCCTCCCACCAATGAAGGAATAGACATGCCTACTACTGTTATAATAGGTATGAGAGAATTTTTAAGTGCATGTGTATAATAAACTTGATTTTTTTTTCAGACCTTTTGCTCTTGCGGTAGTGATATAGTCTTCTTGTAATACTTCAAGCATACTGCCCCGCATGTAACGCATCCAACTGCCTATCTGTTGAAATGATAGAACCAAAGTAGGTAAAATCATGTGTTTTAATAGCATAAGAGTGTTTTTTTGTCCGCTTGCATCAAACAGGCCTCCTGACGGAAGAACTCTTAATTTGATTGCAAAAAAATATATTAATATTAACCCCATAAAAAAATTAGGCGTAGCAACTAGAATAAATGAAAAAGCACTACTGGCATGGTCTCTAAAACTATTAGGCTTAGATGCAGAGAAAATTCCTAATGGAATTGAAATCAGTAAGGATAGAATTAATGAAGATCCTGCCAATAAAGCTGTAATACCCATTCTTTCAAAAATCATTTGTGTCACGGGCCTTTGTGATTGAAACGAAAATCCGAGATCCATGTTAAAAAAATTTTTTAGCCATATGAAATACTGAATGAATATAGGTTGATCAAGCCCAAGTGAATTTCTTTTTCTTTCAAGTTCCATTACTGTTATCCTTGGATCAGCCAAGTATGCATCAAGAGGACTTCCGGCCATAGAAAGGATTAAATATGTAAAAAAAGTTATACCAAAAAAAGTGGGAATGGCTATGAGTAATCTTTTAATTACATATTTGAATTTCATATTTTGCCTTCTATAAGTTGTTATAAAAAATACTGATTTTATAAAATTTTTGTTATTAAAACCAGCTAATACTTATGGTAACTGTATTTTCATAATTTGTCAATACTGATTTTTAAATTCATAAAACTAATAATTAAAATATTTAATACATAATACAATAATTTAATTTTCTTTCCTCCCCCTTGACTATATAGATATTTTTTTATATACATTTATCGTGCCTTTTTAAATCTTAGGGGAGAGTATGCTTAACATAAATAATAACACATCAAACATCAAACGGGAAATCCTTGTCCGCATTGCAAAACTTCAGTTTGAAGGGAAACTTGAGGAGGGTGTACACTATATTCCGAGGGAAATGGTTCCGCGAAACAGTACGCCTATAAGATGCTGTATTTTTCATGACAGGGAAATAATGCGGCATCGGGTAATTGCAAGGCTCGGCTGTTCATTAGAAAACTATGATGAAGAGAAGACCTTGGCAGAATTTGCAAAAGAAGCCTTGGAAAGAAAAAAAGCCGACATGGCCCATGCTCACCGTTTTAGATGAAGCCTGTAATGCCTGCGTAAAAAGCAAGTTTATGATAACAAACGCTTGTCAGGCCTGTGTTGCCCGTCCTTGTATGATGAATTGCCCCAAAACTGCAATAGCAATTTCGGGCGGAAGAGCCCGCATCGATGAAGAAAAGTGTATAAACTGCGGTATCTGTTTAAAAAACTGCCCCTACCATGCCGTTATAAAAATTCCCGTTCCTTGTGAAGAATCCTGTCCTGTTGGTGCCATCTCAAAGGACGAAAACGGCAAAGAAAGAATCGACTATCATAAATGTATCTTTTGCGGAAACTGCATGAGGGAATGTCCCTTCGGTGCTATGATGGATAAGGGACAGATTGTGGATGTCATAAAGCATCTAATGAGCGGTAAGAAGGTTTCCGCCCTATATGCTCCTGCTGTTGCTGCCCAGTTTAAGGCCGTTCCCGGGCAGCTTGAATCCGCCTTAAAAAAGGCCGGCTTCAATAAGGTTTGGGAAGTAGCTATAGGAGCCGACATAACGGCCGACCGAGAGGCTTTAGAATTTGAAGAGAGAATGGAGCACGGCCATATCTTAATGACTACCTCCTGCTGCCCCGCCTATGTTAGGGCCGTAAGAAAACACGTTCCTGCCCTTGTTCCCTGTATTTCGGATACGAGAAGCCCGATGCACTATACTGCCGAGTTGGCAAAAAAAGAAGACCCGGACTGTGTTACAGTCTTTATAGGCCCCTGCCTTGCAAAGAGGAGGGAGGGCTTGGAAGATGAGTTTGTTGACTATGTCTTGTCGATAGAAGAATTGGGAGCCTTGCTGACCGCCAAGGAGATAGACATTACCAAGGAAGATGCCCTGCCCGGAACAATAACGCCGACCTCGTCGGGAAGGGGCTTTGCAGCCTCAGGCGGAGTTGCAGAAGCTGTAAGAGTCCGCCTTAAAAGACCTGAAAACCTTCGGCCCGTACTTATAAACGGCCTTAACAAGGAAGGAATGAAACAGCTTGCCTCCTATGGAAAGATTCAAAGCGGAGAGCTTTCTCACGATTCTTCTACGCCCAACCTTGTAGAAGTCATGGCCTGCGAAGGAGGC
The DNA here is from genome assembly GCF_024181245.1 of Treponema sp. OMZ 788. Classification (NCBI taxonomy): domain Bacteria; kingdom Pseudomonadati; phylum Spirochaetota; class Spirochaetia; order Treponematales; family Treponemataceae; genus Treponema; species Treponema sp. OMZ 788. The sequence goes on along the minus strand of NZ_CP051199.1, from coordinate 1,568,585 downwards.
TGTATAGGCGGTCCTTCGGTTATCACAAACCAAAAACTCGCCGCAAGCCAGCTAAAAAAATACGCAGAAGAAGGTCTTTCGTATTCGGGAGAAAAAGAGTAGCCTGTTTATTTTCCGGCAGCCTTGAATTGTCAGTTTCGTATTTTTTTGATATAATACAAGCATGAGTACAATAAGAAAAATGCCCATAGGCGTTCAAAGTTTTGAGGTTATACGAAAAGACGATTTTATTTATATCGATAAAACAGAAATCATTTGGAGACTAATAAGTGAGAGCCGTGTTCATTTTTTAAGCCGGCCGCGCCGTTTCGGGAAGAGTCTTTTGCTTTCAACTTTTAAGGCTTATTTTCTCGGCCAAAAAGAGCTCTTTAAGGGCTTAGCCATTGAGAAACTTGAAGAAGCTGAAAAGGGTAAAAGAGAAATTTGGCAGGTATATCCCGTACTCTATTTGGATTTTAACATAGGCATCTACGATACAAGTGAAGGGCTTTTAAACAGACTTGATTCTTTTTTAAAAGAGTATGAAAATATATACGGAAGTACCGGCCTTGATCTCCCTGACCGCTTTCAAAATTTGATAAGGACTGCCCACGAAAAAACAGGCAGGCAGGCCGTCATCCTCATCGACGAATACGATAAGCCCCTCCTTCAAACTATGTGGAAGGATGAAGCCTTAAACGAAATCTACCGCACAATATTGAAGGGCTTTTACGGCGTTATAAAAAGCGCCGATCAATATATCCGCTTTGCCTTTTTAACGGGAGTAACGAAGTTCAGTAAGGTAAGCATATTCAGCGATCTAAACAATCTGCGTGATTTAAGCCTTTTGCATGATTATTCGGCTGTCTGCGGAATTTCGCAAGAAGAACTTGAAGCGGATTTTCAGCCTGAAATTTCTACCCTTGCCGAAAAAAATAATTTGACTTATGAGGAAGCTCTTGCAAAATTAAAGCAAAGATATGACGGTTATAAATTTTCCGAGAACGGAAAAAATATGTACAACCCTTTCAGTCTTTTGAATGTTTTTGCGGACAGTACGATGAGAAGCTATTGGTTTGCAACAGGAACGCCGACCTTCTTGGTCGACTATTTAAAAAAAGCTTATTACAATATTCCGGATTTGGACGGAAATGTTCATCTGGACGAACATGGACTTAACGATTATCGAGCAGATCCGATTCTTCCGATACCGATACTTTTTCAATCGGGGTATTTGACAATTAAAAGCTACAATGAGTTTTCGCGTCTTTATTGCTTAGGCTTCCCTAACGACGAGGTGCGTTACGGCTTTTTGCATAACCTGATGCCGGCTTACACCTCGATAAGACCCGACAAAACAGGGCTTTCAATCTGGGAATTCTACGAACAAATTGAGGCAGGAGATGTAGACGGTTTTATGCAAAAGATGAAGGGAATAATTTCAGGCATACCTTACGATAATTTAACCGAAAAAGATTTAGCCCTCCGTGAACAAAATTATCAGACAGCCGTTTATCTTGTATTCGCTCTTATGAACCAATTTGTACACACTGAAGTTCATTGTGCAACAGGAAGGGCTGACTGTGTTGTAGAATTCAAAGATAAGGTTTATATCTTCGAGTTTAAACTTAGTGCAAACGGTACAGCAGAAGACGCTGCAGCAAACAATGCTGCAGCAAACAATGCCGTAAAACAAATCAAAGAGAAAAACTATGCAGGTAAATATTCGGGCAGCGGTAAAAAAATCATAGCCGTTGGTTCAAGCTTTGATGAAGAAAAAAGGACTATTGCAGAGTGGCAAATTGAGATTTTGTAAAGCTCGCTTTAGTTTTTATTAAATAGTTCTATATATAATTTTACAATATTTTTTCATATTTAAAAATCAAGATTTGATGATTCTTAGCCGTCTGTGTAAGTGGGGTATGAAGAAGTTTTTTGATCCAAGGCCAGAGAATAAGCAAAATCCGAATACTTATCAAAGTCTCTTTTATCGAGGTATTGTAACATTTGGATTTTCATACACAGCCCTTTCCCCTCCGATTAGTTTGGGGCGGCTTTTGAGGGCTGTGAGTCTTGCCGAGCCTATGTACTTGGTTTTAAGCCTTACGGGGACTTGCACAAACCTTACATGCATTCCTATTTCGGTGTCTCCTATGTCCATTCCTGCATGGGCTCTTACGTGCTCTATCATGACTGGGGACTTAAAAAGAGTGTAGGCCGCGAGGGAGGCGGCTCCTCCTGCGTGAAGGGCCGGAACTACCGACACCTCCTCAAAGCCGTATTTTTCTTGTGCCTCCTTTTCGATGACGAGGGCACGGTTTATGTGCTCGCAGCCTTGAACGGCCAAAAAGATTCCCTTGGGTTCAAGGATTGAAAGCAGGGCGGAAACTATTGTCTTTCCGGCTTCTTCATTTGAGGCCTTTCCGATAACTCCTCCCGAAACCTCGCTTGTGCTGCAGCCGAGGACCAGAATGTCCCCGGCTTTTAAGGACGAGGCTTCAAGGAGCTCGGTTAAGGCGGCTAGAGTTTCTTCTCTTATTTTTTCTAAATCGATCCCGCTCATATTTTCCTCACTTAATCTTTGTTAAAGTAAGCCCATTAAAGTTTAAGGCCTGCCTTTCCGCAAGTTTTTCCGATTTCGTAAATTGCCGAGCCTGCCATTTCCTTTTCAAAGGCTGAACGGTTTTCTTCTGCAATTTCTACAAGGAGGCAGCCTGTGGTTTCTCCAAAGAGGCTTGCAATCTTTGAAGCTCCCAGTTTTATGTGAAAGTCACTGCTCAGCTCGGCTCCTATTCCGCTTAAACACATTTCGTAGAGGGCGGCAGCCAAGCCTCCTTCGCTCAAGTCGTGGCATGAAAGCACCAAGCCCCTCATTATGCTTGAGTGAAGTTTTTTATAAAGCTCAGCCGCTTCTTTTTTTAAAGGGAGGAACGGCACCGCTTTCTCCTTGAGGAATGCCGAAAAGTTCTGCAAAGACCGAGCCGCCGAAAGAAAATTGGGGCTTACCCACAAGGTAGATACTTGAGCCTTCTTTTTTTAAATCGGAACCGGGAACCTTTCCTATGTCGGGAACTATTCCCATCGCAGATATTAAAAGCGAGGGCGGAATCGAAACCCTCTCTCCCTCCGAAGTGAGGTACTCGTTATTAAAGGAGTCCTTCCCCGAAATAAATGGGGTCTTAAAAACAAGAGCCGTGTCGTAGCAGGAGCGTGCCATTTCTATCAGAGCCCACATGGTTTCGGGTCGGTTGGGGTCGCCTAAGCAAAAGTTATCGAGGATGGCGGTTTTTTCGGGGTCAGCTCCGGCTGCAACGGCATTTCGGACAGCTTCGTCTATCGCACTTGCTGCAGCTGCATAAGGATCCAAGAGCCCCTGCCTCGGATTTAAGGCATTCGAGATTGCAACGGCTTTTTTTCCTTCCGTTTCCATAGGTTTTATAACGGCTGCATCCTGAGGAACATTTCCTTCGGGGCCGTCATAGGGACGGAGGATTGTGCCGCCTTGAACCTCATGGTCGTAAAGCCTTACTATATCTTCCTTTGAATTTACGGCGTGGTGATTTACCACAGCCTTTAAAGCCTCGTTTAGATCAGGCTCCTTGTATTCGGGATATTTTATAAGAGCCCTTCCTTCTTTGGGAGGAGCCGCTTTGAGCTTTCTTTGCGGCGGGCCCGAATGTAAAAAGCCGCATGAAAGATTTATTATTTCCTTTTCGCTGAAGCGCACCTTTAAAACTGCATCTCCGGTAAAACGGCCGAGGTCGGTTAATTCCACATCGTTTGCATCGCAAAGCTTTTGCAAGGTTTCGAGTTTGTCATGAGGAACGGCGATGACCATTCTTTCTTGAGCCTCCGAAAGCCATAGCTCCCAGGGAGCAAGACCCTGATATTTTACGGGGATTCTCGCAAGGTCTACATCGCAGCCGAGGGTAGAGGCCATCTCTCCTACGGCAGAAGAATAACCTCCTGCTCCGCAGTCTGTAATTGCAGAATAGAGCCCCTGATCTCGGGCATCGATGAGTACTTCTGCAACCTTTTTTTGAATTATGGGCTCGCCTATTTGAACGGAGGAGCCAGCAAAATCGCCTGTGCTTGCATCCATAACCATCGAAGAAAAGGTAGCTCCCCTAAGACCGTCTCGTCCGGTTTTTCCGCCTAAAGAAACAATGTGATCCCCTGCCGAGGGCTTTGTGCGGTGTTTACCTCTGGGGGCGATACCTGCACATCCGCAGTAGACTAGCGGGTTTGAAGCGTAGGCTTCGTGGTAGTGAACGCTTCCGTTTACGGTCGGAATGCCCATCTTGTTTCCGTAGTCCTTAACTCCTTCGATGACACCTGAAATTATGCGCTTAGGATGAAGGGTTCCCTTGGGAACATTTTCTGCCGGAGTGTCGGGATGGCCGAAACAGAGAACATCGGTTACGGCAAAGGGGCGGGCCGAAACGCCCATAACGTCCCTTATAACGCCGCCGACTCCCGTGTTAGCTCCTCCGAAGGGCTCAATGGCAGAAGGATGGTTATGAGTTTCTGCCTTAAAGGAAACTTCGTATTTGTCGTCAAATTCGATTATACCGGCATTGTCCACAAATGAAGAAAGAACCCAAGGGGCATTAATGTCGTCGGTGGCTTTTTTGATATAGGTTTTAATTATGCTGTTTACGCAAAGATCGGGGTAGGCTTTTTTTTGCTCATCGTTGAGAGATGCCCCGTCAATGTCTATTTTTGCCTTAAAGGTTTTATGAACGCAGTGCTCGCTCCAAGTTTGGGCTATCATTTCAAATTCCGCATCGGTGCAAGGCCTTTTTTCTTCCTTGTAGTACTCGCGGATAGCCCTCATCTCGTGGATATCCAGAGCTGCCCGTCTTTCGTTTGAAAGAGCTAAAAGTTCCTCATCGCTCATGGAGGCTATGTCTATGGTTTCAACGCTTGTGTTAGGCCCGTTTTTTCCGTCATGTTCATTGGCCCATGCCGGTTCTACAAAGCCTATTTTATACTGCTCTATAACGTCATTGCATAAAAGACTTTTTGCAATCTTTTCTATTTCGGCTTCGGTAAGCTCTCCCCGAATTTCGTAGGCTTTTCCGCTGGTAATTTCTTCAACGCCGTGAATGCCGAGTTCTTTTACAGCCCTCAAGGCCTCGCGTGAAGATGAGTCCGTAACTCCCGGCTTTAAGGCTGTTTCGATATGGAAAAGATTACTTTTTTCTTCTATCATAAAGTCTTCGGTTTGGCTATACTCGTAAAGCTCATCGCAAAACAAGAAGTCGGCTAAGGTCTTCTTTTCTTCATTTGAAAGATTCCCGCGTACAAAATAAAGGTTTTCCGTACTTATTTCTTTAACGGTCTTAAAGCCCAGAACATGGGCCTGCTTTAAGAGCTCCTCATTTTTGGGCATTTGAAAGTGTAAGTCCTTCTTACTTTTAACACAAAATCGGTAAATATTCATAGACAACCTCTTAAGTTCCGATGGATTTTAAATTAAGTATACTTGAAGATGGGGAAAAAATTCAAGATAGGGGGGAGAGGCGAGATCGGGATTTAACCTTTTAGACATAGTTATAACCTTGTTTTTTTCTTGAAACTGAACTATAATTCTTTAAGAAAAAATGTCAACTTTTTATTAAAATAAACTATATACTAACATTATGCTTTTATAAAATTATAGCATTTTAAAGAGGTTTATATATGAAGATTATTTTCACGACGATTCCTATGAAGGACAAAATCGAAAAACTTAAGTATCCGGTTCAAGGGTACAAGGATTTGGAATATGAGCATCCCGTAATATTCCCTGTAAATGCCGTTCTTGCAAAAACCTTGCAAAAAGGAGAGCGGGTTAAGGTTGTTCAGCTGATGAATGATTCGGGTTCAAGTAAAAAAAATGCAGAAATTTTTAAGACTGAACTTAAAGCTCTAAATGATAAAATAGGAGCTGACATTTCTTTTTTTGATGTGATCGAAGCCTTTGAAGAAAGCAAGGAAAAACACGAAAGCCGATTTAGAAAGCTGCTCGATTATCTTGAGCCTGATGCAAAAATAATTGCCGATATCACCTTCGGTCAAAAGACCTTGCCTATAGTACTTTTTTGCGTTTTAAATTTTGCCGAAAAATTTTTTAATGCCGAAATAAAACACATCATCTATGGGAAGGCTGAGTTTGAAAACGGAGAAATTAAAAAGGACAGTCAATGTATTTTTGATTTAACTCCTCTTTATTATTTAAATACTTTGACATCGGCTATGGAAGCTCCTGACGGAAAATCTGCAATAAAAACTATAGATAAATTCTTTGCTCTGTAGGAGTGTTTTTTAATGAGAGCAAGCAAAGAGAAAAAAGAAAATTTCGAGGCAGAAATTAAATACTTAGCAGACGAGTTTTTCTCAATTCCAAAAGAAGATAACTCTATTGCTTCAAAACGCAACACTTTAAAAGGAAAACTTTGGATTGCGTTATGGAGGTATTATAAAGAGATTCAATATACCAGAGTGGAACATGATGGTGAAATAACAGCCGAAAAGTACAGTAATGTCATAAATACTACAATAGCAAAAGTTATGGAAGCGTATAAGATTGAAAAAGAAACGCCTTTTTTACATTATGTTAATGCAGCCGTTAAAAATGAAATTTCACAGGAAAGACAAAAAAACTATTTACACGGATTAAAGGTACCGCAAAAAATATTCCGGCAATGGAATAAACTTGAGCAGATTGCACAATCACGCGGAATTGATAGCAGTAATATACAAAAAATGCGGGAGCTTGGTTTCATGCTCCATTATTCCGAAGACATATTGGAGCAAGTTTTGGACTTCGGGAAAGTGAAGATTATTCTCGGTACAATCACCCGTGACGGTAAAGAAGGTAGTGTATTTGATGGGCTGGAATCGGATATGAGCAATCCTGAAAAAGAATTTGAAAAAAAAGAAGTGATAGAAACCTCCGTTTATCAATTCCGCATTATTGATGAAATTTTTAAGAAAAAGCAGGAACGGGTAAAAAAATATTTATCGGCCCTTCTTACCTTTGAATTCTTTTCTGCACTCGATGCCTTAAATAAGATGATCGGTCAAAAGCAGAATTTTTCTTTTGTAGATTTAGAATTATATGCTGAGTTGGAGGAAATTGAAGTCAAAGGTTTCAAAGTACCGGCAAAACAGGATATTGCAGCCCGCTTCAAAAGAGATAAAACCGATGCAAGCAGAACTTTAAAAAACTTTTTAAAAGAAATAGAAGAAAAAGTGTCAACTTTGTGATAGAATGCAGTATAAAAATATGATAAAAATTTGCCGATACTATAAAATTTTATTATATTGATTAAATCTAAAATTGAGGAGGGTGCATGGAAAGTAATGATAGAATTGATAAGCATAAAACTTTTAACATACTTTCTATAGATGGCGGCGGTATTTTAGGTTTATATTCTGCTGAGCTATTAAATCTCATTGAAAAAGAACTATTTAAAAACAATAAAACATTTTCTGATAAATTTAACTTGATAGCAGGTACTTCAACCGGCGGTATTATCGCATTGGCTCTTGCATTAGGTTGCTCCCCGGCTCAAATATCCGAACTTTATAAATTTCATGGAGAAAAAATATTTCATAAATCTTATTTCAACTGTCTTTTTAAAAATTGGATAATCACAAATAGATACTCTTCTATTCCGTTACAAAATGCTCTTACCGAATTTTTTGGTGATAGAACTGTAAAGGATTGTAAAACAAATATTTGCATTCCGGCAATTGATGTATCTAATTGTCAGCCCATTATTTTTAAAACAAATCATAACGGAAATTTGACACGGGATATTGATGTAAAATTAGCAGATATTGCTCTTGCAACGTCTGCAGCTCCTACCTATTTCCCCTTGCATAGGTTCGGGTATTATCGCGGCTTAGCTGATGGAGGATTATGGCAAAACAATCCTGCACTATTTGCGGTAATAGAGGCGTGTACTTATTTTGTGGGAGAAGATAAAGCGTATGATAGTATAAATATACTTTCGATTGGCAATCCCTTATCTGCGATAAAAGAAACCGTTTCTGTAGAAACAAGAAAATCAGGTTTAATAAAATGGGCAGCAAAAATGGTTACCATGCCGATGAAAATATCTTCTTTTGGTGTACATAATATTATAAATTTCCTTTCTAAAAATGAAGCTCTGTTCATCAATAAATATTTACGTATTGAAAGTGAAAATTTACCGGATAAACCGGAATGTAAAAAACTATCTTTAGATTCTGCCAATAGGAAAACATATAGATTGTTATCGGAATTAAGTTTTAATGATTTCAACAAAAATAAAACAAATATAATTAATTTTTTTAAGGAGTAATGTATGGCAAATTTACATCAGGCATTTATTGATTTTGGCAAAACCGTTAAGCTCACCGAAGCTAAAAAAACCGATATTCGGCGAAGGCGTGATGTTGTCCGCAATAAAATACGGGTATTTTTTAAAGATGAATTGAAATACAACCAGCCGAAATTTCAATCACAAGGTTCCTTTACCATAAATACCGCCCTAAATCCGATTAACGGAAATGAGGTTGATATTGATGACGGAATTTACTTACAGCATGTTTCACAAAATGAAAATGAATGGCCGTCTCCTAAAGAAGCTCATAGGCTCATTGTTGAAGCACTTGAAGATCATACAAAAGATGGGTGTGAAGACAAAACATCTTGTGTAAGACTTATTTATTCAAATGACTTTCACATAGACTTTCCCATTTATATTATGAAAAACGAACATGCAAGATTGGCTAATACAAAAACCAATACATGGATTGAAAGTGATTCAAAAGATTTTAAAGACTGGTTTTATGCAAATAGAAAAAGTGAGCAAACAAACCGCATTATACGTTACCTAAAGTCGTGGAGAGATTTTACTAAAGCAGATTTTACCAGCATAGAATTAACAATCTTAGTCGTAAATAATTTTTACGGCGATGATCGTGATGATATAGCATTGTATCAAACATTGGAAAAATGTCTAAAAGCTCTTAATACAAACAGAGGAGTCAAGAAACCTGTTTCTCCATACGAAGATTTATGGGAGAATTATTCTGAATCAACGAAAAATATTTTAATACAAAAACTTTCTAAGCTTATGAATGATATAGAAACCGCAATCAATAATCACTCCGATAATCGAGCATCAATTATCATGCGGGAACAGTTTGGAGATAGATTCCCTAAGCTGAATGATAAAACTGCTACTCCTATTAAAGAATTTAGTATAGGAGCAAAACCGTGGCAATTATAGACGAAAGTATCGATTTTATACATCAGACATTTCCTGAAGTTTCCATATATCAAGAAGCCTCATCTGTAATTTTTGAAGGACGCTTTATTTTACGCGGCAGATATAAGGACTTTATTATGGAAGCAGCTCCGCGATTAAAGCTGGTGATGGATCATAATTATCCGCATGTATTACCGAAAGTTTTTGATGTGGACGATGCTGTTAAATATGATCACAAATTTCAAGATAACTCTCTCTGTCTTGCAACGCCCATAGATATTAGACTCAGATTACTATCTTCAAAAAATATTTCTGATTACATTGATGATTTTTTAATCCCCTATTTTATTTCTTATAAATATTGGGAACAATCCGGTAAAAAGATTGATATTTATGGAGACCGTAGTCACGGTAAAAAAGGAATTATTGAATCTCTCGCTGATTTTTTTAATCTTGATTGTAACGATGAAATTACAATACGGCTATTGTTTTCATGGGCTGCCAAGGTAAATAAATTTAAAAAATTGATTCCAAAGGAAAAACAATATGGTTTTATACAGAAATACAGTAATCAAATCTCAAAATTACGGAAATTAGGAATGATGGAATTAAAAAGATATTATAAATGTTTCATAAAAGTGTCAACTTTGTGATAGAATGCAGTATATTATATATATAACATTAAGAATAAGGAGATTACATGAACTATACAAAAGAAGAAGTAATTGAAAAGATTAACAAATCATTTTATGAATTAAAAGAAAAAATACCTGAAGGTGATATTTTGATAAATCGGGTGATTGAAAATGCCGGATTTAAAGGTGAAGAAAAAAATGAAATACTGGAATTATTTAGCGTAAATAAATATGCAGAGTTACTTCAAACACTTGAAAAATTTGAAGTATATACTCCTACCGGAAAAACAGATAAGGCTGTTAGAGAAAAAAAATCGGAAGAAAATATACATACTGCGGCAGATGGGGAAAAACCTATGGAAGATTTGCATAAAAGAATGGAAATATTGTTGAAGTTTTTAAATTCCGGTTTGTACGAAAAAGAAGAAGCGGTACGGCTTGCCCTGCTTTCAATTATTGCCGGTGAAAATATCTTTTTGTTGGGGCCTCCGGGAGTAGCTAAAAGTATGATTGCCCGAAAACTGACTCATATTTTAAAGGAAGATTCAAACGGCAAATCTGCATATTTTGAATATCTTTTAAACGAGTTCAGCACACCCGATGAGTTATTCGGTGCCGTTTCTCTTAAAGCCCTTGAAAATGATGACTACAAACGTAATTCCGAAGGTTTTTTACCTAAAGCGGTAATAGCCTTTCTTGATGAAATATGGAAAGCAGGACCTGCAATTTTAAATACTCTTCTTTCAATTACGAATGAAAAAAAATTTCACAACGGCAAAACAGTGGAATCGGTTCCGCTTAAAGGACTGCTTGCCGCATCAAATGAACTGCCGGCAAAGGGGAAAGGCCTCGAAGCCTTGTGGGATAGATTTGTAGTTAGAATTCTGGTAGAGCCTATCCATTCTGAAAATAGCTTTTTTACAATGATTACCAGCAGTTCCGCTGATACGGATGAAGCAGCTTTTGATGAAACCGTAAAAGCTCAATGTATTTCAGAAGAGGAGTTAAAGGAATTGAGACAGCTGATTGATTTAGTTGAAGTTCCTGAAAGTGTTAAATCAATTATTTCTGCAATCCGTAAAGAACTAATTCATAAAAATGCAGATACTCAGCGAGCCGATGAAGAAAAGTATTATATTTCTGACCGCCGCTGGAAAAGGATCATTCGCCTTTTACGCACCTGTGCTCTTTTAAACGGCAGAAATTTCGTAGACATAATGGATGCAAGTCTTATAGCAGATTGTATTTGGAGTACGGAAAAACAAAAAGAAGAGGTAACAAAAATTGTTCAGAAGCTGATCGGAGAATACGGCTTGGAGTGCAATACCGCCGTTGATGACATCAATGACCAAATAAAAGCATTCGACAATAAAATTTCTCAAACTTGGTATGAAAAAAAAGAAACAATAGCTCAAAAAGCAGGGCCTATTATTGTAAAAGAACCTGATTCCAATGACGAATATTATGAAGTAAAAGATGACGATGGTAATATGTACTACTTTGCTGTAAATCGATACGATGGAAACTATGGAGATCGGCATTATTATTATAATACAAATTGGAATTCACGCCGTATAGCAGAGAGGGTAAGTATCTCAGAAGATCAAAAAACAATTACATCTAATTATGGAATCTTTACTATCCAATGGACTGAGGAAATCAAAGGTAAATCCAAGTTACAAAAAAATAAGGTTTTATTTGATACACTGGCTGTATATACCGCAACAAAAGAAAAATTCGATAAGGAAGATTATCAGCCCATTGCAGATTCCATAAAAGAAGAAAAAGAAAAACTTGCAGCATATAAAACGGAGCAAGAGATTCCTTTTAAAGCCAATCTTTTTGCAGACCCTGAAATCGCCGATATTATCTTTGCAAAAATAGATTCGGCAATGGAAGAACTTGAAGATGCACAAGTTGTACTGGATAAAGCTCAAAACAGGTATACAAAATAGGATATGCTGATGAAAAACATATCTGAAAAATCAAGAAAGTCAACGGAAAATGCACTTGATATTTTGACAGGTATTATGAATAGATTTTCCGCTGCCCCAAATATTGCTTTGATTGATGAAACCGAACTTGGGTGGCTTGAATTAAATATTCAAAGATTGGGAGAATGTGTCAATAAGATACATTTTAAAAAAGGGTTTTCTCAGTTTAATAATTTGGTAAAAGCAAGAAATAATATTGCTCATTCACAAAAAAATGTGTACACTCTTGAAGAAAATCATAAAAGTTTAAAAACAATCTTTAACTATTTTCCGCAATTACAAAATGAACTAAAAGAAAATTTAAGTAGAGCATATTCACAAAATAAGATTATTCGGCAATTTGAAAAATTCGGAGCAAAAGAAGCCGGTAATGAATTTCAACGCTTGCAGCTTGTGGATGCTCTTGATGATAAATGCAATCCGAGCATAAAAGAAGATGATGCCGTTTCATTCCCTGAAAACAAGTTTTCAAAAGCAGCGGAAAAATTATTAAAACCTGAATCGCCGGCACAAAAAGATAGCCTTGCCTACGCTCGTGGGCATAATGGACTTCGCACATCAATTCTTACCGATATTGTAGAGTGGATAACAAAAACAAATAACCGCCTTACCAGTGAAAATCCGTTTATCCATGAAGAAGGCTTTATCAAAAATATTCAACCGCTTACCGCTGAAGCATTTACAGCCGGTAAAATAGATGAATTACGCAGTGAATACACGCAACTGCCTTCGGTAAATGAAAAAACACGGGGGGCTATTGGTCAATCGTCTGTTGATTTTCAGTTTTACAAAAATAAAATAGAACAGCCTGATAAGCTGCAAAAAGCTATCACTGAAAAAGAAAATACTCTAACAGCAATAAAAGAGCAGCTTGATAGTATAGAACAAGCTAATGCTGAAAAAGACAATCTGCTACAACAAGTGCAACATATTGAAGCGACTTTACAGCCGTTAAAATTGCAGATAAAAAACGGAAAAACAGAGGATTCTATCAGTAACGTTCCTGCTGATTCTCAGTTCTACAAAAATGAACAAGAGCAGGCGGAGCAACTGCAAGAAGCTATCACTGAAAAGGAAAATGCCCTAACAGCAATAAAAGGACAGCTTGAAAGCATAGAACGAGCCAATGCTGAAAAGGACAATCTGATACAACAGGTGCAACATATTGAAGCGGCTTTACAGTCGCTAAAATTGCAGATAAAAAATGAACAAGATATTATTACAGAAAAAAATATCTTATTGCGGAACTTTAAAAACGATATTGAAACCGCATATACTGAACGGAAAAATAACTGGGAACTTGAACAAATTGAAAAAAGCCGTAAAAGTTTTATGCAGGAGTTGTACGACAAAATTGCACGATTCAGAAAACTTGAAAATCTTGTTTCCCCGTTTATAGAAGATTTGGGGTATCTATGGGATTTATCCAATACTCCGTTTCAAGATAATGGTTTTGAGATTTTACAACAATATGCAAGTCTTCTTGAAAATGACGAGTTTTTAACGGAACTTGCAAAACTGCTCGGCAGACAGGGAAGGGAACAAAGCCGATACGAAAAGGAACTTCGTGATAAGATAGAAATAATTACGGAATATGAACCGAAGCCTGCTTATCGCGGTGAAATTTCAGGATTGCGGCTTTCAAACGAGATTTCCGCAGCCCTTCCGTCAGAGCTGGCTTTATACAAAAATAGTAGAACAAAAAAATATTTTATGCTTAAATTTGCACAAAAACAGCTTTTGTCGTATGCTTATGAACGGGATAATCCTATTTTACGTGAACAAATCACACAGGAAAAAATCTTAGTTGAAAAATCGGATAATGAACCCAAAGGCCCGATTATCATCTGTGTGGACACCAGCGGTTCTATGCACGGTGCTCCCGAGCAAATTGCAAAAACCGTTACCTTTGCACTGGCAAAAATTGCGATGAATGAAAAGCGCTCCTGTTATCTTATTTCGTTTTCCACCGGTATAGAAACATTGGATTTAAGCAGCTTTAAGGGAGCCGATGCACTTTCAAAATTAGTACAGTTTTTGCGTATGAGCTTTAACGGCGGAACCGATGCGGCTCCGGCACTCACACACGCGGTAAAACAACTACAAACAAATGAATGGAAAAATGCAGATGTTCTTATGGTTTCCGATTTTGTAATGGGCGAACTTCCGGCAGGACTTGAAGAAAAAATAAAAGCCGAACAGGAAAAAGAAACCGGTTTTTACTCGCTCGTTATCGGATCCGACGGAAATAAGCAAACGCTGAAAGCCTTTAACGAAAACTGGAATTACAATCCGGGCAATACGGATGCACAAAAAGAGCTGGTACGTCAGCTTGATTCATTGCGAAGAAGAAAAACTAAAAATTAGCCCTTCACCTTCATTCCTCTTAAAAGCTCTTTTACTTCCTTCGGAATGCGGTAGCTTTCGATGGCTTTTTGGATAGCCTTGTTGTGGGTGAATGTATCAAGCTTTTTGTTTTCGATGTAGGGGAGGGCTGTTTTATATTGCTTGATGAGAGCAAAGCTAAAATACCAAGCTATCATCATGTTTACATAGTACTCGTCTGATCTGATTTTTGAAACAAGCTCCAACATTTCAGGTTTAAAATATTCATCGAGATAATTAGATAATAAAAGTCCGATAGCGTATCTGACGGTATATGTATGCTTCGATCTTATCCATACCAAAATTTTTTTGTAAATTTCTTCATGGTGTTTTTTAAATATCTTAGGAGAAAAGCTGTCGCAGGTTGCCCAGTTGTCGATGTAGGGCAAAAACTTTTCAGTCTCTTTTACGGCTTCATTAAAATCTTTTATGTTTTCGATAAAAAAGCCGTGAAGGTTGTTTTCTTCAAAATACTTGTGCGGCACATCCTTCATAAAGTCCGAAACTTGTTCCGGCTCAGCCTTAAAAAACTCTTTTGCAAATTTACGAAGAACGGGAGTTCTGATGCCTATCATCGTATTTTCATCAATATTGGGAATCAGCTTTTTATTGAAGTTTTTGTACTTTTTATCTTCAAAGGAAAAAAAGTTTGGTTTGGATTAGTGTTTGTTTTGTTTTCATCGAAGCTATTATACCGCTTTTTTTAATTTTTGTCGAGGAGAATAGGCCGGACTTGACAAAATACTATTTTGTATATACAATAAAGCATGGTTAGAGATTGTTTTGAATGGGATACTACTAAAAATGATAATAATAAAAGGAAACATGGTGTTTCTTTTGAAGATGCTATCTTAATTTTTGATGATCCCTATTTGCTTGAAAAATATGATTCAAAACATTCCGAATATGAAGATAGATTTTTAGCAATTGGTTCTATATGTGGTCTGGTGCTTATAGCTGTAGCATATACGGATAGGGCCGGTATAACAAGGATTATATCTGCAAGATCTGCAACTAAGGCAGAAAAGGAATTATACTATGATAAAATCAATGAATATTACGGAAGCTAAGAAAAACTTAACAAAAGAAAAGATTGAAGAATTAAAAGCTTTAAATGATAGGCCGATAGATACTTCAGACATTCCTGAACTAACAAAAGCTGATTTTTTGGAAATGTACCGCCCTGTTAAAAAGCCTTTATCAATAAGACTTGATTCCGATATTATTGCTTGGCTTAAATCATACGGAAAAGGTTACCAAAGCCGTATAAATACTATTTTAAGACAAGCTATGAATACCGATAAAAAAGCAAATGTTTTTTAACGATTAATATTATACTGAGAGGTTTTATATGAAACTTTTAAAAAAGAAATCTTTATGTATTTGTTTTGTGATGTCTTTTTTAATTCTTGCAGGATGTATAAACAAAGAAAAGAAGCAGGTTACTGCCGAAATCGAATTTTGGAGTTTTCCTAATTTTACGTCTGAAACAGGAGAAAGCGGCGGTTTTGAAAAAAGCCTTATCGAAGCCTTTCAAAAAGAATATCCCGGTATTAAGGTTAATTTTACGCTTATAAGTTTTGCAGACGGGCAGGCAAAAATCGAAGCTGCAATAGCTGAAGGCAAGGCTCCGGATGTCGTTTACGATGCACCCGGCCGCATTCTTGCTTGGGCAGCAGCGGGCTTACTGGAACCGTTGGATGATATTCTTGCAGCCGAAAAACCTTATATTACCACAGGACTTTTGGAAATTTCCGCCGGTAAAGACAGGCGTTCGTACATGTATCCCATGCATGAAGGCCCTTTTTCCATGGCCTTCAATAAAGAGATGCTTGAAGATTTGGGACTTATAGATCTTTTACCTTATAAACGCTTGGATCGGCGCTGGACTGTAGCCGAATATGAAACGCTTCTTAGATCTTTAAGAGAAAAACTGCCTAAAGAAAAAACACCCGGAGTTTTTTATTATAAAACTATGGGAGGTGATCAAGGCACAAGGGCTTTTTTGGTAAACCTATTCGGAAATGCTAATCTTTTAAATGAAGACTACTCAAAATATATTTTTAATTCTAATCAGGCTGTAAAAAATTTGACATGGACTATAAATGCAATGAGAGAAGGCTTATTGCTTGACGGTGCAGAGCTTACTTCCAATGATGCAATTTCTATGTTTGCAGAGTCAAAAGCGGCTCACACTATTTTATATTCACCCCAGCTTAATAAAATGTATGACGGAAAACGAAACTATAAGGGTAAAGATTTTACTCCGATTTATATGCCTTTCCCAAATGATGCTTCTGCGCCTTTACTGGAATTTTTAGCAGGCGGAGCATGCGTGTTTAAAAGCTCCGATAAACAAAGAATAGAAGCCGCAAAACTGTTTTTAAAATTTGCTGCAACCGATGAAGTTTGGGCCGGTAAACTTGTAAAAGCTTCAGGAGGGTTTCCGGCTACATCTAAAATTCAAATTGAAACTTCCGATGACGAAATATTGTATAATTCCGTGCTTCAAAAATTTTTTGGGCAATATTATAATAATATAACCGGATTTTCAAAAATGCGGGAATATTGGAATAAGGCATTAAAGGAAGCTTCATCCGGTAAAGATATCCAAAATGTTCTTAACTCTTTTGTAAAAGATGCTGACCGTACTTTGGGAGAATAAAACCTTATGAAAAAACAAAACAAAAATTTAGATAAACAATTTAAATTATTTTCAATAAAAAAATAAAATGGTATCTGTTTTTATATTATTTGCCGTATCTCTTTTAACGGTAATATGTATAATATCGGTGTACCTTGCTTCTTTTTCTCTTATGCGTAATACCGAATATTTTATAAATGAATTAGCTGAAGGTTCGTCTAAAGTTTTAAATGAGAGGGCAGATTCAATATTCAAAAAGTTGGACACATTTTCAAATATGCCGATCATTCAAGATAAGGGAATTTCTTATTCACAGAAAATTGATTTTTTTAAAAATGAACTTCAAATGCTGAAGCAAAGCGGATGGCTTAGTTTCGGAATAAGCGGACTTGACGGTATTTTGTACACCACAGACGATAAAGAGGAAAACATAAAAAATGCCGAGTGGTTTAAATCCGTCATAAAAGGAAAATATGTAATTACGGAACCTGAAATGTCTTTAACAAAAAGAAAATATGTTTCTATAATTGCAATTCCCCTCCGTGATTTACAGGGAAAAATTGTTGGCACTATTAATGCTTCCATTTTAGGCGACTCTTTATCTAATTTAATAAGCGATATAATTGTCGGTAAAACGGGGCAGGCTTATCTTATAAGTCCTTCCGGAATTATTTTGGGAAGCCGCAGGCCGGAAATTTTATATAAAAATTTTTTTGCCGAAATATTAAATTCGAAAGAAACGGATTTTTCGATATTCTTAAAAGATATGCTCGCTTCAAAAAAATCGGCTGTAAAAGTTTCTAAAATAAACGGAATAAAACATATTTCAGCCCTGTCTACAATGAGATATTCGGGATGGAAATTATTGATAACGGCTCCTTCTTCAGAATTTATTTCGGAGAATGTATCCAACTTTTTAAATATTTTTATCCTTGTTGCCTTATGCGGTATACTTATTGCGGTACTTATAGGATTTTTTACTGCAAACAATATTGTTAAACCTATTAATAAAGTAATTGAAGTTCTTAAAAATATTTCTCAAGGCGAGGGTGATTTAACTGTCAGGCTTCCCTTAATCGGTAATAATGAAATTACGGAACTATCCGAATATTTTAATAGAACAATTGCAAAAATAGGAAATTCAATACAGTCTGTAGGGCTTAACAGCCGCTCAATGGCCGAAATCGGTTCTAACCTGGCTTCAAATATGAACCGGACAGCCGATTCCGTTCATGAAATTACTGAAAATATCAACGGCGTAAAACAACAGGCTTTGACACAAGCTGCCAGCGTTACGGAAACATCAGCAACGATTGAACAGATAATCAAAACAATTAAGCAACTAAATGCCTCAATTGAAAATCAGGCTGAAAGTGTTTCGCGCTCGTCGGCTTCGATAGAACAGATGACTGCAAATATTGCTTCCATCACTCAAACCTTGGAAAAGACCGATGGTCTTATTAAAACTCTTGCCGAATCAACTGAAGACGGAAAAGAAACCGTTTCTAAGTCAAATAGAGTAACTCAAAAAATTGCAGAAGAATCGGGCGGACTTTTGGAGGCAAGCAGTGTTATTCAGCATATTGCAAGCCAAACAAATCTCTTGGCGATGAATGCCGCTA
Source organism: Treponema sp. OMZ 788 (assembly GCF_024181245.1). Taxonomy (NCBI): domain Bacteria; kingdom Pseudomonadati; phylum Spirochaetota; class Spirochaetia; order Treponematales; family Treponemataceae; genus Treponema; species Treponema sp. OMZ 788. The sequence continues at coordinate 1,550,078 of NZ_CP051199.1, read as the reverse complement.
TTGAAGCCGCTCATGCAGGAGAAGCCGGAAAGGGTTTTGCCGTAGTTGCCGACGAAATCAGAAAATTAGCTGAAGAGTCAAGTGCTCAGGGAAAAACAATTACGGCGACTCTTAAAGCTTTAAGCGGCGAAATCGATTCCTTATCTGCATCTTCTAGAACGGCTGAAGAAAAATTCGGCTTAATTTTCAATCTTTCAGAACAAGTAAAATCTATGAGTGAATCTCTAACCCAATCTATGCGTGAGCAGGGAAATGCCGGTGTAGAAATTTTAAATGCCATAAGGAATATTAATTCGGTAACTTTTGAAGTAAGAAACGGTTCGGCTGAAATGTTGAGCGGCGGTGAACAGGTTGCTGAAGAAATGACGAAATTAGATGAGCTGACCCGAAAAATTACATTAAGCATGAATGAGATGGCTTCGAGTGCAGTTCAGATAAGTAATGCCATGCAAGAAGTAAATGAAATTACACAAAAAAATAAAACCAGTATTGAAAATTTGGCATTTGAGGTTAATAAATTTAAAGTATAGGATAGCTTGAAAAATGTGCGTCTTTTCGTTACTCTTGTTCTTTTAGGTTAATCTATGCTATAATGCCGTTCGAGGTTTTTATGAGCGATATTGAAAGTCAAATGCTGAAAAAGGGGCTTATAAAGGTTCCCATTACTGAAAGTACGGAAAAAGAAAGTTCCTATAAAAAGGTTGCAAAATTCCTTTTTATAATCGGAGCGGAACAGGCAGCCGATGTTTTAAGGCAGCTTACCAAGGAGCAAATAGACAAGGTTGTAGCCGAACTTGTTACGGTTCAATCAATAGATAAAAAAGAAGCCTACGATATACTAAACGAATTTAACGATATCTACAATAAAAACAAAAACCTTTTGGGCGGTGTCGATACGGCTAAGACAATTTTAACAGAAGCCTTCGGCGAGACCAGAGCCGAACAAATTCTTGAAGCCGCCGTTCCTCCCAAGATGCCTGTGCCCTTTGAATATCTTGAAGGTATGGATAAGGAACGTCTGACACGAATACTGCAAGGCGAGCTTCCGGCTACAAAGGCCATAGTTCTTTCACAGTTGGAGCCTAAGCAGGCTGCGGCTTATATAAGTTCCATCGAAGATGAGGACGAAAAAAAAGATATCATTTTACGCCTTGCAAAGCTTAAAAGAATAGATGTAGAAGTTCTCAATCAGGTAAGCGAGGCCTTAAAGAAAAAACTTGCCGATGTAAATTTAAACCGCACAAGCTCTGTTGACGGAGTTTCCGTCTTGGCCGATATTTTGCGTAAACTGGATTATGAAACAGGCTCCAATATCTTGGACTCTTTAGATCTTGAAGATGAAACCTTGACTGAAACTATCAAGCGTAAACTCGTTACTTTAGATGATGTGATAAACATGTATCCCAAGCACATTCAGTATCTTATCTCGCCCATGACCGATAAAGAATTGGCTCTTTTAATACATAATCAAAGTGAAGAATTCAGAAAAGTAATCTTGGCAAATATATCTAAGAGCCGCGCTTCTTTGGTTCTCGATGAAGAGCAGTACATGGGCCCTGTTCTTAAACGCGATTTAAACAATGCCGTCGACCTCTTCTTAGCCCGTGTCAAAAATGAGGCGGAACGGGGCAGGGTTTCCATCGTAAAAGACGAAGAAGATAAGTTCGTGTATTAGACAGGCTTGTGCTCCCCGATTGAATAAAATATAAATTTATGTAAAATACTATACGGAGAAAATTATGATAACCGGAAAACATTTTAAATTTATTCTATTAACTCTTATTTTTACTTCAGGCCTTTTTGTTATGGAGGCCGGAATTCTTTTTGCACAGGATAAGCCGGATGCATTAAAATTATATAGAAACGGCCGCAGCCTTGATTCTATAGGAAGACGGGATGATGCAAGAGAAGCCTATTTATCGGCTATTGAAATTTGCAGAAATGAATTAAAAGAAAATTCTAAAAATATGGATTCTTATGCCGTATACACATGGTGTCTTTTTCGATTGGGAAGATACAAAGATACGGAATTGGTATGCAGCGATGCCTTAAAAATAGGGAAGGATGCCCGAATTATCGAAACTTTGGCAGAGGCTCAATTTTTCCTTGGAAACTATAAGGACTCTTTGCGTAATATGGAAATGTATATCGAGATGGCTCCCAACGGCGAGCGTATAAGCGTTGCCCATTTTTTTGTCGGAGAGATTTACCGAAATACAAAAAAATATCACAAGGCCGATATAGCTTATTCTATTTCGGTTCACCTTGAGCCTTCCAATTCTCTTTGGTGGTACAGACTCGGAATCGTCCGTGAAGCGGCCGGGGAAAAAGAAGGTGCGGTTGCGGCTTATCAAACAGCCGTAAAGCTCCGCCCCGAATTCAAGGAAGCTGCCGAAGCCCTAAAACGGGTAAAAATTTAAATGCCTCAGCCTCTAATAGATTCCTTACAAAGTTCTATCCGCTCATGGAAGGATATGAAAAATGCCTTCGATGAGATAGATGAAAATTCTTACCCCTACAACCTCACGGGGATTTCGGGAGGCCTTTTCGGTTTTTTTTTAACTGAATATCTGTATAAAACCCGCAAGCCCGTTCTCGTGGTAGTGCCTACCGAAAAAGAAGCTGAAGCCGTAAGGGCCGATTTGGATTTTTCCGGAATAGAAAATTTTATTTTGCCTTGGTGGGGCTCTCTTGCCTATAGGCCGATTTCGCCGACAGCTCCCGTATTTTCCGAAAGAGCCGAAGTGCTTATCCGTTTGTTGGAATCAGGGAATGAATCTTATTCAAAAAATAAGCCTCCGGTTTTTATTAGCTGTCAGCGCTCTTTTTTAACTCCTGTTCCTCCGGCCGATTATTTAAAACAAAACAATGTAGAAATCGCTGCGGGTTCAAGTTTGGATATTTTAAGCGTTGCAGAGCTTTTAACCCTTTGGGGGTATACGAGGGTTCCGCGTGTAAGCGTAAGGGGGGAGTTCGCCCTGCGCGGAGAGGTCTTGGATATCTGCCTTGCTTCCAATTCGGGCTCCGAAAAAACGGCTTATCGAATTAAATTTGATTTTGACAAGGTAGAAAAAATAAAGAGCTTTGATATAGCAAGCCAGGGTTCTTTAGAAGAACATAAAAAGATTAACCTCTATCCGGTAAAAGAAGTTATCTGGAATGACGAGCGTATCGATTGCTTGGAAAAAAATTTAAAAACCTATTCGGAATTTTCCGAAAACATTTTAAAGATTATTGATGCCTTAAAAGAATATAAAACCTTTGAGGGAGAAGAAATTTTTTATCCGCTTGCGTTTGAAAAAAGTTCTTCAGTTTTGGAATATGCGGAATTAAATGAGATTCCTGTTTTTTACGCCGATTATGACAGACAAAAAAATTCTTCCGAAGTTTTACTTAGAGAATACATGGGGCTTTATAAAAAAACAAAAACTCAATTTGACGAAAACGAAAAACGAAAGGCCCTGATTTCCGAATATCCCGAACCTCAACGCATCTTACTTCAATTTGAAAGCAATGTACAAAAATATAATAAGTCGATTTATTTTAGAACTCTAGCCGAACAAGAAGAAAAAACAAAAACTCTTAAATTTAAAACCGATCCGCCCCGCAGCTTTTTCGGGAACATAGTTTATTTGCGGGAAGAGTTAAATAATCTTTTAAACGATAATTGGTCTATCTTTGTGTTTGCCGAAAGCGATAATCAAGCTCTCCGTATCGAAGAAATTTTGCATGAAGAGCGGATAAAGATTTTGCCCTATAACCTTTCAGGCGGCTTCGGGATTCCCGACTTAAAAATTTTGGTAATTCACGAAAACGAAATTTTCGGCCGCCGCCGAAGAATTCCAAAATCGGTAAAGACTGCAAAGAGTTCCGTTATCGATACCTTCATCGAATTAAATCCCGGGGACTATGTTGTTCATGTAAATTACGGCATAGGAAAATTCCGCGGTATCGAGCGTGTTAAAATTTTAGACACTGAAAGAGATTATATAAATCTTTTATATGCAAACGATGAAACCGTTTTTATTCCGATTGAGCAGGCCGACCTTGTTCAGCGTTATATAGGAAACGAAGGGGAAGCTCCCCACCTCGATATCCTCGGCTCCAAGTCTTGGGAGAACAGAAAAAACAAGGTAAAAAAATCGGTTGAAGATATAGCGGCAAAACTCATCGACCTTTATTCCAAAAGAAAGGCTAGCACAGGTTTTGCTTTTCAAAAAGACGATGAATGGCAGACGGCTTTTGAGGCTGCCTTTCCTTATGAAGAAACCGATGACCAGCTTACCTGCATAGCCGAAGTAAAAGAGGATATGGAAAAGCCTGTTCCTATGGATAGGCTTATCTGCGGCGATGTAGGTTACGGTAAAACCGAGGTTGCAATGCGCGCAGCTTTTAAGGCCGTTATGAGCGGAAAGCAGGTTGCCTTTTTGTCTCCTACAACTATTTTGACGGAACAGCATTTTGAAACCTTGGACAAGAGGTTTAAAAATTTCCCCGTAAAGCTGGCCCGTCTTTCCCGCTTTGTTCCAAAGGGAGAACAAAAAAAAGTTTTGGAAAAATTAAAAAAAGGCGAAGTTGATATTTTGATCGGAACTCACCGCATAATTCAAAAGGATGTTGTCTTTAAGGATTTAGGTTTGATGATTGTCGATGAAGAACAGCGCTTCGGTGTTAAGGATAAGGAAAGATTAAAACAGATGAAGCACAATGTTGACTGCCTTTCCCTTTCTGCAACTCCCATTCCGCGCACCCTTCACATGTCGCTTTTAAAAATAAGAGACATGAGCGTAATTGCAACTCCTCCTCAAAACAGAAAACCCGTCGAAACGGTAATCGCCGAGTTCAATGCCGAAAAAGTTGCCGAGGTTATAAGGCGTGAGTCTTCCCGGGGCGGGCAGGTTTTTTATCTTCATAACAGGGTTGAAAGTTTGGATGAAACTCTTTTTATGCTTCAATCTCTTTTGCCTGAGATTATGATTGAAACGGCTCACGGTCAAATGTCTCCAAATCAACTGGAAGAAATTTTTGAGCGGTTTAGTATGGGAGGTTTTCAGGTTTTAATTGCGACCACCATAATCGAAAACGGCATCGACATTCCGAATGCCAACACCATCATCATAGACAGGGCCGACATGTACGGCGTTTCCCAGCTTTATCAGTTGAGGGGAAGGGTAGGCCGCTCCGATAAAAAGGCCTATGCCTATCTTTTATATCCTGACGATAAGGCTCTTTCTGAAATTGCAATGAAGCGGCTTCAAGTTATTTCCGACTTTACCGAACTCGGTTCAGGTTTTAAAATTGCGATGAAGGATATGGAAATAAGAGGAGCCGGAAATCTTTTGGGCAGGGAACAATCGGGCGATATTTATTCCGTCGGCTTCGATTTATATTTGCGCCTCTTGGACGAGGCTGTTCAAAAACTTCAAAACCAAGATTATGAGCCCGTTCAAGAATCCGTTATCGAGCTTGAGTACTCGGGCTTTATTCCTGATTCCTATATTTCAAGTCCCGAAACCAAGATGGAAGTTTATAAAAAAATTGCAGCCGTTAAGGTTCAGGGAGACCTCGACCGTGTCTACTCCGAAATTCTTGACCGCTTCGGCCCCGCTCCTTCCGAAGTGGAAAGTCTTTTGGCCCTTTCCGAAATAAAAATTATCTGTAATCATCTTTCGATTTCGAGCCTAAAAGAAAGAAAGGCCGCCGTCCGAATAGAGTTTGCGCGCGTATCAAAAATATCGGTAGATAAACTTTTGCGCATGATAAAAGAATCCGCAGGCCGTGTAAGCCTTGACCCCAAGGCCCCGAATGTCCTCATCCTCCAAACCGGCAAGATAGGCTTAAAAGAAAAAAGCGAATTCATCCGCGAAAAACTCGGCAGCTTGATGTAGGGTAAACTTCAAAGGAAAAATAATTATGCTGGAACTCAAAGATATCAATAAAACATATAAAACTCAAGAAAGAAGATTCGGATTTTTAGGTATTGTAAAAGATATGTTTAAGGCCGATTATTCTGAGGTTAAGGCTTTAACGGATATTTCTTTTAAGATTGAGAATAATGAAAATGTTGCGATAGTCGGCAAAAACGGTTCAGGGAAATCGACCTTGATAAAAATTATTTCGGGTATTTTGCGGCCTACGAGCGGAGAAGTTTTATTTAATCAAAAAAATATTTATGAAAATCAAAAAGAATACAAACGGAATATAGGTGTTATTTTCGGTCAAAGAAGTCAGCTCTACCAAAATATGATTTTTAGAGAATCTTTAGAGCTTTTTAGGCTTATTTATAAAATCGAAAAAGATGAAGCAAATAAAAGGCTCGACAGTCTTATCGATTTGTTTAAGCTTGAAAACCTTTTAAAAAAAGCCCATTAGAGAAATGTCTTTAGGACAAAAAATGAAGTGTGAAATCGCTTTGGTTTTATTTCATAATCCTAAAATCCTTCTTTTAGATGAACCGACAATAGGTTTGGATCTTGAAGTAAAAGAACAATTTTATAATCTGATAAAAACTTATAAACAATCTAATGATATTATTTTAATTTTAATTTCTCATAATTCCGATGATATAATCAATCTGTCTGAAAGATTGTTGGTTTTAAACAACGGAAGATTACAAGAAGATATAAGAACTCATGAATTTATAGAAAATTATGATAAGTCTAAAATTGTTACACTTTTATATAAAAAGAATATTGATTTAACCGAAAAACTACAAAACAATTTTAATATAAGAGAAAAAGATCTTCAAAAAAACAGTATTTCATTTGAAGTTGATAAACAGGTTACAATGGAAGAAATTTTTAATTCTTTAGATGATAAAGAAAATATTTATGATATAAAAATTGAAAATGAAGATTTTTCTAAAATTTTATTAAACTATTACAGGGCTTACAAGGATAAAAAACCGGAATGAAATATTTACTTGGAATTATTTCTTTAAATATTAAACAGCACTTGTATTTTAAAATATCGGCCGTTTTTTCTATATTTTCCTTGTTGTTTTTATTTTTAATAAAATCTTCGATTTGGTCGCAAATAGGAAATACGGATTATATTTCTTATTTTGCAATTATAACTATAGTTGGTTCTTTTATCGGTGTAAATACCGATAGATATTTTCAAACTATCTATCAAACCGGTTCTATTTCTTTTCTTTTATTAAGACCTATTAATTTCGGTCTTAATATCTTTTTAAAAGATTTTGCGGCAGCTACTGCAAGGTTTATATTAAAATCTCTGCCTTTGCTTATAGTTTTAATTTTATTTTTTGACGTGAACATCTATTACGGTGCCCTAAATTTAAGTTTATTTATTTTTTCAGCTTTTTGTGCATATTTATTTAATTGGTTTACGGCTTATATTGTCGGTTTGTGTGTTTTCTTTTACGGTAATAATGAGGGCTTTATTCAAATTAAAAATATTTTATTTTTATTTTTTTCAGGTTCCTTGATTCCTTTTGATTTTTTTCCTAAAACTTTACAAAAAATCTTAAATTATCTACCGTTTCGAGTGTTGTATCAAATTCCCATTGAAGTTTTAAACAGCAGCAATTTAAAATCATTTAGTTTAATATCAAGGCAATTATATTGGATATTTTTACTTTTGGTGTTTACCTGTATTTTTCATAGAAGGGCAATAAAAAAAATAGAGATAATGGGCGGCTAGATGAATTATTGTTATAAACTTTTGGTCTTAAAAATAAAAGAACAGCTTTCTTTTAAAAACGATTCTGTTTTATGGTTAGTTGTTAGGGTCTTAAATTCTATAATGGGAATATTGGTTCTTGTTTTTATTTTCAATAAAACTCTTGAAATAAAAGGGTTTAACAGAGAAGAATGTTTGCTGATTTATTCTTTATATACAATTTCAGTTGATGTGTTTTATTGTTTTTTTGCTTGGACTCTTTGGTATTCAAATACTTATATGCTGCAAGGTAAATTAAGTTTGGTATTAAAACTTCCGGTTAATCCTTTTTTGTATATAACCTTTGATAATTTTTCCCTGTCTGAAGTTTTTGGAATTATTACAGGTTTATCAATTTTTATATATTCGGCTTATACTCTAAATTTAGGCATAGTAATAATCATATCCTTATTCTTATTTTTAATTGCAGGAACTCTCGGTATTATCGGTATATTTTTGATAGTCTCATCTTTTTCTATAAAATATCCTAAAATAGAAGAAGCTTTTTCACCCCTAATGGATATGCTCGATTTTGCTCAATACCCCATATCTATTTATAATGCGTTTATCAAGTTTATTTTAACATACATATTTCCTGTCTCAATGATAGCATTTTATCCTGCGGCTTTTAGCTTGCATAAATATTCATTTAATATTAAATTTATTCTTTTACCGATGTATTCCATAATTATATTTATAATCGGTTATCTATTCTTTATGAAAAGCATAAAAAAATATGAAGGAACAGGAGCGTAGGAGAAATTAAAATAAATCTCTACACTCCGATTCCGAGATTATCTATATCTAAGCCGGATTTTTGTTCAAAGTATTTTTTTAGTTCGATATGTTTGTCCCATTTGTCTTGGGGATAATAGCCGTGGCGTTTTTTGACATCGCTCATTCTTTCTTCTATTTTTGAGGAGCCTTGAGGCAGGGCAATGCTGTCGCATAGCTGGATGAGTCTGTCGTAATCGTCATATTCGTATTCGTCGATAAGCTTTTTTATTTTTTTATAAGCTTCCGGGCCGACATCATTTTTGCCTATGTAGGTTTCTATATCTTTTATGGAAAAGGAATGAGTTATACATACTCGGGCTGCTTCATCATAGCCTAATTTCATAAGATATTCATAACCGTCTATCACATGGGCTAGGGCGGTTACGCCCTCCTGCCGTCCTATATCGTGGAGAAGACCCAAGATATAAGCCTTGGCAGGATCCAAGTCCTTACAGGCTGAAGCGATTTTTTGTGCGCACTTGCCTGCAACGATGGAGTGTTCCCGCCAAGGTCCGGGATTTTTTAAACAAGCCTCTTCAAGTAATCTTTCTGCTTCTTCTTTAGAAGGTAACATTGTTTAAAATTTTACTTTCCTGAAATTGTAATACCTGTAGAATGCATCCACGGAACTATTGCATTTCCATAGTCTACCTTTTCTTTTGAAACCGAAATTATATCGCTGAACATTTTTACGATGTTTCCGGCTATCATCGTTTCGGAAAGAGGTTTTGTAATTTCGCCGTTTTCGATGAGGTAGGAGTTTTTTGCAACACCGGAAAAGTCTCCGTTTGCCGCAGGGCTTCCGCCCGAAAATCGGCCGAGTAAAATTCCTTTTTTGACGGCTTTAATCATATCTGTCTTTGCCGTATTTCCGCCTTCTATTATTAAACCCTCTCCTCCCGAGACGCAGCGGGGAAGTCCGGTTTTTTTGGAGCCGTAAAGCCCTAAAACGAAATCTTTTAAAACTCCCTTTTCGATGAGGGTTTCGTTTTCGGCCTTAAAGCCGTCTTGCGTGTAAAGGCTTTCAAGTTCGGTACCCGGCTTTCGCGGAAATGAATGGAGGGTAAATAAATCCGATAATACTTTTTGGTTTAATTTATCCTTCCAAATGGAGGTGCCGGTAATGAGAGGCATATCGCTCATAAAAAGCCCCAGCATGGTACCTGCAAAATCTATCATACTCATAGGCGTTATAACTATGTCGCCTACAAAGGAGCCTGAAAGAGGGGCGGTAAGAGTTTGATCGCAGTTTTCCCTCATAATCTCATCGAGGTTTCCCCAGTCCTTTAAGGGCTTATCCAAATTAAGGTGAGCGGCTCCGCTATAGTTAAAGCTGCTTGTTCCCTTGCCGTCTTTTGCAAAGAACATTGCAGAAAAATTATATATGCCTGAGCTTTGAGTAAAACGCACACCGTTTGAGTTTGCAAAGTTTTGTTCTCTTCTTGTAAAATCCAAAACGCATTGGTTTAATTGTAAATTAGGATAGGCCGATTTTGTATAATCCAAAAACTCTTTCAGCCTCTCATACATTTTTTCGTTATTGGGCTGCGTATCTCCGTAAGAAAGAGTTTCTCCCTTTTGCATAGGAGAAATATCGTTTCCATCATCCTTTTCGGAAGAGCGTGAAAGGGAAACTGCCTTTGCAGCGTTTTCTTTTAAGGCCTTTTCGCTTAAGTCGTTCCCCGCGATATAGCCCTTTTTGCTTTCTACAAGAGATGTCATAGAAACGGAAATATCCGTAGTAGTCCTGTAAAGGCTTAAACGGCCTGCATCAATATTCATTTCGCTTTTTACGCTTTTTGAAACCCTTGTTGCTGCCTTATCGGCACCCTCTTTTTTAATGGTCTCCAAGATAAATTCCGCATGTTTTATTCCGTCAAATCCGTTCATTATTCACGTCCTCCTACTCCGATTTTACACTTGATTGCAGGCCCGCCCATTCCTACGTTGATGAGCTGCTTTTTTCCGCACATGCCTGCATTGCTCCAACTCATATCGTCGCTTACCATAGTTACGGTTTTTAGCATGTCGAAGGCAACTCCCGCTATTGTGCAGTCCTTTACTGCTTTGCCGATTTTTCCGTTTTTAATTTCATAGCCTAAAACTACGCCGAACATAAATTCGCTTGTAGAATCGGCCTGTCCGTTTGAAGAGCGTACAAAATAATATCCGTCATCGATGCTCGCTATCATATCCTTGAGCTTATCTTTGCCCGGGAGGATGGCCGTGTTTCTCATGCGTACTAAGGGTTCATCCGAAAACTCGTTGGCTCTGGCATTGCCTGTCGGGTCTACTTTGAAGATTGCTGCCGATTGTTTATTATGCATGTAGGAGCGCAAAATTCCGTCTTTGATGATTACTGCATCCTTTGCCGCAACTCCCTCATCATCTATCCAAATCGGAACAGGGCAGAGTTTGCCGTTGTACTCGTATGCAAAGTCTACGAGGGTTACGAGAGGTGTTGCAACTTCCTTATTCATAAAATCTGCTGCGATAGAGCCGGACATTACAAAGTCGGATTCCGTGGTGTGGCCGATTGCTTCGTGGGCAAGAATGCCTGCAAGGTCGGGGCCGAGAACTACGTCGTGAATTCCCGGGCGGGCATAGACTCCGGCTGCCTTTTGTTTTAGGTTTTCGACCATTTCGTCTATCTTGGAATAGTAAAGAGAAGGTTTATCGAAAAGGTTTTTAAACTGGCCGTATCCGCCGAAAACTTCATAAAGGTCTACAGGTTGACCTTCAGCGATTAATTTTAATTGAATGAATAAGTTTGCTCTTGAAATATAGGTGCGGGCATCAGCCTTGTCGGAAGTAATAAGATATCTTTCTGTGCTGTTTGTTCCAATGTTGAACGCTCTTGATTGAAGTTCAGGATATTTTTTTAACGTATAGCTTTCAAGGTCTTTTATAAAATCGATGGCTTCCTTTTGATCGGCATCCTTGGAGGGGTCGTGCTTTCCGTAGGTTCCCTGTCCTGTAAAAGCCGGAAGTTCAGCTTGACTGCTTCCTGTTTTTTTAGCTAAGAATTTAACGTTATCGCTTGCTAATTTTATTGAAGAGGCTATAGCCTCGTCCGTTTGCTCAGGTGATGAGGCAAAGCCCCATACCCCGTCCTTAAAAGAGCGGGCACAAACCCCGGCTTTTTTGCTTTGAACATTGTTTACAAGATCTCCGTTTAGGGCCGTTACAGCCATAGACGTGTTTTCTTGAAGTCTAAGTTCGGTATACTCGGAAAAAAGTTTTGAATGTCTTTTTAAGTCATCAAATTTCATGGTCTTCCTCCATTTTAGTCTTCTTCAAATTTGTTGTTAAAAATAGTTTCGATTGCTTCGCAGGCTTCAGCTTCATCGGGGCCGTCACAGGTTAAGGTTATCTCTGTGCCGTAAGCGGCTGCCATCGTAATAATTCCTATTACCGACTTGGCATTGATTTTTGTATCTTCCCTGCACAAAAAAAATCTCGGAAGAGAAGTTATTCGATTTTTGTGCAATCAAAGCTGCCGGCCGTGCATGTATTCCGGCCCTGTTTTGAACCTTAATAATTTTTGAAATCATAATTTATTCCTTTTAATATGTATCATCATCAGTGTAGTAGGGAGCTCTTGCAGAATCGGTTTCGATCCATCTTAGCACATTTCTGCTGAATTCTCTTGCAGAAAAATATCCCATACTCTTGAGTCTTTCATTTTTAGCTGCCGTTTCCAAAATGATCGGCACATTCCTTCCCGGTTTGACCGGTATTTCCAGCATAGGAATCCTTACATCAAGAATTTCGGTTGTAAGTTGATCCGTTCCCAAGCGGTCATAAACTTTTTCGGCATCCCATTCTTCAAGTTTTGCAACAAGCTGAATCTGCTTTACCTCCCGTATTGCCCCTATGCCGTAAAGCCGGCGTATGTTTATAATTCCTAAACCCCTTATTTCCATGTGGTGACCTATAATCTTATTGGCTCCGCGGCCTACCAGAGTGTTTCCGTTTATACAGGAAATCTCGACTACATCATCGGCTACAAGGCGGTGGCCCCTTTCAATAAGCTCAAGGGCTGTTTCGCTTTTTCCTACGCCTGAGCTTCCCATTATGAGGATGCCGAGGCCGAAAACCTCGACCAAGACCCCGTGTATTGAAATTTTGGGTGCAAAGGTATTTGATAAGATTCGTAAAAGGCGTAAGGCCAGCTCATTTGATGAAAGGGTTGAAGTCAAAACAGGGCAATTATGCTTGTCGCTTATTTCTAAAAATTCCTCAGGCGGCTTTAAACCGTTTGAAAATAAGCAGCACGGAATTTTAAAAGAAAACATTTTTTCGATTGTGGATAAGTCTTTTTTTTCTGTAAGTGTGGCAAGATATGCATATTCTCCCCGCCCGAAAAGCTGTACTCTTTCATTTGCAAATGAATCGAAAAAGCCTGAAAGGGCAAGTCCCGGACGGTTTATATTAGGCTCGATAATCTTATTGGAAAGCCCCATTCTCCCCGATACACAGGTCAATTCAAGGGAGTCATGTTTTTTAAGGTCTAATTCCAAAAGGTTGAGCACCGAAAAGCTTATGTTAGCCATATTTTTACTATACACATTTACGGCCCTTTTGTAAACAGACCTTGACGGATTTTCGGGGTGTTTTCCTGCTTTTAACAATTTAAAATTGGGTGCTAAAATGAAAAAAGGGAGCCCCTTAGAGCTCCCCTAAAAATTAAAACCTTAACTAAAGTTTATTTCTTTTCTTGAACCTTGTCCTTTTCTTTTTTGACTTTTTGGTCGGCTATGTCCATCATTTTGTTGACACCGGCTTCAAACTCATAGTTTTCGGTTGAAACATGAGCCGTGCCCCCCCACCTAAAGTTAATTGTTGTGTCGTAGATAAACTTTTTATCCAGTTTGATAAAGCACTGAATGTCGGTAATAAGATTATCCGCATATTCAATTCTTTTAAACTTTTGATCAAGATAGTTTTTTTGATCCTCGTCCATCGTAAATTTTACTGCTTGAATGTTAATGTTCATAATTTCCTCCACACAATTTCATTGTACTTATAGGATACTACACTTTTGCCGAAAAGTCGAGCATTAAATACAAATAAATAGAAAAAATTTACAAAGGAAATTGTAATTTTAACAAGAAATTAAAGACCGCGGGGGGCCTTTGCAGGATCAATGGGCTTATTTTTATCGTAGACCATAAAGTAGAACCTGGCCTTGCCTGTAAACAACTCCACACCCAGCTCGCCCAATTTTTGGCCTACAGCTATAGTGTCGCCTTTTTTTACTATGACCTTCTCCATTCCGCCGTAAACATAGATATGTTTTGTCTTAGATTGAACAAAGACGACCTGCCCGAAGCCTCGATGAGGGCCTGTAGATACGACCTTGCCTGAACTTACGGCCTTTACCGCCTGTCCTTTTACCGAATCTATAACGACTCCGGTAATTTTCCCTGAAAGGTAGGATACCTTTGAGGCAGGAACGGGCCAAAGGAGCTTGGAATCGGCTTGCTTTGTAGAAGTGCTCGGTTTTACGGCTTGGGAACTCCTATCCTGATCCGGCTTTGTAATTGAAGTCCTGTCTTTCTTATCGGTTTGGGCCGAATCGGTCTTCTGTTCTTGGGCTTTATCTTTAGGAATTTTTAAAATTTGGCCTATTTTTAAGGGTGTTTTTTCGTTAAGGCCGTTTAGTTTAAGGATATCCGAAAACTTAATGCCGAATTTTTTTGCCAAGGCATAAAGGGTGTCTCCTTTTTGTACCGTATGGGAAATATAATCGTCAGATTTAGTTTTAGCATTGTTTTTTTCTGACGTTCCTAATGGAATTATCAGTTTTTGGCCTATCTTTATCTTTGAAGGATCGCTTAAGTTGTTTTTTTTAAGAATAAGATCTATGGGCGTATTATATTTTTTGCTTATAGAATAGAGGGTGTCGCCCTTTTCGATTGTATGGACTACATCTTCGGCAAAACATGAAAAAGAGAATAGAATAAAAAATAAAAGCCGTAATATGTTTTTTTTATACATTAAGCCTCTTTTGGAGGAGCAAACATATCAACCATAAAGGCTAAATCTTCCGGAGAGAATTCAAGGTTCTTTTCCTGTACCCTTTCTTCGTTTGTAGTATTGAGTTTTTGCAATAAACTAAAAACTATATAGGTTAGAATAACGTTTCCTGCCTTTGGATGGGCATTTATATATGCCGTAAATTGTTCTTTTGAAATGAGAAGAATTGTAGAAGGATCCAAGGCGTTTACTGTGGCTGTTGCAGGCTGATCTTTAAAGAGGGATGTTTCGCCGAAACTTGCATTGTTTTGTAAAATGCCGATTTTAACATCTCCCCATTTTCCGTTTTTTACTATTTCAAGTTTTCCGCTTAACAATACAAAAAAGCCCTTGTTTTCGGTGCCCTCGGTAATAATGCTTTCGCCTCGCTCATAAGAAATAATCTCGGAAAAATCGATTATCTGCATCAAATCGGAATCTTCAATGCACGAAAAAATAGCGGTTTGTTTTATTTCTTGAAAAAAAATCTCCCTATCCATTTCTACCTTGTTCATATCTGCTCCATTTTTTTGTTCTTATCGGTATGCATTAAAAAACACATCCGTGCTTAAATTATTTATCTTTGTCCCCACGGGGTAAGCCCCCAGTATGTTTTTGCGGCCTTCTTCCAAATGCTTGGAGGTAATGCCGTATTTGATCGAGCTTTCAGCCTCGACAAAGGCTGCAATCTGGTCGGCAACTCTTACCAAGCGGCCGTCAGTTGCCTTAAATTTCTTATCGGAATATTTTTGAGACAATTCTTCAAAACTTACTATTTTTACTTTTTTGTCCGCAATAACCCTGTTTTCAAATTCATCCGAAATATAATACATAATCTCATCTATAAAAGATTCATCCATTAGGGGTAAAAGCTCATCCTTGACAATACGCTCTTCAATTTCTTTTACGACGGACGGGAGGTGATCCGTTGCCTGTTTTACAGGTGAAATAATATCTCTTGTAACCGCTTCCGGCAGGTCGTGAAATAGGGCCGAAAAAAAGTTGTTGTATCTTCTTTCCCGATTTATGTTTAAGTCATAGCACATTAGGAGGGTTAGGGCTGCTACATAAAAGGAATGGCCCAATACCGTCGTTTGCGGAACCCTGGGCGTTTGATTCCATCTTACCTGAAACCTAAGTTTTTCGATTTCGGTTATAAATTTATGAGGATTTTGATTTGTAAGCAAAAGCTGAATGCCGGTTAAATCCATAAACTCGCAGATTTCTTCCTTTAAAAGTCCGTCAATCTTTGTCAGGCGGAAGGCTTCGTTTACGGGTTTTAGCATTTCGAATTCCCTTATTGTAGAATATTTATGAGCAGCTCGTGAAACCTTCCATGTTAGGTCATCATCATCCGGCTCTTCAAAAAGATAGGAATGAAACTTGCTCTTAAATTCTCCGTCGGGAAAAAAGGTCATTATATTTTTCGAAGATCCACTCGTTTATTTTTTTATATTCTTCAGGGTATTCTTTTCGGATCTTTCTTTGTACCGGAGCCTTGATGTCGCAAAGGGCTATCTTTCTTAATATATCGAATACGGAACCGTCGATTATCCTATCCCAGTCGATTTTTTTTCCTTTTTTTTCTTCGTATTTTCCGATTATGTAGGCTAAAAATGTTTTCTCGGCCGTTTTATCCATTTCGACTATTTCAAAGGGGCGGATAAGATCGTTCCACCGTTGGATAGAGAAAGCTTCAAATAATTTTAAAACCGTCTTTGTAGTAAAAATCATTTTTTAGGTCTATCCTTTTGTTTGATGTCCTTTTCCATCTTATCTTTCCAGATTTCGATTTTACGTTTGACTTCTTCAACTTCCCTATGCTCGTTTAAGACCATGTGAACCCTTCTTAATCCTTCCAAAAAAAGAATTGCGGTTCGGAAGTCGCTCACATTGTTTGTAACGATTTCGTATTTTTCGCGGTATTTGTCGGCAGCCTTTGTAAAAAGTTTTTTTACAAGGCGGAGGTGATAGATAACTGTGTCATAATCTTCCGCATGAGGGTTTAAGCCTGTTTTGCTTATTTCTTTTAAGTCCATTATGTTTTTTGCGACTACTGCAAATCGGGCTTCTATGTCGATAAAGGACCAACGCCATTTGGTGTTTTCTCCATAAGCGTCTATTACCAAATTGATTACTAGTCCTAGTTTTCGTATAAGATAGTATCTTTGCTTTTCGGTAATTTTTGAAATTTGGGCAACACCTTCTTCATATTCAGAAAAAGGGGCATCAATCATATCCGTTACAATTTCTTCAAGATAGATTATGGGCTTATATAGGGTTTTGCGTGCTTCGTTGAGGATGTTTTCGTTTTTTCCTCCGAGGAGGGCGACTGATAGTCTGAATTTTGCTAGATAAAGGGTTGCCAAGTAAATCATTTCGTCGGCAAGTACAAGCCTTTTATAAGCAGCACCGAAGGTGTCTTTTTTTATAAGCGAAAGAATATTTTGCTCATGTTTTAAAACTTGGTTTATTACTTGATCATATTCGTGAACCCGTTTTGTGTAAAGTTCCTTGTTTCCGCCTTTTTCCCCTTCCACAATAATCTCCTCTATCGGACATATTTTAATAGAAGCTCTTCAGCATGTCTGAGAGAAGCCTCGCTTAATTCGTCTCCCGCCAGCATTCTAGCTATTTCTTCAAGTCTGGCCTTGCCTGAAACAGCTGCCGCCGAGGTTTTGGTAGTTTGTCCTATCGTATTCTTTTCTATCTTTATGTGATTATCGGCATGAGAAGCTATTACCGCAAGATGCGTAATGCAAAGAATTTGCTTTTTTTTCGACAGCTTTTTCATGTGGGAAGCTACATTTACTGCAACTTCTCCGCCGATGCCGGTATCAATTTCGTCGAATATCAAGGTGTCCGCTTCGTCCCCTGCGGATAAAACGGTTTTTAAGGCCAGCATAACGCGGGAAAGCTCGCCGCCGGATGCAATTTTTGCAAGAGGTCTTAAAGGTTCCCCTGCGTTGGGGCTTATCATAAATTCTATATCGTCAAAGCCGTAAGGATTTGCCGAGAGTCTGTTCCCTTCAGGAATCCTAGTATCTACCCGCACCTGAAACTTTGTTTTAGGCATTCCCAAATATGAAAGGACATCTTCAACATCTTTTTGAAGTTTGGAAGAAGCTGCCTTGCGTTTTTCGGATAAGGCTCTTCCAAGTTTTAAGATTTTTGACTCCAAGATGCCTATGGCATTTTCAAGATCGGCCTTTCCTTCCTCCCGCTTGGTAAGCCCTTCAAGCTGCTCTTCTGCACTTTGGGCATAGTCTAAGACATCCTTTATTGTTGCCCCGTATTTTTTTGTCAGCTTGTATATTAAAGAAAGCCTTTCTTGCACTTGCTCAACCCTTTCGGGATTAAATGTCAGCTTTGAAAGATAGGAATCTATTGAGGAGCTTATATCATCCAGTTCGTAATATCCTGTTTCAAGCCTTTTTGAAAGTTCTTCAAGGCCTTCATCACAATTTTTTGCAGTTTCAAGATGATGCATTGCCTTTTTTGTAAGGCTGATAATTCCTGCTTCATCGGAAAAAAGTTGGGAAGCCGTATTTAGGGATTCAAAAAGTTTTTCGAATTGGCTTAATTTTTTTTCCTCCGTTTCAAGTTCTTCTTTTTCATCTTCCTTTAGTTTTGCCTTGTTTATTTCATCAACAGCAAACTGTAAAAGTTCCTGCTTTTCGGCAAGTTCTTTTTCTGAAATGTTTAAGCCCTCAAGTTCGGTTCTTTTTTCGGCAAGTTCTGCATAAAGAGAGGTGAACATTTTAACCTCATTGTTTATGCCTGCAAAGCTGTCCAAAAAACGGCGGTGTTCTGCAATTCTAAAAAGAGATTGATGGTCATGCTGACCGTGTATATCCACCAAAAGGGAGGTAAAGTCTTCAAGTTCGCTCCTTGTTACCGGTGTGCTTTGAATCCACGCATTGGATCGGCCGTTTTGCTTTAAATTTCTGCGGATAAGGATGCGGTTATCTTCAGGTTCGATTCCGTGCTCGGCGAGCCATTTTAAGGCCTCGCTGTGTTCATTTCCGATAAAAAAACTTCCCGATACTACGGCCTCATCTGTACCTGAGCGGATAAGGTCGGTAGATGTTTTTCCGCCAAGTAAGAGGGTTAAGGAGCCGATCAATATCGACTTACCCGCACCCGTTTCACCGCTTAAAACGTTTAAGCCGTTTTCAAATTCTACAAAGAGGCTGTCTATTAAAGCTATGTTTTTTACCGATATATTTTCAAGCATTTACTTTCCTTAAATTACAACATTTTTAAGTATAGACTAAAATGAAGCAAATTTCAAGTAATTAAAATTGGGCTTCGGGGTGTTCTTTATGTATATATTCCGACCATTTATGATCGGTTACAGCTATGTGTTCAACCAGCCACTTACCTAAAAAGTCATAGAATTGGCAGCCTGTTTCGATATTGCCTGAAGCCAGCGGAACAATAGCCTCCTGTATTTTTTTTATAAAAGAATTATGGATAGAGGCGTGTTCTTTTAAATCGGGATATCCGTATTCCTGCATAATTTTTTCTTCTTCGGTAAAATGGTAAGCCGTATAATCGGATAGACTCTTTACTATCTTCCCTATTTTAAGTTTATATTCTTCATGGGAAAGCTCAAATAAGGATTTAAACTGTCCCATTATCGATAAAAGTTTTTTATGATGCAAATCTATTGTATTATAACCTACGCTTAATGAGTCTTCCCACTCAAAACCTATAATCTCACTCATAGTGATTATTGTAATGTATTATTAAAAAATGTCAAGGGAGAATAGATATTATAAAAAAGCTGCCCTATAGGACAGCTTTTTTATGGATTATCTAATTTTTAGTATCCGAATACAAGGCCTAAGCCTACTTCAAGTCCTGAGCCTGTAAAACTTCCTAAAAAGGAGGGTGAAGCAGAGCTGATTGAGGTTTCAAGCCTAAATAATCTTAAATCGATAAAGGCGCCGCCCCTGTTTTTCCAAACGCGGTCTTCTAATGCAAGAGAATAGTATACACCAAAAACCTTTAAAAAGTTGGTTTCGATTTTTACGCCTGCGTCTACATAAAAGGGCTTCATCATATGAAATCCGATATTAGGCGAAATGATTAGATATCTGTTTGAAAAAGGAAAAATATCTGAACTTATATTAAGTTTTAAGGGTCTAAAAATTTTTCTTTCTTTCAGTAGTTTGCCTTCAGTATCAAAGACAAAGGGGTTCGGCTTTTGCTCTATCTCAGGGGCGGGTTTTCCTTCTATGATGGAGTTGAGATACGAAAATAGGGATTCTATTTTATAACCTGCATCAAGCTTAACTGTTACACCCTTATCCATGACGGCAGGTAAAATGGGAATGTTTGTTAAAGAAAAATTTAAATCAGCCAATGGTTTAAAACTGTATGAACCTGATAAGCTTAGATCTGCACCGCCTTTTTTAAATATTGAAGCAATATCGAAATTGCCGGTGCCTCCGAACATGAAAAAAAACGGTGTATATACGCTTAAAGTTCCTGATGCAGCTACATTTATTTTCCCGTCAGCACCATTAATCATTGTATATGTAAGCTCGTCATAAGGTATATAAAATGCAGGAATAAAATAAGCGGCACTCAATCTAAATTTAAAATCTTTGATTTTCATTCCGTAAAATAAACCTGTACCTGCAAATGCCGAGCCTGTTGCCGTAAGTTTCCCGGAAAGCACCTTATCGTCGGTATTACCTTTTGCAAGCAAGTTTATAATGCTTTTAGGCATATTTCCGAAAGCATAAGCATCAGCCGTTGTAAAAAAGCCGAATTCGGCCTTTGATTTGATATAAATATCAAAATATATTTTAAAATTCGCAAGGGAAGATACGGCAAATCCTGAACTGGGAAGCCTCTTTGACATTTTATCAAAATCGGCATCTACAGTGCCTTTCGGGTTAAATAAAAAGTCCTTTATAGTAAAATATGAGTTTGAAGCAGACGCACCAATATTGATGCCGAAAGCAAAGGCTGTTCTTCCCTTTTCAAAAAAGCCGTTTTTTTTCTCTTTGGGTTCATATTGAGCCGGCAGTTCGGGAATAACTTCCGGAGAAATATCTTGTGAATAAGAAGTCATTAAAACCAAATTTATAAAAATAAAAAATAAAAATATGCTTTTTTTCATTGAGTGCTCCTAAGGCTAAAAAATTTTAAATTCTTTGTTAATATCCAATTTTGAAGAAATATGGGCTTTTAGTTTTAAGGATGAACCGTTTGTTAAGGTATAATCCCCTTTCGGAAGCATAATCTTAAATTCTGTCAACAAGTTTTCTTGTTTTTTTAGCTTTTCCGCTTCTTCAGCATTTATTTCAAGCGTTAAGTTATTATTTCCGTTTAGCATTTTTAATTCTTTTTCAAGAATATTTGTGCCGCCCTTGTTTTTAAAAATTACCTTTGCAGCAAGCTGAAGCCCTGTTCTGTTTTCATATTCTATATGCATCTTTATGTTTCTGACTGCATTCATCACTTCATTGACAGGATCGCCTTGTGCCTGCGATATAGAGCTCAAGCTGTCATTCCTGGTAATTGTAAAAATATCTGTATCCTTATCAAAATTAATCTTGAGAGGTATCTCTAATAGCAGATCCAGATTCATTTTTTGGTTAGATGTATTTGTTAAGTCATTAGGTGTTATTTCAATTTCTTCAAGCTTTATTTCATACTTAATTTTTAAATCATTGGGTGCAGCATTTAAAATTTCGGATATATCTTTTGTTATCGATGCTTTCGGCAGTTTACCTGTATACGGTTTTGTTTTATCTCTATTATAAAAGCTGTCTGGTAGTTGTTCTATAAATTGAATATCCGATAAACCTGTATCGGCTGATCCCAAAATGTATTTAGATTGACTCGCACCTTCTTTTGTATATTCGGCATAAATTTTCCCCTTAATTTTGTTGTTCTGTCCTTTTAAAATTTCTGAGTTTGCATAAATGTAAAGATTAACATCTTTAAATTTCATGTTTCCCTTTGTAAATTCCTTTATTTTTGATAGATCTGTTGCTCCTTCTTTGGGGAATGTTCCTTTAAGCGTATTATTTGTTTTTGGTGTTATTTTAGCACTGTTCCAATCAATGGTAAGCTTTAATTCCCCTCCCATAGAAACTGGTGTGCCGGGTTCAACATTGTTGATTGTAAGAATCTTATTGCCTTCATCATAACCGCCGGGGAAGGTAATCTTGGTTTTCATGTCGATTTGTCCGCTGTCAACAGCTGCCGGTTTAAATGTAAAACCGTTTTTTTGTATGGTTTTAGTATTTTTACCTCCGGCCGGAAATGTAACCGTCGACTCCGAAAGCCCGAAGGCTGTGGAACTTATTGTTACGCCAATATCATTATCCGTAGGAAGCTGATTATCCATTGTAAGATCAATCTTTGAAATATAAATTTCTTTTACCCATTCTTTTAATGTCTCAGGAATCGGCTGTTCATAAGTATAGACAGGATTAAAAGTATCGGGCATCTTTACCTTTATGTACTTAAATTTTTGTATCTTAAAAGTAAATGCGAGATTTAATTTAGGATCGCCTACATCCTTATATGTTGCGTTATTTATTGTAAATTCGACATTGCCTTTAATTTTTACCGGATTGTTGTTTATTGTTGTACCATTTAAATTATTATCTCCTACAGTAAGAGCTTTATTTAGCCCTCCGTCTTGTTCTGCATTTATATTAAAGTTTAATCCAATATTTTCCCATCCGTATTCCGAAAAGTCGGGGCTTTTTGTTATAACTATACTTCCGGTTTCTATCAATGCCTCTTTAAAATCGCCTTCTACAGGAATTGTTTGTTCAGTGATATTCTGTGTTATTGTGCCGAGGTTAAGTCCTGTAGCTTCTTTGAGAGGTCCCGATATATCGGTAGAAACCTTTAAAATCGTACCGTTATGTGAGGGATTTCCATCAGAGGTGTTTAATGTCAGCCTCAGCTTCATTTTAGGGTAGAGCTTTTTATCTTCAATATTCAGCCTTACCGGTATGGAATTATCTGACCATGAACTTATGTTTTCTTCGCTTTCGGTTAAAAGCTCTATTTTTGTAAAGTTAAATTTAAAATCAGGGGAAGCGTTTTCGATTTTTGTACTTATGTCGAATGTTGCCCCGGATCCAAATGTTAAGCTTTCAAATTTACTTCCTAAGTTTAAATCACGGGTAATCGTTATACCGGCATTTCCGGAAGCTTCGTGTATCGGGGCAACGAATGCCGGAAAAGTAACGGCTTTATTTATTTCGTCTTTTATGTGAGATAAATCTACCTCATAGGATTGAGTTTTATTAATTTCCGGTATAGTAAATTCCTTGTTTTCTAAGGTTTTACTCAAGCCTTCCTTAAATTGTTTAAGGTTGTCTTCAATATTTGTCTTCATATTAAAATTAAGATCTGTTACCGGATAGTGGAACATAAATTTAAGTTCATTGTCATTTGCATCTTTTTTGTACCTAAAAAGATTTTTTAAAAGAGGATCGTTACCTGCCATTTCGGATATTTTTTTTTCGGATATAAATTCTTCAAAACTAAAATCCTTAGAACCTAAATTTAACCTTAGCTCAGGCTTTGCTTTTATCGTAATACCTTTAAAGATTGCAGGTTTGCAGGATAAAATTGCCGCTGCCAAAATAATCAGGGCTGCTAAAACATACTTATTAAACCTTTTCATAAAAACTCCTTTCAAATACTAAAAACGCTGCTGACTTTTTTGATTACGGACATATTAGCATATTTTTACAAAAAAAACAAGATTGTAACTTTTTATGCTCAGGGTAACCGCACCAGAGTTTCATCTTCGCAAAAAACATAGGCTGTTCAACCCGCCTTTCGCCGCTATGCGGCTGCAAGAGGGGTATTCACAGCCTATTTTTTTGCTATTTTGTTCCCCCTATGATGCGGTTCCCCTGTTTTTTTGAACAAAAGAGCGAAATTTTGTTTAAAATTTCGCTCAATAAGGAAGCCAACCGCTTCAGCAATCTGGTGCGGTTGCCGTGTTTTTCTGCTGTAAACTTTAGTTTATTTTCCCGATCTTGAAAAAAAAATATTAATATGCTAGAATGCATAACCATGTTTGACCAATTGGAACCCTTATTACCCGAAATTAACGTATTCTTGCAAAATGTTGGAGAAGTTTTTACTCTTGAAGAACTTAAAAATTTTATCGATCTTAAAGATATTGATGACTCTGTTTTGAGTGTCTTTTTAGTTGCTTCGGGGCTTGCGTATTTTCTTCCCGACCCCGATGAAGAAAACGGTGCATGGATTAGCAGGCACGGCTTTTTTACCGGTAAGGAATTTTCCGTTCAAATTTCCGATACCGAAGATGAAATGCGAATTTTTATACCCGGCTCAAGATTTTTACCCTTTTTGCCGGCAAATCAACAGGTTCATGAGGCAAAAATATTCTATAAAGGAAAAGAAATTCCCAAAAAAAAGGTTTATTTGAGCTTTAATAGAATTTTTTCATTTTATTTTTTGTATAGCGAAAGCGATCTTTCAAATGCTTTATGTGAAGATCATGCAGAAAATGTAGACACATTATCACGAATTAATGATAGCTTTAATCCTGAAGCCCGTTTTGCCGTAAGTGCTTGGGATTTTTCGGCCGTTTTTGATAAATGCAGTTTTAACCATCCAAGGCGTTTTTTGGTGCGTATAAAAGATTGGTCCAATGCAGAGTTTGAAATTTTAAAGGAAGGCAGTGAACTTTTAGAAGAAGATATTGAAAGCTGGTTCAGTGCTTTTGAAGCTTCTGTTCATTCTTCTTTAAAAATATTGCCTATGGAGGCTGCAACTCAAGAAGTGATGTCCTTTGCTTTCTTTTTGGGAGATGATTCTCTTTTTTATGAAAACGCAACTCCCATGGAGATGTATTTTGAACAAAAGGCTGTTTTCGGTGTCATTCCCTATGGTATCGACGAAAAATTTTGGATCTTAGATGAGCCTTTCACAAATCCCGAAGTCTGGTTTGATTATCCTTATGTCAAAAATGAAGAGGAAAGTTTTTTTAATTATATCGGAAGGCCTGTTACCGAGGATATTATAGACTGCTTTGTTTTGGATTTTTTATCCGAAAACTATATAACCCGTTTTAATGATGATGTAAAGAAGCGTTTTATAAAGAAAACTGCGGATCTGTTTGTTCCAAAGTTTATGAATGACCATAAAAATATGTATTCAAAGTGTAAAACTTATTTGGAGGATCATTACGATTACTGGGTTAATTTATACAATCCTTTTCAAGATGATATTTCAAAAGAGCTGCGTTACGGTCTGGTTGACTTGTATATGGACCTTGTAATTCTTTTTAATAATATTGACGAGAAAAAACTAAAACCGTCAGACTTTGATGGGCAATCGTCCTTAATTATATACCAGATTTTTGAAAAACTTTTTCAATTATGCGGCTTTATTTCTTACATAGAAGAGGAAAATGATTCTTTTTTTGAGTTAGTATCTATGTCTCTTGAAAATTTATCTTATATATATGCTGATGTGAAGGTCGAAATCAGAAATCAAATATCGTCCCTCTCAAAAAAATAACAACCTTGGAGGTTTTTTATGAACAATGCACTTGAAGCTATAGCTCTTTCTATCAGAAGTCTTTCGATGGACGCAATCGAAAAGGCAAATTCCGGCCATCCGGGGCTTCCTCTTGGGGCTGCCGAGTTGGGAGCCGCCCTTTATGCTAAAATTTTAAGACATAACCCTAAAAATCCGGATTGGAAGGATAGGGACCGCTTTGTGCTTTCTGCAGGCCACGGCTCGATGCTCTTGTATTCGGCCCTGCATATTTCAGGCTATGATGTTTCGATTGACGATATAAAGAGTTTTAGACAGCTCGGCTCCAAGTGTCCCGGGCATCCCGAATACGGCGACACTCCCGGAGTTGAAACTACCACGGGCCCCTTGGGGCAGGGTATTTCGACGGCTGTCGGCATGGCTGTTGCCGAAAAGATGCTTGCAGCCCGATTTAATACAAACGAACACAAAATAGTGGATCACTACACCTATGCCTTAGTCGGTGAAGGCTGTTTGATGGAAGGCGTATCTTCAGAAAGCTCCAGCTTGGCCGGCCACCTAAAATTAGGAAAACTCATAGTTTACTATGACGAAAATAAGATTACGATAGACGGTTCTACCGATCTCACATTTACCGAAAACATCGAAGAAAGATACAAGGCCTACGGCTGGCAGGTATTGAGGGGTTCAATGTATTCATTTGAAGATATTGAGCGGCTCACTCTTGAGGCCAAGAAGGATGAAAGACCTACCCTTATCATCCTAAAGTCGGTTATAGGGCAGGGGGCTCCGACCGTTGCAGGTAAAAACAAGGCCCACGGCGCTCCTCTCGGCAAAGACGGCCTTGCCGAAGCCAAGAAAAATCTCGGCCTCGAAGGCAAGGGAGACTTTTATGTTGCGGAAGAAGCCTATGCCTTCTTTAAAAAGAGAAACGAGGAATTAGCCCAAGCCGAGGCCGAATGGAACAAAACCTTTGAGGCTTGGTCAAAGGCCAATCCCGAAAAACGGAAAGAATGGGATCTTTCCTTTGCCCAAGGCGGAGCCGACGAAGCCCTTGTAAAATCGGTAAAGCTCCCCGAATTTAAAAAGGATGAGGCAATTGCAACCAGAGCTGCCTCAAAAAAGGCCTTAAACGAGTTTGCAAAGGCCCTTCCCAACCTTGTAGGAGGTTCTGCCGACTTGGAAGGCCCCAATGCCGTAGGCTTGGAAGGCATTTCTGCCTTTTCGCATGAAAATCCTTCGGGCCGCTACCTTTATTTCGGTATCAGGGAATTCGCAATGGGTACAATTACAAACGGCATCCAGCTTCACGGCGGTTTTAGGGCCTTTTGTGCAACCTTCTTGGTCTTTGCAGATTATTTAAGACCGGCCCTCCGTCTTGCAGCCTTGATGAAGCTTCCTTCAATCTATGTTTTTACCCATGACTCAATCTTTGTAGGGGAGGACGGCCCGACTCATCAGCCGATAGAGCTTTTAGCCTCCTTGAGGGCTATCCCGAATGTGCTTGTTTTACGCCCCGCCGATGCGGAAGAAGCCGGAGAAGCATGGAAAGAGGCTCTCTTACACAAGGACGGCCCCGTATGCCTCATCCTAAGCCGCCAAAATTTACCTGTCTTGGAAAAGGCCGATCTTTTTTGGAGGGAGTCGGTTAAAAACGGTGCATACATTGTAAAGGATGTTGAAGCTTCTGCCTGCGGCTGTAGCCTAGGTAAGCCTGAGAGGACTCCCGATGTAACGGTACTTGCTACAGGTTCCGAGGTCAGCATGGCAGTAAAGGCTGCAAGCCTTGTAAAGGATAAAAAGGTCAGGGTTGTCTCAGTTTTATCGAAAGAAAGATTTGAAACTTCTCCTAAGGACTTTAAACATTCCGTTTTGGGCGGATGTAAAAAGCATATCCGCGTTGTTACCGCCGAAGCCGGAGTTGCCCAAGGGTGGGAAGGCTGGACAGGCTGCAAGCACGACAATTTTTCGATTGAACGCTTCGGCACCTCGGCCCCCGGAGGAAAGGTTGCAGAACACCTCGGCTTTACGGCAGAAAACCTGGCAAAGCTGATAGAAAAGAAGTAAAATGTGCCTAAAAATCATAAGAGAAAATTCTTTTTTTTGATTTGTGCCGTATTTTTTCTTATTTTTCTCAAAACTTTTATAGTTGATATAAAGCGTGTTTCGGGCATTTCTATGGAGCCTTCTTTAAAGAACGGGGATTATGTACTTGTCTTTAAAGCTGCCTACGGCGTAAAACATCCCTTCAAAAACAGGTATGTTTTACGCCGTGCAATGCCTAAAGTTGAAGATATAATCGTCTACCGAAAAGACGGCCGTTTTACCGTAAAAAGATGCTTAGGTATTCCGCAAGAACCTATAGAATTTTCTAAAAAATTAGGGTACAATGGCTTTTACGATTATTCGATGAAGGTTTCCGGAAAAGATATACCCTTGACGGCTGTTCAATTTGCTAATTTGGGCGGAATGCTCCGGGGCGTGTCTTCCATGAAGGAGGTCTATCGTATTCCTGCCGGAACAGTTTTGGCCGTTGGGGATAATTTGGATGCTTCATGGGATTCAAGAGATTACGGCTTTGTCCTCGTTGACGGTATTTACGGTAAGGTTGTTGTATGGGAGAAGTAGATAGTTTTATTCCTAAAGGCAGATTTTTGGTTTTTATAGGTTTATTAATATTATTCACCGGTTTGCTTATACTCCAATTTGCAAGGTATATGATAATGAAAGAACCTATAGTTCTTAAGCCCAAAATTGTAACCGAACGCGGTACTATATATGACAGAAATAAAAAAATCCTTGCAGTGCAAACGACAGTCTACAATCTATATGCCGATAAAACCCTTATGAAAAATCCTGCCGATGCCGCGAAGGCCCTTGCTCCGGTTTTAATGCAAAACGAGTCTGTGCTCTTGGAAAAAATTCAAGATTCAAAATCCAATTTTTTATATTTAAAAAAAAGAATGAGCGAAAGCGAAAGAGATTTGGTTAAGACCGTTATAGAAGAAAACAAATTAAGCGGTATTCGGTTTGAGTCCGTATTTAACCGAACCTATCCCGAAAACACCTTAGCCTCAACTGTTGTCGGTTTTTTAGGCGATGACGGCAGGGGCAAAACCGGTATAGAATACTCCCTTCAAAATATCCTCTCTCCTCCGCCTGAAACGAAGGGATATACTGGTAAGGGCTACGATGTTTATTTGAGCATAGACGGAAACATTCAGTATATGCTCGAAAAGCTTATCTCGAAAACGATGGAAGAGACAAAGGCGGAATCTGCTGTTTTTCTTGCAGCGGATGCAAAGACAGGGGAAATTCTTGCCTATGTTAATTCTCCATCTGCTTCTCTTGCAAACTTTATTGAAAGCACGCCCGCACAAAGACTTGATCGTCCTGCAAACTATGTTTATGAGCCGGGATCGGTTTTTAAGATATTTTCAATGGCTGCTTTTTTGGAATTAGGATCTACCAAGGACGGACAAACCTATGACTGCAACGCCCTTTTTGAATTTAACAGGGCGAATGTAAGACCGATAACCTGTTTAAAAACTCACGGAAGGGTAAGCCCAAGGGATGTAATCCGCCTTTCGTGTAATGATGCAACAGCACAAATTGCCGATATTACCGAAAAAAATGCCTTTTATGAAAAGATTAAGCTTTTCGGTTTCGGCTCTAAGACCAATATAGAACTTCCTGGAGAGTCGGCCGGGCTTCTAGCGGCTCCTCAAAACTGGTCTATCCGTACAAAACACACAATTGCCATGGGGCAGGAAATAGGAGTATCTGCCCTCCAGCTGGTTGAAGCCGCAACAGCCTTTACCAATGGCGGTTCCACTATTCGGCTTTCTCTTATTTCGAAAGTTGCCGACAAGGAAGAAAACATTGTCTATCTTCATAAGCCCTCCGTTGTTAACAAGGTTATATCAGAAAAAAATGCCGATCTTCTTTTAAGTTATATGACAACAGGCTCCATAGAAGGAATAGCTTGGAGGGCTTCGATTAACGGTGTACCCATTGCCGTAAAAACCGGAACCGCACAAATGGCAAACGAAAAGGGAGGCGGTTACAGTAAAACCGATTTTATTTCAAGCTGTATAGGAATTTTTCCGGCTGATGATCCTAAGATTATTTTATATACGGCCGTCATAAAACCTGTGGGACAGATCTACGGCTCCGTTGTTGCCGCTCCCGTAATTTCCGAGGCCTCGAACGAGATTATAGACTATCTTGGTCTTGCAAGGGAAAACGCTCCTACGGTTGAGCACACGGGCAGGATTCCCATAAGCGAAAATAAGCCTGTCGTCTTAAAAGATAAGATGCCCGACTTAACTGGTGTTCCAAAAAAACTTTTGCTTGAGCTTCTTTTTCAAAAAGACTTTTCGGTAAAAATTTCAGGCGACGGATATGTTGTCTCTCAAACACCTCAGCCCGGAAATCCCCTTAAAAAAGGAATGAAAATTGAGCTCAATCTCGAATAAAGAAAATTTGATTTATAATGCAAAGCTTTTTTTTAAGCGTTTTCCTGAGCTCTGCACTGCCTTGGGCCTTGACTCCGAAACCGGTATTAAAAAATTTGCCGAAAGAATCCCTGAAAACTATACTCTCGAAGAAGCAAAATTAAAAGAGAAAGATAAAAAGATTTTTACTGCACGCATAAACGGAAAATACCTTCATTCAAAATATAATCCAATAAGTGAAGCCGAAAAAAATATCGCCCTCGATTTTTTTAAAGATAGGAGGGCTAAAGATGCTTGTGTTTTTTACGGTCTCGGCTTGGGCTATACTCAGGAGCTTTATGCAAAAAGCAATCCTCAATCTTCGCTTATTATAATTGAGCCCGACCTTTTTGTTTTTTTTCTTTTTTTACAAAGCCGCCCCTTGGATGATTTTTTTATGCACGAAAATCTGATGCTTCTTTTAGGCCTTTACCCAAAAGACATCTTGGATTTTTTTGAAAGCAAATCTTTTTTTGATATTCCTGTTTTTAAAATTCAGTCCTTGATTGATGTAAGCCCTTCTTGGTTTTCAGAGCTTGAGGCCTTAAAAAAAAGGCGGAACGAAAAGACAAATTTAAACAAAAATACATTAAAAAAATTCGGAAAACTTTGGCTTAAAAATTTTTTAAAAAATATCGGCCGAACCGAAAGTCTTTTAGGTATAAAAAAAATAGAAAATATTTTTTCTTCTTATCCCGCCTTGATAATTGCAGCGGGGCCGGGCTTAGACAATACAATAAATCTTGTAAAAGAAAATGAAGATAAATTTATAATCATTGCAGCTGATACGGCTGTAAGGGCCTGCCATAGACAGGGTCTAAAACCGGACTTTATTCTCTTAATGGATGCCCAATATTGGAACTATCTTCATCTTGCAGATCTTGATATTTCGGATTCGGTTCTTATTACCGAGTCTTCAGTATATCCCGCCGTTTTCCGTCTTAAAACGGCCGCCGGCTTTTTATGCACTTCCATGTTTCCTCTTGCTCAATACATCGAAAAAACTTTAGGAGAAAAGGGTAAGCTTGTTACGGGCGGCTCTGTTGCAACAGCATGCTGGGATTTTGCAAAGATTATTGGCTGTACCGAAATTATTTTTGCAGGTCTTGATTTGGCCTTTCCGGATTTTCAGACTCACTTTAAGGGGAGCCGCTTTGAGGAGGATGTAAATTCTTTTTCGAACCGTTTTTTCCCTTCTGAAACGGCTTCGCACCTAAGTCTTTATTCCGCCTCGCCTCAATTAAAAGAAGGCTATGATGGACAAGTTTTAAGCGACAAGAGAATGCAGATGTACGCTTGGTGGTTTGAAAGTAAGATTGCCGAATTCCCCGATATTAAAACCTATAATCTTTTGCCCCGCGGCTTAAAAATCCCGAACATGCCGGCACTAAAAATGGAAGATTTTTTGATTAAAGCGAAGGCTTCTCCGCTTTCAAAAAAAATAAAAATCGATAAGATGAAGGCTTTAATTAGTCTGACCTCTAAAAAAGAAAATGACGCAGCCGGTTCAAGCCTTTCCTCGGCCTTAAAAGAATTAAGCCGTGAGTTGGAAAGAACCATGAAACTTGCAAAAGAGGGTATGGATATATGCCGGAATATTTTAGACTCTTTACAAAACGGAAAACATCTTGAAGATTCTGTCATAAAAAAAAGTGTAGAAAAACTAAACCTGATAGACGAAAAAATAAAAACCGATAAGACCAACACCATAATAGGTTTTGACCTCTTGCTTGATGAAGATGAAAATAAACCCATTGACGGTAAATCTTTTACCTCGGTTTATGAAAAAAGTTTTTTAATATACAAGAAGATATATGATGCCTGTGCCGTTAATTATCCTTTAAAAATCAAAAGATAGATTATCCCGTTATGAACCGAGTGGAACAATATAATGCAAAGAGCCGCTTTTATCGATGCATTTGATAAGCTGCATTTTGCAAGAAATTTATTTTGTATAATAACATATAGACTTCTAAAAATTATTCCTGCCGCCGCTGCATAAAGCACATTAAAGATT
Source organism: Treponema sp. OMZ 788 (assembly GCF_024181245.1). Classification (NCBI taxonomy): domain Bacteria; kingdom Pseudomonadati; phylum Spirochaetota; class Spirochaetia; order Treponematales; family Treponemataceae; genus Treponema; species Treponema sp. OMZ 788. The sequence continues at coordinate 1,518,560 of NZ_CP051199.1, read as the reverse complement.
CCTAAGTAACGGTGAGCCGAAGCAAAAAAAATGATGGGCAATATTTCTGAGACTGCCGCCAATTTGCAATTTTGGGAATTTTTTTCATAAAAACTTTTTATCCTGTAAGGCAAATATATTCGGTATAAAATTTCTTCGTAGGCTGCCAAAAAAACTATCTTTGATATAAAGATTAAAATATAAAAGAAGCCTTCAGGCTGAGGCGGCGGCGTAAAAGTCTTGTTATTTAAGATCGGCGGGAGAACAAAAATTACGAAAATAAAGATAAATTCAAATAAAATCTTGAGAGTCTTCTTATCAAAATACATAATTTATGGTATTATATCACAAAGAGATAAATATGTATATTCTTATAGTTTTTGTTATTGTGTTTCTTTTATTAATGGCTTTCTCGTTTACTCTTCCCGGAAGAAAATTTTTGGACTCAATCCGCTTTTTTACCGAAGGGAAGGATAGGGGCTTTTTGTTTTCCAATCTTTTATTGTTGTGGCGTACAGCCAACTATGTCGGACTTGAAGATAAGTCCCGTCTTTTTTGGTCTGTTGCTGCCTTGGACGAATGTATACGATTTATTGCCCGTCAGGTTGAAAACAAGCTGGATGCAGATGTTTCCCAAAAAATGCAAATTTTACTTAACAAACTCTATGATTACCGTACAAAGATTGAACTGGAAGAGGTTCAAAAAAAGCGAAGACTGGAATCGACACATGAGATCTATATAGGCCAAATTTGTATTCTCTTTGTTCCTAGGGAAACGACAGTTTACGGAAAACTTATGGCGAACACAAAGGATGAGCTTGTGTTTGCCCTCTTTGATGCATCTGCAGAAAGGGCCGAAAAGGTTAATTGGCAAAATAAGGCTATAAAGGTTTATTTTTGGAAACAAAATGATGCTGGATATGTATTTACTTCCGAATCTGTGAAGGCAAAAAAAATAGATGACCGCATAGAAATTTCTGTTAAACATTCAAAAAAAATGCTGCGTACACAAAAAAGAAAATCGGTTCGGGCTTCATGCGATATTGAAGGCTTGATGTTTCCTCTTCGAGCCGGAGATCCTTATAATGCCGATTATGAAACTCAAGGCGGTGTAAAATCAAATGTAAAGGATATATCCGAAGACGGGGCCATGTTTTTTGTACGCGGCAAGGCTGCAAAGGGTATACGCATGAAACTGCAATTTAAGTTAAAGAATACCGAAATAGTAATGTGCGGCAAGATTGTCCGCTTTGTGTATGATCAGCCTTCCAATAAATCCCGAATTCATTTTCAATGCGAATTTTTAGATCAAAGAATGAAAAATGCTATTTTATCGTATATATATAATATAGCCGTGGATGATAATACCGAATTTATAAGCAATATTTTGGAAGAAGAAAATAATGCTTTTTTAGACAAAGATGAAACGCTGTATGATATTGCAGAAGATAAGGGGGCTGTATGAAAAAAATAATTTTTATTTTCGCTTTTATCTTTTGTTTTTTTTCCGGATTTGCCGTAGATCAAGATGAGCTTTTGCAATTGCGTAAAGATTTTATTTCTGCAGGAATTGATATAAAGGTTGTTATTTTGCGTTCGCTTTTGCAGTCTGATGATAAAAGCTTAGTTCCGGTATATCAAGATGCTGTTGAATATGTAAAAAATTCTTATGCAATATTGCAAAATGATGAGAGGCTTTTAAATATAGGTATAATGGCGGTAACAAAGCTGGGAGAATTAAATGAGATAAAGTCTTCCGGAAATATACGCTACTTGTTCTCTACTGTTGAAAGCGAGGATTTTCAAATTGCCTGCTTAAAAAGCTTAAGTAAATTAGTACAAAAAGATTCGGCCTTTACTGATTATCTTAATTCTCTTTATGATTCAGGTTTATCCGATTTAATTGCAGGTAAGGCCTTTAATGTAAAGCTTTTAACGGTTTATGCCGAAGCCCTCGGGAATTTTGCCGATCCTTCGTCTTTTGACATCCTTGTGAAGACCTTATTTTATCCTGTAAATGATAGTTTAAAAAATACCGTAAAAACCGCATTAAATAATATTTCTTTTAATTATTTTGATGAAATTTTGGCTAAAACAATACAAAAAAACATACAATATATATGGACACTGTATTTATTGGCAAAAGAAAATAAGCGTATTGAAGGCCCTGAGCTTGGAAGGATTAGTGAGCTTGTAATAGATTACGGGCTTAAAAATCTAAAAGGCCCGGATCTTGAAAGCTCTGAAAATTTGATTGAAGAAACATTGCCTGTTTTATCCGCTTTAAAATGGAGTAAGGCTTCGTCTCAGGTCAATAAATTTTTTTACTATGCACAGAGCTTGCGTAAAACAAGTTCAAGGAGCGATGAATTGCTTATAAAGATCATTGATTGTATGGGAAATCTTGGTACAATCGAATGTTCTCAAAATTTGTCGATATTTTTAGGTGTGTTAAATTCGGAAACCGAAAAAACAAAGCAATACAGCGAGCCCTTAGTGCTCAGTGTAATTACGGCTTTGAGAAAGCTTGGCGACAAAACCGCATTTGACTATCTATTGTATGTTGAATACTTAAATTATTCTGAAACGGTTAAACAAGCTTCTCGAAATGCCATAGAGGAGTTAAAGTGGTAAATGAAAAAAAATTAAAATTCCCTTATAGGTTTTTTGTATTAAAACCGATTGTAGTATCTGCTTGTGCAGCCGTATTATCTTTTTATTTTTTTTGTGCGGTAGAAAATTATTTTAATAAGTTTTTAATAAGTTTAATTTTTATTTTAAGTCTTATAATCGGTTTTATATTTCGAAAAAAGAAGCGGTTTTTTATATTTGCAGGGATTGTTACAGGAAGCCTTGCGGTATTGCATCTCTTTTTTATTTATGCCGAACCCTGTTCTCTTGGGGAATTAAATAAGGTTAACAGTATTCAAGCAGAGCTTACAGGAGAAGCCTATCCTGCAGGCGAAAAATACTATGCTGCAAATGCTAAACTTATATCTTTTTCATATAAGAATGGTGCTAAATTTTCTTCAAGCGGAAATATAAAGATATTTTTTCCCTCGGAGATGGTCCTACAAAATAATGCTTACGGAGTTTCGGCCTATAAGGCCTTCGGTACGGCAGCCGCTGCTCATGCTTCTTTTTCTGTTCCAAGAAAAATTGCTCTTACCAATTTTTCCAAGGGAGTAAGATTTGAAGCTGCCGGGCATTTCGGTACAAAGAAAAGCAGCATAAGCCCCTTAGCCTTTTTTGCAGATAAGTCCGTGCCGGAATTTTTAGGCTGGAAATCTTCAGTTTTAAGGTTCAGGGCTTTTTTGCGTTTTTATCTCATGCGCTTATTGGCCGAGTGGGGAAGTGCCGGGGGCTTACTTTTAGCCCTCCTTTCCGCAAACAGAGATTTTTTAAGCAAGACTGTTTCAGATGCCTTTAGAAATGCCGGCCTTGCCCATGTATTGGCCCTTTCAGGAATGCATGTTTCGTTGGTCAGCTTAACAGCCTTGCAGATGGGATCAATATTCGGAAAAAAAAGCCTCGCAATAAAATTCTCATTAATTTCCATTATCTTCTTTGTTTGGTTTGCAGGGGCCGCTCCATCTCTTAATCGGGCTCTGGGAATGATGATCTTAATTATTCTCGGAAGATCTTTAGGCCTTCAGCCTTCGATGCTTCCGGTTTTATGTACAATGCTGATTTTTCATATTGCCGTAAAACCTGATGATGCTTTGAGTCTAGGCTTTATGCTTTCATATGGAGCCTTGGCCGGTATTCTTATCTTTGGAAGTGCCGTATTCGATATCTTAAACGGGAAAATACCTCCCAAAATCTTGGGAAGTTTTTCTGCTTCGATAGGGGCACAGACATTTACGGCACCTATTGTGATAACTAAGATAGGATCTTTGGCTCCTATAGGTATAATCGCCTCTGTGGTTATAAGTCCCCTTATATCGGCCTTTTTAATTTTCGGGCTTGCAGCAATTTTTATTTCGCTTTTATTCCCCTTTACCGGTTTTATTTTTTCTTATTTGCTGAATGGTTTTTATGATGTGATATATTTTTTTATTAAGATTTTTGCGATAGTCAAACCGTTTACAGCAATGACTTTTTTTGAGACCTTGGCATTTTGCCTTATCCCGTTTACGGCAGGATTGGTTTGTATGTTTTATGCCGATAAGATGTTAAAAATTAGGGAGAGCCTTTTAAGATGAAAATTTTAATGAGATATGTTTCGAGTGAGCTCAGCGTAAAAAATTCAAGATTTTTATCGGAAATTTTCCCTATAAATTCTGCGGCTGAGGCTAGGGAACTTTTAAAAAGCCAAAAAGAAAAATATGAGGATGCACGTCATGTGGTTCATGCCTTTATTGCAGGCGAAAACGGCGAAGTCTTAGGCTGTTCCGATGACGGAGAACCTTCCGGTACCGCCGGCCGGCCGGCTCTTGCCGTGCTCAAGGGTTCAGGTATTACGAACATAATGCTTACTATTACACGCTGGTTCGGCGGTACTCTTTTAGGAACGGGCGGTTTGGTAAAGGCTTATTCCGATTCTGCAAAACTTGTTTTGAAGGAAGCCGAAACTGAAGATCTTATCGAAAAGCTTATTTTCCGATTTGAATGTTCCTATTCCGAATGGGAAAATTTAAAGCGTCATCTTGATGAGTTTTCAGTTGAACATTTAGAATTGGCTTATGAAGAAAAGATAAGATTTAAAGGTCAAATTCCTGAAGAAAAAAAAATACCCTTTGAAGCCTTTATTGAGAATGCTTCAAAGGGCGGTATAAGTTTAGTCTTCCCAGCCGATATTAATGCTGACTTTTGTTACTAATGAAGCAACACTTGCCACATCTTCAAATGCTAAAGTCTGAGATGTAATTGTCGGAGAGTTAGCTTCTGCCTCTGCAAGAGTTTTTACAGTTTGAGGTAAAACCTCATTGGCCTTAATGTTTTGTGCCGGAGTTACCATACCGCTATCGTTAATGATAACCGAGTCCCCGATATTTACCCTAGTTTCAATTCCGTTATTGTTTACATAGGACCAAGAGCCGCTTGTTCCTATTAAAAGACCATCGGATCCGATTTCGCCTGAGGTTCCTCGAACGGAAGCCGTTGCAACAGGAGTTTTTACCTTAAACTCAACCTTCTTTGTTGATGCCGGTTTTATATCCGCTTTCACTGAGCCTACATTTAAGTAAACTTCGGAAGAGACGGCTTCATTCTTTTGTGTGATTTCTTCGATAGTAAGTCTTGTCATAGGCCTAACCGTAATAACTGAACCGTCAATCTTTAAAGTTAGTTCTGACTTAAATCCTGTTGAAATCATACTTCCGGCTTCGATTTTGTTTCCTGCTTTTGCAGGCAGCCAATTTCCGCCTTTTTTTATTTCTGCTTTTCCTTTAACGGCAATTACTTCACCATTCATTGCCGTAAGAGATAAGCTTAGACAAATAAGGCTGATAATAATAAAAATCTTTTTCATTGTTCTTCTCCTATAAAAAATTTAGAAGGAAATTATACCCTTTAATCCTATTCGGGCATCAATATTTCCATTTTTTTCTATGAACATACCCAGGTCTCCGCTTACCGCTATATCTTGAAGTATAGTGTAATTGACCGATGTCGACCATTCAAAGCCTTTAAGAAAGTTTTTTCCTTTAGGCTGAGTCATTCCGTGTGTCATAATGTTAAATTCAGTACTCAAGAATAGATCGGCTATAGGTTTTATGCTCCCATTTAATCCCGTTTTCCATAAGTCATTACTTTCAATAAACTTAACTTTTGAGGCGTTTGAAACTGTAAAAGATTTAAACTCTTGCTTTCCTCCAGAAAACCATTCACTTTTTAAACCTATTTTTGAACTATACTTTTTGAAATAATAATTAAGTTCGCCCAGTACAAAGAATCCGGCTTTTACATCTTTTTTATTCCTTGTTATAATTGAGCTGGTGACTGAGGCATTATAAAAGAGACCTTTTACTATCGGACCATTTAACGATATTGATATATAGTTATTGGTATCTTTCGGATTTGATGTTGCGATAAAAGAGTTCAAATCCAAGTTTGCTGTATGTCTCAATGAGGCAAATGGAATTTTGAATAATGCAGATATATGAGCAAATGATGGGGCTAGATTATAAATTTTTGCTTCTTTTGAGGATATAGCTTTTATATCCGGTGTATTTATTGGGTTTACATAAGTATTCAAAAGTCCGGTATATCCAAGGTTAAAAAATGTTGAAAATTGAGGCATTGTATAAGAAAGATAAATACCGTCAATATTTTGGTTAAGAATCGTTGCAGTAATATCTGATATGTTATATCTTCCTGCTTCAATATTGAAACTATTGCTGCCGATAGGGATTAGAAAACTAAACTTGAGCATATCCAAATTTGCGATATGCGTAATGTCATTTTTAGCATCAAATTTTTTTTGAGGTTTTATAGGTTTTTTTAAATTTAGCAAATATGAAGCCTGAATGGCAAAATTATAGTTTCCTTCTTTGTCCAAGTTTTGTTTAGCCCAAAGGGACAAACTGTCAAAATGAGAGAGTGAAAGATTCTGATTTTTATTCTTTTGGCCGACATCGAGGCCTATACCTGTTTTAAAAATTCCGCCTGCTTCAAAGGCTGAAAGGCTCAGCGAAATAATCAAAAAGAAAAATGTAAGGGTTCTTATTTTTTTCATGTATTTCTCCTTATCTGTCTGCTTTGGGCATTATCTTTGCTAACAGGTTAATCGCGGTAAAGGGCGTAATATTCGAAGAAGGTACCGTTTTTTGCGGTATCATCTTCATTATCTTGAGCTGCCTAAAAGCATAATGCGGATTTTTTGCGATTGAATACCATAAACCGTGTTTTATGGACGAATATTGTAAGGCCAGATTTGAAAATTCGTCAAACCGAATCGGCTCATCATGTTTTTTGTTCTCAAACATTTTAAGCCCCTTAAATTTGTCGAAAGCCGTCTGATAAGAATCAGCCTCCTTAACTTCTCCGATTGCTGTTCCTACGAGGTAACAGGCTTGCCCTCTTGTTAAATTTTTAGAGTCTAAAATCTCATCGACTTTTTCTGCCGATTGTGCAAAAATCAGAGTTCCAATACTTAAACATATTAAAATTAAGAACAATTTTTTCATATTTCCTCCTCAATTTCTCATAAACTTGTACTAAATTATAGCACAAAAATTAAAAAATAACAATCAAAACGATAAAAAAATACAATTATAAATTGAAATCGGTTTCTTCTTGAATTTTTATGCTTTTTGGTGTATTGTTAGTATAAGGCGGGAGGGATTATGGCCGCAGGAAAACAACTGATTAAAGAAAATAGTGCCTACATAGATATTTTGCCTGAGTGGGCACAGGAGCTTTCCAGAAAATATTGTTCAAAAACTGCAAACCTTTACTTTGTGCATGGAAATATCAGGGATTTTTTGCCCCATCAAATGGCTGAATATGGGCATAAATTTTTATTTGTAAGAATAAGGGACTATATTTCCGAAGTTCTTTTCGGGAATCAAGACATAATAGTATATTACGACAAGTCCGGAGGTATTTCCTTTTGTACTTCGGATATGGAAAGAGCCTACCTCGAAACAATGCACAGAAACTATCCAGATGTACCTCCTTCAGCCTTTTTATCCCGTGATCCGGAAGAAGCTTTTTCGTATCTTGAAAGATATTTTGTGCTCAACTTCGGGAAAAATTTGAGGATTGTGCTCATCGCAGATTATGCTGAAACTATAATTCCGGCCGACGAGATAGGAAATTTGGACGAAACCGACAGGTATTGTCTTGTTACCCTAAACAGGTGGTCTCATGAGCCTTCTTTTACGCGGGAAGATATATCCATAATAATGCTTACCGAGAACCTCACAGACCTAAACCCTAGACTTACAGCATCTCCTTCTACCATAAAGGTTCGTATTCCTCTGCCGGATGCTGCCGTGAGGGTTAATTTTTTGGAGCATTTAAGGCGGACAGAGGAAATCCTTTTAGCCGAGAGGGGCTTAAGCCCTGAAAGAATGGGAGCTTTAACCTCGGGGCTGAACCTTTTGAACCTGTACCAGCTTGTAGGGGAGTCCTACCAAGATGATAGGCCTATAAGTTTGGATTATTTGGCCGCCAAAAAGAGGGAAATCATAGAAAATGAGGCCGGAGGCCTTTTGGAATTTATAGATACCGATTATGACCTCTCCCTTGTTTCGGGCCATGACTTTGTAAAAAAGCGTTTTAAAATTGCGGCAAAGGCCTTAAAGGCTGCAAGAACCGATGTTCTCCCAATGGGCTATCTTATTTCGGGGCCAATAGGTACCGGAAAAACCTTTATAGTTTCGGCCTTTGCAGGAGAGATAGGCATTCCCATGGTTAGGTTACGCAATTTCCGCTCACAATGGCAGGGGGCGACCGAATCGAATCTTGAAAAAGTGCTTAATATTTTGCGGGCTATGTCGCCCGTGGCTGTAATGATAGATGAGGCCGATGTTGTTCTCGGAAACCGGACTGCGAACGATATATCCGGTACTTCAAGCCGTGTCTTTGCCCAGATAGCGAATTTTATGGGAAATACTGCATACCGTGGAAAGATAATCTGGTTTTTGATTACCTGCCGCCCTGACTTAATTCCTGTCGACTTAAAAAGGCAGGGCAGAGCAGAGGAACATCTGGCCCTTTTTTACCCGGAGACCGATGCCGAAAGGCTCGATCTTTTTGAAACCCTCCAAAAAAAGCTCCGTATCAAGCTCCATGAGGTAAATTTAAATTCGGTAATAAGGAAGATTAAATTCGATGTATCCGGTGCAGATATTGAAGCCATACTTGTGCGTGCAAAGATGAATGCAACCGTAGAAGGCAGGGCGATGGTTATACAAAAAGACTTGGAGGAAACTATAGCCGATTTTATTCCGCCTTCCTATCCCTACGAAATAGAATTACAAAATTTGGTTGCCGCAATCGAATGTACAAGCAAGGAGATGGTTCCGAAAAAGTACCAATCGATGCAGCGTTCTGCCATGTCCGCCGAAATTTTCGAGATAAAGCAGCTTTTGGGAGAAAAATAATTGAAAATCCATTGACCGCTGTTTGAAGAATTTGATAGCGGCTATTGACACACTATATATAGTGTGTTATCCTGTAGTATATAATTAGATACGCTATTTTTGGGAGGGAAGGATGCCTGCTTTTAGGTGTCCGTTAAGTTAAATATGAGATGTCCGCATTGCGGAAGCAGCGACGATAAGGTTATGGAGTCAAGAACCCTGGCTCAAGGGGAATGTATCCGCAGGAGGCGGGAGTGTCTTGCCTGCGGTTACCGCTTTACAAGTTATGAGCGTATTGAAGAAAAGCCCTTTATGGTTATCAAGAAGGACGGCCGGAGGGAACCCTTTGACAGAAAAAAGCTTGAAAAGGGCATTGAAAGAGCTCTTGAAAAGCGTCCCGTTTCCCTAAACACTATAGAAAATATTGTTACCGAAATTGAAGATCAGGCAATTGTAAATTCGGGTCTTAGCAAAGAAATTGAGACTACAGTCTTGGGGGAGATAGTTCTATCTCATTTGTACTCCATAGACAAGGTAGCTTATATCCGTTTTGCCTCTGTTTATAAACAATTCAGTAATTTGGATGAATTTGTCAGCGAGGTAAAAAAGGTGCGAAAAATAAAGTAAATATATGGGAGGTATTTAAAAATTATGGAGGAAAAAGCTACAAATCAAACGGTGTTTCCTGAGTGGAAGTCCTTTTTAGGTACTATGGAAAAATCGAAGCCGGAAATTTTGCGTTCGGTGGTAAAGCGTTCAGGAGATATTGAGGCCTATAACCGCAAAAAGATAGAGCAAGCAATCAACAAGGCTATAGCCGCCGTCGACGGAAGTCCTAACGATAAAAAAGCTGTTTTTTTAACCGATAAGGTCGAAGAAAAGCTTAAAGCCATTATGGCTTCACGCTATGCTCATTCTATCCCTGCAATCGAAGAAATTCAGGATGTGGTAGAGCTTGTTTTAATAGAACAGCAGGAAGCCCGTCTTGCAAAGGCCTATATTCTTTATAGGGCAAAGAGGGAGGCTGTGCGGGATGCGGAAAGCCTCATGCTCAATATCAACAGCACCATGGACGGCTATTTAAGCCAATCCGACTGGCGCGTAAAAGAAAATGCCAATGTCAATTTTTCATTGGGCGGTCTTATTCTTCATAACTCAGGAACCATTACGGCAAACTATTGGCTTAAAAATATATATACGCCTGCCATTGCCGAAGCCCATATAACGGCAGCCTTTCATATCCATGACCTTTCAATGTTTTCAGGCTACTGTGCAGGCTGGTCTTTAAGACAGCTAATCCACGAGGGCTTGGGCGGTGTTCCGGATAAGATTACCTCAAAGCCTCCAAAACATTTATCAACCCTTATTCAGCAGATAGTCAACTTTTTAGGCATTATGCAAAACGAGTGGGCAGGTGCACAAGCCTTCAGCTCCTTTGACACCTATTTGGCACCTTTCGTAAAAAAAAGACAATATGAATGAAACAAGCGTAAAGCAGTGCCTTCAAAGCTTTGTGTACGGTGTAAACACTCCCAGCCGCTGGGGTTCCCAAGCTCCCTTTACAAACATAACCTTGGATTGGGTATGTCCTCCCGACCTTGCAAACCAAAGGGCCGTTGTCGGAGGCGAAACTCAAGACTTTACCTACGGCGACTGTCAAAAAGAGATGGACATGATAAATAAGCTCTTTATTGAACTCATGCTTGAAGGGGATGCCGCAGGCCGAGGTTTTCAATATCCTATTCCGACTTATAACATCACTTCGGATTTTGATTGGACAAGCCCTAATGCAAAATTGCTTTTTGAGATGACTGCCCGGTACGGTACGCCTTATTTTCAAAACTTTATAAATTCCGACCTAAACCCTGGGGATGTGCGTTCCATGTGCTGCCGGCTTCAACTGGATAAAAGGGAACTGCGTAAAAGAGGCGGAGGTCTTTTCGGCTCGGATGAGTTTACTGGCTCCATAGGGGTTGTAACCATCAATATGCCTCAGATCGGCTACCTATCAAAAACTGAAAAAGACTACTTTGACCGCTTAGACTATCTTATGGATATAGCAAAGCAAAGCCTTGAGATGAAGCGTAAGGTAATCGAAAAGCTCTTGGAAGGCGGCCTATTCCCCTATACAAAGAGGTATTTACATCATTTAAATAACCATTTTTCTACAATAGGTATTTGCGGTATGAACGAGTCCTGCCTAAACTTTTTGGGAGAGGATATTGTGAGCGCAAGAGGTAAGGACTTTGCCGAAAAGGTTTTAACATACATGAGAAACCGCCTTGCAGATTTTCAAGAAGAAACAGGCAGCTTGTTCAACCTTGAAGCTACTCCGGCAGAGAGTACCTCTTACAGACTCGCACGCCACGATAAAAATCAGTTTCCCGATATAATTACTTCAGGAGATGCCGAGCCATATTACACCAATTCAAGTCAGCTTCCCGTTGCCTATACTACCGATGTTTTTGAAGCCTTGGATCATCAAGAAAGTTTACAGCGTAAGTATACGGGCGGTACGGTTTTTCATATCTTCTTGGGCGAGTCTATAAAGGATTGGGAATCATGCAGAGATCTGGTTAAGGCGGTTGCAAACAATTACCGTATTCCTTATTTTTCAATTTCGCCGACATTTTCGATATGCCCGATTCACGGTTATCTTGAGGGCGAGCATTTTGAGTGCCCTTATTGCAAGCGTGAAAAGCAGGCCAAGCTGGAAGCAAAACTGGCCGAGCTTGAAAAAGAAAGGGCCGAAGTATTAAAAGCCTCTTCTAAAATTTAAGCTTTTTAGAATGAATGTTAAAAAATAAATTCTTCATGGAGGAAAAAAAATGAAGCAAAAAAAGGTTGATCCTTCAAAGGTTTTGGGAGTTTTACGCACAATAATAATATTGATAGTGATTGCCCTTATAGCCTTTTCGGGAATAAAAGTTATCCCCACAACAGATAACGGAGTTGTTACCCGTTTCGGTAAATATACAAAGACCCTTGCTCCGGGGCTTAACTTTGTCATTCCATTTGTAGACCAGGTTTACAAGGTTCCTGTTAAGACAGTACAAAAGGAAGAATTCGGCTTCCGAACTTCAAGATCCAGTGAAAGAAGCGAATACCAAAATGCTATTTTGAATGAGTCTTCTATGCTCACAGGAGATTTAAACATTATCAATGTTGAATGGGTAATCCAATACAAGATTGTTGACCCCAAGGCCTGGCTTTTTAATGTTGAGGAAGCTCAAAGAAATAAGACGATCAGGGATGTTTCAAAATCCGTTGTAAACAGCTTGGTAGGCGACAGGGCTATAATGGACATAATCAGTTTAGACCGTGACAGTATTTCTATCTTGGCAAGGGACCAAATGAACGAAAAATATAAACAGGTAGGACTTGGAATTTCAGTTTCATCGGTACAGCTTCAAAATGTCGTACCTCCCAAGGAAGTTCAAGCCGCCTTTGAGGATGTAAACATAGCAATTCAGGATATGAATAGGCTTATAAACGAAGGAAAAGAAGCCTACAACAAGGAAATCCCTAAGGCAAAGGGTGAAGCCCAAAAAATGATTGAAGAAGCCAGAGGTTATGCCTCCGAAAGAATCAACAAGGCAAAGGGTGATGTGGCCCGATTTAATGCCGTTTATTCCGAATATGTAAAGGCTCCCGACATTACGAGAAGAAGACTATACCTTGAAACCCTCGATGCTATTTTTAAAAATAATGAGAACATAACCCTCATCGATAAAAATTTAAAAAACTTTTTACCTTTAAAAGAATTAAATAAGGGAGGAAATTAATTTTATGGAAAACTATGAAAATGTAAATGCTGAAGATGTTCAATACGAAAAAGATTCTTCTAAAAATAAGATAAAGCCTGAAAAAACAAAAAAAGATAAAAAAGGTTTGGGATGGTTTTTCTTTATAGTTATAATTTTTGTTTTGTTTTTTTTCTTAAAGCCTTTTTATACTTTAAATGAGGGCAATGTTGCTATTATCACAAAATTCGGTGCTGTCGTAAAGACCGAAAAAGAAGCCGGTCTTCATTTTAAAATGCCCTTGATTCATACCGTAAACAAGTATACGGCAAAACTCCTTCGCTTAGACGGTGATCCTCAAAAGATTCTTACCTTAGAAAAACAATACCTTGAGGTAAATACCACCAGCCGATGGCGTATAATCGATGTAAAAAAATTCTACGAATCCCTGACCACCTATGAAAGCGCTTATTCACGCCTTTCGGATATAGTGGACTCATCGGTACGGGATATTATTTCGGTAAACAGTCTTGATGATGTTGTAAGAAGTTCCAATATCATAAACGAGAGCCGAAAAACGGAAGAATTTAATATCGATAATGCCGAAGTTGACCTCGGCTCGATAAAGACCGAAAAGGTAAATTTCCCTGTAATAAAAAAGGGAAGGGAAGCCCTTGCGGATGAAATTTTGGATAAGGCAAACAGCCAGCTTGACGAATTCGGTTTGGAAGTTGTCGACCTTATCTTTAAGGAAATTAAGTATTCCGATGAGCTTGAAAACTCGGTCTTCAGCCGAATGATAAAGGATAGAAATCAAATTGCAGGAACATTTAGGTCAACCGGCGACGGCGAAAAACTTAAAATCCTCGGAGAGTTGGAAAACGAAAAGCGGACTATCTTGTCTCAGGCCTATGCCGAGGCAGAAAGGATAAAGGGTGATGCCGATGCCAAGGCTGTTGCAATCTATGCCGAAAGCTACGGCAAGTCCCCCGAATTTTACAGCTTTTGGAAGAGTATGGAAATTTATAAAAATTCATTGCCCGAAACCGAAAAAATCCTTTCAACCGATATGGAATATTTTCAGTATTTGTATAAGCATTAACCTTTAGAAAAATTTTTTCCGATATTGTATAGGGGGTAAAAGTTTTGAGAAGAAGCGGAACTATAGGACGAATTATTGTTCTTTTGATATTGATTGTTTTACTCGTTTTCGGAGGCCTATTGTGGTTTGATTATTTGGGGCTGATAAGCTCAAGGAGTCTATTTTCTCCTGTTTACTCCCTTTTCGGCTTAAAAACTGCGGAGGGAATTGCTCCTTTAGATGCCGATGAGATGGCTGATTTGGAAAATGACCGCTACGAAAAACGCTTGATGGCCTTAGAGCTGCGTTCTCAAGAATTGGACAAGCGTGAAGAAGATGTTCAATCGAAAGAAAACGAAAATAAACAGGTTGCTGAGGAGCTGGATGACCGCAGACTTGCCATAGAAGAAAAAGAAAAGAACTTTAATCTTTTGATTGTGGAAAGAGATGCCCGCGAGGCCAATATAATACAAATAGCAAAATATATAAACGGAATGCCGCCGGATAAGGCTGTTGCTAATCTTCTTTCGATGGATGATCAGGATGTGATAGATGTGCTTAGGGCTGTAGAAAAGATGGCAATAGAGGAAGGTAAAAACTCTTCGGTGGCTTATTGGTTTTCTTTGATGCCTGCCTCCAGGGCTGCAGAGATTCAGCGTAAGATGGCAAATAAGCCTGTTACTTTTCCGTAATAGATAATTTAAACTTAAACCATGTTTTTTCCGACGATTTCATTTGCCCTATTTTTTCTCTCGGTGTTTTTTTTATACTGGTATATTTTTAGGCAGGAAAAAGAACGGAAAATTCTTTTGACGGCTGCATCTTATTTTTTCTATGCGATGTGGGATTGGCGTTTTTGTATCCTGCTTTTTGTATTTACCATGATAAATTATTTTTACGGCTTTCTTATCGATAAAGAAAAAAATTACGCCCCCCGAAAAGCCATCGTTATCATTATTTGCATTCTCGATATTTTATATTTGGGATTTTTTAAGTATCTTTACGGTCTTCTGTCGTATCTTAATAATTTTTTCCCCGAAATGTATTCGGCCTCTCCTTTTTTAAGCCATGTGCGTTCTTGGACTCTCCTGCTTCCTGTTGGTATTTCTTATTATACATTCAGATGTATGAGCTATGTATTTGATATTTATCTATGTAAGATAAGGCATGTAAAATCTTTTTGGGATTTCTTGCTATATGTCTCGTTTTTTCCTCAGTTGTCATCAGGCCCCATTGTTCAGGCTGAATATTTTTTAAAAGACCTCCCTCGGGCTCTTAATTGCGACAATGAAAAAGGTGCAAAACCCATAGCCTTTGACCGTGCAATTTTACTTTTAATTTCGGGCCTTTATAAAAAAATGATAATTTCAAATTTTTTAACTATTCTTGTAACAGACAAAATTTTTGCAAATCCTTCATTTTATAATACATGGGAGCTTATTTTCGGAATACTATGTTATACGATAATTATCTATGCCGATTTTTCGGGATACAGCGATATGGCTATAGGTATAGGTCTTCTTTTAGGTTTTAATACGCCTGCAAATTTTAACAGGCCTTATATCTCAAAATCCGTTACCGAATTTTGGAGAAGGTGGCATATCAGTTTTTCTTCGTGGCTTCGTGATTACCTTTATTTCGGCTTAGGAGGATCCCGCTTCGGCCTTGCCAGAGCTCTCTTTGCTCTTTTTTTCACGATGCTGATTGCCGGCCTTTGGCATGGGGCTTCGTGGACCTTTTTAATTTGGGGAGCAATGCAGGGAACAATGCTTTGTGCCGAAAGAATTTTTTCTGAGATGAAAAAAAATAAAACCGTCTCCGGCGATTTTTTAACCGGCGGGATTTCAGCCGAAGAAAAAACCGGAAAAAAAAGTTTTGACTTTTTAAAAATTATACCGGTCTTTATATTTATAAACATCAGCTGGCTGGTATTTTTTTCGTCATCTCTTTCTGAGCTTGGTTTATATATAAAATCCTTAGGAAATATTATGCAGCCCTTTCAAATTATAAGCCCCTTTATCCTCTTAGTCTTTTTTGCCGGTCTTTTTTTACAGCTTCCTTCGGAAAGTGTAAGAAAAAAAACTTTTACAATATATAGCCGTTTCCCGATGATTGTTAAGGCCGTTATGACCGTGAGTTTTTTAGCCGCTCTTTATGCCGTTTCAACCTCGGGTATACCGCCTTTTATTTATTTTGCATTTTAGGTGAAAATTGAGAGTATGAAATTAAAAGAAAAAATAAAAAAAATAAGCGGTTTTTTTTCTCGTAAACACAAGGGGCCATCCCTTTATTCCGCCAACAAAAGTCTTTTATTTTTTATTCTTTGTATTTTTTTCTTTATGCTTCTTTTAGGCAAATCCTTAGACGATTTTTCATCTAAAATAAAAAATCCTTATGCAGCCTCCGTCTTCAAGGCTGCCGTTAAGCCTGTGTATGAGCTTTCTGAAAAATTAAAACTTGATAAACTCATTCCTTCTGCAAGGATTCTTTTCTTGCATCATGCAGGACTGGACGGATTAAGCGATTGGGATTCTTTTTATTACATGGATCCTGCAGAAATTATCAGTCAGGAAAGGCTTTTAGCCTTGGAAAATATCGGAGAAGATTTTGCTAAGTCTCATAATGAAAAAACTTCTATCAATGAGTTTGAAAAAGAATTGGAAACGGCTCAGGACGGTTTACCGGAAGGCATGACCGATTCCGGTTCAAAACCTGAAGATGCTGCGGCCTTTAAACAAATGGCAGACGAGCTTGAATCAAAGCTCGAAAATCTGAATACTCTTTTAGACAGATTAAAAATTCTCGAACAGCTGAGAATTTCGGAACTTGAAAAACTGAGGCTTGAGCAAAAAGAATTGGAGTTAAAAAAAGAAGATGCCTCTAAGGATGGGGATGCTGATTCTGAAAAGCCTGATGAGCCTAAAAAGGTTTACTCTTATAATGCAGAAAAACCCTTGCGAATCTTAATGATTGGAGATTCTCAAATGCACAGTCTTGCGGCAGGTTTTTTAAGACTTACGGGACAAAAGTCTTCTATCAGAGTAAAAGAGATTTCGGTGCATTCTTCAGGCTTTATAAGAAGCGATTACTATAACTGGCCTAAAAAGCTAAAAAATGTCTTTGAAGAAAGCAAAAATGAACCCTACGATATTGCCGTCATTTTTTTAGGAATGAATGATTATCAAAATTTTTATGCAGACAACGGAAAAGTTCTTGTAAAAGAAACGGAAGGCTGGGAGTCTGCTTATCGGGATAAGATAAAAAATCATCTGGATATTTTATTTGCAAACACAAAAAAAGTGTATTGGCTGGGTATGCCTATTGTTCGGGATAAGATATACAATGCTCAGTTACTTTATATTGAAGAACTGCATAAAAAAATAGCATCAGAGTATTCGTCCGTCCTCCTAAACAAATTCTCCCTTAGCAGCGTGGCACCGGGAATAGGAGTTCCTTATACCGATACCGTCAAAAATGCGGAAGGTAAAAAAATAAGGCTTATGAAAGATGACGGCCATCATTATACGGTTTCAGGCGGAGAATATATTATGAATCCGTTTTTGGAGCTTATTTATAAGGATTGGGATGTAGAACCTTGTACTCCATAATTATCTCTTTTATTTATTGAGAATTATTAAAATGACCTTATAAAAATTAGCTAAATTTCCTTTATTTTGTATTGACAAAACTTTATAATTGGATATAATGCTTAGGACATGATTAAAAGTGCGATTAGCCTTAAGGCTCATGCAAAAATTAATCTGCATTTAGAAGTTTTAGGAAAAAGAAAGGACGGATTTCACGACATTGTAAGTGTTTTTGCTCCGATTTCTCTTGCCGATGAACTTTTAATGCAAAGAATACCGGATAAAAAAGAGTGTAGGGTAATGTCGCCGTTGGCTGACCTGCCTGAAGAAAACACCATTACAAGGGTTTATCAAGAGTTTCAACATTTTACCGGTATTTCCGGCGGTATTTCCGTCAGGATCTTAAAAAGAATCCCTGAAGGAGCCGGATTAGGGGGCGGATCTTCCGATGCTGCTTCGGTTTTGCGGGGGCTAAACTATATGTTTTCTACCGGTTTAACGGAAGAAGACTTAAGGGCTATAGCTTTAAAAATAGGAAGCGATGTTCCGTTTTTTTTGGAATACGGAGCTGCGGTTGTAAGAGGCCGCGGAGAAGAAATAAAAAGAATTTCCGTTTCGTCAGATTATTTTGGGATCTTAATCTATCCCGGAGTAAAAAGTGCAACGCCTAGGGCATACAGCCTTTTGAAGCGTAATGAATCGGAAATACCGAATCCTGCTTTTAATCCTGAGCTTTTTTGCGGCAGAGATTGCCGTGAATGGCCTTTTTTTAACAGCTTTGAAGATGTTCTTTTTCTTGAATATCCTGCAATAAAAAAGGCAAAACTAGACCTTTTAACTTACGGGGCCGATTTTGCTCTTATGAGCGGTGCGGGTTCTTCGGTTTTTGGGCTTTTTAAAGATGAAAAAATAGTCAAAAATGCTTATTCTAAGCTTTTTGCGGAATATCCGCAATGTTTTTTCTTCTTGTTACTTGCGTTCTGATAGAAAGCGTAGTAAAATATTGATAGGTAAGACCTTACCAATATTATTATGCAAGGAGGACGGTATGGAAATTACAGAAGTCCGTGTTCAGAGAGTTAGTCCGGGGAATAGTTTAAAAGCTTATGCTAATATTACGTTCGATGATTGCTTTGTCCTTCATAATGTAAGAGTGATTGAGGGCAGTGAAGGTTTGTACATTGGAATGCCGAGCCGGAAGTTAAGTAATGGTGAGTTTAAAAATATAGCTCATCCGATCACTTCCGAGTTTAGGGAGAAAATGACAAAGGCTGTTTTGGAGGTTTACGAAAAAACGCCGCATATGCCTCAGCAAAATGCAGAGGAAGATATGTAGTTTAAGCAATCGGTTTTGATGTAGTAATAGTTTTTTGGATACAATTTAGCTTTTTGCTTTTTGTATATATTTTGGGACGTCGGCAAGTGGTAAGCCAACGGCTTTTGGTGCCGTCATTCCGTAGGTTCGAATCCTACCGTCCCAGTTTTAAGACCGCTTTTATCGGCGGTTTTTGTGCAAACTAAATAATTGGTAAATAGAGGAGTTCTGGGGTTATGGAACAGAGACTGTTAAATGCAAATGAAAGATCAACATTCGGTAAAAATGCCGCTGTAAAAATGAGAAGAGCAGGACGAATTCCTGCAGTAATGTATGACCGCCACGGCAAATCCGTTTCTCTTGATGTTGATGAAAGAGAATTTATGAAACTTTTTAAGCTTGTTACCGAAAGTACTATTGTAACATTAAATGCTGCCGGAAAGGATTACGAAGTTTTTATTAAAGATTTTCAGCATGATATTGTTACTGACAAGATTAAACATATCGATTTTTATGAAGTAGAACGAGGAAAGACCTTGCGTACAAAGGTTAAGCTCAGACTTGAAGGTTCTCCTGAAGGCGTACGCCACGGCGGTGTTCTTGAAACTGGTATTACCGAACTTGAACTTGAGTGTCTCCCCAAAGATCTGCCTCCCAGAATAGTCGTTGATGTTTCTGCCCTTGATGTAAATCAAGCTATTCATGTAAGAGACATTAAACTTCCTGAAGCTGTTACGGTTTTAACAAGTGATGATATAACTGTTGCAGCTATCAAGTTTGCCGGAAGCGACGCTCCGGCTGCTGCAGAAACTGAAGGAGATGAAGCCGCTGCTGAAGAAGCCAAATAATTTTATTTGATTTTTATAAAAAACCTTCCGTTTATTTAAATACGGAAGGTTTTTTTATTTTCTCTGATCGTTGACCATTTTTATAAATTATGTAAAATCTATCCTATGGCAAAATCGTTTTTAAAAGATGTGTTTCTTGGCTTTTCCTCAATTTCAGATAAAAAAATCGGTCAGCTTGCCGGCCATTATAATGCCCCTGTAAGGCTTTTGCTAGCCGTTTCCGGAGGCGCCGATTCTATGGCTATGCTTTCAGCATTTTTGGAATTACAGCACGATATAAATGCCGAAATCTTTGTCATAACCGTAAATCACAATATAAGGCCTGAAAAAGAAACATTAGGCGATGCCCAATTTGTTTTAGACTTTTGTAAAAATAAATGCCCGTGTATTTTATCAGAAATTCCTAAAAACAAGGTATTTGAAGAAGCTCGGCACCGAAAAACCGGAATTGAAGATGCTGCCCGCTTTTTGAGGTACAGCGAATTTGAAAAAACTGCGGATTCCTTAAATGCAGATTATATTTTGACAGCCCACAATAAAAACGATTATTATGAAACGGTTTTGATGAGGCTTTTTCAAGGTTCCGAACCTGAGGCCCTTATGGGAATCGCTCCAAAAAGGGGCAGATTTATTCGCCCCTTGCTGAACATTACACGCTCCGAAATTGAAGACTATCTAAATGAAAGGAATATCCCGTGGCGGGAGGATGCGACTAATTTTGAAACCTCTTATCTTAGGAATAAGGTAAGGCATAATCTTGTTCCGGCCTTGACTCTCTGCTTTGACGGCTGGCAAAGGGGCTTGGATAAAAGTTTAGCAAAGATAAGGGCTCAAAACGATTTTATTAACGCCTCTTATAGAACGAAAACAGAATCATGGATATTGTATAAAAACGAAAAAGGGGAAGCCTGCTGCCGGTGTAAATTTCTTTTTTTTGTAAGCCTTGACAAAGCTTTAAAACTTAAATTTCTTCAAGAGGGTATAATTCTTTTAAAAGGAAAAAGAAGAGTTCCGTATTCCGTCTTTGAAGATTTAATGAAGCTTTCAGATACAAAAAAAATAGTATTTTCGGGCGGCTTTTGCATAAAAAAAGAAGGCGAGGAGGTCTTTCTTTTTAAAGATTTAAATGATGAAAAACAAAATGAGCTTTTTTATTCCATTTGGATCGATAAGCCTTGTACATTTGATACACCGGCCGGAATTTTTAAGGCTGTAGAAACGGAAAGCGGCTTTTTTGTTGTGCATGAAAGCGATAAAACTTGCGGTATAGGCCCTTTTAAGCCGCCTTTTTGTGTTCGTTCACGGCTTTTAGGAGATGAAATTCAAACGGCTTCCGGCTCAAAAAAATCGGTAAAAAAAATTATAAATGAATGGAATATAGACTACGAAAATAGAAATATTTTGCCGATAATCGAGGAGGGCGGAGTGGTTAAAGGAATATACGGAGCCGCTTTCGGTAAAAAATTTTTATAGGGGTAAAAGATGACATCTTGTAAATTTTATGACTGTAAACTAAAATATAAGATTTTAGCCTTTTTTCTTTTGATTTTTACGGGGCTTTATGCTGATCAAAGTGACAGGGTAAATTTGTCGGCTGCTTTATCATGCTTACAGAATTCCTCCAAACTTTTTACTGAAGAAAAATGGAAAGATGCCTTGTTTGAAGCCCAACTTGGAGAAGTTTATGATCCTAAAACAGCCGACTTTTTATATATTCAGGCAATATGCAGTTTAAAGTTAAATTACCCTAATGAAGATATATTGCAAAAAGCCGATGCAGCCTGTGCCGACGGAATGATATGGCGGTTATACGACATAAATGCCGGCCGTTTATTGGCTGCCCAAGTCAATGCAAGAATGTTAAAATACGGAGAGGCTCTTAAGCTTATAAACCTATTGCCATTTGATTCTGCTGAATCGGACTATGTAAGGGCTGATGCTCTTTACGGCTTAGGACGGCATGAAGAAGCAAAAACTCTTATTTCGGAAGCCTTAGACCGATGGGCCTTTAATCCTAGTTTTGCAAAATTATTCTTTTTGCGGGAACGCGGCAAAAAGGTAAGTTTTTTCGGTAAAAAATTGGCCGAACACATAATTTCACGGCTTTATGCATGGCAGGATGAAGATCCGTCCCTTCTTTTACTTGCGAGCCCTTTTGAAACGAGGTCTGAGGATAATATTCGAAGACTTAAACTATACCGAGGGATGTATTTACCCTTTAGCGAGTCGCATGATATTAGCGGCCTATATAACCGTTCTTACTCTACCTTACTTTGTCTAAGATACGGTATAATAGACGAGCAAACGGCTGTAAACGAATTTTTATCGGCTAAGGTTTATTACTTTAACCCGATTCTAAAGGAATATATTTTGACTCAAGCTATGTATGAATCTCACCTGGTTGAGCTTTTACGCTTGGTAGTCAATACAAAATTAAGAAATGAGCTTAAAACTTTTTTATCGTCCTATGAAGGTTTGATTGTCGATGATGAAAATGGTGATCTTATTATCGATTCTCAAATTTATTACAAAAACGGCCGTCCTTGGTGTGCGGAATTCGATCCGCTTCAAACGGGATACCCGGAATACACTGTAGAATGTAATTTCGGTATTCCTTTAGTAATCCATGGTAAAAAACATTCTTATTCCGTTTCTTATGATTCTTATCCTGCCGTTAAAAATTTTATAAAAGACGGAAAAAGGTACACTATGAGACCTCTTGATCTAAACTGGGCTCCTATAGAGTTAAAAGAACTAAATCTCAAACTATATGGAATGCATCAAAAGGATCAAGCTTTTTTTTCTTTAAAGGCCGATAAAAATATAAGAAGTATTCATGAGGGTACACTGGTTTATTCTTCGGCCTTTTCCGAAGAAAATACGCCTTACATAGACGGCGGCATAAAAAAAATATTCTTTGATAAGGGTATTCCTATAAAAGCCGAGGTAACCGTGTCGGGAGAACTGTATTCTCAAACAAATTATAGAAACGGTTTACCTGTTTTTGAACACACCGATAAAAACGGGGACGGCTACTTTGAAACAAAAACCGAATATGACGCAAACGGCATCTTGAACCGGATATATATAGATTTGAATAAAAACAAACTATATGAGTATTCCGAATATTATGAAAAAAACGATACCGTTACAAAGACTTGGGACAGCAATGAAGACGGGGTCTCTGAAATTAAATATGTGCAATACGAAAACGGAGATGCTCAAACAGAATGGATTCATCCGAAATTTAATAAAATCGTACAGGTTAATTATAAAGAAGGCAAACCGTATCAATTATTAGACGGAAAAGAAAATGTTATTCTTATTCCTTCCGACAAAGGTAAATTGTTTTGGCTTAATAGAAATCCGGTAGAAATTGAAAAAATAAACGAAAAAATTGTGGAAATCTTTAACCAAACAAGTCTGCCGATTGTTTCTTATGTGTTTAGTATAAATAATATCGAAGTTTTTGCTGTTCGTTCCGGAGGTTTTGTTTTTGCTGAAATCGTCAATGAATAAAATAGTTTTTTTCCTTCTCTTTGTAATGATTTTTTCTTGTACTTCAAACAAAAATGTTTCGTATGTGAATTACTCCGATAGATCCAGCGTATTGTATCAGGTTGACTATGCCGAAAAGCTGCTTAAGTCAGGCAAAATAACAGATGCCTTAATAAGATCTCAGATTCTTCATCTTAATACAACAAATTTTGAAGAGGTTGACAAGATTAAGTCGGAATCGATAGAAAGAACTGAAGCCGCATTTTTGGAAAGCATAAGCGAAAAAAAATGGGATGATGCTGTCAGGTATTTTAGGTCTCTTACGGCAATAGGAAAACGCCCTTCAGGATGGACTGAAGAGCGTATCTTTGAAGAAAGGTCTGCCGTGTGGAAAAAGAATTCGGATCTTCCTCTTTTAAATTTACAAAATAAAAAAAATCCATTAGCCGGATCTTCGTCTTCCTTTCCTCAAAATATAGACGATATGATAAAGGGCTCCCTTACCGTTTGGGTGGACAGGGGAACGCGTGTCCAAAGAGGTTATGCCTCGCCCGATATTGTTATCGGTTCCGGCTTTTTTATAGATTCCCGAGGTTATTTTATTACCAATTACCATGTCATTCAAAGCGAGGTCGATAAAAAATATAACGGCTATTCTAGGCTTTATATTAAATCGCCCGATAATCCCAATATAAAAATTCCTGCAAGGGTTGTAGGCTGGGATCCCCTGTTTGATTTAGCCTTGGTAAAGACCGAGTACACACCTCAGTTTATTTTTAATCTGGGTTCTTCGAAGGACTTAGGGGTCGGAAGCCCCATTTATGCAATCGGCTCTCCGGCCGGTTTGGAAAAAACTCTCACATCAGGTATAGTATCGGCAAAGTACCGCAGGCTTTTTTCTATGGTAGATATAATGCAGATAGATGCTGCCGTAAATCACGGGAATTCGGGAGGCCCCATAGTGGATGATAAGGGCCTTGTTCAAGCCGTAGTCTTTGCCGGTCTTGAAAGAAACGAGGGCCTTAATTTTGCAATTCCTGTCGAGCTTTTAAAGGCTATCCTTCCCGATCTATATAAGGGCGGAGAAGTCAGACATTCTTGGCTGGGCTGCTACGGTCAAAACCAAAAGGGAGGCTCCAATACGGCTGAGGGTGTTCCCGCCGGGGTTCTTGTAAACTATGTTCTGCCAGACGGCCCTTTTTCGATTTCGGGTATAAATGAGGGGGCGATAATAAAAGAATTTAACGGTATTCCTGTAAATTCGGTTGAAGAAATACAGGCAAATTTATTATCGATTGCTCCAGAAACTATCGTCCTCATTAAAGGTTATCAAAAAAATAAAGCCGGTATTTATGAAGAAAAAACTTGGCCTGTTTTATGTGCCGAGCGGCCGCTCTATCCCGGTAATTCGGTTTTTAGAAAGGACAGCATAGCAAGATCGATGCTTCCCGTTTTCGGATTTAAACTTGAATCTGTGGGTAAAAGAAATTCCTACAGGGTTTCTGAAGTTATCCCCGGAAGCTTTGCATCCGAAAATGCCTTTGGTGTAAATGACTACATCGAGCTTAACGGAAAAAGATGGGATGAAGATAATGAAGAGATTATTCATGTGAATATCTATACAAAAAAGGTTAGGGCCGGTTATATGGACAGCTTTATGGTTTTAAGCGCCTACCTTGATAATCCCCTTTTCTTTTAAAAGGCTGTGTATTAATTTTTTTCGGATTTTTCTATTATTTCAAGACAGGCCTTTAAAGCATATTGTTGTTTTACAGGATAATCGGGGGCAGTGCCTGTTTCCGCATTGTTTGAGCCGTCAAGGTTTAAGGTGTAGAACATATCGTATTTGATAAGCATTCCGCTTTTGGGAAATTTCAGATAGACAGGATGTATCGGTAACAAGCCCGCTCCGCCTGTATTTTCGCCCATAAGAATTGCAAAGCCTGTTTGCTTACAAAAGGCTGCGAAGGCATCCGAGGCTGAATAGCATTTCCTATTTATAAGAACCCATATTTTTCCGTCAAATTGAAAATCGCTTTTTTTAGGCTCTACGGTATATTCTATATCATAGGATTCTTTAAAAGAAGCCGCCTCTTCTTTATTTAAATTTTCCAAGTGCGGCAAATTCTTTATCTTTGAAATTTTTGCAGGGAAAAGACCGCTATTCGTTTTTCTTTTAATGAAATTGTTTCAATATATTTTTTATATGAGCCGTAATCTACAATTCCTAGATGACCGAAAAAATGATTGTCGGTAATTCCTGAGCATATTATACCGTAAAATTTCATATAATCGATTTCGGTTTTTAAGGTTTTTAATTTTTCGGCATAATATGTTTTTATTGATTTTAAATCGGCTCCGTTTCTTATACATGTATTTTTATTGGGATAGCCCTTATCGATAAAGTCCCAAAAATATTCGTAATCGGCTTTCATTTCTTTTAAGGGGATAAAACGCTCTTCATCGCCCTTTGAATAATTTGAACAAGAAAATAACGAAATAGTAAACACAAAAAAAAGCACAAAATATTTTTTTATCATAGTTATATTATTAAAGATAATTGATTGATTGTCAAGGCGAATTTTCTTCTTGCCGTTTTGTCCTTATTTAATTATATTATTCATACCGTTTACACGTGGAGGTGTTTATGAAAAAACAATCTGTGATTTTTAGAAGGCATATTTTTTTGTTTGCCGTATTTTTGCTTCTTTCGTCTTGTATGCTATACGGGAAAGAGATGCTTATAAACTTTACCGATTTACCCGAAAAAGCTCAAAACTATGTTAAAACTCATTTTCCCGATGCAAAGCCTTTAAGGGCCGAAAAAGAAAAAGACGGTTTATCAGTTAAATACGAGATTAAGCTTGACAACATGATTGAGCTTGACTTTAACTCGAAAGGCGAAATCACCGGTATTGACGGGAACTCAAAACTCCCCGATTCGGTTATACCAAAAGAAATTTTAGACTATGTCAAAAAGCATTATCCCGATAACTATATCACCGATTGGAATCTTGAAAAAAAGACCCAGGAAGTTGAACTTGACAGCGGCCTTGAGCTTAAATTCGATTTAAAGGGAAAATTTTTGAGGATAGATAAGTAAAGGAGGAAATGGAAACTTGTTCAGACGCAAGTTTCCCTCTCCCCCTGTTACCCCCTCTCCCTTCAACGGCTGCTTAGGGGCGTTGCCCCTAAGAACCCCGCTTTCAGGCAAGTTTTGAGCTAATTTTTTAGTTGAGATAAAAACAGAGGTTTTTGGGAAATTTAATGGTTGGGATAGGGGGCTTAATAACAAAACTTATAAAACTACAGTTTTTCTATTTCCGCTTCAGAAAGCCCCGTAATTCTCATAATAAAATCATTATCACATTTTTCCATTTTCATAAGTTTAGCTGTTTCGCGTTTATTGTTATAAGTTCCTTCCGAAAATCCCTTATCCCTGGCGTCCATTTCAAAAGTAGATAATAACCTGTATTCTTGCCTTGCCTGCTCGTTTTGTTTTACTGTTTGTATCATTTCTTCTATCCCCCTTGTAAATTGATTTTTTGCCTTACCTGTTTTAAGGTATGTTAAAAAATCCTTTAATTCTTTGTCTTTCGTATTTTCAAAGGCTTCCGCATTTATTATAACTTTTTTTGTGCCGTCTTGTAAAGATATGTTTTTATCTTCAAGGCAGATATTTTCAAAGGTATAAATAGGCCTGTTTTTGCCTATAACATCAAATAAACAGATAAAAATTATAAAGCTGTCGTTTAAATTGTTATAAGAATTCCCCTTATCCAAAAAAGAAATATCTAGGGCAGCTTGGTAAAATCTCATTCTTTTGGGAATATTCCTTTCGTTGCTGACCTGCATTTCCACATCGTAAAATTTACCGTTTTCTGTTTGTACCAAAACATCAAACCTTACAGACTTTGCTTGTTCGTAGGTTTTAATATTATGCTGTACAGAAATATAAGTAATTCTGCCGATAGTATCGGATAGTATTATTTCGATAAGTTTTTTACAAAAATATGGGTTTTGCATAACCTTACAAAACATAAAATCATCCTGTAATGTTAAATCTTCAAATCTTTTCATTTTTTCTACCATTAATTTTTTTCAAATTCCCCCTCTCATTATATTTATACTTATTATTTGAAAAAAATAGTAAATTAGGAAAAGTTTTTGTAATCGATGCAGTTTAAACAAAATTTCGCACATTTTTCAAAGCAGGGCAAACGCATGATTTGGGTAAATAAAATAGCAAAAAAATAGGCTGTGAATACCCCTCTTGCAGCCGCATAGCGGCGAAAGGCGGGTTGAACAGCCTATGTTTTTTGCGAAGATAAAACTCTGATGCGTTTGTCTGTGCTTGATTTTTAAGCCTCTTTAGTGTACAATCACTTACCTACAAAAAGCGAGGAGTATTAATGCCTAAGATAAGTTCAAAAACAATCGATGCAGTAACCGAAATGACCGATATTGTATCCCTTGTCGAGAACTATACCCGGCTGGAAAAGCGGGGATCTAACTGGTGGGGCTGCTGTCCCTTTCATAACGAAAAAACTCCTTCATTTAATGTTGTTCCCGATAAAAGGATGTATTATTGTTTCGGCTGTCACAAGGGAGGCGGAACAATCAACTTTTTGATGGAGATGGAAAAACTTTCCTTTACTGAAGCCGTTGAGAGGCTTGCAAAAAATGCCGGCATTGAGGTCATCTATGAGGGCGGTTCCTATGTTCCCGATGAAAGTGCAAAGCTTAAAGACGAAATCTTGGATCTTTACGGCAAGGTTGCAGGCAGCTTTCACTATCTTTTAACCCAAAGTCCTACAGGAAAAAAAGCCCTTGACTACCTTCTTTCCCGCAATGTTTCTCCCGAAATAATCGGAAAATTCAATCTGGGATATTCTCCTAAAGACCGATACTGGCTTCATAAGTTTTTGTTGTCAAAAAATTACTCTGAAAGCCTTCTGGAAAAAACGGGCCTTTTTTCTAAAAACTATAAAAATATAGCTTTTTTTTCGGATAGGCTTATGTTTCCGATTTGCGACCGCCACGGAAAAACAATAGCCTTCGGAGGCCGTATTTTGGATGGGGAGGGTGCAAAATACTTAAACTCCTCGGATATGCCCCAATACAAAAAGGGAGAAACCGTTTTTGCCTTTCATCATGCTCTGAGCGAAATCCGCAAGTCCAAATCGGTAATTTTATGCGAGGGCTACATGGATGTTCTGGCCTTTTTTCAGGCAGGAATCGAAAATGCTGTAGCTCCCTTGGGAACGGCTCTTACCCCTGAACAGGTAAAACTTCTCAAGTCCTTTGCAGATACATTTTACCTTGCCTTTGACTCTGACAAGGCAGGGCAGGAAGCTTCTTACAAGGCTATAAAAATTTGCCGCAGTCTTGGTGTAAATGTGCGTGTTTTAAACCTTAAAGAAGGAAAGGACCCTGCCGAAATTCTACAAAAAAAAGGAAAAGAAGGCTTGAAACTTCTTTTGGAATATGCTATAGTAGACGATGATTATCTTATACAAATTGCGTCCATGAGATTTGATATAAGCAGTCCGGAGGGAAAGGCCGCAGCTATAGCCTTTTTGTTTCCGTATATTGAGGTCCTGGAATCCGATATTCAAAGGGAGTCTGCAATTTCTAAACTTTCATCGGCATTTGGTGTCAGTCAACAAGCAATTTTCGGCGATTATACGAACCGCGAAAAAAAGGCTCTAAGGCATATAGTTGACGAAGTAAAACAAAAGCCGGTAAATATAAGAATGAATGCCGAGTTACGATTGGTACTTGCCGTTGCGGCAAATACGGATCTGTTTTCCCGTTTGCGTTCCGAATTGAGCCCTGATGATTTTGAGGATTTTTATGCCAGACATTTGTTTATTGTTTTAGAAGAATGTTATAGAGATGGTGCCTATACGTATGCAAATCTGATGCACAGATGCGGGGAAGAAAAATTAAAAGAAATTGTTTCTCAAACAATTTCTAAAGGTGAATTCGCCGAGAAATCTGAAAAGGTAGTCGATGACGGCATAAATTTTATAAAACAAAATATTCTACAAAAACAAAAAGACAAAATCATAGGCAGATTAAGGTTATTACATGGAGAAAAGAATGCCGATACCGTAAACTTGACAAAAGAACTAATGGAAGAAAAAAAGAATATCGACATTCAACTAAAACAATTAAAGGGAAAGGTGTATGACTGATCTCGAAAAGAATCCTGCGATTATTAAACTTTTGGAATATGCCAAAAGAAAACGCACAATAGGATTGGGTGATCTTGATGATCTATTGCCCGAAGACTTAATGTCTCCGGAAACTATACCCGATATTCTGGATATTTTGGAAGCTGCCGGCGTTCAGATTAAAAATGAAGGAGTATCTGAAACAAATACAGAAGCCGATTCTGATTTTAACGGCGGCCATGATGAAGATTATCGATTGTTGGATGATGCATACGAAGAAGATGATGACGATGCGGATGTAAAGAATTCTTATTCCGATGACATCGAAACTCCGTATATCGAAAAAGATAAACCTAGAATCGAAACGGCAAAAAAACTTGTTAGAACTTCTCACGAAGCCGGGGTTGATGATCCGATTAAGCTTTATCTTCAAGAGATAGGTAAGGAAGATCTTTTAACTGCCGATGAAGAGGTGTCTCTTTCAAAAAGCATGGAAGACGGAGAGGCTATCATAAAAAAGGTTATAAAGAATTCCGGTATTTTGATCCCTGAATTTTTTGTAATCGGTCAAAAGGCCTTTTCAAAACTCGATCCTGCCGAGTCCAATAAGCCTCGCAAAGAGTTAAGTGAAGAAATGGCCGAAAAAAAGCGTCTTAAGCAGGTTTACGGCGACAGCTTACGGAACATATATTCCGAAATTAAGCAATATATTTCTTTAAAAAAGCACTGCTATGACAGGGAAACCTTGGAAAGCTTTTTGGAGAGCCCTGAGCTTCAAACTTTGCGTAAGAAAATTTTTAACAGTCTCAAGCGTATCCACATTGAATCGGAAGAAATAGAAAAAATTTCTGACCGCTTTATTGAGGCAACCGAAAAGGTTCAGGATTATCAAAACAAAAAAGAGAGAAAAGAAAAACAACTCGGTATTAAAAATTATGCCGATCTACGAAAGCTGGGTAAGCGCCTTGCAATTCCGCGGGAAAGGGAAAAACTCGAAAAAGAGCTTAATATTTCTGCCAATGAAGTAAAGGATATATACACTCAAATTCAGGTTTTAACTCGTAAGATACGCAAGATTGAATACGATTTTGAAGCTACGGTAGATGAGGTTATTGATCTTACTTTAGAAATAAAAAACGGCCAGAGAATGCTTAAAAACGCAAAAGATAAGCTTATAAATGCAAACTTGCGGCTTGTTGTTTCTATCGCTAAAAAGTATATCAATCGCGGTCTACAGTTTTTTGACCTTGTACAGGAAGGAAACATCGGTCTTATAAAGGCTGTAGAAAAATTTGAATACCGAAAGGGTTACAAATTTTCTACCTATGCTACATGGTGGATCAGGCAGGCTATTACGCGTTCAATATCGGATCAGGCCCGTACAATCCGCGTGCCTGTTCATATGATAGAGCAGATAAACAAGGTAAACAGAGAATCCCGCCAGCTTATGCAAAAACTCGGGCGTGAACCTAATGATGATGA
Source organism: Treponema sp. OMZ 788 (assembly GCF_024181245.1). Taxonomy (NCBI): domain Bacteria; kingdom Pseudomonadati; phylum Spirochaetota; class Spirochaetia; order Treponematales; family Treponemataceae; genus Treponema; species Treponema sp. OMZ 788. Next base: position 1,487,816 of record NZ_CP051199.1, on the reverse strand, counting down.
AATAGCCTTGCAGCTCGGCTGGTCTATCGAAAAAGTTAAGCAGGTTAAAAATGTAGCACGGGAACCTATATCTCTTGAAACTCCGATAGGTGAAGAAGAGGATACTCTTTTGGGAGATTTAATCGAGGATAAGGGTGTTGAAAATCCTTCAAACCGAACGGAACTGACGCTTTTGCAGGAGCAGCTTGAGATGGTGCTTTCAAGTCTTCCTGAGCGCGAGCAGGAGGTTTTAAAAATGAGATTCGGTATTGAGGGCGGATATCCTCTCACACTTGAAGAGGTCGGCTTATATTTCGATGTAACTCGTGAAAGAATAAGGCAAATAGAAGCAAAAGGATTGAGGCGGCTTCGCCATCCTAAACGCAGTAGAAAATTAAAAGATTATCTTGATAATTGATTATGATAATCGTCTATCTTGATAATTAAAGGGGTGTAATTTATGGATAATGATGTATTGGAAAAATTGAGAGCTTTACAGGATATTCTTGCTCGAAAAAATGAACTTGAAACGGAGATTTTGGATGCACCAAAGGCTCTTACACAGCAGGAAGAGCTTTTGGAAAAATTAAAATCCGGTTATATCCAAATGAACAGCGAATATGAAGAGCTGCGTAAAGGTATTGCCGTTTTGAAAGCCGATCTTTTTGAAGCCGAACAAAAAAGAGAAAAGGCCGAAAAGGCAATGGACAATATCGAGACCCAGCGGGAGTATGAAATCTTGCAAAAGGAAATCGATGAGTCTACTACAAAGGCCGAAACTATAAGAAAAGATCTTCAGAGACTTGAAGGCAACTTTAAAATTTTAGATGCAAATATTAAGCAGGAAGAAGCTCTTATTGCACAAACTGAAAAAGAGCTTGAAGAACATAAACAGCTCTTGGATTCTGAAGTTTCCGAAAAGCAAAATAAATTGGAAGAGTTAAAGACTGAAGAAAAAAAACTTTCACCAGGTTTAAGCGATGAAACGATGTTTAAATTCGACAGGATTATTAAGAATAAACATGGTGTAGGTATTGTTTCGGTTCAGGGAAATGTCTGCATGGGCTGCCATATGATTCTTCCCGCTCAGTTTGTAAATGAAGTCAGGTCGGATCGGGATATAAAATTCTGTCCCTACTGCAGCCGTATTCTGTTCTATGAAGAATCCGAATTAACTACTGAACAGGAAGCATATTTTAATGATTCCGATATGGAAGGCTTGCTTGATATTGGGGATTCTGCAAATGAAGACTTCCTTGCAAGTTTTGAAGACGATAAAGACGAAGATTAAAAAAAAATAATTTTGGGATTAAAGGAACCGCTGCATTTGCAGAGGAAAGTCCGGACTCCTTCGGAAACGATGCCGGCTAACGGCCGGGGAACGGAAATGAAAGTTTCCGTTTACAGACAGTGCAACAGAAAGTAAACCGCCGCATTTTGCGGTAAGGGTGAAAGGGCGGGGTAAGAGCCCACCGCGTTTTCGGCAACGGAAACGGCAATGTAAACCTCATCGGGAGCAAGGTTAAGCAGTAAAGAATCTCCGATTCTTAATTTACGGGTTAACCGCGATAAAGGTCTGCTGTAAAGCTGACCTAAGAAAGATGGTTCCGTCTGTTTTACAGAAACAGAATCCGGCTTATTAATCCCTTTTTTTTAGGTATTGTAAAAATGGAATTTTCAAAAGGACGATCGCATAAAAATTTCTCAAAGAAAAAAAGAAGCTCAAAAAAAATTTTTGTAGTTTTGATTTTTCTTTTGTGCGCGGTTTCCGGAGGATATTTTTTATATATCTATAAAAAAAACTATGCAGGCATACCTTCCATGAAAGAGGTGTATGCCGATTGGGCTGAAAAAAATTACGAGAGCGTATACCAAAAAACAGAGAGTATTTTAAAAAGAAGGGCCTATGACGGAGAAGCCTTGGCTATGCACGGTTTTGCCGCTTATTATATTTTTGCCGAACAAACCGATTTTTCGGTAAGCTATTCGTATCTAAATGATTCTATATTGAATTTACGGCAGGCAATGTACCGTGTTTCAAAATCTCAGCAGGCGAAAATTGCCTATGTTTTGGGAAAGGCTTACTATCAAAAAGGTTATTATTATGCAGACCTTGCTCTAAAATACTTGGATATTGCATATAATTCCGGCGGGAAATTTTCCGATTTATCGGAGTTTAGGGGTATGTCGGCATCTCTTTTAGGCGAACCTGAAAGAGCTATCGAGGCTTTTTCGGATGCCCTTGCTAATAGTCCGTCAGACTTATTGTTCTTTGCCTTAGCCGAAAACTATATTAAGATTTCGGATAAACAAAATGCGAAACTTTATTTATTTGAGACAATAGATAAAACTAAGGATACACTTTTAGAATTAAAATGCCGATATTTATTGGGTAGTTTATTTATCGAAGAAAATAAGATAGATGATGCTGTAAAGGAATTTAATACCATTCTTGAAAAGGATATGACCTCTTCTGATGCTCATTACGGTTTGGGTGTTGTATACGAACTTCAAGGAGATTTGATAAAGGCTCGTGCCGAATGGCGGAAGGCTCTTAAATTTGATCCGCTCCATGCAAAAACACGGGCTAAACTAAATTTATAAAAATTTTGGGGGATAAAATGGGTTTTTTAAAAAGATTTTCAACAGATATAGGAATAGATTTGGGTACATGCAATACTATTATCTATGTGAATGGAAAGGGCATAGTTGTAAACGAGCCCTCCGTTGTTGCCGTTGAGAGGGGAACAAAAAGAGTGGTTGCCGTCGGCTCTGAGGCTAAAAGAATGCTTTGGAAAACTCCGGGAAATATTGTGGCTATTAGGCCCTTAAAAGACGGTGTTATTGCCGATATGGACACTACCGAAAAGATGATCCGCTACTTTGTTTCTAAAATTTTACCTAAGCACCGTTTTGTTAAACCCAGAATGGTTATAGGTATTCCAAGCTGTATTACTGATGTTGAAAGTAATGCTGTTTATGAAAGCGCCATGAAGGCAGGTGCCGGTGAGGTTAAGGTTTTGGAAGAATCCTTGGTTGCTGCCATCGGTGCAAATATTCCTATTCACGAGCCTGCCGGAAATATGGTTTGCGATATCGGAGGCGGAACGACCGAAGTTTCGGTTATTTCTCTTTGCGGCATGGTTGTAACAAATGCTATCCGTGTAGGAGGCGATGAGTTCGATCAAGCCATAATTAAGCATGTCCGTTCGGTTGATAATCTTATAATCGGAGAGCAGACAGCCGAAAGAGTCAAGATCAGCATAGGCAACGCTTCGCCCGAAAAAACGATCGAAAAGGTTGAAATTAAGGGTACCGATGCCATCACGGGACTTCCACGCCGATTGGAAATTGACTCTGTTGAGGTCAGGGAAGCTCTAAAAGAACCCGTTACACAGATTGTAGAAGAGATTAAAAGAACCTTAGCCCAGACACCGCCTGAACTTACCGCCGATATTGTTGAGAGGGGTATAGTAATGACCGGAGGAGGCTCTTTACTAAAGGGCCTTCCTAAACTTATAGCTAAGGAAGCCCGTGTTCCTGTAATCTTGGCAGAAAATCCTATGGACTGTGTTGCTATAGGTGCCGGAAGATATTATGAAGTGTTTAGGGATATGACTGTTGACCGCAGTCTATATGACAGCTTAAATAATTAGCTCCTATGAAGAAAAAACTTTCGCTTAAACTAAATCTTGAAGTTTTTCTTTTAATTTTATTCCTTTTAATCTCATCCGTTCTACTCTCTTTTTCAGGCGGCTCTTTTATTTTGGATTTTAAAAGATTGGCCTTCTCGGTAAGTGCCGGAACGGAAAAAGCTGTTTACAATGTTTCCTCCTTTGTGGGAGAAAGCGTTTCTTCCGTAAGGGAATTATGGGATTTAAAAGCAAAATATAATGAGCTTACAAAGCAGCTTGAAAAGTATGAGCTTTTAGAGCGTTCCAATGCCGACATAAAAAGAGAGAACAATGAGCTGCGTACTTTATTGGGCTTTACAGATAATATCCAAATTGCGAATATTCCTGCAGAAATAATAGGTTATGACCCGAACGCTCTTTATTCCGGGATGATTATTAACAGGGGTGTAAAGCATGGTGTTAGAAAAGATATGCCTGTCATTGCCTTTCAAAACGGAAACATGGCCCTTGTAGGTAAAATCTTGCAGGTAGGGAGAGGCTCTTCGATGGTTATACCTATCTATGATTATCAGTGCCATGTTGCGGCAAAGGTTGACTTGGTAAAACACCGCGGTGTTGTAAGCGGACAAGGATCGGAGGATTCTCCGCTAATTATGAAGTACATAAAAAAGAGGGCAGGGGATGACATTAAGATAGGGGATAAGATAATTACCTCCGGATTTGATGATGCTTCAATTTTTCCAAAGAATATTCCGATAGGTTATGTCTCTAAAATTAAGTCCCTTGATTATGAAACCTCGCTTGAGATCTATGTGGATCCGATAATAGATTTTTCTTGTTTGGAATATGTTTTTGTGCTTGATACTTCAAAAATAGAAAAGGAGTTTTAATAAATTGAAAAAAGTTATTTTGTGGACTTCTTTAAGCGTTTTTTTTATAACCCTGCTTCAAACAGCCGTGTTTTCTCATATATCTTTTTTTGCTGTATTGCCTGATTTGGTTTTGCTTACTGTTATTTATATTGCAATTTCTAACGGAGCTATCACAGGTTTGATTTGCGGTTTTATTGCCGGGCTTTTGGCCGATTTTTTGTCAGCAGCACCTATAGGTTTACATTCCTTTATTTTTACTTTGACCGGATATTTAATAGGAAAGTTCTACGGCTTTTATAATTTAAACAAGATAGTGTTTCCATGTATTTTAGGTACCTTAGGTTTTTTATTTAAAGTTCTCCTCTTATTTATTTTAAAAATACTCTTTGGGCAAAATATTCATACCTATGATATTTTTTCGGTAAACTTTGCCATAGAGGCAGCTGTCAATATTGTATTTACTCCATTTGTGTTTTTATTTTTTAATCTCTTTCCTCAAGCCTTTATATCGAAGGAGTATAGCACAATATGAAAAATAATGAAGACAGTTTAAATTCTCGGCTTAGACTATTTGTAATCTTCATATTTTTTATTTTGATAGCTTATACCTATAAACTGTTTTCGATGCAGATAATTTATGGGGATAAGTTTAAGCAAAAGTCCCAAAATATTTCAAAGAGAACAACCCTTATACCTGCTCAAAGAGGTGAGATTTTTGATAGAGAAGCAAATACGCCGATGGTTTTGAACATTGATTCTTTTGCTGTTGATATTGTTCCCGGTGAAGTCCCTCGTCAGGAATTTGATACCGTAATAAGCCGATTAAGCTCAATATTGAAAATTCCTGTTTCACAGATAGAAAAAAAATTGCCCTTAAGTGTCAGAAGGGATTTTAGATCGATAGAAATAAAATCCAATGTCGATTATTCTACCATTGTGCAGGTTGCAGAAAGTATCGATTCTCTTCCCGGTGTTTCATGGCACTCGAAGCCTGTTAGAAACTATGTTGATACCCGTTCCTTTTCTCACATAATAGGATATGTAGGAGATATTACCGCAGATGAGTTGACCCGTTTTTATAATAAGGGATATACCTCAAACAGTATAATAGGCAAGGCCGGAATAGAAAAACAATATGACGAAATTTTACGCGGTACGGATGGGGTGGAATACCGGACTGTAGATGCCAAGGGCAGATACATAGAAAATACTACGGTTGTAACACCGCCTAAGATGGGAAATAATCTTGTGCTTACCCTTGACAAAAGAATTCAAAAACTGGCGGAAGATGCATTAGGTCCCAGAATAGGGGCTGCCGTTGTGTTAAAGCCTACAACGGGCGAGGTCTTGGCAATGGTTTCCTATCCATACTTTGATCAAAACATTTTCGGTAAGGAAATTACAAGCTCTCTTGCAAAAGAATTATTTGAAAATCCTGATAAGCCTCTTTTGAATAGGGCTATAGATGCTGCCTATCCTCCGGCTTCAACATTTAAGGTTATAATGAACACTGCCATTTTAAATGAAAAAGCCTTTCCAACTGAAACGAAGGTTCCTTGTTTGGGTGAGATTGAATACGGAAACCGTGTATTCCGCTGTCATATACGAAAGCCCGGACACGGGAAACTGGCCTTAAATGAGGCTCTTGCGAAGTCTTGTGATGTGTACTATTGGACTGTTTGCCGAGACTACTTGGGAGTTGAAAAAATTGTAGATTATGCAAAACGCTTTGGTCTAGGTCAATCAACTGAGATAGATCTTCCAAGTCAATCCGAAGGCTTTGTTCCATCTCCTAAATGGAAGGAGCGCCGGTTCCATGAAAAATGGCTTAACGGAGATACTATGAATATGTCGATAGGCCAGGGCTATACCCTTGCTTCTCCTCTTCAGGTAGCAAACATGGCGTGTATGGTTATAAATAACGGAATAATCTATAAGCCTCATCTTTTAAAAGAAATAAGAGATCCTTCAAGCGGGGAGATTATCAAAACCGTTCAGCCTCAAATTCTTCATCAAGAAAATATAGGTAAGGAAGTGTTTGACCAGGTTAGATATGCGATGAATCTTGTTACAATTCAAGGAGAAGCCCGCTTCCCAATGAAAAATCCTATGTTCCGCTTTGCCGGAAAAACGGGAACAGCTGAAGTAGGCTTAGAGGATACCTGGCACTCATGGATGGTGGCTTACGGTCCATATGATGCTCCTCCTAAGGATATGATAGTTGTCAGCGTTATTGTAGAAGCTGTAAACGGATGGGAATGGTGGGCTCCGTATGCCGCCAATATAATACTGCATGGTGCTCTTGCAAATCAAACCTATGACGAAACTATAGACTATCTCGGATTTAGACAACTCCCTGCAGTCGTAAGGAGAAGCGAATGAACATACGCAAAATTACAAACTTCGATTATTTATTATTTTTAGCTGTTGTTCTTTTGACATTCATAGGTATTCTTTTTATTTATTCTTCAGGTGTAAATTCTTCAGGAGAGCTTGTTTCAAGAGAATATAGTAAGCAGATTTTATGGTCAGGTACAGGCATTGTTTTGCTCTTGCTTTCATGTATTTATGATTATAGACGGATAAAGGATAGAACATTTTTAATTTATTTGTTGGGTTTGCTTTTGCTTTTGTATACAGGGATTTTTGGAACTGTAAGGCATAATGCAAGAAGCTGGATAGGCTTAAAAAATCTAGGTATCCAGCCTTCAGAATTTATTAAACTCATTTTTATTCTTTTTTTAGCCTACTATTTGGAAAAATCTCAAAATGAAGAACCTCTAAAACGATTTATGAAGGCTATGGCAATCATGCTTGTACCTGTTGCCCTTATTTTAAAACAGCCCGACCTTGGAACAGCAAGCGTATATATTCCTATTTTTTTGATAATGTGTTTTATTGCAGGTATTCCGCTAAGGTTTATCCTTTATGTCTTTTTCCTTGGTGTATTAACAATAGTGTTTACTCTGATGCCTCTTTGGGAGAAGGTAATTTTAAAGACAAGTCATATTATGACAAATATTTTAAAACATTCCCAAGTTTCGATTATTATTCTGTTTGCGATGGGTATCTCAACCGTTATTGCAATGATAGGCAATGTGTTATTAAAAAGAAGATATTATTATTGGATAGCCTATGTTCTTTCTCTTATCACCATTGCTTTTGCGGGCTCCATAGCTGGGGTAAGGGCATTAAAAGAATATCAGATGATGCGTTTGATCATCTTTTTGGATCCTGAAGTTGACCCGTTAAAACACGGCTGGAATATAATCCAGTCAATCACGGCTATCGGTTCAGGGGGCTTAACCGGACGAGGTTATCTTATGGGTACTCAAAGTCATTACCGATATTTGCCCGAGCAAAGTACCGACTTTATTTTCAGTATTTTATCGGAAGAGTGGGGCTTTTTGGGCGGTGTTTTTGTTTTTTTCCTTTACAGTATAGTTTTTTTTAGATTTTTTCTTTCGATTAAGCGCTGCGATGACCTTTTCGGCAAACTTATTGTTTCAGGTATTCTGGCAATGTTCTTTTTCCATTTTTTTGTAAACGTCGGCATGGTTATGGGTATAATGCCGATTACGGGTATTCCTCTATTGTTTTTATCCTACGGAGGGTCATCTCTTTGGACAGCCATGATTTCCGTAGGTATAGTGATCGGAATAAACTTGCGGCAGTTGTAGAAAACCATTAAAAATTGTAAAAAAAGTATTGACAAAAGGCGGCCTAGGTGCTAGATTAAAATTAAGGGGGTATTTTATGAATATACATAAACTTATTGAAGTTGTAAATTATATGCTCAAAAAATATGAGTATCGGCTCAATTATACAAAGCTTCTTAAAATGCTCTACCTTGCCGATCGTCAATCCTACGATGATACCGGCTCTCCCATTACGGGCGATACTTATGCAGCCCTAAAAGCAGGCCCTATATTATCAAATACATATAATCTTATCCGTAATAAAGGTAATCAAAACGACCAGAGCCTATGGAATAGCCGCTTTTTAAAAGACGGTTACGATCTTGTTGCTTTAACCGATAAGATACCATGTAACACTTTATCCGACTACGAAAAAGAAGTTTTAGACGCTATCGACTCTAAATTTCATGATTACACCTTTACGGACCTTATCGAATATACTCATGCAAATTGCCCCGAATGGACTGATCCTAAAGACTCCGCCCTGCCGATAAGTATTGAATCTATCCTGCAAGCCCTGGGCAAAAGCCCCGATGAGATAGCCTTCCTTATCGAAGAAGAACTATCCTTTGCTGAAGAAGAAGCCGCCCTTGCTCAACTATCCGAATTAAATGCCTAAGAAAACCGCCTTTTTAAGCAAGCCTGAAAAATCTAAATCGGGCCAAGAGTTTAGACACTTACGTATTATAGTCTCCGATTCCGATAAAAATAACGAGCAAATAGTGGTATCCGATACCCTTCTAAAAAGAATACAAAATGCCCTAAAGCAATCTAAATTTGTATCGGCTGAGGTTAAATCTCTTTTTCCGTATCTGTAACAATCCCGTAATCAGGCAATAAGTCGATAGCCTCTTTTTTCTTCCTGTCCGTAACCTGTGTATACTGTGCGGTGGTGCTTATCTTGGTATGCCCCAAAAGTTTTTGGACCGTATACAAGTCTGCCCCGGACTCCAAAAGTAGGGTAGCGTGGGTATGTCTTGCCAAGTGCCAGCCTATTTTTTGCCTTACTCCGGCCCGCTTTCCCCATTCGATTAAGTACTGATTCATGTTAGTGCCGGTTGTTGCAACATGAGGGAATATAAAGTCCTCGTCCGTCCTGTTCGGGTTTTCTTCTGCAAGAAGATTCAAAAAGGCTATAGCCTCATCTTTGATAGGTAGATATACGGCCCTCTTTGTTTTTTGCTGAATCTTTGTAAGTGTCTTTTTTTCAAAAGATACGCCGCCCCATCTTAAGCTTTTTAAGTCGCTTATTCTCAAGCCCGTGCAGCAGGCAAACAAAAAAGCCTTTTTAACGTCTGCCCCTAAAATCCCGCCTATGGGTTCTGCAGCAAGTTTTCGGATATCTTCCGGCATTAAGAATTCTTTGATGCTTTCGGGGCAGGGTATGTGTTTAACTCCGTCTGACGGATCCTTGACTATCACTCCATCCCTTACGGCTTTTTTAAACAAGGCCCGTAAGGCCGATGCATAATTTTCGCAAGTCTTAGCGGCAAGCCCTGTTTTTTCTAACAAAGCCCTTTGGTAATCTTCAAACCATTTAGAAGTAATGGAAGACATTTTAATATCCTGAGTAAGTTTTTCAAGCCATTTAAAACCTTTGATAAGAGGGTGTTTTTTACTTTTGCCTTCCGATTCTTTTTTAACATATTCAAAAAGTGTAATTTTTACAAAAGCCGGATCGATAAGCCCCGATGATATAGCAACCAGCGAAGCTTCTTTTTTACTTCGCAAAATTTCTGCCATATCCATAACAGCCTTATTTTGTTCTTTATTCGGGCTAACCGTCAATCCCGTGCTTTCCCTCCACCTTTTCCCGCCGATATATATACTAAGATATATTTTATTGCGGTTAATCCATAGTTTTACACCCATAATTCTCCTTATTTAGTAAGTTTTTGAGCTTACATAGTGCTTACATTTTCGGCAAAAATAAAACAAAATATAAGGAAAATAAACAAAATAAAGTGAAATCCTGCTTTACTTTATGATTGTGTAAGTCTATATAAGCTATAGAAATGTGAAATAAACAATAAAAAAAGGCACTCAAAAGAGTGCCTTTTAATTTGGTTAGCAGGGAGAGGACTCGAACCTCCGACCTCCGGGTTATGAGCCCGACGAGCTGCCAACTGCTCTACCCTGCGATGTGGAACGGAGTATAGCATATAAGAAATATTATGTCAAGTCTTTTTCTAATTTATTTTGTCAAATTTCTGATTTTATCGTACCAAGAGTCTGTAGTTTTAACAAGTTTTGTTTTTTCAGAGTATTTGGGGTACATTCCCTGTTTATCCGCTCCCTTTATTTTAAAAATACCGGGATTATTTGCAGTTTTTTCTGATGTAAGGGCTTCCTGTATTTTGTGTTGTTCATCGGGGGAAAGTGTTTTTGTATTCATTACTATAGGGGCATTTAAGACCGGAATCGATTGAATTACGGTAATTTCGCTTCCGGGAAATTTACCGAAGGGGTCTACAGCACCTTCTGCAACCTTGTAAGATGCCCCCGTTTGATAGTCCTCTCCTTCAATTAAATCATATACTCCTATAGTTTGAGGAATTGCAAAGGCTGCGGCATCAGCGTCTTTTCTAAAAAGGTTGACTTGAGAGCCTTGATGAGAGCCTGCAAAAAGCACCTTAGAAAATACCGAGCTGCCATGAATAAGTTCATCGGTATTATTTAATCCGAATTTTTTTACGAGAAGATTTGCAGGAATTACAAAACCTGATGTAGAACTTGTGGAAACAAATGAAATGTTTTTCCCTTTTAAAAGAGTCAAATCATAATCGTTTCCGTTCTTGTATTGAGGAGCATCTTCAGTTCTTACTGCTATAAGGCTATAGTATAACGCATCTTCCAAGGTTCCGCTTGGGCCGGAATTGGTGGCCGCCGGTACAATGGCCGGATTTCTTTTATGGGCATTTATATAACCCTCGGCTCCTATGTAAGCCATATCTGCGTTTCCGGATATAATAGCTTCTAAGGCTATATTATAATCCGTGGTAGTTTTGATTTCGACGGGGCGGTCTACGGCTTCGCTTATTATTTCCATAAAAGCCTGCCTTGCATCCTTCATTGCCTCGCTTGATTCATTGGGTAAAAATACCATGGTAATCGGCTTTTGAACTTCTTCCTTAGTACATCCAAAAAATAGGAAGGCCGATGCCAACAATAATATAATCTTATGTTTCATAAAATTCTCCATGCCGCATTCTATCATATAATTCAATAATATGCTATACTTATTCGGGAGGTTGATATGAAGATAACTACAAGCGAATTCGGATCATTTTCAAACGGAAATAAGGCCTTATTATTTACTATTTTTAACGGAAAAATGGTGCTTTGCTGTACCAATTACGGAAGCTGTATTACCGGAATTCTTTTGCCTTCAAAAAACGGCGGTTTTGACGATGTTGTTTTAGGATACTCAAGTTTTATAGGATATGTAAATAATTTTCCACACTTCGGATCATTTATAGGGAGATACGCCGGCAGAATATCAAATGCCGAATTCACTTTGGGAAATCAGCAATATCTTCTAACCCCAAATGACGGAGGTAAACACTGTCTTCATGGAGGATACCCCTTTTACGATAAGATGTTGTATGAAGCTTCTACTTTTAAGAATAATCAAGAAGCTGGTGTCGTTTTTTCACGAACCTCACCGGATGGAGAGCAAGGTTTCCCGGGAAATCTGCAAACTGAAGTAAGTTATTCTCTTACCCCCGATAACGAGATTATTATAAGATATAAGGCTGTTTCGGATAAAACAACACCGGTTAATTTTACCAATCACAGTTATTTTAACTTAAATCCTGCCGGAATGCAGTCTAACGGTTCCTATGTTTCGGTTTTAAATCATGAGGTTCAAATATTTGCAGAGCAATATCTTGAAACCAATCAAGAGCTTATTCCGACGGGAAAGTTTTTAAATGTAGAAAATACGGGCTATGACTTTAGAAAACCTAGGCTTTTGAGCGAGGGTGTACAAGAAATAGGCGGAAGTTTTGACAATACTTGGGTTATAAAAAAAGAAGTCAGCGACCGTAAAACTCTGGCTGCAATAGTAAAAGAGCCCGTTACCAAAAGAACCTTAACCGTTTACTCGACACAGCCGGCTCTTATAATGTATACGGGCGGTTTTTTAGACAACGAACTTGGAAAAAACGGAGATGTCTATAATAAATTTGCTGGCCTTTGTCTTGAAAGTCAGGCCTTTCCGGATGCCGTTCATCATCCTCATTTTCCCAATACCGTAATTAAACCCGGTGAAGCTTACGAACACGAAACTCTTTGGCACTTTGCATTTTAAAAACTTATTTTGTATGCAAGACTTCCTTTTATAAAAGGTTTGGCGGTTTCAACTATTATTTCTCCCTTAAAAGAATTTGATGTAAGCCTTGTCTTTTTTATAAGTTCTGCCTGAGTTGAAAAACTAAAGATTCCTTTTTCCCAAGCTATAAATGTTTTCTTATTCTTTTTTAATAATGTATTTTTTTGCATAAAGGAAGCTGAAAGATTTATATTGAAGGCTTTGTTAAATTTTATTTTAATATTCGAGGAAAAAGAATAGTTTTTTACTATAAACGGATTTTTTAATTTGTCTTCCAGTTTTGTATTTCCTTTTATTGAAAAGAGTGTATTGGCAAAAAGTTTGATGGGAATTTTAATTTGACCTTTCAGATCCCACTCGGTATTATCATAATATATTTCGCTCTTTAATTTAAACCGCTTAAAACTAAGGTCCAAACCTATTCCTCCGGAATGTAAATTTTCATAAACTTTTTTCTTTTTAAAATACTTTCGCAAAAAATTATATGAAAGGCCGAGATCTAAAGCTCCAATCTCAATTTTCGGCTGAACAAAGGCCTTCAATGTACCGTCTCTTTCAAATAAGGCTCCGGTGTTAAGCATAAAATAGTCGCTTTGAATATTATACTCGGCCTTGCCAAAAAAATCTAAATTTGAATCGGATTTGTTTTTTTTATCCGGTACTCCATAAGGAATCTTTACTCCTAAGGCCATGGAAAATACCGAGTTTATCAATTCTCCTTGTTCTCCCAATATAAATTCTCCGGAATAAAATTGGTCATAATTAGATGCGGTAAGATTAAATTTAGAGTAGGCTGAATTTGTCAGTGAAGAAAGAATGCTGAAATTTAAAAAGTTGCTTTCATTCTCTTTTTTATAAGATGTACAAAATGAAAGATTCGGCCATATTTCCTTTTGTTTTTGTTCGGACAAAAAAATAAGATTAAAATTTTTTACTGCAAATTCTGTCCCGATGCTTACATCGAATTTTGATTTTGATATTTCAAGCAAATACTTGGGAGAAAGACTTATGCCTTTATAAAAAGGCTTTTTTTCAGAATCATTTTTAAAAAGCATCCTGTTTATAAAACTTGATTTTGTAATTCCGCCGTAAAAAAAGGACAGAGCCGGATAAAGCTTTTTCTTTTCCCGGTATAGGACCGGACTGAATTTTAAGCTGAAGCCTTGAGGTATAAGTGTAAATTTAGGAGTATCTTCTTGAGTTTTTGCTGCCGTATATACTTCAAAAAAAGGATTTTTTGCCTCGGCTTTTAGGTTATAATCAAGGTTAAGATCAATACTCTGTGTAATAGAAAAAAATTTTTTTTCTACAGGTATTTCCGCATTTAAACCAATGCTGAATATCAGCATCATTGAACAAATCCTAAAGAATTTAATAAAAATATTTTTTGTCTTCATACCTATATATAGCTTTTTTTTGTACCGAATACTAATATTGAAAGTTTTTTGATTAAAATTATCTAAAAAAAATAAAATCCGTATATTGCTGCAAATAAAAAATTATGCTACAATACGCCAAGGAGAATTTCTTAGTTATGGAAAGATTTTTTAAACTTAAGGAGCACAATACTACCGTGCGCACCGAAGTCATTGCTGGTATTACTACCTTTTTGGCAATGGCTTATATTTTGGCCGTAAATCCGGGAATTTTAAGTGAAGCCGGAATGGATAGAGGTGCCGTTTTTACTGCAACCGCTCTGTCCGCCGCTATTGCAACCCTCGCCATGGGCTTTTTAGCTAATCTTCCTGTAGCCCTTGCTTCAGGAATGGGATTAAATGCCTTTTTTACATACGGCGTTGTTATCGGTTTAGGTTATTCCCCGTCTACGGCATTAACTGCCGTTTTTTTAGAAGGCGTTCTTTTTATTTTGCTTTCAGTTGTAAATGTCCGTGAAGCTATCGTAAAATCCATACCTGTCAATCTTAAAAAGGCTGTTGCCGCAGGTATAGGTATCTTTATTACCTTTATCGCCTTTCAAAATTCAGGCATAATTGTCGATAATCCTACAACACTAGTAGGACTCGGAGAATTCACTTGGGGCTCTCCTGCTGTTTTAGCCCTTATCGGTTTAATTATAACCTGTGCCCTTTTTATTTTAAAAGTACCCGGAGCAATATTGATAGGAATTTTAGTTACAACCATCATTGGTATTCCTTTAAAGATTACCGTTCCATTCGGCGGTTGGGAAGGCTGGACTCCTTTTAGTCTCCCCTCAGCTCCTGCAATGTTCAATTTTGAGTTTTCAAATGTGCTTTCTTTTAAATTCTTTATTGTATTTGTTTCTTTCCTCTTTGTGGATATTTTTGATACGGTCGGAACCCTCGTGGGTGTTGCAACTCAGGCAAACCTTGTAGATAAAGACGGAAATATTCCCAGGATTAAGCAAGCCTTTTTATCTGATGCTATCGGAACAGTAGTAGGTGCCGCTCTAGGAACCTCAACAGTAACAAGCTATGTTGAAAGTACTGCCGGTGTTGCAGCCGGAGGAAAGACAGGTTTAACATCTGTTATAACAGCCCTTATGTTCATCGCTTCATTATTGTTTTCTCCGATTTTCTTGCTTATTCCTGCCGCAGCCACTGCTCCGGCACTTATAATAGTGGGCTTTTTGATGATGACCCAAGCCGGAGAAATAAACTATAAGGATCCTACTGAAGGAATTCCTGCATTCTTAACGATGATTATGATGCCGTTTACCTACAGCGTTGCTGAAGGTATTGTATACGGCGTTTTGGCCTATGTTATCTTAAAATCAATTAAGGGTAAATTCAAGGAAATACCGCTTATTACTTGGATCTTGTTTGTAATCTTCATGTTAAGATTCTTTGTTAAATTCTAAATTTTGTTATAGCCCCTTCCTGTTTTAGGCAGGGGCTTTCTTAAATTTATATATTATTTGAAAAACTACCTACTTGAACTTTTAAGCTCTTTCAGGTATAATACACATCATCTGATCCGTTAGCTCAGTTGGATAGAGCGGCTGCCTCCTAAGCAGCAGGTCGGACGTTCGAATCGTCTACGGGTCATTTTTTAATTCGTGCAGGGCATCGAAGGGGTATATTCCTTTAACATCTGTAAGAACTACATTATCAAGGGAAGAACCGAAGATTACCGGTATATCTCCTGCCATGAATTCCGAAATAACTTGTCTGCATGCTCCGCATGGGCTTACCGGGTAATCCGCATCTGGCGTTGCAATTGCGATTGCCTTAAAATCCGTTTTTCCTTCAGAAACAGCCTTAAATATTGCCGTACGCTCTGCACAGTTTGTAAGTCCATATGAGCGGTTTTCTACATTTACTCCTGTTACTGTAGATCCGTCTCCCAACAAAAGGGCTGCTCCCACATGAAAATTGGAGTAGGGTGCATAAGCTTTTTTTGAAGCCTCAAGGGCTTTTTTGAATAAATTCTCTAATTCACTTGAAATTTCCATAAAAGTAGTATATCATATTTTCTATGTTATTTAAAGGAAAAAATAAATTTATTTTTATTGGTGTAATTATTATTCTTGTTATATATATTTTTGCAGCCGCAGTTCCAATGCGGGAGGATGTCTATCTGATGCCTGATTGGGCTTCGCCTATACCGAAAGTCCAAAACGGACAAATCTATTCGGGGGAAGCGGCAGCATCTTTTGATGAGCTTAAACAAAGATTTGACGGAAAGTCTCCCATTGTTTTTTCCTTAGGTGAGTCTTTTCGGATATTTTACCGAAGACGGTAAAATTTTGCGGTCCGAAATTGCGGAAGACAGATTCACTGCCTCTTCTTATGCTTGGACAAAATATCCTCAAAAGCCTCTCTTTACAGATATTTACACGCCTGAAGAATTCGATTTGGAAAAACCTTTTTTGCGTATCGATAAGCCCGGCTATGTTTACTTGGATAATGATAGGATTTTTTTGTTTGAGCCTGAAGGTTCTTCACTTTCACAATACGACAATACAGGTAAAAAGCTCTGGCACTATACTCATACCTTTCCTATAACCGCTTTTCAGTCCTCCAAGGCCGGCTGTGTTATAGGTCATTCTGACGGGCTTTTAGTCTGCCTTGATTCCGATGGAAACTCTCTTTTTAGTTTTTACCCCGGGGGCAGTACCTATCAGTCAATAATGGGTGCTGCGATTTCCGAAGACGGAAAACAGGTTCTTTGTTTATGCGGACTCAACAAGCAAAGAGTTGTTCTTATAAATATTTCAGGAAATCAGCATAAAATAATCTACCATTCGTATTTCGAAAAAGATTTAAGAAGGCAGGCCTTTGCCTCTTTTGATAAGTCAGGGGATTTTGCCGTTTTTGAATCTGCGGAAGGTATAGGAATTGTAGACTGTAAAAACTTGACTCTTTCTATTAT
This sequence comes from Treponema sp. OMZ 788, assembly GCF_024181245.1. Lineage (NCBI taxonomy): Bacteria > Pseudomonadati > Spirochaetota > Spirochaetia > Treponematales > Treponemataceae > Treponema > Treponema sp. OMZ 788. The sequence goes on along the minus strand of NZ_CP051199.1, from coordinate 1,470,946 downwards.
AAAAGAAGAAGGCTTTATTTCAGGCTTGGGCTTTCAAAATAAAAATAATCTGCTTACGGTGCTTCTTCAAAAAGAAGATGAATGTTCAATCTTGCTGATTGATCCTCCTAATTTTATGATAGGAAAAACTAAGTTTAAATCTAAAAATGCTTTTTTAATTCAAAAAGAGGATAAAATTTATATAGGTACAGACGATAAGATTGCTGCATTGGATGTAAGGGGGCTTTAAGTGAAAAAACATATTTCTAAGTTTTTATTTTTTATTACCTTTTTATGCTCTTACTCCTTTGAATGGCCTGTCGAAAATCCTTATCTTTTGCGTTTATTTGCCCAAAAAGATGGGGCTTCCGTTTCCCGTTCCTTGGTGTTTAAAGATGTTGAGCAGGTGAGGGCTTCGGGCTACGGTAAGAACTTAATAAATATAGACGGCAAAAGCGGCAGCCGATTTTTTCCAAGCACATTGGGAAATGCCGTGGTCTTCATTGATGATGAAGGTCTACAAAGTATTTATGCCAATCTTTCGGACACGGATATTTTTAATGCACGGAAAGAAACGGAATCGGGTTCCGTTTTGGGATATGCCGGAAAATCGGCATGGACAGAGGAAAAGACTTTGATTTTTCAGGTTGCAGATACCCGCAATAATGTTTTAATCAATCCTCTTTTATTTATGCCCGCCTTTGAAGACAAAACCGAGCCTCAAATTCAAAATACCGTTTTGATAAACGGAGATAAGCAGGTTCTTAACCCTGAAACGGTAAAAAAAATAAGGCAGGGGGCCTATGATCTTTATTCTTCAATCTTTGATTTAGCCGAAAAAGGAGGGCAGCCTCTCGCACCTTTTAGGGTGACGGTTTCGATTAACGGAATGAATATAGCAGATCTTCCCTTTGAGGTCTTGAGTTCGGACGGTAAGGATCTTTACCTGCAAAATAAAAAGGCTTCTCTTTCCCTTTTGTATCAAAAAGAGGGCATGATGCATTTGGGAAAGATAAATTTACCCGCAGGAAAAATTGAGCTTATAATTACCGCCCTCGATAAAAGCGGAAATGAAAAAAGGTCTTCTTTTATTTTTCAGGTAGAGTAAAAAAGTTTTGTCTTAGTTTTGAGTTTCCAAAATCTTTTCTATGTTTAATTCGCCTGCAAAGCAGGGAATGTTTATGTCCCAGTTTTCCAAGACTTGAGGATGAATCTCCCCGAATATTCCTATTTGTTCTCCCTTGTAAAGAAGGCCTGCCTGCCTTCCCGAAATAAAGCGCGGGTCATCGGTTTCGCAAACCTTGTATTCTATTCCGAGGTAATATAAGAGGTTTGCCGCCTCGCTTGCTGCCGTGTTAAAGTTGGCGTTTTGCTCTGCCGTCAAAAAGCCTAAACTTTGGGCTGTACCTGTGCCTGTGGAGTGGGCCTCGTCAAAAAAGGCAATTTTTCCCGTCTCAAAAATCTTGTGAGGGTAGACCGCATTTGCAGAGCCCATTTCGGCGTTTAAAAGAGAGGGGAGAATAGAGGGGCGGACAAACTGATAGTTTTCGGACATTGGGTTTGAAATCTCGATGACCGAAGATTCGTCGATACACATTCTTTCGATATAGTCTTTTTTTGATCCCAGATAGTTAAAAATCATTTCCTGATAGCCCATACCTATCATAAGGCCCTTTATTTTTCGGCTTAGCATGGTTGTAGGCAAAAGTCTTCCGATTGTAAATTCGTTGGGCGTTTCCGGAGTAAAGAAGTTAACCGTTTTACCCATCATTACATCTTCGATTATGTCTACTTCATGTAAAAAGTCGTTGCGGTATGGAGATGGTTTAAGCGTAATCTTATTCCCCGAAATTTCGGTTTCCGAGTCCATGCGTTTTAGGGCCTCGGCAATTTCTTCTGCCGTAAAGGAGGAACCTAAAAGCTTGTTGACGGCTTCTACTGTAGTTTCCGCATTTCCCTGAAAATAAAACGGGGTTGTGACGGTTTTTCCGTATCCGGTTTCATAAGGATGTTCTATTTTTACCGGAAGAATTGTGTATCCGCAGTCGGCAAAGTCGCAGGCGACTATATTGGCAGAAAGGAGGATGCTTGTCATGTCCGTACCGGTAAATTCTACAAAAAGATCGGCATCGCCTGCTTGGACGGCTCCTATCCTTGCACTGTTTATAACAGGCGGCATCGAAAGAACTTCTCCATTTGCATCCTTTAGAATAGGAAAAAGTTTTTTGTCTTCAAGTAAGGAAGCATACTCGATTCCCTTGGGATGTTCCTTTAGAATTTTTCGGCATGAAAGAGGATTTTCCATGTCGAGCGGAGTAAACTCTTGCTTATCGGGATCTACAGCCGTGTAATCAATCGGCCATTTTATAAGCTTTGAGCGGTAAACTCCCATTGAAACGGTCTTTCGTTTTCTTCCGAAGTTGCGGCAAAGTTTTTCTTGTGTTTGAATTATGTCTGCAAGCATGAGCTCATCTATGGGCTTACCCGAAATTACAAAGCCTGCTGCAAAGGGGCGGATGTCTTTAAGTTCGGGCGAAACCTTAACTATACGCTCGGCGGAGTTTTGAGTTTTTTCCTTTGATGAAAGAAAGTTTTGATAGCTTTTTGTATTTGATTCGCCTCCTGCATGAATGCGTAAAAGCCTTGTAAGGCCCGCGGTAGACCAAAGGTCGGGGCGGTTTGTGTCGTTTAATTCTATTTTAATAATCCTCTCTTTTTCAGGAAGCGAGGTATCGGGTTTTTCGTCAAGTTCTGCCTTGGCTGATGTTAAAATCTCTTCAAGTTTATCGTAACCGTGTGTTTCTCCCAGCATCTTAAAAAAAAGGCTTTCATTTACTTCAATTTTAGGCATTTTATCCTCCGCAGTTAAAAAAACTGAGAAAAATTATATCATAAATTGCGCCTTTGTGCTATAAGGGGAACTATGGAAAATTCCTTTTTATGTGATAAGTAATTTTTGTAACACTTACTCATTGCATAAAAAAACTGCCCATAAAATTCATGCGACATTTTATGCGACAGTCCAGCAAAAAGAAAAAATAATTGAAACTTTTTTAGGATTTGAAAATCTGTAAATAGAAACCTGATATAGACTTACAAAATAAGCGGATGATGGGAGTCGAACCCACGTCTCCAGCTTGGAAGGCTGGGGTAATAGCCGTTATACGACATCCGCAAGACTTTGGTATTATATAGATTTTTAAAATTTATGTCAATAGTTTTTTTAAAAAAAACATAAAAATTACAGGCGAATAATTTATAGATAAAAATAGATGAGCTTGGGAGTATTCTAAAGTCTGTTTATGCTTAAAAGAACGGAGTCTATTGTGGGGATTATCATTTTGGGTTTTATTTCGTGTTTTACGGATAACAGCTTGTAAAAGACTTCAAAGGCTTCCTCTATTGATTTTCCTATCCGGCTTTTAAAATTCATCCTTGCTTTAAGCATCCATTTCGATATGTATATCATGCCCGTCAAAACAATAGCTTTTTCAAATCCCCGTAACAGGGCTTGATGGGTTACATCGATACTGCCTATGCTGAAAATTATCTTTCCCATGGGCGGAAAAAGGTTAAAAACGGTAATGGCCGTAAACATAAAGATTAAATTTAAAAAATTAAGTTTTTGCCTGTCGGCTGCACAAAGAATCAGGGCTGCCCCCATGACAATGGCTTGTACCGGCAGAAAAGGCACAAAGAGCAAGATTAAAAAAAGGCTTATGCCTGAACCTATCCTAAGATATCTATCCCTTAAAGCTCTGCTTTTTGTTTGCTCGGATTCTTCTTTAGTCTTATACTTTCTGACCGCTTGAGAATTATCCGAAACAAAGTCGAATCTTTCGGCTTTTACTCTTTGGTACCAGACAGATTTTGTTTCGAATTCTGAAGCAAACCATCCTAAAGCAATTGCCGTTATTGCCCCCAAAGAAAATACGGGCGGAATTATATAGACAGCCGATTTTCCGAACATGAGCAGGACTGCCAAAAGAAATTGCAGGCTGTTTGAAACAAAGGCTCCTGCCAAGCTGATTCCTATAAATGAGACGGCTTTCCGCGGAATTTTTCTCATAGAATACATTAAAAGTCCTGAAGAAAAGGTTCCGATTGCAGAAAAAAGAAGAATGTACGAAAAAAGAGTTCCCGAAATTAGGGCTTGGCCTAAAACCTTTATAAGCAAAAGAAGCATAAAGGCCGGAAAAGAGAAGATATCGATACCTAAAAGAAGGGGCAGATTAGCCAAGCCTATCCTAAAAAAAAGGAACAGGCTTGGGAATCATTATTTCGATTGCCGAAAGAAAAAAACAAAATCCTCCGAACAAGGGAATAAGTGAATCTGCTTTTTTGTTTTTTAGCGGCAACCCGAGCACCCGCAGCCGCAAGCGTCTTCGTCATATTCATGACCGCATCCGCAGCCGCCTCCGCATCCTCCGGACATTTGCTGAACTAAGGCCTGCAATTCTTCTTCGGTGGTCTTTTTTACCGATAAGACTTTTACATCAAAATGGAGGGTTTCTCCGGCAAGCGGATGATTTGCATCTATTGTAATCTTATCACCGTCTATTTTTGTGATTCTTACAATCCGGGTGTGATGACCTTCACCTGCTTCAAATTCAAGTCCTACTTCCAACTCGGCACCTTCGGGGAACTGGGAGCGGTTTGTTTCAACTATAAGGTCTTCAAAGACCTCGCCGTAGGCTTCTTCGGGAGGAACAACTTGTTTAAACTCGGCTCCTTCTTCTTTGCCTTCAAGGGCTTTTTCCAAGCCTGAAATAATCATATTATATCCGTGGATATACTCCAACGGACCCATTACATCGGACGAATCAAGAACTTCGCCGTTAGCATCTTTCAGTGTGTATTCCAAACTGACTGTTGTATCTTTTTCTATTTTCATTATAAAGATAATACATATTTTATAAACAAAAATCAAGACTAATGTTACCTCTTGATTTTTTATATAAAATGACTTAAACTTAGTGTAATGCAGTTATTGCAAGTTTCAATAATGTACAGGAGGACAAAATGTTACCTTTTTATTTTCTTTCAATTACAACAAATTTGATTATGGGCCTTACTCTAGTATTTTTTGACAAAACTGTCAGAGGCGATGAGCCTGCTGACCGTGAAAATAAATATCCCGTTTTAAGGGATACAACCTTTTTGTTATTGCTTACAATTTTTTCAGGTTTTACGGCCATTTCAAAGATGCTTAGCCCTGTCGGAACGAATATAGTGATATTGGGAGATTTTTTGCCCGTAGTTGCAGGTCTTGCAGGTTCGGTAGTATTTTTGGGAAGATATTTGGAGTCTAATTCGAATATTACCTTGCCCGATTTTTTCGGTTTAATAAAAAATTATGACGAAATAATCGGCTATGTATGTTTAGCTTCTGCGGCCTTGCATCTTTTATTTTCAAAGGCTATCTTTCTTTAATATATGAAGCGGTTTGCTCTTCTTTTTTTTCTTTTTGTTTTTACAGGGATTCTATCCTGCACAAAGGAAGATCCTTTACAAACCTTGAATTTGCCGCCCGATTCGGCGATGAATGATGCAAACCGCTTTGCCCTAATAATCGAAACCTATGTTTCACTTTTAGACAAGCCGGGGAATGACGGCATAACCATCTCTCATGCCAGAAAGCTGGATGTCTTTCCGGTTGAAGGACTTGAAATAGTAAAAGAAAATGAAGATCAAATTCTTTGGGTAAACTTGGGGAAGGGCTGGATTCAACGATCCTGCGTTCAGCTTTATTCTTCCAAAGAAAAAGTATTGACTGCGGCTAAAAAATTAAAATAAAGTTCCTTTTTTGCCGATATAGGAGCTATGAAGTCTTTTGCTGTTTTATCCGCCTATGATATTTCGGAATATTCTTTTAAAAATTTGGAAAGCGGTATCATTCCGTTTGAAGCATCTTTCCGTGCTGCTGCCGCTCTTCCCGATTGTAAAAAAATCCTTGTTTTAACCTCCTGTTCATGTGAAGAACCTATCAATTCTATCTTAAAAAATATAAAATCTGAAGAGTTAAAAATAGATTGGAAGGTCTCAGTTCTGGAAAAAATAAGTCCTCAAGCCGTTTTTGAAGAGGCGGCAAAAGAAGCCGAATCTTCCGGTTTTGAAAATGTTTTTTTTCTGCATGGAGATGAACCCTTTATCGATTTAAATGCGGCGGAAAAACTTTTTAAGCAGCATATGGAGTACAGGGCCGAGTACAGCTTTGCGGACGGATATCCGGAAGGGCTTCTACCGGAAATTCTTACTTCGGGCCTTTGTCCTATTCTTGCAAAACTTTCCGAAAACGAAACCTCGTTTGAGCGTTCTTTTATTTTTGATACGATAAAAAAAGAAATAAACAGCTATGATATCGAAACCATGATAGCACCCTTCGATTTACGGCATCTGCGTCTCCGCTTTGCCGCCGACTCAAAACGCAATGCTCTTTTGTGCAGCCGTTTTGAAGGTATAAATGCCGAAAACTATGCAGAACTGATAAACAAAAAACAAGAAGAGCTTTTTACCCTTCCTGCATATTATAGCCTTGAAATAAATTCCTCCTATCCTCTTAAGTCGATATATAAACCCAACGAAATTTTATTATCTGAAGAAAAAAACGAAATGGATAAGACGGCACTTTTTTCTCTTATCGAAAAAATTGCGGAGTATTCGGATGATGCCGTAATTTCTCTTTCGGTTTTCGGCGAGCCTTCACTGTATAGCGATACTCTTTCTGTAATCGAAAAAATCTTGTCTTTTCCTAAGTTGTCCGTTTTGATTGAAACTTGCGGCTTATATTGGCCTTCATCATTTATAGAAAATGTCGAAAAAATTATTGCATCAGCTCCAAAAAGAAAAAATAAAATGCTTCCCGTCTATTGGATTGTATGTATTGATGCGGTAAGTTCGGGTATGTATGCTAAGGTTCACTGCCTTTGCGAAGATGAGGCAAACATTAAATTAAAACAAGCTCTTACATTTACAGACAGTTTAAAAAAAGTTTTTCCCGATGCCGTATGGGCTCAAATTATGCGTATGAAAGAAAACGAAGTAGAAGTAGAACCATTTTACCGTTTTTGGAAAAATTTAGGTGTGAATGTAATTATTCAAAAATACGATACATTTTGCAAATTGCTTGAAGATAAGAGGGTTGCAGACTTATCGCCTTTTAACAGGCATCCATGCTGGCATCTAAAAAGAGATTTGTATGTTTTAACTGACGGTTCGGTGCCTCTTTGTAAAGAAGATGTTAAAAGAAAAAATATTTTAGGCAATGCTTTTTCGGACAGCTTAGATTCAATCCGTAAAAAAGCATCTGAGGTATACAGACAACATTTGGAATGCAAATACGGAGATTTATGCGGATACTGCGATGAATACTATACCTACAATTTTTAATGAACGAAAAATCCCTTATACGGTTTTAGGAAAAAGCTCCGGGGATGTTAAAACGGCTGTTTCCGTTGTAGTCTTAAACAGGGGTGCAAGATATTATCTTTCTTCTCTTTTTCAAAATTTGATAGATTTAGGTTTGAGTTCCATTGTTTTTGTGGACAGTTCCCCGCGCGGCTTTGAGCTTGAATCTTTATCTTCTCAATTTCCTGAGGTAAAATTTTTAATTCCTCTCGAAAATGTAACCGTGGGCGAGATGATTAATTTAGGGATTTCGGAAACATCCTCCGATTATGTTATGGTTTTTTGGAACGATATGGTTTTGTCATCTTCGGCTCTCCCTGAAAATTTGACGGATATCCTTAATCAATCGGATGTAGTCTGTCTTGCACCCGTTTTAATAGATGAAAAAAATTCTCTCATCCCCGTACAAATTGTACCATCGGTTACTCACCGAGATTTTTCGACTGAACAATTTTTCTGCAGAAAAGATTTGACTCATACAATTTATATGTATGATTTTGTAGGTATTTATAATCGGGAAAAATTTATTGACATCGGAGGGTTTGATTATACTATAGAGAATCCGTATTGGCAAAATTTGGACTTCGGTTTTAGAACTCATTTATGGGGAATGGAAATTCTTATTTCAAATTTATATAAAATGAAATATGCAGGAGCTCCGCCTCTTGAAGATATTTCTGCAGATAATTCCTATATAAATTTTTATTTAAAAAATTTAGCCCCTCTTGTAGGTAAAAAAGGAGGGTGCTTGCCTTGGTATTTGTTTTTTTCTTATGCAGTAAGATCCGGCTTAAATCCTTTTCTGGCCTATAAACATTTTAAAGCAGTACAGGATTGGGTTCATATAAACAAATACCGTTTTGTACAATCACCTCAAGATTTAATTTATAAATGGGAGCCAAGTATATGATTGGTTTATATGAAGGAACGGCCGTAATTGTGCAAGCCCGCTTGAGCTCTAAGCGTTTGGTTAGAAAGGCCTTGTTGGATTTGGGCGACAAGCCTATCCTATACAGAGTTTTGGATTCGGTTAGGGAGCTTCCTGCCGAGCATTTTATTTTGGCCTGCGATACAAATTCAAAAAAAGAATTTCAGCCCATAGCGGAATCCTTAGGTTATCTTTGCGTTGACGGCTCTGAAGAAGATGTTTTAAAACGGTTTTGTGATGCGGTTGAGTTTGTAAATTCTAAGTTTTCAAAAACGCCTTTAAAAGCAATTATTCGGGTTACAGCCGATAATCCTTTTTTATTTGTTCAAGCGGCTGAAGCTTCTATCCGCCGTTATTTTGAATTGGGGGAGCCGGATTATTTTACCTATACAGGACTGCCTCACGGATCGGGAATAGAAATTATCAAGGCTGATTCTCTTTTAAAAGCAGCTTCCGAAACCGATGACGAATATGCTCATGAACATGTTTCACCTGCAATTTACGGTCATCCTGATAAATACAGATGTGTCAGAGAGACGGCTCCGCCTGCTTGGTATTATCCTGAACTGCGTACTACGGTTGATACTGCCGAAGATTATGAGAAGGCAAAAGAAATTTATAAATACTTAATCATCGGTAAAAAAAATTCTCCCTTTACGGCTGCCGATATAGTTGAGGCTTTAAGCTATGCCGATAGATTGGTGGTTTTTTGTCCTTCCGTTACTCCGGGACGAGGAAGCGGTCATCTGCACAGGGTATGCGATTTAGCTAGATCTCTTCTTGGAAAATTACGATGCTTGATTTATATACCGGAATCCGATTATCCTAATTTTTCAAAAGCTCTTTTAAATTCAATTCCATCGGATATAATCGTAAATGAGTTTCCAAAAAAGGCAGCCCTCATAGTTTTGGATAGATTTAAAACTTCTGAAGATGAGATGGCGTTTTTTAAAAATAAGGGACCGGTTCTGGTAATTGACGAGGGCGGTACGGGCCGACGGCTAGCCGATTTTATTTTGGATATATTGCCTTCTCTAGATAATGTAAGTTCTTCAGATGATGGGGCCATGTCGGAGTGGGTTCCCAATCTTTTTTCGCCTGAGCTGATTTCTCTTCCAGTGAATAGAAGAAAGCAGATTCCGGGTCACAGACTGCTTAAAAACAGAAAAATACATTTGGCTCCAAAAAAAACGAAGGTGCTTGTTGTTTGCGGCGGAGAAAATTCTTATAGGATGACCCTTCCAATTGCACAAATTTTGGCTTCTTTAAAATTTGATGTTTCTGCAATAGATATAAATTTAGGCTTTGAGGATATAAAACGATTTGATGGAAAGGTTAAGGCTTTTTCCAGAATAGATAATTTAAAGGAGAGGCTTCATGAATGGGATTTGGTTGTAACTCATTACGGGTTTATTGCTTTTGAAGCCTTGGCGGCAGGCTGTTATGTTCTTTTGGTTTCTCCTACCGATTATCATTATAAGTTAGGTTTGGCTGCGGGTTTTACATCTCTTCCCGCAGGAATACCTTCGGTTATAGATTTTGCTAATGTATTTTCTCATGGAATTAAGATACCTAATATAATTACGCCGTACTCAGAATCCAAGGATCTTCCTTCTCTCATAAAAAATTTGTCTTTCGGGTCAAGACACCTATGTCCTGTTTGCGGAGAAGACAGTACTTCGGAAATTATTGTACGAACTCCCGATAGGACGATGGGCCGTTGCTACCGATGCGGAATGTATCATATTTCTTTTATAGTAAGCCCTCCAAATAAATATACAAAAACATATTTTTTTGATGAGTATAAGGCCCAGTACGGTAAGACTTATTTAGAGGACTTTGAATCTATAAGAAAACAAGGGATGCGGCGGATGGAAATTATAGATAAGCTTTATCTGGATATTTTTTATCGAAAAAGGGAATACAGTATTTTTGACGGAGAAAAGAAACTTATTGATATAGGCTGTGCCTACGGCCCCTTTGTCCTTGCTGCAAAGTATTCGGGCTGGTACGCTGTTGGTACGGATATTTCGGAAGCCGCAGTAAAATATGTAACGGACGAGTTAAAACTGCCGGCCTTTGTTTCGGCCTTTCCTGCCTTGCCTGAGTCGTATGACTATATTTACCAAAAGCAAATGACGGGAAACGGATTTGAATCTGTTGTAACTCCTATCAAAGACGGAGGTTTTGCTGCCGTTACTATGTGGTTTGTTATTGAACATTTTCAGGACTTGGATTCCGTTTTAAAAAAGGTAAACGATCTTTTGATGCCGGGCGGCATTTTTGCTTTTTCTACTCCCAATCTTTCAGGAGTTACCGGAACATTTTCTCCTTATAAATTTTTTGCAGAAAGTCCGGCAGACCACTATTCCATTTGGGATGCAAAAACGGTTAGAGATCAGCTTGGTATGTACGGCTTTAAGGTTTTAAAAATTGTTTCTACAGGACACCATCCTGAAAGGTTTAGATGGTGTAAAAATCTTAAAAAGAACGGATTGCTTTGGAAAATAGTTTTGTCTATAAGCAAGATGTTTAAACTCGGCGACAGTATGGAAGTCTATGCAATGAAACAGGGAAGATTGGAGGATTTAAGATGAAAAAATATGTATTGGCTTTTGATCAGGGAACTACGAGTTGCAGGGCAATCTTGTTCGATAAAAACGGAAAAAAACTTGCAACTGCCCAGCAGGAGTTTTCTCAAATTTTTCCTAAGCAGGGCTGGGTTGAGCATGATGCCATGGAAATATGGGGAAAGCAAAGCGGGGTAGCCCGCGAGGTTTTGGAAAGAAGCGGAGTTTCCACCCAAGAGATTGCAGCAATCGGCATTACCAATCAAAGGGAAACAACGGTTGTATGGAATAAAAACACAGGCCGCCCCGTTTACAACGCCATAGTTTGGCAGTGCAGAAGAACTGCAGATATCTGCGATGCTCTTAAAGAAAAAGGCTTCTCCGATTCCATCAGAAAAAAAACCGGCTTGATAATCGATGCTTATTTTTCGGGAACCAAGATAAAGTGGATCTTAGACAATGTGCCTGAGGCAAGGTCTATGGCAGAAAAAGGCGAGCTCCTTTTCGGGAACATCGACACCTGGCTTATCTGGAATTTGACCCGCGGCAAGGTGCATGTAACCGATTACACAAACGCTTCGCGCACAATGCTTTTTAATATTCACACTCTTGAGTGGGATGAAGAACTTTTAAAGGCTATGGATATTCCTAGATCCATCCTGCCTCAAGTGAAGCCCTCAAGTCATGTTTACGGCTATACAGATGAACACACCTTCGGCGGAGCTAAGATTCCGATTGCGGGAGCCGCGGGGGATCAGCAGGCTGCCCTCTTCGGCCAAGCCTGTTTTGAAGAAGGTTCTGCAAAGAACACCTACGGTACAGGCTGTTTTATGCTCATGAATACGGGAGAAAAAATTATCGAATCCGAAAACGGACTCCTTACGACTATTGCCTTCGGCATAGATAATAGTGTAAAATATGCCTTGGAGGGAAGCAGCTTTATAGCGGGGGCCGCAGTCCAGTGGCTGCGGGATGAGTTAAAACTTATCTATAACGCCCACGAAACGGAATACTATGCAGGGTTTGTAGACGATACAAACGGAGTCTACTTTGTTCCGGCCTTTTCAGGTCTAGGTGCTCCCTACTGGGATATGTATGCAAGAGGAGCCCTTTTGGGCTTGACAAGGGGGGCAAAAAGAGAACATATTGTCCGTGCGGTCTTGGAAGCCATAGCCTATCAAACAAAGGATGTCCTTTATGCTATGGAAAGGGATTCTAAGATAAACTTAAAATCGCTTAAGGTGGACGGCGGGGCTTGTGCAAATAATTTTTTAATGCAGTTCCAGTCGGATATCTTAAACGTTCCCGTGTTGCGCCCTTACGAAAAAGAGACTACGGCCTTGGGTGCTGCCTATCTTGCAGGCCTTGCAGTCGGCTTTTGGAAAGAGCAGGGCGAGATAAAAAAAATACAGGACATCGAAAGGGAATTTAGGCCGGACATGGAAGAAGAAAAAAGAAGCTCGCTTTATGCCGGATGGAAAAAAGCTGTAGAACGCTCAATGAACTGGGCATAAAGTTTTTATGGAGGTAGAGTATGTATAATTTTGAATTTGAAGTACCGGTTAAAATTTTATTCGGTAAGGGCAGTATCGAGAACTTAACGCCTGAGATTCTCAAATACGGAAAAAGGGTTCTCCTTTGTTACGGCGGAGGAAGCATCAAAAAAATTGGGCTTTATGACACAATCACAAAAAAACTTGATGAAGCCGGAATCTTTTATAAGGAGCTTTCAGGTATTTCTCCTAATCCCCGGATAGAAGAGGTTGAAGAAGGAATAAAAATAGTCCGCGAAAACAAGCTGGATTTTATCCTGCCTGTCGGAGGAGGAAGCTCCATCGACTGTGCAAAGGCTGTTTCTGCGGGCGTAAACTATGAAGGAAGCACATGGGATTTGATCACGGGCAAGGCAGAAATTAAAAATGTTCTCCCGATAGGAACAGTCCTTACCCTTTCTGCGACCGGTTCCGAGATGAACTGCGGAGCAGTTATTTCAAACCTTAAAACCAAGGAAAAGCTCGGCTTCGGAGCTCCGCCGCTTCTTCCTAAATTTTCGGTTCTTGATCCCGAATACACCTATTCCGTTCCTAAAAATCAAACAGCCGCAGGTACGGCAGACATTATGAGCCACACCTTCGAGTGTTATTTTACCCTAAATGACGGAGCCTATCTTCAAGACAGGTTTGCAGAAAGCATCTTAAAAACCTGTATAGAGTACGGCCCCTTGGCTATTGAAAATCCCGAAAACTACGAAGCCCGCTCAAACCTTATGTGGGCAGGCACTTGGGCTATAAACGGCCTTTTAAGCAGCGGCAAAAAAACGGCTTGGTCGGTTCACCCTATGGAGCACGAGCTGAGCGCTTTTTACGACATCACTCACGGGGTCGGCTTGGCTATCTTAACCCCTCATTGGCTGCGTCATTGCTTAAACGATAAAACCGTAAAAAAGATAGCCGATTACGGCATAAATGTTTGGGGACTCCCTAAGGGAGAAGAAGTTTATAAAACAGCCGAAAAAGCAATCGAGTGTACTTCAGGCTTTTTTAAATCTCTCGGCATTCCGATGACCTTAAAAGAAGTAGGAATCGGTGAAGAGCATTTAAGAGAAATGGCCGAAGCAGCCGTTGCTCACCGAGGCAAAAACGGAGTTATCTACGGCTTTCAAGAGCTTAGAGCCGATGATGTTTATGCAATCTTTAAGGCTGCACTTTAAGCGATAAAATTATGAGCGATGATTTTGAGGTAGTGCGCCCCGAAGAGCAGGCCGGGGACGAAAAGGATAGAGCTCTTCGTCCCCGCTCTCTTGCAGACTTTCAGGGGCAGACAAAGGCAAAAGAAAATTTATCCGTCTTTATAAAAGCTGCCCGCGAAAGGGGCGAGAGCCTTGATCATCTTTTTTTTGATAGGCCCGCCCGGCTTGGGTAAAACAACCCTTGCCCAAATTACGGCCAATGAACTCGGTGTAGACTTTAAGGTTACGGGAGCTCCTGCCCTCGATAAGCCCAAGGACTTGGCAGGCATTCTCACCACTCTGACAGAACGCTCCGTATTTTTTATAGACGAGATTCACCGTCTAAAACCTGCCATCGAAGAGATGCTTTATATCGCAATGGAAGATTATGAACTCGACTGGATAATAGGGCAGGGGCCGGGAGCAAGAACTGTGCGCATTCCGATTCCGCCCTTTACCCTTGTCGGGGCGACCACGAGGGCCGGAATGGTTTCAAGCCCCCTCATAAGCCGCTTCGGCATTGTGCAGCGCTTTGAGTTTTACAGTCATGAAGAGCTTGCCTCGATTATAAGCCGTTCCGCTTCTATCCTCGAAATCAAGATAGAAAAAAAAGCCGCCCTTGCCTTGGCCCGCTGTTCCCGCGGAACTCCGCGTGTGGCAAACCGTTTGCTGCGGCGTATGAGGGACTTTGCTCAGGTTGCAGGCAAGAGCTCGATTGACGAGATGACAGTCGCCGCAGGTCTAAAGCAGCTTAACATCGACGGCCTCGGACTTGAAACCTATGACAGGCAGATACTCCGTTCGATTATCGAAAATTACTCAGGCGGCCCCGTTGGTGCCGAAACCCTTGCAATCTCGATAGGAGAATCTCAAGACACTCTGGAAGATTATTACGAGCCCTATCTCATCCAGTCGGGCCTTCTCCAACGCACTCCGCGCGGCCGCATGGTTACGCTCAAAGCCTATGAGCATCTGGGACTAAATCCGCCGAGGGTAGGGGATGGGCAAGAGGGGCTATTTGATTAGATATGGCCGGTCTATTCGATTAAACCTGAGACCTGTCGCTGTGATTAGTGTTTAGGCTGGTCTATTTGTCTTCCTCAATCATCCACATCTTGTGTATTTTTTGATTTCTAAAATCTTCGGGGATTGAGGCCCTTGTTATGTCCCTTACCCTTATCTTTTTTTTGGAAGAATTAATCAGCTCTTCTTCGTCGAATTTTATTTTTTTGGAATTGGTCGAAAAATAAAGTCTTCCATTTTTTGAAAGTACGTCGAGGCAGAGGAGGCAGAGTTTAAGCCAATCCCGGTTTACATCAAAAACATCAGCACTTTTCGAATTTGAAAATGTCGGAGGGTCGCAGATAATTAAATCCCATTTTTTTTCTTCTTCGATTGCTTTTTCCAAAAACCGGATTACATCGCTTTTTATAAGCCGGTTTTTTTCTTCATCGAAAAGCTTGTTTAGTTTTAAATTTTCTTTTGCCCAATTTAAGTAGGTATTTGAGAGGTCTACCGAATCTACTGAAACGGCTCCGCCTTTTGCAGCATGAACCGAAAAACTTCCCGTGTAAGAAAATAAATTTAAAACTTTTTTGTTCCTTGCTTCTTTAAAAATCATGGAACGGGCAGGGCGGTGATCCAAAAAAAGACCGGAATCCAGATAGTCTTCTACATTTATGTAGAATAAACATTCTCCTTCTTTTACCCTTATAAGATTTTTGTTTGAGTTAACCTTTTCGTATTGGTTTTTTCCTTTTTGCTTTTCCCTCAATTTTGTAAAAATTCTTTCCTTAGGTATAGAAAGGCTTGAAGACGCCGCTTCTTCAATTTCTAAAAGCCATTCCTTTTCTTCATCTTGGGATTTTTCGTAGGGTCTCTTGTAAAGATAGATAACCAAAAAAGCGGTCTTTTCCATTCCGTCTGTTTCGGCTAGGTAGAGGTCGACGGCAAGAGGAACTTCAGGAATATCCTTATCATACAGCCTGTAGGCAAAAATTCCTTCCCGTCTTGCCCATTTTGATAAATGTTTAAAGCGTTTTTGCAGGCGGTTTTTAAAAAGCTCCGCCTGATATTGATTTTTTTCCATTTATTTTTTTATGCTCATCATAACACCGAGCATGGCATATCCTGAGCTCAAATCTTCTTTTTGTACTACAACTCCGGCAGGTACATTGATTTTGATACTGGTAAAATTCCAAATTGCCTTGATACCGGCTTTTACCAATGTATTTGCAGCTTCTTGGGCATAGGCTGAAGGAACGGTTAAAATAGCGATTTCAGGGTTATATTCCTTGACTTTTTGATCTAATTCTTCAATTCTAAACACGGGAAGTCCGTGGATTTCTTTTCCTATTTTCTTTTTGTCGGAATCAAAGGCCGCACAAATTTCAAGCCCGAACTCTTTAAGTCCGTTATAGCCTGAAAGAGCTGTGCCCAAACTTCCGGCTCCTATTACAAAGGCCTTTTTTGCTTTATTCCATCCTAAAAATTTTTCGATGGCGGTTATTAGAGATTTAACCGGATAGCCTTTTTTTGGCTTACCTACAATTCCGGTAATTGTCAGGTCCTTTCTGACCTGAATGGGTTCAAGCTCCAATTCTTCGGCAATAACTGTTCCCGATATATATTCCAACTTATCGGCTTCAGCTTTTTTTACAAGCTGCAGATAAGAGGGAAGTCTCCGCACAGATGGAGCTGCAGGTACTTTTTGTTTTGTCATAGAATCCTTCTTAAAAGTAAAAGTATTTAATGATAGATATTACATTTAAATACTTGTCAATGTCAAGGTAACAATTATAGATTGTTTTGCATTTTTAATGATGTTTTTAAATTATCCTTAAAAAAATGGAGCTTTAGTATTGACAAGCTATCAATTTTGTAATATTATTGAGCCTATACTATTATTTAAGGAGAGCCGGAATGCCTTGCGGAAAAAAACGAAAACGAAAGAAGATGTCGACGCATAAACGAAAGAAGAAGCTTAGAAAGAATCGACATAAGAACAAGAAATAAATTAGGAGGGTTTACCCCTAATTGTTCAAATATCTATAGCTTTCGGTTAAACGGAAGGGGGGCTCAGATTTGAAGCCCCTTTTTTTTAGATTTCGGTGGAATATTAATGACAAAAAACACCTTGTTAAGTAAAATAAAAGGCCCCGAGGATATAAAGCTCCTTTCCTATGATGAACTTAAAGCCCTCGCTGTAGAAATAAGAAAAGAAATTCTCTCTGTAGTAGGCCGTAACGGCGGCCATCTTGCAAGCAATTTGGGAGTAATAGAGCTTACGCTTGCGATTCACAGGGTTTTTTCAAGTCCCCATGATGCCATTGTCTGGGATGTCGGCCATCAGGCCTATACTCATAAGTTGATAACAGGCAGACAAGCCCGTTTTTCTACCTTGCGCCTTTGGGACGGCCTTTCGGGTTTTCCGAAAAGAGAAGAAAGCGTCCACGATGCCTTTAATACAGGCCACGCCTCAACCTCCATTTCCGCAGCCCTAGGAATTCTTGAAGGTAAAAGATTAAACAATGATAACGGAAAAGTTATAGCCGTCATCGGCGATGGTGCCATGACAGGCGGAATGGCCTTTGAAGCTCTTTCCAATGCCGGAGAGTTAAAAAAAGATTTAATCGTAATTATCAACGATAATAAAATGTCTATCAGCAAAAATACCGGTGCTTTTTCCGAGTATTTGAGCCGTCTTACCGTTCATGCAGGTTATCAGCGTTTTAAGTATCTATTTGATAAGGCTATCGGTTCGATTCCCCTTGTAGGAAACAAACTTAATTCTGTAATTTGGCGTTTAAAAAGAGGAATGAAGGGGATTTTCTACAAGAATAACATCTTTGTTGACTTCGGTTTTGAATATGTCGGTCCGATAAACGGCCATAGCTTAAGAGAGCTTGAAAAGGTTTTAAAAAACATAAAAAAATTAAACAGTCCTGTTGTTATGCTTGTTGAAACTACCAAGGGTAAGGGCTATCCATTGGCCGAAATAAATCCTGCAGCCTTCCACGGAATCGGCCCCTTTAATATTGCCGACGGAAAGGTAGAAAAAAACGATGCTATTACCTTTACTCAAGCATTCGGAAAGTCCTTGATAAAGGCAGCCGAAAAGAATCCTAAGATCGCGGCCGTAACGGCAGCCATGGAGTCGGGAACCGGTCTTTCTATATTTCATAATAAATTTCCTGAAAGATTTTTTGATGTAGGTATTGCCGAAGGCCATGCCGTTACCTTTGCAGCAGGTCTGGCCTCTGCAGGGATGAAGCCTGTTGCGGCAATTTACAGCACATTTTTACAGCGGGCAATAGATCAGATTATCCACGACACTTCAATACAAAACTTGCCTGTGGTTTTTGCCATAGACCGTGCGGGCCCTGTTCCGGCTGACGGCGAAACCCATCAGGGGCTTTTTGATATAGCATTGCTTCGGCCCATTCCCAATATGACAATCCTTTGTCCTGCATCAGAAAAAGAGCTGGATCTAATGCTTTCGTGGTCCCTCATCCAGGATAACCCGGTAGCAATAAGGTATCCTAAGGCCGATTGTCCTAAGGAAATCCCCGAATTTTCTCATGGTATAGAAAAAGGCCGCGGAGTACTTATAAAGAATTCTGATAAGAGCCGCATTCTTATTGCCTGTACCGGAGGAATGTATAGTGAAGTTAACGTAGCTTCTGCAATTCTTGCTCATAAGGGTCTTTTTACTGATATATATAATTTGAGATTTGCAAAGCCCATAGACGAAAAATACTTTTTAAACATTACAAAAGATTATTCTCACATTCTTTTTGTAGAAGACGGTATGAAGATAGGCAGCCTAAGCTCGTATTTGGAATCTCGTGTTTTAAGTTCGCAAATTAACAAAGCCGGGTATCAAAATAAAAGAACCGAGGTGCTTGCCTTTGAAGATATGTTCTTCCCTCATGGAACCCGATCCGAAATTTTTAAGGGAGCAGGAGTATCCGCAGAACACATCGTTCAAGCCGCAGAATTACTGTTTACAGAAACTCATACATCTTCTACTGCTATTGAGATAAAGGAGCATTAAGATATGGAATTTATTAGAAACATTACGGCTTTTTATTATTCATATCTAAGGCCTGTTTTTGATGTGCTTTTACTGGCTTTTTTGATGTACAAGGCTTATCAAATTTTATTAAAAACTCAGGCAATTCAGCTTATAAAGGGTGCAATGTCGATATTGGTAATTTATGCCGTTGCCATGATTTTTAAGCTTGAAACCCTTTTATGGATTTTAAATACCCTAGGACCCGGCCTTGTCATAGGTGTCGCCATCGTATTCCAGCCGGAGCTTCGTAAAATATTTTTAAAGATAGGGCAGAGCAACTGGCTTAGAACCGGAAAGCACTCAAACCACAGCCATATCGATTCGGTTGTTACAGCTGCCGAAATCTTATCCGATAAAAGGCGGGGAATGCTGGTTGTTTTTATGCGCCGGAATAATTTAAAGGATATTATCGACACGGGAACAAAGCTTAATGCTGGGCTTTCATCCAGTCTTCTGGTTACGATTTTTGGGCATGACACTCCCTTACATGACGGTGCTGCAATTGTGCAAAACGGAATGGTTGTTTCGGCGGGATGTTTTCTTCCTCTTTCTGAACAGCAGGATATAAGAAAGAGCTTTGGAACCCGTCATAGGGCGGCAATAGGCGTTTCTGAAGAAACGGATGCCGTTGTTCTTGTCGTATCCGAAGAAACAGGAGCCTTGAGTCTTGCCTATGATTCCCACCTTTACTACGATTTAGATGCTGATGAAGTTGTCGCTCAGTTGGAACAGCTTTTGGAAATAAAAAAATATTTTGCTCAAGAAGAGTCTTTGGATTTAGCGGAGGCCTTACAAGATGAAAATTAAAAAAATAATTGACCGTTTAGCGGAAAACTGGCTTGCAAAGGTTATAAGTTTTGCACTGGCCATAGTTTTGGTGCAGTTATACAAGGGCAGCCTTTTAGAAAAAAAATATTTTTATGCTCCTCTTGTAATAGAGAATTCGGGAGATCTTGTTCCGGCTGTAAATATTCCGCGGTTGGTAAAAATTTCGGTCTGGGGAGATTCAACAGTTATAGCTCCGATTCGTGAAGAACATATTACCGCCTATATGGATCTATCTTTGATTACAAATCCTGGGGAATACCGAATTCCTATTCAGGCAAAATTAAAGGGCTTGGCTTCTGATGTAACCGATTTTGAGGTTGAGGTTGAACCCTCCGATATAAAATTAACTCTTGAAGAAAGTTTATCCAAGCGGGTTAATGTCCGTCTGAATTTGGGAGGCGTTCCTGCAGAAAATTATGAAGTTTATGAAAGAGATGTGGACCCTTCTACGGTAGAAATAAAGGGCCCTCGCTCTGCGGTTTCTCAAGTGGAAGAAATGCTTACCAACAGCATACAAATCGATAATCGTAAAACGGGTTTTTCTGGCTATGTGGAGGTATTTGCATCTAATCCCCTTGTTTCTGTAGCCGGTACTTCAAGGATTGCCTATTCGGTTAAAATTCGGGAAATAGTAAGCGTTCAAACCTATGGAGGGATCAATTTATTCTTTGATAATTTAGACGCAAAATTTGAGGCTGTTTCAGATATTTCTGCCGGTAACCTAACAGTAAGAGGTGCTAAGTCTGTTATTGCTTCATGGGTTCCGCCTGCAAATGTTTTGAGGGTAAACTGCGGCAATATAACAAAACCTGGCATATACAGTTTGCCGGTTCAAGCTGTTATTCCCGGAAAGCTTTCTCTTATAGATGCAAACCCGAAAAATATTCAGTTTGAAGTCAGGGAAAAGTCTTCCGAATAAAAAACTATGATACTCGGTCTCGGTATAGACATAGTTGAAGTTTCCCGTCTCGAAAAATGGCTGAGCGATAAAAAGCTCCTTGAAAGATTTTTTTGTAAAGAAGAAATTGAATATGTGCTTTCAAAGGAAAACGGAGCAGCCCGCTCCTTGGCCGTCCGCTTTGCGGCAAAGGAGGCCTTCGGTAAGGCTCTCGGAACAGGCTTGACCGGTATAGAGCTAAAAGATATTGCCGTTTCAAACGATAAGGCGGGAAAGCCTTTTTTAAAACTTTCAGGAACCGCCCTTGAAGCCTTAAATAAAAAGGGCGGGGCATCTTGTCATCTTTCGCTAAGCCATGAAAAAACTACCGCCGCCGCCGTTGTTATAATCGAGGCTTGAGATTAAGCGGTGCAGTTCTTGAAATCTGAAGATTTTCGGGGTTGATAATTTAAAGAAAAGGGTTTATAATTTATAGAGATGATAGAGAAATGTACCGATAGAAGATACAAATATTCTCACAAAAAAAGTGCAGAAAGTTTTGTAAACGTACTTGACACGAAACATCATATCGTTCAAACTTCACAACTTCACAACTTCACAACTTCACAACTTCACAACTTCACAACTTCACAACTTCACAACTTCACAACTTCACAACTTCACAACTTTGGGTTAGCTGTGCTCAAATAAATTTACCCTCAAAACGACACAAATTTTCTTACACGATCAAACTCATTAAGCCGGTATTACTGTCTTTGACGGAGGTTTTAAGGTGGAACCTTAAGCTATGTGGGGTGGAAAAAGAGGAGAAAAATAATCGGAAGTTTTCTCTTAAAAGGAGTTTTTATGAAAAAACATAATTTGAAAAAGATTTTTCTGATTTTAACAATTTCAACGGTATTATTGACAGCCGCCGTATTTACAGCCTGTAAACAACTTTTAGATGACCCTGAAGAATTTTTAGAGTACTGGTTGAGCGAAGTTATTCCTGCGGGTTTTGACATTGATAAGCCGGTCAAAACGATAGGCGGTGTTACATGCGTATCGTCTGCGGAAGATGTAAGGGTTAATGTCAAACTGCAAAATCCCAAAAACTTTAAGCTCTTTACACCGGCATCCTCCATAGATGCGGGAAAGGTTATAAGCTTTCCCGGTCTTTCAACACAGCCGGTATACGGCACGGATTATACCTTAAAGCAAACGGCAAACGATAAACTTGAGATCACGTATAAATCGGTCTTTTTACAGCAGCACGAATGGGGTAAGGATGCTGTAGGAGCGGAAATTACCCTTATCTCCGAAGACGGCAGAAAATTCAAGAAAAAGTTTAAGTTTAACCTTAAAGTAAACACACCTCCTCCCAAGCCGTCCGCCGTTCTTGCCGAGACAATTTCGTCTCCGGCTAACTACGTTTTGTGTCTGCAAATTCCCGACATGGACCTGGCGGTTCCGGGCGGGCTTCTCCACAAAGACATTGCACAAATCGAAATAAACGGAACTTCATACCCTCTGACGGTAAGCGGCGGAAACTTTGTAAAACCCGCCGATCCGCACTTTATCGAGTATTCGGCAGTAAAACAGCTTTCGGAAAGCGGTGCGGCTTACGTTCCGTCCGGTAACCGGGTTTTATACTACAATACCGGCTTAGCAGTCGGACAGCCTTACCGAGCTTACACAATCAGCCTCAAGGACAATCAGGGACTGGTCTCCGAAACGCTTGAAACGGGTACTGCCCTGCCCGTACCTCCGCCCGAAACCATTTCCATAACAATCGGAGAACAAGGTACGGGAAGCGGAATTTCGGCTGCCGACCCCGTCATTATAAAAGGGACTGCCGGTACGCCTGAAGCACGGATACAAATTGCGAACAGCGGTACGGGAACAACCGTTCACTGCACGGTAACGGACATCGCAGAGGACACAACGATACGGTATAAGGCAAATCCCGTTATAGCGCCGCTAAGCTTAAAAGGTGGAAACGAAAGACTCTACAAGGTAGAATATTACACGGACGGAACAGGGTATACTTCGTCTCCGTCTAAAACGGTGTATTACAAGGTTCTCAAGCAGTACCCCGTAACCTTCAGCGTAGAAGGCGGAAATGGAACCCTTACCGCCCAAATAAGCGGAAATTCGCCAACATCGGCTAGTCCTATTCAAGTACCCTACGGCGAAAACGTAACCTTTGTTGCACAACCTAATTCCGGCTGGGAAGTAGAAAAATGGACTGTAAACGGCACCCAGGTAACCGGAAACACAACATACGTCCTTAACAACGTAACCGCCGCTGCAACCCTAAAAGTCAAGTTTAAACAAAGTCAGGTTACCATAAACGGCACCGATCCCAATGCATGGGGAAAGCTAAAAGCAGCGGTAGAAGGCGGCACTGTGCAGGTTATTATCATAAGCGGTACAATAAAGGCTCCTAACGGATCAACTAAAATCGAGGTAAAAAGAACCGTTACCGTAGAAGGCGAAAATGAAAGTACCGATATCTTGAATGCCGATGAAAAATGTTTGATTTTCGATGTATGGAATAACGGGGACTTAACTCTTAAAAAACTCACACTCAAAAAAGGTAAAAATGAAGGGGCTACATTCGGCGGAGGTGCAATCTATTGCGGAGGCGGTACCGTAACGGTAGGGAATGTTACTATTACGGACTGCAAAGCCGACAAAGGCGGCGGCATATATATGAACGGCGGCACTTTCAATATGAAAAATAACTCTGTTATAGGCGGACAGGTGTCAACTGACGGCAATAAAGCTGTGGGCGGTTCCGGCGGCGGCGTTTATATGGCAGGCGGCACTTTCAATATGACGAGCGGAATAATAAAGTACAATTCAAGCAAAGACGGAGCAGGTGTTTATATTAAGAAAGGTGCTTTTATAATGAATGGAAGCATACTACAAAATCAAGCGGAAAGCGGAGGTAAAGGATCGGGCATTTATCTTGAAAATGATGCTTCTGCAAGTTTAACCATGAACAAATCGGCATCGGTTTCTACAACAATGTCTCCAAAAAACGACATCTATCTTAAATCAGGCGCAAAAATCACCCTTACCGAAGCATTTTCCTCCGCCGACACGGCAGCCTGTATTACACCGGAGTCACTCTACGACGAAGGCAGACAAGTGCTGGACGAAGCTATAATGTTAGGCGATCCTCAAAACTACAAAAAATTCGAGGTAACGCCGGAACCTAAAGACGGAAATACCATAAACTGGACAATAGATAATCAGGGAAAACTTAAAAAGGTTGGAATACTTATAACCGGCACCGATGAAAATCCATGGAAAAAGCTAAAAACAGCGGTAGGAGCAGCCAATGACGGCGACACTATCGTTATAAGCGGCGAAATAAAGGCAACAGATTTAGCCGGCAATAACGGCGAAATCTTAATCAAGAAAAAACTTACAATACAGGGTAAAACGGGCAAAACTACAGATATTCTTAACGCAAACAAAGATACAAACGGCAAATCTAAACACCGTATCTTTATAGTGAAAATCAGTGACCCTAATAAATCGCTCACCCTTGAAAACCTGACGCTTAAAGGCGGCATGGCGTATAAGAATGGCGGTGCAATTATGACCACCTCCAGCATCATCAATATAGCAAACTGCACCATTACCAAAAACACGGCTATGGATTACGGCGGTGCAATTATGAGCGACGGCAGCATCATCAATATAGCAAACTGCACCATTACCGAAAACACGGCTAAAGAAGGCGGCGGCATGTATATGAAAAACACTACTAGGTTTACAATGGAAAGCGGTGAAATAAAAAATAATACATCAACTTCAAAAGGCGGCGGCGTGTTTGTATATAACCATGGAACATTTACCATGAACGGAGGAGAGATAAGCGGCAACAGTGGAACAGAAGGCGGCGGCGTGTTTGTTGCAGATGTTATGTCCACCTTCCCCCCCTTAAAGATGAAAGGCAGCGCAAAAATAAATACAGACAACGAGATTTACCTTTCAAACGGTAAAACAATAACCATTGTCGGTACTTTAACCCCCGCAGACGGTATTGCAGGACGCATTACTGTACCGGCCGGCAACTATCAGCCGACTACGCAAGTGCTTACCGGCTCTGACGCTCTTTTAAACTCGGAACACAACAAATTTACCGTAACACCGAAAGACGACCAACAATGGAAGATTGACAATCGAGGTTACTTGCAGCAAAGGTAAGGAGGAATTAGGAATGGGAATGACAGATGATTAAATGCCGAATGATAAGTTTTGAGTACGGCAAAGATGGCTATTGAAGCAATCGGTGCAAATAGCTCTTTCCGCTTCAACTCTAAAAATAAAACTGCAAAGTATTATAAAAGAATGTCTTACAAAGATACATTTTAGATGCCTAAGTTAAAATTCCTTTTTCTCATATATTTTAATGCTCAAAAAAATCGAATAATAAATAGAGAAAATAATTATTCCTGCAAAGACTAGGGCCGGTGCAATCCCCTTAAGATTTATTATGTAATCGAAAGGTACACTTAAATTTTTTTTGCTGACAAAATAAATAGTTAGACCATATAAAATGCCCTTTATAGTATTTGCTTTTTTATTGTCAAAGTATTCCAAGGGAATAAATAAGATGTTATATATAAATTGGCAAACTATAAAAATGATAAAGACTTCTTTCGATATAACTATAGGTCTTTTTAATACGGCAGAAACCGTTATATGCGATAAAACTGAAAGAAGCATTGCCGATATCCCGAATAAAAAAATAATAAGATAGCGGCTGAGAACTATTTCTTTCCGGCTTACAGGTAAGGAATTTAATAGGATATCTTCGCCGATTCTAAAGCCTTCTATTCTTTCAATTTTTGTAGCAGCAGAAAAAATATGCATAGATACCACAAACGGAAAAAAGAATCCCAAAATACCGTATTTACTATTTCCCATAACCATAATGGGAGTTAGTATTATTATTGTGATAAGTATCACCATAAAAAACTTATTTTCTCTTGTTTTTCTAATATGTGTTAAAATCAATTGTCTCATAAAATTTCTCCTAACTGTTTATCGAATCTCCTATAAAAACTTAATTTGAAGCCTTTTCATAAAAAAACATGATGTCTTCTAAAGAAGGCTTTTCGATTATTAGGCTTGAAGGAAGACCTTGTTTTTCTTTTGTAAGGGCTTCAAAGCCTACTCCGGTTTTACGTATTCCGATAAACTTATTTTCTATTCCGTCTTTTAGCTCATCAAGACCTCCTTTTACCAGAGAGTATTCCGAAAAAACTATTTCTCCGTTTTTGATAAAGGTGATGTAGTCTGCAATGCGTTCCAAGTCGCTTGTAATATGGGTCGAAAAAAAGATGCTCGATTTTCCGTTTGCCCCGAATCTTTTTTGATTAGCTGCATGATGAGTTTAATCGTTGTGGTTTTTCCTGCCCCATTCGCTCCTATAAACCCCATCACCGTCCCTTTAGGGATTTGCAAGTTTATGTTTTTAAGACTAAAACTTTTATAATCCTTGTTTAAGTCTTTTATGTTTAAAATATAATCAATCATAATTAATCTCCATCAAAAAGAAGCTTTACTATCTGTAAAAATTCTTTTTCCGTTATCTTGAGCCTCTTGGCCTCATCGATGGCCTCGGCTATTTTTTCTTCTATCATACTTACTCCTGCTTCTTTAAGCCTTTCAGGATTTTGGTAGGCTACAAAGGAGCCCTTTCCTTGAACTGAGTCTATAAAGCCGTCTCTTTCCAATTCATCGTAAGCTCTCTTGGTTGTGATGACCGAAATTTGTAAATCCTTCGCCAAGGTTCTTATAGAGGGTAGGGGGACTCCTTCTTCTATTTCTCCGTTTAGGATTGCCTTTTTTATTGCCGAATATACTTGCTCGTATATAGGATCTTGAGATGAATTGGATATAATTATTTTTAAGATTTCCTTTACCTCCTTTAAAAAAAATAGCGGTACCTAATGTATATATAGTATATACTGTATATAAACACTTGTCAAGATCTAAAAAAGAAATTTTATAAAAATTTTTAATCGCAAAAGAACTTAAGCTGTTTCCCTCTTCTCTTTTTCCTTAAATTTTGATACATTATACATAATATGTTAGATTCTATAATTAAAATTCTTTTCGGCTCGAAGCATGAGCGGGATATTAAGGCCATGCTTCCGATTTTACACAAGATAAACGAAAAAGAGGCTTGGGCTCTCTCCCTCTCCGAGGAGGAGTTTAAGGCAAAAACGAATGAGTTTAGGGAACGCTATCAAAAAGGCGAATCCTTAGATTCCTTTATTCCTGAAGCCTTTGCCCTTGCACGCGAAGCGGCTAGGCGTATCTTGGGGGAGCGTCCCTACGATGTTCAGATTTTAGGCTCCCTTGTTCTCCATTCAGGAAAGATTGTTGAAATGAAAACGGGTGAGGGTAAGACCCTTATGAGCGTTGCCGCCGCCTACCTAAACAGCTTGACCGGAAAAGGCGTTCACATTGTAACGGTAAACGATTACCTTGCAGAGCGCGATGCCGACTGGATGAGACCTGTTTATTCTTACCTCGGAGTAAGTGTCGGAGTTATCCTTTCCAATATGGAAAACGATGCCCGCCGTATAGAATATAACTGCGATATAACCTACGGTACCAATAACGAGTTCGGTTTTGACTACCTACGCGACAATATGCAGATGAGGCTGAAGGATAAGACCCAAAGGGAATTCTCCTTTGCAATCGTAGACGAAATCGACTCTATCTTGATAGACGAGGCTAGAACTCCCTTGATTATTTCGGGAGCTGCCGAAGACGACACTCAGCGGTTTTTTGAGGTTGACCGTCTTATCGGCCAATTAAAAGAGGTCGAAAAAAATCCTGAAACGGGAGAGTATCCTAATGAGCTTGAAGGCGAAGAAGTTATCGGGGACTATACGGTAGACGAAAAAAGTAAGAGGGTTTCCTTTACCGATTCCGGTATGCTCCATATTCAGGACATCCTCCAAAGACAGGGACTTATCAAAAGCGGAAACCTCTTTGATGAAGAAAACTTTGAGTACATTCACTATTTTACCCAGTCGGTGAGGGCCCATATTCTTTTCCACATAGATGTAGACTATGTTGTTCAGGACGGACAGGTACAGATAGTAGACGAGTTTACTGGCCGTGTTTTAGAGGGCCGCCGTTATTCGGACGGGCTCCATCAGGCTATCGAAGCTAAGGAGCATATTAAGATTGCTCAAAGGAATAGAACCCTTGCGACCATTACCTTTCAAAACTTTTTTAGAATGTACGATAAGCTTTCCGGCATGACCGGTACTGCCGATACGGAAGCCGTAGAGTTTACAAAGATTTATAACCTCGATGTTGTAGTTATTCCGACTAACCTTCCCGTTGCCCGAAAGGACGAACACGACGTAATCTATCTAAACGAGAACGACAAATTTGAGGCCCTTTGTACCGAAATAAGCGAGGCCTATAAGAGGGGGCAGCCCGTCCTTGTAGGTACGGTTTCTATCGAAAAATCCGAGCTTATTTCAAAACTCTTGACTAAGAGGGGGGTAAGGCACGAGGTTTTAAATGCCAAAAATCACGAGAGGGAAGCCCTCATCATTGCAGAAGCCGGAGCAAAGGGCTCTGTTACCATAGCCACCAACATGGCAGGACGAGGTACCGACATTAAGCTGGGAGGAAGCCCCGAAATGCGCGCCAAAAAACGTACGGGAACAAATCCCAATCCCGATTACTACGAAAAAGTTCTTGCAGAAGAATATGCAAAATGGCAGGATGACTATAACGAGGTAAAATCTCTTGGAGGCCTTTATGTAATAGGTACTGAGCGTCATGAAAGCCGCCGAATCGATAACCAGCTTCGAGGCCGTTCAGGCCGTCAGGGAGATCCGGGCCGCTCCAAATTCTTCCTTTCTCTCGATGACGACCTCATGAGGCTTTTCGGAGGCGAAAATTTAAAGAATGTTATGTCCAAGGTCGGAATGCAGGCCGGAGACCCAATAGAGCATCCTTGGATAAATAAGAGTATCGAAAAGGCTCAGACAAAGGTCGAAACCAGAAACTTCGATATTCGAAAACACTTGTTGGAATATGACGACGTATTAAACGAACAGCGCTCCTTTATCTATGAACAGCGTAACGCAATCCTTGCAGACGAAAACCTCATCGAGCGTATTTATGCCACATTAGAAGAATTTATAAGCGAAAAATTCGATGAGTATAGTTCAAGCTCAAAGACCGAAAAGGAAGAAAGTGCGCGCCGTATAAAGGATATCTTTAGGGAAAAGTTTGCCTATACCCTGACCGAAGAAGATTTTGCAAACATCGATAAAAAGAATCATGAAGAAGAGATAAACGAATTTGTCGAGCATTTTACAAAAGAACTAAAAGAAAAAGAAGCTCTTGCAGGTAAGGAAAACTTAAACATGTTTATCCGCTATCAATATTTGCAGGCTATCGATAAAAAATGGCTCGACCATCTTGAAAATTTGGAATCCTTACGCGAGGCTGTTTATCTTCGCTCCTACGGCCAAAAAAATCCTTTGACAGAGTACAAGCTTGAAGGCTTCGATATTTTTTATTCCATGCTTGACGATATAAGAATCGAAATAGCCTCCCGTCTTGTCCGTGTTCAAATCAGCACGGAAGAAGAAGCCCATGCTTCACGGCAAATGCGTTCCATTCAAGGAAATGCCCAGCATAACTCGATGGGAAGTTTTTCAGGTGCAGGGCAGACAGCCCTTTCTTCCCGAAGCCGACCTGAAAATGCTCAGGTTGTGCGTACCGTTCCCAAGGTAGGAAGAAACGATCCATGTCCTTGCGGCAGCGGAAAAAAATACAAGCACTGCTGCGGAAGAAACGGGTAAGCTATATTTAATGGGTAATTGGTAGTTAGGAATGAAGAAAAAAAAACTTGTGGTATTGGTTTCGGGGAATGGGTCTAATCTTCAAGCCGTAATTGACGGAATAAAAATGAGTTCCATTGATTACACGATTGAGGCTGTCGTTTCAAACAAAAAAGATGCCTTTGCCCTAACCCGTGCCGAAAGGGAAGGAATTAAAACCCTTTATCTTCCCTTTAAAAAAGGATCATCCCGGAATGAATATGATGCCCTTCTTGCCGAAAAGGTTAGCGGATTTAAACCGGACTATGTTTTGCTTTTGGGCTGGATGAGAATTTTAACGGATAGCTTTATAGCTTCATTTAAGGATAGGCTTATAAATCTTCATCCTGCCCTGCCGGGGACTTTTCCGGGAACGGAGGCTATAGAGAGGCAGTACGAGGCTTTTATGAAAGGAGAAATTTCTCGTTGCGGAATTATGACCCACTTTGTTCCCGATGAGGGAGTAGATTCCGGGCCTATTATTTTTGCCGAGGAAGTTCCGATTTTTAAAAATGAGGGATTAGAAGATTTTGAAAAAAGAGTGCATGAGGCGGAACACGCCCTTGTAATAAAAACGCTAAAGGCTTTATGATGGAGGTTTGATAAACAGTTCGGCAGGAATTCTGCCTCACTGTTTATCGGTTTTTATGGAGGAAGTTATGGGATTGGTATTGGCATCGGTTTCGGATAAGACGGGTTTAAAGGATTTTGCAGCCCGCTTAAAAGCGGCAGGTTATGATTTTATTGCCTCAGGGGGAACTGCAAAGACCTTGGAAGAGGCTGGCATTAAGGTAAAAGAGGTTTCCGAATATACCTCTTCGCCTGAAATTTTAGGCGGAAGGGTTAAGACCCTACATCCCATGATTCACGGCGGCATTTTAGCCCGCGATACCGAGGAGGATAGGGCAGAGCTTAAGGCCCTAGGCTTTAGCGAAATCGACATTGTGATAGCCAACCTATACCCATTTGAAAAAACTATAAGCTCCCCGGATTCTACTGAAAGCGATTGTATAGAAAACATAGACATAGGAGGAGTCGCTCTTTTAAGGGCAGCCGCAAAAAACTATTCCCGCGTTGCAATTATCTGCGACCCGGCCGACTATGACGAAATTTCTTCCGAAATCGAAAAGACGGGAGAGATTTCTCTTGCTTTACGCAAAAGATTAGCAATAAAGGCCTTTGATCTTTGTACCCGCTACGATGCGGCGATAACTTCTTGGCTTAGCCGGCTAAGCACTCTAAGCTGCGATATGGAAGAAAAGACATCTTTTGCCCTATGTGCTTATCCCGGGCAGGATTTGCGTTACGGGGAAAATCCCCATCAAAGGGCATGGCTTTACACAAACGAGCCTAAGACCGGTCCCTTAGGAGGCAGGGTCTTGCAGGGAAAGGAGCTTTCTTATAACAATATCCTCGATGCCGATGCTGCATGGAGGGCTGTTTCCATGTTTACAAAACCTGCAGCCATTGTGGTAAAACACCTCACGCCCTGCGGCCTTGCCGAAATAAACGAGGAGCAATCGGACTCCTCCGCTTTTTCTCCCCATTCCGAAGTTTCTTTAGCTCTAAGAGCCGCCATCGACTGCGACCCTGTTTCAGCCTTTGGAAGTATAATCGCCTTAAACCGTCCTTTTGATAAGGCTGCGTTTGAAGAACTCGGTTCCTTGTTTGTAGAATGTATTATCGCCCCTCTTTTTACCGAAGAAGCAAAAGAGCTTTTGTCGGGCAAAAAAAACTTACGCCTCATCGAAGCTCCCTTCCCTCAAGAAAAAGAGCTTTATGAATATAAGTCGGTCTTGGGCGGCTTTTTAAAGCAGGAAAAAGATTTAGGCGAGCCTGAAAGCACGGAATATAAGGATGCGGCTTTAAGAAAGGCGACACCGTTGGAAAGGTCTCTTTTACAATTTGCCATGAAGGCCTGCACCATGGTTAAGTCCAATGCCATTCTCCTTGCAGCCCCGATAGATCCTGCAAATCCTCAAAAAGGCTTTTGCTCTGTCGGCATAGGCTGCGGCCAGCCCAACAGAGTGGATGCCGCCCGCCAAGCCATCGAAAGAGCAGGAGAAAAAGTAAAGGATGCAGTCCTTGCCTCCGATGCCTTCTTTCCCTTCCCCGACACAATCGAAGAAGCGGCTAAGGCAGGCATAAAAGCCGTAATCCAACCCGGAGGCTCAATCAGAGACGACTTAAGCATTGAAGAATGTAACAAACACGGAATGGCTATGCTGGTAACGGGAGTGAGACACTTTAAGCATTAGGAAATTCTAATACGAAATCTTCTGTATAATATTATCTTTTTGGCGCCAATTTTTGTTGACGCGGACTTGAAGATCCAGTTGAACCTTATAAGGAAATATTTTGCGCATTTCGGCCATGGATTTTATTCTTATGCTTTTAATGACGGCGGCTCCCTTGCCTATGAGCATGGCCTTCTGGCTTTCTTTTTCGACGTAGAGGAAGGCCCGTACCCAAAGTTCTTTGCCGTTTTTACGCATTTCTGCATCTTCTACCCCTGCATAGAGGGCGTGGGGAATTTCCTCTCTGGTGTGGGCTATGGCCTGTTCCCTTATAATTTCGGTAATCCTAAAGACGACATCTTGATCGGTGTAGATATCTTCGGGGTAGAGCGGCTCTCCTTCGGGAAGGAGTTCTATGAGGGATGAGAGAATCTCGTTTATGCCCTTATCCTTTAGGGCGGAAATTTCAACGATCCTTTCTTGGGGAATATCGGGAAGGAGCTTTGAGATTTCCTTTTTTGCAAGGTCAACTTTTGAGGTAGCAGGGGCTTTTGGTGCGCCGTCTGCCTTTGAGGCGGCAAGGTCGGCCTTGTTGAGTCCTATTACTGTTTTTCCCTGTAAGGAGCTGAGTAGAGAGCAGATGTTTTTTTCTTCTTCTCCGAATTCCCTCGAAAGGTCTATGAGGTATAGGACGGCATCCCCTTCTTCCAGACGGGTTTTTGCAATTTCTTGAAGTTTTAGGTTTAGTTTTTTTTCGGATTTGTGGTAGCCGGGGGTATCGATAAAAACTATCTGTCCTTTGGTTGTGTTTACGATACCCCTTATTGCATTTCGGGTAGTTTGCGGAATTGATGAGACAATCGAAACTTTTTCGCCCGAAGCAGTATTTAAAAAGGTTGACTTACCGGCGGAAGGGCGTCCTATTATCGTTACAATTCCGCTTTTCATTTTATGCGCTTTGGCAGCCCTCGCATGATGAGCAGGAATTAAACTTGACTTTGTTTTCTGTAAGCATTAGAACTTTTGTCGGGCAGCCCTCAACGCACTTATTGCATGAATCGCAAAGAGCATAATCGACCTTGGGTATTCCGTCTATTACCTTTATCGCTCCCGTAGGACAGTTCTTTTCGCACTTCATACACTTTATGCAGCCTCGCTTACAGTTTTTCATAATCTGAGGCTTACGCGGGTTTTTGCATGAACAGAGGGCTATGGCTCCCTTTTGATCTATAGGAACTGTCGTTAAAACATGCTGCGGGCATTGGGCAACACAGACAGCACAGCCTGTACACTTATCGTAGTCTACTTCAGGAAGCCCATTCTCTTTTATGTGAATTGCATCAAAGGGGCAGGCATTTTCGCAGTCGCCGAGACCTATACATCCCCAGTCGCAGTCTTTTGTTCCGTTAATCGAAATTTTTGCAGCCTTACAGGTTTTGACTCCTATGTAGTCGCATTTGTTTCGGCAGACATCGTGAGAGCCTTGGCAGGTTAAAACCGCAACTCTCGCAGAAGCCGAAGCATCGACTCCCATTATCTTTCCGATAGCTTGAGCTACAGGGGCAGCTCCTACAGGGCATCCGTTTACGGGTGCATCTCCTGCTGCAACTGCTGCAGCAAATCCGTCACAGCCGGGATAACCGCAGGCTCCGCAGTTTGCTCCGGGAAGAACCTCTCTTACGGCTGCTGCCGTCTTGTCCGGTTCGACATAAAATATTTTCTTAAAAAAGCCCAATAAAAGGCCCAACAAAAGAGACAACACCAGCGATACGGCCAAGGTCAATAAAATAATATTCATGCATACTCCAATAAAACTTTATTTCTCTTGTATAATGCCATATTTTCGGCTTTTGTGCAAGTGATGGGTTTTAAAAATAGATTAAGAAAATTGAAGTTAATTTGAAAATTGACATAATTCTTTTTTTTCATTATAATACACCCTATGTTAAATCCTGAAAATATACGCAATTTTTGTATTGTAGCTCACATAGATCACGGTAAGTCGACCCTGTCCGACAGGCTCATTGAAAAGACTAAGATAATAGATGAGCGCTATCACCGCAATCAGATGACAGACGATATGGACATAGAAAGAGAGCGGGGTATTACCATAAAAAGTCACGCAGTCCGCATTCCGTATACGGCTAAGGACGGTAAAAACTATGTTTTAAACTTTGTAGATACTCCAGGTCACGTAGATTTTTCCTACGAGGTTTCGCGTGCCATTGCTTCTTGCGAGGGGGCTATCTTAATAGTGGATGCCACTCAGGGAGTTGAGTCCCAAACCCTTTCAAATATGTATCTTGCTCTTGAACATGACTTGGAAATTCTCCCCGTCATAAACAAGATAGATCTGCCTGCGGCCGATGTGGACGCTGCAAAGCATCAGATAGATCACGATCTTGGGCTTGATTCAGATGTTGCCGTGGCCGTTTCTGCAAAGACTGGCGAAAATATCGATGCCCTCTTTGAATCTATAGTAACAACTTTTCCGCCGCCCAAGGGTTCAAAGGATAATCCCTTGCAGGCCCTTATCTTCGACTGCCACTATGACTCCTACAGAGGAGTTGTAGTCCATGTGCGTGTTTTTGAAGGAATGATAAGGCCCGGAATGACAATACGCTTTATGAATACCGGCGGCGAGTACAAGGTAGAAGAAACCGGAACCTTTGTCCTCGACCTTGTAAAGCAGGATTCCTTGCAGGCCGGAGAGGTAGGCTATATAATTGCCGGTATTAAAACCGTTTCCGATGTCGGAGTCGGAGATACCATCACCGATGCAGCCGCTCCCTGTAAAACTCCCTTATCCGGCTTTAAAGAGGTAAAGCCTGTAGTTTTTTCTTCAGTCTATCCCACTGACACAAATGACTACGAGGAGCTCCGCGAGTCTTTCGAAAAATTAAAACTGAACGATGCAAGCCTAACCTGGGAAAAGGACTCCTCCCTTGCCCTCGGGCACGGCTTTAGATGCGGTTTTTTGGGGCTCCTCCATCTTGAAATCGTACAGGAGAGGTTGGAAAGAGAATTTGATCAGGCTGTTATCTTTACGGCCCCCTCGGTACGGTATAAACTGACGATGCGTACGGGAGAAGAAATTATTTGCGACAACCCGGCCGATTATCCCGATGAGGGGCTTATAGCCTCCGCTGAGGAACCATACATAAAGGCAACCCTTATAACGCCTACAAATTATCTTGGAAATGTTATGTCTCTTTGTATGGAAAAGCGGGGAGTGCAGACCAATATGACCTACTTGGATGAAAAACGGGTTGAGATGACCTATGAGATGCCCTTGGCCGAGGTCTTATTCGATTTTTATGACAGGCTCAAAAGCATAAGCCGGGGCTATGCCTCCTTTGACTACGAGGTTATAGGAACCCGTCCCACCGACCTGGCAAAGATAGATATTTTGATCAACGGAAAGCCTGTTGATGCTCTAGCCCAGCTTGCCTATAAGCCGAGCGCCTACGACAAGGCCCGCCTTGTATGCGAAAAGCTTAAAGACGAAATACCGCGTCAGCAGTTTAAGATTCCGATTCAGGGTGCTATCGGCAGTCAGATAATAGCGAGGGAAACAATTTCTGCCCTGCGAAAAGATGTTCTTGCCAAGTGCTACGGAGGCGACATTACCCGAAAGCGGAAACTCCTCGAAAAACAAAAGGAAGGAAAAAAGCGCATGAAGATGATCGGCGATGTCGAGCTTCCGCAGTCCGCCTTCTTAGCCGTATTGAAGACCAAGGAAGATTAAGCCTTATAATAGGGGGACGGATGGCGGTGGTTCCACGCTTCGAGAGTTTTAGACGCAAGTCTAAAACTCTAAGCTGAAAATCAGACATGGATGTCTGATTTTCAGCGGACCCCCTTTTTCTTTTCTCCAAAGAATGATATAATCCATCGTTGCTTTAATAAATAATTTTATAAGGATGGAATTGACTTATGAGCAAAAAGACCAACGATATTATTGTTATAGGTTTTGCTTTATTTGCTATGTTTTTAGGAGCAGGAAACCTAATCTTTCCCCCTACCTTGGGTCACTTATCGGGAAAGGACTGGATTTTTTCCCTTTTAGGTTTTTTGGTAACCGGGGTTGGAATGCCCGTTTTGGGTATAATATCTATGGGAAAGTGTGACGGTCATCTTTCCAATTTTACCAAAAACATAAATCAATTATTCGGAACATTTTTTATAATCTTTGTTATGCTTATAATAGGTCCTCTTTTTGCTATTCCAAGAACGGCCGCCACTACTTATGAAATTGCCATCAGACCCAACTTCGGCATAAGCTCGGTTTTATCTTCCTTTATAT
This sequence comes from Treponema sp. OMZ 788, assembly GCF_024181245.1. Classification (NCBI taxonomy): domain Bacteria; kingdom Pseudomonadati; phylum Spirochaetota; class Spirochaetia; order Treponematales; family Treponemataceae; genus Treponema; species Treponema sp. OMZ 788. The sequence goes on along the minus strand of NZ_CP051199.1, from coordinate 1,435,121 downwards.
TCTTTGCAATCACCTTGTTTTTTGTTCTAACTCCTAATGATGTTATTGACAGGGTTGGAAAATTTTTGACACCTGCCTTGATAGCTGTTTTAGGCCTTTTGGTTATCAAAGGTTTTGTTACTCCTATAGGAAAACCTTCCGAACCTTTGGTAGATAAGATTTTTTTAAGAGGCTTTAAAGAAGGTTATCAAACTATGGATGCTCTAGGCTCTATGATATTGGCAACCATAGTTATTTCGAGTATAAGTGCAAAAGGTTATACCGATAAAAAATCCCTTTTAAAGATGACTATTTGGACGGGACTTATTGCCTGTATCGGCCTGGGTCTTGTCTACGGCGGCCTTGTATATGTGGGTGCAACAGGAAGTGCCGTTTTACCCGATAATCTTTCTCGAACGGAAATTGTAGTTCAGTCGAGCGAAATTTTGTGGGGCAAGGCCGGACGGGTAGTTTTAGGTTTGGCAATAGGCTTGGCTTGTTTGACTACCTCAATCGGTCTTACTGCAACTGCCGGTGATTACTTTTCTAAGAGGTTTAAAGACGATATCAGCTATCGTGCCACGGTTATTATTATCTGTGTCGTAAGTTTTTTCCTTTCAAACTTCGGTGTCGATAATATTATCTCCATTGCAGGACCGATTCTTGAGGTTATCTATCCTGTAGCAATTGTTTTGATAGTTTTAAATTTATTTTCGGAATTTATACCGAACAAGTATTTCTTCCATGGTGCTGTAATAGGCACTCTTTCGATAAGTGTTCTCCAAGGCTGGGTTGCAGCACAGGATCTTATCAATAACCTTCTTGTCAAGCTTGAAGCCTTTCCGGCTATGGATCAAGTCGGTATGAGTTTTAATACCACAATTAATGTTTTAAAAACGCTTCCTTTTGAAGGCATAGGATTCCCATGGCTTCTTCCGGCTCTCGGTTTTTCTCTTTTATTAGGTTTCGGCTATATTATCATGCAAAAGACAGAAAAAGCTCCATCAATGAAGGACCAATCAGAAGGAAAGGATGAATAATGGCTGAAATAGAAAAAGTTAATTTACTGGATTTGGATGAAGAAGATTACGATACGGTTCTTGCTCCGGATATTCAGTTTAGCGGTAAGATAGAGTGCAAAAAGCCTTTTATGATTAAGGGGCATGTGGAAGGATTTTTGGTTTCTACAAGCGATGTAACTATTGATGAAAATTCTACCGTAAAGGCAAATATCAGGGCTGACAGGGTTGTGATTAAAGGATCTGTCGAGGGAAATGTTTTAGCCGACACTATGGTTCATGTCTTTTCTTGCGGAAGGCTTATAGGTGATGTTACAGCTCCTGAAGTTGTGCTTGAAAGCGGCTGTATATTTAACGGTATTTGTACGATGACAAAGGATAATCAGCTTGGAAGATAAAAAAATAAAGTTATATTTTATCTTTAAATTTTCTATCATTTTTTTTATGATTTGTGGGGCTCCTCTTTTTGCCCAAAGTAAGCCTGATGCTCTTGTTTTGTATAAAAACGGCCGTTATGCCGAGGCTGTTGCCGTATGCGAAGCAGAAATCAAACAGTCTCCTAATAATTTGGACAGCTATGTTGTAATGACATGGGCTCTCTTGGCTGACGGCCGATACCAAAAAACTTATGATATTGCCTTAGCCGGACGTAAAATTGCACAAACCGATCCTAGGCTTATAGCATCTCAAGCAGAGGCTTGTTATCATTTAGGTAAAAATTCCGAAGCCCTTAAACTTTTTCAAGATTATATTTCCTATGCTCCCAACGGAGTGCGTATTTCTTCTTCATATTATTTTATGGGAGAAATATATTTACGGATGGCAAAATACAGGCATGCAGATATTTCTTTTTCTGTAGCGGTTACCCTTGACTCCTTTAACAGTCTTTGGTGGGTTCGTTTAGGCTATGCCAGAGAACAGATAAAAGAATACCGCTATTCCCTTGAAGCCTACAACAAGGCCTTGAGCTTAAACAAAAACCTTGTTGATGCTCAAAAAGGGCGTGAAAGGGTCTTACAGCGTTTTTAATATATGAGCAATTTTTTTTCTGTTAGAATAGAAACGCTCGGCTGCCGCTTAAATCAAGTGGAATCGGATGCCCTTGCCGTCCGCTTTGCCGAGTGCGGTTTTGATGTGTTTTCAAAAGAAACGGAGCTTTCAATTTTACCCGTAAAACTTTGTATAGTAAATACCTGTACGGTTACCGGAAAAGCCGAACAAAAAGCGAGGCGGCTTATCCGCCTTTTATTAAAGGAGCATAATGAGGCTGCCATCCTTGTTACAGGCTGTTATGCTGAACTTGAAGCCGATTCTATCGAAAAAATAAATGAAAGAATCGTAGCCTTTTCCGGCAAAAAAAAGGATGAGCTTGACGAGCTGCCTCAATTTTTAAAAGAGGCTTGCCTCAAAAATACATTTGAAAAAAACGATGCGGTTAACCTCAAAAAAAATATTCTTTTTTTTAGAAATCAGGTATATTCAAAAGAAGATAAATCGGATAAATCTTTTTTGATAAAGGAAGCCGAAAAAAGAAAAGCAATGTTCAAATTAAGCTCTCCGGTTTTCTTTTTTTATTCGAGGGCCAGTTTAAAGGTTCAAGACGGGTGCAATAATGCTTGTGCCTATTGCAGAATAAGACTTGCCAGAGGCTATTCCGTTTCTCTGCCTGCAGAGGAAGCCGTCCGCAGGATAATTCAAATAGAAAAAAACGGATCTTCAGAGGTTGTGTTGTCGGGTGTAAATCTTTCCCAATATAGGGACGAAACTTATGGAGGCTTTGCAAACCTCTTGGCCATGCTTTTGGAAAACACAAAAAAAATAAGACTCCGAATTTCGAGTATGTATCCCGAATGTGTAGATGAAGACATCTTAAAAATTGTAGAGGACAAAAGGATTTGCCCTCATTTTCATCTTTCGGTTCAGTCCGGAAGCGATAAAATTTTAAGGGCGATGAATAGACCTTATAGGGAAGCCGATATAAGAAGAGCTGTAGATAATTTACGCAAGGTAAAGGATAATCCTTTTATAGGCTGCGATATTATTACGGGTTTTCCTTCCGAGACGGAAGATGATTTTTTGCAAACATTTAAGATGTGTGAAGACTTAAAAATTCCCGGCATTCATGTTTTCCCCTTTTCAGCCCGCCCCGGGACAAAGGCATTTTCGATGAAGCCTAAGGTTCCTGAAAGGGAAGCCGGAAGAAGGGCTGCTCTTCTTTCGGAGTTGAGCGAAAAAAACTACCAAAACTATCTGGCTTCATGTAACGGAAAAGTTTTTTTTGGTGTTACCGAAAGGCCTCAAAAAAATGAAGATTTGAGGATTGTAACCGAAAACTATTTGACTCTTCCTTTAAAAGTAAACAATAAAACCGAAAACTATAAGGGAGGAGAAGGAATTTTTGTTGTCATCAAAGGCGGATTTGCATATCTTGCGGATTAGTGTTTTTTATGATAGAATTAATTTACGCCGAATGTATGGAACTTGAGCGGAGGTAAAAATGAAGAAAGTAATTGTTTTTTTGTTCTTGTGTACTGCAGTTGTTTTTTTTGGTTTTGCACAGATTACTATGCCGGAACCTGTAGAACCCTCATATGTTTCTCCGCGGATAAGCGGATTGGGAATTCCTTTTACAACATATCAGGCCGGAACCGAAACATTGTTTACAAATCCGGCTCTCTTTCCTTTTTTGACCAAACGCTGGTCGGCCGGTAAGATTGCTCTGCATGCAAATGAAGACAGTTTTGGCGGTTTTAGTTCCATATTTGCACCCGAAAAAATAAAAGCTTTTACAGACTACCTTTATACAAGTAATAGCAAGTATATTGATTTTGCCGCTACAGGCCCGTTAGCTCTCAGCTTAGCCGATAAAAATTTTGCAGTAGGGATTTTTAACAGATCCATAGCTCATGCCGATGTAGAAAGTACGGTAACAAAAAAGCTGTTAATAGGCGAAGAGCTTTTGCTAACCGGAGGCTACGGTATCTGTGTTTATGACGATGATGTTAATAAGGTAGCTTTGGGCTTTCAAATGAAAGGCTTTTTTCAAACTTTTTCTTATGCTCTGAATAAGAGTAAGGCAGATATGGCTTTGGCTGTTAACTCTCAATTTAAAGATCTAAACATAGTTTTGGCCGGCGGTGTCGGTTTGGATGCAGGCTTTTTATATAAGTATGATAACTACTTTTTTTTAGGGCTTACATGTAAGGATGCTTATACTCCCGTTTTTTTAATTCCGTATAATAGTTTTGAAGATTATAAAAAAGCAGTCACAGCAGGTAAAACACAGTATAAAACGCTTTTACCTAACTTGAGTGTTGGTATAGGTTCAATGCCCATTTTTGAAGATATGTGGACTACAATTTCTTCGTTGTCTTTTTATCTTGATTATGAAAATATTTTGGAGCCTATTTTTAACAAAAATAAGAGTCCTCTTTTAAATATTGCTTTTGGAACCGAAATAGTTTTTCACAAGGTTTTAAGTTTTAGGCTTGGTATGCATGAGCTTTACCCTCATTTAGGGGTAGGACTTGATTTTACCTATTTTCAGATAGACTTTTCTGCCTTTTTAAACGAGCTTGGAAATAAACCGTGGGAAAAACACAAAATAGGTTTGGACCTTGCTTTTTCATTTGAATATTAATTTTAACGTAATTTATTTTTAGGAAATCTTATGTCTTTTGAAGTAAAATCGGGCAGCCGTACTAAAATTCTTTCGCGGTTAGCTCTTCTTTCAGCAACCCTTTTATGGGGAAGTACATTTGTTGCAGTCAGCAGTACAAACGATTTTTTTAAGCCCAACTTTTTATTGGCTTGCCGCTTTTTGCCTGCCTGTCTGATTCTTTGTGCCGTGTTTTTTAAACGCTTAAAAAAACTGGACAAGCGTTATTTACGAGCCGGAATGTTTATGGGGCTTATCATGTTTGCAGGTTATTCCTTGCAGGCTATTGCTATTACCACAGCGGGAGGTCTTCCGGGCAGGAGCTCTTTTTTGGTGGCTACATATTGTGTTCTTGTTCCCTTTGTAAATGCCGTAGTTTTAAAAAAGATGCCTGATAAATTCAATATTTTTGCAGCCTTTCTTTGCTTTGCAGGCATCCTTGCAATTTCTATGCCCGATTTGATTTTAGAAAGCTCAAAAGGTGTAAACTGGGGAGATGTACTTTCTCTTATAAGCAGCTTTATCTTTGCGGTGTACATAGTTCTTCTACCTAAATATATGGAAGAACTAGATGCCCCTCTTATTACTATAGCTCAATTTGCCTTTGCAGGAACCTACGCTCTTATTTTTTCTCTTTTGTTTGAAGATAATTCCGGCACAATTTGGAACTATCAATCCGTCTTCACTCTGGTTTATCTGACTGTTCTTTGTACGGCCCTCTGCGTCTTGCTTCAAGCTGTGGGACAAAAGAATACGCCTCCGACGACTGCGGCCCTTATTTTTTCTCTTGAATCGGTGTTCAGCATCTTCCTTTCGATAATGCTAACCGGCGAAAAATTCACGCCGGCCTTAGCTCTGGGCTGTTCCTGCATCTTTATTGCAATTATAATCTCCGAAACGAAGCTTTCATTTTTGAGGAGGAAACTGCTTATTACTTGACATTATACTTACAAGGCTCGACATATTTTTCCATCATGGATTTATCGACAGCTCTCTTTTTGATCATTTCGCTGTAGAAGTTTCCGCTTTTTTTGATTGTTCTTTCTTGGGTTTCATAATTACAGTGGACAAGGCCGAAACGGGCCGATTCTCCTTCCTTCCATTCGAAGTTGTCGATAAAGCACCAATGATAATAGGCTTCAAAGGGAAGGGGAGACTCGCTTATGAGTTTTAGGTGCTCGTAAATATAGCGGCATCTAAACTGGTCGTTGTTGTCGCAGGTTCCGTTTTCGCTTATGACTATCGGAAGGGGGAGGCAGTTATAACATTTTTGAGCACACTCTATTAGACCTAAGGGATAAATATCCCAGCCCAGATCGTTTTTAGGAGTGTTTTCAAAGGCCTTGTAAGAAAAGCCTCTTACAGCCTGCCTTGAATAATAGTTGACGGCTATAAAGTCAACATAGTTTTTCTTTTTTATGTTTAAAAGATTTTTAAATGGGAATGAAAACTCTCCCTTAAAACAGGCTTCCATGATTCCGTCTTGGAAGAGTTTGCTTATTCTTTTTGCTGCCTTGTGGTCGGCTTTTTTATTTTTATCCTTGGGATGGAAGGCCTGCATATGATGTGCAAAGCTTACCCTTGTGTCCGTGAATCCTTTTTCTTTGCGTATTGTATGGATTAAATCATAGGCCTTGCAGTGGGCGGCTATTAGGACGTTCATTACCTTTAGGGTTTTGGCAATTGATTTTTTTTCAGGCGGCCAAAGGCCTAAAAAGAAGGATTGCACGGCATAGACATTAGGTTCATTTATTGTAACATAGTCGCTGCAAAGACTGCTGAGCTCTCTTATGCAAATTTCTACATAGTTTAAGAAAACTTCAACATTTTCTTTTTTTGTAAAGCCTCCCGAATTTTCAAACCACATTGGATGGCTGAAGTGGTATAGGCTTATTAGAGGCTTGATACCGGCTTTTTGTAAAAGACTTAATTCCGCCTTATAGTGATCAAGAGCTTCCATATCGAATTTACCCTTTTCAGGTTCAATACGGGCCCATTCAAGGGACATTCGGTAAGTTTGAATACCCATCTTTTTTAAAAGCTTGGTATCCTCTTCAACCTTTTCGTAGTGCATATTTGCACGGGCTACATCTGAGCCGTCATTGGTCATCTTGCGGTCGCAAAAATCGTTCCAGTTGGAATTTACCCTTCCTCCCTCAATCTGTGTAGAAGCCGTTGCAACTCCAAGTAAAAATTTTTCCTTTAACTTAAACATATCTTCCTCCATAAAAACTTTTTGTAAGGATTATAAATCTAAAACTTCTTTGCGATAAAAGTCCACGATGGATCTTCCGTATATCCTTTCATCTCTCTTTGTTAAAGAGCCTATTGTTTCAGGCATTGCCTTTTCTGACGGCCTGTGCATCATCACTAGGCCGCCTTCTTTTAATATTTTTGATTCTTCTATTTTTTCTAAAAGTTCTATGTGAAATTTATAGGGGAAGGGCGGATCGAGGTAGATAATGTCAAAGGATTCCTTTGCACGTTTTATAAAGGTCTCTGCAGGCATCCTCTTGCATTCCAGTTTTTTAGCGGCCATGGAAACATTTTTTAATAGAACGGGAAATTTATCCGCATCCTTTTCGACAAGGTAAACAGGGTAGGCTCCGCGCGAGTAGGCTTCCAAGCCGCAGACTCCCGATCCGGTAAAAAGATCTAAAAAAGAAAGACCTGAAAGATCTCCAAGTATTGAAAAAATAGACTCCCTCATCCTGTCCATCGCAGGACGGATTATTCCCTTAGGGCATTCGACCTGCCTGTTTTTTAAACTGCCTCCGGTTATTCTCATAGGAATAATTATAACATAGACCTATCCTAAGTTCAATAACTCTGAAAGTTCATTTTGAGAGACTATATTGTAAGCTTCATTTTGAAAATTAGTGTCGGAAATATCTATATTTATTTTACCTAGAAAATCCTGATGCTTTTTATAAATACCTTCAAAGCGTGCTTTTTCCTGATTAAAAAAAGATTCTCTGCCTAGTTTTTCGGTAAGGATTATTTTCAATACCGCCATATATTTTTTGATACAAAAGTATAGACTGTTCATTGTATCGATATAATCCGGAAGATGTGATTGAGGCTCTATCTGATTAAAAAGTTTTTGGAGAGCAGCATCAAAAAATAAAATATCCCTTATCATCTTATCTGCAAAAATACTTTCTGAAAGTTCTAAATTAAGTCCGTCTTTTATTACATCCAACATTCTGGTTATCTGAAACAAATTATCCTGAAAAACAATCTTATGAAGCATCTTTTTTCCCCTCTTAAAAATAGATTAACTACGGTTCTATTTTATTTTCGGAAGATAAAAAAATGGCTTTAATTTAATTCGTAATTATGAATATCTTCATGTTGAGTTTATAAATTTTCTACTTCTGTTTTTGAAAGCCCTGTCATATGCATTATAAAGTCAAGTTCGCACTTGGCTTGTTTCATAAGCTTTGCGGTTTCAAGAGCTTTTTGGTGGACACCTTTATCAATACCTTGTTCAAACCCTTCTCGATAACCCTCACTTATACAAGAAGCCCTGTCATGTTCATATTTCATGCGGGATTCATACAGCCATTTATCTCTAGGACTCATTTCCATTAATTCTATCGTTGCATTCGCTTTTTTCATCATCGGTGATTCTTGTGATAACATGGTACGTACCTCCCTGTCATTTGTTTCGATAAATTTCAACCAGTTTAATAAGCGTTTCTTTTTATTATGACTATATTTACCTTCTTTTAAGAGTCTTGCTTTTTCAAGGTTTAATATATGAATCTCAAGTTTTGAAACTAAAGGCTCTTTTGTGTCTTGTTCAAGAATAACATACTTATTGTGTAAACGCCTATTCTTATTAAAGCCCTGACCTATCAAGTTTATTGTAATACATTTTGGAAGCTTTGTATAGTCTTGCCCTTCTTTTATACCGGCATTGTACATCTTAGACCAATAATACAAGGTTCTTTCAGGAAAATCAAAATGCCATCTGCTTTGAATTTCAATATCTACAAAGGTTCCGTTCTTTAGTCTTAGTTTGATATCCAAGATACCTAGCTTTTCACTTAAAAGCTCCTTATGAAACTCCTTATCCAAAAGTTCCAATCCTGCAATATTTTCAGATGGAATGTCTAAGATACATTCCAGAAAGTCCTGAAGAACATCCTTGTTTTCATCCACTCCGAATATTCTTTTAAAAGCATAGTCGTTACGAAGTGTTATTGTAAAAAGTCTTTCCATTTTTACCTCTTGAAATAATTTTTACGAAGAGAAAAAAATCCCTCTTTCATAATTATTGTATGAAGAGTCTGCAATAAATAGTAAAATTTAAAAAAGGAACTTTTGAAAATACGAATGATGGAAATGTCGAATGGTGAAAAACTGGAATCTCGAATGACAAATGCCGTCCTTCGCTCTTTTCTCTTCCCCTTGCTTTTTTAGCTGTTCTTTGATAGACTTAAGACCATGGCAAAAACAGTAGACGATAAAAAGATTATTTACACAATGGACAGGGTTTCAAGAACCCATGGAACAAAACAGGTTTTAAAGGACATAAGCCTTTCTTATTTTTACGGTGCAAAAATAGGCGTTATAGGTTCTAACGGCTCAGGTAAGTCAAGCCTCTTGCGCATTATGGCAGGGATTGACGGGGATTATACGGGCGAAGTTTCTTCGGCCCCCGGCTACACAATAGGCTATCTTGAGCAGGAGCCCCAACTTCAAAGCGGTAAGACGGTTCGCGAGGTCGTTTCCGAGGGGGTTCAGGAACTTGTAGACCTCCTTGCGGAATTCGACAAGATAAACGAGGCTTTCGGCGACCCCGATGCAGATATGGATAAGCTCATGGAAAAGCAGGCCAAGGTGCAGGAAAAGCTTGATGCGACCGATGCCTGGAATTTGGACAGCCGTCTTGACTTGGCAATGGAAGCCCTGCGCTGCCCACCCGCCGATCAGGTAGTCGATGTGCTTTCGGGGGGAGAAAAAAGACGCGTTGCCCTTTGCAGGCTTCTTCTTCAAAAACCCGACATTCTTTTATTGGACGAACCGACCAACCATCTGGATGCCGAAACGGTAGCCTGGCTTGAAAGGCATCTTCATCAATATGCAGGAACAATTATCTGTGTAACCCACGACCGCTATTTTTTGGATAATGTTGCAGGCTGGATCTTGGAGCTTGACCGCGGTGAAGGTATCCCGTGGAAGGGCAATTATTCAAGCTGGCTCGACCAAAAGCAAAAAAGACTTGCCCTTGAAGAAAAGGGAGAAACCGAACGCCAAAAGGCTTTAAAACGGGAGCTTGAATGGATAGGTATGAGCCCCAAGGGAAGACATGCCAAGAGCAAGGCCCGTATCAACGAGTACGAAAAACTTTTAGCCCAAGGCTCAAAAGAAAAAATAAAGGATTCTCAAATTACCATTCCGCCGGGACCGAGGCTTGGAAACTTGGTTATAGACGTTAAAAACATTGCAAAGCATTACGGCGACAGAATCCTCTTTGACAAACTTAATTTTTCGGTTCCTGCAGGAGCTATAGTCGGCATCATAGGCCCGAACGGTGCAGGTAAAACAACTCTCTTTAAGATGATAGTCGGGGCTGCCGGTTTTGAGACTCCGGAAGGGGCCGATCAAAAAAAGCAGATCGTAAAACCCGATGAGGGTGAAATCAAAATAGGGGAGTCGGTTAAACTTTGCTATGTAGACCAGACAAGGGAAAAACTTGATCCTAACAAGACGGTTTGGGAACAGCTTTCGGACGGGCTCGATATCATAAAGCTCGGAGCCGCCGACGGTTCTTCAGGCGTACGAGAGGTAAACTCAAGGGCCTATTGCTCTTGGTTTAACTTTTCAGGGCAGGATCAGTCACGCAAGGTAGGCGTGCTTTCGGGCGGAGAAAGGAACAGGCTTAATTTGGCTATGATGCTAAAAGAGGGCGGAAACGTTTTAATGCTCGACGAGCCTACAAACGACTTGGATGTTACTACCCTTAGAGCCTTGGAAGAAGCCTTAGAAAGTTTTGCAGGCTCGGTCCTTGTTATAAGCCACGACCGCTGGTTCTTGGACAGGGTTTGCTCCCATATTCTCGCCTTTGAAGCTGACGGCGAAGTCGTATGGTTTGACGGCAATTGGACGGAATACGCCGAATGGAGACGCGAAAAATACGGTAAGGATGCCGATACTCCTCACAGGGGCGTTTACCGAAAACTCGAAAGGTAGATTATGAAAAGCCCTAAGATGATTATCTTCGATTACGGGAATACTCTTATTTATGAAAAAGAGCTTGATTTGCACAGGGCTTATAGGGCACTCTATGCTCAAATCCATAAAAATCCCGATAAAATAAGCTTTGCTTCTTTTTACGAAAAGGGTATGGCTATTTTTGAAAAGGTAAAATCGAGGGCTTTGCAAAATGATTTGGAAATACACACCCATAGTTTTTATAATTGTCTTTTTCAAAGTCTTAATATAGAATTTGAACTTTCTTACACGGAGCTGGAGCTTCTTTTTTGGGAGGCTCTGGCGCCGTGTTGGGCTATGCCCAATATCGAAAAACTCTTGCTCTTTTTGGAAAGCAAAAATATAAGAACCGGCGTAATAAGTAATATTGCCTTTTCGGGGAAGGCTCTCACTGCCAGAATCAATAAATATCTTCCTCAAAACAAGTTCGAATTTATAATTGCTTCAAGCGAGTACGGCTTTAGAAAGCCCGATTCCCTTCTTTTTGAAGCAGCCTTAAAAAAAGCAAATCTTTCAGCCGATGAGGTTTGGTATTGCGGGGATAATCCTAGGGCTGATGTCATAGGTTCAGCCGCCCTAGGCATAAAGCCTGTTTTGTTTACAAGCAATTTGGCCTGTCCTTACGACAACGAAAGCCATGTTTCTCCCGATTTTGAATTTACCGAAATTACCGATTGGAATGAGCTTATAGACTTGCTTTCAAATATAGAATATTAAAATTCTTTACCCTATTGACAAATTCACAATATAGTTCAAAATAGAAAGATGAATAAAAGAATAACTTGGATAAATACTATTATCTTTTTAACTCTTCTGTTGGCGGCTGTTTTTTTTATGCCGCAAAAGGCTCCGGCTACATCCAATTCCGCTTCAGATCCGGAAGCAGCTGATACTAATTTAAAATATCTTGAATCCGTTTATAAACTGCTTCAGGAAAATTATGTTGATGAGATAGATCCGGCTGTTCTGTATAAAGGTGCTATGGAGGGAATGCTTAATTCTCTTGAAGATCCCTATACTTCATATATTTTTAAAGATACTACCGTAGGACATGATTTGGAAGATACTACAACAGGTGTTTTTTGCGGTATAGGTGTTCATATTACAAAATCGAATATATCCACACCCGAAAGACCTGCCTATGTAGAAATTGCAAGCCCGATTGAAGGTACCCCCGGCTGGAGGGCAGGCTTGCAGCCCGGAGATTATATTATCGAGATAGACGGTGTTAAGACCGAAGATATTACCCAAGAGGATGTTTTAAACATGCTTCGCGGAAAAGAAGGTACTCAGGTTACTATAAAAATTCTCAGGGGTAAAAACTTAACATTTGACCTTACCATAACTAGGGCATTAATCGAAGTTCCTACAATAAAATATACAAAAATCGGAAAGGATATTGCTTATATCCGCTTAATAGAATTTAATCCAAACTCGGCAAAAAGAATAACCGAGGCAATAGAAAACCTACAGGCGGAAGGATGCACAAAGCTCATCTTGGATCTAAAAAATAATCCGGGAGGTTTGATTTCAAGCTCCATAGATGTTGCAAGTATATTTTTGGATTCGGGCCTTGTTGTTTCGACAAAGGGTAGGGCCCGAGGCACCAGCGAAGCCTATAAGGTACGCAGGTTTGTACAAAAAGTGCCTAAAAATATGCCCATAGTTGTTCTTATAAATGAAGGTTCTGCCAGTGCCTCCGAAATTGTTTCAGGAGCCTTAAAAGATCATAAGAGGGCCTACCTTGTAGGAACACGCTCTTACGGCAAGGGCTTGGTACAAAGCGTTGTTCAGCTTAGCGAAAAAGAGCTCGTGAAGTTAACAATAGCCCGCTATTATTCTCCGAGCGGGGCAAACATAGATAAGCTCGGCATCCTTCCCGACTTGGAAGTAATTAGGCCTAATTTTACGCCTGAAGAAGAAAAGAGCGTGCTTGAGCTTTTAAAGACTTCAAAAATTGCAGACTTTACGAGGAGCAAGACTTCTCTAAAAAAGACCGAAATGATTGACTTTGCCAAAAAGCTGGGTGAAGAATACAATGTAAGGCATGAGCTTATTTTGCGTCTTGTAAAGGTAGAATACTACCGCTCCCATGAAAGTCCCGTTATAGATGAAGATGATGAGCAGCTTAAGGCCGCTGTAAATCTATTAACCACGAAGGATGTAAATGCTCTTTGTAAAACTACAAAGACTCTTTTTGAGATGCAGGAAGAAGAAAAGGCAAAGGCTGAAAATAAAGCTATAACTGAAGATAAAAACTGATGAAGCAGCTGATTGTTTCTGCAGAAAACGATAAGGAATTTATCCGGCTGGATAAAAAAAATTATAACTATCTTGTTTCCGTTAGGAGAGTTAAAGAAGGGCAGATCTTAAAGGTTTCTTTAAATGGAGTTAAACCTGCATCTGCTGAAATTTTAAAGATTAATACCGAAAAAAAATATATAGAGCTTAAGCTTTTAAATGAAGAAGATACGGATACCGCTCTTAAAAATGGTGCTGAAATTATTTTAATGCAATGGCTTATAAAGGGCAATCACATGGATATTGCCGTTAGGCAGGCTTCGGAGGCTGGATGTTCTTTAATTGTGCCGGTATTGGGAGAATTTTCTCTTATAAAAAAAAGAAAATATTAATCAAACCGAAAGACGGGAGCGTATAATAAGGGAGGCGAGGCAGCAGTCAGGTTCTCTTGTGAATACAAAAATATTACCCGCCCAAGAGCTGAAGTCTGCTTTAGATGCAGTTTTGGATCATACGGCAAATAAAGAGACCGCCTTTATAATGCTGAGTGAAAAAAAGACTGATTTCTTGAGTCTTTTTGACCGCTTATCGGCGAAGACCGAGGCGATAGTTCTTGCTATAGGATGTGAGGGCGGTATCAGTCCTAAAGAGATTGAATTTTTAAAAGAACATAAATTTGAAGAAGTACATTTTAATACGAATGTACTCCGTGCCGAAACGGCTGCAATTTACTCGATTGCGGCGGCTCAGGTTATAATGGAGGAAAAAGGTGGCTGTAAAAAGAATTAATTTTTTAAATGTTCCGCTTGATGTTTTGCATGAAGAAGATATCGAAGAAACCGTGATATCTCTTTTAAATAAAAAAGGGCCTCAACAGATTATATTTATGACCATTTGGGATATACTTCGAGCCCGCCGCAACGGAGAGTTTAGAAATATGGTTGAAGAAGCGGCTCTTTGTCTGCCTGTTTCAAAAAGCCTGATACGCGGAGCCCGCTTTTTAAAAAAAGATGTGCCTGTAAGACGGCAGCAGTTTTCTGTTGTTATCGATTTTTTGAATGTAATAGACTCCCATTATAAAAGCCTTTATCTTTTTGGAGGCCGACAGGAAAGCCTTGTAATTGCCGAAAAAAATGTACGAAGCACATTTCCGGGGCTGCGCCTGGTAGGACGCTTTGCAGGGTATTATCATAAATCGATGGAACCCCATATTATTTCTGCTATTTCGAAAGCTGCCCCATCCGTAGTGATTATAGGTAAGGGAGTTCCCGGAGGCAGAAAATGGATTTACCGGAATAAGGAGCATTTTAGTTCGGGGCTTTTTATAAGATATGCAAACCTGATAGATATTTTTTCCAAATTTAAAAAACGCCCCTCTGAAAAACTTTTCGATTCCGGATGGGATTTTATAGTTCCTGTGCTTAAAAATCCTTTTAGAATTTTTACCATTTTCGGCTATCTTTGGTATAATATTTTATTGGTTTTTTACAGACTGTTTAGAAAAAACGAGTAGGCAAAACTTATGGAAAATTTTTTGATGAATGTATCGATGTTTTTTTATAAGGTGCAGGATAAGGTCAGCATGACTATGTCGCTTTTTGTTATGGCTGCATGTATCATCGGCATTGTTCTTGTGCTTTTTATTGCAAGTACAAAGGTCAGAAAAATAAACTCGGTGCTTGCAATAGTATTGTCCGCCGTCATATCCTGTATTTTAATGATTCCTTTAATGACGGCTTTTAATTCCTTTGTAAGTAAAAAAATCGTGAATGAGGTAACTAACAGCCAGCTTGCAGAAATAGAAGCACGCAAGGCTCAAATAAAACTTCTTGCTGCAAATCAAGAGCTAAGAGAGAAAGAAAAAGAAATTCTTGACAATAAGATAAGCATGCAAAAACAATCCATCGAAATTGACAGCCTTGAGGAAAGTTTGAGAGTTTTGCAAAATACACAATTAAACATGCAGAGCTTTAAAGAGATATTGGAATTGGGACTATTGGAAGCAAATTTAAAACAGACAAATTTGTATCGAAAAAATTTAAGCGGTATTACAACCGGAATGGGATTAAAAGCCGATCAATACTATGATGAGGGGCTTGTAGTATTAACCCATGATATCGATGCAAAATTCGGTGTCGACTTAAAAAAAATTAAAATTACAGTATCAAAAGATTTTCCGAATATTCTTTGGATAAGGGATATTCAGCCTAAATTTTTGGGAGCAAGTAAAAATAAGCACATAAAAGAGGTTGCCGAAATAAGGCGGGTCGATATAAAAAATAATATTAAAACCTATAGTATCCTAAACGGTCAAGCCGAGGTAAAAAAAAGCAAACCAATATGCTGATTTATGTGAACAGGAGTATCAAACCAGACTTAGCCAAGGTTTTGAAACTAATTTTATGAACGATGCCGTTTTAAAACTTTCCGAAAATTTTATAAAACTTATTTTAAGCCCTCTAAAAAAAGAAATAAGATTTGCTGCGGCTTTGGATGGGACAACTCTTTCTTTGGAAGAATATATTGATGAAGAGTTAAAAAAAATTCGATCTAAGCGTTTAGAAATTGAAAATAATAATAAAAGTCTTGATGAAGAAAATTTAAAAAAAGAAAAAGAGCTTGAAAATTTAAAATCGAAGATTGGAGACTGATTATTTAAGGAGTTCTTTGTGCGAAAAGCTTTTGGCGGTTTTATAATTATACTTTTTTTATTCATTTTAACCTCATGTAAACAGTTTTTTTTAGATATTGACGATGCATTCGGATATTGGAGTTCAAGCATACGAATTGCCGATGTAGAAATATCTTCATTAGGAGTAGATGCTGAAGGTTATCCATGTATATCCAGTAACGGGGACAAGACTATAAAGTTGAAACTTATAAATCCTCAACAATATCAATTAAAGCTTCCCTCCGATCAAGATGCTCCCTCAGACATAATTAAATTTGAAGATGGTGTAAAAGGACAGGATGAAGGAGCTCCTCAATATCTTAAAGACTATGAAATCAAACAAGTAAGTTTGAATGAGCTTCATCTAATCTACAAAGAAAATTTTTTAAGGGTTTCCAAATTCGGTTTTCAAAATTTAAGTCCTACTATAAATCTTTACAATTGTTATGGAATAAAATTCGGAAGCCATACATTTAAACTGAGGTGTAATACTCCGCCGGCTATTGTTGAGTCTTACGATATAAAAATAGGAAAAACAAAGGGTGCCGCTGCTTATTATGTGTTTTGCTTTAATCTTACCAAATCCGTAGATGAGAATAAAGATGTAAATGCCGTCTGTTTTAAGGTTGGAGGAAAAGAATATGAACGTAAATTCTCAATTTCAAATGAAGGTGCTGTAACTCCGTATCCTGAATCGATGACAGGAGTTTATTCTTTGGTTGAAAAAGATAATGTTACCTTTTTACGTCCGGCCGATATGCCGTCTACAGCCGGTTCTCCCGATTCATTGCCTACAGGTAATGATGTAATTTTTTTAAAAACCGATATTCAGGTTGGGGCAAGCAGCATAGCTAAAAATAGTTTTGAAATTTGGCTTAAAGATGAAAAAGGATTAAAATCGGAGAAACGGCAAAAATCTACCTACAGCCGGGATTCATCTTCTGTCCTTCCGCCTCCTACTGGCTTTGCCGATGATTCTATGAAAGATCCTATTAATTGAATGGATGTTTAAGTATCTGAGACAACTGAAATAATTAGCAGTATAAGTCATTGCTTTAAAGGCTGTGAAAAACTGGATAGAGTTAAGCTTTTATGTGATTATAACATTGGTCACTTTTTATGGGTTTTTGAAAATTGTAAGAACTTACAAGATGGCGGTATACAGGTATACAAAACTCAGTATCCTACATATATACTATCACGACTAATCTTATATGTATTAAGTTGCCTGGTACATATGCTGATGATAAAAAAAGAAATTTAGTAAATTTGAACAGAAATATTTTTGTGGTTAACTAAGCTTATTGTATCGCAGTGCTATAATAATTGACACTTCCCCCTCTTTTCCTTAAAATAAGACTGCCTTCTAAGAATTAAAACTTTTTGGAAGGTTTACCTTAATCTGATTTTAGGAAGACCTTATGAGCAATCTTATTCACGGCTTTGAAATTATAAGCAAAAATCCCTTACCCGAATTTAATGCTGTAGGCGTTTATGCAAGGCATAAAAAAACGGGCTTAGAACTTTATCATGTTTTAAACGATGACGATGAAAATCTTTTTTCATATAACTTTATGACGAGCTCTCCCAATTCGACGGGAGTTGCCCACATTATTGAGCACACGGTTTTATGCGGTTCTAAAAACTATCCGCTTAAAGACCCCTTTATGGTTTTGGCAAAGCAGAGCGTAAATACCTTTTTAAACGCTATGACCTATCCCGATAAGACGGTCTATCCTGCAAGCTCCGTGGTTGAAGCCGATTATTTTAACCTTATGTCGGTTTATGGGGATGCCGTCTTTTTTCCCAATCTTGACGAATGGGCCTTTAAACAGGAAGGCCACCGCTTCGAGCTTGACGAAAACGGAAAGATGAGCGTACAGGGAGTTGTCTTAAACGAGATGAGGGCAAATTATTCCGACTTTGACGGAGTGATGTATGACTGGGCTGCTTCTTCCATTTGTCAGGGCAGCATCTATGCCGAAGATTCGGGCGGCTCTCCCTTGGAGATTCCAGATTTAACCTATGAAGAATACAAGGCCTTTCACAAAAAATACTATCATCCCGTAAACTGCCGAATTTTTTTGATGGGAAATATTCCGACCGAAAAGCAGATGAAATTTTTAGAAGAAAAATTCCTTTGTAAATTTGAAGCTGCCGAAAAGCCTCCCTTTGTTCCGCCGATTGAGCCTTATGCTGAACCCCGCTTTTTTTCGGTACCGGCCCCGTCCGGCGGCCCTAATACCGCCGAAGAAGAAGCTGCTCTCAAGGATGCAGTCATGCTTAACTGGCTTCTTCCCGAAACTTCCGATACCGAAAAACTTATGCAGGCCTATCTTATAGGAGAGGTTTTAATAGGGCACAGCGGGGCTTACTTAAATAAGGTGCTCCTTGAGTCCGGAATAGGGGAAGACCTGTACCCATATAACGGAATCGGAAAGAGCCTTAGGAACATAACCATCACAATCGGAATGAAAGGGATTGAAAAAGGAAAGCACGAGGATTTTAAAAAGCTTGTCTTTGAAGCCCTTGAAGAGCTTGTAAAAAAAGGTATCGATCCTAAAGAAATTGAAACGGCTGTCCACGCAATAGATTTTAGCAACAGGGAAATCAGGAGAAACTACGGCCCCTTCGGTATCAACCTTATGGAGCGGGCTATGGCCGGCTGGACCTACGGGGTAAGTCCCGAAAAAACTCTTCAATACACTCCCGTATTCGAAAAGATAAAAAAAGATCTTGCCTCCGATAAGCGGTATGTCGAAAAGCTGATTGAAAAATATTTGATAAAGAATAAGCATCATGCCCTTGTAAGAGTTTACCCTGATGCCGATTTTTGTAAACGCTTGGACGAAAGTCTCGAAAAAAGAGCCGAAAATTTTAATGCTGGTTTGACGGATGAGGATCGAAGGTCAATGCTTAAAGAGCAGGAGAAGATGAATGAGTTTAAGCAAAAAAACGACTCTCCCGAAATGCTCGCCCTCATTCCTCACTTGTCAAAAAAAGATCTGCCTCCTCTTCCGCCTCCAAGTCCTGAAGAACTTGCCCTTATCGGAAAGGTTCCACTTGTTATGCACGAGCAGCCTACAAACGGAATAGGTTATTTTCAATTAGCCTTTCCTGTGGATACATTAAGTCAAGAAGATTATAAATACCTGCCCCTTCTTTCAAGCTGTATCACGGGGATGGGAACTGACAAGCTTTCATGGAGCGAGGTTTCTTCTACGCTTGCAAATTTAATGGGAGGCTTTTCGGCAAGTGCCGCCGTTTTTACCGCAAACAAAAATATTTCTTTGCGTAAAAATACGGATAAGCTAAGGATTTCCGATATAGCCGGAAGGGATTGGCTTTTTCTTTCGGGGAAGATTCTCGGCGAATTGATTCCCGAAGCTGTTTCCTTTGTTTTACGCTTTTTAAACGAAATTTCTTTTGACGACACAAAACGCTTAAACGATTTGGTAACCCAGCGCAAAAACGATTTTGAAAGCCTCCTTGCCCTTGACGGAAACAGCCTCGCCCTTCTTAGGGCTAATGCTCCTCTATCCGAAAAAAATGCACGGAGGGAGATGCTTTCAGGATTAACCCAGCTTAACTTTTTAAGAAACCTATATGCAAAAATAAAGGGAGATAATTCCGAAAACGCTGTATCCGAAAACGGTAATTCCGAGCTTGATAAACTGTCAAAAAAACTGGCTTCAATATATAAATCGATTATGAGCTCTGGTTTGATTATCGAGCTTACGGGCACAAAAGAAAATCTTGCCTCTTTAAAAACCGCCCTTGAAAAAAACTTAAAAGATTTTAAGGCTCCCGATGAGGCAGATAAGATTGTCTTTGAAAATCCTTTTAAATTTGAGCAGGCGGAAGAAAATAGGCTGGAACTTATTCCGGCTTCCCTTCAAGTAGGCTTTGCTGTTTCGGTTTTTAAATCGGCTCAGTTCGGCTCAAAGGCGCAAGCTTCAGAGTCTATCTTGTGTAAGTGGCTTTCAAGCGGCCCGATGTGGGAAAAGATAAGAAGCATAGGAGGGGCCTACGGAGCTTTTACCGTTCCTATGTCCTTGGAAGAGCTTTTAGCCTTTGTCTCCTATAGGGATCCTAACCCGATAAACTCTCTTTTGGAATTCTTAAACTCTATCGACCAAACATTGAGCGAAGACTTTTCGGAAGAGCAAATCGAAAAACTCATTACGGGAAGATACAGCAGGGAGATAGTTCCGCTTACGCCTGCGGCAAAAGGAGCTGCAGCCTTTAGGGATCTTCTTTCAGGTATTTCTTATTCCGAAAAAAAGGAAATGGTTGAAAAGATGCTGGAAACTACGGCTGATGATTTGAGATCTTGTGCAAAAAAACTATCGGCTCAAAAGGATGCTCTTTCTTCGGTAGTGCTGGCTTCGGATACGGCTCTTTCTCAAAAAGAGGCTGTCAAAGAATTTTATCCTTCTCCCATTCTTTCAGAGAAGGTTTAAGAAGTACGAAATGGTTTTAAGGAATTGTCGATGGGTATTTTAAAGGCAGCTTCAAATAAAAAAAATCTCAAACCCTGCGTGATAGGGATTGATCCGGGCTTGGCAAATACGGGTTATGGGATTATAAGTTTTTCGAATAACCGCTTTGAGTGTATAGAATACGGTGCAATATGTACAGACTCTCATCTGCCTCAAGGGGAGAGGCTTTTAAAAATCTTCGATAAGGTTTCCGAGCTCATTGCAAAATACAGGCCGAAGGAGGCCGGTATTGAAACCCTATATTTTGCCAAAAATGCGACGAGCGCTATGTCCGTTTCTGAGGCCCGCGGCGTGGTTCTTTTGGCTTTGGCTAAGGGGGGGGTGAGGGTAGGAGAGTATGCACCCAACTCGATAAAGAAGGCTGTAACGGGAATCGCTCAAGCCGAAAAAAAACAGGTACAGGAAGCGGTAAAATTGATTTTAGGTTTAAAGGAAATTCCTAAGCCCGATCATGCAGCCGATGCCTTGGCCGCAGCCATTACAAAAATAAATTTGGGAGATGTAGGGGAGGTGCAAGCCTATGTTTAACAGTATTTCGGGACTTTTAAGCGGTAAGACTACCGATTCGGTCTATGTTGAAAATTCGGGCATTGAATGGGAAATCTTTGTTTCGGCCCTGGCCCTCGATGCTTTCGGCCCTGTGGGAAGGGAAGTGAAGGTTTATACATGGCTTTATCACAGGGAAGATCAGATGAGGCTTTTCGGTTTTCCCAACCAGGCCGAGCGCTCTCTATTTTTGGATCTTACAAAGGTTGAGGGGGTAGGACCGCGTCAAGCCTTAAAAATAATGTCGGGCTTAAATGCCTCCTCTCTTGAAAAGGCTTTGGAAGAAGGAGACCTTGACACCCTTCAAAAGGCTCCGGGAGTCGGTAAAAAGACAGCTCAAAAAATGATTCTTGCCTTAAAAGGAAAACTCACCAATTTAAATGAGACTTCCTCAAAGGGTCCGATTTTAGTTTCTTCCGAATATGAAGATATTGTAAGGGCCTTAACCGAAATGGGCTTTGAAAGAAAATCCGTCATCGCCCAAGTCGAAAAAATCGCCGAAGAAATGAAGGCTGCAGGCTCCGATCCTCTTAAAAACGAAGAAGAGCTTTTTAGGCGTTCAATCGTCGCTTTAAGCTGAAAGAGAAAATAGTTTTGGCGGATCCATTATGATTATAGTTTTTCAATTTCTGCTTCGGAAAGCCCCGTAACCTGCATAATTTTTTGTATCGAATCCCCTAACTGTTTTAAAATTTTAGCTGTTTCTCTCTTTGCATTGTCTTTAATATCCATTTCAAAAGTAGATAATAATCTGTATTCTTGTCTTGCCTGTTCATTATTTTTTACTGTTTGTATCATTTTTTCTATCTCCCTTGTAAATTCACTATTAACCTTACCTGTTTTAAGATATTCTAAAAATTCCTTTAATTCTTTGTCCTCAGCTTTTTCAAAAGCCTCTGCATTTATTATAACCTTTTGTGTGCCGTCATGTAAAGGTGTATTTTTGTCTTCTATACAAAGATTTTCAAAGGTATAAACAGGCCTGTTTTTGCCTATAACATCAAATAAACAGATAAAAATTATAAAGCTGTCGTTTAAAGCATTATAGGAATTACCCTTATCCAAAAAAAGAAATATCAAGAGCCGCTTGGTAAAATCTCATTCTTTTAGGGATATTCCTTTCGTTGCTTATCTGCATTTCCACATCATAAAATTTACCGTTTTCTGTCTGCACCAAAACATCAAACCTTATGGATTTTGCCTGTTCATAGGTGTTAATACTATGCTGTACAGAGGTATATGCAATTTTGCCTATCGTATCAAATAATATCATTTCAATAAGTTTTTTACATAGCTTCGGATTTTGCATAGTTTTACAAAACATAAAATCGTCCGTAAATGTTAAATCTTCAAATCTTTTCACTTTTTTCTCCAATTTTTGTTTAATCCTTAAACCTGATGCTTACCGAGCCTATTCCGCCTTTGACGGTGATTGTATTTTCGGCGCCTGTTTCCTTTTGTCTGTCGGCTAAAAAGGTTTTTGATTTTTTTCCGTTAATCAATACTTCGCCAAGACCGGCACTTACATCAAAGTTATAATCTGCTGCAGAGCCGTCTATTTTCAGGTCCGCTTCGCCTATGCCGCCCTTGATTGAGGTCTTACCAAGAGCCTTGCCTGAAAAACTAAAAGAACCCACACCGGATCTTACATCCATATTTTTTACGGCCGAGTCTTTAAAGTTTACTTCTCCAACCCCGGCTCTGATTTCGGCATCCTTTGAAATCTTTGCATCATAAATATTTACTTCTCCGACCCCGGCTGCAAGGATAAATTTTTCTACATTTATGTCTCTAATATCCAGTTCACCGACTCCGCTTTTAATTTCGAAATTATTAAATACTATGTTTCGCGGCAGACCTATGTATATTTTTGCCGAATGTTTTTTAAAGTTAAACCCCAGATTCTTAAAAAACTTTGAAGGAGTATTGTCTTCAAAGCTGATTGTGTCTCCTTTTTTTTCTACATCAAAATATTTGGGATTAATTCGGTAAATCTTATAATAAGCTTCATCTTCTTTATCGATTATTTCGATCCTGACTTCTGCAACTTCCGATTTAAGATAAAAATTCTTAATCCCGTTCAGGCTGATTGTTTCAGCCTTTTCGTATTCATCATCAAAATATTCATTCATATCATCCCCCCATGATTCAATATTGTCTGCCATATCATCTATATTTCCTGCTGCCGACATTATTTTATTATAAGCTCTGTCGATAAAATTCCTTTCACGGATTCGATGCTTAGATTTATAAAAAAATCTTCCGCCCAAACTATAACCTATACCTACAAAGATAAGTCCAAAAAAAATAATTAAAACCGTCTTTCCTATTTTATTCATATAAAACCTCAACTTAATAATTTAATAATTGCAAGTATTATCAAAGCCGGAATGCCCAAGATAATTGCACCTACAAATAAAACCGGTATCAGCCAAAAAACCAGTTTAAAGGCTAGAGCTAAAATTCCTCCGACAATCCCAAAGACCGCAGCAAGAATCCCAAAAATAAAAAACATAATTAAAAAAGTAACTAACATTTTCCCTCCATTAAAAACTTTAGATTCTTTTTACCAGCTGCGATATTTTTTTGATTATCGCAGTGACAAAAAAGTACAAAAGTCTTGTAAGACCTATAGCTATTAAAATCAGGCCTATCAAAAGAAGGCCGGATCCGAAATCCACAAAAAGAAGCCCGAAGGCAAAAACCGCTAAGATTCCTCCTCCGAAAACAAGGGCAACCGAGGCAAGGCAAAGCCCTACGCATAATAGGACTATTACTATCGTTAGCCCGACGGCCAGAGGTATGGCGATGGGAGCTGCAAAGATTCCGAGGATTGTAAACCAAAGGGCTCTAAAGCCGCCTCGTGCAGATTTTTTTGCTCCTTCGGCTTCTTTTACGGCATAGTCCGAAAGAATTTTTGAAGCAATGTGGGCCGGACTTCTAAGTTCATTTATTACGGTTTGCTCATTTTCACTTCCTGCTTCATCAAAATATTCTTCGTAGAATTTGACGGCCTCCTTCCTGTCCTTGTATGGCAGATGCCGAAGTCTGTCTTCAAGTTCCTCAATGAATTCCCGTCTTGTCATCTTTATTCTCCTTCCTTGGTTGTTAGTTTAATTGTTCCGAAACTTGTGTTGATTTTTATATTTGTGTTTGCGGATTTACTTCCAATATTTATTCTGTCGCCTCTTTTTTCTACATTTTCTCCGTTTAGTTTTATTCTGCCTTGGTTGGAAGAAATACTTATATCGTAATTTTCTATTCCATTCGGTAAATTAAGATCTATCGGCCCTATGGCAGAATTGATTTTAGCATAGCCGTGTAAATTGCCTTGGAAAATTATGCTTCCTGCTCCAGTGTTCAAAATAGTTTCTGAATTAAAATTACACTTTCGGAATCTATTTGTTCCGGCCCCGGTATTGAAGTTTACTCTGTCTGCGTTTACTTCATTTGCTGTTATATTTCCGGCTCCGGAATTTGCCTTGATGTAAGAGCTTTCTATTTTTATAAAATCAATTGCTCCGGCTCCTGTTGATGCAGAAATATTATCCGATTTTATGTTTTCGAATTTTATATAACCTGCTGAAGAAGAAAGCTTCATACTTTCAATCTCAGCATCTTTCATCTTTATAGCTCCGGCAGAAGTGTTAAAGTCTATTTTTTTGTGTAAACTTCCTTTTACCGAAAAAATTTCCGCAAGTTGTGTATCCTTCAATAATTTCGATATTTACATCTTCTATTTTTAAAGAACCCATTTGGGAATTAAATTCGAGTTTTACAAGATTTGTGTTTTTGGGAATGTTTATCGAGATTTCTCTGTTTGCTGCATTAAAAGAGGTATTGATGTTAAAGTTTTCCAAAAATGAAGCAAAACCTTTTTTACTGAAAAAGAAAACGGGTTTTTCTTTTATTATAAGTTTTCCGTTTTCAATCTTTGCCGAAAAATCATCATCTGCAATATTTTGAGTTGTGTACTCAATCTTTTCCTCTTGAGTGACCCTTATCAAAACGCTTGCAGCCGTTATGTTTAAGATAATTTCGGAAATGCTGTCATCTTGAGAAAATTGTTGAGAAACAACTTGATTATTTTCTCCTTTGTATGATGCCTTATGAAAATCGATAATTTCTTCTGCGAGCTTTTTCGGAGAGCCGAGTTCTTCAATTGCAGCTTCTTCGTTTTCGGCATCTTCAAAATATTCTTCATAAAATTCGATCGTATTTTTTCTATCTTCAGGTTTTAAAACCGAAAGGTAAGAGTTAAGTTCGGTTAAAAATTGATCCTTTGTCATCTTTTTCTCCTAGAGGGCAGTGCCCTTAAAAATTTTGTCTATCAAATCCTTGTATGACTTCCACTCTTCAATGTAAAGTTCGTGCTGCCTCAAGCCGGCCGGAGTTATCTTGTAGTACTTACGGTTTCGCCCGTCAATCGGCTGATCATAAGTTTCCAAATACCCGCTCGTTTGTAAGCGCTTTAGGACAGGGTATAAGGTAGATTCCGATATGGGAAGAAGGCTTTTGACATCCTGCGTGAGCTTGTAGCCGTAAGAATCAGAATCTTTTAAAAGGGCTAAAACGCAGGCTTCAAGTAAACCGGTGTTTATCGAAAAAATCATCCCATTAACCTCCTTGGTATATGTGATATGATATAATATGTTTTATTATATCATTTATGTTTATATATTATATAAAATATAATATTGTGTCAAGTATAAATATAACTTTTTATCAAAAAATTTGACAAATTTATGAATATATGATAGGATATTGTTATAAATTAATTACTACGGAGTTGCTTAATGATTAATCCCTTAATCCTGTCTGTTGTTGTTATGACTGTTCTCTGTTTGCTTCATGTAAATCTTTTGGTTTCGATTGTCCTAGCAGCAATTTTGGGCGGCTTTGTAGGAGGCTTGGGGCTTTCAGGGACAATGGAAGCCATGGTGTTGGGTATGGGAGATAATTCGGAAATAGTTCTTTCTTATGTTTTATTGGGGCTTATCGCTGCGGCAATTAACGAAACTCATCTTGTAGATTTTGTTGCCGTAAAAGCTTATAAAAATTTAAGAGGCAAGAAGTTTTTGCTTTTGTTTTTACTTACCTTTGTCGGAATTATATCTGAAACTGTAGCTCCTATACATGTTTCTTGGATTCCTCTGGTTGTTCCATTCCTTTTGGTTATCATGAACAGTATGAAACTCGATAGACGGGCGGTAGCCTGTAGTTTAACATTTTCATTAAAGTGGCCTTATTTGATTTTTCCCATAGGATTCGGCTTGGTTTTTCATACGATTATAGCAAGAGCCATGGCTCAAAACGGTCTTGAGTTTCAAATAAAAGATGTTTGGAAGTCTATGCTTGTGCCGGGAATGGCTATGGTTGTAGGCTGGTTGATTTCGGTCTTTGTTTCTTACCGTAAACCGCGTGAATATGAGCAAGACGGCTTTGAATTCGATATGGAGTATGAAGTCAAATTTGGAAGAAAAGAATGGGCTGCTGCTATTTCAATCGTAGTTTTGGCTGTAGTTCAGATAATAACAAAATCCATGGCCTGGGGATGTATAGCAAGTATAACCGTTTTGCTTGGAACGGCTACTGCCGATATACGGAAATCCAATGAGCGAATGAACTATAGTATGAGAATCATGGGTGCGATTGCCTTTATAATGCTTGTCGCCGGAGGTTTTTCAAAGATTATGGTTGCTACAGGCAGTATAGACTCTCTTGTGTCTCATACTGCATCCTTATTCGGAACAAATAAGCTTGCGGCAGCTTTTTTTATGCTTTTGATTGGTTTACTGATTACCATGGGGATAGGCACTTCTTTCGGCAGCGTACCGATAATTGCAACTCTTTATGTTCCTTTGGGTATAAAATTAGGCTTTAGCCCGGCTGCGATTGCCTGCCTTGTAGGAACAGCTGCTGCCTTGGGAGATGCAGGCTCCCCGTCATCTGATGTTACCTTGGGCCCGACCAGCGGTCTTATTACCGATCGCCAGCATAACCATATTTGGGATACCTGTGTGCCTACATTCTTACATTTTAATATCCCGCTTTTGATCGGCGGTGTAATCGGTGCTTTAATTCTATAAGAATTAATTCTATAAATATTGAATTGCGGAGGTAAAATATGAAAAAAACAATTTTTATTGCTTTCTTTTTTATTTGTATTTTGGCTATGGGCTTTTCCGAAGATCCTGTTGTAGGGTTATGGAAGAGCGTGGACGAAAAAACTAATGAAGTTACCGGAGTTTGGAACATCTATGAAAAAGATGGAAAGCTTTTTGGCGAGATGCTTGTAACAATAGGGCATGATCCTAAAGAAGCCGCCTCTTCATGCAAAGAATCATATAAAGATTTTCCTAAACCCGGAAAGGTAAATGAGATGCCTCTTGTAGGCACTCCTTTTATTTACAATCTTGTAAAAAAAGTCGGAGGGTTCATGGCATAAGGGGTATATTATAGATCCGGGTGACGGCAAGTATTATTATTGTAAAATAATATTTCATAAGGCTGACGGAAAAAAATATAAGTCCGATACCCTTGAAATGCGTGGTGAAATAGGCTTAGGCATAGGCAGAAGTCAGTATTGGCTTAGAACAGACCGGGCCGAAACCGATGAATTGATCAAAACTAATACGGTTAAAGAATAATATCAGCGGAGTTCCGTGTCGGGAATTAAGCTTTTAGCAAGGGCTGTAAGGCCTTGAGCCTTAGAAAGAGGATAGGGTTCTACCGAGTTCCACTCAGGGCTTAAGCAGACTCCCGGCACAAATTGGGCAAGCCTCCATCTTGCGTTTTTAGGCAGGATGGAGGCTATCTTTTTTATTTCTTCTTCAAATACAAGGGCGGGAGCCAGAACTGTTCTGTATTCTGTTTCCAAATTACCGCTGTTTGATTTTAAAATATCAATTGTTTTCAAAATAGAAGCTTTTGCTTTTTCTGCAGCTTCCTTTGTGTTAGTAGCTAAAAGTTCCCCATATCTTTCGGGAGAGGTTTTTACATCAAGGGCTATCATGTCGGGTTTTAACGAATCCGAATTTATGAGATCTTCCAGCCGTCCGGGGAAAAGGCCGTTTGTGTCTATTTTTACTGCAAGGTTTAAGGCTTTTGCTCTCTCAATTAGTTCAAACAAGGCTGGAGACATTAGAGGTTCGCCTCCAGAAATTACAAGCCCTGAGATAAGGCCCTTTCTTTTTTCCAAAAACATATAAATTTCGGAAAGTTCATAATACTCATTGGCACTTTGCGTATTTCCGTTGAAAGAAGAAGGCGAGGCTAGGGCTAGCTCGGCATTATGACAATAGGGACATCTCATATTACAGCCGGGCAAAAAAACCGCCGCAGCGACGCGGCGGGGAAAATTTACTAAGCTGGTTTTTTGTAAACCTGCAAGCATTAGGCTATGTGTTCTTTTTTTTCTGAAATATTGCAGGAACCTGAAAAGTCAGGGGTATGATTGCTGATGGGCGGGCAATCACAGTTACATCCTGATAGAGTTTTTTCGATCCTTTCGTTTTCGGATGAGAACATAATCCTGTGGTTATATTCTTCTCTCTTGCCCTTGTTCCAGTTTCTCACTGATCTGTAATAGCCTACAATTCTGGCATAAACTTCAGTGCCTGTACCGTGAACATTTTCAAGTTCCTTTTTTACATTTTCAATTTCTGAATTGATTTCTTCAATATTCCTCATTTTATTTCCTCCCGGTTTTCGGAATAAACCGTTATTTAGCGTTTTATTCCTTATATTGCCTATTCTAACACTATATATAGTGTTTGTCAAGCAAAAAAATCTAAAATTAGAGAATTTTTTTAAGTTTTTTTTTACATTGTATTGACAAGAGTTAGGATTTATGTATACTATCTAGCTAGATAACTCATTATATCCTTTGCGGTTAAATTACGTGAATGACTATTTACCGCTTAAAACATGACTTTTGTCACTGGTAAACTGACCGTAAAATATGTAAACTTACAAAAATGTAAGGCAAAAAATTAAAATGTAAGCTCCCGTAAATGCTCGTTTTAATTTTTATAAATATAATTATGTAGAACTTGTAATGGAGGTTTGTATGAATATTGTACAAGTTAAAAACTTAAAAAAGACTTATCCGTTGGGAAAAGTTTTGGTTGAAGCCGTAAAAGGCGTAGATTTTGCTATTGAGCAAGGAGAATTCGTTTCTATATCAGGGCCTTCCGGTTCGGGGAAATCTACTATTCTCAATATGATAGGTTTGATAGATACACCCTCAGGCGGAGAGCTTATCATAAACAATGAAAGTATTTATAAGGAATCTGATTTTGCGTCTCTTCTAAAGAAACAAAACAAAAAGGTTAAGATTCCTAACAGACTTGACAAAAAAATGACAACACTCCGCCACGAGTATTTGGGTTTTATCTTTCAATCCTTTAACCTTGTACCCGTTTTAAACGTATACGAAAATATAGAGTTTCCGCTTTTATTTGGAAGAGCAAAAGAGAGTAAAGCAAAACAAAAAGAGTGGATTAACTATTTGGTAGAAAAGGTAGGGCTTACGGAATGGAAGCACCATAAATCCAACGAACTTTCAGGCGGTCAAAGACAGAGGGTTGCAATCGCAAGGGCCTTGGCTACAAAACCTCAAATAGTTTTGGCAGATGAACCTACAGCGAACCTTGACTCAAAAACGGGTATCCAAATATTGGAGCTTATGAAAGAGGTAAACCGAGAACTTAAAACAACCTTTATCTTTTCGACTCATGATTCAAAGATTGTAGATATGACAAACCACCGCATTAAGATTTTGGACGGTCAAATCCTCGAAGATGTAAAAGCTTCGGCTTAAACTTAGGAAAGTATTATGAATAAGACGATTTTTAAAATGGCGGTAAAAAATCTTTTTGCAAATAAGGCAAAGATGATTATTACCTTATCGCTTATAGGAATAGGAACCTTTTTGGTTATCCTAGGTTTCGGTATCCTAAATTTTTCATTGCAGCAAACTCAGGATGTATGTATAAGCGATTTTTCAGGCGATGTTTTAATTACCGGTAAGCCTGAAAAAGACACTATAATGGTACAGCTTTTGGGAGTTTTTCAGACAGTCAGTGTCAGCATGGATAGGCCTAAGGTGCCTTATCTAACCCCCTTTGAAAAGGTTAGGTCTAAGGTTGAAAGCCTTCCTGAAGTAAGAGGTCTTACTAATTCCGTTTTTGCAAGCGGAATGCTTAAACCCGTTGATCTTCCTGATTCATGGGAGCCTGAGGACAAGAATAGGAGCTCTTTTCCGTATTTACAGATTCTGGGTATTGAGCCTGAAAGCTATAAAAATCTTTTCGATACGATTAAAATTTATGAAGGCGAATTCCCCAAATCTTCAAACGGAAAATTTGCCATGCTTCCCCGCGATAGAAAAGAGAGATTTGAAGATTACTATGGCAGAACTTTAAAACTCGGAGACGAAATATTGATTTCTTCCTTTGCAGGAAAAGCAAGGCAGCAAAAAGTCATAATCACCGGCTTTTTCGATTATGCTCATCCCGATACGGCGATAGACGGAATAGCTTACTTTGATGTAGACACAACCCGCATTCTTGCAGATATGACACTGGGAGCGAGGACTGCAGCGGCAATTCCCGATTCTGTCGATCTAAGCCTTTCAGAAAAATCGGAAGATGAGCTTTTTTCGGATGATTTCGATTCGGATATTATAGACACCGCTGCGAGCTCAAACACAAAGATTGATTATGAAAATCTTTTGGGAAGTACCGAGCTGCGCGATCAGCTCAACCTTGCCGATAATGAGGCTTGGCATCACATAGTAATAAAGCTTAAGGATTCTTCAAAAACTCAAAGTGTAATTAAAACATTAAACGACTGGTTTAAGGAAGAAGGAATAAATGCCCAAGCCTTGGACTGGACTCTCGGAATGGCTATGTATTATGGAGCTATAGAAGGCACAAGAACTCTTTTTATCACAATGCTTGTTATTCTTTCCGTAGTAGTTTTAATCGTTATAATGAATACGCTTGTTGTTGCCGTTATGCAAAGAAGTTCCGAAATCGGAACGATGAGGGCAATAGGTGCTAAAAAAGGCTTTGTAAGAAAGATATTTTTTGCGGAATCGTTTTTTATGTCCTGTGTAGGAGTTATTATAGGCTTGGTTCTTGCTCTTATCGGGGCCGCCGTAGTGAATGCTTTTAATATCAGGGTTGGAGAGATACTTGCAGCCATGTTCGGCGGAAAGCAAATAAGGGTAAGTATTTCTGCCGTTTCTGCTCTTTGGACAATGGCTGCAATGCTTTTAGCAGGCCTTGCCGCAAACTGGTATCCTGTAAGGCTTGCCTTAAAGATAAGCCCTCTTGAAGCAATCAACCGTTAAATTAAGGAAGAATAGATTATGAATATATTAAAAATAGCGTTTAGGAATTTAAACAGACAAAAAAGGCGAAGTATTCTTTTGGTTTTTGCAATAGCCTTTGCTTTCTTTGTCGTTATCTTTATGGACGGCATGACTTCCGGAGCCTTAAACAGCATGGCAGGAGAAATTTCAAAAATTGTAGGCGGTCATGTCTATATAATCGGTTCAAAAAAGGCAGCAGATAAAAATGCCGATGATCCGGCTCAGATTTATATGGATGCAAAAGATATAGAGTTTGTAGAAAAAACCGTGAAAGAATTGGGTATCGATACCGTGTACATCATAAAAAGAAGCCGCTCATCGGGTAAACTCATCTTTGAAGGAAAAGAGGTTACCTCTAAAATTGACGGCTGCAAATTTGATGAAGAAAAAATTTTGCATGACAGTATTCTTTTTTAAAGAAGGAAGCTGGGAAGCCATGAAAAAAGAAAATGCAATTCTTCTTTCCGAATCGGTAGCTCAAAGCTTAAATGTAGATTTACACGACATCGTTTTACTTGAAACCAAGACCTCGAAAGGTCAGCTTACTGTTATTGAACTTCAAGTAGAAGGCATTGCAGTAAACCGCTCTCCGTTCGGCGGAATCACAAATTACATCAATTTTGATTATTTGCAAAAAGTTACGGAACTTGAAAAAGACAGTATAGAAGTATATTCTCTTTTCTTAAAAAATTCCGACATGCAGGAAGCTTATGCTCAGATGCTCGAAAAAAAGTTCGGAGAAATAGGACCGACTGCAAGCAGAGCTCTTGCAAGACAGATAAGTCCTTCACAGCCGGCAAGCAATGTACTTAAACAGCTTGAAGAAGGAAAGTGGAAAGGAACAAAATTCGGTGTAGCGACTTTTTATGATTTTGCTCCTCAGATGGTTACACTGATGAATACCTTAAACGGTATAAGCTTCGGAGTTTTGGTGGTTCTTTTGGTTATTACGATGATAGGTATTTCAAACACCTTTAAAATCATCGTACATGAAAGAAGGGGTGAGGTAGGAACCATGCGCTCTTGCGGCATTATGAGAAGACACGTAAGACATCTTTTCCTTGCAGAAGCTTCATTCTTGTCCTTGTTTGGAGCTGTATGCGGCTTTATTCTTGCCGTTATTGTAATGCAGGTTATATCCTTTATTCCGATTGCCTCGGATTCTCCCTTTTCGGTCTTTACCAAAAACGGATACTTTACATGGAACCTATCGGTACTTTTAGTTTTATTAAAGTTTGCGATAATGTTGGGTTTGACTCTGCTTACAGTAAGGGGCTCAGCTTCAAGAGCCGCTAACATGATTCCTGCCGAAGCGCTTAGGTCAGGAAAATAATTTAAGGAAGTTTTTATAGGAGATTCGATAAATAGTTCGGCAGGAATTCTGCCTCACTATTTATCTTCGAGTTTTGTGCAAAGCACAAAACATCGTATTATTGTATGCGGTTTGTAAACAAACCGCGTGAAAAAACTTTTTTCGGAAGCTGAGGCTTCCTGCAAAAAGTTTTTATAGGAGAGTTTATGAACAAGAAATTTTTGATTGTGCTCATCGCTTTTTTTGTAAGCCTTGCTGCATTTGCTCAGGTTCCTTCTACGGAGGAAATGTATAAGATTATGGACAAAATTTTCGATACAGGGAATTTCGAAAAAGATTTTACCAGTACTCTCACGCTGATTGTCGAAAAACCTAATCAACCTAAGGAAGTTGTGCAGTTTAAACTTTTTAGACGAGATAAGAAAGACCAAACAACCCTTATTCAGCTCGCACCTGAGGCTGACAAGGGAAACGGTTATCTGCAAGAAAAGGACAACCTTTGGTTCTATGACCCAATTGCCCATCAGTTTACTCACTCTTCGCTTAAAAAGAATTTGGCGAACAGTGATACAAAATTATCGGATGTAAATAAAAAGTCCGAATTTAGACAGGCTTGGGAAATTCTTAAAATTGAAGAAGCTAAGATCGGTAAGTATGAAGTTTATGCGGTAACGGCTAAGGCTTTGCAAAAAGATGCAGCTTATGCCCAAGAAAAATTCTTTGTGCGAAAAGATGAACACCTTATTTTAAAAACAGAAAGTTACGGTGCAAGCGGAAAACACATGAGAACTACACTTATACCCAAGTATGCAAAGGTTGAAGGATTACCTCTTCCAGTTCATCAAATCTATATAAATGAACTTATAAAGGGAGAAAAAACAACGCAGATATTTCAAGATTTTAGCACTGCAAGAATTGATGATGTAGTTTTTACAAAGGCTTATTTGGAGAAGATAAACTAATATGAAAAAAATTATAATTTTTATTTTTGCCTTTCTTCCATTTTTTGTATTTGCACAAGAAAACTCTTCCAATTTGGAAGATGAACTTTTCGGCGGGGAGGAAGACACTCTTATTTCTGCAGAAGAAACTCGTTCCGACAGTAAGAGCAATTTAAAGTTTAAAGCCGACCTTGAAAAAGCGAGCCTTACTCTTGAAGCAAAAAAATTGAGAATAGGCGGAAGTTTAAGTTCTTCGATGGGAATAAATTATGCTTGGGAAGATCCTTATTCAAAGAAAGATGATTATTTAAAATCTTTTAAAGATGGAAAAGGTACTTTTAATACAAACTTAAACGGAAGTCTCTTTTTTGATGCCCGTCCTGTTGAAGACTTAAAGCTCTATGGAAAATTCCTTTTCGGTTTTCCTTTTGAGAAGAGTTTATCAGGTGCTCTTACAGTTCCAAAAGGAACGCTTTCATCTAATGAAATAGTCATTCCGGTAACTGTGAACGGGGCAGTAAACATCAAAATACAAGAGCTTTATACGGATTTTTCCGTCAAGGATATTGCCTTTTTCCGTTTCGGAAAACATGCGGTAAAATGGGGAACGGGTTATTTTTACAGCCCTGCCGACGTTATAAACATTTCGAGAATCGATCCTCAAGATCCTACAGCCGATAGGGAGGGCGGGCTTTCTTTAAGAACCCACATAATAATTCCCAAAACCCAGCACAATATCTGGCTCTACCTATTGCCTCCAGGGCAAGGAGACGGGTTTGATCCCAAATACACGGCAGGAGCTGCAAAGGGCGAGTTTGTTATCGGAAACTGGGAGTTGGGCCTGGGCGGCTGGTACAAATACAAAAAAGCTCCCCGGCTTGTTACAACCCTTTCAGGCAGCATAGCAGGCAAGGTTGCCGTCTTCGGTGAAGGTGTTTTTGCATGGGGAAGCGACTATACAT
Source organism: Treponema sp. OMZ 788 (assembly GCF_024181245.1). Taxonomy (NCBI): domain Bacteria; kingdom Pseudomonadati; phylum Spirochaetota; class Spirochaetia; order Treponematales; family Treponemataceae; genus Treponema; species Treponema sp. OMZ 788. The sequence continues at coordinate 1,400,687 of NZ_CP051199.1, read as the reverse complement.
ATTATGAGACAGATATGACTCCTGCTCCTGAAAAAAGTAAGCCCTTCTTTCAGGCAACACTTGGCGGTTCTTACTCAAATGATGACACACACACAAGCATAGCCTTGCAATATTTTTATAACGGCTTCGGGTATTCAAATACGGATGCGGCTGTAAATATTTTGGATCAAGCAAAAAATCCTGCTTTGCTGTTTAATGCTGCATTTAGGGAAAAGGTACAAAATGTTTTAGCTATGGGAAATATCGGCCAACACTACATCGCTTTTAATTTAAGCCAAAATAAGCTGGGTACCGACAAGTTGAGCCTAAACCTATTTCAGCAATTTGCCGTGTCCGAACTTGAAGGTTTTTCAAAGCTCACTCTTAACTGGAAAATATATAAATTTGCAAGTATGAGCACAGGCCCTTCTTTTAGCTATCCCTTGAGTTCTAAATCAAAGACAAAGGGGGGAATAGGGTATACCTTATCATTCCGCCTAGGCGGCGGCACCTTCTAAGCCGTAAATATAGGGGCATCTACTGCGTTGCTGCGAAAAAATGAATGCTCGACGTATCAAAGATACGCCTCCGCTTCATTTTTCCTCGCGCCTTGTATCTGCTCCCTCTATTTACGGCTTGGCTGTATCTATCCCGCCACGGACGGCGTGTGGTTGGAACTTGAGAGTTTTGCTGCAAGCAAAACTCTAAGATCAAAAATGTACAGGACGTACATTTTTGATCGGCCTCCGGTTAATTTTTATTCGCTTCGCGTCCTCGACTCGCCTCTTGCCGGATTGGATTGATCTCCCGCCACGGACGGTGGGTGGTTCCTTGCTTTGAGAGTTTTAGACGTAAGTCTAAAACTCTAAGATGAACAATGTACACGGATGTACATTGTTCATCAAAATACTTGCATAATCCATAGAAATGTGCGATAATTAATCCGCACATGAGAAAATGGCTGCTTATAGTATGTTACGGCTGCATGATGCCGGCTTTTTCTTACAATGGTTTATGTTCAGGCCGTTTAGTTTATTTTAAATAGAATGGCCGTGCGTAAGTTTTTTGACTAGAGGTTTATTTAGGCGGTTTATCAATCGCCCTAATAAACCATGGGAAAGGTGTGTTATGTGTGTATCATGCAGTTTTAAGGAGGAGTGAATGTTTGTTGAAATACGGCCTTATGAAAATAAGGCTTTGTCGGTAAATTTTAACGCTCAAGGAGAGGATTTTTCTAAGGTGCTCCAAGCAATAAAAAAAGTGCCGGGAAGGGCTTGGCTGCCGGACAAACGCTTTTGGCTTATCCCGGCCGACCGTAATTCTTGTGACATTTTGTTAAACAATCTTTATTATAACGGAATCTGTATGGCAGATTCAGGGTTTACCCCTAAAAATCATACTTCTAACTATGCTGATGCTTTGAATACTGAAACTATTGGGGAAAATGATAGTCCGGCCTCAACTTATCTTAAATCTATTCTACAAAAGCTGGATGAAGTTATTGCTGCCAAACATTACAGTAAGCGTACAAAGGAAGCATACAGCTATTGGATAAGCCGCTTTATTAGCGAAAATAAGGATAAAAATCTTAAAGCTCTTTCCGATGATGAAATAAATTCTTTTGTTAGCCGTCTTGCAGTAAAAGAAAAGGCCGCTGCTTCAAGCCAAAATCAGGCTCTTGCCGCTATTTTATTTCTATACAAAAATATATTGGGCTTAACTATAAATACTCCGGAAAATATAGTCCGTGCAAAAAAGCCTAAAAAGCTTCCCGCTGTGATGAGCCGGGAGGAAACTGCAAAGATATTTTCTATTTTGCCTGACAATGATTATAGTCTTTGTATCCGCCTACTGTACGGAACCGGAATGCGGCTGATGGAAGCCCTGCGGCTAAGGGGGCAGGATATAGACTTTGATAAAAACGAGATTACCGTACATGACGGAAAGGGGGCAAAAGACCATAAAACTATGTTGCCGGTTTCCCTTAAATTTCCGCTGATTCCAGATAACTCCAAAGCACAAGCATTGTATATGGTGTTTGAAAATACAATTGGAACGGGACCTAAAGTAATCTCATCGCTTAGTAAAGGTTTAAGCGCCCATACAAATTATAAAATTGAACAAAAACTTTGCCATCGCTGGAAGGATGTAAATTCACATATTACTAACTATCATTTGCCAGTTGTTTCGCTTCGTTCTGGATGGTATGGAGATTGGGGATTCCATTATAGGCTTATCATTGGCACGCAAAAAGAAACTAAAAAAGAGTACCATAAATTTTCATGGTGGTGGGGACATTGGTGAACCAAGTATTGGACAAAAGACAAATATACGTATTGGTATTATATGCGAGACAATACGTCTGATAGTTCTAAATCTGCCTATCGTGTAGAAGGTGTAAATACAGATTTTTGGGAGCGTTTGGGACAAGTTTTTCAATCAACGCTTGGATTAGTTAAACATAAATAAACTATACTTTCACGACCTTCAACATACGCAATTGTGGGTCGTGAAATGCTTTTGGGAGTAGCATTTATGAAAAAAAAATTAGCATTACTTTTTGGGGCTTTGATTTGTTTTAGTATAGTTTCGTGTGCTGGCGGGATAGTGAATGTACCTTTCGTTATAAGTGTTTACATCGAAAAAGAGGATGGTACTAGATTTAAAGAAAATGAAGTTAGTTTACTAACATTGAATTCAAATGGCAGCATATATACCGATAAGTGTGATAAAAATAATATGCCGATATACAAAGATGGTGGTTTTCGAATACAATATGAGTTAGGCTATGCTCGTTCTATGCGGAAGATAAAGGAAATAGAAAATTCTTGGAAAAAAAAAGATGAATGAGTTTTGGTTTATGATTGATGGTACATCGATTGGTTATGAAGTGTTTACGATGAAACCTTTAGGGGAAAACTATGTCATATTATCAGAACCGAAAGAATCAAAAATAACGTATATCATAAAGCTAAAAAAGAAGTTGTAGTGTAGGTTTGAAGTTACCAAGTCTAACTAAATGTTAGGCTTGGTAATGGTTTTATGTATGGAAAGACAAAATGTAAAAATAGTGGTTATGCAAAAATATTAAATTAGACGCTGAAAAAATTAAAATTTTTAAGATGAGTTTCAATATTTGATAATATTTTGCTGACTTGAAATTTTATATTTTTTCATGTAAAATAAAATAGTAACCGCAAGAAAAGCGGCTATACGGCAAAAGGTATAACAACCGTTTCAAGCTGACATTTCCTTTGTCATGAAAATTGCTTATAATTTGGATGCAATTTTCACGCCAAGCCTACGGCACGGAAATGCAGCTTAAACGAATGTTATTCAGCGCACCCTGCATGAAGCTGTTTTAAGGTCAGGCATCCCGAAACCAATCGGCTGCCATACCTTCCGGCACTCGTTTGCAACGCATCTTTTGGAAACCGGTTACGATATCCGCACAATCCAAGAACTTCTCGGCCACAGCGATGTTAAAACCACCATGGTTTATACACACGTCCTAAACCGAGGCAGTCTGGGAGTGCAAAGCCCCATAGACAGGATGTGAATTTGTTTATTTATTCATTTAGTGAAGATAGGCCTAATCTGCCGACGGTGTTTTATATGGTTGGTTATTATGGTAGAAAAAGCTTATTTTTGTTTTGCGGCAGTTTAGATTGAAAATTATTGAGTTTTATGATATAGTGAGGAAGGGTCGAAGGGGTGTTAGACATACCCTTCGGGCAGAGGAGAAGTAAATGTTAGATAAAGTACAAATTGATAAGATATTGGAAATCTGGAATACATATGATTCATCATCAAAAATAGTAAAAGATACTAAGGGTAATCCAATCGATGATATCGATAAATTAAGAAGGGATTGTTTTCCAGAATTAACAGGTTATATAGAATCATTTTATAAGAATAAAATTACCATTGGAGAATTTAAAACTTTAATAGATAGCTTTAATAAGAGAAATAATTATTGGGGTTTTACCGCAACAAAAGGTCAAATGTTTTTTAATCAACTTGTAAAAGCAAGCAATGAAAGTGAAATAACAAAATTGTTACAGAAATTATTAACTGTACCAGATGATATAAAAGTAGCCGCTGAAAAAATTAATGAACTTGAAACATATTGTAATAAATACTTTTTAAAAGCTAATGATAAACGTAAAGTTCCAAATCCTAGATCAAGTTGTTATTTTCTTTCATATTTCTGGCAAATATTTGATCATAATAAATGGCCAATTATGTATACGTCATTAGTTGAAGCTTTCACTGAAATAGGTATTTGGTCTGAATTTGAAAGTCAAAGTTCAACTTATGAGTATTTTTATAAATTAAACGATAATATTATACTCACTATACAGACTGCCACTGGAAAAACTATTTCTTATTGGGATTTGGAACATGCGTTTTGGGATTTTTATGATAATAGAACAAAAAAAATACTTGGAAAAGAAAAAGATGATCGAGCTGACAAAGAATCACGTTCTGTTATTTCGGTTAACTTTGATATTAATGATTATATAATCCCAAAGATATCAAAGCTTATCGAATTAGGTGAAGATGATAGTAAAACGGCTGCAAAGAAGGGTTATGAATTTGAAAAGGTTGTAGCGGAGGTTTTTAAGCAACTTGATTTTGATACAGAAATATTAGGTCAAGGAACTGGACGGAATCCAGATGTTATAGCGAAAATACGCGAGGAAAATACAGCTTTTTTAATAGATGCAAAAGCATATAGTAAAGGATATAGTTTAGGACTTGATGATAGAGCAATTAGTGAATATATAAATACACATTGTCCAAAATTAGTAAAAGATGGTTACAAAAAAATTGGTTTTATAATTGTTAGTAATTCATTTAGGACAGATTTTGATGAATTTATAAATGAAGTAACTTGGAATACAGAAATCAAGCGATTCATTTTAATCACATCTGAAGCTTTGTTATATTTATTGGCCTATAGAACAAAAGACAAATTAGGACTTCAGGAAATAATTAATTGTTTAGTTTCATTGGGAAATCCAATTACTTCTGATAAAATCATTTCAAATTTCGAAGATGTCTAACACCCGCTTCAACCTGACATTGCGGAGTAGCCGCAAATGCAGGTTAAGCGAATGTTAGATTGACCTGCCTTAAAGGCAGGCAGGTGCGGAACCAATCAAAGCATTCTTTCGACCGAAAAAAAATAGTTGCAATGAAAAGGTCATTGCGAAAGGAAGGTTGCAAGATGAAACAAAAGAGATTGGTTTCACTGATTGGGATGTTGATTTTATTATTTATGCATACTAGTTGTGCTAAAAATGATAAAGTCATATTGTTAAATGCTTTAGATAAAAATGATCTTGATACTGTAGAAAAAATATTTTCTAATCTTGACCAAGATAATCTTAAACAATTGACAGATGAGAATTCATCACCCGGCGGAGATTTTTCATATACATTAAGTAATGATGAAACATGGCTTACTATCACAGGATACAACGGTCCTGGAGGTTTGGTTATCATACCTTCGGAAATAGAAGGGTATCCGGTTAAAATTATAGGTAAGGAAGTTTTTAAAGACAATGATCTGATAACTTCTGTAATAATCTCCTCTGGTATTAAAATTATTGGGGCAGCAAGTTTTTATAAATGTCATAACCTCGCAGCTGTTTTAATACCTTCGAGTATATTAGGTATAGGAGATCAAGCTTTTTTTGGATGTGATAGTTTATCTATTGTGAAAATGATGCATGGTGTTGAAACAATCAGCAGACAGAGTTTTTCACAATGTAATAATCTTACAAGGATTGTAATTCCAGAATCGGTTAAAGAAATTTCTAGTGCAGCATTTCGAGGGTGTGAAAATTTAACTGAGGTACGTCTTAGTGATACAATCGAATATCTTAGTTCAGAAACTTTTTCACAATGTAGAAATTTGCATACTATTAATATTCCAAAGAATATAAAATCAATTTCTACTAGATGTTTTAAAAACTGTATAGAGTTGTATAATCTTGAAATACCAGAAGAAATAAAAGCTATATCATTTTATCAGCCTTATGATAGCGATGCTATTTTCGAAGGATGTAAAAAATTACCGATTGCAACGAGAAAACGTTTAAAAGCGCTAGGGTACAATAAGCCATTGTAAGGTTTATCACTGCTATAATTAACTAGTATTATCATTAAGATGTGCAGATTTTATATGATTTGCTATTAAAATCTTCAAAAATACAGGAGTACTTTTATGGAAAAATTTTTTAATACACTTGCACCTATGCTTCAAGGGATTTGTCAGGCAATAGATTTAAATGAGTATTACAATAACTCAGAACCTTTAAAACATGCTGTAGTAATAACAGCTATTTTACATGATATTGCGCATACTACTGATAAACGCAGAATAGAACATTTAAAGGTTGATTTAAAGCACTATGTTAGTGGATATAAAGTAGAATTTGAGAAATTAGGTATCAACATAAATTTTGAAGTAAAATAATTTAATCTAACACCCGCTTCAACCTGACATTTGTTTTGTCACGAAAGTTGCTTAGGCGGTCGCCTATGGCTCCCTTTTTAATGCAACTTTCGCGCCAACTTTGCCTTAACTCTTCGATTCAGCAAAGGCACAAATGCAGGTTAAGCGAGAAGTTATACGGATGCCTGAAGGCACAATTAACTGCAACTTTGAAAAAGTAGGTTGTTTTTTGTAAATTTAAGGCTTAAAACTAAAATTAAAAGCTTAGGTTCTGTGAGTAAAGTTTTGTTTTATTATAATATCTACTTGGATAAGTAAAAATAAGCTTTCATCTGAGTATTTTAAACTCGTTTAGGAAATCAACGAAATAAAAGTCCTTCGGACGGTCTGGTAATTATAATAATTAACTTACTTAGGAAATAAAAATGAGTCTTATAATAATATTTTTTTTATTGATAATTTATATTCCGTTTCTTTTTATTAAAGATGAAAAGAGTAAATTATATTTCAGAATAATTGTGATAATATCAAATATATGTTTAATGCTTTTATCAATATTTTCTTTTCAATTATTAAGATGTTTAAGTGTTATTGGAGTACTTATATACTTTTATTTATGTATGCTAGTTATAATTTTAAACATCTTATTTGTTATAACAAACATTATAAAACTAAAAAAAATAAGGGGATTATTTTTTTTAATACCAATTGCGTTTTCTATTTTCTTTAGTTTTTTGATTATAAAAAATCAGTTATCGGAAAGAATTGCTTTAAAAATTGAATTTAAAAAATATAAAAATGAGCTTGATAGTTATATTACGAATAATGTAAAAAATGAAAGTATACGAATATTTGATAATTATGTAGGAATTATATGGGATCCTGGTTTTTTAGATACATATAGTGTTATAATTTATGATAAAAATAATAATTTAGATATTTTATATGATTCATCTGAAGATATGTTTGAGGATAAAGAAATGTATAATGAATTTAAAAAAGCTTTTGAATATGAAAAAATTGTTAATTTAATAAAAATTGAGGATAACTATTTTAGATGTAATATACATCAGTAAACGATTGCGTATAACACCCGCTTCAACACTGACATTGCGGACAAGCCGCAAATGCAGGTTAAGCGAATGTTAGCATTATTTATATAGATATTGTGAAACAAAGGAGTAATACTATTGGATGATGAAGAAACTTTTGTCGGATTACCTTTATATGAGGGAAGAAAATCTCTTAGAATTTTGAAAAAAGGTAATTTTAAAGAGAATTATTTATTGTTTATTACCTGCTTTCTTTTGGGTAAACATCATAAAATAATAGAAAGCAGAATAAGAAATAATTTTAAGAATAATATATATATTGTAGAATCATTTATGATGCTTGATGAAATATGCGGTTGCAATAATATCAACATATTTAAACTGGGGACACTTTTCGATTTATTTGAAAAAATAGATTATATAAAATATCAAAAAGAAATATATCATATATTTTGTCTTCAGCTGTGTTCAGGAAAATTTAATAAGAAAAAGAAATATCCTGTTGAATATAAACTTTACAAAGATTTTCAAAATAAAATCCTAAATTTTAATAGAGAACAGTATGATATATTTAAATTAAAAAATACTTCTATTAGATCTATATTTTTCCAAGCTTTAATTTATAAATATGCACAAGATATTTCTGAACAATTGTTTAAAATCGATAATTTTATGTGCATTCTTAGTAAAGAAGATATCATATACCTAAATAGTGAATATAACTCATCAATGTCTGAATTTAAGAAATTAGTAGAAGACTATAATGTAAAGTGCTAACCTCATTTTCAACGCTGATAACCGGGAGTATACCTGTTTATAGGTCAAGCGATAGTTAACACGACACCGCTTCCGCGGTGCAAAAAAAAGAATAGTTTTTATAAATTTTAGCATACCATGTATTGACATCGTATCATAAAAGTGGTCCAATATAACATGGATAAAGAAAGTTGCTTGATATATGAAGGTGTCTTTTTTAGAATTGAATGGTTTTATGATAGAGCAGGATATAGTCAAGCATTTGAATACTTTAAAAAAACATCGCCTTCTCAAAAACGAAAATTTCTTCTGTTAGTAAAGAAAATAGGTGATTTCGGTAAAATATTTGATAAAACAAAGTTCAGGTATAAAGGAGATGAAATTTATGCATTTAAACCTCAGCCTGATAGATATTTATGTTTTTTTAAGAAAGAAAATAATCGTAACAAATGTCTTTTGTAAACGAACAAATAAACTACCACCAGCGGAAAAAACAATTGCTTTAGAAAATAAACAAATATATGAACATTTATATGAGGAGTGATGTGATTATGGAAGAATCGACCTTTGATAAATACATAAAAAATGATATAAAACAAAAAAAGAAGTTTGATAAAGAGTATAATAATTTTCTATTGTCAGAATTTATACTTGAAAAGATGGAAGAAGAAAATATGTCTGTTAGAGAACTTGCAAGAAAGGCTGAAGTATCACCGACAATCATTCAAAAATTAAGAAATAATAAAACAGCCGATAAAATAAATTATCAAACTTTTTTATCTGTTGTAAATTCTCTCGGATACAGGGTAAACATAGAAAGAATATAAAAGTGCTAACACCCGCTTCAACCTGACATTGCGGACAAGCCGCAAATGCAGGTTAAGCGAATGTTAGATGGACATGCTGTCGCATGCAAATAAATAATATACGGATATAAAATCACTATGGAAAATAATGCGGAAATTCTGTATAAAAATGCAGAAAAAATTCATACGACTGAAATGGGTATTGAGCGAATAAAACGTAATCTTGATTTAGACACCCAAGATGTTGTTAAGTGGTGTAAAAATAAAATTCTTGATAAGAGAAGTTCAATAATCAGAAAAGGAAAAAATTGGTATATAAGTATTGATGACATTGTGATAACCGTTAATGCATACAGTTATACAATAATCACAGCCCATAAGAAAAAGGCTATATGACAATAAAAGAATTCGAGAATAAATATTGGTACATGAGTGAACTCAAAGCATTAGCAAAATCGCTTGAAATTCCTTTTGATACAAAAATACGAAAAGATCAGCTTGAAGAGGTGATTATTCAATTTTTAGAAACAGGAACTGTAAATAAAAAGAATAGTTATCAGAGTAAAAGCTGGAATAAAGACATATTGAATAATCATAGTTATGTTGAAAATTTTAGCAACAAAAAAGAAACATGGGAATTCATACATAGTGAAATGGATAGACGAGTTCGAGGATTAAAACCAAAATCAGGGGCGAAATATTGGCTTAATCGCTGGATTGAAAATCAACTTTCTCATGGTGAAAAAATAACGTATAATGATGTCATTTGTGAATATATTCGTTTAAATAAAACTGAAGGAAAACTTCCGCAAATTCCATCCTGTAAATTTAATAACTTTATAAGCGATTATTTAGCAAATGAAAAAAATGCAACACGAGAAGATGCTTTGCAAGCATGGAATAGGCTAAAAGATATGAAGGCAAAAAAAGATTATATAACATGGAAAAAAAATAAAAATACATAGAAAATTTCATCTAACACCCGCTTCAACCTGACATTGCGGAGGAGCCGCAAAGCAGGTTAAGCGAATGTTAGGCGGATTGCCCAATGGGCAACGAGAAAAAAATGAAAAAAATATATTCATTATAGGATTTATGTTTATGGGATTAATATCATGTTTTGTTAAAACAAGAGAAGAAAAATTTTGGAGTTGGTTTTGTAAAAAATCACAATTAATATATAATTATGAGGTAAGTCAAGAAGAAATTTTTGATGAACTTCAAATTCAATTACATAAAATAAATCCCGATCTAACATTTGAAATTAGTTCTGTAAAAAATGGAAAAAGAGAGTTTATAATTAGTGCAGATGGAATATTAGATGCATTTCCTGCAGTAGAAAAATTGTATTCATTAAAACCGGAATTATCAGAATGGACTTTTATTGAATTCCGCCCGAGAAGAAAAATAGAGAATTCAATTAAAATAGGAGATAAAGAACTTCATCCAAATGATGTAAGATTTATGTTTATAAACGATGAAGATAAAAGTAAAGTAGGGATTGTTCTTTTTTGCAATGGATATACTGAGAATGAATATGACATTTATAGTCGAATTGGTTTTTTATTTCTTGATGAATGTCTAGGAGAATATGATGTAGAAAAATTTATTGGAACAATAATAATACAAGGTTTTGATAGTGAATATTTTAACGATTCAATAAAAATAGATTTTTTAGCAACTGAGTTTGATAAAATAAAAGCAAATATAATTAAATAGTATCTAGTTCGATTTAAAAATAACGCCTAACACTCGCTTCAACCTGACATTGCGGATGAACCGCAAATGCAGGTTAAGCGAATGTTAGACAGATGCCTTACGGCACAATTAACTGCAATTTTGAAAAAAATGGTGTGTGTTTTTTGTAAATTAAAGTGTAAAACCCAAATTAAAAGCGTAGGTTCTTTGAATAAAGTTTTGTTTTATTATTTATCTACTTGGATAAGTAAAAATAAGCTTTTATCTAAGGATTTTAAAACTTGTTGAGAAAATCAACTAGTTAAAAGTCCTTCGGACGGTCTGTGTTTATAATAATTATTTTCTAAGGAAAATAAAGTTTTATCTGAGTGTTTTTAAACTTTTTAAGGAAATCGACAAAATAAAAGTCCTTCGGACGGTCTGGTAATTATAATAATTACTTGTTAATGAAAATAAAATTTTAGCTTTATAGTAAAATTGTTGATTTTTTAATTTAATGATGAAAAGCTGTATAGGTTAAAAAATAAAGTCTAATTGTTAAGAATAAGCTTATAATTTTAAGATAATATTATTTATAAAAGTTTAGTTTTGTAAATAATAAAGTTTTACAGTAAAATTTTAAGTTTATTTATTAAATATAGTAATAAAAAGCAAAATAGTGTAAAATTAAAAGCATAATTGTTAATATAAGCGATTAAATAAAATAAAAGTGTCTAACACTCGCTTCAACCTGACATTGCGGAGTAGCCGCAAAGCAGGTTAAGCGAATGTTAGACCGATGCTTTACGGCACAATTAACTGCAACTTTGAAAAAGTAGTGTGTATTTTTTTGTAAATTAAAGCGTAAAACCCAAGTTAAAAGCTTAGGTTCTTTGAATAAAGCTATGTTATAATATCTATAACTTGGATAAGTAAAAATAAGCTTTTATCTAAGGATTTTAAAACTTGTTAAGGAAATCGACGAACTAAAAGTCCTCCGGACGGTCATAGTGATTATAAGAATTACTTTTTAAGGAAAATAAACTTTCATCTTAGGATTTTAAAACTCGTTTAGGAAATCGACGAATTAAAAGTCCTTCGGTCGGCCTGGTAATTATAATAATTACTTGCTAAGGAAAAGAAAACTTTCATCTTAGGATTTTTAAACTTGTTCAGGAAATCTACGAGTTAAAAGTCCTTCGGACGGTCTGATAATTATAATAATTACTTGCAAAGGAAAAGAAAACTTTTATCTGAGAATTTTAAAACTGATTCAGGAAATCAACAAGTTAAAAGTCCTTCGGACGGTCATAGTGATTATAATAATTATTTGGAAAAAGATAAGAACATATAAAATAAATAAAAATTCTGAGAAAACGGCCGTTAATCCACTTGTTTTTTTTCATATTTTAGGTTATATTTTAATTGTGGGATTTCCCACTAAAAGGAGTTTTGTTATGCCTACAATAGCAGTAAAATCCTATGACGCAAAAATTGACTCAAAAAAAAGAATTACATTACGAAACGCATCTTACGAATATTTCCATGTAGAAGAGTATGACGACGGCAGAATCTTGCTTGAACCCAGAGAACTTACAAAGCCTTTTCAAGTTTCAGTAAGAACCTTAAAAGTGATGGATTTAAGCATGGAAAATTTCAAAAATGGTAATGTTTCTAACCCCATAGATATTTCTGCCTATGAGGATATTGAGTAATGTTCAACATCAGAATGGGAATTCCCGAAATGAAAGAATTTTGGGATGATCTGGAAAAGAAAATAAAAAATAATGTTGCTTCTAAAAAAGAAGTTATTTTATTCAAAAAACTGGTAAGTTGTTTTAAGAAACTTGCTTTAGATTCGAAATATCCAAGTCTTTGTACTCATGATATTGAGGTGCTGTCCAAAAGATATGGAATAAAAGTTTGGCAGTCATATTTAGAAAATAACAAACCTGCTGCTGGTAGGGTGTTTTGGGTATATGGTCCAAACAAGTCTGATATTACGATAATTGGTCTTGAACCTCATCCAAACGATAAAAAAGACGCATATCAAAAAATTACACTTTCAAGAAAACCAGAAGATGAGAAAAATAGTGTCTAACACCCGCTTCAACCTGACATTGCGGACGGAGCCGCAAATGCAGGTTAAGCGAATGTTATGTGGACGCCCTACTGGGGCGCATGGTGGAAAAAAAGAAAAATATTCGCTGCAAAAAAAAGTAATCAAAAAAAATGAATTGAACTTTAGGGCAAGGACGAAGAAGCATTTTACAATAGGTATGTTTAATGAAAAAAAGTATCATATTATTAAGTATATTTATATTTTCACTCTTGGTTTTATATGCAAAAAGGACTCCGCCTCCAGAAGTTCCATCGATAATTCATAATGGATACGAGTATATTGCAAATTATTCAGATGGAATTTTTAAGGGAACCGGTCAGATGATTATTAAATCTATTAAAGACTCAAAAATAAAGAAAACAATATCAATTTATTCAATCTGGTATAATCCGTTTTTAGAAAAAGATGTTCAATGGATTTTTATTAAAGAAACAGAATTGATTGATAATGATACGATTCGTATTTATAATGAAAATGATGAAATTTTTGATTTGGAATTAATTAACTATAAAGTTAAGAAAATAAAGAAAATCACATAACACCTGCTTCAACCTGACATTGCGGACAAGCCTTGTTGCAGGTTAAGCGTTAGTTAGATGGATAAAAATAGGATAAAATTTTGGAAAAAAATGAATTAATACAACGGGTAAAAGAATATACCTATTATCTTACAGATGACTATTTGGAAGAAGTATGCAAAGACTTGTTGCAAATTAAAGATACAAATCTTTTCTTCGAAAAATGTTATGAAAATAATGCTATTTATGCATCGGAAAGCCCTTGCCCATTCATTTGTGATTCGGTAACTCATTCACATAAATATCGAGAATTAATATTAAAAAAATATGAAAATGATTGTATTTATAAATTTTGTGAAAAAATGCTATTTGATTCTTCATATATCAGACGAAGAGAAGCATTAATTATAATCTGTGATACCTTAAATATTCATAGAATAACATGTAAAAAAGTACTGGAAGATTATTTTCTTTTTGTAATAGAAAATGATCCGCTTCTTTTATATGATTATATAATGGAATTTACGTGGTTATATGCTTATGAAATCAGAATTAAGAAAAATCTCTATTCAAAAATCTTAAAACTAAATAATGAATATGCTAATCTTATATTATTAGAAACTTTAGATGATTTATCCGTACCTTTTTTTAGTAAGAATGGATTATTAAAATACAAAATTTTATCAAAATTAGCAAGGAATCAAAGTAGATGTGTAAATTCATTTGCTAAAAAAATGAAAAAGAATATGATTATTAGAGATTATAAGAAACAAATTGAAACAAAAAAATATATTTTAGAAAATGGAAGATTGGAATTTAGTAATATAATGTTCATGAATAAAATTGTAAACTATAATAAAGATGATTTTATAAATTTTTATTTGGATTATGTAAAGAAAAACACCTAACACCCGCTTCAACCTGACATTGCGGACAAGCCGCAAATGCAGGTCAAGCGGTAGTTATGTGGACTGCCCTTCGGTCAGCAAAGGAGATTTTTGATGAATAATGAAAATATCTTATTACCTGTTTTAGCAGAAGCTATAAAGATTCCAGGAGTCAGAATAAATAGAAGTGAATTTTTACAAAAATATTTGGGTAAATATTATTCACAAGATAAAATTAGCCAAGCTATAGAAAAAGGTACTTTCCATGCTGGTATTGATGTTAAAGTCATCGATAAAATTGCAGGAAATATTATTGCACAAGAAACTTTAAAATGTACAGGTTCATCTTTTGGATTAGGTATTCCTGGAGGATTTGCGTTAATTGGAACAGTACCTGCAGATTTAGCACAGTATTATGCTTTTAGTATACGAATCATTCAAAAATTGGCTTATATATATGGTTGGCCCGATTTTAATTTGGATGATGCATCTGGAGAATCTATTTATTACATAGTTTTGTTCTTGGGTGTTATGTCAGGTGTAGGACTCGCTAATTCAACATTGAAATTCGTTTCAAATTGTTTATCAAAACAAGCTTTAAAAAAATTACCACAAATGGTACTTTCAAAAGGTATTGTTTACCCATTAGTAAAACAAATTGCAAAGATTCTTGGCAAACAAATGACAAAAGAAGTTTTTGCAAAAGGTGTCTCAAAAACTATACCAATTGTTTCAGGCTTTATTGCTGGAGGTTTAACTTTTGCGATGTTCCAACCTAGTTGCAAAAAATTAAAGAAACAATTGCAATCTGAATTTGGAAAAATATATAATGATGAAGAATTAAAAGATGAATTGAACTTATATAATATTTATGATGAAAACACATAACACAGTTTTCAAAGCCGACAGGCGGTCAAGCCGCCTGCGGTTTAAAACAATGTTAGATGGACACCTTCGGTGCAAGGAGAAAAAATGAAGATAGCTACTTGGAATTTAATGGCTGCAGAGTATTGGTGTAAATTTAAAAGTCAAACATTCATTGAAAAACAAATTGCCAGACAAAGACAAGCATTGGATTTTCTTAAAAATAACCTAAATGCGGATGTAGCTTTTTTACAAGAAGTTTTACTAAAGTCAATTGATGAAACAGAATTAAATGTTAATATTTTTTGGACAGAAAGTCATACATCAAAAAATGCCGGTTCAAAAAATAATGGTTCAGAATGGGGTACTGCAATATTTGTGAACGAAAAGTATTGTAACTTCACCAAAGATATTACTTTAGAAGTATTTCCAAATGAAAATAATAAATATAATAGCGAATATACAGGTAAAGTTAAAGTAGTGCAGGTCAATTTTAATAATAACCAAATACTGTTTTGTAGTCTTCATATAGATACTGATGAAAAAGGCTCCGGACAATTAAAAACTTTTTTTACTGAAGAGTTTGTTTCAAAAAAGAATCTTGTAATTGGAGGAGATTTAAACTGCGATAAGTATTATATACATGGAAATCCTGATGATAAAGTATTCTTTAATGAAACAATAAAGAATTCCAACTTAATAGAATGTGAACCTTTATACAAACAAACATTCTTTCGTGGTAATTTGAACGGTTATAATGATGTGGAAGTAATACAAGATGATCATATTTTTATCAGCAAAGAATTATATCAATTTGTAGAAACACAACACATGGATGATGTAAAGCAATATAAAGGGAAAAACTTCAATTATGGAAAGATCAAAACTTTAAGTGATCATTCAATATTATATATATCCTTAGATGTTAAGGAATAAAATTGCACCTAACACTCGCTCCAACCTGACGATTGTTTTGTCATAAAACTTGCTTAATATGCCTATACGGCACCGCAAGTTTTACGCCAACTTTGCCTTACGCTATACGCTTCAGGCAAAGACACAAATGCAGGTTAAGCGAATGTTAGATTGACCTGCCTAAAGGCAGGCAGGTTTGGAACCAATCGAAGCATTCTTTCGACTAAAATAAAATCATTGTGAAAGGAAGGTTTAAAGATGAAGCAGAGAAAAGTAGTTTCAATGATTGGAGCATTAGTTGTAATAATTAGTGTAGTAGCGTTCATTACCGGTTGTCAACAGGCTAATAGCAACACTATTAATTCTTCAATTAGAAAAGATGTATCATTCATTGATATTGTAGATGCGAAAGCTTTGTTGGTTATCCCTGAAAATAACTATATGAACAGGTCTATAACATCCAATAAAAAGTTTGCTAAAATGCTTTCTGATGGAAGTATATATGAAGTAAAAGTAAAAAATAGCAATGGTGATGAATTAGAAGTTGCAAGCCCAAGTCAAATTTATGATGTTAATGCAAAATACGTTATATTAATTATTGAGAATAATCCATACCTAGTAAGCAAAATTGATGGAAGTGCATTTGATTTATCTCCAATGGGATCTCCAGAAATGCTTCGAGCAAATGCTGGATATAAGGGTGAGTTACGAGAGAGTATTTTCAGTGATAAGTCAAATAATATCTACTATTTAAATGGAGGTGTCGTAAAAAAAATTGATGTGTCAGATCCTAATGTAATTACTGGAAAGAAAATAACACCAGATATTTATTCAATTAGTTGTGTAGATGAATTTGTTGTTGATAATGATGGCAATGTGTTTTTTTCATATGACGATAGAGGAAATGGTTCGTTGTCTTATGCTAAAATAAGAACAGCTAATAATGCTTTAAAAAATATTTTCACTGGAAGTTATAGTGGAGATCATATAACTATAGCATTTAGAGGACTGGATGGGAATATCTATTTTGCATCAAGAGAAGGAGCATTCAAGGTTCTTATTGACACACAATCAAATATCAAGTTTGAAGATTATAATGTTTCTGGGGTAAGCATGGGTAGTCAATATATGCATTGGCTATATTTTCCAGATCGAATATCTGTAATTTTTGATGGAAAAAAATATGAGGTATTTAATAAAAGCGGTGTATGCAGTAAATCAGAAAATTTGGAGTTTCTGAAAACAGGGATATTCAAATTACTAGCCTATAATGCACACAATTATTATGTTGTAACAACAGATGGCCGAATATTACGAGTTGACTTAGATACTGACAATCCAACAGTTTTACTAAATAATAGCGATTATGAATTCTATAAAATTGAAGTTACTGATAATAATCTGATAATTTTCAATGGTCTTAGATTATCAGATTCGAAGAAAGTTTTAGGAACTATCTCTGTGGATGGTAATGTTACTATTTTAGATGATGCACTGTCTGATAACAACGCTATTGTGTTGAAAAGAATAAAATGATTAATCTAACACCCGCTTCAACACTGACATTTGTTTTGTCACGAAAGTTGCTTGATGTGCCTATACGGCACCGCAACTTTCGTGCCAACTTTGCCGCTGCTATGCGCGACGGCAAAGGCACAAACGCAGGTTAAGCGAATGTTAGGTTGACAAGCTAACCGCTTGCGGAAAGACTTGTGCGGAACCGGCCTATAACATTTATTTCGATCTAAAAATAAATTTATAGGAGGCCAAGTATGGCATTTTGGGAAATGTTTGCAAATCAAAATTTTTACGATGGAAAAAAATGGCGGAATAAGGGTGAAAAGATTGAATTTACAACCCGTGGCGATCAAAGACCAACAGTCTTTGATATTTCTAAAGCAACTAGAGAAAAATATGGGAGAGATTTGAGTAATTATTTTAAGTTTCGTGATTAATTTTAGAAGATTATAATATTTTTTAAAATTTAATTATTTCTGCCACTTTTTTGATTTTAAGATAAATTAAAGTCAAAAAGTGGCAGTATAACTATATAAAATATTTTTTTATATAAAATAAAAATATATGTATTGAAAATATTGCAAAAAGTATGTATAATATATTATGACATTTGAATGGGATAAGAATAAAAATCAAATAAATATAAGAAAACATGGTGTTTCATTTGAAGAAGCTCAGGAAGCTTTTTTTGATAAAAATAGAGTTATATTATATGATGAAAGACATTCGGATAAAGAGAAAAGATATTTTTGTCTTGGTAAAGTTGAAGACAAAATATTGACGGTGCGTTTTACCTTACGTAATGAGAATATTAGGATAATAGGTGCCGGATATTGGCGAGAAGGAAAAAGAAGATATGAAGAAGAAAATAGAATACAGTGATGCTCCTAAACAAGTAGCTGAGTCAATGTCGTTATCGGAAAGGATTGATGATTTTCTACCACCACCGGACAGATTAATAAGAAAATCTGAAAAAGTAAAAATTACGATAACGCTGGATAGTGAAAGTATTGCATTTTTTAAAGCTTCAGCAAAGAAAAATAATGTAAAATATCAAACAATGATAAATGAAATATTAAGCAAATATGCTGAAAGATATAGTTATACTATTTGATAATTATAAAAATAAACCTAACACTCGCTTCAACCTGACATTGCGGAGTAGCCGCAAATGCAGGTTAAGCGAATGTTAGATTGACCTGCCTAAAGGCAGGCGGGTAACGGAACCAATCAAAATATTCTTTCGACTGAGAAATAAAAATAATTGCAATGAAAAAAAAACATTGCGAAAGGATGGTTGAAAGATGAAACAAAAGAGGTTAGTTTCAATGTTATTAGTTGCAGCATTATGTACTACATCATTGTTTGCAATTGATCTGAGTGTTGGTGGTGGTATTGATTTTACACATGCCACAAAAAAAGCAGAGATTGATACAGGGTGGTTTAAGGTTAGCCCTAAAGCAACTGGTAATTTTTTTGGTGTAAAATGTTTTTTTGATGCACAATATGTTTTGGGTACTCTCGGTTTTAGCTTTGGTAGTAGTGAAGTTACTCCTTTGGTATCTGGAATTAATATGAGTTACTTTAATATGGCTTTTTTTGGAAAATATCCATTTACAGTTGGTATTGCAAAGATTTATCCCCTGTTTGGATTTGATTTAAATTTTAATATTTCTTGTAAAAAAGATGGAGAAAATTATAAAGAGAATCTTGATTCAAGTTATAATTTTCATCGACATTATGTTGCATTTGGTGTTGGATCAGATGTTTATGTAAAAGAAAGATTATTTTTAAAGCCTAGTTTATTACTTGGATTTCAGATGAATAAAAATATGGGTTCAGCAGCAACGAAAGAGAGCGGTTTTATGTTTAACCTTGGTTTTAGTGTTGGATATAAGTTATAGTTATAACTTTACAGTTTTGCATATAAAAAGTTCCGTAAAATATGCAAAACTGTTTTTAATGGAAGTTTAATATAGTCAAAGTATATAAAGGAAATCGAAAAAATGTGTTAGTTTTTGTTGGAAAAATAAAATCTAACACTCGCTTCAACCTGACATTGCGGATGAACCGCAAATGCAGGTTAAGCGAATGTTAGACGGACGCTCCATAGGAGCGCTTGCTGGGAAAAAGAAATGTATAAAAAGAGTTGTTTAATTTATATTTTAATGGTAATTTTTATTGTATCGGGTTATACACATGAAAATATTTTATCCGTATTTAAAGATTCAAATGGAGAAACAAATTTATCTTTGTGTTTAAAAAATGGATTGATGAAATTAGAAGTAAATTTGGATGAAGAAATTCCAGAAGGAAATCTTTCCGCTATAAATTATATTTTAAAATATACTTATGAGAATCATATTCATAAAATGCGAGGAGAAGAAGATAATAAAGTTTATACAAAAGAAACAGGTGAAGAAGCTGTTTTCGATAAAGAAGGAAATCTTGTTACAAATAGTTGGAATAAAGGATCTTTTAATTATGGCGCATATAGTAAACCTATAAATAAATTTGAAGTAGATATATTGCCGTGGCTAATTTGGGGAAATACGAGAGAAGATCCAACAACTTTTGATGAAAGATTTTATCATTATATTATGGATTTGGATAATGGTATTCAATCTTATATATTTATGGAAGATAAAACTAAATTAGAAAAAATAAAATATTCAAATTTAAATGAAATGGATAAATTAATATATAAGTTTTTCAATTATTTGATATTTAATAATACTTATGAATTTGATTTATCAGAAAAAAATATAGTGAAGTATAAAGAGAATGCTAATAATTATTGGAAATATTTATCACAATTAGTAATATTGTCTGGATATGAAAAATAAAGAAGCGTCTAACACCCGCTTCAACCTGCCATTTGTTTTGTCACGAAAGTTGCTTAAGGCGGTCATTGCTCACGCAATTCCCTTTTTTATGCAACTTTCACGCCAACTTTGCCTTGCTATACGCGTCGGCAAAGACACAAATGCAGGTTAAGCGAATGTTATGTGGGCACCCCTTAGGGTGCAAGGATTAAAATAAGAAAAATGAAATTAGTTTTTTCAAATATTTATTTTTATTCCATTTTAGATGAAGAAAGTTTTGAATTTTATTTAAAAAATATATCAAATAAAATTGAACGAATTGGTTCTAAAATAATTATTCAAATAGAAAAAAATCTTTAACAAAAGAAAAGCTAAGAAATATTTTTGGTTTAATAGAAAGATATTGTATTACCGTTGACAATATAGAAGACTTAATTTCAAATAAAAATAAAGACTACATTCTTAATCCTGCTATGTTTTGGTATAAATATTTTACTAAAAAATAAACTAATGACTTAGATAATTAATATTTATTCTATTTCTATTATTCTATTGATTGTTTTATTTTGATTTTTTTATTAATTTTGTAATTTATTATTTACTAAAAAAATAAATAAATGTTGTATAGCTCAACAAGGTGAATTGCATAATATTAAAAGGCTAGAAAAAATAAAAAATACAATTATTATATTTTTATTATGTCTATGTGTAAAAACATATTTTATAGATAAAAGTAGTGAATTTAGAAAAATTCAAATATTATAACTAGTGCGTTAGAAGAATATAATGATTATATAGGAGAAGAAGTTTTCAATTATAGAGGAATTTGGAAAGGAGTTTATATAATTGAATATAATACGAAATAACACATAACACCCGCTTCAACCTGACATTGCGGAGTAGCCGCGAATGCAGGTCAAGCGAATGTTAGGTTGACGCTTCGCGCAATAAGAGAAAAAATGAAGAAATATAGATATTTAATTATATTATTTTGTATTATGTTGTTTTATAGTTGTTCTGCTAAAACTAAGTATTTAGATGAATATGGTGATATTAAAGGCGAGCACTGTAAGTCGTACTTTGCAATGATCAATGAATATATGTTAAAAAGTTCTGAAATTGATGAAAATAAACTTTTACCAGATATTCTTGAAAACGAACTTATTGAAAAATTACAAGGTTGGAATATTGGCGAGTTTTATTCACTTTCTGTTTATGACTTTGCAGACAACATTGTTGCAAACAATTATTTTGTTATTCAGTCTGATTTAAAACATGGCTTATATGAAGTACATATACCAAAAAGCTATGATACAGAAGAAGGTGGAAAAATATGGAAATGTTATATAAATGTAATCTTTTTAGTTAAGAATAACAAAATTGTAAATTATCATGTTTTGAGAGAAGTTACATACTGTAAATTTATTATAAAAAATAATGAACTTCACTATATAACTGTTGATTCAAGTTTTGGAATGAACTATACACAAATTTATTATCAAGTTTATGATATGAATGATTTAAGTCTTAAAGTCAATGAACTGGTCTTTTCTACAGGTTCAGTTGTTCCTTCCGTTATAGTGTTTTGGAAGCAGAATGGTAGAAAAATTCTTTTTGAAGGCTTTTCCCATAGTGAGAGTGAGTTAATGTTTGAAAAATACTATAAAGAAATTGACCTAACAAGTGTTTCAAGCTGACATTGACTTTGTTATCAAAATTGCTCATAATTTTGATGATAATTTTTAGGTCAAGCCCACTAGCTTCAGTAATTGAGATGGCTCTGGTGTGGCAATCCCCCTTAAGCGAATATTTAGTGGATGCTTTTGGTGAGCTGAGGAAAAAATGAAAGAACAAGCTTTTTATTGTCGCACAAAAGAAAGAAGAAGAGAACTTATTAAAAAATATGATATTTTTCCATTAGCACATTTAAAATTAGTTAATGGTCAAACTAAATTAAGTGCTGCTGTTGATACTATTACCGATCAATATTATTGTTTTACCTATAAAAATAGAATTAATGAAAATGATAAAGGCTCTTTTTTTTGTGGATTGTTTGTGGCAAATGATTTTCTGGATATACTTAATCTAAATTCTCTTCCTCTATTTAATCCGTTTCATTCAGGTACACATAATACAATAAATAAAATAGAAATTAATGTTGAAAAATCAAATAAAGATAATTCTTGGAATGCTTTAGCGAAAGAAGCTTTTATAGCGATAAATATTCTTATTATGGTTTGGAATATTGTTCCATATGGGAAATTAGAAAAAATCCTTAATGATATAGTGAAATATCCAAAATCAGAACCATATTCATGGAAAATAAAAGAGATTAATAGAATCATTGGGTTTGATATTTCAAAAAGAACACTTACAGAAATGATAAATGAACTCATTTCTATGGATAAAAGAATAAAACAATACCAGTTTCCAGAAATGAAAAAAGTTCTTCGAAATGAAGGTATGGATATTTATATATAAAAAACACCTAACACCCGCTTCAACCTGACAAACGGGACTGAGCCCGTTTGCAGGTTAAGCGAATGTTAGGTGGATGCACCTATGGCGCACGATGTTGAATTATAGGAAAATATATGGGTATATTTGAAATTTTTTCCAGCGAATTGTATAATGTAGAAAAATTTTATGAATATTTCTCTGAAGAAGATATAAAGAACATCCCGTTTGATTTATATAATTTAATTGATATAGAACAAAAATATGAAAATCAATTTATATTTCAAAATTTTGTTGAGTTTTTTTCTGATTTATATGTGAGTTTAAATATTAATGATAAAGATTTTAAATATATAGATTCAAAATTGGATGAAATTGATTTTTCTCAGAAGTTTTCATCGTATTTGTATTCTGATTTTTTAATAAAGAAAGAAGGTGCGATTTTTGTATTTGCAAAAATGAGAAAGAAAAGTAACTGTAAATACTTAGAAGCAGCATTTATTAATGACTATCATAAAAAAAATCCTATATTAACTTCTAGATGCCTTAAGGAATTATTCTGCTTGGGAAGCAATAAAGCAAATGAATATGAAAAATTACTTTTTGAAAATATTGATGTAATTAATTTTATTACAATTATTTTGCTTTATGATAAAGATCTTGGTGAAAGAGTATTAGAATTATATAAAAATGAAGAATTTTTAAAAAATATAAAAATTAGCGACATTGAAGATTTTATTATGAGTTTTGAAATATTCATATCAAATTTATTGGCTGTAAATAAGATAAAAGATTTTAAAAGAGATGAATATATAAATAGTTTTAATTACTATATAAAAATATATGGTTTTTATGAGGTAAAGGATTCTAATTCATTTTATAAAAAAAGTCTTCAGGAGTTGAAAATTAACACCTAACACTCGCTTCAACCTGACATTGCGGAGTAGCCGCAAATGCAGGTTAAGCGAATGTTATGTGGACGCCCGTACTGGGGCGCGAGGAGTTTAAAATGAATAAAATCGGTAAGTCATTAAAAAACTTAAATTGGAAATTATTTATTTCCCTTTTAATTATGGGATTGTGTCCTACAATTTATACAACATTAAGAGTGTTCTTTTTAGGGGCTTTACCTGGAGATTGGGCATTTTCAATCGCCGGGCAGCTTTCGTGGGTAAATCTTATTTACGAAATATTAAATGAAGCAATAGTTCTTCCATTATATTTCTTTATGGGAAAATTTGTTGCAGAGAAATCTGAATATGCAAACAGGATAAAAACTGGATTGATTATTTCATTTTGTGTTTATGCTGTTTGTTCTGTTTTAATTTGTTGTTTTACAAATCCTCTTTTGGCGATAATGGCTACAAGTAAAGATATTATTACAGAATCTGCTGTGTATATAAGAATAGAAAGTATTGCAAATATATTCTCTCTTCTGGCAACTTTTCTGCTCGTATGTTTGGTAACATTAGGAAAATCAAAATATGTATATATTCTCACAGGTACAAAACTTGTATTAAGTGTTATTTTTGATACATTCTTTGTTTCTACATTAAATATATCTGCAAATTTCGGTGTAAACGGAATCGGTTATAGTAATATTGTGGTAAATCTTATTCTGTTTATAGTTTCAGTTATTTTGCTCAGTAAAAAAGGTTACTTTATTTTCAGTAAGGAAAAACTTTCTTTTGAATGGGCTAAGGATTTTGTAAAAATTGGCGGTATCTCAGGAATAGAATCTTTTGTCAGAAATATTGCTTATATGCTTATGATAAGCCGTATGGTTAATATGGTAAATGAACAGGGTACTTACTGGGTTGCAAATAGTTTTATCTGGGGATGGTTGCTATTGCCGATTAATCAACTTGGAGAATTGATAAAGCAGGAAGTTAGTACAGATGAAAAGGCGATAAAAAATAATACGCTCGGATATTTTGCAGTTACAGCGATAGTTTGTCTTGTTTGGTTTATAACAATCCCCGGTTGGAAAGGATTTATGGCAAATGTGCTGCAATTTTCTGATGTTGATAAATTGTATAGCCTTGTTATGGTGCTTCTTGTCTTTTATGTATTGTATGCATTGCAAAATGTATTTGATTGCGAGTTTTACGGACTTGGAAAAACAAATTATATGCTTTTTGAATCGATAGTTACCAATTCAATTTATTATGGTATAGCATTTGCTTTGTATCTTGCAGGTAAATGGACTCCGACATTGATAAGTATTGCATTGTTATTCGGTATTGGAAATGCTTTTGACAGTATTGTTTCAGGTGGTGCTTTTGCATATCTTTTGAAGAAAAAAAAGATAAACATTCTGGATGTTGAATAATGAAATTAGTATCAATATATGAACACATGGAAAAAGGTGCTTCAAAAGTACCTGTCGGTCAAAATTGTAAAATCATTTTTCGTCACTCAATCAGAGGAAAAATAGAGTCTGGAGTTGAACGAGAAGTAGCTCTTACTGACGAAGGAATTGAACTCTGTAAAAGTTTTGGAAGAAATTTACAATATGACATCGGATATGTTGCCTCAAGTACTTGTTTACGAAATATTCAAACTTGTGAAAATATCCTTTTAGGGAAAGCCCAAAATAGGAATATTGTAAAAGCTCCTAATGAAATGGAATATCCACAAACAAAAGATATATTTCTAAGCGATAAAGTTTTCAAAGAGCTAAAATTTAATAATCAAGAAATCATTTTTAAATTAAAAAAGGAAGGTTTGGAAGGTTTTAATTCAATACAGGAATCCGCAAAAATAATGCTTGATTATATGTTTTCCAATGGCAATTTAGAGAATACTGTTGATTTGTATTGTACGCATGATTTTCAAATGGCTATTCTTTATGCATATTTATTTGACTTTGCTTCGACAAGGAGAAGTATTGAAAATAATAAATGGCCAATGATGCTAGAAGGTATGATTCTTTGGGGAGAAAAAAATCATTTCTGGTGTAGCTGGAGAAATGAAATTAGGGAGTTTGTAAACACATAACACAGTTTTCAAAGCCGACAACACGGGCAAGCCGTGTTGCGGTTTAAGACAATGTTAGATTGACCTGCCTTGAGGCAGGCATGAGCGGAACCAATCAAAGCATTCTTTCGATGAAAAATAAAGATAATTGCAAGAAGGAAGGTCGAAAGATGAAACAAAAAAGATTAGTTTCAATGGTTGGAGCATTAGTTTTAACAATTAGTGCAGTAGTTTTAATTACTGGTTGTCCGCAGGCTAATGGCGGAATATCAACAAAAAGTATAGTAGAGTTTGATTCTACAAGTGTAAAATGCAAAAAAATAAATTCATCCCCTTATACGGATGTAACAAATGAAAGCCAAATACAAGAAAAGGATGAATTGCTGTTTGAAGCGATTTTGTCTTCAGATAAAATTGTCGAGAATTGGTATATCAATGATGTTAAACAAGAACATAAAACTAATTCGGTAATGTCATATAGGGTAGAAGTTTCCGATATTATAAGTGGAAATCTTAAAGTTAGGTTTACAACTAAAAATCCTGTAAAAGGAAATATAGAATTTGATACTGCAAGTATAAAATGCAAAAAAAAGAATTCATACCCTTATATAGATGTAACAAGTGGAAGTCAAATACAAGAAAAGGATAAATTGATGTTTGAAGCGATTTTACCTACAGGTAAAGTTGTTGAAAACTGGTATATCAATGATGTTAAGCAGGAGTATGAAACTAATTTGGTAATGTCATATAGGGTAGAGGCATCCGATATTGTTGATGGAAAGATTAAAATTCGCGTTGTTTTTAAATAGATACGGAGGAATACTATGAGCAAAAATAAACCAATAAAACCGACTGATAATCAATCAAATATGCAAAATCCCAACAAGGGAACATCCGGAACAAATCGCCAGTATGACCAAAATCAAGGTAATCGTGGCGGGCAGCTTAATCCAAATAAAAAAGGGAAGTAATTTTAGTATATGTAGTAATAAGTGCCGTGATTATTACATATACCATTTATTTATTGGTTAATAATGAATCTAACACTCGCTTCAACCTGACATTGCGGAGTAGCCGCAAATGCAGGTTAAGCGAATGTTAGGTTGAATGCGAGAAAATAATCTAATGTAAAGATATAATACACTATGAATGCACTTATAGAAGCAAAAGAAGCAAAAAAATGGTTAAACCAATTCAGCCTAGAGAATAGAGCAACAGCACAATTACTCTTGGATAGTATCATTATCATTTCGAATGCAGAGTTGATAGAGAATTTAACGAAGACTCTTGAAGAATTCTCAAATAATATGGCTAAAGGGAAAATTGCACTTTTTGTAGTTCGAGAAGTTGAAGAAAATATGTATTTGTCAGAAAATTCTTCACCGAATCGAATAAATGGTCATTCTGGAGTTGGCAGTGAAGGGCTTTTTGCACATCTAATACGTGATATTTCAAGAAAAAATCCGAATTTTTTGGATCATCCTAGTATAACACAGATGCGGAAAGAAAAGTGTCGCCATATATTTTGTATCGATGATATAATTGGAAGTGGAAAAAGATCAAGGAGTTTTTGTAATTGGTTATATGATGATAAAACAATTAAAAGTTGGTGTTCGTTAGGGTATATTGACATTAATGTGTGTGCTTATGCTGTTACATTAATGGGTAAATCGATAATAGAGGAATTAAAATTTGTTAAAACCGTGCTATTTGTTCAAGCTATTGGAAGTGGTAGGTCGTTTTGGACTTCAGAACAAAGAGACAATATAATTTATTTATAATCACTGGTTACCCGCTCTTTATAAAAAGGAAGGACTTCGCAAAGGAATTTCGCAAACTATAATTGATAATGCTATATCCTCTATTAATAAAATACTTGATAAGCGTTTGCCATTGATCCTGACTCTAGGTCATTTAGCTTATCATACTGATATACCATATCATGAATTGCAATTATTTGTTGACAGAAGAAAATATTCATATCGTGATTTCAGAATAAAGAAAAGAAGCGGTGGATTTAGGATGATATCAGTACCTTCTCAAAAATTACTCCATGTCCAAAAATGGATTAATAAATTTATACTTAGTAAAGCTGAAGCAAATCCATATAGCTTTGCATTTATTGAAGGAAAATCTGTAAAACAGTGTGCGGAAACACATCTTGGATGTAAATGGCTAATAAAAATTGATCTTAGGCATTTTTTTGAGTCGATATCAGAAATACAAGTATATGAATATTTTCATTCTCTCGGTTATTCAAAACTTCTCGCATTTGAGCTTGCAAGAATTTGCACAAAGACATATAGATTAGATTCAATAAAATATGATAATGATTATTGGAGAACAAGAACTTATCGTACGTATAAAATATATCAAGATAAACGAATAGGTCATTTACCACAAGGGGCGCCAACAAGCCCTATGCTTGCAAATTGTATTGTTAAAAATCTTGATTATGCTATTGCTAAATATACGACAGAACGTGATATCATTTATACCAGATATGCAGATGATTTGATATTTTCAACAACTAATCCCAACTTTGGTATGAAAAATGCTAATACTTTAATTTCGTATGTATATAGATTATTGCCCAATTATGGCTTAAAACCTAATACCCAAAAGACTAACATACTTCATCCAGGTGCAAGAAAAATAGTTTTAGGTTTATTAGTTGATTCTGACAAATTGAGATTAACTAAAGACTTTAGAACTAGTCTTGAATGTCATTTGTTTTTTTCATGTAAAGACCCAATAGGACATTCGATACAAAGAGGTTTTAATTCTATTCTTGGATTGAAGAATTATATTAATGGATTGCTTTCATATGTAAAATACATTGATCAAGATTATTATTTGAAGCTCAAGAAACGAAAATTAATACCGACTTGGCCAATCTAACACCCGCTTCAACCTGACATTGCGGACAAGCCGCAAATGCAGGTTAAGCGAATGTTAGGTTGACCTGCCTACGGCAGGCAGGTGCGGAACCGACCTATAACATTTATTCGATCTAAAAATAAATATTATAGGAGTAATGATTATGAGTGATGGATTACGTTTTAGATTTAAAAACCTTGATACTGCATGGAACGCCAGAGAAGAGATAAACAAAATAATTAGCGGGTTGCCTGCCAGCGGGGGATATGTCTCAGATTCAGTTACGCTTGATTTGAATGAGATGAGTAAAAATTCTTCAGAGACGACAAGAAAGGTACAGACAATTATAGATCGCTATGGCGGTGAATCATGGTAAAGTACAAATGTTAATGTGCTAAAAACATAGAGTAATCTACATTCCTCCAGATAAACTCATCTAGAGGTTTTTGTTATATAAAACTGTGATTAAGAATATAAATATTTAATAAAAGTTATTGACAGCAAGTATGCATTATAGTATAAGTAAGGAAAGTAAGGAGATGTTTTATGGAACTTGCAAAAGTAACCTCAAAAGGTCAGATTACAATTCCTCTTACGATAAGAAATCTGCTTGGATTAAAAACCGGTGATAAAGTTTTTTTTGAAGAAAGGAGAGGAAAAATTTATATTACAAACGCTTCTCAGATAACTTTGTCAAATGTTCAAGATCAAATGCAAGGGGAAGCAGAAAAAGCAGGCTTTCAAACGGAAGATGATGTTATTACTTATATCAAGGAATTAAGGAAAGCACGTTGAGAGTTTTTGTAGATACAAATATCATTATTTCTACGATACTTTTTCCTAATGGTAAAACGGCTAGAGTTTTTTCCCATTTGCTTGCAAAGCATACGGTGATAATTTCTTCATACACAAAAGAAGAATGTGAGGAAGTTTTTGAAAAGAAATTTCCATTGAAAAAAGAATTGTTGAGTGTTTTTTTTTGATGGAATTAGGTTTGAAGAATTCAAAAGTCCTAAGAAAATTGATGAAAATCAATATCCAAAAATTCGAGACATAAAAGATTTACCGGTTCTTGTATCTGCAATTTTATCTGATTCTGATATTTTGATTACCGGAGATAAAGATTTTGACTTGATTGAAGAAATAACCTAACATCTGCTCAACCTGACATTGCCTTTACGGCAATGTCAGGTTGAGCAGATGTTAGGTTGACCCTTCGGGCGGAGGATTAAAAATGAGTAGAACACTGTGTTTAAAAATACTTTATGTTATAATACTTGCATTGCTGGGAATTATTGTTTATTGGATTATATCAAATACTAGCGAGGAGCATCGATTTATTACTTCTCTTTTTATTGCTCTATTTTTGCTTATACCCGGAAGAGTAAACCAATACTTTTATCAAGATTTCTACAGAGGTAGAAAGTATTTGGATAAAGATGATTTAGATAAAGCGTTATATTACTTTTTAAAATTTGAGCACTGTATTGAGGAAAAGCCATGGAAAAAAAATATTTTATGGATGACATGGTCTTTCTCTATCTATACTATAGATATCTTAGCCATGGTTAAAAACAATATTAGTACTGTTTATATAAGAAAAGAACAATATGAAGAAGCAGAAAAATATATTAACGATGCTTTAAATATTGATGGTAAATATCCACTTCCGTATTTTAATCTTTCTATCATTAATATGGTTAATGGTAAGAAAGAAGAATGTATGAATAACATTGAAAAGAGCAGAAAATTGGGAATGAATAATAGCAAAGTAGATAAGTTTATAAGAAATATGCAGTCTATGTATGCTGATAGTCAATCTGTTTGAAAGTAAAAATAAATCTAACACCCACTTCAACCTGACATTGCGGAGGAGCCATAAATGCTGGTTAAGTGAATGTTATGTGGACTTTGTATTGATCCAATTGTGCTACAAGGAAAATCCTCATATTGTCAAGGTAAAAGCCTTGTATAGAATTATGATAAATGAAGCAGGAGTATAATTTTGTTTAATCAACTCTCTCTCCCCGATGAAGTGGAGTGTATTTTTAGTGAGCTCCGAATTCCGCCACGATTATATGCTCATTTACTGCTTGTTCACGATGTTGCAAATAAATTAATTGATGCCATATCTGTTACTTGGAATACTCTGAACATTGATAAAAATCTTGTTGTGTCTGTTGCAGCTACACATGACATTGGAAAATGTATCCACACAAATGAGCTTTCAGAAGAAGGTCATAAACACGAACAGGAAGGAAAACGATTGCTAATCTCGCTTGGTGTACCGGAAGAAAAAGCAAAGTTCGCTGCTACACATGCAACATGGTCAGAAAAATCAACTATTGAAGATATTTGTGTTTCTCTTGCGGATAAAATTTGGAAAGGAAGTAGAATGCAGGATCTAGAAGATTTATTAATTGGAAAAATCGCTAGTAAAACAAAAACGGAAAGATGGGAAATTTTCAGCTTATTGGATTCTATCATTGAAAATGTTACAAAAGATGCAGATACGCGACTAGCTTTTCAAAATAGTTTTTCCACTATGTGTAGAATCATATAATAAAAAAATTATTTTATTCTGTATAAAAATTTAATAAATAAAAAACATCTAACACCTGCTTACTCTGCAAATGGTGCGTAATAAAAAATAATGTGAATTTTAATGCTAAAGATAAGGAGTATATAAAATGGCAATAGCGATAATATCAACTCTTATGTTGATGGTGTTTTATTTTCTTTTGTTGTATGGAGGAGTAGCTTTTGTTCAGAATAAGAAGTTTTTTCTTCAGCACCTAAAGAAGTTTATGATGCTGTTCCCGACAGAAAAGAAAGATTTCATGGTGCCCATATAATCGGTTGGATTATAATTGCAATTGCTTTTCTTATTTTTTTGAGTTCATTTATATTTGGAGCATGGAACGGAATACATAATAATTTTAATTTTATCGAATTCTTTATAAGATTTTTAATTATGCTTTATGGAATGGAAACTTTCGATATTGTGTTTTTCGATTGGGTGCTTCTATGCCATTCTGATTTCTTCCCTAATTTTTATCCTGAAGTTAAGGATATCGTAGGCCCCCATTTGTTTGGATTTAATTGGAAGCCACATATTATTCATTACATTGTATATATTCCGATTTGTGCTGCACTAGCGTGGTTATGCACTTTATTTTAAGGAACCTAGTTATGAGCAAGAGAATTGAAATATTAAATTCGTTTTATGCTGATACCGATGAAGACAGCCGATTAGACAGAAGCCGTCATGGACAATTGGAGTATATTACTACAATGAACTATATTCACCGATATGCAAAAGCCGGAGCTAAAATCTTAGAGATTGGTGCCGGTACAGGCAGGTATTCCATTGCACTTGCAAAAGAAGGATATAAGGTAACGGCTGTTGAACTGGTAGAAAGCAATCTTGAGGTGCTGAGAAAAAACGGCAGCGGTATTAAAAATATCGTTTCTTATCAGGGAGATGCCTTAAATCTTGATAGATTTGAAGATAATCAATTTGACATTACATTATTATTCGGGCCGATGTATCATTTATATGATAAAAAAGATGTACATAAAG
Source organism: Treponema sp. OMZ 788 (assembly GCF_024181245.1). NCBI lineage: Bacteria > Pseudomonadati > Spirochaetota > Spirochaetia > Treponematales > Treponemataceae > Treponema > Treponema sp. OMZ 788. Next base: position 1,368,403 of record NZ_CP051199.1, on the reverse strand, counting down.
CATTGGATGAAGCAATTCGCGTTACAAAAAAAGGCGGAATAATTTTGACAGCCTTTCTTTCGGTATATGCTATTATGAATAACAATTACCTTAAAGAAAATCTTGCCGCAGGCATAAAGATGAACTTTGATGATGATTATAAAGTTAAGCATTTTGAAGAACAGCTATTTACCGGCTATGATATTTCAGAATTTGAACAGCTTTTTGAGTCTCATCAGACAAAGTATCTGACTACGGCAGCTGTAGACAATATTTTGGAATCGGCAGAAGGTAGAACTGATTTTAAAATGCCGGATAGCGACTTTGACTTATTTGTTAAATATCACTTAGCGACATGTGAAAAACGGGAATTGCTTGGTACTTCCAGTCATCTATTATATATATGCAAAAAAGAAGATTGAATGAATATGCAAAATAATTTTCTATTGAGAAATAAAAATTATGCCGAATTTCTTGTTAAAAACTCATAAAAGTGATACAATAGTTGTAGTTATAATATTTTACCGGAGTTAAAAAATATACGGTAAAATATTATAAAAAGGAGTAAAAATGAATACTAAAAAAGAAGTGTATAAATCAATAGAAAATAATGAATGGGAGTCCGTAAAAAATTTTTATGATCTTAGTACCGGTTTTACAAGAGCTGCTGAAGATATGATTATGCAAACTGAAAAATTTGATATTGTACTGGATAAACAAGATATAAATAATTTAAAAGAAAAAGCTGCCGTAGCCGGTGTACAATATGAAGTTTTTGCTGCAAGTATTTTACATCAATACTTATCCGGAAAACTGATAGAAAAATGAAAGCTTAAATTATCCTCACTATGAAACAATATACATTTTACATTTTCGATATGGGTTCTACCTTATTGGAATTCCATAATCCAATATGGAATGAAGATGAAATACTTAAAACCGGCCATAAGCGCATGATAACCCATGTTGCAAATATTTATGGTCAGCCTATTGCCGATAAAATCAATAAAGAAGTGATTTTACCTTGGTATGACTATGTTGAAAATGAGAGTAAAATTAAAAGAATAGAATACCGTATCTGTGAAGCCTTGTTTTTAAAATTTTACGAATTGGGAATTCATATTTCTTATAAAGAAATTATCGAAATATTAAAAAAAGATTATCTTGATTTTTATAATTATGCCCATCCGAATGAAGGAGTAATTGATTGCCTTAAACTATTAAAGGCTAAGGAGTGTAAAATTGGTGTTGTTTCAAATATCATGTATCCTCAAGAAATATATATTGAAATTTTTAATAGGGTATGGCTTGACACATTTATTGATAATTATACTTTTAGCTATGAAAATACATATATGAAACCTAATCCTTCTATTTTTTTACGAAGCGCTTATGCAGCTAAATGCGAAAATTTCTGAAACGCTTATGGTGGGAGATAATGAAAAAGTCGATATTATAGGAGCAAAAGCTGTAGGATTAAAAACCTGTTTATATGACAAAGATAAAAAATATAAACAGCACCAAGCCGAATTTTATATTAATAATTTTATGGAGCTTATTGATTTTAAGGTACACTATGGATTGTAAATTTATATTTTTAAGGTAGGTATACAATGGATTCACAAATTATAGCTGCTGCAAGATTAGAATCAAGTGGGAACTATGAGGAAGCTCTAATTGCTTATGAAAAAATTATCGTCGAAAATTTAAGCGTTTCGGATGCATTGTATTTAAAAAGATCTATTGCAGCTTGTAAATATTATCTAAAAGACTATGAAAGTGCCGAAAAAGCATTTATTAAAATTTTGGAAGAAGACAAAATAAGTGCCGATGAAAGAGGTGATATTGAAGATTGCTTGTACCTATGCTGTTTATATGGAAATAAGATAGAAAAGGCTGAAAGATATTTTACTAATAAATTGAAATTATCTGAAAATAATTATGAAGAAAACTTGTGGAATTACTGGTATTTGGGTCAAATATATTATTTAAAAAAAGATTATTCAAAGTCAGAGCTTATGTATAAAAAGGCCTTGGATGCTGCAAAAAAATCTAATAATGCAAGAATAAAGTTCTTTTTAGCTCATTTACTCGGTATTCAAATTATTTTAAAAAAGTACGATGAAGCATGGCAAAATATCGAAAAAAATACCGGTTATGAAGATAAATCATCGGGTTTGTATAAAATAGTACTTGGGATATTGAAAAAATATACTTATCCCAATGATGATGCTTGGAAAAAAATATATGATGAAGGAATCAAAGAAGCTAAAAATGAAAAATTTGAAGAAAATATTGAGTTAGGAAATCGGTTATTGAAATATCTGGAGTTAAAACAAGAAATTTCTCAATTTCTTGATAAAAACGGCCGTATTGTAAGGTGGCCTAAAAAAAATTATGACAAAATAAATGTCTTAAAATATTTGCAAGAAAAATTCGATCCCGATAAAAAATACTCTGAAATTGAAGTAAATGAGCTTTTAAAATCTTGGCATACTTTTAACGACTACGCACTTTTAAGGCGTGAACTTTTTGATAAATTCTTATTGGAGCGGACTCCTGATTGTAAAGAATATTGGGTTACTAGGGAGAAAGTTTAGCTATGTTACAATTACGGTTTAAAAAACTTTATTTTATTTTAGCAGTTATAACTATTGGTTTAGCGATGGCTATATTTTTAACTGCCGGTTACTTGAACAGCAATAACAAGGCTAAATCTTATTTTATTGGCAGGATAGAAAATTTTGATGGTTATTTTGTAAATGACAATTATATCCTTGTCAATTTTTCCGGTAATGGAAGTTATCTTTATGGAGGAATAATACATAAAGATAAATTTCAAGATGGAAAAAACTTATCTGCTGAAAACATTGAAAGTTGTTTAAATGCTGAAAATATTTATAAGTTTAAATTAAATAATTATTCTGATAATGCTGTGATATATATCGGGAATTATGATTCGGATAAAAGTATAGAAGTGTTTTTTTATGAATTTATGGGTTGGGGCATTGAATTTCCTATAGAAATTACGCCCTCAGGTATAGTGCAAAAACACGGTATGTTTAATAATATAGTTGTTACTTTTTCGGTAATACTGCATACGCTTCCTGTTTATATTTTTGTATTTATATGCAGTATACTATTATTACTTGTTTTGATAATTTATATAGGTATAAAACTTTTAAGGTTTATAAAAAATAATATTTATTCATGGAAGCTTTAATTTTTAAAGCTTTGTTGTAAATCGGAGGTTTGAATGCGTGAGTATGTATATATTTGGAATAATCCAAATAAAAATTATATTATTGCTTCCGGTATTGAATTTAAAGATATTGTAAGCATAGATAAAAATAAAAATTACCTTTTATTATCGCATGAATCTGAAATTGCAGAATATGATTTAAATACCCGATTTGATTATATCAGGTCTAATAAAATAGACGGTTTATTAAAAGAAGATATATATAGTTTTGGAAATTTTTCTTGGGTCCCATATACGGGAGAAATACTTCCTATACTTTCAAAAAAAACTGTTGCGGAGCTGCTTTATTTTAACCATATTACAGAACCATTTGATAAAATCATTTTTGAGGAGCTATTAAATGAATATTTAGCCTTTGCACATGATGACGGCTGGTTTTTAAAAATGTATTATGATAATTTTCAGTTTATAAATAAAATACTTGAAAAGATAAATAAGAAATTTTCTTGTTACATTAACACATCAGAATTCCAAAAAGGACTTTATGCCTATTGGATAGATAAAAACGGTATAGAAACAGAAATTATATCTGATGATATAGATAAAATTTTAAATAAAAGGAAATGGAAGCATAGATGCCCGTATATTTTCAAAAGATGACGAACACGCACAGCGAGTGTATATAAAGTATGGAAACGGCGTAGAAACACGGTACAAATATGATGAAAAACGGCGTTGGTTAGATACATATAGAAACAAAGAATAACCAAACTCAAGACGTCTTTCAAAAAATAAAGTATAATTTTGATGCAGTAGGAAACGTCCTAGGCTATAATAATGACGCAAGCGCCTACGAAACAAAACAAGAATATAAATACGATAATCTTTACCAGCTTATAAACGTAGAAGGAACAAGTAACCAATACAAAACCAAAAAAAGCTTTGGTGCAACACCTGTAAGCATTGCAAAGTACAGACAAACCTTTGCCTTTGATGGCATAGGCAACATGAAAGAAAAACTAAGCACCACAAACATACCCGGTGCCCAAGGAAACTCCTATCCCAAAGCTGAACTTGATTATAGTTTAAATTACGAATACGACCCGGCTTATGCACACAAGTTAATAAGGGCAGCTAACCGTTATTACCGCTATGACGGTAATGGAAATATCACAGCCGAAAAAGACGGCCCCTTCACAGATGAAGAAGAGTTTGTATTTACATACTCTTATTTTGAAGAACAAGATGTTTATGGTGCAGATTATGGTTTCGGGCTTGACGCTCCTAAAGAAACGGAACAATCAAACCCGCAAGACCTATTTGCCTACAGGCGTAACTACACTTGGAACGAGCGCAACCTCTTAACCAAATCAAGCGACAGAAACTACACAGTACACTACCGCTATGGCGAAGACGGACAGAGAGCACTTAAATACACAGACGAGGGGCGAAGCGAAACCTTATACTTCAATAACTGAACCGTTATCATAAAAGTGCAGACCTAAAAACCCGAAAAATAAAGGAAGGGAAGATATGGTCAAGTACAATAAAGAATTTAAGGAACAGGCACTGCTATTGTCAGATGAGATAGGAGTGAAAAAGGCAGCCGAACAGCTGGGACTCAGTTATTACACGATTGCAGAGTGGAGGAAGGTGAGAAGCCGAAAGGCGAAGGAAGAGAGAATCGCATCGGACAAAACACCGTTAAACGAGAGAGAGCTTGCCATGCAGCGAGAAATACAGGAGCTGAAAAAAGCAAACGAAATACTCAAGGACGCTCTCGGTTTTTTCGTCGTAGACCGGAAGAAGTAAGTACGCAAGGGTTATTCAGCTACATTTTGGAAAATGCAAAAGAGAAAATGTGGTCAATTGTAAAGCTGTGTAGAACCCTAAAGGTGAGCGAAACGGGTTTTTACAAGTGGAAACGGAACCGTACAAAGATGAAACGCTGGCAACTTCTTCTGGTCGAAATACACAAGATTCTTTCACAAGATCCTGAAAACGATAATTATGGAATACAGAGAATGCGATTAGCACTTGAGCAGCGAGGCATAAAAGTTTCTCGCTCGACTATAATCAGAGCGATGAGGAAGGGGAATCTGCTTCATAAGAGCAGAAGAAGCCCTGATGGACTTACCAAAGCCGACAGAAAGGTGCAAAGGCCTGAAAATCTTCTTAAAGGGGACTTTAGCGCAGACGCTCCTAACAAGAAATGGCTGACCGATATAACGCAGGTTCCGTGCAAAGATGGAAAGCTGTATATTGCACCGATGATGGACTGCTTTGCAGGAGAGATAATCGCAGTAGCGATGGACGACAACATGAAAAAAGAGCTTTGTATAAAAGCTCTAAAGGAGGCATATGAATTAAGAAAGCTAGGCTGATGGGCTCATACATCACAGTGATGCCGGCTCTCAATACACGAGTGAGGCGTACAAACTTGAGTTGGCTCGCCGTCATGCAATTCAAAGCATGAGCGGTGTGGGAAAATGTTATGATAATGCGAGAATGGAATCCTTTTTTGCGACACTCAAGAAGGAGAAGCTATACCGCATAGATACAACAAAATTGAAAAGGGAAGAAGTAAAGAAAATCGTCTGGAGGTTTATTGTCTACTACAACCGACGAAGGATTACCACAATGAATCCGAAAGGTTATCCTCCTGCGATTTATCGGGAACTGTTTGAAACCGGTTTATCAAAACCGGCAGCTTAAACTATATTTTAGGGAATTTAGGGTATGCACTATTATTGACTTTTTCAAACTTCTTTACAATACACATACCAACACAAGACCAAAACAACCCTCAAGGGTTAAGAGTACACAAACACATATTCGTAGGGAATTCAAGATTAGTAACCGCCATGACCCACACAGATAACCACGGAGATAACGATGAGCAAAAAGTTAAAAGATATTATTACCACAGTGACCATTTGGGAAGTGCGCAATTTGTAACCGACTGGAAAGGCAGACAGTATGAACATATAGAGTACACACCTTACGGGGAACTCTGGATAGAGGAGACAGCTCCCGGAATTGATAAACTTCCTTTTAGGTTTACAGGTAAGGAACTTGACGAAGAGACAGGTCTTTACTATTATGGAGCGCGTTACCTTGATCCGAAATACAGTAGGTGGCTGTCAGGCGACCCTGCACTTAATGATTACATACCAAAAGCTCCGATAGATGATGAGGCAAAAAAGCATAATGAGAACCTACCCGGAATGGGCGGGGTGTACAACACAGTAAACTTGCATGTTTACCACTATGCGGGGAATAATCCGGTTAAATATACTGATCCGGATGGAAAAGTTTTAAGTGCTGCACTTATTTATGTTGGTAAAGCCTTGATTCAAGGTGGGATTAGTGCTACCGTGAATTATGGCTATCAGGTTGCTAATAATTTTTATGATGGGAAAAGAGGCGCTGCTGCCTTTACTGATGTAAATATTGGTGAAGTTGCTGCATCAGGGTTTTTAGGTTTTGTAAACGGATTAACCATGCCTGGTATTGCAAATACGGCAACTAAATTAGCTCCTAACCTTGCAAAGCGAGGATTTCAAGCTTTAGGTAGTGCATTCGTAAATTCTGTAGCAAGTGTACCTGCTACTGCTATATCGAATGGAGTTAACAATATGATCAATGATACCGATGTTCCTTTATTGGAAGGACTTGGTGAGAATATTCAAACAAATGGAGCTTCAGGTGCTATATCTGGATTTATACAAACTCCATTAAAATTTACAGAGAAACAAATAAAACAAATGATAACTGTTCCTGATGGATATTTATATAAACACTCAGCGGGGCGTGAATTAATAAAAGATTTCATAAATACTGCTAGAGATGAGATTATTGCTGGAGAAATTCAACATTTAATGAAGGAATGATTGAAACATAATGAGAAAAAGACTTGATGATATTATTTTTGAATTTCATGATAAAATAAATTTGATAGTGGTTCTTGCATATCTTATATTTTTTGCTTTATTTTTGTATGAAAAGAATATAATGAGATTTTTTATTGGTTGTATTATAAAGATGTTAAAAATTGAGATGCCTTTAAAATCAAAAGCTACATTTGCGGTATGCTGTTTTGCTGTTTTACTGCTTATTCTTTTAGAGATATTAGTCGCTATTATAGCATTGTGTAGATATTTTATTAAAAATAGAGGGGGGGAATAATACTGGGAATAGATTAAAGATATGTTATTGTTGTAATTAATTATATTTTTGAAGATGAGGATTAAATGCATTTAAAAGATATTTTATTTATTACTAAACAATTTTTTTGGGTTGGTAAAAAAAGATATGATATTATACAGAAAAACTGTGAGGCATTAAAAGAAAGACATGGCGAATGTTAAGCATATCATTATACTATGTTTCTTGTGGAATACTATAAAAAAATTATGAAAAGGCATATAATTCTTTTTATTGGCAGGTAAAAAATAATAGGGCAAAAAGAAAACTTATAGATTGGGGAATTGTACAGTTTGTAATGACCGAAGTTGCTCATTCTAAGCAATATGATATTGCAAGAAAAAGAGCTTACGATTTATTAAATTCAGAAAAATTGAATAAATTACAAATAAGTAAGTTGCAAGGTGTTTTGACATATTTAGATAGAATCAATAAATGATTTCCTCATTATAGTATAAATATTTAAGATACTAAAGGAGAAGACTGAATTTAATGAATATAATGGATTCTTGTTTGTTATCCTATAAGATAAAATATGTAAATGGTCGAAATATGATATTGTAGGAGAAAATTGAAAACTACTTGATAAAACTTTTAAGGTAAATAGAAAAAATAATGAAAACAAAATTTTGCATTTATTCACAAACCAACTATCTCATTTTTCGGACAGCGATTGAAGCAAAAATCCTTTTTGCGGTGTATTTAATCAAATGCGGTTTTTGGAGCGACAGCGTAAAAACACCGCCTGAAAAAAGCCCATGCAGCAAAAAGATTGGAGCGAAAAGCGCGATGCCGGTATTTGTGTACCTTTGCATAGTATTGATAGTACACAAATACCGGCAGTCCGCCGCTCAAAGCTGCTTACGCGAAAGCTTATTACTAAACATCCCAACTGACAGGACTTTTGGAAATAGACATGTTGGATGCAAGGAGCGAGAAAAAATTAACCGCAGGCGTACTATATGTACGTTGAGGATTAATTTTTTTGAAGCGACGCCGCAGGCGGCGTGTATATTTTCAAAAGAATACTACCGCTATGACGCAAACGGCAACATAACGGCAGAAAAAGACGGACCTTTTACCGACGAAGAAGAGTTTGTATTTACATACTCCTATTTTGAAGAACAAGACGTTTATGGTGCAGATTACGGCTTCGGTCTTGACGCACCTAAAGAAACGGAACAGTCAAACCCGCAAGACCTATTTGCCTACAGGCGTAACTACACATGGAACGAGCGAAACCTCTTAACAAAATCAAGCGACAGAAACTACACAGTACACTACCGCTATGGTGAAGACGGACAAAGAGCCTTAAAATACACAGACGAGGGGCGAAGCGAGACGCTTTACTTCAACAATTTTTTCACAATACACATACCAACGCAAGACCAAAATAACCCGCAAGGCTTAAGGGTGCATAAGCACATCTTTGTCGGTAACAGCCGCCTTGTAACCGCAATGACGCATACGGATAACCAAGGCGATAATGAGGAACAGAAGGTAAAGAGGTACTACTACCACAGTGATCACTTAGGCAGTGCACAGTTCGTAACAGACTGGAAAGGCAGGCAATACGAACATATTGAATACACACCCTATGGAGAACTGTGGATTGAAGAGACTGCACCTGGAATAGATAAACTGCCCTTTAGGTTTACAGGCAAAGAGCTTGACGAAGAAACGGGGCTTTACTACTATGGGGCGAGGTACTTAGACCCGAAGTATTCAAGATGGTTAAGTGGAGACCCGGCTCTAAATGACTACATACCGCAAGCTCCGGTAAACGATGAAGCAAAAAAACACAATGAAAACTTACCGGGTATGGGCGGTATATACAACACGGTAAACTTGCATGTGTACCACTATGCAGGGAATAATCCGGTGAAGTATACTGACCCGGATGGGAGAAATATGGAAGATGACTTAGCTAAGTCGTTGGGGGCTACTTCAAAAAAACAAGGTGTTGATTTAAACTTATTTACAGCTAATCCAAAACAAGATTTCTATGATGAAAGTAAACCTGAATTTGGTAATATGAGACAAGCAGCTTCAAGGGCATATAAGTATGCTGCTTTCTTTTATGTAGCAACTCATGGTAATAGAGATATTGCTTCGTCTTGTGGTACAGATGGTTCTTTAAACTATGACGATAGAGCTCCTTTATCTCCTGAAAAGCTTGCTGAAATGATAAAGTCGAATCCAAACTATAATGGTCAGCCTGTTGTATTATGGATTTGTAATAGTGGGCAAGACCCTCAAAATATTGATAATTCTCAAGATTGTTTTGCAAAAAAAGTTGCCGATGCTTTAGGAGAAGGTGCTCTTGTTATTGCATCGACAGGATTTGTCAATTTTAAATCCGGTATTTTCATACGCTCAAATATATCAGGTAATAGAAAAACTAGTATTCCATATACTTCTGTTGATACCGGAGAACAATATAAATTTATTGGAGGAAAATAATAATGAAAAAAATATATTTCTTTTTTTGTTTATTAAATATGTGTTTACTTTTTTCTCAAAATACTGATGATGTTTTCAGATATTTAAAAGAAAAACTGGGAAATATTGATGATGATATTCTCAGATATTTAGCAGAAGAGGTAGGAAATATTGATGATGATGATATCATATATCTAGAAGAGAGAGAACGTAATTCCAATTGTTTTGTTATAAAAGACAATATGGAGCTCTTTGAAAAAGAAAAACTTGCATTACAAGGAGACCTTCGTGCAGTAGATGCCTTAGTTGACCATTATGGGTACATTCAGAATATTAATAATGAATTACGAATATCAAAACTGAACTATTGGCTTGAAATTTTAGTTGAAAATAATACAACCCCTCGCGGACAATATATTTATTATACTATTAAGGAATGTTATAATTTAGGTAATCTAAAAAGAGGCTTGTTTTGGCTGTATATGAGTGCGGCAAGGGGGGTTGAACTGGCACTTTCGAGTGTGGAGTATAGTAGAAAAAAACAAATAGTTTTTACTATGGCAAATAATAGTGATTATCCGATAGAAAAATTAAAAGAAGAACAGGTGTTTTTTTATGAAGACGGAGCATTGAGAGGTTCCGGAACAGCAGCGTATTCGCTTGGAAAATATTATGAAGGGATAAATAAAAAAAATAAAGCTTCATATTGGTATAGAATAGGTGCTCAAAATGGAAATAATGATTGTATGTTGAAATATGCAAAAATGCTAAGAAACAGTGAAAGTGAATTTGATAAACTTCGCAGCAGTTTTTGGATAAAAAAAGCAGTAAATAACGGAAATACAGAAGCAAAAAAAACTACTAAAAGAAATAGGAGAAAATGAAAACTGGTTATCTATTAAAAGAACCCAAGTATCTCTCTCGGACAGCTATTGAAGCAAAAATCCTTTTTGCGATTTGCATAATCGAAAAGCAAGCTCTGACCGGAGGGAAGAGCCTTGCCTGTGAAGGCAAGTGCAGCAAAAAGATTGGAGCGGTATTGGTGCAGCAAGCCGATAGGCGCAGCTTCGAAGCAAGAGCGGTGCTCAATTTTGTTTTCTTCATACTGATAAAAAACAAAATTGAGCAGTCCGCCGCTCAAAGCTGCTTACGCACCTTTGAGCTTCGAGTTTTGCCATTCGGCAAAACATCGGGGATTAAAGTTTTAAATTTACTAAACAAGCCTACTGACAGGACTTTTGAAAATAGACATGTTGGATGCAAGGAGCGAGAAAAAATTAACCGCAGGCGTACTTTATGTACGTTGAGGATTAATTTTTTTGAAGCGACGCCGCAGACGGCGTGTATATTTTCAAAAGAGAATTATCGCTATGACGCCAACGGCAACATCACGGCAGAAAAAGATGGTCCCTTTACCGACGAAGAAGAATTTACCTTTACCTACTCATACTTTGAAAATGAAGACGTATACGGTGCCGACTACGGATTTGGTCTTGACGCACCTAAAGAAACGGAACAATCAAACCCGCAAGACCTATTTGCTTACAGGCGCAACTACACCTGGAACGAGCGAAACCTCTTAACAAAATCGAGCGACAAAAACTACACAGTCCACTACCGCTATGGCGAAGACGGACAAAGAGCCTTAAAATACACAGACGAGGGGCGAAGCGAAACCTTATACTTTAATAACTTCTTTACGATACACATACCAACCCAAGACCAAAACAACCCGCAAGGTTTACGGGTGCACAAGCATATCTTTGTTGGTAACAGCCGCCTTGTAACGGCAATGACACATACCGATAACAGTGGCGACAACGAAGAGCAAAAAGCAAAACGATACTACTATCATGCAGATCACCTCGGCAGTGCACAATTCGTAACCGACTGGAGAGGCAGACAGTACGAACACATAGAGTATACACCCTACGGAGAGCTGTGGGTCGAGGAAGTAGCAGCAGGGTTAGACAAATTACCGTTTAGGTTTACGGGTAAAGAGCTTGACGAAGAGACGGGGCTGTACTATTATGGTGCAAGGTACCTTGATCCTAAGTATAGTAGATGGTTGTCAGGGGATCCTGCACTTAATGATTACATACCTAAAGCACCCATTGACAATGAAGCTAAGAAACATAACGAGAATTTACCCGGTATGGGAGGCGTGTTTAATGTTGTTAATCTTCACGTGTACCACTATGCAGGGAATAATCCGGTGAAGTATATTGATCCGGATGGGGAGGCATCAATTTTATCTCGTAGGATTAATTCTAATGGAACTGTCAAAGCATATAAGATAGCCTCTAAGCTTGGAAAAATTTTTGAATTCGCCAAACATTCTTTGGTAGACTATGGTGAATTGAAAACGTTTAAGGACTCTTATGGAATGGTACATCATTTAGGTCGGAATCAAGGAATTAAGTATAATGAGCTGAAAAATGTTGAGGATAGACAGTATAGCATAAAATATACAAATATGGATGATAACATTACTAAGCAAGCTGTTGAAAATGCTTTGGATATGGAAAGATTTGGGGGTAAATTACCAAATGGTAAACATAATAATGACAGTGCGAAGCAAAAATACAAAATTCTGATAAATGATTGCAATGCATTTACAAGAACTGTATTCAAAGAATACAAAAAATTATGGAAAGAAAATTGGAAAAAAGAGAATAATTCTAATAGTAGATATCAAGCATGGAAAGCTTGGAGAGAGCATTATAAAGATATAACTAAAAGGAGAGGTGAAAAAGTTGAGATTAAATAGTAAATTAGGCATAATATTTATAATGTTGTTGTTTTTTTATTGCGATGCTTTTTCAATGGGAATCCTTTGGAAGCAGAGAGTTTCTCGAAAGAAAGAGAAAGAAGTTGAACAATATATGCAAGGTGTTATTGATAATATTAAAACATTAACTGAAGAAAAATTCATTTCATTATTTTATGAAAGCAAGGTTAGTGTTTGTATGGAAAAGCCGTACAGTGCCTATGAGAATCCCAATATAGGATCTTATTCTTGTATTCCTGATGATATAGAAGAAGTAATTTTTAAGAGCGACTCATTTGATACTGAATCTCCGGCTGTTTGTTTTAAATCATTGACTACAGTATTCTCTCTTGGAGATATTATTGGCAAAGAGAAGCCTGAGATGCATAGACCGTATGGGTTTGATCACGAGGCTATAGCTACATTACTACCATATAATCAGCTTATTGATTATTTTCAGAGTATTTTTATAGAATGTCACGAAAAAATACTTAGTATTTATTTTATAGCTTCATTGTATGATGATGGAAAAGGTAATTTTTATATATTGAATATTATTTGCAGTGTGAATGAACTCAGTTTTAACGAATATGAGCAGAGAAAAAAAGAAAATAATATCATCGGTTCCTAAGTATAAACAGTAGAAGTCATATTTAGATTTAGGGAAATGAGTTTCTTGAATAAAGCTAAATATAGTGATAATTTATTAGCAAACTATTTTTTATAGAAACTGATAAGAGAAAAACTATGAAACCAAAATTTTGCATTTATCCACAACCTAACTATCTCTTTCGGACAGCGATTGCAAGGGAGCAAAAGCAATTTATAAAAATTGCTTTTGCTGTACATCTTTCCGCAGTAATTTCTGCGGAAAGATACCGAAGCGAAAGCGGAGCCCTGAAAAGCGCGATGCTGACACTTGTGTACTTTTACATAATTATGATAATACACAAGTGTCAGCAGTCCGAAGCTCAAAGCTGCTTAGGCACCTTTGAGCTTCGAGTTTTGCCATTCGGCAAAACATCGGGGTTTAAACTTTTAAATTTACTAAACAACCCCACTGACAGGACTTTTGAAAATAGGCGGAGCAGATACAAGGAGTTAGGCAAAAAAGTACCGCAGGCGTATCGGGTATACGTCGAGGACACTTTTTTGCCGTGCGACGCAGTAGATGCCCGTATATTTTCAAAAGAGATGACGCACACAGATAACCAAGGCGACAATGACGAGCAAAAAGCCAAACGGTATTATTACCATTCAGACCACCTTGGAAGCGCACAATTCGTAACAGATTGGCGAGGTAAACAATACGAGCATATAGAATACACACCGTATGGAGAACTCTGGGTAGAAGAAGTTGCAGCGGGGTTGGACAAGTTACCTTTCCGCTTCACGGCACGGCTTACGCATGAATTCCTTAGCTAAATAAAACATTAAACCTAAATGAATCATCAAAAGTACAAAGCATTTTCTTCCTTTTCAGAGTTTTACCGTTTTGATACATTTTCATTCGATTAAAGCAAATCCTCCTTAAAATTGCTATGTTTTCAGCAGTATTTTTTTCTCGAATTTGACATTCATCGTCTCTAAATATTACATCCAGCGACCAGTGTAAGGTGTTTTCTATTGTCCAATGTGTTCTTACAGCTGTTACAAACTCATTTATATCCTCTATACTGCTAATAAAGTAACGCTTTTCACTGTATTGTTTGCCTTTGCACCTTACAGTGCTTTTGACCATTCCAAAACTCTTTAAATTTGCCCATTTATTCTTATCTGCAAACCAGTTTATATTAGAAGAAAGAAAGTATTCTCTTTTTTCTTCTCTGCCATGCCCTATATCCAAGGTTTCAAATCTTAAAAGTGTGTTTTGAAAGTCTTTATCTTCTATAGAAAAATAATCTTTTACATCATTATACGCTGCCGGTTGATTTTCTTTTAGAGCCAATACATAATCACATTTTTTCTTTGTGATTTCTTTTGCTATTTCTTTTTGACAACCCATGGCATCTATAGTAATTATCGAGCTTTTTAGTTTTAAAAGGTTAAGGAGTTCAGGAATTGCTGTGATTTCATTCGATTTTTCAGCACATTTTATTTGTCCTAGTACAACTCCCGCTTCGTGAGCAAATGCACTTACTAAATGAATGCCCTTGCTTTGTTCACTTGCACTTCCACGTAATGTTTTTCCATCAATGTGAATGTATGAACCTGCTGGAATATTAAGGGATTGTTCAATCCACGAGATAAAAAGGCTTTGAAATTGTTTGGGATTAATCATCGCAAGGACTCTTCCTATGGTGTCGTGCGAAGGAACGCCATTTTCTAACAAGAGTCCTACCTCATTTTTTAGCCAATCCTTTTTTACTTCGGCAAATTCCCCTATTTCAAATACAGTTTGAACTCCGCTACAAACAGCACACAGTGCTATTACCAATATTTCACTGATTAGATGTTTTACTTTGCCAGACTGACGATTATCATTAAGTTCGTTAAAATATTCTTTTAATGTTTTCATACTTTAAATATCGGCTATTTTTTTTCGTGCGTAAGCCGTGGCTTCACGGGTAAAGAGCTTGACGAAGAGACAGGATTATACTACTATGGAGCGAGGTATCTTGACCCGAAGTATAGTAGATGGTTGTCAGGAGATCCTGCATTAAACGATTACATACCAAAGGCTCCCATTGATGACGAGGCTAAAAAGCATAATGAAAACTTGCCGGGAATGGGAGGGGTGTTTAATACCGTCAATCTTCATGTGTATCATTATGCGGGAAATAATCCTGTGAAGTATACCGATCCGGATGGAAGGTTCCTGGAAGTCAGTGATAATGGAGATGGAACCTACACTGTATCTGGTGGAAAAGAAAATTCTGATAAAAATATATATTTAACTGTAAATGGCCAGCGAACTGGTGATATTATTGGAGTGATGTTTACAGAGCATTCATTTTTTGATGGAGGTAATGTAGTTGCAGGTGCTGTAATAAACCCTAATGATAGTTCAGGCCAAGAATTTCTTAATGATTTCAAAGAAAATACTCCTAGCTTATTTTCCTATATCTTTAATGAAGGAAAAACTGGCAAAAAATATGATTTTAAAAATATAGGAAGAAAAAATGAAGATAATAAGCTCATATATCATCATAGAGGAATGCCGCTTGGACTCGATAAAGATGGAAATAAAATTTTTGGTACAGCACGTGATGTAGGTAATTATGCCGCAGGTTATATAGCAGGTAGAAAAGGTCTTTCATGGTTTGGAACAAGAGTCGGTTTTGATTCTTATCAATTCTTGGATAATGGATGGCCGCCTAGGGAAGGACAAGAGTCGCAGGCTGCACAATGGAAAGGATTTAATGATGGACAGCATGAATATTTAAAAGCAAATCCATGGATATTTTTGTGGTTGGGAGAATAAATATATGAAAAAAAAGACTAGGGTTATTATTTTATTACTTATTCTATTACCAGCATCATGTACTTTTTATCTTTTGGAATGTAGATTTTATTGTACTATTGGAGAGACTACTTTTACATTTTGGAATACATCTAATGGTTGTTACATTATGCCATATAAATATAAAGGTTTATTATTTCCTAAAAATAATTATATGATAGTAGCGAATGGAGATTATGTCAGGATATTTGTCGGAGATAATGTTGTCTATATTTTTTCAGAAGATCCGTATAAAAGAACCGATTTGTACTTTAGTTCAGATAAAAGTAAATATAAAGTGTTTTCTGGTAGTGAGACTGATAGTGGTAGAGTCTCGGCTTTAGAGCATTGTAAAAAAATGGGGTATACAAATATTTCTATTCATACATTTACAATGAGTATTGATAATAATGAGTCGGATAACTTTACTTTTTATATCAACATTTTTAGGATGCCGATACATGTTTTTATTATAGGTATGAAGCAACCCAAAGCTTTTTATTACTGGTTGACGGATCATATATTTTTTTTATAAAACCCTTATTAGGAGATTGCAATTTGAGTAAATAAGCTAAGGACATAACAATGAACCCAAAACCTTGCATTTATTTACAACCTAACTATCTCACTCGGACAGCGATTGAAGCAGAAATCCTTTTTGCGCTGTGTTTAAGCAAATGCGGTTTTTGGAGCGGCAGCGTAAAAACACCGCCTGAAAAAAGTCCATGCAGCAAAAAGATTGGAGCGAAAAGCGCGATGCTGACACTTGTGTACTTTTACATAATTATGATAATATACAAGTGTCAGCAGTCCGCCAAAAGAAAGGTATTACTAAATAAAATTCTATTACCGGAGGTTTTTCCGCTTACGGATAGGATGGACGGAAGCGGAAAAACACTGCCTTTTGGAAATAGACATGATGGATGCAAGGAGCGAGAAAAAATTAACCGCAGGCGTACTATATGTACGTTGAGGATTAATTTTTTTGAAGCGACGCCGCAGACGGCGTGTATATTTTCAAAAGAATACTACCGCTATGACGCAAACGGCAACATAACGGCAGAAAAAGACGGACCTTTTACAGATGAAGAAGAGTTTGTATTTACATACTCCTATTTTGAAGAACAAGACGTTTATGGTGCAGATTACGGCTTCGGGCTTGACGCTCCTAAAGAAACGGAACAGTCAAACCCGCAAGACCTATTTGCCTACAGGCGTAACTACACTTGGAACGAGCGTAACCTCTTAACTAAATCAAGCGACAAAAACTACACAGTCCACTACCGCTACGGCGAAGATGGACAGCGGGCACTTAAATACACAGACGAGGGAAGGAGTGAAACCTTATACTTTAATAACTGAACCGTTATCATAAAAGTGCAGACCTAAAAACCCGAAAAATAAAGGAATGGAAGATATGGTCAAGTACAATAAAGAATTTAAGGAACAGGCACTGCTATTGTCAGATGAGATAGGAGTGAAAAAGGCAGCCGAACAGCTGGGACTCAGTTATTACACGATTGCAGAGTGGAGGAAGGTGAGAAGCCGAAAGGCGAAGGAAGAGAGAATCGCATCGGACAAAACACCGTTAAACGAGAGAGAGCTTGCCATGCAGCGAGAAATACAGGAGCTGAAAAAAGCAAACGAAATACTCAAGGACGCTCGGTTTTTTCGTCGTAGACCGGAAGAAGTAAGTACGCAAGGGTTATTCAGCTACATTTTGGAAAATGCAAAAGAGAAAATGTGGTCAATTGTAAAGCTGTGTAGAACCCTAAAGGTGAGCGAAACGGGTTTTTACAAGTGGAAACGGAACCGTACAAAGATGAAACGCTGGCAACTTCTTCTGGTCGAAATACACAAGATTCTTTCACAAGATCCTGAAAACGATAATTATGGAATACAGAGAATGCGATTAGCACTTGAGCAGCGAGGCATAAAAGTTTCTCGCTCGACTATAATCAGAGCGATGAGGAAGGGGAATCTGCTTCATAAGAGCAGAAGAAGCCCTGATGGACTTACCAAAGCCGACAGAAAGGCGCAAAGGCCTGAAAATCTTCTTAAAGGGGACTTTAGCGCAGACGCTCCTAACAAGAAATGGCTGACCGATATAACGCAGGTTCCGTGCAAAGATGGAAAGCTGTATATTGCACCGATGATGGACTGCTTTGCAGGAGAGATAATCGCAGTAGCGATGGACGACAACATGAAAAAAGAGCTTTGTATAAAAGCTCTAAAGGAGGCATATGAATTAAGAAAGCTGATGGGCTCATACATCACAGTGATGCTTACTCAATACACGAGTGAGGCGTACAAACTTGAGTTGGCTCGCCGTCATGCAATTCAAAGCATGAGCGGTGTGGGAAAATGTTATGATAATGCGAGAATGGAATCCTTTTTTGCGACACTCAAGAAGGAGAAGCTATACCGCATAGATACAACAAAATTGAAAAGGGAAGAAGTAAAGAAAATCGTCTGGAGGTTTATTGTCTACTACAACCGACGAAGGATTACCACAATGAATCCGAAAGGTTATCCTCCTGCGATTTATCGGGAACTGTTTGAAACCGGTTTATCAAAACCGGCAGCTTAAACTATATTTTAGGGAATTTAGGGTATGCACTATTATTGACTTTTTCAAACTTCTTTACGATACACATACCAACCCAAGACCAAAACAACCCTCAAGGATTAAGAGTACACAAACACATATTCGTAGGGAATTCAAGATTAGTAACCGCAATGACCCACACGGATAACCAAGGCGACAACGATGAACAAAAGGCAAAGCGTTACTACTACCACAGCGATCACCTTGGAAGTGCACAATTCGTAACCGACTGGCGAGGCAGACAGTACGAGCATATAGAATACACACCCTACGGAGAACTCTGGATAGAAGAAGTTGCAGCAGGATTGGATAAGTTACCGTTTAGGTTTACGGGTAAGGAGCTTGACGAGGAAACGGGACTGTATTACTATGGAGCTAGATACCTTGACCCGAAGTATAGTAGGTGGTTAAGCGGGGATCCTGCACTTAATGAGTATATACCCAAAGCACCGATTGATGACGAGGCACAGAAACACAACGAGAATCTGCCGGGAATGGGCGGTGTGTTTAATGTTGTAAACCTTCATGTGTATCACTATGCGGGAAATAATCCGGTGAAATATATTGATCCGGATGGAAGGGATATAATTTTATTGAATAGGTCATATGGTGCTTATAAAGAAGGTCATAATGCTGTGTTAATTGGAAATGATAAAACTGGCGGATGGTTGTATTTTTCTAAAGATGGTAAAAATTTAACTGGATCAATTAACAAGGCAGAATATTTTCCTACACTTGAAAGTTTTATTGAGCATAATAAAAAATTAGATACAGATGAACAATATGATAGGGCTTATCAAGTAAAAACAAGTGCAATGAATGACTCAAGAATGATAGCAGAAGGTCTTGACATTTACGATAAAAAATACTCACTTGATGAAAAAAGAAATGAAATAACCTTAGAAGTAATATCTCAAAACTGTGCAGATTTATGTGCAGACATTGGTAAGAAAGGAGGTGTTAATATATCAAAACCTAAACATTCTCGTTTCCCTGTTGGGACTTTTACAAAACCTAATTTCCAATATGAAGATTTTAAAAAAAATAATAAAGGAGAGGAAATTCAAATAAAATGATAAAAATTTCAATAACGAATTTTATATACAGTAAAATAGCTTTTATGCTTATTCTAATGATTTTTTATATTATCACCTCGGTTAAGGATAATAAATATTTTTTGCAAGTTGTATTTGTTCCAATAATAGTTGTTTTATTTATATTTTTAAATATACAAAAAATTGGATTGTACTTTTTTTTAACTTTATTAATAGTATTTTTTATATCGCATTTTTTAGGCTGTTTAATTGGTTTTTTTATTGAGATAGGATATTTTTTTATTGTTGAAATGTTAAGTGTTATTTTTTATTCTATTTTTCTATTCAATGGTATAATTATATTTATAATATCATATGCTGTTACTGTATTTATTTATAAGATAATACGATGGGTAATTTAGATTTAATTTATGAAAGTAGTAGTTAGATGTTTATTGAAAGAACCCAACTATCTTTTTCGGACAGCGATTGCAAGGGAGCAAAAGCAATTTATACAAATTGCTTTTGCTGTACATCTTTCCGCAGTAATTTCTGCGGAAAGATACCGAAGCGAAAGCGGAGCCCTGAAAAGCGCGGTGTTCAATTTTGTTTTCTTCATAATGCTAAAAAACAAAATTGAGCAGTCCGCCAAAAGAAAGTTATTACTAAATAAAATCATATTACCGGAGGTTTTTCCGCTTACGGTAGGAAGCGGAAAAACAATGGCTTTTGAAAATAGGCGAGGTAAGTACAAGGAGTTAGGCAAAAAAGTACCGCAGGCGTATCGGGTATACGTCGAGGAAACTTTTTTGCCGTGCGACGCAGTAATTGCCCGCATATTTTCAAAAGAAACTGTAAAAAACGGAAACAGAATCTACTCAATAAAAGAATACGAGGTAGACACAGCTCCCCATGCAAGAATAAAAAAAGAAGTAAACACAATACGAGAAAACTACAACGAAATAAAAACCGAAAGCGAATACGAGTACGACAAATACGGCAACGTAACAAAACTCTACGACAAGGGAGACGTAACAAACACAAACGATGACATCATAGCGGAAATAACATATTGGAAAGGCGGAAGAGAAGATAAATACTTTAAAGCCCACCCCGAAAAAATACAGGTCTTACACGGAAAGACCGGAACTCTCTTACGTAAACGGGAGGGTGCATACGACAGCAGAACAGGAGCTTTAACAGAATTAAAACAATACACGTCGCATGGAGCATATCTTGTAAACCGCATAGAATGGACTGATGAAGGGAACATAAAAGCAGTAACAAGCCCGACAGGTAAAAGAGCCGAATACAAATACCTTGACGGCATATACCCTATCGAAATAAAAGAGATAAGCTCTAAAGGAGATAAATCTTACACAAGTAAAATAGAATGGGATCGTATTTTAGGAGTAAAACTAAAAGAAACGGATGCTGCAAACAATACAATGAGCTATAAATATGACAACTTGGCAAGAGTAACCGAAGTACGCAGCCCCTACGACACAAGTGAAACTCCTTACGCAAAATACACATACATTACTCCAAAAGATTCCTTTTGGTACACCGTAACAGAAAACAAAATAAGCACCGAAGCAGAAGATAGCAATGTCATGAAAACAATAGTCCTTCACGACGGCTTAGGAAGAATAAGCTATACAGCAAAAGAAGGAGAAGTGTACATCGACGGAACCGCTGACCAAACCCAAACGGGCTGGAATATTTCAAGTGCAATAAACTATGATAATGTAGGACGAAAGATAGAAGAAGGAATGCCCTTCTTCTATGGAGGAGATTTAGAACAAGAACTATCAAATAAAAACTCTTATCAAGCCCTTGAATCCTTTTACGAACTAAACGATTTTACAAAGATAAGAAACGGAACAAAATACGAGTATGACGATATAGATAGACCTGTTGTAACTACACTTCCAGACGGGCACACACAAAAGACCGAATACTCGATAGATTCTTATTTACAAATAACAAAAAAAACCGACCCATTGGAAAACGTAAGCATAAGTAAAAAAGATGCAAGAGGAAACATACGGGAAGTAGAACGGCTTGATAAAAACAATAGCATCCTTACAAAAGCAAAATACGAATACTCTGTATTAGGAGAAATGCTAAAGGCCTACGATGCCAAAGACAACTTATTGGCCGTAAACTATGATATGCTAGGACGGCGGATAAGTTTAGAAAGTAAGGACACAGGCAAAAAAGAATGGATTTACGATGAGAAAGGAAGGCTGCAAGCAGAAACGGATTCGGTATTAAAAAACAAGGCTGCCGAAATAAGATACGAGTATGACGGCTTTGACCGCATACTAAAAACAGACTATCCTTTTAGCCATGACATAGAATATAAATACGGAGCGCCGGAACAAAATGGAGCCGGGCAAGTAATCTACAAAAAAGATGAAACGGGAGAAACGCACTATACTTACGGAAACTTAAACGAGGTAGTAAGCGAAACAAGAACCATAAACCGCTACGGAGCAGGAAGCAGTCCTGAAACTGCAAGCTTTGAATACCGCTCGGACTACCTCGGCAGAATGCAAAGTATGAAATACCCCGACGGAGAAACAATAACTTACTCTTACGACAAAGGCGGACAGCTAAGTGGAGTTAGCGGAGTAAAAACCTCATCAAAAGGTACAGCAGAATACTCCTATGTAGATAAAATACTCTATGATGAACACGCGCAAAGAGTGTATATAAAATACGGAAACGGAGTAGAAACAAGATACAAGTACGACGAGAAGCGGCGTTGGTTAGATACAATAGAAACAAAGAATAACCAAACTCAAGACATCTTTCAAAAAATAAAGTACTCATTCGACCCTGTAGGAAACGTCCTAGGCTATAATAATGATGCAAGTACTTATGAAACAAAACAGGAATATAAATACGACAACCTGTACCAGCTTATAAGCGTAGAAGGAACAAGTAACCAATACAAGGCTAAAAAAAGCTCTGGAACAACACCTGTAAGCATTGCAAAATATAAACAAACCTTTGCCTTTGATGGCATAGGCAACATGAAAGAAAAGATAAGCACCACAAACATACCCGGTGCACAAGGAAACTCCTATCCCAAGGCTGAACTTGATTATAGCTTAGATTACGAGTATGACCCTGCCTATGCACACCGCCTAATAAGAGCAGGCACCCGATACTATCGCTACGACGCCAACGGCAACATCACGGCAGAAAAAGACGGACCTTTTACAGATGAAGAAGAGTTTGTATTTACATACTCATACTTTGAAGAACAAGATGTTTATGGCGCAGACTACGGCTTCGGGCTTGACGCACCTAAAGAAACGGAACAGTCAAACCCGCAAGACCTATTTGCCTACAGGCGTAACTACACATGGAACGAGCGCAACCTCTTAACCAAATCGAGCGACCGAAACTTTACCGTACACTACCGCTATGGAGACGATGGACAGAGAGCCTTAAAATACACCGACGAGGGAAGAAGTGAAACGCTTTATTTTAATAACTTTTTTACGATACATATCCCGACACAAGACCAAAATAACCCGCAAGGCTTAAGAGTGCATAAGCATATCTTTGTTGGTAACAGCCGCCTTGTAACAGCGATGACACATACCGATAACAGTGGAGACAACGAAGAACAAAAAGCAAAACGGTACTACTATCATTCAGATCACCTCGGCAGTGCACAGTTCGTAACAGACTGGCGAGGTAAACAATATGAACACATAGAGTACACGCCGTATGGGGAATTGTGGATTGAAGAAGTTGCTGCAGGCTTAGATAAACTGCCGTTCAGGTTTACGGGAAAGGAGCTGGATGAGGAGACAGGTTTATACTACTATGGAGCGAGGTATCTTGATCCGAAGTATAGTAGGTGGTTATCGGGAGACCCGGCGTTGGGTGAGTATATACCTATTGCAGGTGAAGATAACTCTAAATTACCTGCCGGAGGAATATTTAATTTAATGTCTTTTAGTTTATTTAATTATGCAAATAATAATCCTATAAAATATATAGATCCTACAGGCAGAAATCCCGTATATGATATTGAAGGAAATTTGATTGGTGTAACAGAAAATTCAGGATTACAAGGGGAAGCCTTTATTATGAATAAAGAAGATTATGATGCAAAAATGAGCCTAGAGGATGCAAAGAATAAAAATTTAGGAATTGAAGGTTTGAACGGAGAAAGAGCCTTAAACAAATTTAATGATAGCTTTGCTGGTTTGAAGGACAGACCGGACTGGGATGGAAAATTAACACTTGAAGAAGCCAATGAGTGGTATAAAAATGGAAATGGACAAGAGTTATTTGTTGATATAAATCAAATAGATTTATCTATGCTTTATTCTTTGGGCGATAAATATATTGGAAAAAGATATGTATTTAATTTGTTTACACTAGGAAGCAAAGATGGTAAAGTTTATGGCTCTTTAACTTTTATTCGTTATCCTAATGATACTTGTAGGGCTTTTGCTGATAAATATGATTTTGACATGAAATCATGGAAAAATCCTCTAAATTGGTTTAGAAATATTGCTACTATTGCAGGAAGTGTCTATGCAGGGAAAGGGGTTCTTTATACTATCAATATTTATGGTAGTGCTCAGTTAAAAAGGAAAAACTAAGATGCGTATTTCGATGTCTTATTATTTTTTTGTTATTGCACTTATGATTCCTATATTAATTATTGTGTATATTACAAGACAAAGCAAATTATATAGGAGTATAAAAATATTGATTTATGGACTTCTTCTATCTTTTATATTTCTTTTATTTTTTACAGTGTTTGATGATGGTTTGTACGAACTTGGAGATGACTTTTGTTATTATGAAGATTTAGCGGCTGTTATGAATGATAATATAGATTTAACTGATATTCCGCCTAAAATACTTTCATATCAGTATGATGATAATTTTATAGTTGCAAAACAAAAACCTAGACGGTATAAGGAGTTCAATTATACTTATAATGAAGACTATAAATATTCTAAAGGCTTGGATTCGGAGTATTATTGGATTATTAAAAAAAAAGAGAAAAAAGTTTTCGGCCCATTGGAATATAGTCAGTTTATTAGGCTGTGTGATGAGTTTTATGTACCGGAAAATTTAAGATTAAATTAAATTTGTTGAGATGTGATTTTGAGTTTTATTACAGTTACAGGTATAAATAATATGGGAGATAAAGAAGTGAGAAAGAAATTTAGTTTGCTATTAATTGTTGTGTTAGGATTTATGATGGTTTCATGTTCTACATTTCCCCAAAGAAAAAAATATGAAAGTTTAAAGAAATACATGAAATCGCATGGATGGTCAGAAGTTAATTATAATCCTGATTTTTCTGATATTATTGAAACTGTATATTATCTTGTATATCAAGAGCCTTTAAAACGTGGAGTAATATCCTGTCATTACTATGAAGTTGATAATGTTACTTTGCGTCTTATAAGTGATAAAAGCAAACCTGATGATCCAAACTTTATGGTATGGATTCCAATAATGCATGAAGGAAAAAGACATTATTTTATGAAAATAAATTATATGTTAGAAGTTGTTGATACATATACTTCTGACTTATATGATATCAATGGTAATTTTATAAGGGAAGAGACACGTAAAATATTTTATTAAATTGTTGTATAAAATAGAATATACAATTTGATAATATTTTTACAAAAATTTATTGAATTGAGATAAATGATGAAATGAAAGTAGAGGTTTGCATTTATTCACAACCCAACTATCTCCCCCGGACAGCGATTGTAAGGGAGCAAAAGCAATTTATCAAAATTGCTTTTGCTGTACATCTTTCCGCAGTAATTTCTGCGGAAAGATACCGAAGCGCTAGCAAAGCCCTGAAAAGCGCGGTGCTCAATTTTGTTTTCTTCGTAATGCTAAAAAACAAAATTGAGCAGTCCGCCAAAATAAAGTTATTACTAAATAAA
Organism: Treponema sp. OMZ 788; assembly: GCF_024181245.1. Lineage (NCBI taxonomy): Bacteria > Pseudomonadati > Spirochaetota > Spirochaetia > Treponematales > Treponemataceae > Treponema > Treponema sp. OMZ 788. Next base: position 1,342,769 of record NZ_CP051199.1, on the reverse strand, counting down.
ATCATATTACCGGATGTTTTTCCGCTTACGGACAGGGTGGACGGAAGCGGAAAAACAATGCCTTTTGAAAATAGGTGGAGCAGATACAAGGAGCCTAGTAAAAATAAAGCGGAGGCGTATCTGGTATACGTCGAGCATTTATTTTTGCGTAGCGACGCAGGAGATGCCCGCATATTTTCAAAAGATGATGAACAGGCACAAAGAGTCTACATAAAGTATGGAAACGGAGTAGAAACAAGATACATGTACGATGAGAAAAGAAGATGGCTTGACTCGATAGAAACAAAGAATAACCAAACTCAAGATGTCTTTCAAAAAATAAAGTACTCATTCGACCCTGTAGGAAACGTCCTAGGCTATAATAATGATGCAAGTACTTACGAAACAAAACAAACATACTCTTACGACAACCTTTACCAGCTTATAAGCGTAGAAGGAACAAGTAATCAATACAAGGCTAAAAAAAGCTTTGGTGCAACACCTGTAAGCATTGCAAAATATAAACAAGATTTCAGCTTTGATGGCATAGGCAACATGAAAGAAAAGATAAGCACCACAAACATACCCGGTGCACAAGGAAACTCTTACCCCAAAGCTGAACTTGACTATAGCCTAGCTTACGAGTATGACCCGGCTTATGCACACCGCCTAATAAGAGCAGGTAACCGTTATTACCGCTATGACGCAAACGGCAACATAACGGCAGAAAAAGACGGTCCATTCACAGATGAAGAAGAGTTTGTATTTACATACTCCTATTTTGAAAATGAAGACGTATACGGCACAGACTACGGCTTCGGTCTTGACGCTCCTAAAGAAACGGAACAGTCAAACCCGCAAGACCTATTTGCCTACAGGCGTAACTACACTTGGAACGAGCGCAACCTCTTAACCAAATCAAGCGACAAAAACTACACAGTCCACTACCGCTACGGAGAAGACGGACAGAGGGCACTTAAGTACACCGATGAGGGAAGGAGTGAAACCTTATACTTTAATAACTTCTTTACGATACACATACCAACCCAAGACCAAAACAACCCTCAAGGCTTAAGAGTACACAAACACATATTCGTAGGAAACTCACGTCTTGTAACCGCTATGACCCACACAGATAACCAAGGCGACAACGACGAACAAAAGGCAAAGAGGTATTATTACCACAGCGACCACTTAGGAAGTGCACAATTCGTAACCGACTGGAAAGGCAGACAGTACGAACACATAGAGTACACGCCGTATGGCGAACTTTGGATAGAGGAAGTAGCAGCAGGATTAGATAAACTGCCGTTTAGGTTTACGGGGAAGGAGCTCGACGAAGAAACAGGTTTATACTACTATGGAGCAAGGTACCTTGATCCGAAGTATAGTAGGTGGTTGAGTGGCGATCCGGCACTTAATGATTATATACCTAAAGCACCCATTGATGATGAGGCTAAAAAGCATAATGAAAACCTACCCGGAATGGGCGGGGTGTACAACACGGTAAACTTGCATATTTACCACTATGCGGGGAATAATCCGGTTAAGTATATTGATCCGGATGGGAGAATTTCTTTATCTGCAATTTTACTGGCGAATCCTGATTCTATGAGTAAAGAGGATGCTAGACTTTGGATAAAAGAGCAAGTTATAAATGATAATAGATTTCCCATATGTCAAAAATTATATGCTCTAGGAATGAATGGGGGGATAGATAAATATATTTTTGGTAAAACATCATTAATAGCTCAAAAAATGACATCTGTTTCAAATCACGCTAATGATACTATAAAAAGTCGGTTGAAAGCAGGTAAAATATTTGGAAAAAATGGAACCACTGCTTTTAGTATGTTAGACACAGACCTTTTTGCTTCTTTTGGTGGCGGGGTTCGTTTTGATTGGGACCTTACATCTGTCGACGAAAAGAATAATATTGCTACTGTTATAGTAAATATTGAAGATGTATTTGATTTTAATGATGGTAATGGAAACAGATCTAGAATCGCAGAAAAATTAACAAAAATTGGCGCAAAAGCTGAATTGAAATCTTTTACCCTATCTGGTGAATATGAGCTAAAAATAAAGTTAACTCATAAGGAAATTGAAGTTTTAAAGTCAAAATTGGAGTAAATATGATAGCTTTTTTTACTTCATGCTGCTGTTACGCGGTATGGAATATTTTTATTTATTTTTTATTTAACCAAGGAAAAGGAACAAGTTGGATTTACAATTTTAATCCAGCATATATGATAATTTCACTTATTATATATTTTATGATAAGAAAAATATGGGGGCAGAAAAACAATATAAAGTTGACGCTTTGTTATATTTTGGGATGCCTGACAGTTTTCGGCTTTACATTCTCTGTATGCTGCTTATTGTATTATGAAAGTTTACCGATAGGGCTTTTGCATTTATTTATGCTTTTGCTTTATTATCCAGTAGTGGCAGTGATCAATATATTTTTTTTGTATATTAACGATATCAAAATAACATTAAAAAAAATATTTTTAACTGCTTTGACTACTATATTTGTGATACCGTATTCATTTCTTCTTCCTATGCTGGTTTTCATTATAAATGGCGGTGATCCTTATATCTATATATTGTTTCTTATTTTGGAACCTATAGAATTAATAAAAAATGGAGGGGTAATTTCAGGACTTGCTTTTTTTGAAATTATTATGATGAAAATTTACATTCGGAAAGGATAACTTTTTACTTATTGTTTGTATTCATGGAAATAGCATATTTGATACAAAGCTAATTGATAAAGCTGTTAATGTAAATAGATAAAACTATGAACCCAAAACCTTTCATTTATTCACATCCCAAACATCTCACTTTTCGGACAGCGATTGAAAGGGAGCAAAAGCAATTTATAAAAATTGCTTTTGCTGTACATCTTTCCGCAGTAATTTCTGCGGAAAGATACCGAAGCGATAGCGTAGCCCTGAAAAGCGCGGTGTTCAATTTTGTTTTCTTCGTAATGCTAAAAAACAAAATTGAGCAGTCCGCCAAAAGAAAGTTATTACTAAATAAAATCATATTACCGGATGTTTTTCCGCTTACGGCAAGGATTGACGGAAGCGGAAAAACAATGGCTTTTGAAAATAGACATGTTGGATGCAAGGAGAGAGAAAAAATTAACCGCAGGTGTACTTTATGTACGTTGAGGATTAATTTTTTTGAAGCGACGCCGCAGACGACGTGTATATTTTCAAAAGAATACTACCGCTATGACGCAAACGGCAATATCACAGCCGAAAAAGACGGTCCATTCACAGACGAAGAAGAGTTTGTATTTACATACTCATACTTTGAAAATGAGGACGTATACGGTGCCGACTATGGATTTGGTCTTGACGCACCTAAAGAAACGGAACAATCAAACCCTCAAGACCTATTTGCCTACAGAAGAAATTACACTTGGAATGAAAGAAATTTACTCACTAAATCAAGTGACCGAAACTACACAGTCCACTACCGCTACGGCGAAGACGGACAGAGAGCCTTAAAATACACAGACGAGGGAAGAAGCGAAACGCTTTACTTCAATAATTTCTTTACGATACATATCCCAACGCAAGACCAAAATAATCCGCAAGGTTTACGGGTGCACAAGCATATCTTTGTTGGTAACAGCCGCCTTGTAACCGCTATGACCCACACAGATAACCAAGGAGATAACGATGAGCAAAAAGTTAAAAGATATTATTACCACAGTGACCATTTGGGAAGTGCGCAATTTGTAACCGACTGGAAAGGCAGACAGTATGAACATATAGAGTACACACCTTACGGGGAACTCTGGATAGAGGAGACAGGGCTGTATTACTATGGAGCGCGTTACCTTGATCCGAAATACAGTAGGTGGCTGTCAGGCGATCCGGCGTTAAATGATTACATACCAAAAGCTCCGATAGATGATGAGGCTAAAAAACATAATGAAAACTTGCCGGGACTTGGCGGTGTGTTTAATGTTGTAAACCTTCATGTGTATCACTATGCAGGGAATAATCCGGTGAAGTATGTGGATCCGGATGGGGAATCTGTTGTAGTAGTTACTGCTGTTGTGGTTTGGGGTGTAAATGCCTTATTATTAACAATAGGTATTATTGATGCTGCAGGGCCTTCGAAGGCTGAGCATTTAGCAAGAAATGACAATCAAGCAGGATTAGCACCTTCAGATAGAGAAACTATGGATAAATTGGTAAAGCTAGGGCTCTTTTCAGACTGGGGGAATACAGGTACTCATAACTTGTCTGGGGATGATACAGTAATGAACAGACTAGGAGGACTTGTGTTAGGTGCGCGAGGCTCCAATAAGGATTATAGAGGTGCTACAGGAACGGTATTTGAAGGATGCCAATTTGTTTATGATTCTAATGGTAAATTAGTTACTGATTCACTGAATCAAGGGACTTTTGATACAGCATCTCCAAGCGGTGTTTCGGGAGTCATCAAACATTCTGTAAAAGATGTTTCTCCATGGCTCAAGTGGGGAAATGGAACGGCAAATAACCAAGTAATGTCTGCTGAATTGGAAAACTCAATAAAAAATATTTATAATGACTTTGATGGGGGAAAGATTTCAAAAGATCAAGCAAAAAATGAAATTGAAAACCTTGTAAAAAACTATATAAAACACAATAACTTGGAATAGGAGATTAGATATGTTTAAACTATTAACTTCGATTGTATTGATTGGTGCAAAGATGATCTTTTTTGATTATGTAGTGGATAATCCTAAATATGAATTTGCTGATAAGGATACCGGAACTTCTGTAAATATGCAATTTATACCTACGTCATATAACTCTCTCTTTCGTATAGTTATGAAATCACCGTATGACCTATGGATACATTTTGAGATGCGTCATCGTTTATCTGGACGAAAAGTAGAGTATGTCAGAATAAAGGAACTGGAAATTATTTCAGATGCGGGTGAGAAAAAATCTCTTCTACCATTTATAATTGCATTTATTAGATACTTGGAAAAGGGTGACCCTGAAATTTATAATCCGCCTAACATTCCAAATCTCCTCCATGAAAAAATAAGTATTTTTAAAGACGGACTTAGTTTTAGGTTTTCAAAGATTCCTCTTGATGAGAAAATTGATAAAAAGATTCAAATACATATAAACATGGATATAATATACAAAGATGGAACGGAAAAAAATTATAATCATTATATTCCATTTAAACAAGAAATGCACTATAAGCGATGGATTCCGACGGTATAGTTGTATTCATTATATTTGTAACTTTTTAATGAGCGATTTAGCGGATAATATATTTTTAATTTATGAAAAATAGTCATTTATTTAAACAGTCTAATTATCTCTTTCGGACAGCGATTGAAAGGGAGCAAAAGCAATTTATAAAAATTGCTTTTGCTGTACATCTTTCCGCAGTAATTTCTGCGGAAAGATACCGAAGCGATAGCGGAGCCCTGAAAAGCGCGGTGTTATCAACATCCGTACTTCCTTGTACGGATGTTGATAGCAAGTTTTGCATAAGCAAAACTTGCAAGCTTGAACCATCGCCGTCCATGGCGGAGCTGATATTTGTTTACTTTTATATTATAATGACAAACAAAATTGAACAGTCCGCCGCTCAAAGTTGCTTAAATAAAAAACTGTCGCTATCTAAAATTCCCACTGACAGGACTTTTGAAAATAGGCGGAGCAGATACAAGGAGTTAGGCAAAAAAGTACCGCAGGCGTATCGGGTATACGTCGAGGACACTTTTTTGCCGTGCGACGCAGGAGATGCCCGCATATTTTCAAAAGAGGAGACAGGGCTGTATTACTATGGAGCGAGGTATCTTGACCCGAAGTATAGTAGGTGGCTGTCAGGCGATCCTGCACTAGGTGATTACATACCCAAAGCACCCATTGATGATGAGGCGAAGAAACACAATGAGAATTTACCCGGAATGGGGGGTATATACAACACTGTAAACTTGCATATTTACCATTATGCCGGAAATAATCCGATTAAGTATATTGATCCGGATGGAAGGGATATAATTTTATTGAATAGGTCATATGGCGCTGGTGGTTTTGGACATAATGCTGTGTTAATTGGAAATGATACCGATGGATGGTATTATTATAGTAAGGATGGTAAAGCGGATGGAAATCAGAATGGAATTCGATTTGATAATTTAAATGCTTTCAGACAAGCTAACAACAAGGTTGTGGGAAAAAATAATGAATATGGTGCTAGTTTTAATTATGATAAAGGATATCAGTTGAAAACAACACCCGAGGAAGATGCACAAATGCAAGCTTATGCAGCAGGTAGAGTTAATAAAGATTATTCGCTTTTTGCTGAAAATACAGAACAATTTCTTGATTTTTCTGGTGGATGGAAACAGAGACCCAGCTGGAAATCGATAGCACTTGAAGATAATAAAGCAGAAAATTGTGCCGATTTTTCCGGTAAAGTTATAGAATTTGGTAGTAAAGGGGCGTTTTTTCCGAGTATATTTGGAGCAACTATACCTAATACCCAATATAAAAATTTTAAGAACGCACATCCTAAAGGAAAAATCCTAAATTTTAACCCGCTTCCACCAGGAGAATATAACTATGAAAAAGTGGATCGTATGTATGAGTACATGTATGGATTGTAAATTAAACAATTAAGTATGAGGAATTATGAAATGGCGAAAAAGTCAAGGTTAGTATTATTTGTAGTTTTTGCTGTTATCATTGCTATCATAATTAGATACCAACTTGATAAATATATCATTGCAAAATGTAAAACAGAATATCTTAAAATAAAAGATAAATTTGTATATGCTAGATATCGAAATAATGAATATGAGCTATGGACTAGTGATGAGTATTTTGTTCTTTCTGAGAAAGAATTCATTGAAAAAAATAAATCTTTAGAAAAACTACATCCGCTTGAGTTTGGAACTTATGGATATCATACATTTATACTGCTTGATGATAATACCATTGTTGCAGGCGGATCCGGAAATATTTTTTATATTGATATCCGTACAAAAAAACTTTTAAGGCATTTACGGATGCCTGATAGGAAAGGTGTGTATTTTGATATTTACAATGATAAAGATCTTATATTTATATTTGAGGGCGATGTTTATATCTATGATTATGAATCTGATATAACTGAAAAACAAGAAAGTATAGATATTAAAATTTTTTTAAAAAAACATAAACTTTTCCTGTTTTCAAATAAAATAGCATATTCAAAAAAATATAATATTATGTTGTATCATGCAGAAACAACAGTAGACGAGACTAACCGCACCTTTGGTAATGAAATATTTGTTATCAATTTCAATACCGGTGAAACTTCTTTTCTCGGATATGGAAACCATCCCTACAAAGATGCTGCAGGAGAATTATATTATGCATCTAATAATATAATTTATAGATATGATCCTGAGGAGAATAAGACAATAGAATTTTTTACACATAAGAAAACACTTTTCGAATATAGTGCTGTTATTAACGGCTTTATTATTTTAGAGAACGCTCTTTTTATTTTTACTTCAGGGCATCCTGATTTTAAAGGATTTAAAGGCTGTGAATTAATTATTTATACCGATAAAAATCGTTTAAGATTAAAGAGTATTATTTTTACTGACGGTGCTTATGAAATGGAGAAGAAAAAAAGATTTCTATCTTCTTTTGCCGGAATTGATATAATTCGGCGTAGGTAAGCGAAATAGGACAATAAAACTAAAATAAGAATATGCAATAAAAATAATCATATAAAATAAATTGTGTAAATAGTTGAAATATGATATTATATGAGAAAATAAAAAACTTGGAGGAAAGAGTAACAAGTAATTGATAAAACTATGAACACAAAGCTTTACTTTTATTCACAACCTAACTATCTCACTTCTCGGGCAGCGATTGAAGTGTTACATGCAGTGAGGCAAAGCCGAACTTCCAGCCAAATCCTTTTTGCGGTGTGTTTAAGCAAAAAGCAAGCTCTGACCGGAGGGAAGAGCCTTGCCCGTGAAGACAAGTGCAGCAAAAAGATTGGAGCGGCATTGGTGCAGCAAGCCGATAGGCGCAGCTTCGAAGCAAGCGCGGTGCTGACACTTGTGTACTTTTACATAATTATGATAGTACACAAGTGTCAGCAGTCCGCCAAAAGAAAGTTATTACTAAACAGCCCAACTGACAGGACTTTTTGGAAATAGGCGGAGCAGATACAAGGAGTTAGGCAAAAAAGTACCGCAGACGTATCGGGTATACGTCGAGGACACTTTTTTGCCGTGCGACGCAGGAGATGCCCGTATATTTTCAAAAGAGGAGACAGGGCTGTATTACTATGGAGCAAGGTATTTGGATCCGAAGTATAGTAGGTGGTTTTCAGGAGACCCGGCACTAAATGATTATATACCAAAGGCTCCGATAGATGATGAGGCTAAAAAGCATAATGAAAACTTGCCGGGACTTGGCGGTGTGTTTAATGTTGTAAACCTTCATGTTTATCATTATGCGGGCAACAATCCGGTGAAGTATATTGATCCGGATGGAAGATTACAAAAAAATTCTGATGGAGGTATAGAAAAGACCTATGTTGGAAGGTTAAAAAAACATTTGGCGAGTCTAGTACAATGTATGAATATGATGTTTTCCTTTTGTATACAGATAAAGGTTCCATGATTTTGGGATTTGTTCCAGTCAAAAATACAAAAAAATCAGACATAGGCGGCGAAGTATTTGCAAATAAAGAATATATATTGTTTCCCAATAATGTATCAAATGATGGTTATGAAGAGATTTCGGCAGCTATTGGAGCTTCAATGAGTAAAACGGCAAATTTGAATACTCTTTTACAAGATGAGTGCACTGAAATAAATAAAAATGACGTTCGTAAAGGAGATTTGATTGTTCAAAATTTTAAAATAAATGATGAAGATGAAGCATTATTATTTGCAGAAGTTTCCGATGTGAAGAAAAATATTTTTGGAACAGCAATATATTATGAACGAAATGGACAGACATACAAATTTAGTGAAAAAAAATTTTATGGGGGAAATTATATTTTGGCGGAAAAATGAAGAATAAAATGTTTTTATTTTTTTTATTATTTTTATATCTTTTTTCTCTTGTAAAAAAGAAAAATGTAGTGTATGGGTTTGTTCCGATAGTTTGCAGGACGAAAAGATATATATGGAGCTAACAAATGAGAATAAAGTTATTCTAACTAGTGTTTCAAATTTATATTTATTGTTTTCTCAAAAAGAAAACATCCATAATTATGGAAATATTGAACAGGTAAATACTGATAAATTTTTTGGTGAGTATTTTGAATCACAAAAACTGATTAAGTTTATTGATTCAAAAAAATGCTATAATGTTTATATTATATACATGAACCACGATGTATTAGATTTATTCTTTGAAAATGGAATGATACTTCATTTTAAGAGAATAACTAAAAATTAATTGTCATTGTTTTTATAAAGAGAAGATGTTATGGGAAATAAAGTAATAATAGGAGAAACCTATGAAAAAGAAAAGACATAAATAAAGGGTGATCTAGGTAATGTTAAAAAATCTTATAAAAACAAAACTTTGCATTTATCCAAAGCCTAGTTATCTCTTTCGGACAGCGATTGAAGCAAAACTTGCAAAAAATCAAGCTTTGTTGTACATATCCATATTAAAAAAATATGGTGAAGGCAACGTGCATTTAGGTGATAGCAATGCAAAAGGTACTAGTGGCTTTTTTGCTCTGAATGATAATACGAATGTTTTTTTTCATAGTCCTGAACAAGGTGTTATTCTATATTCTAAGATTCCTGTACCTGATTCAAAGCCATCAAATGTTAGAGCCTTAGCTGTTACAGGACTAGCTCTATATGGCATATATAAAATTCTAAGGACAGCTGCCACAGCAGCAGTGTGTCCTCCTTTAGCAGTGGTGTCTGCTGTTGCACCATAATTTATGGAGGAATATTTAAATGAAAATACCAAGCATATTATTCGGGTCATATAACGAAGTTGTAAAAAGATTAAGGCCGTTGAAAAATCATAATATAGTTTTTATGAAGAATTTTATAAAAAAAATACAAGCTCCGGATAAAATGATGGAAGTTACGGAAGATACACCAATCGTAATGGTTGATGAATATACTACACGTGCAGTACCGAATGCGTTTTTTCCATCAGTTTTAAGTGATTATATTTTATATGAAGAAGTTTATACATCGGATGTGGTGTCGTGGTATATGAAAAAAGCAGTAGAAAATTCATGGTTGATATTGACTGCAGTAGCAAATTCTTACTCTGTAATACGTTTGTATCATCATTTTCATAATAAATTTCAAATACGGTTATTAAATGCTCTTGAAAAATATTGGGATGAACTTGTTAGTGTGGGATTCTGTTATTATAATGATGTTTTGGATGTCAGTCGACAACAAAAACGATTGTTTTTTGAAAATAATTTTGCATTATTAAAAATGTCAAGTATGGTTATGCATATTAGTGATGTGGAGCACATAATAGAAAATTGGAAGAAATTTAAAAGAAATAAACCAGTCATTCCATTTACTGAAAGTTCGCCTTTAGAAGAAGAACAAAAAAAAATAATGATTCAAATAATTAACTCAGGTGCATTAAAAAAAATGTCTAAAGAGCAGTTAGATGCTTTTAAAAAACTATACATAGATTATTTTAAAACATCGTTGCCGGATGATTTGCTTACATGAGAAAGATATTATGAAAATAAAGCCTTATTTGTATTCAGAACCTAACTATCTCATTCGGACAGCGATTGCAAGGGAGCAAAAGCAATTTATAAAAATTGCTTTTGCTGTACATCTTTCCGCAGTAATTTCTGCGGAAAGATACCGAAGCGATAGCGTAGCCCTGAAAAGAGCGGTGCCGGTATTTGTATACCTTTGCATAGTATTGATAGTACACAAATACCGGCAGTCCGCCAAAATAAAGTTATTACTAAATAAAATTATATTACCGGAGGTTTTTCCGCTTACGGTAGGAAGCGGAAAAACATTGCCTTTTGGAAATAGGCGGAGCAGATACAAGGAGTTAGGCAAAAAAGTACCGCAGACGTATCGGGTATACGTCGAGGACACTTTTTTGCCGTGCGACGCAGTAAGGCGCGATATAAATAATATATATTATTTACATACCAATAAAATATATTCCAATTTTGATGATCAATGGTATTAAAAAATATATTATTTCACTTGATTCCTGTTTTTTAAATATTGGGTTAATAACAACAGTTATATTTTTTGAAATAGCGGCTCTTGTAAATTCTTATTATTTGGATTTTGTTTTTATACCGATTATTATTTGGCTTTTCGGTGTGTTTTTTTTGATTTATCTTGTAGTGTGCGAATATAAAACCTATTCAAATGTACAAGAAATTATTGGCCATCTTACTTTGACAGGCAAGCACAAAGATGTTTGTGATACTTTGCTGGAAGGTTTTATTAAATTTGGTACAAGTATGCCTCCTCGTGGGTCGTTTAGATGGTATGGATCTGATGAATATTTATATCAAAAAGCTTTTCTGGAGTTTTCTAATTTGGATTTAACGGAAGAATCGGAAGATCTGATTAAATTCCAAAAACCTATTCGAAAATCACGAATTATAATAAAAATATGGATTGCATTTTTTATAGCTTTTGCCTTGCAAATAATTCCGGTAATAATCGGTATGAAAATACGGCGTTGAGTTTTTCTTATGACTTTTTATAAACTTTCTAGCATTTTGCAAGTACATACTTTTCAATAGGTTGTATTTTTTTTATAGCTTCTTTTGTTTCGATTTTCATAGTATCAAGATCATACTTATTTTGAATATTGAGCCAGAATTCAGGACTTGTATTAAAGACTTTAGCTAGTCGTAGTGCCGTATCTACAGTTACTGATCTTTTGCCTTTAATAATTCGCCCTATGTGAGTTTGTGATATTCCTGTAATTTGTGAAAGTTTATATTCAGTTAATTTATACGGTTGCATAAACTCTTCAAAAAGTATATCTCCTGCGTGTACAGGTTTTAATATATTTTTCATAGTACCCCCTAATGGTAGTCTACAATATCCACGATAATGACTTTTCCGGTGTTCCATTTAAACATATTCGCCATTGATTATTTATTCTGATGCTATATTGACCTTTTCGTTCATGTTTTAAAGCTTCTAAACTGTTTGAAGGCGGAGATTTTAAGTCATTTAATGAGGTTGCAGCATCTATCATTATTAGCTTTTGTCTAGCTCGTTGCTGTACATCTATTGGAATACGTCTCGACGTTTCCATATTCCATATTTTAAATGCTTCCTTATCTTGCCATTTAACAATCATAAGTATATACTATCATTTTTGGCAAGTACTGTCAAGTTGTAGGGATAGACTATTCTTTTTTAGCCATTCTTTCTCCCTTGAAATCAAAGACCTTTGCATAAAATTTTATGCGACACTTTATGCGACAGTCCATCAAAAAGAGAAAAAGAAGTTATGTTTCCAAGGGGATTGAAAACGTGTAAGTCTATATCAGTTATAAACTTACAAAATGGGCAATACTGGAATCGAACCAGTGACCCCAAGCGTGTCATGCTTGTACTCTAACCAACTGAGCTAATTGCCCCTAAAATTCATTAAGATAGTCAGATAATATCTTATTTTTCACTTTACGTCAAGCCCCTTTTTTGTTATATTATGTGTATTACGGATATTATTCTGTAAATTCATATATTTTAGGAGTATAACAAATGAACAAAGAAATAAGCTTTTTCTTATCAAAAGAACACAAGGGAACCGTTATCGGACTTGGCTGCTGCTCTGACGCTAAAGTTTCATGCTGCGGTGAACAGTTGTCTGCCGTAAAAATCGGAAGTGTTGATGCTGCAAAAGAAAAACATGTGCCTGTAATCGAAGTAAACGGAAACACCGTAAAGGTTAAGGTAGGCTCTGTTGCCCATCCCATGACTGATGAACACCACATCGCTTGGATATGTCTTAAAACCGAAAAAGGTCTTCAGTTTAAGGAGCTGCCCGTTACCGGTGCTCCCGAAGTTGAATTTGCTGTTACATCCGATGATAAGGTCATTGAAGCCTACGAATTCTGCAATCTTCACGGCGTTTGGTCAGGAAAATAAGGCTTAAGTTTTATCGGCCTCTAAAAATGAAAATTTTTAGAGGCTTTTTTGTGTATTAAAGTGTGTCTAATCTTAAATTTTAGGGAGTTCAAATTGATTAAAAGAGTACTAGTTACAGGAGGAGCCGGTTTTATAGGTTCTCACATCGTTGCAGATTTATGCGAAAAAGGCTATGAGCCTATTATTTTGGATAATTTTTCTAATTCTTCTCCCAAAATAATTCCGGTATTGGAAAAAATATGCTCTAAAAAGTTGGAGCTTGTACAAATTGACATAAAGGATAAGGAAAAACTCTTTAATTTTTTTAAAGATACCTCTGTCGATGCGGTAATTCACCTTGCCGCTTATAAGGCTGTAGGAGAATCCGTCGAAAAACCCTTAAAATACTACGAGAACAATATTTCCGGGCTTGTCAATCTTTTATCCGCAATGCAGGAACACAAGGTCAAGAAGTTTATATTCAGCTCTTCGGCCACGGTTTACGGCGATGCAAAGGTTGTGCCAATCCCCGAAAATTCTCCCATTTCGGCAACAAACCCTTATGGAAGAACCAAACTGATTTCGGAAGAAATTTTACAGGATACCGCCTTTTCCGACAAGGATTTAAGCATAATTGCCCTGCGTTATTTTAATCCCATAGGTGCCCATAAAAGTGCCGATATAGGGGAGCTTCCTTCAGGTATTCCGAATAACCTTTTTCCATATATCGCTCAAGTTGCCTTGGGAAAACTGCCTCATCTAAACGTCTTCGGAAACGATTATGACACTCCTGACGGAACCTGTATCCGTGACTACATCCACATTTTGGACCTCGCATCGGGACACACCGCTGTCCTAGAGAAATTAGATTCAGGCTTTAAGGGTTTTGACGTATATAACCTCGGAACGGGAATAGGCTATTCTGTTTTGGATATAGTAAACGCCTTTAAAAAGGCTTCCGGTATCGATCTTCCCGTTAAAACGGCTGCTCGGCGTGCCGGAGACGTTCCCCGCTCTTGTGCAAATCCCGACAAGGCCAACAAGGAGCTCAACTGGAAGGCAAAATACAACCTTGAAGAAATGTGCAAAGACGGCTGGGCCTGGTACAAAAAAACACCCCGAGGGCTTTGTGTAAAAATAGATAAAATTTAAATTTTTAAGGCTATGATGAATTATTTCTCAAGCCTATTGACATTTTATACGGTTTTTTGCTATACTTCGACCCTAGTGTTTAAATTTGTTTGGTATAAACCCGTTAATATGCCGGCAAAAGATTTTTTTTATGAGGTATAAAGATGTACGCACTTATTGAGTATAAAGGCAAACAGTATAAGGCTGAAAAGGGCGCAAAACTCGTAGTTGATAAGCTTTCTGCAGAAAGCGGAAGCAAAATCGACATCGACACCGTTCTTTTGATCAGCGATGGCGATAAGGTTACTGTAGGAACTCCCTATGTAAGCGGAGCTAAGGTTTCAGCTACAGTAGGCGATTCTTTCCGAGAAAGAAAGATTATTGTTTACAAGCACAAGGCTAAGAAAAACTACCACAGAACCCAAGGACATAGACAGGCTCATACCTGCATTACTGTTGACGATATTATCGGGTAAGAAAAGTGGTAAAAATTCGGCTTTTTTCAAATGCTGAAAACTGTTTTTCGGCCTTTGAATCGTCAGGCCATGCTTTTCGTGGCGATCACGCGACGCTTGGCAGCCACGCAAGTGCTAATGATGAAGGAAAGCCGGAAAAAGGCGGTAACATAGTTTGTGCCGCCGTTACTATTTTGCTTAAAACGGCCGTGTTAAGCTTGAGCTCGGCGCAAAAAGAGAGTTCAAGCTTAAAGGCCGAGATAAAGGCAGACAATCCGGGTTATCTTTCGGCAAAGGTAACAGCTTTTTCGGACTACGATAGACCCGAATTGCAGTATTTACTGAAATTTTTAACAATAGGTTTAATGGCCATCGAGGCAGAATATCCCGATTGTTTGGATTTACAGATAGCTTAAAGATTTGATAATTTTTTTGGAGGATTATTATGGCACGTAAAAAGGGCGGCAGCGGTGCAAAAAACGGAAGAGATTCCAATCCTAAATATTTGGGTGTTAAGGTTTACGGCGGACAAGAAGTATCGGCCGGTTCAATTTTGGTTCGCCAGCGAGGTACTTCAATCCATCCCGGTCACAATGTAGGCTGCGGAAAAGACTATACATTATTTGCAAAAGCTGACGGTGTAGTTACCTACCATGAAAGAAAGGGTAGAAAGCTCGCCTCAATCGAAGCAAAATAATTTTGCTCTTCAAGCTTAGAATGTATAAATTTGAAAGCCGGTTTTTGCCGGCTTTTTTTGTAGGAAAAAAAGAATCAATTATGGTAAAATTTGCAGATGAATCTAAGATAAGGGTTTCCTCAGGAAAGGGCGGCAACGGCTGTATTGCCTTTAGACGGGAAAAATATGTTCCCATGGGAGGCCCGTCAGGAGGTGACGGAGGACGGGGCGGCGACCTTATATTTGAAATACGCCGAAACATGAGGACTCTGGTTCATTTAAGGCATAAAAGGGTCTATAAGGCAAAAAACGGCGGAGGCGGCGAAGGCTCGCAGCGTTTCGGTAAAAAAGGCGATGACTGCATAATTCCTCTCCCTCCCGGCTGTGTAATAAAAGACCCTGAGACGGGAAAAACTATCTTGGACTTCGGCGATGCGGAAGAAGGCCGCTTTGTTTTTCTCAAGGGCGGAAATGGAGGCTGGGGAAACTGTCATTTTAAGACCTCCACCAATCAAGCACCTAAAACGGCTCTTCCCGGACAAGAAGGGGAAACGAGGGAAATAATCGTAGAGCTTAACATAATAGCCGACATCGGCTTGGTAGGCTTCCCTAATGCCGGTAAATCCTCTCTTCTTGATTATTTTACAAACGCAAGGCCTAAAATCGCTCCCTATCCCTTTACCACTAAGATTCCGAACCTCGGAGTTTTGCGTGTGGATGAAGAAAGGGATGTTATCATTGCCGATATACCGGGAATCCTCGAAGGTGCTTCAGAGGGTATTGGACTCGGTATAAGATTTTTAAAGCACATATCCCGCTCGGCGGGTCTTGCCTTTTTAATTGACCTTTCGGACGATAATTATTTGAAGGCATACGATATTCTTTGCAAAGAATTGGAAAGCTATTCAAAAGAATTGGCCCAAAAGAAAAGGATAATAATTGCAACAAAATTGGATTTACCCGATACAAAAGAAAGATTGGCAGAGCTTAAAAATGCAATCCCCGATCAGGAAATTTTGGGTATTTCGCTTTACAATGAATGGGGATTGGCAGAGGTAAAAAAAGCCTTTATTAAGTTAGCCGATGAAATGCAAAAATCAAAGCCCAAAAAAGAAAGCCTTGACCCATATGAGCAAAATCAGAATTTTATGACGGCGGAACTTGATGATCTTTCTTATGAAGAACAAATCGATGATGAACACTTCGGAGCAACAGTCAGCCTAAGCCGCAAAAGGAAACCTAAAAAATGAGATTGGCAATCTTAGGCGGTTCTTTTAATCCCATTCATCTGGGACACTTAAATTTAGCTTTTGACTCTTATAAAGAATTAGCCTATGATAAGATTGCTATTGTTCCGGCCTATATTTCTCCCTTTAAAATTTTTTGTAATGATACTCAAGTTGAAGACAGGCTCAAGATGATAGACCTTGCCATTGCAGATAAGCCCTGCATGTACTGCGAGCTTTATGAGATTGAACGCAAGGGCGTTTCTTACACAATAGATACAATAGACTATCTCTATCAAAAATTTCCCGATATCGAAGGAAAAATAGGTCTTATTATCGGGGACGATTTAAAAGAAAATTTTTTCCGCTGGAAGGATGCGGAAGAAATTATAAAAAAAACCGACATAATTATCGGTAAAAGAACAGGGGGTAAAGGTTCTTTTAATCTCTCGGATATCGAGCCTGAAAAGGCTTCTATCAAAGAATTAAATAACGAAATTTTAAATATTTCTTCAACCCAAATAAGAGATGCAGTTTTAAAAAATGAAGATTTTTCTTCTCTTGTTCCAAAAGCAGTTTACGATTATATTATAGGACACGGCCTTTATAAGAAAAAAGAAATTCCTGTTTCGGATATTAAAGGCGGTATTTCTCGATTAATCAATGCCGCCGATATACAAGCCAAAATACGGGAAATAGATAGTTTTGCAAAAAGCGTTTTAAATGAATCCCGCTATGCTCATTCGGTGCGTGTCGCAGAATATGCCCGTCATCTTGCAGAAGAGTATAAAACCGAAGGCGTTCCTCCGGCTCTTGCTTATTTTACCGGCCTTGCCCACGACATCTGTAAAAAATGCTCCGATGAAGAGCTTGTAAAACTTGTAGAATCCGATAATCTCGGAATTGATGAGGTTGAAAAGACCCGCTTAAATCTTTTGCACGGCAGGGCTGCTGCCGTGGTTTTGCAAAAAAAATTCGGCATCAATGACGAGTCTGTCTTAAAAGCCGCCGCCTTTCATACCTTCGGGTATGAAGATATCGATGCCTTAGGAAAAATTATTTATATAGCCGATAAGATAGAACCGGGCCGTCCCGATACCGAAAACTTTAGAGAGATGGTAAAATCTTCTTCTCTTAATGAGCTGATGCTTGCAGTCTTGGATTGGAACCTTGACTTTATCCAAAAAAAAGGTTCAAGCATTCATCCTGAAACAAAAAAAATGTATGAGCAAATACAAAAGGAGCTTAAAAAATGAAAATAAAACTCATGGATACCGGAAAAAATATTATTTTCCTCTTAGTAATTCTTATAGTTTTAATTACCTCCTTTGTTTTAGTTCTTTTAAAAATGCAAAGAGATACCGTTCAGGATTATCTTTCCTCCGATAAAATTTTAAAAGTTCTTCTAGTGGTTGAAGACAAGGGCGTGCCGATTTCCATAAGCATACTGGCCTATTATCCAGAAACGAAGAGGGCTGCCATGTTCGATGTACCTGCGAATATAGGTTTGATTATTCAATCCTTAAACCGCACCGATGCTATCGGAGCCGTATACACCGAAAAAGGTATATCGAGTTTTAAAGCCGAAATCGAAAAACTTGCAGGTATTTCCGTGCCTTTTTATCTGACGTGTAACTTGGATAATTTTTCTATGCTGACTGATATGCTTGGAGGGCTTTCGGTTTTTATTCCTTCGCCTGTGGATATAGAAATCGATAATAAGAGAATCCTTTTGCCTTCAGGTTCGGTTTCTCTCGACGGCGATAAAATAAAGGACTTTCTTTTTTATGAGGATGAGTTGGATACGGAAGGCGAAGCCGCTGCAAGAAAGCAAAAGGCCGTTCTTGCTCTTTTTAGGGCAATAAGCGATAACTCGCCTGAAATTTTTTCTAAAGAAAGATTTTCGGTTTTAAGCAATAATTTTAACTCTAATGTTAACGGCTCCGATTTGAAAAATTTAATTGAGTCTATAAGCCGTATGGATTCGGAGCGTTTAGTGCCTCAAAGACTCACCGGAGCTGTCCGTTTTATAGAAGACAAGCGTCTTTTGACCCCTTTCCGTGAGGGCCAGCAAATAAAAGAAATTATACGCCAAACTATTGCCGTATTGGCATCCGATGATTCTTCTGCCCTCGAGCGTGTCTATGCCTTGGAAATTTTAAACGGAACAAATGTGCAAGGACTTGCAAAGAGTACCTCCGAACTTTATCAAAGCTTTGCCTATGACGTTGTCAGCATAGGAAACTCAGAAAATCCTGTAGCTGAAACGGTTTTGATAGATAGAATCGGAAACCCTTCCGTAGCTAAAATTGTTGCAAAGGTTATACGATGTAACAATATTCAAACTACACAGCTTCCTGCCGAAGGCGAATACGGAAGCGAAACCAATGTTGACTTTACCCTGATTTTGGGTTCGGATTTTAACGGCTTTTTTGTCGTCGAAAAAAAGAGCGATAAAAAAGATAACGATGAAAATGATAAGGATAAAAACTGATGATAAAAGATTTTGACTTTTATGCTCCTGCCTTGGAGCTTGGAAAATTATTGCGTGATTTTAAGGGCGAAAATGTTGTTGCCTTGGATTTGCGTGATAAAAACATTTGGACCGATTTTTTTATAATTTGTACCGTAACAAGTGCTGCTCATTCAGGCGGTTTGGAAAAACGAGTGTACGAATTTTTACCCGAACACAACTTGGAAGAATATCACACCAAGCGTAAATCTCCCGACGGCGATGAGTGGAGGCTTATAGATTTGGGCGGTATTGTTGTTCACCTGATGACCGAAACTGCCCGAAATTTTTACAGCCTTGAAAAAATTTGGTTCGATTCAAAAAATATTCTTGAGGACTAAGTCCGATAAGAAGATTTAAAATGAAAAACTCTGATCGATTTAAAAACTATCTTTCGCTTTTTACAAGCTTTTTTAAGATAGGTCTTGTAACCTTCGGCGGAGGACTCGCCATGCTGCCTATCTTAAAAAGAGACTTGTTTGATTCCAAAGGCTGGGTAACCGAGGCCGAAATCTTGGATTATTTTGCAATCGGGCAGAGTACTCCGGGAATTATAGCAGTAAATGTTGCAACCTTTGTCGGGTATAAAAGAGGAGGGATTATCGGTTCAGTTTTTTCTACCGCCGGAGTCGTCTTTCCATCCCTTATAATCATTACTCTGATAGCCGCCTTCGTTTCAAATTTTAACGAATTAGTCTGGGTTCAAAAAGCTTTAAAAGGGATAAATGTCGCCGTTTCCGTATTATTGGTAAAGGCCGTTTTTTCTTTTGGAAAAAAAACGGTTTTGGATTTATGCACATTTTTAATTGCAGCCCTTTCCTTTGTGCTGATGTTTGTTTTTAAGGTGCAGGGTGTCTGGATAGTAATCGGTTCGGCATTTTTAGGCTGGCTTTTTCAAACATTCAAATCAAGGCAGCTTTTAAAAGAGAATAGGGGAGAAGAATCCTGATGAGTTTGATCGGTTTATTCTTTTTGTTTATGTATATAGGGCTTTGTACCATAGGCGGCGGCCTTGTAGCCATCAGCCTTATGCAGCAGGAACTTATTCCTCGCGGGCTAATAAGCTCGCAAGATTTTTTTGCAATGGTTGCCATTTCGGAATCTACTCCCGGCCCGATGGGGATTAATATGGCGACCTACATAGGTTATGAGCTTTACGGGGTTTTAGGAAGCGTGGTGTTAACTACCGGTATTGTTCTTCCTTCGCTTATAGTTATAGTTTTCATAGCACGCTTTGCTTCCGCCTTTCAGGAAAAGCCCTTGGTAAAAAAAAGTTTTTACGGCTTAAGAGCCGGTGCAGTCGGTATGATTGCCGTCGCCTGTTGGCAGGTCATAAATATTTCAGTTTTAAATTTATCTCTCTTTAAAGTAAGCGGTAAAATAACAGACATTGTACATATAAAACAGTTTGCTTTTTTTTGGCTCTTATTTTTTGTAAGTATTTTTTTTAAAAAACTTCATCCGATAGCTTTGGTCGCAGCCGGAGCTATATTCGGCATTTTGTTTTTATAGATAAACCCTATTGACATTTTTTGCATTTTACTATATTATACCTACCGTTACGGGCAATAGCGCAGTTGGTTAGCGTACAAGTCTGGGGGACTTGGGGTCCCCGGTTCAAATCCGGGTTGCCCGATAAAGAACTTCGTTTTAAAAAAACGAAGTTCTTTTTTTTGCCTACAAAAAAGTCAGCCTTATAAAAACCTGCCTTACAAAAAAAGCGGCCAAAAAGACCGCCTTTTTTAAGGTTTAATACCCGAATACCATTTTTATTGTTGCTTCAGCACCTGTCCCTTTAAAACTTCCTGTAAATGAAGGCGATGCTGCCGACACGGCTGTTTCAAGCCTAAAAATTCTTGTTTCCAAGAAAAGTCCTGCCGTGTTTTTCCATACCCTGTCTTCATAACTCATCCCTATGTAGGCCCCTAATACTTTTAAAAAGCGGCTTTCCACCTTTACACCGGCATCTACATAAAAGGGCTTATAGCAATGGCAGCCTAGACTGGGAGTAATAATCAAATAGTCATTAAAAAAAGGCCTTATATCCGAACTTACTGCGAGTTTTAAGGGGCGGAATATTTTTTTTGCAGGCAAATCATAGCTTAATTCCGTTTGGGTAAATTCGGTTGTTGGGGGAATAATATTTTGTTCATTGCCTGGAATCAAATTATCTAGATATTTGATGATTGATTCAATTTCAAATTTCCCTTGATAAGATTTTTCAATGCCTTTATTTAATTCTGATGGAACAATAGGAATATTTTTTATACCAAAATTTAGATTTGCCAGCTGATTAAATGTATATGTGCCTGTAAAACTAACATCAACTCCGCCTCTTGAGAAAATATCTTTTAAATTTAATTTATCGTTTGGATTGCCAAAAATAGGAAGATGTGAGTAAACTTTTAAATTAACAGACCCCTTTGCAAGAATTTTTCCAGTTATAGGATCATTTATAAATTCATAATCTCCTAAATCCGATACAACATAGGCTGCAGGAATAAAGTAAGATGGGCTTACTCTAAATTTAAAATTATTTAAATTCATTCCATAAAAGATACCTGTATCTGCAAATGCAAAAGTTGAGCTCGTTATTTTTCCGTTAAAACCTTGACCTGAAGGATTTCCTTCGGATATAAATTTCATTATACTTTTAGGAATGTTTGCAAATCCGTATACATCTGCTGTAGTAAAAAATCCGAATTCAGCTTTCGAATTTATGTAAATATCAAAATAAATTTTTGCCTTAGCTAAAGGCGATAAAGAAAACCCTGAGTTGGGCAGTCCTTTAGAAATTTTATTTAAATCTACTTCTAATGACTCTTTAAAAAAATCCATTATTTTAAAATAAGAATTTGAGGCTCCGGCTATTGCTTCTATACCAAATGCAAAGGCCTTTCTTCCTCCTTTAAGAAACGGCTCTTTAGGAGGACTAGGCGGACTTTCTTCTATTGCTATCTCTTCTACTACCTCTTCATTGGTTTGGTTATCCTCATTTTGATTATCTTGTTCTTCTATATAGTCGGTCTCACCTTTAGGCTCAAAATAGTCTATTCCGTTTCGTGCTCGAATTTCATGGAGCATAGTTTCTGTTTGCTCATCTATCACATCTTGAGAATTTACTGAGGTCAAAATAAATATGATCATTGGAAATATAAAAAAATATTTTTTCATTTTATAACCTCGAAAAAAGACATGCTTTATTTATAGTTATTTGAGGAAATGGTTAACATGGATATATAATTATTTATTTCCATTTTATTTCCTGCAAGCCTTAGCAATATATCAATTTTTTATATATCAATCAATAGGCTGCAAATATATTTTTTTCTTTATATATTGATATATTCTTATATTTATGATAGCATTTACGGTATGAAAACTCTAGACAAATCACTACCGTTATTATTAAAACGGATTTCTCACAAATATCCCAATATAAGGGCTCAGATGTTTAAGGGCGAAGATAAGGAATTCAAAAGCCTTTCTTATAAAGAACTGTACGGTATAACTCTTGATTTTGCGGCCGGATTGCTTTCCATTGGAGCAAAACCTAAAGATCACATAGGGCTTATAGCGGATAACCGCAAGGAATGGCTTCATGCAAGTTTCGGTATTATGAGTATCGGGGCGGCCGATGTTCCGCGCGGCTGTGATGCTACCGAGCAGGAAATTACTCATATTCTTTCCTTTGCAGAATGTAAATTTGCTGTTTTAGAAAATGAAGCTCAAATCCGGAAAGTTCTTACCCATATTGCAGAAATTCCCCTGTTGGAATCGATTATCAGCATCGATAATGCCGATTTTAAAAAACTTGAAGAAGAATTCGGCATTAAAGAAAGAAAAATCGAATTTCATACCTATGCCGATATTATTAATTTGGGGAAGGCAGCAAGAATTGAAGGTAAATTTAAGCCTGAAGAATATGCCGAAAATGTCGATACCGATGATTTGGCTTCGATAATTTTTACATCTGGAACTACAGGTAATCCTAAGGGTGTTACGATGACCCATAGGAATTTTATGACACAGCTTGTAGAGCTTCCCGATAGAATTATCCTCAAACCCGGTCAAAAAGCTATATGTGTTCTTCCTGTATGGCACTCATTTGAAAGAGCTTGTGAGTATGTTATAATGATTTCAGGCGGTACTATTGCTTATTCAAAGCCTATAGGAAGTGTTCTTTTAGCAGATATGGTAAAGATAAATCCGTCTCTTTTCCCATCTGTTCCCCGAATATGGGAAGCCGTTTATGACGGTATATTTAAGGCAATGAAAAAAAGAGGCCGCCCGCTTTATTATCTTTTCCTATTCTTTATTGATGTAGGAATAAAGACCATGCGTTTGAAGAGAAGAGTTACAGGACAGTGCCCTCATTTCCAAAGAAGAAGTAAATTTATATATCCCGTCTTGGCTTTGCTTCCGCTTTTATGTATAGCTCCTCTTTATTATATCGGAGACCTTCTTATTTACCGCACAATCCGCAAAAAGTTCGGTAAATGTTTTAGGGCCGGTGTTTCAGGCGGAGGAGCCTTGCCTCCCAATGTTGACGAATTTTTTTGGGCTATCCGCATAAATGTAATGGAAGGCTACGGTATTACCGAGACGGCACCGGTTATTTCGGTGCGTCCTATGCCGAGACCCGTGTTCGGAACACTGGGTAAACCTCTTGCCTGTTTTGAAACAAAAATCATAGACAAAAACGGAAAAGAATTGCCGCATAACCGGAAGGGTTTGCTTCTTGTAAGAGGCGATGCTGTAACAAAGGGTTATTATAAGGATCCCGAAAAAACGGCAGAGGTTATCGACAAGGACGGATGGTTTGATACAGGCGACCTTGCAATGAAGACCATTGACGGCGAGCTGATTCTTAAAGGCCGCAGGAAAAATACGATAGTTTTAAGAGGAGGCGAGAACATTGAACCTGTTCCGATAGAGGTAAAACTTCAAGAATCTCCCTTAATTTCTCTTGCTGTTGTTTTAGGTCAGGATCAAAGGGCGTTGGGTGCTTTGATAGTCGTACATAAAGAAAACTTGCAATCGTGGGCTGCAAATAACGGCTTACGGAATGTTCCTGTTTCGGAGCTTGTCCATGACTCCAATGTACAAAAAATGTACGAGGCTGAGGTTGCTGAGCTGGTAAATTCTAAAACAGGCTTTAAGCTCTTTGAAAGGATAAACAAGATTGTTCTTCTTCCCGAAGAGTTCCAAGCCGGAAGGGAATTATCTGCAAAGGGCGAGATGATGCGCCATAAGATAAATCAGCTTTACCGAAAAGAAATATACGAGCTTTTTAAATAAAAATTAAAAAATTTATCAATCTTTTAGCAAAAAGCCCTTATAAGACTCTTTCTTATAAGGGCTTTTTTGTGTGAGGAAAATCTATTATGCAAAAAAAAAGAACTCAAAACATTGAGTTCTTTTTTTTGCGGCGAACTGGACTTGAACCAGCACACCCGTTAAGGCATCAGCACCTCAAGCTGACGTGTCTACCATTCCACCACCGCCGCAACTGGAATGGATTTTATCAGATAATTAAAAAAAAGTCAATAGCAAGATAGTTAATTTTAATTTAAATCCATGGATTTTCAGTTTTATCTTCTTCTTCCTTTTTTTCTTCCTCGGTTTCTGATTCGGCCGATGTTTCTTCATCCTCTGCCGTTTCATTTATCCTTTCTTCATCTACAGGAGGATCCACAAAAATTGAAGGATCTATTTCTATAGGGGCTAGGTCTATTTTGATTTCTTCCTCACCTTGAGCCATTCCTGAGCCTTTCATCCGGTCTATACCTATGTCCCTTAATTTTATGCCGGCTGTATGTTCAGTACAAACTTCTGTAGGTTCTGTTCCGTATAAAAAGGGCAGGGTAATGGTTTCATCTGTGCAGTTCTCCGAAGGTATCATCCCCGATTTTTTGCAGACATCGACCATTATTACACCTTTTTCGGGCCTTACAAAATCTTTAAAGGGCTTATTTTTATGGACCTCACGCATAAAGTTTGCAGCTACATATCCTGAAAGTGCGGCTCCTGCATTATCGGTTCCAAGCGAGTAACTTCCGCGGTCAAAACCGTACCAAACAACTGCCGAGTAGTATGGGGAATATATAGCCGTCCATGAGTCTGCCCAGTTTTGAGTTGTTCCCGATTTTGCAGCCATCGGCATTCTAAATGTCTTTCCCGTTTTTTCGTTTTTATAATCGAATTTTCTACCGCCGGAAGAAGCTCCGTAAAGGGTTCCCAAAGTAAGTGTCTTTTTAAGAATTTCGGTCATAATAAAGGCATTGCTGGGGCTTATAACCTGCATTGCGGCTCCGCGTCTGCGCTGTTCAATTCTGAGATCTCTTTCTGGGTCCATAATCGTAATTCCATCCCTGTTTTCGATAGCTCTTACGGCTATGGGATCTACGGCCCGTCCCTGATTTCCGAAGACAGCAAAGGCTCTTAAAAGCTGAACGGGTGTTACGGCACTAATGCCTAAGGCCAAAGGATAAACCTTTTCAAATGTTCTATCTATTTCCACAGGGTCTGTGATACCCATAAGGCTTGAAATACGGTCTATTGCTCTATCAAATCCTACCAATTCCAGAGTTTTTATAGCCGGAATATTTAATGATAGAGGCAGTGCCTTATATACCAAAACAGTTCCGTTCCATTTTCCGCCATAGTTGTTCGGAATATACTGTACTCCGTCGGCAGATTCAAAAACTTGAGGTGTATCGTCCAGTCTTGTAGCGGCTGTGATTGCCTTTTCGTCAATGGCTGCAGAATATATCAAGGGTTTTATTGTACTTCCTACTTGAAGTTTTGATTGGGTTGCTCTTATAAGCTGATTGGTTTCACTATATTGGCTTCCGCCTATCAAGGCCGTTATATAGCCTGTTTCATTTTCTATCGAGATAAATGTGCCTTCTACGACTCTTTCCATCAATACTTCCTGCATTTTAGCTGTAGACTGTTTGGTAAGAGTTTTTAAGTTGTCGATTCCGCACATGAGGGCAAGCACATCTATCGTATTATTTAATTCGTTCCGGTAATAGGAGTGAGTTTTTACCTTGAGTTGTTTTTCTCCCACATTTAATGATTCTATTCCGAAGCAAAGGCTCAAAAGGGATGTTAGGTTGCTGTATTGTTCTGCCTGACTGAAGGAGGTTGAGGTTGAGGCTGATACCCTGTCATTAGCTATTGCTATGTATTTTTGAAACTCGCGATCCGCTATTTCCTGATGTCTTAAATCGCAGGTTGTGTGTACGGTATATCCGTCCTTATAAAGGTTCATTGTTCCGTACATCATATTGTCGGCTACTTCCCGTCTTACATATTCGGAAAACCATCTGGCCTTATCTTCTCTTGTAAGCCATGCAGATAGGGCAATACGGGTATAGTCAAAGTTAGCCCAATAGTCTTCAAAAGATTCCGTAGCCTCTTTTTTTTGAAAGAAAGCCGAGTCCTACCATGCCTTCAAGGACATTTTCCTGTCTTTCCTTTGCCCTGTTCGGGTAATTAAACGGATTGTACCTTGTAGGGTTCGAAAGCTGAATGATTAAAATTGCAGCTTCTGCGGGGGTCAGTTCGGCTGCAGAATGTCCGAAATAAAAGCGGGAAGCCGCACTTACTCCGTTTGTTCCGCCTCCAAAGTAGGCTTCATTTAGATATAGCATCATTATCTCGTCTTTAGAGTGCCTTCTTTCCATTTGGATAGCCCACCAAAGTTCTTTTATCTTTCTTTTTACACTTTTATCTGTTCTGTCGCAATAGAGAAGTCCTGCAATCTGCTGAGTGATTGTACTTCCGCCTCCTAAAGACCTTCCTGTAAGCTGTCCTATGACAGCCCTAAGGATGGATTTGATTCTAAAACCCTTATGTTCATAGAATAGGCGGTCTTCACGGGCTAAAAGGGCCGCAATCAGGTTAGGAGAAATATCTCCGTAATTTACAAGTTCCCTTTTTTCGTCCAATGAAAATTCCGTGATAAGATCTCCTCTTATGTCCAATATTCTTGAAGGAAGTGCCGGATTAAAGTCGACAAATAATTCGCTTTGTTTTATGTTTTTTGTAAGTGCCAGCATTTTTCCGAGGGCAAAGGCTCCTCCTGCAAGAATCAAAAAAATCACAATAAGATATATATATACTATCTTGCTTAGCTTATTCATAGCTTTATATAAGAACACAATTTTAAGTTTTTTACAAGTAGGTAGGTTTTGACGGTTGTAAAGGCAGTTATTTTTTTAGTTAAGGCAAAAAAAAGAGCCGGTTAAAAAACCGGCCCGCCCATCAGGCTATCGGCAGACGGTGGGTGGGAGGGGAACCGCCCGCCGATACTTATTTATCGGCTAAGTACGGAAAAACTTAAAGCTATCTTCGCTTATTTTTTAAAATAATCCATCTGATTTTATCTGCAATGTTAAACATTTTATACATAAAAGGTTTATAAACAAAATCGAAGGTACCTATGTATTCTACCAATTGAGGATTATATCCCGACTTAAATTTGTGAAATCCGTACCATGAATCATTTGTGTCCGGATTAGGACCCAAACAGCCCCAAAGATCAAAACTAGAGCAATTTAAATTTTTTCCGTATTGAATAGCTTTCCACATTATAAGGTTATTGGGCATCAATTCCCTATGGCTGTTGCTCGATGCTCCATAAGGATAGTAAAGTTTTCCGTTAAAATTAAAAAGAATCCATGCAGTTAAAACTTCATTATTGTATACTGCTTCAAAGATTCTAAGGGTACCTTTTGGAAAAATTTTGAACATCCGCCTAAAGTAATCACCATTATGATTAAAAAAGCCCTGTCTTTTTGTCGTTTCTTCCATCAGCCTTATATAATCATCCATGCCTTCTTCTGTGCTATTATCGATTATAGTAACTCCCTTTTTTTCTGCCAGACGGATATTGTATCTTGTCTTGGAATGAAAAGAAGCTAAAAGTTCTTCTTCCGTTTTTTCTATATCTAAAATAAAATTATATTTTTCAAAAAAAGGCTTTCCGTTTTTTGCTCCGTTTTTAAATAAAAAATTTTTATTTTCTTCGATAAGAATTTCTAAAGAATCTGCTTCTAAATAAGGCTCTTCTTTTATGGACTTATCTTTTTGTACCGGCTTAAAGATATCCGGTTCTATTTTTATAAAGACAGCCCTATGTTTTTTTGCAGCTTCTTTTAAAGCTTCGATGTGTTCTTGCTCGGGCATCAGGGTTTTTGAAGCTATACCGACCGTATAATTAGTTTTGGGTATTTTAGAAAAAATAATCTGAATTCCGCTCTTTAATTTTCCGTCTTCAAAAAAACCTATCCTTTCAGTAGCTGCTCCCATGCTTTTTTTTAAAGTCACCCCAAATCCATGATTGAATTGGATGACATACAAGCTTATCGAACTCGTCTTTATATTCATCTGTTAAGAATTTAGTTTCTTTCATGTATAATCTCCATAAAACATTTTTGCAGAACTATTTATCATATTTACTATTTTTTGTTGTGTACAAAATCAGCAGGATTTTTAGGTATACCTTGCTCATGTATTTCAAAATGAAGATGAGGGCCTGTAGACATTCCTGTAGAGCCCACAGCACCGATTATTTTACCCGATTTTACTGTTTCATTCAAGCTGACATAAACCTTGCTCAAATGGCCGTATAGGCTGGCTCTGCCGTCGGTATGGGATAAAATAATATAGTTTCCGTAAACATTGCTGTAAGATACTTCTTTTATCGTGCCTCCGGCACAGGCCATAACCGGACTTCCTGCGGGAGCTGCAAGGTCTATTCCCGGATGATAGCTTGCCTTTCCTGTAAATGGATCCTGCCTTTTTCCGAAGCCCGAAGTTAAAACCGCTTCTTTTAGAGGAAAACGGTAAAAAGGCATAAAGAAAAAAGCTCTTACGGTTCCGTCAAAAATTTCTCCGGGGAAGCAAAATATCTCCCGATTTTCTTCAAGGCCGTATATTTTTATTTTTAGAGGTTCTGTCTTATGCTTTTTAAACAGAGCTTCTGTCAGTTTTTCGATGTCTGTCAGACCTTTGTCGGGAAGATAAACTGCCGGCATTGTCGGAAGAAGAAGAACACGCCCTGCGATTTCTGTCTGCATCGATTCTATTCTGTTTAATGTTATAATTGCATCATAGGGAATAGAGCAACGGGCTGCAATTTTTATGATTGTGTCTTCACGGTTTGCCTTGTAGGTATAAAATCTGATAGGAAGTTCGTTCCCCGTTTTAGCTGCCGCCAAGGCTTTTCTGGCTTCTGCCACATCATCGCAATATTGAACAAATAGATAATCTTCTATATTCAATTTTTCGATTCGAGGGTAGGGGACTTGAGCGTTTAGTATTGTCTGTAAAAGGAAAAATAAAAGTAGAAATTTAAAAGCCTTCATTACCGTTGTTTTTTGATTGGCTTATGCCGAAGGCTAAAAAACCGTAGATGACAAAAATTAAAACGAGTACGATCATTGCCGGTATTTTATTGAATGTCAAAACCAAGTTGACACATAATATAATACCTCCGATTACCGTTATTTTTTTTAGGATTGAAATGATGAGTCCGCGAGGGCTTTTTTTATATGCCTTGATTGCTTTTTTTACCAAGAGGTAAAGAATCCCGCATACAAAAATACTTATGGAAATTATTGTGTATAAGCTCACATTTGTAGTAGCTAAGAGCCACAAGGGATAGGCTACCGCAAGACCTGCAAGCACACACACTCCGGCAATGGCCGAAAAGGTCAACAGTCCGAAAAAAACGGATCCGTATCCCTTAATAATTTTTCCAAAATTCATAAAACCCTCCGGACTCGTGTTAAGGTTTAATCCTTACTTAAAATTTAAGCCGGATTATTCCTCTGAGATTGCTTCAACAGGACAAACACCTGCGCAAGCACCACAGCTGATGCATGTATCTGCATCGATTACATGTTTGCCGCCGGCTTCGCTGATTGCGTTTACGGGGCATTCACTTTCGCACGCGGCACAGTTCGTGCATTCGTTAGAAATTTTATAAGCCATTTGCATACTCCTTATTGTAAATTTCCGTGATTCTATTATAACATTTACATATAAAAAAGGCAAGGTATCCTATTTTAAAAAAAAAGAGATTGGCACCTTTGCCAATCTCTAAATTAAACGTCCTTGAAGTAAGATTCAAAACGTATCATTATCGGTTATAAAAAACGGCATCCGGATGTCAAAATAATGCCGTCTGTAACCCCGACCGTTATTTATATTATCGGGTATGTGTAAAAAAAACTTAAATTTTTTATTTAAAATGTGATAAAAAGACAGCCGTTAATGATTATTTTTAATCAACAACCCCGACGCAGAGCTTAGCCGATAAACGGCAGGTATTAAATCCTCCGCACTAATAAAAAAAGGGATATAAGAAAATCTTATATCCCTTTGAGTGCCGTCGGACAGAATCGAACTGTCGACACAAGGATTTTCAGTCCTTTGCTCTACCGACTGAGCTACAACGGCGTAACACAGGCGATATTATCAGTTTTTCCAAATTATGTCAATAGATTTTTCAAATCTTTTTCCAATAAATTGCCTTGTTTTATAAATTAATTAATATATCAGCTTAACAGGGCAATGATCCGAGCCCATTACTCCGTCCAAAATAATAGAATCCTTTATCTTAGGCAAAAAAGAATCGTTTACGCAATGGTAGTCTATACGCCATCCGATGTTTTTCTCTCTAGCTCTAAAGCGGTAGCTCCACCATGTATATTTTGCAGGTTCTTGGCAAAAATGCCTGAATGTGTCCGAATAACCTGATGAGGTAAACTCATCCATCCAAGCCCTCTCTTCAGGAAGATAGCCGGGATTTTTTTCGTTGCTCTTGGGGTTTGCAAGGTCGATGGGTTTATGGGCTATGTTGTAGTCCCCGCAAAGGATTACATTGTTTCCTTCTTCTTGAATGGAATCGCAGAATTCGAGGATGGCTGCACAAAAGTCAAGCTTGTAGCCTAGGCGGGCTCCTCCGTCCTGCGAGTTAGGGAAATAAGCCGAAATAATAGAAACCTTGTCAAAGTCGGCAACCAAGACCCTTCCTTCATCATCAAATTCCTTTAAACCCATGGTTCTTACCTGCAAGGGTTCTTTTTTGGTAAAGATTGCGGTTCCCGAATAACCTGCCTTTTTTGCCGAAGCCCAATAGGCAAAATATTTTCCGTTCGGGAGCTCAGGTTCCGTAAGCTCCTTGCTGAGTTGAGGCTTTGCAGCCTTTGTTTCCTGTACGCAAAGTAAATCCGGATTTTCGGTATTAAGCCAATCCAAAAAGCCTTTTTTTTCTACGGCCCTGATGCCGTTTACATTCCATGAAATAATCGAATTCATCATCCCTCCATAAAACTTTTTTTATAACTGCGACAAAATTTCCGTGTGGTCTTCAAAGATGGCAACGGTATGCTCCATGTGGCATGAAACCGACCTGTCGGCAGTTACGACAGTCCATCCGTCTTTTTTTACCTCGACATCGGCCGTTCCCATGTTAATCATGGGCTCTATTGCGACCACCATTCCGGCTCTAAGGCGGGGATTCGGCCTCATTCTTTCGGGGACATTCGGAATGCTCGGATCTTCGTGTACACCTAGCCCGACACCGTGTCCGCAATAGTCGTAAACCACCCCGTAATTATGGGCTCTTGCCAGATTAAAGACTGCCTTCGAAATATCCGAAACTCTTTTGCCTGCCTTACATGCTTCAATTCCTGCGTAAAGGCACTGAGTAGTAACCTCTAAGAGCTTGAGGTTTTCCTTTGAAACATTACCGACAGGATAGGTTACACAAGAATCGCTTATGTAGCCTCCAAGGTCGATTCCTATATCCATAGAAACAAGGTCCCCGTCTTTTATGATTCTTTTGCCGGGAACTCCATGAATTACCTCTTCATTTATCGAAATACAGGCTGCCCCCGGAAAACCTTCAGAATACCAAGCAGGAACACCGCCGATTTTTTTTATATAGTTTACACAAAAATCATCAAGCTCTTTTGTAGTCATACCGGGTTTTATTACCGGTTTTAATTCTTCAAAAAGTTGGGCAAGGGCCTTACAGGACTTTCTGATGCCGTTAATTTGTTCTTCCGTTTTAATTATAATCATAGTGATTCTCCAATTGATTTTGAATAATTTTAATGCCCCTTAGTTTGGGGCTGAGCTGCATTGCCTCATTTAAACACTGTGAAGCTCTGTATGTATCTCCAAACCTATAATATATTTCGGACATACGCTTAAGAATGTTAGCTCTATCTATCTTTTTAAAGCCTAGTTCCATAGCAGCTTCATAACAGTCTAAGGCAAGCTCGTCTTCGGTATACCTATGCAGTTTATCGCTTATTATGGATTTTATCAAGTCAGTAACCTCAGGAAAAAAATGTTTAAAATAAGGCTTTTCTTTTTCCATATAAAAAATTTCTTCCAAAAGCAAAAAAGACTCATAATATTCTCCGCGGAAATAAAGTTCTTCTGCAAGGACAAAGCCGCAGTCCATAAAATCTTCCTTGTTAAAATATTTTGAAAGATAAAAGCCTCCTGCCTCGCTTCTTCTTTTATTATATTCTTCTACGGCCGACTGTTCCAATCCGTGAAAAAGATCAAAAAAGATGAGTTTAGCACGGCTTTCGTAATCCGTTTTTTTTAAAAGCCAAAGCCTGTAGTCAAAACTTTCCGCCGTATTTTTCTTTGAAAAAAAATCGAAATAATCAAATGGATTTTCATCGGCCGTTTTTTCTTTTAAAAGGTTTTGGTAGGCATTTAAAAGAAGCCTCATAGCCGATTCGGATTTTTCCTTTTCTTCTTTAGTTTTATTTTGAGTTAGGTCCGGATGGTGAAGCTTAGCTTTTTTTCTAAAAGCTGTCTTTATTTCGGCTGCCGAGGCTTTAGGTGAAACTCCTAAAATGGCATAATTATCGTTTTTTTTCATCATAGAACCCGTGATGATAGCATTTATTTAGGCCGATGTCTAGTAGAAATTGAAAATTAGCCGACAAACGAAGTCTTACCTAAAACTGCCAACTTATTGAATTTATTCACAGTCTTTTGTATAATTTGATTTAGGAGAAATCTAATGGGAATTTATGATTATACTGTTAAAGACAGCTTCGGAAATGACTTTTCTTTTACTGACTATAAGGATTATGTTATTTTAATAGTGAATACGGCTTGTGAGTGAGGCTTTACCCCTCATTTCCAAGGTTTGGAAGAATTATATCAAGAATATAAGGATAAAAAATTTATTGTTTTAGCCTTTCCATGTAATCAGTTCGGCGGGCAGGATCCGGGAACAAACGAGGAAATCAGAACATTTGCTCAAACCAAGTATGGTGTAACATTTCCTGTAATGGCAAAAATTGATGTAAAGGGAGAAAATGCCGAGCCTCTTTTTTCTTTTTTACAAACAGCTTCAGGGAACAAAAGCATTAAATGGAATTTCACCAAATTCCTTGTTGATAGAAGCGGGGAAAATGTTCAAGTATACGGCTCGCTTACGGCTCCCAAAAAGTTAAAAAAATATATTGAAAAACTCTTATAAAAATTTTTGAGGTGATTTTATGATAATAAACAAAAATGATGTGCCTAAAAAGCTGAAGCCTAATTTACGCGGCGGAACTGGCGAAATAAGCGTTATAGAATTTTTAAGTGTCAGAGAGGTTGAAAATTGCCGTATGTTTTCCGAAATGACTGTTCCGGTTGGAGCAAGCATAGGAGAGCACGTACATACAGGCGAAACGGAGATATATATTATACATGAAGGCAAAGGACTTGTTACAGATATGGGTAAAAAGCAGGAAGTAGGTCCGGGAGATGTGGTCATCACTGAGGATAATCAGCTTCACAGCCTTGAAAATACCGGCTCCGTGCCGATGGTTTTGACCACATTAGTAATTAAACATTAGATAGGAGAATTTTATGGCAAAAGAATTTAAGGCAAAGGCCGAAATCGATTTGGGCGAAGGTTTTAAAGTTGAGTGCGAGGCATCCGGCAAAAAGATTATTGTTGACGAACCGGTCAGCTTCGGCGGAACAGATTTGGGTATGAACCCTATCGAAGTTCTTTTGAGCGGCCTTGGGGCTTGCAAGTGTGTTATCTCGAAAATGCTTGCAAAGAAAAAAGGGCTAAAGCTTGATTATTTGGCTGTTGAATGTGTCGGTGCTTTTAGTGCAGGAAAGGTTGGGCTTTCCGAGATTGAAACGATATATCATATTAAGTCGGATGCTTCCGATGATGAGCTTGAAAAGTTTATGACCTTGGTTGACAATAATTGTCCCGTAAACGAGACACTCAAAAATCCCCTCCCCATAACACATAAACTTATTAGAGTTTAATTTTTATTAAATATTGTGAGTCTTGAAAGATACGGGTTTTATTAATCCGTATCTTTTTGTGTTTCAGGCTTTTTGACCTTTTTCTTTCGGCGGATATGCTTAACCTGTTTACCGAGTTTTGCCGGGCGGGCTTGAGTTCTTTCCATCGAAACCTTAATCCCCAAGTCATTTAAAATACTCTTTACTGCAAATTCCAATTCTTTTCTTTGAGGATTCATCGGAAGAATAAAATGTCTGCACTCTTTATAAACATAAGTGTATACCTCCTGCGGAAGACCTTCAGGATCGGCAATCAGCCTTGTATAATCTTTTAGCAAGGCCCTTAAACATTCTCCCTGTTTTATTTGATGTTTAGCATCTACTTCCTTATCCAAAAGAGTAAGATTTTCTAAATAAATCTTTTTAAACTTGGAAGACGAATCTATAAAAGCACAGGCTCCCGGCTGTATGTAAACATAGAGCTTAAAGTCTAAAAGTTTTTTTATAATATCGCTTGAGTGTCCGCTAAAAATAATCTTGTTTATTTCTTCGGTTATTCTTGAGGGCGACACAAACTCTAAAAGATGTGCATTTTTGCGTATTTGAAGCTGAACAAAAAACGGAATGCTTGAATCCGTCATTGCAGCATACTTGATCGCCCGTATCATTCTTACAGGATCTTCCGAAAATATCAGCTGAAGCGGAATAATGGGCCTGATTTTTTTTGACCTTATATCCTTAACGCCGCCAACATAATCTATCACAAGCTCATGGATGGGGTCATAGTAAAGAGCATTTAGTGTAAAATCCCTTCTGTGGACATCTTCATCGATTGTTCCGAATTTATTGCCTATACTTCCGTCTTCAGTCGAGCGGAAAGTGCTAACCTCATATATTTTTTCTCCAAAAAATATATGGACTAATCTGAACCGCCGCCCTATAATTCTTGAATTTCTAAATATTTTTCTTATTTTTGACGGCTCCGCAGAGGTTGCAATATCGAAATCCTTTGGAACATGACCTATCAAAAGATCCCTTACTGCTCCTCCTACTATGTAGGCTTCAAAACCTTGAGAATTTAAACGCTGTATAATTTTCACGGCTTCAATGTCTATTTTTTCGGGGGCAATGTGGTGCTCGTCCTTAGTATAGACTAAAGCCTGCCGAACCTGCTTTCCTTCGGCATTTTGACCGTATCGAACTAACATTTTTGAGTGAACATTTTGCATGTAAAGGGGCTTTATGTCAATGACTACCGATTATTTTTAGCAAAATTTTATGCTTTTATCTAAAAAAGCCCTTTTAAAATTCGGAATAATGTAGTACAATATTCATTCTATCAATTGCATATTGGAGAAGTTGCGGAAAATATGACAATAAATAATGCCGGACTCGGAACTATAATCTCTACGGATATCGTTGTTCTAAATGATCAAGAAAGAATTTTGGTCGAACATGCATTTGATCGTTTAAACGGTGAATACAAGGCTGCTGTTTTGGAAATAGGAAAAAAACTCATGGATTTGGAAAGAATGTCTGCCGCAATTTCCCGGTTTCCTTCCATTCATGAAACAAGCGTTCTTGCCGGAGAAAAACGGAGTCAGGATACGCTTATAGAGAATTTATGCAAAACCCCCTCTGATGCCCGCACTCTTTCAATGCCGACAAAGGCTGTTTTAGGCCGCGGTTTTCTTGTTGCAAAATTTCATATTTTTTCTGCCTTAAGCAAGGTTGCTTCAAGCTCTCATTTTTCTGAAGAAGAAATTGAAGAGCTTAGATCGGCTACCATGAATATAATGTTTACGATTATGTCGGAAGATGTGTATATTTCGATTTTGGACAGCAATATCCTGGATGAGCAAAAACAAGAAAAGGTGGCCAATGCCCTGATTTATCTTTGGGAACACCGCTTGGATCAAAATACTACTTCTTTTGCACCGGTTTTAACACGCGTTTGGACTGCCCGGGATAGAATAGCCCCGGTATTCGGTACTATGATGGGCACAAGCGAGCTTTTTTTGCTTTCTTCCAAACTTGATGACTCATGGCAAAGTTTTATGCTTGCAAAACTTTCCAATAAAATTGTCGGCCAATCACTTGAAGAATTTTTATTCGGCATCTCATACGAAGATATCCTCTATGTCCGAAATCAACTGGTAAGCTGTAAGATACCTGCAATGGGCAGGGATGATGTATCGAAACTATTAAATAAATCTCTTAATTTTGATAACTCGGATCCTCGTCATTTTTACTCTTCCTATGTGCAGCGCCGAAACAACGCCGATGCCCGTAAACGCCTCAACGCCGCCGGCCCTAAAAACACCATCGAAGACTACTACATCAGCTTCCTATTCGAAAAAGGCTTGGAGCTGAAAGACGGGAAGGCTGAAGGAAAAAAATAAAACCTATTCTCGTCAAGTATTTTTGGGGAGAACTAACGAGAATGGGGAGAATATTTTTAGACTACTCCCACTCAATCGTTGCAGGCGGCTTTGAGGTTATGTCGTAGACTATTCTGTTGATGCCCTTTACCTCGTTTATGATACGGGAAGAAACCTTGTCCAGTACCTCGTAGGGGATGCGTACCCAGTCGGCTGTCATAAAGTCCGAGGTTTTTACAGCGCGCAGGGCGAGGGTATAGTCATATGTTCTAAAGTCTCCCATAACGCCGACCGTCTTTGTGGAGGTAAGCACGGCAAAATACTGGCTTAAATCTTTTTTTATATCGGCCCTTTCAAGTTCGCTCCGCCAGATTGCATCGGCTTCACGCAGGATATCGAGCTTTTCTTCGGTTATCTCGCCCATAATTCTTATGGCAAGGCCGGGGCCGGGGAAGGGCTGGCGGTGCACCAGATAGTCGGGGAGGCCGAGCTCTGTGCCTAACTTTCTTATTTCATCCTTAAATAGGTTTTTTAGGGGCTCAATCAATGATTTAAAACTTATGTGATCGGGAAGCCCTCCGACATTGTGATGGCTTTTTATTACGGCTGAACCCTTGGCTCCGCTTTCAACTACATCGGCGTAAATTGTGCCTTGGGCAAGAAAGTCCACTGTTCCTATTTTTTTTGCTTCTTCTTCAAAAACGCGGATAAACTCTTCACCGATTATCTTGCGTTTTTTTTCGGGATCCGAAACGCCTTTGAGCTTTCCTAAAAAACGGCTTTCCGCATTTACGCGGATAAAATTCATCGGAGCGTCCCTAAAGGCTGCCTCTACCTCATCTCCCTCGTTTTTGCGCATAAGACCGTGATCCACAAAGATACAGGTCAGATTTTTTCCTACAGCCTTGTTTAAAAGGGCTGCAAGCACCGAAGAGTCTACTCCTCCTGATAGGGCTAAAAGCACCTTGCCGTCGCCTACAGTATTTTTAACCTCAGTGATTGCTTCGGTCAAAAAGCTTTTCATGTTCCAATCGCCCTTGGCTCCGCATACATTGTATAAAAAGTTTTTGATTATATTTTGACCTTCTTCGGAATGCTCAACCTCGGCATGGAATTGGATGCCGTAAAGCTTTTTTTCCTTGTTTGCCATGGCAGCATTTTTTGTATTTGCTGTTTGAGCTGCCGAGACAAAGCCCTCAGGAAGGTGTGAAACGCAGTCTACATGGCTCATCCAAACAGAAGATTTATCTTTTATGTTTTTAAAGAGCGGAAGAGCTGTATCGAATTTCGTTAATGTTTTGCCGAATTCTCTTTTTAAGCTTTTTTCGGCCTTGCCGCCGAGGCAATGGGCCATTGCCTGCATACCGTAGCATATGCCTAAAATCGGAATCCCTAATTCAAAAATTTCTTTTGGGGGCAGGGGTGCATTTTCTTCATAAACGCTGTTAGGCCCGCCCGTAAAAATAATACCTATCGGCTTATTTTCTTTTATATAATCAAGAGCCTTGGAGGCACCAACAAT
Organism: Treponema sp. OMZ 788; assembly: GCF_024181245.1. Taxonomy (NCBI): domain Bacteria; kingdom Pseudomonadati; phylum Spirochaetota; class Spirochaetia; order Treponematales; family Treponemataceae; genus Treponema; species Treponema sp. OMZ 788. The sequence continues at coordinate 1,304,461 of NZ_CP051199.1, read as the reverse complement.
ATCCGAATAAACATTTAGGTCCCGTACCCGCCTTGCTATGAGCTGGTTATACTGACCGCCGAAATCTACAATTAAAATCTTTTCCGTAATCTTCATAAAAAACATTTTAGCCTATGAGCCGTTTTTTTTCAAGATGTAAAACTTTTAATTGACTTATGGTAATGATTGTGTTATACTTTTTTTTAAGAGGTATACAAATGTTTTTAAACAGTGTAGCCATCCGCACGGATGAAATGGAAAAATCACTTGAGTTTTATGAAAAAGTACTTGGATTTACTTTTAATTATATGATGTCGGCAGCTCCCGGCAAAAGGATCGCTTTTTTGACTGAGCCTGACAGCGGAATGAATTTGGAGCTTATCAGCCATGATGTTCCAAAGCCCGATAACGGAAGCAGAATTTCGCTCACCGTTCAAGTAGAACAAATAAGCGAGGCTGAAAAGTACCTAAAGTCTAAAAATGTCCGCATTACGGCCCCTCCCAGAACCGTAAAAGACGGTAAAAAGATTTTGACTGCCGTAGATCCTAACGGAGTTGAAATAGACTTCATCGAATTCAAAAAAGAAAACGACTAAAGCCATATAAAAATTATCCGGAGGTAATATGATTAAAACAGTAAAAGATGTAAATTTAAAGGATAAACGCATAATAATGCGTGTCGATTTTAACGTTCCCATGAAAGACGGAGTAGTGCAGGACGATACCCGAATAAGGGCCGCCCTTCCTACCATAAACTATATACTTGAACAAGGAGCAAGATCCCTTGTTTTGATGAGCCATTTGGGTGATCCTGCAAAAGATACAAAAAAAGCCAAGGAAAAGGCAGAAAAAGACGGAAAAACCTTTGATGAGGCTTCATACATTAACGGAAAGCACAGGATGAAGCCGGTGGCCGAATACCTATCCGGTCTTCTCAAACTTCCGGTTGATTTTGCTCCTTCCTGCATGGGGCAGCTTGAAAGAGTAAAGGCCCTTCCTCAAGGCGGAATTTTAATGCTTGAAAACACCCGCTTCCATAAGGAAGAAACTTCAAAAGAAAAGGCCGAACAGCAAGTTCTGGCAAAGGAACTCAGCTTGTACGGCGATATTTATGTAAATGATGCTTTCGGCACAGCCCACAGAGCCCATGCTTCTACAGCCGAAATTTCAAACTTTGTCAATACAAGGGTTGCAGGCTTTCTCATGGAAAAAGAAATTAAATATCTTGAACCCATGTTAAATAAGCCCGAAAAACCCATGACTGCAATTATAGGCGGAGCAAAGGTTTCTTCAAAAATCGCAGTTTTAGAAAGCCTTTTAAAAAATGCTTCATCTTTAATAATAGGAGGAGGCATGGCCTATACCTTCTTAAAGGTTCAAGGAAAGAAAATCGGTAAGTCCTTGTTTGAAGAAGATTTTATGGATACTGCCAAAAATCTGTTGGATGAGGCTGAAAAGCAGGGTGTAAAAATCATCCTTCCTATCGATCATGTATGTTCAGAGACTTTTTCTCCAAATGCCGAAGCTGTTTTAGTCGAAAACACCGATATTCCCGATAATCTTATGGGAATGGATGTAGGGCCTAAAACCTTGGAGCTTTACAAAGACATCGTTTTGAAGTCAAAGTCCATCGTATGGAACGGACCTGTCGGCGTTTTTGAATTCGATGCCTTTGCAAAGGGTACCGAAAAAACGGCTTATCTTGTGGCGGAAGCAACCGGAAAAGGTGCTTTAAGCATTGTAGGCGGAGGAGACTCCGTTGCTGCGGTAAATAAGTTCAATCTTGCCGATAAGATGAGTCATGTTTCCACCGGAGGAGGAGCTTCTCTCGAATTCCTCGAAGGAAAAGTCCTTCCGGGCATTGAATGTCTTGACACTATTTAATTTTAATGAGAAATAGGGCAAATAAAAGAGCTTTTTTTTCTGTTTTTCTCGTAATTTTTCTTTATGTAAAAGCCTTTTCTGCAGGTGTTTCAGTTACCGATGCCGCAGGAAGGCTTGATTTGGATATTTCGTGGGATCCTCTTTCTCAAGAACTTATTTTTATGAAAAATAACTCTGAAGTTAGCTGCAAGGTTGGGGAAAGCCTTATAGTCTTCGATAACGAAAAAGCCGATTTTACTCCGCCTCCATATCAAAAAGACGGTCTGACCTTTATCAGCGGTGAAATGTACAAAAAACTTGAAGCCTTTTTTGCCGTACCTCAAAAAGAAGAAAATTATAGAGTAGGGGTTATCTTGATAGATCCCGGTCATGGAGGCAAGGACCCGGGCTGCGTCGGCTCCTATGTCGAAAATAAAAAAACTTTTGTCTTGTACGAAAAGGATATCGCTTTAAAGGTCAGCCTGGACCTATATAAGATGCTCAAAAAAGCCTATCCGGATAAAAAGATTCTTTTAACAAGAAACAAGGATGTCTATCCCACCCTCGAAGACAGGGTAAACATGGCAAATTCCGTAAAATTAAAAAAGAATGAAAGCATTCTCTATGTTTCAATTCATGTAAATGCCTCCCTTAACTCAAAGGCTTCCGGTTTTGAGGTCTGGTATCTTCCTCCCGAATACAGGCGTGAAGTAGTCGATAAAAAAACAGTGCCTAAAGAAATTCATTCCATATTAAATTCGATGATGGAAGAAGAATTTACGATGGAAAGTATCTTAATGGCTCAAAATATTTTGGACGGCTTGGATGCGCAAATAGGAAAAAAAAGTCCCAATAGGGGAATACGCGAAAATCAGTGGTTTGTGGTACGCAATGTAAAAATGCCCAGTGTTTTGATAGAGTTAGGTTTTATCAGCAATAAGACCGAAATTAAGCTGTTAAACTCTCCGGACTACTTGAAAAAATGTGCCTTGGGTATATATAATGGTCTTTCGGCTTTTATAAGCAATTTTGAAACTAATTGATTCGGAGTATTTATGAATCGGATAAAAACAAAGATTATTACGGCATCTTTATTGCTTGTAATAGTTATAGTTTTGAGTTTTACATCGGTTTTCAATAAAAAGTATGACCGGTATGTTCTTTTTTTTAAAAATTCTATAACAGGGAAGATTGATACGGAAATCCGCTATGTTCCTGTTCAAAATATAACGGAGCCGGAGGCTGCTTTTTTTGAAGAATTGATGCTCGGACCTGTAAACCATCATTGTTATTCTTTTATTAGAGCCGGCTCCAAATTGATCTCCTGTTTTGTAAAAGACGGTATTTTATATGCAGATTTACCTGTGGTTTTTACCGAAGATATAAAACAAGAATTTGATTCAGATCAAATTAAGGCTCTTTTACAAAAAAATATATTCACAAATTGTAAGGACTTAAAAGCTGCTTATATCTTCGTTGAGGGTATGGAGATTTACGAATTATTAAAAAAATAGCATTAAAAATCAAAAAAAGTGTTGACAAAATTGAATTATTACGTATACTTATAGTATACAGGGCATAAATTAAGTGCATAAAAGGAGTTTTTGAATGAAAAAAACATTTATACTTGTGGCTATGGCATTCCTCTTAATGGGTGCTGTTGCGGTTGCTGAGGAAGCGATTATTATTGATTTCGCGCTGTTGAATGCCGATATTGTCGCAGATCCCAATGGTAAGATGACACAAAACAGAAGAACTGTTATGGATTACGGTCAGGTAGCCGGAGCCTCTTACACAGATGAGCAAAAAGCTTTGATGAGAGCATCTTTGGCTCTTGAACAGTGGGAAGTTGATTTGAATTCTTCCTCACAGAATCCTGTTTCTGTTGATGTTTCAAGAGTTCAGGGGTCTAAAGTAAGAGATGAAGGCGATAAATTTGCCGGTCAAACACTAATGGGTGTACGCATTTTGTTCCCTGAATGGTCACACAATGCAAGTGCAAAAATTAGGCCCGGGTTTTTAATTCCTGCTTATGAAAAAATGGCTCAAGTTGATGATCAGGGCAATTTACAGGAACCCACTGCAGAAGATAAGGCTTCCGGTAAATCAAGATTTGAAGACGGTTATGGTGTTGTTCGAAATATCGGTGTTATCAAATCTATTGCTGTAAATACCTATGGTATGAACTTCCCCCATGGACTTTATGTTCTTCTTCGAGATCAAAACAACGTAGTTAAGAGATACTTCATGGGTTATCTCTTGTTTGACGGCTGGAGAGAAATGGTATGGAGCAATCCTGCATACGTTTCACATGTAAAAGCAAGAGAATTGAGACTTTATCCTGTTTATCCTGTAGCTCTTCCTCATGTAGCTTTTGACGGCTTCTTAATTACCCGAGATGCAGCTCATGACGGCGGAGATGCTATCGCATACTTCAAAGATGTTAAGATCATCTATGACAAAGCTGTTTTGACAACTGTACGAGACTTTGCTGATGAAGATCTCTGGGGTATTCAGACAGAAAGAGAAATGAAGAGAAAGAAGATTGAAGTTGAAAGATTCGGTCAAACACAGGTTTTACGATTCCTCGAGCAGGAAAAGTTGGCTACAGAAGAAGGTTTTAAACCTTCTGAAGGTTCCGAAAAGAAACAACAATAAGTTCTAGACTTTAAAGCGGTCGAGACGGCTCGGCCGCTTTTATTTGATGTCCCTGTACTAATGATTTTACCAAAATATGTTGTCTGAAGACTTGCCTTGGCTCCCTAAAAAAGAAAAAATTAAGGGATATTTATACTTCTTATGTGCCTCATTTAAATATTTTGATAGTGCGCATAGAGGAGTTTCTGCGTTCTATAGTAAAAATAACTTCTGCTCCCACATATAAAACAAGGGTTAAAAGTTTTAATAGTTATTATCTTAAACTTTTAAAATTTCCGCCTAAAAGCGATACATCGGATTTACCTGTTCTTACGGATATTTTGGGAGTAAGAATAATTTGCCCTTTTTTACAGGACATAAATGAAGTTGAAACAATTTTACTAAAAAACTTTACCGTAATAGAAGTAGAGCGTAAGGGATCCGAAAGAACTTTTAGAGAATTCGGATACGAATCGGTTCATTTTTTACTTGAAATACCTGAAGAATTTAGAGTAGGTCTTGTTTTACCAAAAAATTTAATTTTTGAAATCCAGCTTCGCACTATTCTTCAAGACGCTTGGGCAGAAGTTGAGCACGAACTGGTATATAAGTCGGAGTTTTCTCCATTTGATCAACCTTTAAAAAGAAAACTTGCTTCCATAAACGCAAGTTTAAGTTTGGCCGATATTATTTTTCAGGAAATTCGCGATTATCAAAACAAGCTTAATACCGAACTTGAAAAAAGACGCTTTGAGTTTTATTCGATGGCTGATGAGTATACAGCTCAAGTTTTGCCTGAAACTAATATTGTGCAGCATGATAGTGCAGAACATGGAGAGGAAGTAAAACTTGCCGAGACTATAGATGATTTGATTTTAGCTGCAATTGAAGCCCATAATCAAAATCTTTTTGATAAGGCTGAAAAGATTTATACAAAAATAATTGAGCAAAATCCTAACGATATAGTTTTGTCTGTTGTTTTTAAACACAGAGGTATGGCTTATTTTGCTCAAGCTAATTATCAAGAAGCCTATTCAGATTTTTTTGCAGAGCTGCAAATATAATCCTGCAAATTTTAGATCTCTATATTATGTTGGAATAGCTTTAACTCTCTTAAACAGAGATGATGAAGCCATTGAATATTTTACAAAATCGCTTGAAATAAATAAATTTCAAGCCCATGTTTATTTTAGACGCTCTTTGTCCTATTTTAAACTGGCTTTATATCCTGAAGCAGCCAAGGACTTGGATTCTGCCTCGGATCTTGGTTTAGCTGAAGAAGATGCAAAAAAATTGCGTATAGCTATTGCAAAAAAAAATTGATATGGTGTAATCTAAGCGGCTGTATTATGTCATATACAATAACTATAGTTTTAAATTAATTACGGAGGTACCTTAAATGAAAAATCGATCTGCGATTAAAAGACATAACCAGAGTGAAGTCCGCCGAATGCGAAACCGCTCTGCAAAGAGTGAAGTACGTACGACAGCTCGAAAGTATACTGAGGCTGTTCATGCAGCTAATGCGGAAAGTGCCGCTGCCTTACTTCGAGAGCTCTCAAGTCAGCTTGATTCTGCAGCACGAAAAGGAATTTTGACAAAAAATTCTGCAGCAAGAAAAAAGTCAAGAATGCAGCTTTTGTACAATGCTTCATTTGCAGCAAAATAAGAATGAAGAAAAAACCGCAAAACCGATTTGGGATTGCGGTATTTTTTTATATTTTACAAAATGAAAAAAAAACATTCCAAAATAGACATAATAGATTCCGTTTATCGAAACAATCCTCAATATCAGCTTAAGCAGATTAATTCTATAGCAAATCTGTTTTTAGATGAACTTTCTAAGCTTTTAAAGCAGGGAATTCCTGTAGAAATACGGGGTTTGGGGTCCTTTGATTTTACTGTTCTGCACGGGAAAAAAAATGCACGCAACCCTAAAACCGGAGAATCTGTTTTGACTTCCGATAGGTGTAAGATAAGATTTAAGCCGGGAAAGGAACTAAAAGATTCTTTGAGTAAAATAGAAGTGAAAGAGTTTTCAGGTAATGAAAAATAAATTGATGCTTTTTTCTTTAAACCTTTTACTTGCGGTTTTGGGTTCTGTTTTTTTTGCCTTATCTCATCCGAATTATTTTAACTTAAACGGTTTACAGATTTTGGCTTATGCAGCTCTTATTCCTTTTTTTGTATTGATTAAAAGAACTGATCTTAAATTTTCATTTTTATGGGGAGCCTTTTCAGGAGCTTTATTCTACTTTTTGTTTAATTTTTGGATAATATTTTTTCATCCGATTGCTATTTATATAATAATTGCAAAATATTGTGTTATTTATTCGCTATTATTTTTTGTTTTAAAGATAATCGATTCTTATATGTGTAAAAATGCCTTTGTTTTTCAAGCCGTAGCTTGGGTTGCTTTTGAATATTTGAATACTCTAGGCTTTTTAGGTTATCCTTACGGTATAATAGGATATACGCAATGGAATTTTCCTGTTTTAATTAGAGTATCTTCAATACTCGGAGTGTGGGGGATTTCTTTTTTACTGGTTTTCTTTTCCTCTTGCATGGCCTCTTTCCTTTTTGATTTTTATAAAGAAAAAAACATAAAAAATGTTTATAAAAGATATAAATTGCCTATGATGATTTGGATAGGTGTTTTTTTTGCTTTTATTTTTTATGGAACATTTACAAAGATAGAATTTTCAGGAAACTCAAAGGTAAAAATAGCCCTTGTGCAGCCTAATCATGATCCTTGGATTGGAAATTTTGAAGTTTATAAAAATAATTATGAAAATCTTAAATCCTTATCGGAAAAGGCTATCAAAGAGAATCCTGATCTTGATTTGGTAGTTTGGCCTGAAACAGCCTTTATTCCCAGAATAAGATGGCACTATAAATATTCGTCATCTTCTAATCCTTCTTCCGGTTTGGTCAGAGAGCTTCTTAATTTTTTAAATGAACAAAGAGTTCCTTTTTTGATAGGGAATGATGACGGAGAGATTAGTGAAAATCTTATGGATTCGGAAAATATAGATGCAGGTAGAATAGATTATAATGCCGCTTTGCTATTTATACCGGGGGAGAATGTTTTACCTCCTTCTCCTCAAATTTACCGAAAAATGCACTTAGTTCCGTTTACCGAACATTTTCCTTATCAAAAAATTTTTCCTCAAGTTTACGAATTTTTAAAAGAAAACGATACTCATTTTTGGGAAAAAGGAAAAGAATCAAACCTGCTTGAGTTTAATAATTTAAAAATAGGAACACCCATTTGCTTTGAAGATACCTTCGGTTATATTTCGAGTATTTTTTCAAAAAAAGGTGCCGATATAATTATAAATCTAACAAACGATGCTTGGGCTCAAAGTGCCGTAAGTCAGTATCAGCATTTATCTATGGCTGTTTTTCGTGCTGTTGAAAACCGTCTTCCTGTGTTAAGATCTACAAGTTCGGGGCAGACAGCCTTTATCGATCAAAACGGAAATATTCAAAAAATGCTTCAGCCCTTTATCAAGGACAATTTAATTGCTGATGTAACCTTATTGACAAAAGGATATAAAACCGTTTACTCTTATTTGGGCGATTTTTTTGGAATACTTTGCACAATAGTTTTAGTTTTTAATTTGTGCTTTATCATAATCAATAAATTTATTAAAAAAGATCGGAGGTCAAATGAAACGGAATAATAAATATAAGGAAAAGAATATTACGGTTTTAGGGAAGGAAACCGTTTTTGACGGGGTAATGAAATTCTCCGAAACCTTACAGATTGAAGGAAAATTTATCGGAGCCATTGATTCTCAAGGCTCATTGTATATTTCAAAAAATGCAGACTGTAGAGTTCAGTATGTTAAGGCTGCTTCGATAGTTGTTGAAGGAGCTGTTGTGGGTTCACTATCTGCCGCCGATAAAGTCGATTTAAAGTCAGGATGTTCCGTTAAGGGAAATATTACTGCCGGCCGTCTTAGGATAGCCGATAAGGTTTCGTTTGAAGGTTCTGTGAGAATGATTAAAAATAATAGCTTCCCCGAAAAAAACTTTTTTTCTATAAAGTCGGATCAGCTTAAAGAACAGCTTAGCCGTGAATAATGCTTTTTTTAGGGTGCTTAAATGATTGATTTTGAGCTTATAAAAAAAGTTTTTTTGCTTCTAAAAGAAAGGAACATTAAGCTTATAACTGCCGAATCTTTAACCGGAGGCTTGATAGCTTCAGAGTTTACAAAGATACCCGGGAGTTCAGAGGTGCTTTGGGGCGGATATGTTGTATATACACCGCAAGCAAAAATTTCGCTTTTAGGCATAGAGCCTGCTATAATCGACTCTTTCGGAGTAGTAAGCCTTCAAACTGTAGAAGCTATGACTTTCGGTGCTATAAAAAAATTCTTTGACTCTTCTTGTGGTAATGAGTCTGTTATTTCCATAGCAGTCAGCGGAGCTGCAGGCCCTTCAAGCCTTGAAGGAAATCCTCCGGGTACAGTATGTGTTTCTGCCGCTTTTTTTTATTGGAAAACTTTCGATTCGGAAAAATTAAATTATTCACAAGTTTTAAAAAAAGAAGACCTTGTTTTTAAAACTAATACTTATGTGTTTTCAGGTTCAAGAGATGAGGTAAGAGAGCAAACATTAAATAAAGCTTTTTTGCATGTTCTCTCCTTAATTGAAAGAACGGCAGTCCCGGTTGGGAACTGCCGTAATTTTAAGTGTTGAACCGAAATTAATATATAAACTGTTTTTCTTAAGACTCCTCCAAATCTTTTATTCGTATGGGATAACTTCGGTTCTCCACAAAATCATAAAATGAATAGCTGTGTCCTCGTACTTTGTTCCCTTGTAAACATCCAATATTGTAATCTTAACATCTTCTTGTTCCGGTAAAAAGCTTATATCGATAGTTTGAGGATGGGGCGTATCCTTTACGGTAAATTCTTTTTTCCTGCCGCTTTTAACACCTTCAACCAATATTTTTTTAATCCTTCCGTTTTCATCATAAAGCTTAGGGTTTGAAGCTGAAATATAGCCGTTCATTAAGAGTATGTATTTATCATCACTATTATCCCATGTTTTTATAACAAAGGACTCTCCTATACCCCAGCCGTCTACTCCTTCTACCCAAGGAGTGTCTTGATTCATATCACATAGGTTTTCTATCTTGTACTCTCTTTTTCCTGTTTTTGTTTCTTCGACAAGATGTGAACTTACATTTTCATAATAAAAGTAAGGTGTTTCTCCGGTTCCTCCTGTGGGAAATCTTGTAAAAAAAGTCTGATGCATTTTTTCCCTTGAGTGCGGGTAACATACCTAGGCCTATGACAGCATCCTTGTCTTCTGTCCAAGCTTTTTTTGCCAAGCCCGTTAAAAGCATGAACTTATTACCAAAATAGTTTTTTGAGGTAGGATTAAGGTTTGCATATAGGTCTTCAGGAATATCGGCATCCAATTCAAACAGGGGAAAGCGTCCTACGTACTTTTTTTTGTACTTGTAGATCTTTTTTATTTCTTCCTCTTTTGCATTATACCAGCTTATCTCGACTTTATTTCCTTTTTGGAATTCGATAAAATAAGCAAGAGGTGGTCCATCGCCATAGCTAAATCCCGTTAAATCAAAGTTTTGCCCTATTGCAAAACTGCCCATAATTAAAAAAAGACACAAAAGTGAACTTTTTTTTAATAAACCGATCTTTCTTTTTAAAAACATTTTCTTTTCTCCTTATAAAAGTTTAAGTTTTAAAACCGGACAGGTATTTACCTGTCCGGAAAATCTAAGCTGCAAATATTTAGATATCTACATGCCGTTTAGATGTTATGGTAGTGTGAATATTTTCTGGTGTTATACCTAATAACATATTCATAAATTCATCATGTACTGGTTGTCCTCCTGACTTGGACGAAGTACATCCTGCAGACCAAGGATTAATCCATATCCTATTACCTTCCTTAGGAATATATCCAGGTTTATATTCCGTTGCATGTGGTAAATAGTATTTTTTATTTATGTCATGACGAATTTTTTGGGGAATATTCGGGTCATCAGTTTGATAACGTAATGTATTCGCAAACTTTATTGAATTATATGTACCATCCGCTTGTTTTATCAAACCTTCTGCCGTAAAAAAATACTTACCGTCAGGCAGGGTCATACCGCTATGCTTGTCAGCAAAGGCCTTGCTTTCTGCATTAGCTCCGACCATATCCTTAATATTGCATTTTACAACCTGTCCGTTTGCCAAGCGAACAGTATCAATACTTCGAACCGAATCAAATTTGTTTCCATAACCGTCATGCTCACGTTTAATAGAAATGTTCATGCCGTCAACATTAAAATTATTCATTTCGATATACCTGCCATTTACATCGATAGCAATAATTGGGCTTGAATAGTCATTGAGCTGTTTATCTACGGCAACGGCTTTTCCATTTAACCAACTAGATTCAACTTGACTGGCAAAATCAGTATCCATTTTGGCTAGCAATGCTGCTTTTCCTCTCTCTCTTGGCGATAAAATGTCTTTATTCCTTTTATTTCCGGTATCGGGATCGGCAGATGATTTTGTGTTTTCTGGTAATGGAGTTGTTTGGTTCCCGGTATTCCCATTGTTGCCGGTGTTTCCGGCAGCAGGAGGAGCTTGATTTTCTCCGCTGTTGCTTGAGCCGGAGGAAATTCCATTGCCTGAATAATCATCGTCATCGTCATACTTGTCGTACCAGGAATCATCATAATCATGATCGTCATAATGATTGTTTCCGTTTCCAGTATTGCCGCCGCTGCTATCTCCGCTATTTGACGGACTGGGCGTTTCGTCTGCCGTATTAGAGGAATCATTCTGGTTTGTTCCCTCATTTACAGGTGCCGATTCTGACGGTGCAGGACGTGGGGCAGAATCAACTGGAGCCGGAGCTGTATTATTCGAATCATTTTGTATCGGTATGTTGTCTTTCGGATTAGGCTCAATCGGATTCATATCTGTATCTACAGGTTTGATATTCTTAACCGGATGGGTACTCGGATTAGGTTCAACTGGATTCGTGTCCTTGTCTATGGGGGGGGTCTTTCTAACCGGAGGGGTACTCGGGTTAGGTTCAACTGGATTAAAATCCATTGCCCTGCTCTGCGATGACCGTCCGGTTTTGGTGCCGGAAGTATTGCTTATTCCGTTACCCTTACCGATACTAAAATCATCAAAATTTCTTAAATAATAAGAATTTTTCCTACTTTCCATAAATTTCTCCTTGTAAAAAATATTTTTTCCATGCATAGAAAATATGGAAGCTTTCGGAAATCACTGCATTTTCCTCCTGCCTCCATTATATTATAGCTTTTAGTTAAAAACAATAGTACTTTTAAAAAAATATTATTTTTTTTAGCTTAAATTTTTTCGCTCTTGACACTATTTAGCATATTAGATAGTATCTTTATAAAAAAGGAGAAATTTAGTATGAAATTGGTTTTGGTCAGGCATGGCGAAAGTGAATGGAATAAGCTCAACTTATTTACAGGCTGGACAGATGTCGATTTAAGCGAAAAAGGTGTCGAAGAAGCAAAAGAAGGCGGAGTCTATTTAAAAAAAGAAGGTTTTGATTTTGACATCTGCTATACTTCTTATCTAAAAAGGGCAATCCACACCCTCAATCATATTTTAAACGAGATGGATAGAGAATGGCTTCCCGTCATAAAAACTTGGAAGCTTAACGAAAGACATTACGGGGCCTTGCAGGGCTTAAACAAGGCAGAAACGGCCGAAAAATACGGAGAGGATCAGGTAAAAATTTGGCGCCGCTCCTTTGATATTGCTCCTCCTGTTTTGGAAGAAGGAGATAAGCGTTGTCCCTATTTACAGGAACAATACAGGGGAATTGAAAAATCAGAGCTTCCCCTGACCGAAAGTTTAAAAGATACAATAGCCAGGGCAGTTCCCTTCTTTGAAGAGACTATAAAGCCCCAAATGCTTGAAGGAAAAAGAATTCTTATAACTGCCCACGGGAACTCCCTCAGGGCCTTGGTCAAATATTTTGAAAATTTAAGCGATGAAGAAATCATCTCTGTAAATATTCCGACAGGCGTTCCCTTGGTCTATGAATTCGATAAAGATTTTAAGGTTATAAGCAAACGCTATCTGGGAGACCAAGAAAAAATAAACGCAAAAATAAATGCAGTTGCAAATCAAGGAAAAAAGAAATAAGGTAAGAACATAAAATGAAGCGAATTTTAGTAGGATGCATAAATCACGAGTCGAACAGCTTTAATCCTATTATTACGGGTATTGAAGATTTTGTTATTTTTAAAGGAGAAGAAGTTTTAACAAAAGGTTTAAAACCCTATTACTCTTCTACCGGAATTATCGAAACCATTCAAAAATGGGGCTGGGATGTTGTGCCTGCCGTAGTTGCAAGGGCCGTTCCGAACGGCTTGGTCGATTATAATCTATATACCGAGCTTAAAAAAGAATTTTTAGCCTATATAGATAAGGCCCTTTTAGAAGCTCCGATTGACGGCATCTGCTTAGGCCTTCACGGTTCCTTAAAGGTGCAAAACATAGGCCCTGCCGAAGGAGACCTTTTAAAAGCAATCCGTGAAAAGCTTCCCCATATTCCTTTAACGACCGCCCTCGATATGCATGCTACCGTAACCGATGAGATGATTAAATATTGCGACGGTATCGTAGGTTATAAAACCGCTCCTCATATTGACTGCTATGAAACCGGTGTCCATGCAGCCGAACTTTTAAAAGCTGCCTTAGAGCCTTCAAATAAACTTTGTATAGGAAGGGTAAAAATCCCCATGCTGGTGGCAGGAGAAAAAAGCGAAACCGCCGCCGAGCCTATGAAAAGCTTAATCGCCTCATGCGTTGAGTCCGAAAAGGAAAAAGACTTACTTGCAGCCTCCGTTCTTTTGGGTTTCCCTTGGGCAGACAGCAAGGATAACGGCGTAAACATTGTAACAACAGCCTTAAACGACCAAGCCCTTGCAGACAGGGCAGCCTTAAAGATAGCCAAGGAATTTTGGGCCGAGCGTCATAATTTTAAATTTAAGGTAGAGCATTACGATTCCTTTACTGCAATAAAAACCGCAGTTGAATCGGTAATGCAAAATAAAGAAGGCCCCGTCTTTGTCTCCGATTCGGGAGATAATCCTACAGCCGGTTCTACGGGGGACTCCACCGAGTGCTTTGAAGCTCTTTTAAAACAAAAAGAAGCTTTAAAAGCTCTACCCACTAAGGTGCTTTATTCGGGATTTTTCGATAAGGCTGCCGTTGAAAAATGCTTTGAGGCAGGGGAGGGAGCTTCCTTAGAAATAACTATAGGCGGAACATGGGATAAAATCAACGGCAAAAAAATTCCTTGTTCCGTGAAGGTCTTAAAACTTGTAAAAAACTACGGCGTTTATGATTCCCGATTGGCTTTTGTCGAAATGGAAGACATAAGAATAGTTTTAACCTCAAATCACATAGGCTTCGGGGATGATGAGCTCTTGCCTGCCCTAGGCGTAAATGCAGAAGACTATTGTATAGTTATCGTAAAGCTGGGTTATTTGGAACCCTGTTTTCAAAAAATAGCAAAGAGGGCGATATTGGCGGAATCTAAGGGCTGTTCAAACGAGGTCTTGGAAACCTTGGATTACCCTCAAACTCCGCGTCCAATATATCCCTTGGATAAGGACATGGATATAAAATTATAATTTAAAATCGGTTGGTGTTATGAATAGAGAGAGTGTGCTGCGTTTCGGAATCGATGTCGGCTCGACAACCGTAAAGGTTGTTGTTTTAGAAGATAACGGAAAAATCCTTTTTAGTAAATATCAAAGACACAGGGCCGACATAAGAACGACAATTATATCCGTTTGCGAGCTTGCGGTAGAAGCTGTCGAAAAAAAATACGGAGAAGATGTAGAACTCTCCCTCATTGTAACGGGATCAGGTGGACTTGCCGTTTCGCACTGGCTCAATATTCCCTTTATTCAAGAAGTTGTAGCCTCAACTGCCGCCGTAAAAAAGATAATTCCCCAAACCGATGTTATAATAGAGCTCGGCGGCGAGGATGCAAAGATTACTTATTTTGAGCACGCCAATATCGAGCAAAGAATGAACGGTACCTGTGCAGGAGGTACGGGCTCCTTTATAGACCAGATGGCCGCCCTCTTGGAAACCGATGCCTTGGGCTTAAATGAGCTTGCAAAAAATGCTAAGACTATTTACCCTATAGCCGCCCGCTGCGGAGTCTTTGCCAAAACCGACGTTCAGCCCCTTATAAACGAGGGCGCAAAAAGAGAGGACATAGCAGCCAGTATCTTTCAAGCTGTAGTAAGCCAGACTATTTCAGGCCTTGCCTGCGGTAAACCCATAAGAGGAAAGGTCGCTTTTTTGGGAGGCCCCTTACATTTTTTGGATCAGCTAAGGCACAGGTTTATCGAAACCTTAAAGCTTAAAGAAAATGAGATTATCACTCCTGAAAATTCGGAACTCTTTGTAGCCATGGGGGCAGCCTTGAGTGCTGCCGGAGGCTTTAAGATACCTAAGGCCTCAAGCTCTCCCTTCAATCAGTCTGCTCTCTTGGACCTAAAAAAGGCTCAGTTTAAAACCTCTACAAAAAAGGACGAAAATAAATCGCCTCTTGTCTTTGAAGATGAGCCTGAGACAAAACCCCATTTTATAGCGCTTTCAAAATTCAAAAAAGATATTTATAAGATAGCTTCTTCCGAGATGCCCGAGGTTCAGCGCCTTCCTCCTCTTTTTAAAAATGAAGAAGAACTTGAGACTTTCAGGATAAGGCATGCAGAGGAAACGGCTCCCTCGGCCGATATTTCCTCTGCTTCCGGCCCCGTCTTTTTAGGGCTTGATGCAGGCTCAACTACCACCAAGGCCGTTTTAATCGATGGGGAAGGAAAAATTCTCTGGCGTTTTTATGACGTAAATGCCGGAAACCCTGTAGAGCTTGCAGTAAGGGTTTTAAAAGACCTTTACAAGATGTTTCCTCCAAAGGCCTATATAGCCCGCTCCGTTTCTACAGGATATGGGGAGGGGCTTTTTCAGGCTGCTTTGGGTGTAGATGCAGGAGAGGTTGAAACGATCGCACACTACCGTGCCGCAGAATTCTTTTTACCCGGAGTAGACTTCCTTTTGGATATAGGCGGTCAGGATATGAAGTGCCTCCGCATGAAAAACGGAGCCATAAGTTCTATTCAGCTGAATGAGGCTTGTTCTTCAGGCTGCGGAAGCTTTTTGGATAACTTTGCCCGATCCCTCGGAATGAGCATAAGCGAATTTGCGAGCCTGGCTCTTCTTGCCGAAAAACCCGTAGATTTAGGTACACGATGCACGGTTTTTATGAACAGCCGCGTTAAGCAGGCTCAAAAAGAAGGAGCCTCGGTAGGAGACATTTCTTCAGGTCTTTCTTATTCCGTTATAAAAAATGCCCTCTTTAAGGTTATTAAATTGCGCGATGCCTCCGAGGTAGGAAGCAAGGTAATAGTGCAGGGCGGAACCTTTAATAACGATGCCGTTTTGCGTGCTTTTGAGCTTGTTTCGGGAAGACAGGCTGTCCGCCCCGATGTTGCAGGCCTTATGGGTGCATACGGAGCTGCCTTAATTGCAAAAGATCAATGGCATGACCTTGACGAAGAAAATCTTTCCGAAGGAAAAATAAGATCGAACATTGCCGATATGGAAGGCTTGGAAAATTTTAAGGTAAAGCTTGATTTATTGCGCTGTCCCAAATGCCCGAATAACTGCCTTTTAACCGTAAACACCTTCGATATTTGCGGGGTAAAACGGCGATTTATTACGGGAAACAGATGTGAACGCGGTGCTGAACTTGATAAAAACAGCGGAATTGAAGAGTGTTCATCTCAAGTTTCCTCTAAAGATCAAGAAGCGGTAAACAAAAAAGATATACCGAACCTCTTTGACTGGAAATATAAGAGGCTTTTTAAATATAAGCCGATTCCTAAAAATGAAGCTCCACGAGGCGAGATAGGAATTCCGCGGGTTTTAAACATGTACGAAAACTATCCGTTCTGGTTTACCTTTTTTACTGAGCTGGGATTTTCGGTTAGAATTTCTCCCCGCTCAACCAGAGGAACCTACGAGATGGGTCTTGAATCTATTCCGTCCGAATCGGTTTGTTATCCCGGAAAGATAGCTCACGGTCATATTGAGGCCCTCTTAAAATTAGGCGTAAAAAATATTTTCTATCCCTGTATTCCTTACGAGAAAAAAGAAGATGACGGAGCCGGAAACCATTATAACTGTCCCATTGTTACAAGCTATCCTGAGGTTTTAAAAAACAATATCGATGTTCTAAGGCAGGATGCAAATATAATTTATTTAAATCCCTTTTTACCCTATTACGATAAACACCGCTTAACCGACCGTCTTTATGAAGAATTAGGTGCAAAGTTTTCAATAAGTTTGGAAGAAATAAAAAATGCCGTTAAGTCGGCATGGGCCGAGGAAGAAGACTTTAAAAAAGAAACGGAGGAGAAGGGCGAAGAGGTTTTACGCATAATTAAAGAAAAAAATCTTAAAGGCATTGTGCTTGCAGGACGGCCCTATCACCTTGATCCCGAAATAAACCACGGCATCCCTGAGATGCTCAATGGTCTTGGCCTTGCGGTTTTAACCGAGGACTCGGTTGCCCACTTAGGAAAGATAGAGCGCCCTTTGCGTGTTGTAGATCAGTGGACTTACCACAACCGCCTCTACAGGGCAGGAAACTTTACCTCAACTCAAGAGAATTTGGAATTTATACAGCTTACCAGCTTCGGCTGCGGTTTGGATGCGGTAACGGCCGATCAGGTTCAGGAAATAGTTGAGTCAAAGGGGAAAATGTACACCCTCATAAAAATAGATGAGGGTTCCAACCTCGGAGCCGTGAGAATAAGAGTACGTAGTCTTTTGGCTGCTGTCAAGGAAAGAAAGAGGCATAAACTTTCTTTAAGCAAAAAATCGGCTGCCTATGATAGAATTGTTTTTTCAAAGGAGATGGAAAAACGATACACTATTTTAGCACCGCAGATGTCTCCCATTCATTTTGACCTCATCGGAGCCGCTATTTCGCATTCCGGTTATAACTTTGAAATTCTTACCGAAATCGATCAAACTGCCGTAGAGTACGGCTTAAAGTATATAAACAATGATGCCTGTTATCCTGCCATCATAGTTGCAGGCCAGATGATAGCAGCCCTAAAATCGGGCCGCTACGATTTACGCACAACAGCTTTGGCAATTACCCAAACTGGAGGAGGCTGCCGGGCCACAAACTACATAGGCTTTATAAGACGGGCACTCATAGATGCAGGCTTGGGCTTTGTTCCGGTAATCGGCATCAGTGCCCAGTCCATCGAAAAAAATCCCGGCTTTAAATTAAAGCTCCCTGTTTTACACAGGGTTGCTCAAGCCATGTGCTTAGGCGACCTTTTGATGAGGGTACTTTACCGTACCCGTCCATACGAAAAGGTTGCCGGTTCTGCAAACGAAATATATAAAAAATATGCAGTCCTTATCAAGGATGCTTTGAAAAAAATGTCTACAAGAAAATATAGGGAAATAATAAACGGCATTGTAAGAGACTTCGATAATCTCCCCTTAAAAAATATCCGAAAACCTCGTGTCGGCGTAGTAGGGGAAATATTGGTTAAATTCCACCCCGCAGCCAATAACGATATTTTTAATACAATAGAAAGAGAGGGAGCTGAATGTGTCGTTCCCGACCTCTTAGATTTTTTCCTTTATTCTTCAGCGACAGGAATATATAAAAATACATATCTCGATTACTCGTTTAAAAAACGCTTTATTGCAAGTCTTACAATATGGATTATGGAACGATACAGGAAGCCGATAAAAAAAGCTTTAAAGAGGAGTAAGCGTTTTACCCCTCCTGAAAGTATATACAGACTAGCCGATTCTGTAGACGGAATTTTGCAGCTGGGTAATGTTACGGGAGAAGGCTGGTTTTTAACGGCAGAAATGATAGAGCTCATTCATTCAGGCGTTTCCAATATTGCCTGCGTGCAGCCCTTTGCCTGCCTCCCCAATCATGTAACGGGAAAAGGAATGATAAAGGAATTGCGCCGCCGTTACCCTGAAGCCAATATCTCTGCCATAGACTTCGACCCGGGAGCCAGCGAGGTAAACCAGCTCAACCGCTTAAAACTCCTCCTAGCCAACGCCAAGCCGGGCCTTCACCCCGATGAAACAAAGTGAGATTGGTATTATGGGGTAGTAATGATAAATAATATTAAAAAGAAATGGCTGTTTTTTTTGTCATTTGGTATGGCATTAATAGTAACATCATGGTTGTTATATACTAGTGTTTCCGATTTATATAAATTTAACCGTGAGGTAAAATTAATTTTAGAACAAAATAAAAGAGTTGAAGCTGTTGTTATTGAAAGTTATTACATACGAAGAGACCCTGTTACATATTGGTTTAGAACAGAACATGGGAGAAAATATTATGCCAAATTATTACCTTCTTTTAAGAATCCCGATATTGGAGAAAAATTAGTAATATTGATAGCGGACAATATAAAGTTATGTTTGATCGAAGATATAAAATATAAGCAGATTTTAGGTTATAAATACCATTTGTTGTACGATATTATTATTTCAAGTCTTTCTCTTGTTTTTTCTATAGTTATGCTAGTTATTACTGTTGAAATTTAAGACAAATAAACACTTCCCCCCCCCCTCAACCTTTGTCCTTTCACGGCATTCGTCATTTATAGATTGTCCTTTCTCCCCTTATTGACACTAAACTTGTTATTTTAGTATAATACAAAGTTATCATGGTATAATGCTATTATAAGGATAGCGTGCTATACATGATAGCCGACTATCAAAATGATAGAGATAAGGAGTTTACTTTGACAAGAGATTTAGGAATATTAAAGGGAATTTATCTTGCTCCTTACATGCAGGTTGCTACCGCCTTAATCGGAAAGGCCCGTCATGCAGGAGGCAATATGTTCCGGCACCAGGTAGATACTATGGGCATTCTGATCGACTACGGATACATTGACAGTGTTCTTTTAAAAGCTTCGTTAATCCATGATGTTATCGAAGATATTGAAGATTTCAATGTAAACGAAATCTTAAATATCGATTCAGAATCGGGGCAGGTTTATGAACTTGTTTTGGAAGTTACAAAGAAAAAGGGACAAGAAAAAACCGAGTATCTAAAAAACATAATCAAAAACGGTTCCGATAAGGCTAAAATTTTAAAATGTGCCGACAGGATAAGCAATATGATAAGTTTGGGCTTTGTGACGGATCCCGAATTTATTGAACGTTACTGCAATGAAACGGAACTCTATATTTTCCCCATTGCCTTGGAAGTTAATTTTGAAATGTACAAGGAACTTATGGCCTTGGTGGTTTCACGCAGACAGTATTTGGTTGAGTGCGGCTATCTGGAAGAAAGTGTAAGAAAAATGCGTCAGGCAAGGTAAGGTTTTATTTATGATTGAAATTTCAAATGTTTCAAAGGCCTACGGTTCTTCTAAAACAAAGGCTGTAGACGGTATTTCTGTAAATGTAAAAAACGGCGAAATTTTCGGCTTTTTAGGACCGAACGGAGCCGGAAAAACTACAACAATTAAGATGATAACCGGAGTTCTTAATCCGGATTCCGGCTCAATAATCGTTGACGGCATAAACATAGCTGAAGACTCTATGGAAGCAAAAAGAAGAATAGGCTATGTTACCGATAATCCTGAACTTTTTTCCCAATTAAAGGCGGCTGAATATTTAAATTTTGTCGGAGATGTTTATGGAGTTCCGGCAGATATAAGACAAGAAAGAATAGAGCGTTATACTAAACTTTTCGGAATAAATGAGGCCTTAAACGGGAGTATAGGAAGTTTTTCCCACGGAATGAAGCAAAAACTTTTGGTTACCGGAAGCCTCTTATCAGACCCTGCTGTTTGGATCTTGGATGAACCCATGGTAGGCTTGGATCCCAAATCTGCCTTTTCGTTAAAGGAAATTATGAGAGAAAGAGCTGATGCCGGAAAGGTTGTTTTCTTTTCTACCCATGTTATGGAGGTTGCCGAAAAACTTTGCGACAGACTTGCAATCATAAATTCAGGCAAAATTATGTTTGAGGGTTCTTTACAAGAATTAAGGGAAAAACGAGGAGAAAACGCCTCTCTTGAAAAGCTATTTTTGGAACTCGTTGACGATAAATCTTCTTTTGATTTTGAAAACGGAGAAGCTTAAGAGAGTTAAAAAATTATGAAAGTTTTTTTTAGATTGGTTAAAATTTATTTGGCTTCGGTTTTTAACTTTAAGAATTTTAAGGCTCAAATTCAAAAAAGAAAAAAGAGGGGAGAGCAAACCGTAACAAGAAATTCCAAGGCTAAGATAGCCGGTATTGCGGTCTTGTTTTTGGTGGTCTTTGCAGAGTTTTTGCTTATCTTCGGCTTTTTGATTTTCGGACTATACGGAACGGCGAAGGCTGTCAACAATATAAATATTCTGTTTGAGGTAACGGCTGTTCTTATCTCTTTTATGAGTCTATTATTCGGCTTTATGCTGACTATTTCCACCTACTACATCGGAGAAATTGAAGAACAGTTTTTGGCCATGCCCATTAAACCGCGTACCTTGTTTGCATCAAAATTTTTTGCAAACACAATTAATTCGCTTATTACCTCTGTTGCCTTTTTTGCTGTGTTGATGGGAATCTACGGCTATATGGAAGCCCCTCCTCTTATATTTTATCTATGGGCCCTCATCTGTGCCTTGGTAATCCCTCTACCCATGATTTCGGTCTGTTATTTTTTTAATATTCTTATCATGCGTTTTACTAGAATTTTTAAAAATAAAAATGTTGTCATGGCTGTCAACGGAATTGTAGGTATGTCTCTCGCTTTGGGATTTAATTATATAATCCAATCGGCTACAGGTTCCGACCCTGAGGCTATTTATACAATGGTGGGATCCAATGCTGCCGCCTTTCAATCTTATGGAGCATACTATCCTCCGATAAAACTTGTAGGGTATATTTTAAGTGCTCCGGATTCTGTTTTAAGCTTTTTATATCTCGTATTGCTGATTGCCCTTTGTGCTGTTTTCCCTGCCTTGATTATAGGTTTTATGTCAAAGCTTTACACCGAAAGCCTAATAGGTTTTAACGAAAAGAGCATAAAAAAACTTGAAGCAAAACAAGTTTCCGCTTATTTAAGCAAAAATATAAAAAGATCAAGTCCTTTTATGGCTTATTTGAAGAGGGAATTTAAAATGATGAACCGTACTCCGGTTTACCTTTTAAACGGCCCCTTTTCGATTATTTTTATGCCTGTATTGATAATCGTTATAAGCATTGCAAAGGGTACAAACTTAAATGATGTGCCGCCTCATGTACTTGATTTTATGCAGGGAAATGCAGGTTTTGTAATTACGGGCCTTGCAGCCGGTTTTTTAGGCTCAATGACCAATATTGCGGACACGGCTCTTTCACGGGATGCCAAATTTATTCCCTTTATTAAAAGTTTACCGGTTGATATTGCAGTTTATATGTATGCTAAATTAGCCCATGCTATGATTTTTGCTGTTTTTGCCATAGTGATAGGGGTAGGCTTTGCAAGCTTTGTATTTAAATTCGGCATCTTTCATATAGTGCTGTCATCTATGGTAGCTCTTTGCTTTTCGGCTTTGGTCAATCTAGTGTCCTTATTTTTGGATACTGCACATCCTAAACTGCATTGGGATAATCCTGTTGCCGCAATGAAGCAAAATACAAACATTCTTTTTATAATGTTTTTTAATATGATCATTTTGGCAATTTCTGCCGTTGCCGTATTTTTTACAATGAACTCATATTTATGGGTAATTTTAATTTACTTTTGCGGTATTCCTGCCGCAATTTTTTCAGTTTTAATTAAACCATATGGAATATATGCAGAAAACAAGATAGCAAGTCTCGAATTGTAATTACCTGCTAGACTAAAATGCATTTTTTTTGTAATCTTGTAAAATATTATGGAACGACTTAAGTTATATTTTTATTATTTTAAGAATAAATTTCTAAAAAGATCCGAAAGCAAAAAATCCCGTCTTGTGATTGATCCTGAAGAAATAAAGGAAGAAATATGGGAGGCAGATTTTTCGAAAAAAGAAAATGCCCGCTTTTTGGAAGAAAAAGGAGACGGTTACCAATCATTATTCGAAGAAAATCCAGAAGGTAATCCTTCTTACTTTTTGGAGCTTAAACGAAAGCATCTTTATGCTTGGACCTTAAACCCCGTATTTAGATATAAGGATTTTGTTCTTGATGCCGAAATTGATTTGCCCGGATTTAAAGATAACTTCATTCCTGAGCAAAACTCAAGTGCCGGTTATTGTGCCGCAGGCTTTGTATTCCGTCATATAAGCGATAAGGCTTTTTATTCTCTTCTTATTTCGGATAAGGGATGGATCAGGCTTGAAGCTGTCGTAAATTCCACACCAATGCCAATCTTAGGCTGGACAAAACCTTTAACGGATGTTGATAGTGCAAAATTTAAAATAAAATTAATCTGTGCAGGAACAAGTATCACTATTCTTGTGAACAATACTTGGCTTGGTAAGTTTGATTCCGATATTGTTCAGGCTGCCGGAAAAATCGGTTTTGCAGGGCAAAACTGGGAGACTCATTCAAAGGTAAAATTTTATCTTAACGAATTTAAAATTATTTCACAGCCTCTTCTTGTAGAAAACACCGATTCCGCCGCAAATAATCCTGATGCTATTTCGCCTGAGGCCTATATAAATCTTGCATCAACCTATTATGCTATGGGGCAATATGTTGCCGCTATTTATCAAATAAAACAAGCATGGAAGCTCCGTGAGCCCATTATTCAGGATCATATTTTGGCAGGAAGAATATATTTTGCTCAGCGTTTAAACGAAGAGGCTGAAAAGGAATTTTTGCAGGCCCTGGATATTGAGCATGATGATTATGAAATAATGGCTGAACTTGCAGGCCTTTACTATCAGTCAGGCAATATGAAAAAATTGGGAGATCTTTTAAAATATATTCCTAATGAAGAAATTGAAAAATCTGTCTTGCTTTGCTCTTTACAAGGACATTTTTTGAATTCTCAAGGGGAACATGAAAAATCGGCTGCCTCATATGCAAAGGCCTTTGCATTAAAACCTGATCAAGGTTTATTAAAGTATAATGAGGCAAACGAGCTTAATCTTGCCGGAAATAAGGCGGAAGCTGTAGAAGCCTATTCCGAGGCCGGAAGACTCTTTTTAGCTTCTGAAGAATATAACGAAATGGCCGATGTAATAAACGCCCTTGAGCGTATTGCTCCGGAAGATGAGCGTACTTGGGCCTTAAGCGGTAAATTTTATTATGCCGTAGAGAACAAATGGGAAGCTAAGATTAATTTTAAAAAGCTTTGTGATGCAAAAACAAGCGATTCTACGATATGGTATTTATACGGACTCCTTATTCACGACGAAAACCCTGAAGAAGCTATAAAATTCTTCAAAAAGGCTTGTAAGCTGGGGCCCGAGCACGGCCTTTATCACTTCCGTTTGGCCGAAGCTCTTTATCTGATAGGGGAGGATTGCACTGCTCCTCTTGCAGAGGCTGAAACTCTTGAGCCTAATAACGGCTGGATGTTTAATTTAAAGGCTCTTTGCGCCATAGATGAGGATGATTTTTTTGATGCCCAAATAGAAATTGAAAAAGCCCGCAGTCTTCTTCCTGATGAAATAGTTATTTTGGAAAACTATGTGGAAGTTATGCGTCTTCAAGGCCGATTAAAAGAATGTGCTCCTCTTTTTGATATAGAGGCAGGAACAGCCGACTTGGCGGCAGAAAGAAATAGGGCCGAAGCCTTTCATATTTATGCAAATGCCTTATTTTTTGATGAGCAATATGATGAAGCGGATACTTGGTATCAAAAGGCTTTAAGGCTGAACCCTGAAGATTCCGTTCTTTTAACGGATAAGGCAGAAAACTCGATACAGATAGGCTATCTAAATGATGCAGACGGCCTTTTGGTTAAGGCAATGGATATTGAGCCCACCGAAAGAATATACAGGCTAATAGCCCTTCTTGCGGTAAAAAAAGGCGATCACGCCCGTGCTGAAGTAAGCTTAAGGCAGGCTATCGAAGAATTCGGTGAAAGCGATGAACTTTTATTTGATCTTACAAACCTTTATATTCAGACAAACCGTAAAGAAAAAGCTAAGGAAACTATAAAGCTCTTGGCTGACTGTGAAGATCAAGAACGCCTAAAAGAACTAAAAGCTCTTTTAAAAAAATGATTTTAAAAATTAAAAAATCCTTACCTCTTTCTACATTACCAATAGAGGTTCCGCCATCAAAAAGTCATTCAATGAGGGCCTTGGTGTTGGCTTCCTTTGCAGAAGACTCTTCAGAGATTAAAAATTTTCTTATCAGCGGAGACACTAAAACTGCGATAACGGTATTTGAATCCTTAGGCGTAAAATTCCGAATAGAAAACAAAACAAAATCATCTGCCGATATAATTGTGTTTCCTCCAAAAGCTGGTTTAAAAAAAAGAATTAAAAGTCAACAATCCATAAAAATCGATGCAGGAAATTCCGGCACTCTTTTTTATTTTTTAGGCTCCATTCTTTCTTTAATTTCTTCAGACTTTGTTTTAACCGGAGATTTATCAATTTTAAAACGGCCTCTTGCACCCTTAACGGACATCTATGATGAATTCGGTTTAAAATACGAATTTTTTGACGGTCTTGGAAAAGCTCCGATACGTGTTTTAGGAGAACCAATCAGTATTCCTGAAGATGCATCTTTAATCAAAGGTCTTGAAAAAAAAGCAGTCCATCTTGAAGGAGATTTTTCTCAGGTTGTAAGCGGACTCTTGCTTGGAGCCGCTCTTAGTAATTATTTTTTGCAAATAAATTTACAAAGGGCAGGGGAACTTCCTTATTTAAAAATGACACTTCATTGGCTCCAAACTTGCGGTATTTCGTTCAATGTTTCAGGCGATTTTAAAACATTTAAAATTAATGGCCAGCAAAAAATTCCGGGATTTTCGGCAACTATTCCGGCTGACTGGTCAAGTGCTGCCTTTCCAATTGCCTTGGGCTTGATTACACATTCTGCTATCGGCATAAAAAACATAGATATAAATGATGTTCAAGGAGACTCCGGAATTATAAATATTCTAAAAAAAATGAATGCCGAGATTCACTTTGACGATAAAAATAAAATTCTAAAAGTTTTTCCTTCAAGTTTAAAGGGCGGAACATTTGATTGTTCAGAGATGCCCGATGCAGTTCCTGCTCTTTCTGCAATTGCTTGTTTTGCACAGGGAGAAACTCTTTTAACCAATATAGAAATATGCCGTTATAAAGAATGCGACAGGCTTTTTGCTGTTGCCTCAGAATTAAAAAAACTTGGGGCTGATATTACCGAGGGCAGAAACTTTTTACTTATCAAAGGAAATGACGGAAAAGACTTAATCCCTGCTCGAGTTTTTTCGCATGGGGATCACCGTATTGCGATGATGCTTGCCGTCATGGGGTTTGGTATTGATGGCAAAGATTCTTCAGATTTTATACTTCAAGATGCCGAATGTTTCGATATAAGTTATCCTTCTTTTTTGGATGACCTAAAAAAAATGGGGCTCAACATTGTTTAAGACACGGTTTAATGCTTTTAATAAATAAGCAGTTGACTTTTTCTTTTTAATGTTTTAGAATTTCTTGAGTCATTGCTGGCTTTTAATAATAAAGGATTTTTCAATGTATAATGCACATAAAAAAGTAATTCTTTTTTTGCTTGTTTTTTTTACTTTTAATTTATTTGCTGACGAGGATGTTTTCGTTTTTTACTCTCAGCCTTCATCAATTGCATCCAAATTTGTCACATCCATTTCTCAAGATTCATACGGCCGTATTTGGTTCGGTACTAAAGAAGGCCTAGGTTATTATGACGGTATTAAATATAAAAACTATGAATATATTCCTTTTTCTAAAGATTCAATTCAGTCTTCCCAAATTCAATCCTTGTATAAAGATCCGATAAAGGCAAAAAACGGAAGCGATGTTTTTTGGCTTGGCACCTTTGACGGAGTTGAAATGTTTAATGTTGATACTGAGACATTTACTCATTTCGATATGACTAACTCGATTGTATTCGGTTTTTTAAGGGATTCACGTGGCCGTTTGTGGATAGGTTCATTGGACGGTTTATATATCTTAAATGAAGAAGACGGTTCTGTTGTCGAGTTCTCTCAAACTTCAGAATTTTACATAGGGAATAACGGAATAGCCAATATCTATGAAGACTCCAATGGGCAGATATTTGCCTGCACACACGGCGGTTTATGGGAATATGACGAGTCAAATAAAAGATTTAAACCGTCACGGCTTTTTTGGAAACGATAGCGTTCTTATGGAATCCCTTGTTCATAATATTTTGGAAGAAGACGGTATATATTGGGTATCCGTTTGGAATACCGGATTATTTAGAATTGATCCTAAAAACGGAAAGAGAGACCTTTTTTCATTTTCAAACAATAAAATATCTTGTTTATCAAACGAATTTTCTGATGATGTACTTTTGGTAGGCACCTGGGGAGGAGGCTTAATCAGTTTCGATAAAAATACATATACTTATTCCGAATATACTTCAAGGCAGCGTTCGTTCAATCTTTCAAACGATTTTATTTTTTCGATACATGTAGATAGTTACGGCTCATTATGGGTCGGCACAAACGGCGGCGGTGTAAACATTTATGATACTAAACGTATGTGGTCAAAACTGATATTGCTGCATGAAAATAAAGTAAGCGGACGGGAAAATTCGGTTTCTGATCTGAATAAGGATAAAAACGGAAACTTATGGATAAGTCTTTTAAATAACGGCATAACTTATTATGACTTAAACGCCGGAAAAAAGAAACACTACCGTCATTACAAATCTTCAGAATCGAAAATTATTTCTAATGCCGTGTTTAAATTTCACATAGATAAAAACGAAGATATATGGGTTGGTACTGATCTCGGATTATGCAAGTACGATAAAAAGCTGGATGCCTTTATCGGTGCCGATTTGTACAATAAAAACATAATTGAAGACGGAGAAAGAATCATATACAGCATTATAAGCGATGATAACGGATTTTTATGGATAGGCACTTATGATGGAGGTCTTATCAAATTCTCGCCTTCATCAGGAATTATAAAAAGGTATAAAAATGATCCTAAAAATCCTAATAGTTTGTGCAGTAACCTGATTTTTAGCCTGCTGATAGATTCATCTAACAGACTATGGGTAGGAACCAACAAGGGCCTTGCAGAATATATGCCCTCAACAGACGAATTTACTATATACAGATACGATGTCAATAACAAAAACGGAATTTCTTCTGACAGAATAACCTCATTATTTCAGGATATTTCAGGTAAGTTATGGGTAGGAACCAGTGACGGAGGTATAAATATACTCAATACCGAAACAAAGCAGATCTTAAATTATACTTCAACAGACGGTCTATCTTCAAATTTTATTACCGGTATGACCCATATGGACAATGATTCTGTCTGTGTTGCCGCAATAAAAGGTATGACAATATTTAATCGAAATACCGAAATTATATACAGTTATACTTTTTATAACCATGAAAGACGGTTTACGACAAATCCTGTTATTATTGGACAAGATTGCTTTGTTGGAACACAGGAAGGCGTTTTAGGTGTGGACATTAACTATCTTTTATCCTTTAAAAAACAGGAGGTGCCTGTAAAAATCAGAACAATAGGCGTAAACGGAAATAATACTCCTGCATTTAAAATAGATTTTAAAAAGACTTCCAAATACAAATATTCAGAAAATAATATAAGTTTTGAATTTGCATCTATGGATTTATCTCCGCTTTCAAGACCTTATTATGTGTTTATGCTTGAAGGTTTTGATAAAAACTGGATTAATGCCAATATGAAAAACTATGTGCAATACACCAACCTTGATTCCGGAAAATATACATTCAAAGTAAAAGATATATCGAACCCATATCCTGAACCGGCTTCTTTTACATTTATTATCGAAAAGCCTTTTTGGTTGTCAATGCCTATGTTTGCTGCCTATATTTTAGTTTTGGCGATTATGACATTTTTGGTTTTCAGGCTTCGTCAGCTTTTTCAATATAAAATAGCCAATAAAAAACTCCAAGAAGAACAAAAAGACCTTATATCTGCTAACGAGCAGCTTACCGTTTTATCTACAGTTGACGAATTAACAGGTGTAGGCAACAGGAGGCTGTTGGACACTGTAGGAAAGGATTTATGGCGTAAGGGATTGGATAATAAACAGCAGGTCTCTTTAATCATGATAGATATAGATTTATTTAAACAATATAATGATTTATACGGGCATCAAGCCGGAGATAATGTTCTTAGAAGTGTAGCACAAACCTTACAAAAAAATCTTAGAGCAAAATATGATTTTGTAGGAAGATACGGAGGAGAGGAATTCTTAATTTTACTTTATAATAGCTCTGCCTGCGACACAATGAAGATTGCCGAAAAACTTCGTATTGAGGTTAAAAATTTAAATATTGAACATTCGGCTGCGAAGAATAAGATTTTAACTATCAGTTTAGGTGCTTATACATCTGTACCCACCAATGAGCTTTCATACGAAACAATGCTTTCCTTTGCCGATACCGCCCTATATAATGCCAAAGCAAGCGGAAGAGATATATGCAAAATGTATACGGAGTAATAATTATAAAATCTTACACTTCCTATTGACCATTGCAAAAATAAGGTGTAGACTGTTTCTTATGAAAGATAAAATAATAGATGAAGCCATAAGGCGTGTACCTGATTTCCCTAAAAAAGGAATTCTTTTTTATGATATTACCGGCATCTTGGTCAATCCTAAAGTTTTTAGTTATTGCCTTGATAAGATGACGGAAATGTATAAGGATGAAAAGATAGATGCTATTGCTGCCATTGAGGCACGCGGCTTTATTTTTGCCGCCCCCCTTGCATATAAAATGGGAATACCTCTTATTTTAATTAGAAAAAAAGGAAAACTCCCCGGAGAAACATACTCTGCCTCATATGACCTTGAGTATGGACAGGCCGCTGTTGAAGTTCATAAAACCGATGTGGTAAAGGGTCAAAAAGTCCTTTTATTGGATGATTTGATAGCTACAGGAGGAACATTAAATGCTGCAAGAACTATTATAGAAGAGGGCGGGGCTGAGGTAATCGGTTTTTGCGGGGTAGTGGGCTTACCGTTTTTAAATTATAACAAGGTTCTCAAGGATTTACCGGTAAAAACCCTTATAGAATATGACAGCGAAAAAATTTAGCTCTATTTTTAAGATTTTTGATTTTTTTTTTCTTGCATATTTTTTATTTATGTGATAAAATCTAATCGTTGTTTTGTAATTTTTATAAAACAGCTTTTAAAGTTAGGATTTATGCTTTATCTATAGTATTTGGAGTTATGATATGACTAAAACAAAAGGAAAGGTAGTCGGTATTAACGGTAACATGATAAGCGTTGCTTTTGAAGGCTTGGTTACCCTTAATGAAGTAGGCTATGTTGAAGTTGGTTCAAAAAAACTAAAAAGCGAGGTCATCCGTATTCGAGGTGATATAGCTCAGCTTCAAGTATTTGAAATTACAAAGGGAATAAAGGTTGGGGATGTTGTCGAATTCACAGGAGATCTTCTTTCTGTAGAGTTAGGTCCCGGTCTTTTAGGTCAGGTTTATGACGGACTGCAAAACCCTCTACCGGAGCTTGCAGAAAAAGCCGGCTATTTTTTGGAAAGAGGTATTTATCTAAATGCTCTTTCCCGCACAGCAAAATGGCATTTTACTCCTGTTGCTAAGGAAGGTGATGATCTTAAGCGTGCCGGCTTGCTTGGAACCGTACCTGAAGGCAGTTTTACCCACCGCATCATGATTCCTTTTAATATGTACGGATCTTATAAATTAAAATCTATAAAACCTGAGGGCGATTATACTGTAGATGACACAATAGCCGAGGTTACCGATGAAAGAGGTAATGTAATTCCTCTTACCATGAGCTTTAAGTGGCCTGTAAAACGCCCAATTGATTGCTATGCAGAGCGTTTAAAGCCTACTGAAACATTGGTTACAAAGATGAGAACAATGGATACATTCTTCCCTGTTGCTAAGGGCGGAACTTATTGTATTCCCGGTCCCTTCGGTGCAGGAAAAACCGTTTTACAGCATGCTACCAGCCGAAATGCTGATGTCGACATAGTAATTATCGCAGCCTGCGGCGAGCGTGCAGGTGAGGTTGTAGAAACACTTACCGAATTCCCGGAGCTTAAAGACCCCAAAACAGGCCGAACCCTTATGGAAAGAACGATAATCATCTGTAACACTTCTTCGATGCCAGTTGCAGCCCGTGAAGCTTCAGTTTATACCGGTGTAACTCTTGCAGAATACTACCGCCAAATGGGCTTGGATGTTCTTCTTCTTGCAGACTCTACAAGCCGCTGGGCTCAGGCTCTTCGAGAAATGTCGGGCCGCTTGGAAGAAATCCCTGGTGAAGAAGCCTTCCCTGCCTATCTTGAATCCTACATAGCCGCCTTCTACGAAAGAGCCGGTATTGTCCGCCTAAGCGACGGATCAAAGGGTTCCGTTACAATCGGAGGCACCGTATCGCCTGCGGGCGGTAACTTTGAAGAGCCTGTAACTCAGGCTACTCTAAAGGTTGTAGGTGCCTTCCACGGTCTTTCACGCGAACGATCCGATGCCCGAAAGTACCCCGCTATTCACCCGCTTGATTCCTGGTCAAAGTATCCGAGTGTTCTTCCTTCAGAACAAGTTAAGTACGGAAGAAGCTTTTTACGCCGAGGTACCGAGGTTGAGCAGATGATGAAGGTTGTAGGTGAAGAAGGAACAAGCATCGAAGACTTTATCATTTACTTAAAAGGCGACTTACTTGATGCCGTTTACTTACAGCAAAACTCCTTTGATAAGGTAGACGATGCAGTTTCGGTTGAGAGACAGCAGCATATATATAATATTTTGGTTGAGATTTTAGGTTCTTCATTCAAATTTATTTCTAAGGATGAAGCCCGCTCTTATTTCAGCAAACTTAAACTTATGTTTATCGACTATAACTACTCGCCTTGGGGCTCGGATGCATTTAAATCCCATGAAGACGGAATTAAAAAGCTCATCGCCGAAAAAGCGGATAGCTTAGAGGATAGAGCAAAAAAATTATTGAAGCAGGCGGTGTAAGATGAAAAAGGTATATAGCAAAATAGAATCGATTAACGGTTCGGTTATTACGGTTAAGGCCGACGGAGTTTCATACGGAGAATTAGCCGAGGTTCAAACCCGCTTTGGAGCCTCTCTTGCCGAAGTTAATAAGCTTGACGGAGACTTGGTTTCCTTGCAGGTTTTTGCAGGAGGACGCGGTGTTTCGACCGGAGACGAGGTCCGCTTCTTGGGTAAAGAAATGCAGGTAAGCTATTCCGAAGACTTACTCGGCCGAATATTTAACGGCTCAGGAGATCCCAGAGATTCGGGGCCCGCCCTAAAGGACAACATGATTCCTATAGGCGGTCCTTCGGTAAACCCCTCAAAGCGTATTCTTGCAAACAGAATGATCAGAACAGGTATTCCGATGATCGACGTATTTAATACCTTGGTCGTTTCTCAAAAGCTGCCCATATTTTCAAGCTCCGGCGAGCCTTACAACGAGCTTTTAGCCCGAATAGCCATGCAGGCCGAAGTAGATGTAATTATCTTGGGCGGAATGGGATTAAAATACGACGATTATCTTTATTTTAAAGATACCCTTGAAGAAGCAGGTGCTTTAAGCCGAACAGCCATGTTCGTTCATACGGCAGCTGACCCCACGGTTGAATGTCTTATGATTCCGGATATGTGTCTTGCAGTTGCAGAAAAATTCGCCATCGCAGGTAAGGACGTTTTGGTTCTTTTAACGGACATGACAAACTTTGCAGACGCAATGAAAGAAATTGCCATTATTCAGGAACAGGTTCCTTCAAACCGAGGTTACCCCGGAGACCTTTACAGCCAGCTTGCAGCCCGCTATGAAAAGGCTGTAGACTTTGCCGATGCAGGTTCGGTTACGGTCTTGGCCGTTACAACAATGCCGGGCGACGATGTAACACACCCCGTTCCCGATAATACAGGTTATATTACCGAAGGTCAGTTCTATCTTAAAAACGGACGAATCGAACCCTTCGGAAGTCTTTCACGATTAAAGCAAAACGTAAACGGTAAGACAAGGGATGACCACCGAGCTCTTATGGACAACATGATTAAGCTCTATGCTTCATATAAAGACACCTTAGAGAAAAAATCCATGGGCTTTATGATGAGCGAATGGGACGAAAAACTTTTAAAATACGGTGCAAAATTCGAATCGGGAATGATGGACTTGTCCGTAAACATTCCGCTTGAAGAAGCTTTGAGCCTAGGCTGGAAGATTCTTTCCGAATGCTTTACCCGTGAAGAAACCGGTATTAAATCCGACTTGGTAAATAAGTACTGGCCGGCAAACTAAAGGGTAGGCTATGGCAATAAAACTGACAAAGAATGAGCTGAAAAATCAAAAAGAATCTCTAAAAATGTATAGAAGATACTTGCCGACTCTTCAGCTTAAAAAACAGCAGCTTCAAACCGAAATCCGCACCATCGAAACTAGGGCCAAAGAAGTCAGGCTTCACAGAGATGCCCTTAATAAGGAATTCGAAGACTGGGTAGCAGTATTCGGCGAGCAAAATGTTTTTGTACCCTCTATGGTTAAGATAAAGGAGATTCTGACTTCAACCGGAAATATTGCAGGCGTAAGCATCCCCGTTTTTTCCGGTGCGGAATTTGAACGCTCTAAATATGATCTTTATAAGACACCTCTTTGGGTTGATACGGCTGCCGAAAAAATGCAGGAAGTTTTGAGCTTAGATCTTGAAGCAAAGGTTCTTGATGAACAAGTACGCCTTTTGAATTCAGAGCTTAGAACTACCACTCAGCGCGTGAACCTCTTTGAAAAGGTTAAGATACCTGAAACAAGGGCTAACATAAAGAAAATAACGGTTTATTTGGGAGATCAGCAGGTTGCAGCTGTTGTTCGCGGTAAAATTTCAAAGAAGAACCTTGAAAAGGTTCATGATAAGGATGAAGCTCTATGATTGTACCAATGAAAAAAGTAACTCTTTTAGTCTTAAAAAAAGAGCAGCGTCATGCCTTAAAAGATTTAAGAAAATTAGGACTTGTACACATTGAGGACCGCCCTGCAAACGGAACCCTCATAAACGAGTTACGATCCGAAAAAAATGATATAACTCTTGCTATGAGTCTTTTGACTGAATATCTTCCCAAAAAAGAGAAAAAAGGTGTAACTCCTCCCTCTCTTTTAAGCGAAGAAGATACTCTTACCTTTGTAGATTCAGTATTATCGCTCACATCTTCTTATAAGAGCAATATGGAAGAAGCTGCAAGGCTTTCAGGCGAAATAGCTTCTTATGAAGAGTGGGGTGAAATAGACAGGGCTGATTTTACCTTCTTAGCAGAAAACGGAATTTATATTTTTCCGGCAACAGCCCCGTTAAAGACCTATAATGCTCTTGCTGAAAGCTTAAAAACAATAAGGATCGGGCAAGGCAAGACAGGGGTTAGATTTTTAATCTGGA
The DNA here is from genome assembly GCF_024181245.1 of Treponema sp. OMZ 788. NCBI lineage: Bacteria > Pseudomonadati > Spirochaetota > Spirochaetia > Treponematales > Treponemataceae > Treponema > Treponema sp. OMZ 788. The sequence continues at coordinate 1,270,341 of NZ_CP051199.1, read as the reverse complement.
GCGAAACAAATGCTCTGCCTGACGATTTACCTCAGGATGTTATTCCTTTAAAGCTGCCGGAGACTTCAGTTAAGGCCTTAAAAGAAAAACTAAAGAGCTTGCAGGCAAAGATTGCGTCTTACAAGCAGGAAATGACAAAGATGTCAGCATACCTAAATTCTCTAAATGCCTTGGATGAGATTGTGAGCAAGAAACTTCAATTTGAGATTGTTCATGACGGTATGCAGACAATAGACTTTGGAAGTGAAGAAGATGGAGTCCAGCTTGTTTGGCTTACAGGTTATATTCCAAGTGAAGATGAAGCACAGCTTTCATCCCTTGCAAAGGAAAAGTCTTGGGCCTATCTTTCTCAAGACCCGCAAGAAGATGATCCTGTACCTACAAAGATAAAGAGAAATAAGCTTGTAAATCTTATTTCTCCCTTAATCGACTTTTTGGGTACTGTTCCCGGCTATACGGAACCGGATATTTCTCTTTGGTTCTTGCTATTTTTCGGCATTTTCTTTGCAATGATTTTCGGAGATGCCGGATATGGTGCCGTTTTGTTATTAATTTCAATCGGTTTGATTTTAAAAACAAAGGCAAAAAAACAAAAAGTACCTACAGCTTTTTATATGTTCGGCTATTTGGGACTTATGACTGTCATTTGGGGAGCACTTGTTTGTAACTGGTTCGGTATGCCTACGGAAATTGTTCCGGCCTTCCTTAAAAAGTTGGCTGTGCCGGCAATTGCAAACTTTACACCGGAGGATGTACGCAATCAAAACCAGATATTGCTTTGCTTTACTCTCGGTTTGGTCCAGTTGATGATAGCCCATATCGTAAGTTTATTTAGGAATATTAAATCTCCTAAATTCCTTGCCGATGTAGGCTCTCTTTCAATGCTCGGCGGAATGTATTTTGTGGTTTTAAACCTCGTTGTAGATTCCCAAAAGTATGCAATCAATAATGCCGTTCTTTTTGCGATAGGTGTAGGGTTTGCTTTAAACTTTATCTTTGTAAACTATTCTACAGGAATAGTACCGGCAATTGTTGAAAGCTTGAAGAATATTATAAATATGCTTTTGGGCGTAGTAAACGTATTTGCAGATATTATGAGTTATATAAGACTTTGGGCTGTAGGTCTTGCAGGCGGTGCTATAAGTGCAACCGTAAACGAGATGGCAGGTCCGGCCTTAGGCGGAGTAATAATCTTTGCAGGTGTTTTACTTTTATTGTTCGGACACGGTCTTAACTATATTATGAACGTGCTTTCCGTTATAGTCCATGGTGTTCGATTGAATACCTTGGAATTCTCTAATCATGTGGGCTTGACTTGGTCGGGCTTTAAATATGAACCCTTTAACGAATAAATTTGGAGGAAGGATATGACTTTTGGTTTTTTTGGTGCTGCTGCTGCGTTAGGTATTTCAGCTATCGGTTCTGCAATCGGTCTTGCCGTTGCAGGTCAGGCAACAATCGGTGCATGGAAGCGCTGTTATTTGAATAACAAGCCCGCTCCCTTTAGTTTAGTCGCCTTTGCAGGTGCTCCTCTCACGCAGACTCTTTACGGTTTCTTGCTTATGAACAGGATGCTTACCTCATCTCAGAGCGACTGGTTCTTATTGGGCTTAGGCCTTGTTTGCGGTGTTTCTATCGCAGCTTCTGCTATTGCTCAGGGTAAGGCTTCTGCTTCAGGTTCCGATGCTATGGCTGAAACAGGAAAGGGCTTTGTACAGTACATTACTATCGTAGGTCTTTGCGAAACCGTTGCTCTTTTCGTAATGGTTTTCGGCATGATGAAGTGCTAAAGACTTCAATATACCGGCATCTTATATGCCGGGTATTGACTAAGATGGTATTTTTTGCTATTCTATGAAAACTCCGGCTCGCAGAAAATGCGGGCCTCAGAAATGTGTCCATAGGAGGGAACATGAGAAACTATGAACTTATGACGGTTTTTCCGGTTGAAGAAGATCTTTATAAACCGGGAATAGATGCTCTACATTCAATTCTGGCGGATTTCGGTGTTCAGATCAAATCTGAAGAGCCTTTCGGCGATCGGGATTTGGCTTATGAAATCAAAAAGAAGACAAAGGGACGATATGTTCTTTTCAACATTGAAGCTGATCCTTCAAAGATGATTGAATTGGACAAGCGTTTTAAGCTGATCACTCAAATGTTGACCTATCTTTTTGTCCGTTTAGAGGACTAAAAAGGAGACTTTATGGCAGATATAAACCATGTAGTATTGGTAGGCCGCTTAACCAGAGATGCTGAGCTTAAATATACGTCTTCCGGTATTGCTGTTTGTAATTTTGCCGTAGCTGTCAACAGAAGACGGAAAACAGGCGATGACTGGAGCGAAGAAGCTAGTTTTTTTGACGTGGTTCTTTGGGGACGGCAGGGTGAGGCATTAAATCAATATCTTGTAAAGGGAAAACAGGTCGCTATCGACGGAGAGCTTAGGCAAAACCGTTGGGAGCAAGACGGACAAACCCGAAGCAAGGTTGAGATTGTTGCCAACAATATTCAACTTGTCGGAGGTTCTGCCGGTCAGGGCGGACAACCTCAGTCAGCTCCTCAGCGTCAAGGAGCATATCAGGGCAGTTCAAATAATTCGTATCATGATGGAAATCAGCCTCCTTCTGCTTATCAAAGAAGACCTGAACCTTCATATGACGATTACCAGCCGGATATGGGAAATTCAGATTTGGATAATATTCCATTTTAAGGAGATTTAAATGTCGGACGAAACAATGAATGATGTAGACATGGAAGCTAACATGCAGGAAAATATTCGCGATGGCGAAGATAAAAGAAAGGGTAGATCCTTTTATAGAAAAAAGGTTTGCCGCTTTTGCACACAAAAGTTAAAGATCGATTATAAAGAACCGGACGCTTTACGCCGCTTTATAACTGAAAGAGGTAAGATTCTTCCAAGAAGAATTACCGGAACTTGTGCAAAACATCAGCGAAAACTTGCCGTTGAGATTAAACGAGCAAGAGCTGTTGCCTTGCTTCCTTTCGTTATGAACGAGTAGATTTTTTAATGTAAGCATAAGCCGGCTGTCGGCCTGAGCCTTGCTTACATTAAATAAAACATTTAAGCCCTTTCCGACTCCCGGAATTGGGCCGATATTTTTTAGGAGCTTGTATATGAAAGTAATTTTGAATGAAGATGTTAAGTATCTTGGAGAAGAAGGAGATATTAAGAATGTAGCCAAGGGATATGCCAGAAACTACCTCTTCCCCAGAAACTTAGCCGTTCCTTGTAATGAGTTTACTCTGGCTCATTTTGAATCACGCAAAGAAGAAATTGAAGCTAAAAAAGCTGCAAAACGCCAAGATGCTGCAGGTCTCAAAGAAAGACTTGAAGCTCTTTCAATTAAGATTCTTATGCCCGCAGGACCTAACGGCAAACTTTATGGTGCAGTTACAACTCAAACTCTTTTTGATGAGCTGCAAAAACTTGATTTTGATATTGAAAGAAAGCGTATCGAAATCCCCGGTCAGACCGTTAAGATTACCGGTGTTCATAAGGCCGTTATAAAGCTTTATGAAAATACCTCTGCAGAAATTTCTTTTACTGTTGAGGCTCAGGTTACTGAAGACAAGCCTGTTAAACCTTCAGAGAAAAAAAGGCAGAAAGCCTCGAAAAGATGAAGAAGGTGCAGCAGAAGAAACTTCAGTTACAGAAGAATCCGTATCTGAAGAAGTTCAAAATTCCGAATCGGAAAACTAAAACTTTATAAAATATGCGGATATTTTTATCCGCATATTTGGAACTTAAAATAAAATTTATGGATAGTAAAGATTTAAAGCCTCTTCCCCAATATAATAGATTTACTATTCGCTTTCTAGACCGTTCAATAAGATTTTTGACGGCCTCAATCTCAGTGTTTCTTGTTTTTTATGTTTTAAGCAGCTCTCAGGATTTTTTGGACTCCAGTTTATTTTTCATATTAAATGTATTGATGAGTCTTTGTATCCTACTTATAATTTTTACCTTTGCCGCAATTTTAGTAAAAACTTTTTTTATGATACGATATAAAGAAATTAATCTTATGAGGTTTATTACGGATATTGTTTTATTGTTTTTATCGGTAGTATTGGCTGTTCTTTTTTCTTTTCTTATAGTAATTGCCAAGGGTAATGTATAAAAAAAGACTGCATTAGTACAGTCTTTTTAAGTTATTGTTACTTGATGCTTTTTTAAGCAGTTTTTTCGTCAAGAAGTTTTATCTTAGGTTTTGATGATGTACTTTCTACCATCTTTTTACTTATCAGAAGCTCCTTTCTTCCTTTTAAAGATGGGGCTTCAAACATGGCATCCAGCATTAGCTTCTCGACAATGGATCGTAAACCTCTTGCTCCTGTATTTTGGTCTATAGCTTGTTGAGCAATTGCCGTAATTGCATCTTCATCAAAGTGGAGCTCGACATCATCAAGCTTAAATGTTGCCTGAAATTGCTTTATTATAGCGTTTTTGGGCTCAACCAAGATACGTGTCAAGTCTTCTTTTTTTAGTTCATTTAATGCTACCTTTATCGGAATTCGGCCTATTAGTTCGGGTATAAGACCGAATTTTACTAAATCATCCGGTGAGACCTGATCATACAATTCCGTAAGATTTTTTTCGCTAAGTTTTTTTACCTCGGCTCCGAAACCTATGGGTTTTGTGGAGATTCGGGCTTCTACTATCTTGTCTAAACCAACGAAAGCTCCGCCGCATATAAAAAGGATATTTGTTGTGTCTATTTTAAGCATATCCTGATTAGGATGCTTTCTACCGCCCTGAGGAGGAACGGATGCTGAGGTTCCTTCTATTATCTTTAAAAGAGCTTGCTGAACACCTTCACCTGATACATCTCTGGTAATTGAAACATTTTCGCTCTTTCTTGAAATTTTATCTATTTCATCAATAAAGATTATACCTCTTTCGGCTTCTTTTATATCCCCGTTTGCATTTTGAATAAGCTTGAGAAGAATATTTTCGACATCTTCACCTACATAGCCGGCTTCAGTCAAGGTTGTTGCATCCGCTATAGCAAATGGAACCTGCATTTTTTGTGCAAGGGTTCTTGCTAAAAGGGTTTTGCCTGAACCGGTAGGACCCAATAAAAGAACATTGGACTTTTCGATAACTACATCATCTTCTAGCGGAGGATTCATTATCCGCTTATAATGATTATACACGGCAACAGATAAAACCCTCTTTGCCTGATCTTGGCCTATTACATACTCATCAAGATAATCTTTTAGTTCTTGCGGTGTAGGAATGGGGCCTGTACGGTCAATGGGTCTGACTGTCTTATAGGACTTTATATAGCTTTCACAAAGGTCTACGCATCTATCACAGATGGCTACTCCTCCGGGCCCCGGAACAACAAAACGATCCGAGTTTTCAGGCTTATTACAAAAAGAGCATATTAAAGCCCCATCCAATCTATTTCGAGCCATCTTTTCTCCTATTCATAACGGTATCGATAATACCGTAGGCTAAGGCTTCTTCAGCAGACATAAAGAAATCCCGCTCCATATCAGCTGCTACCTGTTTTTCAGTCTTTCCCGTATTTTCGGCAAAGTATTTTATTGTAAGTTTTTTTAGTCTCACAATTTCCTTTGCTTGAATATTAATATCTACGGCTTGACCTTGAACACCTCCCCACGGCTGATGAATCATAACACGGGAAGAGGGGAGGGCGTAACGCTTATTTTTTGCTCCTCCTGCTAGAAGCACGGCACCCATACTTGCACATTGGCCCAAGCAAATTGTTTGTACATCGGGACGGATATGCTGCATGGTATCGTAAATTGCAAGACCTGCCGTTACAGAGCCTCCTGGACTATTAATATATAGGCTTATATCCTTATCGGGATTTTGTGCTTCTAAAAACAAAAGCTGAGCTACAACCAAATCAGCCGACATATCGTTTATCTCTCCGTCTACAAAGATAATTCTATCCTTTAAAAGACGAGAGAAAATGTCATAGCTGCGCTCTCCGTTTCCTGTTTGTTCAATTACATAAGGTACAAGTGTACTCATTTTCCATCCTTAAAATAACCGGCTAAAAAGCCATCTTGAAATTTAGTCTTTTAAAAGTTCTTCAAAGGTAATTTTTTTGCCTGTCTTGATTGTAGATTTTTCATAAAGAGCTTTAAAAAGTTTTTCTTCTTTTAAGCCTTCGCTTAAATATTCTTTTTCGCGAGGGTTGGCATAATAGCTTTTTAACTCATCAAGAGCAATATCCATTCTTTCCGATAAGCGGACATATTCGGCTTCTATTTCATCATCATTTACTTCAATATTTTTTTCTTTAAGAAGGGTTTCGATTAAAACTCTTTCTTTTAAGTTCTTTTCGGAATCCTCTCTCCAGCCTTCCAAAAGAGCTGCTTTTGATTGGGGACCATTGCCGAACATTTTTTCAAGTTCTTCAGGTGTTGTTCTAAATTGATTGGCCATCATCATCCATCTGGATTCAAGCTCAGCCCTTACCATTGATTCTGGAAGGTCTATTGTGTGCTCCTTTACCATTTGTTCTGTTAAAGCATTTTTTTGTAAAGACTTGATTTTTTCTTCTACACTTATTTCAAACTTTTTCTTGATATCGGCCTTTAGTTCGTCCAAGTTTTTATACTTTTCGTTTATATCTTGGGCAAAGTCATCATCAAGAGCCGGCAAATCCTTGTATTTTAGAGCAGTAAGAGTTACCTTTATCTTCTTTGTTTTTCCGGCAAGCTCCTTGTTTGAGTCATCCTCGGGGAAGGTTTTGGTAATTTCCTTAGACTCACCTTTTTTCATACCAATGATGTCATCATCAATTTTATAGATATTTAGGCCTGAACCTATTGTAAATACAAAATCCTGTCTTTCTGTGCCTGAAATTGTTTTTCCTTCATCATCAAGTTCGCAGTAATTGATTGTGGCAATATGATCTTTTTCTGCTGTACTTCCTTCTTTGCAGGCTGTAACAAGGGCATTTCGTTCTTGAAGCCTTTCAAGCTCTTTTTTTATGTCTTCTTCAGAAACACTTACTTCCGGTACTTCAACAGTAAAGCCTTCAATTTTTTTAATTTCGACCTTGGGGAAAACATCATAGTGGACTGTAAAAGAAAAGTCTTCTTCAATTTTTAATTCCGGTTTTTCTTGAAGTTCGGGATATGAGTAGGGGAGAGGTCTTTCGTATTCGTCAAGAGATTCAAAAATTTCTTTTAAAGAGTCTTCAATAAGGTCGCCTGCCAGATCTCCCTTTATTGCATCGCCGTATTTTGTTTCAAGTACCGATACGGGAACCTTTCCTTTTCTAAATCCCGGTATTTGAAGCTCTTTTGAATATTTATTGAGCAATTTTTTATAGTTTTCTTGAACATCAGCCTGTTTGATTTTTACTGAAAGTTCCGCATGTGATTTTTCTTTAAGAGTTACGTTCTTTTCGTAGTCCATTTTTCCTTCCTTAGAGTTGATTTTAAGACAGCCCTTTTACAAAAGGGTAAAAAAAAAGCGATCCGTTCACCGAATCGCTTTAGAAGCGGGAAACGAGGATTGAACTCGCGACATCCACCTTGGCAAGGTGGCGCTCTACCACTGAGCTATTCCCGCAATTCTACTCCACTTTTTTGTTTTTGTGGAATTGTGCGAGAGGAGGGACTTGAACCCTCACGCCGAAGCACTAGATCCTAAGTCTAGCGTGTCTGCCAATTCCACCACTCTCGCTTAACAGTGAGCGTGTGTATAATATACATAAACCCAAAAAATGTCAAGTATTGCAATTTAATGAGCAAGTAATCTAGAAGCTCTCGCTCACGGGAGGGAGTATATTCTATTTTTATATTTTTGTCAAGACTTTTTCTAAAAAAAATAAAAATAATTGACTTTCGTTGTAAAAATTGATATCTTTGTAAATAAGGTTCGTAAAATTTTGAGCCTAGCTGCTTGGGAGTTTTGAATGCTTGAGGATATTTATAAAAATGAAATAGTTAATGCATGGGTAGAAGATAATGAGCCCATCGATTTGATTGAGAAAAGGTACAAAAATATAAGTTCTGTTGTTGATGGTATGTATGACTTTGTATTGTCGTTTTCTTATTATTATACCATAAGAAGAGATTATGGCACGGATAGGAAATATACTATGATTGAAATGCATATTTTAACGGATATTTACGATCATGAAAATATAACGGTTTCAGCCCTTGCAAAAAAATGGAATAGAACATCAAGTGCTATTTCTCAAATTGTGCATAGACTTATAAAATGGGGATTGGTCTATAAAGAAGTTAATGAATCCGACGGTAAAGTCTTTTTTTTAAGAACTACAGAAAAAGCTAAAGAAACGGTTTTAAAGCATAAAGCTTATGATAATAAAGATAATGTCAAGACTCGAAAAAAACTGTTGGAATCTTTTACTGTGGATGAAATGGCAGCCTTCGATAAAATTCTAAAAGCTTATACACGAATTCTTGAAAAAAATAACAGTAAAAATAAGCCTTTATAAAAACCCTCTTATGCTTCATGTATTAAGCACAAGAGGATCTAAATTTTACTCATCGTAAGATTTTATTTTTGAATGTCATTTTTTTAGATCTTTTAAAGCCTTACTTAGTCTTTCTAATGTTTCTTGAATAACGGATGAAGGAGCAGCCAGATTGATTCTTTCGAATCCTATTCCTCCGTCTCCAAAGATATAACCTTCATCAAAAAATATTTGAGCTTTGTGAATCATAAATTCTTCCATAGCCTTATGATCCATTTTCAATGCTCTAAAATCCATCCATTGTAAATAGGTGCCCTCAATGAGAGGAGCTTTTATTTCGGGATGATTTATTTCAAAAAATTCTTTTACGATTCTTTGATTTTTGTCTATGACCTTTATACATTCATCCAGCCATTTTCCGCATTCTTTATAGCAAATTTCGCAAGCTTTATAACCAAGAGTTGTAAAGGGCATTCCGATTGTAATATCCCGTGATTTTTTGAATCTTTCCCTCATATCAGGATTTTTAATTATTATGTTACTCATACCCATTCCGGCTATATTAAACGTTTTAGATGGTGCAGTAAAAGTAATCATCTTGCGGGCAAGTGCTTCATCAATAGATTGAAGTACTGTATGCTCATAGCCGGGCATAATTAAGTCGAAATGAATTTCATCTGACCAGAGCAGAAGATCACTATTTAAAACTATGTCCTTTATTTTTTGAAGTTCGTCTTTTTTCCAGACCCTGCCTACAGGATTGTGAGGAGAGCAAAAGAGCAAGGCTTTATTATTTTTATCCTTGGATAATTTTTCCAGTTTTTCAAAATCGATCGTATAGTACCCGTTTTTTTCAAGCAGTTCACATTCTACTATCTTGCGCTCCTGATCTTTTACAGCCATAAAGAAAGGATAATAGACAGGAGTTATTATAATAACTCCATCGCCCGGTTTTGTAAATTCCCTAACAGCATTGTACAATGCCGGAACGACTCCCGCCGTATTTATTATCCAGTCTGTTTCAATATTCCAGTTATGTCTATCCTTCATCCATTTTTTTACGGTTCTTTTATACTCTTCAGTTGGGCCTGTATATCCTAACACGGCTTCGTCAAGATATTTTTTTAAACCTTCAATAAGTTCCGGCGGATTTTTAAATTCCATGTCAGCCACCGAAAGAGGAACCACATCATTTCCAACTTGGGGATTTTGTGAATACATTAAGTCCCATTTGAGTGAACCTGAGTTTTTCCTTGAAATTTTTGTTGTAAAATCGTAAACCATTTTTTTTCCTCCTATTCTTCCGTTTCAGCAAGTAAGGCATCTTCTATAATTTGCCTTTTATTTGCTTCCAATTCTTCAATTTTTACATTTCCGGCTTTTAAATTGTAAATTGAGAGGATCGATATTATGACCATAATACCTATCATAAAAAGTTTTTCTTTTGTAGAAAGCATCATAAATAAGTTATAACAAACGATTGCCGCACAAAGTGCCGAGAGTATACAGATGATATCCATAATTATTCTAGGCATATGCAATACAGATTTTTTCCATTGCTCCGGATAGTCTCTTATTACCTTAATACATTTTATATTTGTATATAAATTTGTTAACATAGCAGGTATCATTACCAAAGAGACGATCGCATCTAATTTTAACCCAAGCAAAACCGGTAAAATTGACAGGATATAGTAAATACCGTAAACAGCCCATGGATAACCTGTTTTAGTTGTTTTTGTAAAAAATTTCGGCAGCCAACCTGCTTGTGCCACTTTTAGTATTGGATATCGAACCATTATTATACCGGTAATCATTGATGTTGCTATGGCAAAAACAGCTCCTCCCATTATAAAGAGAATAAAAATTGATCTTGGAAAAATCTCGGCGGCTACAAGTGAAAGATTTTGGCCTGCGACCTCGCTTATGGGAAGAACTCCTGCCGATACATAACCCATTAACCCATAAACAATAGCAATTGCTATTGTTACAAGGAAAATACCATAAGGTATATTTTTTTTAGGCTTCATTGTAACAGCCGATACCGATACCGGACCCATTGTTGTTCCCTGGCATGCCCATCCCATAATTGCTATTCCTGCAATAACTCCTTTAAATCCATCAGTAAAAAAATTAGGATCGGAGAAATATCCAGGTTTTACCTTTGGAATACCGAATACAATGTAAAAGACAATTGCTGCAATTAATACTACAGTCATTATATTGTTTATTGTGGATATAAACTTTGAGCCTCTTATTGTTGCCGCAAAAAATAAAGTAATAATTATGATTGCAATTAATTTTGTGTATGGTATAATTTGCGGTAGTACTATTCCTGCATAGTTTACCATCGCAAGACCATACATAGCGACAGAAAAACCATTAATAAATGTTATATATCCATTTACACCTGTAAAAAAAGGATTAAAAACCAATGCTTTTTGACTATAATCACCTCCTTCAAACATAAACATTGATGATAAAAGTACATTGTAAAAATATGCCAAAAGCATAAAAATACAACCAGCCATAATTGATACCAATATGGATTTGCCGGTAGCGGCAATACCCAATCCCGTTAGCACAAAGATCCCGGAGCCTACAGCTCCGCCAAAACCTAGCGAGAAAATGTTAAATAAATTTAAATTTCTCTTTTCTTTTGTTGTTTCCATACTACACTCCTTTCACTGATTTATAGTTAAGAGTATTTATTATTTATATACTTAACTATCATATATATTATAAAATAGGTTTTTAAAAAACGCAAGAGTTTTAAGTATTTTTTTATTTTATAGTGACTAAATTACAAAAAATGCTTATAATATTGTAAAACTTACAAGTGAATAGGGAAAATTGATAAAAGCTTTGAAAATACGGGAAGATTATAATTTAGGTTTTATTTTGCAATATGAAAATGTTGCTTGGTTTGATGAAGATTACGGCGAAGTACGTATTTTAGACAGGCGTATCTATCCTGCAAAAACCGAATTTTGTGTATGTAAAACTTATACTGAAGTGGCCAAGGCTATTGCCGATATGGTAACTCAAAGCGGCGGCCCTTTTGCGGCTGCGGCTATGGGAATGGCTCTTGCTGCCTATCAAGGAAAAAATCTTATAAAGGCAGAATATCTTGAATTTATGAAAAAAGCTGCCTATGCTTTATCCCATGCCCGTCCGACCACAAGCAAGGCAATGCAGTTTGTTACAGCAGAAGCATTGAACCTCTTTGAATCTCTAATAAAAAATGGAACCTCCTCGAATGACATTATTAAGGCCTTAAAGCAAAATGCCGTAGACCAAAATAATGACCGGTATAAAAAAAATACGGCAGCCGGCGCCATTTTTGCAGACTTGGTTCCTGACGGTTCTTCAATTTTAACCCAATGTTTTGGAGAAACGACGGTAGGGGGATATTTGCGTAGATTTAAAGAAACCAATAAAAAGATTAAAGTATTTTGTGCAGAAACCCGTCCATATTTTCAAGGTGCCCGTTTGACTGCTTCCTTGGCATACGATATGGGCTTTGACACTACCGTCATCACCGATAATATGATTTCCCTTCTTATGAGCGAAAAAAAAATTAACTTTTGTGTTTCGGCTTCAGATGTCATCACTCTTGACGGTTCAATTATAAATAAGGTAGGAACCTTACAGATGGCCATAGCTGCAAAATATTTTGATATTCCTTATTATGCAATAGGCTTTCCCGATAAAAACTATGTTTCGGCAAAAGATGTAAAAATAGAATATCGAGATCCTGAAGAAACTCTCTACGCTATGGGGATCAGAACTGCAATTTTACCTTCTGATTGTAAAAATGAACATAAGGGCGGTTCAATTGCAGGACTTTATCCGGCCTTTGATATCACGCCTTATGAACTGTGTGCAGGTATAATTACGGATAAGGGCTTTTTTAAACCTATAGTTTGAATATAAGACTGATTGCAACCGACTCAAAGAACATATCTATATTCTTTTTCGAGTTGATTATTTTTGTTGTAAAATGATATTCATCATTGTAATTATAGTAAATAGGGGCTGTCTTCCATAAGGCTTGCAGTTTTATTTGTGTTTTTTCAGAGGTTTTAAAAAAAAATTCATTTTTTAGTTCAAAGGTCCATAATTGTTCTGCTTTATTATTTGTAAAAGGAAGAGGCTTATATAGATTTTTATAGCTTATAAGCTCAATTCTTATTGTGTTTAAGTAAAGAGGCATATTGTATTCTATGGAGTAGGACCCGATATATCTAGCCCCATTTCTATTTTCACCTAAATCATTGTCAAAAAACCAAAAGTCGTTATTTTTTAAGAAAACTAGAGCCCTGTAATTTATTATATGCCGTGTTTTTAAAAGAAGACCTGCCCATTTGCTTTTTATTTGAGATCTAAGATCAAAGTATAGCTCAAATCCTCCATAAGTACTAAAAAAAATATTTGAAAAATAAAAAGGACTAATTACCTCTAAATTATTTATATTTTTATTCTGAGCCATACCGTAAAAATTAAGGGCAGGGTAGGCCCATCCTGTTCCCAAAACCGTATTGGTAATAAAATTTATAAACGGAATATAGGCTAGGTTTAAATTAAAAGATCCTAATATGTTTGCAGGTTTTAAACTTAGCTTAAAGCCGAGTTCCGTATATTTTAAGTTTGAGTTTTTATTATAAAATTTTAAAAAATGAGATAGTGAAATATTAAAATTTACCGGATAGTTTAATGCGGCCTCAATTTCGGTTTTTGATTTGTATAAATCTGTATGTGCAAAACCATATGAAAAATTTATGAGAAGAAAAATTAAACAACATATCTTTTTTAACTTCATAATCTTACAAAATAAAAAAGCCGAAGGCGGACTGTCCCGCTTTCGGCTTTTTTTACCTATTATTCGGAAACCGATGAATCTTTATATCGGAAGCCGATTTATCGGTGATGCCTCAATTTTTTTATTGGGCGTTTGCGGGGGTTGTGGCGGGAAGAAGATTCCCGGTTCTGTCAATGATATCAACCTCCGAATTGGGTGTAATCTGATCAACATAGAATGTATATAAAACGGGATCAGAAACATTGCCTACATTGTCGATAGCCTTAACTTCGATTTTGTAAACTGCATTTTGTGTAAATTTGATCGGCTCTACATATTTTGTGTATTCTCCGTCATTTACTTTTACATAAATTGCGTCAACACCTGAAATTTCGTCTTGTGCTGCAAATGAAACTGTTTCGTTTGTAGAAACAATAACTCTGCCTTCTTCATCGACAACATTATTGCTGGGGAATACCATGTATTCCTCATCCTTGTTGATAAGACGGTTAGAATTTGCAATAGTTACAACAGGAGCTGTTCTATCGATAGTAACTGCGATCAACTGAATGGGAGAAAGGTTTCCTACATTGTCGATGGCTGTATAATAAAGATTTACAGGGCCTTCAGCATCCAATGAAACATAGGTCTGCTCGGACTCTTTGCCGTTTCCTGACATTTTAAGGGCATTTAGATCTGTTCCCATATATCCGGCTGCTACACCTGCTCCGCCGACTGCATCGGCTGCAGAAACATACCATTTTGTATTTGCTGAGCAGTAAAGCACTACACCGTCATTGTACAAGGGTTCTGTTGTTTTGATCATTGTATCGGGAGCCGTATTGTCTACAATTACCGACAATGTTTTGGGCAATTCCAGATTTCCGCTGTTGTCAAATCCCCTGTATGAAATATCATATTTTCCTTCTTCAAGAAGTTGGAAGGGGTTTCTGTATCGCATAAAGGCTGCACCATTTAAGGCAAATTCTACAAAGTCAAGACCTGTGTCCTTATCGGTTGATCTGAGTTTAAAAAAGACATCGCTATTTACATAGTTTGTGCCTTCTTCAACATAGTGAATTGCGGGTCTAACATAGTCTGTTCCGACAATCGAAGGAGCCTGAGTCCAAGCTGAAACAGCTAAAACTGAACATACGGCTGCAAAAAAAAATTTTTTTAATCATTAGTTACCTCCAAAATGATTTTTTTAAATTTCATAGTGTTTACTTAACACTGTGAATTTCTACTCTTCGGTTTTTGAAGCGGTCAGTAATCTCAGAATGGCTTCGGGCCGGTTTGCGTGCTCCCTGACCTTCTACGATTATGTTGTTCGCATCAAACAACTTCATTTTTTGAAAATAGCTTGCAACAGCAATTGCCCGCTGTAATGCAATGCGATCTTCTTCCTTTTGTGAGTCGAGTTTTGCACTGTGACCTGAAACGACGATTTTCTTTACATTTTTTGCTTTTAGATCTTCGCCTATTTCTTTAAGTCTCTGTGCAGTAAACTGATCAATCTGATAAGATTGAGATGCAAAGTACACTGTATAAGATGTGTCTTCAGAATCCGCTGTCTTATCTGTTTCTTCTTTTACTGCTTCCTGCTCTTGAGTTTGTTCAGGTTCAGCCGGTTTTTCTTCCTTTTGTTTGGGAGCAGACTTACATGAAAACATAAAAAGAACAGACAAGAGTAAAAGTAATACTCTTACTTTTTTCAAAGAAACCTCCTTAAAAATAATCTTAAGTATATTATCCAGCTTTTTATACCAATAGTCAAGAAGATTTTATGATTTTTATGTATCATTTTTCTTTAGCTTCGGTAACAAAGGTCGTATATTGGGATAAAAATAAGAGAGGAACAGTACCTATCGGGCCGTTTCTTTGCTTTGCTAAAATTAGTTCTGTGGGAATGGGTTTTGCTTCGTCTTCGCTTGTGTCGGCCCTTTCACGGTGTAAAAACATGACCACATCGGCATCCTGTTCAAGAGAGCCGGATTCCCTTATATCGGCAAGACCGGGTTTTTTTCCTTCCGCATCCCTTGTTAACTGAGAAAGGGCGACTACCGGAATATCCAGCTCTCTTGCAAGACTTTTTAGAGATCTTGAAATTTCTGCGATTTGTTCATGGCGTGGTATGCTTGCATTTTCTCCCGTAATAAGGGTTATATAGTCTATAAAAATAATTTTTACATTATATGGCGGACTGCAAAGTTGGCGGGCTATTGCTCTTAAATCCAAAAGCTTCATATTAGGCATATCTACAAGGTAGAATGGTGCTTCATAGAGCAAACCGCAAGTTTCAGATACCTTTCCGAAGTCTCTTGCCGTCAGGTTTGCAGACCTTATTCTGTTTGAATTTATTTTTGCTCTTGAAGCTATCAAACGCTGTACAAGCTGCATATCCGACATTTCTAGAGAAAAAAAAGGCTGTAGGTATTTTTTCATCAATAGCTATGTGGGCAGCCATGGTCATTGCAAGGGCAGTTTTTCCTACGGAGGGACGGGCTCCTATTATGATAAATTCCGAATTTTGAAATCCGTAGGTCATATTGTCCAAATTACCGAAGCCTGAGGGAACCCCTGTGTATTCTCCCTTGCGTTCGTGTAGTTTTTGGAGAACCTCCAAAGTGGGCATTATGACCTCAGCCAAGGACTTAAATGTCGCCGAATTCCCGGCTTCAGTAAGGTCAAAGATGCTTTTTTGAGCCTCTTCCAAGACTGTTCGGCTTGATATACTGTCATCAAAGACATCTGCAGAAATTTTATTTGAAACTTTTAGCAAGTTTCTTCTTATTGCAGCTTCCAATACGATTTTTGCATAAAATTCGTAGTTTGCAGAGCTGGGAACCTCATCCGTAAGAGATGCTATGTAACTTGCTCCTCCGACCGAGTCCAGCTCATTTGTAGAACGAAGATAGTCCGTCAATATTAAAATATCGGCTTTTTGGGAGCGGGTGTCTAATTCCGAAATAGCCTTATATATCTTTTGGTGTTGAGGAGAATAAAAAGCCCCTGCATCTAAGATAGGTCTTACAAAGGTAAAAACATCAGGATCTATTAAAATAGCTCCTAAAACAGCCTTTTCTGCCTCCATATTGTGGGGCGGAAGCTTGTTTTTTAAATTTTTTGTACTATCCATTAAAATTCCTCTCAAGAAAGGGCATTTTAACAGATACTAAGATTAAAATCTAGCCTAAAAAATATTAAATTTTAAAAACTTTAATGCCGACGCTTTTATTTTCTTTGATTTCGACTTTTAACTTGTCAAATCCTTTTGGCTTTCCGCCCTTATGATTGCTGTATCCTACCGGTTCCTTAGGCATACCTAAAAAGTTTCTATCCAGCTTGTCGTTTTCATTGAGATCTTGATAAACAAAAAAAACATACTCGCCTTCAGGAAGTTTTTCCGTTATTGTCATATCCTTAGCTTCTACTTTAATGCTTAACGTCTTTAAAGGCTCTTTTTTCTTAAAAGACTTTGCATCTTGATAGATAGCCAAAAAGAGCTTTCCTTCCATAGTCTCAATGTTTGTAATATTAAGAGTAACCTCGAACTCAGGCTTTGTTTCTTCTGCATTTAAGCTTGTAAAAACCGTAAAAAGAATTGCAAAAGTAAAAATCAATTTTTTCATCTTAAATTTTCTCCCTATATTAACTCTTATTCGGCATTTGCCCGAAAAATCTTTACCGATCAAAAAAGTACACGTATGTACATTTTTGATCGACATATTGACAATTTTTTTCTTATTCTTTAATATATCTTCCTATGAATAAAAATATTACAGTTGATGAACTTCGTTCAAAATATATAGAATTTTTTAAATCTAAAAATCATGTAGAGATATCGGGACGCTCTCTTATACCTGAAAATGACCCAACGGTCTTGTTTACGACAGCCGGAATGCATCCGCTTGTTCCTTACTTGATGGGTGAGCCTCATCCGGCAGGAAGCCGTCTAACGGATGTGCAAAAATGTGTCCGCACAGGCGATATAGACGATGTAGGAGATGCCTCACACTTGACATTTTTTGAAATGCTCGGTAACTGGTCATTGGGAGATTATTTTAAAAAAGAATCCATCGCCTATAGCTTTGAATTTTTAACCGATGAAAAATACTTAGGTATCCCTGTCGATAAACTTTCTTTTACGGTTTTTGATGGAAATGAAGATGCTCCCCGAGATGAAGAGTCTGCTTCTATTTGGGAGAGTTTGGGAGTTTCAAAAGATAAGATTTTCTTTTTACCAAAGGAAGATAACTGGTGGGGCCCTGCCGGAGAAACCGGTCCCTGCGGTCCAGATACGGAAATTTTTATTGATACCGGAAAAAGTGCTTGCGGTTCAAATTGCCGTCCCGGCTGCCATTGCGGTAAATATGTAGAAATATGGAACAATGTTTTTATGCAATACCATAAAAACAAGGACGGCTCATATTCTCCATTGGCAAGAAAATGTGTAGATACCGGAATGGGGGTTGAGCGTACCGTTGCCATGCTTCAAGGAAAACCTTCAGTTTATAATACCGAGGCCTTTACATCGATTATTAAGTCCATCGAGGATTTGAGCGGCGTAAAATACGGAGATAACGAAAAAACCGATACCTCTATCAGAATTATAGCCGACCATATCCGGACGGCCTGTTTTATCTTAGGCGATCCTAAAACTACGCTTCCTTCAAATATAGGGGCAGGCTATGTTTTAAGAAGAATTATTAGGCGGGCCGTAAGACACGGCAAAAAACTCGGCATAGACGGCAGCTTTTTATCGGTTCCGGCTTCTGCCGTCATTGCTCAAAATTCAAAATTTTATACCGAGCTAAAAGACAACGAAAACTTAATTTTAACCGAACTCAAGGCAGAAGAGGATAAATTCCTTGAAACCTTAAAGAAAGGCGAGGCCGAATTCGAAAAAATGCTCCCTAATCTTTTAAAAAATCCTAAAAAGGTAATTCCGGGAAGGATGGCCTTTAAGCTCTATGATACCTACGGCTTTCCGATTGAATTAACTGAAGAACTTGCCTCCGAATCCGGCTTGACAGTGAATAGGGAAGAATTCGATGAGGCCTTTAAAAAACATCAGGAATTGTCGAGAGCCGGAAGCGAGCAGGTATTTAAGGGCGGCCTTGCCGACCATTCAGAACAGACTACAGCCTATCATACGGCTACCCATCTTTTACACAAGGCCCTAAGAACTGTTTTAGGCGATCATGTTCAGCAAAAGGGCTCAAATATAACGGCTGAAAGGCTTAGATTTGACTTTTCTCATCCGGAACCCATGACTGATGCCGAAAAGAAAGAAGTAGAGCGTCTTGTAAATGAGGCTATCAAGGCTGATCTACCCGTAACTATGGAGGTCATGCCCTTGGAAGAAGCAAAAAAAAGAGGGGCTATGGCTTTATTCGGTGAAAAATATGAGGATGTTGTTAAGGTTTACAAAATAGGGGACTTTTCTATGGAAGTTTGCGGCGGTCCTCATGTAGAAAAAACAGGAAACCTAGGAACTTTTTTGATAAAAAAGGAACAGTCTTCTTCTGCAGGTGTAAGACGCATTAGGGCCGTTCTTGAACATTAAATGTAACTTATTGCTTTACAATTTGTTAATATGGCAAAAGTTCGGCTTTGCCTTCTTTAAAATATATCATCCCTACTTGGGATAATAGGTGAGGATAATAATGAAAAAGAAAGTTTTTATTGCAGTGATGTTGGTTGGTTTTTTGGGGCTTTTGTTTGCCCAAAATGATTTGCAGGTTATCGCACAGGTCAACCTTTCAAAAAAGGAACCTATTACTCTGGGGCAGCTTAAAAAGCTTGTGAAGTTTGCCGAGTCGCAAGGCGGAGTAAATATAGTCGCAACTTCCGATAAAAAGCTTGTTTTGGAAAGTTTAATGAGAACTAAGCTTTTAGTTCAAGCTGCTGAAAAAGAGAATATTAAAGTTGCTAATTCTCAAGTCGATGCAGAATTTAATAATGCACTTTCTGCAATTGTAAACTCTCCTATAACCGAAAGTGAATTTGCAAAAATGATAAAACAAAAAGAAAATATATCTCTTGATGAGTTTATGAAAAAGCAAACAGGTAATACTGTTGAAGAAGTAAAGAAAATTATAAAAGATAATCTTATAATCCAAAATTATATAACTTCAAAAAATCAAGCGGAAATATTAAGAATGGCTACACCTACAGATGCTCAAATCCGTGCATACTATGAAATGAAAAAAGGTGAGTTAGTCAGGCCTGATATGGTTAAAATGCTTTTTGTAGCTGTCGAAAAGAAGGGAAAAGACAAGGAAGAACTTGATAAAATTAATGAATTACATAAGAAAATTAAAAAGAACATAAAAGAGATTGCTAATATTAAGAAAAATTCAGAAGCAGGTAATTATGTGGCCCAAGAAGGTTATATACCTAAAACCGCCGAGGGTGCTCAGCTTTTAAATGCTTCTCCTGAAGCCTTGATGGAAATTTTTTCCAAGGATGTAAATCACATATTTGACATACAAGATAGGGTTGACAGCAGGCAGTTTTTTGTTATAACAGAAAAACTTGATGCTAAGATTTTAACTTTAAGCGATGTTCCGGATCCCTCATCTACTATTACCATTTATGATCAGATAAAGGGGCTTATTTCTCAAAGCCTTGCATTAAATGCTTTTCAATCCATTATTCAAACTACATATGAAAGTTTACGCACTGATGATAATTGTAAAATTATAAAAACAGATTCTGAACTTGATAAACTTCTTAATTGGTAATAGATAGATTTTGATGAGTGTAGGCAGAAGAAGAGGACGGATCCTCGCTTTCCAAGCCCTTGCTGCTTGGGATATGGGCGGGGCCGTCCTTGACGATTTATTGAAATTCTCTTGGCAAAATGAAGACACCACTGACCCTAACAGGTATCTTTTTCCTAAAATGATGGTGTTGGGAACAATCGAGAATATAGCCGAAATAGATAAGGCGATTCAATCAAATTTGGATAACTGGGTTATAGAACGCCTTAATTCGGTTGACAAGGCTATTTTAAGATTGAGCGTTTATTCTCTTTTATACCAAAAAGATACCCCTCCGCCAATTGTAATAGACGAGGCTATCAACTTAGCCAAGGATTTCGGAACCGATGATTCTTATAAATTTGTCAATGCGGTACTTGACAGTATTAAAAATAAGTCTTAGAATTTAAAAATGAAGTTTAAAAAGAGAATTTTTAATATTGTTTTTTTACTTTTTCTACTTTTTTCTTGTTCTTTAAAAAACGATGAGCAATCTTTTTTGGAAGATCTTGATCGTATAGATGTGCAAATATCGGAAGGCAGTTCTGCCAAAGCATTGAAGAACTTAAAACGCCTTCAAAAAAAGGCTTCGAATTATATAAATTATGTCAGCATCGTTAAAAGACAGTTAAAGCTTGGAGCAGAACCGGATGCCTTAATGTCTTTACAGGAAGGCATCAAAAAGTATCCCGATTCTGTTGAGCTTCCTGCCTTATTAACTTCTATTCTTATTGATACGGGAAAAGCCGGCGATGCCCTGCCTTATTGCGGAATGTTAAAAGACTCTCCTTATGCCTCCCTGGGGGCTGAGGCTTCTATTTTGGCCGATATTAACTTTAATTCTTTTAACTCGGATTTCAGCCTTTTGAGGGCCGCTTATGATAAAACCGGCAATCAGATTTTTTTAAAAAATGCTGCTGTTGTTTTGGCTTCTCAAGGAAGATTAAGGGAGGCCTCGCATTTACGCTACGTGATTCCGAAAGATATTGCTCCTGATCATCCTTTTTTTTGGAGCTGTATTGTTTACGATTTAGGTGTATTTGATTCAATCTTTGGAGAGTTGTATTTTTCTCTTTTGTATGCAGATAAGGATGGAGGAAAGGGGCCTGCAGCTGAAAATGCAAGGCTTCATCTGATGCTTGCAGCCGATGCGGCTTTTGGTATGGGTGATACTGAAAGAGCCAGAGCCTTTTGGCAGGCGGCTGCCGATAGAAGTCCGGAAGCCTCTCCCATAGTGTTTTACGACTTAGCCTTAACTGCTCCCGATGAAAGAGAGCGTGTGGATCTTTTAATAGAATGTATTGAACTCTATCCCGATTTTTATCCTGTTATAGCACGTTATGTGCGTGAAGACCTTGCCTTGCGTGAGTTAAATGCCCAGGATGAAATTACTGCCTATCTTGAATCTAAGGGCTTTTATTCAATGAAGATGGAGGAGCTTTATTTTACATCTCCCAAGATGACCTATGCATCCGAAGAACTTTTAGAAAGAGCTATGAAATCTTCCGGTTTTGATCCCAAATTTATTTTGGAGGAATTTAGATACAAGCAAATAAAGGATAAAACTTATTCTTCTAAGGTCAAGGGAAAGGCCGAGCTTTGGAAAATTCTTGAAAAATATGGGAAAGAACCTATAATCAGGGAATATGCAAAATGGTATTTTGCTCAATCAGGAGATTTTAATGCTTGTCTCAGCGTGAGTGAAATAGGCAAAAGATATGAAGATTCTTTTTATGCGGGGATAAATTATGCATTGAGCGGAGACTTTGAAAATGCGATTTCTTCTTTTGCGGCAGCTGCCCAACTTCCTGCTTATGCCTATGCGGCCACAGTAAATTCCGCTTATATGTATTATATGTCCGGTTATACCCAAGAAGCTTTAAATGCATATAGCCTTGCCGCATCTATGACGAATGATAAAAAAAGGCAAAGTATGCTGCAGCATGAGATTGCATCAATTTTTTACGAAAGAAAAGCCTATGATAAGGCAATTACCGTTTTAACTTATGCCTTGGAATTAGATTCTAAAAATTATAATGCTGTATCTCTTTTAAAAAAAATAAAAGATATTAATTAAGAGCTTCAAGTTTCAAATTTAATCTTCTTCAAGCTTAAAAACTACTATGCCTGAGGTTTCATTTTTATCGGGAATAAAACTTGATGCAAGCAAAACGGTAATTACGGCTCCTGCTTTTTCGGCCATCGCTGAGGACTTTCCTGATAATCTTTTATTTTCTGCGTATTCCTTTACAATTTTAAATGCATCATCGTAGTCTTCACGAAGAATATAAAGGTCTGTGTGATTAAAGCCTGTAACACCATATCCGACAAGAACCGAAGCTACATGTTCGTTTTCAATCCTATACGGAATATGCTCGCTTTGAAATAAGGATTTTATCATCATCAAGTCTTCTTGATAAAATAAGTGCATAAATTTAACAGCCTTTTTCCCTGATTTAACAGCCTCAAAAAAAATGTCTTCCATTTCTACTATGTTCTCTAAGGCCTTGTCTTCTGCAGCTGTTCCGTCATTTAATCTGACTCCTTGCGAATTTTCTTCCAAAGATTTCTTTAAAAATAAAAACAAAAAAATACCAGCTAAAACGGCAACAAACCACCACATAAACACCTCCTTAGATCATCTTATTCATTTTTCCGTAGATATTGCGGACAATTGTTTTTTGCTCTTCGCTAAAATTTTCTCCTGCAAGGTCAATAAGGCTTTGAAGAGAAACAAGGCATTCGTGCAAGGCTGTATGAAAGCCTCTTGATGTTTTAAACCAAAAATGCCCTGTTCCGTCGCAAAAGAGGGTTATAAAGCCTAATTGCTTTGTAGTTTTTTTTGCGATTGTAGTTCTAAATAAGAGGCTTAAAGAATTTATAAGCACTTCTAAGTCCTCTTCGAAAAAATAGTTTTTATTTTTATCAAAGCGTTTTTCGTCTGCGGTTTTTTCGATTGGCTCAATATTAAAATTATTTACTACATTTAAAATCAAATCCATCTTTTCTCCGGATAAAAGCTCGCTTTTGCCGATTTCGATTTTTCCCCTCAAACCCTTTAACTGCTCCAAGGCTCCGTTTTGGTTTTCCTCTGTATATTTTTGCCTTATAGCCTCGGCCGTGATTTTAAATTCCTTCCAAGGCAGGATGAGATGTTTTTTGCCTTTTATCTTTTTTATAAGATAGCGGGTTCCTTCGATTAGAACACTTTCTTCTTCGCTCTTTTTCTTTTCTTCTTTTGTTTCGGCCCTCTGTTCTTCTTTTCCTGTTTTTGATCTCTTATCTTTTTTTTCTAAAAGGGCAGGGGCGACCTCTTCGATTATCTTTTTTGAAAGAGGGGATACCGACATGGCATACATACGCGAGGTTCTAACTATTTCGCCTGCAACTATAAACTGCTCTTTTTCCTTGTACATGCAGGAGCCGGGATGAATAAAAATCTTTTCTGTGGTAAGGGAGCGGTAAGAATCCCTTCCCTGAGCCGAGCACACAAACTGAATCATTCCCTTGGCTATAGCCGTAAGATAGTGCTCCATCTTTCCGCCGGATAAAATCGGCACGCCCATATCGGAAACGATGAGCTCAAGCTGTTCTTTTATGTTGGCTATTTCGGCCATGACCCTGTCATCAAGATAGTGAATCTTACAAAACCTCTCCTTATCGAGGGCTTGAGAGTACATTCTAAAGGCCTTTAAGAATGAAGCAAAGTCTCCCAAGGGCTCATCGAAGAGGGCATGTGCCTTGCGGGCTTCAATTTCTTCACCCTCGGGGAAGATGACCGGGCTTCTCGCCGATAAAAAGGCTGCAGCGATTAAAACCTCTTCTACAAGGTCGGGGTATTTTGTGATAGCTTCAACTATAATTCTTGACTGCCTCGGAGCCAAGGGAAAAAGACACATCATCTTTCCTATGCTGCTTAAAGAGCGGTCGCTTTCGAGGGCATCTAGCATGTTAAGGGTGTCTATGGCCCCTATGATGCCTTTTTTACCGGGAGGCGAAATAAAGTCGAAATTTTCAAAGTCGAGGATGCCGAGTTCCGCCATGCGCATAACAACCTCGGATAGGTCTGTGCGGTAGATTTCTTCGAGGGTATAAAGCTGCCTTGTTTCAAAATCTTTACGGGTATAAAGGCGGTAGCATACGCCTTCCTGAGTTCTTCCGGCTCGTCCTCGTCTTTGGTTACAAGAGGCCTTCGATATGAGGGTCTCATCCAAGCTTGAGGTAAAGGTAAAAGGATTATAAAAGTTAAGCTTTGCAAGGCCTGAGTCTATGACGGCCGCGATATCGTTTATGGTAATTGAGGTTTCTGCTATGTTTGTCGAGATAACAATCTTTTTTTTGCCGAAGGGAGGAGACTTAAAAACCCTTTCTTGTTCTTCCTTGCTTAAGCGGCCGTAAAGGGGAAGGATAAAAAGTTTTCTGTACCACGGTTTGAACTGACCCCATATTTTAGGACAGTTTAAGCAGATTTTTTCGACTGGCGGCTGCCAGCCGAGATTCTTTGAATACGCTCATTATTGTAATATTTTATAAAATTGTCAATCAGTGCTATCACTTCTTGTTCTGTCGGAGTTCTGATTTTTATTAGCTCGTTATATCCGCTTTCGACTTTGAGAGTTCCGAAAAAATGTTCCATACAGGCATTATCCCAGCAGTTTGCCCTACGGCTCATACTTTGAATGATTTTCTTTTCCCTAAGGCGATTTGTATATGCTTTGGAAGTATATACTGCGCCTTGATCGGAATGAAGAAGTGCTCCGGGTTCAAGGCATGGAAGTTTATCCAACATATCCATAACCAGTTTTTCATCATTATGAGTCGACATGTGGTAGGCACTAATTTGATTTCTATATAAATCAAGCACAGGACTTAGATACAACCATCCTTTTGTAGTACGAAAATACGATACATCTGTACAGAGTTTTGTAAGCGGTTCTGCTGCACAGAATTGACGATTCAGAATATTATTGGGCAGATTTTGCTTGTTTTGCTTTTGTTGCTCGTAATAATGTTTAGGAAACTTTCTTCTCCTATTCTTCGCAAGAAGGCCGTATGCACGGCAAATGCGCTCTATGCGCTTGTGATTTACAATTACACCGAATTTTTGTCTGAGAATGATTGCTTTCGCCTTGTTTCCTCGTCGTAATATGATTTCCTTGGGCAGTTTCTTAAGCAAAGTTATGATTTGTGCATCCTTTTGTGCTTGACGGTCATTGTTCCGGTTATAATAGAATGTTGACTTTGAAACTTCTGCAACTTTACACAATTTCCGTATCTTCGTCCGCGGTGTTATTGATAGGCAGTCCTGAATCGTTTTCAAAACGAGTTTTTTTTTACCTTGTTTTGCAAGTTCCTCTTCGATATTCTTTGCGTACGTTTCCCAAAAAAAGAGCTGCCGTTTTATAATATTCAAGGTCGTGCTCTTCGTTGTTAATTTTCTTTTTCCGAGCCATAGTTGTTATTTCATGCAGACGTGGATTTAGACACCAATCGCGTACGGTATCTCGAGAAAGCCCATATGTTCTGGCGAGTCTTTTGTAGCCGCATGTTCCTCGTTCATATTTTCCTACAACTTCTAGTTTGAAGTCAATACTGTACTTCTCTATTTTTCCCATCTGTACACCTCCAAAAGGTGTCCTAATTTATGGGGTCAGTTCAGTTCCTTTGAAAGCCTTTCGATACAGTCCTTGATTGCCCTTTCCCCGGGAAGAAAAACAAGGATGGCTCCGCTCCGTCCCTCGCTTAAAATGCGCCCTACAATCGAGGCTATCTTGTCCATCAGGGCCGTTTCCGCCTCTTGGGTATCGGTAGAGGCCTTGATCGCGGGAGGGTCAAAGATAAGGGTAACGGGGTAGGTTATGGCATCTATTTTGATTACCGGGCATCCGTCAAAATACATCGAAAATAGATCGGTGTTTATAGTAGCCGACGAAATAATTACCTTAAAGTCCTTGCGTTCGGCTATTATCCGCTTTAAAAGCCCCAAGATAAAGTCTATGTTTAAACTGCGTTCATGGGCCTCATCAACCAAGATTACGGAATACTTACTGAGCCAAGGATCAAGCTTCAGTTCCTGTAAAAGAATGCCGTCGGTCATTATTTTTATCTTTGTATCGCTTGAGGTCTTATCTTCAAACCTCATCTTATATCCGACAAGGCCGGGCATGGGCTCTTTAAGCTGTTTTGAAATAAATTCGCTTACCGAAAGGGCCGCAATACGGCGCGGCTGAGTAACACCTATCATACCTGAACGGCTATAACCTGCTTCATGTAAAATAACCGGCAGCTGGGTAGTCTTGCCTGAGCCTGTGGGGCTTTCTACAACTATTACCTGATTGTGCTCAAGCATTTCCAATATTCTGTCTTTTTGTTCGTATACCGGTAGATTTTTATATTTCATATAGTGAGCATTATAGCCTATTTTTGAGGAGGCTTCAAGTATGGGGCTTTTAGGGTAAATTAGTCAAAATCCTGCATTGAGCTTTAAGATAAATCGCAAGATTCCCAAGTATCGGCCGTTTCCTCGTTGATACCGTCGGCAAAAACAGCACCGATGAGAACTATCTTTTTTCCGCTCATCTTGTAGGGCTCTGCGTAGCCCTTTTCTTTTATCTGTTGGATGGCTTCTTTTGGTGTGCCTGAGCCCATCAGCTTAAACTCAAAGATGTAGATTGTATCATCGGTGTGAACCACACAATCGGCTCTTCCTTTTGAGCTGACTACCTCGGTTTCAACAAACTGCCCCATAAGTGTAAAGATAATATAAAAGGCTATTTGGTAATCCCTTTCCCTCATCTTTACATTTTCCTTTGAAGCAAGGCTGTAAGGAAGGCCTGCACAAGCAGTGTACATTCGCTTCATAAAAGATTCGGTGTTTCCTTTTTCGATATCCCTTATAAAATTACCGATAAATAAGCCGCTTGCATCCTTTGCAATTGAAGTGTAAGAGGGAATAAGGTTATCCAAAAAGCCGTACTTTACCTCGTCGTTCGGAAAGCCTAGTTTATATAAGCCAAGCCTTTCATCATAATCTTTTATGGTTAAGTAACCTGATTGGAAGAGGATAGGAACAGGATTATTTATATCGGGCCTGTAGTCCTGCAATGAGTTTTCATCCATTTCCGCATTTTCTAAAATATCGCGGATGCAAATTTCTTTTTGATTTTGCAAGGTTCTGACCAAAAAGGTAGGGGTTCCTGTTGCAAACCAATAAGAGCCGATTTCTTTTTTTGTAAAGGCATTGAGCAAACTAAACGGATTATAAACACTTTCTCCTTGAGGATGAAAAAGGTAGCCGTCATAACGCTTTTTTAACAAAGCAAGGGTTTCTTCATAGTTTAGTTTACGCTCTTCTGCCAAGGCTTCAATTTCGGGCTTAAACACTTTCTTCAATTCGTTTTCGGTAATACCGCAGATTCCCGAATAATTTTTTTCGAGAGAGATGTCCCTCAAATTGTTTAAATCGCTGAATATACTGACCTTACTGAATTTGGTAACGCCCGTTAAAAAAAGCAAAACGGATATACTCATCGCAAGACTTAATTACCCCGTAAAAACCTTTTAAGATACGCCTATATTCTTCGTTTAAGGGCTCATTTATAATCATGGTTTCAAGGAGGGGCTTATCATATTCATCGACAAGAATAACGACCTGCTTTCCTGTTGTTTCGTATATCTTTTTTATAAGGTTTTTAAAACGGTCCGGGATATCGAGACCTGTGCTTTTGTATATTTCTTCATATTCGTTAAAAAATGAAAGAAAGCGGTTTAAAAGTCCTTCCTTTGAATCATAAATCCCGGCATTAAAATCCAAGTGGAGAACGGGATAATTTATCCAAGCTTCACGGTTTTCAACTTCTGCCAGTTTTTGCTCCGCCTCTTCAATATAGAGCCCTTTAAAAAGCTCCTTTTTGCCTAAAAAGTAAGCCTTTAAGGTAGAAAGAAAAAGACTTTTCCCAAATCGCCTCGGCCTGCTTAAAAAAAAACACGCGGCTTTCAGCGGCAAGTTTCAATATATATTCCGTTTTATCTACATAAACAAAGCCTTCATTACGCAAGACCTCAAAACTTTGAAGGCCTATAGGCAGCCTGCGGATATCGGTCATTTTCTACCCCCTCGCAAATTAATTCTTAATTAGGAATTATAAATTAATTATAGCATATTTTTTTAACTTTTATAATGGGTAGAGCAGGGCAATCACGGAAATCAAGTTTGCTAAAAACTGCCGATAATAAAGGTATGGAAAAGCGAAAATATATTTGATTACTTTAGCGACATCAAAATAATCAGCAATCACGACGGATATTTTTACAGCGTAAACGAAGCTTTAAAAATATTATTACTAGGTCTTCTTTGCGGACGTAAAAACATTAGAGAAATACACGAGTGAGCAACTGAAGATATTATAAAAGAAAAACTTAGCAAAGAATTCGGCATAGAGAAAATACCTTGCTATTATTGGCTTACCTGTCTACTTAAATTGATAAACATAGACTCATTAAATGAATGTTTTATGAATATGGCTTCAAGCTCTTATAAAAACTCTTAATATAAAAGGACATATAATCGTGGCCGATGCCTTAAATTGTCAAATACTAAAAACGGATATTGAAGAATATGTTCAAGATGAAATTTTAAGAAAACAAATGGACACGGCTTGTACGAGTGAAAAAAATCGTGAAAGAGTTGAAAAGCGAACAGCATTCTGTACAACTAATTTAAATTGGATGGATAATAAAGAAGAATGGGCTGTAGAAACCATGCATTGGTTATTGGATGTTCAGTTTAAAGAAGATTTTTGTCGGCTTTTAGATAAAAATCTACAACAAGCCTTGAACATAGGACGAAAAGTAGCATTGAATTTGATATCCAGATACAAACAAAAAAATGCACCTAAAGCTTCTTTGTCACACATTATGTTTAAAGCTCTCATGGATATATCTTTTATCAAAAAGATATTACAAAATTGATTTCCGTGAAGGCAATACGGGCCTTGACATAAGCTCCTTAAATTGTTACCCTATTTTGGTTTAATGGTTATCAATTTGGCTTGGAGAAAATATGAATGCAAATTTTAAGCCCTCGATTGTTACAGTTTTTGTTCCGCTTTTTGCAGCCCTTATTGCCGTAAGCGGTTTTATTGCCTTTCCTCTTCCCGGAACTCCGGTTCCCATAGTGCTTCAAAACATGATGCCTATTTTGGCATCGGGACTTTTGGGAGGGCTTTATGGGACGGCTTCAACTGCAATTTTTTTAGCTGCCGGCTTATTAGGGCTTCCCGTTTTTTCGGGGGGAAGAGGCGGTTTAGCCCATCTTTTAGGGCCGACGGGAGGTTTTTTAATAGGCTACCTTGCAGCAGCCGCTTTTTTAATTCTTTTTTTTCGAAAGCCGGGTGCCAAGGACTTAGGTTTTTCAGGTAAGAATACCGGTAAGAATACCGGCACTTTTATCGATTTTAAGTTTATAAACTACTTAAAAATACTTGCAGCTTCTTTTTCGGGCTTTGCCCTTATCTATGTTTTTGGAATAGCAAGATTTATGCAGCTTACTCAGAGGGGGCTTTTTGAGGCTTTGAGTCTTGCCTGCCTTCCTTATTTACCGGGGGATTTTATCAAGATGATCTTGGTTTCCTTTTTGATTTACAAGCTAAGACCAGTTTCTGCAAGGTATTTTTCAAACACCTAATCTTAAACTTAGATAAAATTATGAGTGAAGAAATTATAAGCTTAAAGAATATAACAAAGACCTTTGTTCAAAATTCCTTTGACGGGGTGTTTAATTTTAAGGCCTTGGATGATGTTTCTTTAAGCGTTTTTAAGGGGGAGCTCCTTCTTATTTCGGGTGCAAACGGTTCGGGAAAGACCCTCCTCATGTCGATTATTGCAGGACTTGTAAGGCCTTCATCGGGGCTTGTTGATGTAAAAGAAAGATGCGGCATAGTTTTTCAAGATTCCGGCTTGCAGATTTTGGGCGAAACACCTGAAGAGGATATTCTCTTCGGGTTAAAAAATATAAAACTTCCGAAAGAGGAAAGAAACAAAAGGCTGGAGGAGGCTTTAGAAAAAACAGGCCTAACAGATAAGAGGTATTATTCTTCCCGCTCCTTGTCGGGAGGAGAAAAAAGGCGGCTTTGCGTTGCAGGAATTTTGGCGATGAAGTTTCCCGTTATCATCTTTGATGAACCCTATGCGAATTTGGATTATGAGGGGGTAGTGCAGGTTAATGCTCTTATTAAAGAATTAAAGGCCGAAAATTATACAATTCTTCTTTTAAGTCATGAGCTTGAAAAATGCTATGCCCTTGCCGACAGGTTTTTGGTTCTTCATCGCGGAAAAAAAGTTTTTGACGGGCTGCCTGATGACGGCCTAAATCAAAACTTAAAAGACTGGAGCATAAGACATCCTCTTTTTTCATACACAAAGAGGGAGGATCTAATTTGGATATAAGACCCTTATTTTCTTATAGGAGGGGAACGAGCTTTTTACATAGGATGTCCCCCCTTTTAAAATTGCTTTTTCTTTTCGGGTTTACAGCCCTCATTTTTTTCTTTCCTAATTATGTGCAGGTTTATTCGGTCTTTTTTATTTTACTTGCCCGTTTTATAGGTTTTTCGCTTTTGGATCAATTAAGGGATTTAAAACCCATCATACCTTATTGCCTGCTTCTGGTAAGCCTTCATATTTTTTCTCTCCTCATAAAAGCGGAAAGCGACATAAAGGACTCAGGTTTTCTTATTTTAAAACTCATTGCCCTTATGCAGTTAAGCTCCCTTTTTTTTAATACCACAACTTCGCTTCAATTAAAAGAGACACTGGAAAAAATTCTACCCTTTCGGACGGCCGCTTTGCTTTCGCTTTTTTTGTTTTTTATTCCTCTTTTGTTTTCCATTTGGACAAAGCTCGACTATGCATGGAAGGCAAGGGGAGGAAAAAAAGGCCTTTTAAAATTTTTTAAACTCCTTCCGATTTTTATCTCTGAAGCTATGTACAAAGGAGAAAAGCTGATGTATGGATTGAAAAATAGAACATAATCGAATACAAAAATGATTGACAGAAACTTATAATTATCTTATAATAAAACAATGATATCGATTCGATGGAGCCGTAAAGCTTCAAAACAACTTGATAAAATACAAAAAACCGATAAGAAACAGATTCTTGAAGCTGTTGATACTTTATCCGGTTTTCCTTATGTTTTAAATGTAAAAGCATTAAGTAATCACAAATATGATTATCGGTTGCGTGTCGGTAGATATAGGATTCTGTTTAATCACATTGAGAAAATACATATACTATCAATCGAGGAGGTAAAAAAAAGAGATGACAACACCTATTGATGTTCAATTTATAGCGGGAAAAGACGGAAAACCTGAGTATGCGGTTATCCCTTTTAAAGCTTTTCAAGCATTATGTAATCATAAGGTAAGAGAATTTAACGAAAAAGAAACAATCCCGCATGAAGTAATAAAAAAAATACATTTGGAAGATATGAGTTCTATTCAGGCATGGCGTGAATACTTAAACTTTACACAAACTGAAATTGCCGAAAAAATGGGAATAAGCCAAGCTGCTTATAGTCAAATGGAAACCTCCAAAAAGAATCGAAAAGCAACTCTGGAAAAAATAGCACAAGCGATGAATATTGACTATTTGCAATTACGAATATGATTTTTATGTATTTACTGCATAGTTGACGGCTTAGCTCTTATTTTGTATAATTATATTCTATGAAAGTATTACATTTAGGTGAAGAAACTTTGAGAGAGGTGTCTAAGCCGGTTGAAAAAATAGATGAAAATATTAGAAGCTTAATAGACGAAATGTTTGTTACCGTCAAAAAAGAAAACGGTATAGGCTTGGCCGCTCCTCAGGTAGGAGAAAACATACGGCTTTTTATAGTATTTATAGATGATCAAAAATATGTTTTTATAAATCCCGAAATTATCGAAACTTCTCAGGAAATGTGTGTGATGGAAGAGGGCTGTTTGAGTATACCAAAGGTCTACGATGATGTTATGCGCCCGTCTTCGGTAAAGGTTCAGTTTTTAAACATTGACGGCAAAATAAAAACCATAGAGGCTTCAGGCCTTCTTGCAAGGGTAATTCAGCATGAAAATGACCACTTAAACGGGGTTCTTTTTATTGACCGTTTAAGCGAAGAAAAAAAAGCCGAAGCTATCGAAAAGTTTGAGCACAAAAAAGCTCTTTTTTCAAAAAAGAGGATCCGCCTGAGATGAGAATCCTTTTTGCAGGAACTCCTTCCTGTGCTGTGTCGGCATTAAATCTTCTTGCTCGCGAATTTGACCTTTGCGGAGTTTTGACTAATCCTCCTGCTCCGGCAGGGCGGAATAAAAAAATGCAGGATTCTGACGCAGCTCTTGCTGTAAAGGAGCTTATAAAAGAAGGTATTCTGCCTGAAGATTTTCCTATTTTAACACCTCAAAAACTAGATGATAATTTTAGAAAAGAACTCGCAGCTTTAAAGCCTGACCTTTTAGTGTGTTTTGCCTATGGTAAAATTTTCGGGCCTAAGACCATGGCTCTTTTCCCGATGGGCGGAATAAATATTCATCCGTCCCTTTTGCCAAGATGGAGGGGCTGTGCTCCCGTTCCTGCCGCTATTATGGCCGGCGATAAACTTACCGGAATTACTATTCAAACTCTTGCCCAAAAAACCGATTGCGGCAATATTTTGGGACAGGTTGAAATTCCTTTAAATAATTCGGAAACTACAGAGAGCCTTTTAGCTGATTGTTCGAACAAGTGCTGTCCTCTTTTGAGGGAAGTACTTTCAGATTTTGAAAATAAATTAAAACTGGCGGCACCTCAGGATGAGTCAAAAGCTCTTTATTGTTCTATGCTTAAAAAAGAGGATGGACTAATAGATTGGTCAAGATCGGCTCAAGAAATAGAAAGAAAGATAAGGGCTTTTACCCCATGGCCGGGATGCTTTAGTTTTAAAAATAACGAAAAAATAAATATAATTGAAGCTCATGTATATGATGAGTCAAACGAAATGACAAAAGATAAAAAATTTGGTACAATACTTGGTGCCGATAAAAAACACGGTATTTTAACTCAAACAGGAAACGGAATATTGGCAGTTTCGGTATTACAAAAACAAGCCAAGAAAAAGCTTGCATGGAAAGATTTTTTAAACGGTTCTCCAGATTTTTTGGAAGGCAGTTTTGAAACATAAATTTTAATATATGGATGGTGTAATCAATGGGTCTTGGTAATCTTGCAGACAGTATAGAAAGTAACGGAAAAGTCATAATCATCACTTCTTTAGTAATGCTTGTGTTTTTTGTTCTAATTTCTACAATAGTGTTTTTTATATCGGTAAAAACTGCCGATCAAGTTTTAGTTCCAAATATTGAAGGTGAAAAATTTGAAGATGCGGTTCTTAAACTTCAAGTTAAAGAACTCTATCCCCGCCTTCAGTTAAGGTTTTCGGATAATCCCGAAGATGCCGGAAAGGTTTTGGAACAAAGCCCTCCTGCCGGAACTATAGTTAAAGCCGGAAAAAGAATCAATTTGATTGTAAGCAGCGGAGCAGTTTTAGATAGGGTAGAAAACTATGTGGGAAAAACCTTATCCGATGTGCAGCAGCATTTTGCATCCTTGTTTACGGCAGGCCGTAAACAGTTGATTTCGATAAAAGAACCTATTATGTACAAATCGAGCTCAATTCCTGCAGGAACGATTTTGGAGCAAAATCCTGCTCCGGATACAAAGATTTCGGATGGCGTTTTTATAGAATTCATTGTAAGTAAGGGGCCTGAGAATGAAAAGATTTCTGCTCCAAATATGGATGGGGCTAAACTTAAAGACATTTACTCCGCAATATCTCAAAGTAAAATTTTGTTTATAATAAAAACAGAAACAAACTCGTCTATTGATGCTCCTTTAGTTGTAAGCCAAAGCATTCCTCAAGATTCATCTGTAGACGCTTATTCTCAAATAGAATTAGGTATGCAATTTCCGGAGTCGACAGAAAAGGTAATCTACGGTGTTTATTCGCCTGTTTTACCTAAATATCCTTATCCCGTAAAAGTTGTAGTTGATGCCGTATATCCCGACGGAAAAAGAACGGAGCTTGTAAGTTTTGATCATCAGGGGGGAAGGTGCGATATTCCTTACGGCCTTCCTCAAGGTACGGTACTTGTTCTTACCGTATTAAATAAACAGGTTCAAATGTTTGAAGTAAAACAGTAAGTCTTGTAACTAAGGCAGAATTTTTATTTTTGATTATTATATTTAAATAAAGGAGATATAGAATGAATAGAAAAGTTTTAAGTATTTTAAGCATAATTATGTTTTTAGTTTTTTTGGGTTCATGTAAAACTATACCAAAAAATGATCCTAATTTTTTAGGAGATTTTTCTCCTGTGGAACTAGGAACTCTTATAGGAGGTTCAGTTAAACGTACGAAGGAAGAAATAAAACCTACGGATTTTAAATTTATTTTTTTCCCTCGTACAAATATTGTATCAATCAATCATCAATTTATGATGATTGACAAGGTTGAAATATTTTTAGATCAAGAAGATAGAGAAATTTTGATTAAGGCAATGGAAACATATTTATCGTCTTTTAATGATCAAAATTTAAGTGTTGCTAATGCTAAAAAGCAAGCTTTTTTCGGAAAGACTAAAATATTTATGACATGGGGGCTTTTCGGAGGAGGAGCTCATGAAGCAGAACCTACATTAAGAGCCGAATATCAATTATTATCCGAAAATAGACCTTATTTTATTTTGGCAAATGCAACTACTAAGGCTATAGGTGAAAATGATGATGCTAATAGCCCGGCTTTACGATTAGCCTTTTCTCCGGCTCAGTGTGAGGACTTTATTGAGCTTTTAAAGCAAGAGAATCTTGTTAAAATTGTAGAGAATATGCAACAAGACTTTGAACGTTTTGAACCTGCAAATAAAAATGAAACCGAAGACGATAAAAATTCTGAAAAAGATAAGGTAAACTACGGCGGGTTTTAAATAATACTTATTTTTAACTAAAAAGGCCGCAAGAAAAATTACAAAAATTTTTTCTTGCGGCTTAGTTTTATATTACAATGACTTAAAGACTTATATATTTTATAAGTCTTCTATATTACCGTCTTTGTCTACAACAAATATTCGAGGTGTATTTTTGGTAAAAAAGCCGTTTTCTACCACACCTGTTATTTTGTTTAAACTTTCTTCTAAGGCTTTGGGATCTACAACCGCATTATCAAGCCACCTTACATCGATTATAAAATTTCCGTTATCGGTAACTACCGGCCCCATTTTTTTTACACCCTCACGCAATATAATAGTCAAGCCTTGAGCTTCAAGAGTTTTTGAAATGCTTAAACGGGCTTCAGGTATTATTTCTATCGGAAGCGCAAATCCTTTTCCCATTGACTTTACTTTTTTTCTGTCATCGGCAATGACTACAAATTCTTTTGAATTATATGCTATGATTTTTTCTTTTAGCAGGGCTGCTCCGCCTCCCTTTATTAGATTTTTATCTGGATCAATTTCGTCTGCTCCGTCTATGGCAAGATCTAAAGAGCCTCCTATTTGCCGGGAGCTTAGAGAATATATAGGGATGCCTAATTTTTCGCACTCTATTGAGGTTTGAAAACTTGTGGGTACGGAGTAGATATTTTTTAACTTACCTGATGATAATAATTGTGAAATACGGTGTACTGCAGGCATGGCTGTAGAGCCTGTGCCGAGTCCTATTTTCATTCCGTCAAAAATTTTACCTTCCGAAAAAAGAGTGTCTACTGCATGATAAGCAACTCTTTCTTTTAATTGTAATGTATCCATTATAAATACTCCTTTCCTGCAAAAGCTTTAAATTGATGATAGGCTTGATATTCCAGCATCTTATATCCATTACAAACCCGGCATCCTGCGGTTCTTGCTCTTTTTAATAATTTGGTTGTTTCAGGTCTATAGATCAGCTCAAATACCTTTTCTTTTCCAGTAAAGGTATAAAAGCTAAGCGGATCTACATCTAAGTTCGGTTCCATGCCTGCATTTGTTGTTTGAATGATCAATTCCGAAAAATTATACAGCTGCTTTATATTTATTGGATCCAAAAGAGCCCATTTAAAATTATATTTTTCTGCAATATTTTGAGCCTTCTCCGCAGTGCGGTTAAAAATACAGGCCTTTCCATGCAGAGCTTTAACCACTTGAGCAACAGCCCGGGCAGCTCCTCCTGCCCCTATAATAGCAACCTTATATCTGCGTAAATCTTTTTCATTTAAAAATTCTATCAGGGCCTGTTCAAATCCGTCAACATCAGTATTGTATCCGAACCATTTTTTGTTTTCGTTTACAAGGGTATTTACGGCTCCGATAAATTTAGAGGCCTCTGATATTGAATTGACGAGCGGTATTATTTCACCCTTAAAAGGGGCTGTAACCGAAAGACCTTTTATGTTAAGAAGATTTGCAAAGTCCAAGGCATCCTTTGGAGATACTGCCGATATAGGAAGGTAAACCGAATTAAGATTTTTTCTTTTAAAGCCTGTGTTATGAATCTTTGGACTTAAACTTGTGTTTACATCCTTACCTATCACTCCGTAAATAGTTGTTGCATTATCTATTTTTGAAAATCCGTATAAATCTTCCAATTTTTCCGGATCTATAAGTTCTTGTTCAAGTTTATTTTTTTTAATATATTCATGAGTAAATGTATATACGATTTGTGAATTTAATTTCTTGGATAGAATCCGTGAAGCAACTCCGTATGGTCCCATAACCGATACGATATATTCCTGATTTTCTATCAGCTTTGATGCTTTAAAAAGTTCTGAAACATCGTTTAAAGAATTTGCTCTGAAGGCAAATTTAGGAATGTCTGTTTCGAAGCGTCGTAAGCCTTCCAATGTTTTTACTATGTTTTTTACAGGAGATTTAGCATGTAGACTTCTAATTATTTTAATATCAAAGGCTCTTGCCGCTTCTTCGATTCCGGATGAATCAAAATCGCTTTCCAAATCTATATAAGAAAAATTTTTTATCGGGTTAGTACTTGCAAAGGCAAGTCCTCGTGCAAAGATTGTCATCCTTGCTCCTTCGCCGCCCATAAAATTGCCGCCGTCAGATTTTCTCCTAACAGTTAAAATGCATGGTATTCCTGCACGCTCGGGAAAATTTCTTAAATATAGAATTTCACTTTGATTTAGATAATCAACTCGCAACTCTGCAATATCAATAAGTTTTTTATATTTTTCTAAGGCGGAAAGATTTTTTTCGATTGTTTTTTCCGTTAAAACAAGACATACCTTTGTAGACATAATCAGCTTTTTTTTCGGTCTTGGGTTACATAGCTTCCTTCAAAGCCTTTAATTTCTTTTATTTTTTTAAGCCAATATTCAGCCTCGGTTTTATTTTTAAAAGGTCCGACTCTTACCCTGTGCGTAAGACCTGTTGCCGTTTCTTTGGTAAAAATTTCTGCCTTCATGTGTTTTGCAGTCAGTTTATCCCTTGCGGCTTCGGCATTTAACCGGCTTGTCAAAGAAGCTGTTTGAACCCAATATATGGTCGAAACCGTTTTTTGAGCCGGGCTTTTTTTTGACGGCAGGTTTTTCCGGTTTTTTGGTTGTCTTATTTTCTGCTTTAGTTTTTTGAACCGGAGTCGCCGGCATTCCTTTTATGGAAGCTGTGCCTGTGTTTTGAGTCTTTGTATCTGGCGCATCTTCTTTTTTTTCGGGCTCGGAAGATTTTTTATTTTCTTGTTGATTTGTTTTTGATTGATTAGTATTTAAATTCGATTCAAGATTGTCAGGTAAACTTGCCGTTTTTTCGTCTTTTTGAGTGTTTGTAAGATCACTTACATTGATTGAGGTTTCGGTTGTTCCTTTTTGGCCTTCACCGTTTACAACAGTTATATTGTTTGCAATATTTACAAGGGTGGTAGAATCAGGCTCAAGCGGAGGAATAGATTCGGGATTTCGTGTCCATTCAAGAGGATCAACATTCGTTTCCGGTTTATCGGCTTCGATTCTGCCTAAATCGGATATCTCTACGGCAGTCATTGTGCTTTTATTACGGAATGGAGCATAGAGGTATAAACCTACTCCGAAGATAATTAGAGCAAACAACGAAATAAACAATACTATCCATAAAATTTTTTTCTGTTCCATAAAAATTAACCTCAAAAGCCTCTTTTTTTGACTTCCTGTAAGAGCTTATCTTTTAGCTTTGCAGGAGACCAAGAGTTCTTTACTACTACAGTATCGGCATTTAAAAATAAGTATTGAGAAAAGAATTCCTTTTGTTTTGAAAATCTTAGCCGAATATTTTTAAAAGGAAGCCTGTCTCTTTTTTTTGCCCTTATAAGACGCAAAATAAAGGGGGCATCTATATAAAGGATAAAAGAACACTTTTTTATAAGGCTTGTCTTGTGAAGGGTAGGGGCGTTTAAAAGAATGGGCCGCTCAGGCTTTTCTGCAAAAGCTTTTTTAATTTCTTCCCATATTTTTTCTTCTATTATGGGAAGAATAAAGTCTTCGTGTTTTTTTAAGAGCGCTTCATCCGAAAAGATAAAGAGGGCAAAGGCTTTTTTATCGATTCCTTTTTCTTTTTTTAAATCTATTCCCAGCTTTTCGGCTTCGGCCTGAAAGAGATTAAAAATTTCGTTTTCATACTCTACAAAGACCCTTCGTGAAACGGCATCAGCATCAATACAATAAAAGCCGTACTCCTCTAAGATGGAGCTTGCCGTGTTTTTCCCTGAGCAAGAGGGGCCTGAAAGCCCTATCAAAATCGGTTGAGAATTGTCCATTAGTGGAATTCTCCCCAGCTCATTCCCGATTCTATGCTTACCCTTAAGGGCACTGAAAGTTTGATTACGCCCTCCATTTTTTCTTTTACGAGGGCCATGACTTTTTCTCTTTCACTTTCGGACGTCTCTATTATAAGCTCATCGTGAACCTGTAAGAGTATGGCCGCATCAAGTTTTTGCTTTTTTAAGGCCTTATCGACTTCAAGCATGGCAAGTTTTACTATGTCGGCGGCCGAGCCTTGAAGGGGGGTGTTTACTGCAATGCGTTCAGCCCCTGCCTTTTCTATCTTGTTTTTGCTGTTTATAGCCGGAAGATAACGCCTTCTTCCCATAATTGTTTCAACATAGCCTCTTTTTTCGGCCTCTTGGCAGACTTGGGCCATAAAGCCCGACACTCCCGAATAGGTGGCAAAATAAGCCTTTATAAACTCGTCAGCTCTTTTGCGGGGAATTCTCAAAGAGGAGGCAAGGCGGAAGGCGCTCATGCCGTACATTACCCCGAAGTTTATGGTCTTTGCGATGCGCCTCATATCCTGTGTTACATCATTTATGTCTACTGCGAAGATTAAACTTGCAGTTTTGGCGTGAACGTCTATGCCCTTATTAAAGGCTTCTACAAGGTTGTGATCCTTTGAAAGATGGGCAAGGATTACAAGCTCAATCTGAGAGTAGTCGGCAGAGATAAGAATCCGCCCCTTTTCTGCCTGAAAGGCCTCCCTTATCCTCCGCCCCTCGTTTCCGCGTATGGGAATGTTTTGTAAGTTTGGGTCACGGCTTGAAAGACGGCCTGTGGCGGTTCCTGTTTGAATAAAACTTGTATGGATTCTTCCGTTTTTGTCCGTCATCTTGGGAAGGGTATCGGTATATGTGGATTTTAATTTTGCAAGAGCCCTGTAATCCAAGATTTTTGCAGGCACTGGGTCTTCTGAGGCAAGATTTTCAAGTACCGAGGTATCGGTAGAGTAGCCCGTCTTAGTTTTTTTGCCCGGGGTCAGTTTTCTTTCTTCAAATAATACTTCTTGAAGCTGTTTGGGCGATGCTATATTGAACTCATGGCCTACGAGTTTATAAATATCCTTTTCGCATTCTTCAAGTTCTTTTCCTAATTCTTTTGAATAAGCGTCAAGTTCTTCTCCCTTTAAAAAGATGCCCTTTATTTCCATCTCGGTTAAAAGTTTTGTAATGGGCATTTCAAGGTCAAAAAAGAGCTTTTCCAAATTATTCTTTTTTAAGAGGGGTAAAAATTTATTATAAAACTTAAGTGTTATGTCTGCATCTTCGGCAGCATAGGGACAGGCTTCCTTTAGCGGAACATCCGAAAAGTTTTGCCCGGCCCTTACAATGTCCTTAAACCTTATTGTTCTTAAACCCAAAACGCTTTCGGCAAGCTTATCCATTCCGTAAGAAGAGCGGGCAGGATCTAAAAGCCATGCGGCTATCATTGTGTCAAAAAGATTTGCCGAAATACCCTTTGCAAGTTTTGACGAAAGGGCTGCCTGAATGTCGAATTTGCCGTTATGCATTATGAGGGTCATCTTTGACTCAAATAGCTTTGATACGGCCTTTTGGGCATCCTTAAAGGCTATGAGCTTGGGAGCCTCCTCCCCAAGTTCAGGGATAGGGGCCTTCAATGGAAAGTAGTAGGCCTCTCCTTCTTTTAGAGCAAGGGAGAAGCCGGATATTTCGGCGTTTAGAGGATCTTCGCTCGTGGTTTCGCAGTCGTATGATGCAAGGCCTTGTTTTACGGCCTCGTCTACTATTTTAAAAAGCTCATCCGCCTCGTCCACAAGTTTGTAATCGCCCTTGTTTTGAGGCAGGGAGATTTCTTCACCTGCCCCTAATTCTTGCGGAAGCATCTCGAGAGGTGCTTTTTCGATAGTAGTTTTTTCGGTAATAATTTTTTCGGAATAGAGCTTTGCAATATTGGGAAGCTCTTCGTTTATAAAAAGACGGGCGGCTGCTTCATAGTCCATTTGGGAAGTAGAGTAGGTGTTTAAATCTTTTTCGATAGGAACATCGAAGCGGAGTTTTATGAGCTCTTTAGAAAAATAAGCCGCTTCCTTTCCTGTTTCTATCTTTGTTTTTAAGGCTCCTTTTAAGTTTTCTGTATTTGCATAAATGCCGTCGAGGGTCTTATAGTCTTCAAGGAGCTTAACGGCCGTTTTCGGGCCTACCCCCTTTACTCCCGGAACATTGTCGGCCGTGTCGCCTATGAGGGAGAGCAGGTCCAACATTCCGGCAGGATAAACTCCCCATTCTTCTTTTACATTTTCGGCTCCTAAGCCTTCCCATGCCTTAATCTTTCCCGGCTTTAACATGGTTGTGGTTTTTGAAACCAGCTGCATTAAGTCCTTATCGCCCGAAATAATCACACATTCACGCCCTTCCTTTTCTGCGAGGGCCGCTATTGAAGCGATTACGTCATCTGCCTCAAAGCCGTTACAGCGGACTGCGGGCAGTTTAAAGATTTTTAAAATTTCTTCTATTTTGTCGATTTGAGCATGGAGGTCATCCGGCGTTTTATCCCTTGTGGCCTTGTATTCTTTGTACATCTCGTGCCTAAATGTGGGAGTAAGGGAATCCAGAGCCGTAACAAAGAGTTTAGGATTATATTCGGTAAATATGGAATGAAGGCTTTTAAAAAAGCCGAAGACAGCCGAAACGTTTTCGCCCTTACTGTTTGTAAGAGGTCTTGAAATAAAGGCAAAATAAGAGCGGTAAATAAGAGCGTAGGCATCCAAAACATAGATTGTATCTTTCATAAATTAAGACCTCCGTTAGAGAGGGATTATACTATGTAAGAGCCATTAAATGCAAGCTCTATTGTTTTTTTTATATTTTTGTGCTATTATGATAAAGGTTGTTTTTATAGATAAAAAAATATCAGTCTTAGAGGTTTTTATGAAAAAGATATTATTACCGGTCTTGTTTTTTGCTTTGATTTTTAGTTCATGTTCTTTGTTTTTTCAAGATGAATACGGAACCGTTACGATAGATTTAGAAGGCGGAAATGCCCGCTCGATCAATTCTTCCACAGGGCTTCCAAATATTGCAGATTCTGAACTTGAAATAGAAATTGCAATGGGCGGCACTCGATCCCTTTACAAAAAAATCCTTGCTTCGGAGCCTAAGTTTTTTCAAGCTAATTTTCCTATAGGTGCAAGGCTGGAAATAAATATAAAATTAAACGGGCCCTCTGCATTGTGGTCGGCTAATGCAAAGCACACCGTAAAGGAAGGCAATAACGATATACAGCTTCTTTTAAATAAAAATGCTTCAGCCTTGGCAACGTTGAGTTTTTCTGTAAATGATGATGAATCAAATGAGTATGAATTTAACATAGCCGGAAGAACAATTGAAATCAGTTCAGCTGATCTGCCTGTCTTTACAAGAGACAGCCGAGGCCGCTTATACATTGCTTATAAAAAAGACAACGATTGGAAGCTAAACCGCTACGAAAGCGATGGAACACTTAATAACTTTGCATCTTCTTCAGATATTTTAACCAAAATTGCCTCTGTCTCAAGTGTAAAACTCGCCTCCGATCCCATAACCGGAAAGGTTTATGCTGCATCAAATTCAAAGCTCTATCTTATAAAGGATGACGGTTCTACAATTGAAACACAGTCCGGAGGAGCCGCCATCCCTGAGGGGCTTATTGCCGTTTATAATAATAACTTATTTGTATTAGATTTAACTCCTGCTGCTCCTAATAATAATTTAAAGATGTTTACTATAACGGAAGGCGGGCGTGGGCTTACACTTATACCAGTCGGCAGCCCTATTTCCATTTTAAAACAACAAATAAAAATTAACTCTTCTCCTCCAATTATTAATCCCATAAAGGTAAATTTTATAAATATCCTTATAAAAAACAATAGTATCTATATTTTATTTGAAGCAAAAACTATACCCGGAACCTCATCAGTTTCTCCCTATTACTCCTTAGGAGGTATGCTTGAATACAATTATGATAGTAATGGACTAAAAGATAATCCAAAAGACTATGGGTTTGACAAAGAAATAACCTATAACCTAAATGATTCAGTAATAACAACATCTCAAGATAACTTTTACGGTGCAGTATCCTTTATCGGCTATGATGAGCAAAACATCTATATTGCCGATGACGGCTGTACATTAAAAAAAGAAAGCAATAATGTAAAAATAGATAAAAACGTAAACCGCATATTTTCGTTTAACACCTCAACCAAAACCCTTTCGTATTCCGCAACAGAAAACAAATGGTTTGAAGAACACAAATCGCTTGTCAGCCCTCCGCCGTCCCCTATTACAGGCAAGGTCTTATTGTGGGAAAAGAATAGTAATCCGAATTTGGGTATGGTTTATTATCAGGTTAATTACAAGAATGATGAGGGTAATTATGATAATTTGCTTGAAGCTTTTATTAAAGGAAAGGGTTCAAGCTCCCTGTCATCGTATAAACAGATACCTACAGATATTTTTTCGTATGATAATCTTGGTAATTTATATGCTGTTTGGAAAATTGAAGGTTCTCCTACACACAAGTATGTTGTTAAACAATATTTATGGGACAGCAGTACTAGTAATTATGTTTACGACAAGGAAGCCAATTTATACTTTAAAGGTAATCAGGGGCTGAATATTGAACCGGATGCTATAGCGATAATATCGGATACGAATAATTATTTGTATTACACTTACAAAGCTAATAATAATACCTTTTTGCTAAGATTGAAATGGAATACTAATTTCGCCGCGGCTTTAAAAGATCCTTCTTTTGAACAGAAAATTAAAGACGCCGGAGGTTCAAAATCTTTTTGTACTGCATTAGCTGTAAATGAGAACGGTATATTTGCAGCAGTAAAAAATATTGCTGGAAGTGATATCAATTATCCCGATAATTATAGTGTTAATATAAAAAAATATAAACATACAAATAGTGCAGATGGAGAAACTTTAGCAAATAATATTGTACCGCAAATTGATGCCGATAACTATACTTTAGAAGACATTTGTGATTTACAAATAAAAGGCGGGGTTTTATACGGCATAAAAACTAAAAAA
Organism: Treponema sp. OMZ 788; assembly: GCF_024181245.1. NCBI lineage: Bacteria > Pseudomonadati > Spirochaetota > Spirochaetia > Treponematales > Treponemataceae > Treponema > Treponema sp. OMZ 788. The sequence goes on along the minus strand of NZ_CP051199.1, from coordinate 1,226,479 downwards.
ACAGGTAAACTAAAAGAAGGAACAACTTCTAAGGTGTCTACATCAGGAGAATTATTTAAGATAGAAGCTCTTGATTCTTCATTTTCAAGTTCAACAGTTGTAACATCTCTTTGGTCATCATCATCTCAAACCGACGGCTACGCCCCATACAGGTTCATAGGTACGGTTCCAAGTAAACTATTAATCGCCTCCGACGGTTATTATGTAAAGAAGACACCTAATCAAATTGAAAATAAAAACAAGGTTTTGAGTTTTGACATCAATACAGCTTCAACTAATTGGACCGTTACACCTAAAGATACCAATGCAACATTTTCACGGGAGTTAATGTATACTAACGGAACAGGATTTGACTGGAAGTAGAGTAAAGTACGAAGTACATATTTTAAATGTAAAAAGATAAGGAGTGCAAAGGAAAATTGAGGAAGCTCTTACAAAGACTCCTTAAAATTCCTTTGCGCTCTTTGCGATCTCCGCGGTTAAATCCAAAGCCCGCCCTTCCCCAAGATTGACTTATTCCTTTGATATTGATATAATACTTTCCATATCAAATTTTTAAGGGGTATCTATGCAAATAAAACGAGAAGCGGTTTGCGGAACACTCCAATCAAATGATTGCCTTGTCCGTATTGTTCCTTCCGAAAAACTTGAACTTGATTTAAAAAGCTCGGTTTTAAACGAATTCGGTGCACAAATCAAAAAAACTGTGCAGGAAGTATTGGATGAGTTTGAAGTAAAAAATGCCAAACTCTTTATAGAAGACAAGGGCGCCTTAGATTGCACAATCAAGGCCCGTGTAGAAACAGCATTGAGGCGCGCAAATGAAAAATAGAAGAAGTATGCTCTTTATGCCCGGCAATAATCCGGGAATGTTGGTGTCGGCCGATATTTTGGGTGCCGACTCCATAATTTACGATTTGGAAGATGCCGTTTCATTGGATGAAAAAGATTCGGCCAGAACCTTGGTGCGGAATGCTCTTTCCTTTTTAAATTTTACCCATTCCGAAATCACTGTCAGAATAAACCCTATCGATTCTCCCTATTGGGAAAAAGACCTGGAAGCTATTATTCCCGTTCTTCCCGACGGAATCGTAATTCCGAAAGCCTCTGTCGATGCAGTTCACTCGGTAGAACAAAAAATAAACGAGATAAAAAGTGAGCATAAGATAACAAAAGATTTCAGCTTTCTTATGCTTGTAGAATCGGCCCGCGGAATTATGGATGTAAATTCGATAGCCAAGGCATCCCCGCTAATTCAAGGCCTTCTTTTAGGCGGAGAAGACTACTCCGTAGATATGGGAATTCAGCGTACCCGTCTTTCAAAAGAACTGGAATATGCCCGCTTTAGTTTGACGACTGCCGCCCATGCCTACGGCTTGGACTCCCTCGACACCCCCTTTACCGATGTAGAAGACTTTGAGGGCTTAAGGCTCGATACGGCCTTTAGTAAGAGCATAGGCTTTTCGGGCCGCTTGGTTATAAATCCCCGTCAGGTCGAAGATATTCATAAAATATTTTCTCCTTCCGCTGCCGAAATTGAAAGAGCCCAAGCTATTTTACAGGCAGCAGAAGAAGCCAAACAAAAGGGCTTAGGCGTATTCAGCTTTAAGGGAAAAATGGTTGACTTACCGGTTATCAAGAGGGCTCAGGCTCTTTATGATTCTGCCAAAAACTGGGGCTTGATAAAATAAATTTGAGGAAAAAGATATGAATAACATACTTGGAAGAGAAGGCTTGGATAATCCTTTTAAGGGAGCCTTTGTAAATAAAAAAAATGCAAAATACGAGCTTACAAAAAACGTAAAGCCCGTATTCGGGAAGACCTTATCCTCCGCCCTTGATGAGCTTAACATCCATGACGGCATGACTATAAGTTTTCATCATCACCTTAGAAACGGTGACTATGTTCTTGACATGGTAATGAGGGAAATCCAAAAAAGAGGAATCAAAGATTTAACCGTAATGGCTTCTTCAATTTTTCCCTGCCATGAAATTTTGGTTGAACTTATGGAAGACGGAACGGTTACTCAGCTTATGACCTCTTATATGTCAGGCCCCGTTGCCAAGGCTGTAAGTTACGGGAAGTGTAAAAAGCCCGTAATTATGACCACCCACGGCGGCCGCCCCAGAATGATTCTGGAAAAAGAGGTTACGATAGATGCTGCCTTTTTGGCATCTCCTTGTGTAGACGATCAAGGAAATATTTCGGGCTCTGAAGGAAAGTCGTTTTGCGGCTCCCTAGGTTATGCCGCAGCCGATGCTCAGATGGCAAAAAAGACTATAGCCGTTACCGATACAAGGGTTTCAAAGGTTAAAAGACCCGACATTGAAGGCCGCTTTGTAGACATGGTTGTTGAGGTAGATAAAATAGGAGACCCTGCAGGCATCGTAAGCGGAACAACTCAGATTACAAAGGATCCTATCGGCTTGAAGATAGCCCGCGACTGCCGCACCTTGATTGAACATTCGGGGCTTTTTAAAAACGGATTCAGTATGCAGACAGGGGCAGGCGGTATTTCTCTTGCAGTTGCAGATGAAATGCACCGGGCAATGAAAGAAAAAAATATAAAGGGAAGTTTCGGCTGCGGCGGAATTACAGGCTATTTTGTAAAGATGCTTGAAGAAGGGCTTTTTGAAGATCTTTATGATGTTCAGTGCTTCGATCTTTCAGCCGTAGATTCTACCGAAAAAAATGCAAATCATCACAAGATTTCGGCCGATCTTTATGCAAACCCCAATAATCCCGATCATGTTGCAGGAAAGCTCGATGTCGTTATCCTCGGTGCAAGCGAAATAGACTTGGACTATAACGTAAACGTAACCACAGGTTCTGACGGCATAATATTGGGAGGTTCGGGAGGACACGCCGATACTGCAGCCGGAGCTAAGCTTTCGATAATAGTTTCAAAGCTCTTTAATGCCCGAATTTCTTGTCTTGTAGACAAGGTCCGCACGGTAACCACGCCCGGCGAAACAATAGATGTTTTTGTTACGGATAGAGGTATTGCAATTAATCCGCGCCATGCAGATTTAATTAAAAAATTAAAGGCTGAAACAAACCTTGAAATTAAAACTATCGAAGAATTAAAGGAAATTTCAGAATCCTTTACAGGCAAGCCTCAAGTTAAGCCCCGCTCTGCTGAGGTTGTAGGAATAAGCACCTACCGCGACGGCACTGTTTTGGACGTAATAAACAAGGCTTAAGCTAAAAATTCTTCCTATTGACTTTTTTGTTGATTTTTGGTAAAGTTTCTTTATCAAAAATCAACATGCCAACTTAGCTCACCCGGCAGAGCAGCACCCTCGTAACGTGCAGGTACTCGGTTCAAGTCCGAGAGTTGGCTTTTCTTTTAAAATAGTTTTTTTCTTTCTATAGAATTACTCGTCATTAGCTTGAATGGAGAGGATATGGCAAATTCACAAAATAAGCAGTTTCAATATGAAATACAAGATTATCAAGAAGCTTGTGTAAATAATATTGTTAGTATTTTTGAAGCTTTACGCTGGAAGAAAAACTTTGTTGAAGTGCTTACGGAACACAAAAATAAACACAAATATAATTTTCCGGTGCAAGACACTAAAAACATAGATATAATGATGGAAACGGGAACGGGAAAAACCTTTACTTTTATCAAAACGATTTTTGAGCTGAACCGTCATTATGGATACAAAAAATTTATTATTCTTGTTCCTAGTGTGCCTATCCGTGAAGGAACAAAAACCAACTTAAACGACACAAAAGATTACTTCAAAAGTTTTTATGCCAACGAACAAGAAAAAGAAATTGAAAGCTTTGTTTACGAAAGTGGAAATATTTCAGCGGTGAAACAGTTTATCGGTACTGCACATTTATCGGTTTTGGTGATGACACCAAGTTCTTTTAACAGTAAAGACAATATTTTAAACCGACCGTTAGAAAGGGAGATGAATCAACCCGAACTGTTTTTTAATACCGATAAACCTCCAATGTCTTATTTGGAATGCTTAAAACGCTTAAATCCGGTTGTAATAATGGATGAACCGCATCGGTTTGAAGGGGATGCTTTTAAAACTTATTTTGACGGGTTTGACAACTATTATTTGCGTTTTGGTGCCACATTTCCCAAGGATAAAGATAGCTTACCCCTATCAAATGTCGCATACATATTAGACAGCATTTCTTCGTTTCGACAAAATTTGGTTAAGAAAATTGTGGTGTATACTCAAGATGTAGTTGAGAATACAGACACTCTTATTGGTATTGAGAATAAAAAGGCTATTGTCAGCACTTTAACTAATGGGCTTGTTATACGGCGTGAACTGGGCAACGGTGCAATTTTTAACGGTAAAAGCATAAAAAAAATTCTCAAAGACCAATTGGTCTTGTCGGATGACAGTATTGAAAAAGTTGATTACTCTTTGTCTGATGAATCCCTTAGAGCCATGATACGCCAGACAATCAAGATTCATTTTGAAAAAGAAAAGATTTTATTTGATCAGGGGATAAAAGCTCTCACACTTTTTTTTATGGAAAGTAATATCGGTTTATTCCGAGGTGAAAATCCAAAAATCAAAAACTTTTTTGAAGAAGAATACCAAAAAGAGCGTGTAAGGATTATAAAAAATATAGACAAATCAAGCGAGTATTATAAATATTTGCAAAATGATTTTGACAATGACGGTAATTTGAAAGTTCATAAAGGGTATTTTTCAGGAGATAAAGGAAAAGCCGATGAAAAAGTACAAGCAGGAGTTGACGAGATACTGAAGGATAAAAAGAAGCTGCTTTCTTTTGAAAGTTCTACCCGCTTTATTTTTTCGATTTGGACTTTACAAGAAGGCTGGGATAACCCCAATGTTTTTACCATTTGTAAACTTTCCAATCAAGGAAGCGAAATATCAAAATTGCAGCAGATTGGGCGGGGCTTACGCATTTGTGTCAATCAAGATTTACAGCGATATACGCTTAAAAAGTTGCATGATGACCAAGAGGCTTTTTGGAAAATCAATAACCTTGATGTGGTCGTTTCAAATAAAGAAAGTGGCTTTGTTGAGGCTATACAAAATGAAATTTTGAGTAATTCATTCCTTGTCTCCGAAACATTTACGGAGCAAGAACTCATTAAGACTCTCAAAGAAAAATCAGAATTTGATGATTATACTGTAGTTTATTTGGTTGATGATGTTTTAAAAGATAAGAGAATGATTGTCCGCAAAGCAATTGTTGACGGACAAAGAGTTTATGCAAAATCCCCTGATTTTTTTGCAATTCTGAAGGCACAAAATTTACCCGAAAAACAAGAAAAAGCTCTTAAGGACTTATTCGCAACAGATACTGTCAATTATGTTCAGAAAGCAGAAAATAAAAAAGATAAAAAGAAAGTATTTATTAAAGCAACGCATTTGGAAGAATTTAAAAACCTATGGAACGCTATCAATAAAAACGCTTTTTATGTTTTGGAAGATTTGACCGACGACCAAGAGAAACAACTGATACAAAATATTAAAACACAAATTGAAGAGCTCAATATAGAACAAATACTACTTCAGACAACAAGGGCAGAGCTTGATGTAAATAATCTTGGAGGACAAGGTGCAATTACAGAAACACTTATCGATACGGTTTCGTACAAAAGTAAGGTCGATTATTTGGAATTAGTTCGTACTTTATCAACCGTTACAAAAACACCAATTTCATTTGTTGTAAAAGTGTTCAATGTTTTAAGTGATGATTTCAAGAGCAAAATGCTCACAAATAATCCGGAACAAGCAGTCAGAGAAATTTCCGAAACAATCAAAAAGAATTTAATCGCAATGCTTAAAGCAAATATCACATACGATGGTATTGACGGGGTAGGCTTGCCGAATGTATTTAAAATCGAAGAGGAAAAAACTTATTTGGATACGGGAAGTACCGGAAAATTTCAAAAAGATATTACAAGCGATTTTTCTTTAAAAACGAAATGGGTATTTGAGGAAGTAATAGAATATGATAGTGATTTTGAATTGGAAATTGTAGAGCAAGATCCCGATATCGAAAAGATTGAAATATTCGGCAAACTGCCGCGTTTAAAAATCAAAACGCCTTTGGGCGACTATAACCCCGATTTTTGCTATGCAATCAAAAGTACGGAAGGGAAAAAGGTTTTTCTTATTGTAGAAGCAAAAGGGTATAAAACATCTACAGAGATACCTGCAGATGAAAAAACTAAAATAGATTTTGCCAAAAAGTATTTTGAAGTTTTAAACGAATGCCATAAAGATAAAAACATCAAAATCTCATTTAAAGAACGAATCGGCACAACGCAATTAGCGGCACTTATAACGGAGGATAAAAAATGAATAAAGAAGAATTTATACAAGAAGGATTTACGGTTGTTGCAACCGACAATAATGAGAACAAATTATTGCGTTTTCTAAAAGAAAATTATCCGAGTATTATAAAAGACAATGAAATAGACCTTAACGAACTAAAGGCTATTGCAGGTTTGCCGATCGACGAAAAGGTAAACGGTTACGGATTAAACTTTGTAGGCAGAAATTTTGCACGTGGAAAATATGCACAGAAGACCACAAAAGAATTAAAGCTCAATACACAATTAAGTAAAAATCTTGATACAACCCAGAACTTAGTGCTTAAGGGCGATAATCTGGATAGCTTAAAGATACTTAAAAACCATTACACAGGTAAGATAAAATGTATTTATATAGATCCGCCTTACAATACCGCAAATGATGAATTTGTATATCCCGATAAATTCGACAAAGAAGAGGCTGAAGTATTGGGATTGGTAAATTTAAGCGAAGATGACTTTGCCCGTATGGATTTTAGTTTTAAAACTAAAAAGAGCCATAACGGCTGGCTGAGCTTTATGTATCCCCGTTTACTTTTGGCAAGAGATTTATTAAGTAATGACGGTGTTATTTTTATAAGCATTGACGATAATGAACAAGCAAACCTAAAACTGCTTTGTGATGATGTATTTGGGGAGGAGAATTTTGTTGGAACTATATCTGTAGAAAATAATCCGAAAGGAAGAAAAAATTCTGACTTTATTTCTGTTAGTTCAGAATACCTTCATATTTATGCAAAAAGCAAATCAAATGCTTACTTTATAGATAATATTCCTAAAAATGCAGACGATATGGTCGAGGATGAGGATGGAAATTTTGTTCACAATAGTGGTAAAAGAGTTTTAGTTGGGGAAAATAGCTTTAATAAGATTGTTTTAGATGAAGCTTCTGATAAAAACTATTCAGTGTATTACCGTAAAAAAGATAAGCTCCTAAAAATATTAAAAGAGTCGTTTGGTCAAGTAAATTCAAAATTAATCAATGAAGGTTTTACAAAATATCACTCATTCAATGGAAAACAATTAGTAGAAAATACATATACAGTGACAAAATTTGAAAGTCTATTTGCTAAGGGTGCATTAGAGTTTACAGAGAAAAAAATCTTTGAAAAGAATTTTAATGATACAATAAGAATAAAAAGTCAATTAATCAATAAACGCTATGACGCAATAATAAATGGCAAGAGGCTTAATTATAGTTTAGAACTAACAACAACAGGTGCGGGAACAATTTTAAAAAAACTTTTTGCAACTGATGAACTATATTTTGATGCCCCTAAAAATGTCGGATATTTAAAATTATTAATCTCATTATTCGAAGATTCTGAATATACTGTACTCGACTTTTTCGCTGGTTCCGGCACTACAGGACACGCTGTTATGCAGCTCAATGCAGAAGACGGAGGAAACCGCAAGTTTATTCTTTGCCAAATAGACGAGCCTATCAAGGAAAATAAACCCGCTTACCAGTTTTGCCTTGATAACAACCTGCCGCCCGTAATTTCCAGTATTACAATAGAACGCTTAAAACGGGCAGGTGAAAAAATATCCGAGGAAATAGAAGAAAAAAATAAGAAAAAAGGAGGTGAAATAGATTTTGATATGGTAGCAGAGAGTAGTGTAAGCTATAACAAAAATAAAAGTTTAGATCTTGGCTTTAAGGTCTTTGACAGTGTCGATGCCCCAAAATTGGACGTAGACGAAACAGGTCAGATTTCAATTCTTTTTAATGACAATGACACATTAAGCCGTATTTACAATATAATCTTTACTGTAGGTTTAGATGAGCCGACTCAAGTTCCTGAAGAAGTGATAAAAGATTGTATTTATAAAATCGGCAATCACTATTACATAACCAACAGTGAAAAAATAAGCAAAGAGGATTATTCCGCCGCCATTAAAAATGCATTAAAAGGCTCAGGAAAAGTTTTTATCGACGGTTGGACAGCAAGTCTAAATGGAACTTTGCAAAATTATAAAGAAGACGTGAAGATTGTGTTTTAATATAAATTTCTTTCCCCTTGCTTTTATTAAGGTCATCGTGTATACTTTACAAGATAACAACTATAATGCTTAAAAATTTTTAAGCTGTTTTAGGGAGATTAGTATGTATGATTTAATTGTTTTGGGCGGAGGCCCGGGCGGTTATGTTGCTGCCATAAAAGCAGGAAGGGCAGGGTTAAAAACCGCTCTTATCGAAAAAAAAAGGCTCGGAGGAACCTGTCTAAATAAGGGCTGTATTCCTACAAAATACCTTCTTCATACAGCCGAAGTTTTTGGAAGCTTTGCCGAAAACGACCTGGGTCTTTCAGGTGAAAACTTAAAATACGACATAAACTCCATCTACGAGAAAAAAAATGCCGTTATCGATAAACTTGTAGGCGGAATTGAAAAAATAATTGAAAATGCAGGGGTTGATTTTTTTAATGCAGAAGGCAAAATCACTTCAAAATCTTCAGTAAATGTAGACGGAAAAGAACTTGAGTTTAAAAACCTTATAATCGCAACAGGATCTTCCGTATTTGCTCCTCCCATAGCCGGAATCGAAACTGCTATGACCTCTGACGATATTTTGGGAAAAGAGCCTGTCGATTTTAAGAGTGTCATCATAATCGGCGGCGGCGTTATCGGTATTGAGTTTGCTACAATGTACGCCAATTTAGGAAAAGAAGTTACCATAGTCGAACTTGAAAAAACAATCCTTCCTCCCTTTGACAGGGATATAGCCATGCAGCAAGCCCTTGTTCTAAAAAAAGAAGGGTGTAAAGATAATAAACGGTGCCATGGTAACCAAAATCGAGAAAACCGGCTGTACTTTCACGCTTAAAGAAAAAGAAGAACATATTACAGCTGATGCCGTAATCGTATGTATCGGCCGAATTGCCGAAATAAAAGACATCGGCCTTGAGGCTGCCGGAATTGAGCATGATAAGAGAGGTATAATCACAGATGCCTGCATGAAGACAAATGTTGACGGTATCTATGCTATTGGAGACGCTGTAAAAGGAAACGTAATGCTTGCCCACAATGCCGAAAATCAGGGCCATCTGGTTGTAGAAAATATTGTAAACAATACCAAACATGAAAAGCAAGATGTTATTCCTTCCTGTGTATACTCCACACCTGAGATTGCAGGTGTAGGTCTTTCGGAAAAAGAGGCGGAAGCCAAAGGTATAACTGTAAAAATCGGTAAGGTTCCCATGGGTTCAAACGGAAAATCGGTGCTTTCCGGCTTGGATGTGGGCTTTATTAAGGTTCTCTTTGATCAAGAAGACAGGCTTGTAGGCTGTCAGATGATGTGCGATTCGGCTACAGATATGATAGGAGCTATCGGAACTCTTGTAACAAACAAGGCGAAGAGGGAAAATATCTTAAAATCCATGTATCCTCATCCGACGGTAGTCGAAGCATTCTATGAGGCCGTAGAAGATGTCGAAAAGTCGGCTACACACATGATTTATAAAAAATAATCATAATAGATTTTTAGAAATAACCTAACGGCAAGGCTTATTTTAGCTTTGCCGTTTTTAATCAAAACAATATTTTTTTATATATTTTCCTATTGCTTTTATTGAATATCTGGTATACAATATAATCGGTAATTGATAATGGTTAATTATCAATTATAAATTAATAAAATTGGAGGATGAGATGAAAAGAACACCTTATTATGAAACTTTGCTCGCCAAAGGCGGCAAGTTTGTTGAGTTCGGCGGATATGAAATGCCTATTCAATTCGCCGGTATCTTAAAGGAGCATCTTGCAGTTCGCAATAATGTAGGACTTTTCGATGTTTCGCACATGGGCGAGTTTTATATTGAAGGCGACAATGCCGAAGCTGCCGTAAATGCTCTTATTACGAACGACATTAGGGGAATGGCTGACGGAGATGTCCGCTATACTCTTATGTGCAACGAAAAGGGCGGAATTGTCGATGACTTCCTTGTTTACCGCTATAATCAAAAGAAATTCCTCTTGGTTGTAAATGCAGGAAACCACGACAAGGACTATGACTGGGTAAAAAAATATTTGGATAAGAGCGTTACCTTTACAGACCGCTCGCCTGAAATTGCCCAGCTTGCAATTCAGGGCCCCAATGCTCCTGCCTTGGTAAAAAAGTTTATTGATGCTTCAGCAATGCCCTCCGCTTATTACACATTTAAAACCTTCCAATGCCCCAAGGGAGAAGTAATCGTTTCTCAGACAGGCTATACCGGCGAAGAAGGCTACGAGATCTACTGCCCCAAAGAATGGGCTTTAGAGCTTTTTGATCAGGTTATGAAGGCCGGAGAAGAATTCGGAATTGAGCTTTGCGGTTTAGGCTGCCGGGACACATTACGCCTTGAAGCCGGAATGCCCTTGTACGGACATGAAATGACTGAAGAAACCTTGGCTACCGAAGTAACCTTAAAACCCTTTATCAAACTTGAAAAAGAAGATTTTATCGGTAAAAAAGCTCTCGAAGCCAACGAAGCTAAAAAAATCAGAAAAGGCTTTAAGATGATTGACCGCGGTATTGCACGAGATCACGACAAGGTTTTCTTAGGAGATAAGGAAATCGGTTATGTTACCACAGGAACTTCTTCGCCCTCATTAAAAGTCGGTATCGGACACATGAGAATTGACCGAGGAATTAAGGATGAAGAAGTATTTATTGAAGTACGCGGTAAAAAGCTCAAGGCTAAAATAGTACCTACAAGTTTCTTAAAAGAAATTAAGGGCTAATTAAAAAGGTTTTATAAGTTTTTATTAAAAACTTAAAATATACAAAAATAGGAGTTATATATGGAAATTAAAGAAGATGTAAAGTATTTGGAATCACATGAATGGTTCAAGAAAGAAGGAAACATCGGTCTTATCGGTATCAGTGATTATGCTCAAAGCGAAATGGGCGATGTCGTCTTCATCGAACTTCCGGAAGTAGGAGATGAGGTAACAGCCGACAAGGCCTGTGCTACAGTAGAATCTGTAAAGGCTGTTTTTGAAATTATCAGTCCCATGACAGGAAAGGTTGTCGAAATAAACGAAGAACTTTTAGATGCTCCCGAAAAAATCAATGAAGATGCCTTCGGTTCTTGGTTCTTTAAGGTAGAGCTTTCCGGAGAATCTTCAAAGTTGATGGATGCAGGTGCATACAAAGGTCTTTGCAAGTAATTAAAAATAGGCTTTATAAACAGTTGGGCAGAAATTCTGCCTTTCTGTTTATTTTGAGTGTTGACTTAAATTTTAATTAGGAGGGTTTATGTCAAATTATATTCCTCACTCAGCTGAGGAAACAAAAGAGATGCTTGATCTCATCGGTGTCAAATCTATTGATGACTTATACGGTTTTGAATGTAAGGACTGTAAAACGGTTGATGTAGGCGAGGGCAGAACTCAAGCAGAAGTTGAAAAGTTTTTTCAAAATTTAAGCAGTGAGAACACTGTTTTTAAATCGATATTAAGAGGAGCCGGTGCTTATAACCACTATGCTCCCGCAGCCGTAAGACACTTGGCTTCAAGGGAAGAGTTCTTAACGGCATACACACCTTATCAGCCTGAAATGAATCAGGGCGAGCTTCAAGCAGGTTTTGAATATCAGTCAATGATCTGCGAGCTTACCGGAATGGATGTTTCCAATGCCAGCGTTTATGACGGAGGCACGGCAGTCGCAGATGCTATAGTTATGTCCTTAGGACGAAAACAAAACAAGGTTTTAATTTCCGAATGTGTTGAACCCAGCTCAATCGAAATTGCTAAGACCTATTTAAAACACAGCGGTGTCGAATTTGTAATGATTCCGAAAGACGGTTATAAAACCGATGTTTCAAAGATTAAGGATCTTTTGGATGAAACAGTCGGAGCCGTTATTATGCAGCAGCCCAACCGCTTCGGTACAATCGAAGACTGTGAAGCTGTAGGAAAAATGGTAGAAGGCACCAAAACCCAGTTTGTAATGAGCTGTAACCCCGTTTCTTTGGCAATCTTAAAAACACCGAAAGAATGCGGTGCTTCAATTGCTTTGGGTGAAGGACAGGCCTTAGGTCTTCCTCTTGGAGCAGGCGGCCCCTATCTAGGCTTCCTTTCTACAATCGAAGCCAATATGCGAAAAATCCCCGGAAGAATCATCGGACAGTCAACCGACCATGACGGAAGAAGAGCCTTTGTTTTAACTCTTCAAGCCCGCGAACAGCATATCAGACGCGAAAAAGCAAGCTCAAGTATCTGTTCTAACCAAGCTCTTTGTGCTTTGAGGGCTTCTATGTTTATGACAGCCTACGGAAAAGAAGGATTAAAAACCGTTGCAAATGTTTCTTTAAGCAATGCACACTATTTTGCAGATGAGCTTAAAAAAATCGGCTTAACCGTAAAAAATAACGGCGAGTTCTTCCATGAGTTCGTAACGGACGGAAAGGGAAAGGCTGATGCAATTCTTTCAAATCTTGAAAAAAACGGTGTTTTAGGCGGTTTAAAGATTTGCGATGATGCCATTCTTTGGTGCACAACCGATGTTCTTTCAAAATGCGAACTTGACAAGGCCGTAAAAATCATTAAGGAGGTATTGTAATGAGCGAATTGATTTTTGAAAAAATCCGTAAAGGGTCATAAATTTGCCGAAGCAAAATTAACCGTACCCGAATACAAACTTGATTCAAAATATTTAAGAGCAAGCGATGCAAAACTTCCTGAAGTTTCGGAACTTGAATTTGTTCGCCACTATATGGAATTAAGCAAGAGAACTCACGGCGTAGATAACGGCTTTTATCCCTTAGGTTCTTGTACAATGAAGTATAATCCTAAGCTCAATGAAGAAGTTGCCGCTCTTCCGAACTTTACCAATATTCACCCCTTGCAGCCTGAACACACAATGAAGGGCTGTGTTGAAGTTATGGGCGATTTAGGTAAAAAGCTCGGTGAAATTACCGGTATGGATGCCTTCTCCCTCCAGCCCTCAGCAGGTGCTCACGGAGAATTCACAGCCCTTTTGGTAATCCGAGCTTATCACGAAAAACGCGGCGATCATGCCCGAAACAAGATTTTGGTTCCCGATTCTGCACACGGTACAAACCCTGCCAGTGCTGCAATGGTCGGATGCGAAATCGTAAACATTCCTTCAGATAAAGACGGAAACGTCGATATCGAAGAATTAAAAAAGACTGTAGGAAACGATACGGCAGCCCTCATGCTTACAAACCCGAACACCCTCGGTCTCTTTGAAACCCATATCAAAGAAATTGCCGAAATCGTTCACAAGGCAGGCGGCTTATTGTACTATGACGGTGCTAACCTTAACGCCATCATGGGAAGAGTAAGACCCGGAGACATGGGTTACGACATAGTTCACTTGAACTTGCATAAAACATTCTCAACTCCCCACGGAGGCGGCGGTCCGGGAAGCGGCCCTATAGGTTGTAAAAAGTTCCTTGAAGAATTCTTACCCGTTCCTGTAGTTACAGGTTCAGACGGAAGCTACAAGTTAGACTATAACCGCCCGTATTCAATCGGAAGGGTTAGAAACTTCTATGGAAACTTCCTCGTATTCTTGCGTGCCTATGCCTATATCTTAACTCTCGGAAGCGAGGGCATAAGGGAAAGTTCAGGCTATGCAGTCTTAAATGCAAACTATCTAAAGAAAAAGCTTGAAAAAGAATATGAAGTTGCCTTTGACAGAACCTGTATGCACGAGTTCGTTCTCACCCTTGACAAGATCAAGGAAGAGACAGGTGTAAGTGCCCTTGACATAGCTAAGGGCTTAATCGACGACGGTATCCATCCGCCGACGATGTACTTCCCGCTCATCGTACACGAAGCCTTGATGTTTGAGCCTACGGAAACGGAAAGCAAGTCCACATTGGACTTCACCGCTGACGTTATGATCAAACTCAAAAAAGAAGCTTATTCAAATCCCGAAAAGCTTCACGGCTATCCCTACACACGCCCCATCGGCCGCGTAGACGAAACAAAGGCAGCCCGAGAACCTGTTTTAAGGTACAAGGCTTGCTGCTGTGACTGTAAATAAACAGTATTGAAGCTTTATCCCCCTCTAAAACTGATGTTTTTAGAGGGGGATTTTGTATGCTATTAGATTTATTTGATTATGGAAAAGGAATAAGATGGAGAAACAATATACTTTTTTTGATTTGATTATAGAAGTTTTTGAAAAAGTAAAAAAACCAATGACGCCGGAAGAAGTTTGGGAAAAGGCAGTTGAGTTTTCTTTCGATAAAAAATTAAAAAGCTCCGGTAAAACTCCGGCTGCTACATTAGGCGCAAGATTATATGTAGATGCCAAAGAAAAGGGCGAAAAAAGTACTTTTGTTCAAGTTTCAAAGCGTCCTTCAAGATTTATTTTAAGAAGTTTAAATATAAGCGGAACCGAAATAAAAAAAGAAATCGAGAAAAAAGAAAATTTAGAATTAAAACAAAATAATGAAAGTAGTTTTAATGAGAGAGATTTACATCCTCTTTTAGTTAAATATGTTTATTCAAATCCGCATTTTAATTGTTATACAAAAACTATTTATCAGGAAAATTCGGTAAAAAGAGTAAAAGGAGCTAATGAATGGCTTCATCCTGATTTAGTAGGTGTTTATTTTCCGTTTAAAGATTACTCAAAAGAAACAATGAAACTTCAAACATCATTGAATGTAAATTCTATAAAATTATTTTCTTTTGAAATGAAAAAGCATGTAGATTATTCTAACTTAAGACAGTATTTTTTTCAGGCTGTTTCAAATTCAAGTTGGGCTAATGAAGGGTATTTAGTTTGTTTGAAAATAGATGAAGATCCCAATTTTAAAAATGAACTTCAAAGATTATCTAATGCTTTTGGAATTGGAGTGATAAAGCTTAATACAGAAAGCATAAGTGAATCCGAAATAATTTGTAATGCTAGATATAATGAAAATATAGATTGGGATACTTTGGAAAGGCTTTCAGAAGATAATCCTGATTTTAATAAATTTATATCTGATTTAACTGAAGATATTGCTTTAGGAAAAGTAAAAAGTTCCTATGATAAAGTAATACCTGATGACAAATTGGAAAACTATTTGAAAGAAAAAAATATTATTTACTAAATTACCAAAATCGGTAAAGAACTGTCATAATTTTTTATGAATAAATGATTAAGAAACTTTTGTAGACAAACTCTACCGCAAAACCGCCTTTTCCTACGATGCCGCCCGCACCGCTTTCCTGTTTGAATTATACTTACAGAAAACCGAAGGACTGCTTGCAGGGAAGAAGCGGGGACGGGGGTAGAGGAATAAAAATCGTTTTTAATAAAAAGCTATCCTAATGCTCTGTATGAGATCAAGGTTATCGTTATGTACAATTTACGTCCGTGCTAGGGCATCTATTACGGCTACAATAGGACACCTATTACGGCCGTAATAGATGACCTGTTTCAGCACTACACTAGACGGTCTCGTGAAAATACACTTTCTCCAACACATAGACTTATCTACTTTTTTATGATATAATATTCGGTGTAATCAGGAGGATGTTTTATGAAAATAAAAGACATCTTACCCATAGTTGAACAAGAATTACGCGATGAATATGGTTTTAAAATCTATGACTTTCGTCTGGAAGAACTATATCCTCTTGAAAGCTCTTATATTCAGCCTATGACGGTTTCATTCTTAATACCTGAAAAAAAACCTAAAAATTTATTTACTGCAACGGCTTTAAATTTACCATATACCCGTATTTATAAAAAAATTGATTTTAACATAGATGCAGGAAAAATAGCTCAAATGAGAATGTTTGCCGAATAGAGTTATGCATGTTCCTAAAAAAATTATTTTAGATACAAATGTCTTTCTCTTATATTTAATAGGTATGATAGCTCCGAATAAGATAAAAACTCATAAGCGTACTTCCATTTATTCTGTTGAAGATTATAACTTTTTAATAAGTACTATGAATAACATTGGCTCTGATTTAGAGCTTATAATCTGTCCCAACATAACAACAGAAGTTGATAATCTTTTAAATAATACATTTCAAGGTTATTATAAAGAGAAATATGTTAATGTATCAAAAGAAATATATAAGAAAAGTGTAGAGGTTTATATAAAAACTATAGAATCTATTGAGCAGTATACTTATTATGACTTAGGTATTACCGATTCTGTAATTTTACTGATGGCAAAAAACTGTGATGTGCTTATATCAGGCGATAGCCGCTTGTGTGATTATGCTCGTTCTATGGATATTCCTCTGTTGGATTTTAAAGGTATTATAAATCAGTGCTGTTGATTTTGCTATGAAATCGATTTTATAATGCTTCTATTTCTTTTAAGCTTAATCCTGTTCCTTCGGCTATTTTAGCAATATCAAAACCAAGCCGTTTAAATGCTGCCGCTGTTTCAAGAGCTTTTTGGTATGAGCCTTGTTCAATACCTTGCTCAATGCCTTGTTCAATTCCCTCAGCAAAGGCGATTTCTCGTTCTTCGGCACGCTGTACGGCTATATCGGTTTCATAATCATATTCGACTAGTAACATATTTAATACCTCCTTAGTTTTGCGTTTTAAATAATCACGCAAGATATTGTTTGCTATACATTCTTCAATGGCTTTTTGAAAGCCGTTTTGAGGATCAGTTTTTTTCCATTTCCGTACCGTTTCTACAAATATGGTGTATTCATACATTGTTTTGCAGTTTTTTAATACAGGATGGCATTTTTGATGATTTATGTTTATTACCTTAACTATCAATTCAAGATTAGGTTCTTCTGTTTTTTCAATAAAAGCATCCGATAATTTTAATGTCTTATCACAAGGAAAAGTTTCTTCTCCATTGTAAAATACATAGAATTCCGGAATTGGAATATACAGCAATTTACGGCTATATTTTTCTTTTGACTCAAAGAGTGTTTCATATAATCGAGTAACATATTCAAGGCAGCGTAAAGGCATATTGGGATTGATAGTGGACTGATGTTCCGCCAGAACTATGATTTTATTGTCTACGAGATAAGAAACATCATTATAAAATGTCATATACAAGATTTGGTCAAGCCTTATACTTTTCAGTTGCTCTTTATCGCTAAGAGCAGTATTATGCAACGCATTATATAGCGACAAAAAATTCTCTTTTGCTTTTTCATCTTCACTAAAAAGGTCAACAAAAACCGAGTCTTTGTATTTTCTGTTTGAAGTGCTCATAATTATCCGCCTCTCCTAACTGTTTGTATTATAGCATATATTATAATTTTTTGTAAGCTGTGTTATGCCAAAACTAGCTCTTGACGAATTCGGAAAAATATGGAATTATAAATATACTGAGGTGCTTTTATGAGTGAAAAATTAAATTTGGTTATTCTTGACGGGTTTACTTCCAATCCCGGAGACCTTTCTTGGGAAGAGTTAAAAGCTGTTTCAAATCTTACAATATACGATAAAACAAGTGCAGATGAGCTTATTGAAAGGTGTAAGGAGGCAGATGCCGTTCTTACAAATAAGGTTGCTTTTTCTAAAGAAATAATGGACGCCTTGCCTCGTCTTAAATATATAGGAGTTTTGGCTACAGGATACAATATTGTCGATGTCGAAGCTGCGAGGGCTAAAAATATCTGTGTAACGAATATTCCGTCGTACAGCACGGACAGTGTGGCCCAACTCGTTTTTGCCCTTATTTTTCATTTTTATTGGCATGTAAAAGAGCACAGTGATGAGGTTATGGCCGGAAAATGGACTTCTTCTCCTCATTTTTGCTATCACAGTTTCGATATAAGGGAGCTTTCAAATAAAACCCTTGGGATTGTAGGCTTCGGCAACATAGGTCAGGCTGTTGCAAAAATTGCCATTGCCATGAACATGAAGGTAATCTACTTTAACCGTTCGGCAAAAACCGTCAAGGGCTTTGAAGGAGCAAAACAGGTTTCACTCGATGAGCTTTTTTCTTCTTCCGATATCATAAGCTTAAACTGCCCTTTGACTGAAGAAACAAGGGAAATCATAAATGCAGATTCTTTAAAAAAAATAAAAAAAACTTGTATTATAATCAATACGGGAAGAGGACCTCTTATAAACGAAAAAGATGCAGCTGAGGCTTTAAAAGAAAAGAGGCTTGCAGGACTTGCCTGCGATGTTTTGAGCTCAGAACCTCCGGCTAAGGATAATCCCTTGTTTAGAGCTCCTAATTGCATTATAACGCCACACATGGCCTGGCAGACCTTTGAGGCAAGGGAAAGATTGATAAAAATAGCTGCCGATAACGTAAAAGCCTTTATTTCCGGTAAAGAGATAAACAGAGTAAATTAGATTTTATTCCCCTGTTGTCTTTATTGAAAATTTATGTTACTGTTCTTTTGAGCGAAGCTCTTATAAGGATTTTTATATGAACTGGAAACTTATTTATTTTTTATTGATAGTATTGTTTTTAGGCTTGTTTGCAGGCTTTAATATGAAGAATTCTTGCGATGTTTCTTTGATTTTTTATACATTTGAAAACATACCTGTTTATGTAAGCAATATTTTTTCGTTTTTAATCGGGCTTATATTAACCATTCCTTTTTTCTTCGGAAGCAAAAAGAAAAAAAATAAGCAGCCTAAAGATGTAAAGGAAACCCTTACAGCAAGTGACGGAACCGGAATAAATACCGTAGATTTAAAAAAGCCTAAAAAATCATGGTTTAAGCGCAAAAAAGAATCTAAACCTTCAATGAGCGATACTAATTCTGAAATTAAATGAGGTAAAAAGGGCTTATGAAATTTAATGTAAAAAAAATATTGTTCTTTTTATGCTCTCTCTTTTTTTTACATAGCCTTATAGGTCAAGACTCCTTACCTCAGAACATTCAAAAGATTATCAAAAACGGTTTTACAAAAAAAAATCCTATTGAAGTTTCTTCATTTATTGAAGCCGAAATAAAAAAGATTCCTTCAAAAGATGAAAAAATTATAGCTCTATCTGTTTTGGCCGATTATGAAGAAAGATTCGACTTATTTTCACGAGCCGGCAAACACTATCTTGAAGCTGCAGAGCTTTCCCCTGCTATCGGGGAAAAAACTATTTTAACAAAGGCTCTAGGAGCCTTTCTTTTAGCAGATAACATAACCGAGGCTTCCGAACTTTGCAATAGCCGCTTATTACCGGCGGTTAAAGAACCTTTTTCAAAAGAAGATATAAAAATCCTCACTTTTTTTGAATGGTTAAAACTAAAATCTGATGAAGAAGCCTCTCTTACAAACATCAGAAAATATGTTATCGACTCCAGATTTAAAGAATTTCATCCGGCTCTTCTTTTAAGCCTTTGGTGGATAGAAGGAGATAAAAAGGCTGAAAATACCCTCATAAAAAAGTTTCCTAACAGTATTGAAGCCGGTGTTGTAAGAGGCGATACGATCTTAAGTCCTAAAACTTTTTGGTATTTAATGCCGAAAAATATTTCGTTTAAGGAACCTGATGCTGAACATGAAGAGATCTCCTTAGGCCAAGTTCATTCACAAAGTACAGAAAAATTTTCCGCAAGATTTTATCAAACCGGTTTTTTTAAAACCGAAAACTTTGCAAAAGGCCTTTCTGATGAGCTTAAAAAGAAAGGCTTTACCGTAACAATAAAAAAAGAAGAGCGCGGGGATGAAACCTTTTTTTCGGTTTTAGTTAAAGAGGACGGCAAGGGAGATATGGTTATACGCTTAAAAAGCGAAGGTTATGAGGCTGTTCCTGTTTTTGATTGATCTGCTTTATCTTTTTCGGTATTTGATTTATTTTCATCTTTTTTTAGTTCAGGCGGATTTAAAAGTTTTTCAATTTCCTGCTCAAGTGAATTGATAGTTTTTTTATCATCTTCTTGTGTAAACTTTTCTTTTGATTCGGCGAGAAGTTCTTTTGCTTTTTCATATTTTTTTATGATAATTAAAAGCCTTACATAGTTAAAAAAATATTCGGGAGTTTCCTTGTTCTCAAAATAAATTTTTTCATAAACCGATAAAGCCTTTTCTTCTTTTCCCGCTGAGGCAAGAGCATAGGCGTAGGCTGTAGATAGCTTTATGTTTTCCGGTGATTCTTTGTAAAGAGGTTCAATATATTTTAGACAAGAATTCCAATCTTTTTGAAGGGCATAAACTTGAGCCAAATTATATTGGACCGCATTTTTATATTCTTCAGATTTTTCGGCTTTAAGGTAAAAATCTACAGCCTTAGAATAGTTTTTCAGCTCTGCATAGCTTTGGGCTATCGAAAAATACTCTCCTGCGAGGTCTTCTTCTACAGCCCCTTTTGCAAAAGCTTTTGTAAAAGAGGCAAAAATTAAGATACTAAAAAAAACGATATAAATATTTTTTTTCATTTTTTACCCCTATGAGAATTTTCAGTTTCCTAAAACGGTTTTTTCTATCTGTCTTAACTGAGACCTGTAAAGCCCTGCAATATTTGAGCCGTAATCTGCAAGAAGCTGGATAATATTTCGAGGAGTTTCATCATTATCGCTTCCGTTGATTCTGTCTCCTGCGTCTCCAAGACCGGGCATTATGTAAGCAGAAGCATTTAAGGCTGGATCCATCCAAAGAGTATAAAGGGTACAGTTATCCAAGGCCCGTACAATTCTCAAAGCACCCTTTAATGCCGAAATTACATGGAAGCAGCTTATGGATTTCGGTTTGATACCCAATTTTTTTAGGTGCTTTACAACAGTTACAAGGCTTCCTCCGGTTGCATTCATAGGATCTGCAAAAATAAGGTCCTTGCCGTCCAAGTCTTTTAAGTTAAAATAGGACTTATCCAAATCAAGGATGTACTGCATATCGTCTTCTTTGCGGGAATCATCCCTTTTTATCTTAAAGAGGGCAAAGGGGGTTACATAACCGTGAGAAGAATATTCTTCGATTTCTTTTGAAAGAATCATTGAAGGGAGGAGTGCCCCTCTTAGCATGACGCACATAACGGTATTTTCTATTTTGTGGTCAATGTCGGTTATCTTGTGAACGGCATAGTTTTGCACCGGATCGGTAACAGGGGTTTTTACTACAAGATAATTTTTCTTATCTTTTTGATGCCCCTTATAAGCCAATTTAAAAAGCATTTCAAAGGAACGCTGGGTATAGTATAAGAATTCGCTGTGGTCTGTTTTTATAGAGCGGAGCTTTGCAATAACTCTTGAAGCCTCTGCATGACTTTCGTGTTCCGTATCAAAGGAAAAGATTTTAAGCTGGGGTATTTCCTTGCAGATATTCTGCATAAGATGCCCCATCTCGGTATAGAGCCTTATAACCTCCTCCTTTGCCTTTTTCTTATTTTCGCCGCCTTCCTTTTCCAAAATCGTAAAATTGTCAATAGCTTCCTGATAAAGAGCATTCATCTCATTAAGATGCCTTATATCGTCCTCAGTTAAATATCCGTCAAGAGCTTCTGCTCCCATAATTACCTTACCCATATCGGCTCCTCATTTAAAAATCAAAGAAGTATAAAAGAAAGAAGATAAAAATTCAAGGGGCTAAGTCGAAGTGACACGGCAAATGTCGAAGTACAAAGTACTTTTATATTGACAATTTTTTTTCTTTTAAATATACTGATAACATAGTTACCAAAGAGGCAAAAAAATTAGTACGGGAACTTACGCACAAACACACGAAACGATTCTCAACAGGGGAAAAGAACTTTTTTTAAAAGAAGGCTTTGAGCGTGCCAACTTGCGTGAAATATGCAGGCTTTCAGGCGTTACTACAGGCGGATTTTACCGGCACTTTAAGGATAAGGCCGACCTTTTTTCCGCATTGGTGGAACCTGCAATTCAAGGATTACAAGCACAGTATTCCGCCTCTGAAAAACTGTGCTTCAGCGTGCTTGAAGAAGGCGGCATAGATGAAATATGGAAAGTATCGGTCGAAGCTCTTGAACATTTTGTCTCTTATATTTTTGATAATCTTGAATCCTTTAAGCTGATTCTCTGTTGTGCCTCAGGTACAAAATATGCCGATTTTACCGATTGGATGGTAAAGCGGGAAATGAAGGATATGTATAAAACCTACGAACTGCTTGAAAAAAAAGGCATTGCCGTCCGCCGGCTTCCCGAAAAAGAATTGCACATGCTTACCCATGCGTATTTTTCCTGTATATTTGAAACCGTGCTGCACAACTTTTCAAAAGAAGATGCTTTGCAGTCGATGAAAACCCTCGCCGAATTTTTCTCCGCCGGCTGGAGAAAAGTTTTCGGGGTGGGGGATTAAAAGGACGGAATACCGATTAACAAATTGTTTCCTAAAAACAGAAACATAGAAGGAAAGAGATAGTACTTTGAGACAAAACTTTATGAATAATGAATTTGAAATTGAACTGCAAGATACTGAATGGCAGTTTTCTTATATCGATCATGATAGAGAAATTGTAAGAGCTATTGTAATTGATAATAATGAAAATTATTATTTTGTAAGAGTGCAAAGAGACGATGATTTTGGTAAAGTAACACTGATTGAAACTGCAGGCGGCGGTGTTGAACCTAATGAAAATTTAGAAGATGCAATTAGAAGAGAACTTAAAGAAGAATTGGGTGCGGAAGTTGATATTCTTTCTAAAATAGGAGTTGTCAGTGATTACTATAATTTAATTCACAGGCATAATCTGAACAATTATTATCTTTGCAGAGTAAAATCTTTCGGTGATAAGAATATGACGCAAACAGAAATTGATGACTTTCATTTATCTACCTTAAAGTTACGTTATGAAGAAGCTGTAGATGAATATAAGAAATACTCAAACAGCAGGTTAGGAAAACTCATTGCAAATAGAGAGATTCCGATTCTTATGAGAGCAAAAAAGATGATTGTTGAAAATCCCATATTTTGATAAACAGGATATTTTTATTACAAAACATTTTCCCATCCTCTTGACTTTTTTCTTATCTTAGATAACATTGTTAGCATATAATGCTATCATAAATGCTTTTATATAAGGAGGTGTTGTATGAACACATTTTTGGAACTCGCCAAAAGCAGGCATTCGGTGAGGAGTTATGAAAGGAGAGCTGTTGAGGCGGAAAAGCTTAACAGTATTTTGGAAGCAGGGCGTATTGCTCCTACGGCGGCAAATATGCAGCCCTGCCGTTTTCTTGTTTTAAATGACGAGGCGGCAATGAGTAAGCTGCAAAAAGCATGTACTCCGCACGGGGCACCGCTTGCTATCGTGGTATGTGCCGACACAAAAGCGGCGTGGGTTCGCCCCTTTGACAAGGCAAGCATGACGGATATTGATACGAGTATCGCTGCCGACCACATGATGATGTGCGCTCAGGACATGGGGCTTTCAAGCTGTTGGATTACTTATTTTAAGCCCGATGTAGTGCGTGCCGAATTCAATATCCCCGATGATTTGATTCCGATAAACATTTTGGTTATCGGTTACGGAAAAGAAGCGGCAAAATCGCCTGACCGCTATGACGATGAGCGGAATCCGATGGACATGATAGTTCAATACTCATCATTTTAGAAAAACAAGATGATAGATGTTGAACTCGGTCCTATAAGACCGCCGTCGGAACATCAAAGCCTCTTGTTGCGTTTGACAAGAGGCTGTTCTTGGAACAGATGTTTTTTTTGCGGATTGTATAAGAGGATGCGCTTTTCGGTGCGTTCTACCGAAGAGGTTATAGGCGATATAAAAAAATATGCCGCTTATTACGGGGAGCGCGCAAGTTTTTTTAAATCCTGCTTTTTGCAGGACGGAGATGCCTTTAATATTCCGGCAAAGGATTTGCTTTCGATATTGCATACACTTAAAAAGTATTTTCCGGCACTGCAAGCGGTTACTACCTATGCCCGTTGCGACAGCATCTTGAAAAAGACCGAAACCGAATTACAAGCTCTTTGTGAGGCGGGCTTAAATCACTTGTACCGAGGAATTGAAACAGGCTCGGACACGATATTGCAAAAAATCAACAAGGGAATCAACAACTCCGACGCTCGCATCGGAGTTGTTGTTCTCATAAGGTGGTTGCAGTCGGCTTTAATACCCCTGTTACGACACAGAACGTCTGGGTATTAAAGCCTCCGCACGAATAACCGCAGAGCAAATTGTAAAATCGGGCTTGGCAGCTAAGAAAGCCGGCATGACATTATCGGAATTTACCTTGCTCGGAATCGGAGGTAAATCTCTTTCCGAAGAAAATGCAGTGGAAACGGCTAAGGTAATCAATGCCGTTAATCCCGAATTTATCCGCGTACATCACACGGCATTTAAACCGGATACAAAATTGGGGCGGGATGTCGAAAAAGGATTGTTCGATTTGCAATCGGAAGAGGAAATGGTTTGTGAGCAAAAATTTTTTATCGAGCAGCTTACCGATATTACAAGTTATTATGTGAATGAGCATATTGTAAACTTACTATTGGAAGTGCGGGGAAAACTGCCTGAAGATAAAAATACAATGCTTGCAATTATCGACTCGTACCTTTCGATGAGTGCGGAAGATAAACTTAATTTTGCCGTCGGAAGAAGATTGGGATATTACTATTACCTCAAAGATATGCAAAACGAAGCCGAAAACACCGCCGTTACAAAGTACATAAAAGAAAACCCTAATACCGACTTTGCCTTATTTTGTAATGAGTGCAGAGCCAAGATGATATAGAAAAAGGGAATTGGAAAAATATTTAAATGATGACAGGTTTTATTAAAACTAAATTTAATTCTTTAATTTGTTCAAAAGCTTTATCTGCTGTAATCAACGGAATTTGATTTACTATTGCCGTTGCTGCAATAATTGCATCCGGTAATTTTGTTTTATAGTGTTTACGGATTTCAATAGTTTTTTCTTTGACTTCTTTTGTTAATTGCAGCTCTGAACATTCAGATAAAAAAGCTTTTATATTATTTTGTTCTTGATGACTTATTCCTGAAAACGACAAAAGTTCCATTTCCGAAATTATTGAAAATCCGATTTTTTTGGAAATATAAGGTTTCATACAGGGATTACCGGCAAGCAGATAAATTAAAGCATTTGTATCAGCTAAAAAATCAGTTCCACTCATTCCGCATTTCCTTCTGTATTTTCAATGCATCTTGATGAAATTTTAGTGAACCGAAATATTTTGATAAATCCGTATGTTTTTCTTTTTCGGCTGATTGATTATATCTATAAAGAATATATTGGACATAATTCTGTATATCGGCAAGGCATTCTTGCGGAACCGTTTTTATTTGTTCAACTAATGTTTCATAAACCATATATTTCTCCCTAATTAAGTATATCAAAGGAAGTTTCTTCAAACTACATTATTATATCATTTATTGCCGAATATTTCTACTACTACAAAGTCCCTCCATCCTCTTGACTTTTTTCCTGTTTTAGATAACAATGCCAGCATACAATGTTATCTAAAAATCATGAGGGGGAATAAAATGAACCAAGATATGAAAACACAATTATTGACAAAAAGCCCGATGGAACTTCTTTTTAAGCTTGCGTTTCCCGGAATAGCCGGTATGGTTGTTATCGGGCTGTATCCGTTTATGGACGGGGTATTTGCCGGAAGGATTATCGGAGACTATGCGATGTCCGCAATCAGCATTTCTATGTCGTTGACGCTGATAAACGGAGCGGTGTCTGCACTGCTCGGGGTCGGAAGTGCGTCCATTTTGTCGCGGGCAATCGGCAAGGGAGATGCGGAAACGGTAGATAAAATTTTCGGCAATGTTTGTTATTGGGTGCTGCTTTTCTCGGCAGTGATTACGGCGGCGGGTGTGCTTGCTGCTCCGTATTTTTTGGAAATGGTGGGAGCAAAAGGAGCGATTAAAGATTTCGGCGTACGGTATTTGCGGATTGTGTTTTTAGGTTCGGTATTCGTAAACTTTGCACAAGCCGGAAATATGACCATGAGAGGCGAGGGTGCTCTAAAACAATCCATGTTCATTATGGGAGCGGGGGCATTGCTCAATATTGTGCTGGATCCGATTTTTATGCTTCTTATGGGAGACTATGCTATTGAGGGAGCTGCGGTTGCTACGGTGCTGTCGCAAATTGTGCAGGCGGTTTTGACCCTGCGGTATTTTGCTAAAAAAAGCCCCTTTGTCAAAATACACAAAATTAAAAAGTATAAAGAAATTTACCGTGAAATGTTCGGCATCGGAAGCTCGGCAATGCTTATGCAGCTTTTGTTTGCGGTGCAGCAAACGGTTTTGTTCAAGCAGGCGTTTACCTTCGGCGGCGATAACTGGGGGATTTTGATGTCCGCCACAATGCGCCTTTATATGTTTTCGTTTATCCCGCTTTGGGGCATGAGTCAGGGCTTGCAGCCGGTTATCGGGGCGAACTACGGAGCCAAGCAGTACGGCAGGGTGCGCGAAACGATGAAACTTTTTATGTACGGCGCAACGCTTCTTGCCGCTCTCTCGTGGGTGCCTGCAATGCTTTTTTCAGAAAGCCTCTTATCAATCTTCAATGTGCGCCCCGAAATCATTGCAGCAGGCCGTATCAACTTCAAACTGTTTTATTCCACCTTCATTTTATACGGAATTATGATTATGACGCTTACCTTTTTTCAATCCATCGGCGATGCCAAAAAAGCCGGAGCGATTGTCCTCTTACGCCAGCTCATTCTCTTTGTGCCTGCAATGCTGATTTTTCCTCACATCTTCGGAATCCTTGCCGTCTGGTGGGCTGAACCTGCCGTTGATTTTACAATGATACTTATCGGTCTTATCATGCAGCAGAGAGTGTTGAGGAGGTTGTGATATAGTGTCATTTATTGAGTATTTCATAATAAGAAGGTACCTAGTTGGAAAATGTGAACACTTGTGGTATAATACATATTATTAAGTATAATTTAAATGAAATTGCAGTATCTGACAAAAAGGAGAATAGAATGACTATTTCAAAATTAAAACGAGAAAATATTTTTTGCAATGATTTCAAAGATTTAAAAGTAAATAACGAAATTCAATTTAGTAAAAATGGTGTTGCAGTAATTTATGGACCAAACGGAACAGGAAAGACTAGTCTTGCAATGGTTTTGGCTCAAGAAAAAAATACTGAATATACAGTTCAATTTAACGGTAAAATGTATACGGAACAAGATAATTCATTTGTTCATATAATCCATGATCAAAATGGAAGAAACATAATCGAAGGATCAACCGAAGATTTTATTCTTGGAGATAATATAAAAAGAGAGTATGAGTTAAAAAAAGATCTAGATAGCGGTTTTGACTCATTGTATTCTAATTTAATTAATATTCTCAAAGAAAGATATGGAATTTCAATAAAATCATCAATTTTTTTAAATTTTATATCTGATAATTTATTAAAAAATTATATATCCGACTTAGCAAATAGCAAACAAAAAGGAAAAAATATTTCAAGAGATGAATTTTTAAATCATTTTTCAAGTAAAAACTTAAAAGAAATTAATAAATCTTTTGATGAAGAAAAATTTTCTTTTTTTGTTGAAGATCTAAGAAGTAAGAATTCTTGTTTAAAAGCACTTGAAAAAGTAGTAATCGATTCTTTCTGCAAAGAGGATGAATATGAAAAAATTGAACAAACCGATGATGCTGTAAGAATTCTTGAAAAATATAAAGAAATTCATAATTGTATTGTTTGTGATACACAGATTGACTATAATATCTTATTAACCAGAAAAAAAGAACAAAATAAGCATATCCTTGCATCTTTATCCCAAAATTCACGCAATATAATTGAAAATATTATTAATATAATTCCTATAACAGATAAATTTAATATCAAACAAATCCTTGTAGATGTTTTCAAAACCGGCAATCTTGATGAATTACATGCACTAATTTCAGAGATAAATTTATATAAAAACTATTATAACACTCTCCTTGAAAATACTTTTATTGAAAATATAAAAAATTCAAAATTGTTAGACATTCATACGGAATACTCTCAAATAATTTCGGAAAAACTTGAATTTGAGGATGAAGATGTTCTTTTTATTGAAAAATTCCTCAATAGTTGCCTTGAAAGAAAAATATCTTTATCACGTGATGAAAATAAAAATATTCGTTTATTGCTTGGCAACGAAGAATTTCTAAACCAATCACGTACTGATTTAATGTTAAGTAATGGGGAACAAAATTTTTTATCACTTTCATTTGAACTTCTGAAAGCAAAAAAAACAGATAAAGAATTAATAATTTTAGATGACCCTATTTCAAGTTTTGATTCCATTTATAAAAATAAAATTGCTTATGCAATACTTAAATTTCTCAATAATAAGAAATCACTGATATTAACTCATAATACTGATTTAATAAAATTATTGGAACACCAAGCAAAAGCCTGTTTTACTTTATATTATATGAACAATACGGTAGGAGAAAATAATGGCTTTTTACACATAAATGAAAATGAAATAAAAATATTATTATATATTCCTAATTTAATAAATGTTTTCAGGACAGAGATTAAACAAGAAATTATAGATGAAAAAGCGTTTCTCATATCTATTATTCCTTTTATGAGGGGGTATTGTTTGTTAATAAATGACAATGAAAACAAAGACAAGCTTACAAAATTAATGCATGGGTACGAAACTGAATGTGAAGAATTATCAAAAATATATAATACCGTATTTTCAACCGAAATAATTGAAAATAAATACACAATATCAGCTTGTGATATTCTTAATTATGATGTTAACAATTTACAAATAATAAAAAATGATAATTACCCACTTCTTTCTAAAACATTAATTCATTCCTTTACATATCTGTATTTACGAATGGTTGTAGAAAAAAAACTTGTTGATAAATTTTCTATAAATGTAAAAAAATATGATATGCTTAGCAGCATAATTAATTATTCTTTTTCTGAAAATACAAAGGTTAATATTGAAAATAGAGTTTTCTTTTTATCAAAAAAAACACTATTAAATGAATTTAACCATTTTGAAATGGATATGAATATTTTTCAACCTGCTATAGATATTACAAATTTTGCATTAAAAAAAGAAAAAGAAGATATTATTACAAAACTTGCATCGTTATAAGCAAAGATAGTTTAATTTTCTTTGAGATTTGATTATAAAAACTGATAGAGCTGACTATTGTAAATAACTACTTTTTGATGTAAGTTTTGTGATTATTTTTAAGTAAATGTTAATAGATATAAATGCAGTTTAAAATTCTGCGTGGTATAGTATTAAATAATGATATATGTGGTAGGAGCTATAATATGGAAATACATGAGGCTATAAACCTAGCAATTGATAACATTATTATTGAGGGGCTTAATGATATTTATCCAAATGTTTTTGAAGTGTCTTTGCTCAAGGATATTAATTTTAGAGAAAAGATAATTGAAGCTACTATTCATAAAATAAAAAAAAGTACAATAACAGAGATGGATTTTCAACCTCTTCAATATTCATATTTTCCTAAAAAAGAAGCTTTTGATTTTCGAAAAGCTGCTTCCATACAACCGTGGGATTTAATAAAATATATGTCTCTTGTGCTTTTATGTGCAGAGGAAATTGAAAGTAAAAGACCTGCAAAAGATAAGAATATTGTTTTTTCTTATCGGTTTTATCCCAAAGATGGACGATTGTTTGATACAAATTATGATTATAAAGCATTTCAAAAAAATCTTTCTGATAAGATAAAAGAAAAAAGATATAAGATTTATATAAAGGCTGATATTGCAAATTATTATGATAGACTTAATCTACATCGTCTTGAAAATATTCTTTTATCTTATTGTAGCAATAAGACAATTGTTAAGTTGATAAATCAGTTGTTATTATTTTGGTCTAACAGAGATTCTTATGGCTTGCCCGTTGGTTCAAATCCAAGCAGAATTCTTGCAGAGGCGGAATTAATTGAAGTCGACAATTATCTTTTATCAAAGAAAATAGATTTTATAAGATTTGTAGATGATTACAGAATATTTGCAAATGATGCAAAAGAAGCTCATTACTATTTAAATTTATTTATTGCACGTTTATCATTGGAGGGATTATCTGTAAATACAGGGAAAACCTCAATTGAAAAAACAAAAGAATATCAAGGAGAAACTAAGACGGTATCTACCATTGAAGTAATTGATACCTCTCATGTAAAAAAAAATAAGGGCGAAAATCCAACTCGATTAATTGTAGGTTATTCCGGCCTAATCCCTACGAAATATCGGCAACCAACTCAATCTGAAATAAGTATGTACCAAACAATGGAAGTTACAGAAATTAAAAGTAAAATAGCAGGGGAAGAAATTATAAAACCAGAAATTATTAGAGATTTCGTAAAATATATAGCTATTAACAATGCTTGGAAATTATTAGACACATTATTGGATATAATGGATAAATTTCCTCAGTTTATCCCGTATATTTGTGATATGATAATAAAAAAACAGAATACATTATCAGAAAATGCAAAACATAAAATTAAAGATAAATTTTTGTCTATAATTCAAAGTTCAAAATCTTATCCGGAATATATTTATTTATCTGCTGTAACAATATTGACAGAAAAACAATTTCTTTCTAAAAATGAAGTATTAAATTTTTATAGAGACTTAAGACGTTCAACTGGTGCATTCATTGGTAGATATACAATAGATAGACTTGAAAAATTCTTAACACGAGGCGAAATATTGGAAATAAGGAATGAATTCCATCAAGTTGGATTGTGGGAAAAACGTTCTATTATTAAAATATCAAAGGAAAAATTGGATGAAGAAGAAAGCAGGCCATGGTTGAAAAATATCAAAAGTTCAATAAAAATCGATCCGTTTTCAGAGTTTTTGCTTTGATTTATTACTTTTAACAAAATTTTCCAATCAAATATTATAATTTATGCAATATATTTTAAATGTCAATAATATTTACACGCTCTCATGTGTTGAAAAAGGATAAATTCATCAAATGGATTATAAAAGAAAATCTAAAAAGAATAGACTGATAACATTAGATAGAGCATTAATATAAAATATTAAAATCTGTCTATCTTGATTTTATTAACTTAATGTACAATAATTTACTAAACAAATACAATTTTAATAAGAACAAGGATATCTCCCATGCCCACAACCAACCTCACTCGCTTAAAAGAAATATCCAGAAGACCCAAAGAATCACTTGAAGCAATCAGCACGAACGACATTGCTTTCATACAAGACTGTCTTACTTCTGCCGACGATGAAATTGTTGCTTATGCCTATTGGACGATTGGGCAGATAGGTATTGTAAACCCGAATGCTGTCGCTTCACTTATCAATCAGGCTTTTGCGGATTTGCAATCAGCCTCGGAAAAGGTACGCGAAAATGCCTTATTTGCAATTGGACGGACGGGAAGAGCAAAAATCGATGTTGTTGCAAACAGAATTGATGAAATATTAAGTCTGCATACCGATACCGCCCCAAGAGTAAGAATGTCCATGATTTGGGCGTGCGAGAACATTGCCAATACGGATGCGGAACTTTTTAAAAATCATATCGAAGTATTTGAAAAACTCTTGGATGATCCGGATGAAAAATATGTAAGACCGGAAGCCCCTGAAATTTTTAGAGTCATCGGAAAATACAAACCGGAAATAGTCGCACAATCGTTAGCAAAGCTAAAAGAAAAATTAAATGATACCTGTAAAACAATGCGTATTCACAGTGCCGGAGCCATCAGAATAATAGAAAAGAATTTGACCTTCTAACTTTGATATTTTACATTTGAAGTTTGCCATTCGAACTTCAAAATGTAACATTTGACCTTCTACATTCGACATTTGTACTTCCCCTTCTTTTCTAAACCCCTTTTTAATGCTATAATCCTATCCGTAAATGAAACTGGATTTATATATCGACAAAGACGGACAAAAACTAAGATGCGGATATACTACGGGGAGCTGTGCGGCGGCGGCAGCTAAGGCGGCGGCTTTGATTTTGGGCGGACAAACTTTGACCTCTGTTAAGATAGATACGCCTGCAGGGGTCGTACTTGACCTTCCTGTAGAGCATTGCCGCTCCTATAAAGACGAAAGCGGTATTCTTTTTGGTGAGGCAGCTGTTCAAAAGGATGCAGGGGACGACCCCGACAGTACCGACGGCATCTACATACACGCTAAAGTTTCTTATCGAAATGATGGAAAAGTTATCATCGACGGGGGAGAGGGTATAGGTCGAATCACCAAAAAAGGTCTTTTCGGGGAAGTAGGGGAGGCTGCCATTAATCCGGTACCTCGTCAAATGATAGAAAAAGAAGTTTTAAAAATTTCCGAAAAGGGCTTTAATGTAGAAATTTTCAGTCCGCAAGGAGCCGAAATCGGCAAAAAAACCTTTAATAAAAATATCGGTGTTGAAGGCGGTATCTCTATCATCGGAACAAAGGGTATAGTCTATCCTATGAGCGAGGATGCAATCAAAAAAACCATCTATCTTGAAATAGACGCAATATCACAAAATTCCGAAAAAAAAGAACTCCTCTTGGTGCCGGGAAACTACGGGGAAGGTCTTAAAGAAAAACTAAACACCATAATCGACCTTCCCACCGTAAAAATGTCAAACTATATAGGGGATAGCCTAAGCTATGCCTATTCTAAAGGCTTTAAAACCATGACCTTGCTCGGCCATATCGGTAAATTTGCCAAACTTTCCATAGGTATTTTTAACACTCATAACCGCAGTGCAGATACCCGCATGGAGGCCTTTGTATACTACCTTGCCATGCAGGGGGCAGACAAAAAAACAATCGAAACCGTCAATTCCTTTTTAACGGCTGAAGAAGCCTTCAATTTTCTTGTTGAAAACAAGATGGAAAACCTCATCAAAGCCATGGAAAGAGGGGCCGAAGAAAGAATCAAAAAATATCTCAAGGATGAAAGCCTTTCAATAAGGGTTTTAATCTACTCGATGAAATACGGTCTGGCGGAATAAAAAATTATCAAAATATTTCTTATAAGTTATCAAATTAAAACTTGCTATTTTTATAAACATAGTGTACAATTGATTATGTGTAAAGCGGATTTAACTTAAGTTTATAGAAAAGGAGTATGCATATGAGCCGACTGGAGATATTTTCACAAAACCAATCGCAAATGATAGTTGAAGAGCTTTACAAGAACCTTCAACATCGAATAGAAGCAAGTCCTCCCGGACTTTGTCCTGTTTATATAACACGTGCCTTTATCGAAATGTGTCATGCCCAAACTTGCGGAAAATGTGTGCCTTGCCGTATAGGCCTTTTACAGTTAAAGCATATTTTAACTGATGTTCTAAACGGAAAGGCTGAGATGGAAACAATCAAGCTTATTGAAGAGACTGCAAAATCGATAAGAGAGACAGCAGACTGTGCTTTGGGATATGAAGCTGCCGATATGGTTTACAAAAGCATAATCTATTGCCGCGATGACTTTGAAGAGCATATAAAAAACGGCAGGTGCGGCTGTATAACTACCCAGCCTGTACCCTGTGTAGCTCTTTGTCCTGCAAATGTGGATATTCCGGGATACATTTCTCTTGTAAGGGATGAAAGGTATGCCGATGCCGTTCGTCTTATCAGGAAGGACAATCCATTCCCTTCTACATGTGCCTTTATATGTGAACACCCTTGTGAACATAGGTGCCGTCGAAACATGGTGGATACTGCAATAAATATAAGAGGTTTAAAAAGAGTAGCCGTCGAATTTGCAGGCAAGGTTCCGCCTCCTCCATGTGCTCCTTCTACAGAAAAAAATATAGCCATAGTCGGAGGGGGGCCTGCGGGGCTTACCGCCGCTTATTATCTTCAGCTTATGGGGCATCAAACAACCGTATACGAAATGCTTCCTAAATTAGGAGGTATGCTCCGTTACGGAATACCTAATTACCGTCTTCCTAAAGACAGATTGGATGAAGATATAGATGCAATTCTTGAAACCGGAGTTAAGGTCGTTTACGGTAAAAAAATAGGAACTGATATTGGACTAAATGAGCTTATAAAAGATAATGATGCAACTATTATCGCAATAGGAGCCTCAACCGACAAAAAACTAGGCCTTGAAGGAGAAGAAGCAGAAGGAGTTATTTCTGCCGTTAAGTTTCTCAGAGATGTAGGTATGAATAGAGGTATTGATTTAACCGGTAAAAAAACAGCCGTAATCGGAGGCGGAAATGTTGCCATGGATGCGGTGCGTACGGCAGTACGTCTAAAGTCCGAAAAAGTTACCTGCCTTTACCGAAGAAGGGTTGCCGATATGACGGCCCTTCCTGCAGAAATTGAAGGAGCCCTAGCCGAAGGTGTCGAAATGATGACCTTAAAAGCCCCTTCAAAACTTGAGATAAAAGACGGAAAACTCTCCGGTGTTTGGGTTACCCCTCAGATGATTTCAAAAATAAAGGACGGTAGGGCATCCGTAGTTGCTACAGGAGACCCCGATATTTTTATTCCTTGCGAAGTTCTTGTCGTTGCAATAGGTCAGGATATCGAAACTCAGCATTATGAAGAGTCGGGTATACCTGTTGATCGGGGGAAACTTTTTACCATGCCCAGCGGAGGATTCAAAGGAATGCCGGGCTTATTTTCAGGCGGAGACTGTGCTTCAGGCCCATCGACGGTTATAAAAGCCATTGCCGCCGGGAAGGTTATGGCTGCAAATATAGACGAATACTTAGGCTACAGCCACATTATAAGCTGTGATGTTGAAATTCCCATTCCCAATATTGATGACCGCCTTGCTTGCGGAAGAGTTGAACTTGGAGAAAGGGAGGCCTCTGAAAGAATTAAGGATTTTGAAGGTGTAGAATTCTGTATGAGCAAAAAAGAAGCTTGTCAAGAATCAAATCGCTGTCTTAAATGCGATCACTTCGGCTTTGGTATATTTAAAGGAGGGCGGGAACGATTATGGTAAACTTGACGATAGATAATATAAAAATATCGGCGAATGAAAACATGACTATTATGGAAGCTGCAGAAAATGCCGGCATTCCTATACCCAGACTTTGCTTTTTAAAGGGAATAAATGAAATTGCAGCCTGCCGTGTATGTGTTGTTGAGTTGGAAGGAAAGGAAAAACTTATAACTGCTTGTAATAATTCCGTCGAAGAAGGAATGGTTGTATATACCAACAGCCCTAAGGTAAGACTTGACAGAAGAAGAACAGTTCAAATGATTTTGTCACAGCATGATTGTAAGTGTGCAACCTGTGTAAGAAGCGGAAACTGTACCTTACAAACTCTTGCAAACGAGCTTAATATTCAAGATATATTATATGAAGAACAGCTTGAATATCAGCCTTGGGATAAAAAATTTCCTCTCATAAGAGATTCAAAAAAATGTGTTAAGTGTATGCGATGTATTCAGGTTTGCGACAAGATTCAAAGCCTGAACATTTGGGAATTGGAAGGAACGGGAGCTAGAACCACAATAAATGTTTCAGGCTCAAGAACTATAGCCGAAGCCGACTGCTCCTTATGCGGTCAGTGTATTACGCATTGTCCTGTGGGAGCCTTACGTGAAAGAGACGATACCGAAAAATTCTGGAGGGCTGTTGCCGATCCTGATAAGGTAGTCGTTGTACAAGTGGCTCCTGCAATACGCACGGCTTGGGGAGAGCATCTAGGGCTTGATCTAAAAGATGCTTCAGTAAACAAAATATTCGATGCTCTAAAACGCATGGGTGCGGACTATGTATTTGATACAAGTTTTTCGGCAGATTTAACCATAATGGAAGAAGCCTACGAATTCCTTGAGCGTTTTTCTAAGGGAGAACTAAAAGATAAACCGATGTTTACCTCCTGTTGTCCCGGATGGGTTCGTTTTATAAAAAGCCAATATCCTCATTTGGTTTCTCATCTATCTTCTGCGAAGTCTCCCATGCAAATGTTCGGTGCGGTTATGAAGTCATATTTTGCAGAAAAAATCGGTAAAAAACCTGAGGATATTTTTTCTGTTGCTATTATGCCCTGTGTTGCAAAAAAAAGCGAAATTGATATGGAACTTTTCTATGGCGAGTATGCAGGACATGATATGGACTGTGTTCTTACTACCAGAGAATTTGTAAGAATGATTAAGTCTGCTCATATCCTCCCAAAAACCTTAAAAGAAATAGAGCCTGATAATCTTTTTAGCGATGCTTCAGGCGCCGGAATTATTTTTGGAGCTACGGGCGGTGTTATGGAAGCAGCCTTGCGTACAGCCTATTATGCAATAATGGGAGAAAATTGTCCGCCGGAAGCTTTTAAGGTTGTAAGGAATTCCTCTCAAGAAGAGTCAGGTGTTATTGAAGCCTCTTTTACCTTAAAGGAGAATAATTTGAATATTGCCGTAGCCAGCGGCCTTGCAAATACAAGACGGCTTATCGATTCTATAGAAGCAGGTGAAAAACATTATGATTTTGTAGAAATTATGGCTTGCCCCGGAGGCTGCGTAGGAGGTGGAGGTCAACCCATACATGAAGGCTGTGAATTAGCCTTTGAGCGTGGCCAAAATCTTTATTTTATTGACAGTAATTCAAAATTACGGTATTCCCATGAGAATAAGGATATCAAAGCTCTTTATGAGAATTTCTTTGAAAAGCCTAACAGTCACAAAGCTCATAGTCTTTTACATACGGATCACTTTGTATGGGAAATGCCGCGAAGTCCAAAGCGGGATCGAAAAGGTTATGTAATAAACGAAAAATTTCAATCGTAAGGTTTGATTTTTGTTAAACAGGGAATGTCTATAATAGAAATTATAGCAAGACTATAAAGACTATTTACATTCCCTGTTTTTTATAGATTTTTAAATCTGCATTTTTTTGTCGTTGCCGTATAATTCTTCGCGCAGTTTTTTAACGTGTTCGTCTTTTATATAGTCATCAAAATTCATCATCCTGTCGATTATGCCGTTGGGCGTAATTTCGATAATCCTGTTTGCGATTGAAGAAATAAATTCGTGGTCATGGGAGTTAAAAAGAATAACTCCGGGGAATTCCACGAGGGCATCGTTTAAGCTTGTAATGGCTTCAAGGTCAAGGTGGTTTGTAGGCTCGTCGAGGATTAAAACATTAGCTCCCGAAAGCATGAGCTTACTCAATATACAGCGCACCTTTTCTCCTCCCGATAGAACATTTACGGGCTTTAAGGATTCGTCGCCAGAAAAAAAGCATTCGGCCTAAAAAGCCTCTTACATAGGAATCATCTTGGTCGGGAGAATATTGTTTAAGCCATTCAGTAATATTTAAATCGTTATTAAAATACTCGGCATTGTCCTTATTAAGATAGGCATGGGTTACTGTCTGTCCCCAATAAACATCTCCTGAGTCGGGAGTTAATTTTCCGGTTAAAATATCGAAAAGGGCTGTTTTAGAATTATGCTCTTGTCCTACAAAGGCTATCTTATCGGTTCTGTTTACCGTAAAAGAAAAATCGTTTAAAAGTTGAATTCCTTTTTCTTCTGCAGTGTCAGGTGTTTTATAAGAAATTTTTTCGGTGCGGACAACATTGTTTCCGATTTCCCGATTGGGTTTAAAATGAACATAAGGGAATTTTCGGCTTGTAACTTCTATTTCTTCTAAGGCAAGTTTATCGTATACCTTTTTTCGGCTGGTTGCCTGACGGCTCTTTGCTGCATTCGAGGCGAAGCGTAATATAAACTCCCTTAAATCTTTCATCTTTTCTTCCCGTTTCTTTTGCTGATCCTTGGCCTGTCTTTGCATAATCCTGCTCATCTGATACCAGAAATCGTAGTTACCCGAATACATGCGGATTTTGCCGTAGTCGATATCGCAGACATGGGTACAAACCGTATTTAAAAAATGCCTGTCGTGAGAAACAACAATTATAATATTGGGGAATTCGATTAAAAATTCTTCAAGCCAGGCTATGGATTCAAGGTCTAAACCGTTTGTCGGTTCGTCCAAAAGAAGAATATCGGGTGTGCCGAAGATAGCCTGTGCAAGCAAGACCCGAACTTTTTGACCTTCGTCGAGTTCGCTCATCATTCTGTCATGGTAGTTTTCGTCAAGGCCCAAACCTGAAAGAATCTGCTCTATTTGATTTTCAGCTTCCCAGCCGTTTAAATCGGCAAATTCGGCCTCCAACTCCGAAGCCCTTATTCCGTCTTCTTCACTAAAATTTTCTTTTGCATAAATGGCTTCTCTTTCATTTCGAACATTGTAGAGCTTAGGATAGCCCATAAAAACTGTGTCTTTTACGCTGTACTCATCAAAGGCAAAGTGATCCTGTCTTAAAACTGCCATACGTTCTCCGGGGGTGATACTGAACTCGCCCGAATCGTGCTCCAATTCTCCCGAAAGAACCTTTAAAAAAGTAGACTTCCCGGCTCCGTTTGCACCGATAATTCCGTAGCAGTTGCCCTTCGTAAATTTTAAATTGACATCCTTAAAAAGCGGCCTGTCGCCGAACTTTAAACTTAAATCGCTTACTGTAATCATAAGCTATCATAATACAATAAAGGGGATAAAATGTCAATCAATTCAATTTTTGGTATTAAGTCAATTTTGAAGATGAAGAGCCCGACCAGCCGAGTTTAGACCTTAGGGCCTTGTAAAAATTGTCGGGAGAGCAGCCGGCCATTTTTACCTTATTGGGAGACTCGCTTATTATGATTTCATCATCCTCTTGTAATGAAACCATCTCTTGTCCATCAATTGAAACGATGGTGTCTTTTGCCCTTGTGGGAAGAACTTTTATCTTCATCTGACCGGATGAGGGGAGAACCAGGGGGCGGTTCGACAAGGAAAAGGGAGAAATAGGAGTTAAAACAAAGGCCGATACATCGGGATCTAAGATGGGGCCTCCTGAGGCTGCCGAGTAGGCAGTTGAGCCTGTAGGAGTCGAAACTATGACCCCGTCAGCCCTAAAAATCCCGAATGAAATTCCGTTAAACGAAATATCCAGGTTTATCAGCTTTGCTATGCCGGAACCTGAAACTACAATATCGTTTAAGGCCTCATATTTTACAATTTCTTTATTTTCCCGCCTTATCGAAGCCGAAAGGAGCATTCTTTCATGTAAATCCTCTTTTCCGTTTAAGAGGCGTAAAAGTTCGCCTTCCCATTCCTTGGGTTCAATATTGGCGATAAAGCCGAATCTTCCTAAGTTTATAGGAAAAACCGGAATATTCCGTGGGGCACTGTAACGGGCTGTAAATAAAACCGTACCGTCTCCGCCGAGGCTTATTGCAAGGTCATAGTCTTCATTTAATTCGGGAGAATGGGAGATGCCGTCATATTTGTATACAAAAGAACCGATTCCCCTTGCCGACAAAAAAAAATTCGATTTCTTTACAAATCTTTTTTGCATTGGGTTTTTCGACACTTAAAACTATAAGGGCCTTTTTCAAAATTCACATTCCTTAAAACTTTGCAAGCCTAATTTTATAAAAAAATTAGGGCAGGGTAGCCAGTACTCTTGCAATCTCGGCCGACCTTTTTGCTCCCAATCTTGGATAGAGCGGAAAAAGCACGCATCTTAGTAAAAGAGAAGAAGCATTTATAAGGCTTTCCTGATTTTCTTTTAAATACTCGACAGCCGAATTTTTAAAAGCAAGCTCTATATCTATATCTTTTTTTGCTGCATATTTTTGTACATCCGAAACTCCGGAATTTAAAATCACCGGAAAAGAATAAACAGGATTTACTGTGTCCTCTTTTTGAGCTATCGTTTTATGCTTTCCCTGCATTAAAGAGCGTACATAGGACTCGTGCATTTCCCTACGCTGTTCCATGTTCTTTGCCATCTGTTTTAGCTGAACAAAGGCCAAGGATGCATTTATATCGGGTAATTGGTCTGTAATAGGAGCTTCATCGTAGAGTTTTTTTAAAACTATTGCGTTCCTTCTTTCGGGAGCCAATAATACGGCACCGCCCCCTCCGGTTAAAATATCTTTTTCTTCAAGTCCCAAGATAGAAAAAATACCCATGCTGCCTGCAAATTTTTCCTTATATGCCGCCCCTGCACTTTGCGAAATATCTTCTATTACGGGAATATTTAAGCTTAATATCTTTTCCATGTCGGGTAAAAAACCCAAGGTTTCGTGTAAGATAAGTGCCCTTCCGCCTGTTTGTACGGCATTTTCAAGGCTTTCAAAGGACGGAAAAACGGAGTCAGCTTCTACATCAAGTACAATGGGCTTATATCCTTGGCGGCTTAACTCGACATACTGCCAAGAGGGCGCCAAACTTGAGATAATAACCGATGAGCCTGATTCAAGGTTTAATGCCTTTAAGGCGTATGTTAAGGCGATGGCAGGGCTTCTTAAAGCAGCTGCTCCGGCAACCTGAAAAAACTCGCAAACCTGTTTTATAAGTTTTTGATTCATCTCGCCGGGCCCTATTTTTTCCTCGACCATACATGTAAGAACAGCATCCATTTCGGAGCGTCTTATAGTGGAACTGTAAACGGGTATTTTCATAGTGTTTATAAATTGGTAATCTTCTGTAATTCTTTAGGATTAAACAGCCGGTGAATATCCAATATTATTAGGTAACCGGGATCTCTCCTTACAACGCCGTTAATGTACTCAGCACCGATACCTGCTATCATTTGAGGCGGAGGCTGTATTTCTTCTTTTTTTACATCAACAACGCGGGCAACCCTGTCTATAATAATACCGATCTTGTTGTCTTCAACTTTTATGATTATAAATCCGCCTAAAAATTCATCGCCTTCATCCAAGGATGCTTTTTTTATGTGAAATCTCTTGTGAAGACTTATCACTGGAATAATTTCGCTTCTTAAGTTGAAAATTCCTTCAACATAGTACGGAGCATTGGGGATTGGCCTTACATCCTGAACCCTGACTATTTGGTCAACATCCATAATTTCTACACCGTAAAGTTCTTCGCCAAGTTGGAATGTAACTAATTTTAAAAGGTTATCATTTTCAACCTTGACCTTTTTATTAAGGCTTCCTGCATTTGCCATATAGTTCCTTCCTCCAATATTCTTAGATATTACCACACATACATATAAAATTCAAGGGGAAAAGGAGTTTATGTTATCAATTTTTTATCATTTCCTCAAAATAGTTTATTTTCATTGCAGAGCGTACCGAATGGGTTGTAGCTGCGGCTTTTTCCCTTGCTTTTTTTGTGCCCTCAATTAGGATTTGATATACCGAAGGGAGGTCTTTTTGAAAGGCCTCCCTTTTTTCCCTGATGGGTCTAAGTTCTTCCTGTAAAATGCTGTTTAAGAATTTCTTTATCTTAACATCGCCCAAGCCGCCTTTTTGGTAATGCTCCTTAACCTCATCCAAGCACGAATAATCGCTCCAAAATTCGGGGAAGTGCTCGTTTCGGGCAAAGGCATCGAGATAGGTAAAGACGGGGTTTCCTTCAACCTTTCCGGGATCTTCCACTCGGAGGTGATTCGGGTCGGTAAACATTCCCATTACCTTTTTTTTGATTTCTTCGGGACTGTCAGAAATATATATACAGTTACCAAGGGACTTACTCATCTTAGCCTTTCCGTCCGTTCCGGGAAGCCGTCCGCAGGTCTTGTTAGAGGGCAAAAGTTCTTTCGGTTCTACCAAGGTTTCCCCGTAAAGGGAATTAAAGGAGCGGACAATTTCCCGCGTCTGCTCAATCATCGGCATTTGGTCTTCGCCTACGGGAACGGTATTTGCCAAAAAGGCGGTAATATCGGCTGCCTGACTGATAGGGTAGGTTAAAAAACCTACAGGGATACCTGCATTAAAGCCCCTCATCTTAATCTCATTTTTTACCGTCGGATTCCGCTCAAGGCGGGCGAGGGTAACGAGGTTCATATAATAAAAGGTAAGCTCACAAAGCTCAGGGATTTGAGTCTGCACAAGGATTGTCGATTTTTGAGGATCTATTCCGCAGGCAAGATAATCAAGGGCTACCTCAATTACATTGGATCTAACCTTTTCAAGATTATCTGCATTGTCGGTCGTAGCCTGTGCATCCGCAATCATAATATAAATTTCATCGTATTTACCCGAATTTTGCAAGGCTACCCTGTTTTTTAATGAACCGACATAGTGCCCTATATGAAGTTTTCCTGTGGGCCTATCCCCGGTCAAAATAATATTTTTCATTAAAAAGTCCTTACCTCTTAATAGCCAAATGCAATTCATCCAGCTGTTTTTGGTCAACTTCGCTGGGGCTGTCGTCCATGGGGCTTACTGCAAAGGAGTTTTTCGGGAAGGCGATTACTTCTTTTATCGAACTTTCGCCTGCCATAATCATAACTATGC
The DNA here is from genome assembly GCF_024181245.1 of Treponema sp. OMZ 788. Classification (NCBI taxonomy): domain Bacteria; kingdom Pseudomonadati; phylum Spirochaetota; class Spirochaetia; order Treponematales; family Treponemataceae; genus Treponema; species Treponema sp. OMZ 788. The sequence continues at coordinate 1,184,070 of NZ_CP051199.1, read as the reverse complement.
GGTCAAGGCCGGGAGCAATGCCTCCGTGGGGAGGAGCTCCGTATTTAAAGGCTTCGGTTAAAAAGCCGAATTTCTTTTCCGCCTCGCTTTCATCAAAACCGACAATCTTAAAGATTCGCTTTTGCAACTCAGGGTTATGAATTCTTATTGAACCTGATGCTACCTCATATCCGTTTAAAACGAGGTCGTAAAGGTCTCCCTTTACGGGTTCGGGGTTTTCTTCCATTGTCGGAATATATTTTTCCTGAGGGGCCGAGAACATATGATGAGCCGGATCCCACTTGTTTTCTTCCTCGTTCCATTCAAAGAGGGGGAAGTCCACAATCCAAACGAATTTAAATTCGGCAGGGTTTAAAAGTCCCAAATCTTTTCCTAGCTTGCTTCTGACTGCCCCTAAGGCTGTGCAGGCAATCTTGTATTTGTCGGCTACAAAGAGAATTAAGTCGCCTTTTTCGGCTCCCAGCTTTGAGCAAACCTCTTTTTCCTTTCCTTCAAAGAATTTGGAAATGCCTCCTTCGAATTTTGCTCCTGTTTCCGTTACCTTAATCCAAGCCAAGCCCTTAGCCTTGTATATTTTGGCGGCGGCTTCAAGCTCTTCAATCTTTTTGCGGCTGTAGGCTTCGGCCTGCCCCTTTACTACCAAGGCTTTGACTGCTCCGTCTGAAGAAACGGCATCCTTAAAGACTGCAAAGTTTCCTATTTCTGCCATAAAGGCTGCATCCTGCATCTTCATTTCAAAACGCAAATCGGGCTTATCCGTGCCGTAAATATCGATAGCATCGTCATAGCTGATGCGTTCAAAGTTTTTAGGAAGGTCTACATTTATGCTCTTTTTAAAAGCATACTGCATCATGCCCTCGGTCAAACTTAAAACATCTTCGCGGGAGGCAAAGCTCATTTCAAGGTCAATTTGAGTAAACTCAGGCTGCCTGTCGCCGCGGGCATCTTCGTCGCGGTAGCAGCGTGCAATCTGAAAATATTTATCGAAGCCCGAAACCATTAAAATCTGTTTATAAATCTGCGGAGATTGGGGGAGGGCATAGAATTTTCCGGGATAAAGACGGGATGGAACGAGATAGTCGCGAGCTCCTTCCGGCGTGGACTTAATAAATGTCGGTGTTTCAATTTCCAAAAATTCCTTTGAGGTTAAAAATTCACGAACAGCAAAGGTGAATTTTGATCTAAGAATGATATGCTCCTGCATCGCCTTTGAGCGTAAATCCAAATACCTGTATTTAAGACGTAAATCTTCGTTTGCGTTTGTTTTTTCGTCAATTTGAAAAGGAAGTACCTCGCTTTTTGAAAGCACTTCAATCTTTAATGCCTTAACTTCGATTTCTCCGGTTGCCATTTCCCTGTTTATCATAGAATCGGGGCGCAGCCGTACAAGCCCCTCAACGGCTATACAAAATTCCTGTTTGAGGCTTACTGCAAGGGCCTTTAATTCTTCGCTTGCATCATCATCCACAACAACTTGGGTCAAACCGTAACGGTCGCGTAAATTTAAAAAAAGTAATACCGCCGTGATCCCTTTTTCTGTGAATCCAGCCGTTTAAAACAACAGTTTTTCCTGCAAAATCCTTATTTAAGCCGCCGCAGGTTACGGTTCTTTGCATTTTTTCCATAATTGGATATTATAATTAAAATACAAATGGTATGCAATAGGGAGAAAATTATAAAATTTTTAGGTCTTGTAAAAGCTTTTTGTTTAGTTTATTATGTGAAAACTGCTGTTAACCTTATTGGACTTTTAAGGAGACGTTTATGAGTAAGCTGATGATCTTATTTATTATCTTAAACCTGTTATTTTATATTTTTATAATTTGTTTTCACATTTTCCCCTTATTTAATTTAGGAAAACCGATAAATAGCTCAAAAAAATATTTTGGAAAAAAAATAATTTCGTTTACAAAAAAGAAAATTATGAATAAACAAAATATTTCCCTTTCGCTTTTTACCTTACCTATAATGTATATTTGTTTTACGGTACAGGATAATATGCTCATCAAAATTATAGGTTTTGCTCTTCAATCATTGACCTTACTCTTTGTAGTATATAAGTACTCTAACTCGGCCGGTGTTTACGAAAACGGGCTTATTTACGGCGATTTTTTAACATGGGACAAGATTCATTCTTGGAAGACTGAAAGTAACGGAAAAATCTCCTTGCTCTTAAAAAACGGCTTTAATATAACTATCGAAGAAGAAATCGATACCGAAGCCTTGTCTAAAATCTTAGAGGAAAAACTGGGATTTTCCAAAGGGTAGTTTTGGAAGTATATTTTTAAGCTTCCGGAACTAAGACTATTCCAACTCAAAAACAATGCTTATTTCTGCAGAAACCTCAATTTGTCCCATGGGCGAAAAATTTCCGCCTGCAGCCTCATCGTAGGCGGCTTCTTTTAATTTATTGGCAATATAAGCTCCCGTATAACCGCGGGGTGACATTCCTGACGGATTTTCGCTTATGCTTATTATCTTTCCTAAAGAAAGAGGTTTTCCTCCGTTGGGAGCAGCCTTACAAAGGAGGAGGGCTTTTTCTTCGGCGGCTTTTACGGCCTCAGTCCTTGCCTCATCCATAAGTTTTTTCATGTCGGCAACAGAAAAACCTACATTGTAAATTCTATCTACGCCTGTATTTAAAAGATCAGTTAAAAAAACTTCATAATCTTCAATCCTTGTAAGAAGGACTGCTATATTTTGTACAACCTCGTAGCCGTCAAAATCCTGATAACCGTTATCTCTGTATCTGTATCTCGGGTTAATATTTACGCGTTCAATGCTGATATTCTTTTGCTCAATCTTATACTTTTCAAAAAGCTCTTTTAATTTTAAAATAGAATCATCGTTTTTATTTTTTGCTTCAGATAAGTCCTTATCCTTTGAAAAAACCGAAAACGAAATAGAAACCTGATCCGGAGATCTTAAAATTGCTGATCGTCCTGTAACGCTTATAAAACGAGGTTCGCTTGATGATGGACTACATGAAGTAAATAGTGAAAAACAAATAAACAAAATACCAATACTTTTAACAATAAGATTTTTCATAAAGCCTCCAAATATTTCAAGTATTTAAAATACAATAAAAACAACAAAATTTTGACCGATAAAGTTACGATTTTTTGTTTATAGTCTTTAAAAATCAATAAAACTATGCTATCATACTATATAGAAAAAGTTTTTCTGGAGGAAATTATGAAAATAATGATGGTTACGAGCGAGCTTGTTCCATTTGCAAAGGTAGGCGGTCTGGCTGATGCCGTAACAGCCTTATCAATAGCTCTTTCAAAAAAAGGACATGATGTCAGAATAGTAATGCCTCGTTATTATAAGATTGATAGAAAAAACTTAAAACAAATTCCGGGAGCTATGGCAGTTCATCTCGGCCCTTACGAACACTGGGTAGGAGTTTATGAGTCGCAGCTGCCTTCTTCAAAGGTAAAAGTATATTTTATTGACCATGAGCAAGCCTTCGGCAGAGATGGTGTCTACGGGTCATATTTAGAGCCTGATTTTTCCGATAATACAAAGAGATTTTCACTTTTAGCCCATGCAGCGTTTCAAGTTTGCAGAAAACAGGCTTGGATTCCTGATGTTGTACACGCCCATGATTGGGCTACAGGCTTAGTACCCGTGCTTTTACGCTTTACCGAAAAAAATACCGAATTTAAAAATACGGCAAGTGTTTTTACTATTCATAATATGGGCTATCAGGGGGTGTATTCAAAGCAATCCTTCCCCGATACCGGTCTTGATTGGAGTGATTTTTACAGTACGGGCTTTGAAGATTGGGATAGAATAAATTTTTTAAAAGCAGCCCTTGTTTCATCGGATATGCTTACCGCAGTTTCTCCTACTTATGCAGAAGAAATTAAACGCCCCGAATTCGGTTTTAGAATGGACGGTATTTTGCGTTACAGGGAAAAAGAACTGATAGGAATTTTAAACGGTGTTGATACCTCAATATGGAATCCGTCAAAAGACGAGTACATTCCTTACCGTTATAATTCTAAAACACTTGATGAAAAAGAAAAAAATAAGGCTGTGTTACAGGAAAGGCTTAGCCTTGAAATTGACCCTTCTATTCCGGTTTTTGGAATGGTGAGCCGATTGGTTGATCAAAAAGGAATTTCCGAGCTTTTCGGCCCGATGTACGGTTCGGCCTTTAAAATATGCTCCGATATAAAACTTCAGATGGTTGTATTGGGTGCCGGAGAATCTTGGTGTGAAAAAGAACTTGGATTCCTTTCGCAAAAACTTCCGAATTTTAGAGCTTACATAGGTTATAATGAAGAATTAAGCCATCTAATCGAAGCAGGAAGCGACTTTTTCTTGATGCCTTCAAGGTATGAACCCTGCGGCTTAAACCAAATGTATTCACTCCTTTACGGAACCCTGCCTATAGTCAGAAAAACAGGAGGTCTTGCAGACACTGTAGAAAACTATAATGAAGAAACAGGAGAAGGAACCGGCTTTGTTCTTGATTACCTTAGTCCGCAAAGTATCTATGATACAGTCGGATGGGCAACTTACGCATGGTACAATAAAAAAGATCATATAAAAAAGATGAGAAAAAAGGCCATGGGAAAAAAATTCGGCTGGACAATCTCTGCCGAAAAATACTTAAAAGTATATGCTGACGCTATTGAAAAAAAAGTGTCCATGCTATAGACTAAAAAAAAGGAGGTAAGAGGTTTAAACCTTAGTTTTTATGATACAACATATAGCTTCATTTTTTAGAGCGATTAATGCAAATTCGCATCCCGGGGATATAGCCCATGCTGCAGCCCTAGGACTTTTTTTGGCAATATTACCTAAAAATAATTTGACATTTACGTTCTTATTTTTCTTGTCGATTTTTATCCGCATAAATAAAGGCGCTTTTTTTATATCTTTTATTTTATTCGGATTCATAACTCCGTTTATGGATGTTCTTATAAATAACATAGGTTTTTGGGCTGTACAGCTGCCGTTTTTACGCCCAATATTTATTATGCTGGAAAATATTCCCTTTGTAGCTCTTTTTAAACTTTCAAACACAATGGTTTTAGGCGGTATAATTTGGGGATTAGCACTGTATACTCCTGTATACATATTAACAAGAATTATAACAGCAAAATACCGAAAATATATGCAGCCTTCTGTAGGAAATGTAAAAGGTGCAGGTATTTTGGGTAAGATACCGCTTCTTAGGCACTTAACAAAAATTTCTGAGATAAAGGATAATTTCTAGTTATGGAAGATAAAAATAAAGAATCATTACAAAAAGATGAACTAAAAGCAGCCAAAAAGGCCGCTAAAGAAGCAAAAAAGCTTGAAAAGGTAAAACGGCTTTTTCAAAAGAGGTATACAAAAAGATCACTCAACAGAAAAATTTATAAAAAGATTTTTGTACCGTCAGACAAAGAATTTATCCAAGGCTTTATAGTTTCAAGTATCGATGAAAAAACAAACAAAGAATACTTTGAATTCGATAAGACAAAGATTAACGACAAGGCTCAACTGCAAAGAATAAATAAGATTGCTGCCGAAATAGGCAGACAAAAGGGCAGAGTAAATTTTCCTGCTGTCTTAGCTGCCTTGGCCTGTGTTTTTGCAGTTTTGTTTTTTGTATATATTTTTAGGAATGTATTGGCTAAAAAAATAGTTATAGGAGCTTCAGAAGCCGCCTTCGGTGCAAAATGCGAGGTAAGCCTTGTAGACTTTGACCTATTTAACACTAGGTTTAGAATTCAAGGATATAAGGTTGCAAATAAAAATCAGCCTATGCGTAATTTATTCGAGATTAAAAATATCGACTTTTATTTTAATCTTTTAGAATTAAGCCGCGGAAAATTTGTTGCAGAAAATATGGCTATAGAAGGTTTTACATGGAATACGGAAAGAAAGACCGCTGGAGCCTTACCGCCCAAAAAGCAAAAATCTGTAGATCCAAATAAGAAGCCTAACCCCATTACTCAGCTTATAAACGATGAGGTTAAAAAGGTTCAGTCCAAAATATCGGTTGATAGCGGCTTAAAAGCAGTTCAAGATCAAGTAGATCCAAGAAAAATTCTTGAACGCGAAATGGCAGCTTTTAAAACCCCTGAAGCCGCAGAAAAAATAATAAGCTCTGTAGAGCCGATGGCTGAAAAATGGATTAAGACTAAGGATGATGTAGAAAAACAGGTTGTAGACACGGTTGAAGCTGTGCAAAAACTCATCGGTATAGATGTAAATAAGATCAATGATGTAAAACAGATTCAAGAATTGATTGAGATTATTCAAAAAGTTGTTAAAACGGGACAGGATGATTTTAATTTGGCTAACCGTCTTTTTAACGATGTACAAAACGACATTAAAACGGTTGACCGTATGGCTAGGGATGCAGATGCGGCTCTTAAAAACGATTTAAGCCGCTTAAATAATATTGCAGGTCAAATAAAGTCAATAAATGTCGATACGGGAAAAAAACTTGTTGCCGATCTTATAAATACCTTTATAGTAAAAACATTGGGGGCTTATTATCCTTATTTTGCACAAGGGATGGAGCTTTTACAAAGCTCTCAAAAACAGCCTAAACAAGAAAAAGAACTTACATTGGCTCAAAAATCAAAGGCTATGGAACGCCTTCCTGGTAAGACTTTTATATTCGGTAAAAATTCTCTTCCGACTTTCTTGATACGAAACATTTCGCTTTCAGGTCATCATCCCGAAAAGGATGTTTTTGCAATAGGAGGAACAGCCAAGGCTATAACTAATGATTACGATAAGCTAGGTATTCCTCTTAGGATAAACTTAAACGCTGCCCAAGGCAAACTAAAAGAAAAAGCTGAGGGTATAATCGATTTAAGATCTTACACTAAGGAGCTTGTAGATACGGATTTTACATTTGAAGGCTTGGATATGGATATTCCGTCTCCGGCAGATGCAGTTCCTGCTCTTACAGGTATCTTAAAAACAGGCGGCGGTGTCAAGGTTTCAAAAAATAAGGATGTCGTCATAGATGCAAATATGGAAATCATGAAAAGTGTTCTTGCAGTTCAAAAATTTGAACCGGCCTTTGTTTTTGAAATATACCAAAATGTCTTATCAGATATTAAAAAGATTAATGTTAAGACTCTGCTTACAATTAATAAGGGTGAAAAATTTAAGCTTGATGTAGACACGGATGTCGATAATCAGATAGCAGCCGCATTAAAAAAAAGAATTTGCAAGACAGGTTGAAAAAGTAAAAGCAGAACTCATAAAACAGGGTCAAAAATGGCTTGATGAACAAAAGCAGATTTATAAAAAAGAAATAGATACATTTATGTCGGCCGCTAATCATGCAAAAAAACTTCTTGATGACATTAAAAATTACGAAAAAATATTGGAAAAAAAGAAGGCTGAAGCCGAAAAACGCGTAAAAGAAATCGCTGCAGGGAAAATAAAAGAAGTTCAAAACGAGGTAAAAAAAGAGGCCGAGAATAAGGTTAAAGATATATTTAAAGGGTTCGGCTTCTAATGTCTTTAAACAATAAAGAAATTGATCTCATCCTTGAAGAGCTTAAATTAGAGGGCTATTTTATTCAAAAAATAATTCAGCCCTCTTATACGGCCTTAGTCTTTTACCTATACAAAGATAAACCTCTTACTCTTTTTATTTCTCTTGATGCCGGATCATGCAGACTCCATTCTACACGTCAGAAGATTCCAAAATTCGATAAACCGATGCGTTTTATGGAACTCTTAAAATCCCGTATCAAGGGAGGAAAGATATTAAAAGCAGAACAACTAAACGAAGACAGAATCATACGCTTTCACATTGCAAGCGGAGTAGGGTCGTTTTTTTTATACTTAAGGTTATGGAGCGGGGCAGCAAACATAGTTTTAACCGATGAAAAAGATCTTATAATAGATGCTTTTTACCGCCGTCCTAAGAGGGGTGAAATATCAGGCGGAATATGGCTTACACCTGATCCTCAAAAAATCAAAAAACAGGATTATTCAGTTCGCGAATATGATAAAACAAAAAGTTTTAATGAGGCTATCGAAGAGTGGTATATTAATAATTCTCCCAAAGCCTCAAAACAAGCCTTGACGGATGAGGCTGAAAACATTTACGGAACAAAAATATTAAAAATAGAAAAAGCTCTTGCAAAACTTAAAGCAAAAAGAGAAGAATTTTTAAATGCTCAAAGTTTAAAAAATGCAGGGGATTTGATTTTTTCAAACCTTCATATAATAAAAAAAGGAATGAAATTTGCCGAGCTTGAAGATTACACAAAAAACGGAGCAAAAATCAGTATCAGCTTAGATCCTTTAAAAACGCCTCAAGAAAATGCAAATCTCTACTACGAAAAATATAAAAAAGCAGTTTCAGGGCTGGAGGCATTGGAAGATGATATTCTATCAGCAGAAAAAGAAATCGAAAAGTTAAAGACAAAGATAGAAGAAATAAAAACCGAAGAAAACCCTTATTTAATTCAAAAAATTATTCAAAAAGAAAAAATTCCGGTACAGCAAAAAGCTAAAAATACAAAATCGGCTCCGGGATTAAAATTCTTTTCGGAAGGCTGGACAATATTGGTAGGCAGAACAGCAGCCGAAAACGATGAACTTTTGCGTCATTTTGTTAAGGGGGCCGACCTCTGGCTGCATACAAGGGATTATGCAGGCGGTTATGTTTTTATAAAGGCTAGGGCAGGGAAGAGCATCCCATTGCCTATTTTGATTAAGGCCGGAAACCTTGCAGTTTTTTATTCAAAAGCAAGAAAAAATGCACAAGCCGATCTATATACCACTCAGGTAAAATACTTACGCAGAGCAAAAAATGCACCAAGGGGTACGGTACTTCCTACTCAAGAAAAAAATCTTTCAATAAAAATGGATGAAAAAATTTTAAAACAATTGGAAGAAGAAAAAATATCGGCTTTATAAGTTTTTAAATTCCATTATCGGATTTGCATTTTTACTCATTGTCAAAATTCCGTAACTCTTGTTTGAACCCATCCGCGGCCTTGAAGCGGAACCGGGATTTACCAAAAATATCCCGTTTACTTCTTTTATTAAAGGTACATGTGTATGACCGAAGGCCGCAACCGAACAGGATTGCTGATGTGCAAAATTTAAAAGAGTATTCAGTTCAAAATCTACATAGAACTCATGACCGTGAGTTAAAAGAATTTTTTTTCCGCAAACTTCTAAAAAAATAATTTCAAAAAATTCCAAATACTGTTCGGGATTTTTTTTAAAGCCGAAGCCTGACCCTGTTTTTCCTGCATCCAGATTTAACACATATTTTTTTGAATCACAATTTCCCATAACAAGGGCTGCTACAGGGGGAATGCATTCCATAAGTTCTTTTTCATATTGTGAAATTGTTATATAATTTAAAAAATCTGCAAGCCCGTCTCCTGAAAATAAAACGGCATCGGATTTTGTTCCTTCACGGTCTAAGATATTAATTATCGTATCTTCATTACCGTGTGTGTCCGAGATCAAAATAAGGCGGGCTTTTTCGGCAGATTTTAGCTTTTCAAGATCTTCAGCCGATGCAAAAATTCCTTTATTAAAGTAATCTAAAGAATTCATTGTTTAAGCACCTCCTTCAAGTTTATCCGGATTGATAACCCCTTCGGAATCAGTTTCGCTTTCTGCCGAGTTTGACTCATCATCAGGAACATCCTTGTCATGGTCACCATCAAAATCTTTATAAATTAAAAGATATCTATGAGATTGAAGTCCCGTATCCGAATCGGTGTACGGTTTAATTGTGTATTGATTAGGAAAAAGATCCTTTCCCAATACTGTTTGTGCAGTAAAAAAAGCCTGTCGAAATTCCTCTATGGGAAAAAATTTTTATGTCTTTTTTATGGGCATTTATATCCTCTCCGGCAAATATAGCTGACACAAGCAATAACATTACCTCATTATCGCTTATAACAAAGTCTTTTTCTTCACTCAATAATTGTTTAGGAATTTGAAAATCAACTACAATATCGGAAGCCGCTTCCAATGGGAGAATTTCGTCCATCGGTAAAAGACTTATTACGGCAAGATTCCGATTATTTTCCGCAGCCTGAATCAAGTAACGGCCGCCTCCCTCAGGTATGCCTATTGAAATAAGAATTGTCGTGTTTTGTTCTTCAATCTTATCGTTAATCATTCTAAGACGCGGAAGTCTGCTTCTTTTAACCATATCTGAATAGGTTAAAACTTGAACATGAGAATCAGGTTTTCCAAGAGCATATTCACTTTCAAGATATTTTAAAATATCTTTCCGCTCATAATAATCTTTTCCAAGAATAATTAGGATATTGTTTTTTATAATTCTTTTAGGTTTTATCTTCTCATAAACAACTTCATTTTCCTTATTGTTGCTGCAAGAAATAAAAGCAGCATGGAGGACACTTATAAAAATCAAAAAAATTAACAGTCTTTTTTTCATAATAAATTGTTCCTGTTTTCCTTTTGAAGAAGGAAATTAATCGGAAGTATACTAAAATTTTAAAATAAAGAAAAGAGGAGAAGATAAAGTTTGAGAATCCGCTTTATAGCTTAAAACACCTGGATAAGTAGACAGAACATACATTATAGGAAGTTTTATAAAAGCCTTTTTACAAGAAGTTTAACTTATGTGTTTTTGTAATTTTTACTTTAATATTTTCCCATTTAAAAACCTAATACATTTTATTAAGATGTATACTTTTTATATAAATAATTTAATAACTTAGTATAAAAATATATACATGTTTATAAAAGCTATACTATATCTGCTTTACAATCCAATGTTTTGAATATTTATTTTTTAAGTTTTTATATTTTTGTTCTTTTATTTTTTTATCCTTTTCCAGCTGCCAAAAGTATACTTGAAAAGGAATAAAATCAGGATATATATCTACAATATTGTCGACTAATTCTGAAGCCTGTTCAGAATTACCCATATTTATAAAAGTTTCTATCATCCATAAAAAAATTAATGGATGAGCAAGGTCTTTATTAAAACGCGTTAAGTATGTGTTTAATACAATCTGTAAATTTGTAAAATCAATAAGGGGATTCTTTATTGATTGAAGACCATAATATAAAAATATTCCGTAAATAATATCCCTGTTTTCATTTTTTATATCTGTACTTGCCTGCATTGTTTTATTAATTAATTTGTTTAACTTATCACTTGTATACGGATTTTCATTACCATTAAAAAGCTTGTAAAAATCTTCCAAATATTTATCGATATTATTTTTAGAGCTTTTTTTATTATATTTTGAATCCGTTATTACCCATGCCGGCAAGATTGGATGAGGCGCACTAATATTTATTTTTCCGTCACCATTCATATCGTATAGATAGATTTCCTTTCCGTTTACATATTGGGTAACACCAACCAACTTATTTTCGGATGCCAAAAATTTTGTATCTTCTTTTGTAACAACTTCCTTATACCCTATTATTTCTTGAAACCCGTCAGGCATTTTTATTAATTGAACCCTGCCGATAAAATACCCGGGAGGATTTTTTTTTGTAAAAGCTGCTATGTCATCTTCTACTTCAAAAGAATAATTTTGAGAATATATCCCAAAAACACAAAAAATAAATAAAATCGATATAAAATATTTACGCATATTTTTCCTCCATGCTTTTTATTTTATTATACAAGATTTGCCCTAAAAGTTTTGCCCTTTAATTCTTTTAATTCTGCATGGGCAAAATTCCCTATTAAACTTTCAGGCGGATTGCCTTGGATTACAGCCATTTCACCTTGTTCTGTGTGCCCGAAAAGCTCGGAGCTGTCATTCCTCGAATGTGATTCAACCAAGATATCGGCCTTTTTACCGAGCTTAGCCTTCATTTTTTTTGCAGTAATTTTTAGCTGTAAGTCGATAACTCGTCCGAGCCTTTCTATTTTTACTTCTTCAGGAATCCTGTCAGGATAATTAAAAGCCCTTGTTCCTTCACGCGGATTATAGTGATACATAAAGGCCGAATCGAATTCTATTTCCTGCATCAAGTCTAAAGTAGCCTTTACATCATCTTCAGTCTCGCCGGGGAAGCCCATCAAAATATCTGTACTCAAGGCTATGTCGGGAATGGTTTCTTTTAGGCGTTTTATTCTGTTTTTATAGTGCTCTATAGTGTAAACCCTGTTCATTCTTTTTAAAATTGCATCGGAACCGTGCTGAACGGGAAGATGAACAAGTTTGCAAAGTCTTTTTTCGGCAGCAATTGTATCTATCAAGGCATCGGACATATCCTTAGGATGACTTGACATAAAGCGTATCCATCTTATGATCTCGGTTTTGTCGGCCTCCCTTGCTATAAGGCGTAAAAGCTCGGGAAAATCTATCAGCCTCCCCTCCCCGTATTCTCCTTTGTACGAGTTTACATTCTGACCGAGCAAGGTAATTTCCCTCACCCCCCTTGATGAAAGTTCGGTAATTTCATGCAAGATCTCATTTACCGGACGGGAAACCTCTCTGCCTCTAACATAGGGCACGATACAATAGGTGCAAAAATTATTGCAGCCGTTCATAATCGGTACATAGCTTTGAAAGGATTTAGGTGAATGAGAAAGAGGCGCAAAATAATAACCTGATGAAGGTTTTTCTTCAATATTGTTATGAGCAAATTCTGCCATATAATTATCATCTTTAAGACGGGCTTTGATTTCATCAAAAATTTGCGGCAGCAAATTTCGCTCAAACATTCCGACAACATAATCGATAAGAGGAAATTCTTCCTGTATTTCGGTATAAAGCCTTTCCGCCATACAGCCTATCAAAAGCACAAAAAATTTTCTCTTTTTTTTCAAGCCGGAAAAATGCCCAAGCCTTCCGAGAACCCTGTTTTCTGCGGTTATACGCACGGAACAGGTATTTATTATAAGGAGATCGCAGTGCTCTGCATCGGATGCTGCAGTCCAGCCCTTCTCAAGCAAAACCTGTTCCATTGAGGAGGATTCAGCCTGATTCATCTGGCAGCCGTAGGTTTCAAAAAAGTAAGTCATATTAGCTCAGTACATGCCTTTCAGCGTGATAGCTGGAACGAACGAGAGGTCCGCTCTCCACAAAAGAAAAACCTTTTTGCAAGCCTATTTGTTTATATTCTTCAAAAACTTCAGGTCGTACATATTCTTTAACCTCAATATTTTTTACAGAGGGTCTAAGATATTGACCTATGGTCATTACCTTACAATTTATCTTGCGTAAATCATCCATGGTTTCTAAAATTTCATCCCTTGTTTCGCCAAGCCCCAACATAATACCTGACTTACATACCAAGCCGGAATCGGCAATTTGTTTTAAAACCTTAAGAGAGGTCTCGTATGTGGCCCTGCTTCTGACATGGGGTGAAAGACGGCGTACGGTTTCAAGATTATGAGAAATAACCTCAGGTTTTGCTTCGATAATCATAGCAACCAAATCTTCATGGCCTTGAAAATCGGGGATTAAAACTTCCATAGTAACATTAGGAGTTCTTTCTTTTACAGCTTTTATAACTTCTACCCAATGAGAGGCACCGAAATCTTTGATGTCGTCCCTGTCTACCGAGGTTAATACGACATGTTTTAATTTTAAGGCCTCAACGGATTTTGCAATTTCCATAGGCTCATTAGGATTCAGCGGCAACGGATGACCGGTCGGTACATTACAAAATTTACATGCACGCGTACATATATTCCCGCAAATCATAAAGGTTGCAGTTCCGCATCTCCAGCATTCTCCCTGATTAGGGCATTTGCCGCTGGTACATATGGTGTTTAATTTATGCATTTTAATCGTGTTCGATACTTCTTGTGAAAGTTCTCCACCGGGAAGTTTAATTTTTAACCAATCAGGTTTTCTTTGAGTACAAGTCATAGCTACGCCTTAAAAATTATTTTTTCAATTATATGTTAAAACAATAAAAAGGTCTAGGAGGTGTAAAAGATGTTTTCAAAAACTATTGAATAAAATTTGTTTTTTATTATAATACATTTTCATGAAATACATAGTGAATAATTCGCATGATCCCGAATATAATATGGCCTTTGAAGAGTATTGCTTTAGAAATCTTCCTTTGGAAGATGAAGAATATGTTTTTTTGTGGAGTAACAGCCCCACAATTCTTTTAGGTAAAAATCAAAATACCTATCAGGAAATAAACGAAAAATATATAAATGAAAACGGTATAAAAGTAGTCAGGCGCATTACGGGCGGAGGAGCCATCTATCAAGACCTCGAAAACATAAATTTTTCTTTTGTTACAAAAACAAAGGGAAACGAAAAGATCGATTTTAAAAAATATTATATTCCTATTGTAAACGCTCTAAAAAAAATCGGAGTTGATGCAGAACTTTCAGGAAGAAACGATGTTACTATTGACGGGCAAAAATGTATAGGAGCCTCTCAATCTGTATGGCAGGGACGAGTTTTAAGCGACGGATCCATTCTTTTTAATGTTGAAATGGAGGCTCTTTCCAAGGCTCTCACAGTCAGAAAAGAAAAACTGGAATCGAAGGGTGTAAAAAGCGTCCGCTCAAGGGTTACAAATATAAAGCCCTATTTAAAACGGGATATTACCGTAGACCAGTTCAAAGATGAACTTTTAAAAGCAATCTTTGAAGTTGAAAATCAAGAGCCTGTAGAATATAAACTATCGGAAGAAGAACTTGAAGGCGTGATGAAGATTTATAAAGAAAGATTTTCCCGTAAGGAATGGAACTACGGAGCTTCCCCCAAGGCAGAATACTCTCACTATGAGCGTTTTCCTATAGGCAGTATCGAAGTATTTTTTAATGTCGAAAACATGAAAATAAATTCTTTAAAAATTCACGGGGACTTTTTCGGAACAGCCGATAAGGGAGAGATTGAAGAACTTTTAAACGGCTGCGAATATTCTGAAAGTATTTTAACACAAAAATTATCGGATGTCGATTTAACCCCATATTTCGGAAACATAGAAAAAGAAGCATTTATAGGAATGTTTTTTAAGTAAGCCTTATATTTAAAACAAAAAGAGATTAAAAATTTGATTTTTCAAAAAAAGCACCGATTAAAAACCGGTGCTTTTTTACTTAAAACTAAACCTTATTTTAAATGACAGGCTACAAAGTGACCGTTTCCTCTGTCTTCAAGGTCAGGGCGGACTTCGGAACAGATGGGCATCTTATGGGCACATCTTCCGCAAAATACGCAGCCCTTAGGCGGATCGATGGGACTTGGAACATCTCCCGGGAGAATTATTCTTTCCCTCTTTAAACCGTACTTCGGAATAGGAATTGCAGAAAGAAGAGCCTGTGTATAGGGGTGGATAGGGTTTGAAAATATCGATTTATAATCGGTTATTTCGACTATTTTTCCCAAATACATAACGGCTATCCTGTCGCTTATGTGTTTAACTACACTCAAATTGTGGGATATAAAAAGATAAGTAAGGCTGAATTCTTTTTGAAGCTCGGCTAAGAGGTTCAAAATTTGTGCCTGAATACTTACATCCAAGGCAGAAACAGGCTCGTCCATAACGATGAATTTGGGCTTTAGGGAGAGAGCTCGGGCAATACCGATGCGCTGTCTTCTTCCTCCATCCAATTCATGAGGGTAGGAGTCTTCAAGACGCTCTTCCAAACCTACAATGCTCATAACCTCTTTTACTCTTTTTTGTACTTCGGCCTTTGTTTTATAGGCCTTGTTTACATAAAGGTAGTCTGCAATGAGCTCAAATGTGTTTAATCGAGGATTTAATGAAGAATAAGGATCCTGAAAAACAATCTGCATATCCTGTCTCATCATCCTCTTATCTTTACGGCTCTTATATTCAAGGGTATTATTCCCTTCAAATATTACCTCGCCTGCTGTAGGTTCATGCAATCTTAAAATTGCCCTGCCTGCCGTAGATTTTCCGCAGCCTGACTCGCCTACAAGGCCGAGAGTTTCACCCTTGTTTATGCTGAAACTGATATCGTCTACAGCATGAAGGAGGCCTTTTTTTGTGGTAAAATATTTTTTTAAGTTTTTAACTTCAAGAATCGTACCGCTCATTTTTCACCTCCCTTGTCAAATAAAAAGCATGAAACGCAGTGGGAATCATCCAAATTAATCATATTAGGAACTTCACATTTACACCTTTCGGTTGCAAACTCGCACCTCGGATGAAATTTACAACCTGAGGGAAGGTCTACAGGGTTAGGCGGAGCCCCCTTGATAACATGCAAGCTCTCTTCATCGGCATCCAATGTCGGAATTGAAGCAAACAAGCCCTTTGTGTATGGGTGCTTCGGATCGGTGTAAAGTTTTTCGACAGTACCGTATTCGATAACCGAACCTGCATACATAATTGCAACATGGTCGCAAATTTCGGCAACAATTCCCAAATCGTGGGTTATCATAATCATCGATGTATTGTACTTATTTTGAAGCTCAATCATAAGTTCCAAAACCTGAGCCTGAATTGTAACATCCAAGGCGGTTGTAGGCTCATCTGCAATGATTAACATCGGGTTACAGGCAAGGGCCATGGCAATTACAACCCTCTGCTTCATTCCTCCCGAAAACTGATGCGGGTAGTCATTGATTCTTTCTCTCTTTATGCCTACAGTTTCAAGCATCTGAGCCGTTTTTTCTTTTAGTTCTTCTTTTTGTAAATTCTGATGAAGGGCTAAAACTTCGGCAATCTGCTCGCCTACAGTCATAACCGGGTTTAATGAGGTCATCGGATCTTGAAATATCATCGAAATTTTATTTCCGCGTATTTCCTGCATTTCTTTTTCGGTTTTGCTTAAGATATCTTCTCCGTCAAAAGAAATTTTACCGCTAACTATTTTTCCCGGAGGATTGGGTACAAGCCTCATAATTCCTAAGGCTGTGGTGGTTTTTCCCGCTCCCGTTTCGCCTACAAAGCCAAGAGTTTCTCCCCTTCCCAGCTTTAGATTGAGATTGTTTACAGCCCTTGTTTCTCCGGCTTCAGTTACATAGTAAATACTTAAATCTTCAATGTTTAATAATTCTTCCATAAAAAGCCGTCCTTATCGTTTTAGTTTTGGATCAAGAGCATCGCGCAAACCGTCACCCAAAACATTGAGGGCAAAGATTGTAATAACGATGGCAAGTCCGGGGAATAAGGTTAGATGAGAATAGCTTCTTATATAAGCTCTTCCTCCTGAAAGCATGGCTCCCCATTCCGGAGTCGGAGGCTCAAGACCTAAGCCTATAAAGCTCAAACCGGCTGCATTCAATATTGCATAGGCAACACCCAAGGTTGCTTGAACAATGATAGGAGCCATACAGTTGGGAATTATGTGTTTAAAGATAATTCTAAAATCTGAAGAGCCCCCTGCCCTAGCCGCTTCTATAAATTCCATGTCTACGATGGACATAACAGCCGAACGGACTATTCTGGCATATCCCGGAATTGCTGAAATACCTACGGCAATCATTAAGTTTCCAAGACCCGGGCCTAAAGAAGCAACTATAGCTATTGCAAGCAAAATATTCGGGATAGCTTGAAGAACATCAATAAATCTCATTAATATTGTGTCGACCTTACCTCCGAAATAACCTGTAACAGCTCCGATAAAAGCACCTAGTACCAATGCTATACCTACCGAAATAAAACCTACTTTAAGAGAAATTCTTGCACCGTAAATTACCCTGCTAAGAATGTCTCTTCCAAATTCATCTTGTCCAAAAGGATGCTGCAACGAGGGCGGAGCAAACTGACTGCTCAAATCGGTTTCCGAGAATCCATATGGAGCTATAAAATCTGCAAAAACTGCAGCAACTGAAAGAGCAATTATTATAAAAAGACCGACCATAGCCAGTTTATTTTTCTTCATTCTATGAAAAATTCCTGCAAAACCATGAGGTGTTCTTCTCTTTAATTTTTTCATATTTTCCATTTGTATACCTCCTATGTATATTGTGTTTTAAGCCGAGGATCAACATATGTATAAAGTATGTCTACGACTAAATTAACTATTGCAAATGCTACAGCAACAAATAAAACACAACCTAAAACTACAGGAGCATCTCTTAATTTAATGGAATCAATCATAAGACGGCCTATTCCGGGTATGGAAAAGATAATTTCGGTCATAACTGCACCGCCCATGAGTTGTCCGAATTGGATACCTACTACAGTAATTACAGGTATTAAAGAATTCCCAAGGGCATGTTTAAAAACAACTATTTTTTCTTTTTGCCCCTTTGCCCTAGCCGTTCTTATATAGTCCTGGCGTATTGTTTCAAGCATACTGGAACGCGTCATTCTTGTTAAAACTGCAACAGATTGAGCTCCAAGAGCCAGGGCCGGCAGTATGATATGTTTAAAACTTGTAAACCCTGATGAAGGTAACCAAGCCAGTTTAACTGAGAATAGTAAAATCATCAATAATCCAAGCCAAAATACAGGCATTGATAGTCCTATAAGGGCAAATACCATTGTGATATGATCAAAAACAGAATATTGTTTAATTGCAGAAACTATTCCGAGAGGGATTCCAAAAATAATTGAAACAAGAGTTGCGGCTATTGCCAATTTTATTGTAGAACCTACTCGTGTGCTTATTTCAAGAACTACAGGTTGCTCAGTGATATAAGACTCTCCTAAACTTCCGTAAAAAACGAAATTTTTTAAATATCTTCCAAATTGAACAATAAAAGGATCATCTAAACCCATTTTTTCTCTTAACTTAAGTACTTCTTCAATAGGTGCATTGGTCCCAAGTTTATTTCTTGCCGGATCTCCCGGTGTAAAATACAACAAGGTAAACACAATAAGTGCAACTCCAAGCATAACCGGAATCAGTAACAAAATTCTCCTTATTATGTACTTAAACATAATACCTCCGTATATTGAAAATAAGGCAGGATTTCACGATACGATGACACATCAAATACCCATGAAAACCTGCCCGGCACATTATATATTCAACATTATGCCATAATAGCATAAGAAAATAATATTTTATTTTCTTATGTTTTAATTGCAAAGCAATTTAATTTTTACTTACCTTCAGGTTTAACAGTATGCAAGAAGTGATATCCGTAGGGTGACAATCTCAAGCCTGTAATGTGCTTTCGTACACCAACAGCATCTTCACCATTATACTGGAAGACGGCAGGAGTTAACTCTAACATTCTTTCCTGTATTTGTGTATATACAGCGGCTCTTTCAGGACTATCAAGCATTCTTCTACCTTTCAAAATAAGAGCATCCAATTCAGGATCACTGCACCATGTATAATTGGCTCCTCCGCCTATGGCATCTGAATGGAAACAAGGATAGAATACCATATCGGGATCAGAAGCATCGGGAGTCCATCCAATTTCAAAAATTTCATGCTCTCCCTTGCTTAGCATCTCAAGATATTTACTCCATTCGAGTACTTCAATTGACAAATCAATACCTACTTCTTTGAGCTGTTCCTTCATAATAACAGCCATATCTATTCGCTCTTTTCTTTCGTTAGTTGATAAGCGTAATTTTAGGCCGTTCTCATACCCGGCTTCCTTAAGTAATCTTTTGGCTTTTTCAATATCTCTAGGTATAGGCTTTAGTTTGTTTGCAATTGAATATCTAATTGTAGTTGCAGCAGGTCCTGTAGCAGTTCTACCCAAGCCCTTCCATACAGCCTGTACAATTTGATCGGTATCGATTGCACATGCGATAGCTTGTCTTAAAAGCATATTATTTAGAGGAGGCTTACCGCAGTTCATACCCATGTACTGGGTCATATAGTTATAACTTCTAATAAGTTTGATTTCGTTATTCCCATTAAATCTATCCAAATCATTGGGAGAAACATCGTATACGATATCGGCTCCGCCGGATTCAAGTTCGATTATTCTGTTAGTGGGTTCGGGAATAATTCGGAATTCAAGGTATTTGTAATAAGGCTTTTTGCCCTGATATTCTTCATATCTTTCAAATTTAACCTTATCTGACTTTGTATGACTTACAAATTTATAAGGACCGGTTCCAACAGGTGAGTTTTTGTATTTATCTCCTGCAGCTTCAACAGCTTTTTTGTTCAATATATGACCGCCTGTATGGCACAAAGCTGTTACTATACCTGCATAGGGATTTTTCATGGAGAATTGAACTGTATACTTATCTACAGCCTTAATGCTTTCAGCATCAATATCAGAGAAAATATGTGCTACGTTTGGTGCAGCAACAGCTCTCTTATAACTGAAAACAACATCTTCAGATGTAAGTTCTTCACCATTGTGAAATTTAACTCCCTTTTTTAGATGAAATGTGTAATTCATTCCATCATCGGAAATATCCCACTTTTCTGCCAACATGGGCATAACCATACCATCAGGTGACAAGTAAACAAGGCCTTCATACATTTGCTTCATAGCATTTGAAGAATAAACATCATTTTGAGCTACGGGATCCATACTGATGATATCACTAGACATAGCAACAATCAATGTCTGAGATCGAAGATCATTAGCTTCTCCTCCGCCGCAAGAAATGATGAATGATGAAAGCATCACCATCAAAACAATAATACCAAAAAATTTCTTCATTATACACCTCCTAAGTGCGTAACAAATATTTCACAATTCTAACACGCTGTTTTTTATTTGTCAAGTTTAAATTATTTTTTTATTAAATTTTCAATAAAAATTTATTTTTTAGCCTTTTTCCTTTTCTCTTTTAAATTGCCTTTTTCAAGTAACAGAGTTTTTGTAGGTATATCGCAAACTTCCAGATCTCCGAAATATTGAATAGCTCCCGGGAACCTATAAACGGTTTCAACAGCCCACTTGTCCCTATTTTTTTCGTATGTTTTAAAAGGTTTGCCCTTTAGATCGACTACGGATTTTTTTATAACAGGGGTCATCTTCCCTTTTCTCCTTTCCAAATTCATCATCATTGAAAGAGGTACACCGCAGGGAAGCCAATACTCTACAGCGTCAGTAAGGTTTCTAACCGAAGCTATATAACCTGAAAAGCCGTTAATGGCTAATAAAAAGGCTGTAAATCCCAATGTATAGCAATAGTCCGAATCGAAGTTTGAAGGAAATGCAGAGCGTCCCTCATATCCGAAAAAAGTGAGCATAGGTGCTGAATTTTCCATTATAAGTTCCTTCTTTTTTCATTTCAGTCAATTTTCGGCCGACCAAGTCTATCAAAAGTTTTTCCGTTTCAATACGGGAAACTTGAACATTTCCGTGAGGATCGCGGTCCATTAAAAGCTGTAAAGAAATGTTTTCAGGGAGGCTGTCAAAAAGTGTAAAGGATTTTTTGGACAGGTGTTTTTGAAGCCAAGATTTTTTTCCTGTAAAGGTCTTAAGCTTTGAAAAGGCAGAAGCCTTTCCGGCCATAAGATCGTTTATCTCTTCAATCAATTCATCCATTTCAGGGATAAATTCTATAATTCCTTCCGGAACTAAAACAACCCCGAAGTTTTCTCCCTTTTTGGATCTTTTTACAATTATATCTACAATATAATCCGTAACCTGCTTTAAGGTAACTTTTTTTTCTGCCAACTCTTCACCGATTAAACAGACATTCGGCTGGGTTTTTAAGGCACATTCAAGGGCGATATGACTTGCAGAGCGGCCCATGAGCTTTATAAAATGCCAATATTTGCGTGCCGAATTTACGTCTCGGCAGATGTTTCCGATAAGCTCAGAATAAAGTTTTGTTGCAGTGTCAAAACCGAAGGAGGTTTCGATGTATTGGTTTTTTAAGTCTCCGTCTATTGTTTTAGGAACACCGATAACCTTTGTATCTAATTTAGCCTGAATAAAGTACTTTGCCAAAAAAGCGGCATTTGTATTGGAGTCATCTCCTCCGATTATGATAAGGGCATCCAGTTTTAATTTTTTTACATTTTGGATTGAACTTTCGACCTGTTCCTCGGTTTCAATCTTCGTTCTTCCGGAACCGATTATGTCGAAGCCGCCTGTATTTCTATACTTATCGATTAAGGCTTTTTTTATTTCAACATATCGACCCTTTACCAAACCTTCAGGCCCGCTTAAAAAGCCGTAAAGTTTTGAATTTGGATTTCCTTTTTTTAAGGCATCAAAAAGACCTGAAATTACATTGTGTCCTCCGGGGGCCTGTCCTCCTGAAAGGATTACACCGAATTTTAAAGGCTTGTGTTCTACTTCGGACTTTCCCTTTACAAATCTGATAATCGGCATTCCGTAAGTATTAGGGAATATTTCTTTTAATTCCGCCTGGTCAGATTGTGCATGTGTAGCCTCGCCTCGTTCAGGCTTAATCAAACTCAAAGGTTCCGCAAATACTTTTGGGATTTTCGGTTCGTAATGATAGCGCAATCTCTGCATCGTGGATTCATTCATTTTTTACTCCTTTAAAATTTAATACGGCCGTTTAAACTTCTGGCAAGTGTTAAGCGGTCGGCATATTCCAAATCTCCTCCGACAGGTAAACCGGAAGCAAGTCTTGTTATATTGACAGGAAGATCCTGTAATATTTTTTGAATATATAGGGCTGTGGTATCGCCCTCGATTGTGGGATTTGTTGCAAGAATAACCTCAGTGATTTTGCCTTCATGAATGCGTCTAATAAGCTCGCTTATATGTAATTGATCCGGCCCTACCCCTTCAAGCGGAGCTATCAGCCCGCCCAAAACATGAAACAAACCTCGGTATTCCGGAATTGAAGAAATTGTATTCACATCTTGCGGAAAACCTACGACACAGATAGTACATCTATCCCTTGTTTCGTCCGAACAAATAGAGCAAATCTCATCTTCGGTATAAGAACCGCAGACCTTACAAGGGTGAATCTTTTCATGCAAACTTGATACGGCTTCTGCCAAACGCACGGCATCTGCAGTGCCCTGCTTTAAAAGATGATAAGCAATACGGGCGGCACTTTTATGACCGATACCGGGAAGACGGGAAAATGAATCTATAACGGCATCAATAGCATTCATTAAACTTAATCCCCATTTTTAAAAAGGTAAACCGCCTGCAAGATTTGCAAGGGGCCCCAGTTTATTTTGTAAAAGTTCTTTTAGCTTTGCAACGGCATCGTTATGAGCAGCCCTAATTAAATCCTGAAGCATAGGAACATCACGGTTATCTACAGCTATCGGATCGAGGAAGATGGATTCAACTTCAAAACTGCCTTTTAAGCGGATTTTTACAAGACCTCCGCCAGATACACCTTCTACGGCTTCTTGATCAAGATCGGATTTAAGATTAGCAATTTTCTCCTGGATTTCTTTTGCGTTTTTCATAATATCAAAAGGATTCAATTTGCACTCCTCTACTTTTGTATTTTAATAACTATAAACAGATTAACATTTTTTTTTAAATAATACAAGAGCGTTATATTTTTTTAAGAGAAAAGGATTTCCTTTGAATAGGACTTGGACCGTTACTTCTAATTGCTTCCATGTGTGTTTTTGTACCATAGCCCTTATTTTTTTCATATCCGTATTCGGGATAAAGCCAAGAATACCGTATCATCATTCTATCTCTTGCTGTCTTTGCTAAGATAGAAGCTGCCATAACCTCGTAAACGGAATCATCAGCCTTTACGATGGCTTTAATTGAAGAACAATTTTTAATATTCGGGATGCCGTTACCGTCAACAATAATATCCGGTTCTTCAAATTCGGCATTATTTATTTTACATAATTCTTGAAGTTTTAAATAAAGGCTTTGATAGGCCCGCTCCATAGCCAAAAAAGTTGCCTTTAAAATATTTATTTCATCTATTTCATCATTGGATGCCCAGCCTATAGACCAAATAACATTAGGGTCGGCATATAGAATTTCACGCACTTCTTCTCTTTTTTTTTCTGTAAGTTTTTTTGAGTCTTTTAAAATTGAAACATCAAAACCGGTTGGGATAATAACGGCGGCTGCCGTAACAGGACCGGCAAGAGGGCCTCTTCCTGCCTCATCTATACCGCATAACATTACGGTTCTCTCTCAATCGAATTGGAAAAGCCCCTTACAATGGGCTTATCTTTTATATCCATTCTTGAGTTTTTATTATACCAAACAGCGGTATCCCTATTTTGTAAACTTTCAGGTAAACGGATAATGTTAAGCCTTCCTAAAGATATTTCCGAATTCCAAGCCTCCAGAAATCTTGCAGTAAAATTAGGACTAAGAGCAGCTTTTAAATTATCAAGTTCAATAATCGAATTTGAAGACGATATTGCAGCAACCGAAAATCCTTTTCCGGTAAAATCAATATTTTGAAACACAGCCGAAGAATTGTTTATGTTAAAAATAAGGCAGTACTTTGTCTGCTCCGAATATACCTTAGTATCCGATATATCCAAATGAGAAGAAAAGGAGCTCAAAACAGGGCCGCCTTCAAAGGCTTGAATACTTACATTATTAAGTTTTATACCTGCCTTATCTGCATAAATTATCGGCACTTCACGAGGTTCCTCAGTTCTTTCCCTTCTAAAAATATTGCAGTTTTCTATTTCAAAATTTGCACCGATTACAACAAAGCCCGAATTTTTAGAAAAATGAATTGAAGATTTTTGAGCCGCCGAGGTAATTTTTATATTTCTCGTAATAAGCACCGCTTCATTTAAAATGCAGTCACCTCTTACATAGATCTTCCATTTTCCGGTACCTAACTTATTTTTCTGTGAAAGAGATATCTTATTTATATAGTCGACAGCCTCATATATGGTTGAAAAAGGTTTTGAGGGATTGCCATTGGAATTTTTAATCTTGTAATTATAATCTACATATACCGCATTTTTATCTATTACAAATTCTTTTTTAATATTTGCACTTTTATTTCCGGCTTCGTCCTGATTATAAATATTTACGGAATAAATAGTTTTTTCTCCAGCTGATCCGGTTAAAATAATTTCGTCTTTTGAAGATGAGGTAAAAATGGGCGGTTCAATTTCAATTATTGTATCAGCAGATAAGGATTTTATCTTTATTTTTACATCGGAATTGGTAGGCGATACAGGAGGCGTAAAAGAAACATCAGGCCTTTCGGGAGGCAGTTTATCTATGGTAAAACCGGTTTGAAATTCGCCTTGAAAAAGGCCTCCATAAAACGCTCTTATCTTAACATCAAAAAAACGTTCTTCTTTTAGTCCCAAATCAAAGATATATGAAGCATCTTTTTTAAACTGCTGAGAATTTTTTGATGGGAAAATATAAGTATTGCCGTCACCGATTTCAAAAAAAATAGGTGTAACGCTCATCATCAAATTTAAGTTCAATATTTATGTTTACCGGAGCAGTCGGTACAGATGATAACACCGGTTTTTTAGGTAAAAAAATTTTATTTATTTTTTCTTCATTTGCTTTTACCCAGTATACTATTATATCTTCAGCCCTATCAAAAAAAACAGGTCCGTCATAAATATTCACAAGCTGAGAAACATCCAAAACAGGATCTTCATCTTTAGTTTTTGGCAAATAATAAATAGGTTCATCCGGCTTAAATTCCAAAAAAATACCAGTTGAAAATATTGTACTCAAAATCTTTATCAAAGTGATATTCCTTAAAAGACGGCTTAGATATTTTAGGAGAAGGGATGCCTTCGGGAGATACTTCATATTTTATTATCTTTTCGGAAATATTACCCGATTCGGATACAGCCTTTATTCTAAGTTCTATTTTTCCTTCTTTTTCAAGCTTTATAGGTCCTGTATACACAAGTCCGAAATCCAACGGATCGCTTCCATCCACGGAATATATAACTTGAGTTTTGGGCGGAGCTTGAATTATAAGTTTTTGAATCTCATTCCAAGAGCCTTCTTGGGGACTTAAAACATTTAAAAGTTTTTTTTCTTCGACCTGTTCAACAATGAGATGAGAAGGTTTACCTAATTTTCCGGATGAGGCCTGTATCCAAACGCAGAGCTCCGTACCGAAGTTAAAAAAAGGTTTTTCGCCTTTTTTTAATATGCCGCCTGCATACAAATTAGTAAGAGGATTAAAAGATCTATAAAAAACAAAATCATCTTTATTTTCAGGATATTTTATATCAAGGATTACACCGTCTTTTTTATAGTACTGTCTTATATCAACTTCATCAAATTCATAGCAGTTTAAATCGAAAGCAACAAAAGCAAATAATGCTATAACAAAGCCGATTTTTAAAATGCCATAAATCTTATTTTTTTTCAATCTATTATTCCTTTAAATACATTTCTTAAAGCAGGATTCTTTGAATAATAATTTTCTTCAAGTTCGGAACCTGAAAGACCTACCAATTCATGGCTCATATAATGAATCCACAAATTATCTTTTTCGGTATAAATATCATGCTTTCTGCACCAATAATCGGGATGATATTCATATTGTTCTTTTTTATCATGAAAATATTTATAGTCGTGGACAGCAATTTTTATATTATCTCTTTTTAATCCTTGTTTAATCAAGTCGGATACTAGATAGTTGATTGTAGCACCGGAATCGAAAATATCGTCGACCAATAAGATTAAAGAATCGGCCGACAATTTGCTTGGATGGAGTGTCCAACCGTCTAATACAACTTCCGAGTTATTATGAACTCCGGAATAAGAGTGAGCTACAACTGTTGAATACAAAATCTTTTTTTCATTCTTATAAGCTATTTTAAAAAATTCGCTTATTACATTTGCCAAATAAGCTCCGCCCCTCATAGAGGCATAAATAACATCAGGAATATATCCTTCATCATACATCTTTCTTGCAAGAATGAGTCCGTTATCTCTTACCGTATTGTAATTTAAAAATTCTTTCATAAAATCCTCGTAATATTAGAAGATTATATCATTTTACGGTATATTTTTCAATATATTTTTACCTTATTTTTTTAACAGAGAATCTAAGTATTCGATGGTTTGATTAGCTGTCGTTTCCCAATTATATTGTTTTACCCAGTTAAAACCTTTTTCGATCATTTCTTCTCGTTTTAAAGTATTTTTATCGCAATCAATTAAAGAAGAAATAGCATCAGCAATTTCCTCCGGCTTTTTTGAGTTAAAAAACAGGGCTGAATCTCCCGCAATTTCGGGAAGAGCTCCGGCCCTTGCACAAGCTACCGGAACACCGCATGCCATGGCCTCAATAACGGGTAGGCCAACCCCTTCTATCATTGAAGGAAAAACACAAAGATCTGCCGAGGAATAAAGCTGAGGTAAACTTTCATGGGGAAAATAACCTGTAAGCAAGATATCCGAAGAAAAGCCCGATTGTATTACCGCATTATGAACAGCTTCGGAATTATC
Organism: Treponema sp. OMZ 788; assembly: GCF_024181245.1. Lineage (NCBI taxonomy): Bacteria > Pseudomonadati > Spirochaetota > Spirochaetia > Treponematales > Treponemataceae > Treponema > Treponema sp. OMZ 788. The sequence continues at coordinate 1,156,921 of NZ_CP051199.1, read as the reverse complement.
CCCGTCAGAACCTGCAATAACAAGACGATGAGGAGAACTTGTCTGTTTTTTAAATAGTGCAAAGGCCCTTATTAATTCTACATGGCACTTTTGAGCATGAGTTATGCGGGAGGCATAAATTATATAAGGCCTTTGAATTGCAAAGGGTTGTATTAAAACCCTATCCTCATCATTTGTTATAGGTTTAAAAAGAGAGCCGTCAATACCGTTATATATTACTTTTATGTCAGAAGCATTAATCCCAAATTGAGTCAAATCGTTTTGAATGTATTTTGTCGGACTTATGATACCTGCCGCATTTTTAAGAGTCCGCTTTAAGCCCATTTGTGCAAGAGTTCCTAAATCTGCAGATAAAAGACTTTGAATGACCAAAATAGAAGGTACATTAAAAATCGGAGGTAGAAGCTCTACTCCGGCAGGATAAATGACGGCATCATATCTTTGTTTTTTGATAAAAGAGTTTAAGTTTTTAAAATGCCAAATTTTTTCCGAAAGTTTTGTATCCGAAATATCTATACCTGTAAAAGAAACATAATCTATATCGGATGTATATGTATACTTATCAAGTTCGGGACCAAAAAGCTCGAATTCGTAATCATTTTTAGGCAAATTTTTTTACAAGAGAAAGTATATAAGAGCCTATGCCTGAGCGGCCGTGATCACATCCGAATGCGTCAACTCCAATTTTCAAAATAAATTCCTCCGAACGCGAATAATTATATCACAAATGATAAATTTGTTCTACAAGTATAAGAATTTTAGCCTTATTGTCCGGCAGCTTTTTTTAATAAAAGACCTTCGCCTGCCTTATTGTGCTCATTTATGGTCTTTGTAAAAATATGCTTTCCTGTATCGGGATCTATCAATCTAAAATAAAAATAATCCGTATTTGCAGGATTGCAGGCAGCATTTAAGGCTGTAAACCCCGGATTTGAAATAGGTCCGGGAGGAAGACCTGCATGAATATATGTATTGTAAGGACTCGGAATTTCCAAATCTTCATAAAAAAGCCTCTTCGGATGCTTTTTATTTTTGATTTCGGTAATTATATATTCAACGGTTGCACATGACTGAAGTCCCATGTTTATTTTAAGCCTATTGGTAAAAACGCTTGAAATTATAGGAGCTTCTTCAGGAATTTGGTATTCCCTTTCGATAATGCTGGCCAAAATTACCTTGTTATAGATTTCGTTAAATTCTTTAGGAAAATTCGGAATAGATGCAGTTTTTTCAAAAAAAGTTTTTATGATCATTTTTATCATCATCTCAGGGCTGTCTTCTTCTCCGAAAAAATATGTATCGGGGTATAAAAAACCCTCGGCTGTTTTTGCTTTTATTCCGTTTTTTTCTAAAAATTCTTGATCTGATGTTATCAAAATAAACTCTTCAGCCTTTATAAGTCCTGCATTTTCAAAAATCTGAGCCGTTTTTTTTAGTGTTAAGCCTTCAGGAATGGTGAGTTTTTTAAGGGCTTGAGAGCCTTGTGTCAGCTTATTCAAAATATCCCGTGTCGTCATTTCAGGCTTTATTTGATATGTACCGGCTTTTAAGTTAAGTTTTTTTAATCTAAGATAAGCATAGGCATAAAGTTCCGAGCGTATAAGATTTTTTTCCTTTAAGCCGCTTATAACCGTTTTTGCGGCAGTTCCGCGGGCTACTTTAAATGTAACAATGGGCTCAGAAAATTCCAAAGGCGGATTATCGAGCGAGAAAACAAAAAATATAGTACCGGCAATAATAAGACCGGCACAAATTAAGATCGTAATGATAATCTTTGATTTATTTTTCATAAAAAAAATCCTTTTTTATTGTACGGACGCTTGTTCAAAAAAAGCCTCTGCTTCTCCTATAGTCATCTTTCCGTAAACATAAGATTCTGCAAAATCCGATAAGGGCTCTAAAACTCCGGGAAGTGAGTAGGCATTTTTTCTTAGATATAGGGCCAATTGTTTTAATTCGTTATCTGAAAACAAATATGATACGGACTCTGTTTCACTCATATTAAAAATGACCTTCCTTCTTGAGCAATAAAAATTTCAATATCTTGTGCACGGGAACAATCCCTATACCAGTCGGCTGTTTGTTTTAATGAAAAAACTTTTTTATCCTGATATGTAGGTTCATGATGAAAAAGAGCAATGCTTTTTATCTTCCAACCGGCTGCAAAGTCTATGGCTACAGAAAATGTAGAATGCCCCCAACCTTCTTTTTGAATAGAATCGGTAAGAGTATACTGAGCATCGATTATAAGCATCTCGGCATCCGTATAAAATTCCGTATTTTGTTCGTTTCTTTCAAAATCCTGCGGACGAAGTTCAGTATCGGTAGAATAAATTATCTTTTTTCCGTTTTCTATTACCGAGTAGGCAGTGCAGCCTCCGGGATGGCGTACGCGATGCCATCCTATCTTTGCATCACCTATTTCAACATATTTTTGATCAGGTTCAATATATTTAAATTCAAAGGAAGCACCAAAACCGTCTTCTCCCAACATTGATATAGGAAAATATGGGTATTTCATTTGATCTTCTAAAAATTCTTTTGCTTTTTTTCGGGTGCTGTAAACAATTATCTTATTTCGGGGGTCATAGGCAGGATTAAAAAAAGGAAGCCCTTGTATATGATCCCAATGAAAATGAGAAAAGAATAAATGATAGGTAGTATTTTTCCCGTAGTCAGGCCTTTTCATCAAATCGATTCCTAACTCCCTAATTCCCGTTCCGGCATCAAAAATTAGATGTTCTCCATCCTTGGTTTCAACCTCAACACAGGAGGTATTGGAACCTATTGTACCGAAGAGCCATTTAGGAAGAGAGGCTAAGAACCTCTCCCTTGAATCCTGACTTTCGAGGTCTTTTAGAGTTATCCTTTGAACTACAGCTGCAATCTTACTTTGCACTTGTTCCGGTGTAAGCGGAGCCGGAAGCGACCCCCTAACACCCCAAAATTTTACAAGCATAAATACTCCAAAATTCTTAATTGAATCTTAATTTACTCTCCGTTTAATACAAGGTTCAGCCTTTCTCCTTGTAAGAATATTTTCAATCTTTTCGGCAGAATAAAATTCACCCTTTCCCATACCCGGACAATATTGGGCATTTATATCCCACATATCCTTTGAACTTAAAATAGAATTCCAAAACGGAAAATCCGAGCATTGACGAGGTCTGGCAGTATAAGCCGTACACCCCTGATTCCAAAGTATACAGTCATAATTGGATTTTTCTTTTAAAGAGAGGTACTCAAAACCGTCATCCTTAGAAACCCAGCGGCAATACACTTTTATAAATTCATCTTTAGGCATAGTTGACCATTCCAATAATCTCGAAAGATCATTTTCGGACAAAAATACAAATCCCGGATCAAATCGGCAGCAGGCCGAACATCTTGTGCATGAAAAATTTAAACCGTTTTTCCAGAATTGACTATTCATGCCTAACAGTATAAAACAAAAAAGGGATTGTTTCAAGCTCTTTTAATAAAAAGACTTAAAACAATCCCAAAAATGGGGAGTCAAGGATTCGGACCTTGGAAGGCATAGCCAACAGATTTACAGTCTGCCCCCTTTGACCGCTCGGGAAACTCCCCATAAAAGCCAACTTAGGGATTCGAACCCTAGACCCCGAGATTACAAATCACGTGCTCTGGACCAGCTGAGCTAAGTTGGCATAGACAACGAAGCTGAGTTTACTCGATATACCGAATTTTGTCAAGAGGTTTTATCTAAAATTTAGATAATTTTTATCTTAATTTTTTATAAATTTGATTTCTCCGTCAGATCCGGCATACAAAAGATATTCGGTATCGGGTTTAAAGTTGCGTAAATTTACGGTTTTAAGTTTTGCATAAGAAAAAACTTTTAAAAGATATGGAGAAAAAACTGCATATCCGTAAAGGCTTTTTATAAGCTCTCTTTCTTCCTTCGAAAAAAAAGAATAATCGTAAATTGCAGGATACCCATTTCGGTTATAATAATCAAAAAGTTTTACACCTGTGCCGTACTTTGACTCATTCGAAAAAAGGCGGTAAGGAAATACTACCGAACCTGACTCAAAGGTAAAAACAATGCATTCAAGATTAAGCTCCCACCCATGCCAAGCCCTTTCGTAACTGTTTATAAGAGCTCCCTTAGGCGTAAAAAAAGAAATAACGGCACTGACCGTTTCGGTATTTTGACCGAATGTTTTTATCACTGTTCCCGTATTATAAATACTTAAATTCGATTTGGAAAGTTTTTGTTTGATAGAACTTAATTTGTAATTATAAAAGTCCATTAATCCGAAGATTAAAAAAAATAAGAGAGAAACTGATAAAAAAATAATTAAAAATCTTTTTTTTCTCTTTTTTAAGAGCAAAATTACACCTTCCCAATAAGTTTTAAAAAAGCCTCTTCGGTTATGATTGCCGTTCCCAATTCTTGGGCTTTTTTGTTTTTAGATGAACCCGAGTCGGGGGTATTGGTTACAAGATAACTTAGGCCCTTTACAACGGAGGATTTTACTGTTCCGCCCTTCTCTTTTACCAAGACTTCAGCTTGGGCCCTCTTCATCGTGTTAAGCTCCCCTGTAAAGCAAAAACTTAAGCCCTTTAAAACGGCCCCATCTTCTGGCGAAGGGGGGGGCTTAATTTTTATATAGCCCTTACCAATCAATCCTGTCATCTCATCTTTTAAGATCGAAAGATTGGTTACCAAGGTACGGGATAGGACTTGCCCGAACTGATAAACATTTGCAAAATCTTCTTCTGAGGCTTTAAGAAGTTTATCCAAATCATCGAAACCTGCTTCTTCAAGTTTTTCGACCATGGTTTCGCCGATTCCTTCTATATCGAAGCCCGCAATAAATTTGGGTAAGCTTATTTCTTTTTTGGAATGAAGAGCCTTATATACCTTTTCGGCAGAGAGCTTTCCCATACGGTCTATAGCCGCCAATTCTTCAACAGTGAGGGTGTATAGGTCCGTAATGGAATTGACCCGTCCCATATCAAAAAAGTCTTTTTATGAGGGTAATTCCGAAATCCCTTATGTCGAGAACGTTTATCCATTTTTCGATTCGGTGATGAATCAGCTTAGGGCAGCTCATGTTGGGACAATAAAGCCTGGTTCCCTCATTGGTAAGGAGGGTGCCGCAGGCAGAGCAGGTATCGGGATATTCTATCTCCTTAGCATCGGGAGGGTTTTCTGCAAGAGCTTCTATTTTAGGAATTATTTCCCCCCTCTTGGTTACCACTACCCGGCTTCCGATTTTCAAGTTGAGGGCCTTGATTATGTTCGGGTTTGCAAGGCTTGCTCTTTTTACGGTAGTGCCTGCAAGACGTACAGGCTCTATAAGAGCTATGGGGGTATAGGTTGCCCCCGACTCGCTCCATTCGATTTCTTTTAAGACGGTAACCGCTTCTTCGAGGCTGAACTTAAAGGCGATCTGTTTTTCGGGGCGGGCCCTTTTCATATCATCGGGATCGATTGTATCGTTTTTTATTACAAGGCCGTCTATATCGTAATCCAAGGAAGGGCGTATATCCATAACATGGGCCCTATATTCTATTACCTCATCGATGCTTTTACAGTATTTTACTTCAACACAATTAAAGCCCGCTTCTTTAAGCCAATCGAGTTTGTCGGATTCGGTTTTAAAGGGGGCTTCTCCCGTAAAGGGGCGGCCTATGCTTCCTTGGACGGCATCATAGGCAAAGAGGTTTAGGTGCTCGCACATTTCCCCGGTCTTTTTTTTCATAAGTCCGTTTGCGGCATTTCGGCAATTAGCCTTATCCTTAAAATATTTTTGATGAACGGAGCGGAGCATTATAACCTCGCACCTTATTCCTCCCGAAAAAGGTTTAGCCCAGTCGGCTCCAAAACCGTCTTTTACCGCGATGTTTTTTATTAGCCCCTTCATTTTAAGAACGTTTTCGGTTATATCGTCTCCGATTTTTCCGTCGCCTCTGGTAACGGCGCGCACAAAGCGGCCTTCTTCGTATTGAAGCTCAAGGCTGGCTCCATCCATTTTATATTGGACGATATATTCTTTAAAGGGCATCTTTAAGGCCCAGGCTTCAAAAGAAGGCGGATCGGCAGCCTTTTCCTGACTTCCCATAGGAATAATGTGTTCGGACTTTGGAAAGCCGTCAGTAGATTCTAAAGGAACGGTAAAAAAAAGTTTATTTTGAGGATCCAGTTCCCTTAACTCATCCCAAAGAGCATCGAATTCCGCATCCGAAATTTCAGGCTGAGCATTATAATAAAGGTCTTGATGCCTTTTAATAGTTTTTTCAAGGTCTAAAATTCTTTTTTCTTCAGTTGTTACCATATTGCTCATTTTTTATAGTTTTTCTATTTCCATTGCGGAAAGGCCTGTAACTTGTATAATTTTCTGAGTTGAATCCCCCAGTTGTTTTAACAACCGCGCAGTTTCAAGTTTTGTTTGATAAGATCCGTCAGCAAAGCCTTGCTGTATTCCAATCATTAGGCTTTCTTGTCGTTGAGCTGCAATATCTGTGTCATAATCATATTCTGCAATTAACATATTGATTACCTCCCGTGATTTTCTTAGTAAGTATTCCTTTAAGATACCTTTTTCTATACATATTTTTACAGCATTGGTAAAGCCGTTTTCCCTATCTAGCTGTGTTCGGACTCTCACCTCTTCTACAAACAAACTATATTCTTCCAGAGTCTTACAGCGGCTTAATACTTCTGCTCCTTTGTTTTTATTTATGTTATATACTTTTACTTCAAGCTCTAATGGAAGAGCATTAGACTTTTTAATAAATGCATCCGACAATTTTAACGTTGTAGATTCAGGATAGTTGTCCGTACCATTATAAAAAACATAAAATTCCGGTGTCGGTATTTTTGATAATTTTCTTAGATACCTATCTGTCGGTGCTTGTAGTTTTTCATACAACCTTGCGATATACTGTAAAAAGCGTAAAGGCATATTTTCATTTATAGTCGACTGATGCTCCGCAAGAACAATAATTTTATTGTCAACAAGGCAGGAAACATCATTTATTATGTTCATGTACATAACATTATCCAACCTTATATTTTCAACGGGACATGAAAGTTTTAAATTCGTGCCATGCAAAGCATTATATAGTGATAAAAAATTTTCTTTTGCGTTTTCATCTTCTGCAAAAAGGTCGACAAAAACCGAGTCCTTATATTTTCTGTTTGCCGTACTCATATCAATTTCCTCATTATTTGCATTATAGCATAAATTTAAGGATTTTAAAAGATATAGGTATTAATTTTAAATAAAGTATACTTTAAAATCAATTGCCAATTTTATGCTTTTGTGATATATTGTGAAGTGATGAGTGAATTAAACAAACGGCTTGAAAATATTGAAAAGACTCTTGACTTATTTTTACCCGAAAAGATAACTTCTTCTTGGATTTCTCAAAGTTTCGGCGAATTAAATGCAAATTTGTCCGATGATTTTTTTTTAAACATAATCAATCCTGTAAGGGATTTGGTAAAGAGGGGCGGAAAAAGGTGGAGGCCCCTTCTATGCGTACTTTCATGTGAACTGGCCGAAGGCGATCCGGAAAAGGCCTACCCCCTTACCCCCCTCATAGAGTTTTGCCATACGGCAAGCCTTGTCCATGACGATATAGAAGACAAGTCGGACACCCGCAGAGGGGCTCCGGCCGCTCACATAAAATACGGGCTTGACACGGCCTTAAATTCCGCCTCATGGCTCTATTTTGAAGCCCTTAATCCCCTGATCAATTATAAAACATCTGAATCGGTAAGGGCCGGAATATATTTGCTTTATTCTCAAAATTTAAGAAGGCTTCACTTAGGACAGTCGATGGATATAGGCTGGCATTCAAATCCCGATATCATTCCGTCCGTCGATGAATACATCACCATGATAAGCCTAAAAACCGGCTCGCTTGCAAAGCTGGCAGGAGAGTTGGGATTTACAGCTGCCGGTAAGGCTATGAATGAGATTTTGGAATACGGAAAACTTATGACCGATATGGGAATAGGTTTTCAGATCTTGGACGATGTTAAAAATATTACCGACGGAAATGCGGGAAAAAAACGCGGAGACGACATAGTTGAAGGCAAAAAAAGCTTACCGGTAATTTTTTATGCAGAAGAAAATCCTAAAGGTGCCGAAAAAATAAAACTTTTATTTAAACAGGCAGCAAAGGAAGGAATAGAATCTCCGGCCGTAGAAGAGTGTATTTCGGCTATTTCTTCTTCAAAGGCCGTAAAAAGGGCCGAAGATTACGGTAAAAAGATTGTAGAAGCTTCATTGATAAAGCTTCAAAATAATTACAAGCAAAACGAAGCAAAAGAACTTATCTTCGATTTGTTTAACACAATATTGAGGTAGAAAATGCAAGAATCGGCTCAATTTTTTAACGATACGGGAGTCAGTATGTCAATTCAAGGCTTTCATAACGAAGCCATAGCCTGCTTAAAAAAAGGACTAGCCCTTGAACCCGACAACAGCCTCATGTGGCTTAACCTCGGCTTAAGCTACTACGCGGCAAAAAGACAAAACGACAGCAAATTTGCCCTTTTTCAATCTTTAAAATACAATCCCTATGAGGCCGATGCTTGGGATTCTTTAGGCCTCGTTCTATTTGAAACCGGAGACATCGATCAGGCCGAAAGAGCCTTTGAAAGTGCCTTAAAACTTGAACCCGAAAACGGCCGCGTTTGGAACAATTACGGAACTGTGCTTTTCAATAAGGAAAACTATAAGGCTGCAAGAAGAGCCTTTGAATCGGCCATTACACTTGATCCTGAAATGGGAGATGCAGTGTTTAATTTGCGTGACACCTATCTTGAATTGGGTATGGATAATTTGGCCGAAAAATGCAATAAAATTTTGAAAGAAATGGATTATCAAGAATAAAAATGAATATTTTATATATTGCCGAAATTACAGGCAAAGCCGGAGTTTGGCTTGTAAAGACACAACTTTCAAATCTAAAAGAAAAATATAAGGCCGACTTTGTTATAGCCAATGCAAACTCTGCTACAGGTTCAGGAGGTCTTGGAAAGCAGCATGCCGTCTATTTAAAAAAATTGGGAGTTGACTGCATAACTTCGGGAGATTTGATCTTTCAAAAAAAAAGACTTGGTGGATGACCTCCATAAAACACCTCATGTACTCCGCCCCTTTAATCTTCCGTCAGAATCTCCCGGTCAAGGATGGAAAATTTTTAACTTCAATAAAAATAAAAAAATAGCTGTAGTTTCAGCAATAGGAAGAATAGGTCATCACAAGATCATGGCAGAAAATCCCTTTACGGAAACCGAAAAACTTATCTCTCAATTAAAGGAAGAAGCTGACCATATTTTTGTAGATTTTTCTTCATTTGCAACTGCCGAAAAGCAGGCCCTAGGCTTTTTACTTTCGGGAAAGGTTTCAGCCCTTATAGGATCGGGTACACGGGTACAGACGGCCGACGAGTGTATTTTAGAAAATAAAACGGCCTATATAACGGATGCAGGCAGAACAGGAAGCCTTAACTCGGTCGGGGGATATGCTATTGAAGATAAGATAAGGGAATACCGAACCTGTCTTCCCGATTTTGGAAAAGACGCCTGGGCCCGCCCCGCCCTCCAGGGCCTTTTTATCAAAACCGATGATGACGGAAACACGATAGAAATAAAAAGAATTTTTGAGGAGTCGGAACTTTGCAAAGACACGGAATAGTTACCTCAGTATTGATCGATAAGAATACGGAAAAGATAAACATAGATTTGGATAATTCACAGACTGAAGACTCATGCTCTATAAAACAAAAAAACTGCTATGCGGTAAAAAACTGTGCAACATGCGGGGGCTGCGGCTTTGCCGGAAAAAACAAGGAAACGGGTCTTTTTGCCGTAAGCGGAAATAAGATTACGGCCTTAAACAAGAGCGGCAGAAATTTAAAAAAAGGAGACAAGGTTATTGTCGAAATTAAGGAAAATCAAACAAGAATTCAAGCCCTTTCTTCGGTTATCCTTCCTATCCTCCTCGCATTTATTTTAAGTTTAAGCTTCTATTTCTTTTTTTTACACCGAAAAAGCAATTGTAGGCGGGCTTTTTTTGGGTCTCATAACGGGAACAGCCCTAGCCTTTCTATTAAAAAATAAAATGGGAGATAAGGCCCTGCCTCAAGTAATAGGTTGATTTTTACTTACGGATTAAATACTCCAGGCTGGGGAGCCCTGATTCTTACCAAGGCTGTAAAGGCATCGGAGTTTAGGTTTATAAATTCTTCTATCGAAGTTTCTTCCCCGCTTTCATACACATCGATATGAAAATTCCCGAAAACGTCAAAATAAGGAAAAAAGGCAGCAATATGATGATACTGACGCAAGGGGGGATTTCCTTTTTCGCGGCTTACAGCACCAAGATAAAAATGCCCTGGCTCGCTTATTGCAAGATAATAAAGAAGGGCTTGTAAATAGGAAGTTTGATAACCTGCATTTTTTTCGTATCCTTTAAACGAAGCAAAATCCTGCTTCACATTATTTTGTCTTATGGGAGGCACAAGGGCAAAGGGTTCAATTGCAACATCGATGCCTGAACCGATTGGTTTTATTGTACGCTTTACGTTTAGACTTAAAGCCGCAGCGGCCAAGTTTCGTATCCATTCAAGCCCGAAATGTAGTTCTTTATCCTTATATGGTTTTGTGAAATATGTATCAGGTACATCGGTTTCGGTTTTAAGGCTTTTAATAAAAATTCCCTGCCCCGCTATCGGCCGAATCATTCCGTCCACTATCCACTTTGCAAAACCTGAGCAGTTTACCCCGCCCCTTATATCTTTAAGTCTTTGATCGGGGCGAATGGCTTTAACAATATCGTCTTCGCTTTGAGGTCTTCCGTCCATCAGATGAACAGGCTTACCGAATTCATCAAAGGCCCCGTCTTCCACATAGACCAAGGTTTTTAATCTATCCCGAACGGTATCGGAAGCGGTTTCTACACCATTATAAAAAATAGGCGGATTAAATATGTCCCAAGGAAGCATATCTTTTGTAATGTCTTTTAGTTTTAAAAGAGGCAGATAATATAAATTTTCAAAGGGAATACCGACAGATATATCTTTTCGTACATAGGCGTTAAAAAGACAGATACTTATTAAGGACTTGTTTTTTGAAGATGAGGGTCTTATACTCAAATAAAGCTCAGGGTTTTCGCGAGGATAAATTTTAATACAGTCAGGAGCTCCGGTTTCATAATTCCTATATAAAATCCATGTCCCCTGCGGAACTTTTTCGAGGTTTGAAAACTCTGTGTCTACAGGGCTTACAACTACAGCTAGGAGATTTTTTTCTTTTAGATACACAGACCTCACCTTAAAAAGATTACCTTGAGAGTCTATTTCAATCTGCAAGTGCTTTAGGGCTATTGTCCCAGGAGAATCAAGCAGCCAATCTCTTGCAATATCCCTTCTCAACAAGGCTGAATCGGGAACTCTGTCCAGGGGAACAAGAGGAATCAGTCCGTCATCGGCCTTTAAAAACTCACTGCCGTATGACTCCTTAATCTCGTCATCAGAATAAACCGAAAAAACCAAAAGAGAAAAAAACAAGATAAAAATATATCTTTTGAACTTAATGTTAAGACTGCCCATGTTCATAGTATCGGATAAATTGAGAGAGAACTTAACTTAGTTGATTCTTGCTTCTTGAATATTATAAGTTAAAAAAACGCCAATAGACTTATTATCACGGGCGGAATATGTTATAATCTTTACCGTTGGAGGTTATTTATGGCAACAGGAAAAGTACATGATGAACATATTGCAATGGTCTTTGGAGAGGAATTTTCTTTAAAAAGGCCGGAAGATTTAAGGCTGATTCAGGATGCGGTCTATGCTTTAATGGATGCAACAGTAAAGGATAAAAACGGAAAAAGGCTGACAGAGGCCTTACAGCGTTTTCGAGATAGGCATATAGCCGACTTAAGCCCCGATGAAATCGTTGCTCCCGAAAGCTCGGCAAGCACCCATCAATACTATGCTCACAGGGGCTGGGATTATAATTACGAGGTTGAAGGGCTTGCCGAACAACAAGTTACCCAAGAATGGCAAATATGGAACAATAAACAAAAAGAGGAATTTAAAACTCATCTTTATAAGAGCCAAGTGCGTTTTAAGCTGGGTAAGGAAATTCTAATTAAAAGCATAAAGGATGTCTTCCCTTCTTTTAACACAAAAAAAACGGAGGCCCTCGCCCGTATATTTTATTATACCCATATTTACGGAGACCTCCGCTGGAATTCCCGCTTGGATTATTTGATAGATGTCCGCGATTTCCGAGACGGCCTTATCAGCGGTTTAAGAGATTTTGCAAGAGCTGAGGATAGAGAAAAAATAAATACGCTCATAAATAAAATTATGAAGGAATTACCTGATGGGCTAAAATTTACAATTCCTCCCCAAGGAGACAATGCCCCAATCGAGGAATGGAAACACTGCCTCCCCATGGATAGAGCTATGGAGGCGGTGTTTGAGTATTTTAGGAGTTGTCAAGTTTTTAAAAATTAACCGCGACGGGCGCAAAGCCGCTTGCCGTTTAGGCGGCAAGCTACGCAAAGGGGGGATTGGAAGTAATTTACTATTATTATGTAGTAAGAATATTTTCTACAATTTGATTTACAAAATTTGTAAATTCTTCAAAATTAAGATTTGAAGACACTTTGCCAAACATAGACTTTTTTTCATTGTAGTTACAAACATCCGTTATTGAATAACTTAAAATTTCCTTCAAATTATTTTTTATATCAGATATTTCAGAATCATCTCCATTGGACGTATTAGAAAAAAGAGTATAAAAATTTAAAATAGTATCTAGAGATTTGTCTATATTCTTACCATCATCACAAAATATACAGACTGAATTAGTAGTTGTTTTTGAAGAAATGGAATCATTTATAATTCGTTTACTATAATCGACCAGTTTATCAAAATCCATTTTTTCAGTTGTAATATCAAAATATTTTTCTCTCATAGTCCTATCAATGCCATAGGTTCTATGAAATATAAATTTTGAAATATTTCCATCTAAAAAATCATGAATATCACTAAATTCTTTCGCGATATTATTATCAATTCGAGAAAAAAGCTCAATGATGCGTATCGAATTGTTTACTGTATAATTATCAGTATTCGACTTACAAAAAGCACAATGACAGTTTTGTTCTTTTTGAGTATTTACCAGCTGATCTATACAGTCTTTTGTAAGTTTTTTTAATTTTTTAATATCTTTTTTTCCATTAGTAATTGCATTTTCAATAAAAAGATCAAAAACTTCGTTCCTCTTTTCTTTTGAAATTTGAGTATCATCAGCATATATTTTTTCTTTTAGCATAGCTACTAACTCATTTTTTTTATCTATAAAATCCTGATCTTGATTATTGCGAATAAGCCTATATATTTTTAATGCTAAATTTAAAGAATCAACAGTTTTTTGATTTTTACATACAATACATTCTTTTTTTGTAGTCAAATTTCTACTGGACTCCAAGAGTTTATTCACAATGGTAGACATAAATTCTTTTTTCTTATCTTCTTCAGGAATAACTGCTAAAAAATTTTTATATGCTTTTTTTCTTAACTCAGTGTCTTGAATCTCGTCTATTATAAATTCCTGAATACAATCTCTAATTATCGGTTTAGAGTTTTGATGGTTTATATTTTGATAAGCTTCACATACATAATCAATACATCTTTCTTTTAATCCATTGAATTGATGGTTATCCGATAGAAGTTTTTTAACTGTATCATAAGGAAAAAATTTCAAATTATCTACTTCATTAAACACCTTATATTTAAACTCATTTGATGAATGATATGCTGATAGTAATTTAAAAATAGTAGATGATTCACAAAAATTTTCAGTAAAAGAATATATCACATTTTTATTCTTTATTACAAAAATATAATATTCAACTAAAGATTTTAATACCTTATCAATTTCAGTCTTTGTATCAGGATATTTTGATATAGATTCTATTATATCATTAACATCATGGATAAGAAGATCAAAAGGCTCAAACCACCTGTTTTTAGTAAATAAATCCAATATATCTTTTACTTTTTTTATGGAGTAGTATATAGCCTCATTTTTTTGCTTTTCAAAATTATCTAGTTTTTTACCGCCTAGATCAAAAAAATAATTAGCTTGGGCATCATTAATTCCTTTAATAAGTTCTTTACAAGTCTGAATAGATTTTCTGGAACAATTATTTTCTATAATGTTCATTAATACATCTATCATGTTGTTTGATATAATATCATTTACTTTGTTATTAAAATATTTTATTACAACTTCATCAATACTTGTTAAATGAGGATATTTTCTATTTTGCAATATTACAGCTAAATGTCTAACAATTTGGTTTTTTTCATAAATTTCATCAAACTTTATATTTAATTCGTTTATAAAAAATAATGATAGATTTTTTTCATCTTCCATGATTTTAAGTTTTTTCCTAAAATCCAACTTCTCAAAATCATTTTTTAAAACAATTTTTTGTTTTTCATCATTAAAATCAGCATCATCAATTTCATCGATTTCAATATCTCTGGTATAATGTATTATATATTTATAATCATCATCTTCTAAAGTATAACCTTCTATCATTGGCTGAGCAATAATAATCTCGGTATTGAAGTTATTAGGCAGTGGTATATTATTTTGTTCTGGAACTATCTCATATTGATTTTCTAAATTAGTCATAATTATTGAATCCTCTCAAAATTAGTTTTTGTATTAGCTTCAAGACATTTCTTTTTATATATGTCGTATTTTGTAAGAAATAAAATAGAATTATTTCTACTATCGTAGTCTATAATTTCTTTAAAATCTACACTTAAATCGCTTCTCTTTGTTATCCATTTGGCTTTTTTATTCGCTACTTCTATAGCTTTTTTTCTTAAATTAAAATAAGACAATAATTGATGAAATAAAATAAGCACAAAAGAAATCATTTGAAAAACTTGATATAAATTGCTTATCTGAACTTTGTTTTCTCCTGTAGTAAGTATTTTTTGAAGAAATGGTTTTAATAAGTTAACAATATCATTTTTAATACTATCAATCGAAAAAAACACGCTTATACCACTTACAGCAATAATGGCAAGTAATACAATAGGAGAGCATATGCTAAGCAAAGTCTGTACAACATATCCAAATAATCTAGCTAATAAACTAATGATCTTAGCAAAAAATTTACTTGCAGCTTTTGTAGTACCAAAAACACGCGTTTTTAGCTGAGAAAGTAACAAAATAATAGCTCCTCCGCCCATAATAGCTATTAGCCATCTCGCTGTTGCATTACCTACAAATACTTCATTATACATATCATCAGGAAAAAAATAAAAAACAAAAATTTTAATTAAAAACAATAGCACGCCAAAACTAAGCACGGAAATAGGTATTTGGCCAATAGAAATTTCAAAGTTTTTTCTCTTTGGAAAGAGCTTATATAAAAAATCGGAAAAAATTACTATTGCTACGATTGCATATTCAACAATGCCAATCCCAGATATAGGAAACAGCACAATACTATAAAATGAAGTATAAATTAAGCTATCTGCTATCAATCTAATATATGAAATATAGGCAGGTTCTTTAAATCCTTTATGATTTGTATACTCTTCATTTACAACTTTTTTTATCTCATAAAAATTATAAGCTTGAAAAATGCCGAAGATTATAAAAACCATATTTTGAGGAAAGAGTAAAATTGAAAATTTTATACTTCCTCCTAATGATCTATATGCACTTGATAAATATAAAAACCAAACGCCTATAACAAGAGACCAAGAAACCTTATATAACTGTTTTTCAGTTTTTTCAAAGGTATAAAAATCCATAAAAACTCCTTTATAATTCAGGTATCGTTTCATCAAAACGATATTTTTTCCAAGCATTTCCTCCAAAAGCTTTTGTTATTTTCCAACTATTGCGTAAATTTTCAAGGTGCTCATAAAAATTTTTAAGGTATTCTGCCTGTGCACGATATCGGCCATTTTCGCCTAATTCATTTTTAAAATCTACCTCACGCATTTTTTGAATATGTTTTTGTAAACTCTTCCATTCAGACTCATTTGAATTACGCGTTTCATATAAACTTCTTATTTTTATGCAGGCAATTATAGCACCTTCTTTGGATAATACACCGCCATTAGGTTCGGTAATATTTTTAAAATACAAATCACATAATTTTGCAGTTTTATTATTATATAATTCATACTTGCTTATACAGTAATACGGTATTATTTCAGAAAAAGCGTATATATCCGTTTTACTTAAATTTATACTTTCAAGATATGAAGTAATATCAATTAAATGCTCTAAAAAATATTCCGGATTATTATATTCTTCAGGTTTTACAGTATCATTTTCAAAATACTTTCCAATCTTAGGTATATTACTGGCTATATCAGCAGCTTTATCTATAATCGTTTGATCTGATTCGTATTTTTTATATTTATAATATGCAGAAAACAATAATAAATATTTACGAGTTTCAGGAGGTATATTATCATCTAAATTTGTATCGATTTTATATATAGCTAAATCTAGTTGCTTATTTTTTATATCGGATAAAATGGATGTAACCTCACTCTTATTAGCTGTTTTTCCATCTAATTGTTTATTTACTGATCCTTCAAATTCTACAAGATCACTAGCATACTTAAATAATGAGTATGCAGGCATAAAAATAAAAGCAAGCAACAGACTCCATTTTATTATCATTATTATCAGTTTTTTTAATTTTTTTTCCCTCATCTTCCAAATTATCCCCTTTTAAACTATTGATAACATCAATTAAAAAATTTTATAACTTTTTTAAAGAAATCCCCTTTTTGACTTACATAGTCTGTTTTCTCGACTATTACATCCGTATTTCCTTTTTCGGTAGCTTCGAATATTTTTTCATATCGAAGACCGTAATGATCTATTAAGATAACTTTAAACATTCTTTCATTTTTAAAAGCTTTCTTACTGTCAAAATTTTGCAAAACAATATTTTCATCCTTTACTTCTTTCACTGTATCTACCAAAGATCCATCAGCGGTAGTCAACCGGCATTCTTTTATTAACTTTTCATCAGTTTTATTAATAATTGTTACAGAGCGATAGTCTTTTTTTCTTGCTTCTGCCACTTGCTTTTCCGTACTCTTATTGCAGCTTGAAATAAAAACTATAATTATAAGCAAAAAAAAGATATATTTTTTATCAATTTTCATTTTTCATCTCCGTGATTCTCAATATTTTTATTCTCATTTAATACAGCCTTTACAGTTTTTTTAGGTTTCTTTATGTCATTTATATCAGAAACAACGTTATTCATTGACTTTGAAGTAACCGCCTTAAAGGAGTTTATTATTAACTTCCCCTCATACTTTAAGTAAAAAACAAACCCGTTAAACGATGATAATATAAAAACTGCTCTGGTGTACTCTCCCATAATATTTCCGGATGTTACTAATTGAAGTATACCTAATCCTGCTATTATTACCCAGATAATACCCGCAACCGATTTCATACCAATCCATGACAATATTGCAACACCAACAAACCAATCCCTCATCTTCCTATTCCTCCCCTCTTATACCAAGTCATACCCCTGTTAAGCGAATAAAAAAGGCCGTTTTCGGTTGCGGCTAAGAGCTCTTTTCCGCCGTCTACGATGTCGTAAAATACTCCTGTTTGATAGCCTTGAAAACGCAGATACCAGGTTTGACCATTATTAAGCGAGTATTCAATGTGTTTGCCGTTTTTTGGGCTTATTCTTATAAGCTCTTTTTCAAGATTAAGCATCATCGGCATCCAAAAACTCCTCATCCCCATCCGCCTGCTCATCACAGGCAGAGGGACTTTTTTCAAAACCTATTTATACTCATCCTTTACATAAGAATCGGGAGAGTCTTTTCTTTGCTCCATCAAAGATTTGAACCAATCAGGGGCATTCGATAAATCGACCATATTGGGGAGCTTAGCCTGATAGACATTTAAAAAGTCGGCAAGATAGAGGATCCAGCGGACATTACCGCCCCAATCGTTTATTTCTGCGGAAGAATAAGGGTAGTTTTTGCCGTAATTTAATATTTTATTAAGTCTAAGCCAAACCCATTGAGTACTTTTCTTTTTCTTAAAATTTGTTTTTTCCCTATCTGTATATTTGAATAAATCTTCGCTATCTTGATAAGACGGAAAAATTATATTACACTCGTTATCCTTATTATAAAAATAAATCTTATTTATTTTTTTCGAATCTGTTCTATAACCTATTTTATATTTCGAATTAAGAAGTAAATCGGCCTTCTTATTTATAAAAGCCGAAGGTTTATCGACAAAATTTTCCGGAATATTTGAACCAACGGTTACAAAAATCCATTTTCTCAACACACGCTCATCTTTATCATCAAATCCTTCTATACCAAAACTATATTGTTGTAAATTCTCCAAGTTTTTTACCTTAAATTCTGTGGAGCCATCTTCAACAGCTTTTAAAATTTCAAAACCCTCATCTCCTATACCTTTTTTTATAATAAATTTTTTAATTGCCGGAATATTTATCCAAGAAAGACGAACTGACTTATCTCCGGGTTTTGCAGTAAATATAAATTTATCAAGTTCAAAATCCAGATCACTTTTACCGTAGTTAGGAACTGTTTTGCGGTATGCCAATACTTCTTTAAACCAGTCTGGAGCATTTGTCATATCGACCATTTCCGGAAGCTTTGCCTCATACATATTTATAAAATCTGCAAGATATAAAATATAAAGGACATTGCCTCCCCAATCATTAGCAGCGGCGGCATCAAAAGGCATTTGTTTTTTATTGGTATTTAAGACCTTATTCATCCTTGTCCAAAGCTTGTTACCGGAATCAGAATTTAACCGTTCAATTTCTTCTTCATCAAATCCAAAAACCTTTTCGGCCTCTTGGTAAGAAAAAGGAAGCATAAGCCTTTTACCGTCTTTTGTGAATTGGATTTTTTCTGAAAGCCCCTCGGTTGTAAATCTTATTTTTTGATTCGATTTAAGAAGTTTTTGCTCATTTTTTTCGCTAAAATAAGGTTCTTTTCCTTCTTTTCCGCTTCCGGTTGTCTCGCATCCGGCAAAAAAAAGACTTACAATAATTGTAAATACAACCAAATTAAAAAAATGTTTTTTCATTTAAAAACTCCTTTTGCGGTAATTTTAACCGCGTATAAAATATTATATCAATTTTTAGTTTAAAATCTAAAAACAGGTCCAAATTTTAAGAAAAAACCGTTAATAAAACCGGTATAAAAACCATCAAGCCTGTTTGTAGAATTTATCATACCAAAAGAAAGTACTTCAGTAATTGAAGCTTCAATTCCAATCTTCTTTGTAAAAAAATATTTGATCCCGACATGAAGAGGAAGTCCAAAATTAACAAACGTAATATTATGCGTAAATCCGTCATTGTTGTGTTCCGTGCTATTGTTAATTTTATTTATTTTAGGAAAACCGACACCTAAAGTTAGACCCGCTGCAGCTGTGACATGAGTATTTTTTATATTCTTATAAGTATACCCAAAAAGAGCACTGCCTTCCCATAATGCTCCTTTTAAATTCAAAACAGCATCATCATAAATATATCCGTCTACATAACTATCATATCTTACAGGATAATCCGTAGCTTTTACTTTTCCGTTTAATAAAAAATATTCACTTAACATAAAAGTAAAACCGTTTTTGGTATTAAGACCTAAATTAAAACCAATAGTAAATGCAGTCCAATTTTCTTTTAAATATGTCGCCGAAGCAATGTTCCCAAAACCTATGAGCGGTGATACGGTAAATTCAATCGGTTTTTCCGGTTTGTTTTGCTTTTCTTCAACATCATTAGAAAATGCCATTCCAAAAACAAAAATAAATAATACGAAAATAACTACTATTTTCTTCATACAAAAACTCCTTTTGCGGTAATTTTAACCGCGCAAAAATATCGGTTTGCAGAAGAAATTTTGTTCTTCTGAAAAAAAAAAGCTTTTTTGTAAAATTTGAGGCAATGCCCATGAAATACAAAAAAGCTTATTATTTAATATTATGTAGATATTATTGAATATTAAGATATGAATAAAATTATATAGATAAAAATTTATCGGGGGGGGGGGGTAAATTTATACATCATTTTATTAAGAGCATTTTTAATAAATTTCATATAAAATACCTCCTCCTTGCCTTTAATTAGGCATAATTATATCCATTTTTATAAGTCTTGTCAAGGAAAAATTTATCTATTGGAGTAATTTAGTTATTAAGTACATATATGAAAATTAATTATTACTTAAAATTAAACAGTATTTAGGACTTAATTTTAAGTTTTTCTATTTCCCCACAGCTTAAACCTGTAGCTTTCGAGATATTTTCAACAGACAAACCTATATCAATTAAGTTTTTTGCAGTCTGCATTACACCATCTTTAAACCCTTGAGCTAAACCTTCTTGTCTGCCTTCTTGTCTGCCTTCTTGTCTGCCTTCTTGTCTGCCTTCTTTCCAGCCTTCTTGTCTGCCGTAGTGATGAGCATCCATTTCAAAACCTGAGATAAAGCGGTATTCGCTGCGAGCTTGTTCGTTGTTTTTTAATTTTTCTATCATCTTTTCTATCCTCTCTGTAAATTCTGTTGTAACCTTACCGGTTTTTACATATTCCAAAAATCCGCTTAAGTTCTTATTTTCTGCTTTTTTAAAAGCATTTGCATTTATTATTATTTTCTTTGCTCCGTCATTTAGAAGCGTTTTTCTGTCTTCAAGGCAAATGTTTTCAAAGGTATAAAGGGGTATATCTTTCCCGACCGAATCAAAAAGACAAAGAAATATTATATAGCTGTCATTTAGGCTGCTATAATGTTCTCCCTTGTCTAAAAATAAAATGTCTAGTGCTGCCTGATAGTAACGCATACGCTTAGGAAGATTATGCTCATTAACTGCCTGCATTTCAATATCATATGATTTACCGGTTTCATCTTTGACTAAAATATCAAGACGTATAGACTTAGCTTCCGAGCCGGTACTTATTGCATTTTGAGATGATAAATATGAGATTTTACCTATTTTATCGGCTAAAGTCAGTTTGAGAAATGTTTTGCAAATTTCTTCATCTTGCATAATTTTGCAAAACATAAAGTCGTCTGCAATGGTTAAATCATCAAA
The DNA here is from genome assembly GCF_024181245.1 of Treponema sp. OMZ 788. Taxonomy (NCBI): domain Bacteria; kingdom Pseudomonadati; phylum Spirochaetota; class Spirochaetia; order Treponematales; family Treponemataceae; genus Treponema; species Treponema sp. OMZ 788. Next base: position 1,135,752 of record NZ_CP051199.1, on the reverse strand, counting down.
GTTTTTCCTCATTTTTACCTTCCCACAGATATATTATAGCACATAGTATAGATTTTTTCAATTCATAAACGGGGAATTCAATTAAAACACTCCGACAATCCACTCTATCAGCTCCAGATTATACAAAATGATAATCTTGTCTGCTGTTCCGCCTGTAGAGATATTGTTTTTTTCACACCATGCAGAAAATTCGGTAACAGCAGTTTCTTGAGCCGGCCCTTCCTCTATGGAAAGGAGGCTGTTAGCTTTTTTTTGTACTTCAAGTAAGGCCTTTTCCCCCTTACGCTTTACAATTGTAGTGTCGCAAGTTTTTTCAATCATCTTGACAATAATTTTTACAAAACTCTCTCCCTCTGAGGAAGTTTTTTTATAAAGTGGAAGCCAAGCTTGAAAGTGTTCGGCAAAGCCTGAGAGAGCCAAGTCCCTCACTCCCCCGCTCCCTAAATTATTAAAGGCTTGCAAAGAGGCAGGGGAGCATTCTTTAAGTTCAAAATCTTTTTTTAAGGGAAGAGAAAAGGCTGCTATTTCCCTGCTTAAATCGGCAAAGGATTTTTTTTCTTTTATTATGCGGAAGGTGCAGGCATTCAAAATAAGAAGCAAAAATAAAGCCCCCTTGTAGGTGTTTACTCCTCCCGTAAAATCGAAGAGGCATTCTTCTTGTTTTTTTCCGTATTCGCGCAAGGCTTCAAAGGAAGCACAATCTTTTGCACTTAAATTTTTAATTGCATTCCCGATTAGGGGAATACATTCAAGCATGAGTAAAAAATCCATATCCTTGTGAGAGCCTTGGGAATTTGCCGTAACACAGCCGAAGCCCAAGGGACGGCATAGCTCTGTAAGGAGGGAGCTCTCGGTTAAATTACCTAAAAGTTCAAAAAGCTCTTTATCGGAAAACTGCCCGTGGTAAGAGGGCTTGCCGTAAGACCAATCTTGATGAACCTTATCTAAGATAAAATCCATTATTTCTTTTTTGGAATGAGTGCGGCTTCTTGCACAGATAACGGCATCTTTTTCGCACAAAAAACATTTCCGCCTCTGATTATCTTTGGGAAAATCGCTGCGCGAAAAAAGTTTTTCTGAATTTAAAACATCAATATCGGCAAGGCGGCCTAAAGCTTCGGTATTTTCAATTTGTATGCTTAAAGCCTTTACTTCCAATGGAGGAGAGTTTACAATCAAAAAAAAGATTAAGCCCTCTTCATCGGTATAGGAATGAAAAATTTTGACAGGGTTCATCTTTTTTTTACATTCCAAAAAAATGCGGTATACAATCCAATTCGATTCGATTGAGCCTTTTTTTTCACCCGGAATATTTGCCCTTATCACTACAAGGCTTGAAGACGGAAAACTGTGTAAAAGCTTTTTTTCAAATTTATCGGTCTTTTCTCTTTTTTCCAATAAAGACAGGCTCATCTTTTCTCCGGTATTAATTATTTTTTTCTTTTAAAGAACTTAGAAAATTATATGTCGCTTCCGGTAAAAATGAGCGGACTTCTTCAAGACTGTTATTTTGAAATGCACTTCTTACTTGAGTTGCAGAAATGACTTTGTTGTTGTGAGTTTTTTTCCTCTCAATTATTTTTACTTCGCATTGGGGCGGGAGTTCTTTTAACAGAGTTTGATTATATATTTCAGTACTCGGATCCAAGGGTTCCTCTCCCAAAAAGCGGGTTTTAATATTAAATAGAGGTACAAAATATTTTAAAAATATCCTTGCATCGAGCTGGGTTTGATTTTTGCTAATCAAAGTTTTTTCTTTTAAAAAATAAGACGGAAAGGTTGCAGAACTTATTAAAAATTGAGATGAAGGAAGCACTATTACATTTTTTAAGTCTTCAGTATTTTTTTTGATAAGCATAAAGCGGTCTTGAAAAGAAAAAAAACTTTTATCTGTTTCAACCGCAAAAACTAAAAGGCGTTTATCGGTACCGCAATGCTCTAAGGCCTTTTCTATTAAATACCTATGCCCAAGGGTAAAGGGATTTGCATTCATAACGATTGCAGCGTTTTCGGTTGCTCCTATATCGCCGGGGCAAAGGGGAAGAAGCTCATTCTTTAAGACCTCTTCTACAGTTTTTTCTCCACGATACAATAAGGCAGAATCATCCGATGAGGCTAAACTTATAAAACCGGCCCCTGTAAAAAATGAAACGCTTGATCTTTTTGTAAATATAAAGAAAGACTTATAGCCCTCGCCGTAGGCTTCTTTTAAGAGGGCCGAAAGAATTTCATCGGTAAGGCCGATGCCCTTAAATTCATTCTTGACGGCAAAGCATTTTAAGATATTTTTTTCCCGCCCGCCGCAGGCGGCCAAATTGCCGGATTCGTCAAAGATGCCGTAAACGCTTTCAAGAGAATCTGCAATGAGGCCGTTTTCATTTAAAAGAGCTGTAAATTTTTCTTTTTGACTTTTAAGTTCTAAGTTAATTTTTTGTAAATTAGTCATTTAGCTTAGTTGAGGCTTTTTAAATATTCTTCACGGCCCAGCTTGTAAAGGTTATTCCCCTTAGAATCGATGATGCATGTTACAGGGAAGTCTTCAACATAGAGCTTACGGACAGCTTCAGCTCCCAAATCTTCATAGCAGATGACCTCAGCCGATTTTATTCGGCTTTTGATTAGGGCGGCAGCTCCTCCGATAGCGGCAAAATAGCAGGCTCCATGCTCTATTATTTTTGCAACCACCTCATCGTTTCTTTTTCCCTTTCCGACCATGGCCATGAGTCCCTCATCTAAAAGCTGAGGGGTATAGGCATCCATGCGGTAGCTGGTGGTGGGGCCTGCAGAACCTATGGGTTCTCCGGGCTTTGCAGGACTCGGTCCTACATAGTACATGACAGCTCCCTTTACATCTATCGGGAGTTTTTCACCCTTTTCCAAAAGCTCGCACAAGCGTTTATGAGCTGCGTCGCGCCCTGTATAAATATAGCCCGTTAATAAAACGATATCTCCGGCCTTAACATCTTTTAAATCTTCCCTTGTAAGGGGTGTTGTAAGTTTTTTCATTTCAGACATTTTCATCATCCTCCCTTATAAAGTAACTTCCTTATGGCGTGTTGCATGACAGTTTATATTTACACAAATAGGAAGACCTGCAATATGTGTAGGATAGGTTTCAATTAAAACACGCAAAGCTGTAGTCTTTCCGCCGTAACCTTGGGGGCCAATTCCTAAGGCATTTACTTTTTCAAGCATTTCTTTTTCTAAATCTGCATAGAAGGGATCGGGGTTATAACTATCCATCGGTCTCATCAAGGCTTTTTTGGCTATTAAGGTTACCTTATCTACAGTGCCGCCTATTCCGACTCCTACAACAATGGGAGGACAGGGATTGGGGCCTGCAAGCTCTACAGTTTCCAATATGAATTTTTTTACACCCTCAAGACCGTCGGAAGGTTTAAGCATTGCAAGGCGGGACATATTTTCGGAGCCGAAGCCCTTGCCTGCAAACATAATATGAAGTTTATCGCCGGGAACAATATTATAATGAATTACGGCAGGCGTATTATCCTTTGTGTTTACCCTGTTGTAAACCGGATCGGCAACAACGGATTTTCTTAAATAGCCTTCCGTGTAACCCTGCCTTACCCCCTCATTGATAGCGTCTTCAATGTAGCCGCCTTCAATGTGTACATCTTGTCCGATCGTAACAAAGATTACGGCCATTCCCGTATCTTGGCACATGGGCGAATTCGTTCTTTTTGCAATATCGGCGTTTTCTATAATCTGATCGAGAGTATCACGGGCCAGACTCCATTTTTCGGCTTCCCGCGACATCTTTAAACTTGTTAATACATCTTGCGGAAGATAATAGGCAGCCTCTATGGCCATCCTTTTAACTTCTTCCGTAATTTTTTTTGCTTCTACAATGTGCATACTCAAAAATACCCCCAAAGTTATTCTTGGGGGTAATTATAGAACATTAAAAGATTACTGTCAATTGATGAGGAATAGGCTTACAGCTTAATTGTCTCCACCATATATCTGATGGAATTTCCTGTTTTATCGTATTGATTTTTTTCGATTACAAAGATGAGGCTTGTGTTTGTATTATCGATAATTACTTTTTTAATTGCATAATCGCGCACACCGGATCTCGTTTTACCTTTTTGACCGGCTGACTTTTTTATCTTATTTCCGTTAGGCTTTACAATTTCAACTTCAATATAAAAGGATGCTTCTAAATTGGATTTTTTATCCTTGTAGATCATAACCTTATATTCGTCATTGGTTTCAAAGTCTTTAAACATCAAGGTTGTTTCATTTATTGTAGAATCCGTAGCTGCATAAACGGATCTTCCCTCATTTTTATCGCTTATTTTCCATTTTAGAAGAGAAGGTTTTGCCCTGTCTAAAAGGCTTAAAAATATATTCTTACTGTCCTTATCGGCTGTCTCTGAGGTAGGGCTTGTTATAAAGCGGCCTGAAGGCAAAAACTTATTTTCTGCTACATCTACTCCATAAATTTCTGCATAAGCACGGTAGGTTTGATCTGTTAAACCGTATTGTCCGAAAGAAAATTTGCTTCCGTCAGGTGAAAAACCTAAATTAACAAAGGTAGCAATATCGCCTGCAAAAAGAAAAAAAGCACAAAAAATAAAACAAAAAGAAATCAGAGCTTTACGCATAATAACACCTCTCATCTAGCTAAAGTATCGGCTTAAAAAAAAAGAACTTAAGAATAGTACAAAAAAACGAATTGGCTTTTTTCATATTGACCTCGATAATTTTTTTTTATATAATACCGTCCATTATGGATATCTTCGATATTATAGGCCCCATTATGATAGGGCCGTCCAGTTCGCACACGGCTGGAGCCGTAAGAATAGGATATTTAACAAGAGTTCTTCTTGCAGAGCCGGCTATAAAGGCAAGAGTGTATTTACACGGTTCATTTGCCTATACCTATAAGGGGCACGGCACCGACAGGGCTATAGCTGCCGGTATTATGGGAATGAAACCGGAAAATGAGCGTATAAGAAGCAGCCTTACCCTTGCAAAAGAGCAAGGTTTGGACATTACCTTTGAACCTATAGACATTCCTAATGCCCATCCTAACACTGCCTTAATTGAAGTAACCGGCATTGACGGAAAGGAGCTTTCCGTTCAAGGTTCATCCATAGGCGGAGGAAACATCTTAATTACAAAAATAAACGGAAAACCTGTAGAGCTAAGCGGTAAAAATCCTACACTCGTAGTAGAATATCAGGATATTCCAGGAAGAATAGCCGCCATAACAAGTGTAACGGCAAAATACAAGATAAATATTTCTCAAATTCATATCGGAAGGGATTACCGAGGAGGAACCGCCACAATGTGCCTTCAAATGGACGGTTTAAGCGTCGGCCCCGAATTAAAGGAAGATATTTTAGATATTGATCACATACACAATGTCATTCTAATTCAGCCGGTATAAAATTTTAAAAGGGTATAAATCATGAAAACAAAAACAATAGACTATAAAAAAATTGAAGACCTTATAAAAAAAGCTTCAGAAAAATCTGTAAGAATTTCGGATATTATTTTGGAAGATCAAAGCACTTCTCTTGAAGAAAGCAAAGAACATTGTTTCGAAAGAATGCATAAGCATTTAACTGTCATGCTTGAAGCTATCGATAAGGGAACAAACCCTGATATAAGATCGACAAGCGGTCTTACAGGCGGAGACGCCTATAAAATATACGAAAGAGCAGAAAACGGCAAAGCCCTCTGCGGCCCTCTCCTTGCAAACGGCATAAGAATGGCAATGGCAGTTTCGGAATTAAACGCTTCAATGGGAAAGATAGTTGCAGCCCCAACTGCCGGCTCTTGCGGTATCCTTCCCGGAGCAATCGGAGCTGTTCTTAAAACAAAGGATGTAAAAAAAGAAGATGCCGTTATGTCTCTTTTTACGGCAGGAGCTATAGGCATGGTTATAGCTAATACTGCCTCCATTTCGGGAGCTGAAGGCGGATGTCAAGCAGAATGCGGCTCAGCTTCTGCAATGGCAGCAGGTGCCATAGTAGAAATGTGCGGCGGCACCCCTGAAATGGTAGGACATGCAACGGCCATTGCAATTAAATGTATCCTAGGCCTTGTCTGCGACCCGGTGGCTGGCTTGGTTGAAGTTCCTTGCGTAAAAAGGAATGCTTCAGGCGTAAGTTTAGCTTTTACGGCAGCCGAACTTGCTCTTGCAGGAATTAAAAGTGCTATCCCTGTAGATGAGGTTATAATAGCCATGAAAAAAATAGGGGATTCCATGCCTTCATCCTTGCGTGAAACAGCAGAAGGCGGCCTTGCCTGCACAGCTACAGGCAAAAGACTCCAAAAAGAAATCTTCGGACAAAACTTATAAAAATATTAATTTTTAAGATTGTAAGGTTATTTTTCATCCTTTTCTACAATATAGGTAAGCCCCTCTCGTCTAAGGACTCTTACCCTTGAGCCTTCAGGGATTTCTTCAGACATAGAGCGGGCACTCCAAGTTGTACCCTTATACTTTATTCTGCCCTCCTTGTTATGAAAAACAATCTCAACAACATCGGCAAACTCTTCCCCTGCTTTATCGCTTTTTTTATCAGAATAAAAAACAGTTCCCTTAAAAATAGGGGTAAATTTTTTACGCAAAAAAATCAAAGAAAGAACTGAAAATAAGACAAATAAAATTATCTGTAACCAAAGAGCTTGGTTAACGAAAGGAATCAATGTAACAGCAGAAGTAAAAACAGCTCCAAGGCCGAAAAAGATAATGACAAGACCCGGAATTATAAGCTCTAAGCCTATACAAAGCACACCGATCAAAAGCCATATAGACCACCACGCCATAACTACCTCCATAAAAACAAAAAAAGCATAAGCACGAGAAAACCCGTGCTTAGCTTATAAAGACAATCAGTCTTTGATGTTGTATCGTTTCTTAAAGCGATCAATTCGTCCTGCAGTGTCAACAAGCTTTTGCTTTCCTGTAAAAAAAGGATGACACTGTGAGCAGATTTCAACCTTGATATCTTTTACTGTGGAACGCGTATTTATTACGTTACCGCAAGCACAAGTAATGGTTGTTTCTTCATATTTCGGATGAATATCTTTTCTCATACAAACCTCCCAAGGTAGTGTTATAATATACAATATTTAGTCTTTTTGTGCAAGACCAGCATTCATAGATTTTAAAAATGCCTCATTATTTTTTGTTTTATTCATTCTATCGATTAAGAATTCGATAATATCGGCATCATCCATCGAATTTATAAATTTACGCAAGATCCACATAAGCTGCATTTCTTCTTCGGTCAATAAAAGCTCTTCTTTTCGAGTTCCGGATCGTTTTATATTGATAGCAGGGAATAAGCGGCGGTCTGAAAGTTTTCTGTCTAAGTTTACTTCCATGTTGCCCGTTCCCTTAAACTCTTCAAAGATAACCTCGTCCATCTTGCTGCCCGTTTCAATAAGGGCAGTAGCAATGATGGTCAAGCTTCCGCCTTCCTCTATATTTCTTGCAGCACCGAAAAAGCGTTTGGGTTTATGAAGAGAGTTTGAGTCGACACCTCCGGATAGAACCTTACCCGAAGTAGGCATTGTCTGGTTATAAGCTCTTGCCAAACGGGTGATTGAATCTAAAAGAATAACGACATCCATTTTGTGCTCAACAAGGCGTTTTGCCTTTTCAAGCACCATTTCGGCAACTTGAACATGGCGGGTTGCCTGCTCATCAAAGGTAGAAGAAATAACTTCGGCATTTACCGTCCTCTCCATATCGGTAACTTCCTCAGGACGCTCATCTATCAAAAGAACTATAAGATAAACTTCCGGATGATTGGCCTTGATTGCATTGGCTATTTTTTGAAGCATTATGGTTTTTCCGGTTCGCGGAGGAGCTACAATCAATCCTCTCTGCCCCTTTCCTATAGGGCAAAACAGGTTCATGATTCGGGTAGAAATTTCCTGAGTTGCAGTTTCAAGATTTAGCTTTTCCCTCGGATAAAGGGGGGTGAGGTTATCAAAGGGAATGCGGCGTTGAGACTTTGCAGGCTCATCATAGTTGACCGTTTCAACCCTTAAAAGAGCAAAATACCTTTCACCTTCTTTTGGAGAGCGGATTTGACCGTAAACCGTATCTCCGGTTTTAAGATTAAAAAGCCTTATCTGACTGGGTGAAACATAGACGTCATCGGTTCCTGTCAAATAACTGTTTTGCGGAGAACGCAAAAAGCCGTATCCGTCAGGAAGAGTCTCTAAAGAGCCGGAAGCAAAGATAGTGCCTCCCTGATTGGTATGATTTTTAAGAATATGGTAAATCACATCCTGTTTTTTCATTAATGAAAGCTCATCCTCGGGTACACCGTATTTTATAGCCATATCCCTCAAATCATGCATACGCATCTTTGTAAGATCGTTTATAATAATTTTAAAGGAAGTATCAGATACAGGAGCAATTTCTTCTTTTTCCTCCTGAATATCTTTAGGTATGCGTTTTTTTGCAGCTGCACCGCTTTTTTTGGTAGGTGCGGTTTCAGCTTCATCCGAAGAGCTTTCTGCTTTTTTTCGTCCTCGAGAACGGACAACAACTCTTTTTTCAATAATTTCATCAGATGCATCCCCGTCAATTTGTTCTACGGCAGCCTGAATTTCGTTTGCTTCGGCAGCATTCTCTTCAGCATGAGTTTCAGAAGGACTAAGACTCACATCCTCATCAGAATTAATCCCCGTATCAAACAAGGTCTCCTCAGAGGTTTGCGGCAAAGTTTTCCTTTTTCTTATTGTCATCGGATTTTTCTCCTATGCTTGTAACTTAACATATCATTCTAAAATTCAGTATCCGTCTCAAGAGACCGAAAAAGATATGTAAAAATGATGAATTGTTAATGTTGAATAGATTTTTAGTCTAACAAATTTATTTTATTTTGTCAAGTAAAGCATTGTTAGCTTTAAGATTAATAAAAAAATACCCTCGATCAAATCGAGGGTATCCATCTCCTAGGGGAATTGAACCCCTGTTGTCGGGATGAAAACCCGATGTCCTAACCACTAGACGAAGGAGACATGGTCAAAAGCACATTGTGCTGACAAGAATGGAATATATCATATTTCTATAATTGTGTCAAGTAAAATTATAAAAATTCTTTTTATTTATCCTTGTTTTTTATTAAATCAGGCCTTAAAACCTCGGCTCCGCCTATATAAACATGAATCGGTTTTCTCCTAGAATAATAATAAATTAAAATTCGAATAGTTTTAGGTAAGCTGGCTTCTATGCAAGGCTCCAAAGCACAAAAAAGCGGAGTATTTTTCGCAAAACCGTTCTTTCTTAAGGCTGAGGCTGGGTTTAAAGCCCTTATATCATCGGTAACAGTAAACTGTATTGAAACTATATTTTTTTCGGATAAGGAATTTTCCTTTAATATTTGACTGTAAAGACTGACAACAGCCGAAGATATGCTTTCTTGACTGTCTTCACAGCATACAGCTCCGCGCAAAGCTCTTAATTTTTTTATCAGGCTCATTTTTAACAAAATATTTAAATCAACAACCCCGACGCAGAGCATCGGGGTATTAAACCCTCCGCACGAACAAAAACACTGCACCCTGTTTTTACAATGGTACAGTGTTTTAAAATTAATTATTTTTTAGCAGACTTTTTAGCGGTTTTAGACTTTGTTTTTTCGGAAGTCTTAGTCGGCTGTTTTACCCCAGCCTTGGCTTTTGAAGCTTCAACTTCAGCCTGAGCTGCGGCGAGTCTTGCTATAGGAACGCGTAAGGGCGACGCGGAAACATAGTCCATTCCTGCTCTACAGAAAAACTTAACCGAATTCAAGTCGCCTCCGTGTTCACCGCAAACACCTATTTCAAGGTGCTTTTTAACTTCCCTACCCTTTTGAATAGCTGAAGCTACCAAGATACCTACACCTTCTTGATCCAATGACTGGAATGGATCGGCCTTAAAGACACCGGCCTTGTTTTCATCTACATATTCAGGTAAGAATTTACCGGCATCATCACGGCTTATACCTATTGTCATCTGTGTAAGGTCGTTTGTACCGAAGGAGAAAAACTCTGCATATTCTGCAATCTTGTCGGCCAGTAAGGCTGCTCGAGGCGTTTCAATCATTGTACCTACCATGTACTTAAGTTTTTTATCCTTAGCCTTTTTCTCGATTATATCGTCTGCAACAGCTCGAATCCTCTTTTCCAAAATCTTAAATTCTTTTGGATCAATTGTAAGAGGAATCATTATTTCGGGTAAAACATCAACACCTTTTTTTTGAACTGTGCAGGCGGCATTGATAATTGCAGTAACCTGCATTTCAAGAATTTCAGGATAGGTTATGCTCAAGCGGCAGCCCCTGTGTCCCAACATGGGGTTTGCTTCGGTAAGCTGGTCTACGCGGTTTTTAACGCTTGCAAAACTTATATTAAGCTTTTCGGCTAATTTTTGCTGACCTTCTTTGTCATGAGGCACAAATTCGTGTAAGGGCGGGTCAATCAAGCGGATTGTTACGGGATAACCATTCATGGCCTTAAAGATACCCTCAAAGTCCTTTGTCTGATAAGGAAGAAGTTTTTTTAGAGCCTTTTCCCTTGCTTCTTTGTTTTCAGCAATAATCATTTCACGGATGGCCTGTATCCTGCTATCATCGCTAAAGAACATATGTTCGGTTCGGCAAAGGCCTATTCCCTGTGCTCCGTGGCCGATGGCAATCTTTGCATCTTCAGGAGTATCGGCATTTGTTCTTACTCTTATTTTTCGGATTTGGTCAACCCATTCCATGATTTTTTTATAGGCTGCAGGAGGCTTGGGTGTAATCAAGGGTAATTCGCCCTTATAAACAGCTCCTTTTGAGCCGTCCAAGGTAATATAATCGCCTTCTTTTAAGACTATGCCCTTGGCCGAAATTTCTTTTTTCTCGTAATCGATTCTTAAATTTTCACAGCCGACGATACAGCATTTTCCCCAACCTCTGGCAACTACGGCAGCATGGCTGGTTTTTCCTCCGGTTGCGGTTAAAATACCCTCGGCAGCATGCATACCGCCTACATCTTCGGGGCTTGTTTCATGGCGGACTAAAACAGCTCTTTTGCCCTCTTCTGCCGCTGCTTCGGCAGCTTCTGCAGAAAGACAGATAATACCGCAGGCTGCTCCCGGAACGGCAGGAATACCGTCTACAAGATGGGCGGCTTTTAAATCGGCAGCTTTGGAATAATCCAAGGCCTTGTAGAAGACACCTTCAATATCCGAAGCCTTAATGCGGCTGACAGCTTCTTCTTTGGTTATAAGTTTTTCTTCAACCATATCTACAGCCATCTGAAAGGCAGCGGCAGGAAGTCTCTTACCTGTTCGGCACTGAAGCATGTATAATTCACCTTCTTCAACAGTGAATTCCATATCCTGCATATCTTTGTAATGTTTTTCTAAGATTTTTCGTGCATCGCAAAGCTTTTTATAGGCAGCCGGATCTTCTTTTGCAAATACATCGAGCTTAATGGGTGTTCTAATTCCTGCAACAACATCCTCACCTTGGGCATTAAAGAGGTATTCACCATAAAAGTCGTTTTTACCGGAGTTAGGATCCCTTGTAAAACAAACTCCTGTTCCGGAATTATCACCCTTGTTTCCGAAGACCATCTGCATAACATTTACAGCCGTACCTCTGATACCGACAATGTTTTCAACCCTTCGGTAAGTAACGGCCTTGTCTGACATCCAAGAACCGAAAACGGCTCCGATAGCACCCCAAAGCTGTTTTATAGGATCTTGAGGAAATGGAGCTTTTATTTCTTTTTCGTAAAGTTTTTTAGACCTATCGATAACTTCCTGCAATTCAGGTTCATTTACATCGGTATCGGAAACCTTTGCAGTTTGAGCAAGATTAAGACGCTTCTTTGTTCTTTTTTCTTTTACATCATCAAGAATTTTATCGAATTTTTCACGTTCAATGTTCATTGCCGTGGAACCGTACATTAAAATAAATCGGCGATAAGCATCAAGGGCAAATCTTAAATTACCTGTCTTTTCGGCTAAACCTTGAACAGATTGATCATTTAACCCTAAGTTTAAAATTGTTTCCATCATTCCGGGCATCGAAACGGGAGCTCCGGATCGAACCGATACCAATAGAGGATCTTTTTTGTCCCCAAGTTTTTTCCCGGTAATTTTTTCCAGCTTTGAAAGATAAGACTCTACTTGAGCTGTTAGTTCGGCAGGATACTTTCTGTTATTTTTATAATACTCTTCGCAAACCTCGGTTGTAATAGTAAAACCCGCAGGAACAGGAAGCCCTATAGCCGTCATTTCGGCCAGGCCGGCACCCTTACCTCCCAATACTTCCTTCATCGTACCATTACCCTCAGCGCTACCGCCGCCAAAAAAATATACATATTTTGACTTTGCCATTGCATTGTCCTCCTTGAACATTGAACAATTATTACAATATATTGGTATATTGTATCTTGTATAATATCAATTGTCAATGTATAATCACAGTAATTATGAAAAAAAATCTTAAGTTTTATTATTTTTTATTTGCCTCGGCCGTCATATTATTCTCTTGTGCATCTATGTCAAAAGATGTTCCAAATACAGAATCAACTGTGAGCGAAATAATATTGAGCTTTTCAGGCGATATTATGGCCCATGATGTTAACTTTAATATGAAAAATTATAATCGAATTTATGAGGATATAAGGGATATACTGTTAAACGATGACTTAACATTCGGAAACATTGAAACCCCTGTATGTGACGAAAAGCCGCTTTCATCATTTCCGTTTTTTAATGTACACAGTGATTATTTAAGAGCAGCAATAGATGGGGGCTTCGATGTTTTTTCCTTTGCCAATAATCATACCAACGATCAGGGCATTAAAGGAATAGACGGAACTATTAAAAGTTTTAACTCATTAAAAGAAGAATATAAGAATAAAGAGCTTTTTTCTTCCGGTTTAAAAAATAAAGAAGATGAAGATTTTAAACCTTTATTAATCGAAAAAAAAGACTGGAAAATTTTATTTTTATCGGTAACGGAACATATCAATTCTCATGACAAATCAAAGAATCGGCTTTACTACTCTGCACCTTCAAAAACAGGAAGGAAAAAGCTTATTTCAGCCATAAAAAAAATGAAAGAAGAAAATCCTTGCGATATTTTTATTCTGTCTCTTCATTTAAGCGAGGAGGAATACGGCCTTAAGGTTTTAGAAAGCAAAAAAACATGGTTTAAAGCCTTAGCTGATGCAGGAGTTGATATAGTCTGGGCTCATCACCCCCATGTTTTACAGGATTGGGAATTTACCGATACGGAATCCAATAAAAAGGCTTTTTTTATGTATTCCATGGGAAATTTTATTTCGGGTCAAAGGTGGAAGGTAAACTATGCCGATCCTGCTTATTACAGGGAATATACGGGAGACTCAATAATAATGCAGTTAAAACTAAAAAAGATTGACGGCATCTTGCAAAACGAAACGGAAGCAAATCCCGTTTTAATTACAAACTATAACGAAAAAAACGCTCCCGTTATAAAACGCTTTACTCAAGAATGGGCCGAAACCCTCTCCGAAAAGGAAAGGGTCTATTATCTTAAACGCCTTGAACTTATGAAGGCTTATTTACCTAAGCTAAAATAAAAAGCTTAAGGTAATAATTTTTACATTAGGCTCTTGTACTTTTCGGCCAAAGCTTTTGCCTTTACGTTTGCAAGGCCTCGGTAGCGTTCGGGGTTTGCAAAAAACTCTTCGGGCTTATCAAAGTTAAGTTCTTTTAATCTTTCCGTAACAAGGGCAAAGACCTTTTCTTCGGTTTTTAAGGCCTCATAAAAACTTAGCTTTTGATTTTCGGCAGCAAGGGTAATTTTGCGTATTACCTCGTGGGCATCGGAAACGCCGCATTCTGCCAAAAGAATGTAGGCCGGCTCGGCCATAACGCCTCCCCTCACCTTTCCTCCACCCTGTAAAAGGTTTTTAAGCATATTTTCCCTATCGGCCTGTAGCCCATTTAAAATGGAATTCATGCGGTTAAAGGCCAAGGCAAGCCCTGTCAAATAATCGGCTATAAACCTCTGGCTTGCAGAATTGGACAGGTCTCTTTGATGCTCCGAGATTTGATCCATATAAAAACTCATCACTCTTGGCGAAAAGGTCTTCCACAAGCTTTTTACGTGTTCGGAGTTCCACGGGTTCCGCTTTTGAGGCATGGTCGAAGAACCTACCTGAGTTGCACTAAAGTGTTCAAAAACCTCCCCTATCTCGGTTCTTTGCAGATTACGTAAATCGTCTGCAAGGTTTGCAATTATGCCGAAGGCAATATTTGCTTCAAGAAGGAGGCGGAGCATGTATTCGGGCTCAACCAGCTGATGCGAATATTCGGAAGGCTTTAAGCCTAGATAATCAAGATAGATTTTTTCGAATTTCATCGGGTCGGAAACTATTAAAGACGCCGCATTATAAGAGCCGACAGCTCCTGCAAATTTTCCCCGTAAATCCTTTACAAGCTCTTCCAGCCTTAAAATAGACTTACCTAAGCGGGCTACATATTCGGAAACTGCATACCCGAAGGTAATCGGAACGGCGTGCTGACCGTGGGTTCGCCCCACCTGAGGGGTTTCAGCCTCTCTTTCGGCAATATCGCAAAGTAAGATTTCTGTTTTCTTTAAAAGGGGAATTATCACCTTTACGACGGCATCTCTTATCCTCATGGAAAAAGCCGTGTCAAGGATGTCGGCACTCGTGGCTCCTAGGTGAACCAAGGGGGCTGTTACTTCGGGTACCTTTTTCTTTAGAACATTTACCAAGGCCCTTATATTGTGCTGGGTTTTATGCTCTTCTTCGTAAACTTCGGAAGGATCTATATTTAAGGCAATATCGTCCAAGGTTTTCTCAAGCTCGCTGCTCAACTTGGGAAGTAAAGAGCTTTTCTTTTCTTCTGCGATTTTAAGATGGGCCTTTACAAGGGCCATTTCGGCCATGGCACAATAAACGATGCCTGCTTCTTCAGATAAAAAAACCGAAAGTTCATCATAAATCCCGCCTTGCGGAAGGGAATAGCGGTGATCTATCGGCGATATGTTTTTAAAAATACTTCTTGTTTCCATATTCAATATAATGACCTAAAGAAGCTGTTTAGTCAAGCGGTTTAAAAGACAGTGATTTTGCCCTGCCTCGGCTTCAATTCATAGATAGAAATCTTTCAATTTGCCTAATATTGTTTGCCATTTCAGGTTCCAAAACCGTCTTATCAAAAAGATTAAGAGTCTTACGGCAGCCGTCAAAATCTTTTTCCTTAAAGGCTTGTATCAGTTTTTCGTATAATTCTTTAAGCTCTGCAAAAGTCTTTATATTGCCTGTATTTTTATAGCGCACATAATAAGTTGTTACACTTCCTTTTCCTTTTAACTCCCTAGCTGGACGTTTAAAAAGAGGATACCTATCGCCTATTATTGCAGCCGTTTTTTCGGAAACGGTACAGGCCATAGGAGCCGTTGCCGCTTCAAGCCTAAAGGTAGTATTTACTACATCTCCGAAAATATCGAAAACATACTTATGAACACCAACGATGCCTCCCGTTATCTTTCCCGAATCGATGCCTATTTTTACCTGAAAATGAGATTTATTCTTTTTGTTGATGTCCTCAATCACAGAGAGCATTTCAATCGCAGCATCGGCCAAACGGAAGGCGTGATCTTCTTCTCCTCTAAAACCGCAGCAAGCCATGTAGCCGTCTCCCAAGGTCTTAATCCTTTCACAGCCGAATTTATCCATAATGCGGTCAAAATGCGTAAATATATTGTTTAACTCCGAAATAACGGTTTCGGGCGAGTTGGCACTTGACCATTTTGTAAAATTGACAAGGTCGGCGAATAAGACACTCACGGCAGAATAAACTTTCGGCTTTGAGGTTCCCGTTTCAATTAACTCGTCAATAATGGGAAGGGGCAGGGTGTTTCTTAAAAGCTTATCGCTTTTTTCTTTTTCTTCTGCCAGTTCCTTAGTCTTCTCTTTTACCTTTCTGTCAAGCTCCTTGGCTCTTTTATTTAAGGCTCTAAACCTTATCCGTACTCCCGAAAAAATGAGACCGCCTATAAAAAGAATTAAAAAAATATCGAACCAAATCGTCTGATAGAAAAAGGGTTCTTTATAAAATTCTATACCTGTGCCGTTTTCGTTTATAATTCCGTCATTATTGGCGGCTCTTACCCTGAACACATATTTTCCCGGAGAAAGGTTTGTGTAGGCTATTTCGCGTGTTGTTCTTGAGGACTTCCATTCGTTGTCGTAACCCTCCAGCTTGTATTCAAAACGGACTCTTTCCGGTACGGTATAACTGAGGGCGGTAAATTTAAAAAGAATACGTTTAACTTGAGGTTTTATAATAAAGTTATTTTCTTTTAAGTCAAAATCATTGCCGTCCAAAATAACGTTTTCTATAACGACGGGAGGGGAATGTTTATTTGTAACATAATAAGACGGATCGCAGACGGCAACACCTTTTAGGGTCGGAATGTATACGGTATTTTTATCGGTTACATGAGCCCAAGCATTTGCAGATAACTGCCCCGTAAGCCCGTCCAGCCTGTTATATCGGACAAGACCCTCAGCAGGATGCCGGTTTAAAACAGCCTGCAAAAATTTATCGGATTTAACCAAAATAAGTTCCTTGGGTGCCACAATCCAAAGGTTTCCCTGAGTGTCATAGAGGACGTTATATACACTGATAATTTTTTGACCTATTGCAATATTTGCATCGTAAAAAATGCCGTCCTTATAAAGACTTAAACCCTCACTGGTAGAAAACCAAATATTTCTGTCTTTATCTTCGACAATGCGGAAAACAATGTTTCCTATAAGCCCTTCTTCCCTTGTTAATAGTCTCTCCACTTTAATTTTAGGTCTATCTTCCAAAAGAGAAACCTTAAGTTCCGCTGCACCGCTTCCGTCCGTGCCGAGCCAGATACTACCATTCCGGCTTTCCAAAGCACAGAGGATAAACAGGTTGGTCAGGCCATCTTTTTTGGTAAAATTCGTGATTACACCATTATGATAAACGGCAGGGCCCGAGGTGGTTCCTATCCACAAAAGCCCATTGGAGTCACGCAACGTAAAACGTACACTGTTACCCGAAAGGCCGTCTTTTTTTGAAATGCTTTTTATACTGCCGTCCTTAAAAAAAATAAGGAGCCCCTTATCCGAATAGGTAGAAAAATATAAAGAGCCGTCGGCTTCTTCCCGTATTTGTCTTATGCGGTTACCCTCGGTCATTTTAAGAAGATTATCAATATCATCGGAACGCTTTTTTGAAAGTGAAGAGCTTTTTAAACATACGGCACCGTCATCCTTGGCTATCCATATATTTTTATCCATATCTTCCAAAACGGAATTTGAAGCAGTGGGCGGCAGGGATTCCGCACTGGCAAGATCGATAAAACGGCCCTTGCTGAATTTTGCCAAACCGCCGCGCTCCATACCTGCCCAAAGGTTTTCTTCAAAATCGGAACATAAACATGAGACGATATTATTGGGTAAGCCGTTTTCTTCCGAGAAGAATTCGGCCTCTTTGCCGTTAAGCGTTATAATACCCTTATTGGTGGCAATGTACATATTACCGTCTCTGGTACGCAAAAAACGGTTTATACCGATACCGTCAAGGGTTTTAATATCTATGATTTCTTTTATGGAGTTGTTTTTTATCTTGATAATTTTTCCGCTGAGTGTACCGAACCAAAGGGTACCATCGGTATCGACATAGGCTGTCGAAAAGGTATAATCTTTTATTTCCTGTAAATACGGAAGGCTTATTATTTTGCCGTTTTGAATGACCGTAAGACCTTCTATATTGGAACCTACAAAGATTTTATCGTCTACAGGCATAATAAAAAAGACAATACCTATGTTCTTACCGCCTTCATCTAAATGCTCAAATTGTCCGTCAGCTTTACGCCGAAATAATCCTCCTGCCGTACCTACCCACATTACATTGTTTTTATCGAATCTGATTGTACGCACCGAAAGATTGGAAAGGCCGCTTTCAAGCCCGTATTTTTTAAATTGTTTGTTTTTATATGAATATAAGCCTGTAGAGTTTGTGCCTATCCAAATAGTTCCTTCTGCATCTTCATACAAGAAACGAGGTGCAAGTCCTGTAAAGCCATGCTCTTCTTCGGTAAATTCGGTATAGTTATTACCGTCAAAGCGCATAAGCCCGTCATAAGAAGCCAGCCAGATATAACCTGTACTGTCCTGCAGGATATCCATTATCCTGTTTGACGGCAAACCGCTTTTTTCGTCAGCCCAAAAGGTCTGTACCGAAGAAGCCAAATTGTTAAAAGAAATTTCGGCAGCAACCGAAAGCATCATAAAAATTGCCGTGATAGTAAATAATACTTTTTTTTGTACAATTACCCGTCTAATACACTTAACCATTAATTCCACCTCCTCAGCCGATTGTATCATAAAACATGGAATTTATTCAATGCAAAATATTGTCAATTCTTGGACATAGTAATAAGTACCGGAACAGGCATCTGCATAGTCCGCAGGCAACCGTTCGGCCTTGTCCAAAAAACTGTGTATATGTCCCACCATACCCTCTGTTACGGCGAGGATGTTTTTCATTGTAAATCTGACACTGCCGACCGCATAGGTTTTATCGGAAGGTACGGCCCGATTTGTTTCGACGCCCTTGCCTTGTCCGGCATTGAGACAGGTAGAGAAAAGTATCATCATCATAATTGCCGACAGCAGTACCGCTATAGCCGTTAATTTAAATTGTTTCATTTAATCTAATTTGTAGTTTAATGTGTAATCAATGTTTAATTGGTAATGTGTAATTGCCGAAACTTGCCAAGTATTAGTATACAAGTTAAATTGTTAATTTATTATAAAAATCATTCCTCACTACCAATTACCCATATATCCATTATCCATATCCTTATGCGGTAAGTGCGGCTTACCCTATAAGGTAAGCCTGAAAAAGTCAATAATAGTGCATACCCTAAATTCCCTAAAATATAGTTTAAGCTGCCGGTTTTGATAAACCGGTTTCAAACAGTTCCCGATAAATCGCAGGAGGATAACCTTTCGGATTCATTGTGGTAATCCTTCGTCGGTTGTAGTAGACAATAAACCTCCAGACGATTTTCTTTACTTCTTCCCTTTTCAATTTTGTTGTATCTATGCGGTATAGCTTCTCCTTCTTGAGTGTCGCAAAAAAGGATTCCATTCTCGCATTATCATAACATTTTCCCACACCGCTCATGCTTTGAATTGCATGACGGCGAGCCAACTCAAGTTTGTACGCCTCACTCGTGTATTGAGAGCTTAAGCATCACTGTGATGTATGAGCCCATCAGCTTTCTTAATTCATATGCCTCCTTTAGAGCTTTTATACAAAGCTCTTTTTTCATGTTGTCGTCCATCGCTACTGCGATTATCTCTCCTGCAAAGCAGTCCATCATCGGTGCAATATACAGCTTTCCATCTTTGCACGGAACCTGCGTTATATCGGTCAGCCATTTCTTGTTAGGAGCGTCTGCGCTAAAGTCCCCTTTAAGAAGATTTTCAGGCCTTTGCGCCTTTCTGTCGGCTTTGGTAAGTCCATCAGGGCTTCTTCTGCTCTTATGAAGCAGATTCCCCTTCCTCATCGCTCTGATTATAGTCGAGCGAGAAACTTTTATGCCTCGCTGCTCAAGTGCTAATCGCATTCTCTGTATTCCATAATTATCGTTTTCAGGATCTTGTGAAAGAATCTTGTGTATTTCGACCAGAAGAAGTTGCCAGCGTTTCATCTTTGTACGGTTCCGTTTCCACTTGTAAAAACCCGTTTCGCTCACCTTTAGGGTTCTACACAGCTTTACAATTGACCACATTTTCTCTTTTGCATTTTCCAAAATGTAGCTGAATAACCCTTGCGTACTTACTTCTTCCGGTCTACGACGAAAAAACCGAGAGCGTCCTTGAGTATTTCGTTTGCTTTTTTCAGCTCCTGTATTTCTCGCTGCATGGCAAGCTCTCTCTCGTTTAACGGTGTTTTGTCCGATGCGATTCTCTCTTCCTTCGCCTTTCGGCTTCTCACCTTCCTCCACTCTGCAATCGTGTAATAACTGAGTCCCAGCTGTTCGGCTGCCTTTTTCACTCCTATCTCATCTGACAATAGCAGTGCCTGTTCCTTAAATTCTTTATTGTACTTGACCATATCTTCCATTCCTTTATTTTTCGGGTTTTTAGGTCTGCACTTTTATGATAACGGTTCAGCCTGATTTTAGCGTTTTAAGCTGTTTTGTAGCGTTGGCATACTTCGTTTTTACCTCGATGTACCAGCTGCCTGCCGGCAAGTCCGCAGGGATTATTGCCATGAGGCGGGCGGGTTTGTTTTCGGCGATGACGGCAGCTCGGACGGCTTCTCCCGTTTCGGGCGGCTTACGCTGCGCCCTGCGCTGCTCAACCTCTCCGGCAAAATGTGTGAGCTCAAGGGCACCAAGCCAGCCGGAAGCCAAGATTGTTGTTCCTGTTGTCAGGACTGTTGTTGTTCCGTTTGCCTACAGTGCAGTTGTTCGCGTTGTTGTTCCAACTGCCGCCACGTTTGACGCGGTTAGTACCCGACGCGGCCCCTAATAATATCCATACCGTTTTTTAGCCAAAAAATTTTCGAGCCGCTAAAGCGGCTGACACAGTGCAGTTTCATCTTTGCTTCAAAAAATGTACTGCACCGCATCTACGCATTTGTGCTTTGGCAGGTGCGCCGCTTCGGGCGGCTTACGCTGCGCCCTCCACTGCTTACCCGCCTACGCACAAATGCGTGAACTCAAGGGCACCAAGCCAGGCGGAAGCCAAGATTGTAGCCCCCGTAGTCAGGACTGCTGCCGTACCGCGAGCCTACAGCGCAGCCGCCCGCGTCAGAGTACCAGCTGCCGCCGCGTGAAACACGGCTAGTACCCGACGCACCACCCTGAGGATCGGTAACAATACCGCCTTGCATATAAGCAGCATCGTTTGATGCAGGGTCATCCTTATACCAATCAAAACACCATTCCCAAACATTTCCCGACATATCATATAAGCCAAGAGCATTCGGATCTTTACTTTTTACCGCAGCCGTCTTAGTTGTAGCAGGGGTTTGATCTACCCAATCGGTTCCGTTCCACCATTCATCATACACGGCAACTCTTGTAAGTTCATCCCGTAAAGTTTCCCAAGTTTCTCCTGCGGGTAAAGCAAGTCCTGAAAAGCCTATGGGCTTTTTTGCTCCGCTTGCACTGTTTAATTTGGTAAGGTATACATCGCCGTATTGTGCTGCATTTGTTTTATCGCTTCCCTGCCAACGGGCAGCATATTCCCACTCGGCTTCAGTCGGAAGTCTAAAGCCTTTTTTACTCATATCGGCATAAGCGGCATCGCAAGAAGCTGTATCAGTCGCATTTTTTAATACCGCAATATCGGTTTTGCTTTTGCGGTATACGCATTCTCCCTCGCCCATCGTCTTTGCTGTATACGCATTACACCACACAATGCAGTCCCGCCAGCTTATAGTTGTTACAGGCTCTTTTTTTCCTGCTTCTGTGGGAGCGGCTCCTTCGGTTCCGTCGCTGCCTTCTTTTCCCTTATTAGCAAAGACGTAGCCATTACTTTCTGCCCATGTCAGTACCTCGTGCCATACCTCGTACGTTACCTCTGTTTTGCCGAGCTTGTAGGGGCTTAATTTTACCTTACGGCCTGCATGGAATACGCCTTTCCAATAAGCTTCACTTCCGGGTAAGGTGTAGCCAGGGTCAATGCCTACAATGCCTGTTGTCGTAGGTATTATTTTTATAAAGCCGTCGCCTGTATCTTCAAAAAAACCTACATCGGGCGGCGTGGGCGGTGTTCCGCCTCCGCCCGAACCGCCCGCGCTGTTGGGGCAGGCGGTAAAGATAAGTGCGATGAGCAGCACAAAAGCCGCTCCCAAAAAGGCATGTGCCTTGGCAAATGCCTTGGGCTTGTTGTTTGTAAACTTTGTCATATATTCCTCCTGTCAAAGTTTTTTTTAATGTGTAATGTGTAATTGGTAATTTATCGAATTACCGTTCCGGATACCCTCGAACGCTGCTTCGAGACAGTCTCGAACGCTGTTTCGAGATACTCTCGAACACTGCTTCGAGGATGCGTCGAATTATGCTTCGATGTACCGGCGAATTATGCTGCAACAGTCAACGCTTTATTGAACCTTCCGCTTTTAAGCGTTTTGCCGGACTTGTTGCCTTCCAGTATCTTCGTTCGCACTTCTACATAGTAGCTGCCTGCCGGCAAGTCCGCAGGGATTATTGCCATGAGGCGGGCGGGTTTGTTTTCGGCGATGACGGCAGCTCGGACGGCTTCTCCCGTTTCGGGGACGAAGAAGATGCCTTGAGCCGTATCTTTCGGGTCAAACTTGAGCCGGGAACCTACCAGTTGGACAACGCCGCCTGCGGTCAGTACTTCGTTTACCTTGCCCGATACGATGTCGGTAACTTCGGTAATGTAGGGGTTGGTGTCGGAGGCTTCGACCTTTTCGCACTTGATTTTACCTACGGCTTCTTTAAGCAGGGTGCCTGCCGAAAGGTTTAAGTGCACGGTGTGCCGTTTTTTGTCGAAGCTGTCGGCTGCCCCGTTAAAGGTGCCCGATATGCTTAGAGAGGTGTTAAGTAAGGGCGTGTTGAGCGCAGCACCGTCTTTTATAAGGGTGCATACCACCTCTGCGTACACTTGCAAGGCCGCCTTTGTGTCAGCCTTGGTGAGTGTTGAACCTTTTTGCATCATAAGGTCAATGATTTCGTCAAGGGAAAACGAGCGCACTTCGGCAGTTTGTGCCATGTAGTCGTTTTCGTCGGCCGTGAGTAAGTTCTCACGCAAACAATACTTTAACATTTGTTCCTCCCCATTACATTATTCATCTATCCATTTTATTTTCATCGTAACATCGGTGTCGCCGTCGCTGTGGCGGTATTCTTCCGTAAATGACTTTTCCTGACCGTCATTTATCTCAATACGGTGATTTTTCCCTTGGTTTCCGTTTTCCAGACTACCGTCATATGTCCATACCCATCGGTCATTATCATAATCATATGTTACCTTTGCCTTGGTCGTACCGATATGATCATCACCGCCTGCCTCATTGTCATCTTCCCAGATTTCGATATTTACCGGTATTTGTGCAGGGACGTAGCTGAATGACCGTGTAAAGCTTTTATTGATGGAAAGCGTATCTCCGTCTCCTGCCCTCCATAGGTTGCTCTCCGGGCGTTCGTGTATTATCTGTCCGTCAACTTTCATCGTCCAATAATATTCACCTTGATTGCTGGCATCATGTTCTGCTACGCATTTTATCTTCACAAAGGTAACCGTCAATTCCGCTTTTACAAACTTTATAACGTCGCCCTTCTTTTTATACCGCCAATATTCGGTGCCGTTTTTGGGTGTTACTTTAAAGTTATCTCTTTCGGCAGCGGCACCCGTTGCAAGGACTCTGCCGTCGGTATACTCGTTAGGCGTTATCCGTGCGGCAGGTGTGTTTGTCAATGCTTTGGTTACGGTAATGGTTTTTCCGGGTTCCAAATATACTTCGTTGTTTTCGTCAACTTTTGCACCGCCTTGCATTTTAAAGGTACCGTTTACGTATACTCCACTGCCTTTACCTGCACTACAGCCGGTGATCGTGCTTGAGCCTTTCATAATAAGCGTACCCCCATCGACATATACGCCGCCGCCGGCACCTGCGCCCTCATTGCCGTTCTTAAGCGTTATGTTTTCAAGGGTGAGTGTTTTACCGCTTTCCACTTTGAAGATGCGCGACTTGCTGTTTGCGTTCAAAACGGCGGAAGTGTTTTTGCCCCTTATGGTAAGGTCTCTGCCGAGTTTAATTTCGCCTGCATCGTCTCCGCTAGTCGCTTTTATTTCCCCGTTGATAATGATTGTGTGGGCACCGCTCGTCTTTGCCGCTTCTTCTTTAAGCTTTTTCCACGCATCGTTGCCGCCCATTAAATTGAATTCACCCGGTTTAAACTTTACCCTTACGGTTTTTTCGGCAGTTACGTTGGAGAGGGTTGCGGTAGTGCTGTTAGACGGACTTGCCGTTACACCCGTCCAGTTTTCTATATCCCAGCCGTTATCGGGCGTTGCGGTAAAGGTTACGCTTTCGCCGTAGAGTACGGTAAAGCTTGGGCTGTTGCTTCCGCTTGCTGTTTGATGGGAGCCGTTATACATACCTTTAAGGCTTCCGCCCCGTCCGTCTTGTACGCTGAACCTTACGGTATAGGTTTGGCGTTTTACGGTAAATCTTATAGTTTGTGTTGTACTGCCGTTTTGAGCTTTTACTGTAATGATAAACTGCGTTCCACCGTTTGCGGATATGTTTGCGTTTCCGCTAGGACTTACGCTTGCCGTTGCTCCCGTGCTGTTAGCGTCAAACATAAAGTCCGTTACTCTTGCCGTAGTTGAAGCCACCGTGTATTCGGAAGTAAAAGGAGCTGTTTTAAGTTCTCCGTTCAGCTTAAAGCTCGCCAAATTTGCAACGTCGTTTTGTGCACGGGTTACACTTACCGTTTTTGACCATGCAGGATAATTTCCCGGACTTGCTGCAACATTTATGGTAAGATTTTGGGGAACTCCTTCCGTTAAGGTAAGCCCATTAGCAGGTTCAAGTGTAAAGTCAATACCCGTCTGTCCGTTAAACTCAAGGACTATGTGCTCTTTTTTGACCTTATCTTTAGCATACGGCAGGGTAACGGAACCGCCGAGAGCATTTTGTCCGTGTATGGTAAGCGTTTGCAGTGTTAAGGCACTAAGCTGTACGAATTGTACGCTTACCTCTGTATTTGCCGTTACGGTAAGAGAGGCTGAGGCTTGACCGTTCTGTCCGTTAAAACCGTCGGAAGGCGTACATATCCAGTTTCCTACTTTGTATTGGTTCAAGTCGCCCGGTGTTGCGGTAAAGGTTACTCTACCGTTATACGGTACGGTGAGGGTTTGGCTGTTGTCTCCGCTCGCCGTTTCGGTGTTTCCGTTATAGGAACCTTGAAGGCTTCCGTTTCCGCCTACTACACGGAATCTTACAACGAATTCTTTAACCAATTTGACAAAGAAGGTTTTCGATTCGCTTTCGTTGTAGCCCGCAGCACTTGCTTTTAAGGTGATTTTATATATGGCTTCGTTTTCGCTGTCTCCAAGAGCCGGTAAATTAAAATCGGCAGTTGTTGTGCCTGAAACAGTACCTGCAGAAGTCCAGCTGTTTGAACCCAACACCTTTTTTTCTATAGTTCCGGTTATGCTTGCCCCTTCTTTTGCCCGTGCCTGTAAAGTAATTGCCATATTGGTGTTTATTTCATACGGAGAATTCTCGGAATTTTCCGTTATCGGGCTATTGTTGTGATACAGCTCAACGGGCGACAGTTTGCTTGTTGCCGTACTTTTCGTTATTTCGGGGGAGCTTAAGCCTTTTTCGTCGGTCAGTTTAAGTGTGTATTCTTTTGCGGCACCTACTTTTACTTGTACATCGGTTTTTAAATAGATTATCCACTTTTCTGTCGGCGTGTCATCTATGGTAACTCCCTGGTTTACATCGCCGGCTTCCAGTTTTTTCACGCTTGCGACAGGTAAAAGAATGCCCGAATTGCCTATATTAAAGCCGCTTTTATCCGGCTTTACGGTAAGGGGAAGGGTTCGAGGCGCTTCGCTCTGCGGGGTAACGGTAATTGATGCTATGTCTTTGTGCAAAAGCCCCGTACCGTTCGGGCCCGCGTTTTCATTCATATCTTTTACTTCAAAGCAAAGTACGTAGTACCATTTGTTGCCGTCTTGCGTTTTGCACAGGGCCTTGTATTTTAAGGCGGGAGGCGGGGTATTGGCACGCAGTTTAAATGTGTATTTTTGCTCAAACTTTCGGCCTTCTTTATTGTAAAGGGTGATTGTAGGGCTTAAGTTTTGACTGCCCCACTCGGAATATTTTAAAAAGGCTTCCTTATATATCAATTCGATGCGGTCGGAAGATGTTTGTCTAAAATAGTAATCTATTTCTGCCCTAGGCGCATTCATACCGTCGGTACCTTTTACGCCGTTTTCAAAGACTACAATGTCCGAAGGCGAGCCTTGAGCACCGGGGATTTTAAGTATGTATTTTTGAGGATTTGTAAGTTTTAAGATTATGGTTTTATCTCCGGCACTCGGCAAACAAGGATACCCCTCGTTGTCCGTTCCAGCTGCGGGAATTTCGTTTCCGGTAATTAGCACGGTAGATGACCAATATTCAAGATCTCTTTCAATATCCGAAAAAAAGTGATCACAGGCACTTAAAAGCAGTAAAACCGTAATTACAATCAAAAAAGCTTTAAACTTATGCATAAACTCACTCTCCCTAGTCTTTTGAATTATACCCAAAAATACAACAAAATTATATAAAAAACAGGGGGTAAACGCCAAAAAGAACCATGGTGACCCAAAAAAGAACTTTGGTTACCTGCTCAAAATCGGACATCCGTGTCCGATTTTGAGCAGGTATTGCTATTTTTTTTTAATACTACTATAATCAAAAGTATGAAGAAGTTTTTTAATGCCGGCCGTATTATGTATTTGTTGGGAATTTTTGTATTAAGCACTGCAATAGTGATGAATATTACCAATCAATTTCCGCTGGCGGGGTTTCTTCCCGTAGTTATTAGGATTGACTTTGTTATAAATTGCATTTGTCTGTTTTTTTGCCTGATTCTTTTTATAAAACCCAAAAATAATATTCTTACATATATGATGTTTTTTATGGAAGCCGGAGTTACTGCACACATGGGATTCGTGGGTATCGGCACTCTTCTTTTTGCGGCAGGCTGTGTTATGGTTTTTGTAAACGGGGATTTTAAAACCTATTATAAACAAAAAATTGCGGCTCTTACAATTTATTGGCTTCTTATCAGCATCGGTTTGTATTTTTCTTTCAGTATAAGATATTTTATTTTTGAAATTACTTTGACCGGTTTTTATTTTGGGCTTCTTGTATGCCTATATAAAAAGCTTGAAGCAAACCTCTCATATCTTTTGCCTCCGACCGAAATAGTTTCTACCGAAATAAATCTTCCGCCCAAAGGCAGTGTTTTAGAACTGGAAGAATACGGTATCTCAGAACGCCAAAAGGACTTTATTTTAGGCTCGATTATGAACGGAAAAACTTATGAAGAACTGTCGGCCGAATTCCACGTAAGTACTTCTGTCGTAAAAAAAGATATGGCTTCGGCCTGTAAAAGTTTGGGAGTTGCAAACCGGGAAGCCCTGCGTATTCTTTTATTACAGTACAGAATAGAATAATATTTTGTTTATTAAATCCGCCTACTTTATATCGATATAAAATTTCTTAATATACCGTATTCTTGCATCTGCCTTATCCCAAAATTTACTTTGAGGATAGGCTTTTGTTAAGGTTTGATAGGCTTCCAGGGCTTTTTTTACGTTTTTATTCGGTCCGTTTAGCTCGTAAGCCTGCCCTCGCAAAAACAAGGCCTCGTCCAAATTTTCAGAATAATTTTTAAAAAAATTATCTGCTGAATTTATGGCATCAGACGAATTTCCTTCAGAAATATAGCCTCTTATCATACCCAGAAGTTCTGAAGCAGATTTAAATTCTTTTCCGGCTATTTTAGATTCAGGCTTTTCGGTTACCGTTAAAATATCCGGAGAATCATAAACCTTTTCATTCTCATTTTTTTTAATTGAAGAGTCAGGCTTTACAGGTGTTCCGGCTGAAACCGCATCCGATTTATTGGATGAATATTTCTTTTCATTTTTAACATCGGACTTTTTTTCCATCTGAGTATTTACAGGCCCCTTATAATCCGGAGCTTTAACGGTATCGCTTAACTTTGTCTTCGCCTTTTCTACATGAACAGCAATCGAATCCGAAATAAAATTATCAGAAAAAACATCAAAATGAGAAAAATTAAGAATATAAGAGCCTTCATTTAGTGCACCAAAATGAAATGTTGAAGTACCGTTTTGAAGTTTTCTTTGCTGATATTTTATGCCCTTTTGTGCAGAGGACTCTCCTAAATAAACCCATCCTTCTCCCGGGTACACAACTTCAAGCCTCTGACCGGTATAAACATTTACTGAGCGTGAGGCCTTTTCCTCTTTCGTTTCATCAGGTTCGGTGCTGGGAAACTCGGAAAAAACTCTTGCAGGATCGGTATCCTTAATTTTTTCTTCATTTACAGCATCATTATTAATAGGAGCCTTAGCAATATCTGTATCAGGCTTTACCGCTTGCTTTTTCTCGGGCATAGTTATAAGCGGCTGATTAGGAGCCGGAAGAATCGGTCTCTCAAGTTGTTTTTCTTTAGGCTCAGTTAAGGGATAACCGTTAATTACGGAAGGCAAATCCGCAGCATAATTATTACTCAAAGCTGTGTCATTGTCATCTTCGGTATCAATTATAAGCTCCAAGGAAGGCTTATCGGCAACAGGCTTGGGATCAGAAACCGACTTTTCAGAATCCGCTTCAAGCATTTTTTCGGAATCATTATACTGTTCGGAATCCTTATCCTGTAAAATAGAGTCTTCATTTTTTTTAGGTAAAATACCTTTAGCTTTTTGAGTATTTTCAGGTACTTTCATAACAATAATATTCTCGGACTTTTTTACATCTTCAGTCTCTTCGAAAGACTTAGGTTCAATATCATTAGTAACAGAAACTTCAGGTTTTCTATCTTCGGATAAATTTAAATTTTCATCCGAATTTTTTTTTGTACTCGCACAGGAATTAAAAAAGATAAAAATCAAAAATACAATTAATGTAAAGCGTATTGAAAATTTCATGGAGCAGCCTCCAATATTTTATCGGCAATTTTTTTGTTCTGTTTATGCAGTTCCTCCATGTCCTTTTCAGTAGGAGGTTCATACCAATAGTCAACCTCTTCTTTCTCCCATATTTTACGCTGTTCTCTTGAAAACTGAATAGGAGGCAGATAAAGAGGTTCGTCTATAATTTGAAGTTTATCTGTGTTAATCTTACCTGATTGAAAATCCGAATTCTTAGATGATAAGACAGCTCTTTTTGTTTCAGAATATGATGTATCATCTTTTTTTTGTAAAACTATAATCAATAGGAGACTTAAAATTAAGATAAAAATCAAGATGCATACAATTATAATAACCGTCTTTTTTTTATAAGAAAAAAAATCCCGACTGTTTTTTAAAATATCGCTTATCTTACTCTTCAGATCTATCATCTTTTTCTGAAACGTCCTCCTCACCATTTACGGTTTTTATCCTCTTAGGCGGATGAGGCGGAATATAAACTCCTTCCTCAGGCTCTACTTCTTCTTCGACAAATGGCTCATCCACCAAATCTATAGTTTTTGATTCAAGGTCAGATTCATTATCAAGCCTTATGGCGATAACCTTTGAAACACCGGATTCTTCCATGGTAACACCGAGCATGGCGTTTGCCCCCAAAACGGTCTTTTTATTATGAGTAATAACTATGTACTGGCTGACATTTGCAAATTCACGGAGCGTAGTAACAAATCTGGTAACGTTTTGCTCATCGAGTGCAGCATCAATTTCGTCAAGAAGACAGAAAGGAGAAGGCTTAACCATATAGGTTGCAAACAAAAGGGCTACAGCTGTCATTGATTTTTCACCTCCCGATAAGAGGTTTATATTTTCAAGTTTTTTACCCGGCGGCTGAGCAAAGATTTCTATTCCCGACTCAAGAACATTTTTAGGATCGGTTAAGCGTATTTCGGCCCTTCCTCCTCCAAAAAGTCTTCTGAACATATTGTGAAAATTCTTTTTAATCTTATTGTAGGTATCCAAAAAGAGCTCGGTGGATTCGGCCGTTATCTCGTCGGTAATACGCTGCAAGTCGGCACGGGCCTTATCAAGATCGCTTATGTGCTTATTTAAAAATTCATAGCGTTCTTTAACGCTTTCGAATTCTTCAGGAGCCATAAAGTTTACTCTTCCCAAGGAATCAAGTTTTTGCTTAATCGAAGCAAGTCTTTCCCTAAGATCATTTACAGATTCCGTAATAGTAAACATCCTCTCTTCAAATTCCATAAGCTCTCTGGAGTGTTTTTCCCGGAAATTTTCTTTTGTATTACGGATATCGGCTTCAATCCCTGCAAGATCAAAGTGGAATTTTTCCAAAAGAGAGTTTGCCTTCGAAAGCTCTGCAGTGAGTTTATCAACCTTACCCCTCTTGCTGGCAAGATCTGAGTTCTTTATCGAGATTTCGTTTTCAAGCTTTTCAAGCTCGTCACTTATCTTTCTTCCCTCATACTCCAAGGAATTTATCTCGCCTTCAAGTTCCGAAATATCTTCTTCAGTTTGCTTTAACTGTTTTTCCTCTGTAAAAAATTCGTTTTCAAGGTCATGGAGCATTTTTTTCTCGGAAGAAAGCTGCCGTTCCAAAAGTTTAACCTGATCCTCGGCATTTTTTGCCTGAGCATCCACCCTTGCTCTGTTTACACGCAGGTCTTCAAGGGTTTTGCGGTAGTCATTTATCTTGACGGAAAGTTCGTTATTTTCTTCTATCAGAGCGGCAATCTTATTACGGTTATTTTCGATAGATTGCCTGTTTTCCAAGATAGCCGTATCCACGGCTCTTTTTTTGGTAATGATACCTTCGGGAGCCAAAAATTCGTCAATAAAGCCTGCCGAGGATTTTTTATATTTTTCAAGAGCATTTTGAATTTCATCGCTTATAGACAAAAGGGATGTAAAACTTTGAACGGAATCTTCTGCAAATTTCTTTACATCAGAGCCTGAATGATTTTCTATCGAGGCAAAGTCTGAAAATATAGCTTTTTTCCCGGTAATCAAAACCCTTAAACGGTTCAAGGCTCCATCCAAATCTTTTTCGGCCTCCAATCTGCTTGCCGAAGAATAACCTGCAGATCTTAAATTTTTATCAAGCTCGGTAACGATATCCTCTGTTATGGACTTTAATTCAAGCTCCATAGCACCTCTCATATCGTCAAGTCTTCTTATATCGTCTTCAAGTCTTTTTACTTCTTCTTTGTTTGAAGTAATCTTATGGCTTGCCAAATCAATGTTTTTTTCAAATTCTTCGGCATTTTTTTCTATTGCAGAAACCTGTTTTTTAAACTCAAAAACATCGGCATTCTTTTCGGAAATATCGTCCTCAAGACCTTCAATATTTTCCTTGGTCGAAGAAGTCTTAGCCTCAAGCTGATTTAATTTTAGTTTGAGTTCGGAACGGCGTTTATTGTAAATTTGAACCTGCTCCTGCTTACCTTTTTGCTCGATAGCTAGGTTTAATACCTTTGTGCGGTAAGTATTAAACTTTTCTTCCATCTCGTTTACAATATCCATGTTTTCTGAAAGAATTCCGTGAATACCGTCAATTTGTTCCTGTATGGAGTCTCTTTTTTCGGAAGCCTCTTTTAAGCTTTGTTTTTTTGCGGCAAGACCGTCTACAAAGCTTTTTAAACGTAAAAGCTGAATATCCCTTTCATGTTCAAAAAGAGAATCCTTTAGCTCACGGTACTTAATCGTTTGTTCAGACTGAATTTTTAAGGTATCATAGGATCTGCGTACCTCGGCCAAGGCAGCTTCAATCTGTTTCATATTTTCTTGTGTTTTTTCAAGCTTTCTTTCAGCATCCTGCCTCTTTACCTTAAATTTTGTGATGCCGGCAGCTTCTTCAAAAAGATAACGCCTTTCTTCAGGCTTACTGGAAAGAATCTGGTCGATTTTTCCCTGCTCCATAACGGAGTATGCTGCTTTACCTACACCTGTGTCCCAAAAAAGCTCTCTAATTTCACGCAGCTTTGCCGGCTGATTATTTATAAAATACTCACTTTCCCCGGATCTATAAAGCCGCCTCTTTATAGCTATTTCGCTTAACTCTAAATTCAAAAGCCCCTTTTCATTGCTTATTGTCAATGTTACTTCTGCAATATTGAGCTGATTTCTTTTTTCGGTACCGTTAAAGATAACGTCTTCCATCTTGTCGGCCCTTAAAGTACGGGATGACTGTTCTCCCAATACCCACTTTACGGCATCTACTACATTGCTTTTACCGCAGCCGTTGGGTCCGAGAAGGGCTGTTATACCATCTGCAAATTCAATTTTTACTCTATCGGGAAATGACTTAAATCCGAAAATTTCAAGACTCTTAAGAAACATAGTCCGAACATCCTTTTAACATGTACATATACAAGATTATACAATTTATTTGCTTGTTTGTCATTAGGAATTGAAAAAATTTTAAAGGATAGAATAATTTTTCCGATAAGAAAGTATTATGAAAGTTTTGGTTTTTGATAGAAAAATAGACACGCTCACCTTTTTGTGTGAAAAATTGGAAAATCATGGAATTACAACAATTGCTGCTGAAAACGGCAGTAAATTTATATGTAATTATTTGAATCCGGAATTGGATGCCATCATTGTGGCAAAAAAAGAACTGACTCATTATACCTTAAATGAGGCTCAACTGCTAAAAAAGATATACAAAGATATTACAATTTGCAGTTATTTCCACGAAGACTGCTATAATATCAAAAAAATCAATATAGTGAGCTCTTCTGCAATAGCCAAAAATATAAAGGCTAATGAAAAAATACTAAAAATAATTCTTTTAAAATGCAGAAGAAAGCCCGATTTAAATAAGGACTATATTTACAGTCTGCCTAAAAAATCCGGACTCCTATTAAAACATTTGCTTATAAATAGAGAAAAAGGGTTAAGTGACGACGAGATCAGCACAATATTTTGGGGAGAAAAACTACCCTCAAAACGAAACAGCATCTATAACCATGTTTATAACCTAAAACAATCTCTCAAAAAAAGTTTTGACAATAGGTATACAATTTTAAAAACAAACAAGCGTTACAGACTGATAAAGTTAAAAAAAGAGGCTTAAACAACAATATTTAAGCCTCTTTTAAAAAGTTAGGAAATACCTAAAACGCCTGCAACACGCTCCAAAACCTTTTTGCGGTCAAGCGGCTTTACGATGTAGTTTTTTGCTCCAAGCAAAAGTGCTTTTTTTACAAGCTCTTCCTTTCCGAGAGCACTTATCATAACTACCTTGGCATTCTTATCAAAGGCCATGATCTGCTCCAAGGCAGTCAAGCCATCCATTTTAGGCATCGTAATATCCATTGTTACCAGGTCAACATTGGGACATAATTCTTTATATTTTTCAACGCCCTCAAATCCGTCAACAGCCGTAGCAACAACTTCATAACCTTCACTATTCAATATCTGTCCGATTTGTTTTGTAACAAATATAGAATCATCAACAACCAAAATCTTGTAAGGTGTTCCATCCGGTTTTTTTCCTTCAGGTGCCCTCTCGTTAATATTGGGAAAGTCCTGTTTTGATATCATCATAAAACTCCTTTAATTTTCTTATACTCGATCACGAATTGCAACGTTGATTTCTACTTTACCCTGAGGGGCAGACATCGGAACTATTAAGGCTTCAATATCATTATTGGATATCTTCATGTTTTCGCCCGTAAATAGAGCAGGAGGAGTTAAGTCAAACTTAAATCCTAAATCATGAAGCTTAGTTACAGCCTGTGCCGTAATAAGATTAGCCAATTCAGTAATTGTTGCACGAGCAAGCTCATCAAATTCAGTCAACTCTTCACCGTTCATTGAGGATGCAATCTTTAAGGCAGTATCCAAGGTCATATCAAATATGACACGGCCCTCAACATCACCGGCAAGACCGACAATTGCTGCGACACCCATAACCGGCATACAAGTCGATTTTAGGTATAAATCTCCGCGTTTGACTTCTTCATTTAACACTTGTGAAAGAATGTTATACGCGGCTTCACTAAACGGATTAATATACTCTACACGCATTTATTTCTCCTTATCCTTTTATATTTATTCTTTTGTAAAAATTACAATATCACCGGAGCTGTTTCTTAGCCAACCGTCTTGCTTGGGCATAGCCTCATTATGACCCAAAATGATAATTCCAGAATTCTTTAGTTTTTCCCTAAATTCTTCTATCATGGTTCTTTGAACATTGGGATTCATAAAAGAAAGCACATCCCTTGCAACAATTATGTCCATATCGGGAACGGCATTTTGATGAGTACAATCATGATACTCAAAAAGAATCATGTCCTTTATCTCTTTTGAGAATGTCAAACTGCCTGAAGCTGTCTTTGTAACATAAGACTCATAAAGACCTGAAGCAATATCATCAGGAACGGCAAGCATAGGAGCATTTGATATAGCAAGCAAATCCGAATCATTTGCAAAAATCTTTATATGTGCACGCGGATAACGCGTTCTCAATAGAACTGCCAAACTGTATGCCTCATATCCTGGACCGCATCCTATACACCAAACATTGATCACTGCAGAAGTATTTTCCGGAAGCATCTTATAATAAGCATTTATATAAGCCTCGCTCCAAAAACGCTTCGTAAAGGGCGACAAGAAAGAAGATAAAAACTCTCCCGCATCTTTTTCGGATTGAATTTGCAAGTTTCCTGAAGGACGCAGATCCTTCCATTCCAAATATCTCTCCTTGACCCAATTTTCATTAACAGCCGAAATATAGAATTTGCCCATAGCGGACAAGGTATCGCCTATAAATTTTATATCCAAATTTTCCGAAGATTGGCTTGTCTGCTGCTTTACAGGTTCTTTTACAACACTTGCCGCAACAGGGGCTAAGTCTTCTTTGACCTCTTCTTTTTGTTGCCGTGAAGCAAATATCTTATCTACATCAAGAAGAATATATAAGCGGCCTCCATTTTCTACAACACCGTGAATATATTTAATATTTATATCGCCGAAAATAGGATGAGGGGGCTGAATTGTACTGCTGGAAACACCCACAACCTTATCGATAAAGTCAACGACAACACCGAAGGTTTGATCTTGAACATTTATGATAACCATGCTTTCGGCCTGATTTTTTTTGCGGGCAGGTACGGGAATATTAAAGAAAATACGCAAATCGATTATAGGGATAATATCTCCTCGAAGATTATATACACCCAAGACAAACGGAGAAGTATTGGGTACATAAGTAAAGTTTCCCGCCTTTGCTATTTCCTTAACACGCATAATGTCTATTGCATAATCTTTACCGGCAAGGGAAAAAGTTACCATTTTAAAATCTACAACAATCATCTGATCATGTAGAGAGTCAGTATCGCCTATTCCTACGCCTGTATTTACCTTTAGTTCTTTCATTTCTTCCATATCGTTTTTCCTTAACCTACCAAATTGAAGCCTCGCGGCGCTCCCTAGCCTGCATTTCCTGCTTTAAGCCTAGCTCAAGCAGCTGTGCAACATCTATAATCAAAGAAACGGAGCCGTCGCCTAAAATAGAAGCACCGGCAATTCCCGGAGAGTTAGTAAACTGATCTTTCAAAGGCTTGATTACAACGGCCTCTTCACCAATAAGACTATCTACCATCAACCCTACTTTTTTCTCTTCAGTTCCGACAACAACTATATAATTATATCCGTCATCATCGGTTTCTGCCGATGTAATACCGAAAAGCCGGTTAAGCCTTAGAAGGCTGTACACCTCATCACGGACATTAAAAACTTCATAGTTATCTATGCGGTTGATTTCATCCGGCTTGACCCTGTGGCTTTCTATAACCGAAGTAATAGGAATCGAGTAAACCTCGTCCCCAACTCTGATTAAAAGCCCCTGTATGATGGCCAAAGTCAATGGCAATTTTATAATAAAACGGGTTCCGACATTGGGTTCGGACTCAACCATAACCGTTCCGTTTAATTTTTCGATATGAGTCTTAACTACATCAAGACCTACACCGCGGCCTGATACGCTTGAAATCGTTTTACTGGTCGAAAAACCGGGGGCAAAAACCAACTGAAAGGCCTCAACATCGGTAAGATTTTTATTCGGATGTAAAACGCCTCTTTCAACAGCTTTCTGCTTTACGGCTTCAACATCAATTCCGTGGCCGTCATCGGCAACTTCGATAACGATCATATTGCCCTCGTTGCTGGCTTTAAGAAGAAGAATGCCTTGCTCCGGTTTACCCAAGCTTTTTCTTTTTTCGGGAGATTCAACGCCATGATCAAGGGAGTTTCTTACACAGTGCATTATAGGATCAAGCAAGTCTTCTACAACCGATTTATCAAGTTCGGTATCTTCACCTTCGATTACCAATTGAACATTTTTGTTTAAGTCTCTTGAAAGGTCCCGAACTACACGCGGGAAGCGGCTGAAAATCTGACTGATGGGGACCATTCGTATTTTCATAACCCCTTCCTGAAGCTCGCCTGAAATACGGCCCAAGTTTTGGGATGAAGATTTAAACTTCGTTACGGCAGCCTTCATCGAAGAATCAAAATCGCCGAAAACTTCCAAAAGACTTGAGTATTCGTTTAAAACATCCTGCTTTATAGCATTAATATCATAGCCCTGCTGTATCTTTTCAAGATATTCGGGCATCTTATCCAAAAGTCTTCGCGTTTTATCCTTGTAAATTGTACTGGAATTTTGGAACTTATCGTAAAGTTCGGTAAATTCGATAGTGCTTTGATTTAAAGAAGCCTTAGTTATAACGGTCTCACTGACCAAGTTCAAAAGATAATCTATTCTGTTTGCATCTACACGCAGGATTGAGCCCGACGATGAGTGACCGCTTCCCTGCGGGCTTGCTTGAGACTGTTTTTTCTCAGGTTTAGGAGGCTGTTCTTTAGGTTTTTCAACAGCTTTTTCTTCCGTCTTTTCGGCGGTTTTTATCTCCGGAGCACTTACTGCAGGAGCAGCCTGTGCGGGCTGATGAATTTCGTGAGCATCCTCTTTAATTTCAAGCCTTTCGGCACTTGCAGAAAGAGTAACATCCCCTATAAAAGCAGCCTTTTCCAATATTTTGCTGTCCGATGCCGAGGATAAAAAATAAATTACCGTTTCATGGAATTCATCTTCATACAAGGCATCAAAATCGGGAACTGTTTTTAAGACACTGCCGTAGTCTTTTAAAGCGGCAAATACCTGAATACCGCCCACCGAATTCATCAAGTTTGATTCATCAAATTTTACTACAACAGCATACAGATCTTCACCCTTTTGTATTGTCTCAGCCAACTCAAGGATTTCATACTCTGAAAAATAATCTTTAACATCTAAACTGGAAGCAGGAGCCTTCACCTTCGGTTCTGAAACGGGAGGTGCCGAGGCCGGTACAGAAGCCTTTGGAGCAGCCGATTTACCGCTTTTTTTATCGGCCTTTGCCGGAATAAATGACCTAAGCTGATTTACAATACCGGATACATCATCCGAATATATAGAACCCGAAGCTCTGGCATCAAGCATCAGCTTAATTATGTCTATGGATTTTAAAAGCATATCTACCGTTTCTTCAGTTACGCTAACGGAACCGCTTCTAATCTCATCAAGAAGATCTTCCATTGCGTGAGTAAATTGAGACAGCTCAGTCATCTCTACAGTAGCAGAACCGCCTTTTAGAGTATGGGCAGCTCTGAATATCTCATCGACTGCATTGCGGTCCTCAGGATTTTGCTCTATAACCAAAACATTGCTCTCAAGTATTTCTACCTGCTGTTCGGCTTCACTGAAAAAATCTTTTAAAAGTTCTTCATTATTGATGTCAAGATAATCACTCATACATATATTCTATACTATTTACAATATTAGTCAAGAAGAAAATTGCTTTTTTTTATTTTTTTTATTTATAAGAGCTTTTTTTTCACGGCTTACGCACGAAAAAAAATAGCCGATATTTAAAGTATGAAAACATTAAAAGAATATTTTAACGAACTTAATGATAATCGTCAGTCTGGCAAAGTAAAACATCTAATCAGTGAAATA
The DNA here is from genome assembly GCF_024181245.1 of Treponema sp. OMZ 788. Lineage (NCBI taxonomy): Bacteria > Pseudomonadati > Spirochaetota > Spirochaetia > Treponematales > Treponemataceae > Treponema > Treponema sp. OMZ 788. The sequence continues at coordinate 1,097,975 of NZ_CP051199.1, read as the reverse complement.
TTGGTAATAGCACTGTGTGCTGTTTGTAGCGGAGTTCAAACTGTATTTGAAATAGGGGAATTTGCCGAAGTAAAAAAGGATTGGCTAAAAAATGAGGTAGGACTCTTGTTAGAAAATGGCGTTCCTTCGCACGACACCATAGGAAGAGTCCTTGCGATGATTAATCCCAAACAATTTCAAAGCCTTTTTATCTCGTGGATTGAACAATCCCTTAATATTCCAGCAGGTTCATACATTCACATTGATGGAAAAACATTACGTGGAAGTGCAAGTGAACAAAGCAAGGGCATTCATTTAGTAAGTGCATTTGCTCACGAAGCGGGAGTTGTACTAGGACAAATAAAATGTGCTGAAAAATCGAATGAAATCACAGCAATTCCTGAACTCCTTAACCTTTTAAAACTAAAAAGCTCGATAATTACTATAGATGCCATGGGTTGTCAAAAAGAAATAGCAAAAGAAATCACAAAGAAAAAATGTGATTATGTATTGGCTCTAAAAGAAAATCAACCGGCAGCGTATAATGATGTAAAAGATTATTTTTCTATAGAAGATAAAGACTTTCAAAACACACTTTTAAGATTTGAAACCTTGGATATAGGGCATGGCAGAGAAGAAAAAAGAGAATACTTTCTTTCTTCTAATATAAACTGGTTTGCAGATAAGAATAAATGGGCAAATTTAAAGAGTTTTGGAATGGTCAAAAGCACTGTAAGGTGCAAAGGCAAACAATACAGTGAAAAGCGTTACTTTATTAGCAGTATAGAGGATATAAATGAGTTTGTAACAGCTGTAAGAACACATTGGACAATAGAAAACACCTTACACTGGTCGCTGGATGTAATATTTAGAGACGATGAATGTCAAATTCGAGAAAAAAATACTGCTGAAAACATAGCAATTTTAAGGAGGATTTGCTTTAATCGAATGAAAATGTATCAAAACGGTAAAACTCTGAAAAGGAAGAAAATGCTTTGTACTTTTGATGATTCATTTAGGTTTAATGTTTTATTTAGCTAAGGAATTCATGCGTAAGCCGTGCTTTTTTTTAAACTTAACTAGATTTTTTTTAAAATTTATTGTAAAATATTAAAATATGAGAATCATAGGCAAAAAAATAAAATTTTTATTCTTTTTCGTTTTAATAAACACATCTCTTATTTTTTCGCAAGGTTTTTCTGTTCCTCATTTTGAAAATACCAATATTTTTTACGGTTTAAACACAAAGCCTTACATAACCGCTGCCTCTCTTTTAGAGCTAAAACTTAGGATGGGAGCATCGAACAAATTTTATTTTGATATGAATTTTGATGCAAATGTTGATAATCTCATAGATTTTTTTTCCCCAATTCAAGATCCGAAATTCAACGGTAAATTCCGCTTTTTAGGAGCCTCGCTAAATTTTCCTAAAATAAAAAATATACCGCTTTCTTTTGCAATATTTACAGGGATATACGATACCTTAGGATCAGACTCAATCCTGCAAGAACATCTTAAAGTAAAAATGCCTGACCCGCAATTTAGAAGCTATTATCCGGCATCTGCATTCCGCCCGCGAAATTTTATTGAAGGAACAGGATTCGGCATTTATGGAGCCTTTTCTTCAGGTTTTTATCTTGGAACTTATCTGAGTTGGAACGAAAAACTCAAAGATCAGCTGCAAATAAAATCTTATTTCAGACTGGGCGGAAACTTCGACTTTTTTATCTTCGATTTTTTTGCAGGTGCATCATTTCCAAAAAATGTTTTAAAGACCAAGCTAAGAACAGGAGCAGCAATGCTTTTTTTGGCGGATGACAATTATGATTTTTTTACGGAGATAGGTATAGCGGAAATCAAGGTTACAGATATGACGATGAAAGACTTTACCTCGAATTTTTATGCCTCTTTTGAAGCACGAATAAAAAAAGATCTGATAAAATCAAGCATATCAGCCTTTGTATCGCCTATTTTCCTACTTCCTCAAATTATCAATGATGCTTCTTTAAAAGACTCTTTTTTTGCAGGCCTAAGTGCCGATATAAGATTTGGGAATCTTGAAACAAAAAATATGGAAGGAGGAATTCATATTATGGGAACGGTAAATCCTTTAAAGCCCACAATTATAACTCCATTCTCGTTTTTAATCAGCCCTTTTTATACACTAAATGCAGATGGTTTTACACTGGATTTTCGTCTACCTGTAAACCCCTTGCTTTATAAGGATATATCAAAAATGATAACGGCACAAATATCAATAAAGGCGGTGTACTAATGAATTATCTAAAAAAGATACTCGGTATTTTATTTTTTTTTGTATGTACAGCTATTCTTTTTTCTCTTGATGTTACGACATCCATAAATGTAGGAAGAACACCATTTAACGCAACCGGACTTACAGGAAAAATGCCCGACTTCGGATTTAAGCTGATTTTAAATGAAAATTTAGGTAAAAATGTAAATGGAAAATTAGCTATCGAAAGACATATCGGTATAGGAAATGTAATTTGGGGAAGAATTGCTTATACAACAGAAATTATAAATATCTCGATAGGACCTACTCTCAGCGTATTTAATGCAGGCTTCGACAATAAAAATGTAAGCAGTATCTTTCAGCCAGGTTTAGGCACCTCCCTATACTTTAAATTACCCATAGGATTTTTTACCTCATTGGACACAAATTTTTCGATTCCGGTAGCAGCCAAAACTAAGAATGTATATCTGCAAGACGGACACTTTGATTTGGGTTGGAGATTTCCAAATATAATTGCATCAGTAAAAATAAGTCAAAAAAATAAAAGTATCATTGAAACTTCTGAAGAAACACATATTTCAATAACAGATATAGGATTTTATACTGTATCATATTCAAAACCATCAGGAATAAGACTTCCCTTAAATATAGTCTATAGACTAAATCATTTTCAAAAAGAAGGCTCTATGAATGAAAAAATAGCCAATATTGTATTGGAATCAGGTATCAATCATGCTATTTCAAGCGATATTGAATGGTTTATTAATTTTGAAGCTTCAGTATTTTCTTTTTCTTTAACGAAAAGCGGCAGTACGGTTAATAAGCTTTTTTTCAATGCTGAAGCCGGTATTATGCTAAACCTTAACTAACAACATAAATAAAATGAGTTTAAATAAAGTTGACATATGACCCAATATAGGTTAATATAGAAAAAAATAAAAAATGAGGAGTTTTTTATGAAAGTAGCTATCAACGGATTCGGAAGAATCGGAAGACTTGTTTTTCAAGCCTTGGTAAATCAAAATTTGCTTGGAAAAGACAAATTCGATGTTGTTGCAGTTGTTGACCTTTCAACAGATGCAAAATATTTTGCCTATCAACTAAAATACGATTCAGTTCAAGGTAAAATGAATGCCGAAATCGGCACTGACGGAGATGATGTTCTTGTAGTAAACGGTCACAAAATTAAATGTATATCGGGAAAGGGACTTACTCCTGCACAATTACCGTGGAAAGAACTCGGAATCGAGGTAGTAATTGAAAGCACCGGTATTTATACAAATGAAAAGGCCTACGAGCATATTGAAGCCGGAGCAAAAAAGGTTATTATTTCGGCTCCTGGAAAAAGCAGCGATCCTTCAAAGCCCATTAAGACCTTTGTTATGGGTGTCAATGAAAACGAGTATAAGCCGTCAGAGCATCATGTAGTTTCAAATGCAAGCTGCACCACAAACTGCTTAGCACCTGTTGTACATGTTCTTTTAAAAGAAGGCTTCGGCATTGAAACAGGTCTTATGACGACCATTCACGCCTACACAGCCACTCAAAAAACGGTAGACGGAGTTTCTCTAAAAGATTGGAGAGGAGGAAGAGCTGCAGCCGTAAATATTATCCCCTCGACAACCGGAGCCGCAAAGGCCGTAGGCGAGGTTTTACCTGTTACAAAGGGAAAACTAACGGGTATGTCCTTTAGAGTTCCTACACCTACAGGCTCTGTTGTTGACTTAACGATCCGCACCGAAAAAGATACCTCAATCGAAGAAATCGATAAGGCAATCAAAAAGGCCTCGGAAAGCTATCTAAAGGATGTTTTAGCTTATTGTGATGAAGAAATAGTTTCCACGGATATTATCCATGATCCTCATTCTTCAATATATGACAGTAAGGCAACATTACAAAACAACCTACCAGGTGAAAAGAGATTCTTTAAGCTTGTTTCATGGTATGATAATGAATGGGGTTATTCAAACAGAGTAATCGATTTACTTAAATTTATAACGAAATAAGATTGATAGATATTTAAGTAAAATAAAAAAGCCCTTGCAGTTTTATTCAAGCTGTAAGGGCTTTTCTTATAAAAAGTTTTTAAACCTTATTCCGGCATCTCAAATCCTTCAGGGATTTCGATATTTGTGGATACGGTCTGAACATCATCATCTTCTTCAAGCTTATCGATCATCTTTAAGGCCTTTTGAGTTGTATCGGCATCCAAGGATACATAGGTATCGGGAACCATCGAAACGGCAGCAGATACGGATTCAAAACCCTTTTCCTGCAAGGCTTCAAGAACAGAGGCAAAGTCGTTGGGATCTGTTGTTACGGTTATAACTCCGTCTTCAGCAGCAATATCTTCGGCACCTGCTTCAAGAGCGGCATCCATGATTGCTTCTTCACTTACAACTTCGGCATCATACTCGATAACACCCTTTCGGTTAAACATATAAGCTACAGAACCTGTTGCACCCAAGTTTCCGCCGCTCTTTGTAAAAATATTTCGAACACTGGCAGCTGTTCTGTTTTTGTTATCAGTTAAAACCTCAACCAAAACGGCAACTCCGCCCGGGCCGTAACCTTCGTATAAAAGCTCTTCATAGTTTACGGCACCAAGTTCGCCTGTACCTTTTTTAATAGCTCTTTCTATGTTGTCCTTAGGCATGTTTGCAGCACGAGCTTTTAAAACGGCTGTTCTAAGTCTTGGGTTTGTAGCGGGGTCTCCGCCTCCCATCTTTGCAGCAATTGAAATTTCTTTGATAAATTTGGTAAACAACTGACCTCTTTTGGCATCAGCTGCACCTTTGGCATGTTTAATTGTCGCCCATTTACTATGTCCTGACATGAAAACTCCTTACTCACTTATAAAAAACTAGAAATTAATTTTACACAAAAAAATAAAATATGTCAATGGAGCAAAAGAAAAAAGACCCGATTATAATCGGGTCTTTTTCTTAATCAACAACCACTACGCAGAGCATCGGGGTATTAAACCCTACGCACGAATAAACACTCTTATGCACGTCTTGCGGCAACACCTTTTTCAACAAGGGAAATGAACTCATGCTCATACCACTCCTGTGAATAGGGGAAATGCTTGCGTACTATAGGACGCAATTTAAACTCAATAGTTTCCTTACAAGCTTCACATACATCATATTCGCGGATATGCCAATAAGTCCTGTCGGTAATAGGATTTACCAGCTCTTTTCTACAAATATCACAATTTAATGTTTTCATAATAATACTCCTTATATTGTTTATTCAATATATAACATTTTATATCATTTTTCATACTTTGTCGAGTAAAAAAAACGATTTTTTTAAATTTAGAGATTATCTTAAATAGCCTTTGTTTTTTCGATCAAGAAAGCCTTATGCTCCTCATCTAAATAAGGACTAAGCCTATCGTGAACCTCTTTATGATAATCGTTGAGCCACCTTATATCCTCATCGGATAGAATTCCGGGAACGATGGGACTTGTATCAATCGGACACAGTGTAATTGTCTTAAACTGATAGAACTCTCCATCGTCGGTTTTTGTAAATTCTGTAGTAACGACCAAACTTTCAATTCGAATTCCATGACTTCCTGCAACATAGAGCCCAGGCTCATTGGAGGTAACCATACCGGGTTTCATTGGAACATCTAAAAACTTGCTTGAAATTGATTGAGGCCCCTCATGAACGGAAAGTACAAAGCCTACTCCGTGGCCTGTCCCATGTTTGTAGTCCCTGCCTCTAGCCCAAAGATGTTCTCTTGCGATTGTGTCGATGGCATGGCCTGTGGTTCCTACCTTAAATTTAGCCCTTGCAAGGGAAATATGAGCTTTTAGAACCAAGGTATAGTCGGTTTTTTCCTGCTCTGTCAGCTCTCCAAGTTTTATAGTACGCGTAATATCCGTTGTACCGTTTAAATATTGTCCTCCGCTATCCAAAAGCAAGAAACTTTTAGCTTCAAGTTTTGAAGAATTTGAAGAAGAAGGAGCATAGTGAATGATGGCAGCATTCGGGCCGTATCCGGAAATAGTTTCAAAACTCTCTTCAAAAAAATCTTTGCCTTCGGCTCTAAATTTCAATAGTTTTTCGCTTACATCCCATTCGGTAATACCCTTTCCGGCATTTTCTTCTACCCATTTTAGGATCTTAACCATTGCAGCCCCGTCTTTTTCCATAGCATCATCGAAATTTTTAAGTTCGACATTATTTTTTATTGCTTTAAGAGTTGAGGTCAGATTTAAACCCCTTTCAATATTTGCATTGATTTGAGTATACAAATAAACATTTGTTCTTGCAGGATCTATGTAAACTTTTCCCGCAAGTTTTGCAGTCTCAGCGAAAACATCATCATAGCCCATAACCGTGACGCCTTGGGAAGAAAAATATGACCTAACCTTATCGGTTAATTGTTTTGAGTCAATAAAAATAATAGCCCGAGCCTTATCGACTATAGCATAGGCAGTAACGACAGGATTACATCTTACATCCCTTCCGCGGACATTAAAAAGATAACAAACATCTTCAAGGGCTCCAATAACAGTAGAGTCTGCTTTTCTTTCGGCCAGCATGGAGCGGACTTCTTCAATTTTTTCTTTTGCAGATTTTCCCGTGTATTTTTCCTCTAAGATAAAAGCCTCGCTTAAAACGGCTTTGGGACGATTTTCCCAGATCTCGCCTATTAAGTCTATGTTTGTAATCAGCTCAATACCTTCAAGATCTTTTTCCATGGAATCAAATGTGGAAACGGCAACAACCTTTCCATCCATACCAAGTTTTTCACCTTTTTTTAAATTAGTCTTTAAAAACTCGTTTATGGTAGGCACTCCCGGTTCCAGCATCTTATATAATTCTACACCTGAACCCTCAAGCTGTTTTTCGGCCTGCAAAAAATATCGGCCGTCAGTCCATAAAATAGCCTTATCCTTGGTAACAAGGACGGTTCCTGCAGATCCGGTAAAACCTGAAATAAACTCTCGTGTTTTATAGTTCTCGGGTAAATACTCACTTTGATGCGGATCTGAAGAAGGAATTAAATAAGCACTTAAAGAATGCTCCTTCATTTTTTGTCTTAGAGCAGTAACTCTATCTCGTACATTCATATAAACCATCCTTAAAATATAATTTTATTTCCTTGAGTATACTCTTATTTACATTTTATGTAAACAGTTTAAAGTGCAAAGTATCTAAAACATTTATCGATTCAAATGGTATTGATAGATTCTATAAACTATATCCCTTTTGGCTCCGGTTTTTTCTATATCGGTAATCATAGGAATATTATACTCCCAAATAGTAGAGCCTTCTCCTTCCACATAACCTTTTTCGATTGCTTTTTCATATAATCGGGAATAAATAGCAGCAGAAACGCCCTTATTGTGATATTTCATGTCAACAAAAAGGACAAATGTTCTAAGACGCTTCATCTTGCGTTTGTAGTAAAGGAATTTAAAAATACCGAAAGGAAACAGTTTTCCATTGAGGTGTTTTAATACATCGTTGTAATCGGGTAAGGTAACATTAAAGCCTATGGGTTTACCGTCATCGGTTCTTGCAATAAAGATAAGCTCCTCATCGGCAAAGGAAATAAGTTGTTTTAATACCATATCTATTTCTTTGCGTGTCATAGGCATAAAATCTTCCCATTCTTCCGGTTCAGAGTTAAGAAGAATTGTATGTATATCGCCGGCATCTCTTGAAGCATTCTTTTTTAAATCTATATGATCTACATGAAATCCGTAGCGTTTTTCAACCAATGGAGCTAACCTCACATAACGGCTTGCATCTATATCATCAAAGCGGGCGTGATAGGCATAGCAATCCCAATATTTTTCAAAACCGTACTTTATAAAAAAAATCGTTATAATATTTTTTGTTATAGGTATTCATTATGTAAGTTCGTGTTTCGAAGTTATCGGTTATGAAACCTCGATTGTCTTCCCCTCCGGGAAGAGAAAGAGGCCCCTTAATTCTATCCATACCTTTTTCCAAAAACCAATTTTTGGCAGAATCAAGCATTTTCTCTGCAACGGCATAATCATCAATACACTCGAATTGTGAAATATAGCCGACCTTCATTTTTTTATATTCGTTCAATTTATCGTCAGTCCCGTACAAAATACGGCCTACAGTCTTTCCGTCGATTTGAGCAATCATCTTTACATGAGGGCCTACATCACACAAAGAATTACCGACTCCGGATACATATTTTTTATACTCGCTTATAATAGGCGGAACCCATGAAGTATCGTTCTTATAAAGCTCAAAAGGTAAAAGAGCAAATTCATGTAATAATTTTGAATTATTAACATCAAGTAAAACAATTTTGTCCATAATTTTGTCCTAAATTTTTATTTATATTAATAAAAAGAGAAAATACCATTTTTTATAAGTCTTTGTCAATATTGTAAATTTTTAGGGCTTGCAAAATTCATAACTTATGTGTATAATATGTTAACTGGAGGAATATATGAAGAAATCTATACTGGGATTGGTCTTTTTGGTTCTAATTTTTTCCCTTTTTGCAGCAGCTCCGGCTTTTTCGCAAAAGGTTGAGGAATCTGACGCTTATTATGTAAATGTTCAAATTTTGAAAATATTTGCACATTCAAAAGGGTTTTATGTTATTTACCGAAGAGCAGGATTAAAACATGCTGAAGTTTTTATTCCAAAATCTTGGCTTGAACCTAGAGACGGAAGAGCAAATTTGGAACTGGTAAACACAAGAGTTAATCCATATTTATCTTTCTATATTAAAGACGGAAAATTTGATCACATAAAAATAGCAGCTCCCAGAGATTTAGGAAGCTCAATATGGGGTGCATTAAAAGCACCAAACGATTATGATGGTAAATTTGACGGTGTAGAAAGTCTTGAACTAAAATTTTAACATCTAAAACAATCTAAGCTATTTATATCCTCTAAGGCCAAAACCTTAGAGGAATTTTATGAGGAATACATGCATAATATCAGCAGCTCAAAAATCAGCAAACCTTTAATTCCACAAAAATTGACGGAATTTTTAAATACTTACGAAAATTTTATAATTGCAGGTCATAAAGAGCCCGATGGGGATTGTATAGGAAGCTGCCTTGCAATGTCTTTCTTTTTAAAAAGAAAAAATAAAAACTGTATTTTAATGTCGGCCGGACCTTTTAAGCGTGTAGAGATAAAGGAATATGAAAATCTTTTTACAGACAAGCTGGAAATTTCAGATAAGATAAATCCTAAAACTACAGGTTTGATAATCCTTGACTGCTCAGGCTTTGACAGAGTAGGAGAAATAGCAGAGCTTATCAAAGGTTTTAATTACATTATAATCGATCATCATGCAACCAATACTGAAAAATCCGATGCATCGCTTATAATGACAGATGCACCTTCAACAACATATCTTATTCAATCAATAATTGAAGAAATGGAAGGAAGGCTGACAAAAGAAGAAGCAGAAGCTCTGTTTTTCGGTCTGTGCACCGATACCGGATTTTTTAGACATTTGGATGAGAGAAGTGCCGAAGTTTTTGCTCACGCATCCAGACTAATTAAAGCCGGAGCCAATCCGAAACAAACATTTATGAAGATGAACGGAGGTAAAAAATTTGAATCACGCCTCTTGATTTCAAGAATCCTAAATCGAATGAAGAGATATTATGACGGAAGACTTGTTATTTCTTACGAAACTTATGATGACCTACAGGAATTCGGCCTTGAAGGACGCGACTCGGATATAGTCTATCAGCTGATTCAGACAATAGAAGGAGTCGAAGCTATATGCATCGTACGCCAAGAGTCTCAAACACACTGCTCAGTAGGTTTTAGGTCCTTGGATAAAATTGATGTAAGCAAGATTGCCTCATCATTTGGAGGCGGAGGGCATAAACAAGCCTCAGGTCTGTACATAGAAGGAAAGATTGATGATCTAATCACAAGGTTTGTTGAAGCCTTTGGAGCACAAATGTAAAATTTGACATTGTTTTTTTTAAAATAATGTGATAGAATATTTTTTATAGTTAAAGTTTATGGGAGAATAGTCTTGAATAACGATGAAATTTTGTTTCCTTTATTGGAAAAAGGCGATATAAAACGAACAATGGAAATTGCCGCTGCTGAAAGCAAAAAACCTTTTGAAATTATATCTGAAGGCATGAACATAGTAACGGCATCTGTTTTAGCGGATATACCTTCTGTTTATAAAATGGATTTGATACGAAAAGTAGGAGCTCTTTTTTCTACTCAAGAATATTGTGAGCTGCTAAACCAAAAAATGTTTACCCTTAAGCCTGAAGAAAGGGATAAGCTAAAGGATCAGGGGATTCTTATAAATAAGGAAACAACCCTTCCCTATTGCCAATGGTTTAATATTTTTGAAATAGCCTTTCCTTGGCTGCCCCTTTCGGTGTTTGAAGATTTTGCAATTTATCTTAGGGACGAAAAAAAGCTCATTCTTGATAAAGATACCATTGAATTAGTAAGAGAGAATTTTTCAGTATCAAAACGCTATTCCGAAAGAGAACTTGCACGCCTTTTTGATTCAAATATCCTAAAAGATCCGGCAGACATAGATGAGGAATAAAAAATTAATTTTTTTTAAAAAAGATCTAAAGTTTTAGTAACATAAAACCGATATAGATAACGAGGGTTTTCTACTCTCAAAATAAAGCAAGGATGCTTTATAAAAACATTATTCCAGGGAGGAATATCTTATGATTATCAATCACAACATGAGTGCGATGTTCGCACAGAGAACGCAGGGTGTTACCAATGTACGCATCGGTAAAGACATCGAAAAACTTTCATCCGGTTTACGCATTAACCGAGCAGGCGATGACGCTTCCGGTCTTGCTGTTTCCGAAAAAATGAGAAGTCAGATTCGAGGTTTAAACCAAGCTTCTGCAAACGCTTCAAACGGTATCAACTTTATCCAAGTAGCCGAAGCATATTTGCAGGAAACAACCGACATCATGCAGAGAATCAGAGAACTCGCTGTTCAGTCTTCAAACGGTATCTATTCCGCCGAAGACAGGATGCAGATTCAGGTTGAAGTTTCTCAGTTGGTTGCAGAAGTCGACCGAATTGCTAGTTCAGCCCAGTTTAACGGTATGAATATGCTCACAGGCCGCTTTGCACGCGAAACAGGTGAAAATGTTGTTACAGGCTCTATGTGGTTCCACATCGGTGCAAACATGGATCAGAGAATGCGTGTTTATATCGGCACAATGTCTGCCGCAGCCCTCGGTGTTAGAGGAATCGGAGACGAAAAAATTATGTCGATTGAGACTGCAGAAACTGCCAACCGAGGAATCGGAATCATTGATGAAGGCTTGAAAAAGATCAACAAGCAAAGAGCCGATCTTGGCGGTTACCAGAACAGAATGGAGTTGACAGTTGTCGGTATCGATATCGCAGCAGAAAACCTCCAAGCTGCAGAGTCAAGAATCCGTGATGCAGATATGGCAAAACAAATGGTAGAATATACCAAGAACCAAATCTTGTCAAATACCGGTATTGCAATGCTCTCACAGGCTAACAACAACAGCCAGCTTGTAATGTCTCTTTTAAGGTAACAAATTTGTAAAATACTCTTGTATTTTTTTAATTATAAGAGTATAATATGTGAAGCGTCAGGGGCTATCCCCTGCACGCTTAAACGATCTTTGAAAAAATGCCCTTTATGGGCGGCCCTTATGAAGCCCTGTATTACAGTATTATTAGCAGTTTGAATAAAATTGTTAATAATACTGTCTTTATAATTTGTATAAAAGGCGCTAAATTTTATGCAATATTATAAAATACAGGAGTATTTTTCAGCAAAGGATGCTGAACTATAGGACTTCAGGGAGGGTCATATGATAATTAATCACAATATGAGTGCAATGTTTGCACAGCGACAGGGAGGAGTCAACGAACTTCATCTCGCAAAAAATATCGAAAAGCTTTCCAGTGCGGAAAGAATTAACCGTGCAGGTGACGATGCTTCCGGTTTGGCCGTATCCGAAAAGATGCGAAGCCAGATCAGAGGTTTAAACCAAGCCGGTCAGAACATTCAAAATGGTGTTTCTTTCATTCAAGCAACGGAAGGCTACTTAGGTGAAACTACAGATATAGTTCAGAGATTAAGAGAATTGGCTATACAGGCCGCTAACGGCATTTATTCCGCCGAAGACAGAATGCAGATTCAAGTTGAAGTATCACAGCTTGTTGATGAAGTAGACAGAATCGCAAGTCATGCTCAATTCAACGGAATGAACCTTCTCACTGGACGCTTCGCACAGGATTCCGCATCAGGACCCATGCAGCTCCATGTCGGTGCAAATATGGATCAAAGAGAAAAGATCTTTATAGGTACAATGACAGCATCAGCACTCGGTATTATCGGAGCACAACAAGGCGGAGAAGATAAGATTATTTCTATGTCTTCTGTAGACGGTGCCAATATGGCATTGGGAACCCTTGATAATGCTCTTAAGCAGATTAACAAGCAGAGAGCAGACCTAGGCGGATACCAGAACAGGTTTGAAATGGCATATAACGGTATAGCAATTGCTGCCGAAAATATGCAGGCTGCCGAATCAAGAATCCGAGATGCAGACATGGCTAAAGAAATTGTAGACTATACAAAGAACCAGATCTTGATCCAGTCAGGAACTGCTATGTTGGCACAGGCCAATGCACAGCCTCAGGCTGTTGTTAGGCTTCTTCAATAATGAAGCAGATCTTATAAGGGCCGATAAAAAGAGATAACCGGATGTCATCTCTTAAAATTGAAAGCCTTTAGAAATCTTTAGGAAGAAAGAAGATGCGCCCTTCTTCTTCCTTTTTTTTACTGCTAAGAGTTGATGCTTAAAACGTTATGACTATATTTAGATGTCACGGATGATGTCTATTTAAAGCCAAGGAGGTTTTTATGAGTATAGAAATAAACGGCATAGGGCACCAAGCAGGATTACAACCAAGACGTGATACAGCGATTAACGGCTCAATGAGGGCTGCAGCCGATGTAATAGTACAAAAGGAAGCCGCCGCACAAGCCGAAAATCAAAAAGTACTTGCTGACCCTAATGAAATATCAAAAACTGTTGCACAGATTCAAAAACTATGCGAAATCTGTGATCGAAAATTACAATTTAGAGTAAACAAAGAAACAAACCGCATTGTCGTTAAGGTAATAGATGCAAATACCGACAAGGTAATAAGGGAAATTCCGTCCGAAGAAATACAGAGACTGCAAGCAAGAATACTTGAAACAGTCGGTCTTTTATTCGATGAAACAATCTAGTCGGAATTTTTCCCTTTTTAGGTGTTAAAAAAACAGGGGTTTAAATGTCCGATTTAAGTATACCGGGAGTCAACAGTACATACGAAAAGCTCGTTGAAGCTTTAATGAAAAAGGAAAGAATTCCTCGAGACAGAGAAGCCGACAAACTCGAACGCCTGCAATTACAGGACGATTCGTGGAGGCAGGTCGGTAAATTTTCTCTTGAAGTGCGTAATGCGGCAAGAGAACTATACTCTTTTAATAATCCCTTTGTAGAAAAAATAGCAGAATCCTCAAATGAAAGATCCGTTACGGCTACAGCCTCCAGAGGTGCTAAGGATCAAAATATAAAAATTAATGTTATTCAAGTCGCAGAATCAGATAAATTTTTAACAAAAGAAGTAAATAAAGATATTGAAATAAAAAAAGGAAAATATACTTTTAAGGTAGGAGAAAAAAACGTATCGGTAAACTGGAAGGGAGGAAAATATAAGGGCTTTATAGATCTTGTAAACTCAAGAGCAAAAGACATTTTAAATATAACCGAAATAAAAATCAGCCCTGAAACAAAATCTTTGTTGTTTTCTTCAAATATGACTGGAGAAAAAAACAGATTGGAATTTGCAGATGATGCCCTACCCTTTGCCCTTGAAATGGGACTTATCAAAAAAAACGACTCATCGTCAATAAAAACTTCAGTTTCTTCAATTGAGGCTAAGCCTGAATCATCTCAAAAAATAGATTTTTCGGAATCGGTAAGGGCAAAAGGTCAATATGTAATGGAGCTTACAGTTTCAATTAAGGAACCTTCAGTTCCTGCTGCCGAAAAAGAAGATATGGGCGAAAAAGTTTATGAACAGTTAGGCTCAATCTCATACAGAGGGATTGTAATCCAAAACGAACCTTCAAATGCCGGACTTGAAAAAGCTCGGATGGAGCAGAAGGATAAGGCTGTTCCAAAGGTTGATATGAATATTTTAGCATTAGAATCAACAAGAGGAGTACTTATTCCCCTGCCGCCTCTTTCGGAAAATGCCGAAACGCAGACAATTACCATTCCGTTGGCAGAATACGGAGACGTAAAGGCCCTTGCAATCAACAATAATAATACCGAAAAGGCTGTCTTTATAGAAAACATCAGAATATTTGATCCTAAGGCTGCCGGAGACTATATACCTGTAAACCCTGTTTCAACAGCAAAGGATGCTATAATAAATTTTGAAGGAATTCAAATTAAAAGAGATAAAAACGATATTGACGATTTAATTCCAGGTGTTACCCTGCACGCTCATGAGTCTTCGGAAAAACAAGAAAAACTTACGATAAAACCGAATGTAGAAGCCGTTAAAAATGCAATTATCGAGCTTGTCGCAAAATACAATAGGTTTTTTGCTCAAATCAATATCCTTACACAAAATAAGCCTGAAATAATCGAAGAGCTTACCTATCTTTCAGAAGCAGAAGTTGAGGATGCTAAAAAAAAATTGGGGTTAATGTATGGAGACAGCACATTGATGAGCTTTAAATCGAATTTAAGACAAACAATAAATGCTCCATATAAACCGGCAGACGATTCAAAAATATTTATGCTAAGTCAGCTGGGGGTTTCCACAAAATCGGACAGCTCAGGCGGAGTAGATATGTCCCGTCTTAGAGGCTACTTGGAAATTGACGAAAAAAAACTTGATGAGGCCTTAAATAACAATATGGAAGAGGTTAAACTTTTTTTCGGCTTTGATTCGGATGGAGATATTTTGATAGACTCAGGCCTTGCACATGCAATGTATGAATATATTAATCCTTATACTCAACGAGGAGGTATTTTAGGAATAAAAAATGATGCTTTAAAACTCAAAATGGATGCTTCTCAAAAGAGAATAGAGAACTATGACAAAAAACTTGCCGAAAAAGAGTTAGCTCTTAAAAAGAAATACGGAATAATGGATGGGACCTTAAAAAGTTTGCAAAAACAATCCCAAACAATGGACAATTTTAACAAACAGCTTCAAAATCAAAATAAACAATAAGGGATAGCAATGAAAGTAAAATTAAATGGACAAGACATTGAATTAAAAATTGAAAAAGAAATAACTATAGGCGATGTTCTTGGAAATATAGAACAAGAATGCCGAACACGGAAAAACACTATAACTCAAGTTTGTGTCAACGGAAAAGAATTGACTTTAAGCGAGCTTGATGAGCTTTTTGAAAATCCTCATCAAATAGAAATAGACATTGAGCTATTTACAACAAGCGGAGATGACATAAGGGAGCTTTTAAAAAGCATTGGTGATGAATTTATAAAAAATTCGGAAGAAATTGAAAAAATTCCTGTAAAAGTGCAAACAGGAAGTGATGTAGAAGTTATCAAAGCAATCGAAAGTTTTTCTGTTAATCTTGCAAAATTATATGAAACAGCAAAATTATTCGATATTGCCGACATACCAGACGACTTAAAATTTGGCGAAATGACAATTAGGGAATATCAAACCGAAATATCGTCTAATTTGGATGCTATTATTAATGCAATTGAAGACACCGATACGGTAGAGATTTCCGATATTGCAGAATATGAATTAGCACCGCTTGTAAAAAAGTTGGGAAATGGTTTATTATCAATAACATAACCGGAGATTTAAGATGATTGTTTCTGAAATAAAAAATATTGAAAAAGAAGATACCCATATATATTACCGTCAAAAATATATCGGAACAGCCGTATATACTATATTGGGTAAAGAGCAAGAAGGAAAGGTAGAATTTTTTGTAGAACATAAGCCGACGGGTGAAACCGAAATACAGGTACAGATGATAGACAAGATAGACTATCCTGTTTTACAGATAATGATGGAGTTAAAGGCCTGTGTCCGCCGTTTAATTGAATCAAGGAAATTACCGTAAGATGGAATTTACAGTAAAAACCGAAGAAGATACTATTAGTTTAGGAAAAAAGATAGGAAAAAAATTAAAAAAAGGAGATGTAATCGCCCTTGACGGCTCTTTAGCAGCAGGAAAAACCTATCTGACAAAGGGAATTGCACAAGGCTTGGATATTGAAGAAGATATTACAAGCCCTACTTTTACCCTAATATCTGAATACTCAGGCCGTCTGCATCTATATCATATGGATGTATACAGACTGGACGGAGTTGAGGATTTTTTAGATCTTGGTACTGAAGAAATGTTATATGGAGATGGTGTTTGCGTAATTGAATGGAGTACAAAGGTAAAAGAAGCCTTACCCAAAAACACTATTTATATAGGTATAACTGTAAATGATGATAATTCAAGAAAAATTATTATCAGCAATAAAGACTTTGGTGAGGATTTATGAACATAGTTTGCATCGATACAAGTTGGAACTCTGTTGAAATAACGGCTCAAGGAAGTGAAGGAACATTTACCTCCGTTTTTACGCCGGCGAAAGCAAGACATTCAGCCTTGCTTATTCCTGCAATAGAAGAAGCAGTAAAGCAAGCAGGTTTTTCCGTAAACGAAACAGATGTTGTAATATGTCCTCAAGGGCCGGGAGGTTTTACAGGTCTAAGACTAGCCTACTCGACGGCAAAGGCAATTCAACTGCAAACAAATGCTCATTTTTTTTGTGTTTCTATTTTGGAAGCTCTTTGTTATAGATACGGAGATAAAAATCAATTTTTATCGGTTATTGATGCAAAACGCGACTGCTTTTATGTACAGGCATTTGAAAATAAAAAGCCGATATCGGAAGCCTTTGATATAAGTGCGGAGGATGCAGTTAAACTTATTGATAAAAATAAAAAAACAATTATTTGCGGTTTCGGAACGGAAAAATTTAATGAAGAAGCCAAAGCATCTATCGATTCAAATAATATCACTTTTATAGAAGCACACAAAGAGGCTTTTTCAAACATTTTACTCGATTGTTTTACTGCAAATCAGGCGTGTAAAAAAGTTGAAGATCATGAGGGACCGGTATATATAAGAAAGAGCGATGCAGAGTATTAGGTATTGTAACTAAAGGATTTTAAGCCTATGAAAAAAAAAGAAAAGAAAAGTAAATCTAAAAAAGGAATTAATGAAAAAAGTTTTTTAACTCTCGATGAAGTAGAAATGCTGGATGAGGTAGAAGAAGAATTGGAAGAGCTGGGGGATGAAATTTACCAAGAAGATCCTGACAGTTTACATCATCCGATAAATTTTAACAATACTGAAATTAAAACCGAAGTTTTAAAAACAGCTGTAGACTTACTTGCAACACCTACAGTTTGCTCCATGCTCCTTGATAAGAATTTTTTGATACTATACATAAGCGATGCAGTAAACCGTCTTTTTGAAGGTTATCACAGTATAGAAAAAAAGCCGTTTTTTAACATATTCGGAAGCACGCTTGAAAAATCCACTCTTGATGATCTTTTAGCCAAATTAAGAAATCCTAACCGTGGCTACTCTTGGTCCGGGGTTTTAAAACATAAAACAAGATACCGCAAAACTATGTATACAAAGACAAACATATTTCCCCTATTTGATAATAACTCTCTCAACGGCTACTGGGTTATGTTTGAAGATATAAGCAATTCCTATTTAAGTCAGTATAAAGATATGATGGAAAGCCTATTAAATGCATCAAAATTAAAGGATAACGATACGGGCTTTCATAATGAAAGGCTTAATTATTATTCAAAGGCCCTTGCCGAGACCCTATTTAGAGAAAATTTATTTCCTCAAATAGATGCAGACTTTATAGATAATATTTCATCTCTTGCAGCTATTCACGATATAGGAAAAATAGGAACGCCTGATTATATACTGCAAAAAAAAGGTTCGCTTAACGATGTTGAATGGGCTGTTATGCGGGAGCACACTATCAACGGAACACTCATCCTTGCA
Organism: Treponema sp. OMZ 788; assembly: GCF_024181245.1. Lineage (NCBI taxonomy): Bacteria > Pseudomonadati > Spirochaetota > Spirochaetia > Treponematales > Treponemataceae > Treponema > Treponema sp. OMZ 788. The sequence continues at coordinate 1,079,631 of NZ_CP051199.1, read as the reverse complement.
AACTACCCTATTCCTATGGCAAAGGAAATCACTCTTAGTCATCATGAGAGATGGGATGGAAGGGGCTATCCTTATAGGCTTGCAGGTGAAATGATTCCTCTATCGGCACGTATAGTGGCGATATCCGATGTTTATGATGCCCTGAGAATGAGGCGTTCTTACAAAGAAGGAATCCCTCATGAAGAAACCGTCGCCCATATTGCATTAGGAGCAGGGGCGCACTTTGACCCTACCCTAATTGAAGTTTTCCAAACTATACATAAAGAGTTCGATTATATCTGGGAACAAAACAAGGACCAAAATCAAGAGTAATTTTTAAAATAAGGTGTCAATCTCTTGAAAGAGATCCCGTAAAAATAAATTTAAATACAGAAAACCGTTTTCGGTTAAGTAAAATTTTTCTTCAGTCAAAACAACAGCCTTCTTATTCAGCCATTTTGAAATAGTATTTCCTGCAAATGCGGTAATATCAGTCCCGAATCGGGATTTAAAAAACGGCCTGTCAATTCCGTCAGTAAGCCGCAACCCCATCATAAAGGCTTCTTCAATAAATTCTTTTTCATTTACGGTTTCGTATTCATAAACCTCATCTCTATTTTGTAAGGTCATCCATTTTTCTATATTTTTAATTGCAGAAAATCTCAATGCGAAAACATTTGCTTGAGCATGTAAATGAACATCGGTATTTACAGAGGCGGATAAAGACTCTTTATCAAAAAAAATGGATCCGAAGGCACCGGGACCGACCCCTATATAGTTTTCCAACCTCCAATATTTCTCATTATGTATACTTTTATATAAATTTTTGTATGAAAAATTAGACACCTCATACTTATTATAGCTATTTTTCTCTAAAATATCCTTACCATAGTTCCATAGTTCGGCTATTTCATCATCTTTTTCATCCGAAATTTTTGTATTTGAACAAAGGGCATATAAAGAAAAATGTTCAGGTTTAAAAGTCAATAATGTTTCTATATCGTCCTTCAAAATAGCCGAGGTTTGATTATTCAGTCCTGCAATTAGATCACAAGAAAGCATCAGATTTTTTTGAGTGCGTAAAAGCTCAAGTGAGGAAAGGCTCATTTTTCTTCCGCCCCTCCTTTTACAGGCACTTAAAACCTCATCATTAAGGGATTGAATACCTACAGAAAACCTGTTAACACCGCCTTTTACCGCTGCTGATAAAAAGTCCTCGGCTAAATCTTCGGGATTAATTTCGACCGTAAATTCTTTGGGAGGATTTTTTTGAGCATCAATTATTTGTGATGAAAGATAATAAATATCATAAGGAGAAAGGAGCGACGGAGTTCCGCCTCCAATATAAACGGTATCCCATTCGCTTATACCGTATTTAGCGGCTTGAATTGTTATATCGTCAGTCAGTCTTAAAACAAAGGGACTTATGGGGCCGGACAAAATATCCTTAAAGCGGCCGGCCTTAACTGAAAAAAAATCGCAGTAATTACATTTTTGGAGGCAAAAAGGTATGTGAATATAAAGACCGGCATTTTTTTTCATCGATCAATAAAATTTAAACTCTTTAAGCGGCCAGTACTTAAGCATAATTTTACCGAATAGTTTTTTATCTCCTTTGACAGGCCCCCAAAGACGGGAATCATCTGTGATTATTCTATTATCGCATAATACAAAATATTCGCCTTCTTTTAAAACCGTTTTCGGATATGTTCCCGAAAAGGGCAATGATGAATCCCAATTTGCAGGAAGATCCTGAACTTCAATATCGTAGTTTTTTTGAGCCAGCTCAAATTCCGTTAAAAAATGATTCGAATCTTGAGTTTTTATGTGCAAAACAAAATTTTCCATGTAGAGGGTATCTCCGGGTAATCCTACAATTCTGCGGATGGAATAAGCATTTGCGTTTTGTATATCAAAGGGCCTTACAAGATGAAAGGTAAAAAAGCCTGTAACAGTATTTACAGCCGATTTAAAAAAGGGCTTTTTTTGTGAAGATGAGCTATTGATAACCACCAAGTCCCCGCGTTTAGCTGAAGCCGTAGAATAAATAGGAGTTGCCAAAACCATATCGCCTGTAGAAATTTCAGGGAACATGGTGTCCGTTTGCAGCCTATAAGTTTTTAGTATATATGATGTTATAAGTACATATGAAATAAAGGCAAACAGCACCAAAAAAATAATAAAAAATACCTTGTTGCGGTATTCCCTCTTCGCAGTATATGAAAAACTTCTGTATTTTGCAGCCATTATTAATCCTCAAGGCATAATATCATTTTCTGCTGTCGTTGACAAGTGTCTAATCTATGAATATAATATATATATGGAGAAAACACCTGTAAAAATAATAGCTAAAAACAAAAAAGCTTTTTTTAATTATACCGTCGAAGAAAAAATAGAATGCGGGCTTGTATTAAAAGGAACGGAAGTTAAATCTTTAAGAGAAGGCAGAATTTCTTTTCCGGATGCCTTTGCAGAAATTAAGGATAATGAGGTTTGGGTTAAAAATTTTCATATTTCGGAATATATTTACTCCTCCGTTTTTAACCATGACCCTGAGCGTCCCAAAAAACTTCTTTTAAAAAAGGACGAAATAAAAAGATTGAAACGAAAAGTTGAGGAAAAAGGCTATACCCTCATCCCCTTGGAATTTTACTTTAAAAACGGTATCGTTAAGGTGCTCTTAGGTGTTTGTAAGGGTAAAAAGACCTTTGATAAGAGGGCAGACATAAAAGACAGAGACCTAAAAAGAGATATGCAAAGGGAGATAAAGATAAGAGGTAAATAATGAAGATAAAAAAGTATTACGGATTTTTAATATTTTTGCTTTTGATGCTGCATATGCCGTTTTTTAGCTCAGTGGGTATGCTTTATGCAGCTCCCACAGTCGGCGTTTTTAAGCTTGAATCTAAAAACATAACGGAACAAACAACAGCGACAATCAGTAATGCTATTTTCAGTTTTGTAAAGGAGTTAAAAAGATACGATATTGTAGATATGCGTTCTACTCCGGTTACCGAAACGGATGCCCGTCAGCGTTTCGATTATGTTTTTGCAGGTAAGGTTACAGGGCTTGAAAACGGAATTCAGCTTGAACTTATGCTGAAAAATTCTTCGGATAATATAACAAGAAGAATATCAAAAATTTATCAAAGCGTTAATTTAATCCTATTGGATTCGCGGGTTCTGGTCTCGGATATTTTTGATAAATCTGTAAATTTATCGGTTACCTACAATTTGGAAGACTCCGAACCTAAAGAAGATGCAGAGGTAGAAGAAGTAAAAAACATAGATATTCTTTCAGGTTCATGGCAGGGAGAAGATGGTCTTGAACGGGTTGAAATTATGAGGGGCGGAAGAGGAATAGCCCTCCTTTCAAGCGGAATAACAATCTTACTTCAAATAAAGTTGAATGAGGGCTATTTGACAATAAATCAATCAGGCAAGGCATTGCCGAGACAATTTATTAACTTACCTGATGAGATAGCCAAAAAGGCAGCAGAGATGGGTAAAACACCATCATGGAAATTCCTTGTTTCCGCCGACAATAAGGTTTTAGCCGGTGAAAAAATAGATATCGAAATAGTGTATCATGGAAACACCCTTGTTTCGGTCAATGAAGTTATAAAAAAAGTACGCTGGGTAAAAAATTAAAGACTTATTTTTAAGGATCCTTGCCTGATTATAAACGGCTCCTTTTCAATTAAACTGACAATCGTAGACGATAATCCTTTTTGATCTCCTCCGTCAATTATCAAAGAAACCTTATCTTCAAACTCTTTTATTATATCCCGAATATCGCTTAAAAGCGGCTCTCCCGAATAATTAACGCTCGTAGAATAAATAGGAAAACCTGTCTTTCCTATTAAATTTCTAAGCCAGATGTCATCGGGGCATCTAAAAGCCGAAGTTCCGCTGCCTTCCTTATCCCTTACAATTAAACTCAAAGGTGCAGGCCAAAGATCTAGAAAGGCTTGAGGAATTGGCGTATCAGTATATTTATAAATGTCTTCCGGTTTTTCAATCAGGCTGATAAAACTTTTTTCAGCCCCTCTTTTTTTGATTTTAATGATTTTTTCTTTTGTAATGGGAATTATACCCGAAAAGCCGTAAACAGTATCGGTAGGAACTATTATGATATCATGATTTTTTAATGCTGAGGCAGCTAACTCTAAAGACTTAGGATCTTTTTTTAAAATAACCATCTTTTTTTACCGCCAGCAGCTGAAAAATGATAACAATGATTCCCAACGAAATAGCGATTGTTTTGCACATATAATCGGATAGAAAATAAGGAGTTTCAATTTTTAAGATTGTTCCGGGATTTAAGGCTTTTCCAAAGCCGGAGTTAAAGTTTACAAGCTTAATTATTCCCTCATTATTATATATATAACCTAATTCATGGGCATAAACGGCAATTGTTTCAGGGTCATATGTTAAATTCCTTATAAGGCTATCCAAATCTTCCCCTGTTTGCCTAAGAGATCGGACATGATTTACAAGTGCATCCCGCTGAATTTCTATAAAACGCTTTGCATATATTCCCTTAGGGCCCAAAAACACGGTCAAAGCAGTGTAAGCGAAAACGCCAATAAAAACGGGAATCATCACTCTAAAATATTTTTCCATAGCTCAAACTATATAACGGCATTTTATCCTTTTTTCTTGAATTTTTTGTCAAATTATTTAGGCTAAATAATTTAGGTTATTTACACATTCTGTCGATATATAGTATAATTATAGATATAAGTTATACGGGAGAATAGCATGGCATTAGATTTTAACAAAATTGAAGAACCGGATGATTCGGTTTTTCCGGTAAAACTTGAAGATGAGTCAAATCTTGATATGTACGGTGTATGGGTAAAAAAACGGCCTGAAAATAAAGAAAGTGATATATTGCCTATAGAAAATGACACTGCTGAGGATCCTTTTGAAAATGACATTCCGGAATTTGATGACCATGATGTCGTTAATTTAGATACTACCGACGAAGGCTTAGATTTTGAAGAATTAACTACATTGAATAATTTTGAAACCATAGAAACATATGAGTCTGATGATATTATTGAAGATGTATCTGTTACTTCTGAAGATGATATTTATGGTGACGAATTCGATATTTTTGATGACTCTGATACAGTAGTTGATGAAGAAGTTCAAGATAATTTTGAGACCGATCTTGCCGAAATGCCTATAGCTGAAGAAGAAGCTGTGCCGGATATAAACGAATTTGAAACTCTCGATTTAGAGGACTTCCTAAGTGAAGACGAGGCCTTTGAAACAGACAATAAAACAGAGGACGATAGCGAATCAGAATCCCCCGAACCTGATAACAATATAAAACTAGATCTTTCTTTTGATGAAGATTATCTAGAAACAAAGGAAAGTGATGCCATAGATTTTGAAGGAAACGATAACTTTGAAATAACCACTGATGAGCCGGAAACAAACGAAACTTTAGAGAAAGAAAAATCTTCGGATATTGAAAATTTAGCCGAAAGGACGATAGAAGATATTTCCGATTTTGATGATATTTTGGATGAGCTTGAGGCTAATGACAAAACTGAGGAAGAAACTAAAGAAGAACTGAAAGAAGATATTCCGCTTAATATTACAATAGACGAATACTCGGATATAACTTCTCTCGCCGGTGAAACCATGGGTAGTAATGATGACTTGGAAGATGTCGAAATATTCAGCGATATTTCGGAATTTGAAGAGGCAGAAGATATTGCAGATTCGGATAAAAAAGAAAAAACAGAGGACGATGGTTTAGTCATAGAGAGCACTATAATTGAAGCAGGAAATATAGACGAAATCCGAAAAGAAAATCAAAAAATAATGGCTAACTCTTCTCCGGCCGAAACGGCAGAAACAACAAAAGAAGTTGAAATAATAGACGATTTTGACTCAATGTTGGACAGTGTTATGGGCGAGGAGACCGAAGAAAAAAGCGATATGTTCTTTGACGATATTGAAGCCTTTGAAAACGATCTTTTGGATTCGGATAACAATGATGTTCCTGAAGAATTTATTGAACCCTCACAAGCAATTCAAGAAGATAAAAAAGCCGAAGAGGTTAAACCGGCTGAGGAAAAATCGAATGTACTTGCAAACGATAAGGCTACCGAAATATTAATTCAAATTGCAAGCGAATTAGTAAATATCAAAAATGAACTTGCAAATATGAAAATTGAAATGGCTCAAACCCAACAAAAATTGGAAGAGTCGCATATATCGGAACCTAAAGAAAACACTGTTACAGATAATATCTTAAATGATGTAACCGAGAGCGATAAGACCGGCTTCTTTAATGATGACGATGGAGATGAAACAATAGCTCTTACAGGTGATGAACTTAATAATATATTAATCACGGCTGATTTTACTGAAGAAAACACAGAAAAAGAATACGAAATCCCTGAAACATTGGACGAAATAAATGATACTTTTTTTGATGATGAGCCGGAAGATAAAAATCAGGCAGAAGAAGATAAGGACGAAGATGATGAAGTTTTTGCCGATGAAGATCTATTAAGTGCCGTACAGCCTGAACATATCAACGACCTAACTGACGATATCAGCTTTCTTGATGAAGATTTAGACTTAAGAATTGAAGAAGCTGAAAGCGAAGAAAAAACAGATACTCCGTTTGATACTGATGATACATCTTTTGATACTGTTGATACGATAGAAGAAAAATCGGACAATGAAGAAAAGGAAGATATTCTTCAAATAGAAGATTTTATTTCGGATGTGATAGCTGATGAGCCGGTTTTGGAAGAAGAAATCTTAGATACATCTGAAGAACAATCATCCGATGAGGAAGAAGGCAATACTATCGAAGACTTTGATCTAAAAATAACAGAACTGGAACTTCCCGACGGACAAAGCATTCCGCTTGGCGATGAATACAGTGATTTTGAAGCTATTACCGACAATATTGAAGAAGGTCATGACGAGGCTTCAGACTTTGCAGATTTAAAGTTTGATGAAAACTTAGAACAAGAAGAAACTCTTACTTCTGATGAACTACAGACCGATGAGATAGTTTGGGAAGATAACTCCGCATCTGCTGCAGCCGAGGAAGAATCAAACCTTTCTCAATATGATAATGTATCAGAGATAATGATGGATAACCATGCAGACTCGGTATTTTCAGCAGAAGAGCTTGATCAGGCAGCTCAAGATATTCCAAGGCTTGACCTTGATGAGAGTGCTGCCGAAGAGCAAAAAATACAGACAGAAACCTTGCCCATCCATTTAAAAGATGAGATTAAATCTGTTCTGACATATATGGATCAGCTTTTAGAAAGTCTGCCTGAAGAAAAAATTGAAGAGTTTGCAAAGTCGGAATACTTTGATACTTACAAACGGCTTTTTTGATGAGCTGGGGATATCCTAATGGGACTAAGGCAGAAGGCGGAGGCTGTAAGCATAAAAGCTTATCAGCCTCTAAAGCCGCATACTGATGAAAGCCCTTCTTCACCTTTTTTTGATGCAAAAAAACATTTTCAAATCTTACTAAAAAATCTGCAAATAGAAAAAGGCGGATTTTTGGTAAAAACAAATGAAGATTTTTATAATCTTTGTTTTGCTTCAGGTGTAGATATAACGACTTTTCATAGATGCATGATACCTTCAAACATTATAGATGGGTTTGAAGTTAAGCAGCATAATCTTTTCTCTCTCAAAAATGATGACTTAAAATCTCTAAAGAATTTTTTTTCTTCTCAGGAGTATGCAAGCATCTCGGAAATTATTTTGTTTTCTGTTGAAGAAAATAAGAGTTTTTTGTTTTTAATAAAATCTCAAAAAGATGTTTATAGGGAAGGCTTTGATTTTGAAAAAGCAGATAAACAAATAAGAGATTTTTTACCCTCGTATGATAAGTATAAAAATATTATAGAAACGGCAAGGCCTGTATATCCATTTCAATACGGTTCAGATACAATAATGCTCAAAATAAAATCGGCGCTCAACTTTAATAATACGGCTCATTTGCTGACAATTACATTTTTTCATGTTTTTATCGACACGGTAAAACTTCAAAGCGATTTAAATACTTTGAGTCTTTATTATTCTATAGCAAACAAAATTCTTAATCTAATGGGAAAATCCAATATGGCAATTTTGGGAATGGACAATAGCCTTTATGCGTCAATATTCTCATCAGAAAACCTGCCTATGGATATTTATACAAAAAAAATAACGGCAAGTTTATCCAATATTTATGGAGAAGAACTGTGTGCAAAAATATTAATTGAGTACAGGGGAAATTCAAAAAATATAACTGAGATAAAAAATTTTTTTAAGGCCGTAATAAATGATAAAACAAGTTAAATTACACTCTTCTTATAATCCTCAAAAGGAAGCAGAAAGATTTTCAGATACAATAAACGGAAATCCTAAAATTATCGTTATCACGGAACCCGGAGAATCTTATCTTGCATCGGTTCTGCGTAAAAAATTTCCTGAAAGTAAATTGATTGCAATGAGGTACACGGATAATTATTTTTTGGAGTCGGATAAACTTTGGGACAAGGTTTGGAGACCGGCTTCAGGAAATGCGTCTTTTTTTTTGGTTAATAATATTCCCGATGAATTTTTAGCTTCTACACTGTTTTTGCCTTGGAAGCCTGCAGAAAAGGTTTGGCCTGATTCCGCTTCATGGGTATGGAAGGAAATATCCCAAGCCGTAAAGATAATTCAAAGCGTAATAGCAACAAGAAGTTTTTTTGGAAAAAAATGGCTTAAAAACATGAGCGGTAACTTTATATTTGCAGAAAAAATTTTGAGCAGGAATTTTTTTAAAGAAATGAATTTGGGAATTGCTGAACCTTGTTTTTTTGCAGCTGCCGGTCCAAGTTTAGATGAGGTATTGGATAAATACACTAAGAATATAAACGGAATGTTTAATACGGCCGCAGCCTCTGCCCTGCCGGCCGTATTAAGCCGGAATATAAGGCTTGATCTATGTATATCGACTGACGGGGGATTTTGGGCTGCAAATCATCTAAAATATTTGCAGGATAAAAATTTTAAGGAAACCGCCCTAGCCTTTCCATTGGAAGCAAAAATTCCTTATAATATTTTAAAAAATAATAACTCAGTTTTTTTAAGTTACGGTTCAGCCCTTGAAAATCTTTTTTTTGACAGCTTAGGAATTGAACCCATTCCTGCAAAAAGAAACGGAACGGTATCGGGTACGGCAATAGAACTTCTCTTGGATAACACCGCGGGGAAAATTTTTATTGCAGGCTTGGACTTAAAAGAATCAAAAGGCTTTTCACATTGTTCACCGCATGAAAGTCAAAAACAAAAAGAAATTAAAGCAGACCGCTTAGATCCTATATCTAATTTTGCAGCTATATCCAACTTTGATCTGCGTTCATTAAAAACTTATGAAAAATGGTTTAGTCAAACACCTAAGAAAAGAGCTGAAAGACTTTTTAGAATAGGACAAAATCTTCCTATGCTAGGCAGTATAAAATCAATATGCGGGGAAAATTTTAAGACTGAGATAAAAATTAATGAAAATGCAAATAAAAAAAATATTCAGACAAAACAATCAAAAAATTCGGCATATAAATCTATCAATGAAAAAAAAGCTATCTTGTCAAAAATTTATCGAAACATAAAAGAAGAAATAAAACACAAAACTTTTTTTGATAAAATCAAAATAAGTGCAAAAGAAACAAGCTTAAGCAGCCCTCAAAAAGAATTATGCGAATTTATTTCTTTTCAAAATTATATGAACTTTTTAAAAGAAAAAGATACTCAAAATGAAGAAGAAATTAAACTAAACCTTGAAAATGAAATAAGCTCTTTTTTAGAAAATCAAATTAGAAGGCTTACACCATGAATTTTTTTGATAAGAATATAGAAGCATTAAAAAGAATAAATTTAAAACTTGCAGAAGATATTATAAATTCTACTGAAAGCTCGGATTACGCCTCCAATACGGAGATAGCGAAAACAGGACTGACTCTCCCCTTACTAAAAAACGGCAAACTCCTCCATTCAAAATATGACCCAATAAAAGAAGCCTCTCGTTTTTTTACGGGAAACGAAAACTTCGTTCTTTTTTGCGGATTGGGGGCCGGTATCCATATAGAATGTTTTTTGAACAATTTTAAATTGAAGTACTGTGCAATAACCGAAGCAAGTTTTGCAAATTTTAAAAGCTTATTTAAAATAATAGATTTTTCACATCTTATTCTAAATAAAAACCTATCTTTTTTACCGCCCTTAGAATCGGAAAATTTTGAAAAAGAATTTATCAATACCTATATTCCAGCCATCTACGGCAATTTTGAGATAAAAATCTTAAGGCCTTGGGAAGAATTTTATAAGGATAAAATACCGAAATTCGAAAAAAAAATTAGAGCCTCATTAGAGAATATACAGGCCGATATTTCGACACAGGCAGCCTTCGGTAAAATATGGATGCGGAACATTATGCATAATTTAAAAACGGCATCGATAATCCTCCCCGCAATACCGAAAATAGATCCCGATAAAAAAGCCTGTATTTTAGGTGCGGGCCCCGGCCTGGAACCGGCCTTGGAAAATATAAAAAGATACAGGAATTCTTTTGTGCTTTTTGCTTCAGATACGGCTTTTCCCATTTTAATAAAAGCAGGAATCGAAGCCGATTTTTTTGTGAGCATGGACCCGCAAAATATTTCTTATGCTCACTGTTTTAGGCCTTTTCCGCAAAAAGACAGTAGGTATTTTTGACCTTTGCTCAAACCCTATTCTTGCAAGGGAATTCTTAAAAAACGGCAACTCATTTTTTTTTACAAAAAGTGCACACCCCTTTGTTCAATATGCTTCCCTTTTTTCTCCATTCCCATATATGGAAACTTCAAGCGGCACTGTGGCTCTTGCGGCAAGATCGGCAGCCCTCTCCCTAGGATTTAAAGATTTGGAGTTCTTAGGCTTGGACTTTGCTTATACCGCAGGAAAGGCATATGCAAACGGAACATATCTTTCCAATCAGTTTGAAAAAAGAGCTTATAAAACTTCACCCTTAGAAACAAAATTTTGTGATTTGATGTTTAGAACAGAGGTAAAAAAAACGGAAAAAAACGGAAAAATAACTTATTCTACATCTCTTCTGGAGGGGTACAAAACTTTTTTTAAAAAGGAAATCAGTCTTAATTCGGCAGATTATAAATGGAAAAAAGAAGAATTTGCCATATTCCCATATGCCGATTTTATAAGTCATTTAAAAAAATCCGTTCATAATGATAAGAAAATGTTGACAACGGCTCTTTTACCTTATTTTGCATATTTAAGTAAAAGATTATCTAAAAATATCTCGGATTTTGCCGATTTAGAACTTGTACTATCTCAAATTCTGGAGTATACTGTAAGTTAATGAAAAAGATGTATATTGGCATATATGCCGCAATAGCCTTATTAGTTATATTAGTAACATTTTCATGGTTTGTGTATGGGATTATAAAGGATTCTGACGCAGGTGTAGAGGAAGCAAAATCTACATTCGCTTACTTTGCAAAACAGATTATAATCTCCTCTGAGAAGGAAGACTTTGCCAAAAGTGAATATAATCAAAAGTTGTATGCACTTGCAGATGAGCTTGAAATTAAGGCCTTTGTTATTTCAAAGCCGTCTAAAAGTATTATAATTTCTTGGCCAAAGGATTCCGGCTTAATAAACTTTGATGAAGGCGGTAATTTTATGGTAAAACCGGCTTCTTTATTTATAAAAAATCATAGCGGAAGAATTAATGTAAAGGCTATGAAAAGCTATGATACCGAGCTTGTACTGACAGCTTCTATTCCGACTTTAAAATCGACAGCAATCTATTTAAGAATCAGAAGTGCTTTTTTTATCATATTGACCGTAACAATTTTAACGGTAATTATAATTCTTTTTACAAGTCTTGCAACTATTAAAGACCGAGTATATGCAGATGTAAACAAAAGAACATTTGAGGACGATTTTAACGAAGATGAAGCGGCTGTAAACCATGCTTCAGAACAAAAATATTACGCCGAACCAAAAGAAGAAGTTTATCCTCATAATTACAGTGAAGCAAAAACAGAAGATGAATCAGTTTTGAAACCTGTAAAAGAAACTAAAAATAAAAACGATGAGAAAATATACAGCCTTGAAGATCTTGATAATTTAAAAATTACACAGCAATTTCCTTATGAATCAGGGAAGGATATAAGCGTTAAAGACGATAAAAACATTAAATACATCAGCTCCGATTCTGAGGAGTATAATAATATTAAGAATACGGCATCCTTCGATGCAGTAAATTCAGAAGCCATAGAAAAGGTAAGAGGCCTTTACTCCCCCATTACGGGAATAAGCTGGCAGGAATATTTACCGGAGTACTTGGAATCGGAATTAAGAAGAGCCGCATCATCAGAACAGGACATAGCCCTAGTGATTATGCAGCTTGACGATTTCAGCCTTGAAAGCATGATAGGAAAAAAGATTGCAGCGCTTTTAATCGACTTTATAAAATTCAGGGATATGATTTTTGAATTCGACAGTAACGGATTTGCGGCGATTCTTCAAGATACAAATTTGGATGAAGCCATGAAAAAGGCCGAGGAAATATACAAGGGAACCAAAAACATTTTAACCGAATACGATATATCTAAAGCAATTTCAATAGGTATTACAACCAGAACATCCCGTCTTATTTCTTCAGGCAGAATGATAGAAGAAGCCCAGGCTGCAGTAACAAGAGCTATCAAGAATAATGAAGATCCTATAGTCGCCTTTAGGGTAAACCCTGAAAAATATAGGGAATTTATCTCGGAAAATTAGCAAAGAGTTTTAGATCTATCTTTATTTTAAGGCAACAAAATGAGTGTTTCACGATTGGAAAAACAGATGGGCTTCATTTTTGAGCTCGAAAAATTAAAAACCGTTTACAGGCAAAACGGCATAATCGGAGGATTAAGGCAGGAAAACAGCGCCGAACATTCTTGGCATATTGCCGTTATGGCCCTTCTCCTCGCGGAATACTGTAAGGAAAAAATCGACCTTCTTCACACCCTCAAGATGCTTTTAATTCACGACATAGTTGAAGTTTATGCAGGCGACACCTTTTTGTACGATACTCAAAAAAGAGAAGAAGCTAAGACCGATGAAAAAATAGCTGCGGATAAAATTTTTTCTCTTTTGCCTGATGACCAAAAAGAAGACTTTATGAATACATGGCTGGAATTTGAAGAGCGTAAAACACCGGAAGCCCAATATGCGGCAGTCTTGGATAACCTACAGCCTCTTTTAAACCATTATTATACAAATAATCGAAATATAATCAAAAAGAATTTAAAAAAATCCCAAATCATCGATAAAAAAGAGTTTATAAAAGACTTTTCCGAGGAGCTTTGGGCCTTTGCCCTTGATATCATAGAAAAGGGAACGGCCTTGGGGCTTTATCAAAATCTTTAAAAATGTCACATAAATGTAAGGTTTCTATGTTATTGTTTTAACCGAAAAAAGAAATTTTTATTCGTGCGGAGGGTTTAATACCCCGACGCTCTGCGTCGTAACAAAGAGTATTAAAGCCGACTGCAACCACCTTATGAGAACAACATACCCCGATGCTTTGCGTCGGGGGTGTTGATTACTTTTAGTGTGAGGTTTTTATGGAAATTATACGGATTGAACATGTGTCCAAGGCCTACGGTACGGGCGATACGCTGATAAAAGCCCTTGATGATGTAAGTATTTCGGTTGACAGGGGCGAGTTTGTTGCGATTGTCGGTTCTTCGGGGAGCGGCAAAAGCTCCCTCCTTCATATTTTGGGCGGGGTGGATTCACCGGATTCGGGAAAGATTTTTATTCAGGGCGAAGATATTTCGAAGTACACGGAAGATGAACTTGCCCTTTTTAGGCGCAGGAAGGTCGGGCTTGTCTATCAGTTTTATAACCTTATCCCGAACCTGTCAATCGAAAAAAATATCGGCCTGCCGCTTGTGCTTGATAAGCAAAAGGTCGACAAGGATAAACTTATCAATCTTGCCGAAAAGCTCGGCATAAAAAATAAGCTAAGCAATTTTCCGCACGAACTTTCAGGCGGACAACAGCAGAGGGCGGCCATTGCGCGCAGCCTGATTTATTCTCCCGCCCTCCTTTTGGCGGACGAGCCTACGGGAAACCTTGACCGCAAAAACACCGACGCGATTATGAGCCTCCTTCAATATGCAAATAAAACCTATAATCAAACCGTTTTAATGGTAACTCATGACGATCGGCTCGCCCTTTCCGCGTCAAGGATTGTGGAATTGTCGGACGGTAAAATTGTAAAGGACGAAGCTCTATGAAAAAATTCGGTATAAAAAATTACGATGTGAAAAAAAACGGAGCCGTCCTCCTCGCCGTTACAATGACGGGCATATTTTTTTCGCTCTTTGTGAATATAGCTTATTCTTCATATTCAAGTAAGATTGCTTCTCTTAAAGAACGCTTCCCCTACGATGCCGTTACCCGCAAATCCTATACGCAGGAGGTGCGCAGCCTCATCGCCGCTCACAAAAAAGTCAAGGAAACCCGCATCATTCGGGACTTGATTTCGATTCGGCATGAAGGTGTTTTATGCACGCTTGAAGAAGCGGAAGGCAGTATGCTCACCCGTGATGCTCTGATTGAGGGGAACTTTCCGAAAGACGACACGGAACTGATAATTTCCATGGAATTTAAAGAAAGGTTCGGTTTTGGAATAGGCGATACAGTGAGCGTAACCGCGGGAAAGCGCATTGTGAGCAGTAAGAGAGAAGCAGCCGAAAGCGAAACTTCCGCCGAAACCGGCACCGAAGAAGGTAATGAGCGGATTGTGCCTGCGGGAGAATATCCTGCTCAAGGCGAAGTCTTCCGTCCTGAAGGAGAGCGCTCCTTTACCATTACCGGCATTTTTAAAAATAACAGGACTACCGTCGCGGCAAATCCGAATGTGAAGACTTCAGCCGTAGGCGATGCTTTTAAGGACGGAAGACATGCAAAAATAGCCCTTGTTTTTGCAAATAAATGGAAGGGCTATAAAACCGTAAAAGACCTCGCTTCTTTGATAGAGCCTGAAACAGAGGACTTCCGCAATGTCTTTTTTGTAAACGATCTTCTTCTTGCCGTATACGGAGCCTTTGACCGAAATGAAATTTCTATTGAGCAAATCCTTACGGTAACGCTTTTTCCTCTCTATCTTGCGGTGGGAACGGTTCTCGTCTTTGTGCTGATGCTTAAAAATATTTACGGCATTTGGGCCTTCAATAAGATACGGACGCTTGCAATGTATAAAAGTATCGGCTCCTCTCGTAAACAGCTCAAAAAACTCGTGGTAAAAGAAGCCTTAAAGCAAGCCCTGCCTGCGGCCTTCTTCAGCCTTATTCCGGGCAATATCCTTTCGTTTCTTATTATCGAGTTTATAAAGGGGACTTCTAAAAACGCTCAACATCAAATTATTTCGAGCTATAATTTCAGTATAACGATGAATCTTATTGCAGGAGTCTTTGTCTTTATCTGTGTTGCGCTCTCTGCAAGTATCCCTGCCCGTAAGCTTTCCCGCATGGGTATTATCGAAGCACTAAAAGGCGGCTTTGAGCTTAAAAAAGATAAACGGAAACAACAGGCAAAAAGCCTTGAAAAAGAATTGCGTAAAAACAACTTTGTTATTTTTAAAGCGAGCACAGCCCTTGTTACCTTTTCGCTTACCGTCAGCTTTTTTATTTTGCTCATGGAAACGGGACTTCATGTAGAGCGCAATTATTGGGAAAGAGAACGCTTTTACGATTTTAGTCTTTTTTTGCGCACCCACAGAAAAGGAATCCCCGAGCCCTTTCAGCGCCTGCAAGAACAGCTCGATAAAAAAGATTATTTAATTTACACGCAAAAATATGCATTTATGTATCCCGAAACTTTTTTGTCGGACGAGTTTAAAAAAAAGGGATTTTATAAAAAGGCGGAAGGTAAACTTTTTAAAAGAGAAAACGGTAAGGCGGTTATCTCGGTGTTCTTTACGGGACTTTTGCCTGAAGATTTTAAAAGATTAACGGGGCACAGCGATTACCGCGGTATTGTAGTGTTTAACGGTGTGAGGAAGAATTTTGAAGATGAGGTTTCCAAGGCTCAATACATTCCCTATTTTGACGAAGGCGTAAAAAGTCTTCCTATAACTCTGTACGGAATCGGCAGTACAGGCAGTGATATGGCGGAAAAAGAATTCGTTGTTGAAAAATACATTAGGGAACTTCCTCAAGATTTTTTATATGATATAAACGAAATTGCAAGCGGCTATGCTACAGTAGTTTTTATTCCGGCAGAAGAATTGGATCGGCTTTTGCATGAACATTTTACTCCAAAAAACGAATACGATTATACGTTTACTCAATATTTTATGAATATCCGCACCGAAGAACATAAAAACACTCCGCTTGCCGATGAAAACTATTATAACAATCTTTTAAAAAATTACATACAGGAGGAAGAACGGTTCAGTGTTGAAGGTGAACAATTGCGCTCGGCCAATAAATCGGCATCCGATGTGCTTTCCCTTTTATTGTATTCGGTATGTGCCGTCTGCACTTTGATTACCCTTGCTACCGTGTACGCTGCCGTAAACATGTTTTTTGCCCGCCGCAAGCGCGAAATATTTTTGCTCAAATCGTGCGGCATTCGGGAAGCTGAACTAAAAGCCTTACTTATGCGCGACTATTTTTATTTTATGCTTCGCTCGGTGCTGTATGCCGTGCCGCTTTGTACAGGCTTAACGCTTTGGTACGGAACATTGAGCATTTCGTTTACGTTTAAACGTTTTTTAATCTATATGAACTATCCTGTGCTCGCAGTTCTTACCGCCCTCATCGCCTCCGCCGTCTACCTCTTTTTCCGCCTTGGCGCAAAGCGTTTTCAAGGCATGAATATAGCGGAGGAGGTAAATAATTAGCTTTTATAAAACGTAAATTTAAATACGGCACCGTTTTCGTTGTAAGCGCAAAGGGTGCCGTTGTTTTTTTCGGCAATGGATTTTGCGATGTTTAAACCTAAGCCGAAACCTTTGGAATCGGGAGTTTTATAAAAGCGGTTAAAGACGGAGCGCAAGGCTTCTTTTTGAATACCGCTCCCGTCATCTTTAAAGATAACTTCCGTGTAAAGGGGCGTTTCGTTAAAAAAGACGTTTACAGTATTTCCCTTTGAAAGATAGGAAGCTGCATTTTTAAAAATATTCATAAAGGCTTCGGTTATCCAATAATAGTCGGCGCTTATAAGGATACCGGAAGATTCGATATGAACGGCAATACCTTTTTGTTCAAAAAGATGTTCGCAAGCCTCATAAGCTTCAAAACAAGCTTCATAAACGGAAAGCGGAGCTTTTTTCATCGGCACGGTTCCGGATTCAAGGCTTGCCGAATGAAGCAGCCTTTCGGTAAGCTCATTTAAGCGGTGCAGCGGAGAATTATCTGCGGACGGGCTTGAGTTTTCCAAAGAAAGGAGCATTGCCGTAATGGGTGTTTTTATTTGATGGGCTATATCTTCAAGATTTTTTTGAAATCTAAGCTTTTCGGCTTGAGCATTTTCCCGTTCAAAAATGAGTTCGGTATACAGCTTGTAAAGCCTATCGTAAAGAATCCCCCCGTTTTTAGGAATCAGTTTTCCCTCTCCTTTTTCAAGGGAATCAAGGTAGGAGGCGATGTTGTCCGTTTCTTTTTTATTCTGCCGCCTGTAAAAAAAACATTCTAAAAGAAAGGCACTCAAAATCAAAACAAAGACGGCACAGAGCATAAGATAAAAAAAGGAGTAGTCCTCCCTATACATGAGTTTTTCAAGGAGTTCCGTTTTTATGCCTTCCGTCCGTATGCTCTCCGTTTTTAGTTTTTGCAAGGCTTCAATCTTTTTCTCGTTGGGAAGATACTGTAATACGGCGGAAAGAGAAGCCGTATATTTTGCCTGAAAGTTTTTGTAAGCAAAAAAACTGAGAGCCGTCAAAATGCAAAAATAAACGGCAAAGCGTATTTTTAAGCCTCTCATGTTAACCCTTCCACCTGTAGCCTATTCCTCTTACGGTTTCTATCTTTGAGCTGCCTATCTTGTTTTTAAGGCGGCTCATCGTAACGGTCAGCGTGTTATCTTCTACAAATGCCTCGTCCTTATCCCAAATATGTTCCAAGATAAGGCTGCGCGTTAAAACCGTGCTCGAGTTATTTAAAAAAAGGCTCATTATTTGATATTCTTTTTTTGTCAATATAATTTCCTTTTTATCGATGAGAATTATAGGCTCTCCGTTTTTTATATTCAAATAAATATCCTGATTATTGTTCCGGCGTAAAATTGCGTTTATCCGCGCCTTAAGCACATTGAGACTGAAAGGCTTTGTTACATAATCGCAAGCTCCCTCTTCCAAGGCCCTGACAATCGTTTGCTCATCATCTTGAACCGAAATAACTATGCAAGCCGATTCTATTTTCGGGATAAGCGGTAAAGAAGATTCTCTGCCAAGGTTTAAATCGAGGAGTATAATATCGGAATCAAGATAGGGCAAAGCCTCTTTTATCGAGGCGGCTTCCGCAATATCGAAATCCGCCTTAAAAAAGGTTTTTATCTCTTTTCGTATCGCATCATCGTCTTCAATTATAAGGAGGGTCATAAGTTTTTACTCTTTTTTAGCCTTTGATTTTTCTGCCAATTCGCGTATATTTTTATTTGCATCGTATTGTATTTCACGGTATATATTGGCATCGGCGACACCATGTTCCATCATTTTTTCGAGCACCCGTCCGCGGCATATTGAACACTTTGTTTTGTGGTAGAGCAAGCGTAGAATATACTTAAAGATATCGTATTTTACCAATTCTTCCGACTCCAAAACGGAGACAACAATATCTTCAATATCGTACATATCGCAGGTATCAAGCAATCCAAGCAATTTCCATTCCCTATCTTCAGAATAAAATTGTACGCAAATTTTTAAAAAACCGGTTGCCGTGTTTTCATCGTAACGTTCAAGCAAAAAATCATATACATCGGGATTACGCATGAGAACGAGGGCTTCAACAAGGTTTGTACGGTATTTTCCGTCTTGAATCGAGTCAAAGGAATCGAATAAGGCTTGAATCGGAACCTGTATACACCGATTTATTGTAAATAAACGGATAAGTCTTTTTTTTAAAGTTTCATCCGCTTTAATAAAACAGGCGGAAAGTTTTTTTATATCCTCATCACTTGCCTGCTTGTCTACCCATCTTATAATCCTGTAAAGTTCAGATCTTTCATTAAAATCAGGTTTTTGTAAGGTTAAAATAACTTCATCTGCCGTATAAGTTTGAACCTTTCTCGGCGAGTGTTCCCGTTTTGTTTGAGCTATGCTCAAATAACGGTCTATAGCAGGATCGTGTTCTTCTTGAAGCATTGCCGTTATTGTTTCAGTATCGTAACCCGTATAGTCTTGGACACATAGGTTGTAAAAATAATATCCTGCAAATTCTTCTATATCCTTATCTTCAATATGAGAGCCGAAATAGCGGGCAAGATATACGACAGCTTCATACTTATCAAGTTTTATAAGTTCATCTATACCGATTATATAAAAAGGTAGCTTTTTTTTTGCATAGTATTCGAACTTTTTATACAAGGCATTTTTTTCAAAGCGTCCGTCCTGTGCCAGCCTGACAGCAAAATTAAATACTTGCTCATCACCCCTATCATCCGAATCCATTTTATTAAAATATGCAATAACCCTGCTGTCAACCTTTTTTCTTTCAGGGTACAACTCCAATAAATCGTATACATAATCGGAACGGCTTCCTTCAAAAGATGGACCGAAAGCTTTATTTTCGATAATATTTTGGTAAAAAATATCTTCTACAATTTCGGAGGGCTGAATACATTTATTTTGAAGCAAAATATACGGAACACCTGTTCCTTTTTCCAATTCCTGTTCAAAAACAGTTATCATATTTCCTGCTCCGGATTAAGTTTTTTTAATCGTTCTGTTTTTCTTTTACGGTTTACTTCCCTTTTATATTCCCCTTTTTTCCATAATTCCATCACTCGATAATCGGGATTTTCACTATCACACATTTTATGTACTTCATTTTTTGACACATTTTGAAAAACACTTTTTACGGTACAATGTATACTTCTCGACATTTTTTCTCCTTGAATACTCATAACAACCATATCATAATTCAAATTATTTTTCACCATAATGAGTTTTGCACTGAATTATTTGTATTTGATTACCGATTATTCTATATCTATCGTGTCATGCAAAATATATTTTCCCTGATTCATCCGTTCAGCTGCCGCTTTTAGTCTTTCCTGATTATATTTATTATAAAAACCTTTTTCGTCACTCATAATTTTAAACGGAATACCGCCGATTCTTAACGATTGACGAATAAAAATATTAAATGCTGTTGTCATATTCATTCCCAAACTATCAAAAAGCTGTTCAGCCTCTTTTTTTATATCAGCATCCATTCTTATATTGACATTTATTTGAGCCATAGAAAATCTCCATTGTCTTAAAATATATTTATATTATACATACGATTATTTACAATGTCAATATAATTGTTTACAAATATGATAAATTTACTCTTTCCTTACCAATTCTCCGCGCTCTTCAAGTTCCGTTAAAATGCGGGCATAGGTTTTTTCGTCGATTTTATAGCGGAGGCGGTAGAGGATGTAGCTGCCGACAATGCAAAAAAGAGGAAAGACGAGCATGGCGCTTTTCATCATCAAAAGGCCTTCTTTTGTAACCTCGGCGGCGGATGAAGCTTCTTTGATTCCCGAAAGGATGACGACTGCACTTACGATGCCGTTTCCGATAGCTCCCGAAAGCTTATTGATAAAGGGCTGAATCGAAAACGAAATGCTGTCATTCCGCTTGCCCAGCTTCCAATGGCCGTAGTCAACGCAGTCGGCAAGGAACATGAGCATCATAAGCTGAATAAAGGCTTGGCCCACAAAGAGCAAAACGCCCGAAATACCTATAAAAAGCATGGTATTTACAGGTGCAAAAAAGAAGATGAGGTAGCCCGCCAAGACCATTATTATGGAAGCCGTATATATGCTCTGCCTTACAAAAAATTTACTTAAAAGCGGAAAAATGATTAGGGCTGAAATTTGGGAAAGGCCGAGAATAACCGCAAATACGGAGTACATACCTTCATCGCCGTAAGCGTACTTAAAAAAGTAGAGGCCGAAACTTGTTGTAGTCATGTAGCCTATCATAAAGAGGGTCATGGCTATTGCCGTCAAAAGGAGCTGGTCGTTTTTTACGATAACGCTTAAAAGTTCTTTGAGGGAGGTATGTTTTTGAGGCTTTGTTATTTCGGGCTCTTTTACTCCGATTAAGGTTATAATTTGACCGAGCCACATAATCACGGTAACCATAATTGCAAAGAAAAAATATCCCTTGGCAAGACTTCCCGTCTTATTGCCCAAAGCGGTTGTAATGGGCACTATGCCTGCAACAACAAAGAAAAGCCCCACATTTGCACAAATACGGGCAATAGCGCCTATTTTTTCCCTTTCCTTTTGATCCACACTTAAAGAAGGCAGCATCGACCAATAGCTTATATCGTTTGTGGTAAAGGCAATTCCCCATAAAAGATAGATAAGGCCGAAGAAGGCAGCATAGGCACTTCCCTTAATCCCGAAATCGGTAAAAAGAAGTATTGTTAAAATTCCTGAGGTCAGGGCTCCGAAGGCTATCCAAGGCTTAAACTTTCCGTACTTGGTCTTGGTATTATCAACTATCAAGCCCATAATCGGGTCGTTACAGGCATCAAAGATGCGGGCTGCAAGGACAATAACCGTAATGCTCCACAATACGTTTGTAGGAACATAGATTACATCGGTCATGTAAAAAATAAGATACATGCTTATCAATGAGTAAACCATATCGCGGCCTATAGTACCCAGACCGAAGGTCCATCTATTTTTATTCATACTTCCTCCAAAATTTATTGCACGGCTTCCTTTGTTACAAATAAACAGGAGCCGAAATCCCCCCAAAGATGGGTCCTATTATTATAATAAGTGCCCATAAACTGATTATTTAAAAGAATACCGTAGTCCAATAGTTTGCCTGAGGCACGGTATTTTTCTACACAATCCCAAAGAGCATAATACTTGTTTACTGTTCTTAAAACAAGACCGTCAGGGTTTAAAGAAAAGGGAAGTACATGCTTAATCAAACCTCCGAAGCGTTTTATGTAGAGCCTTTGAGGTTTTGTTTCAACATCGTATAAGGCATTTTCTTTCATTCCCTTAACCTTTAAAATGCTGTGACCGTCGGCAGCCTTTGCCTTCATCTGAAAAAGGCCTGATACCGCAGTCCTTCCGTCAGAACATTGCCAATGTTTTTGATTATCTTTATGTGTTCCGATAACCGAAAAAGAGCCGAACTGAAAAACTTTTCTGTATTTTTTATAAAAAGAGATTTGCTCTTTTATTTCCTTTTTTTCGGCAGGGGTTAAAAATTTTAAATCCAATTCATAACCTAAAAGCCCGAAGCAGGCGGTATTAAAGCGGGTGCTTAAAGAGGTTTGCCTCAGGGTCTGTTGATGGGGAGAGGCCGAAACATGGGCTCCCATAGCCGAAAGAGGATATAAGAGGCTCAAAGCTCCCTGTATTTCCTGCCTTTCCACGGGGTCGGTATTGTCCGAAGTCCATATCTGGGGAGAAAAGCAAAGCATTCCAAGATCAAAGCGGTTTCCCCCTGAGGAGCAGCTTTCAAGCAGCATGTGCGGGCGGGGAGAAAAGATTCTAGCTAAAACCTCGTAGAGACCTAAAATATAGCGGTGATAAAACTCTCCCTGATTTTTTAAAGAAGGAGAAAAGGCTGCCGATATGTGGCGGTTCATATCCCATTTTACATAAGAGACACCGGCCTCATCCAAAATTTTACCTACATTTTCAACTATATAATCCCTTACTTCTTTACAGCAAAGGTCAAGGACGAGCTGATGTCTCCCCCTGACCGGCTCCCTTAAAGGCTCTTTTAAGGCCCAGTCGGGATGAGAGCGGAATAAATCGCTGTCCTCGTTTACCATTTCAGGTTCAAACCAAAGCCCGAAGTCAAGCCCGAGTTTACGCACCCTGTCGGCAAGGCTTTTAATCCCGCCGGGGAGCTTTTTTGTATTTACCCTATAGTCGCCGAGGCCCGCACTATCGTTATTCCGATCTCCGAACCAGCCGTCGTCAAGCACAAAAAGCTCAACACCTAACTTTTTTGCCTGACGAGCAGAGCGTAAAAGGCTTCGGCGGTTGAACTTAAAAAAATCGGCCTCCCAATTATTTATTAAAACAGGCCGCTCTTTTTCTTTCCATTCTCCCCTTACAATGCACTTATTTATAAAACCGTGCATATTTGAACGAAGCCCGTTAAAGCCCCTGTCCGAAAAAGAAAGAAGCGCTTCGGGCGTTTCAAAGCTCTCACCTTTTTTTAAATCCCAAGAAAAACAATGAGGGCTCATCCCGATACCGATACGGATTAAATCCAAATGGCTTTTTTTGCACAAAGCCGAAATGATTTCCGCTGTAGACAAGGTTAAAGCCGTAGACCTCTCCCCTATCCTCCTCTGCTCCGCGGGCTGCAATAAGAAAGCCCGGATTGTGACGGTTAGAACTTGCTCCTGTTGTTGACTCGTTTACCCACATCCCATAAGAAACTTCTTTTTTATGAAGATGAGCTTCCTTGATCCAGCTTCCGTCAAGGGTAAACATATCAAAGCCCCTGTCAGGAAGGTCAATCATCATACTCATAAGACGGCGTATTTCCAAGGGGTTTTCATTATTATTTGTCAAAACTGCACGCCTTGTTATAAGATTAAAGGAAAGAAAGACCGTATAGTAGAGATCGAGACTTACATCATTTATGTCTTTTAGATTTATGATAAGGGTTTCAGCATCTCCATTTCCGTCAAGAGCGGAAGGAAGAGTCTGCATAGGTTTTAAGCCCCTTTCTATCTTATGGGATTGATACACAAAGTCGTGTGTAAAAGAAGAATCGGGCATTCTGATTTCGCAAGGACTGTAACGGTAGTCTCCCCTGCCGTTTCCCGACCATTGCAGAGGAATGTTATCCAAGACATAGAGGGGGTCTTTTTCGTCATAGCAAACCGTAGAGCCGGTTTGGGCAGTCCGTTTTACAAGGAGACCTTCAAGATCACACCGCTCCATCTTTTTACCGTAATGCACGGTTTCCAAGTGGCCGTAGGGGCTTATGCGGAACCAATAGCTTGAATTTTCAGTTTCCAGATAAAAAACATTATTTTCAAATTGAATCATAGTTCGAATAGTATAGCACAATTTTTAAGGATGTGCAAAGTAAATTTAAGATTAAAACTATAGTATTATTATTAAAAATAAGTTATAATCTATAATAGTATGAAAAAAATTTTAAGATATGTTTTGCTTCTAAGCTGTTTCTTTTTTTTAAGTGTTTCTCTTGCAGCAGAACAAATGTATTCCCCTTCATGGGGCTATGCACTTGACCTCCCTGAAGATTTCGTTTTAGCCAATAGAGAAGGAAATGAAAGATATCTTTTTAAGCATGCAATCCTTCCCGTTGATCTGCAAATAGCCTTGTATGAAGAGCCTCAATTTAAAAACATAAAAGAAGCTGCCGAACATATTTTTAAGCAGTTAAAAATGACTCATAAGGATGTTCCTTTTATATGGAGGAATAAGGAGGCTCTTTTATCGTCAGTTTCTTTTTTATATTCTCCTTCCGAAAAATATAAGCCGAAAGAGCTTTCAGGCTGGGTTTTAACCCTTGCGCTCCCCAATAAAACAGGATGGCTCGTGCTTCTTACCTACACCGACAAGGATAAGGCCAAGGAGTGTGAAAACCTTATGATTTCTTCCCTGGATACCGTTTATACCGATACGATGTCTTATTTTGAACCGGGGCCGGTTACGGCAGCCCTATATCCTAAAACAAAAGAAAAAACTCTCGATTATGTTTTTAACAATAAAAACATTTCCTTCACGATAGATGAATCGGATGCTCAAGCAAACCAATCGGTGATTGACAGGGAGTTTTCGGTTTTGACTATGTATTTAAATCACGATAATTTAATTGCAGCTTGGCAGAGATTTTATAAGGTAATTTTTAGAGATGCTTGGAGCCGTATAGCACCTGCTTCCTTTGCGGTCTATACTTCAATTTTCGATGAAAACAACCAAAGCGGCTTTGCAGAAAAAGCGGCAAAGGAACTTCTCTTTTTAGTTCAAAATTTTAATTACGAAAGAGACAGAAAGGGAAGCGATTTTATGAATTTGCCTCAAGCACTTGCAGAAAAGAGAGGAGACTGCGACAGCAGGGCTCTTCTTATGGTACTCATGTTAAAACAGATGAACATAGATGCAGTTCTTTTGGTTTCACCGAATAAGTCCCATGCCATAGCCGCAGTGGACTGTCAGGGAAGCGGAACCTGTTTTACCCATAACGGCAGAGATTACCTGGGCTGCGAAACTACAGCCCATGTTCCAATCGGCGAAATAGCCGATGAGATAGCTGCTCCCGAAAACTGGTTTCCCGTCGACTTTTACGTAATAGAAGACCTTGAATCAAATTAATCTCAAGGCAGACAAAAGCCAAGGGCTTTTAATTATGCACGGCAAATCCATAGCTATCCCAGACTCACTATCGTCTTTCCGGAGCCGCCTTCCTCGGGCTTTGCAAAGCGGAAGTCTTTGACATAGGGACTTCTTTTTAAAAAATCGTGAGATAATTCTTGAAGAATTCCGTGACCCTTTCCGTGAATAATAGCAAATTCCGTAATGCCGTGCACCAAGACTAGATCCATCTGATCCTGCAAGGCCTTTTGAGCTTCTTCAGCCCTCATCCCTAAGAGGCGGAGCTCAAAAGAAGGGCGTGAGGCCGGGGCACTTGTGTCGCTTATAAGGCTTACAATGGGTTTAGAAAGTTTAAGCTTTTCTTGATTTTCACAAATCTCCATATCGTCCTCGGCAATAGTAAGTTTTAAGTTATCTACGGCAACCAGCCACTTACCTTTTTTTTCTTCACGGATAAGTTCACCGTTACGGCGGAGGCTTTTAATTATAATGCGGGTACCTTCTTGCAGTTTGGAATTTTGAGGAGCCTTGTTTTTTTCTTTTGAAGTATGAATCCTTTCGTCTATTTGCGATTGCTCAAGTTTTAAGGCCTCATGTTCTTTGCCCAAGTCTTTTTCAAAATCGTCAATCCATTTTTTAACGCTTAAAGTTTTTTCGCGGCTTAGTTCGCCCTCTCTAAGTTCACGCACAAGGTTTTCAAGAAATTTTCTTTTTTCTTCAAAAAAAAGATCAAGCCTTTTTATTCCGTCCCGTTTTAGTTCCAATTCTTTTTGCTTTAATTGAAGCTCTTTTAAATCGGAGCGGCGCCTATCCTCTTTTAGTTTTAATTCTTCTTCCTTTTTTTGAAGTTCGAATTCGTTTAAGTCTTCATGCTTTTGAATGAGTCCCTTGATAAGATCGGAAACATCGGCCCTGTTGTTACCCAAATAGGTGTGAGCTTTTTCGATTATATGTTCGGGAAGGCCGTTCCGTTTGGCTATGTCGACTGCATGACTTTCACCCGGAACTCCCATGAGAATCCGATAGGTTGGGCTCAATGTGTTTTGATTAAATTCGACAGATGCGTTTACACAAGAATCCTTGCTGTAGCCGTAATTTTTTAAGGCCCCATGATGGGTGGTAACAAAGACAAAGGCCTTCTTTTCTAAAAGGTCATCGAGGACAGCCATTGCGATTGCACAGCCTTCTTGCGGATCAGTACCGCTTCCAAGCTCATCAAGAATGATAAGACTTTTATCCCCTGCCCTTCGTATAATCTCTGAAACATTTTTCATGTGAGCCGAAAAGGTAGAAAGGGATTGGTCCATTGACTGCTCATCTCCTATGTCGCAGGCTATAAAATCAAAGTAAGGGAGACGGGTTAAGGGCCCTGCAGGGAGGGGCCAGCCTGTTTGATTTATAAGAGCAAAGAGGGCTGCCGTTTTTAAGCTTACGGTTTTTCCTCCGGTGTTAGGTCCCGTTATAATAAGTACCCTGTCGTCCTTAGATAGTTTTAAATCTATAGGAACTGCCGACTTTCCAAGCAGGGGGTGGCGGGCTTGATGAAGATAAAAGGAGATGCCTCCTTCATTTTCAGAGTGAGAATTTTTAGCGATGCTGCCTGCAAAGACACAATTATTGGAATGAGCCCAGCGGGAAGCGGCTGCAATACAATCCAATTTTGTAATTGCCTCACAGGCTTCTTTTATTTTTTCGGTATGCTCTGCAATTTGAGAAGTCAATTCTTGTAAAAGCCTCAAGAGCTCCCGCTCATATTCTGCATGGGCTGCAATCAAATCATTATTTTTTACAACTATTTCTTCAGGCTCAAGATAAAAGGTTTGCCCCGATTGAGAATACTCATGAATTATTCCCGGGATTCTTCCTTTAAAGTTGGATCTTACGGCTATAACCTGTCTTCCGTCCTTTACTGTAGGGAGATTGGATTGAAGCATTTGGCGGGTTGCATCGTTTGTAAAATAGTTCCGCATAGTTTTATCTATATCGTCCTCTATGGAACGTATCTTGCTTTTTATTGCCCGCAAGGAAGGAAGGTCCTGCAATTCCCCGTTTTCATCTATAAAAGAAAATACCAGCTTTTTTAAATGGAGCATATCGGGTATTTTTTTTACAAAGGAAACAATAGAGTTTTCATTCGGCTCTTCATTTTCCAAAAATGGACTTAACCATTCGTGTAAAGAAGAAACGGACAAGGCCAAAAGCCCGACCGAATAAACACCTTCTATATCAAGGGCAGCCCCTTCAATATCGATTCCTTCAAGAAAGGGAAGAACAGGCGGACGGTATTTTATCGGAGGAGCCTTGTATGCCCTTAAAAGATTTAAAAAATCAATCCCTAACTTTTTTTCTTCTTCTATTTTTTTTATATCGGTATCCGGATTCTTTTTTAAACAAAATTCTTTTCCTTCATCCGTTACACAATAGGATGCAATAATTTCTCTTATCCTCGAAAACTGTAAAACTTCCAGCGTATGCTCAATCATAAATCCTTCCTAATATTTTTTTACCGTTTCTTGTAATTCTTTATTTATAAGCTCAAAACTCGTGTACCTATCCTTATGAATATCTCCTTTTTTTAAGGCTTCTAAAAGGGCACAGCCGGGTTCATGGGTATGGGTGCAGGAAAGGCCGAATTTACATGAGCCTATGAGTTTTTCCATTTCGGGGAAATATAGGCCCGTATCCTCAGGCCCTATGCCGTAAATTGCAAAGTTCCTCACACCGGGTGTATCGATTATGTTTATCGAATGTTCTTTGCCCTTTGAGCTAAGGGCTTTTATTTTAAAGTATTCTCCCTGAGTTGTCGTGTGAGTGCCTCTGTCATACTTATCCGAAATTGCAGAGGTTCTTAAATTTAAATCGGGGGCTATAAAATTTAAAAGGGTACTCTTCCCCACTCCGGACTGTCCTACAAGGGCAGAAGTTTTAGCCGAGAGAGCCTCTATTAAGTTGTCCATTCCCCTGCCCTCTTTTGCCGAAACTTCAATCGTTTTATAGCCCAGTCTTTTCCAATCTTCCATCCTCTCTCTTACATCATCAGCTATTTTTAGATCGCACTTGTTTAAGACAATTAAAACCGGAATCTTTTGAATCTCGGCCTGAACTAAGACCCTGTCTACAAAGCGCGGGCGGAAGGGAGGATTTGCGGCAGAGGCGACACAAACAAGGAGGCCGATATTTGCGGCTAAAAGCTGAGGCATATTCAGTTTTTGGTTTAAACGCAAAAAAGAATTTTTTCTTTCGATCAAGCCTGTTACCAAACCCTCATTTTCCGAGTGAGTATCGGGCTCAATGTTTACAAGGTCGCCTGCAGCAAGAGGATTATAGTAAAGAGCAGAATCTTTTAAGACCTTTCCCTTAATGGAACAGTTTCTTAATTTTCCGTCTTCACATTCAACAAAAAAAATATTATTAGATCCTTTTAAAACCAATCCCTTCATTTTAAAAATACCCTAAAACCATATTAAAAAGATCCGCATAAGCGGAATATTTTTTTGTATTTTCTTCAGTTTCTTCCGAGGTGATATAAAAAATATCTTTTTGAATATTTTTTAATTTTGAGTTCTCTTCCTTTAATTTTGAGTTCTCTTCCTTTAATTTTTGAGGAGGAGATATTTTTAATGCCCGGTTTACAACCCCGTCCAATGAGTCCACAATCCTTATATCCGGTTCACAGACGGCCTTAAACTCATCCCTTAAATGTAAAAAGTGAGTACAGCCTAGGACAGCCGTATCGGTTCCTGCCGATTTAAAAAACTCAACCGCAGGCCGGATTGCAGCCTTTTTATCTTCTTCACTTCCCGAAAGCAGGGAGTTTTCTATTTTGCTGACCAAAACCGAATCGGCACGCATAAAAAATTTACAATCCGCTCCGAACTCGTCAATGAGGTTTTGAACATAGATATCGTTTACCGTTCTTTCGGTTGCAAGGACGGCTATCTTTTTATTTTTACTCGCCAAGACTGCGGGCTTTATGGCAGGAACCGTTCCCACAAAGGGAATGCCGAATTTTTTCCTCAAGTGAGAAAGAGCCGAAACAGTCATCGTATTACAGGCTATGATTATAACCGAAGGCCTCAGCTCTTCGATTATCTTTTTTACAAGATTTTGAGTATACTCTATTACTTCTTCAAGTGTTTTTTCCCCATAAGGAAAATGTTTTGTGTCTGCAACGTAGGCACAAGAACTTTGAGGCTCAATTTCTTTTAAGTGCCTTAGATAAGACAGGCCTCCTATGCCTGAGTCGATAAAAACATATTGAATATTTTTTTCTTTTGTCAAATTTTCTCCCCCAAAAATTATCTTAAAAAACTCACTTTAAAATCCAGCTTATTTTTACTCCGTTTTTTTCCATACGTCTAAACCAAGTTTCCTGCCTCTTTGCAAATTGACAAATAGCACGGTAAAGAGAATCAATGTATTCTTCTTTCTTTTCTATTTTGCCTTGAAGGTATTGGGCGGTAAATTTATATTCAAGCCCCAAGCTTTCAAGCCTTTCCCAGGAAAATCCCTCTTTGTGAAGCCTCTCAGTTTCTTCGATCATTCCGTCATTTATACGCTGAATGAGTCTAAGCCTTATCCTTTCCCTTAAAATTTCCCGCGGATATTTAAGGCCGATTATAAGGGGGCGGATATCGGGGCGGCTTGCGTTTAGTATCTCGGCTGCATCGGGATGGGTATTTTTATATTCGGCAATTTCAATAGCCCGCATAAGACGCTCCATGTTTTCAAGGTCGGTTTTATTATGCATCTGAGCCTTATAATCGAAAAAAACTTTTTGCAATTCACTCAAATCCTTACCGGCCAAGGACTCCCTCAGTTCTTCATTTTTCGGAACAGGAATTAGCTCATACTCCCTTATAAGGGCATCGAGATAAAGCCCCGTTCCTCCGGCAAAAATCGGAAGTTTTTTTCTCCTTTTTATATCCTCAAAGGCTCTGTAAGCATCATTTTGAAAATCGAAGACATTGTACTCCCTTTCCAATGTACAAATATCGATTAAGTGATAGGGCACCTCTCCATACTCGTCCAAGTCCTTTCCTGTACCGAGATCAAGACCCTTATAAACCTGCCTTGAATCTACAGAAATAATTTCGCCGTCAAGTTCTTTTGCAAGGCCCACGGCATAGGATGTCTTTCCTGTTGCTGTGGCTCCCAAAACAACGGCAGAATTATATTTATCGGATAAGGACAAAAAATCGAAATTCATAAAATCAAAACTTACAGCCTGCTCCTCAAAATATTTAAGCCGATACCAAGCAAAAACACGCCGCAAGAAACAAAAATATGCATACTTGAAGATTCGGATAAGAACCAAGAAGCAAGAGCATAGGAGCCCAAAAGGCTTAAAGCGAGAAAAGAAATAAAGGCTATCAGATAAACGATAAAATCCATGGAAATCGTTAAATTAGCCGCCAAAATATAGTAAGTAAAATCAAAAATAAGGATTGAGCCTATTATTATAAGGAGGAATAAAATAAGCTCTGTTGAATCAGGAGTATTAATATTCCTGTAAAATAAATAGGCAAAGACGGAGCTAAAAATACCGAAGAGAGACGATAAACTGTTACTCAAAACATCTTCGGAAAGCGACCATGAAATCAAAAAGAAAAAAGTTAATCCAAAAAGAGCATTTAAGAAGAAGTACTGAAAGAAAAACCGCCATAAATGGGAGCTCACGGAAGATGAAATTTGCAAGATCGAAAAAGGAAAAAAAGACACAATTATCAGCGATACTATTCCGCCCAAAATACCGAATAAAAAGGCAGAAAATTTACCGCCTTGCTCGTTTGAAAATAAGGCATATTGTAGAAAAACTAAGGGCAAAACTAAAATAAAAACGAAATTCATGGGAAGCATTTTACCATAAAAATACCAATATATCAAGTATTTTTGAATAATTGACCTTTACAAATATTTTTTTTATTGGTATACTGCTAAAATATGACAATTGCAGGCAGAAACAGAGCTCGTTTAGTTGCTATATCTATTGCAGCTTTAGTTCTTACATTATCCTTAATATCGCTTATCGGTATCGTACTTAACGGAAGTCTTAATAATTCCTTGATAGCAAATACAAAACCGGCCGGAAACTCAATCATTAATGATTTTTTATTCAATCTAGCAAAGAATAACTATGACAGCTATGCCGTATTAATAAGCATCTTAACCTTTCCCTTTTTGTCGCTAGGCTTTTTAATCTTCGTATACTTTACTTTCAAAAAAACTCATGCCATCGAAATATCTTTCTTTGCCATGTTTACACTGTGTATCAGCTTTGAAAGTATAAGACTTATTTTTCCTCTGTATAATTTTTCCAACATAGTACTGGATAGCATAGCTAACCTATCCCGGCTGGTATACTTTTTCAGACTGGCAGGCATTATGTCGCTTTTTATGGCAGGAATCTTTGCAAATAAAATAATAACCAGAAAAATATCGTCAGTATTTTTCTTTGTGTTTTTTATATCTTTTTTGATATGCTTATCGATGCCCATAAATAATTTTTATATAAGCAGATATTTTCTTTCGGATATTAAGGCCGGTCATTCATATATATACTTATTTTTAATAGCCGCAGTTTTAGCCTGTGTAAATTATTTTTTTGTATATATCACAAAAAACATAAAAGAATATCTGTTTGCAGCCTTTTCTCTTACAGGAGCCTTAATCGGCTATTCAATTCTCCTATACACATCATCATACCCCCTCCTCGGTATAGGAATTACATTTTTTGTTTTAGGAAATCTAAGTTTTATAAAATACATACATAGATACCATATATGGCAATGAGAGAAAAAAAATAATAACAAAAGTCTTGATTTTTCACTGATTATGATGTATTCTTAATTTATGGCAATTAAATTTTACTCACTCGGTGCTGCACAAGAAGTTACCGGATCAAAACACATTCTTGAAGTTGATGGGCATAAGTATTTGATAGACTGCGGGGCTTTTCAAGGAAAAAGAGCTGAAGCAGACAAGAAAAACAGGGATTTTAATGTTCCGGCTCCGGAACTGGAAGCTGTCATTTTAACCCATGCCCACTATGACCATTGCGGTCTATTACCCCTCTTGGGAAAACACGGCTTTAACGGCAACATTTATGCGACACCAGCCACAAGAGATATAGCAAATCTTGTTATGATGGATTCTGCAAGAATTCAAGCACGAGATAGGGAGTACTTATCAAAACAGGCCGCAAAAAAAGGAGAAATATTTAAATGGGTGCCTCTTTTTGATGAAAATGACGTAATTCAAACAGTTAATCAATTTGTAACAATTTCATATCATCGGCCGACATGGATAGGTCCAAATGTTCAGCTGGAGTTTTATGATGCAGGTCATATTCTAGGTTCATCAATGGCCTTAATTACCGCAAAGGATTCGGAAGGAAAGGAAGTAAAAATTGCCTTTACAGGAGACCTAGGCCGAAAAAACAAGGCCATTATCCGAGATCCGGATATAATTCCGCCTGTCGATTATATAGTTATTGAAAGCACCTACGGTAACAGGCGCCATGAAGACACTGACAATGCCTTAAAACTTCTTGCCGAAAAAACACAGGAACTTGTAGAAAACAAGGGAAAGATGATAATTCCGGCCTTTGCAGTAGAAAGAACTCAGGAAATCGTCTATTATTTTCACCTATTGGTCGACAAAAAAATAATTCCTGATATTCCGATTTATGTAGATTCGCCTATGGCTGTAAACGCAACGAGTATTTTTCAGGTGCACCCGGAATGCTATGATGCAGAAACCCATCAAGCCTTTTTAACCCATCATAAAAACCCCTTCGGTTTTAACTCGCTCAAATTTATCACCAGCGTTGCAGAATCCAAGGACTTGAATAACATAGACGGCCCCATGGTTATAATAAGTGCTGACGGCATGTGCGAATTCGGACGGATTACTCACCATCTTGCAAACAATATCGAAAAGCCCTCTACAAAGATAATGCTTGTCGGCTTTATGGCAGAAGATACCCTCGGCCGCCGCCTGCAAAACAGAGAACCGGAGGTAAAAATTTTCGGTGAATGGCATCAGGTGAGGGCAGAAATTTTACAGATAAACGCCTTCAGTGCCCATGCAGACTATTTTGAAGCTACGGAATGGCTAGACTCCTTGGAGAATCCTAAACTTAAAACAATCTTCTTGGTTCACGGGGAGCCCAAGGCTCAAAGTTATTTTACCCAATACCTAAACGAAAACGGTTACAAGGATGTAAAAACGGTAAAATACGATGAAACTTATAATCTGGATTAAACATTTATGAAAAAAACAATTACGGGTTTTCATGCAATAGAAGAGATTTTAAGGGCCGAAAAAATTAAAATCGAAAAAGAAAGGAACAGTAAGTCAAGCCTAGAAATTTTTTACTCCAAAGAAGGCCCACGGGTAAAAAAAATCTTGGAAGCCGGACGCAAGCTAAATTTAAAGATCGAAAAAAAAGAAAATAACTTTCTTGACTCTCTTACCAAGACCTTGCCTGAGCAGTTACGGGATCACAGGGGTGTTGTTCTTTTAACTGGGGTTCAAAATCAAAAAAGAGGAATGAGCCTCGATGAGTTTTCTGCAAAACTTGCAGAAAAGGACTCAGCCTTTGTAGTCATTCTTGACTCAATTACGGATCCTCACAACACCGGCTCAATTATAAGGAGTGCAGATCAGTTCGGAATAGACGGAATAATAGTTCCCGAAAACAAAAGTGCCGGAGGATTTGAAATTATAAGCAAGGTCAGTGCAGGGGCGGCAGCCTGGGTTCCCTATGTTGAGGCAACTAATCTGGTTCGCACTGTGGAAATGCTGAAAAAAGAAGGCTTTTGGATTTACGGAGCAGATGCAGGAGGTAAGCCCCTACCGGATCTCAAGTTTCCAAAAAAGACAGCTCTAATTATGGGAAGTGAGGGGAAAGGAATGAGCCGCCTTGTAGAAGAAACCTGTGACGAAATAGTATCGATTCCAACCAAGGGAAAACTCGACAGTTTAAATGTCTCCGTCGCAGCAGGTATTCTCCTATATGAGATCAGCCGGAAAAAAGAAAAATAAAAAAGCCCTGACAAGAAACATTAATTTCTTATCAGGGCTTTTATTGTTAATAACTGCGGAGCTTTTTAATTCTTATATTCTATAATCCTTTTTACGGCTTCGCTAAGAGGCATTTCATCCTCAGTCCTATTAGTCATATCCTTTAATTTGACCTTAAAACTTTGAATATTCTTATCAAATTCTTCAACACAAGAATTTTTAGTTAAGAAAAGTCCCCACCTTATATCTTTTTTTTTCGGCATAGGCGTACTGATGGTTCATTTTTTTAGGTTCAGGATATACTTCAGCATTTATTTTTTCGGTTTCAAAAAATTTAGCCACCTTATATGAAAGAACCTGATCATCCTCAGGTAAAGAAAATACGAGGAGGTCGGTAAAGCTGGCCTTTGTTTTTTGATGACCCAAAAGTTCAAGGGCAGCTAAAAGCCTGTCAAGTCCGATAGAAGTACCTACACCCGTAATACGCTCCTTCATATAAAGAGCCGTAAGGTTATCATACCGCCCTCCGGAACAAACGGAACCTATCGAGGGTAAATCGGTCAAAAATGTTTCAAATACAACACCTGTATAGTAATCCAAACCTCTGGTAATAGAAGGGTCCAAAACTATAGAGTCTTCAATACCCACAGCCTTTACCAAGGAGTAGATATCCCTCATGCGTTTTGTATCTTCATCAGGGCCTCCGGCAAGATTTTCCAAATGGGCAAGAGTTTTTTCAAAGTCCTCGCTGTTTAATTCCTTGCTCACACCGGAAATATAGGCCAATATTTTTTTTGCCTTATCTTCGGAGCTCAAGTCAGTAAGAAGTTTTAAAACCTCATCCTCTCCTATCTTTGCAAGTTTATCGACGGTACGCAAAATTTCTTCGCTGTCTCCGGACAAATCTAAAGACTTTAAGAAACGGTTAAATATTCCCCTATGCGAAACATGAATTTTAAAATTAGAAACGCCTAATTCATTCAAAGATTTTTTGATAAGGCGTAATATTTCAAAATCAACGGCAGCCGTATCTGAACCCAAAATATCAAAATCGCATTGCAAAAATTCCCGATAACGGCCGGCCTGAGGTTTCTCGCCGCGCCAAACCTTTCCTAAATGATAGCGTTTAAACGGAAAATATATTTCGGACTTATGTTCAGCAACAAAACGGGCCAAGGGAACAGTTAGATCAAAGCGCATAGCCACATCCCTTCCGCCGTTGTCATTAAACCGGAAAACCTGCTTTTCGGTTTCCCCTCCGCTCTTTCTCAACAGAATCTCGGAATATTCCAAAGCCGGAGTATCGATGGGCACAAAGCCGTAGTCCCTAAAAACCTTTACCAGCCTTTCCATAAGAAGAGCTCTTTCAATCTCATCCGCAGGAAGAAAATCCCTAAATCCCTTTAAAACTTTTGGTTGTATTAAATCACTCATAGGTCTATTTTACAATATTTTTTTAGATTGGACAAGGGTAGTTTATTCAGTATGGAAAACATGATCGTCTATCCTGTCTATGAATTCGTATTTGATGGTATTGTATAAGCCTTCTTTTAAGCTTACAGGAGGCTTAAACCCGGTTTTTAAAATATTTACAGAATCAAAAAGAGTATCGGCACAGAATTTTTTTACACGGATTGAACTGATTGCGAGCTTTTTCCCCGTTATCTTAGCAAGCAAATCAAAGCAAAGCCCGCCGAAATAGCCCAACCAATAAGGCCAGTGGAAAATTTTATGTTCCTGTTTACCAAGGATTTTATAAACCTCTTTTGTAAGAGAGTTCATATCGAAATCGGGTTTATCTATATAATTAAATAAGTGTTCCCCTGTTCCGTTATTTAAACAAAACTCGATAAAGGCGGCAACATTTTCGACATAGGCCATAGATTTTTTATTCTTTCCATTACCGACAAAGGGGAAAAAGCCTGAACTGATTTGCCTTAAAAGATTATAAACATTTCCCCTATTTTGCTCTCCAAAGACAACTGTAGGACGAATTATTGTAAGAGAATTTTCTTTATCCTTTGCAAGCCACTCACGGTATTTTCCTTCGGCAAGCCACTTGGTTCTGCCGTAATCGTTAAAATAATTTATTTCACCTGTTTCATTTGTGTTAAGAGGTGCAAAACCATAAACGGCAACAGAACTTGTAAAAATAATTTTTTTGATCCCCAACTCAGAGCAAACCTTGCATACATTTTCTGCACCGTCAACATTTACCTCATCATACAGACTTTTTGGTTCGACATCATCCCTATGCTCGGCAGCTAAATTGATAACGCAATCAACATCTGAGCATAACTCTTTTTTTAAAGAAGCCTCATCCCTTACATCGGCAAAGGTTCTTAATTCGGGATAATACTTGCTGTCCTGCTTATCGAGGATTTTAATTTTATGTCCTGATGAGATAAGTCTTTTTGTTAATCTTGTTCCTATAAAACCGGAACCGCCTATTATTGCTATGTGCATTGATATTTTCCTTTATGTTATTTTAAGTATTTAGATATACCTCTTACAGCATATATTGCATAATAATATAAAGAGCTAAAAAAATTCAATTTTAGAATTCGTCTGTAAATATGCCATGTCCATCTGGATGATCTTCCTTTGTCAGAAGATACGGAAGCGGATGAAACTCTATATTTTGCTTCTACTGAATTTGTATTCTTTGCAATAAATCCCTTTCTTAATATCATCAACCATAAAATGTAATCTTCATGCCCCTCATTCAAAAATTCTACTTTTCCAACTTTTGAAACATCATATATACCTGTCAGGTTACCTATTTGATTACCATACAGAGCACTCTCATAAGTAAGCTTATTTGCTGTAATTACCTTCCGATTAAAATTATTATTGGAACTAGTATCAAATTTTACATAATTTGAAAAAACAATAGCTACATTTCTATCTTCAAATAAAGGAATTTGTTTTTCAAGCTTTAAGGGGAGCCATACATCATCACTATCTAAAAAAGCAATGAATCTTCCGTTTGCATTTTTTAACGCAAGGTTACGCGGATAAAAAGGCTTTCCAAACGAGATGTCAGTATGAAACAGTTTTATACGAGAGTCTTTTCGAACATAACTATCTATAATAGAAACGGAATTATCAGTTGAACAATCATTAACAATTAAAAGTTCCCAATCTCTATACGTCTGAGCTAACACAGAATCAATCGACTCTGAAATAGTCTTACCAGAATTGTGAACAGGCATTATTATAGATACCAAACCATCAATATATTCCATAATTTAAAAACTCTTTTACAAAAGTAACAATATCACTATACTTTAAATTCTTCAACAGTATCTGTCCGATGTTCATTCTCAGACAGGAATTTCATATAATCAGATATAATTGAGTCAAATTACTTGTAATAATTAGCCAAAATAGAGAAATATTTCATTTTTATACACACTTTTAGACATACCACACCCTACACAAATATCCGTCGATTTTCATAATTTTCATACTACTATATAATTAGTACCTATTCTGGCTATTAGCTCTCCTGTGCAAAACGTTAATCCGTCATTCACAGCATAAACCAGTCAAGAATTATTTTCACAACCCACTACTTTCAATGGCAATATTTTTAGCCACTTACCCAATACCAAATGCAATTCAGATGTAAGATTTCCATCTTTTAGGCAAATGATTGCATCTGCCTGTCTACTTTGTTCAAGTAAGCTCCTAAAACATTCATCAAGGTAAAGAGGCTTTTCTTTATAGTAAACGGACATTAAAACAGATAAAGACATTTAATTCCCAAAAATATATAAAAATAAAAATTTATAAAAAAAGAATTGAACGATATGGTACTACACCTTGGGCACCTTGAATAAGTACCGTCAATATATAAAATAAAATAAAATATGTTAAAAAAACATACGCAACCAGACTTCTTTCTTTACGATCAAATTTTGAAATACATAATGGATAAAAAATAATTTCACTAACTAAAAAAATATAGTTTAATCTTATCAAAACATTCACTCCATGAGTAACATTGATACCGGCAACAGAAAATATAAATACATTTAACCAAAATCTATGTTCTTTTTGTTGAAAATAAGATAAATAAAAAAATAAAAAGAGGACAATTAAATTTGGAACAACGGATTTTAAAACAGCTAAACTAGAACTTTCAGTAAAAAAAGAAGTTGATAAGTATACTGAATATTTAAAAGATGCCGGTAACAATTTAAGCACTACAGCCTGTATTGGAACAAAAATAAAGACTAAAGAAATAAACCAAAAAACAAAAAAAATACCCGAACACTTTACTTTAAACATAACATATATTAAACCTATAAGTGCTGTATAATGAAAACTAGCTGCAAATAAAGTTATAAGTATAAATCTAAGGTATTTTTTATTTTCAATACTAGGAATCGCCTGTAAAAATATGGATATTGCTATCATTTGCCTAACAGCATTAAAGGCTATAAAGTAATAATTTAATAACACATATAACAATAAAGATAAAAATACGGAACTACTATACTTCTTAATAAATCTATAAAAAAGCAAATTAACAATAAACGAAAAAATAAATACAGTAAATGCATAAGAAAGCCCAACATATTTAAAAAACAAATTTATCAATCTATATCCGGGTTCAATATGTTGATAAGTATCAACCGACAGATTATCATATATGGTTCGATATGTCGGATAGTCCGTTCCAATCTCATAGCGTAAACCTGCAATAACAACAATTAATGTCATAAAAATAAATATCAAAACTTTAAACATTAATTTATCTAACTTTGAGAATACATAAATAAATAAAACGACTAAAATAAAATATAAATAAAACATCTTTCTATTTTAATAACTTTAATAAAAATTTAATTGGCAGAAATTTAGTAATATATATTACAACAGCAATTCTAAACTTTCCACTTGAAATAGGGCGGCGTAAGAGACCACATTCGCCAATTAATTTATTTGTAATATCCATGTCTTTAACATTTGAACGCAAATAATAAAAAATATTGTACAACAATATATTTTCAATCCAAAAATTGGAATATTTATGCAATTCTTTTGTCTGATAAGGAGCAGATAAAAGAATTGTCTTAAAATTTTGAAGAGAATTATACTGAGCCATAGTGTAAGTTTTATAGCCTTGCATTATCGAATCATCTCTAATCTGATATTTAAAACAGTATCTCGAACTATATATTACTTTTTTTGATTCTTTAAATACGCGAAGCAAAAAATTGAGATCTGCACCTATCTTCATTCCTTCAACAAAATATAATGAATTCATGGTAAGTAAACACTTAGACACTAAAACGGAACAAATATGACAATCTATCTTTTTAGATAAAAACTTAGAAAAAAAATCATAACCTTTATCAAAAATATGGTAATCATAGCGAGTATTTATATAATTTTTCTTTTTTTTACCTTTATAAAAAGTTCTATATGCAAATGCAAATACATCAATACCATTACTTTGCTTGATACAGTTAATATAATATTCAATTGTCCCGTTTTCAATGTTATCATCACAATCAAGGAAGTATAAATATTTACCGAGCGAGTTATCAATGCCTGTATTTCTTGCACCCGATTCGCCCTTATTTTCTTGATTTATTAATTTGATAAATGAATAACAATTAGTAAATTTTTCAACAATCTCTTTTGTTTTATCCTTTGATCCATCATTTACCACAATAACTTCACATTCCGAATTTTCTTTACACTGAAAAACAAGATTATTAAGCAAATTCTCTATAAATCTTTCAGCATTATAACTTGGAATAATAACTGATAATAAAATATCATTCATTTCCACAACCTTTAATTTATAAAATTATCTTGTAGAAGCTCAGAAATCACATTTACAACAGGCTTCATCACTACAGTCATATCACAACTATCTTCAGCAAATCGTCTTATATTACTAATTTGATTTGCACGACTTTCTAATTCTTTTAATTTGTTATAAAAATTGATAAGGGAATTAATATTAATGGCAGATTCATCTTCAGGTACATAATAAATATAAGGAAATCCAGCATCCAAAACATCAATTTTCGTTGATGAAATCATAGGTAACCCACGAGCCATATACTCACGGCTTTTTAAAAACGAACCTTTATAAATACCTATACGATGACACCCTAATGAACAAACAGCCATATTCGATCTATCAAATACCATATTTAGTTTTTGACCTGATAATAATCCATGAAACACAATGTAGCTACTCAAGTTATAATTAATAACTTTTTTCTTGTATGTTTCCAATTCCGGACCAGCTCCTACAAAATTTATAAACACTTTTCGTGATGGCTTACACTCATAATAGTTATTCAATCCTTCAATTAATCTGTCATAACCATGCCATTTACTAAATTGTGCTACAGCAATAAGATTTATATCTTCTGTACTACAAGAATTATTTATAGTGGGTATGCTTAAACAATCAATGCCGTTGGTAATTTTAATAGTAGGTATATTGAAAATGCTATTATCATCAGAGTATGTCGCAATATAATCAACATATCTATTTAAAAATTTTCTGAAAAACTTATCGATCAATAAAAATATAAAACCTTTAAAACCGGCATGTTCTTTATCATAAGGATAAGTAGGCACCTCATAAATAATTTTACAGTTATTCTTTTTAAGATATGACAACAACCCAATACAGCCTCTATTTATGGGCGAGAAATGTCTAATATATACAAAATCGACATCTTTAAGAAAATCATAGTTTTTGGATATATACTGCTTTTTATTAAACCAACTATAAAAAAATTTGCATATATAATTATTCTTTTTTTCGGCAACATTTAATAATTCAACATTAAAACCTAGTTTGTTAAAAGAATTTACTTGACCCAGTATTTTTTTTATAACCCCATCTGTATTTCTTTTCTCATCAGTAATCTTATACCCTAAATTTACAATATATAATCCCTTTTTCATATTTTATAACTTAAACACCTTATCACTTTCAATATGCACAGTTTTTACTGCATTCCGCAAATCAACTACCAAACTTGATTTTTCTACAATGTGATCCACATCAAAGCAACTATGGTTTGTAGTAAACACCACGCAGTCAGCCTTTTGTAAAAGCTCATCGTTTAACTCCGTTCCAATCCATTTTTTACCGTTATCATCAATACATTCTTTTATATAGGGGTCATGGTAGATAACATTAGCCCTCTTTTTTGCACATTCTTCCATAACGAGTAAAGCAGGACTTTCCCTAGGATCATCAATATCCGGTTTATAAGCAACCCCTAAAAACAGTATTGTAGAACCGTTCATTGATTTTTGTTTACGGTTAAGTGCATACATAATCTTATTCATCATCTTATGCGGCATTTGATTATTGATGTTTCCTGCCGTGTTTATCATTGTCAAATCAAAATTAAAACCTTTTGCAATGTGTTCCAGATAGAATGGATCGAGAGGTATACAGTGTCCTCCGATGCCGGGACCGGGATAAAAGGCCTGAAAACCGTAGGGTTTAGACTTTGCTGCATCTATTACTTCCCAAATATTTATATCCATCTTTCCTGCAAGAAGAGCAAGCTCATTGATAAGAGAAATATTGATTAGACGATAAGTGTTCTCTAAGATCTTTACCATCTCTGCAACACGGGGACTTGACACAGGATACAAATGCTGAATAGCCTTACTGTACAATGCCACAGCAATTTTTTGAGCATCTTCACCTAAAGCCCCTACAACCTTAGGAGTATTGTCGGTTTTATAATCCTTGTTTCCCGGATCAACCCGCTCGGGACTAAAACAAAGCCAGAAGTCTGAGCCCTCTTTTAAACCGGATTCCTTTTCGATAATCGGTTTCATAAAGTCTTCGGTAGTTGTAGGATAGGTGGTACTTTCAAGGGAAATAAAGGTTCCAGATTTCATGTACTTGCCTATATCGATACAGGACTGCTCAATAAATTTCATATCGGGTTTTTTAAAGTGATCCAAGGGAGTAGGAACACATATAATTGCAGCATCACATTCATTTATACGGGAAAAATCCGTGGTTGCACAAAGTTTTTTCGTCTCCTTTACAACTTTTAGTAAATCTTCATCTTTTACATCACCTATATAGTTTTTACCATTATTCACCATATCAGCCTTCCCTACACTTTTTTTCAAAGCCGAGGACTTGCACGCCTTTTCTTGCAAAAGAAACAGCAAGGGGTAAGCCTACATAACCTAAACCAATAACACCGACCACTTCGGTGTTATCTTCAATTTTTTTCATAATTGTTTCAAAATTTGACATACTGAACTCCTTAGTTCATTATTACATCTATGTTTAGTATAAACTGTTGAAATAAGTTTATACATTCCGGACAATTTCATCTATAATTTTTGTATATGTTTCATCAAAATCATGTAAAAAAGAGCTATAATTAACTTGATATGCTTTAATAAAGACCTTGGAAAGGTTTTTAAACGAATAATCAAATCATCAGAATATCTTTTTTCAAAATAAAATCTGCTTAAACAAGTTCCGCCAGTTAAATAAAATTCTCTTTCTGCTTTAAAAACAACTTGTAAAACTTTATCTTGAAGTCTATACAGTTCCTGATAATCTATACTGTCCAACTTAACTCCTCAATTGTTAAAGGCTTATCAAGAAAATAAGCCTCTACTAAATTTAAACGTCTTTTTGCAATATTTTTATTAAAAACCGGAAGTTTATAACCCTCTATCAGTTTTTCCAAGTCTTCTCTGTAAAATATTTTTAAGCTTGCAAAGAGCTTTGTACTGTTTAATAAAACTTTATCAAATAAAAAGTTTTTTGCTCTGAAGTCATTACCGTAAATTATATTAGAGACTTCATTAACGCTAAAATCCATATCCCAAAAGCAGTCTTTTATTATTTGTTCTATTATTTTTTCATCCGACATAATTATGCCTCAATTCCTCAAAACTGCCGCTATGTTCTCAGCTGTTTCCCCATTACCATAAAGTTCGGGATATTGCTTTGGAACTTTAATATTTTTAAGAGCAAATATTATCTTCTCTGTATCCGCACCT
Source organism: Treponema sp. OMZ 788 (assembly GCF_024181245.1). Lineage (NCBI taxonomy): Bacteria > Pseudomonadati > Spirochaetota > Spirochaetia > Treponematales > Treponemataceae > Treponema > Treponema sp. OMZ 788. The sequence goes on along the minus strand of NZ_CP051199.1, from coordinate 1,036,005 downwards.
GTAAGGGTATTCCAACCTGAGTCAACCAGTTCAACCCACTCTGTGCTGTCCCGCATTGTGATACAGGGCTTTTTAAAGAAAAATGCTTCTTTTTGTACTCCGCCTGAATCGGTAAGCACGGCGGAGCAAGATTCTTCATACTTAAGCATTTCCAAATAACCAATAGGCTCAATAAGCCTAACATGAGAAGAAAATTGCAAACCTTGTTCCGTAAGTATTTTTTTTGTTCGCGGATGCACAGGAAAAATAAAATTCTTTTCAGAAACAGCGTTGATAGCACTTACAATATTTTTTAATCGTGCCGAATCATCCGTATTTTCAGCCCTATGAATCGTCAGCAAAATAAAATCATCAGGCACATCCGTTTTAACAGCTTTTTTACGATAATAAAGGGAGGCATCATACATGATATCACCCGTTTTACATACAAATTTATTATCAGCAGAAGGTTTTCCTGTAGAGGAAACAATTCCTTCATTTTTTAAATTTTCTACCGCCGTATCTGTCGGACAAAAAAGCCAAGTTGAAAGATGGTCGGTAAGACGGCGGTTTTGTTCTTCGGGCATTGCCATCATAAAAGAACGCAAACCTGCTTCAACATGGGCTACAGGAATATGGAGCTTACTTGCAGCTAAAGCACCGGCTAAGGTAGAATTAGTATCACCATATACAAGCACAAGATCAGGCTTTAAATTTAATAAAAGTTCTTCAATTTTTTCGAGCATGAGTCCAGTCATTTTCCCATGAGAACCGGATCCTATTTGTAAATTATAATCTGGATGAGGAATATCCATTTCTGTAAAAAAAATATCACTCATGTTTTGGTCATAATGCTGACCTGTATGAACAAGTGTTTCTTTTATACCCAAGTGAGGATTATCTTTGATATATCGGCTTAAAACCGCAGCTTTAATAAATTGAGGCCTGGCACCGATGATGGTTAGTATATGCATAAACTAATACCTTCATAAAATTAAAAATCCAAAACTGTTTTATAAAATTCTTTTTGTTTATCAGTTACCAATTCCGTGTTATGAAATAACAGAACAAAATTACCCTTATAAAACCTACACTTATCTTTTAATTGTTTAAACACCTCTAGAGCTTGGTCAGTTAAACCTAAATTCATATACCGCTCGGCAATAATTGAACACTCCATTGCAATAAGAGGCTTCTCTTTAAGCTTGAGCTTTTTACGTTCGATACAATCATAAACCGAATATTCGTAACAAGTACCGCAACGGAAGCCGGGCATATCTGCAAAACTTAAAGTTGAATCATATTCCATGCCTGCACTTTCCCAAACATTAAAAGTATCAGGATTTTGCCATTGCAAATAATGCTGTCTACCGCCCAGTATTTTTTGCTTAACTCCAAGAGAGGAACAAGTGTTTTGTAACAAAACAACATCATCACTAAAGGCTTTTTTATTTAAGTAAGTTCCATAAAAACCGTGTATCCCTATTTCATGCCCTCGTTTATCAATATCTTCTAACAGAGTTTTCATTTCAGAGATTGTTACAGGATACTTAATTTGCATTTCAGGGCTGCTTGAGGGTAAAAAATAAAACGCACTTTTTAGATTACGCTTTTCGCTTTCTGACATAATAAAATCAAAGGTATAGGCAGGATCAGCTTTACTATCTCCCGCTTTTATTTTTTTCCAATTTTTATAAGTGCTTAAAGCGACTTTAGGAGACATCCTTTTTAGAATATCCCCACCCATACATTTTATTATACGTGAAATCGGAGCATTTAAATATAAAAAAGGAACATCTACATCATGAGTAGGAGATATTCTAAACTGCCGTTCTTTTCTTTTAAGATTAGGCCATAAAGTTTTAAGCAAGGCATATAGCAGTTCCAAATATTCGTTTGCAATTGGGCGAAATAAAAATTCTTCTTTGTATGCTATTGAAGATTTTGCAGAAAAGCGGTTATGTTCATCTCTTTCTTTTACAACAATTTCTTCATAGCGGGAAAGCATAAAGAAAATACAGCCTAAGATATCTACTCCGCAGTCGATAGTATTTTCAGTAAATTTGATTTCCGGAATACCATATAAAACAGGGAACTCAGTTTCGCAAATATGAAGTTCATTTGAGAAAGTGTTTTTTAGCTCACTTAGATCATACCGTTTTAGAGGAAAGATCGGCATTGAAGTCTCACCAAGCCAATCGGATGAAGCCTTTATAAAAAAATCAGTATTCAGCTTAATTTGTTTTTCTGCATAAGAAATTAAAATATACTTATATTCCGAATGTGTGAGTTCGTATTCAACCTCGAGCCATTCGGTAAACACAACGTAGCAGGTATATTCAATTTCGGAAGTACAAAAATTAGGTATTTTTATTTTTAACATTATCGACCCTAGTTTCCTAAAAATTTTGACTTTAAATATGATTTACAAACACTTCCCAGATAACGTAAATTTTTAGGACGTATACAAAGATAAGGTACCAAAGGCATACCCCATGCAGATTTTGCAAGAGCTACAGGGGCTATATTAGCACCAACCCAATCAAATCCTATTGCACCAGCTTTTTTGGAATCTTGTAAAACAAAATCATAAATAAGTTGATTAACACCATTTTTTAAATGATCACGAATAGCACCCTGAGACCAATCTATTGTAATACCGTCTTTCAGTACTAATCTTAAACCACCGGAAACAGGTTTTCCATCTTTATCTTTTACCAAATATCCTCTAAAAACATCATTACCCAGTAAATCTGCACATTTTTTTAAATCTTGCACTGATGTATTATGTGAAAATCCTTTTATAACTTCGGTACCTAACAAACAATCAACAATAGCACTCCAATCAGTTGAACATTCAACAAAATATTCTAACCGAATAGCCTTATTAATTTTATTTGTGATTTTAGGAGATACGTTATAATTAAGCGAAAAATATTGAAAAAAAGTATATCTAGGTTCAACAATAAAATCACTCCACTGAAAAGGGCGAGCATCTGTGAAGCCGGGGGGAAGAGCAATAGTTCCACACAAACCTCTATTAAGTAAATCATCAACAAATAAATTCATAACATCTTGATAATCTACATATAACCTATCATTTTTATTTGTGGAGTCTGAAAATTGAAAAGGTAAATAAGGATTGCGAGGAGGCATAAGAACCTGTCCTTTTTTATTAGTATACAAAACTCCCTCAAGTCTGGGATATTCTTTTCCATTTTTTGTATACAAGACTCGTTCAGCTTTTATATTCCACTTATCTTCATTCCATTTAAGCCACCCATCCAAAGCCAACGGATAGTTATCATAAAATCCTATCTTATATATTTCAGACATTTATATTTCCTTAGTTTTAAAAAAAGCAAATCATATAATACCTATCCTCATTCATTGCGGAATCAAAATACTTTTCGATAGGTTCAAAACCTATATTCCTATTAGAAATCAATGAGGAGAAATTATTACATGAAACACGAGATGACATACCTTTCAGCGATGTTTTTGAAAAAATATCATAAGCATATTGCGTTAACGCAGTTCCCAATCCTTTCCCTTGAAACTCAGGTAAAATCCCTCGAAATCCTTGATGAATAGTAGATTCTTGTATATCTTTCTTGTTAAAGTAATAAAACTCGGTACCGATAATTTTTTGTTCAAATTTATCATACAATATAAATACCAATTTACTACCGCATAAGAAAAAAAGAATTTTATTTCTCCGCGACAGCGTATGTCCATTAGAAAGTTTAGAGTATATATAAGATACATCATGTAAATAGTTACGAGTCATAGGAAGTATCATAATATTTTCACTCACTGTTGCCCTTTTTATCTTTTTGAGTTTTAAACAACTAAAAATATTCCGCAAAATAAAAATAATTGTTCGACAGTACTTCATACTACGCACCCATAAATTCATAAAAATTCAAAATTAGTTATAACTTATCAGAATATCTTCCAAAGATTCCTGCCGTTTAATCTCAGTTACCTTATCATTATCAATCATAATAATGGGCACATTTGGTAAAATAAATGGAGGTTTAAAAACAACACTATATGAACCGACATTATTAAAGAGAACATAATCATTTACGTCTAGATTCCCATAAAATTTTCTATACAATACATCATCTTCAATGCAAGTATACCCTACAAAATCATACTCTTTTTTTTCTCCTATTTCTTGTTGTGCCGAATACACGTTTATAGGACGATTGATATTTTTAACAGACGGATTGATATTATAAGTAGACCCGGAAAGAGTTGCATAGTTTTTACCGCGAACAGTTTTTATGGAAATAACCTTAGTAAAAAAAGACATAGTGTCAGCAACTATTGCTGTACCGGGTTCCAATATTAATTCAGGCTTATTAACAATATTATCAAAAACTATGTTCATTGTACTGCATATTGGCTCAGCATAATCTGAAAATGATGGAAAATCTACATCTGATAAAAAATCCAGACTTTCCGTTTTTTTCCCATAAAATCCGCCGCCGAAACTTACATACTCCAAATCTTTTAAAAAGCCTGCTCTCTTTAACTTTAACAACAAAGCTTTCATCTTATCTGCACGATTAACAAAAGCAAACAATCTTCTTTCAGGAAAATGCGAATGTAAACCAGTAAGTTTAATATTAGGATGATTTTCTATTTTTTCAAGCATAATAAAAAAAGATTCATCCTCTACGTCAAATCCAAACCGAGATACTCTATCCAAACCAATATCAAAGTTACATCTTAATCCTATAGAATAAGGTTTACCATATTCAGAAGCTATTTTGCTTACATAATTAAATTCTTCATAGCTATCAAGATTAACATGTACACCTCCAACTATCATTTTATGAAGATAGTCAAACTTTTTATATGGGCCATTATAAAAAATATCCGCATCAGAGACATTATTTCTTTTCGCCATTTCATATTCCATCTCAGAGACAACTTCAGCCCTACCGCCCAGCATATGAATAGCTTTACAAATATGAGGAATATAGTTTGTTTTATATGAGTAAGCAATATGGGTATTCTCATATTTATTCAAAAACGCAGTTAAAAACAAGTTAAAATTGTTTTTAACTTCATTAATATCCAATATATAGAATGAATCTCCATACTGCAAATTCAACTTTTTTAATAAATCATATGTTATCACTTTTATTTTCTCCAAACATTGTATCTATCTTGCTTTTGACAAAACAAAAATTTTTTGTAAATTCTTCATCAGAAAAAGAAGAAACTTTAGCTTCAAAACTTCTAATCTCTTGTATTTTTTCGATAAATTTACATTCTACAATAGACCTATCCCTAATCACATCACCAAGATGAAAAAAACTTCGTGAAAGAATCGCACGAGTAGAACCCAGTCGATAATGCTCAGGTATTATATACTCAGATGGAATTATTCCCTGTCCGAGTCTTCCGATACCACCAAACCCATATGGAACTCCATATGGACGAATCTGATTACAAATACGCTCAACAACTCCATTACTAATTAATTGAAACATAAAATTTAACCCATAAGATAAAGACAAGTCATTTAAGCCTATATGAATTTCATCAAATAAATTATCATTTAAAATCTTACCAAGGAATTGCTCAATAGATTTTGTCTCCAACAATAATATAGTTTTCACCCTGCCATTTACATCATTAACAAAATTAAGGCAATCGATGTATGTTTTAGCCATAGGCAACATTATAATATCAGCACCGGCATCTATAACGCCATCAATCTCTAACTTTGAATCCTTATCATAAGGATTTACACGAACTAAAAGCTGAGATTTTTTCAACTCATTTTTTATTATGGAAATATCAGATATAGAATGAAAAGATTTTACGGTATCCTTATTTTTTTGTCTTTCTTCTTTCCCTTTATACTCTAAATCAATCCAAACTCGATCAACACCGGCTCTTTCACACACACGTGCAGTAAAAGGATCATTGGTAATATACATAAATTTTAATGACATACTGCCTCCCTAATCTCAGGATTATACTCGGGCACCATTTCTTTTACTTTTGAGATAATATGAGAGCTTTCATTATGAGCAAGCTCAATCAAGTTTTCAATCCTATTCAAAAAATCAATTGAGTTATTATTAAAGGGTTTAGCTATAAAGATTTTATTATTAAGAGTATTATTCAAACCTTCTTCATCCGTTAATAGTTCTTCATATAGTTTTTCACCGGGTCGCAATCCTGTTTCAACAATTTCAATATCAACATTCGGAACATATCCAGATAGACGAATTAAATTTAAAGCCATATCATATATTTTTACGGGCTCACCCATATTCAAAACAAAAATTTCCCCTCCTTTAGCAAAGGCACCTGCTTGTAAAACCAATGAAACCGCTTCTTCAATAGTCATAAAAAAACGTATAATATCTTTATGCGTAATTGTTACAGGACCTCCCGCTTCAATTTGTTTTTTAAATAATGGAATAACACTTCCATTACTGCCCAAAACATTACCAAACCTAACAGCAGCATAATTTGTTCTACTTTTACCAGCCATCCACTGTATAATTAGCTCACATAGCCTTTTCGATGCTCCCATAATATTGGTAGGACGTACAGCCTTATCAGTGGAAATTAATACAAAATTTTTACACTTATACCTATCAGCAGCCAAAGCAAGATTATAAGTTCCACCCACATTATTTTTTATTGCTTCATGTGCACTAGTCTCCATAAGAGGCACATGTTTATGGGCAGCAGCATGATATACAATCTCAGGTTGGTATGTTTCAAATATATAGTTTACACGATTTTGATCTCTAACCGAGCCTATTAAAACGACAAGATTTAGGTTAGGATATTTAAATTTTAACTCTTGTTCAATATCATATGCAGTATTTTCATATATGTCAAAAATAATCAACAATTTAGGATCAGCACTTGCAATCTGTCTACACAACTCACTGCCGATAGATCCCCCCCCACCTGTTACTAGAATAACTTTATTATTTAAATAATCAACACAAACACTTTCAATATTAATAGGAGGCCGACCTAATAGATCATTTAAATTGATATCTCTAATTAACCTAACCGAAATATCCGGATCAATAAACTCTTTACGAGACGGCAAAGACCTTAGTTTACACTTTGTTTTTTTACAAATATCTAAGATACTTTTTCGAGTATCAGGAGATGCTGATGGAATAGCAAAAACTATCTGGTCTATCGAAAATTTATTTGAGTATTTTAAAATATCATCTCGATTACCAACAATCTTTACTCCATTTATTTCCTTACCAAGGAGCATAGGATCATCATCAATTATACATAATACATTAAACACAGGATAATTTCTATGTATGTCATCTAACAACTCTTTTCCGGCTTGACCTGCACCAATTATCATTATCCGTACTAAATTTGATTTATCAATCATCACAAACTCCGTTTAAAACTTCCAGCCATTTTTTTCGCAAACTTTCCCATGAATACATAGAATAAATAGGATCGGCATTATTTTTTGCATAGTTATAATATAGAGAATAATCTTCAAAGATACGGGGAAATATATTATTTATATCTTCAAATTTATTATATGCAATATAAAATATATTATTTTTTTCAAGTTCAGGATAGTCTAGCCATACAGGATTTAATACTATAGCTCCGGCATATAAATATTCTACAAGTGAAGCGGAAAGAGCATCCGTAGTTTGTGAGTTGATAAAAATATCAATAGAAGATCTTAACTTTGCAGTAGTTTCTACATCAAAAAAGTCTATAAGAAAAGAATAAGAGATTTGACTCTTTTTCAATAAAACTATTAACTTATTTGCATAATCCGTTTTATCTTGGTTATTAAAAAAATGAAAAACAAGATGTAATCTTTTCTTAATATCATCGGGTAAAGACATAAGACAATTAACAACAGAATCATGCTGTTGCTGTGGAATACCATTATAACCTATAGCTACACATAATTTATTCAAAGGAAATTGAAAAAAAGACTTGACTTTCTCTTTATAATCATTACTTAGTTTTATATATTTTATGTTTGACAATGCTGAAATACCAAAATCTATAATATCATAATTATACCTAGGCATCCCATATTCTAGAGAATATTTTTTAAAAAGACTATTAGTTAAAAAAATAATATAATCAGCAAACTTAAGAAACGGCTTTATTAAAAATAGTATTTTTTTAGAAGCACGTAGTAAATCACTACCCCAATATACAAAAATCAACTTAGATCTTCGTTTTATAAGACATGCAAAAACAGCGGATAAGAAGTCAACATAATGGACACAAATTAAATCAGCTTTTTTTATTTTTTTTACTCGTCCATATAAAATTGCCCATCGTATAAATACATTTATAATTCTAACATTAGAAAAATAATTTAAAATTTTATTATTTGTACAAGAATCAATAACAGCAATGCTATTAGTTCCATAATAATCTTGATTTATATTATGTAGAATAGGATAAAGAGATATTATAGAAATATTTACATCCTTACTTAGATACAATAATACTTCATCAATGTATTTTGGTATGACAAAAGAATCTGGATTTGTAATAATTAATATATTCATAATGAGTATATAGGTGTAAGCCAATTTTTATAGTTTATATACTCACCCGAAACGACCTTCAAATATATTGAATGCAGTTTTTTAGTCAGTAAGCCTACTTGTCCATCACCAATAATCATTCCATCTACTTCCAATATAGGACTGACCTCTGCTGCTGAACCGCATAAAAAGGCTTCATCACATGTATACAGTTCTGTCCTTGTAATACTCCGCTCCTGGACTGTAAGATGTAATTCTTTTTCTGCAAGCTTAATAATTGTATCACGAGTAATACTTTCTAGAATAGAATCAGTAAGGCTTGGAGTTATCAACACTCCATTTTTTACTATAAAAATACAAGACCCAGGGCCTTCTGCAATAAATCCCAAGTTATTTAAAAATAAAGCAGAATCATAGCCACACAATAAAGCTTCTTGCTGTGCAAGTCGGCTATTAATATAATTCGCACCGCACTTCATCCTTGGAGATAGGGTATTATCATTTATACGTAACCATGAACTTATGTGACACCTAATACCGTCATTTAATGGAATAGTCTTTCTTTGTTTTGGAATTGGGGATATAAACATATTCACAGGCCCGGTTGAACTCCATGTCCCTGAATCGCCGTCAATAAAAACCGTTTGTCTGACAGCAATATCTTCCTTATACATATTAGCTTTAACAACATCAATCAAAGCATTCTTAAAAAAAGTTTCATCATGATCAAAATCCATACGAAACAGTTTAATTGAATTCAAAAGACGATTATAATGTGCTTGCAGTCGAAATGCATACAATTGCGACTCATTACCACTCCAATAACATCTTATACCTTCAAACACATTGGCTCCAAATTGTGCCATTGGAGACAAAACGCTAATTCTGGCATCAGAAAGCTTAACAATTGCACCATTAAACCAAATCAAACGTTCATTCTCATCCATAAATTACACCTCACAATATAACAAATTACTCTTACGTCAAAGTGAATTCATTTAGACAACGGTTTTCTTTAATCGATTAAGAACAAATAAGTACATACACATATCCATCAAACCGGAAATCAAAACAGTTAACAGGGTAGAAAAAGCCGCACCAAGTGAACTCCAAAATTTTATAAAATAATAATTCAATAGAATATTTAAAAATCCAATACAAATAGAGCTTATAAGATTATACTTCACATATCGAAGCATAGATAACAAATTTCCAATAGGCACTCTTAAAGTTGATGAAACAATATACGATAAAATTAGTACTTTAAAAATTGGCAGTATTGTTAGATATTTTTCGGTGTACACGATAACAATAATTTTTTCTGCAAAGAATATTAATATCAAGCCAATAATTAAATTCAATAAAAAATTACCTAGCAATAATTTAATAGTGTTAGTTTTTAACCAAATAAAATTCAACCTATTTCTAGCAAAATATGGATAAATAAATGTAATAATACTGAGTGGAACAAAATATAAGGAAAACGGAATCTGTGCTGCTATTTTGTAATCAGCTAAAATTGAAGCATCTGGACAAATAAGACCAATAACAAACACATCAACTAAATACAATGAATGACTTACAGTATTAGTCAGCATACATAATACTGAATATTTTAATATACTATTAGCCTCTTCAAACCATTTGAAACGCTGCCTTAATATCATCCAAATATCATTTTTCAAAAGAAAAAATAATAAAATAATAGAACTAATATAACCTAAATATTTCCCAAAAATATAACCATATAGACCAAAATAATAAGCACCAGCTATTGAAAACGAAACTAAGAAAAATGAAGAAGAATTTGATAGCAATGCAAAAGACTTATTCAAATCTTTTGATCTCAAGTATGAACTTCCCCATGCTATAACATAGCTTAAGGGTAACAGTCCTACTATATATCGAAATATATGATTAGCATTAGGAATCTTAAAATTAAAAACAACGCTAAAAATAAAACCGAACCCTATCAGTATTATATTAAAATAAGTACCAAGTTTTAATGAAAAAACAGCTATCATATTCTGTTTTTTTAAATCATTTGTTTCAGAGGCAAACTGCAAAATTCCATTACTTAAACCTATTCCTTGAAATAATATAAAAAAATCAAGAAAATTATAGCTATATCCGTAAACACCGTAATCGTTTTTTGACAATACCCGTGCAATAATAACTACTGAAAAAAAAGAAAAAAGTTTATTACAAGCACTGGACAAAAAAATATGTAATCCGCCTCTTGAAATAATTTTCTTAATGAATAAATACAATTGCATACTAAAAATAGCTATCTACTATACCTAATACAGTAAGTACAAAAAGTTTCTCCATACCAGAACCTTGTAAAAAAACTTTTTCACAATCATGCTTTATATTAGGATAATCATCCAATTTCATTATGTTTCCTATATAATACTCATCTATAAATTTTTTTAAACTATTATTTTCCAAATACCACTTGGAATAAGGATTCATATCCTCTTTCAGTTTTTTATTTTTAATATATAATTTTACAAGCCATTGCATATATGAAGAACTTTTTATATATCTTTTCATCCGTTGAGTATACACTTTAACACTATTAACATCTGTTATTTTTTTACCTATCTTTTCCCAAACATATTCAGCAGCGGAAGAATGCTTTTTTAATATCCATTTTTTATATATATAACTGTTATAACGCATCCTAATAGGTAATGAAAAACAAAAATCCATAAAATCAGGTTCAATAAATGGAGAAACTTCCTCTGTAAAATGCTGAGTAATTTGATGAGTGCTCATACAACCACAGAAAGCCCTTTCATACATATCTTTTTGTTCATCATTTTCATATATTGACCAGTCATTCAAAATGGGTCGAATTATAGTAGATTCTACACGCTCATCATTCGGAACACCTAAAATAGGATACTTAAAAAAAGATCCCCCTAAAATTGCATCGCCTATTTCGCCTGTATGCACTAATCCATAAGGTGAATCACAAGTATATAGATTTTTATATGCCCAAAACACTCCTCCTATTCCAGAATAGACAGCATTTCCATAATTTAATTTTATAATTTCTGACAATAAATATATCACCTCATGGTCATTTAAAGATCTATATAAATAACCTATACCTAAATCAGTTGCTATCTTTCGTGCTATACTTTCTTCAAAATAATTTGCATTAGAAAAATGAAAAGCAAGTATATCCGAATAACCTAGCTCATGAGCGACCATACAAGTCATTCTGCTATCCAGTCCGCCGCTTAATGTCACAAAATGTTTATACCCATATTGCTGATCTTTTTTAAACTCATAATTTACAGCTCTTATAAATAATCGATCTATTTCCTCAATCGCATCATCTTCAGATATATTAGGATTAATATTATGTTTAAAAACTTTATATTGCTCAAGCTGAAGTTCATTATTTTGAAAAACAAGATAGTATCCAGGACGTAAACGCTTAACTTCCGAAATAATTGTATTATCCAAAACTGTATGGTAATAGGTAATAAGTAAATTCATTGTACGCTCATTTAATGAATATCTTATACCATTTTTCTTTAAAATTTTTGATAAAATATACACACTTGAAGAAACCATGAAAAAATCTTTATTATCAAAATAATACACAGGTTTTTCGCCAGTCTGATTTGTATAAACCCAAATTGACCTACTTTTTTTATCAAATTGAAGTCCAGCAAAAGGACCATAAAAACTTGTCCAAAAAAGGCTAGATGCAGGTACAGTCACTCTATCAGTCAAATTATCTGAATAATTTAAAACAACCCCATCTTGTAAACAAAAACGATCTTGCAGATCAACATAGACATGATCCTTTTCAAATTTTTTAATAAAATTAGCATAAGCTAAAAATAAACTACTGGAGATACAATTATTTCTTTCAACCTCCAATGTATCATCAAGCATAAACTGGTTAGCAGCAATCTTTGATTTAAAATATACAAAAAACCAGCCAACATTTTCATTTTTCATCGGAATCTCCTAGGTAAAATTAATAATAAGATCAAAAAATACTCTATCTATATTCCTTTATATCGCTTCATTTAGTTTCCAAAGCAACATAGTTAAATTCGCTTGTATTTCTTTTTCAGCTTAAACTCAATAATATATACATTATCTTAAACTACAATACTCATATCACTACGCCCCTGATTTGTTCATCAATATGTCTTATCAAAGCTTTATGAGTCAACGTTGAATAAGCGACAAAGTGAAAAAAATAAGGTAATTTTGAAAGCGCTGCTTCCAACGGATCGGATTAGTCACATCCATTTCCTATCTTTTATAAAACTCCGCTATTTTCTCGCAAACATAACCTATCTCATCTTCCGTAAGCTCAGGATACATAGGAAGAGCCAAAACTGAAGCACATAATTTTTCGGCAACGGGGAAGTCGCCTTTTTTATAACCGAGATACTTAAAACACTCCTGTTCATGTAAGCACTTGGGATAATAAACGGTTGTACCGATTCCTTTTTCAGTAAGATAGGTTTGCAGAGCATCCCGCTTTTCAGCCAAGATATTAAAGACGTAATAAACCTCTTTTCCCTTGGTTTTTACAACAGGGATTTTTACCTGAGGTACATTTTTTAAAAGCTCACTGTATTGCTTAGCGTGTGCAGCTCTTTTTTCGATTGCTTCATCAATGTGTTTTAGTTTTACGTTTAAGACCGCAGCCTGCAAACTGTCAAGGCGGGAGTTATAACCTACATAATCATGATGATATTTTTTCGTAGCCCCGTGAACTCGAAGGCTTTTAGCTTTTAGATAATACTCTTCATTATTTGTAATTATAATTCCGCCGTCTCCGTAGCCTCCGAGAGTTTTCGTCGGGAAGAAGGAGTAAATTCCCATATCGCCTATAGTTCCGGCGGTATGTAAAGAACCATTATACAGTTCTTTCATACCGAAAGCTTCAGCCGCATCTTCAAGCACTTTAAGATTATGCTTTTTTGCCAAGGCCATACAGGAAGACATATCGGCAGTTTGTAAAAATAAATGCACGGGAAGAAGGCCTACCGTTTTTTGTGTAATACGCTTTTCGGCATCCTTCATGTCCATACAAAAGGTGTCTTCATCCACATCACAAAAAACGGGCTTACCGCCGAGCCGAGCTATACAAGAACTTGAAGCAAAGAATGTAAACACAGGTGTAATAACTTCAGCACCGTCTTTAAAACCTAAGATATCCGAAGCAAGTACAAGGGCATCGCTTCCGTTTGCAACACCTATTGCATATTTTGCTTTCGTATATGCGGTTATTTTTTCTTCAAACTCTTTAACGGCCTTTCCCAAAATAAAGTCGCCTGCTTCCAAAACTTCCGACAAGGCAGAATCGAATTCACCCTTATGATTTTTATATTCTCTCGTTGCAGTATAGAATGGAACATTCATGTATTCACCTCAAAATCAATCATTAATTATTTTTAACACAGCCCTTGCAAAATCATAAAAAATACTTAGATCTTTCGTTATAATGGCATACACAATATCCATATCAAGAGAATCATACTCGTGTACGGCAATATTTCTAAAACCTATAGATTTGGCAAGACTTAATGCTAGATTTTTATCAATTATTCCTCGTTCTGAAAGAATTAAAAAAACTTCAGCCATTGTCGAAGCCTTTTCATTCAATACCTCCGCCAATTTATCGACCGCCATTTATAACCCGCTTCTTTATTAAATAGTAAAAGCTTTTTCAATAATATATTTTTGTCCGCGCTTATAAAGCGGATAATAATCTTCATACCAATATAAGGCAGTCATAAAATTTTTATGAAATAAGGCCTGTCCTTCATTTTCGCACTTTTTTATACAAAAACCTTCAGTAAAAACCTTATAATGAATCAACCCCTTAATTTTATTTATATCCACCAGATCAATTTCTTTTTTTAAAAGAATTGAAAGCTCCAATTGAAGATTCAATCTAGTATCAAGACTCATAACTTCACTCATAGCCGCAGCAATATCCACATCACTTGTTTCAGTTTCAGTTCCTCTGGCATATGAACCATAAATAATTGCGAGGATAATCTCAGGTCTTGAGTCAAAAAAAGTTTTAAGCCTTTCTATAATATTTTTATTCATCTTAACTAGAAGTGAATTTTTAAAGAAACTCTAAAATTAAACTTAACTAGAAAATCCCCTTCATTTCCATGGTAGAAAAATCGCAAGGAAGATTTACAGGCTGTCCGGTTTTTTGGGACTTATAAATTGCAAGAATTATTTCTAAGGCTTTTTTACCCTTTTCGCCTGAAACTAAAGGCTCTCTACCTTGTTCTATTGCATCAATAAAATCATTAAAAAGAGCTGTGTGGCCGAAGCCATATACTGTAGGCGGATCTTTTTCATCGGGGTTTAAAACCTGTTCCTCAGTGTCTCCCATCTTTTCGGCATCAGCAAATCTCCAAGTTTCCATCTTGTTTACGGCAAGGCCGCCGATTACTACCGATCCTTCCGTACCGAAAAGACTCAAGGTTTCATTTAAGTTTTTAGGGTAAACATCGGCAGTACCCTCTATTATTCCGACAGCACCTGAAGCAAATTCGACTATGGCACAGCCGAAGTCCTCAGCTTCAATAGGACGCATAAAACGCCTTGTTTGAGCCTGAACTCTTACGGCATCCTCTCCCATCATCCACTGCAAAAGATCAATACCATGAGTACACTGATTCATAAGAGTACCGCCGTCCTGTTCCCATGTTCCCCGCCAAGGAGCTTGAGCATAATAAGCCTCATTCCTGTTCCAGCGCACCTGAATCATACCGTGAAGAATCTTACCGAAGCGGCCCATTTCCAAGGCATCCCTTGTCTTTACTACAGGAGCGTTAAAACGGTTTTGAAAGCAGACCGCTAACTTTTTATTGTTTTTCTTAGCCGTATCTATCATTTCTTGAGCATCGGAGGTTGAAAGAGCCATGGGTTTTTCACAGATAACATGGGTACCGTTTTTAAGACAGTGAACAGCTATATCCTTATGTTTTCCGGATTCGGTTGCAATTGTTACTACATCCGGTTTACATTCTTTAAGCATCTCCTTGTAGTCCGCAAAAATTTTTACATCAGCATTTGGAATGGATTTTTTATATTCAAACCGCTTTTCTTCAGCACGTTCTAAGATAGGATCGCAGGCTGCAACGAATTCAACCCTATCCTTCATAGCAACAAAGGCTTCTATGTGTTTAAAACTAATTCGGCCGCAGCCGATTAAGGCAATTTTCATACATGATTCCTTTTTAAAGTAGATTTTTTTATCAGTAAAAGCTTTAACCCCACAGCTAAAAAAGCACCGACAGTATCGGCTAACAAGTCATAAAAGGAAGAACTTCGATTAGGAACAAAATACTGATGCACTTCATCGCTTATACCGTATAAGGCAGTAATACAGACAACAAGTAAAGCATATTTTTGCATATTATTTATCCATTTCTCGGCGGTAAACCAAAAAGTCAGGGTGAAAGCAAAGGAACCGAAAGCTATTATATGTAAAATCTTATCCAAGCCGAAAAAGGGCTTGGAAGGAGACGGCAATTTTGACTGTGAAGATAAGAAAAATATTAAAAAGGCACAAATTATAAAAGATAGACGCATAAAAGCATCAGTCCTACTCAATCTCTTAAAATAATCAAAAAACATATTCTTCGGCAAACTTATGACTTCTCCCCTTCTTTATTTACTTTTCCGTGTACCCTAGCAGGGTTACCATATACAAGGGAGTAAGGCGGCACATCCTTTGTAACTACAGAACCGGCACCTATGAGAGCATATTCACCGACAGTAACACCGCATACAATAGTGGCATTTGCCCCTATTGAAGCTCCTTTTTTTATAATAGTTTTCTTGTATTCGTGCTTACGCTCAACAAAGGCTCTGGGGTTTATAACATTTGTAAAAACACATGAAGGACCGCAAAAAACATCATCTTCTATGATGACATCATCATAAACGGAAACATTGTTTTGGATTTTGACTCCGTTACCTATAACAGCCCTTCCGCCTATGTTTACGTTCTGACCGATCGAGCATTTTTTTCCGACCTTGGCACCGCTCATTATATGAGTAAAATGCCAGACCTTTGTACCCTCGCCTATTTCGGCTCCCTCATCGACATAACTTGACTCATGAACAAAGTAATTTTTTTCCATAAATTAGAATTTCTTAACAAATCTGCTTTTAAAATCAACCTCTAATTAAATCTTCAGCCTTTTTTATAAGAGGCTGATACAAGGTTCTAAAACGATCCCATGAAAAAAAAAAGCAGGTTAATAGCATCAACAACATCATCTTCCCGTTCGGGATACTCGTGAGCAAGATTATTACGAATAGCCCTAAAAAACTGCCAATCATTTACAGAAGATAATAAGCCTAATTTTTCAAGTCTATTAAGCACATCGATAAATGGGATAACTCTATCATCGTTTTCCAATACACTATATAGGGAAGGAATTAACCTTAAACCTATGCAATCCTGCAATTTTGCAAACCTATACAAAAACTGATCTAAAACCGCAATCGCCTCATCATCAAAAGAATTTATACTATTTTCAGTAAGAGGAAAAGAAGGTGTTAAAATTTCTAAGGCTTTTAAAATTCTTGCTTCGTGTTTTTCACATTCGTCTTTAGCAGAAATAAGCTTTAATCTTTCTACTTCTCCCATAAAACAATACCATCCCTATAGGCATTTTTCACAACCGGCCTTTTATCCCTTACTCCGCATGAAGTTATAAGATCAATTTTACGTTCTCCAAGTTTTGTTTGCATTTCGGCTAAGGCATTAATCTTTTCAATAAAAGCCGAAGTCATATCGGATGGTGTTTCAACTAGGAGGTCTATATCTCCGCCTTTTTTATCGTTATCAACACGGGAACCGAAAAGAATTATCTTAAACACTTCAGAAAAATTCTTACAAATGGCATTTATTATAATATCCTTAGAGCGTTCATCTAAACGCATAAAAACCCCATACCGTTTATTTAATTTACCTCTACAGACAGCCTGGAAGGATTTTGCATATAAAAAAAGCTATTTTTTTTCAAAAGAGCATAGAAAACCCTTGCTTTGTTATAATTTTTATAAAAAAGCTCACTTAAACCAAATGACCGGCCGCCTGCAAAAGATCGCCGAAACAGATTCCAATGCCGGAGAAACCTTAATATTCATATGATAATACAATAAAAAATAAAGATTTTCAATAGGTTATACAAATAAAATGAAAATCACCTAACATTAATCCGAACCATAGGCAGTTTTATGCAGCTCTATTATTTTTCTGTGTAAAAAATGATCTACGGTGTCTTTTTCAGCCATACCCAAGTGCCCGCCCTGTCTCCGGATGTAGGAACAGCGTAGGTATCTTTTTCGGTATAAAACTCATATAACTTTTAAGACTGTTTTTTCAGAGCAGACAATTTCGGCAGGCTGCATTATGTCCATGGCAAAAACGCAGTCATAAATCGCCGTCATCGTCAAAGTTTCTTTTAACTGATCCAAAATAATCACTCCTGCAAGCCTTCCGTCATCTACTTTGACAAGCCTTTCCATGAAACATGACATCTCCAATAGATAAAGAAGCGATTAAATCTTCTTCGGTAAAATCAAGACCGTATTCTCCGGATTATTAACAACAGCCCTATTATTATACCGATAACAACGTTATCTTAAAGACAAAAAACAAAATTTTTAATCAAATTGACAAGCTGGTAAAAAGAGTGTAAACTCCTCCCATGACCCTATATGAATATTATATGATTTACCCTAACGGAGAAAAACAAGAAATAGGCGGCCCCATATCCATAGGAGCCTTTTTGGACATCAACGGAAACGAGCTGCCTCAGAGACTTCCTACAAACAAGATGATAGTTTATCAGGTACAAAGTAAACGCACCATAGAAAACCGAGGAATAGTCCAAATTATTTATACTGTAGAACAGCTAGATTCCGAAGAACTTTTAGACTATGTTTAAATACTGAAATCAATTTTTATAAATGATAAATACATATAACGAAAGCGATTTACATAAAAGCCTAAAAGAGCACTTTTGCCCAAAAAACGGAAAAACGGAGCAGCCGCTTTTAGGAAGCATCTGCGATATTCTTTGCGATACGGGAAAGGTAATAGAAATACAAACTTCAAATTTAAGTTCCCTAAGAGTGAAGTTAGAAAAATTTTTACCTAAACACAAGGTTTTGATAATCTACCCTATAGCTTTAACTTCGTATATACAAGTTTTAAATGATGACGGTTCAATACGGCACAGGAGAAAAAGCCCTAAACACGGATCTTTTTTTCAAATATTTAAGGAACTTTCAGGCCTTTATCATTTGATAGACAATAAAAACTTAAGCTTTAAACTTGTATATATAAGCTCCGAGATTATAAAAATAGACAAGGAAGTAAAAAAGCGGAATCCCCTTAGGCCCGGAGTTATAAATAAAAAGCTCATCGAAATACACAGCTCCGAAGACTACAAAAACATGAAGGCTATATGCAAAAAAGTTTTAGATCTTATTCCGGAAGAATTTACAAATCAAGATATAAAAAATATCGGAGCAAAAGGCTATGCTTCATATACGAGCTGGTTTTTAAGCAAGGCAGAACTTATAAGCTCTGAGGGTAAAAAAGGCCGATTTAAACTTTACAAGAAGATTTAGTCAGTACTTATTTAAATTAAATAATTTGTTAAAGCATAAAAAAGGTTAAAAACATCAAACCTGAGTTTTTAACCTTTTTTAAGAAAAAAATAAATTTTGAAAGCTAAAACAACTTCAAAAGTAATTTTTACCAGTTGTCGGACATATCGTCCTTATCTCTCATATCAACTTCATACAAGTCGCTTACAACTCTCAAATCATCAAAGTAGATGTAGTAATGACCATAAGCTTCTTCAGGATCGCATTCAACACGGAAACCTACAATCTTAAGTCCCATGCTTGTTCCATAGTGATAATCTTTCTGGATAATACCTGTTTTTCCGGCAGAGTTCTGCGGAGGAATAGCAACAGTCATAAGTTTCCAGCCTGAGTGGTTTAGCTTACCTACATAGAGTTCAAACTTTTTACCCCAAAAATCTTCTACAATGAGTTTAATTGTATGGGGATAACTTCGTCCTACAACCCAGAAACTGGCTGTTTTAGCTATACCTTCAACAGGGAGAGCCTTTGTTGCATGAACCTCAAAGGAGTTATAACCGCGCCGATAAAAAGAAACCTTTACACCAAGAACCTTTTCATCTGCAAGCTCAAGACCTTCCTCTGCAGGAATGGGCTTTTTATTCAAAGGATTACCGTTAAAAAGCCTGGAGCGGATTACCCCCTCATCAGCCGACATCTTTGCAAACCAAGTACCTTCGCTTTCAAACTTTTCGATAGAAACTTCTTTAATTCTCTGCTCGGCAGAATCAATACCGATTTTATTAGGATCAGCGGCATCTACCGTAGAAAAGTCGTTATTTTGCTGTGCAAAAGAAAATGTCACAAAACCGACCAAAAACAAAAATATAGCAATACTCTTTTTCATCATCTAACCTCCACACCGAAACTATTCGGTTTTTTCACCTTCAAAAGATAGATCTGCCAATTCATAGCCGTCATAAGAATCGGCATAGACATCGGTTAAGGCCTTAAATTCATCAAAGAATATCTTAAATGAGTCTACTCTCTCAAAGGGAGCTGTTCTTATTCTAAACGCTACAAAAGTCATCTTGTTCTTATTTCCAAGGTATCTGGATGCCTGCGGAATGCTCGTAGGAACAGTTACATGCATATTTTTCCAGCCCTTAAAATTAACATAGCCTAGGGGCAATGTATGAGTTCTTCCTTCGCAGTCGCGTACAATGATTTCCAAGTTATAGTAATATCCTGCACCCCAAACCCACATATCCAATCTTTGAACATTTCCTTTAAATACCGGCTCAAAGGGTTTTCCGTCTTTTGAAGGAACAATATCAACCCAGTTGTCGCCCTTTCGGTTAAACTTAAATTCTATACCGATAAATTTAGCATTTTCCTTATCATCATTCATTACTTTTACGGCATGAGGCATTCCTTCCTTATATTGAATCTTAGGATAACCCTCAGTAATAAATTTACTTCCAACAGGCTGATAAGACCACCCCTGACCGTCAGGGTTGTCAAATGTATCGACCATATAAGTTTGATAATTAATCGAACCTTGCTGCGCCGTTAAAGGTGCAAATGCGAACAACAACATCAAAGTAATGCCCGCAAAAACTAAACCGCCATGTTTCATGTATAACTCCTTTTGTTTCGTTTCAAACTCTGTGTTGTATTATATTGTAAAAAACATTATTTGTCAAACAAAAAACAATATTTTCTGCAAAATAAGTACACATAGTGAGTATCGGCAAATTCAATCCGTTTCTACAGGGGTTTTCAAATATAAAATCCCTGTTGTCGACATTATATCAAATTTATGTTATAATATCAATTGCCTTATGACCGAATTAAATGATTTTTCAAAGCCTATTCGAGATCCGATATGGAAACACATATGGATGAATGATGAATTATATGCTCTGACAAAGACGGCTTCGTTTATGCGTCTGTACAATATAAAGCAGCTGGGCCCTACGGAGCTTGTCTATCCGGGGGCAAGTCATACACGGGCAGGCCACAGCATAGGTGTTTACAATATTGCCCTAAAAATGCTCAATCTTTTGTTAAAAAAAGGAGCTGACAGCTGGGTTTCAAAACAGGGAGCCATGTCGTTTTTAGCGGCAGCCCTCCTCCATGACCTTGGGCATTTTCCTTTTACTCACTCCCTTAAAGAATTAAGATTAAAAGAACATGAAGATTTGACGGGTGAGCTTATTTTAAAGGAACCTCTGAGTTCTGCGGTAGCCAGAACAGGGGCAAATACTGAGCAGACAGCAGCAATTATTACCGGTAATGAAAAAAACGATACCGAAACCGTTTTTTTTCAAAAACTCTTATCGGGAGTTCTGGATCCGGACAAGCTCGACTATCTTAACAGGGATGCTTTTTATTGCGGAGTGCCTTACGGCATTCAGGACACCGATTTTATTCTTTCACAGCTCATTCCGGACAAAAAAAACGGAATAAAGATAGAATCTAAAGCTATCTTAAGTGTTGAAAGTATCTTGTTTTCAAAATATCTTATGTATAAGTCGGTTTATTGGCACAAGGATGTTAGGATAGCAACAGCCATGATGAAAAAGGCGATATTTACCGGAATCGAAAAGGGAAGAATCTATCCCGAGGACCTATATCATCAAGATGATGAAGGAATTTTCCGGCTGTTGGAAAAGGCTGACTACCCTGAAAAAAAGCCTGCCGAAGACCTGCGGCTCGGAAAGATCTATCATATAATAGCAGAGAAAGACTTTGAAAGCGGTAACCAAAAGCATATTGACTTAGAAGATCTGAATAAACGCCTAATGGCGGAAGAGGCTTTGGCCGAATATTTTTCGAACCAAACAAAAAGCAGAATAGGCAGTGAAGACATTATTATAGATATACCCGAGAGAATTTCTTTTGAATCGGACTTATTTATAGAAGATGAACAAAAGGTATTCAGCGAAAGCTCTACAGTTTTTTCAAAAGAATTTATCAAAACTCTTGTTCCTTCTTTAAGAAAAATAAGGGTAGCTGTTTCGGATAAAATTTATAAAAAAAGCATAAATCTTAATCAAACAATCTTGCCGATTTTTTAAATATCGGATAGAATAAAATGTCTATGTTGACAATATGAAGAGCAATTAACCTAAGGAGAGTATTTATGATCATTCATAATGTTATGGAAGACTTGGTATACACCGAAGTCAACAAACTATTTGATGAAGCTGAAGAAAAAAAAGAAAGCTGGCTTACATGCAGTTGTATGCAATGCAGAGTCGACACCATGTGCTATGTACTCAATCGGGTTAAACCCCGCTACATTAAATCTGGCAGGGGCCTCGCTCACTTTTTGAAATTCGAAAAAAACGAAAAAATTCAGATTATGGCAGATATTACAAGTTTAGTGATTGAAGGTATGCAAAGAGTTCTTTCTACCAAAAGACCCCATGACCATGATCCGGTAATCGAAGTTGAAAATTCTCCGGTTTTTAATTTTCCTGCAATAACAGGTAATGTTTTAAACGGCAGTAACTTTAAACCGATGGAGGATGCTGTTGTCAGCCTTAAAATGAACGGAGAAATTGTACCTCAGATGAGTATTCTTTGGGATAATCCTTATAAAATATCTGATAAGACCCCAGGAGCTTACACATTTTGCCCCAGACCAATACCGGCAGAAAAAGAAGGCGATGTTCAAAAATTCATTTTTGTACTTAGGGCCGAAAAAGAAGGCTTTGACCCGACAAATTTTTCATTCGATATTGAGCTAACTGCAGATGCTAACACTAAGTCCCCCTTGGACAGTTCAAACTTTTATAACATTAAAAATTTGTTCTTATGCGAACACAGTGAGGAAGAATAATGATGAAACCTAAAGCCCTAGTATTACATGCAACAGGTACCAATAGGGACGGGGATGCGGCCAGAGCCTTAGAGCTTGCAGGTGCTGAACCCGAAATTGTACATATAAACAAGCTAAAAGCCAAAGAAAAAAACTGGAAGGATTATTCGATTCTTGTAATTCCCGGCGGCTTTTCTTATGCAGATGCCCTTGGTGCCGGTAAACTCTTTGCCCTCGATTTAAGCAACTACTTTTTTGATGAGGTAAGCGAATTTGTATCGGCAGGAAAGCCTGTTATAGGCATTTGTAACGGTTTTCAGGTTTTGGTAAAGTCCGGAATCCTTCCCGGAAAAGAAAAAGACGGAAAGGTTATTTTGGATAAGGACGGATATAAAAATAGGCAGGCCACCCTGACCCACAATAAACAGGGAAGATTCGAATGCCGCTTTACAACTATGATTCCTCAAAAATCAAGCTGTATCTGGACAAAGGACCTGAAAGGCAATATACACTGCCCAATAGCCCACGGCGAAGGACGCTTTTTGACAGATTATCAAAAAACTCTCGATGACTTATTCGAAAAAGGGCAGGTTGCCTTGGTTTACGGAGGAAAGGATGCAGCAAAAGGCATACCCGCAAACGGAGAGTATCCCTTTAATCCTAACGGGTCTCTTGCAGATATAGCCGGAATATGCAATGCACGAGGAAATGTGTTAGGCCTCATGCCTCATCCCGAAAATAATGTGGTTATAAGAGAAAGGGATTCGGAAGAAGAAAAGGAACGCACAAGACTCTGCCTGGATATGTGGAAGGCCGGAGTCAACTACGTTCTATAAAAAATTTTCTTGAGGTATTTGCATGAATAATTCTTTTCAAAACAGGAAACTGCTCATTTTTATTGCAGCAATCCTTATATTATCGTCTGTTTTTTTTAGCTCGTGTTCCAAAACGCTAGGCTACGGTGTAGTAAACTGGTCGATTCCCGAATATAATCTTACCGCAGGGGATATAATACCGGTTTATGTAAAATCCAATATCGAAAAGGTTTATATTGTCGGCCTAAACGAAAAAACGGCATTAAGGGTTGAAATTCCCCTATGGCAGCTTACCTTTTTTGAATCAAAAAAAGATGCGGGTAAATTTCAGGCAAAGCTAATCGAACATAAACACTCTTATGCAAGGGTTAAGCTGGACGGTCTCCCGATGCGCTCAAACCCGGACAATACTTCAAATCAGGTTTACCGCCTAAAACTAGGACAGCTTGTAAAAATTCTTTGGTTTGGAGAAGGGGTTCCCGTTTTAAAGGGCGGAAAACCCATGGACGGTCAATGGTATGAGGTTCTGACCGAGGATGGAGTAAGGGGCTGGTGCTTTTCATATAATCTAAACATCTATGATGAAAGAAAAATCGACTCACCGGAAACAACAAATTTAGCACAAGAGTCAGATACGGAACTTGAGGCCGTTCTAAATGAATTTTGGTATCCCGAACATTACCGAAAAATGATAAATAACAGGCAGGTTGACCTAGATAAGATAAGCCTTACATGGGGCTTTTTCCCGGGTTTACGCTCAGGTATTGCAAGAGTAGAACTTGAAAACACAAGGCTTTCTTTCCCATATACGAAGGTTATAAAAATCGGAAACAAGTATCTCTTTGAAGGATCTAACCTTTCAATGCAGATAAGGGGTAAGGATATTATTACCCTAGAATTTTCAGATAAGAGCGGTAAACACAGACTGGAAAACTTTATCACTTTAAATGCAACAACTGAGGATATAATCAATAATGAGATAAAAAGAAGAGAAACCCTAATAGAAAAGATAGCCAAAACTTCATCCGAATTTACATCGGAAAATTTCGGTTCTTTGAAGATTCTTCCTGACGGTCAATTTATTTGGAGCGGATATAACCTACTCTCCCCCTCCATTATACCTTCCGGAGCAGGCTCTTCCGGGAGGGTAAGTTTAAAATATTTTTTGGATAAAAAACTTTTATCCGACTATCAGGGAGCTTTAAGTTTTAGATTCGAAAAAACGGCCGAGCCGGTTGTCTTTATGTACAGTATTTCGTCCAAGGGACTCCGCCTTGAAGCAGTAGAGTCTTCAAGTATACAGGATAATCTTGTAACACGCCGAAGTCTAGATCCGGTAATTCTGTTCTTTGCAGCAAACTAAAGCCATGCCGTTTATACAGCTTTCAAAGATTTCCCTTGCCTTTGGGGACAGAGACATTTTAAAAGATATTACCCTAATTTTAACGGCCGGAACAAAGGCTGCCCTTACGGGAGCAAACGGCTGCGGCAAGTCTACCCTGATGAAGATTGTTGCAGGTCAAATAAAAGCCGACTCAGGGGAGATAGCCTCGGAAAAAGATACATCAATAGCCTACTTACCTCAGTCGGGGATAGTCCACAAGGGAAAAACCTTGGCAGAAGAAGCCGAAACAGCCTTTGCTTACGGCTATGATATTATCAAGGCCATGGATGAGACGGGCGAAAGGATGAAAACCGAAAAGGACGAGCAAAAACTCCTCGCCTTGGCAAACGATTATCATGCCTTGCAGACAAGGCTTGAAAATTCGGGCTGGAATGCAAAAAAAGGCCTTATTGACGAAACCTTGCGCGGCTTGGGCTTTTCTTCTTCCGATTTTAATAAGAACACGGAAGAATTTTCAGGCGGTTGGCAAATGCGCATAGCCTTAGCAAAGGTTCTTTTACAAAATGCCGACATAATTGTTCTTGACGAGCCTACGAACTACCTAGATATTGAAGCCCGCTCTTGGCTTGAGCTTTGGCTTAAAAAATTTAAGGGAGGCTTTTTACTTGTAAGCCATGACCGCTACTTTTTGGATCAAACCGTAAACGAAACTTACGAACTTTTTAAGGGAAACCTAAAAAAATATAAGGGAACTTACAGCGATTATGAAAGAATAAGGACTGTTGAAGTTGAGGGGCTTATAAAGGCCTATGAGCAGCAGCAGGAAGAAATTGCCAAAACAGAAGACTTTATCCGAAAATTCAGGTATACCGAAAGCCGGGCAGCCTTGGTTCAGGACAGAATAAGACGGCTCGAAAAAATGGAAAGGATTGAGCTTCCCGAACACCTAAAAAAAATCCGCTTCAGCTTTCCTCCGGCCCCTCATTCGGGTAAAATTGTCTTACAGGCAGAAGGAATAAGCAGGGCCTACAGTACGGCATCCGGTACTCACAGGGTAATAGAAAATTTGGATTTAACCGTCGAAAAAGGAGAACGCCTTGTTTTGGCCGGAAAAAACGGAGCAGGAAAGTCAACCCTCTTGCGTATTCTTGCAGGAGAAGATAAAAACTTTACAGGCAGCTTAAAAGAAGGAGCCGGGGTTAGAATGGGTTATTTTTCTCAAGACGAATCGGAGACCATTACGGGAAGCGAAAGCATCATAGACCTCCTCGAACGCTCGGCCCCTACCGAACTTGTTCCTAAACTTTACGATATGCTCGCAGCCTTCTTATTCAGGGGGGACGATATTTATAAAAGCCTTTCGGTACTATCGGGAGGAGAAAAATCTAGGCTTGCCCTCCTCCTTCTTCTTTTAAAGCCCTTGAATCTTTTAATCTTGGACGAGCCCACAAACCACTTGGATTTACACTCCAAAGATGTGCTCTTAGATGCCCTAAAACGCTTTGACGGAACCGTAATCTTTGTATCTCACGACAAGGGCTTTATACAAGACCTTGCAACAAGGGTCTTGGAGCTCAAAGCCGATGAAGAGGGATTACAGCCTTCAAGGGTAAGAAACTTTCCGGGAACATACGATTATTATCTTTACCGGCTTGAACAAGAAAAAGCCGATGACGATTCCAAAACTTCCGTAAATGTAACAAAACCTCAAACAGCAGCTAAGCCGATAAACTCGTCCCAGCCGCAAAAATCGGCCGCACTTTCCTATGAGGAGCAAAAAAAACTCCGATCGGAAAGAAGAAAATTAGAAAAAGAAGAAGAGCGGCTCTTAAACGAAATAGAAAAATGCGAAGTGGAAATAGCCGAAAATGAAGCCCTCCTAGCCGAACCCGAAGTCTACTCCAACGGCGAAAAAAGCAGGGCTGTGCAGAACAAAATAGAAGAGCTTAAGGCAAGAGCTGAAGAGCTTTCGGAAAGCTGGGCGGAAGCAGCCTCTAAATTGGAAAACGCTCTTTAAAAGATAAAAAAACTTAACCGTTTCTTAAAAAGAGGGGTTAGCACTGTAAGGCACCTTTACCACTTTAACGAAGTTATCGGGATTACAAGAACTCCGTCTTTACGGCAGTACGCAGCATTTGCCAAGCCGCATATAACACCCATAACTTTCGGATAATTTGCATCCTCGGCTTTTAAACTATCCCTTATATTAATCAAATTTGCGGCAGCCTCATCTATTTGATTTGCTCCAAGCTTAATTTCAAATGCAGCCCAAGAGCCGTCCTGCATTTCGATGACCGCATCGATCTCCCTATTTTTATAATCCTGATAATGATATACTGTAGCATCAAAGGTATCGGCATACACCTTTAGGTCTCGTTCACACAAGGCCTCAAACAAAAAGCCCAATGTAGCCAAGTCGGATAAAAGAGTTTTTTCTCCGGCTCCCAAAAGAGCACAAGCCAAAGACGGATCTGCGAGGTGCCTTTTTTCCATCTGTTTAATACGAACGGACGACCTCATATTATGAGAAAAAGGCCTTTGATTATCGGTTAAAAAGAGCCGGTCAAAGATATTAAGATAGGTTGCAGTAGTTTCTATATCTATATTCTCGTAATCGGCGGAGTTAATATCGTTTTTGAGTGTACGGTTTGATGCCGTACTGCTTTCATTTCGGGCAAGGGATTTAAGGAGAAGCTTCATTTTTGAGGTATCTCGTTTTATACCGTCAATTCTAAACACATCATCTTCTAAAACTGCATGGAGGTATTCTGCAGCCGTTTTTGATGAGCTTTTAGCACTACTGCCTATATTTGCCGGCCAGCCGCCCCTGATTATAAGATTTATAATATCAAGTAAATCGGTTTCTTTTATCGGGGAAAAACAAGGTTTCCCCTCACAAACCTCTTTTAGCGAAACCTCTCCCGTAGAATCCTTTGACTCATACAAGGACATAGGTCTCATCCTCAATCGGCCTATCCGCCCGGCACCGCTGTGTAAAATCCCCTTGTGATTGGGAGTTGCAGAACCCGTAAGAATAAATTGCCCTTTTTTGTTCCTCTTATCCACTTCAAAACGTACCGCATCCCACAAAAGAGGAACATCCTGCCATTCATCAATAAGTCGCGGTGTTTTTCCTTCAAGTACAATATCGGGACTCATTTCAGCCATCTTTCTGTTTTGAAAAGCACCCTGCGGTGAACCCAGGTAGAACGAGCTTTTACTGTGATAGGCTGAAGACCACGTCTTACCGCACCATTTAGGCCCTTCTATACAGACGGCACCAAAAAGAGTCAAATATAAATCTATTTTGTCATCCACAGCACGTGGGATATAATTTTGAACCTTCATCATATAAAATTCCCTACGAATAAATTATATACCAATCCGACATATTTTGCAATACTAATACGATAGATTTTATAATAATAACCATATATATTTTTAAATATAAATCATACATATTTTATAATATTAACCAGATAAATTTTAAAATACTAATCCTATATATTTAGGAATATCAATCATATAAATTTTGAATATACATAATCTAAAATTGTCATAGAGAAAAATAGAGGGGAAAATTAAAAAAAATAGCTTATTTCTGTTTTTTGTCTTGATCGAGTTTTTTGTCGGCGAATTGAAAGAGCTTTCCGGAGCTGACAAGATAGGCACCGGCAGCCAAGAAAAGAATAAACATTACGATTCCGAATATCTTCATAAAATCGCCGCCCTTACTGCCGAAAAAGTAAACGAGGCTGTATAATACGGTAATATTACATATTGCAGCAATTAAATCATAAAAGAAAAATTTATAGAACGGATATTTTACAAAGCCGCTGGTCATGGATACGGCATTCCTTACTCCGAAGGGGATAAAACGGCAAATTATAAAGGTAAAAACACCGTGCCTTTGAAGGGCCTTTAAGAGACGGTATGTGTTTTCCTTTGTTATAATCTTTGAAAAAAGACCCATCGATATGGAACCCTTAGAAATTAGCCTCCCCCAGCCGTATACCATACAATCACTAACAACAGCACCAATATAAAGAGCCGATAAAAAATGAGGAATAGAGGCTTTTTCGCCTTGAGAAAGGATAGCCGACATTGCAACAAGAACATCTTCAGAAATAGGTATATTAAATCCGCCAAGAAGTAAGCCTAAAAAAACCACCAAGGGAAAATAAGTTATATAGTTACCTATCCAGTTCAAAAATGCCGTCAACATAGGCTGTACTTTACATTATTTTAAGCAAAAATTCAAGCTCTGTCAGCCATATTTTTGCCGATATTTCGGACGGCATAAGCCAACTCCCACGCGGTGAAAGAGAAAAACCGGTAACGGAAGCCCCTTCGGGACTGCATGATCTTTTAAACTGCTGCGAGAAAAACCTCTTATAAAACATATTCAGCCATTTTAAAATTTCGGCCTCGGAATATGTTCCATCCTTAAAGGCTTCAAGGGCAAGAAAATAAACCTTTTTAGGAGAAAAACCGTTCCCTATTGCATGATAAATAAAAAAATCGTGAAGTTCATAGGGGCCTATTATATCCTCGGTTTTCTGAGCAATTTCTCCGTTTTTAGGCGGAAGAAGCTCAGGGCTTACAGGCGTATTTATTATATTGGATAGAAGCTCAACAAATGCGGTATTTTTCTTTTCATCTTCAAAGAAAATCTTATTTTCGGCGAAGGCAAGTATACAGTCTTTTAGCAGGGTCTTTGGAATTGCAGAGTTGACCTCGTACATCGACATTTGGTCGCCTCCGTAGGTCATCCATCCCAGAGCAGCTTCAGACAGATCTCCTGAGCCGACCATAATTCCGCCGATTTGGTTTGCCTTATCCATCAAAATTTGAGTTCTTTCACGGGCTTGGGCATTTTCATAAGCAATATCGTGATTACCTATATTCTGCCCTATATCCGAAAAATGCTGAACCATAGCCTTTTCTATAGGAATTTCCAAAAGAGTACAGCCTAAAATTTCTGCCAGTGCCGAAGCATTGTTTTTTGTTTTTTTGGTTGTGCCGAAACCCGGCATGGTAACGGCATAGATGTTTTTAAAATCAATGTTTAAAAGTTTAAGTGCATAGGCAGATGCAAGAAGGGCCAAAGAGGAATCCAAGCCGCCTGAAATACCTACAACGCATTTTGAACAGCCTATAAACTGAAGCCTGCGTGCAAGGGCTGAACCTTGGAAAAAAATAAGCTCCGAAAAGAAGTTATTATATATAAAATTTTTATGAACGGCATCGCAGTCAGGTAAAAAAGGATTTTTTTGTACATGATAATTTAAGTTTTTTTTAGTATTCGAACTTTCTTGTTCTATTAAAATTTCCCAACCGGAATCAGTCTTTTTTGAAAACTTTGAATTCAATTTTTGCATTTTCAAAATTTCAACATCGATGTCTGAATACAAATATGGCGATTCTTTTGAACATTGAATAAACTTTAGTTCTTTTCCGTTTTCAAATATACCGCACTCTCCTGCAAAAATATAATCCGAAACAGACTCCCCCATTCCGCAGTTTGCAAAGGCAAGGGCCGATTTTTGTGCAGATGAAACGGCCTTATAGCCTTGCCTGATAGCAGAAGCACCAAGAGGTTTTGAAGGTTCAGCAAGAGGGGATAAAATAAGATCTGCAGAATAAGAAACATCAAACGAAAACGAAAAACCCTTACCTGGATTATAATAAGCCTCATTGTTTACAATAAATTTAAAATCTTTTCCAAAAGGAATATTCTCTCCGCAGAGAGAAATCAGGCAGGGCTCATCTTCCAAATCGTAAAAATGCGGACCTAGAAATTCCGAAGGAAGATGCGGAACAAGGGCTATGAGTTTTCCGCTCCCGATTACTGCCGAGCAAGAATAAAGTATATTTTTATATAAAAAAGGAAGACCTACAACGGACAAGACGGCAAATTGCTTAGTCTTTTCGGCTATAATTCTTACTGCATCAAAGGCTTTTTCAATTACAAGAGACTGTTTAAAAACGGAACCTAATGAGGCCCCAGTAATTGAAAGCTGCGGAAAAAGAATCAGGTTTACACCATCTTTATCGGCTTTTTTTATTTCTTGAAGATGAATACTTAAATTTTCATCTATGTCCGCAAGAGAAATTTTAGGCGAAGAAACCGCAATACGGTAAAAACCAAGATCTTCAATACAAAAGATAGAAGCTTTTTTTTTATCCATCTTTTTTCCTTTTTTTCTCTTTGGAATTTTTGTCCCGCAAATACAGAAGGAGCATCGCAGCAAGAGAACCCAAAATCATCAAGCTGCATAGTATCTGCCCTGTAGATATATTTTTCCAAGATTCGTAAACATAAATATTTGCAGCCCCATCTCCAAACGATATTGGATAGCCCTTGTTGGCATCCGGCTGGCGGAAATATTCGATAAAAAATCTAAAAAAGCCGTAGCCCAATGTATAAACACAAACAAGAAAACCGTCAAAGGGCTTTTTTTTGCGGATAATCCACAAGATAAGCCAAAGTACAATTCCTTCAAAAAATGCTTCATAGAGCTGGCTTGGATGGCGTGGCAGATTTATCATTGAAGCCCCCTCTTGCACAGCAATACCGGCTTGTTCCGCAAAATTCCTTACCCAGCCTTCGGCCAAATAAAACCGGTCCGAAATAGGAGCTTGAGGAAAAATCATGCCTATCTTGCTCGTAGTTATGCGGCCGTAAAGCTCTCCGTTTGCAAAATTGCCAAGACGGCCGAATGTGTAACCTAGAGGAATTGAAACAGCCATAATATCTGCAACTGCCGCAAATTTAAATTTATATTTTTTTGTCCAAAGAACGGTTCCTAAAAAACCGCCTATAAAACCGCCATGATACGACATACCTTGAAGACCTACAAAGACCAGCTTTCCGGCTCCATCCCTTGCAAATGGCCAAAAAATCAACCAAGGGGCTTTTAGATAGGTTTCAGGATTGTAGACCAGTGTTCCGAAAATCCTGGCACCCAAAATTAGTCCAAAGATTCCCCAGATAAAAAGATCGGCAATGTCATCTTGTGTCATAGCCTTTTGACAACCGGAATATCTTTCAAATTCACCTTGTTTTACCTGATAAGAAAATAAAAAATAGGCAATTCCAAAGGCAACAAGATACATAAGACCGTACCATCTCAAAAAAGGCAGTCCCGGAATAATTTCGGGATGAAGCCACGAAGGATATTGTATAGCTAAAAGCATCGTCAAACCCCTTATTGTTCTAATTCAACTTCTTTAATAGGCGAACATATTATTTGTCCGGTTTTTTCATCGAACTCAAAAAATACATTATGATGAGTTTCCATAACTTCAAAATAACGGCCGTGACTTTCAAGCACAACCCCCGGATAAGCCGAACCTGTAACTGTTATTTTTGAAGGAATGTGAAATTCAAAATTTTCTTTTAGATTAAATATGCGGACTGTAAGAGCACTGTTTCTTTTTAAGAGCTTAACCTTTTTTTGACGCAGAGCATCAATATTCGAAGGATTTTTTTGTAACTCTTTTTCGATTCTTGCAAGCTCGGCATTATTATCTTCTATTTCTTTTTCTCGTACCTCGATTTCGTCCTTTATTAAATAATCCTGTCCGAACGAGATAATTGTCCTTATTGTTTTTTCGGCACCCAAGTCATGTACCGCAACTCCCTTTGCAGCATGAATGCTTCCGCCTAGCAAGACACCTGGACTTCCGGTCAAATGTACCGTACCGTTTGTTTTGACCAAGCACTTAAAACAGTAAGAGGATATGCTTATATCTCCGCCTGAAAAAACTCTGGCATTTTCTGCATATTGGAGATTGGTCTGATTCTTAGCCCAAACAGTTCCCCTGCCCTTTCCGTTTATACCTCCGTTTAAGGTAAGGGAATCCTCCGAATAGATGAGGGCCTTTTCTACAGTGCCGGTAATTGTCAATTTTCCCTTTGATTTTACCTTTACATCATCTTTAATATCGCCGGTAATAATCAGGTTACCTGGAAAACTTATATCGCCGAATTTGGTGTCTATATCGCTTTGAATAGTTTTAAGCGAAGATATTGAAAGAGCATTATTGAATAAAGAAAGCTCGCCTGACTCTGCAGCAAAAAAATTTGATAATATGCTTTTCTTCGGTAACCTTTATAGTTTCGTCATTGGCCGGAAGATCTGTGGGTTCGGCACTTTTTGGATCAATGGGTTCGCCAAAAACATTTTTGCCCTTTTCTCCCTTAGGTAAAAGGCGGGCTGTCAAGATGAGAGCATCTTTTTCAACAGTTGCGATACTTAGATCCTCACTAAAATTTACAGCCCATTCAAGTTTATATGATTCGGGTGCAATGGGAGGCGTTCCGCTCAATATTACAAACTCGCACTCATCGTTTGCCTTTCGTGCAGAATCTATAATTTCGTTTATCCTTGCTTCCGAAATAGAATCTAAAAGATTAACCTCGTTTAATGCCGTTTTTACGCCGATAACCGAAAGTCTCTCACCGGCACCTAAGCCTGACTGCAAAATAAGAGAGGCTTCCATTTTATCGCGGCTTATTACGGCCCTTACCTTAGCATCCCTGTATGGAACTATACGGATTTTCAAACCGCGTTCCGTATTTGCAATTAAGAGAAGACCGGTAACTCCCGCACGCAGCTCGGAATGGTTTTGTACTATGTTTCGTAAATCCAAGAAAAAAGGATCATTGCCGGGAAGGCCGGGAATTGTTTGACCGTATACATCTACACCGGCTTCTCCCAAGCCTGCATCTTCAACCTCGTAAAGCAAATCACCCTTTGTTACAACTGTAAGAGTTTCAGCCTCGGAAAGCGGGTAGTCTTGGTCGGTTGTAGGATTTTCAACATTTGCAGTGCGTAAATCGGGCCTTTTTAAACGGTCTGCCAAACGCTGCACCTCATGGTCGGGAATCTGCTCAAAATGGGTAATAAGTTTTTTGTCCGGGCCCCTTTTAGGAGGAGCTCCTTCAGCAATCAGCATGGAAAATTCCATCTCGGAAGAATTTATAAAATTACTTAACCCTTCTTTTACTTTTGCATTATCTATATTTGCAATATTACTTCTTTGCAGAAGCCTGCTGATTGTAGACATATCGACTTCGTTAGCAGAGTCGGCAGCTTTTCTTACATAGAGGTAGGCCTCAGTTTTATCGGTGTTTGCCGTAATTCTAGCATCAAAGTTCGGATCAAGTTCCAAAGCCAACGGAACCGGTTCTATACCTGACCCAGTATGTTTTTTTAAATAGTCTTCAATAGTTTTTTTGCTTACAAGGGATGCACTTTTGATGCCGTTTCTTTTTGCCTCAAGATAAATAGCATCGGCTGAAGGACAATTTTTGGTATCAAGCAAAGAGCCGAATGTTAAAAACCATTTTCCGCTGTTATTTTTCTTTAATGTCCACGACTTATTTTCCATATACTTTTTTCCTATACTTTAAAGCCCTGCTTAAGAGCCTTTGCTATTTTTGTTTTTAACAATAAATTTTCATTCCTAAGAACATTTATCTCAAACTGCTGAGATTTTATAATTTCACTCATTTCACCCGACGATAAGACCTCCCCTCCGATCAAATCGTCCAAATATTCCATCTTTGACTTAAAATCGGTTTCAGCCTCGGCTTCTGCCGACATAAAAGAATAATCGGAAAATTCCTGAAATTCTTCTACCGTATAATTTTCGGCTTCATATTGAATAAGTTTATCGGCTATGCGGTAGATAGCCTGAGATATCATAGATTGAGGTTTATACCTGATTACGGGAAGTCTTGAAGAAAGAGCCTTATCCTGCACGGCATCCGTGTATATTACCCCGAGATGTTCAAGGTCAATATTCAAATATTGCTTTGCAGAGCGGCGTATCTTCATGGCCTTTTCCGCATCCTTGGGATCATCCATCATGTTCATTATAATGCGGGGCTTAAAGTGAGAAAATTTGCTTAAAAACTTTTTTGTATTGTCAGGGTCAATAGTCATTAGCTCTTGGGTTATTGTCGGAATATAAAGACGCTGCATTCCCGGAACATCATTTTTTAGTTTTTCAAAAAACATTCCGCCCTTCGACTTAGCAGGAAATGATGAACACATCATCCTGAACACTATATTCTTTAAAAAAACATAGGCATCAAGGGTTGAAGTTACTGATGGAGAAGTTATGATAATTCCTTTGGGCGAAAGTAAAAAAAAGTCGAGAATACCCAGATGCGTTCCGGCCCCTAAGTCCAATACCAAAAAATCGGCCTCAAGTTTTAACAATTCTTTTACCAAAGAGTTGCGCTGATATATTTTTAAGGCTGCAAATCCGGGAATTTCGGAATCGCCGGGGATGAACCTTACATTTTCATACTCTGTTTCGATTATTATATCTTTAAATTCGGCAGCTTTCGTTAAAAAAGTACCTATGCCGTTTCTTCGTCCTTGGATACCTAAAACTAAGTGGAGGTTTGAAGCTCCCAAATCAAGATCGGCCAGTACAACCTTCTTACCGGCCTGTCCCAAAGCAATTGCAAGATTTGCAGCTATAAGGCTCTTACCGACACCGCCCTTTCCGCTGGCTATAGGAATTATTTGCATAA
The DNA here is from genome assembly GCF_024181245.1 of Treponema sp. OMZ 788. Taxonomy (NCBI): domain Bacteria; kingdom Pseudomonadati; phylum Spirochaetota; class Spirochaetia; order Treponematales; family Treponemataceae; genus Treponema; species Treponema sp. OMZ 788. The sequence goes on along the minus strand of NZ_CP051199.1, from coordinate 1,000,310 downwards.
AGACCTCTCCCTTTTTAAGCATAAAACTAATATTACAGTATCAATATACAAAAACAATCTTGTTATCCGAGTCTGTAAAATAAACATATCGGCAGTCCAGTCCGTTATACTTACAAAACGGGCTGTTTTTATCAAAAAAAACCATGCCGCAATGATGGATAAAAATTTAATGACGGCAATCATCCTTAAAAGCCGATGAAAATATTTTTCTTGCTGTAATAATAAAAAGAAAAATACAGCCGGTATACATAAAAAAACAAAGGCAGCCCAGTCAACAATACTTAAGGGCCAAGGCTGAGCCTTTTCTATATAAGTAAACAAGAGAACTCTAACTATTTCTATCGCCAATGCTAATATATAAAGTATATAAGGCAAAATGCGTCTCATACTTACAGTTTACGTATGTAAAGCCTTGCGGTCAAGAGGGATAGAGGGCTTTATTTTTCTTTTCCCGATTTTTTTGCATCGACCTTAAAGAAAAGCATCTTTTCGGTTTCAAAGCCGGAATTTAAATCAACCTTCCAAAAAAACAGATTTCTTATTCCCATAATCGGATTTTTTGCCTCAAGAATTTTTTCGTATATGGGAAGAATAATACACTCTGCCACCTCATTCGATTCTATGGTAAAAACCGTTTTTCCTTCGGGTTCATCTATTTGAATCCAAGACATCTTTGAGAAGATATTTTTTTCTTTAGAAGCCTCATATTTTTGATCATCTGCGTATACTGAAACGCTCGGAAGTTTTTTTTCAATAGGGCTTACAGACAGATCTATTTCAACCATAAAATAAGCAGAAAGATTAAAAGGACTTTCGTTTTTTAAGATATATTGAACTTGAACACCTCGATCATTAAAACTGTATTGTTTGCGCAAGGAAACTAATTGATTAAAACTGCGGAAACTTCCTTCGGTTTTCATAAAAAGCTCAAATTTGACCCTGTCGACTTTTACATCCTGATAAAGATTTTCGCAAAAAACGGGCTTGGCAACAGCAGTCTTAAAATCACCCTTTTTAATTATATCAAGTTCATCCGAAGATATAAGATGATCCACAAACAAGCCGGTTTCTTCGGAACATATATCTGCATAGTTTTTATAGGCTGAAAATACATCAAGCTCAAAAATTTTTTCCGCCAAGGGCGTGAATATACATGTTAAGATGCTCCCGCTGGGATATAAACTCCTTAACGCCATCCAAATCAAAATCCAAACTAGTTAAAGAATCTGTAAAAGCACCGGGAATTCGAGTCTGTTTTTCGGCTAAAAGCAAATTTCGGTAGCAGTACTGTCTTAAATACCTGTTATATTTTTTATGCTTACAATCCAAATTAAAAAGAATACCGCTTTCAGCCTTCCACAAATCCAATGAGGAGTTATTTTTACGGGCCTTATCGCCCCGGACCTGATTGACAAGACTATGCACATAAATCATCTTTGCATACATGGCATAAACATTCTGCTTGTTGGCCAAAAGCTGTTTTACCGAAGTTTCTACAAGCTGATTCGAAAATATCGCATTTGAGGCTATAAAACCCTTTTGATATATTCTTTTATTTTTAATGATTTGTCCGGTATGAGTAAGCGAAATCACAGATTCAGTAGCGGAAACACGCTCATAAAACTCCTCCATCCATGATTGCTTGTCCTTCGATTTATCTAAAAATCTAACCGCTGTTTCCCTTGATAAGAAAACTACAAGACTTGTCTCGGTAACAACGCTTGCATAATTACATAAGCAGTCATAAAAGGCGGACGGCTGTAAATCGGTATTTTCAAATTCATATGTCGCAGGAATACCGAATAAGATTTTTCCGCCGTCCTCCATACAAACAGGAGCAAAGGCATTTAAACCGGCTTTGCTAAAAAAACGGGAGTCAAGCAGGCAATATTCCACTCCGCATTTTTGTAAATTTGAAATAACATTGGGATTCCATGCAAAATAGGGAAGATACATTCCGCGAGGTCTTTTATACGAGTGCTTACGCAAAGTGTCCGTCATGTACTCTATCTGACCTATGAGGTCTGCAGAAGGAATCATCGAAACAAAGGGCTCATAAAAGGGATTTCCCAATATTTCTACTTGTTTTCGGCTATGCATTTCGTAAATCACATCAAAAAAAGAGGTGTTTTTACGCTGTATCCATTCCAAAAACCTGCCGTTAAATGCAAGGGTAAATGGAATAGATGGAGAAGAATATAAATTTGAAAAAAAATCTTTATAGTCTTGGGTATAATCTTCTTTTGAAAACTCATCAATGATATTATAGTCAGCGTGAACCGCAAAACATATTTCCAGTTTTTTTTTACCGTTTTTTTCCACAAAAACCCCTTTACACTTTTGCAATATTTCGATTATAAATTATAAGCAAAGCCTTGTCAATCATATGCCCCATTTCAAAAACAAGTGAAAACTAAAAAAATGGCGATAAATCAGTAAGATAAAAAGCCGTCAACATTAGCCCCATGCTTATCAAAAAAAATGAGGCCTTTTTCCATTCGGTAAAAGATTCATTATCTGAAGTTTTTTGTTTTATTGCATTTATGACAAATACAAATACAAAAAGACTTAAAAAACCCGAAATAATCAAATCCATACACTCTTGGTATGCCGAGGCCTGATAGAGGCAAAAAAACACCAATCCCCAACTGAAAATTTTTTCTTCAGGTTTCAAAACACTAAATTTCGGTAATGTAAATTTTAAAATCAAGTTTAAACCTTCTAAAAAAATTATTGTCAAAACAGGAAGTAAAAAACCGGCCCCAAGAGTGTTTAAAACATACCTGCTTGCTCCCCAAAGCACACTTACAGCAATCAAAACCGTTATTAAGTTTTTGATAAAAAATATATATATTTTTTTTGGGCTGTCAAGATAGATATATATACATTCCAAGCCTATTCCGTAAACAAAAACAATCGACGATACAAAAGTATAAAATATAATTAGGCTCATTCTTCTTCTCCCATCTTAATGGTAGGTAATTCTTTAGTAATGGAAAAATAAATCCAGATTATCAAACCGAGGATAATAAAGGCTCCGGCAGTCGTTCCTAAAAACCGGAAAGGCGGATGGCTTGAAAAATAAGGCAGCCTTAGCGATAAAAAGCCGGATGAAACGGGAAAAGAAAGAGAGCCGAAAGCAAAAAACTCCCTTAAGGCTGACAAACCCAAAATCAAGACGGAATACCATATAGGTATATCCAGTGATTCGGAGTCTTCGTAATATTGTTTTAAACCTAAAAAGATGATATATGAAAATGTTAATATATATGTATATACTTGAATAGGTCCATAGACTATAGGTAAGATACCTTCAAGCAAGGCATTAACCAAGGCTGTACCGCTAATCATAAAAACACTTACAAAAACAGAGCTGAACTTGTTAATATCCATGAGCTTTGCTGCATAGTTTCCCAAAAGACCCAAAAATAATATAACCCATAATAAAACGGCTAAAACAATCCCGTACGCAAAATTTGAGGCCGCTGGAATGATGGGACATAGGCCTAAAACAAAGACAATCAGTTTTTTATTGCCTGCCAATTATTTTTCCTCCTCATTGTTTATCTCAAGTTTTTCAAAGGCAGATTCCAGTTTATGTTCGGCGATACTGATAGTCAATGGAGTTATTCCGTAATAAACGGCAGGTTTATCGGCAATTCCTCCTCCCAGACCGCAAAAAAAACATTGCCGTTCCCCTTTAAAGTAAAGAAACAAACCTTGATACATACCATACTTTCCGCTCATATTAAAAAAAGCGGCATAACCTTTTTTTTCTTTCATTTCGACTTCAAAAACCGCATTACAAAAATTCATATTTAAAGAGGAGGGGCTTAAATTTTTTACAAACTTGACCTCCTGATATTCCGAGGTAATAGGAGATTTTTTTATGATATATACAGCTTCCTGCAAGTAGGCATCATTTTTAAGTCCTGAAACTATATAACCGCTTCCCCACAATATAAGCCCTGCAGCCGTAAAAAAAGCAAAAAGGAGAAGGTACTTTTTTATTTGTTCTAAATTAGAGTTATTCATAAATACTCCTTTTTTTCGCCTGTATCTTTATCTCAAGTATTTCGATAAGAGGAGAAATAAGGTTACCTAGGATTACGGCAAAGAAGACTCCTGCAGGGGATGCTCCATGTGCACAGATAAAAAAGGCAAAAACCCCGGTAAAAAATCCGCTCATCGCCTTTCCGTATTTTGTTTTGGGAGAAGATGCAGGATCGGTCATAACAAAAAAAGCTGCAAATAAAACGCCTCCCGTTAAAACTGCCGACAGTATATCGCCTGCAAAATAAATATTTGAAACAGGAACCATTCCGAAGGTCCACACTAAAAATGCATAGGTTGCCAAAAAAACAGAAGGCAGAATATAATCGGCAGCCCTGATAGAAAACAAAATTATTGAAGCTGCCAATGTAACTATATTGTAACGGAAAGCAGGAATTGATGATGTCGAGTTTAAAAAAAGGCTTATATAACCTTCGGGAAGAGTTACACCTACACCATGCAATAAAAGGGAATTAAGGGCAGAAGTAACGGTAAAATCCGTTTGAAGCTTTACAAGACCGTTTGCTTCCATCACTGCAAAAATGCTGCCTTTTTCACTTAAAAGAGCGAAGTCCGAAATCATAGGGGGAAAGGCTTCAGGTCTGGAAATATATGCAGCACATACGGCAAAGGCAACCGGATTTATCCAATTCCGTCCTGTCCCGCCGAAGATGGTTTTTACTATAAATACCGAAAAAGCACTTAAAATAAACACAAAGATAAAGCCTATACCAGCCGGCATAAAAAAGCCTATCAGAAGACCTGAAATAATCAGTTCAAGAGATACAACAAATTTTGAGGAAGCTAAGTATCTAAGTAAATTTTCTACAAATAAAACTCCCATAACTGAAATGACAATATTTAAAAGAGCATAAAAGTCGCCGGTTATAGCCAGAATTAAAATTTGAATACCTAAAAGAGATAAAACTGCAATATTAATCCCTAAAACCGGAAGACGCGTATACACAAAGGGAGCCGCAGTCAAAGACAGGTTCGAGTAAGATTTCATAGAAAACTTCCTTTTTTAATTTTTTTTGACATCTCTAAAATAATGGAGCATAATGGAATACGGGACGGGCAGCAGGCGGAACAACAGCCGCAGCCGCTGCAAATCTTTATTTGCTTTAAAATATCCTCGTTTAAGTCTTCGGCTTCAATCGCTCTGACTATTTTTTTAGGCTCCAAATAAAGAGGGCAGGAACTAAAACATAAACCGCAATTTATACATGCCTCGATAGAATGTTTTTTTATACTGTCCTTGCCCGGGACATGGATAGATTTTAGGGTACTTGTTACTGGAATATCCAAGCTGTCCGCCGACAAACCGCCGATCAGTCCGTTCAAGATAATTTTTGCAGGCATCGTCTTAAAACCGCCGCATTCTTCTATAAGGCTTCCGATGGGGGTACCTATCTTAACTTTTAAGACCTTAGGCTCATTTATAGCCTTTCCTGTTACAAGAACATAAACTGAGGTAATAGGATTATTTGTTCTTACAACCTCATATGTATAGATAGCTGTAGGAATATCTACCAAAAAAGGATTTTCCTTATTTTCAAAATATTTATTTTGAACAAACGGATAATCATTTGAGGCATTTATAAATTTTACCTTACAAAAAGGCTCGCAAGTTTCCGAAATTTTTTCTAACTTGTAAAGCTCTTTTTTATTAAATTTATGAATACAGGTTACAGATGCCGCATTTAAGATTTTAGCCAGTATCCCTATTCCCTCTGCCGTTTCTTCAAAAAAGTTATCGAACAAGATCGAATCAAGACCGGAAGAAGGATCTTTATCGAATAGGTTGATATAAATATCCGTCTCTCCTTTTTTTAAGGCATTTCTTATTTGATAAATAAGGGGTACGGCCGAAATATTTACAGTGTTTAAGATCCCTGAATAACCTATTGCCCTGATAATTTCGGAGTAAGAAGAAGTTCTCCAAGGATAATCAGGCAAGGGACGGCCCAGAATATCAAAAGAGCCTTCAAGTTTTATTGCGGCAGTATGAATAAGACTTCCATCAGGAAGGGTAAAGTCGACAAAATCATACAAAATTCCCGGAATGGAAGAAAATATGCCTACAGAAAAAGGCTCTTCAGTCCTTGCAATAATTTGACCTTCCTTTACGGTTTCTCCCCGCATTACAAGGGTTTCCGGCTGCTTTTTAGAATCAAAAGCTATAGGTATAAAGGCTCTTTGGGGTAAAAAGGCATTCCCTTCAAACGCGGCCGGAAGTTTAGGATATTCTAAAAGCTCTTTACCGCGTTTAAATCTTAAAAATTCCGTCATTTTTCAAACACTCTCAATAATATAATCATCAACGGCATTATAGCCGAAACAAGGGCAACAAGCAATGCCGCACTATTATAACGGTTAAGCGGAAATTTCTTAGGTGCATAAGAAGCGGTTATAAACCGTCCCTGACTGTAAAGCAAGTCCTCAATAGAAGGACTAGGCCTAAAAGAAATAACGCTTTTTATAAACTCATCATCAAAATTGAACACAAGGCCGTCTTGCTCGGTTACTACTCCTTTTTCATCTACAGAAAAATCGCTAAAACTTACCCTTTCGATTTCTTGAGGAGAATGGTCAAGCCGCACAAAGGGCATAACCTTTGCATTCCATGTATCCGAAATAAGGTTTCCCAAATCGGGAAGTTCATCGCCTGTCCTTATCTTTTTTAGTTCATTAAAGGCCTCTTTTGAAAAGCCTGAAATACCAACCTCAGTTTCAGGCACAGGCAAATATAGGGTATTTTGATAAGCCTTCATGGTTTTATTAAAACTAAAATGCAAAAACAAGGATGAAAATACAATAAAAAAAAGAGCACAAGAAGATATTATCAAAAGATGCCTTGTATGCCAAAATTTTGCAACCGATTCCGGATTCATTACATAGGCCCTTATTGTTTTATGAATTTTTTGTGTATCTATCTTTTCTTCTACAAAAAAACTAAACCTTTCAATGATATATGTAAAAGAAGCTCCGGCCGACAAGGCAAAGATAAAAAGAACAAGAGAAATATTACTGTTAAATTTTGCAATTATCAAGGCAACAAAGGGAAAAAAAACTAAAAGAGGATTCTTTTTGATTCTGAACAAAAGTTGCTCCCTGGTAAACTTTAAAGATGAGCCTATCGCTTCAATCCAAAACGCAACCGTATACATGATTAAAATTGAGGAAGAAAGAGCTAAAATGCCTCGTTGAAAGGCTGCATAAAGGACAAAGGGAAAGGCAGCCGAAAGATAATTTTTTTTACGGCAGGTATAGAAAAAAGATACTGCAAAAAAAACAAGAGCAATGCAAAATTGAAACAATGAAAAAGGCGTATCATTTTCTATAAAAAAAGATCCGGTATTTTGCTTTAAAAACCTAAAAAAAGACTTGGTTATCTTCTTATCTGACGGAATATACATATATCTGATATTTTCTTGGTCATTTAAAAACCATTGGGAATACCTCTCCTTATCGGTAAAAGGATATCCTGTATAACCTTGTTCTTCAAAATCCGAAAAGCGGCTCTCAGCAGTTTGGGAGGAAATAACCCCCGTAATCCCGTTTTCTTCCGCTGCCTGCAAAATAGCAGGCTCATTTACATCCATAGGCACAAAAAGAATACGGTAGTCCTTCCACAATGTAGACCTTGAACTCATCGGAACAAAGATCAACAAGAAAAAAGAGAAAATCAGTAAAAAACCTGCAACAATATCAAGACCGAAGATGTATTTTTTAGGTTGATTCATGACTCTTATCCAAAATAAGAAAATAATATTGATGTTATTATGCCTAGAATAATGCCTGCAACAGCTTCAACGGGTTTATGGCCTTGAATTTCCTTTACGGCATTAAAGTTATATCCCTCATTGTTTTCTGCAAACTTTGAACCTAGGTCATTTAGAGCCTTAGCCTGTAAACCGCTGGATCTTCTTACACCCACTGCATCCCTTATAACGATAAGAGCCATAAAACTTGCAAAAATAAAAAGATCCGAGTCAAAGCCCTGCCTTATACCTATGCTGACGGTTAAAGATGCTACAAGAGCGGAATGACTTGAAGGCATTCCGCCGGTACGCCAAAACACAAGTTCTACAAAATCGAGAGGAGTTTTTATTGAGGCATTAAATAATGCAAAAATAGTCTTTATAACCTGACTCATCATCCAGCTTGTTATAGCGGACAAGAAAATCGGATTAGAGCAAAACATAATCCATTGCATTTTATACATCGTTTCCAACATATCCTTAATTCTCTACAAAATAGCTCTTTTGTCAAGTCTGTAAATGGTATATAATATAGAAATGAGTAAAGAAAATAAGATTTTTTATATAGGTGAAGACGATTCCGGCAGACGGCTGGACCGTGTAGTACGCAAATTTTTAGGCAAAATGCCTCTTTCGGGCGTATATTCGGCAATGCGGAGAGGAAAGATACGGGTAAACGGAAAAAAAGAAAACGGTGCCTACATGACCCAAAAAGGCGATGAAATTTCAATGGATTTTAGCCTATTTGCCTTAACGGATTCCGTTTCTGAAGAGAAAAAAAAATATTCGGTTTCAAAACCTGATGTCCTATTAAAAACAAACGATTTAATCTTTATAAACAAAAAAAGTGGAGAGCTTGTACACGGAGAAAAAAGCCTTTGCGAAGCTGTTGCAAAATATTTTCCGCCTAAAGAACAAAGTCTTTCATTTAAAACAGGAGCCCTTCATAGGCTGGACAAGGACACAAGCGGAATTTTAGCCTTTTCTCAAAGCCTAAGGGGAGCCCAAGGCTTTTCAAAGGCCCTTCAAGAAGGAAAAATCGGTAAATTCTACATAGGAATAACCGAGGGAAAACCCTCACTAAAAGAATTTAAAAGCAAAATAAACGGAAAAGAATGTCTTTGCCTAATAAAAATACTTGATTTTTCAAAAGAAGAAAATTTAAGCCTTGTGCTTTTTAATCTTATAACCGGAAGAAAGCACCAAATAAGAATACAATGTTCCCAATTCGGTACGCCCCTTTTAAACGATAAAAAATACGGCTCAAAACAAAAAAAACTATTTTCTGAGTATGTATCACCAAATAAATATTTTTTACATGCTTATAAATTGATTTTTAAAGAAAAATTCTTGGATGAATTACCGAAAGAAATTACCGCCCCGCTTCCAGAAAATTTTAAGAGGGCGGTTAATAGCGTATTCAAGATCGATTTGACAAACCTAAAAACTTAGCTGAGACAGGTACCTCATAACCTTGGCAACAGCCTCCTTATTTTTTCCGCTTATTTCGCTTACCTTGGTTATGATTTCATTTATTTGTCCGGTGTCGCTTCCTATACCGCTCATACCTTGGTCTATCATTTGAGAAATTTCCACTAGCTTGCTAATTTCTTTACTGACATCAGTATTACCTTTAAGTATTGCCAAGGAGCCGTTTTTTACATCGTAAGTTATTTCGCTTATTTCTTTTATCGCATCCAAAACTTGGCTGCTTCCCGAACTTTGCTCTGTCATAGCACTCATTATAGTATTGCTTCCGTTATTTACGGTTGAAAGAATTTTCATTATTTCGGCAAATTGAACTTCCGTAGTTTCAGCGGCGGAACTAAGTTCTTCAATCTTGGTTTTAAGATTATTTAATACGGTTGTAATTGTTTTTCCCTGAGTACTCGATTCCTCAGCCAGCTTTCTGATTTCGTCTGCAACTACGGCAAACCCCTTTCCGGACTCTCCGGCATGAGCCGCCTCAATAGCCGCATTCATTGCAAGCAGGTTTGTTTGACTTGCGATATGCTGAATAACATTGGATGCTTCCAAAAGGCCTTCGGAATCATCTGTAATGTTTTTTGCTATTGTGTGTGCTGTCGAAACAGCCTGATTACCTGATTCTGCAGAAGCGTTTAGTTTTTCGATTGAGTCCACATTCTCTTTTACGGTTCTTGTTACGGACTGAATATTGGAAACCATTTCTTCTATCGTTGCAACAGATTCCGTAACGGCTGCAGATTGGCTTTCAATATTTTTTCCTAATTTTTCTATACCTGCGGCCATTTGTTTTAAAGTTCCCTGCATCTTTACAACACCTGAAGATTGATCTTGTATATGATTTCTGGCAGAAGAAATATTATCGGTTATCTTTCTGACAGCCTCAGAGGTTTTATCCATGTTTGAAGAAAGAAACTCGGCCGTGTCTCCTGAAAGGCCTACACTCTCATTAAGATCTCTCATAAATGTTTTGTTAAATCGTAGAAGCTTCCCGATATCTACCAGTAAAAGAGCAATCTCATCCCTGTTCCAGCTTGCAATAGACTCTTGTTTATAATTTCCGTCAGCCAAATCCTTTATTATTCTTTGAATCAAAAAAATTCGGACCTCGATAGATTTTACTATTATTCCCAAGCTTAGTATGGATAAAACTAAACCGTAAATAAACAGGGGTAAAACGGAACTTATAAGTCTTTCATAAATGTTTTGATTTTCATAACGGACAATGGGAGCAAGCACAAGGAGGATGACCGCAACAATACAGGTTAGACTTGCAATAGTAATTTTTTTTATCATCGAAAAAGATAGGTATTTTTCTTCGACAGGAATAAAGGAAACCCATCTTTCAAAAGCTCTAATAGTGCTTGAAGAAAATATAGTGCCGAGCAAAAATATATTCCCTATGGTGCTAAAAAGGGATGATAGAAACAAACCGGTTTCACCAATAATGCCCACTTCCAAAGAGATAAGAGGTACGGCAGCGGTAAACAGCAAGGGGATAACCAATAAAAATGTCTCATACCTTAGGATGTTCTTTTTTGCTTTTTCGGGGTTTTCTTCCCAATTTATAATTGCAGGAAAAAACAGTTTTTGTTTTATGATAGGACTTAAGACGGCAATCAAAATACCTGCGATGAAGGCTTTGGAACTTACAACAGCCCTCAAATTAGCTGAACTTCCAACAAAAATTGAGGTAAAAAAATTACCTGCAATCCAGCCAATATTGGTAAATAAATCTAAAACTAAAATTTTTTTTGGCGGCGGGGGAACAATTACATTAAGTTTTTCCATAAAATTATCTCCTTTATATGTTAATTTTAAACCTTTTATTTAAATTCCGCAAGGTGAAATTTGATTTATCTTAAACATAAAAAATAATACAATTTAAAATTTTATCTTGCAGTATAAAAATTTTTATTGTATAATTTATCTAAGGTGGGGATGATCTTTTAGGAGGAAAAAGATGGAAAACAAAAAAGTATCATGTATGTATGCCATCCCCTTAATTCCTTTACACTGTGAAAAAGGATTAGAGGAGCTTGATGAAATTGAAATTAAGCTGCATCATAATATAGGTTTTAAAATTTTAGAATTACACAAAACAGAACACAGACTTGATGTTAGAATTTTTTATAAAGACAGTGAGTATAATCTTTCAATAAGCATTACGGACTTTTCATCGGAAAAATTAAAAGATTTTATGTACAATCATATTTTTACGGAAAACGAAAAAGAATTTATAAAAAAGGCAAAAAATGCCGTTTTGACCGAGATGGTATGTAACGGAAACCCTCTAAACTCTTATCATCTTCAAATAAAAATTATAGCCGAGATTTTACATAAAAATCTTATTGCAGTTTATGACTCAAATTCTATCAATGTTCTTTCGGGAAGATGGGTTGAACACGCTGCAAAATCCTCCGTTCCGCCTTGTCCCTTATATGCTTTTTCTATTCATGCTGTTCCCGATAAAAAAGGAGATTTTATATGGCTTCACACTCACGGCTTATCGCGATACGGCTTAAATGAGCTTGATATTTTGGACTCAAAGCCTGACTTTTGTATAGAACACTCCCATTTGCTTCAAAATTTGGCATTAAACTTAATATGCGGAGCCGACAAAAATTGTGCATACATAGGAATACTGCAAGACCATACACCTATTATCTGCTCGCTTGTAATGTACAAAGATGCATTAAATTACTACCAAAATAACAATGTTGCAATTCCTGAAGCCCTTTCTCCCGATAATAAACATACCGATGACAGCCACCTTGCAGTATTTTTATTTACTTCAGCCGCCGAATACAAGGAAAAACATTACCGTCACATAAGTGTTTTTGAAAAGAAAAGGTTTGAAAACCCAATTTATTTTATATCGGAAACGGAAATGCATAGGAGAAAAATTTTGGCAGAAGAACGCTTCGGATTTGTAAAATCTCATTTTGAAAAGAAGGCTTCATCTGTTCTTATAAAAATCTCTATTCCTGTCGATAAGGAATTTTACTCTGAAGAAAACAAAATAGAATATATTTGGTTCGAGCTCCAAAAAATTGCGGAGACTGAGCTTACATTAAAATCTATTCAAGATGCATATTACGTAGAAGGCATAGAAAAAGAAACCGTCACAAAATACAATATCGAATACATGAGCGATTGGATTATTTATACCGGTAAAGAGATGATAACCCCCGATGATGTATACCGTTTATAAGCCTATCTTTTTGCTCTTAAAGAATTAAATACCGCCAATAATGCAACTCCTACATCGGCAAAAACAGCAGCCCAAAGATTGGTAAGGCCTAAGGCACCCAAGGTTAAAAAGCCTAACTTTATACCGAAGGCTAGAGCTATGTTTTGCCAAACGATTTTTCGGGTAAATCTTGCCTGTTTTACGGCAGCGGCAACAAGCCGAGGATTATCATTCATAAGAACAACATCAGCCGCCTCGATAGCAGCATCGCTGCCTATGCCGCCCATGGCTATACCTACATCGGCACGGGCCAGAACCGGAGCATCGTTTATACCGTCCCCGACAAAGATGACAGAGGCCTTTTTATTCTTAGCCTTAACTTCATCCGAAATTTCTTCAAACCTTACAACTTTTTCATGGGGTAAAAGCATTGAGGTATAGTTATTTATACCTAAATCTTCTGCAATTTTTTTGGCAGCCTTTTCGTTATCGCCGGTCAGTATTTCAATTCTTGAAAGACCCAGCTTGTTTAAGTCTGATACAGCTTCTTTTGATTCGTTTTTAAGAGTATCGGTTAGGATTAGACAACCCATGTATCGGCCTTCATAAGCAACATAGACTTGGGTTCCGCCTATTTCGTCTCCGTATAAAGAAACACCGCTTCCTATAGATTCTCTTATAAAAGAGTTCTTACCTGCCAAAAGAGTCTTGCCTTTGTAGTTTACCGAAATACCCTTTCCGGCCTTTTCGTAATAATCGGTAAGCTCTGCATTCGTAAAAGTCTTTGTTTCTTCCTCAGGCAAATTAACCAGAGCACAATCCTGCACAGCCTTAGCTATCGGATGATGGGAGTTAAATTCTGCAAGGGCGGCTAATTTTAAAAGCTCGTCCTTTTCTACATTGTCTGCAGGCATTAAGGCTAAGACCTTTAAAACGCCCTTGGTAAGAGTTCCGGTTTTATCGAAGACTACACTATCCGCCTTTGAAAGAGCGTCAATATAATCCGCACCCTTAATCAAAATACCTCTTTTTGCAGCTCCTCCTATTCCGCCGAAATAGCCTAGAGGAACAGAAATTACAAAGGCACAGGGACATGAAATAACCAAAAATACAAGACCGCGCGAAACCCAAGGAGCAAAACTTTCCCAGCCGATAATCGGCGATGAAAAAATGAGGGCATTTACTATGGGCGGTAAAACAGAAAGAAGAACAGCACCTATCGTAACTATCGGAGTGTAAACCTTTGCAAAGGAAGTAATAAAGCGCTCTACCCTAGCCTTTCTGTTTTGTGCGGATTCGATGAGTTCAAGCATCTTTGAGGCGGCCGTATTTTCCAGTGAGGCGGTTGTTTTTACCGTTATAACTCCTGTTAAGTTTACAAAACCTGCAAGGACGGAGCTGCCTTTTTCGGCAGTACGCGGAAGGCTTTCACCTGTCATAGAAGATGTATCAAGCTCGGCACTTCCTTCATAGATAATTCCGTCCAAGGGGATTTTTTCTCCGGCTTTTACAAGCACAAGGGAACCTACCTCTACTTTTGAAGGGTCTACAAGCCTTTCTTCTCCACCTGGTTTATAAATGCGGGCAAAGTCGGGACGGAGATCCATAAGCTCGATGATTGAACGCCTGGATTTTTTCGACAGCCGAGTGCTGAACCACCTCGCCTAAATTATAAAAAAGCATAACTGCGGCACCCTCGGTCCAATCTCCCAAAATAAAGGCACCTATGGTTGCAACCGTCATTAAAAAGTTTTCGTCAAAGACCTGCCCCTTTAAAATATTTTTTTACTGAGGTAAGCAATACCTTGTAGCCTGCAGTAAGCCAAGCTATAACAAATAAGGGTGTTGAAAAAGCAAGGTAAAAATTTTGAATTCGAATTCCCGTTTTAGGAAAAAAAACATGAGTAAAAATACCTAATACAAACAAAAGGGCCGAAATACCGAACTGAATTATCATCTCTTTTGAAGAGCCGTGATTATGTTCACAGCCGCAGCCTGAATGTTCATGATGGCCGTGTCCGCACCCGCAGCCTGAATGCTCATGCGAGTGATGATCGTGCGAGCAGCCGCAATGTCCGTGCTCATGATGTCCGTGATTGTCATCATGGTTATGACCGTGGCGTTCATGTTCTTTTTTATAATCCATTTACTTACCCTCCCTGATGTGTTCCAAACCGACGGAATATAAGATTCCGACGTGGTTATCGTCTATTGTGTAATAAACCTGTTTTCCGTTACGGCGGCTTTTTACTATTTTAGCCTGCCTTAAAATTCTAAGCTGATGAGAAACGGCTGAAGCGGACATTTCCAAAACTTCAGCAAGATCTGCCACACAAAGCTCTCCCGAAATCAAAGCGGAAACTATTTTAATCCGCGTAGAATCGCCGAAGTTTTTAAAAAAATCACCTAAGTCACTCATAGTCTGTTCGTCGGGCATCTTAGCCCGTGCATGAGCCACAGTTTCTTCATTAGAAATACCTATCTCTTCATCTTCTATCATAATTTTATCACCTATTCATATGAACAACTGTTCATTTATCATTATAATAAATTTAAAAAAATTGTCAAGTCCTATCTTGCTAAGAATTAAATTTTCTGTTACAATATTGAAAGCATAACTTTGTTAAGGAGAAACATATGGAAGTTCAATTGCAAGAGCTTGTTGATAAGATAAAAAAAGAAGGAGTTGCTGCTGCAGATGAAAAAGCAGCAGAAATTATCAGGACTGCAGAAGAAAAAGCAAAGAGTATCATCGAAAAGGCAGAAGCTGAAGCACAAGAAAGCATCAAAAAGGCAGAAGCTGAAGCACTCAGATTTCAAAAAGCTGCAGAATCTTCAATAGACCAAGCCAGCCGAAATACACTCATTTCATTCAGACAAGGTCTTTTAAATGAACTAAATGCAATTATAAAGGCCGAAACAGCCAAAAACTATGACTCATCAGTTCTTAAAAACCTTATTCCTGAAGCAGTCAAGGGCTGGGTAAAGGCCAACAACTCTGAAGATTTATCTGTTATTCTTTCAGACAAGGATCTTAAAGAGCTTGAATCATCCTTGAGTGCAGCATTAAAAGAGCATGTTTCTAAGGGATTGGAGCTTAAAGCCGACAGCAAAACAGCCGGCGGATTTAGGATCGGTACTAAGGATGGAGCCGCCTATTATGACTTTTCGGCAGAAGCCGTTGCAGACTTATTCTCGTCATACCTCAGCCCCAAAACAGCTGAAATCTTAAAAAATGCGGCAAAGGAGCTGTAAAAGGTGGCATCTTATTATTATTTGACGGCTCAACTGCCTTCAATTTTTCCTAATCTCCAGCCTCCTATGAGCTTTAAGGCTTTTAAAGAACTTGCCCTACGCTCTCTTTCAGAAAAGGATGCTCAAATTTTGGAAACACTCTCTCTTGAACCGCCTAGAGAAGATATAAGCACCGGCTCGGCCTATTTGGATAAGTGGTACGAGTTTGAACGCTCCCTCAGAATAGCTCTTGAGCAGGTGCGTTCGGCAAAGCTAAAATGGGAAGTTCCTATTTCCTATGATGAAAGAGTCTTGCTTTCGTCGGCATTTACACCTGTACAAATTGCAAGAACAGCAGCTTCAATGCAAAATCCGCTTGAAGCCGAAAACTTTTTGGACAATGCAAGATTTCAGGCTGCCGACACGGTAAGAGGAGCAGAAGTATTCTCGTCGGATGGAATTTTTTCGTATGCGATTAAACTTCTTTTGAGGGAAAGAGCCTCCAAATTCGATACCGGAAAGGGAAAAGAAGAGTATTCTTCGCTATATAACTCAATTCTTGATGAAGAAAAATAAGCAGACTAGGCCCGGTTTAAAATTGCCGGGTTTTCTGCTGACAGGTTAGCTATGTCCGGTAAATTAAAAGACTTGCGGTTTAAAGTATGGATAGCCTTTTTAACCATCTTGTCGGGGTATATAAATGCAGGGGCTATTCGCAGCTTTTCTTTGCCGGTAAGCCATCATACGGGGAATGTGAGTCATCTCGCCCTTTCAATCGGAAATAAAAACAGTGAAGAGGTTTTAGCCCTTATCTTTATTATTCTTGCCTTTTTTGCAGGAGCCTTTTTGTCGGGCCTATTGTTCCACGAAAGAAAATTTGCATTAAAAAAAAGATACGGCATCTTATTGATGGGTCTTGCCTTAATATTTTTCAACTTGGCCTTTTTCAAAACCCAAGTGCCTCAAAACCTCAAAACATCAGCCCTAAGCTTTGCTGCCGGAGTTCAAAATGCCATGTTTATCTTTTACGGAGACATCCTTGTAAGAACCACCCACATAACGGGCTACCTCACAGACGCAGCCTTTGCCTTAGCTATGTGCATCCGGGGCAAAAAAGACAAATTCCGTTTTTTTATCTTTTACAGCCTTAACATTCTCTTTTTCTTAGGCGGAGGAATTGCAGCAAGCCTTATCAAAATCGACTCATTTTTTATAATCTCAGCAGGTCTTTATTTTATTGCAGGCCTTTACTATTTTGTGATGAGGAAAAAAGGAAAGATTTAAAATAAATTTCCCATTGACATACGTATTTTTTATACGTATAATTAAAATATGACAGCAAAGGAAGTGTTAAAGCTTTTAAAGCAAAACGGCTGGTATATTTGTGAAACTAAAGGTTCACATTATCAATTAACACACTTAAAAATAAAAGGAAAAATAACGATTCCCTTTCATGACGGAGATCTAAAAGCAGGAACATTGAATAGTATTTTAAAACAAGCAGGATTAAAATAAGAGGTATAAAATGAAAAATAAAACATATTTAGCTGTTTTTGAACCGGCAGGAGATGGTGCATATAGTGTGTATTTTCCTCATGTTTTAGGTTGTGTAAGCTATGGAAAAAACTTTATCGATGCACAAAAAATGGCAAAAGAAGCGTTAGAACTTCATATATATGGAATGGAAAAAGACGGCGATAAGCTGCCGGTTGAAGACTTTTCAGATATTCAAACAAACGATGGAGATATAGTTTGTGCTATTACTATTTACCCTGACCTTGTAAAAAATGAAATAGACAGCAGGCGTGTTAGGACAAACTGTACTATTCCCTATGGTTTAAAGTTAAAAGCAGAACAACAAGGTATAAATTTTTCTCAAGTCTTGGAAACGTCATTAAAAGAATTGGTATTATAAGAAGTCCAAAACCAGCCTTTTGAGCAAAAGGACTTGTGTATATTTATTCATTTTAGAATAAATATAAGCATAAAATTAAGAAAAAACAGGACACCGGCTATCGAAATATATAAGCGGAATGGTTTTAGTAAGAACCAAAGGCTATCAATAACCAAGCTTATAGGTGCAAAGAGCCTAAAAAATCTTAGCCGCAAGCCGGAAAAGAAAAATGGGAACTAAAATTTCTATAACAAACATAGCACACCCTTCAACAAAATCAAGTTTAAATTCTATCCATTTTTTCGTTTAAGGCCTTTTCGACTATGGGAGGAACCATCCCGGAAAGGTTGCCCTTGAAGGCTGCCAATTCCTTTATGGAGCTTGAACGCAATACAAAGTACTTTGTGTCGGGAACCATAAAAACGGTTTCTATCTTTTGATTTAAGCCCTTATTCATCACGGCAAGATCGAATTCGTAGGAAAAATCGGAAACGTTCCGCACTC
The DNA here is from genome assembly GCF_024181245.1 of Treponema sp. OMZ 788. Lineage (NCBI taxonomy): Bacteria > Pseudomonadati > Spirochaetota > Spirochaetia > Treponematales > Treponemataceae > Treponema > Treponema sp. OMZ 788. The sequence continues at coordinate 982,183 of NZ_CP051199.1, read as the reverse complement.
CGCGGATTAAAACATTTGCCCCGATTTTTTCGGCATAATTTACTATCAGCGAATTCCAAGTATTTACAAAAACATTATCCCATTTTTGGGTAAGTTCTTCCATCATATTTTTACGCTCTTCGCCCGAAAACAAGTAGTTTTTGTTGTTATTTACGGCGATTACTACATGCACCTCGGTGAATATCTTTTGAGCTCTTTCAATTACGTTTAAATGCCCGAAGGTGGGCGGATCAAATGACCCTGCAAAAACAGCTTTTACCATTGGCCTACTCTAACATATTATGGGGGCTTTAATCAAGGTATAAATTATTTTTCATAGTGGTATCTATCGGTAAGGTTGAATATCAGCATACATAGACTGCATATTTCTTATAAACTTATCTACTTTGCTATTACTCATCTCCAATTTTCTGCTTCTTCATATTGTTCTTTTCTTATATAAACAGTGATAATATTGTTTTTAACCATGGTAAGACATCTATGGTATATATAGACCATGCCATCTAGAAAATAATTTTTCCATGGTTTTTCCTCAATACAGTGCTCAAATTTTAAAAAAGTAATATAACGCTTTATCTAAATCATCTTTATCCAAATACTTTCTGCCTATGTAGAAATCCTGATAAAAGTATTGGCTATTCTTCCGGCTATAAGCAAAAGTAACACAATAAAAAGCGAAGTAATAAATCGATGGTCCTCGCTAGTACTTGATACATTCCAACAAACAAGAATCCCCGGTAATACAAGTAGTATAACATAAAGCATTTTTAAACAAAGTGTTCTACTCATTTTCTATCCTTAGTGTCAAAGCCGTAAATCCAACATTGTTTTAAACCGGAACACGGCTCCTCCGCAATATCAGGCTGAAACGGGTGTTAGATGAAATTTTTTGATTTTATTTGATCCATTAACTCAGGAATTGATTGAGATGCAATCAGCCAAATTCGATCCGTTAGAATTTCCCCATAGTCATGAACAATTTTGTTTCTTAATCCAATAATTTTCTTCCAAGGAATATCCGGATTTTCTTGCATAAAATCTTTGGACAGATGATTTGCCGCTTCTCCAATTATTTGTATTAATCGTTCAATTGCTAATCTTTTTATACGATTATTTACAAAACTATTATGATTTTCGTCTTTTAAAATATCAATCACTTCTTGTGAATATTTTAATATATCGTAAATATAACTTTTATCACGCTCATTATGAAACATAAAGAGGCTCCCGAGAATTCATTATTGCTTCTCTTCTATATGGATTTACTAAAGCTGCAGGTTCCACTATATCAATATTTCTTTTTGTAATATTTTGAAGATAATCTTGTATATCTAATATATCAAAAAGCGATATTTTCTCAGAATTTCTAAACTCTATAAGAAAATCAACATCACTTTCACTCGTAAAATCATTTCTTATTGAAGAGCCAAAGACAGATATTTCTTTAATATCATACTTAGAAATTATATACTCTAAATCTTTGTGAGTTACATAGATTCCATTGTTTGAAAGCTTCTCAAATACAGTCATTTCTATTTCCCTTCTAAATATACTATATTTTTATCAAAATTTCAAGATAAAGTTAATTTCTTGCTTTAATAGCAATTAAAAAAGCTTAGTATTTGCTTAGATAAAATATTCCTTTATATTTTTTAATTATTATGTGTTAATTTATTTCTGTAATTATCATTTTTATAATATTACCACTTCAAATATCATATAATTAAAGAAAATCATAATTATTAGATTTCATTTATTTTTCTACCGCCAAAGGCTTCCATCTAACATTGTTTTAAACCGGAACACGGCTTCTCCGCAATGTCAGGTTGAATATGAGTGTTAGGTTATTTCTTCAATCAAGTCAAAATATTTTGTTGGCGTAAAAATTAATGGTTTATCAATTTTTATATATTCAAAATCTTTGTCTCCGGTAATCAAAATATCGGAATCAGATAAAATTGCAGATGCAAGAACCGGTAAATCTTTTACATCCCGAATTTTCGGATATTGCTTTTCATCAATTTCATCAGCATTTTTAAATTCTTCAGAATTAATTCCATCAAAAAAAATATTCAATAGTTCTTTTTTTAATGGAAATTTCTTTTCAAAAACTGCTTCGCATTCTTTCTTCGTATATGAAGAAATTATCACCGTATGCTTTTCAAGCAAATGGGAAAAAACTCCAGCCGTTTTACCATTAGGAAAAAGTATCGCAGAAATAACGATATTTGTATCTACAAAAACTCTCAACGTGCTTTCCGTAATTCCCTGATATAAGTAATAACATCATCTTCTGTTTGAAACCCTGCTTTTTCAGCTTCTCCTTGCATTTGAGCTTGAATATTTGATAAACTTATTTGAGACGCATTCGTAATGTAAACCTTTCCTCTATTCTCCTTAAAAAAAACTTTATCACCGGTTTTTAATCCAAGCAGATTTCTTATCTTAAGAGGAATCGTAATCTGACCTTTTGAAGTTACTTTTGCAAGTTCCATAAACATCTCCTTACTTTCCTTACTTATACTATACCGCAATTAGATACTTGTCGTCAATCCAAAAACCAAAAAAAAGCGGAAAATGCGTGAGATTAAAGCTAAATATAAGCTCTGTCAAAAATTACAGATTGAATATGACTGTTAGATTTGCACTTGTATTATTATTTCGTATTGTTTGGATTAAGTTGTCTTCCACGATTACCTTAATTTTAGTTATACCGGCGGTTTGTTCCGGATGTTCCCTTATTAGGATTCTGCATATTAGGTTCATTATCAGTCGGTTTGATCGGTTTATTTTTGCTCATAGTATTCCTCTGTATCTATTTAAAAACAACACTAATTTTAATCTTTTCGGCTACAATGTCGGAAGCCTCTAACCTATAAGCCATCGTTGGAATAGTTTGATGTTCCTGTTTAACATCATTGATATACCAATTCTCAAAAATTTTATTTAGAGACAAAATCGCTTCAAAGTCTAACATGCGCTTGACCTACAACAAAGCTTGTTCTTGTTGTCAGCGTTGAAGCGGGTGTTAGGTAATTTTCTCTAAAACTTTATTTCTTCAAAGTTATTTTCACTGACTACAATTGTACCATCTGGTAACATAAACACAACCTCATCCCAATATTCTTTTTTACAGGTATGTTCTTTTTCGACATATACAAAATAAATAATCCATTTTTTATTTACCTCATCCAGAGAATGCAATTCATATGAGGAAAAAAATAATTCCCGTTTACATAATTCTCTTATATAATAATCGGCAATTTCTTTTAGCTTTTCTTTCTTTATATGTTTTTTTAATTCTTTTTCAGTAAAGTTGCTTTGTATATCAATAAGTTCTTGTCCAATTTTCCATGTGCAATGCATTTTACCTAAATTTTTACTTGAAGAAAGTCCTTGAATAAATTTTAAATTTTTCCTTGAATAATTTACCTGATACAAGCGAACATCCCGAGTCTTTACTTTTACCATTTTTTCTAAGTAAAGCGGAAATTCATTTTCCATAATAAAAAAAGAATTTATCAAAAGCTTCAAATCAGATTCAAAATCATATATCGCCATAGTTCCAAATTGTCCCAAGGTCTTCCCATTTGTCATAAAAGAAATATTTTTATCATCATATATGATAGTAACGGTATATGGAAACCAACACTTACCCCAATCTCTGCTTTTTACAACATTCAAATTATTAATAAACGCTTTTTTTTGATTCTCATCTAATTTTATGGTAACTTCCATTTTAATATTTTTAACAATTACTTCCTGAGCTGTTTTTATTTTGTTTAATACAAGATAGTCTATTTTATCTTGAGTATAAGCTGAATAAATTATAGCATTAAAAAAAATAATTGCAAAACATACTTTATTTTTCATTTACTCTCCTGCGCCAAAAGCGTCAATCTAACATATTTTCTCACTTTTTTCATTATACTCCCCACCCCCTTTTTTTGTCAATCTCATTGACATTTTTTTATATTTTTAAAGGAATTCGGAATGGCAGCCGAAATCCGAATCGAAAAGCTAAAAAAACTGCACATAATCAAAGATAAGGGGCTCGGCTAAATCTTGCTAAAAATCCTATATTGTGCTATTATATGCAAATGATGAAAAGAAAATTTGTACAAAAACTTTGTTGTTTTATTCTTATTTTAATATTTTCTCAAGGCCTAGCCCCTGTTTTTGCCCAAGAAAATGACAAGTCAATTAAAGAAATAAGATCCGATGCCATGGATTTTTATAGAAACGAAATCGCAGCAGCCTCACTAAACGAAATTTCTGCCGAAAATTTAGGTGTTTGGCAGGAAGTGCTCAATGCCTCTCTTTTTATGCTCATAAGGAATAACGAGCTTTACCGAGGTAGGATGCGCCTTATTATTGAAGAAAGTCAAATAATCAAATGTAAAATTTACCCTGACGGAACTATCCTTGTAAGCACCGGTTTATTAGACTATATTGAAGCGAAAATTGCAGAAAATTTGGTTGCCTCGCCAAGAAGAATAAAAAACTTAAACATTGAAAGAGAAAAAATGCTCTCTGCCTTTTTAGCCCATGCAGCGGCATCTTTTGCCCTTGACAATAAGCCGGTCTATTTTTCCGATCCGAGAAGAAGCGGAGAAAAAAACGGCGAACTTTTAAAAGCATATAATTTAACGGCAGACAGCTTTACCCTGATTCTTTTAAAACTTGCAGGATACGATTCAAACATTTTTTATAATCATCTTGAAGAACTAAAAAGAATTCAAACGGATCCTAATTACGCAAAAAGATTTGAAACTTTTTTTACCGAAAATTTTTCACCGCAACAGCGTATAAGTAATTTGCTTAAACACAAGGATGAAGCAGAAGCAATTGCCGATGAAATTTTCTATGTGCTTGATGCCGTTAGAAGCGATGATGAAAATGCCGTTGAAGATGCAAAACAAAGAATCTCAGCCCTGCGGACTTCCTTCCCGAACAATATGTATTTTAAAAGACTGGCAGCAATAGCAGCCCATAAAAAATGGGAGGCAGGACTTTCAAAAGAAAACCTTTTGACTGCCTACCCTGCAGGAATGAAGACTTCAAAAAAACTAAACACCAAATATGAAATTTTAAATTTTGACCCGAAAAGCCTTTTGATAGACCAAATAAAAAAAGATGAAACGGGCATTCCCGGAAATATAAACGATTATGATGAAGCAGTAAGGGCTTATAAAAGCTATCTCAATTCAATCGGAGAATCGGGGATGGAGTCATCCTATGCAATGCTTCTTTTTTATTCTCCCAATATCAACGATAAAGCCGAAGCCCTTTCTCTTGCAGAAAAAGCGTACTTAAGCGAAAGCGGAACGGAAAGTATGATTGCAAGCACAAACTATGCTTCGCTTTTATACCTTTCACAAAAAGATTATACCAAGGCAAAGCTCCTTTTGGAGCCGATGATAAAAAATACGGCAGCAAATGCAGACAGCCTGTTTTTAATTACGGGAAGCATGATAGATAAGAGAATTATTATTTTTAATTATGCAAGAATGCTTTTTGGTTTAGGCGAAGTGAACAAGGCCTTAAAGGCAAGAGAACAATTACGCAATTTAATTTTCTCTATGGAAAAATACACGCCCATTATCTTAAAAAAGATTAAACTCGAAGACACCACAGATGATCTGATTGAGCATTGGGGAAAACCTTCAGGAATAAAATACAATTATTTTTCCGAAAAATGGTTCTATGATTTTTTTAAATGCCGAGGTTTCGATTTCGACTTCAACAAACAACAATATAGAAAAAATTTCGATTTTTACAGGCTCTACTTTGTCGTTACCGAATGACTTAAGAATAGGTGAAAGCAGAAAATCTTTTGAAAGTTTTTTCGGTCCTTCTCTTTATATATCAGGAGATTTGGAAAACTATTTTTATAAGGCAAATAAAATTCAGGTTCTCTATTTAAACGGCTTTATAAGACAGATTTTTATCACAAAACTTGAATCCTAATTATTTGCCATAGTTTATTTTAAGGAATAAAAATGAATACAAATGCAATCGTCCTATATAAAAACCGTCCGGCACTAATAAAAGGACAGACCGACGGTAAATTTGAAATAGAAACGGAAAACGGAATCAAAAAGGTGCGCGAAAAAGATTTTTCTCTCTTAACCCCGAATAACTCCGCATCCTTAAAAACAGTTTTGGCAGCAGTCTGCCCTGCTCCGGATTTTGCGGAAGCTGCCGAGTTTTTTGAAGAAGGTTCAGCCCTATTTTTGGAGATAGCAGAACTGGTTTGGGAAGATCTAAAACCCGAACAAATGTGGGCTGCATGGCTTTTGGTATCAGCCTCTCCTCTTTTTATTGCAGAAAGCCCTGACCTTCCGATTAAGATAAGAACAAAGGAAGAAGCCGAAGCAATCGCCGCTGCCGCAATAAAAAAAGAAACCGAAAAACAGGCGGAAGAGCAAGAAAGAAAAGATTTTATAAACGATTTATCTAAATTTATAAAAGAAAAAAAAGGAGAAACTTTCGACTTAAAAAAATATTCTCACTTTTTGCAGGAAATAGAAGCCCTCGCCTTGGAAAAAACCGACAAGTCAAAGCTCTTAAATGAAGCTCACTTAAAAGAAACTCCGGAATCGGCTCATAAGATTTTAATCCGGACAGGCTATTGGAAGATCGAAAAAAATCCTTACCCCACCCGCTTTAAGCATCCTTTAAATTCTCCAAAGCTGGACCTGCCTCCTATCGAGCATAACGAAAAATACGAAGACCTCACACATCTTACAGCCTATGCAATCGACAATGAAGGCAGCACCGATCCCGACGATGCCGTCTGCTTTGACGGAGAACACTTATGGATTCATATTGCGAACCCTGCCGACATAATTACCCCCGATTCCAAAAGCGATATGGATGCAAGAAAACGGGGAGCCACCCTCTACATTCCTGAAGGAGTGTCCCGAATGTTGGGAGAATCGGCAGTAGATGCCTTTGCCCTCGGTCTCCACCCCGATTCCTATGCCCTGTCGTTTAAACTAAAATTAAACGAGGCGGCGGAAATTCTCGACGTAGATATTTTGCGTACCAAGATAAGGGTGAGCTGTATAAGTTTTGAAAAGGCTGATGAAGAAAAGACGAGTGCAAGCCTAAAGTCTCTTTTTGAAATAGCGGAAAAAAACAGAAAAAAACGGGAAGCAGCCGGAGCAGTTTCGATAGACATGCCCGAAGTTCAAATAAAGGCAGAAACCGAAAATGAAACTCAAAAAGTTTTTATAAACCCCTATAATTTTACCGAATCTTTTTTGATGATAAAGGAAATGATGCTCCTTGCAGGAGAGGCAGCTGCCCGCTTTGCCTTTAAAAACAATATTCCGTTTCAGTTTGTAAGTCAGGAGGCTCCGGAGCTTCCTAAAAAACTACCCGATGGGCTTGCAGGAGAATACAGAAAACGAAAGGCGATGCGGCCGAGAAATGTCGGCACAATTCCTGCAATGCACTCGGCTCTCGGAATTGCAATGTACAGCCAAATTACAAGTCCCCTCCGCCGCTACGGCGACTTGGTTGCCCACCAACAGCTTTTAAAATTTATCGACGGAAAAGAGGTGATGAAAACCGATGACCTTCTTATGCGTATAGCGGCAGGAGACATTGCAGGCAAAAATTGTTCCTATGCCGAAAGAGCATCCCGCCAACACTGGACCTTGATCTATCTTTTACAAAATCCTGACTGGCAGGGAGAAGCCGTAATCCTCGAAACAATAAAAAACACGGCCCGCATTTCAATTCCGTCTATCGGCTATGAAACCGAGATGAGATTAAAAAAAGAATTATCGATTAACGAGCGCATAAATGTAAAAGCGGAGGATATAGATATTCCGAATCTGGCTGTAAGATTTGTGCAAGTGTAAAAGGACAAAACTTATGCAAAATGTTTTTTATTCTTTAAGAGAATTGGATAAAAGAGCCGAAGAAGATTTTAATTTAAAAAACGGAATCTTAATGGAAAATGCCGCCCGCGGTTCCGCAGAAAAAATTAAAAATCTTTTTCCCCTAAAAAAAGGAGAAGCAAAAAAAACTTTACAAATTCTTTGCGGTTCAGGCGACAACGGCGGGGACGGTTTAGCCCTTGCAAGAATCTTGGCCGATGATTTTAATCTTCATGTTGTACTTTTAAAAGAACCTAAGTCGGAACTGTGTAAGCTCCAACACGAAAGATTAAAAGCCTTGAATATTAAAACAGCAAAAAACATCTTGCCCGAATCGGATCTTCTTTTTGATGCATTTTTAGGAACGGGCTTAAAAGGATTTTTAAAAGACGAAGATAAAAAAACAATAGAAAAGATAAATAAGGTCAAGGCTTTTAAAATTGCCTGCGATATACCGAGCGGCTTAAACCTTGACGGAGAAGCAAGTCCCGATGCTGTTGTATGTAACAGTACATTTTCGATGGGAGCCTTAAAGGAAGCCTTTTACTCCGATGAGGCAAAGGATATTACGGGAAAAATAGAGGTGATAGACCTTGGCCTCCCCCGCTCCTCCTACGAGCAAAACGAAAGGCCCGATGTTTTTTTACTCGAAAAAGAAGACTTAAAGCTCCCTTCAAGGAAAAAACAAAACACCCATAAGGGAATTTTCGGCCATGCAGGAATAATTATGGGAGAAAAAAGCGGAGCCTCTCTTTTGGCAGCCTCTGCCGCCTTGGAGTTCGGCTCAGGCCTTGTAACATTGATAGGTGAAAATCCGGAAAGGCCTAAAAACCTAAAGGCCGATTTTATGTATGACAGAAAATCTGAAGCCTGCAAATCAGGCATAAATAAATTTACAAGCCTAGCCATAGGTCAAGGCCTTGGAAGAAAAAACGACGAGCTTTTTTCTATTCTAAAAATAAAGGAAAACCGATCAATGCCTATGGTGCTCGATGCAGACATTTTTTATTATAACGAATTAAAAGAAATTTTACCCAAATTAAGCTCGGCAGTTTTAACTCCTCACCCAAAAGAATTTTCCTCACTTTTAAATATCGCAAATCTTGGAAATTTAAGCATTGAAGAAATACAAAAAAAACGCTTTCCCTTAGCCTTAACTTTTTCAAAAAAATTCCCTAAACTTGTCCTCGTATTAAAGGGGGCTAATACCTTAATCGCTCATAACGGAAAAATATTTATCAACACGCTGGGCTCTCCGGCTCTTTCAAAGGCGGGCTCGGGCGATGTGCTCACAGGTCTTATATGTTCCCTCTTAGCCCAAGGGTACAGCCCCCTCGATGCCGCAATTACCGGAAGTCTCGCCCACAGCCTTGCTTCTCAAAATACAAAAGCAAGCTACAGCTTAACGGCAAGCAAGCTCATCAAAAATTTGGAAAAATTGGAAGGTGAGCAATTAGAAGAAAACAAAATAATCGGATCAGGTAAAATAAAATGAAGCAGTTTAAACTTATTTCGGATTATAAACCCTCAGGAGATCAGGGAGAAGCCATCAAGGCTCTTTCAGAAGGGATAATTGCAGGCGATAAATTTCAAACCCTTAAAGGAGTTACGGGCTCGGGGAAAACTTTTACGATGGCAAATATAATTCAAGCCGTGCAAAAACCGACCCTCATCATAAGCCACAACAAAACCTTGGCAGCCCAGCTGTACAGAGAATTTAAAACCTTTTTCCCGGAAAATGCCGTCGAATACTTTGTCTCTTATTACGACTACTATCAGCCCGAAGCCTATGTGCCTGCCCGCGACCTTTATATAGAAAAAGACGCTTCAATAAACGACGAGATTGACCGCCTCCGCCTTTCGGCAACTTTCAGCCTTATGGAAAGAAAGGACGTTATAGTCGTTTCTACAGTTTCATGTATTTACGGTTTAGGCCTTCCCGAATCGTGGAGGGATTTACGCATAACCATAGAAAAGGGCGTGAACACCGAAATCGAAAAATTAAAAAAACAGCTTATAAGTTTGCAGTACGAAAGAAACGATGCAGTCCTCGAACGGGGCCGCTTCCGCGTCAAAGGCGACGTTATGGAAATTTTTCCGGCCTACATGGAAGATGCCTACAGGGTCGAATTCGATTGGGAAGAAATCGTACGCATAAGAAAATTTAATCCGATTTCCGGAGAGGTGCTTCAAGAATATGAGGAGCTTTCTATTTATCCTGCAAAGCACTTTGTAATGCCCGAAGATGCCATTCCCAATGCCCTTGAAAGAATAAAAAAAGAATTGGAAGAAAGGCTGAAAGTTTTGCACAAAGAAGGAAAACTCCTTGAAGCCGAAAGGTTAAAAACCAGAACCGAGTACGATATAGAAATGCTTTCGGAGATGGGCTATTGCCCCGGCATCGAAAACTACTCGGCTCCCATAGCAAACAGAAAACCCGGAGAGCCTCCAGCAACCCTCTTTCATTATTTCCCCGAGGACTTTTTATTGTTCATGGATGAAAGCCATGTTACCTTTCCGCAGGTAGGAGCTATGTATGAAGGAGACCGGAGCAGAAAACAAAACCTTGTAGACTTCGGCTTCCGTCTTCCCTGCGCCTTAGACAACCGCCCTTTAAAAATCGGCGAGTTTGAAAAGATGCTCAATCAGGCAGTCTTTGTTTCCGCAACGCCTGGCCCAAAAGAAATAAAATATTCTACACGCATTGTCGAACAAGTAATACGCCCCACAGGCCTTTTGGATCCTATCATCGAAATTCATAAAAGCGAAGGACAGATGGAACATATCTATGATGAGGTTATGAAGCGCATTGCAAAAAAAGAAAGGAGCTTGATTTTGACCCTCACAAAAAAAATGGCTGAAGACCTCACCGATTATTTAACCGGCCTTGCCTTAAAGGTAAAATATATTCACAGCGAGGTTGAAACAATAGAGAGGGTCGAAATCTTAAAGGGACTGCGTGCAGGGGAATTCGATGTGCTTATAGGAATCAACCTTTTAAGAGAGGGTATCGACCTACCCGAAGTTTCTTTTATAGGAATTCTCGATGCGGATAAGATAGGTTTTTTGCGCTCCACTACGAGTCTTATTCAGATTGTAGGACGGGCCGCCCGAAACGAAAACGGCAAGGTTGTTATGTATGCCGACAGAATAAGCGATGCGATGAAAGAAACAATCGAAGAAACAAACCGCCGCCGCTCAATTCAGGAAGCCTATAACAAGGAACACGGTATAACACCAAAGACAATAAAGAAAGCCATCGAAGATATTTTAACCAGAGAAAACGAAATCAAAAAAGAAGCAGCCCTTGCAGAAGCCGGCCCCCTTATCAGCAGTCTAAATATTTTAAACCCTGCCGACAGAAAAAAACTTATCAAAAAACTCGAAGCCCAAATGGCAGAATACGCCGACATGCTCATGTTTGAAGAGGCTGCCGTTATAAGAGATAAGATAGAAGAAGTAAGAAGAATAGGAAGCTAGGAAGCCGGGGGGGAATTTATGGATATAAAAATTTTAAATGTAGGGAAAAAATACGGCACATCGCATATTACAAAGGCTCTTGACTCTGTAAGCTTTACGGTAAAAAGCGGTGAGTTTATTGCGATTATGGGGCCGTCGGGTTCCGGAAAAACGAGCCTTTTAAACATCATTGCTGCAATCGATACGGCTTCGGAGGGAAGCGTTCTTTTCGGAGATTTTGAGCTTACAAAAGCTTCAGCTGCAAACCTTGCCGAATTTAGAAAAAACAACTTAGGCTTCGTCTTTCAAAATTACAATCTCCTTGACACCCTAACCTTAGAAGAAAACATCCTGCTTGCCTTGAGCCTTAATAAGCAAAGCAAAAAAGAAATGTTGGAGCGGGCAAAGGAATTGCAAGAGAATTTCGGGATTTACGGACTTCGCAACAAATATCCGCATGAGGTTTCAGGCGGAGAAAAACAGCGTTGTGCCTGTGCGCGGGCTATTGCAAATAAGCCTGCCCTCGTTTTGGCAGATGAGCCGACCGGAGCCTTAGATTCTCATTCGGCACAAATTCTTTTAGAAACCTTTCAAAAAATGAACAGCGAAATGCACACCAGCATTTTGATGGTAACACATGACGTATTTTCAGCTTCTTATGCTAATTATCATTTATAATAAAGCGGCTTATTATTCTTTTGGCGAGTATATTAAGCTGATTGAAAAAAAATTAACTATAACCGAAAGAATTACGCACACGATTTACACCGATGGTCAATCGGCTTTACCTCTCTTTTTAAAAAAAGAAATGGAAATGTCCGATACGGGATATAAAAGATATTATTACCCGACCCACACCTTTTTGCTTTTAAGCGATTATAATGAACTCCGCTCGTCCTTAGACTTAAAACCTGTAAATATAGCACAAGGAGAATATATTCTTCACACCAAAAAAGTACTTTTAAAATTTTTGGATAGCTTTAATAAAGATAACAGCATATCACTGAATGGAAACTTTTTAAAATGCAAGGCCGTTTATGATGAAGGCATTTCGCAAAACGGACACTACGGAAGCGACTACATTCTTGTAGTTGCCGATTCATATAAAAAAGATTTAAACCCATTTTATTCCGTTACGGCTTTGCGTTTTGATAATGAACTTTCCGATTCATTATTAAAGGAACTGAAAAACCTAGATAAAACGGACGGAGAAGGTTATGCACCCGGTAATAATCAAATAATGACGATGGCCGATGATTATTTGGTAAGCCGCCGATTTCTTTTTACTGAGGTACTCCCGATTATCACCATGATTTCCTTTGTGCTTTTTTACATTGCAGCAAGTTTTATGTGTGCAGTTTTAACCGTGCTTTCCATACAACAACTTTCAGATGCAGTAAAATACCGCTTCCGCTACACAATTCTTTTTCAATTAGGACTTTCGCCTTCAGACTTAAAAAAATTGATTTTAAAACAGCTCGCCTTTTATTTTTGTATTCCGGCGCTTTTAGGTATTCTATTAAGCGGAATGATTACAGTTTTTGTAGGTAACTTCTTTTGGTTTCATACAGGTCTTCTTGCCTCAGGTTTTATTCATTTTATATTCAGCCTCATTCCGTTTTTGTCATATACGGAAGTTATTTTTGTATAACTTATAGGCTTTTTATAAAGAATACGGAATTAATATGAAAATAGCATTTTTAGATAGAGACGGCACCATCAATGCAGACTATCAAGATAAATTTTTAGAAACACTCAAGTGCTTGAAAAATTAAAACTTATAATATAAAATACCAAAAAAGGAATTATTATGTTAAAAACAGGTATTAAGGGAAAAGAAGAAATTATCGTAAATGAAAATCATTCAGCTGAAAGTTTGGAAAGCGGAACACTGAAAGTATTCGGCAGTCCTGCGATGATTGCATTAATGGAAAAAACTGCATGGAAAAGCGTGCAGGATTATTTGGAAGAAGGACAAGGATCTGTCGGCACCTCATTGGAAATAAAACATGTTTCCGCAACGCCGCTCGGTATGAAAGTTTATTGCGAAAGCGAACTTACAGACATAGACGGAAAAAGACTTATCTTTTCGGTAAAAGCCTATGACAAAACAGGTTTGATCGGAGAAGGAACACACGAGCGCTTTATCGTCAACAATGAAAAATTTCAAAAAAAAGCAAATGAAAAGATGAAGTAAATATTGGGGAGATGACGGCGTACCTCCGCAATGGAGAATTGATATGAAAATAGGAACTAAGATTGGGTAAATGATGATAATTTATGAAGGAGAAAATAAATGAAAAAAACGGCTTTATTAATTTATGAAACCTATTGTAACTTTGAGATTAGTGTTGCTCTTGAAGGTTTAGCTTTAAAAAATAAAGAGGTAGTAGTATTTGCCAAATATAAAGACTTAATTAAAAGTGAAGAAGGTTTAACAGTATTAGCAGATAGATCAATTGATGAAATAATTATTGATGAATATGATAGCCTTCTATTGCCTGGTGCAGCCGATATTAGATCTGCAATAGAAGATAAAGATATTTTAAATTTTATAAAAAAATTTAAAGATAAAATAATTGGCGCAATATCAATTGCTCCTATCTTACTAGTAAAAACCGAAATGCTTAATGGAAAACCGTTTATGGCAGGAGTAAATAAAGAAGATTTATTTGAAGAAGGATTTACAAACGAAGATCTTAATAAAATGAAAGGATGGGACGATTGTATAAAAAATCCTATAGAAGATGGATATATTGTAACAGATAAGATAGTTACATCTATTGCATTTAATTTTGCAAAGTTTGGACTTCAATTTTGTAAAATGCTTGGCCTTGACATACCGCCCCAAACCTTTGGGCTGTAGTAAATCTTTTATATATCAATTGGTCTTAACTCAATCATCTAATGCCCTAAGATATAGTATAAAACAACACAGCAACATTCTTTATTCCTTTACCTGAATAGCTGTATAAAATTTTCAGGCGAACATACGCGTAATTGAGCCGCTTTATAGTCGGTAGTATTTCTCGTTATAATGTATGCCTGTATCTATAAACACTTTTTTTATCATAAATACTTATCCGATAAGGCTTCAGTTAAAAGCTCATTATAGGGCTTTCCATTATCAGTGAACATACCGGATAATGACTCAGTCAAGGGAGCATTTAAGTTATTAACTGTAAGAAAAGTTTTTTTTGCACCGGAAATATGTTCTAGATACTCACTTACAAGTTTGGAAATACTGCGGTTTTCTTTTTTTGCGTATCGTTTTGCACTTTCCACTATATCCTTATCTATCGTCAGTGTCAATTTTGTAAGCATTAAAAACCTCCACATATGTAGTATATACCAAAAAACACATATCCGTCAAGATTTCCGGTTATTAATTTTTCCCATATATAAGGCATCATAAAAATTATTTTAAAAATAATATAGTAAAAGCATTGACAATACCTAAAAGGTATGTTACTATAAGATATATAGAAAATCGATAGGTGTCTTATGGATAAAATAATTTTAGGAATTTTACTGCTACGCAGGATGACTGCATACGAAATTAAAAATGTTATCAAAAATAATTTTAAGTCTATGTGCAGTGATAGCCTTGGAAGCATTCAGGCAGCTCTTAAAAAATTGCTTGAACTGAATATGGTTAGTTTTGAAGAACTGGTCGAAAAAGGAGTAAATAAAAAAAGATACTCAATAACCGACATCGGGCAAAAGGCATTAATAGATTGGATAAAGGTGCCGCTTAATACTTCAAAAACTAAGAATATGGATTTTGCAAAACTTCTTTTTATGGGTTATGTTCCGAAGGAAAACCGGAAATATTTGATCAATCAAATTATTATCTCCTTAGAAAAAGACTATGCAGCATTAAAATCCGTAAAAGAGTCAATAAATGTTGAAGATGAAAGAGCTGCTTTAAAGAATTATTTACTTACCGATAAAGAGTATCAAAAAAGAATTAAAGCATTGCATAAAAAAAATATATCCAAAAGCATCGAAGACATCGGTACATTCACGATGGCTGCCTTGGACTATGGAATCGACATCGCTGCTTTTAATATAGAATGGTTTAAAAAATTAAAAAAAAGAATATAAAGAACAAACAGGCATTAAAGGAATTCCGTATGAAAAAAATAAGACAAGCACAAGAATCTGATAGAAACAAAATTGTCGATTGCATTCTCGATGCATTTCAAAAAGATTTTTCCGAATTTATAAATAAAGTCGGAAAGAATAAAGTAGAAAGTTTTCTTACAGAATGCATAAGAATAAATTGTTTTTATCTGATAGAAACTGAACAGGAAATTATCGGAGTTTTAGCACTTTCAGATATTAAAGGAAGAGCTATAAATGGAGCAAAAAAAGCAGCTCAAAAATATTTCGGAGCCTTTGTCGGCCGGATTTTATACATGGCAAATTTCAAAGACTTTGAAATTAATTACTGTAAATCGGAAACTATAGGCTTTATAGAATTTGCAGCTGTCAGACAAAAATTTCAAGGCCGAGGTATCGCTTCTTTTTTGATAACAAAAGTAATATCCGAAACAAGTTATACAAACTATCTTTTGGATGTGGTAGATACAAATTATGCAGCAATTAATTGCTATACTAAATTAGGTTTTATAGAAATAAAACGAGATAAAGTTATGTTCGGCAAGCAAAAAGGATTTAAAGAAAAAATATTTATGGAGTATAAAAAAGAAGATGAATAACACAAATAGAACTAAACGAAATATAATTATTTTTACAATTTTCAGTACCCTTTGCGGCTGGATAGGATATTTTGTCGATAAATTATATTTAATAAGTTTTTTGGTATATCCGGTCGTTACTATAATTGTTATTTTACTGGGCGTAATAACAAAAGGTATCAGATTTTCCAATATGAGTATAGGTCTTACGGCCTATTTCGGAATTTTGTTTACACAGATTACAATTCAATTTATAAAAAATATATTTGAAGAATCCGTGTGGAGAGCTTATCTTACAAATCAATTATTAAAGTTAAAATTATCCGATTTAAAAATATATTTGCTTATCGGATTTATATGGCGGCTTTGGCATTTGCCTTATATTATGATATTTCTTTCCGAAAGTGAAATACAAAATACTTTACCTGTTGGAAGATTGACATTTTTTTGATAGGAACAATCGTAGTTACAGTTTGGACGATAATGTATACGGAAATTTTCAGAATTACAAAATCCGTATGGCCGTTGGTTATTGCTCATACCATGGAAGACGCGGTAATAAATCCGTTACTTTTATTGGGTATTGTCTCTATAGAAAAAAATCAAGCATTTCTTTTTTCTCTTTCAGTTGGTTTGATTCCGACAATTCTTTATCTGATAGTGGGATTATCCATTCGAAAATGGAGAACTAACCCAAAATTTTTCTATCAATCAGCAAAAATTGGTAACGGGTTTTAAAGATTGTTTTAACACGACAATAAATGAATACACGCAAAAGGTAAGAATGACAAGGGCGCTTGAATTGCTTTATAATGATGAATTATCCATTGTAGAAATAGCACAGGCGGTCGGCTACTACGGGGACGGCTATTTTCAAAAAGCGTTTAAAGAAACCTACGGCATCAGTCCCGGCCCGGATGCGGAAAGATTTGTAAGACACCTTTTAAAAATCTATACCTAATTTTTTAGAAGGGACTTTATATATTTAGCCCCCATAAGCGGAATATTTTTTTAAGCCTTTTTTCCATACTATTGCACAAAAAACACTTAATACCGCTATCCAACAAGCACCTTTAAGTAAATGGAGAAAAGCTCCATAAAACGGTTCGTTATCAAGCAAAAAACTTACGGGGATATGGGAAATAAAGGCAAAGGGTAAGTTTTTTAAAACCTTAAATACCGGTTCGGGCAAAAGGACAAGAGGAAAAATAATACCGGCAGAAATATTTTTAAGTACCCTTATCGAAGTGTAAAGTGAAGAAACACGCGAAAAGTAAAAGCTGTAGAGGGCTATCAAAAAATCGATCAAAAAATTGATAAGATAACCTGAAAATAAAAAGAGCATAAAAAATACAATCTTCCATGTAAAAAAATTAAACACAAAATATTTTTGTAATAAAAAATATAAAATCAAAATAGGAAGAGCATTCATCGTAATAAAAACAAAACGATGCGGTAAATCGGAAGCAAGTTGGTAAATTGCATAATTATACGGTTTTATAAGATAGGTATTTAAGGTACCGAGCCTTATGTCATCCGAAACTTTAAATATAGAACCGGTTGAGGTGATATTGTATGTTATTAAGGTTAAAAAATAATAAGAAACAATTCCGCCTGCTTCAAGAGGCATATCCGTACTTTGATAACTGACGGCAAGCCATAAAAGCACATTAACGGTAAAAGGAAAAAGCGAAAATAAAAATCCCGAAATAAAATTAACCCTGTACTCCAATTGATTAGCTAAACTTGTCTTAAAAACTTTATAATAGATATTCATAATCTTTCCCTTAAAATAATTAAATAAAAAATCAGCCGGCCGCCGTATATAATTTTCTGATAACATCTTCCATCGATATATTTTCAATGGTAATATCGCTTAGGTCTTCGATAAAATCATTGGAAATACTTTTTAATATATCCAAACTATCTGAAGCATCGGCAGAAATTTTAACGGTATCTTCTCCTCTTTTTTCTGCAAAAAGCCCTTCCCTTTCGTGCAAGATTTTTATAATTTTTTCAGCGTTTGGGAATTTTAATTTTAGTATAAAGTATTTTTTATTTAAAAACTCGTTTTTAAAATGAACAAATGAATCGGAATATATTTTTTCACCGTTGTTTATTAAAATCAATTCGCTGCAAAGAGAAACAATGTCGTTAAAATTATGACTTGTCAATATAAGCGTGGAATGATATGTACTGCAATACTGTTTTAAAAAATCCCGTATAGCATATTGTGTAATAATGTCGAGTCCTATTGTAGGCTCATCAAGAAAAATAAGTTTCGGTTTATGAATGAGGGCTGCTATCAGTTCCATCTTCATCCGCTCTCCCAAAGAAAGCCGCCTCACTTGAACATTCAGCTGTTTTTCGACACCGAGTATTTCGATCATCGTGTTAAGCGTTTTTTTATAATCGGCATCTTCAAGTTCGTAAATAGTTTTATTCAATTCAAAAGAATCCACAGCCGGCAAGTCCCACCAAAGCTGACTCTTATTTCCCATCACCATTGAAATTTGACGCAAATATTCTTTTTTCTTTTCAAAAGGATTGAAATTCAATGCGGAAATCTTTCCTTCCGTCGGAAATATTAAACCCGACAGCATTTTAAGCGTTGTCGTTTTTCCTGCACCGTTTAAACCGATTAAACCCGTTATCGAACCTTGATGAATTTGAAAAGAAAGATTTTTAACGGCAGACTTATAAAGTTTTTCCCGCTTAAATATATTTTTAATGCTTCCTTTAAGACCTGCTTCCTTTTTATAATAAGCATAAGTCTTGCAAATATTTTCTGCAACAATACTGTTCACATTATTAACTGCCTGATCCGACATAGTGCCTTACTCCTCTTTTAAAAATAAAATTTGACAATATAAAAAAGAAAAAACTCGAAACAAAAGAAACCCCGATGTAGTACCTCGGTAATTTTTCTACGGCAAATAAAATCGGAAAATTAAAACAAATAAAAAGCGGAACAACAAATATGAGTATTTTTTGAATCAAGCCGGGATATATCTGCATGGGTTTATTTCCGATTGTAATAAGTTCCGAGCCTATTCCCATAACAATATCCATTCTCATAAACCAAAAAGCTAAGCTCATCAATATAAACATAATCGAATAAATTAAAAAAAAGCCGTTAAGCGAAAGCAAAATATAAAGCGATAATTTTAATGGCGTCATTTTTATATCGAGTTCGATAAAACAATAAATTAAACCTGCAATATTTATGAAGATATTTTTTATTTGAGGAATATCGAATTCGTTAAACGAAATAGTAAAACGCGGCGGCAATGGCTTTAGTAAGATAAAATCCAAGGTGCCGGTATTTATCATTTCGGGTAATCTTTTTAATCCCGGTACTATCAAAAAAGTAAAAAGTGAATCCATAAGTCCGCCTTGAAAGGTAAGCATCAGCATTCGGTACTTATCCCAACCGTTCACCGTTTTTGTGTGAATAAAAATAGTGTTTATAAAAATTAGATACATCAGCATCCATACAAGTTCAAAGGTTCCGCCGCTTATAAAATTGAATTTATATTCCATTAAATTCATAAGGGAACCTTTAAAATATGCTTTCGATATTAAAAAATATTTTTTCATTAAACTGTATCCGTCTCAAAATTGATAACGAATACTATCACAAGAGAGCGACAACTATATGTCGTAATTAGATAAAAAACTTTTTGCGGTTTTTATAAGTTCTTCTTGGTAATCTTTTGGAGAGATAACCTTTACTTTGTCTCCGAAGCTGAGGAGGAGAGCCTTCCATAAGCGCTCCCTTGCAGGAACACGAATATGGGTTTTGCATTTTTGAGAAGAAATTTTTTCGATTACGGAATCGGGGAAGTATTCTTCGATGAGAGGAACATCTGTTTCATCAAAAGCGATTTCTATATCGATGCAGGTTTTATAATAGGCAAGCTCGGCTTCTTTCATTTTTTGTTGTATGTCGCCGTGTTTTATAAAAGACCTTTCTTTTGAGAGAACAAGATTTTGCATCCGTGCAACCTTAAAGGTTCTATATTCTTTTTTTTCTTTGATGTATGAAAATAAATACCATGCATACCATTTATAATGAATGGCAAGAGGCTCCGCGCAAACATGGGAGCTTTTCCCTTCGGAATTGCGGTAATCGAAAACAATATAGTTTTTACTGTTGATAGCCTCTTCTAAAAGCATATTGGAACCCTGCACTTTTTTATTTTCTTTTGTAACGCTAAAATCCCAAAATACTTTTTGCCCGCCCTCTTTTTCGATAATTGCATTGTATTTTTGGATTAAAGAATTGAGCTTATCGTTTGTGTATGAGGTCGCAAGACTTTCCAAGGCGTTTATAATAATCTGCTGTTCGCTGTTTTTGATGTTGATGTTTTTTATTTTATAATTTTCCAAGACAGCATAGCCGCCGTATCTTCCGCCCAATGTATACACAGGGATTCCGGCTTCTGCTATGCTTACCATATCGCGCTGAATAGTTCTAACCGACACATTAAAATAGTCGGCTAAATACTTTGCCGAAACTTTTTCGTGGTTTAATAAATATATAATAATTTCAAGAATGCGTTCAAGTTTCATTTTTTAAATCAGCAACTTTGCGCTCTTTGCACCCCTTGCGGTTTAAAAAGAGTTCAGTATCCCCTGCTTACATTCCCTGTAAATACCCCTTTAGTTTTTCGATACGGCGTAAAAATTCTGTAAGCTTTTCTTTTTCACCTTCGATGACTTCGCTCGGAGCGTTTTTGACAAAATTCTCGTTTTTGAGTTTTAAATCTATCTTTGAAGCATTTTGCTCATTTTTTTCAAGCTCTTTTTCAAACCTCTTTTTTAGCTGTTCGATATCGATTGAGTCTCCCGTTATCAAAAAGGCTTCAAAGCCTGCTCCCACTACACCTATTGAAGAGGCCGGTTTTTCATTAAGCGAAGAAATAAAGCTTAAGTCGGAAAGACCTGAAAGCATTTTAATTATTTCGGCATTTTCGCGGGCAGCTTCTGCAGGAGAATCTTTTTCGATATAAAGAGAAACTTTAAGCTTAACTTGAGGGTCTATACCGCATTCGGCGCGTAAGGCTCTGATGTTGCGGACAATTTCCTGCATGGTTCTAAAGCGGATGGAAGCGGCCTCGTCTATGCGCTCTTTTTTTTCTTCCGGGTAATCGGAGGTCATCAAAATCTCGGCACGGGCCAAGGCACCTTCAGCACAATTTTTAGGCAGTTTGGAATAAATCTCTTCTGTAACAAAGGCTAAAAAGGGGTGAAGGAGGCGTAAGGATTCTTCCAAGACGGCAAGGAGCACCGAGGCTGCCCTATCCTTCTCTTTTTCATCCCCGTATTTAAACGAAAGCTTGGTTCCTTCAACATACCAATCGCAAAAATTATTCCAAAAGAATTCGTAAACCTTTTGAGCCGCCTCATTGTAGCGGTAAGAATCAAGGCTTGTCCTTACAACTTGGGCAGCCTCGTTAAGCTCGTGATAAATCCAGCGGTCAAGTTCTTTTAAAGCATCTCGGCTTACAGGCACAATGGTTCTTCCTGCAAGGTTTCCTAAAATATAGCGCGAAGCATTCCAAACCTTGTTTGCAAATTTCGAGCCGAGCTTAAAGCTTTCCATGTCGATTAAAAAATCCTGACTTTGGGAGCCGCACATAAAGGTAAGAGTAAACTTCATGGCATCAGCCCCGAACTCTTCGATGGCTACAAGGGGATCAATTCCGTTCCCTAAGCTCTTACTCATCTTGCGGCCCTGTTTATCCCTAACCAAGCCGTGGATAAAAATATCTTTAAACGGAGCCTTTCCCGTAAACTGTAAGGAAGCCATAATCATCCTGGCTACCCAAAAGAAGATTATATCGTGCCCCGTAACAAGGGCCGAGGTTGGGAAAAAAGCGTTCGAGGTCTTCGGTTTTTTCTGGCCAGCCGAGGGTCGAAAAGGGCCAAAGCCAGCTTGAAAACCAAGTGTCTAAAACGTCTTCATCTTGTTTTATGTTTTTTGACTTACAGTGAGGACATTCCGTAATATCTGTGCGGCTTACTATTGTTTTGCCGCAATCGGCACAATACCA
Source organism: Treponema sp. OMZ 788 (assembly GCF_024181245.1). Classification (NCBI taxonomy): domain Bacteria; kingdom Pseudomonadati; phylum Spirochaetota; class Spirochaetia; order Treponematales; family Treponemataceae; genus Treponema; species Treponema sp. OMZ 788. The sequence continues at coordinate 960,070 of NZ_CP051199.1, read as the reverse complement.
AACAGGAATACGGTGTCCCCACCAAAGCTGACGGGAAATACACCAGTCACGGATATTATTCATCCAGTGAGCATAAGTGTTCTCCCATTTTTGAGGATAAAAAACAACATCGCCTTTTTTCCATGCGTCTAAGGCTTTTTCTGCCAAGGGCTGCATTTTTACAAACCATTGTTTTGAAACATAGGGCTCTATAGTTGTGTGACAGCGGTAGCAGCAGCCTACAGCGTGCTTTATTTTTTCTTCATTTTTAAAAAGCCCCAAGGCTTCCAAGTCTTCGATCACGGCCTTGCGGGCTTTTTCAGGTGAAAGGCCGCGGTATTTTTCTGGAACAGCCTCGTTCAAGGTTCCGTCGGGGTTTAAGATATTGAGAACCGGAAGATTATGCCTCTTTCCTACTTCCCAGTCATTGGGGTCATGGGCAGGAGTTATCTTTACAACACCGGTTCCGAATTCCCTGTCAACATAAGAATCGGCAATAACAGGAATCTTTCTATTTGCGAGAGGAAGAATTACTTCCTTTCCTATGATGGACGCATAGCGGGGATCTTCGGGGTGAACTGCAACGGCTGTATCTCCCAAGAGGGTTTCGGGACGGGTGGTCGCAATTTCAATTCTTGTTATTCTTTCGCCTTGCTCATTTTGTAAAACAGCCCCGTCAGCCAATTCGTAATAAATATGATACATGCCGCCCTTTCTATCTTCATGTTCAACCTCATCATCGGAAATTGCCGTACCGCATGAAGGGCACCAGTTTACAAGATAGTTTCCCTGATAGATGAGCCCCTGTTCATAAAGAGAAACAAAGACTTCCCTTACAGCCTGAGAGAGTCCTTCATCCAAGGTAAAGCGTTCTCTGTCCCAGTCAACCGAAACGCCCATTTTGCGGAGCTGTTTTGTTATTATCGAGTGATGCTCATCTTTAACTTCCCAAACCTTTTCTACGAAGGCTTCCCTTCCGAGGTCGTGCCTCGTCTTGCCTTCAGCCTTTAGCTTTTTTTCTACAACGGATTGGGTTGCAATACCTGCATGATCGGTTCCGGGAATCCAAAGGGTTTCGTCTCCTTTCATGCGGTGATAGCGTACAATTACATCCTGCAAGGTTTCATCAAGGGCATGGCCTACATGGAGAACGCCCGTAACATTGGGAGGCGGAATGACGACCGTAAAGGTGTTTTTGGTGTTTTTCTTTTTTACCGGGCTAAAGCACTTATTTGCTTCCCAAAAAGAATAAATACGCTCTTCAAATTCTTTAGGATTATAAGATTTTTCCAATTCAATCGCCTGCAATTTTTCGCTCATTGTTTTCTCCATTTATTTTTAAAATACGAGGAAAGATTATAATATGAAAGCGGGAAATTTACAAGTAGGGCTAAAAGCCTGATAGAATTCTTTCAGTGAAGAGCTTTTGGAATCTACCTCAGACTATCGGCTTTTTTGAGCCATTCGTAAAAGTCAAGACCTGAAACCTCGCCGTCGGGAACAAAGAGACGGCCGTCGATCAGGGGGATTATATCTTCTTCTACGGTACCTATGATTGCATCAAAATAAACTCCGTCTATGGCAACATCCTGTATAGGGCTTGGCTTTCCGCTATAGACATAGTGTCGGCTGTATTGGGTAAGGGCCTCATTATCGTTGCCTATAAGAAGGTGCCACAAAAAAAGAGCCGCATCCTTTCTTGTTGCCGTTCCTTTAGAAATGTTGACAGACTCGTCATACCAGCCCGCCGCCTTTAGCCTGTCGGCGAGCATAGGAGACCGCCAAAAGGCAGTACCCGTAATTGAATCGAGGGCATGGGTATTATCCTGAGTCAGGGCTGTCATTTCTATCAGGCTTATCTTAGTTTTAGTTAAAATCTGTGCTGTACTATTTTTTAAATCGGAATCAACCTTGTAAAATTTGCGGCAATATTCCCTCTTTTCACCGTAAAGAAGGCCGTACTCTTCATGCAAAAAAATCCAAGGAAGCATCAAAGGCAACAAGTGCCCGGGTATAATCTTCCAAAAGATAATATACAAAGCCCAACTCAGATTGAAGCCTGTATGCTCGCGGGTTTAATTTAATCATCGAAATCAAATAATCCCTTTTATCTTCGAGTTTTTCGGTTAAGCGAGCTTTGACAAGATATACATACTCTTCGTGAGGGTTATAGTTTTCAGCTCTTTTAAGCATTCTTTTAGCCGAAGACCTATCCCTGACGAGCAAAAAATAGTCCGAATAAAGGGCATATACAAGAGCAAGATATGAACTGTCAGATGACGGAACAGATAAAAGAGTATTTAAATCCTGCCTTATCTGTAAAATCTTTTCCTGATTATTTTCGCGGTACTGCCTGACTATGTTCACCTCAATGTTTTCTATATTACGAATATTATCCTGAGATGAGGCAGTAGAATAAATAGAATCTTTTTGCATTGTCGAACAAGAGACAAAAAGTATAGAAGCGATAAGCATTAAACATAAAAATTTTTTCATTTTGAAACTCCCGTATAAGAATGGATTCGGTTATCTATGCCGCAGCTTATCAATTCAGACTTTCCGTTTCCGTCTACATCGATAAGATACGGAACTCCTGTTCCTGCAATAGGGAAGCCGTTTAACGGCGAAAAGTTCGCGTTATAGGCATAGATGGAATTTCCGCCGCCGGAAACAAGCACATCATCATAGCCGTCCGAATCAAGATCGATTAAACTTATAAGATAATCTGCGGCATTTTTTTGCTTTAAAGGAATTTTGTCGATTATATTACATTCCGTATCTATCTTATATAAAAAGCCGTTATCCGTAATCAAAAAGAACATTTTTAAGTTTTCGGAATAAACCGGCTGCGTCTTACAAGAAGAATTAAGATCTATCGAGTAAGTCTCTCCATCGTTTCCGGATAAAATACTTGAAGGCCTAAGAGTAAACAATCCCTTCTCAGTTAATACAGCTTCATACGAATTATTTTTATATAGAATAGGCTGAACTGCGGAGATGCCGTCAAGAGCCTTGGGATAGCCGGACACAATTTTTCCCTTATCATCAAAAACGTACATATAACTGTCAAAAGAACGAGGAATAGCCGTAATAAATTTTCCGTAAACTGCGGGCGAGCTCCTTAAACGCGTATTCATATCATCCGAATAATAAAAAGATGCAGAACCGTCTACATATAAAAGCACCGGTTTATTTGCAACAGGAACAACAATCTTATCCTGTATAACAGCAGGAGAAGAATTTAATTTTTCTCCGGTCAAAATCGGAAAGCCTGAAGCCACAGTAAGATTATAATCCGTTTTGTAAACACTTCCGCGTGCAGATACGGCCCAAACGGAATTCACAATACCGTTTTTAGTCTCAAGGTTTAAATAGGCCTTATCATCGAGTTTTATCGATTTTAATTGCTTATCAGCGAGGTTTAGGGCATACAGGTTTACCCCGCTTGTCCAATATGCAAAAGGAACATTGTTTACCCCTTTTCCGCAGTATAGATAAGAATTCAATTTGGTCTTATTTTCATACGGAAATGCAGCAAGCTCTCCCAAGGAATGAGCCTCGGTTTTTTGGGCATAAACTTCAAATTTAAGAGTCTTGTCTTTTTCAAAGCGTATTGAAACCAGCCCGCGTCCGAAGCTTTGCAATACAGATTGTAAGGCTTCATTTGTTCTTAAAAATGAAGGAATTTGGTTTTCCAAATTATAATAAACAAAGACAGAAGTTTCGGGAGAAACAGACCTTGTTATGTTTTTCCAGTTTTCGGTTTTTACAAGCAAATTTCCTCTTTTAACATCATTCATCATGGAGGCGAGGGCTTCCGCACTTTGAGAAAGATACAGATAACCGCCTTCGATAAAATAGAAAGGCGAAGGGAGCTCTACATCAAAGCTGCGTAAAAGAGAGGTTAAAATATCAGGGAAATTTATACGAGGTATTCTTATACCGTCAACAAGGGCCGATATATTTCTGTCTACAAAGAATGAGGTATAGATTAATTCGAAGGCCTGTCTGCATAGTTTTTCGTCTTTTAAAGAAACAAAAAAGATGGGAACCTCGGATTGCTTTACTTCAAAAACACCTATTTCTTCTCCCATCCACGAAAAAAGCAAGTCATCTATGCTCTTTTTAAAAACAAATCTTGCAGCCCTATTTGCCGAGTTATATGATTGTAATACGGATGATCCTAAAATATCCTTTCCGTTTTGAAACAAAAATTGAGGATCTCCCATATTTATCAAGCTTATATAATCGGTAGATTTCGGAAGCCTGTTCAATATCCCGGGAATGAAGGCTTGTTTTTTAAGAACCGTACTCAAGCCTTCAAGCTCAGTGTCCCACTTACAAAGCCCCGAAATTCCAATATCCTTATAATCCAAGGTAAGATCAACTTTTGCAGGTTCAGGAAATTTAAGAGCTCTTACAACATTATTGCTTATAGAATCATCTTTTGGTGTGTCTTTGGTAAAATAATTTACATCGCTTAATACGCTTAAAGTTCCGCCTTTTTTTTCTTTAAGAAATTTACGCAATGTTTTAATGTGTTCATCTTCATTCTTTTTAGACAGTCCGGAAAAAAATAAATCCTTGGATGTAGAAACTATTACGGAATCTTTATAGCTTACTGCGTATATGTTTTGACCGCCTCCCAAGTCATACTGCCAAAAGTTTATGCCGTTTTCTTCAAGCTGTTTAAGCTCTTTTAAATCTTCAAACAAATCGGCCTTAAATTTCAGTATAAAAGGTAATAATCTAGTGCCGGCCGATCGGAATCCCAATTTGGCAAAAACCAAAAAGTTATTGCCCGGATAGGCCGCTATGTCTAAACTAATATTAGATGCAGTGCCGAACCACCATGAAGAAAGAAACGGCGATGCCCTAAAGGAACGGATAGCCCCCTGAAGCTGAGCCGTTTCAGGCGAGCTTAAAACGGAATCAAGAGTCTGAACCGAAAGAGTTTTTTGTAAAAGCTGCCCTGCCGACTCAATATTCACATAGGCATAATGCCCTTCAGGTATATATTCGATGGGATTAATGCCGTCAATTGCAGAATAAATAAGAAATACGGCAATAGGTAAAATCAATACGAATAAAATGACTAAAATAACCATTCCAAGCTTAAAAAAAATGCCGTGCTTCTTTTTTGCTTTTACTTCTTTTTTTTGATACAATGATGTTTCGGGATTATCGCTCATTTCTGCTCTCCAAATTTCAAATATGTTTAATATTATAGAACTAAAGAAGCAAAAAATCAAGCATGATGAGTATAATAAAAAAACGGCCCATTCTTTTGAATGAGCCGTTCTCTGCAAGAACTTAAAACCAAATTTAAACTTAAGGCTTAAGCGTTTCTTGAATAGTATTCAACAACGTTCTGAATATTTCCTACAGGCTGAATATCTGTTGTAACAGGTAAAATATTTACTGTAGCAGAAAGTTTTTCGTCATCAACTGTGAGCCAAGAACCTCTAGCACTCTGAGAAGCACTCATATTATGACGGATAAGGGCTTGAATACCTTTTTTATTTTTTGTTGTAATAACATCGTTTACGCTTACGCACATCGAGGGAATGTTTACGGGCTTTCCGTTAATAAAGAAATAAGCATGCGTGACCATTTGCCTGGCCTGTGCACGGCTGATAGCAAAGCCCATTCGATAAATCGTATTATCCAAACGCTGTTCCATCAAGGAAATCATATTATCACCGGTAACACCGGGCATTCGGCTTGCTTTTTTATATAAATTTCTAAACTGGCGTTCCGAAATTCCATAAGCAAATCTGAATTTTTGTTTTTCCTTTAATTGTTCACCATAAACAGAAGTCTTGCCCCGTTTTCTTGCGCCGCGTTCTTTTCCGGGACCATTCGGCTTGCGATCCAAAAGCTTGTCGTATTTCGGATTACCATAGATATTAACGCCGAGTCGTCTAACTGTTTTTCCCTTAGGCTGTTTAATCGCCATTTGTCACCTCTTATAACAATAAAATAGATTATTAAGCCTATCAAAATCAGACTGTTTTGTCAAGTAATTAAAAATTATGGAAACAGTAAAATAGGCGGCAAATCCATGCGCCCGACACGATTCGAACGTGCGACCTGCGGATTCGAAGTCCGATGCTCTATCCAGCTGAGCTACAGGCGCAAAAAGATGCGGAGCCTTATAAGCTCCGCAGAGGGTGGGTAGTGGGATTTGAACCCACGACAACCAGAACCACAATCTGGCGCTCTACCCCTGAACTATACCCACCAAGTATGAGGCATATTATGCTAAAAAATCCAAAAAATGTCAAGCTCTTTTTTTATAAAATTATACAAAGTTCAAGTTTAAGCCTTGAAGACTTAAAAAAAATGTTGTATAATTCAATTTAATAAATCAAAAGGAGATTTTTATGGCGAATTTAAAAGCAATTGACCTTTTTGAAGCTTACGCTCAAAACAAACTTCCGATGGATCATGGATACATCGTTTCATCCTTCTTTAAGGAAGATTCAGCCTACAGTGTTTATGAGGTAATTTCATATTCTACCGTAAAAGATATTTATATGTCAGGCAGCGGATTAACCTTCCAAACAAACGGAAAAAAGCTTTTCCTATTGGTAGAACCGGCAAACTTCCCTCATAAGGCAACAGAACCGGTATTTAGAGATAAGAATTTTCAAGTACCTTTAAGGTTCAAAGAATCCAATGTTTATACTGCAAAAAATCAGTCAAATATAATTTACAGCAAAACTCCGCAAGATGCCATTTCGGCTTTTACCGTAGTAAAACCTGTAGGCATTAACTTTGCATTTCTCTTTTATCCTCTTCCCGATACATTTCAATCTATGGAGCTGTTTTTTGAGAAGACCTTGAACCAAGAAGCAGTTATACCCGTAAGCGATGCCAAGAAGGTTGCAAAGGATTTTGCAGCTCTTTGCGAAAAAATGCTTACATGGCCTAAAGACTAAATTTTATCCGATTAAGCCGGATTGAGTTAAGGTTTTACTTATTCGATAGTGTATTCGATAAAACCTTCAGCTTTCCGGCTTATTATTTCGCCTATTCCGGCCCTGACCGTTCTTATGTTTTTGTAGTTTATATCAGGCATATTTTGACCGGTTAGAGCATTATGGCAAAGGGCTATATCTAAGCCTGAGCCGGTGAAATTATTTTCGATATTCTCAAAATATTTTACAACATCTCCTGCAAAAACAACTTCAATTTCGGCAGTGTCCCCCATTTCTTCGCAATATCTTTTGTAATTAGTTATCTTGTGAATCAGCTTGTCGATTAAATGAAATTTTTCAATCCTGAATAAAACCTTGTAATGCATAGTTCCTTCCTTATATTAATAGTTTTATAAATCTTCAATAGGTATAGACGGTTCTGGCGGAGGCCTTCTTTTTGAATTATGAGTTCTAATTTCGGCATCAAGGTCTTTTACCTGCGACCTCATAAGAAAAGGCTCTCCAATGGAGAATAGTTTTCCGTCATCCGTTATATAAAGAGGCAGATTTTCTAAAACCGAAAACTGAGATTTGGGATAGGTATCGGCTACGGCATGGGAGCCGGGACCTGCCCCAAGAGGCTTAAAAGTCAAAAATAAGCCCTTAGTTTTTTCTGCATCTGTATCCGAAGCAATTATGAACTTTCCTGTCTCATAATTGCGTAAAATGCTGCCTGTGTTAGTTACGCAGGAATATACAAGGCTTCCTCGTTTTAAAAGCCGAGGGAATATGTAGCCTGTTCCGTCATTTCCCTTTACAATAACCTTTTTATCGTTATATTCAAGGTCATCCAGCCAGTAGCGGAAACGGATATAATCGTCTCCCATGAAAAAATAAGCATCGACAGATTCGGGAGGGGCTTTGGGATAAAGGAGGATTCCGTCGGGACTGCCTTGTTCTATCCAAAAACCGTCTAAAGCAATTTTTTTATTGCCAAATGAGTTTTGAGAATTTTCATCTTTTGATTCCGAAAAATCGTCAAGATCTTCTTTTTGTACCTCATATGGAATTTTTTTATAAAATGAAGTAAAAAAGAAGTCATTTTCTACACATACAGGAAAAACAATGGTGTTTTTTACATAGGGATATCTTATTTTTAAATAAAATAAGCTTTTAGAATCTTCCTGTGTTTCCAAGGATGCGGAAAAGGTTCCCGTTTTTTCGTAAACAAAGCGGTAATATGGTTTTAAAACTATCCTCATATCAAGCAAGGAGTCATCTTTTTTTGAAAACTCTATAAACCGGCAGCCGTTTTCCCATAAGCCTTCTATATTAGATACTCTTTGAGATAAGGGAATATCGGAATTTTCTTGCCCAAAGAGATTAAAGGCGATAAAAAAGCTTAATACAAGGCTAAACTGATGAAAAAATCTTTTTTTCATAGGCTCTTCCGTATTAGGAAGGCTTAATAAGGCTGTCCGTCAGCCTTGGGTGCTGCAGAATTTTTGCTGAAAAGCACAAGAGCTATCAGGGTTACCGCATAGGGGAAAATCTTAAGCCAAATCGGCGGTATAAGGCTTAAAGACGGAATCACCTGAGAGACGTTTGCGACAGTTCTGGCAAAACCGAAAAAGAATGTTGCACCCAAAATACCCAAGGGCTTCCATTGTCCGAAGATTAAAGCTGCAAGGGCTAAAAAGCCGAGGCCGTCAACACTTCCGTTAAATTCTCCGGAATAGGTTACAAGGATAACGGCTCCGCCTAAACCTGCCAAGGCCCCGCTCGCACATACGGCAAAGTAGCGCATCCTATGAACATTTACACCTGCACTGGCTACAGCCGAAGGATGCTCTCCGCAGGCCCTAAGCCTCAAACCGAACGAAGTCTTATACAATAAAAACCAGGAAAAAACCAAGATAGCCAAAACCAGCCAAGTGCTCCAATAGCTTTGAGAAAAGAATAAGGGGCCTAAAACGGGAATGTTTGCAAGCCCCGGAATATCTTTTCGGATTATACTGCTTACTCGGACATTTCCTGAACCTAAGATGGCCCTTGCGGTATATACTGTAAGGGCTGCAGCCAGCATATTTATGGCAGTACCGCTTATAATCTGATCTGCTTTTAAGGTAATTGAGGCAAAGGCATGTAAAAGGGAGTATAAGATTCCCATAATTACGGCAGCTAAAAGCCCTATGGGAATAAGAAACCCTGCGGGCACTAAGCCTTCCAAAAGATTTATGGTAATAGCTGCGGCAAAACTGCCTACAAGCATGAGGCCTTCAAGCCCTAAATTGACTACCCCGCTCCTTTCGCTATAAAGACCGCCTAAGGAAGTTACTAAAAGAGGAATCGTATATGCTATAACATAGGGAAATATCGAAGTTAAAGTATGCCACATAATTAGTCAGCCTCCTTGACCGTTTTTTTCTTATATTTTTGTAATTTAGACCAAAAGCGCTTTAACAATAAACTTGTAGCCGTAAAATAAATGATTACGGCAATTATGGTATCTGCTATTTCCGGCGGAACGGTTGTATTAGCACTCATAAAGCCCTTCCCTACATGGAGCACACCGAAAAAGAGGGAGCTCAAGGCAACGCCTACCGAATTTCCGGCTCCTAAAAGAGCGACGGCTATGCCGTCAAAGCCCTGCGAGGGTAAAACGCCTATCTGCATATTTAAGGAATAACCTGCATAGTAGGTTAAGCCTGCAAGCCCCGAAAGAGCACCTGCTATCATCATCGAAAAGATAATGTTTCTATTTACCTTTATACCTGCATATTCGGCACCGCTCTTATTATAACCCGCAGCCTTTAACTCAAAGCCCAGGGTTGTCTTGTCCAATATTATTTTTACAAGAATCATTCCTAAAACACCTAGGAATATCCCGTAGTTTATATACTCGCTTCCGAAGATTTTACTCAGCCATTCCGCCCTCAAGGTATGCTCTACGGCAATGGAGCGGCTTTCGGTTTCTATAAACTCTGCCTTTAGATAACCTTGAACCGAATAATAAACTATCCAATAAGCTATCCAGTTCATCATTATGGTAGAAACTACCTCATGCACATTAAATACGGCCTTTAAAAGCCCTGGAAGAGCCGCCCAAACGGCACCTCCTATCATAGCGGCTATTATTAAAACAAGCAATAAAAGAGGACGAGGCATTGAGCTGTTTAGGGCTATAACTGTAGCACAAAGGCCTCCGATCAGCATCTGGCCTGAAGCACCTATATTAAAAAGCCCCGTTTTAAAGGCAAAACTTACAGAAAGACCTACAAATAGAAGAATTGTAGCTGTTGCAAGAGTATTTCCGATCCGTTCTATATTCATAAGCCCGCCCCGGAAAAGATAGGAAAATGCCGAAAAAGGGTTTGTACCCAATACGGCTATAAAAACGGCTCCCGCAATAAGGCCGAGCAAAACAGCCGAAAAACTGATAATAAAATTGTTTTCGGCTACGTTAAAGTCTTTAAAATTAAGGCTTTTTATTTTAAGCTTACTCATTCTTTCCTCCCATACCTGCCATCATAAGCCCGACCTCTTCTGCAGTAGTCTCTTCAGGGCGTACAATTCCGCTTAAAGCCCCCCTGTGCATGACGGCTATCCTGTCGGAAAGGTTAAAGATTTCGTCAAGCTCAAAGGAAATTAAAAGAACAGCCCTTCCGTTATCCCTGTGTTTTACCAGCTCCTTATGGATGGACTCTATAGCCCCGACATCAAGCCCCCGTGTGGGGTTGACGGCTATTAAAAGAGGAGGATCAAGGGTTATTTCCCTGCCCAAAATCGCCTTTTGCTGATTGCCTCCGCTCAAATCTCCCGCCTTGGATTCTATACCGGAACCTGAGCGGACATCAAAGGCTTCGCTGACCTTTTGAGCAAAGGAGTTTATTTTCTCCATATTTAAAAAAGCCGTGTTTTTGAAAATCTTTTGTGTAATAGGATTTTATGACCATGTTTTCGGCAATAGAGTACTGCAAAACAAGGCCGTGCTTTTGTCTGTCTTCAGGTACATGACCCAGGCCCGATTCGGCTCTTTTTCTTATAGAAAGGTTTGTAATATCTTTTCCTTCCAAAACTATGCTGCCCGATTCGGAAGGCATGAGCCCTGAAAGGGCATAGACCAGTTCGCTTTGACCATTGCCGTCTACACCGGCTATACCTACGATTTCTCCGGCTTTGACATCCAAGGAAAAATTGCTTACGGCAGGAAGTTTTTTTTCTTTTAATACGTTTAAGTTCTTGATTTCGAGAATCGGAGCACCCGGATTTGAAGGGCCTTTCGGAACCTTAAAGTCTACAGGCCGGCCTACCATTTTGGAGGCAAGCTCGTTTTTGGTTGTAGAAGCCACATCGACAACATCTATGAGTTTTCCGCGTCTTATAATCGTGCACTTGTCGGCCGCATCCAAAATTTCCTGCAATTTATGGGTGATAAGGATTATGGCCTTGCCTTCTGAGGCGAGGTTACGCATAATCTGCATAAGTTCGCTTATTTCCTGAGGAGTCAAAACTGCCGTGGGCTCATCGAAGATGAGAATGTCTGCATTCCTGTAAAGCATTTTTAGGATTTCAACCCTTTGCTGCATACCTACAGTTATATTGCTTATAACGGCATCGGGTTCAATAAAAAGGCCGTATTTATCGCTTAATTCTTTTATGCGTTTTTCGGCTTCTTTCCGGTTTAGAATAAAACCGCCTTCTTTACCTAAAATAATGTTTTCGGTAACGGTAAAATTATGGATGAGTTTAAAATGCTGATGCACCATTCCGATACCTAGATCATTAGCATCGTTGGGGCTGTTTATTTTTACCTTCTTCCCCTTCACAAAGATTTCTCCCCTGTCGGCATGATAAAGCCCGAAGAGGATACTCATAAGGGTAGACTTACCCGCTCCGTTTTCTCCCAAAATTGCATGAATCTCTCCGCGTTTTACGCGTAGAGTTATGTCATCATTTGCCACAATTCCGGGAAATTCCTTACGGATATTTCTCATTTCAATCACATAATCAGAATGGGACAATTTGAACTCCTCAAAAAATAAGAAACAGCCCATTCCTCCCGTTTTGAATAACAGGAAAAATGGGCTTTAAGATAGTTGTTTATTTAAAAAGGTCTCCTCGAGTTGCACTTACTACAATCTCGCCCTTTTTGATTTTTTGGTAAATGTCGTTTACCGTCTGCTGTACACTCTCAGAAAGGTTGGGGTTTTTGGCAGGAATTCCTACTCCGTTTTCCTTTGCAGAGAACAATAATGAGCGGCCGCCTGTGAACGATCCGTTTAATTCTTCCTTGATCATATCGTAGGAAGCCTTATCAAGATACTTCATGGCAGATGTAAGAATTACTGAAGATCCGCCGCTTATAATGCCTTCTGCATATTGGTCAACATCAACACCTACAACCCAAACTTTTTTTCCGGCCTGAGTTCTGGTTTTAGCCTCGTTGATAACGCCTACACCTACACCTCCGGCTGCGGCATGAATTACGGTAACGCCCCTGTCATACATAGATGCGGCGATCTGCTGACCTGCAGCAATGTCGGAAAAGCCGCCCTGATATATAAAGTTTTCAGGGTAAATCTCAATTTTGGTGCCGAGCTTTTCGTTTGCATACTTAATGCCCTGCTGCCATCCCCAGTTAAACTTTTGTACTGCGGGAATTTCCATACCGCCGATAAAACCGAAGTTTCCGGTCTTTTGCTGCAAGGCTGCTGCAACACCGGCCAAGAAACCGGCTTCATTTTCTAAAAAGCTGATACCGATTGTATTGGGCCCGTTTTGTGGATCCCAAGAATCTGCAGGATGAGCATTTCCGTCTATTATTACAAATTTAGCATCTTTGTATTTGGACTGGGCCTTAAAAACGGCAGTCTCAAATTTAAAACCGGGACAAATGATGAATTTATAACCTGAATCATAGAGGTTAGATATTTCTTTGATATAATCTGCCTCAGTTGTTCCGACGGGTTTTAGATACTTTACCTTTACACCAAGCTCTTTTTCGGCCTTTTTAATGCCTTCCCATGTTCCCTGGTTAAAGGATTTATCGTCTATAGTTCCGGCATCCGTAACCATACCAACCATTAAAACTTTTTTTCCTTCTTCCTTACTGCAAGAAGCAAATAAGGAAAAAATCAGAAGGAAACCGATAAAAATTTTAACAATATTCTTCATAAAAACTCCTTTTTGCATGTTAAAAGCTGAAATTAAACCTTTTTAATAATCGGCCTTTAACTAACAAAGCAAGTAAATTATACACTGTTTTTAGATTTATGTCAAATTGTAAGAAGCGATATTAGGCCGAGCTTTAATATTCATATTCCAATTGAATATTCATTCTGTCCTTTGAAAGAATAGTGTTTGGGAAGACCTCTCGGGCATGATCCAAAAGAACCTTAAGCTCGTTATCGGTGTAACGCGGACTGTAGTGGATTAGAGCCATCTTTTTAACCTCGGCATCCTTAGCGATTTGGGCAGCCTGAGTGCAGGTCATGTGTTTTTTTTCGGCAGCATCTTTTTCCATGCCTTTTTCAAACATACCCTCACATACAAAAAAGTCGGAATGCCTTACTTCTTGAGCAATGGAAGGCAGGTACTTTGTATCGGTGACAAAGCTGAATTTTCTGCCCTTTCTTTTAGGCCCCATAACATCTTCGGGCCGGATAGTTTTTCCGTCGGCAGAGACTACATCATGTCCTCCTTGGAGCTTGGACCAAAGAGGCCCGCAAGGAACATTTAAAGCCTTTGCAGCTTCGGGATTAAATTCTCCAGGCCTCTCAAACTCTTCAAAGGTGTATCCCATGCATGGCTTTGTATGATCCAGCCAAAAGGAACGCACTTGAAATTCATCGGTAGAATAAACAACGCCCGGCTCCCTTATTTCCTTTACAATAATATCGTAATTGATATACATATCCAAAACCTTCCGGCTGGTTTCCACATATTCGGCAACCTTTGGAGGGCCTATTATGTAAAGAGGCTCTTCCCTGTCAACCTGAGACGAAAGCATGAGGAGCCCGGGAAGGCCGGTTATATGGTCGGCATGGGTGTGGCTTATAAAAATCGCATTGATTCTTTTCCAGCGCAAATTGAGGCGGCGCAAGGCAACCTGAGTACCCTCCCCGCAATCGAATAAAAACAAATCGCCCTCACGGCGAAGTAAAACCGATGTTAAATGTCTATATGGAAGCGGCATCATCCCGCCGCAGCCTAAAATAAAAGCTTCAAGATTCATTGGAAACCGATTATAAGCGATTTTTTACAAAAAAAGCAAGGCGGGGAAATATGCTTATATTAATAAATATGATTGACAAAATAATCAGTATCATAATATAATAAAATATGGTAAAAGAGGTTTCAAAAACAGATAATATTTCAATCAATCAGTTCATAACGGCTGCAATAGGCGAAAAGTTGACTGCATTACAAACCGAAAACTATCTTGAAGACAGGGCAAAAAAAGGCTCCAAAGAAAAGTTTTTAGCAGTTTTAAATAAAGCTCCCGATATTGAGCCGGAAGAATATGATATGTAATTAATTGTTTTTCTACACCCCAACCTGCAATTTTGCTTTTTTCGCGTTAGAAACAATAACTTCAACATCCATAATTCACTCACTTATCACAAAAAATTAATATAACTTTAATTTTTTCAGATGTAAAAACATCAGGCATTTCTGTGCAGCCAGCCAATAAACAATCAGCATCTTCAGCCATGTATTCGCCAAATGCTTCACAAATTTGCTCATAATCATGAATTCCATCTTCAAAATCTTTATCTTTTGTCATTGCAGAAATCATACATCTGTTGCATTTAGCTGAATTATTTTTAAACAAATAATTTATTTTCGTTTTTAGTACATTAATTAGATTCTGTATAGTGTCTGCTTCTACAGAAATGACTTGTATTTTAGTATCAGGCCGATATTTTATGTCATGCAGACTCACAGTCATGTCGTTACCTATTTCTATTGAAATACAAAACTGTATGAGGTTTTCAAAATCAAAATCCGTAGCGGAATCCAGATGAAGATCAAACTTGCTTGTTAAGTTTTTAAATGAAGAATAAACTTTATCATCCGTATAATCAATTACCTCATCAAGACTTTTAATACAACCGATTATACAAGTTTCAAAACCATTACTTCTGTATTTGTCTATCAACTGCTCTACACTATTATGTGTCTGATTATTGTAACAGAAATACATAATTACGAAATCGAGGTTTTCATATTCATATGAAAATTCTATTTCAGCAATAAAAATGTCACCTTCATTCTTCCTTGTAATCTTATATCCCGATTCTTGATCTTTCTGATTCATAATTTGCATCTCCATGATACCGTTATATTTTATCAGAATACTCAATATTAATCTACTATCTCACAGAAATCAATTTTTTAACATGTTTTTAATAAAAGGCTATCCATGAGAGCTATCTTATTTAAACTATATTTATGTTGACACCTATCTGAGTTTCTGATATAGTAAAAAAGGGTCAGAATGAATATTAGGTAGACAAGCTAGCACTTGCAGAATGTTTTGTTTAAACCAACCTAATAATTTTTGACCAAAATAAAATTTTCTATAATTATAGAGGAAAAAAAATGACAATATGGGCATTTGCAAAAATTGATGATACAGAAGCGAGAAAAGCAGTATACGAATCAATCAAAAACGGAAAAAGTAGATTTGGATGGTCTTCTAATGATAAAGATAATTTAAAGAAACACTGGAATGGAAAACACGCTTTCTTATTAAGTATTAAACCAGGAGATTGGATCGTACATGTTAATATGCCAAAATGGGGAATTTGTGTTGCAGCAAAGGTAGTAGGAGAATATGATTTTGATGATGGAGTAAAATGTAGTCGTGGAAATAATTTTAGACATAATATACCTATAGATGTTGAGACAATTGTTGAATTTAATAGGAGATCCGTGGAGATATTGCCGACAGTGAACTTAAATCCTCGACAGAGATATCAAAGAGTATATGCTGTTGCTGATTTTTTGCAATCGATAGAAAATATTAAAACGAATGCTGTTCAAAATAAAAAAACAGAAGATGAAACAAAAGGAATATTTTTCTTAAAAGAAAAAAGTAATGATATTTTAAAAAAAATAACAACTCTTATTCACGAAAATCATAAAGGGAAAAATCTTGAAAGATATTTTGCAAGAGTATTTAGGCAAATACCAAATGTAGTAGATGTAAATGAAAATGGCTTTGGCTGGAAAACAGATTATGGTGCAGATTTAATTGTAACAACCAGCACAACAATATCAAATATTCAGTTTGAAAATAAAATTGTTGTGCAAATAAAATCATATACTGGCGCACATTATGATTTAAAAGCTGTGAAACAAATTGAAACAGCAATAGAAAAATTTGATGCATCTGCAGGAATTATTATCACAACCGCAACAAGAACAAAAGAACTTGAAAAAAAAGTTGAAGAAGCATCTCAGAACATTGATAAACCAATTGAATTAATTGCCGGTGAGGATGTTGCAAAGTTTGTTATTAAATATGACAAAGAACAAAGTCTGATATTTGACTTAAATTATTAAAAGCCTAATACCTATTTCAACACCAGCAAACTGGAGTACCCCATTTGTAAGTTAAGCAGCTGTTAGGTAAACACACTAATCATTTACAGAGATACTTATGCAAAATTTACCTATAACATTTATTTCGAATGAAAAATAAATTTATAAGAGGCCAAAGTATGGCAAAAAAATTGTTTATTATGAGGTTATAAATTCTTATAAAGGAATTCTAAAAGAGACAAGATTTTAAGTAACTAAAGATTCTTCAAAGCATATTGATGCTTGTATAAAAGAAGGTCTTGTTGAAGAAACAGGAGTTTCTACAAACGAAATCAATCTATAAGTGCTTAATTCTCTGTGAGCTGATCCTAATTTTATCCACAAACTTGTGCAACCGTAATCTGCTCATCCCGTATACTGCTGCTCTTTTTCAGCAATGCTTTTACTGCATCGGTTTTCACGGTAAAATGCACATCGGCATTTACATTTTCAAAAGCACTGTCTTCGATATTCATTAAAATGACAGAGTCGATTATTACCGTTTTTAGCTTACTACAGTCTAAAAATGCACTCTCGCCAATCTCAGTAACAGTATTAGGAATCACAACATCGGTTAAATTGGAACAGGCGGAAAATCCCAACGAGGGAATCTCAGTAACACCGTCAGCTATAATAACAGACTTCAAACCACTTGCTGCAGCTATCAGTTTTTTCTTATCTTTTGTATAAATAATATTCTTCTCACTACAATAAACAGGATTTTCACTATCAACACTAAGATGCGTTAAACGAGTGCAGTCGAAAAATCCCCATCCGCCAATATCGGTAACACTACCGGGTATAACAATATGCTCCAAACCGGCAGCCGCAGCTATCAGTTTTTTCTTATCTTTTGTATAAATAATATTCTTCTCACTACAATAGACAGGATTTTCAATATCAACAATAAGCTTTGTTAAACGAGTACAGCCGTAAAATGCAGACTTAGCGATTACAGTAATACTATTAGGTATTCTAACACTTGTTAAACCTGTGCAGCAGTAAAATGCTCTCCTACCAATCTCAGTAACACTATCCGGCAGCACAAGACTACCTATGAGCTTATTGGAATCAGTTACTCTTGTTAACATCCCGTCCGTTATTTCCAGCAGCTGCAAATTTACTTTCTCTTCTGCTGTGAGCAGTGTTTTTATCTGTTTCATACTATAAGACACCTTGTACAGCGGTATGTACACCGCTTAAAATAAATATTTTATTATTGTACATCATTTCCTATATATTTACTACCCGTTCGTAAAGTTAGCTGTATTACATTCTCTTGCTACACCCCAACCTGTAATTTTGCTTTAAGGGCATTTTGCAATTCTTGCGAAAAATTAAGGTTTGCATTTTCGGCCTTGTAGTTTAACCATGCCGGAATGGTAACCGTCTTTTTCACCGATTTTTCTGAAAATTGCCTGCGCCATTTATCCGTATCGGCTATAACATAGTTTACAAATCCGTCTTTTATTTTTACGTCCGATATATTACTGGCTTTTGGTATTGCTTGATTGTTATCTTCATAATGGGCAAGCATCATAGCTATGGCATCCTCTGCCATTTCTATAGCTTCAGTTACTGTGTCTCCGAATGTAAAGCAGCCGGAAATATCGGGAACTCTTACCCCTATTTTTCCGTCATCATTTTCAAAAATAACAGGATATGTATATTTCATTTTTGCCTGCAAGGGCATTATAGCACGTATTAACACGTATTGTCAATCGTTTTTTGTGGAGTTTATCTTGTTGGCTAAATTGCAAAAAATATGCAGGTATTAAACAAAGTAGATTGACAAAGAAATAAGCATCATATATGATACCATACAATGGTAAAAGAAGTTTCCAAATTCGATAACATTTCAATCAATCAGTTTATAACGGCTGCAATAGGCGAAAAGTTGACTGCATTACAAACCGAAAACTATCTTGAAGACAGGGCAAAAAAAGGCTCCAAAGAAAAGTTTTTAGCAGTTTTAAATAAAGCTCCCGATATTGAGCCGGAAGAATATGATATGTAATTGCGGGTGCTTAATTTAATTTTAATGGGTTATTTTTTATTTAGATTTCTAAACTCTAATCTTAATTTCGAAACATAAAAAACTTATTCTCATATCTTGACAATACAACTTATATATTGTATTATTTAAATATGACAGGTAAAGAAATAACCAAAATATTAAAGAAAAATGGATGGACTATTGATAGAATAAAAGGGTCACATCATATCTTCATTAAAGACGACAAAACTATTCCTGTGCCTGTTCATGGAAACAAAGACTTACCTATAGGTACCGTAAAAAATATTTTCCGCCTTGCCGGAATTAAGGAGTGATGATGAAATACTACTGTACATTAAAAAAAGAAGACGGAGTTTATTATGTTGCTTTTCCTGATCTGCCGCATGTATTTACCTTTGGCAATACAAAAAAAGAAGCCTTAGAAATGGCGGAAGAAGCATTAAACGGAGTTTTAGAAAGTGAAATATCACGAGGAATAAAAATAGACCTTCCCAATTTTGTTTCAAAATATGCAGTTGAAGTTGAGCCTAATATTGCATTTGCTATTATGCTGCGTAAAAACCGAGGAAATAAAACACAAATTGAAGTAGCCGATAAACTAAATATATCATATCAGCAATATCAGAATTTAGAGAACCCTAAAAAAACAAATCCGACTCTAAAAACAATAGCAAAATTGCAAAAAATATTTGACTATAAATTTATAAATTTTTAAGATATAAAAAACTTCCCCTCAAAATTCTCAAATTCAATGCTTGACAAATCACACTTTATACACTAGTATTATGCCTATGGTAAAACTAATTATAAACGGCTTGCAATTTAATTTTTCTCAAAATTCAAATTTAGTTGTTAAAAGAGAAGAGAAAAATGTTAGCCAAAGTTTACCCCCCCCCACTTTCTCCATTAGTTCTAATATCTCTAATCGGTAGAGTTTTAGTTTTATTCTACTTAAAAGAATTCTGTCTAAAGAATAGTGTTTTTATATCTTTAAATAGATTTCCTAATTATCAAAATGTTTCTTCACGAATAAATAATAAGTCGGCTAAAATATGTTTGATTGACCTGCCTTTAAATAGACTGGTAATGGAACCGATCGGCATTTTAGATAAAAATTCAATTGCAATGGAAAGGGATATTGCAAAAAGGAAGGATTAAATATGAAAAAAATATTGATAGTTTTTTTCTGTATTATGTTGATTTCTGTAAATATTTTTGCAGAAACTAATGATTTATCAACCGGAAACGGTAACGGAGGAAAGAACAAGATAGGAGCTTGGCTGGGATTTCCTTTTATGGGTTTATCTTACTCACATGAATTTAATGATTTGATGGAGTTGGATTTACTTGTAGGAGTAACAGGACTTTTTCCTCTAAGCCAAAAGTTAAATTTTAGAACAGGACTTCTTTTTACTGTATGGGAACCTGTAATCAAAGGGCAAAAATGTCCTCTTACAATAGGACCTGCTCTTGATGTTCACAGTAACAATGGATTAATTTACCGTAAGGAGGGATACCCTAGAGGATTTTTCTCAGCCGGAGTTCAAGTATTATGCCCTGTACGTTGGGAAATAAATTTCCAAAGAGCACCTTCATTTAACTTATTTATTGAAGCTGCTCCTTCTGTAGGATTCACTTACTATTTTAAAGATATGGATAATACACAAAATGCATTACTACAAAAATGGATAAACAATAGAATGGCTATTGAATTGATACCTCACATAGGACTTGGACTTAGATACCGCATTCCAAATAAAAAATAAAAGTAACCATCTAAGCATATTTTTAAGTTCCATAAAAATATGCTGAACAGTTTATAAATCTATTACGCAGCTTACCTAAATTTATTCTATACCCCAACTTGCAGTTTTGCTTTAAGGTAGTTTTATCTGATGATTGACAAATCAAAGTTTATCAACTAATATAGGTCTATCAAGGAGTGTTGAAAGATGAAAAAATTATTAGCTGTTTTTTTCTGTACATTTTTGATTTCCTCAACTATTTTTGCTGAATCCGATTTATCGGGAAACGGTAATGGAGGAAAGGACAAAATTGGAGCATGGCTTGGCCTACCTTTTATAGGCTTATCATATTCACATGAAATTAATAATTTTATGGAATTTGATTTACTGATAGGCTCAACCGGAACGCCGTTTTTTGCCAGAATTGTAAATATACGCAGCGGACTTCTTTTTACTGTATGGGAGCCGGTAATTAAAGGCCAAAACTGTCCCCTTACAATTGGACCGGCTATTGATATTAACAGTTGGATGACAGTCTATATGCCTGCCAGTATTGGGATTTCATTATTATGCCCAATAAGGTGGGAAGTAAATTTTGAAAAAGTACCTGCATTTAATTTATTTATTGAAGCAGCCCCGGCTATAGGTTTTAGTTATTATTTCGGCGATAGGAATCACAGCTTTGCCCTAAACAATGAATCAAAATGGTTTAACAAAAAAATAAATGATCAAATGTCCATAAACTGGATACCGCATATAGGGCTCGGACTTCGATATCGTATTCAGAATAACTAAACCTCTTCCCCTAATCGCCTAGTTATGATAAAATAAGCAGCCGATAAATATTTATTGACTTGGAGGGAATAATGCCGTATATTTTGGGAACAGCGGGACATGTGGATCATGGAAAAACAGCCTTGGTAAAAAGGCTTACAGGTATTGAAACGAGTCACTTACCTGAAGAAAAAAAACGGGGAATGACAATAGAGCTCGGCTTTGCTTCGCTTGAAGATCCCGTTCACGGCACTGTCGGCATAGTCGATGTTCCCGGCCATGAGCGTTTTATCCGCAACATGGTTGCAGGTACTTGGGGTCTGGATGCGGCTCTTTTAATAGTGGCCGCAGATGACGGCTGGATGCAGATGTCCTCCGATCATTTGCGTGTACTAAAGGCCATGAAGATAGACTCCATCCTTCTTGTAATCACAAAATCGGACCTTGCCGAAAAGGACATGCTTGAGCTTCTTATCGAGGATGCCAATGCCCAATGCGAAAAAATAATCGGAAAGACGCTTCCTGCCGTTGCAGTATCTTCTCTTACCGGAAGCGGAATCGAAGAACTCAAAGCCGAAATTACAAAACTTCTTTCTTCATCAAAAAAGCAAACTCCCCCTACCCCCTTTTTATATGTCGACAGGGTCTTCATCCTTAAAGGTATCGGAACCACAGTTACGGGAACATTAAGAGGGAAGGGATTGCACACCGGAGACAGTTTACAAATCTATCCTTCAAACGAAGAGTGTAGAATTAAGTCGATTCAAAACCATCATAAGGATGTAGAAAAAATAGAGCCCGGCACAAGGACAGCCCTCAACTTAAAGCTGGGCGAAAAAACAAATCTTGAAAGAGGAATGCTCTTAGCCCAAAAAGATTCAAACTTTATTTTAAGCGGAAAGGAACTTTTGGTACGCATCGATGAGGTCTTTACAAACAAGGAGGGCGGCTTAAAAAATCACGCCGAAATCGAGATAGCCCTCGGAAGCGCCCATGCAATAGGCAGCATTCACTTAAACCAATTCGACAAGAGCTTGGGCCGCCTTTCTTTGAATGAACCCATAGCCTCAGCTTGGAATCAAAGGGCGGTTTTAATCAGGCACGGCGGAAGCGAAATTATAGCCTCGGTCAGGGTGCTCGCAAGTTTTCCGTCCTATAAAAGAATGCAGTTTAAGGAAGCCTTTGAGGTTTACAGGGATAAGGAGCTTCCTTCGATACACAGCTATCAGTTTAACATCGAGGGCTTTGTAGAAGATCCTAAGATCAAAACCGAGGAGCTTACCTCGGATAAGAGCGAGGTCGCAGAATACGGCTCTTGGCGTTTTCTAAAAAAACGGCTTGAGTTTTGGGAAAAGAAAATTTTAAAAACTGCTCAAGAAAGTCAGGCGGGCTTTACCCTAGAAGAAGTAGATTTACCTATTCCTCAAAAGGTAAAAACAATAGTCTTTAAAAAACTTTGCGATGAAAGGAAGATCGAAAAAGAAGCCCACATCTATAAATTAAGCGGAAGAACGGGAGATGACCTTTCTAAAAATGCTAAGGACCTTTTGGATGCAGCCTTTAAGGCAGGCTTTGAGGGCATCGAAATCGACAAGATAAAAATTCCTCAAGCCAGAAAAGAAGCCCGCGATCTTATAAAGCTGGGTAAGCTCATCTGCCTTGAAAACTTTTTACACTACCATACCGATTTTTACAAAAAGACAGTAAACTCTCTACTTGCAAAATACAAGCCGGGCGATAAATTTTCGATAGCCGATGCACGGGATGTTACAGGACTTTCACGCAAATACATTCTACCAATTCTTAACCTTCTCGAAAAAGAAGGCAAGTTAAAAAGACAGGAAAACGACAGAATCGTATTGTAAGCCAAGCCCTATATATAAAAGCTCGGCTCGGTTTAAAGCTCTACTCGGTTTCGGCAAGGGCTCGCGAAATACTAAAGGCGTAGTCTCCGATTTTTTCCAGGTTGCGTACCATATCGATATACAAAAGCTCGGCCTTTACGTTTGCACCCTTTTCCAAGCGGGTACGGGCAAGGTGTTTTAAGTTTTGCCTCATGGCATCAATCGATTCTTCCATTTCGTGAGCCATGGCCAGCTGTTCTGCAGCAAGGGGCTTATTTAAGTGTTCATGAACAAAGTGAATAAACTGATTTACAATTCCCATATAAGGTAAAAGTTTATCCATATCGTCCTGACTTATAGGCATCTTTAATTCTATACTTCGGTTGATAAAAAGCCCCAGCTCAAAAATCTGATCGGTCATATTTTCTATATCGTCTACAATGCCCAGCATAAGGCGCACGTTCTTCCTGTTTTTTTCGGACAAAGAAAGCTGAGAAGTTTTAATAAGATACAATGAAAGCTCTTCCTGCATCTGATCGGTATAATCTTCCTTTTCGGTTAACTGCCTTATCACAAACTCTCTTGAAACATCTTCTTCCTTACTTAAAATGGAACGCAATAGAGTAAACATTTCCCTAACTATATTCGACATTTTAAGAATTTCAACCTCGGCTCGAAGTACATAGGCCTCGGTATTTTCTTTCATACTTGGAGCCTGAAAGTGGAGAACATAGCGGGCAGGCTCCTCATCTTCCCTCGGTTTAATAAGCCAGCACACAAAGTTTGCTATTTGATTTACAAAGGGCAAGGCGACAAGAGTATTTATTACGTTAAAAAGAGTATGGAAAACAGCAATCTTTGTTGTAAGGCTGCTTCCCGGAAAGAGAAGTTCTACAAGAGCCAAAAAAGGAGTAAAAAGAATAAGGGCAAAAATACTT
Source organism: Treponema sp. OMZ 788 (assembly GCF_024181245.1). Classification (NCBI taxonomy): domain Bacteria; kingdom Pseudomonadati; phylum Spirochaetota; class Spirochaetia; order Treponematales; family Treponemataceae; genus Treponema; species Treponema sp. OMZ 788. Next base: position 936,259 of record NZ_CP051199.1, on the reverse strand, counting down.
CCCGCAACATTGAATAAAACGTGAACAGCCGCGGCCCGCCGCGCATTTAGTTTTGTTCCTATCGAAGCCAAGACGGCATCTACGGTAGAGCCTACATTACTTCCCAAAACTACAGCCGCAGAAAATTCCCAGCCGACTACCCCTGTATGAGCCATCGTCAAAAGAACGGCAGTTGTGGCACTCGATGAGTGAAGAAAAACGGTAAGCACCAAACCGAGGATAACTCCGATTATGATACTTTGAATTCCTGTCTGCTTAAAAATCGAAAAAAGAGCTATCTGCTCGCCTGAAATATTCGGAACGGCAGAAGCCAAAAAATCCAAACCTGTAAAAAGGAGGCCGAAGCCCATAACGGCCTCGCCCAGATTGTCTTTTTTTAGCTTTTTAAAAAAGGTTAAAAAATAGCCTATTCCGAAGGCGGGAATTGCAATACTCGCTATCGAAAATTTAAAACCGATGAGCGAAACTATCCATGCCGTAACGGTCGTACCTATGTTTGCTCCGAAGATTACGCCTATAGCCTGTTGAAGACTCAGCATTCCTGCATTGACAAAGGAAACAGTCATAACTGTGGTAGCACCCGAGGATTGAACAATGCCGGTAACAACTATACCTGTCAAAACGGCTAAAAACCTGTTTCCGGTCATAAAATTGAGCGTACGGTGCAAACTCTCTCCGGCACTTTTTTGGATACCGTCGCTCATCATCTTCATTCCGTATAAAATTAAACCTAAACTTCCAAGCATTTGGAATACAAGAGAAACTACAGACATATCAAGGAGTATAACAAAAAGAATAAGAATTTTCAATCCATGCTTGACAAATAGGGGAATTTAAAAATAAGAAATCAAAACTGCAATTAGATCAAGGCGGATTGAAGTCAAGATGCTACACCTGATCTTTCATTGGAGGTTCAAAAGTCCTATCCGAAAATGCTTTTCCCAACAAAATAGGCACAATCATGGAGGAAACGATAATCAGCAAAATGACCGGTGCAAAGTATTCGGCTTTAACCATCCCTACCGCAAGTCCCTTTTGAGCTACGATGAGGGCTACTTCACCGCGCACCATCATTCCCAGCCCTATCTGGAGCGATTCCTTCCGCTTAAAGCCCAACGTCAATGCTGAACCGCCGCAGCCGATTATTTTGCTGATACAACCGACAAGCACAAAGGCTATCGAAAACCATAGTAAGCTCATATTCAGTCCGCTAAAGTCCGTTTTAAGTCCGATAGAGGTAAAAAAGATAGGACTAAAAAACATATACGAATTAATGTCTATTTTCTTTTCCATATAGGAAGCATCATTCAAGTTGCATAATACAACCCCTGCAACATAGGCACCGGTAATATCGGCAATACCGAAAAATCGTTCGGTACAATAGGCAAAAATCAACGCAACCCCTAGCCCGTAAATCGAAATACGGTGAGTATGAGGATGCCTCTTATCATACCATTTGAAGATTCGGTAAATCACATAGCCTACTACCAACGAAGCGGCAAAGAACGCTGCCGTTTTTATAATAAGTGCGAGGTAGTCGCCCTTACCGGAACTTGCACCGAGTACAACCGTTAATGCAATAATGCCTAAGACATCATCGATGATTGCAGCACTGATAATTGTTTGCCCGACTTCCGAATTTATCTTTCCCATCTCTTTCAATGCGGCAACGGTAATGCTCACCGAAGTCGCCGTTAAAATAGTCCCGATAAATAGGGCTTGATAAAATACGGGCGTTCCAAAACCGTCGAAACCCCAAAAGCCTAAGGCCATAGCCGTACCTAAAACCAATGGAACAATAACGCCGAAAGCAGCGATCACTGTGGATTTGATACCGGATGCAACAAGTGATTTTAAATTAGTACCCAATCCGGCAGAGAACATAATCAGGATAACGCCGATTTCCGACATATATCCGATAAACTGATTGGTTTCGGCATAGATAATATTCGGTTCGACTCCGCCGAAATTACGAAAAAAAGGCAGGTAGCGTAATAAAAGCCCTGCAACAATTTCACCCGCAACTTGCGGAATATTCAATTTTTTTACAAGAAGGCCGAGGTACTTTGCAACAATAACGATAATTCCAACGGAAAGGACAATTTGCAAAGCAATTTCGCCAATAGGTATTTTACCAGCAGACATAAACAGCTCCCATTTTTAGTCCATTATATCACAGTATCATTTATTCGTATAGTGCCGGATTTGCCTCACCTTAAATCTAATATAAAATAGACACTGTGAGATTTTACGTCCACGCTTGACAAATAGGGGGTATTTTTAATAGACTATAATTATAGGAGAATTTTAAGCATTATGAAACTTTATAGTAGAAGACAGACCCTCGTATTTTCGCTCATTGCAGCGGTTATTTTTGCAAGTGCCGGTTTTTATGCCGGAATTAAATTTAATTCAAATAAAGATTTTAAAGAAGTACAGGCTGAAACAATGCCTGAAAATCTTAATTTAACTGCACAAAAAAATGAATCGATAGCTATCAATACATCAGCAAATACGGATTACAGCCAAGCAGAGGCTCAAAATATTTATGTATACGCTTCCACCAACGAAAGCGTAGTAAACATTACAACCGAAACCATGGGGGTCAACTGGTTTTTTGAGCCCGTACCAGTTGAAGGCGGCTCAGGTTCAGGTTCAATAATAGATGAAAGCGGACTTGTTCTTACAAATACCCATGTTATAGCAAATGCTTCAAAGATATTTATTTCGCTCTATGACGGAAGCCAATATGAAGCTCAAGTTGTAGGTATGGATCCCGAAAACGATTTGGCGGTTTTAAAATTCGATCCGCCTAAGAACATCAAACTTACGGTCATAAAATTCGGAGACTCTGCCAATTTAAAAGTAGGCCAAAGAGTTTTAGCTATAGGAAACCCCTTCGGCTTGGAAAGAACTCTTACGGACGGAATAGTTTCGGCCCTAAAGCGCCCTATTCAAAACGACAAAAACATCATAATCAAAAACATGATTCAAACCGATACGGCTATCAATCCCGGAAATTCGGGCGGACCTCTTTTAGATACTCAGGGGAGAATGATAGGAATAAACACCATGATTTATTCCACATCGGGAAGCTCGGCAGGGGTCGGCTTTGCAGTTCCGGTAAATACGGCTAAAAGAGTTGTCGCAGATATTTTAAAATACGGAAAGGTTATCCGCGGTTCTATAGATGCCGAATTGGTTCAAGTATCGGGAAGACTTGCCTCTTACGCAAAGCTGCCTGTTGCTTACGGACTCCTTGTTTCCGAAGTCAAAAGAGGAAGCAATGCTGCAAAGGCCGATCTTCGCGGAGGAAATGAAGCCGTACGCTCAGGCATAGGAAGATACAGCTCGGTATTTTACATAGGAGGAGATATAATCGTCGAAATAGCAGGCCAAAAGATAAACAATATAACCGATTATTATTCGGTCTTGGAGGATAAAAAGCCGGGAGAAACCGTTGATATTAAGGTTATAAGAGGAAAAAAACTCATAGATCTGCGCTTAACCCTGTCGGAAAGAAATTAAGAGCCGATGATCGATTTTAAAAAACTTTTTAAAAAAATTTCATGGAAGTTTAAAGGAGTCTCGGTTTATGCCCTTGTCGGTGAAAGCGGAACGGGAAAGAGTTTTAGAGCAAAGCTCCTTGCCGAAAAATACGGCATTAAGCTCATCATCGATGACGGGCTTTTAATCTGTAACGATAAGATAATTGCAGGCCAATCGGCAAAGAGGGAAAAAACTTTTTTGGCTGCTGTCAAGGTAGCCTTGTTTGACGATAAAAAACACAGGGACGGTGCTGCAAAGGCTTTACAAACTCATAGCTTTAAAAAGATTTTAATATTGGGCACTTCGGAAAAGATGGTAAACAAGATTGCTGCCCGCCTTCAAATTCCTCAGCCTCAAAAAATAATAAAAATAGAAGATATTGCAAGCAGAGAAGAAATAGAGGCGGCAATGAGATCTAGGCGGGTTGAAGGTAAACATGTTATACCTGTTCCCTCAATCGAAGTACAGCGCACCTACCCCCAAATCTTTTACGACAAAATTCGCCTCTTTTTTAAAAATAAAAAAACACCCTTTGTAGGAACTGAACAATCAAGGCTCTTTGAAAAATCCGTAGTCCGCCCCGAGTTCTCAAAGGTCGGTACGGTTGAAATATCCGAATCGGCTTTAAGCCAGATGGTATTTCATTGCCTTGAAGAGTATGACAAAGAAATCGTCATAAAAAAACTAAGCATAAAAAAAGCAGAGGACGGATACCGCTTGGATTTGACTGTGGATATTCCCTTCGGAACCCAGCTTACGGGAAAGATACATCAGCTGCAAAAGTATATAATCGAGCACATAGAGAGGTACACAGGCATATTGATCTTGCAGATAAATATTATTATCGACAAGATTAGAGAACCTAACCCTTAAAATCCAAACCTATCAAGTAAGTTTCAAAACTTGAGCTGCGGCAGGCCTCGGGCTTAAAGGCCCTCGCCGTCTTAAAACATTTCCGCAAGTTGTTTAAGTGGATTTGCTGATCCCCTCCTTGGAATATCTTCACGACAAAAGAACCGCCTTGTTTAAGCTGTTCTTGGGCATAATAAATTGCAAGCTCTACCAGGCCTGAGGAGCGGGCTGTATCGACGGTCTTGTTTCCTGTGGTTGCAGGGGCAGCATCGCAGATGACTGCATCATAGGGCCCAAGCTCTTTTACCGATTTTATAATCCCCTTATCGAACATATCGCCTTGAAAAAAACTAAGACGCTCATCATAGACAGAAGAATCTAAAGGCTTTAAATCGACGGCAGTTACCCTTCCCTCCTTATTTAAAAAGCGTAAAACATAGACAGTCCAGCTTCCCGGAGCAGCACCCAAATCCAAGACCTTATCGCCTGGCGAAAAAAGATTGAATTTTTTGTTCATCTCTTCAAGCTTGTACACAGAGCGTGCAGGATAGTTTTCCGAAAAAGCTTTTTTTGACCAATAGTCCGGTTCGCTGTATTTATTTTTTGCCATTCGATTTTTCCTTTTTGGATTGAGCTTCTTTTTCTTCCAACATCTGAGCCGTATCTTCTGCAATTTCGGCCGCATATTCATCGAGTTTTCGATGGAGGGTTCTGCGTCCTATCCCCAAGATATCGGCAGTCTTGGACTTATTGTTGTTTTGGTTTGCAAGGGTTTGCAAAATAATTTGCTTTTCGGCTTCCGCCATATTTACACCCATGGGAATTCGGATTGAAGAAGCCTCGGCCTTTTCGCGCAAGGTTGCCGGTAAGTCGTCAAAATGAATTACATTATCCGAGCTCATTACAACGGCACTTTGAATACAGTTTTGAAGCTGCCTGATATTTCCCGGCCAGTCGTAATTATAAATAGCAGTTCTTGCACGAGGCTCCATAGAATCTATTTTTTTATCGTTCTCTTCGGCGAATTCTTTTATAAAGGCCGCAGCCAAAAGAGGAATGTCCTCTTTGCGTTCACGCAAGGGGGGGACATGAATATGCACAACATTCAATCTAAAGTAAAGGTCTTCCCTGAAATTTCCTTTTTTGATTTCTTCTACCAAGTCCCTGTTGGTGGCGGCAATTATCCTTGTATCGACACTAAGCGTTTCGGTTCCGCCTACCCTTTCAAACTTTTTTTCTTGAAGAACCCGCAAGAGCTTTACCTGTATCATTTGGTTGACCTCGCCTATCTCATCCAAAAAAAGAGTTCCGCCGTTTGCAATTTCAAAACGGCCTCGGGTACGCTGAACGGCTCCCGTAAAGGCTCCTTTTTCGTGACCGAAAAGCTCGGATTCCAAGAGGCTTTCGGCAAAGGAAGCACAGTGAACCTGCACAAAGGGCTTATCCTTCCGGCTTGAAAGATTGTGAATAGCCTGAGCGATCAGCTCTTTTCCTACTCCAGTTTCTCCGGTAATTAAAACGCTTGCCTTTGTGGGAGCAACTTTTTTTATATCCTCAAAAACTTTTTCCATGAGGGGACTCTTCCCTATGATGTTTTCAAAACTTTGCTTTGTTTCGATGTCATGTAAAAGAGCACGGTTTTGAAGAACAAGGGCACGGTTTTGTAAGGCTCTTTTTACCAAAAGAAAGAGGCGTTCCAAATCCAAGGGCTTTGTCAAAAAATCATAGGCCCCCAACCTCATGGCTTCAACGGCAGTCTCTACCGTGCCGTGACCGGTTAACACAATTACGGGAACTCCGGGAGTTTTTGAAATAACCTCACGGAGCACATCTTCGCCGCTAAGCTCGGGCATTTTTAAATCGGTAATTACAAGGTCGGCATCTTCTTTTAAAGCGAGCTCCAAGCCTCTTTTTCCATTGTCGGCCGTGATTACCTCATAACCCTCATCTTCCAAGGCAATAGCAAGACCTTCACGGATATTTTTTTCGTCATCTATAACTAAAACAGTAAATTTCATTTTATATCCTTTACCGAATCAAAATCGGAAGTTTTATCGGAAAGTAAAAGCATTGCACCCTTACGCTCTATCGGGAGAGAAAATTTAAAAGTTGTTCCCAAACCGTAATCGGAATAAACATTGATTTCGCCCCCATGTTCCTTTATAACCTTATAAGTCATGGTAAGCCCCAATCCTGTTCCGTCATGCTTTGTAGTAAAATAAGGCTCAAAGATTTTATGAAGATCCTCAGGCAGAATCCCTTGCCCAGAATCCGATATGCTGACAAGAAGAAGATCATTTTCGTTCTTTGTCGAAATATCCAAAAAACCTCCGTCCGGCATTGCGGATTTTGCGTTTGTCAGTACATTCATAAAGGCTTGCCGTAAAAACCTTTCATCACCTTGAATTTTAGGAAGCTCCTTTGAAAAGTTAAGCGAAATGGTTATGCCCTTATCGTTAAACTCGTCAAAAAAGGTATCGTACAAATTCTTTAAAAGAGCATTTACATCTACAGGAACAAATTCGAATTTTAAGGGACGCACAGCAAATAAAAAATCCACTACGATTTTATTGAGTCTTTCAATTTCTTCTTCGATAACGCCTATATGTTTTTGAGCCTTTTGGTTTATGGACAAATTGCAGACTGTAAAATTTTTCTTTAAAAGCTGTAAGTGGATACTGAGCGCTGCAAGCGGATTTTTAATTTCGTGAGCAACGGCGGCTGCAACATTTGTAAGGCTTGCAAGATTTTCAAGGCGGCGGTTTTTAATTTCTTCATTTCTTTTTTCGGTAATGTCCGCAATCATAATTATCGTGCCTTGGATTTTTTTTTCTTTTACCAAGGGAAGAACAGAAACTTCAATGTATTTATTTTTACCTTCGGGCAGGTCGGCCTTAAAATTAAACTCTTTTGAAGTTTGTCCGCTTTCATTTTCAATTACATAAGAAACAAAGTCCGCAATATCCTGAATCTTTATATGCTCCCATACGTTTTTCTCATGGCTCTCGCCAAGAGGAGTGCCTAAAATTCTTTCGGCGGCCCTATTCGATTTTATAATCTTATTTTCGGAATTCGCAACTATAACGCCGTCATTTAAAGAATCCATCACGGAGTCCAAAAGAGAATACTCGTTTGCAAGCAGCTTTACAAAGGTGCGGAGCTGGGCCTCATTCATGTTCGGGGATTTTTGTATTCCCCTTCTCATAAACTCTCTCATATAAGTTTTTCCTTAATACCTTCCGCCAAATTTTCCAAGGCAGCTTGAGGCGAGATATTAAAAATATCTACGGCAGTTTCGGCATTTTTTATCAAGGCCGTTATCTTAAAATAAGACTCAAGTTCCAAGGCGGAACATTCTTCATTTTTTAGGCCTTTCTGCAAAAAAAACAAAAGGCTGTTTAAAAACAAAACATAAATCGTATGAGGCTTACACTTATTTAAAATGTTTACAATATTCGACACCGTACAATTTGAATTGTCGTAATGATTTTCGTTTTTATAATTAGAGACCGAATTATAAAGAGCAGAGGGAAGAATTTTATTTTGCCTGTCTATGAGTAAAAAAATATACTCGTAAAATAAGGAAGCAGCATTTTGAATTGTCCTAAAACTTACCGGTAAAAAACCGTAAAGGTAAGAGCTTAAAAGATTAAATTTTCCGAAAGGTTCATGGGAAACCTCTCCCTTAAAAACCCTTCTTATAACTTCTTCTTGAGATTTTTCATCACGCTCTTTAAAATTATATGGCCTTACCCTCGATAAGATGGTCGGCATAATCGCTCCTCGATGAGCGGTAGTCAAAATAAATATTGCATATGAAGGCGGCTCTTCCAAAATTTTTAAAAAAGCATTTCTCGCTCCTTCCTGCATCTTATCGGCATTTTCGACAATCAAAACTTTTTTTATTCCCGAAGGCATCAGGCGCACCCATGATGAGGCTTTTCTAACCTGATTGATGGGAATCGTATCATACATACACTCGTCTTGAAGCTTTGTGCTTTTTAAAACAAGGCTTTCCGTAATTTTGCTCAAAGTTTTTTCATCCATGGTTTCGATAGGAACAGAGCATAGATCGGCTAAGAGTTCTTCAATCTCCGCAATGACGGGGGCGGCTTTAACAAAACGAGTTTCATCCGTATCCCAAAGACGGGGATCGAATCGGGAGGTAAGTTTTCTGATACTACGCAAAAACAAGTATCGGGAAGAAATAGTTTTTGTCTTTAACAAGGTTTCGCAGGCAGCCTTGATTTCGGGGCTGTGATCGCGTGCACCCAAAATAAGAACATCGGGAGAAATCATCTCTTTTTGCCTCAAGCATGAGGAACAGGTACAGGTCCAGTGCCCCGATTCGGTACATGAAACGGAGCGGGCAAGCTCAAGAGCCGCGGTCAGCTTCCCCGAACATTCAGGCCCCGAAAATAAAATCGAAGGCGGAAGTTTTTTTTGTTCTATATCTTGAATGAGCCTAAGCCCTGCTTCCTGATCTATCAGATTTTCAAACATCACCATCTCCTATAACTGCTTAGTTATATCTAAAATAAACGGAGAAAGTATTTTAGCAAAAATACTTTCGCTTAATATCTTATCAAATGAAATAAAGGTTTGAATATTGATAAGCATTAGGATAACGCCTATCACAATCAATCCCTCGACAAGACCTAAAAAAAAGCCCAATGACCTGTCCAAATTTTTTAATGACTCGTTTGAAAAAAGGGAGCCTAAAAAAACTTGCACAAGTTTTATAATCAAATAGACAGACAAAAATAAAATTAAAAAGGCTATAACAGCCGATAAGGATTTTTCTCCAAGAAGCTCGGTAATTACGGGAGTAAGCAATTTATAAAACAAAAATGCTATAAGACCTCCGGCAATGACGGCAGCTTTTGAAAAAAACTCGTCTATAAAACCCGTTACCGTTACCTTGACGGCAAAAAAAAGTTAGTATAATCAAAAAAACTATATCGGCACTGCCTATCTGCATTTAATTATTCTCCATTCTTACACTTATATAATTTTGCTTCAATTAATTCAAAATATCTTGTCGGTGTAAAAATTATCGGTTTATCAATTTTTACGTCTTCAAAATCTTTATCTCCCGTAATCAAAATATCCGAATCAGATAAAATTGAGGACACAAGAACAGGTAAATCTTTTATATCTCGAACCTTAGGATATTTATTTTTATCGATTCTGTTAGGAGTCTTAAATTCTTCAAAGCTGATTCCGTCAAAAAAAATATCCAACAACTTCTTTTTTTAGCGGAAATTTATTTGCAAAAACTTCTTTGCATTCTTCCTTTGTATATGAAGAAATTATTACCGTATGCTTTTCAAGTAAATGGGAAAAAACTTTAGCGGTTTTACCCTTAGGAAAAAGTATTGCAGAAATAATGATATTTGTATCTACGAAAACCCTCAACGCTCTTTCCTTAATTCTTTGATATAAGCAATAACATCATCTTCTGTTTGAAAGCCTGCTTTTTCAGATTCTCCTTGCATTTCGGCTTGAACTTTTGATAAAGTCATTTGAGAAGAGTTTGTAATATACACTTTTCCTCTGCTTTCCTCAAAGAAAACCTTATCGCCGGTTTTTAATTTGAGCAGATTTCTTATTGTAAGAGGAATTGTAATCTGACCTTTCGATGTTACTTTTGCAAGTTCCATAAAACACCTCCTTACTTTCCTTACCTTATAATATATACTAATTAGACCTTTTCTGTCAATGCTATAATTTAGCTCTCGGAAAATCTATAAAGCTTTTTAAAAAATCGGCAATTACAAGAACAGGTTTTTCGCCTGCAAGAGCTGCCGAGGCCTTAGCCATGCTTTTAAGCCTATCGTTTCCGCTTGACTTTTCTTCAAAACCAAGATTACGCAAAAGGCTTATAAAAACATCGGGCCTTACATCTTCGCCCAAAAGAATTTCTGCTGCTCCCTTTTTCTTAAAGAATTCGGCATTTTCTATTTGATCGCCGCGCGAGCTTCCCTTTTCGAGAGGAACCAAGATCATAGGCTTACCGGCAGCAGCCGATTCCCAAACCGTATTGGCCCCGGCCCTCGACACCACAATCGAGGAAAGGCTTAAAACATCAGCCATCTCATTTTTTATAAAGGGATAGGGTTTATAGTTTTCTGCAAATTGAGGAGAGGCGTTTAAAAGGCCTTCTTTAATTTTTTGCCCCTGATCCATGTTGGCTTCCCCAATCTGATGGACTACAACAAAATGCTTTACAAGGTACTCGATCGAATCGGAAATCAAATCGTTTAATTGCCTTGCACCGAGGCTTCCGCCCAATACAAAGAGAACGGGTAAGTCCTGCTGTATATTTAAAAAGGCCCGCCCCTTTTCAGGCTTGCCCGAATAAAAACTTAAGCGGACGGGATTGCCCGTACAGATAACCTTTGGGCGGATAGAAGCCGGTAAAAGCTCAGCAGTTTCTTGATATGAAACCATGATGTGATTTGCAAATTTGGAATTGATCCTTGTTGCAAGGCCGGGCGAAAAATCGCACTCGTGAGTGATAACGGGAATTTTTAAAAGCTTTGCCGCAGCACAGGGAGGAACCGAAACAAAGCCCCCCTTAGAAAAAACAAAAACAGGTTTTAACTTTAAAAGAATAAAAAAAGACTTTATAAAGCCTGCGGCAACCTTAAAAACATCTATGAAATTTTGAAAACTAAAATACCGCCTTAATTTTCCGGCAGGGATCCCTTTAAATTCGAGAACTGAAGGAGATGCCGAATGAAGAGCCGAAGATTCGACTATTTTGCGGTCAAGGCCCTTAGCAGAGCCTATCCAAACTATCCTACATTCCGAAGAAGAGCTTAACACCTCGGCAACGGCCAGTCCCGGGAAAATATGGCCCCCTGTTCCGCCTCCGGTAAAAACAACACATTTCATAGCCGTAAGTGTATCACAATGACACAATTTTGAAAAGGGGCTGTGTGTAAACTATCAAGAGCAAATCTGTGGATTTTGATTGTGTCCTAAAGAGTCTCTACTTCTTCCCTGCTTAAGCCTGTCCCTTCAACTATTTTGGCAATATCTACACCAAGCCGCTTAAAAGAAGCCGCTGTCTCCCTGGCTTTTTGATATGCACCATCAGCTAAACCTTCTCTTCTGGCATCGGCTCTTTCCGCTTCTAAGAACATCTGATATTTTTCTTTGGACAATTCTCTAGCCATTTGTCTTTCTTCTTCAGTTACACACAGGAGTGTTTCTTCAGCCATTTTTATCCCCTCCTCTAACTCACATAATTTTTCCAACATTCCGCTTTTTTTATCTTCTTCATACTTAGTTAAAAACCTTATCCAAAAATCTTTTGGGGTATACTCTGTTATGCTCTTTTTCATAGTATAACCTATTAACTTGTTTAATTCAACATAAATATATTGAATTACCGATGTTTTTGACATTTGTACAAGCTCTACATTTTTCGGTATATCACAACCGAAAACGGAAAGACTTATGGCAAAAAACGGATCCGTTTCTTTTGGTTCCATTTTTAAAAAGCGTGAGGCAATACGGAGCAAATACATCTGATTTCGTATCGGGTAATTGTTTTTCCAAAACTGCTGCATCTCAAGATCTATAATGAGACCTGAATCGGTTTTAATCAGAAAATCAAGATGATAAGTTTCTCCATTGGGGGCATCACGGGTAAGCTCGGTATTTAAAATATCGGCTTTTTTAATTTTACCGTAAGAATCTTCCAAAAAGGCATTTAAAAAACCAACAAGAGCCTTGTTTCCTTTTTCTCCTTTTGAAAACATCAATTTGAATACCCAATCAGTTTTGGGATTTAAACATTCTTTTTTTTTCGTCATAAAAGACCTCCATAAAAGACTATTTTGCCGCCTTCACTATTATTGTATATATTTCTTACAGTAAGTAGTAAAAATAAAAAAAATTAATATTTTATTTGACAAACTAAAACTCATTTTTTAATTAATCCCCGCCCCTTCCGATTGACTTTATTTTACGATTACTTCATAATGGCCTTATGCTTAAAGATGATGCTTTAATTTTAAAGACGGGAAATTGGGAGCCTCAAAATAAAAAGAGGCTTGAAAAGCTGATAAGAGAAAAGGCTTTTAACGGAAACTATGCAGTTTTTGACTGGGATTTTACTTCGATTTTTTATGACACACAGGATAACCTCTTTGTATACCAGATTGAAAATCTTAAGTTTAATTTAACCCCCGAAGAATTTGATCAAACCATAAGGGCAGGAATTCCTCAAGATGTGATTTTGCCGCATACGGCAAACCTTGAAGGGAAGGCCTTAACTGCAGGCGAACTTTCCGACGATTTAAACGAGCGATACGATTTTTTATATAAAAATTATTCCGGCTTCGGCGGAATAATGAGCCTTGCAGAAATTACCTTAACCGAAGAGTTTATAGATTTTAAAGCGAAGATGCTGGTTTTGATGCGCGGAGCGGCCTCGCTTTGCGGAGTAGACATCGGCCAATCGGTAAGCACAGGCATGACGATAGAAGAACTTTCAGGCCTCACCGAGACGGCAATAGACCAAGGCTTAAAGGACGAAATAAAAACCTATACCGTAAAATCCTCATCGGTTTTAAAAGGAAGGGCCGGAGAGGTAGAAGGCGGCTATAGAAAGGGCTTGCGCATTCAGGAAGAAATGCAAAACCTCTTTTCGGCTTTAAGGGAAAACGGAATCGAAGTCTATATTTGCTCGGCATCCCAAGAAGACAATGTCCGCGTATTTGCTTCCTACCCAAAGTACGGGTATAATCTTGACGCTGAAAACGTTTTCGGAAGGAGAAGGCTTTTTGATGAGAATAAAAAGCTTACGGTTATGGACGACACTTCTATCCCTGCAACAAGGCGGGAGGGAAAGGCAGAAGCAATAAAAAAACTGATTGCCCCCAAGCACCAAAACAAGGCTCCCGTTTTAATAGCAGGCGACGGGGACGGAGACTTTTTTATGATGGACGCCTTTAAGAATGAAGCCTTAATACTCATCTTTAACCGCAGCCCCAAAAAGGAAGCAAAAATATTTCCGCTTTTAATGAGAGGGATTAAAGAAAGAGAAAAAAGCGAAACGGGAATAATTGTTCAGCACAGAGATAACGGGAAAGGCCGGTTTATTTCAAAGGCCCCGGAAGAAGAAAGGCCCTTAGACAGCCTGCCCGAAAAATAATTCGATATTTGCTTGGCAAAAAGTTTTTTTATGGAGGAAAAGATGAAGTTTGACGATTTTTTTGAGCTTATGAAAAAGAGGCAAAGCTGCAGGAGCTTTGATTATTCCAAACCTGTCTCAAAGGAAGACCTGGTTTCTATTTTAGAAGCAGGAAGGCTTTCGCCCTCGGCCTGTAATTCCCAGCCCTACGAGGTCTTCGTTGCCCAAGGCGAAAACGCCAAAATAATAGCAGAGGCTAAGATGGTTTCATTTAACAAGTTTATTGACGAGTGCAATACTTTTTTGATAATAGCAGAAGATAATTACAGCCTTCCTGCAAAGATAGGTTCAATGATAAAGAAGGTCGATTTTAAGGCCATCGATATAGGCATCTTAACGGCCAACCTTGTAAATGCCGCCTCGGCCTTAAATTTGGAAACCTGCATCCTCGGTGTTTTTGACGAAAAACGCATCCAAAAACTCATAGAGCGAAGAAAAAGAATCCGCCTTGTCATTGCCCTGGGCTATCCTAAAGAAGGATACCCTTTAAGGGAAAAGACAAGAAAGGACTTTGACGATAATATGCACTTTTTAGTCTAAGTTTAAGGTGCTTCGGTCGTAAGAGAACCGTCAGAGCCTACATACCATGGTGTACTTCCATTACTTTTTACTTTAAACTTTTTGTAGTTTTCATCAGTAGATATATCGCCTGCAAGCACCTTTATATTCTCGCCGCCTGAAGGATAGCTTTGAGGATTTATCAAGGCCGCAGTTCCTCCGGCAGGAGTAAGTTCACCCGAAATATTTATAGTCTTATTTGTAGGAAGATATACATCATTGTTTTTATCGACTTTTGCACTGCCTCTCATTGTAAATAAGCCGTTTTCGGCAATATATAAGGCATCTCCCAATGCAGCCTTATTGTCCTTTATAACGCAATCAATCAAATTGACTGTGCCATCAGTATAAATTGCACCGCCTTTTTCGCTACCGCTGTCAGCACCCTTGAGGGTAAGATCTTTGATGGTAAGATTCTTTGAGTTTAATACCTTAAATATTCTGTGTTTATTATTATTTTGCCCTGAACTTGTTCCGTAATTTGCATTTAAGATGTCATCTTGCGAGCCCTTACCGCCCCTTATGGTAATATCTTTATTTATTTCTATCTCCCCGTGATTACCGGCTCCGCCTGAAGAATTCGTTGCCTTAATTTCACCTCTTACAATAAGCATGCCGCCTGAGCCGGTCTTTTTTACGGCTTTTTTTAAAATTCCCCATACGGGTACATCATCGGCAGTATTACCGTTTACACCTTTTATTACCTTATAGTATTTGACAAAGGATTCACTGTCATCAAACCATGATAAAAATGCGTATGATTCAAGTCTGTAAACAACTTCCTCTGATTTTGCCGATAATTCAACAGAAGTTTCGTTTCCTCCCGATGAGTTATCATTAGAAATCAATTGAAATCCCGATTCGGTTTTTCTGTAAATCAACGTCTTAATTTCAAGCCCTGCCGTAACAATAGGGGCATGTATATTAACCTTTATCTTAAGCCGTATATCGTTTCCGTATGCAGTATATATGGGAATAGCATTTTCTGCACTTGAACCGTCAGGCTGTCCGTATTGAGTTCCGTTTATCCAATTAGCACTTATATCGGGTCTGCCTACAGGCGTGTACACACCGGACTCAAACACATTGTTCATATCATTGGAAAAGCTAATCTTAGGATCCGGAAGTTTAAATTTGTTTGTGGTTTTTGTGCCGGGCAGAGAAAAAAGGCCTTTTTCATCCTTAAGCCATACATTATAGGTTGTCTGAGGGCTATTTGTAGATACCTCCACATCGGTTTTTAAGCAAATTACCCAAGGACCTGCAGGTAGAGGGTCGGGAGACATTCCCGCGGGAACCTGGTCATTTTTTAAGCTATTTGTTTTGCCTAAGGATATTAAAACTTCCGAAGCTTCCGAAATATCAAAGCCGGTATTAGAGCTATTAAATTTAAGAGGATAAGTAGCAGTCGGCTCATTCCCTTTTTTTATGTATATTTCCGAAAGATCTTTATGGAGCAGCTCAGTATTATTGTTTATCTTTTTATCGATACCCTCAGGTTTAAAACACAAAACATAGTAGTCCTTTCCGCCATCAGAATACTTAAGCAGGGCTATGCCTTTCGGTTCAGGAAGTATGCTGTTTGCCCTCAGTTTAGAACTGCGAGAGCCGAATTTTCTTCCTTCTCTATTGTAAAGCGTTATTGAGGCACTTAAATTTTGACTGCTCCATTCAGATTTTTCCAAAAAAGCCTTTTTATATATGAGCCGGACTTCGTTAGTTTGTGTTTGCTTAAACTCGTAATCAATACCGTGTACCGGAACAGCTCCGCTGCTTCCTTGAACACCGTCTTCAAAGACAACTATGTCTGAAGGAGCTCCCAAATCTGCCGGGGTTTTAAAGGTGTAATTTTGAGGATTCACTAGTTTTAAAGTTATGGCTGCATCATCATTGCTTGCCACACAGGGATAACCGTCTATATCATTGGATGATGAGGGCAATACGATATCAATAATATGAGCACTTGAAGACCAATACTCAAGGTCTTTTTCGATATCGGCTACAAACTGCTTACAGCCTGCAAAAAGGATAAATGAAATTCCTGTAATTAAAAATAATTTTTTACGCATTTTTATCCCCATTCAAAATATTAATTTTCAAGGGTAATTTTTTAATTTAACCGCAACGAACGCAAAGGCCGCAAAGATTTTTTTAAACTTTACTTTTAAATTCATTGCAGTTTAATGCCTCTGCCTTTATTATAATCCGTTTTGTTCTATTTTGTAAAGGGGAAGCACGCTATACTTACTGCCGATAAGCGAAAAAGGGGCCAAAAATATTTTTCAATTTATTTACTATATATTGCAAACAATCCCTACAATAATTATGAAAGGGGAATTTTTTCTTCTTTTAAAAAATTATTAGAGGGATTAAATATGGAAAAAATCTTTAAAATTACGCTCCGCAACGACTACGCATTTAAGCGTATATTCGGCACTGAGGAAAACAAAGATGTCTTGCAGGACTTACTGGAATGTATTTTAGATATTCCAACTGAAAATATCGCGGGCTTGGAACTTATGGATAAGGAGTTTCATAAGGATTCAATAAGCGATAAAAGCGGTGTCTTAGACGTAAAACTACGCCTAAAAAACAACACAATTATCGACATCGAAATTCAAAACAGGTGGAACAGTGAATTTGTCCGGCGTACTATATTTTATTGGGCTAAAATGTACACGGAAAACTTAAAAACAGGTGAAGTGTATACAAAACTGCCTAAATGTATTACAATAAACATAGTGGGTGAAGGCTTTGATTTAAACAATCTTATTCACAGCGAGTATAATGTAGTTGAAAAACACTTAAACGATAAGCTTTCCGATGAGCTTGAAATCCACTTTTTAAACCTTGCCAAGATTAAAGAACAGGATAAAAATATTGAGCAGGATGAAAAGAAAAAGAAACTTTATAATTGGCTGAAATTTATTGAAACCGATGACTCGGAGGTGAGAAAGATGTTGGCACAAGAATCGCCTGTGATGGCAAAAGCAAATAAAACGATAGAAGTCATGATGCAAGACCCAAAAGAAAAATGGCTTTATGAAAACCGAATGAAATACGAACATGACAAAGCTTCGTGGAAGTATGTAGGCTATCAAGAGGGTATAGAAGCAGGAATACAACAAGGTCTTGATAAAGGAGCTTACGAAGCCAAACTTGAAACTGCCAAGCTGATGAAGTTGAAAAATTTGGATTTAAGTTTAATAAAAGAAATATCGGGCCTTTCAATTGAAGAAATCGAAAAACTATAGCAAGGCGGCGAAGCGCTAAGGCCTTATAGGTGTGAACCGTCCACCATTATAGGGGTGAACCGTCCACCATTATAATGGTGGACGGTCTTACCCTATGGGGTAAGACCTGCTTACCTTATGCACCCTCGTTCCGAGCGATACGAGGGGTTCGAATAAGGCGATGCGGGGCCGCCTGCAATTAAAAGCCGCTAAACCTATTTGCCGTTGTTCCCATTGTATCTGCATTGTCCTGATAAGTGACAAGCTGCCCTTGAGGAACCTTTATGCCTCTGTTGACCAAAGCGTTACAGTCGGAAAAGGCATTATGAAACGCCAGGGAAATGCTAATGACGTCCGGATTGTAGTTACAATAAAGCTTAACGCTTCTCATACTTGTACAGTTTTGAAAACAATTCTGCATATTATTAACATCTCTAGGAATATCGGGACCTATGGTTAAAGCCGTACAGCTGTAAAAACAGAAACTCATATTCGTAACCTTTTCAGGGATAACGGGGGCTTGGGTTAAACTCGTACAGCCTGAAAAACAAGAATACATACTCGTAACTCTTTTTGCCTGGATAATGGGAGCTTGGATTAAACTTGTGCAGTCTCTAAAACAGTTACTCATATCCGTAACGCTTACAGGAATATTGGGAGCTTGGGTTAAACTCGTACAGCCGTAAAAACAGCTGCCCATATTCTTAACGCTTACAGGGAGAACGGGGGCTTGGGTTAAGCCGGAACAGCTTTTAAAACAGCTGCCCATATTCGTAACGCTTGCAGGGATACCGGAGACTTCGATTAAACTTGTGCAGCCGTAAAAACAGAAACTCATATCGTCAAGATCCTCTACCCTTTCGGGCAGTATCAATGAAACCTGTTTGTCAGAGTTGCCATTTAAGACCACTCCCAAGTCGCTCGGACTACCCGGAGTAGGTGCGGGGCTTCCTTTTAAGTTTTCATTTGTTAGTCCTGTTACTTTTATACGGTTTACCTCAGCAGCGGAAGCGTTATTTTGCAGATAGTTGTGCAAATTTGCAAAGGAGACCTCTACGAAGTCTTTTTTTAGTTTTCCCTCATCGGTTATGCTCCACTCCGCACTATTGCCGTCTCCTAAATCCTGCGGTGTTACGGTGAATTTGGTGTTGTTTTGCACTGTGCCTGCTGTTATATCGCCTGCAAGCACCTGTACATCATTACCGCCTGTAGGATAGGTTTCAGGCGTTATGCATCCTATCGGGCTTGAGCCGGTTAAAGAGCCTGTAACGGTTATTTTTTTGCCGTTTTTAAGGTAGATGTCGTTATTTTCTGCAATTTTTGCATTGCCTTGTATGGTGAAATTTCCGTCTCTCACATATACGCCGCCGCCGTTGTTTTCTGCCGTGTTGCCCGTAAGGGTGCAGTCTTTTATGGTAACGGTTGTGCCTTCGATATTCATACCGCCGCCGTTTTTTTCTGCCGTGTTGCCGGTAAGAGTACAGCCTGTCATGTTGAGTGTTCCTTCGTTGGTATACACACCGCCGCCGCCTGAATCGACGTGGCTGCCTTCCGCCCTGTTTTTGGTAATGGTGCAGCCTTTTATGGTAACGGTTGACCTATTTGCACGTATACCGCCTGCTCTTCCTGCCTTGTTGCCTGTAATCTGCACATGCTCAAGAGTTAAGGAGCAGCCGTCATTTACATAGATGCCGCCGCCGAAGCTATACTGATTTGTTGCTTTGTTTCCGTCTGTGCCCTCTCCTCCGATGGTGCCTCCTTTAATTGTTATATCGGCGGGGGTAGTGCCGTCTTTTTCTGCACATACTGCACCGCCATTTTCTTTTGCTTGGTTACCTTTAAGGTTGCAGTTTTCCATTGTTACAGTTGCGCCTTTTGCATAGACGGCACCGCCTGAACCGTAGGTATCGGTTATTGCTTGGTTACCGGTAAGGTTGCAGCCTGTCATGGTTACGGTTGTGTTGTTATTGGCATATATGCCGGCGCCGTTTTTTGTTGCCGTATTGCCGGTTAAAACGCCGTTTTGCATTTCCAAATTGGATTCGTTTATATAAACGCCGCCGCCTTCTGCTGCTTCATTTTCTTCTATCGTGCAGTCTTGGAGTTTGAGCGTTGCTTTATGAACTTTTATTCCGCCTCCGAACGACTTAGTTTTATTTTTGGTAATGGTACACTCTTTTAAAGTAATTACATTGGTATTGTCGTATGTTAAAATTAACATACCGCCTCCGCCGTAATTCTGATAGTAAGAATCGGTAAGTTCATTTTTCTCCAGCGTAACACTTGTTAAAACAACCGAATCGGCGGTTGTTTTTGCTGCCGGACTTAAGCCCAAATAAAGCCCTGCCGCCCATTTATCCGCCTTATTTTTTTCGATTTTTACATTAGTCATCTTTACATTCATCAGGCAGTCGTCTCCGCTAATGAGCACACCGCCGCCTATTCCATTGCCCGGAGATAAAACTTTACAGTCCGTAACTTCCGTGTTTTCCATAAGGAATTTACGTTCATCGGTATTACTTGAGCCTGCCATTTTGCAGTAAACACCGCCGCCTTCATTTTTTGCTTCGCATTCGGTAATGAGTACATGGCTTATTTCAAGCTCGCCTTCCGAGTAAACAGCCCCTCCTTTGCCTTTGGGATTGGGAGAGCCGTCCGGATCCTGTTCGTCATTTTTGCCGTTTTTAAGGGTAAGGTTTTTAAGGGTGAGCTTTTTCCCTTTTTCCACCTTGAATATGCGGTGCGGTGTTGCTGGGGCATTAGTGTCAGGCGTTTTACTGTTTGCGTTTAAAGTATCTGTAGCTTTGCCCGTTTTACCCTCTATTGTAAGATTTTTGTCGATGACAATTTCACCGTTATTATCTGACGCAATTGTTGCCTTTATTTCGCCGTCTATTATTACGGTGCCGCCGTCGGGCATCGCATTGACAGCTTCTTTTAATTTTTTCCAGGCATCGTTTGAGCCGCCGGTTACGCTTATTTCGTTTTTGACTTTTACATAAAACTCTGACAAAATACTGTCGTTAAAGGCGTGGGCCAAGGCTTTTAAGCTTATTTTGTATAAGGCCTTTTCGTTACCGGCCAGGCTTATTTCGGTTTCCTTCCCGGCCGATACCTCGCTTATCTTAGTCCAGCCGCTTGACGTCTTTTTTTCTATAGTGCCTCTTATGTAAGCTGTCTCTGTTGTAGTCTTTGCTTTTAAGGTGATGGAAGCAGAACCTCCCAGTATTTCTTTGGGGCTGCTTTCGCTTGTTCCCCTTATCTGAGCTGAACCATAGAAAAGGCCGACAGGAGCAGCCTTGTTTGTCGCAGTTGTTACCTTTGTTTCGGTAGATCTTAAACCTTTATCGTCTATCAATTTAAAAGAATATTCTTTTACACCGCCTTTTACTATTACATCAGTTTTAAAATATAGTATCCAATTTCCCGGCGGGATATCATCCGGATCCGCTAAGTTCGTGTCCATATCTTCTGAAGCGAGTTTTTCGACCTGTTCTTTCGGCAAGAGTAAGCCGTTTGAAGCACTTATGTCAAAGCCGGTTCCGGTTCCGTTTACGGTAAGAGGAATGGTTTGTAATGACCATCCTGTCTTAGCAAAGTTAAGAGCCGCTATGTCTTTGTGCAAAAACTCGGTATCACCCGGCCCTGCTTTCTTGTCCATATCCTTTACCTCAAAGCATAAAACATAGCGATGCTTACCGTCTGAATCGGGATCTTTTGTTTTTACTATAGCTATGTATTTTAAAACGGGAGGAGGAGTGTTTACTTTGAGCTTTATGTCGTGAGAGCCGAAATCCCGCCCTTCTTTATTGTAAATGGTAATCATAGGGTTTAGTTCGGTATTTCCACATTCGTTTTGCTTTAAAAAATTTTCCTTTAAGGTAAGAACAATTTCGTTAGGGCCGTTTCGGCTAAGTGTATAATCCGGGCCGAGTAAAGGTCTTCCGCCTCCGGAACCTTTTACTCCGCTTGCAAATCTTACTATATCATAAGGAGCACCTGCCTCTCCGGGCATCTTTATTTCATATTTTTGCGGATTTATAAGTTTTAACTTTATGGTCTTATCTCCATCGCTTGTAATACATGGATAGCTGTCTTTATCGGTTCCGATAGAAATAGAAGCTATATTATTCTCGGTAACAAAAACATTTGCTGACCAATATTTAAAATCGTTTTCTATATCTTTTAAAAGCTGACTGCAGCCTGTAAAGAAGATAGACAAAACACCTATAATCAAAAATAATTTTTTACGCATATTATCTTCTCCAATAAAAATTTAAAATTCCCAACCCACTGAAAGCGACGGCTGTATTATATATTTGGGAAAACCTGTTCTAATAGGAATAATATGATCGACATTTAATTCGAAATATAATTTTTTATAAGCATAAACCTGTAGTGCTGTTCCAAAATTTATAGCCGGTCCCCAGTACCAATATGACGGACTTTTAAGCTCAGGGAAAACAAATTTCGTGTTTACCATAAATGCGGCCCCAAGGCCTACATGAGCATCAAAATTAAGAAGGCGTCTTATTATGGGCTTCATGTAAACTGCCTGAATGCCTGTCAAAATAAAGCCCGAAGAGAGGGTATATACCTCTTCTTTGTTTTTTAAATACATTCCGGAGCCTGTAATGTTAAAGCCGAAGTTTCCGTATGAACGCTTTATAGGCACAAAGCTCGCCCTTAATATACCGCTTAGGGCGGCAAAGTCTTTTTTTAAATATTGTTTAAATAATTGATTCCCGGCAAAACCGGTAAATGCATAACCGCCTGAAAGATATATATCGATAGGTTTTTGAAATCTAAACACAAGTGTTTGTTTTGAATCTTTTAATCCGCTCGGATCGGTAACAACTACATGATATTGCCCGGGACTTATTCTCAACATATTAAAACTTATCTTGGCCGTGGTTCCGTCAGGGCTTAGCTCTACAATTTTTCCCTCAATAGGCGATGAACCTTCTTTTTGGAGAGTAAATGCCGTTTCTTCCCTAAAATTCTTACCGGTCAAGCTTATAATATTGGTGTATTCTTCATCAAAATATATTGCATCCGGCGACACGGAAGAAGTTTCAGGCTGATAAGCTGCAAGAATATCAAAGTATCTGTCTGCACTTACGGCATCAACCTGACCCAAAAGGTTTATGACCTTGATCCTGTATCGGTAATTACCGTGAGGCAAAGAAACTTCTATCGAATTTTTCTTTAGTTTCTTTTTATTTACAATGAGCCACTTCCCGTTTTTTTCTTTTTTTTCAAGCTCAAACTCAAAGTGCATAATTCCTTCTACGCTTTCCCAAGAAAGTTTTTGATAGAAGACGGTCTTTTTTCCTTCAGTTTCAATAATATAATTTTTCTTTACTTCTGTATTTACCGATTTATCAGCTTCATTTTTAAGTTTATCTTCTTGACCAAAAAGCCCTAAAGAAAACAAAAGTATTAAAAATAAGAACAAATACTTTTTACTTAAAAATTTTTTATCTGCCATACATAACTCCCGTTTCATCGGTTTCTACATTATCTTTTTTGGGCAAATCTATGTCGAACCTTTTTGTTGAAACATTACCGGTTTGAAAAGTCAAACCGCTATCCAGTCTTCTTTCTGCAATAACTTCAACGAAAAAAGCCCCGCGGGACAAACGCTGAATGTCCTTAAATTCATAAACAAGATCTTTTCCTTGTTTGGCAGGAATTTCAGTTTTTACAACCGTTCTGTTTTTTTCGTTGTATATTTTTAAAATATAATGTGTCGCCTTATCAATATGTTTCCATTTAAAAGCTATGCTTCTGTTTGATGAAAAGAACGGAATGCCCAAGACTTCTTTATCCCCAGGGAATATAAATTGAGCTTTGGGTAACGGAGGAATAGGCAAAACAGTAAAGGCTGAATATTCCTTTGCTGAAATATCGAAGCCGTCTTCGGTTTCGGCCCTTACCTTCCAGCGGTATCTTCCTGCCGTTAAAGGAGGCAGCTGAACCTTATAGCCGGCATCTTTTAATTTAAAAACAGGTGCGGCAGTGCCTACCTTTTCCAAGATAAATTCTACCCCTAAAGGAGGATGAGCCGAAGACCACTCTGCCTGCGAAGGACTAAGAGCGGCTTCTATGCCGTCAATCTTTTCAGCCGGAGCCGGTTTTATAAGCTGAACAGGCTGTAGGTGTTTTGCCGTAAATGTATGAGCTTGAGATAAGCCGAATCTTCGGCTGGAATTTAAACCTGCATTTGCAAAGGCCTGTATGTTCAATATATATTCT
Source organism: Treponema sp. OMZ 788 (assembly GCF_024181245.1). Taxonomy (NCBI): domain Bacteria; kingdom Pseudomonadati; phylum Spirochaetota; class Spirochaetia; order Treponematales; family Treponemataceae; genus Treponema; species Treponema sp. OMZ 788. Next base: position 912,601 of record NZ_CP051199.1, on the reverse strand, counting down.
CCGTCCTTAAATTTACCCATATCTATTTCAATCTCGGTATTTAAAGCAAAAAGATCTTCATATAAGGGAACGGAATCAGAAGTCCTGTCGGTAAGTTTTACCTGATAATAATCTGCTCCTTCTACCGGCTTCCAGGTAAATTTGCTTTTATGCTTTGGAACGATAACAACATTTTTTCTTATATCGTCCAAATCAGGCTTATCGAGAAGAGGTACAATGTTCAGTTTTTTTACATCCGACATGTACTGCTTACCGTCCAATTCGCTGTAAACGCGCCAATACCATTCGCCTTCGGGTAGGTTAATTCCGTCAGTACCAAGTCCATTGACAAGTTTGTTTACCTTAAGTTTTTTAAAATCCTTAGTATTTGAAACTTGCACAACCTGATCCGCATCAAAGTTACTCTTCCATGTAAAAAATGTATCTCCCGTTAATGCATCAAGTAAGTTATACTCATCGGGCGGAAAAACCGAACGCAAAATAATCTCCGAATCCATTGTCTTAAATGAAGCTACATCGCTGATGCCTATTTCGTTATCCTTAGCATCAAGAGAGGCAACCGTCATAAAATACTCGCCGTTAGGTAAAAGATGCGAAGCTTCCTTTAATTCCAAATAGCTTGTTATAACAATGTTTTCCAAAAGAATATCGGTCATCGCCTTATCTCGGGCTATCTTTACCCTGTATTTTGAGGCATCAAAATTAGGCTTCCAAGAAAATGTAAGCCCCTTACCCTTTGAGGTATCCATAATTTTTTTAAGATGAATCAGCTCAGGCTTTTCCCCTTCTTCGGTCTTTTTGATATAAAAAACATAAACATCGGAAGCCTGTGCCTTGAAGGAAGAATCAAATCCGTATTTTGGAACTACACGCCAATACCATTTTCCTTCTGTCAACTCGGCCAGGGTAAAAGATTCTGTACCGGAATTTTTGGTGATTACGGGATTTTTCATTTCTTTATTATCTGCAATCTCAACCGTGTAGAATGAAGAAAGCTCGTTTCCCTCCCATAAAAATCTTATATGCGGCGGATTAGTATTATAGGCAAATGTCTTTTCCGCTTCAGGTAAAAGGCCTGCAGGAGCCGGGGCCTTGATGACAGTCAGCTTTCCCGATAAGGTATCTTCACTTTGAACTCCGTCCTTGCCGGAATATAAACGCCAATAAAGAACACCTGAATCATGTTTAACAGAAAACTCCTTTAATCCCTTAACCTCATATTTTTTTACATCGACACTGAAATTGCTTAAAGGAGAGGTTTCAAGAAAAACTTCTTCATTATTTGCAAAGGAAGATTGCCACTTAAATTTAATATCAAGCCCTACATTATCCCTTGACTGATTTAAGAGTCTGGTATTTTTGCCCGGACTTATCATCACGAATTTTGTCTTTTTTCCCTGCTGCAAAACGGAGCCGGCTTCCAAGACTTCTTTTTCACCGGCCTTATCGCCGGTAAACGAAACGGAGCCTTCTTCTACAGCCAGCTGAAGACCGGCTTCTCCTTCTTTTTGAACATGCAAGACGGAGCCTTTTTCGATACTTATATCCGCATTATCCGATTTTAAGCGTAAATTATTGTTGGCGGTTTTTGCCGACACAGAACCGGAATTTAGATTCACCTCGGACTCTTTGTTTTTGCCGAAAATCTGCACCATCGTATTCGAGTCTACCTCGACTACATTGCTTGTTTCTTCATCTCCCAAAAAATGAATGGTTGCAGAGGCCTCATTAGCCGTTCTTATAGTATCCCCGTCATAAAGATAAGAATTTTGAACGGGACGGTCCCATACTGCCCTGTCGCTGAATTTTCTCTGAACGGTTTTATATTTGTAATTAACTATTGCTATAGGCGTATCCAGACGCTCAAATGTTCTGTTCAGCTCCTGTACAAATAAAAACAAATCAAAAAATATAACAAGAAGAGAGACCGCAACAACAGCGAGGTCTAAGAGCTTATTGTTTGTTTTGGGCTTGAATGTTGTATTTCTTTTCGTCTTCATTTACATCTACCTTATTAAAATCGGGAGTAGGTATTCCTAATTTTTCTCTGATTTGAGAAAGAGTTTTAGGTCCTTTTTCTCCGGCACCGGGAATGCCTGTTTCTTCAGGCATATTTATAACAGCAAACATTCTTAAAGGAGCGGACTTTCCTTTAACCGTAACCGACGGCATTTCTTCAACCGTAACCTTATCTTTTACCAAATTGTAGGTGTTTTCGGTAATAAGAATATCCGTGCCTAAGGGTTTATTTAACGATTCCGTTCTTGAGGCAAGGTTTACGGCATCGCCTATTACCGTATACTCCATCCTCTTTTTTGAACCTATCTGGCCGGCAACAACAGGGCCTGAGTTAATACCGCAGCCTATACGGATAATCGGCTTTTTGTCTCCGCCTCTTCCTTGATTGAAGATAATCAGGGCAGCACGCATTCTCAAAGCTGCCCTGATACAGTTAAGTGCATCCTCCCTCGGACTTCCTGCACTTGTGGGAGCACCCCAGACGGCCATAACGGCATCGCCTATAAATTTGTCTACAACACCGTGGGTATCGTTTACACATTCTACCATCTGCGTCATGTACTCGTTTAAGAACTCAACAACCTCATTCGGTTCAAGTTTTTCGGAAATAGCCGTAAAGGATCGGATGTCTGAGAAGAATATGGTCGTTTCCTTTGTTTCGCCGCCCAGTGCAAGTTCGCCCTTCATGGCAAGCTCTGCAATTTCTTTATTGATAAAGCGGCCGAAAGAATCTTTAAGCCTTTCTCTTTCAGCCAAGCCCTTGCCCATTCTGACAAAGCTCTTGGTTAAAAGGCCGATTTCATCCTTTGTTTTTGCAGTTAGGTCAAGCTCGTAATTGCCCTGCTCGATTTCGCCCGCAGCGGCGGCAAGCACCTTAACCGGCGAGCTGATCGATTTTGAGAAAAACCAGATAAAAAGGATTGCAAGGGCCAAAACTGCGACGCTCAAGGTAACATTCTTAAATGTTGATCTGACTACGGGTTCCAAAACCTTATCGGCCTCTGCAGTGGTCAAAACAGCAAGATCGGCTATCGAAAGTTTTTTGTAGGCTCCGAACTGTTTTTTTCCTTCTTTGTCAGTAAAAAGGATTTGTCTGTTCATATCCCCTTTTTCGCGCATTTCTATAAAAAGTGTCGAATCCCGAACATTGATTCCGTTTTTTGTAAGCTCAAAGTCGGGATGAATTAAAATATCGCCCAAGTTGTTTACAAGATAGGTAGTTTGGAGTTTTCCCGTACCTATGTGTTCGGACAAGGTTTCGGCAGAAAAGAAAACGATTAAGCCCTGATCCAACCCGCGTTCTTTGTACGGATAAAAAAGAACAAGAATAGGTTCACCGAAAAAAGGAGAGGCGTTTATCACCTGACTTATGCCCTTTTCCGCTTGAACAGCCGTATCCATTTCTTTTTCGATAAATTCGTCTATTACGGAAGGTTCAAGCTCGCGTGAAAGGAAAAAATTGGTACTGATAAGTTTTCTGTAAAGCCGCTTATCCATTCTTGCATCGGTAACTGCAATTGCCGCAATCTGAGGATTCCGTTCAAAATAAAAATTTGCAGTCTGCTTTGCTATGCCTGAACCTGTTTCAGTCGAGTTAAGAACATCCAAAAACAAGAAAGCATTTGCCTTTATCGAAAAAAGCTCTTTTTCTGCCGCTGCTCCGGCCTGAAAATTAACTGTTCTATTGCTTTCTTCGGACATGGTTTGAATATCCTCGCCTACAAACCAAGACACGAGTCCCGTTATGGTTCCAAGGGAAAATATAACCAAAATCGAAATAATGGTTATCAGTTTAGCACCGATTGAGAATTTTACCTTTTCGTTTGAGCTTTCGTTTTTCAACATAATTTTCTCCAAAAATCATCCTAATTGTACATACAGTTTATCACACAAGTGCAAAATTTTCAATGATTATATGTATAAAAAAATATTGTATCTAAAGCGAATTTTAAAACTTCCGATAATTTATATAGATTTATGGAGGAATTATAGATGGTTTCAAACAGTTCGCCGCTTCAAGCCCTTTCTCAAATTGCCATGCCTAAGATTTCGGCAGGCGGAAGAGCTTATGTGCCCGTCAAGCCAAGCCAAGTCCTCTATGCCCATTTTAAATATGTTTCCGGTTTTGCTCAAGCTCAAGGGCAATCGGGTATGAGTATCGACAAGCTCAGAATTTTAAACTCGATAATCGATCAGCTCGTATCCATGAAAACAAACGAGGCACAAAAAGCAAAACTTACAGAATCTTTTGCAGCACAAATCGAGTCGGAAATTACCGAAAATCAAATAGACGGACTTTTGGATTATTACCACAATCAAATCAAAAACACGATGATACAAACCGAAAACATCGGCTATGGAGGTGCCCCTCTTCCTGCAGCCGTACTAGACTTGACAGCCTAAGTTTTTTTACGCATAATTGCTTAATATGCAACACAAGACAAAATTCGTTTTTTTTATTTCCTTATTTTTGATAGTTGAACTCATACACTTAAATGCAGAAAATCTTTTTGTTCAAAAAACAAAATACTTCGATATTATTTACTCTTCAAGCTCCGAAAAGACGGCTGCCCTGATTTCGGAATATGCCGACAATTATGCCGAAGATATCTCGCAAAAACTGAACCGTAAAATTCCAAAAAGAATGCCCATCTATATTGAGGGCGGCAGGGAAGCCCTAAACGGATATTATACTTTTTTTCCTTACCGCAGGATTGTTCTTTTTGATACCTTACCTGAAGAAGGACAGCTAAGCAATCTAAGAGATATAATTTTAAAAGTACTCTACCATGAATTGACCCATGCAATTTCGCTCACATATTTTTTACCTCTCCTGCCAATGTCCTTTACCGAGGGAGTTGCCGTTTCATATGAAAGTGCAGAAGAAGATCAGGGCAGACTAAACGATCCTTTAATCATGCACCATCTAATGCAGGCAAGGATTGAAAATGCAAGTCCTTCATGGAAGGAGGCTGCGGGTGCGAGAGATGTTTATCCCGGAGGGCTTTGGCCTTATATTTACGGCGGAGCCTTTGCCCAATATCTTCAAAAAAATTTACGGGATGGAAACCTATGTAAAATACTGGGCAAATCCTCTTTCTTCTTTTCCGCGAGGAAAAACAAAAAAGATTTTTAATAAAGAACTTGATAAACTTTGGAACAATTTTTTAGAATCGATTCGATTTCCCGAAAACTCACTCTCCCCTCAAAACCCGATTAAAGAGATGTCGGGTTTTAGCCTTCTTGCAAGCTCTAAAAACGGATTTGCCTGTTTTGATTTTACAACCAAAAATGTAATTTTTTTTAACGGCTCAGGAAAAGAAGAAAAACTTTTTAAGGCAGAACCTACTCTTTCTTTTTTAAGTTTTTCGCAAGACGGAAATTTTCTTTTGGTCAGCGATTTAGTGAACTCGCCTCTCGGCGAAAACAACAGGGCAAGAATCTTTGACATTCAGAAAAAGAAATTTTTAAATAAGGAGTTTAAGTCTTTAAGATATGCATCCTTTTGCGGGGAAACGCTTTGCGGAATAGAAATAAAAAGTCAGTTCTCAGAGCTTATTTTAATCGATAAAGAATCTTTCGAAAAAAAAGAAGCCCTATTAAAGGCTGGGCCGGGACTTCCCTATTCGGCTCTTTATAACCCCGTCTTTGCAGGTAAAAACAAAATTGCACTACTTGCAGCCGACGGAATAAACCGAGACATATTGATCATAGATACCGTTTCAAAAGAAATAAAAAAAATCGAATTTGAAAAACCTCTTTCTGCAATAAGATACTTACAAAGCAATAATTCGGAGGAAGATCCTGTTTTAAGTTTTTCATGGGCAGATAAAAATACCCTTTACCGATCGGCTTTCTTTAATTTAAAAACAAATGAATTAAAGGTCTTGGAAAAAGATATTTCGGGCGGCACGTTTTTTCCGATTGTAAAACAAAAAAATGAAACTAACAATTACGAAATTATCTATGCCGGAGTTTTTACAAAATACAATTCGCTTTATAAAATAGATTCTTCTTTTTTTACCGAAAGAAAGGCAGCTTTAAAAACGATTGAACTGTCAGCTCAAGAAATAAAAACAAAAATTCCTAATACGGATATTTTAACAAAGAGTAAATATAATTATTTTTCATGGATGCATAAACCCTTTCCCCTGCCCGTCATCGATTTTTTCGGGACTTTTGGGAGAGCACAAAAATATACCGATCGGGATTAAATTATATTGGAATGATCCTACAAATTTCTTATATTTTGAAACCCTTTCTCTTTTTTATTTTAAGCCGTTTTTTTATGAAACATCCATTTTATTAAAGGCGGAAACAAGACCGGCAAATATTCAAATTAAATTTTATGATGAAAATAAATTTTTTAAATTTAGAAAAATAGGCAGCAGCATAGAAAGCGAATTATTTTTGCCCTTAAATTCTTTTTATCACAATGTATCGGGAAGGGCGGGTTTGTCTATTGAGGGATTCAGTTTTTTTACTGATAGCTATTTTCAAAAAGCAAAAACTCTTTACGGACAAAAATTAGGAAATCCTGTTTTATCGGAAGAACTATCCGCCGTTTATACTTATCAAAAATCTTCTCAAAGATTAAATACAAATTTTTTTACAAAAGATTTTATAATGTTTCAGGCGGCAGGCGGATTAAAACACGGTTTTCATTTTCCTTCAAAAATAAATGCTTTTGCACTACAGACTTTCGCATCCTTTAGGCCTCCCATTGTTCCGGTCAAATTGAAATTGAGCTCGTATTTCGGCTGCAATGCCTTTGCCCTCCCTCACACCGGCAGCTACGGATTTTTTAGAAGCACGGCCTTGATGGGCATGGCATCCTATCTTCCGAATATGAGTGAATATGAAAATGTAAAAAAAATTATCCGCCCGGGAAAAATAAATTACGGCTTCGGCTTTGAAGGAGAACTGACTCTTTTAAGCTATGATATTCAAACAGGAAGTTCGTGGCTTCCCATATTTTTTAACAGGCTGAATATCAAAACCGGATATAGAGCTTTATTTAATTTTTTGGATGCAGAAAAAAACAGGGCAGATATTTATCAATCTGTTTACGGTAAGATATATATGACAATCAGCTCTGTTGCAAACATAGGAGTAGAATATGCTCATCCGATCGAAAATATCAAGATAGGAAAATTCAAGGCAATTGTACAAATAAAATTTTAAGTTCAGCTTTTTTTAGCCGAGATTAATTTTTATTTTTGTTTATCGGCTAAACGCCACTCGTCAAGCTGTGCCTGTATAAGGGCCTTTCCTTCTTCAAGAATTTTAACCTGATCTTCCTTGGTTTTGGGGGCATCATAAATTTTTAAAAGCTTAACTCGATAAGTTTCGTTTTTTAAGTTTTTTGCAAGTCTGGTAAGCGAAGATATTTTCCAGGCTCCGTCAAGAGCACAGACTGCAACAGGCATGGGAGCCGCATTTAAAAATCTTCTAAAACCGGCAGCATGAAATGATTTTAACTCGCCGTCCTTAGATCGGGAGCCTTCGGGAAAAATAACGGGAATAAGATTATTCTTTACGACATACTCTGCAAATTTATCGACAGCCTTCATCGCCTGTGTCGGGCTTCCTGTTCTTTTTACCAAACAATGTTTTCCGCTTTTTAACATTGGAGAAACCAGAGGGACATTATGCCCCAACTCTTCCTTAGCAACAAAGCGGAGCCTTGTGCCGTTATAGTAGTTCATGTGTGCTACAATATCCAATAGACTTTGATGGTTTGATATAACCAGATATTGCTCAGGGAGTTGATCCGTAAGGCTATAATCTCCTTCAAACTTAAAACCTGTATATTGCTTAAAAACAGCAAAAAGCAGCCGAGGAGCAGGCCTTACTATTACTTCGCTATTAACCCAATCACAGCCCCGTCTGTAAACGGCATGAAATACACCGATGAGTACAGCTCTCCAAGTCAAAAGAACCAAACAACATAAAATCGCAATAAGAGCACCCATTTCCTTCTCCTATAAAAACTTTTGATTAATTATACAAAAAATCTTCTATTTTGTTCAATATGGTATTTGTTTCCGAAAAACATTGAATCGTCGGAGGAATGCTTTGAATAAATATTGAACCGTAGCGCTTTACTAAAATTCTTTTATCCAAGACAGTAACTATGCCTCGGTCGGTATTGGATCTCATAAGACGGCCGAAGCCCTGCCTGAATTGTACAACGGCTTCGGGAACGCTCAGCTGCATAAAAGAATTTCCGCCTGATTTTTCGATTAAGTCTGCACGGGCCTTAAATATGGGCTCCGTCGGAACTGCAAAGGGGAGTTTAACCAAGATTACATGGGAAAGGGATTCTCCCGGAACATCCACTCCTGCCCAAAAGGAAGATGTTGCAAAAAGGCAGCTTGTAACATCGTCTTTAAATTCGTATAAGAGCTGCATCCTGTCAGCCTCGCCCTGTTTTAAAATTTTTATTCCTTCTGCAATATGCTCTCTCACATACTCACAAGTTTTTTGAAGAGAATCGTAAGAGGTAAACAAAATAAGGGTCTTGCCTTGGGTTATTTCCAATAAGGCGAGGACGGTCTCGTTTACCGCATCTTGAAAATTATTTTCATCCGGCATCGGGATGTCGGTCGGAATATTGAAGACAACATTTTTTTCATACGGAAAGGGAGAAGGAAAAAAGTCTTTGATGATTCTTTTTTCGGTAAAATTATAAAGACCATTTCTGTTAAACCAAAAATTAAAATCCTCCCCGATCTTTAAGGTAGCTGAAACACAGATTACGGTTGCCATGGGCATAAAAACCGAACGGCGCATTATCGGAGCCAGGTTTAACGGAGTTTGAATAAAGCGGACGGCCTCCCCTTGCGACGTTTTTATTTTTTCAAACCAAAAAACATCATTCGGGAATTCGCTCCTCGCTAAAAAGTTCTCCATTACGGAAGCCATTTTTTTTAAGCGCCTGAGGATTACAAGGCCGTCCCTTATACAGCCTTCTTCGTCTTCCTCCCCATCGGCTGCGTTTATAAGATTTTCAAGTTTTATGTTAAGGTTGTTTATGTTTTTAAAAAAATTATCTACGCATGATAAGAGCTTTTCCGTTTCATCACTTGAAGTTTGAGTGAGGCTCTTTGATTGATAGGTTTGAAGAATCTGCAAGGCTTGTTCTTCAAGGATATTAAAAGAAGAGGCAGAAACTTCAAGTAGGTTTATGATTTCGGTAAAGAGTTCCGCCTTTTTGGAGATTGAAACTATGCCGCTTAAAATACCGGACTGCTTGCCGCGCCTAAAGCGGTATAGTAAATTGATTTGCTTGTGTAAGGCAAAGCGGGAAATCTCGCTTGAAAAAAAACTTTGAGCGGCATCTTCAATTCCGTGAGCTTCGTCTATTATTATATTGTCATAAGAAGGAAGAACAGCCGTTCCCTGATACCCGAAGCCTTCGGCCCGAACTGAAAGGTCGGCAAATAAAATATGATGGTTTGCAACCAATATTGATGAGTTTTCGGCCTCGCGTTTTAGCTTCATAACAAAGCAGCCCGAAAAATAAGGGCACTTGTTCATAGGGCAATTATCGGGCTCGGAACAGACAGTAGACCAAACCTTTTCCGACGGCATAAAATCAAGATCGGAGCGGCTGCCGTCCTTTGTTTCAGTTGCCCATTCTTTTATCTTTTCAAGTTCTTCCTGCCCTTCAGTAAAAAAATCGTTTTCCCTCAATGCCTGAGTCATCCGCCGAAGGCACAAAAAATTATGCCTCCCCTTTACAAGGGTTGCCTTCATATCCTGAAAACTCTTTCCCAAAATTTTTTTTGCAGTAAGGACATCTTTTTCTATGAGCTGCTGCTGCAAGTTTATGGTTCCCGTAGAAATTACAACGCGTTTTTTATTTTGTTTTGCCCACATCATTGCAGGCAAAAGATAGGCAAGACTCTTTCCTACCCCCGTACCTGCTTCAAAAACGCCTATAGCCTCTTCATTAAAGCAGCGGCAAATAGATTTTGTTAGTGCAAGTTGAGGTTTGCGGGCTTCATATTTTTCAAAAAAAAGAAGCAAGGGGGCCGTCCTCATCCAAAAGAGAAGAAACATTTTTAGGGTCGAGGAGCTTTATCTGTTCGTCATCAAAATAATCATCGTCAAAGTATTCCATTTATTTAAAAGACCTATCACTCAAGACGCCGATTTTATCATATTTTCCGGCCGATTTCAAGGCCGGATTTTACTATTTATTACAAACTATTTTGATAATAATTATGAAAGGGGAAATTTTTTTTCTTTACAAAATAATTTTTATGGAGGTTGATATGACACAACCGTTTAAAATAACCCTCCGAAACGACTATGCATTTAAGCGAGTATTCGGAGTGGAGGAAAACAAGGATGTACTACAGGATTTATTGGAATGTATACTGGATATTCCGCCTGAGAGCATCGCAGAGCTGGAACTTCTGGATAAGGAGTTTCATAAGGAGCTTTTAAGCGAAAAGTTAGGAGTTTTGGACATAAAACTAAGACTAAAAGACGGGACTTTTATTGATATTGAGATTCAAAACAGATGGCACTTTGATTTCCCTGAAAGAACCTTGTATTATTGGTCTAAGATGTATAATGAAGGTGTAAAACAAGGCCAAGACTATACAAAACTTCCAAAGTGTATTACAATAAACTTAATAGGGGAAGGCTTTAATAAAAATAAGCGTTTGCATAATAAGTATGTTATTCTTGAACAAGACACAAAAGAGCCTTTAGTTTCAAAACTTGAGATACATATATTAAACCTTGAAAAGGCAAGGCTATTAAAAGAAGGTCAATGCAAAGATAATAAAAAGAAACGCTTATTAAACTGGTTAAAATTTATTGAAACTGATGACAGGGAGGTAAGAAAAATGTTGGCAGAAACTTGTAAAGTAATGGCAAAAGCAAATGATAAAATTATAGTAATGGAAATGAGCCCAAAAGAAAAATGGCTATATGATTCTAGAATGAAGTATGAACACGACAGGGCATCCTGTATAAGTGAGGGTTATCGAGAAGGCGTTACACAGGGTATTCAGAAGGGCTTTGCTGATGGGGCCTACCAAAACAAACTCGAGACAGCTAAACTATTAAAGCAGCTGGGAGATTCAAGCCAAAAGATTGAACAGGTTACAGGACTTAGTAAAGAAGAAATAGAAAAACTGTAGAAAGGCAAAAAAGCTAATGACATTTTGGAATTTAAAGGCAAAACACCCCTTCACAAAAAAGTTCTTCTTAATTTGTCTCATTTTGATTTTTTATTTAAACCTTCTTTTGGCCCAAGAAAATTTATCCGGAGGAAAAATAGTAATTACTGAAAGAGCCGATTACTCGGTTTATGTTGACGGAAAATATGCAGGGCTTACTTCCAGAGAAACGCGCCTTTACATGAGCGAAACAAATCTCGGTACCGGAGCCGGCTATCTTTACGAAGGAGAAGCCTTTGTTCTTCAAAAAAGCCGAAAAAACGGACATAAAGCTGCCTTGCCTATAGATTCAATCTTACCTATTTCTTTTAAATTTATTCCGGAACAAGATGAAAAAGATATAGAAAATCCTTATCAGCCCCAAATGTTTACGGAAGATGAAGGCTATCCCCTTTTAAGGAATTTTCCTATTTTGCCCGAAAAAAACTTTACTCAGGAGGATATCGGAAAAACATGGGAAGGAAAATGCACTATTGCCGTAAAACCCAAACCGGAAAAACATGCTACCCGAATTCCTGTAAATGCCGGTTTTAAATATAAGGGAAAAACTATTTTTAACGGCAAAAACGTTCACCATGTAGAAGCAGCCTTCGGTCTCCGGTATAAGGGTACCGATATGCTTGGCGATGAAGAACTTATAAAATCGGAAGGCGGAAGAAAGGCAGACATCTACCTTGACGATACAAAGAGGCCTATTTTTATACGCGAAAAAATAGATGAAGAGTTTTTTTATTCCGGCGAAAAAAAAATAAAACACCGCGGCTTTTTGCTTCATTTTTATTCTTACACTGTACGAGCGGAAATTACTCCCAATAAAGATTTTGAGGTAAGCAAAACAAAACGGGGCACAATGCTGAGGCTTAAAAATCTTCAATTTGAACCTGATAGGGCTATTCTTTTAAAAGGAGAAGAAGCGAAGCTTGACGAGATCGCAAAAATTTTAAAGGAGTCGGACGGCAGTTTCTTTTTTGTAGAAGGACACACAGCAGATGCCGGCAATCCTGAAGAAGAAAAAATTCTATCTCAAGAAAGGGCTAAAACCATAATCGAAAAACTTACAAAAAAGGGAATATCGGCGGAAAGGTTTATTTATCAAGGTGCCGGCGGAACAAGGCCTCTTGCTCCGAACGGCACCGAAGAAGGTCGCGCCCAAAATAGACGCGTCGAAATAACGATTATAGATTAAACTAAATCTTTGACATGTTCTTGGGTCTTGTCATATTTTCGGGTTTTAAAACCTCGTCCAATTTTTCTTTTGAAAGAAGACCTCTTTCCAAAACAAGCTCGTAAACGCTGCGGTTATCGCGCAAGGCTGTCTTTGCAATATCGGAGGAAGCCTCATAGCCGATGACGGGGTTTAAGGCAGTAACCAAGCCGATGCTTCGGTGAACGCTCTCCTTACAATGCTCATAGTTTCCTATAATGCCTGTAACGCATCTTTCTCTCAAGGTCTTCATAGCATTTATAAGAAGCTTAATAGACTCGAAGACAGAATAAATCATAACCGGTTCAAAAACGTTGAGCTCGAGCTGGCCCGACTCGGCAGCCAAAACAACGGCAGTATCGTTTCCGATAACCCTGTAGCAAACCTGATTTACAACTTCAGGTATAACGGGATTTACCTTTCCGGGCATGATAGAAGAACCGGGCTGCATCGGAGGAAGGCTTATATCGTAAAGTCCTGTTCTGGGCCCTGAAGAAAGAAGGCGTAAGTCGCTCGATATCTTTGAAAGCTTTGCAGCAAGGCGCTTTAATTGTGAAGAATAGGTTACAAAGTCGGAGGTGTCGTTTGTGGCGGCGATCATGTTCTTTGCAGCCTTTAAGTCAAGCCCCGAAATCTTTGCCAAATGAGCGGTAACTTTCGGCGTATAGTTAGGATCTGAGTTGATACCTGTTCCGATAGCCGTAGCTCCCATGTTTATGGTGTGAAGATTTTCTCTTGCAAATTGAATCTGAGGAATTTCATTTTCCAAAGAAGCGGCATAGGATTCAAATTCTTGGCCGAGGGTCATGGGAACAGCATCTTGAAGCTGAGTCCTTCCCATCTTTATATTGTCGCCGAGCTCTTCGGCCTTTTTTCTAAACGAAGACACAAGGGCTTTAAGTTCATCGATAAGAGCCGGTGTATTTAAAGAGATGCCCAACTTTGCACCTGTAGGATAGGCATCGTTTGTGGATTGGGCAAAGTTTACATGATTATTGGGATGACAGGGTGAATAAGATCCCTTAGCCTTTCCTAAAATTTCGTTTGCACGGTTGGCGATAACTTCGTTTGCGTTCATATTGGTAGAAGTTCCGGCACCGCCTTGAATCATATCGACTACAAATTCCTTGTCGAATTTACCTTCGGCAACTTCTTTGCAAGCCTGAACCATAACCTTGTAAACTTCATCGCTCAAATAGCCGAGCTCGTGGTTGGCTTCGGCTGCTGCCTGCTTTGTATAAGCAAGCCCCTTAATAAAATCGGGAAAATCACAGAGCCTTAAGCCCGTAATTTGAAAATTCTCAACACTTCGAAAAGTCTGAATGCCGTAATAAGCATCTTCCGGAATATCCAACTCTCCGAGTAAGTCATGTTCCCTTCGCATAAAAAACTCCTGTTTTATTGATAATAAAGCTATTATAGTACTAAAACAAAAAAGGAACAAGGGGCTGAAGGCTATTACTACACATTATAAATATTATCAACAATACAGTAAACTTTATTATAACTAAAATAACTAATGCCTGATTGTATTATCAGCAAATTTAAAAAAACTCAATACCGGTTTTTGTACACTATAAAAAATCTTTTCCGTGTTTACAGCCTGAGGGGAACCGCCTTGATATCTAGAAATTGAACCTCCATGAGCTATTTGGTTGCGTAATTCTTCAAGACGATTCAATTTCTTTTTATATTCAAATTTTTTACGTAGGTTGTGATACTCCTTTTTATAGGTATCCTGCCATTTCTCATAATTTCCTATATAGTCGCTATCCTCTTTATCAAATAGTGTAATTATCTTTACTTCAACCGAAATCTGTAAGGCAATTACAGCTTGAACAAAGAGCTTCTTCTCTGCAAGAAAGGAAGCATAGTTATATAGAGTTTTGGCAAGGGTTTTATCACTTACCTTTCTTTTAAATTCTTCTAAAAAGGTTTTTATATCCTCTATCCAAGATGGAGATTCAGGAGCATCCTTTAAAACATTTCCGATCTGATTTAAAATAATAGGAATTTGAAGGGCAAAATTACACTCCACAATACCCGATAAGGCCCTTATACATTTAGCCCCCTTTGGCCAATGACTATCAAGTTTTTCTGCAATTAATTTACCGTCAAGCTGCATAAAAAATCTGTTTTTTGCTTCAGTGATTTGTGAAAGCTCCCAATAGGATGAAAGATCACGAACATAAGATATTTGATCGCTTTTAATGAACTCTCCATAAATTATTTGAATATGACGGCTAGTGTGCGAAAATTTAAAAAGAAGAGACTGATACATAAAAATCGGCATTGACCGGAAGCCGTGAGTTATATCAAGGAGTATATCATCATCTTCCCCAGCTTGATCAATTGCATTTATGTAAAGAGGAAAGAGTTCATCAATAGTATCTTTACAGATAACAGGATTGTGAGCCGACAATAAAACCGGAAAATTATAAAAATCGGTCAATAAGTTTTGCAAACTATTAAGAGATGCATCACTTATTCCCTGTGAAGAACATTCATCCTTTAGCTGCATCCAAAAGTCGGTATCTCCTAAGTCTTCAGCAAGAATATCCCATGAGGAGGTTCTAGTCCCTATGATAATTATCTTCCCGATATCATAGAGTTTTGAATCTAAAACAGCACGCAAAAACATATTGTTTTCACGCTGAATTCCGCTTGCAAAATGATATATCGTCTGCCTATAACCTTCTTTACCGTACATTCCGGTACCTAGAGAAGTGATTAGAGTTGTATTCATAAATAAAAATTTCTCATCATTGTATTATATACCTTAAAAGCATATTTGATTACACATGGACAAATTTCAATAAATAGTACTACTTATAAGTCTTAATCCGGTGTGTATTTACAATTAAAACCAGTAGCCAGTTTTGCTAAAATCTCTACTTTAATCAAAGAGCCGTCTTTGGCATCTATAATCTCTTGAAAATTAACTATCGAACCAGAACAATTTGGAAAATCAATGAATTGGATCTTCCATTTTTTTTTCCCCTTTGCATCTACTTGTTCAATTAGCTTTGCATTATAAATTTTATGAAGCTCAGGACTTAAATTATTAGTTACATTCACTTCAGTGATTTCTGCAGGTGAAGAATATGTGATAATTGAATATTCCTCGGCTTCTTCTTTTTCAATCTCTTTGAAGCGGCCATAGCCGATTGAGGTTTTTCCTCCAAATCCTATCACAGAAAAAGCTGTTTTAAAAGCTGAATGTAATGCTATTTTATCTTTTTCGGAAAACTCGTTGTATTCAATTTTCAGAGTTTCATTGGTATTACTATCTTTATCGGTTTTTTCAACCTTTTTTTGCAAGGGCAAAAAAAAGGCTCTAAAGACAAATACCGATTTTTCTTGAACTGTCAAAAAATTTATGGGAACAGGAGATTCTGTTTCAACAGGTAAAGATACCTTATCATCGGTATAATATTTGTTAAAATGCGGATTCATTATATCGGTTCTTATTTTAGGCACCTTATAAGGATAGGCATCCAAAAAAACAACTTGTCCTCTTACAGCATTTTTAGTATCGGTACTTCCAAAATAATATAATAATTCACTATCAGGAACTTCTTTTCTGCCGTTTGCAATATTAACTGCATAAGCAAGCCGCAAAACACCCTTTATACTGCTTGCAGGAAGATATGGTAAGCCTGTATTACGATCAAGAATCATTCCTGTTTCAGTAGGATGCCCTGAGCCAATACCAGTAATAAAGGGAGATATTGACTGTGCATAGATCGTAAGAGTTTTAAAACCTTGCTCCTCAAGAGATTTAAGATAAGATTCCTGTCTCTTATGGTATGAATTAAGTATATTGTCGGCAAAAGGCATATTAGAGTTAGCAAGGTTTCCTAAAGATTCAATAGTACCAACGATTCCTTTTTTTTTATCTGTTTCACTTTTTTTTATATCAGAGTCCCTTTGAACCCATTGAGTCAATCTAGGAAAGCAAAGTGAAAAGTTAGCAGTCTGCCTTTTCAAAAGTTTAACAGTACCTTCAGGTATGGGATAAAAAGATTTAAAATCTACATTATTTCCAACAGATGATTTAGCATTTTCTTTATTGTTGTTTCCCATATTGCAGCCTCCCTATTTGTCTTCTGAAAAGGCACGGGCATAACGCTTCAGCCACTCCAATAAACGCAGGCACTCATGCTGGGCATCAAGATATTCCGGCTGGGAAATACTGTTAAACTTTCGCAAAAACTTAATGTTATCTTCAATATGAGGAAATTGTTTAGGCATCTGCTGCTCAAGCCAGTCTTTCATAATATCGAAAACCCTTCCCATCTTACTTTTTTTCTTTGACAGTAAAAAAGCAAAGGTTTGTCCTATTCCGTTTGAAAGGATCATATTAGGAACGCCTATAATAAACTGTGCCAGTTCCTTATCCACTTTTTCATTTCCATTTGGCAAAAGTTTATCCAAAGCAAAGGCAGCTCTTTTTTGCTGTATTGTTTGATTATTGCTCATCCATTTCCTCCTATATCCATGATAATTCAAAGATACCGCGGCCTAATGTTTCATCACCGGCAATTTGAATATAATTGGCAATGACCTCTTCACAGATAAATTTTTTAATCGTCTCAGCTTTTAAATTTTCTTCAACAGTATTCTTACTATCACCCCAACAAATAATGCTGTACATTATAGTATCTGAAGGCAATTCCTCCTGATAACGCAGAGAACCTTCCATAGTTGTCCCCGTTTTAGAATCAATGCTTATCTTTGCAGATACTTGGGTGCAATCCGTAACTCCGTAATTAAAAATCTCATCCGAAACCAAGAGGAGCCTTTCAGCCTTTTCCAAATATTTTAAAATAATCTCTGTTAAACCTGATACCGAATCATTATTCTTATTTATGCTGACCTGATAATCTTCAATTAACACACCTTTATCACCTTCAAACAATAAATCTTTATTATCTTTTTTCGAAAGAACAAAGGAGATATTTTTATTTAATTCTAACTCTACATTTGTCCAATCAAATTCGGTAGTTGGTTTACCTATAAATTTTAAATCTTTTATCAAGCGTTTTAAAACAGAGGGACAGGTTATCCATACAAAGGGAGCTATGTTTGACCTCATAGGGTAGGCAAGAATTTTCGCATCAGAAATAGAAAATGAACCGGCATAGCCTGTATCATCTGAAGAACCGAAAATACTTTTTGTTATATTTTCAAAGTCCTTAATCCTATTTTTGTCGTTTTCAGGTATCCTATTTCTGAATTTTTCAAAATTAGCCCTAAAAGCACCCTTTACGCCGGAAGCTTGAATTACAGGCCAGTTGGTATGCCTCTCTCTCTGGATAGGCAAATCCACAACCCCCATCGCAGATCCGCTGCCTGCATGACAGGGTGTTAAACCATACATAACTACAATAGAATTTTGATTAGACATCTTACTCTCCTTATAAGTTTACTGCCCTATTAAAGGCAATGAAATACATGCTTCATTTATTTTTTCAGTAAATACGGAACCTGCAGGAATCCATGTTTCCGAAGGCTTATGAAAACCCTTGTGCAAATCCCAACCGGCTATTTCAACTAATTTTTTTGATGAAAACAATTTTAAAATATTATTTTCAGCATTAACAGGATCGGCAGCTTTGACAGGTGCCGTTGAAAGGTAAAAACCTGAATTATGCTCTTTAAAATCAAAAGAGGGGGCAATTTTATTATAAGTGCATATACGGTTTTCTCCTCCAAGCGACAAAATTCCTTTTTCTTTTAAACCTGTTTCTTTAGAAACACCTACACCAAAGGTGATTCCATCTAGCAATCGAATATGGGCTGCAGTATAAAGTTGACCTTCAACTGTATGGCGTTTATCATCTAAGCCCACTCCTGTCCTGTTTTCGATAGTATAAACTTCAGCATTTAAAAGAAAGTCTTTCTCGGCTAAATGTTTTTTAGATGTGCTAAAAAAATCTATATCTATCCAAAGGGATGAGATAGGATAGGCTTCATGGTCTGCTTTTACAAAGGGGAGATCATGCTCAGAGGAAGTAACCTTAAGTTTAGAAAAATAATCATCAGCTAAAAAGGCCTGAGTCAATCTTCCTTCAGTATAATCTGCTTTAGATACCGGTTTTTTATCTGAATCCAGATACCAAGAAGAAGGAGCCTGAATAAAAAAGCGTCCGTCTTTTTTTATAAAAAACAGGGTAACATAAAAAGGAGCAGGTTCTCCGGCCTTACCTATCAGATTTATTATTTCGCTGTTGCCGTCATTTCCATTTTTATAATTAACAAAGGAAATATTATTTTCCTTTAAGACAGCAGTACGAATAGCTCCTGTAAAAACGGAAACGGGAGGCGGAAATAAGGAAACAGCCGTAAGCTGACCTGCCTCCATCGGCACGGTACCCCTGAAGAAGAGGGTGTCAAGCGGAGAAAACTCATAATATATCATTTTTTACCTCCCCTAGGGTTGCCTAAAAAGGCTGCAATAATTGCAGCTTCAGGAATAAATTCAAGGCCCGTATTCTCTTTATTTTTTATAAAACAAATGCCTGCAAGGTCGCGTACATAGTTTTCAATATTCTTATCCTCAGAGGATGTACCTGAATGAGAAAGCTCATATTTTAAAAGTCTGCATATTCTTTCTTTTTCATCCACTGTTTTGAGAAGAGGAGCAAAAAAATTACTAAGCGATTGCAGCTTATATAATAAGGTAGTACTGATTTTGTCCTCAATTACGGCCTTTTGAATGGAATTAAAAGCTTCATATATTGATGCAGAACCGAAACCTGAGTCGGCAAAGATATTTTGAGCATCCCACTTAAAGAAAAAGTCTCTATCGCCGCCCGATCTTTTACTCAGTCTAATGGCAAGAGCATTCCGTCCTGCCCTATCCTTTGCCGTACCATCCAACAAGCGGTGAGCTGCCTGTATAACTTCCCTAAGGGGGGCCTTATGATGGGCAATGACAATGGCACCTGATAAGGAAATTCCCTGAGCACCCTTCCCAAGATGTAAACCTATCTTTTTCATTTCAGGAGTACCTTCAGAAATTGAGTGTACTCCATCTTTTGTATATTCGGCAAAAGACAATCGATATGCTTCTTGAATCTTATATGCAGCATTTAAGGCTTGCTCAAGCGGTAAGACGGCACAAACATCATCCCCTCCCGCATAGATAAGCCTTCCTCCGGCAGCTTTTATTGCAGGCTGCACACCGAATCGCGCAAAATTGTTTAAAGCATCGGATACCATCGCATGAAGTGCCGGATTCATTGTCCGTTTTTTAGGCAAAAATTCTTTAAGGTGAGGAATTTCCAACTTGCCATTTTTAATATTCTTTACCAAATCTTCATGGATAACATCTTGCCAACAAGCTTCAATTGTTTCTCCGTTGATAAGGTCTCCCATCTTATCTCCATCCATAAGGAGAACGGCATAATACTTATCCTTATCGGTAAACTTAATTTTAGCTTCTTCCTCTATCTTTTCTAAAATTTCCTTGCTTGAAGTTTCATCTATATCATTGATAAAAATATCTGCATTATGAAGATAATCAATCAAATCTTTATGGTTTGTTATTTGTATGCCGTTTTTTTTCATATAGTTATCTAACTCACTCAAAAATGAGTTCGCAGCCATTTCAGTTGTTGATGGAAAGTTTTTGGCAGAGTTAAATATCTGTGCTAAAAGTGAATCTTTAAGCTGTATTGTCGGCAAAAATCTTTTTACCGAGCATACTGCACAAAGACGCTCATGTTCACCTACTTGGGTAAATGATGAAACATCAAGATTCCTTTTTTCTCTCATCTTGTCCCAAAATTTTTTTACTGCTTCAGAATAGTCTTTTGAAGAACTTGTACCTGTATACTTAAAATTATGCAAGACCTCTCTTTCACCGCATAGCGGACATTTTTCACCATTTTGAGAACGCCGGATATTCGATGGTTTCATTTTTCCTGCCGCTAGAACACTTTGAATAAGCGAATGAGTAGAAGAATAAAGACGGGCAGTTCCGTTATCAAAATTACCGGATCGGCTTTCTTTAAATGCTTTAATAAGTTCATATTCGCCTAAGATTCGGTCTGAAGGCAAAAGTTTATCTAAGACATCCTTATCATCAAGTTCAGTTAATTTTGAAGATGCCCATGAAAACTTCCAAAAGTCTTCTATTTGTGTATCCCATAATTTTGTAAACACATCATTTTCTTCAGACTGCATAAAAGTTTTAACCGAGTCGGCAATCTTTATCCATTCACTTTGAATTCTTTTTTTTATGTTTTTACAAACATTTTCTACCTTATCGTCTGAACACAAAAATACAAATTTATTAGGAAAGGCAGCAATGCCCTTAGTATCGTCTATTAAGTTTTTTAAGTCGGCATCATTTTCTTTTAGGAATGAACCAAGATGGTATTCTTTGTCAAGCCAGCTGTCTACTAAGGGTTGGTTATGTAATGAGGGATAAACAATATGATCAGGCCCCATATTTTTCATTACATAGGTAATACCGGTAAAAGAAAGATAGGATAAAAGAACCGAGCCTGTCCAATAATCTCGAAGTTTTCTGGCCTTTGAAATAAACTCCTGTACCGGTGTAAGAGAAAATACCACAAGACTTATATCTCCTTTCTTGTCTAGATCGCTATTCTCCCCCATGCTTGAACCGATAGCAGATACTAAGCCAAGATGAGACCAAAGAGAATGATCGGGAATTCGGGTATCTGCAGGCAGAATATCCCAAATAGCCCCAAGCCTTCCTATATTTTCATTGCGAAGCCTGCGTTGAAAGGCAAAGAAAAGATAATTATAAACTACCTCTGCCCATTTTTCGCTATCTTCACCAATATTATTAGCAGCTTTTAAGTCCCCTATATCGGTATTAATAGTATCTTTTATTTCCTCTAACAATTTTTCAGAGTTTATATTTATATTAGACAAGTTCACATTCATTTTGCCGTTTTTTACCAGAGGATGAGTAATATACTGTTGTTCAGCCGATTTAAAATCAATATTGCCTCCCTTGTCATAATCAGGAAGAATAGAACGGGTTAAAGAAACGGCTATTGAATCGGAAATTTTATAAAAATGACTATCAGAGCTAAGTCCGAATAAGCTTGCAATTTCGTTTGCAGTTTTTGTATGATTTGGAATATCAAATACCTTACAAACCGGATCATGAAGCCAAAGAGATATTTTATTTTGCCAATAATTTTTTTTATCTTCCATTTTTTTGGCCTCCTAAAATCGATGCGGTGTTATTTTGCCATAATTTATTTTTATCCAATGTATCATATAAGATCTTTATCATATTTCTATATTCTGACGAACCGTTACTTTCATCAGGATAAAGCTTGGTAAATTGAACAGGTAAGATAAGAATCTTTCCATAAAGTCCAGTTTCTTTTTCGCTAACACTTAAAAGAGTACACTTTGGATGTCTTCCTTTTTTGACATGATCAGGTACAGATCTATCTCTTGTAATAATCGGACGAGCAAGACAGCCTCTAAGATTATATATATGCTTTCGATCCAATCTTTCTCGAATCTCCATATAAACCTTGGCCAATTCAGACAAAGCCTCTTCCCAAGATTTCTTTGTAGAATTTTTTTCTATATACAATCTTGATTCAGATGAAAGGGCTGAAAACCCAACATGATTTTTGTGAATATGCCATAATGCAGGATTTAATTTATGATTAGATTTATTTTCGATAATCTTCATAGAGCCGAAGCCGTTTCTTGACTTTGAACCCACACCACCATACTCTATCATAAACAAAAAGGCTTGGAACACTTCTTCAGAGTATTTTTTTAAAGCTGTAATTTTAATATTAAAAGAACTATTGGCTTGTATAACAGTATGAATATATTCATTCATACGTTTTTCTTTTTTATATTCGTGATGCCCATAAGCAAGATAATCCAATACATTTATCTTCATCTCCTTTGAATTATGGAATACGGTCTTTTTAGCTCCATTTTTATTA
Organism: Treponema sp. OMZ 788; assembly: GCF_024181245.1. NCBI lineage: Bacteria > Pseudomonadati > Spirochaetota > Spirochaetia > Treponematales > Treponemataceae > Treponema > Treponema sp. OMZ 788. Next base: position 890,216 of record NZ_CP051199.1, on the reverse strand, counting down.
TCAAATTGACCGATTCTTATGGAGATATTATCAATACTTATATGAACTTGCGACTGTCCAAAATCGGAACCTTTTGCACCGGATGTACCGAAAATTTCAGCCTCTTTTGCCTTTAATGATTCCTCTCCGGCATTTATATACCGTGCACCGTATAAAACACGCCACCAATAACGCAAGAGCCCCTTAAAAGAGGCAGAACGAAGTTCGGCATTTCCATCCGCACCGCCTAAAAAAAGCAGGGGTAAGAAATTGAAGGGTTAATTCTAAGGAGTCAACCTCTGTATATCGGCCAACATACATAATTTTAAATTTTCCTCCCTTAAAAACATTTTCACTAATCTTAAATATATTTATTCATTTTTTAGTTTTGGAAGCCGGCGGAATCGAACCGCCGTATCAAAACCATTGCTCCCTTAACAATCCTTATTTAAATTAAACCTTGGAAAATTATACAATACAAATTCAGATTTGTAAAGAACTATTTTGAATTTTGTCTAAAATTTATACTATATAAAAAGTCTTTTTTGACATTCTCAAAGATAAATGGTCGTAATCCCTTAAGTCAGGTCTAAAATTTATACATGAATTAAAACTCGCTACTAAAGGTTACGTAGCTTAGTCGTAATCCCTTAAGTCAGGTCTAAAATTTATACATGAATTAAAACTCGCTACTAAAGGTTACGTAGCTTAGTCGTAATCCCTTAAGTCAGGTCTAAAATTTATACCCAATTACCACCAAATACAAACTGTACCCTCTGTCCTAGTCGTAATCCCTTAAGTCAGGTCTAAAATTTATACTTTAAATTTGATGATGTTGTTGCAAAACTCGAAAGTCCGTCGTAATCCCTTAAGTCAGGTCTAAAATTTATACACATTACAAACTGAAGTTAAAACCTGATAAGGCCATTGAGTGTCGTAATCCCTTAAGTCAGGTCTAAAATTTATACCGATACATATTTCAGCAAACTGAACGATGTTGTTCAGTTTAGTCGTAATCCCTTAAGTCAGGTCTAAAATTTATACTCAAGGGCTTTTCTTCCATTGCTCTTTTTTCGATCTCGTCGTAATCCCTTAAGTCAGGTCTAAAATTTATACTAATTAAATAATAGAACTGGGATTATTACCCAGTTCTGTCGTAATCCCTTAAGTCAGGTCTAAAATTTATACATGTTAATATTTTATATAACAAAAGATTTAGACCTATATAGTCGTAATCCCTTAAGTCAGGTCTAAAATTTATACACGATGAAAAGATCGAAAACGGGCAAATCGTTCCAAAGTCGTAATCCCTTAAGTCAGGTCTAAAATTTATACAAGTAATTTATTTAGTTGTTCTTCTAATAATAGATAACCAGGTCGTAATCCCTTAAGTCAGGTCTAAAATTTATACAAGAAAATAATGTAACTCATTTATATATAGCTGGAGATACGTCGTAATCCCTTAAGTCAGGTCTAAAATTTATACCAGAAAGATTACCTATAGACAGAATCACGGGAAAAACTGGTCGTAATCCCTTAAGTCAGGTCTAAAATTTATACTAATCTAAATCTTCTAGCTTCTAATTCTTTTTCATCACGTCGTAATCCCTTAAGTCAGGTCTAAAATTTATACGTGCTAATACGGATACTTTTATAGAAAGTAAATCTACGGTCGTAATCCCTTAAGTCAGGTCTAAAATTTATACTGAATGAAAAACATCAAAAAATTTTAGATACTTTTAAACGTCGTAATCCCTTAAGTCAAGTCTAAAATTTATACCCTACCATATTGGAAACACTATCTGGTAATCGTTTTCTAGTCGTAATCCCTTAAGTCAGGTCTAAAATTTATACGCATCCGACTCCCCTATAAGAGAGTTTAATTCTATGCAAGTCGTAATCCCTTAAGTCAGGTCTAAAATTTATACACAAATTGAAATGATACTTGCCAATGAACTGGCAAGGTCGTAATCCCTTAAGTCAGGTCTAAAATTTATACTAATCTGGCAATTAAAAGTTAATATTGCTAGTATAGTCCTGTCGTAATCCCTTAAGTCAGGTCTAAAATTTATACAAGTTAATATTGCCAAGTTAGTCCTGAAAGGAACTAGTCGTAATCCCTTAAGTCAGGTCTAAAATTTATACCTTATTAGATTTGACAGGTTTTAGGTTTGAAAATGTACCTAGTCGTAATCCCTTAAGTCAGGTCTAAAATTTATACAGTATGAGTAAAGAAATCAAAGAGCAGATCGAATTGAATGAGTCGTAATCCCTTAAGTCAGGTCTAAAATTTATACATGAGGAACTAGCCGACATGATAAATAAATATGCTGCTCGTCGTAATCCCTTAAGTCAGGTCTAAAATTTATACGTAAGTTAAATACAAACATTCGAGGTTCGTATACTTGTATTCGTCGTAATCCCTTAAGTCAGGTCTAAAATTTATACTCGACTTCATTATCGTGTCTATGCTGTTTATCGCATCGACGTCGTAATCCCTTAAGTCAGGTCTAAAATTTATACCTTGAAGAAGCTTTGAGACAACGTGCCGTAGAAGAATGGTCGTAATCCCTTAAGTCAGGTCTAAAATTTATACCATTTCGGAACGGATTCAGTATCTGACAATAAGAATGAGTCGTAATCCCTTAAGTCAGGTCTAAAATTTATACTCTACCCATCGTAAGTCTATAACAGATATAGACTTAGAAGGCCGTTTTCGCAAACCTCCCTCGAATTTCTGTTGTCAAGCCGAAAAACGGCTTAAAATCCTTCCCTATAATTGTGTAACTCTATATCCAGTATAGACTTACACAATTTCGCAAACCTACCCCAAAAAACGGGGGTTTTGGCACTTTTGGGAGGTTTGCGAATTTTGTCAAATATCTTGCAAAACCTTATTTCTAGTATACAATATTATATGTGTTTTGTATAGCCCCCTGCGGTTTTAAATTTTTTTGCAATAAAAACTTTTCTCAAATCTTATTAATTATGTAAACAAAATTTCTATAATAATTATGAAAGAGGGAGAGAATTTTTCTCCTTTAAAATTTATTAATGAGGCTTAACTATGCAAAGACTTTTTACGGTAACTCTCCGAAACGACTATGCCTTTAAACGAGTCTTCGGATCGGAAGAGAACAAAGATATTCTACAAGATTTTCTGGAATGTATTTTAGACATTCCGCCTGAAACTATCTCAGGATTAGAACTTATGGATAAGGAGTTTCATAGGGAACTTTTAAGTGAAAAGCTAGGTATCTTAGACATCAAGCTGCGATTAAAAGACGGAACCCTTGTCGATATCGAAATTCAAAACAGATGGCATTTTGATTTTCCTGAAAGAACCTTGTATTATTGGTCTAAAATGTATAACGATGGTATAAAACAAGGCCAAGACTATACAAAACTCCCAAAGTGTATTACAATAAACTTGATAGGACAAGGTTTTAATAAAAATAAGCGTTTACACAACAAATATCTTGTTCTAGAAAAAGATACAAAAGAGCCTTTGCTTTCAAAGCTTGAGATTCATATACTAAACCTTGAAAGGGCTAAACTCTTAAAAGAATCTCAATGTAAAGACAATAAAATGAAACACTTGTTAAACTGGCTGAAATTTATCGAAACAGACAATCGGGAGGTAAGAAAAATGTTATCACAAGAATCGGCGATGATGAGAAAAGCCGACACAACTATTGAGTTAATGGAAATGAGTCCTAGAGATAAATGGCTATATGAGTCCAGAATGAAATACGAACACGACAGGGCATCATGTATAAGTGAAGGTTATCGGGAAGGAGTTGAAGCCGGAATATTGCAGGGTGAAATAAAAGGCAGACAACAAGGCATAGAGCAAGGATTTGCTGATGGAGCATATCAATCAAAGCTTGAAACAGCTAAAATGATGAAGTTAAAAGGATTTGATATAAACTTAATTAAAGAAATATCAAGTCTTTCTATTGAAGAAATTGAGAAGTTATAATCTAATCTCTTAGGGGAAGGAAGCCCCCTTTTCGGAAGAAAGGTGTATGACCTCGAAACTTCGTTGGTTGTACCTCCCCTATAACCCCTTCCTTCTCCAAAATTCCGCTTAGGGGCACTGTCCCTAAGAACCCGCCTTTTTACAAAGTTTTTAGTCTATACTTTAGTCGAGATGGAAAGTAAAGAAATGATAAATTCAAAAGTTGGGCAATGCAATAGCATTAACCAACCAAGCAAAGAATTCGACATAATTCCCAATTCTCCAATTATAAATTACACATTAAAACAACTAATCCCTTAAGTCAGGTCTAAAATCTTTTAGGGGAGGAACACCCCTTTTTCGGAGAAAGGTGTATGACCTCGAAACTTCGTTGGTTGTACCTCCCCTATAACCCCACCTTTCTCCAAAATGCCGCTTAGGGCTTGGATTGCTACGCCGGCTTGCAATCGCTAAGAACCCGTCTTTTTACAAAGTTTTAAGTCAATTCTTTAGTCGAGATGGAAACAAAAGAAATTCATGAACTAACAGGTTAGGTAAATTATTGATATTCAACACAATTACACATTAAAACAACTAATCCCTTAAGTCAGGTCTAAAATTTATACGGGGCTGAAACTCTTTGTATTATAAAATTAGCAGAGGATGTCGTAATCCCTTAAGTCAGGTCTAAAATTTATACTTGAAACTGTAGTTGATGAAGTTTCTGAGGATAAACTTGAGGTCGTAATCCCTTAAGTCAGGTCTAAAATTTATACTTTATGAACTTCATTATGGGAAGGAGGAAAATAACCTCTGTCGTAATCCCTTAAGTCAGGTCTAAAATTTATACCAGGTTATAATGTCACTTTTATTAAAGATGATTTAGTTGTCGTAATCCCTTAAGTCAGGTCTAAAATTTATACTAGAAATGATGTATGAAACTTTGCAACAGTCGCGAGAAGGTCGTAATCCCTTAAGTCAGGTCTAAAATTTATACGGCGCTGCCCCTCGGCAAAGATGGTATCAAAGGCAAGGTCGTAATCCCTTAAATCAGGTCTAAAATTTATACAAATCCCCGAGGAGAGTACTATGACATGTTATATGAGCGGTCGTAATCCCTTAAGTCAGGTCTAAAATTTATACTATGTAGGGATGGTATTAACGTTATCGATAGTCGTCATGTCGTAATCCCTTAAGTCAGGTCTAAAATTTATACACACAAAATAGTACACCAATCAATATACGGAATGAAATTGTCGTAATCCCTTAAGTCAGGTCTAAAATTTATACCATACACATCCACAATGTATTCTGACTTATTCAACGTGTCGTAATCCCTTAAGTCAGGTCTAAAATTTATACACTTATATAAAAGTGGTTGGAATTCCTGACCCATTAGTCGTAATCCCTTAAGTCAGGTCTAAAATTTATACAAAAATGGAGTACGGCTTATGAAAGAACAAGAATATCGTCGTAATCCCTTAAGTCAGGTCTAAAATTTATACTCTACCCATCGTAAGTCTATAACAGATATAGACTTAGAAGGCCGTTTTCGCGAACCTCCCTCGAATTTCTGTTGTCAAGCCGAAAATCGTCTTAAAACCCTTCCCTATAATTGTGTAACTCTATATCCAGTATAGACTTACACAATTTCGCAAACCTACCCCAAAAAACGGGGGTTTTGGCACTTTTGGGAGGTTTGCGAATTTTGTCAAATATCTTGCAAAACCTTATTTCTAGTATACAATATTATATGTGTTTTGTATAGCCCCCTGCTTTAAAAAGGCCAACCGTTTCTAAAAATATGTTTATCCGAAACTAATATCTCCATTCGATGGTTGTTCCCATTAAATTCGATACCGGATTTATAGAAGTCCGATAAAAAATAAACTTTTTGATTTTTAGAGCCTATCCAGCTTCGTTTATCGTCATAGTTTTCAATTTCAAATAAACCGTCAACAAGCACATCGGTATATTTAAGTAATTTATTAACATGAGCATTATTCATTGAGATAAGCTCTTCATAAACATATCCGGAAAACAGTAAAACCGATAAAGAATTAAGACGGCACCAATGAGCGATCTCTGCAAAACCTTCCGCTTGGAGAATAGGCTCGCCTCCTAAAAAAGTCACACCTTCAATACCGTTTTCTTTTTTGGATTTTTCTATTAAGGAAATAAGATCTGAAACTTTTACAATTATCTTCTCGGTGAATTCCTGCATGTGCGGATTACAACAACCAGGGCACCGTTTTGCACATCCTTGACACCAAACGGCAAAACGCTTTCCCGGTCCTTCCGACTCCGTACACTCTCTTATAGCTGCTAAATTCAAAAAACTCATCATTGAATTTCAATAGAAAATATACAGCGTTCAGGATTCAGCAATTTAATAACAATCGTTTGTCCCTCCAAATCGTCTTCGTTTTTAAAGGTAAAGTCTGCAAGCAAGTTCACAATTTTTGATTCTATCACATTTAATAAACCGCGCCCTCCGTTTTCTTTTCCTGCCGCATTTGCAATTACTGAAAAGGCTTTTTCCTCATCTTCAAAAATAATATTTGCCTTATAACGCTCTTTCATAAAATTTATGACGGGTTTAAATTTAATTCTTGCAATTTGATTAAAAACATCCGCATCTTTTATAAAATTAAAAACAACAATATTATCTCCGATCCTGTTAAGAAGCTCTGGTCTATCAATATCCATAAACTTTTCTTTTACCGCTTCAATAAACATTTTTTTCGATTCATCGGCAGGAAGATCGGATGAAATTTTTGAGGCACCTATATTCGAGGTAAAAATAATAATCGTTTCGGAAAAATAAACGGTTTCCCCCTTGCTGTCTGTGAGACGGCCGTCTTCCAATATTTGAAGAAACTTATCGAGAATTCGGGAGTGAGCTTTTTCTATTTCGTCAAACAAAAGAACACAAAAAGGCTTTTCTTTTACGGCATTGGTAAGCTGCCCGCCCGCTTCGTATCCCACATATCCGGGAGGAGCACCTATCAGACGCTGATCACTGTGCTCTTGACTGAATTCGGACATATCAAAACGAATACAGGCATTTTCATCTCCGAAAATAAATTCGGCGATAGCCTTTGCCAATTCTGTTTTTCCAACTCCTGTAGGCCCTACAAAAAACAAGGTACCTTTAGGTTTTTTTTGTTTACTTGAATGTTGCAAACCGGCAAATCCCGTATATGCACGGAGAATAACGGCTCTTGCTTTTGCCACTGCAGAATCCTGTCCTTTTACTCTGGCTGAAAGACTCTCAGTAAGTGTCTGAAGTTTATCTTTAGACAGCTCTTCCCACGGGCTTATTTTTTCTCCGTACTTATAAAGATTTATCAATTTTTCAAATGTCATTTTACCGCTATCCGGCAATCTCGACAATTTCATAATTTGTGCAATTTCTTTTAATGAAAAGCCGTCCAACGAATCAATAAAATCATCTTTTTTTATTTTATCGCCTGCAATATTTTGAGAAAGATTAAAGCAGTTTAAATATGTATCTATAAACCGTTCTCTTTCATTTCTTCCCGGTAATGGAACATTTATTGAACTGACAAGAGGGTTATTGCGATAATACAGAGTAGGTATCATAGACTGATTTCTTGCAATAATAATTATAATATTACCTAAATTGAAAAAATCTTCCACACCGGGATTATAAGGCTGACATTGCAATGCTTTTCCTGCTTTAAGAAGTAAATTTCTTTCCAGCTCGCTTAAAGAATTTTCATTCCCAAAAACATAATCTGAATAATCCAAGATAAATGCGTTTTTTCCCGTACCCTTTTCTAAAACATTAAGCATGTATGAAAAAAAATCGTTCGGATCCAAATAAGTTTGATTTACTTCGTTGGTTATGTCTGAAAACTCATCCCCTAAATCATACTCTGATACATTTTGGGAAGTTTCAGATGCGGTGATTTTAGTTTCGCTCTTATATTGCGGAATATCTTTTGATATATTTTTATTTATTCCATCGGCCCTATCCCATACCACAATATTTGTGTAACCCTTACTTTTGATACAGGCTACAACATTATTAAGCACGGTTTCGTACCTTCCTTGATTATATTGATTATACATAATGTCAAGGGTATTCCCATAAATAATTACGGAATTTTTTATACTTATATCTCGATAAAATCTATCCATCCATAAATCATACATTTTTTTTGCCATATTAATAACCTCCTACTCTTCCCGAAGAAACGGGCATCTTATCTGCTTCTTTGCCTATCCTGTCAGGATTACTCCAAAGTATTTTTTCATCAGAAAGTTTTATCGAATAAATTTTTTCAAGGTCAACATTGAATTTTTGAATATCTTTAAGGCATGTCATTCCTTCATAATTATCAAACTTATAATTTAGCCTGCCGTCATCGGTAATATTGCAAACAACCCGTTTACCGCTGGGCATGGATGCCGTAATTTTTACAAAGTCTCCATTGTCATTTTTTATAAGCTGAATATTCCGATCAACTTCAAAACCTTGACTTGATAACTGTCTGATAATCGACTTTACAGCGAACCGTCTTACTTCTTCGCTTATCGCAGTCTCTTCTACCTCATTTTGAATTTCGATTAAATCTTTTTGAATATCTTCTTGAGATATATTTTTGTCGGCCGATTTACCGAATAAATCGTCAAGTCTTTTTAGCATTACCGATTTTTTTTCTGAATCTTCCAAATTTTCGGCTTCAACTTTGGCTTTAACAGTTTCTATCTGCTGACGAAGAGCATCTTCTTTAAAAGCTTTAGCTTGAGCAGCCTTCCATTCCGAAAGTTTTTTTTCTGCAGAATGTAAAGCCTCATCAAAAACATTTGTCATCTGTTTTAAATCTGTAAAAACACCGTTTGTTACATCTTTTTTTATTTTTGACAATGCTTCCTCTGCAAAATTTCGTATAGCAGGATTAGTAAGACCTTGCATTCTTTTAAAAAATTCGCTTACAATAGCAGCCTGTCTTTCATCTCTCTCTTTTGCTTCTTTTTCTAAACGGATTCTTTCAGCTTCTTCTTCAGCTTCATGCTTCATTTGTTCTGCAAGTAAAAATCTATTTTTGGCTGATTCACCAAGTCTGTTCATTGTATATATATAGCTTTGAACCTGAAAACTAATATCCCGTGCAGCAACTGGATTATTTTGCTGATTGAGCTTAATTTCCTTTAAATCATTTTGCAGCCGGCTCATTTCAGCCGGAATAAATTTTTGAAAACCAGCTCCCAAAAATTGTTCATACATCCTCATATAGTTTTCATAAAATCCCGCAGTAGTCTTACGCAACCTCTCATTAAAGATTTCCTGTTTTTTTTGACGCTCAAGTTCATAAGCGTACTCATCGTGTCTGCTCATATTAACTCCTTTTGTTTATACCGAGAAAATTCTCAGCATAAATAGTTTTTATTTTTTGTGAATAAGCAATAATCCCTGCATTTTTATCGGCCGTTATAATAATAGGATTTTTTTCAATATATTTAAGAGCTGTGGATAAAATTAAACTGTCATTTTTATCTTTTTTAATATCAAAAGGTAAAAGCTCAGGATAAGATTTTCCTATTATAAGCCATGGAGATTTTTTTTCGGAATAATATTCTATCTTTTTACTGGCAAGTCTTGATTTTTTAGCTCTCTCAGTTAAACCTTGTTTATTTGTATCATCTTTTATTGTATCCAGCTCATTTATAACTACTATAGGTATTACTAAAGCCGATTTATTATCATTGAATTTATCGATAATTTCAGGATAATCAATTAAGGCATTGGTATCGGCAATATATACTCTATTGTATTTTAATATCTCATCATTAAAGAAAAAGTTAAGAGCGTCTAAAAAAACATCATTTAAAATTTCTATTTTTGTAAAAATCTTTCCTATCTGGGCGTTTTTACAAAAAAATTCTTCAAAGAAATCTCTTTCAGATGATTTGCCTAAATTAAGCTTTTGGTTAATAGTCAAATTAATTTTATTTTTATTTTCTTTATACAGCTTAAGAATTTCTTTTAAGCTATTTATTTTTATATGCTGATTATCTAAAAGTTTTTTTATAACGGTTTCTTTCGATGGGATATCCGATAAAGAAATTGATATTTGTTTGGAAATAAACATCAAGTTTTTGATATTTTTAATAAATCTTTTCAACAAAGGTTCAATATCAGTATATTCAGGTATGTTATCAAAATTAGGTTCCAAACATCTTGCACATATCGATTTTATTATATCTTCATTAAAAAGAGCTTGTACATATTGATTTTTTTTAAGCCACGAACTTGATCCGAAAAGTTTTTCTATATTTTGAAGCAGAGCAAATAATTTATCCAAGTCATATATTTTTTGAGTGCTAAGTAATTTTTCAAGATAGTCTTGTTTTAGATTTTCATTCTTAGTAAAAAAAGAAATCTGAGTCATTTCCCGTATTCTTTTAAGTGCTTCGTCATAATCAACATCAAAAAAAGCTTCCGCTAAAAATACTTTACCGATAAAAGCATAATCAATTATCTGTTTATAATTTGGAAAATATCTTTTTGTATTTTCAATAATCTCATTTAAATATTCGGCTTTATTTATGAGAGGTTCAATTTTATCGGCCTTATCTTTGACTATACTTAAAAAAAGTTCGGAACAATCAAAAGAAGGAAGTATATAAATAAGATCATTATTTTTATCTTTATAACTTAAAACCAGTTCTTGGGCAATTTTTTTTAAATTAACATTATGAATATCGGATTCGGCAATTAAAGCCGCATTTTGTGAATACAAATCGGCTTTCAACTCAAAATTTCCAATCACAAGAGAAGATGTTTTGTTTGCAAAAAAAACTCCATCAGGTAAAACGGCATAATTATAAGGCAGCATAACCATTAAATGGCTTTTTGAATATGGAGACTCTTTTTTAACAAGAATATCCTCACAATCTTCTCCGCAGATAATTGCAACTTTAGGTTTATCAGGTTCATTTTCAAATAGAGCTTCAAAATCATATTCGAAAAAAGATTTATTTAAAATCATGGAAGCATTTTCTTTTATTTTTTTTAACAATATCGAATCAATACTGTTACGCGAAACAAAAGAAACATATTCAGAATTTACATCTTTTACATTCACAGTTGATATGGTTGTTTTTATATCAGAGTGCATATCATAGAAACTTAAAATTTCATCCAAAATAATTTTCTTTTCTTCACTATCCATTCCATTAACATAAACTTGCATATCTTTTTGTAATTCTATTTGAACCTTTTTCTTATTCCATAATACGGAATAAGAATCTTCATTTGACGAAAGAGATATATCATTTATAGTTGATGTAGGACTGAGATATTTATTTTGTAAAATAAGGTTTTCTAAAAAAGATTTAATTTCAGATATTGGCAAAGGAATATTGTCTATATCTATATTAGGGTCATATAATTTAATACCGGCTGCTTCTTTAGAAAGATTTTGAGATTGATTTAAAATAAAAGTTCTATCTTTTAGGTTAAAAATAATTTTTGCGGTATCGGCAATATCTTTTCCGGGAAGTCTTCCCTGACCATGCATCTGCAATCCGGCAGGAGTAAGCCTTAGGTTTTTTGCAGGAAATTCGGTTAAATCGGTATTATCATAAACAACATTGTTCATTTCAATTGCCTGTAAATTGCCCTGAAGTTCTATTATACAAGGTTTTACCAATAAATTGGAATTATCTATTTTAAAAATGTGTGAACAAAGATCATCGATTGAATATTCACCATATTCAGGATTTTGCATTGCTTTCTTTATTATTTCTAGTATACACCATTCAATAACGGTTGAATGCCGAGAAGTAAAATGTCTTATATCGACTTTATAACATACAAAGGGTTCACAAACGGATATGCTCATTAATTTCATTTAAGCTTTCACCTCTCTATTATTATTTTTATGAAATCTTTTATTGTTATTATAATTCTTTTTTCCTCGATTCTGATTAGCTTCTTTATATTCTGCTTTTATTTTTTCAGCAGTTGGCTCATCAATCAAACAAGAGCTAGGAAAAAAACATCCCTTTTGATTCAGTCTGGACATAATACCGGAATATACTTTAAGTTTTCGTGTATCGGCTGAATCCATCGCTCTAAGATTAACAGGAACTTTAGAGAATAAATTCTGTGCACCGACAACTACCAGTAAATTTTGAGCACGAGAAAAAGCAACATTAATTCGTTCAAATGAAGTAATGTGAGTGCTCATCCTATGACTATCCTTAGAATTCCAGTTGCGTACCAAATTTGCAATAATTATATTTTTTTCTTGACCTTGAAACCTATCAACGGTATTCACCGAAATTTTTATTGCAGAAAAATCATCTTTATATTCTTTACTTTGACGAAGTTTACGAACCTTTGACCTTAAATTTTTTTACAGACTGAAGATAAAAACTGATTACTCCAACGGTAATTTCTTTTCCTTTACCGAAACCCATCTTTCTATATTCATGTGCAATCTTTTTTAAAAGCTCACAGGTTATGGCTTCTTCAAGAAAGTTACATGAAGAAGTACCCATACCTATTTTACTTTCATAAAATGGAGAGCCGTCAGGGAGGGTTGATGAATCTATCCAATACGCATGTTTTTGAGGGATAATAAAATCCGTCATATTTAAAGATTTTATATTAAGCAAATGTTTTCTGGTTTCATTTTCCGTCCCTTTGATACCGCAGATAAGACGATTTTCATAAAACTGATTTATAATATCCATAATGTCGGAATGCATTCGATATTGTGTAAGCAATGTAGCCTTTATACTTCCATCAGCTTTTTCAAAATAATCTTTAAAAAGAGAAGCGGTTACCATATTTTGGAATTTTTTAAAATTTTCGGCACTGATAAGCTCCTTTTCTACTTGTGAGTAATTATCACTTTCTTGAACTTCGTTTACTAGCTCCATATATGATGATTCGTTTTCTCCAAAGGCTGGAGGCAGCTGCCGATGATCCCCTACGAGGACAGTTTTTCTCCCTTTCATCAAAGGAATTAAAAGCTCCGGTGGAGTAGCTTTACTTACTTCATCTATTATTACTACATCAAAATCATTAAAATCCTTATCCGATAAAGACCTAGGGTCGGCAGTACATGATATACCTACAACATTACAAGCCGTAAGATAGGTTGACATAAAATATTCTTTGTCATTTTCAATGAGCTGTTTATCTGAAATATGTTGACCGAGTTTATTTTGAAAAGCTTTTAAACTGTCTCCCCAGTCATCACGTAATTTTTTATCTTTTTGTTGTAAAGAGGAGTTTAGGGATTTTAATGAGTTAATTTTATTGATTATCGCTTTTACATCATCAGCCGTTTCAAGCTCATATTTTTTAGAAAGATTAATAACGGTATTTCTTTTTTGATTTATATCTTTTTGAATTTTTTTATACTCTTCATCATTTACAATTATTTTTCCTTTAATCGATTTTAATTGTCTATCTATATCATTAACATCTATAATTGTTCTTGTACTTATTTCTTCTTCTAAATTTTTTATTATTCTATTCAATGTCTCATTTGATTTAACAATAAAGTATTTTATTGTTTTAATTGCATTCTCTTTATTGTTAATAATATCAGAGCAAACAAATTCTCCTAAAATTCCTTTTTGATTTTTGTCAGGTTCAAATATCTTATTTATACCTTTACCGAGATCACGAATTTTCTTTGAAATATCCATAAGCTCGACGGTTAGCTTATTTGCATCATCTTCCGATATACTGCTGTCTTCAAGTTTTTTAGATATTTCATCCTTTTTTCTTTTTAAAATATCAATTTCGGGACTTCCCTGTGTAGTCTGAGATTTTACATTTTTAGTTAGTTCATCGTAAATAGGGCTAAGAGCTCTTATATTCATAAGAGCCAACTTTATGTACTCATTTTTTTCCTTATTCGAAGATTCTAAAGGAATATTAGGAATTAGGTTCATCCATTGTTTTGAAGCTTCGGAATTAAGTTTTTTAAATTCAATATTTATAAGATCAATCTGGGATTCAGAAAGAAAAAATTGTTCATCTTCACCGTTTATTAATGTTTGTTTAAAAATTGTTAAGTTTCGTTTGTCATCATTTAAAGACAAATTGAGATCATTGGCTTTTTTTAATTCTTCTTCAAAATAATTTTGTTTTTCTGAATAACTCATCCTTTCTTTAGTTTTTTCTTCAAGCTCTTTGATAAGAACAGCTATATCACGCTCAAAAAAATTTAAGTTACGCAAATCAGCATCATAATCTGAGGCTTCTTTTTCTAAATTGCACCAACCAGCCTGTTGATCATTAATTTTTGAACTCAAAGATTTATAATAAAATTGGATGGCCGTATCTTCAGAAAGTTTCTCAGCATTTTCTTCATCCTTTTCGTTTATAAAATCTTTCCTTCTTCTCGGATCAAGCCTTATCGCACGTATTTCGGGAGTTGAAGCCAAACGCTCAAGGGCATTATCAACAGCATCATTCGATTGAGAAGCAAGTAAAACCCTCATCCCTCTAATAATAAATTGATAAATTGCCTCTGCAATTACGGTAGTTTTTCCGGTTCCCGGCGGTCCTTGTAAAAGAAAAAATATCGGGAGCATTTAACATTTTTTCGATAGCTTCTTTTTGATTTTGATTAGTTTCAATATTGGAATTAAGCCATCGTTCAACTTTTAAATTACTATTCTTATCGGGCAATCTAGCTTTTGTAATATCAAAAAGCCAATCCCCAAGACGAGGCGAAAAAATTTTCGCCGTTTTTCATCGAGTTTATTGTACGCCTAAATCTATTTATAAGAGCAAAACTGCCTACTTCAGAGCAAGCTAAAAAACCTAAAGGCTCATATGATGTAATAATTTCATCGATTAAACTATGCAATTCGCTAATATTTTCAGGGTCAATATCTTTTAGCCGTTCCTCATCATCCTGATTCATTTTGTAGGCAAGTTTCACAAAAAAGGCATTCTCTCCATATTTTTCTTTTAAATCAGCCAAGCTTATTTGATAATCTTGATTATTTTTTCTATATTGTTTGTTAAAAATAAAATTAAGTTTATCGCCGATCTCATTAATGGAAAATTTTTCTATCTCACCCATACAGTTGCCTAGATCGACACCTTTTATACGCCTTTTAACCTCTTTAGGATAATTAAATACCCATTCATCAGTAGAACAGTTATTGTCGAATGCTTGCACATTTCCTTTTTTTAAATACCTAAGAGTTTCATCAAAATATTCTTTGTTATGTGCAGCAAGGGTAAAGATAAGTTGATATTTGTTTGCATCAACTTCAATACCTATATATTTACAACCTTTAATTCTTTGGCGGGCAAGATTTTCACTCCAGTCAAGATAAGATTCCCATTCGGTCAATTTTTTTTCTGTATATTTAAATAGAGATTCGGCTTTTGATACTACATAATCAAGAAAGGGTCTTCTTACTTCTTGTGGAGAAGAGTAATTGAAAGCTGTAACATCTACTTCAAAATCCAGTTTTTCATCATCATTACCGATAAGCGAAATTTCATTTATCGACAAATCTCTTCCATGAGATTCTCCAATAAAAAGAAGGGTTTTTGTAAGAGGGAGGTTTAAAGATGTATCAAGCCAATCTCCGCTTTCTCTTATATAACGCAAGCCGACAATCTTGGATTCAAATCCGTTTTTTTTATTAAAAGAAAGGTTACGGGCATAAAAATGAAGCTGAAATCCTGTCGGAAAAAGTTTATTTATTAAAAAAAATGCTTTATCATCTTCGTTTAAGATTTTTTCTTTTAATAAAGGAATAAAGGCTTCAAGTTCTTTAATACTCTTATTAAGTTTATTTACCGCCCATTTGCGCTTTTTGTCATCATCCATAATCACAGGGTGAATATAAATACCTTTATTTTCTTCTTCATCAACGGAAACGCCGGAGTTGTCAATTGATTGGTCATCAGTATCGTCATCAAAATCTTCACTATCTGTAAATTTAAGACGATTACCAAACATCTTCGCAATATTACCGGCTATTCTGTTAATTTCATTGCCATATAGATCCGACATATTTTCTTTTCCTTAGATTATTATTGAGGATATTATATATGATATTTGAAAAAAAGGCTATACTGTTTAGGGGAAGGACTCCCCCATTCAGAGCGGTGGTTTTTCACCTCGAAACTTCGTTGGTTATACTTCCCCTATAACCCCACCTTTCTCCAAAATGCCGCTTAGGGCTTGGATTGCTACGCCGGCTTGCAATCGCTAAGAACCCGCATTATTGACAAAGTTTTAAGTCAATTCTTTATTCGAAACGGAAACAAAAGAAATTCATGAACTAACAGGTTAGGTAAATTATTGATATTCAACACAATTACACATTAAAACAACTAATCCCTTAAGTCAGGTCTAAAATTTATACATGGATGAAGAGGAAAAGGTTGGAGAGAAAATGTTAAGTCGTAATCCCTTAAGTCAGGTCTAAAATTTATACGTTCAAAGGAGTTTAACATGGAAAATAATGCAAATTTGAATCGTCGTAATCCCTTAAGTCAGGTCTAAAATTTATACCGATTAAACAATGAAACCAATCGTGAAGCGATTGGCGTGTCGTAATCCCTTAAGTCAGGTCTAAAATTTATACTTTTATACGTCTCCGCGTCTATTATTGGTTCATTCTCGTCGTAATCCCTTAAGTCAGGTCTAAAATTTATACACTTCCTCAGTTTGTTGAGGACAACACCATTGACGGTGTGTCGTAATCCCTTAAGTCAGGTCTAAAATTTATACTGGAAAGTTTAGAAGACTATGGTTATAAAGTAGTCAAGTCGTAATCCCTTAAGTCAGGTCTAAAATTTATACAAAATTTAAAAGATCATGTCGAAACTTTTGGCTGTTCAGTCGTAATCCCTTAAGTCAGGTCTAAAATTTATACCTATTGATACTGCGTTACGTACAAAACACATTTGAATATCGTCGTAATCCCTTAAGTCAGGTCTAAAATTTATACTCTACCCATCGTAAGTCTATAACAGATATAGACTTAGAAGGCCGTTTTCGCGAACCTCCCTCGAATTTCTAGTGTCAAGCCGAAAATCGTCTTAAAACCCTTCCCTATAATTGTGTAACTCTATATTCAATATAGACTTACACAATTTCGCAAACCTACCCCAAAAAACGGGGTTTTTGGCACTTTTGGGAGGTTTGCGAATTTTGTCAAATATCTTGCAAAACCCTACTTCTAGTATACAATATTATATGAGTTTTGTATAGCCCCCGCGGTTTAAGATATAAAGACTAATATCAATTCTTATAATAGCAATATTTTCTAAAACAGATATGTTCAAAAACATAAAATCTTTTTACTATTTCTCCATCAATAGTTTCTTTTGCAATACGCTTTGTAACAGAGTGAATCGGTATCAAGTTTTTTTTAAGAGCATAATCAATAAGATAAAAAGAGTAACCGGCTTCTCCTTGCAATATTATTACATCGTTTTTTTTTACATTCTTGCTGCACAGCCAATTTCTTATTGTATCAATAGTTTCAGGAATTATTTTATCTGTAGTAGGTAAATTACTCCACAGCTCTTTGATACTATCGGGAGGATATTCTATAGTCTCTGTTCCGAATTTTGTTTTTAGTTCATTTATTTGATTAGCTGTCAAAGAATGATTTAAAAGGCAAAACACTTTTTGCATATATCTTCTACCTCTTCATAATGTTTTTTTACATTATTTATTATTTTGGATGCAGCACTTGAACTTTTATTATAGCCGCCGTGATTTATATCATTCCGTAAACCGGTAAGCTTGTCAAAAATCTCCGAAGATATAACTTCGGCAAACAAAGATGATTGTTCCAAACTTTGTATTAATTTTTTTTCGTCATCAGTTAAAAGCCACGGCTTTGTTGTATGATTCCGTTTTTCTATTATTTTTTGGTTTATATACTTACTTGTTATTTCTCTTACACCTCTATCCTCAAAATTAAATTTTACCTGCTGTAAAATTGCAGTTATTATTCCTTCTTGTAAAAGAGTGATGGCTTGCTGTTCCCGCCCGTGTTCTAAATGTAATTTTGCTGCATATAAAAAATTCAAAGGATCTTCCGCTTTAAAACCTGAAAAAACATCGTTTATCTTATCAAAGAGAGGCTCAAATGCAGGATGAGCGGAAAATTTATCGTTGGTTCTTAAATCATTAATATTTGTGATACACTTACTAAAAACTTTCCCTTCAGTTATTTCTTTACCGCGCACGGTATTTAAAGTATTTACAGCATCTTTTAAATTATCTCCGGCTTTTTGTGAGCCTATATAGTTTCGAGCTGTCTCTTTTATTAAACCGAATAGTTTATCCGAATAGCCGTAGCTTACAAAAGCATCGGCAGCACTTGACCATCGCAATAAAGAATAAAATTCGGTCAAATTAAAAATCGGAGCATTTTCATTTTCTTTTGCTTCATAGGCACCGTAATAAATACCTTCAAGTTTAATGTTTTTTAAAAATGAGGCATAATTTAAGACTGCAAAAGCAAGCATAGGCAAAGATCTAAAGCCGTGGGTTATGTCAAATATTACGGAGTCATCTTCATTTAATAAATCAGTTATTTTTTGAAAAATAAACCAAATTTCTTCCTCGCTCTTGCCGTCAGGTATATCGATTACGGTAATTTGCGGTTTATCCGCCTTATCTTTATATACATCATTTACAATATCTTCAAGATTTTTAATATCACCGCCGACTGCCTCCCAATGCTTTTTTTTAGCAGCTGCTGTCAACATAAAACATAAGCTGTCTTCAGCCGAGAAGTCTTCACATAAAATTCTTATCAAAGCCTCTTGAATAAATCTTACATTATTTACAGTGATGTTATTTAGTGTATAACTGCAATATTTGTAATCACTTGTACCTAAAAACGAAATAAATTTACGAGCCATTTTATTCCTCCTATTTTTTTCCTTTAACAAAAACAATCTTACCGTGTTGTTTTATGTAATCTGCCAGTTTGGGTAAAACACTTTCCTCATTTTTAAATTTATAAAAATATTTTGAAGAACCTATTATTATAAGCTCATTTTTTGCACGGGATAATGCAACATTTATTCTTCGATAATCGGAAAAATACTTTGTGGGCTTATTGGCCCTTGTCGTGCAAAAAATAACTATCTCGGCTTCATCACCTTGAAATGCATCTACCGTATTTATATCTATACCATACTTATTTATATCGATTTCGCAATCTCTAAAAGCTTTTAATATGCTGAGCCTTTGTCCAAGATAAGGTGTAATTACTGCAATACGAATTTTTTGAGAATAATTCTTTTTTAAAATATCCAAAATAATATTCATAAGAATTTCAACTTCTCTTTCATTTATTACCGAATTAGATTTTTTTTCATTTTCATGATAAGTTTTATCATTCGACATATCTATCAAAGTTAAATTGGAATCAAAATATAAAGGTTTTTTATCAAAGGTTGAAGCTCCGTTTTTTACTTTTCCATCATAAAATAACTCGCTTACCAAAGAACCTATAAGAGCGGGCATTCTATATTGAGTTGTAAGCATTGTCTTATTTGTATCTGGTGCCGCTTCAAACATTCTATAAAAAAAACTTAATTCAAATAATTCTTGGGCATAAACGGATCTATCTTCAATTTCAACTTTTTCATCATCATAAAGAGCTGTATTTATTGTAGGCGGAAGCTGTTTATGATCTCCGATCAAAATAACCTTTTTTGCTTTGATATATGGTATCAGTATTTCGGCAGGAAGAGCTTTTCCAGCTTCATCGATTATAACAAGATCAAAATTTATTCTGTCAAGTCCTATCTTTTTCTTGGCAAGCCCCAAACAGGTAGCACCTATAATTCTATGCCCTTTCATAATCAGCTCGCCTATATCCGGATTATAACCTTTTTCGCTGTCGATAATTTCAATCCATCGGCTTAAAATATTTTTATCGCAGCCGCTATTTTGTTTTGCATGTATTTTTTCGACATAATCATTATAGCGTTTTTCAAAACCTATATCCCTTATTTCATAATCTATTTTTTCGTTTTGTCCGCATCTTATAATTTTTGCCGGTACTTTATTTATAATCTTTTTTAAAACATTATCAACGGCAACATTTGCCTGAGAAACTATCAGTATATTGGAAAATTTATTATTAGATATATACTGCATTATCATTTCTACTATAACCGTAGTTTTTCCCGTTCCCGGCGGCCCCTGTATCATAAAAATATTTTCTTCTGCAAGAACATCTTGTACCGTCTTTTTTTTATGTTCATCTTCTGCCAAGTCTTTATTAAAAAAATTCTCAATATTTAAAGGATTTTTTTTCTCAACTATATTTTTACCGTCCAAAGCACAAATTTGCAAATAAGAATTTACAAGTTTACCCGTCATAAATTGATGGAGAGAATAACTTTGTTTATACTCGGTATACGGAAATTCTTTATTAAAAAGCAAAACCGCCGAATGAGGCACTTGAAAAAATTCATCCGTTCCCTTACCGTACACATACATAGAGCTGCAATCATGACTGATTTCTACAGGGGCATAAGAGCCTCTTTCCATTTCAATATAAAACTCTATAGCATGATAATTTTTATGAGCTCCGTCATAAATACCTTCAATATATTTTTTTATTGATTCGGGATTTGTAAAATGTACCGTATATCCTATACCGCCTATTTTACGGTCATATCTTTCCCCGCGATTTACACCTGAGATTTCCGCAAAGATAGTTTTTCCTTTCATCAAAAAAGTGATAAGCCTATCTGTAACTTCAGCCCAACGCTTATAATATTGAAGTCCGTTTTGGCTTAATTTTATTTGGTGCTGCAATTTAAATTCATTGAAGACCATGATTGAAAGATTACACATATTTTGATATGTCTTTTCATCAAGTTTATCTCTTTCAGAAATTAAAACATTATTTAAGCTGCACTCAATACCAAGAAAAACATCGTCCGGTTTTATCGAATACTCTTTTCCTAAAAGACCATTATAAGAAAAATAAGCATTATTATGACGGTCTGTTTTTATATCGGCTGAAAATACAAGCTCGGTTCCCAACTGCATCTTTATTTTTTTTACATTAGGAATTTCGGCCTCATCAAAAGGAGCTATCTTCCACTCATCTTCACTATCCGTTAAATTGTTTTCAATTATGTGGTTTTTAAACTCCTGCCAATTTTCTTCGGTAAAAATTAACGGAATATCATCGAATTTATAATTTAAAAGGCTGTCGGCAGCTCTTTCACTTACCTCCACAGGAAAGCCGGACGACAAGGTAAAATTCCATCTTATAGGGAAGACTCTAAGCTCTGCACCTATGGGCGGAGTCCTTTTCGGATTTGCAAGATTAGCTTTTGGCAGCCTAAGCTCTATGGAGTTATTATATGTAAGTTGAATCACACCCCTTTCCGTATATCCGGTTACATCAGCGAGGATTCCGACTCTGGGGCTATTGATTATTACATTTTTAAAAAAGCCCTTTGATGCCGACAGCTCCATTTGATAAGTTTCTAAATTAAAATTGTCAACCATTAAAGGAATAAGGGAATCATCGTCATAGTCTTTTATAAAATCAAATTCTTGAAAGCTATAATTTTGATAGTTTGCATTATGAATACGAACTGTACCTTTTTCCCGTATTTCGGATTTTTTCCAAAATACAAGTTTTCCCTTATATAAAAAATTATCGGGTAATAATGAGGAATAAGGCTCAGGTTTTGTTTCGTTTTTAACGGCATATTTCAAATTTTTTATATATTTTTTTAAATAAATAGTATAAGAACGTACTTTTTCATGACCTTCTTGCATCTCTCTCATAAGCTGGTTTTGAGCATTTATCCTTAAATTTGTATTTGTTGTTCCCGATTTTTGAGATTGTTTCAGCGTCTCTATAACCCCTTTTATTTCGGCAAGATAAGATTCTGCTTCTTCAAGACGCTTACATGCACTTTGTTCATAATAATTTATTAAATCTTTTAATTGAGCTACACATCTTTTTTTATTAGCGGCTTCCAGATTATGTAATTCTTCATCATAAGCTGCATGTAGACTTCTGATTCGTCGGTTCTTGTATTCATTTATCTGCTTGATACCTCTATTGACTGAGCGTTCATACTCTTCATATTTAGCACGCATCTCATTTTGCTTTTTTATCTCGCTCTCAGATAAGGTATTACATAAAAATGAAACGAGTCCGGCACCTACGGCAACAACTCCTGCACCAACTAAAAGACCGACACTCATATAAGCTTAACCCTCATAATGTTGTATTAAAGTATTGTCTCTGAAGGCATTTGCAAGCAATCCGCTTAGATTTTTAATTGAATTATTCATATGGTCTAAAAGATCTAAATTCACGCCCATGTGTTGATCGGCTGCAAACTCTGTTCTATATTGGTTATACAGCTGTAAGGACGAGTCTACTATTTTTTCGACCATATTTAAAAACTTCATACGGGCTTCATGGTTTTGTCTGTTCAATTCCATTTCGGCATCAATTGATTTCATATTCTCACGATGACGAGCCTTTATTTCGAGCATATCTTTTTCGATTTTCTTTAACTCGATTTTTCCATGCATCAAAATTTGCTTTGTTTCATTTTCTCTTTGACTTATTCTGTCCCTAATTTCAGCTTGAACTTTTATACCTTCCAATTTCAGAGCCTCGGTTTTGCGTACTTCCTCTCCTATAGTTGTTATCAAACTAACAATATTGTTTATGGAAGAAATACCCGCATCTACAAGACCTATTACATCAGGAAGTTTTGTTCCCATCTTACCCATAGGCGGATTTTTGATAACTGAAACAGAATCCAAATCAGCACTTATCTCGGCAAGCCTAATATTTTGAGGTGTAGCAATTTTTTTTACCTCAGGTGTTTCAATATTTTTAAAAGCCTTACTCATTTCTTTCTCCTTATAATCAACAATATTCCTTTATCATCTTTATATATGCACCGGTTGACACTCTGATCTGTTCCTGCAAAGCCGCAATTTGTAATCTGTTTTTATCTTGGTCTTGAAGTAAAATTTCTAATGCCGACTCGGCAACCGTTAAAGAATCTTTAATCATATAGCGGATTTTTTTGAAGTTTTCATTTTTTTTGTTTTCAAACTCCATCCTTTGCGAAAGGTCTTCCTTACGGGCTTCAATCATTCTACAAAACTCTTGATATTCAGAATCAAGCTTCAATCTTACTTTTTCCAAGGATTTTGCCAAAAGCCTTGCTTCTTGTCTAACTTCAGCTTTTGCAGAGCGTACTGCAGTCTCATACAAACTATCAAGCATAATCCGGCTTTCATAAATTTGATTTTTTAAAATACGTGTACGGTTATGTTCAGAAATGCATGAAATTACATCCGTAGTAACTCGGATAAGAGATGATGCAGCATCAATGCAGCTTCCGACAACATTTCCCGAAGCAATATTTAATGCTGTCCTAGACACATCTTGTGAAAGCCTGCCGATAAATTTAAACGCCGTACCTCTGCCCATGTAACTAGTCCTCACATTCCTTAAATGCCGAAAACGGAATAAACCTTGATATGATAATTTCATCTGTTGAAGTTTTTGAAGCCTTTAGATAATTCATTTTTAAATTTAAAACGGACTTAACATCTTGATCAGATATTTGATATTCATATTTGGGAAGTTTTATTTTAATCTTTGCATATTCTATTTCTTTATTATCAAAAGAAGGAAAAACTTTACAGTTCAATGAGTCAACATATACGGCATTATTTTTTGAGTTAAGTTTTTTTTCTTCATCAAGTAAATTAAGAATTCTCATAGAATCGAATGATAAGTGTTTTTTATCAGAGTTTTTTTGATCTAAAAGGCTTGGAATAAGATGACGATGTTTATCCAATCTTGTGTCTATTATATTATATCGAATACGGTCTATAGGCTGTTCAATAACTACATTTATATCATCCATATTTTCCAATGAATATTTTTGGTTTATCGGCAATACATCATCCAAGCGGTATTTGACAAACTTAGGTTCTCGTGTTATTTCGAGTTCTACATATAAGGATTCGATTTGTACATCATTCAAATGTTCAAAGACTTGATTATAATTTTCGATAACAAAGTCTTTAGAATTACCGTAGTTTTTATTATAAAATAATTGCCATGAAACAATAGAAGGAAATTTTTGAAAATCTTTTTTTTAGGGCGGATGATTCTATATTATTATTAAATCTTTGGATTTTTCCTGTGGTACAATTAATATTAACCATCTGTTTTGAGGAGTTAAAAATTTCAATTATTTCCATAAGATATAAAAAAGATCTTCCTTTTTCTCTCAAGGAAAAAATTCCATCATCTTCTTTTACAAAGCCTATTCCGCAAAGGTATGTTAGTTCTTCACCGATAACATTTTCACCTATCTCGATAACACCATCAATTTCTTCTATAGTATAACCTTTACCGAGACACCATAAAATAAATTTAGTAAATTGCCCTACATCGTCAATAATTGAAGATTTTATACGCACCACAGCCTCGCATACCGGACAATAAACTTCAACAGCTTGCATCTTTGCTCCCAAAAGAAAAAATCAGATAAATCTAAAGTTTATCTATAACCTAATATTTTAGTATTATAGTGGATTTTTGAGAGTTTGTATAGGGTAAAATTTATTTTTATTATACAGAGAAGAGAGATGGTATCCCCCTTGCCGCAACCGTAGCGGTTGGGCAAAATGTAATAAGCAAAATTCACATCAAAGGAGATACCATCGCAATGGATTATTACGCATTTTACAAAAACAGTAAGAAAATGGAGAAAACGCTGGGAAGAAAAAAAAAGCTGTGGGGCTTAAAGACCTGTCTAAAAAACCTAAAAAAACTCCCGCTATGATGAAACCGTATTGGCAATTCAAAATCAAAAGCATTGCAGAAAAAGCGACAGCCGATAACAAGCGCATTAACGGGGCTTTTGAATTAAACGTGAGTACAGCATCCCGTACTCCGTTAAGACCGTAGTCAAATACTTGGACGATATTCCTGAATTTTATCACGATTTTGTGCGCTTTCATCTCCCGAAATACCAAATAACCGCTCGGTGCGTTAGAACCGGAGCTTTATTTATCGGGTATACCCAAGAACACAGTACGACAAGTACCGCCATTTTCATATACCTGCTTTTATCTCATTTAAAACAATATGGCGTGCTTTCTGTTGAAATAACTATCCAAACCGATAACGGTACTGAGTTTACCTCGCCTTGGAATAGTTTGAAAAAGACACTGTTTACAAAGGTCATCGAACTTTCTTTCGGCTGTTCGCATAAGACGATTCCCGTCGGTGCTAAGACGTATCAAAGCGATGTAGAAAGTTCTCATCGACTTATTGAAGATGAGTTTTATGCGTGCCGCTATTTTTCCGGTGCTCAAGACTTTTTACAAAAAGCACATCGGTATCAAAACTATTTTAACTTTAAGCGTTTTAATACCTACAAAAAAGGCTCACCGGTGCAGCTGTTACAACAGGCCGCTTCTCATATTGACCCGGCTGTTTTGGACTTTAAACCGGTGCTTGTTGACAAATTTTTTAATTTATATAAAAATGAGTTTAGATTGCTTGCTTCTTAACATAGGGGGGACCATCTCTCTTCATATCCCTAGTTTCAGAATTTATGTAAAATTTATACTACAATATAATCTCCATCCATAGGATTTTCACCCCTAAGGCCGTATATTTTTCTTTTAATGCGGTCGTCTTCACACACGGGAATAATCAATATAGAATCTTCATCTTTTATGATTTGCTTTAATCGGCTTTGCATTTGCAAAATGGTCAATTTATCGGCATGAGCTTCAAAAATAGATTTTTGCATTCGCCAAGCATAGGAAGAAACTGTTTTTGCGACACGGTTCAATCTTTTTCCGTCCCTGATGTCATAGGCGATTAGCCAATAGCTTTCTTTTTTCAATTTAACTCCTCATTCATATTATTAAATATTGCTGTTCCTCATGTACTTTATTTTTACCTAATATTATTTTTAAATTTAAGCAATCCTTACAAACAGGAAAAATTTGTAAGCTGTCAGACTCAGGATCAATAAATCTTTTTAATTTAGAAAATAATTCTTCCATTGTTTTAGAATCAAGTTCACATTGAAAAAAAGAATATTGTACTCTCACGCCATAGTTTTCCAAAAGAGATGCAGTACGGCATCTTTGTTCAGAATCGCTTATGTCATAACCTATAAAGTATGTCATTTAAAATAGAACGGTTTGTAGTTACTGCGTTCACCGTTTAGCATCTTTTTATAAGAACCTATTTGTCTGTAAATAAGTTTTCCATAAGATAAATTTTTACCCGATTTTGTACGGATGCTGTCTTTATACATTTTTTCTTCAAAAGCATCAACAACCTTTGTAAGTCCGTCTTCAGTTAAAAGAACAGCATCGTCTTCTTTTTCTTGTGAAGGATAATCATAGTCATCAGAATTGAAGAGTTTACTTTCAAAGTCGGTCTGCTTTAAAATACCGAGATTAAAAAGATTACAGCAAACAGTATCGGCAATAGGCACTCTGAATTCTTCGGTTAGATCAAATACCAAGGACGAAGCACCGTAGCGGCTTGCATGAAGGGTTCCGGCCATCGTATCAAGACCATGACTTTCAATTGCAGTTTCAACTCTGGTCATAAGAATTGTATACAAAAAACTTAATACGGCATTTACATTAGAGCGAGGAGGATTTTTACTCCGGCATGGAAAGTCAGCCCATTCAGGAGAAATATTACACTTAAAAACGCTAAAATAATTTTTTGATGCGTTTCCTTCAATTCCTCGTAAGACATCAATACTTTCAACCGTTTCTGCTTTTTTAATAAGCTCTTTGGTTTTTAAAATTGCATTTTTAATTCTTTCAAATTCGAAATTATTTTTCCGTTTGATTCGATGCATAAAACTGATTTGATTTTTAATTTTACCGATAACGATGTCTTTTGCAATTTGCAAAGATTGTTCGGCATTGTCCATTATTCGGTATTGAGCCTGCCTCAAAAAAACATTTTTTTCATTTGCATAAACAAGACGGGAATTAAAATACCCGTTTGCAGAAATAAAACTTACAGGTATTCTATTTTTTGCAAGAATTCTAAACGCATCTCCGCTGATAGATATTTTTCCTACCAAAAGAAGCTGTTTAATTTTAAACGGATACAAAATCTGTTCCGTTCCATCCGGTTTATAAAAAACAAGACTTGTATCCCGTTTACCCAATTTACCGATAGATGATAAAATATAAACTTCCGCCATTTTTTTTCCTTATAAAATATTATCGCATATTATGTAGTATTATAGAATATTTTATAAAGCGTTATTAGGGGAAGGGGAAAAACCCGTTCATAGCAGAGGTTGTACCTCGAAACTTCGTTGGTTGTAAGCCTAGAAACTTCGCCGGTTGTACTTCCTTAAATCAGGTCTAAAATTTATACGAGACATGATTTATACAACTCTGACTCTTGCGGAGTAGTCGTAATCCCTTAAGTCAGGTCTAAAATTTATACAAAGCTCAGAGTGGATTATGAGCGAGGGAGTTACGGCCCAGTCGTAATCCCTTAAGTCAGGTCTAAAATTTATACGTTGCAAGCTGCCGCAGTTGAAGCCGGAATTGAAGTTGCGTCGTAATCCCTTAAGTCAGGTCTAAAATCTTTTAGGGGAGGAACACCCCTTTTTCGGAGAAAGGTGTATGACCTCGAAACTTCGTTGGTTGTACCTCCCCCTATAACCCCACCTTTCTCCAAAATGCCGCTTAGGGCTTGGATTGCTACGCCGGCTTGCAATCGCTAAGAACCCGTCTTTTTACAAAGTTTTAAGTCAATTCTTTAGTCGAAACGGAAACAAAAGAAATTCATGAACTAACAGGTTAGGCAAATTATTGATATTCAACACAATTACACATTAAAACAACTAATCCCTTAAGTCAGGTCTAAAATTTATACGAAAGAAAGAATTGAGGACATTCTACCTGACATATCTTAGTCGTAATCCCTTAAGTCAGGTCTAAAATCTTTTAGGGGAGGAACACCCCTTTTTCGGAGAAAGGTGTATTCCTCCCCTATAACCCCACCTTTCTCCAAAATGCCGCTTAGGGCTCTGCCCTAAGAACCCGTCTTTTTACAAAGTTTTAAGTCAATTCTTTAGTCGAAACGGAAACAAAAGAAATTCATGAACTAACAGGTTAGGTAAATTATTGATATTCAACACAATTACACATTAAAACAACTAATCCCTTAAGTCAGGTCTAAAATTTATACAAGAGCTCAATGCAGAATTTGATATTGCCTTTTCAATGGGTCGTAATCCCTTAAGTCAGGTCTAAAATTTATACAAGTTTATACTATCCCGAAAGACACTATCCAGGATTTGTCGTAATCCCTTAAGTCAGGTCTAAAATTTATACGAAAGAAAGAATTGAGGACATTCTACCTGACATATCTTAGTCGTAATCCCTTAAGTCAGGTCTAAAATTTATACCGGACGATACTCAGACAATTCTGTTTATTACAGACGAGTCGTAATCCCTTAAGTCAGGTCTAAAATTTATACGTTTGATTTACAATTGCAGCAAATCCTGTACAAAGTCTAGTCGTAATCCCTTAAGTCAGGTCTAAAATTTATACTCTACCCATCGTAAGTCTATAACAGATATAGACTTAGAAGGCCGTTTTCGCGAACCTCCCTCGAATTTCTGTTGTCAAGCCGAAAATCGTCTTAAAACCCTTCCCTATAATTGTGTAACTCTATATCCAGTATAAACTTACACAATTTCGCAAACCTACCCCAAAAAACGGGGGTTTTGGCACTTTTGGGAGGTTTGCGAATTTTGTCAAATATCTTGCAAAACCTTATTTCTAGTATACAATATTATATGTGTTTTGTATAGACCCCTCTGTTTTAAATTTTTTTGCAATAAAAACTTTTCTCAAATCTTACTAATTATGTAAACAAAATTTCTATAATAATTATGAAAGAGGGAGAATTTTTCTCCTTTAAAATTTATTAATGAGGCTTAACTATGCAAAGACTTTTTACGGTAACTCTCCGAAACGACTATGCCTTTAAACAGGTGTTTTAGATGTAAAACTACGCCTAAAAAACAATACCATTATCGACATCGAAATTCAAAACAGGTGGAACAGTGAGTTTGTCCAACGGACTATCTTTTATTGGGCTAAGATGTACACTGAAAACTTAAAAACAGGCGAAGTGTATACAAAACTGCCTAAATGTATTACAATAAACATAGTGGGTGAAGGCTTTGATTTAAACAATCTCATTCACAGTGAATACAATGTAGTCAAAAAGCACTTAAACGATAAACTTTCCGACGAACTTGAAATCCACTTTTTGAACTTAGATAAGGTTAAATACCAAGAAAATATTGAACAGGATGAAAAGAAAAAGAAACTTTATAACTGGCTGAAATTTATCGAAACTGATGATAGGGAGGTACGTACCATGCTGGCACAAGAATCACCGATAATGGCAAAAGCAAATGCAACTATTGAAATAATGGAAATGAGTCCTAAAGAAAAATGGCTTTATGAAAACCGCATGAAATATGAACACGACAAGGCTTCATATATACATGAAGGTTATCAGCAAGGAGCCTACCAAAAAGCTCTTGAAACTGCAAAGGTTTTAAAGCAATTGGGAGATAGTTCAGAAAAAATATCAAAAGCAACCGGATTAAGTTTGGAAGAAATCGATAAGCTGTAGTCAGCATAGATACTGCAAGTATTATAATGCTTTATAAAAGTTCAATGTTTCCCAATCCGAAATTTGTGTTTTTGCCCGCACCGAAAATATCTGCAAAATTCAATAGATGATTTTCGTAGTCGGTAAAGCCACCTTTCATAACAAAAGAGCCTTCTATACCGCCGAGGCTGATTATTTTTTCTTGGCGGTGTGAATGATAGCTATAATCCTTCCAATTCAAATCAGCTTCCGATATTTTTATATCGGGTGAGGGTGTATAAACTTCTTCAAGCTCATATTTTCCGTAAAGAGAAGAAAGAGTAATAAGACGGCGCTCTATGCAAAGTAAAAAATCTTGAGCGGAAAAATCTTTTTTGTACTTACCGCCTACTTTAAATCTTAAAGGTGTTTTTATACATATTCTTTGAGCTTTTTCGATTATATCCTTCTTAACTTCATACTCCCAAGAATTTACAGGAAAGTCCGTATTCAAATTGCCGTCGGTTTTTAATATATTTTCATTATGCACCCTGACAGCTTTAATTTTATAAACGGCTCTTTCTTTAAAAAGTCCCCTGTCTCCGGCTTGCTGTAAGGCGTAAAAAATATAGGGAAGATATTGAATAGCAAAACCGTAAAGTTGAACCGTTAAAAAGATACGTGAAGAAGGATTATCCGGGCGAAATGCTTCTTTTATTTTTATCCTAAAAGGATGAGAGCCCTTATCCCGTCCGGGTAAAAATGCCGTAGTTTTATCAAGTATGGTTTCAAAAATGGTAGAGTAGATACATGATTTGTTGAATTGGCAGTTCCGGCATGTGTTTTGACGGGAAATACAGGCTATACTGTGAAGCCGGCTCCCTAGAATACTTCTAAATACAATCGAAGGCAGAGTCAAAAATAAAAAAGGCTTTTCAAATTCAATTTCAAATTCGGCATCTACATATTCTACATATATATTTTTCATAAAAGCTAAATAAGACCTAAGGCCAGATCCGACCAAAATTCCTTTTTTAATTTTTTTATTTCGTCAATAGACTTCCATTCAAGACCTGCTAATTCGTCAGCCGGTTCTGGCAGATACCCTTCAAGACAGCGGGCAAAAAAAACTAAACCTATATGTACAAGCCCGACCTTTGTTTTTACCTCGTTAATTATTCCGCGATACTCAAGGCTTATTTTTTCCTTTTGAAAGTTTTTTAATTCTTCGGAAAGCTCTCGGTACATTCCGTTTTTTACAGTTTCCATTATAGTGCCGGCCTTGTCAACCTCATCTATATGACCTCCTATCCCGCAAGAATATAGGCCGTGCAATCTCTTTTCATTCCCATGCCGTGGATAGCAGGCAAAGCGGCCGTGTCCATCTGTCATCATTATATACGGAATAAGCTGCTTATAGTTTTCATCGGTTTCTGCCTGAGATCTTTCAATCCAATATATTTTTTTGTTTTTAAAAACATTTTCAAAGGGAAGCAAAAAAGAACCTGTTGTCTTAACTATTTTTTCATCAAGGTCTTCAGTTTTTACGCAGCACACATTCATATAATTTCTCCTTGCTCACAAAGCTTAAAAATCTCATCTTCAAACAAACGCATAAGGGTAGATTTTGTTTTCTTATCCAAAAAAGAGATGCTCAAACTATTGCGTATAAGAACGATACAATCCCACAATGTTAAAAATTTATTACAGCCCCGCTTCACCAGACATGAAGCCTTATAAAATTCATTTGAAAGCTCAGTACGCGATATACCGCAATCATCGGTATTTACCGTCACCTTTAAACCTTCTTCCATATATTTCTTTAAAGGATAATAAGCATCCCCTTCTTGGGAAAAGCCGACAATTTGGTCATTACTTGAAGGGCACATTTCTATACCGATGTTTTTATAAAGAAACCTTTCCATAAGCTCAGGCTTACTTAACAACTTTAAACCGTGCCCTATTCTATCTGCACTTAAATGGTAGACAGCCTGCCAAATACTTTCAACAGCCTCAGTTTCACCGGCATGTATGGTAATACTCAAGCAATTTTCCAAAATGGGCATAAAGGCTTCCCGCAAATTTTTTGGAAGATTAGCTTCTTCGGTTCCGGCTAAATCGATTCCTGCAATACGCTTTGAAAATTTAGTATTTCTATTATAAAGAGCCATAATTTGCTCAATGCTATTTTTTATTTCAGCCTCATTGGAATCCCGCCCCACAATCATAATAAGTCTGTATTCTATTTTTTTATCTTGAGGTAATTTTTCTATTGAATCATCCATAGCTTTGATTACGGCTTCGGTAACTTCCTCAGCAGTTAATCCCAAATTGCAGTATTTATATGGCGAACAGCGTATTTCGACATACCTTATATTATCTTCTGAAAGTTTTTTTACATATATTTCAATAGCCTTTGTAATGGTGTGTTTTGTTTGTAGTAAAGAACTTCCTTGAAGGTCTCCAAGTTTTTGATATTCTATCAATCCTATTTTATAAAATTTTTTAGGATTCGTATATTCACCAAAAACTATATCATCAAATAAAACCTTATTTATCTGAAAAGCCTTTATAAAAGTTAAAAGTTTTTTATAAAAATTCTTAAAATCTTTTCTTTTCAATTTAAAAATATCATCTTTAATTTGTTTTAAATCATCTGTCTTTCCGTCGTTTACAAGAAGAACTATCTCTTTATAAAAATTCTCATCAAAGAATTCTTTATCGTTTTCAGAAACGGCCGTTTCAATAATTTCTTCGGCCGAAAGAATACCGCCCAAATGAGAATGAAGATCGGCCTTAGGAAGTTTTTTTATCAGTGCTAAATCTTCAGCTTCATTTTCTCCTATGGTTCTTAATTTAAGTCGGGCTATAAAATCGGGTTTCAGAAAATATAGTTTATGAAAAACGGAACGTTCAAGACTATCCGAGTTTATAAGAGAATCTGAAAAATTAGATAACAGATTAGATGATTTATTTTTTAATTCCTGAATTTGTAAGGCAAACAGTCCTTTATCATCAAACTTACATATGCCGTTTTCAAATTTTAATTCGGGATAGTTTATATCGTCATTTAAAATAAAATTTCTTTGAATATTTTGGTTTATAACTACAGGCAAAAAATAATTTGCATAGCTGCCGTCAGTTTCATTCAATTTATCTTTTTTAAATTTATCTCTTATAGCGTCATCTTCTTTCGTAAAGATATCGATTATATGTATCATGGCCTTACAGCCGAATAAATACCCTGCATCCTGCATATCGGCACTCATTGTTTTTCTTCCGCCTGTAAGAGACAAATACAAAAAGCCTTTTTCCGTTACCAAATTTGAGGCCTCAGCAACTGCCGCATATATACAAGAACGCATTGCGAGAATTTCATCTTCAGTTTTAAATTCGTTTACTCCCTCACATATTATTCTTTTTATTTTGACAGGATAGGCTTTTGCCCAATCAAGAACTTGTTGAACAGCAGCCTCATTATTTTCGGGACTTAATAGCCAAAGCTCATCAATTTTTTCGATAGAATATTTTTTTGCGGTATCTTTACAAATTTTATTTTTTTCAAAAAAGGAAAAATCATCTGGATTAGTAAAGCCGAAAAGCTCAGGAATAATCTGCCAAGATGTTCCGAATGTGGTCACCAAAATATTCATAATTGTAAGAAGAATAACATATTTCTATAATAATATCAACCATCCCCAAAATTCCAAAAACTTTCTTTTAAAATTATGCTACATAAAGTCTTTTTTTTCTAAAATAATAGTAAAAGGGCATCAAATTTTACTATGGAGGAAACAATGGAAATTTTAAGTTTTTCGTCATTCGGGTATGAAGGAGAGTTGATTAAGGTTGAGGCCGATCTAAGGCGGGGTCTGCCGGTTATAGACATAGTGGGGCTCCCCGGTTCTGCCGTAAAGGAGGCAAGGGATAGGATGAGGGCTGCTATAAGAAATTCGGGGCTTGAATTTCCTTTAAACAGGATTTTGATAAATTTAAGCCCTGCCGATCAAAAAAAAGAAGGGAGCGGCTTCGATCTTCCTATTGCAATAGCCGTCTTAACCGCAAAAGAGGAAGCAAAAAATTCGGACATCTCTAAACAGGAAGCTCAAACTATCATTCCGCAAGATGACAGCCTAGCCGAAAAGTCCGTGATGATAATGGGTGAGCTTGAGCTTTCAGGCAGGGTAAGGCCTGTACGCGGACTCATAGGAGCCATCTCGGCTGCCCGCTCGCAGGGCATCAAATACTTTATAGTTCCGAAAGAAAACGAGGCCGAGGCCCTCATCGAAGAAGGCATCAGCGTATTCGGAGTGTCAGACCTAATTGAAGCCCTGGAATTTTTTTACCAAATAGAAAGCGGCAGCCTTGCAGCAAAGCCGACCTTCTTCAAAAAAAAAGAACACCACCGATAAAGGGCCTGCTCCTCTTTTTGTGTGGAGCGATGAAGATAACGATGCACACAAAATAGAAAATTTTGATTTTCAAAAAGACGAAAAAAAAGGGCTCGGCTTGGTCAGGGGCTTTGAGGATATCCGCGGGCAGGACGGTCTAATCCGTGCACTCGAAATAGCGGCGGCAGGAGGACACAACCTCATAGCCTATGGGCCGCCCGGCTGCGGTAAAACCCTCTCCTTAAGCCGCTTTCACCTCCTCCTCCCCGACATGGACGAAAAAACTGCAATGGAAACAACCCGCATTTACAGCATCGCGGGGCTTTTGCCCCAATCGGCGCCGAGCTCCCGTCTTTTAAAAAGACCGCCCTTTAGGATGCCCTCCCAAAATGCAAGCATGGAAGGCATAATAGGAGGTGCCGGAAAATGTATGCCGGGTGAGGTTTCCCTCGCCCACGGCGGAGTTCTTTTTTTGGATGAGGCGGCTCAGTTTAAAGCAAGCGTTTTGCAGAGCCTACGCTCTCCATTGGAAACGGGAAGCGTAACCTTGAGCCGTGCCGGAAGATCAAGCACCTTTCCGGCCCGCTTCCAGCTCCTCCTTGCCGTCAATCCCTGCCCCTGCGGAAACTTCGGGGCAATGGGAAAAATATGCACCTGCCTCCCCTACGAAATCGAAAAATATTGGAAAAAACTCACCGCTCCCCTATTGGACAGAATCGACATAAGGGTTCCCGTCCTTCCGCCCAAACCTGAAAATATTTTGGCAGAGGCAAAATACTCTACCCAAACGATGAGGCAAAAAATAAAGAACGCAAGGCTCATTCAATGGGAAAGATTAAGATTTATAAATAAGGAGAAAAAAGTGCAAAACACAATTTATGAAAATGCAAAACTCTCACCCCAAGAGACGGCAGAAGTTTGCAAAATGAGCGGCGAAGCGGAAAGATTTTTTTCTGCAATCGTAGAATCAAAAAAACTCTCAGGCCGGGGAAGCCACGCCCTCTTAAAAATATCCCGCACAATAGCCGACATCGAATCGAGCGAAAATATTTCCTTGGCCCATATCGAAGAAGCGGCAGCATTGAGGCAGTGGATAAAGTATCTTCCGGATTTTTTGTAAACGGTTTTAGTGCTGCCCTTGAAGAATTCCGCTGAACTGTGATATAATTATAGAGTTATAAACGGAGGACTTTTTATGGACAAAAATGAAATTTTAAATAGGGCAAAAAAATATATTTCCGAAGAAACGGAAGTAAAATTTGCCGATGAGGTTAAGGCCTTAATCGAAAAAAACGATGAAAAGGAATTGTATGACCGCTTTTACAGGGACTTGGAATTCGGAACGGCAGGTTTAAGGGGCATTATAGGGGGAGGCACAAACCGAATGAACCCCTTAGTAATAAAAAATGCAACTCAGGGGCTTGCCGATTACTTAATAGAAGCAAAGGCGGACAAGGCTAAATCCGGTTCTTTAAGTGCCGTAATTGCCTACGACTCAAGGCGCTTTTCGGATGTCTTTGCAAAAACTGCAGCCCTCATCTTTGCGGCAAACAATATCCGCTGCTATCTTTTTTCGAGTTTAAGACCCACGCCTGAGCTTTCCTATGCCATACGGGAACTCGGCTGCGATACGGGAATTGTAGTAACCGCCTCACACAATCCTCCGGAATATAACGGCTACAAGGCCTACTGGTCGGACGGAGCCCAGATTACCCCGCCCCATGATTCCGGCATCATCAAAAAGGTAGGCGAAGTTTCTTCCGTCAAAATGATGAGCGAAGAAGAAGCTCTTAAAAAGGGCAAGCTCGTAATCATCGATAAAGAAATCGACGAAAAATATTGGGCCATGCTTAAAAATAAAATCAGCCGTCAAGAAATAATTAAGGATATGGCTTCCAAGGTGAAGATAGTTTACACTCCCCTTCACGGAACAGGAGCCGTACATGTCGAAAAGGTACTGGGCGAAATGGGCTTTAATGTTATAAGCGTTCCCGAACAGCGCGAGCCTGACGGCAATTTCCCGACAGTAAGCTATCCCAACCCCGAAGACCCGAAAGCCTTGAAGATGGCTATGGACTTGGCTATAAAGGAAGGAGCCGATATTTTAATGGCCACCGATCCCGATGCCGACCGCTTTGCCTGTGCAGTCAAAAACGCCGCGGGCGAAATGCAGCTTATAAGCGGCAACCAAATGGGTGCCCTCTTTACGGATTATATCTGTTTGACCTTAAAAGAAAAAAATAAGCTCCCTCAAAACGCGGCGATAGTACGCTCCATAGTAACCTCTCCCTTAAGCGATTTAATCGCCGCCAAATATAATGTTAAGAGTGAAGAATGTCTCACGGGCTTTAAGTGGATCTGCGGTGTTGCCGAACGTATGGTAAGCACAGGTTCCCACACCTATCTTTACGGATACGAAGAAAGCTTCGGCTACAATTTCGGAACCGAGGTAAGGGATAAGGACGGAATTGCCTCTTCTGCAATTTGTGCAGAGATGACCCTCTATTGGAGGAGCAAGGGCAAGAGCCTCTTAGACCGATTAAACGAAATCTTTTCGGAATTCGGCTTTTACGGCGAAAAGACCATCAACATGGTATACCCGGGAGCGGAAGGCTTGAAGATTATGCAGGATATGATGGTCAGGGTAAGAGAAAGAAATTTAAGCGAAATTGCCGGAGTGAAGGTAAAAACCATCAGGGATATTCAGGAAAGCACGGAGTACTCTCCATTAGAACCTGCCAAAAAAACTACAGTTTCCTTACCTAAGAGCAATGTTCTTCAATACTATTTGGAAGACGGCTCGATAATCTGCATAAGGCCGAGCGGAACCGAACCCAAGATAAAGATCTACATAATTCATTCAGAGAAGGTTGTTTCGTCTGTTGAAGAAGCTAAAAAACAATCGGATAAAAAGATTGCCGAATTCGAAAAAGAATTTAACGGAGTACTAAACGCATAATGAGCTCTTACGATTGGATTAGCGCCGTCTACGATAAGGCGGTTTTTACGGCCTTCGATACCGAAACAACGGGAACGGAGGCCAAGGCTGAAAGAGTGGTCGAAATCGGCTGCGTAAAATTCGATATCCGCGGAGTTATTGCCCGCTACAATGTTTTGATAGACCCCGAAAAACCCATGCCTCCCGAGGCGGGAAAGGTAAACCAGATAACCGACGAGATGCTCGCAGGTCAGCCTAAATTCGCCGAAGTCTTACCCGACTTTTTGGACTTTATCCGCAACACTGTTCTCGTTGCGCATAATGCAAACTTCGACATAAACTTTATAAACTGCGAGCTTGAAAGGTGCGGAAAAACAAAGCTCACAAACAAGGTCTTTGACACCCTCACCTTTGCACGGGAAACCCTGCCTGGTTTACAAAGCTACGCCCTTCAAAACCTTGCAGTGCAGTTCGGCGTTCAAGCCGTAAATGCCCACCGTGCCGAAGACGATGCCAGAGTCTGTATGGAATTCTTTAAAATAGCCGTAGACCGCTTCTTTGAAAAAAACAAGGATATGCTTGACTATTATAAAAAGGATGTAGACATTTCGGACTACCTTAGCACCAAAGACCCTGAAACGGACGGCGGCAAATTGGTTCAAAATTTATTTTAAATGAGCTCAAACTTAAAAGGCCGGATTAGTTTTAGAATATGTCAAAAACATAGTCTGCAAAAATAATGGGCAGCTAAATATCCTAAAACCGAAATAATTCTTCAGCCTTGCGTAGAGAAGCAAACAAAGCGGATCCTATAGGAAGAGATAAATTATCGGCACCGTTTTTTCCGCTAATTTCGACAAAGGCTGAAAAGAAGGCTGTACACAAAGCAATAAGCACAATACTAAACAAGCTCAATTCCCGGCCTATTTCCGAGGGAGCAAAAACATAAATACAGGAGGCCGCAATTATAAAAGAAAATATAACAAAATGAAATAAGAATTAACAAAATATCTTTCATTTAAAATCCCCCAAAATTAAAATCTAATACAGTGCTTGATTACATCCGCTTCAGCGATGACGGCTCTTCTTATCCTTTCAGGCGTATAGCATCTTTTTGTAAAGCAATTATACGAAGCCTCTCTTACGGCATCAGCGATTCCTCTGTACATTCTTGCAGCCGCAAAAACACTTGCAACACAATCAGTATGAAAGTAAGAAAGTTTTTTTTCAAATGAAGCATAGTAATCATCGGCAATCGAAGCAAGCTTTTCCCAAAGAGAAATAAAATTTGACGGAATAAGATCTTCAATTCTTTCTTCGGTACTGTGTTTTGAAAGAGATTCGAGTTCAGTCCTCGTTATACCGTATTCTTCCATTAAAGAAGCCGGAAGATAGAGCTTATTTTTTTCGCGTAAATCCTCGCCGACATCCCGCAAGATATTTGTAATCTGCATTGCTATTCCCAGATCTTCACAAGATTTAACAAAGGACTCATCCATTTCCTTATCGGGCTTGACCAAAAAGGGAAGCATCATAAGGCCTACCGAGGAAGCAACAAGACGGCAGTATTCTATAAACTCATCAAAGGTTTTAATGTCATCAGGGGAAAGATCCATACGCTGCCCCTCTATCTGCATTAAAAAACTTGTCTGAGGAATATTAAATTTTTTTACAGTATCTTCAAAGGCAGGCCACCAGATTTGATGAAAAACACTGTTATCACAGGAAAAAGAATCTGAAGTATCTTTTTCTGAATAAAGAAATTTAAGGGCATTTTCAAGATCGAGTAAACTTTTCAATATGGTTTGCTCATCACGCTTTGTATGACTCTTATCTACAAGATCATCCGCATATCTGCAAAAAGCATAAACGGCAGCGACGCCCTTAAACCTTTCAGGCGGAAGATTTGAAAAGGCCCGATAAAAATTGACAGCCCTTTCTTTCATAATCTTTTCCGCCTGCCTGTAGGAATTCTTTAAGCGGAATTTCGCTTTTAATCTACTTATCACTAAAATTATCCTCAGAATTATCCCGGCGTAATTCCTCTGCACAGATC
The DNA here is from genome assembly GCF_024181245.1 of Treponema sp. OMZ 788. Classification (NCBI taxonomy): domain Bacteria; kingdom Pseudomonadati; phylum Spirochaetota; class Spirochaetia; order Treponematales; family Treponemataceae; genus Treponema; species Treponema sp. OMZ 788. The sequence goes on along the minus strand of NZ_CP051199.1, from coordinate 851,192 downwards.
TTACCGCTTTGCATAACAATAGGAACTCCTGCCCCCGGATGGGTGCTGCTTCCGCAAAAATAAAGGCCCTCGCAGTTTTTTGCCTTTGCCTGAGGTCTTAAATGATTGCTTTGAGTTAATGTCGGCTGAAGCCCGAAGGTCGCCCCCCTATAGGCGCTAAAGTTTTTTTCAAAATCTTTGGGAGTAAAAACTTTTTCTACTGAGATTGAATTTTTTAAGTTTTCAAGGCCGGGCAGTTTTGAAAGAGAATCAATAGCTTTTTGCCTATAATAATCTACAGTTTCTTCGTTCCATTCATATTGCGAAGTTACAACTTCGGAAACAGGAATTAAAAGATAAAAGCTCGACTTACCCTCAGGCGCCATTGAAGGATCTACATTGGACGGAATATGAAGATAAACGGACGGATCCTTGATTCTTCTTCCGTCAAATATGCTTTTAAGATTATCATCAAGGTCTTCGGATACTACAAAGGCATGAGCAGGGAGCTCAGGATAGGTTCCATCCACACCCCAATAAAAAACAAGGCATGAACAAGAATAGTCCATCTTGTTTATTTTTTCGGGACTATATTTTCCTCTCACCTTTTCATCATCAATTAAATTTGTCATGGCATAGGGAAAGTCTGCATTGCACACAACATAGGGAGCTTCAATTTTTTCTCCGCCTACCAAAAGCCCCTTAACGGTTTTTCCTTCGGTTAATATTTTATCGACTTTAGAGTTATAATTTATCTTACCTCCAAGCTCTTCAAAAAGTCTTGCCATTTGAGAAGCCATCGTATGCATTCCGCCCTTGATAAACCAAACCCCGTACAGAAGCTCAATCATAGGAATTATATTGTAAAGAGAAGGACCTTTTTTGGGAGAAACTCCTATGTAAAGGGTTTGAAAGCTCAACATTCTGTGTAAATCACTGTCCGGCATAAAGGAAGCCATCATCTTGTCTGCACTGTCAAAGGTCTTTAATTTAAGAGCTTGAAGAAGCATAAACGGATTATATATATCTGACCATTTTCTAAAGGGTCTCGTTATAAAATGATCCAGAGCAATTTGATATCTTTTATAAATTTCGGAAATATATGAAAGAAAACCTCTTGCATTATCGGGTCCTTTTTTTTCGGTAATCTTCATTAAATCTACAAGATCCGAGTTCAGCACATAATGCCGATAGTCCTTAGACTTATCCTTATCTTTAAAGTAAACCTCATACATTGGATCAAGCTTTGTCATAGGAATATAATCGTCCGCATTCTTTCCTGCAAGCTCGAAAATTTCTCTATAAACGGAAGGCATCATAACAAGGGTCGGACCTACATCGAAACTATGCCCATCAGCCTCAATCCTGTGCATCTTTCCGCCGGGCATAGCTCCTTGCTCAAAAATTTCCACCTCATATCCTGCATGCCTTAATCGGATAGCGGCAGAAAGTCCTGCTATACCGGCACCTACTACCAATACTTTTTTATTCATATAAAACTCCTTTTAGTTAAAAAAATACGATGGGATTAAAACAGTTTTTCTAAAAGATAGGCTGAATAATTATCATAGTTTTTATTTAACTTATGACATTGTATCATATTCATAAAATATATACAATACATCGAAAAGATATAGTTAATTTATAAAAACAAATCTTTTCTTACTTGACAAGCATAATATGTAAGCATATACTTACAGGAGACATTCTTTAGCTAAAAATATTATAGGTACATAAACCTATCGGCTTATGAACTTAAAAGGAGAAGCATAAAATGAAATTGGAAGGAATACACCGTTTTTTTAAAAAAATCGGAGAATTTCAGATAAGGCACCGCTTTCTTTTAATTGCGGTTTTGGCAGCCTTAACCCTGTTCGGAGTACTTGGCTTAAAAAAGTTTAAAGCCGCATCAATGACGGAAGAGGTCTTTGTAAACATTACAGAAAATATGAAAGAACACGAAGACCGGTTTAAAACCCTTTTCGGAAGCAATGACAACATAGTCTTGCTCATAGAATCCGACGATGTTTTTAAACCTGAGGTTTTAAAAATGATTAAGGAGATCGGCAACGAGCTTTTAGAAAAAATTCCGTATGCGGATTCGATTACCTCAATCACCGATATCGATATAAGCGTAGGAACGGACGAAGGTATCGAAATAAAAAATCCCTTTAAAGACGGAATACCTGAAAACCCTGCCGAATTAAAAAAAAGCAAAGGACTTTATTTTATCGAGAAAATCCATAGTAAATAAACTTGTTTCAAGCGATGCAACCGAAACATGGCTTGTGCTTTCGTTTAAAGCAACTCCCAGCAGAGAAGAATGGATGAAAACTTCGGATAAGGAACTTATGTATACCATGGGAGAAAAAGCCATAGATATTGTTACAAACCCAAAATACAAAAGCCCTGCCTACACAATAAAGGCCGCCGGACTTCCATATACCGAAACGGAAGAAAAAATTGTAATGAATGCAGATATCAAAAAATGTGTAAGCCTTAGTTTTATGTGCATGATAATTCTTCTTGTTATTTTTGCACGTTCATTCCGCGGAACCATTGTACCTATAATCGCCACAGTAGGTGCAATAGTTTCGGTTTTGGGCTTTATGGGGCATTTAAATATTCAGGGAAGTTCCGAAATGCTTTCAATTCCCATCATCCTTGCGATGGCCCTTTCTGTAGGCTACTCCATTCACCTTGTAAATTCTTTTAGAAACAGTTTTTATAAAATCGGAAAAAGAAAAGAAGCAATTGTAGATTCAATAGAAAATACGGGCTGGCCTTTATTTTTTACCGTAGTTACCACAGCCGTTTCGCTCTTATCGTTCCTGACGATAGATCTTCAGCCCATGCACTGGGTGGGAGTTGCAAGTGCAGCAATGGTATTTGCCGTGTATGTTTATGTAAGCATCTTAATTCCTATTTTGATGAGCTTCGGAAAAGACTGCCTTCCCGAAAAAAATAAGAGTGCAATAAGATATCAAAAACTGGATTCTTTTTTTTGAAAAGCTCGGAAAATCGGTATTAAAAAACCGGAAAGCAATTTTGCTTGTTTTTGCACTTGTAACAGTTCTTTGTATTCCGGCGATTTTTATGATAAGCGTAAACATGGACAGCTTTAACTTTATGGGAACAAGAATTCCTTATGTAAAACGCATTTACGAAATTACACATTCCAAGCTGGGGTCTTATTTCAATTACAATGTGATGATAACTTTTAAAGAAGAAGATGCGGTAAAAAAGCCTGAAAACTTAAAAAAGCTGGAAGAATTAAGCCGGCTCATAGGCGGTTTTAAATTAACAAAATTAAATAACGGAGTGCCTAAAATATTTTCGATTATAGATATCATAAAAGAAATGAATCAGACAATGCACGCCGACGATCCCGCTTTTTATAAGATACCGGAAGATGAAGAGCTCTTAGCTCAGCTTTTATTTTTATACGAAATATCGGGAGGAGAAACTTCCCGCTGGGTTGATGACGAATTCAGAACCATCCGCATAACCGTTGATGTTGCCGCCTTTGACGGAAACGAAGTTGCAGCCAATTTGGAAAGCGTATATAAAAAATGCGCTGAACTTTTTCCCGATGCGGATACCTTCTTAACCGGTGCTGCAGCCCATGCAGCAGAGATGAATAATAAAATAGTATACGGGGAAATCTATTCTTTCTTTACCTCCCTTGGAGCAATAGGTATTTTAATGATGATTGTTTTCGGAAGTTTTAAAATGGGACTCATAGGTCTTATCCCGAACATTATGCCGATTATTACAACCGGAGCGATTATGGGCTATTTCCGAGTTCCGCTTGACATGGTAACAATGGCTATCATGCCTATGATTTTAGGTATCGCAGTTGACGACACAATTCACTTTACCAATCATACAAAATTCCTTTTTGAAAAAGAAGGTTCCTATCATAAGGCCATTGTAGGTTCTTTTTTATTCGATAGGAAAAACACTCGCCATGACAACGATAATTTTGTCGGTTACTTTTTTAATGTATATGATAAGTCAAATCGATGCATTTTTGCGTTTAGGAATTTTAGCTGCTGTCGGTCTTTTCTCGGCTCTGATTGCCGACTATTTGATGACACCTGTTTTAATTTATATTTCACAACCTTTCGGAAAAGAAAGAGATGATACTTCTATCCGAAAGGAAGCATAGAAAAGTTTTTATGGAGGAAAAAGATGAAAAAGATTGTTATGATTTTATTGGCTGCAGTAATTGCATTAGGTTCAGGCTTTGCACAAGAATTGACGGGAAGAGATATTATGCAAAAAGCAAGCAACAGGGAAAAGGCCGTTACGGATTCTTTTAAAATGAGAATGACACTCATAAACTCAAACGGAAAAAAAAGGGTGCGTGAAGTTACAGCCTATTCAAAAGATTACGGAAAGGAAGAAAAGACCGTCATGGTATTTTTACTTCCGGCAGATGTAAAAGGCACAGGTTATCTTGCATACTCCTATGATGACACTTCAAAAAACGATGACAGATGGCTTTATATTCCGGCATTAAAAAAAGCTAAGCGCATAAGCGGCTCATCAAGCCAAGATGATTTTATGGGAACGGAATTTACCTATGAAGACATGGGCAGCCGCAAGGTAGACGATTATAAACACAGTCTTTTAGGTGAAGAAAAAATCGATTCCAAAGACTGCTGGAAAATAGAATCGGTTCCGGTAAAAAAATCCATGTACTCAAAATTTATTTCATGGATTGATAAAGAATCTCTTTTAAATGTAAAGGCGGAATTTTATGATGAACAAGGAGAGATTTTAAAGGTGCTTACCGTCAGCGGTATCGAAAAAAAAGACGGCTTTTGGACTGGCAATAAAATGGAAATGAATAACCTTCAAAAAAAGCGTAAAACGGTAATTGAAATTTTAAAGCACGAATTCAATAAAGAGATACCGGATTCTTATTTTAGGGTAAACTCTCTTGAAGCGGGAAAAATCAAAAATTAAACTTTTATGGAGGCGTGATAAAAAGTTTTTATGGAGGAAGGAATTATGAAAGGTATAAAAAGAATTATTTCAGGTTTGATTTTTGTTACAGTATTATTGTTTTCGGCCTATACGCAAGAAAATGAACCCGAAGAGCCTCAAGAAGAAATAATTGAAGAATCAAACGGAATAGAATTTAACTTCGGAGGAAAACTGGAAACAGCCCATGGGCTTAGATGGAATAAGGGGGCCGAGTACAGCCTTTCACGCTCCATTGCTCAGATAAAAGGAGAAGTTCTTGCAGGTTCAGCCTATGCCTTTCTATCTGCTGCGGCGGAATATAATTACCGCAATCCTTTGCGTACGGGTTTTAAACTCAATGAAGCCTATTTCCGATATTCCGGCGAAATTTGGGATTTGAGTTTAGGAAGGCAGATTATAAGCTGGGGACAGGCAGACGGCTTTACCCTAACAGATGTTCTGAGTGCAAAAGATGCTTCCGCCTTTTTAGCCCTTTCTTCAGATGATACAAAACTCGCATCGGACAGCATCCGCCTAAGATTTTTTCACGACATCTTTACCTTTGAAGTTATCGCAATTCCTTTTTTTACTCCGAACAAATTACCTCCGTTTAGTTTTGAAGAAGGAGCGAAGGATGCTCTTTTTTATATTGAGCTTCCCGATGAACACACTGAAGGCGGCTTTACCATTCCTATAAAATACACAAAAACCGAAAATGAAAAACCCAAGATGTTTACGGACACGGAAGCGGCAGCCCGTCTATCCTTCTTTTTACCCGGCATAGATTTTTCGCTTTCAGGCTTTTACGGTTGGGATAAGAATCCTAAATTTACAAAAACCGGATACATTGAAAAAAAACTTAAAAAACCTTGCTTAGATCATAATCCTATAACAAATCCTTATATTCCAACATTAATTTATACAAAACTAAGCCAAGAGTATTACCGCATAGGCATGGCAGGCCTTGATGCCGCAATACCGGCAGGAGATGTAACCATTAGATTGGAAGGTGCATGGATAGGAGAGCGATATTTTGAAGCGAAAAAAACATTAAAAAAAGAACCTTCTCCGGTAGAAATATTTCAACAAACACCCGATAATATAAACTTAATCTTTGAACAGCCTAAACCCAAACATCAATTTTTAATGCTGGCAGGGCTTGATTGGAACAAAAGTTCGTGGTTTATAAGTGCCCAATATTTTGAAGACCTTATTTTAAACCACAAAGACGATATAGAGCGGCCCATGCACAAAGGTTTTGTGAGCTTAAACATAAGCAAAACTTTTTTGAGGGAAACGCTTAAACTTTCTGCAAGCGGAGCAATAGACATTAATTACGGAAGCACATTCAGCACTTACGCCGTTGATTACTCTCTTACCGACAACATTCATGTAATTTTGGGAGGAGATATTTATACAAAAGGTTATGAGGACAAGGGAGACTTTGCACAATTAAACAAGATAAGCTCTATCTGGATTAAGGGGAGATTTAGCTGGTAAGATGAAGCTAAGTTCTAAAATAAATAATCTCGAGCTTGACAACTCCAATATTTATCTGATATAATTTTATAAAATATTTTATATAAAATTCCCAAAAGGAGTCTTGACATAAATGAAAAAAATGTGTATATTACCCCCCCCCCGAAATTTTCTCTTTTCTTTAGAAGTTTTTATATTTTACGGATATTCCTTACATTAACCGTTTTTCTTGTTTTTAATTTTACCCTGTTTTCTCAAACCGGAGACAATGTCTTACCTACCGATAAATGGTATCATAATTTTTTTGTTGCGGGAGAATTTCAATCTTATTTGCCTATTCCTGTCTTAAAAGATTATACGGAGCCTAAACCCGGATACAGACTTTCTTTGGGCTATACCTTTTTGCACTCCAAACAACATAATATCCCATTATTTATCGAGGGAGGACACAGCTTTATATCAGGTACCAATCCCTTGGTAAGAAGCTTTGACATTTATCCCATAAACTTAAATATCGCTTATGAATGGACTCCGGTAAAATATTTTTCGATAGGTGCCTTTACAGGGGGCGGAATACATATTTCATCGATAAAACACTATCCCACTGTAGTCGATATGCTTGAAAACAAGCTTAACAAAGCCAAAGAAGCCGGAGGCCTTTTAAAGGCAGGCCTCATACTGGGAAGCAATATAAGCGAAAAAAATATAGAATTCCGCATTTCTTTTTCGGCCGACATTATTTTGGAAAAGCCCAAACTCATACCTCTCCCTTCTTTTCAAGCGGGAATAAGATTTTATCCCATGGGGCTTAGCACCTATGCAAAAAAACTTAAAACTCAAAAAAATGAAAATACCGCCAAACTTCCCTTAAAAGAATTTGATGCAATTTATGTATTTTTTAATCCCGATAGTTATGATCTTGATGTAAATGCAAAAGCCGAAATAAAAAAAGCGGCAGAAATTATAAAACAAAACAGCGATATCTTTGTGGTTATGGAAAGCTCCACAGCTCCTTTAGGCTCAAAAACAGAGCGGCTCATCCTAGAAGAAAATCGTATAAGGACTATAGCAGATTATCTAAAAGAAAACTGCCGAATCGATGCAGAAAAAATAATATATACCGAATTATTGCAACATGAAAATACGGATCAAAAAAAATCCGAAAGTGAAGAGTTTTACACCCAATACAGATACGTTAAAATCCGTTTTGTAAGAATTAAGTTTAACTCGCAAGACGGCAAAAATATCTATAAAATCGATGGAGAAAAAAATGAAAAAAACAATTAAAAGATTCTTTTTTTGCGTAGTTTTTTTAAGCTTACTTGTTTCCTGTAAAAATACCTACAATAATTTATTACCCAAAAACGAACAGCAGCTTTTAAAATTGGAATTGGAAAATGTCGAAAGAAATACCGTCGGCAACGCATCCGGCATAAACAAAAAATATGTCATAATCAAGGTACCTAGAGGAACCGATGTTACACGCCTTATTCCTCAAGCAGTTGTTTCAGAACAGGCAACTCTTTTTCCCGTTACCTTACGGTACATGAAGGAAGCCTTTCCCGAAATTGATGCGGTAAAAATTGCAGAAAAAATAGCCCTATCGGAAGAAATAAAATCAATAAAGGAGCTTTTCTTTGATTTATATTCTGCAAACCCTAAATTTAAGGTGCCTCCCTTAATTTTCCCCATCAACTTTTTAAGCCCCGTACATTTTGCTGTAATGGGAGGCATGGGAAATATCGAAATATACACAGTAAAGGTTTTATACGAGGACGGCACCGACCCCGGAACGGGTGTCCTGCCCCCGGGTGTACCGGCCGAAAAAAAATATTTTAAGGTTTTCGGTTGAGAATGTTCAAATAGGAGAGAGCCTAATAAAAGAAAAAACGGTAGACTTTACCGTAAAAGCCGATACCGAAGTTAGAGCCTTGATTCCTCAAGTCGAAGTTTCCGAAGGAGCGGTACCCATACCGGTAAACGAATACTATCTTCAAAAAACGGCCGAAAAAATGGGGCTTGATTATTTAAATGTCATTACCGGCCTAATGACAGCACAAAATCAGGAGGCTTATTTAAAGGCACTCATTGCACCCATAGATATTTCAAACTTCAGCCTCCCCCTCGATAAACCAATAGACTTTACAAATCCCGTTTCCTTTGCAATCCTCGGCAAGGACAAGGATGTAAAACTATACAGGGTAACTTGTACCCGCGATAAAAATGCAGCCGAACTTACAGGTTTTAGTTTTTCCAAATTTAATAATCCCGGTCTTGTAAAAGACGGAATAATAAGCCTAAACAAAGAAGCTAAAACAATCTGTGCCGATGTTTTTTATCCCGTCGAATATTCCGCAACGGAAGGATTCAGCCTTTCCTGCAGTCTTGAGTTTATCGGGGATGAAGCAAAGATAGAATATAAGGGCACGGTTTATGACCATAAGGATAAGGTGCCCTTTGTTCCCGAAAACGGGCAAGGACAATCCGATCTTGGATCGGCTCAGGCAAAACTTACAATAAAATTCGGAGCCGAAACTGCCGAATATGATGTTTCTATTAACTTTAAAGAAGACCCCGATACTGTAAGAAGCATTACCGATTTCCGTTTTGAAAAATTCCTCAATGCCGAAATCAAAGCCGATTCAATGGCTTCAATTTCAAATGACGGACATGAAGGAACAATAAGTGCAACCGTATTGTATACCGGAGCAGAAAGGCCCGAAAGCCTCGTTCCTTCTTTTATAAGCGGAGGAAAGGTCAGCCTAAACGAAATCGAACAATCTTCGGGAAGCACCCCTCAGGATTTTAGAAAGACCCTAAGCTATCTTTGCACCTCGAAGGACGGACACTACACAAGAAGTTACAAGGTAAAAATTACCTTTATTAAAACCGAAAATGCACAAGCCGTATTAAAAAGTTTTAAATTCCCGTCTCATCTAAACCCCGCTCTTTCAAAAGATGCCGAAGGAAAAATAGACGAACTTACAAATTCAGTCTATCTTACGGTAAACTACTCACAAGGAAGCGAACCCGAATACTTAACACCCGAATTTTCATCTACCGGAATAGTTACCGTAAACGGAATAACCCAATCAAGCGGCTTTAGCGGTCATAATTTTAAGTACAGCGTATACTACAAGGTAAGCGCACCTGATGACCCTGCGGTCAATAAAACATATGCGGTTCATGTAAACTTTATTTTTTCTCAAGACTCAGGCTGCGAACTATCGGCCTTTTCGATAAGGGCGGCCGACAACCCGCCGCTAAGCCGGGACATCGAAGCCTACATAAGCAGCTCAAACAAGATATACGCCCTAATCCCCAAGGAGGCCGATATTACAAATATTATACCTTCCTTTACGGCAAGAGGAAAGGTAAGCATAGGCGGTATTGAGCAATCAAGCGGAGTAAGCCCCGTAAACTTTTCCGATACGGTAGAATATACCGTAACAAGCGAAAACGGTTTTTACACCAAGGTTTATTTTGTTACCTTGCAAACGGCAGGAGACGTAATTTATGTAAACCCCTATGCTCAGGGCAGAAACAACGGAAGCACATGGCAGGATGCTTTTACAAGTCTTGACCTTGCCTTTCAAAAAATAGCCGAGCTTCCCGCCGGAAGCACAGCGGAACTTTGGCTTACAAAGGATGTAAGGGTACAAAACAAGAACTTTGAAACCGCCTCTGCCCTCATCGTACGCGGAGGCTTTGAAGGGTCTGAAGCCCATCATTCCCTTAGAAACAAGGGCAACAAAACCCTTTTTGAAGATTTAAGCCTTTCTTCTATTCAAAGTTTAAGAGGAACCTTTATTTTTGACCAGATAAATTTTAGTACGCACATTCAAGACTTTGAACCGCTTGCAGGGCTTAACTTAGAAGAAGGAGCGGAAACCGTCATTGAGTTTGAAAACTGTCTTTTTAATGGTACCCGCATAAGCATAGATGACGGCAGGGTAAAAATGCTTAAGCTAAAGAATATTGAGCTTAACGAAGAGAGCACCTTAAATCTTAAATACACATCAAGTACACCCCGCCTAAATGTAAAAATAGAAAAGGCCGCCTTTAAGGGCAATTTATTAAATGAAGGAAACTTTGCAGAAAGTATCGAAATTGCGGATTCGGTTTTTAAGAATCATACCGGTTTAAAAACCCTCAAATGCCTTGCACAAAATATCAAGGCAGAAAACCTTATGGTTGAGGGAAGCACCCTTCAGGGCGGCCCTATTCAGATAAGCGGGGAAAATATTTTTACGCTTAAAGATAGTCCCCTCCCATTAACATCTTCAATCAGGGTAAAAAATTTTAACGAAGGAAGCATAAAAATAGAAAACAGCCTCTTAGGTTCTTTAAACCTTGAAAAAGAAGGAAGTGAAATTATTAAATTAAAAAATTTTGACCTTAAAGATTCTTATATCGGTACTATAGAAACGGGAGCCGGAATAATAAGCGAAAAACTTGCCGTAAATGGAAGATCAGTTTTTACCGGTAAAACCGGTAAAAGTCTTACCCTCCCCGCCTGTAGTCTTACAATTAAAGATGCCTTTTTTGAAGGAGACATAGACACCTTTTGCTTGGCAAAAGACTTTCGGCAAATAATGGAGACAATCCCCCTTCACACCGAAGTAGATAATCTTACAGCCTCAAGCCTAAGCTGCGGCTACATCGAAATGCGGAAAAAATTATTAATCCCTCCTTTTCTTGAATTAGACCTTCGTAATCATTATAATGATTCGCAAGGTTATGATAACGAACCCGACGACTTCAACCAGGACGGAACTCAAAGTATAACAAACTGTAATTTGGAGCAGTTTTTTATAATGAGCGGCCACGATATAAATATAGACCGCATTAAACTGCGGGGAAAAAGAGAGGACGATATAATGTATGAGAAGCGTCGTTATAGTAGATCAAAAAAGATAGCACAGTTTTTTATTGTAAAAAACGAAAAAACCGAAAACAGTACCCTCAGCATAAAAAACATCGATACCGAATGCGGCTGGCTTAGGTGCATAAGCAATGACGTAATTGCAGAAAATATAAGCTGCCCTTCAATGTCCGAATTTTACGGCTTTGAAAGGGCAAGCGTTCAAAACTGTAATTTTAAAAACTTACCCTATATTGAATATAGATTTCATGACCCTGCGTACGGTGGACCTTACCGAGTAAATTCTGCAGCCGTATATATAATGGCAAAGGAGGTAAGGTTTAAGGATAATACATTTGAAAATTCAGGTTACTTTTATCAGGCAAAAAATAGATGTGTAAGGATATCGGTATGCGATAAACTCGATATTTCGGGCAATAAAGGCCTTAGTCTTTCTTTAATGACTAAAAACAAAATCCGCCTTGAAAACCAAAAATTTATAAACTTCTTTTTAAATTCCGACTTTATTCATCTTCACGACGGATGTTTATTTAGCATAGATTTTAGTTACAACCACAGCCAACGGGTGGATAAAGCCATAAAAGACATGAACAGACCGGATCTAAACTATCATGCTTTTTCTAAACGTTATGAAAAAAAAGACTTTGTCTCCTCTGCCCATTTAAAAAATTGCACCTTTAAAGGAGCGGTAATGATTGATGATCTGCGTCTTTCTTCTGATCAGTCTGAACTGCCCGATAAAAAAATAGTATTCGAAGACTGTGAGATAGACAATTATATCTATAATCAACAGTATGATACCTATTTATTGACACAAAAGCAACATCAAATAAGAACAGCTATTGATACCGAAATAATACGTTTAGAAACAGAGGCCTACATAAGCTTTAATATACACCAAGGATTTGGTAAGTTAACAATAAAAGATTCAACTTTTGGTAGTAAGGTCTTTCCCAATTCTGTAAAAGAGCCTTTTATATACAGTAAGAATTTGGAAGTTACAAACTGTACTTTTACCTTAGCGAGACATGTACAGGTTATCCATCAAGGCCAATACCATTATCCCTCAGTTTTAAGAATGGAAAACTGCACATTTAAATTTATGGGTTATAGCGACCCCTTTCCTACGGAACACGACAGCATAAACAGCCCCTGTATAAACCTTCCGCAAAACGCCCAAAATAAGATTTCAATTACAAAGTGTACGTTTAAGACTGATGTACCGTCAGACTCACAGCCAAAGATAAAAAAAATGATCAAAGGCTGGCAGGATGACGGCAATAACGGTAATCATTATGACAGCAATCTTTTAAAAATATTCGAGGCTCTTTTTTAAAGAGGCTTGATAAGAGTATTTTATGAAGAGAGGGCTTTTTTTAAAAAGGCCCTCTGCTTAAAATCATTATTTTCCGCCTCTTTTTTTAAAGTAATTTTAAATCGTTTTTAAGCTTTCTTTAACTTAATGAGCACAAGGGCCGCAAGCACAATCAAAACGGCAGCAAAAAATTGGAGGAGAGTCATGTTTTCCTTTAAAAATAAAAGCCCTACCGCAAGGCTTGTAACAGGCTCTAATGTGCTCAAAATTGAAGTATATTTCGCCCCAATCTTGGCAACCGCTTTTTGATATAAAAAGGTCGCACCTACCGTTAAAATACAGGAGTAGAAAATAAGCAGACCAAACTGCGGAAGCGTAAAATCAAAAGGAATCCTTTCAGGCTGGGATAGAGAAAAGGCAAAAATCATCAGACTGCCGAAAAAATTAACATAAAATAAAAGCTTAATAGGATGAATTTTTTTTGTTCTTTCCAGAATAAATGAATACACGCTGTACACAATAGCCGACATAAATGCATATATTATTCCCGGAGCACTTGAAACCTCTTTAAAATCGGCTATAAAAAATAGCCCCATGACTGCGGCCGCAATACAAAGTATCTCATATATTGAGGGTCTTTGTTTTAACATAAAAGCCGAAGCCGTAAAAATTATAACCGGATATAAAAAATGGATGGATGTAGCACTTCCCGAATTTATATATTTATATGAGGCAAACAAACTTATACTGTTGAGGGTAAAAAACAGAGCAGCTAATAAGACAAGCCGAAATTCTTTTTTATTTAATTTCATATCAATTTTTAAAAATTTTGAATAAATAAAGATAAAAATCAAGGCTAAGGACATCCTGTAAAAACTGGAACCTATGGGGTTTAAACCTAAATCGAATAAAATCTTTGTAAAAAGCGGCATAAGCCCGAATATAAAGGCAGAGGCCGCAGCATCTATAAAACCTGATATTTTAATTTTGGATTCCTCTTAATACAAAAAAATATGGCATCGTTAACCTTAAAAAAGTTTATCGATGCCGTTGATGTTTGAACAAATATGCCGCTTAACGGTTACAACCAATTTATACGGCATACAATAATTAGCAATTTTTTATACGGGACCGTACCCGATAATTGTAGCTATTATTAGAATTACGGAACAAGCGATATACCAAAGCCCCATAAGCTTCCAAAACCATTTAAACCATTTGCCGTACGATATACCTCCTATAGCTATAGCCGCCATAAGATCGCCTGCAGTAGGCGTAAACAAATTCGTAATACCGTCGCCGAACTGAAATGCCAATACGGCAGTCTGCCGCGTCAGACCTATGACATCCGCCAAAGGAGTCATTATAGGCATACTTATAACCGCCTGACCTGTTCCTGAAGGAATAAAAATATTTATAAACGACTGTAATACAAACATTCCGACAGCACTGATTTGCAACGGCAGCCCCTGAACCATATTTGAAAAGCTGTGGACTATAACATCCAAAATTTTTCCGTCCATCATTATAACGGTTATAGCTCTTGCAAAGCCTACACAAATGGCAGCATAAACAAGATTTTCCGCACCTTTTACAAAATGACGTACTGTCTCATTTAAACTAAGCCCGCCTACCAAACCGCAAATAATACCGGTTCCGACAAAGACGGCCGCAATTTCGGTCAAATAGAAATGATGCACTACAACCCCATAAACAAGAACAACAATCCCTAAAACAAAGATTGCCAAAGAAAGTTTTTGCTTAAGAGTAAATACAATATCTTTCGATAATAAATCGTTTTCCCGATAAGGACTTTTCAAATCTTGCTCATACATAGGACTTAATTTAGGATTTTTTTGAATTTTTCCTGCATAAATGTATATGTATACTATCGTTATCGCCATAAGAACAATAAAAGAAACTATCCTAAGCTCGATACCGCTCAATATAGGAACATCCGCTATTTTTTGTGCCGTAATGATGGTAAAAGGATTTAAAATAGCTCCTATGTAACCGACACCTACACCGCACATACCCAGTGCAACACCTGTAATTGAATCAAATCCTAGGGCAAGACAAAGCGTTATATGCAAAGGTAAAAAAGCCAAACACTCTTCAAAATTTCCTATTATAGCTCCGCCCAATCCCCAAAATATAAGAATAACCGGAATAATAAGTCTTTCCCTGCCTTTAAGTTTTACCATAGCCATCTTCAACACAGAATCAAGAGCTCCTGTTCCTTTTAAAATGCCGAAAATACCTCCAATTATCAACAAAAAGTTAATTATTTCGGCTGACTCATTTAGCCCTCTGGGGACTGCCTGTAAAATACCCCAAAATGAAACAGGATTCCTTTCAATAGGATGATAGCTGTAAGGGTCAACTACATTTACCCCCTTAGCCGAATCCAACACACGGGTATATTCTCCTGTAGGAAGAACATACGTAAAAATCGATGCAAGGATGAGCAAAACCAGAATGAGAACAATCGCATCGGGTGCTTTTAGCTTAAACCGTTTAACTTTTAAATCCATAAACGAACTCCTTAACTTGATTTATAATCGCGATTATGTTATAATTATAACCGCGGTTATAAAATTTGTCAAGCAAATTATTTTAAATTTTAAAAGGAAATGTTAGATATGAAAGAAAGGAAAAAACAACTTATGACTGAATACATCGCTGTAACAAAAACCTTAATAAACGAATTAGGAATAGAAAAAGTCAGCATAAGAAAAATTGCAGAAAAAATAGGTTATAATACGGCGACCCTTTATAATTACTTTGAAAATCTGGATATCCTCCTTTTATATGCTTCTCTAGGCTATTTAAAAGATTATATAGCAGAACTTAAAGTAAAAACCAAACCTATAAGCGATCCCGTCTTAAAATATATTAGAGTATACGAAGTTTTTAACGGTTTTTCATTTAAAAATCCCGATATTTATTTTAATATGTTCTATGGAATCTATTCGGAAAAACTCCCCAAAATAATAGCCGATTATTACGAAATTTTTCCCGAAGAATTGGGTGAAAAATATCATGACGATATAGACAATATGCTTAAAGAAGGCAATATAATCCGGCGTGATATTGAAATAACAAAAGCCATAGTGAGTCAAGGTATACTGTCTCAAAAAAATACGGATTTTCTCATACATACTGTTACAAAGGTACATGCATACTATCTATACAAAGTAATTATAGATAGAAATATAGATATACAAAAACATTCAAAAGAATTTATGAATTTTCTGGTAGAAACATTAGAACTCATGGGTGTATCTATTCCCGACAAAAAGGAAATACAAGATACACAATAAAACACTAAAGGGTATAGGAGGTAAAATATGCAAGATGTGTTAAAAGAATTCGAAGCAATATGCAAAATTCCAAGACCGAGTTTTCATGAAGAAAGGATAAGGGATTATTTGTATGATTGGGCAAAACAAAGAAATATCTATGTTGAAAAAGATAACTTTAAAAACGTTTTTATGAAAAAACCGGCAACAAAGGGATATGAAAATTGCAAACCAATAGCACTCCAAGCTCATACCGATATGGTATGCGAAAAAGCCGAAGGAATAAATCACGATTTTTTTAAAGATCCGATTAAATACTACATAGACGGAGATATTGTTTCTACGAGGGAAACGACAACGCTGGGAGCCGATGACGGACTTGGAGTAAGTATCATACTTTCGGTGCTTGCCGATAACACCATTTCACATCCGGAAATTGAAGCAGTATTTACAAGTGCTGAAGAAGAGGATTTTTCCGGAGTAGGAAACTTCGATATGAGTAAATTAAAAAGCCGATTTTTGATAAATTTAGATCATTGCTGCGATAACGAAATAGTAATTTCAGCCGCCGGAGGAATTACATTTACAGCTAATAAAAAAATAGAAAAAATTAAAGTAGATGAAAATTATAAATGCTATGATATAAAGCTATCAGGGTTGGAGGGAGGACATTCGGGAGAAGATATACACAGGGGAAAAGGAAACAGCAATATATTGCTATTCCGATTTTTAGATGAGCTTGAAAATATAGATTTTTATTTACAAGATATAAAAGGCGGAAATTTCAGACTTGCAATTCCAAGAACAAGCAATGTATCTTTGATGGTTGCAAAAAAAGACTTAAAAAACTTGGAAGATGAAGTTTGCAAATTTAACTCCATCCTGCAAAAAGAATTTCCCGCCATTAAAGACAGCATAAAGATTACTATGGTTGAAAACTCAAATAAAGACAGCTCATGTATAAAACGTGAAATTTTTTCCGATTTAAAAGATTACATTCTGACATCACCTTCGGAAATTCAAATAATGAGTAACGGTTTTGAAAATTTTGTTGATTGTTCTTGCAATTTAGGAGAAATATATATCAATGATTCCCAGATTATAGTTATTACCGATGTCAGAGCAGGCTATGAATCTCAAAAACAATATATAATAAAAAAACTAAAAAAAATTGCAAACTCTTATAATATGCCTTATAACGTGTGGGGCTCTTATCCCGGCTGGGAATATAAAAGTAATTCAAAACTCGGACAACTGATCAAAGAGGTGTATGAAGAAAGAGGCGGAAAGAATGTTCATTTTTTAGCTATACATGCAGGTCTTGAATGCAGCTTTTTTGACAGCAAAATTGATAATATGGATATAGTTTCGATAGGTTCCAACGCATGGCACTATCATAGCCCTAAAGAATGTTTTAGTTTAAGCTCTTTGGAGTATTTTTATAAGTGCTTTATTGACATACTTAAAAAAGCAAAATTTTGATTCAAAATAAACAAGTAAATTGAGTACAATATTTGCTTTGAATTTGTTTTTATCAATTTTTTTATAGTTACCTCAAGTTGCATATAAAAATTAACGGATTTACTACAGCCGCCTTTCACGTATTCATCCGTTGCTATATCTTTTTCCTAAAAAAAACTAGAAGATCTGCGAGTAAATCCATTTTCGTTTTCATCGAAAATCCATCGAGACCGCCTTTCAATTTTATTTTATCTCCATTTTTTTTATAAATAATATATTTATTTTTTATTATATCTGCATCACAAAGACTTCGTGCAAAATCTACTTCATCTTTTCTAATAACAACTCTAATAAATACTTTTTTATATGTAAACACATCTTCTTGAAATTCTATCTTCGAAAATACATAATCTATCAAAGCCCATGCATTAATAGATATAATCGTCATCATAACTATCCATATGGATATGCTTATATCTTCTTGAGTCAAAATCGTAATAATTGCAGCATAAAGAAAAAAAATAAGTGTTAAAAAAAATAAACATCTAAGTATAAGTGATTTACGATATACAGTTTTCATAATTCTTCTCCATTAAACAATCTCGGGCATAATAATACAGTCTTGTTTCTTCGTCAAGCTCTTTTGAAACGGCGGGCATCTCCTGCGTCGCTGCGCAAAATGAGCTCGACATATACTCTTTCCCCGCCACGGATGGCGGTGGTTTTAGCTTTGAGAGTTTTGCGTATGCAAAACTCTGAGATGAAAAAGGTACAAGGACGTACTTTTTTTATCGGCCTATTTTCAAAAGTCCTGTCAGTGAGGAGGTTTAGTAAATTTAAAAGTTTAGTTCCCGATGTTTTGACGAATGGCAAAACTCGAAGCTCAAAGGTGCCTAAGCAGCTTTGAGCGGCGGACTGCTGACACTTGTGTACTATCATAATTATGTAAAAGTACACAAGTGTCAGCACCGCGCTTTTCAGGGCTCCGCTATCGCTTCGGTATCTTTCCGCAGAAATTACTGCGGAAAGATGTACAGCAAAAGCAATTTTTATAAATTGCTTTTGCTCCCTTGCAATCGCTGTCCGGGGGAGATGGTTGGGTTGCGGATAAATGCTAAGTTTTGCTTTCTGAACCGTTATCATAAAAGTGCAGACCTAAAAACCCGAAAAATAAAGGAAGGGAAGATATGGTCAAGTACAATAAAGAATTTAAGGAACAGGCACTGCTATTGTCAGATGAGATAGGAGTGAAAAAGGCAGCCGAACAGCTGGGACTCAGTTATTACACGATTGCAGAGTGGAGGAAGGTGAGAACCCGAAAGGCGAAGGAAGAGAGAATCGCATCGGACAAAACACCGTTAAACGAGAGAGAGCTTGCCATGCAGCGAGAAATACAGGAGCTGAAAAAAGCAAACGAAATACTCAAGGACGCTCTCGGTTTTTTCGTCGTAGACCGGAAGAAGTAAGTACGCAAGGGTTATTCAGCTACATTTTGGAAAATGCAAAAGAGAAAATGTGGTCAATTGTAAAGCTGTGTAGAACCCTAAAGGTGAGCGAAACGGGTTTTTACAAGTGGAAACGGAACCGTACAAAGATGAAACGCTGGCAACTTCTTCTGGTCGAAATACACAAGATTCTTTCACAAGATCCTGAAAACGATAATTATGGAATACAGAGAATGCGATTAGCACTTGAGCAGCGAGGCATAAAAGTTTCTCGCTCGACTATAATCAGAGCGATGAGGAAGGGGAATCTGCTTCATAAGAGCAGAAGAAGCCCTGATGGACTTACCAAAGCCGACAGAAAGGCGCAAAGGCCTGAAAATCTTCTTAAAGGGGACTTTAGCGCAGATGCTCCTAACAAGAAATGGCTGACCGATATAACGCAGGTTCCGTGCAAAGATGGAAAGCTGTATATTGCACCGATGATGGACTGCTTTGCAGGAGAGATAATCGCAGTAGCGATGGACGACAACATGAAAAAAGAGCTTTGTATAAAAGCTCTAAAGGAGGCATATGAATTAAGAAAGCCGGCTGATGGGCTCATACATCACAGTGATGCTTACTCAATACACGAGTGAGGCGTACAAACTTGAGTTGGCTCGCCGTCATGCAATTCAAAGCATGAGCGGTGTGGGAAAATGTTATGATAATGCGAGAATGGAATCCTTTTTTGCGACACTCAAGAAGGAGAAGCTATACCGCATAGATACAACAAAATTGAAAAGGGAAGAAGTAAAGAAAATCGTCTGGAGGTTTATTGTCTACTACAACCGACGAAGGATTACCACAATGAATCCGAAAGGTTATCCTCCTGCGATTTATCGGGAACTGTTTGAAACCGGTTTATCAAAACCGGCAGCTTAAACTATATTTTAGGGAATTTAGGGTATGCACTATTATTGACTTTTTCATTCATAGTTTATTATACTTCATATATATTTTTTAAACTATAACTATAAATTTCACAATGTTTATATATCCCTTTAAACAAGAAAAAAAGTTAAAACTATTGTAATTAAGCATAACAAAATCCATAATAAAGATAATGGAAAACAGAGCAACTGCATCATATTCAAAATAAAAAATTTTCGTTTTATCGATTTTATTTGTATTGAATCCTCTTTTGCATATTCCAGTTTTAAGCACCATCTTATAATAAATCTAGTTCTATCCCACGAAGATGATAGAAGACCGTCATTGTATACAGCGTTTTTGGAAAAAAATACATTTTCTTTTGTAGCCTCTTCATAAAATGAAACAGCAAGGCCACTACGATGAAAAGAGATCTGAACAAAAATGGCAAGAACCATCATCACTATTGTGGCGAGCCCTGGAAATATAAAAATCATAATTACAATTCCTTCTATAATTTTTACTTCTTCCATTTTTACACCTCCAGAGGTAATAAATTTTTATCTTTAAGATAATTTAGTAATCCATCAATATCTTTATTTTTTAAAAATTTTTGAATATCTTTGTAAATCTGTTTTATTTCTCTGTAGGATTTGCTAATATTTAGTTCAGAAGTTTTTTGTGTATAGGCCATCCATGTATGAGCTTCACCAGGTGAACCTCCAGGAATACCGATAGAAAAAGCACCTGCAATGGTGATACTTTGAATCTTTTCTGAAAAAGTTTTTGCAGTAGGGTTATAGCCAACTTCTAATCCAGCACCTGCAGTGCCCCAAAAACTAAAACTTCCTCCTCCAACTAATGAAAAACTTTCTATATCACTAAATTCCTCAGCAAAAGGAGCAACAGTAAATTCAATTCCAGATGAAACGCCTAAGCCTACATAAGCCCCGGTCTGATATATAGTATATGATCCAACAGAAATATCTTTTCCGTTTAAAGGAATTGATATAAATACACCTGTATTATTTGATACACCAGTACCTGCACCAGCTGTGTTTGAAAGTCCTAGCATTAAAATGAGTCTTCCATCCGGATCAGTATACTTCACCGGATTATTCCCTGCATAGTGATACACATGAAGGTTTACAACATTATACACCCCTCCCATTCCCGGCAAGTTTTCATTATGCTTTTTTGCTTCGTCATTTATCGGTGCTGTCTTTAGGGGAGGGAAGACACTTTTGTCAGATAAAACTTTCTTCCCTCCCCTATAACCCCTCCTATCTTCAAAATTGCTGCTTAAGGGCTCTGCCCTTAAGAATCCCAAACCTTTCTTAATATTGCACAAAATATAAAAATAAACGACTATCAACTCCGCCATGGACGGCGATGGTTCAAGCTTGCAAGTTTTGCATAAGCAAAACTTGCTATCAATATCCGTACAAGGAAGTACGGATGTTGATGATACAGCTCTTTTCAGGGCTCCGCTTTCGCTTCGGTATCTTTCCGCAGAAATTACTGCGGAAAGATGTACAGCAAAAGCAATTTTTATAAATTGCTTTTGCTCCCTTTCAATCGCTGTCCTGGGGAGATGGTTTGGCTGTGAATACAAATAAGGCTTTATTTTCATAATATTTTTCTCATGTAAGCACATCATCCGGCAAATGTGTTTTAAAATAATCCATGTATAGTTTTTTAAAAGCATCTAACTGCTCTTTAGACATTTTTTTTAATGCACCTGAGTTAATTATTTGAATCATTATTTTTTTTTGTTCTTCTTCTAAAGGCGAACTTTCAGTAAATGGAATGACCGGTTTATTTCTTTTAAATTTCTTCCAATTTTCTATTATGTGCTCCACATCACTAATATGCATAACCATACTTGACATTTTTAATAATGCAAAATTATTTTCAAAAAACAATCGTTTTTGTTGTCGACTGACATCCAAAACATCATTATAATAACAGAATCCCACACTAACAAGTTCATCCCAATATTTTTCAAGAGCATTTAATAACCGTATTTGAAATTTATTATGAAAATGATGATACAAACGTATTACAGAGTAAGAATTTGCTACTGCAGTCAATATCAACCATGAATTTTCTACTGCTTTTTTCATATACCACGACACCACATCCGATGTATAAACTTCTTCATATAAAATATAATCACTTAAAACTGATGGAAAAAACGCATTCGGTACTGCACGTGTAGTATATCCATCAACCATTACGATTGGCGTATCTTCCGTAACTTCCATCATTTTATCCGGAGCTTGTATTTTTTTTATAAAATTCTTCATAAAAACTATATTATGATTTTTCAACGGCCTTAATCTTTTTACAACTTCGTTATATGATCCGAATAATATGCTTGGTATTTTCATTTCAATATTCCTCCATAAATTATGGTGCAACAGCAGACACCACTGCTAAAGGAGGACACACTGCTGCTGTGGCAGCTGTCCTTAGAATTTTATATATGCCATATAGAGCCAGTCCTGTAACAGCTAAGGCTCTAACATTTGATGGCTTTGAATCAGGTACAGGAATCTTAGAATATAGAATAACACCTTGTTCAGGACTATGAAAAAAAACATTCGTATTATCATTCAGAGCAAAAAAACCTCTAGTACCTTTTGCATTGCTATCACCTAAATGCACGTTGCCTTCACCATATTTTTTTAATATGGATATGCACAACAAAGCTTGATTTTTTGCAAGTTTTGCTTCAATCGCTGTCCGAAAGAGATAACTAGGCTTTGGATAAATGCAAAGTTTTGTTTTTATAAGATTTTTTAACATTACCTAGATCACCCTTTATTTATGTCTTTTCTTTTTCATAGGTTTCTCCTATTATTACTTTATTTCCCATAAACATCTTCTCTTTATAAAAACAATGACAATTAATTTTTAGTTATTCTCTTAAAATGAAGTATCATTCCATTTTCAAAGAATAAATCTAATACATCGTGGTTCATGTATATAATATAAACATTATAGCATTTTTTTGAATCAATAAACTTAATCATTTTTTGTGATTCAAAATACTCACCAAAAAATTTATCAGTATTTACCTGTTCAATATTTCCATAATTATGGATGTTTTCTTTTTGAGAAAACAATAAATATAAATTTGAAACACTAGTTAGAATAACTTTATTCTCATTTGTTAGCTCCATATATATCTTTTCGTCCTGCAAACTATCGGAACAAACCCATACACTACATTTTTCTTTTTTACAAGAGAAAAAAGATATAAAAATAATAAAAAAAAATAAAAATATTTTATTCTTCATTTTTCCGCCAAAATATAATTTCCCCCATAAAATTTTTTTCACTAAATTTGTATGTCTGTCCATTTCGTTCATAATATATTGCTGTTCCAAAAATATTTTTCTTCACATCGGAAACTTCTGCAAATAATAATGATTCATATTCATCATTTATTTTAAAATTTTGAACAATCAAATCTCCTTTACGAACGTCATTTTTATTTATTTCAGTGCACTCATCTTGTAAAAGAGTATTCAAATTTGCCGTTTTACTCATTGAAGCTCCAATAGCTGCCGAAATCTCTTCATAACCATCATGTGATACATTATTGGGAAACAATATATATTCTTTATTTGCAAATACTTCGCCGCCTATGTCTGATTTTTTTGTATTTTTGACTGGAACAAATCCCAAAATCATGGAACCTTTATCTGTATACAAAAGGAAAACATCATATTCATACATTGTACTAGACTCGCCAAATGTTTTTTTTAACCTTCCAACATAGGTCTTTTCTATACCTCCATCAGAATTTTTTTGTAATCTTCCATCCGGATCAATATACTTCACCGGATTGTTGCCCGCATAATGATAAACATGAAGGTTTACAACATTAAACACACCGCCAAGTCCCGGCAAGTTTTCATTATGCTTTTTAGCCTCATCGTTGATTGGAGCTTTTGGTATGTAATCATTTAGTGCCGGGTCGCCTGACAGCCACCTCGAATATTTCGGGTCAAGATACCTCGCTCCATAGTAATACAGCCCTGTCTCCTCTTTTGAAAATATGCGGGCATCTCCTGCGTCGCACGGCAAAAAAGTGTCCTCGACGTATACCCGATACGCCTGCGGTACTTTTTTGCCTAACTCCTTGTATCTGCTCCGCCTATTTTCAAAAGGCCGGTCAGTGGGGAGGTTTAGTAATAACTTTCTTTTGGCGGACTGAGAAATGAAGTTGATGGGTAATTTCCAATTGCAATTGAATTTCATAATTCTAAAACCAACCTTTTTTCTTTTTTCCTCTATCTTCTTCAATCAAAAGCCCAGAAATAAATCCTAAAATTATCATACAAACATATGTTATTAATTTGGTTCCTAAAGAAACAATTAAATAACATGCTATGAATCTCAAAATAAATTCAGAAATTTCTTTAATTTTATATATTCGCTCTCTGAAATCTGTATCAGGATCATATATATACAAGTATTTGTTATTAAACGGACGTATTAACCATCTACCTAAGAAAAAAAAAGTAAAAATCAATAAACTACAATTTATTAGAACTAACAATATTTCCATAAATACCTCATCAATAATTTAAATTTTCCGTACATGTAATAATTGGCTTACCATCACTATCTTCTCTTTCACGTTTATATACATTGGTAGTTCGATTCCCAGAATTTATCACACCAGAACTATCACTTACAACTTCTAACTCTGTATTTGTTTCTATTTTCATTCCTGATTCATATTTAAACACATATTTAGAACCTGTATATGAACTAATTCCTGCCAAAATACCATTTATAATTTTCGCTATATTATTGCCATCAATTTGTTTCATTGTAAAAGCAATTAATATGGATGAAATTAAAGTATAACCCATATCTATTCCTACATTCATGTCATTAGCCAATTTTGTACCGGCTTCAGTATCCTTAATCAAAAAAGAAGAATTGATGGAATACTGTTCAAAAATCTTTCCATTATCCATATAACTTGTATAATTTATAGTAGTAGTATACTTATATGCATCAGTTTCTGCATTAGTTACAGTTATTTGAATAAAGGGTTCATCAATAGTGCCTTTACCAGACTGCTTAGTTTCTCTACCATCCGGATCAGTATACTTAACAGGATTATTTCCAGCATAATGATACACATGCAAGTTTACAACATTAAACACGCCTCCCATGCCCGGCAGGTTTTCATTGTGCTTTTTAGCTTCGTCATTTACCGGAGCTTGCGGAATATACTCACCCAGTGCCGGATCCCCTGACAACCACCTACTATACTTAGGATCAAGATATCTAGCACCATAATAGTACAGTCCGGTCTCCTCGTCAAGCTCCTTACCCGTGAAGCGGAAAGGTAACTTGTCCAACCCCGCAGCGACTTCTTCAATCCAGAGTTCGCCATACGGCGTGTACTCTATGTGTTCATATTGTTTACCTCGCCAGTCGGTTAAGAATTGTGCGCTTCCTAAGTGATCGCTGTGGTAGTAGTATCTCTTTGCCTTTTGTTCGTCGTTGTCGCCTTGGTTATCGGTGTGCGTCATCTCTTTTGAAAATATACGGGCATCTCCTGCGTCGCACGGCAAAAAAGTGTCCTCGACGTATACCCGATACGCCTGCGGTACTTTTTTGCCTAACTCCTTGTATCTGCTCCGCCTATTTTCAAAAGTCCTGTCAGTGGAGTTACTTAGTAAATTTAAAAGTTTAATCCCCGATATTTTGCCGAATGGCAAAACTCGAAGCTCAAAGGTGCCTAAGCAGCTTTGAGCGGCGGACTGCTGACACTTGTGTACTATCATAATTATGTAAAAGTACACAAATACCGGCATCGCGCTTGCTTCGAAGCTGCGCCTATCGGCTTGCTGCACCAATACCGCTCCAATCTTTTTGCTGTATTTATCTTCACAGGCAAGGCTCTTTCCTCCGGTCAGAGCTTGCTTTTTGTTTAAACACACCGCAAAAAGGATTTCTGCTTCAATCGCTGTCCGAAAGAGATAGTTGGGCTTTGGAAAAATGCAAGGTTTTGGTTTCATAATATTTTTAACACTTAGCTATTTTAACTAAATAGTTTTTGATTTTTCCTCCAAGTTTTTTATTTCAAAAAAAATATATGCCAAAAAAATATTTTCCTCATCAACATATAATAGAGCAGTTGCCTTTACATTAAACCTTTCTTTGTTAATTACCAAAAGCAAATCTTGATCAAAGCTACAGCAATTTTCATTGGGGATATCAAAAGCTGCAACTCCTACATCAAATCCTGAAAACCATACTATTTTTGCTTTATTTTTTTCTATAAACATATCAATATTTTCAAACTGCTTTATAAACTCTCGAGCATTCTTTCCATTACCAAATAAAAAAATTTGCTCTAAAGGCTGTTCTATTTCATTAGTTTTTTTATTTTCAGGTAAAGCGGTACAATCTAAAAATTTTTTAAATACAGCACCACCCCCATTAACGCCATCATAACAAAAAGAAATAGAGACTAATTTTTTATAAAAAATATCTTCATATTCTTCAGCAGATAAATCAAAGATTCTTGTATAAAAATTTGACATAAAATTTTCTATTCGTTTTTTATTATTATCATCCATTTCTATTTCAACACAACCATAGCAAAATAGCTGCAATAGGTGAAAAGATAATAATAAAATTACAAAAAATAGTATTTTTTTCATGTTACAATATCTCCTTTAATGTTTAATTTGAATTTCTTCATTGCGTCTGGCAGAAATTTCTTTATAATGTCTTCTCCACGCTTTCCATGCCTGATATCTACTAGTAGAATTATTCTCTTTTTTCCAATTTTCTTTCCATAATTTTTTGTATTCTTTGAATACAGTTCTTGTAAATGCATTACAATCATTTATCAGAATTTTATATTTTTGTTTTGCATTGTCATTATTATGTCTTCCATCTTCTAGTCTCACTCCAAACCTTTTCATATCCAAAACATTTTCAACAGCTTGCTTAGTAATGTTATCATCCATATTTGTATATTTTATGATATATTCATCATTTTTTGTTACTTCTCTCTTTAATATTCCTAATTTTTTTCCTAGTTGATGAATTAGTCCATACGAATCTCTAAATGACTTTAAACTGCCATAATCAATTAATGAATGCTTTGCAAAATCAAAATATTTCCCAAGAGCATGTCCCGAATCATATTTTGCATTTAATCCAGCATCTATCTGTCGCATAAGAATTGATGCATTCCCATCCGGATCGGTATACTTCACCGGATTATTCCCAGCATAATGGTACACGTGAAGATTGACGGTATTAAACACGCCTCCCATTCCCGGCAAGTTCTCATTATGCTTCTTCGCCTCATCGTTTATCGGTGCTTTGGGTATATAATCATTTAACGCCGGATCCCCGCTCAACCATCTACTGTATTTAGGGTCTAAGTACCTCGCCCCGTAATAATACAGCCCGGTCTCTTCGTCAAGCTCCTTACCCGTAAAGCGGAAAGGTAACTTGTCCAACCCCGCAGCAACTTCTTCAACCCAGAGTTCGCCATACGGCGTGTATTCAATATGCTCGTACTGCCTGCCTTTCCAGTCGGTTACAAATTGTGCACTTCCAAGGTGGTCTGAATGATAGTAGTACCGCTTTGCCTTTTGCTCATCGTTGTCTCCATTGTTATCCGTGTGCGTCATTGCAGTTACAAGCCTTGAGTTACCTACGAATATGTGTTTGTATACTCTTAAGCCTTGAGGGTTGTTTTGGTCTTGCGTCGGTATGTGTATCGTAAAGAAGTTTGAAAAAGTCAATAATAGTGCATACCCTAAATTCCCTAAAATATAGTTTAAGCTGCCGGTTTTGATAAACCGGTTTCAAACAGTTCCCGATAAATCGCAGGAGGATAACCTTTCGGATTCATTGTGGTAATCCTTCGTCGGTTGTAGTAGACAATAAACCTCCAGACGATTTTCTTTACTTCTTCCCTTTTCAATTTTGTTGTATCTATGCGGTATAGCTTCTCCTTCTTGAGTGTCGCAAAAAAGGATTCCATTCTCGCATTATCATAACATTTTCCCACACCGCTCATGCTTTGAATTGCATGACGGCGAGCCAACTCAAGTTTGTACGCCTCACTCGTGTATTGAGTAAGCATCACTGTGATGTATGAGCCCATCAGTAAACTTTCTTAATTCATATGCCTCCTTTAGAGCTTTTATACAAAGCTC
This sequence comes from Treponema sp. OMZ 788, assembly GCF_024181245.1. Taxonomy (NCBI): domain Bacteria; kingdom Pseudomonadati; phylum Spirochaetota; class Spirochaetia; order Treponematales; family Treponemataceae; genus Treponema; species Treponema sp. OMZ 788. The sequence continues at coordinate 823,224 of NZ_CP051199.1, read as the reverse complement.
TTTTTTCATGTTGTCGTCCATCGCTACTGCGATTATCTCTCCTGCAAAGCAGTCCATCATCGGTGCAATATACAGCTTTCCATCTTTGCACGGAACCTGCGTTATATCGGTCAGCCATTTCTTGTTAGGAGCGTCTGCGCTAAAGTCCCCTTTAAGAAGATTTTCAGGCCTTTGCGCCTTTCTGTCGGCTTTGGTAAGTCCATCAGGGCTTCTTCTGCTCTTATGAAGCAGATTCCCCTTCCTCATCGCTCTGATTATAGTCGAGCGAGAAACTTTTATGCCTCGCTGCTCAAGTGCTAATCGCATTCTCTGTATTCCATAATTATCGTTTTCAGGATCTTGTGAAAGAATCTTGTGTATTTCGACCAGAAGAAGTTGCCAGCGTTTCATCTTTGTACGGTTCCGTTTCCACTTGTAAAAACCCGTTTCGCTCACCTTTAGGGTTCTACACAGCTTTACAATTGACCACATTTTCTCTTTTGCATTTTCCAAAATGTAGCTGAATAACCCTTGCGTACTTACTTCTTCCGGTCTACGACGAAAAAACCGAGAGCGTCCTTGAGTATTTCGTTTGCTTTTTTCAGCTCCTGTATTTCTCGCTGCATGGCAAGCTCTCTCTCGTTTAACGGTGTTTTGTCCGATGCGATTCTCTCTTCCTTCGCCTTTCGGCTTCTCACCTTCCTCCACTCTGCAATCGTGTAATAACTGAGTCCCAGCTGTTCGGCTGCCTTTTTCACTCCTATCTCATCTGACAATAGCAGTGCCTGTTCCTTAAATTCTTTATTGTACTTGACCATATCTTCCCTTCCTTTATTTTTCGGGTTTTTAGGTCTGCACTTTTATGATAACGGTTCAGTTATTAAAGTATAAGGCTTCACTTCTTCCCTCGTCTGTGTATTTTAGGGCTCGCTGTCCGTCTTCTCCGTAGCGGTAGTGGACTGTGTAGTTTCTGTCGCTTGATTTGGTTAAGAGGTTTCGCTCGTTCCATGTGTAATTACGCCTGTAGGCAAATAGGTCTTGAGGGTTTGCTTGTTCCGTTTCTTTAGGTGCGTCAAGACCAAATCCGTAGTCGGCACCGTATACGTCTTCATTTTCAAAGTATGAGTATGTAAATACAAACTCTTCTTCGTCTGTGAATGGACCGTCTTTTTCGGCTGTTATGTTGCCGTTTGCGTCATAGCGGTAGTAACGGTTGCCGGCTTTTATTAAACGGTGTGCGTAGGCAGGGTCATACTCGTAATTTAAGCTATAATCAAGTTCAGCTTTGGGGTAAGAGTTTCCTTGTGCACCAGGTATGTTTGTGGTGCTTATCTTTTCTTTCATGTTTCCTATGCCATCAAAGGCAAAGGTTTGTTTATATTTTGCAATGCTTACAGGTGTTGCTCCAAAGCTTTTTTTAGCCTTGTATTGGTTACTTGTTCCTTCTACGCTTATAAGCTGATAAAGATTATCGTAAGAGTATGTTTGTTTTGTTTCATAAGTACTTGCATCATTATTATAGCCTAGGACGTTTCCTACAGGGTCGAATGAGTACTTTATTTTTTGAAAGACGTCTTGAGTTTGGTTATTCTTTGTTTCTATTGTATCTAACCAACGCCGCTTCTCATCGTATTTGTATCTTGTTTCTACTCCGTTTCCGTACTTTATATACACTCTTTGTGCGTGTTCATCATCTTTTGAAAATATGCGGGCATCTCCTGCGTCGCTACGTAAAAATAAATGCTCGACGTATACCCGATACGCCTCCGCTTTATTTTTACTAGGCTCCTTGTATCTGCTCCACCTATTTCCAAAAGGCATGTCAGTGGGGCTGTTTAGTAATAGTTTTGTTTTGGCGGACTGCTGCATTTTGTTTATTATTATCATGAAGAAAACAAAATGCAGCACCACGCTTTCCGCTCCAATCTTTTTGCTGTATTTGTTTTCACGGGCAAGGCTCTTCCCTCCGGTCAGAGCTTGCTTTTTGATTAAACAAACCTCAAAAAGGATTTCCGCTTCAATCGCTGTCCGAGAGATAAAATGGCCAAGTTGTAGATACAAATAAAAAGGGGCTTTCATCATTTTCTTTTCTTTTACATCCAAGTCTTCTATTTTTTTCTTCTGTCTGTGATGCAACATATTACTTTAATTGTTTACATTTTTTTATGACATGATCATAAACCTTCATTTTTTCATCCAAATTTTCCTATTTTATAATAATATTTGTTATTCCAATTCTAATTTAAAAAATATTATACTCTTTTTTAACATATTCATAACTATTGGGTAAATATAATGTTATTGTTGTAGAATACCCGTGTTCAATTAAAATTAAAAAGTCATAATTGTATTGGGCAGCAAAAAATATAGGAGATAAAAATTCATCTTTAGGTGTAAATATATCATAATTTTTATAAGATATACTATAGCTGTTATCATCATTTTTTATTAAATATTTATTAATAAAATCATCAAGGCTCATATTTTTATCGGCTATATCTGTAGATAACTTGTTGATATTTTTATCAACTTTATAATCAAAAAAATATCTTTTAGTATCTATTACCTCATATTTCATCTTTGTTTCATATAAAAAATAATAACCATCATAACAATAAACAATAATAACAGGAATAGTTGCATTATCTTTTTTTGAAATATTTTCCAAAAAATAGTTTTCAATTGTTATTCTATCAATGTTCTTTTCAAGACGTTTTTCAGTATTTTCTTCTGCAAAACAAAAAATAGATAATAAAAATAAACAATTTAGCATAAATATTTTATTATTAATGTGTAAGCCTTTCATTATACTTCAATTGCCTCCTTAATGCATTTTCTGTTATTGGATCATTAGAAAATTCTCCAACACCTATCGTTCTAGCTTCTTCTCGCGGATATTTATCATGGAATAAACCACCCTTAAATACGACCTCTCCAGACTTATATTTACCATCTTGAAATCCTGAAGTAATAAATGTATAGTCATCGGTGCTATTATCTCCAGTTCCATCCGCATAATGTAATCCATGAATAAGTTCATGTCCAAGTACAATTTCTGCTGGAGTATGTTTAGCTTTTTCTATATTTCCATTTTCGTCTCTTATAAAATAATCATTACTCAATTTTACATTAATTGAAAAATAAACAATTGAATCTGAACCTATACCTGGAGTCTCAGCTTTTTCTCTAGATTTTGGTGCTGTACCTATTGAACTATCATTCATTATTGTGACTGTATTTTTACTGACCTGCAAATTTCGTATCAATTTTGCTCCAGCAGAATTATTAGTACTGCTAGTCGTTACTATTCCTGTTCTCATATTTATCTTTACATTAGGATCAAGCTTTTTTAATACACTCATCACTTGATTTTTATAACTGTTGCTTCCAGCAATTCTTAATATTTTTCCATCCGGATCGGTATACTTTACCGGATTGTTGCCTGCATAATGATACACATGTAAATTTATCGTATTATATACTCCACCCACACCGGCAAGTTTATTCGGTTCTGTCCCAGGAGAAGGTATATACTCCCCTAACGCCGGATCGCCACTCAGCCACCTCGAATATTTCGGGTCAAGATACCTCGCTCCATAGTAGTATAAACCTGTCTCCTCGTCAAGCTCCTTACCCGTGAAGCGGAAAGGTAACTTGTCCAACCCCGCAGCGACTTCTTCAATCCAGAGTTCGCCATACGGCGTGTACTCTATGTGTTCATATTGTTTACCTCGCCAGTCGGTTACGAATTGTGTACTACCAAGGTGATCACTGTGGTAGTAGTATCTCTTTGCCTTTTGTTCGTCGTTATCTCCATGATTATCCGTATGTGTCATCGCTGTTACAAGGCGGCTGTTACCCACAAAGATGTGTTTGTGTAATCTTAAGCCTTGCGGGTTATTTTGGTCTTGTGTCGGGATATGTATCGTAAAGAAATTATTAAAATAAAGCGTTTCACTTCTTCCCTCGTCTGTGTATTTAAGAGCTCTCTGTCCGTCTTCGCCGTAGCGGTAGTGTACTGTGTAGTTTCTGTCGCTTGATTTGGTTAAGAGGTTGCGCTCGTTCCAAGTGTAGTTACGCCTGTAGGCAAATAGGTCTTGCGGGTTTGTTTGCTCGGTTTCTTTAGGAGCGTCAAGACCGAAGCCGTAGTCGGCACCGTATACGTCTTCATTTTCAAAGTATGAGTATGTAAATACAAACTCTTCTTCGTCTGTGAATGGACCGTCTTTTTCGGCTGTTATGTTGCCGTTTGCGTCATAGCGGTAATAACGGTTACCTGCTCTTATTAGGCGGTGTGCATAGGCAGGGTCATACTCGTAATTTAAACTATAGTCAAGTTCAGCTTTGGGGTAAGAGTTTCCTTGTGCACCGGGTATGTTTGTGGTGCTTAGTTTTTCTTTCATGTTTCCTATGCCATCAAAGGCAAAGGTTTGTTTATATTTTGCAATGCTTACAGGGGTTGATCCAAAGCTTTTTTTGGTTTTGTATTGGTTACTTGTTCCTTCTACGTTTATAAGCTGGTAAAGATTATCGTATTTATATTCCTGTTTTGTTTCGTAAGTGCTTGCGTCATTATTATAGCCTAGGACGTTTCCTACTGCATCAAAGTTATATTTTATTTTTTGGAAAACGTCTTGAGTCTGGTTATTCTTTGTTTCTATTGTATCTAACCAACGCCGTTTTTCATCGTATTTGTATCTTGTTTCTACTCCGTTTCCGTATTTGATGTAGACTCGCTGTGCGTGTTCGTCATATAGGATTTTATCGACATAGGAGTATTCTGCCTTTCCTTTGTTTGTAGTCTTTACTCCGCTAACGCCCCTCAGCTGTCCGCCTTTGTCGTAAGAGTAAGTTATTGTTTCTCCGTCGGGGTACTTCATGCTTTGCATTCTGCCAAGGTAATCGGAGCGGTATTCAAAGCTTGCAGTTTCAGGACTGCTTCCTGCTCCGTAGCGGTTTATGGTTCTTGTTTCGCTTACTACCTCGTTTAAGTTTCCGTAAGTATAGTGCATTTCTCCCGTTTCATCTTTTTTGTAAATTATCTGACCTGCACCTTTTTGTTCAGGCTCTCCGTATTCGTATTCGATATCAATGCTAAAAGGATAGTCAGTCTTTATTATGCGGTCAAAGCCATCATACTCGTATCTTATTTCGGCTGCCTTGTTTTTTAATACCGAATCGGTTTCCGCCTGTAATCTTCCTTTCTCATCGTAAATCCATTCTTTTTTGCCGGTGTCCTTGCTTTCTAATGCGGTTCTTCTTCCAAGCAAGTCATAACTTACCGATAAAAGGTTTTCGTTTGCGTCATATGCTCTAAGCATTTCACCTAATACGGAGTATTCGTATTTTGCCTTGGTAAGAAGAGTGTTGTTTTTATCTTGCCTCTGTACTTCCCGTATGTTTCCTCTTGCATCTTTTTTACTTATGTTTATGTTTTCTAGCGGGTCAGTTGCCTTTGTTATTTGAAGCGAAGCGTCTATCGAGTATTCATTTCTTTGTGTGTGTCCGTCAGGCAAAACCGTTAATATGTTTCGGTCTATGTCGTCATACTCGTATTTTGTTCCGTTTCTTATCGTTGTAAAATCGTTAAGCTCATAAAACGCTTCAAGGGCTTCATAAGAATTTTTATTTACCAGTTCTTGTTCTAAGTTCCCTCCGTAAAAGAAGGGCATTCCTTCTTCTATCTTTCGTCCTGCTTCATCATAGTTTATTGCACTTGAAATATTCCAGCCTGTTTGGGTCTGCTCATCGGTTCCGTCTACGTATACTTCTCCTTCTTTTGCTGTATAGCTTATGCGTCCTAAGCCGTCGTGGGTTACTATTGTTTTCATAACCGCCGTATCTTCGGCTTCGGTGCTTATTTTGTTTTCTGTTACGGTGTACCAAAAGGAAGATGATGGAGTAATGTATGTGTATTTTGCGTAAGGAGTTTCACTTGTGTCGTAGGGGCTGCGTACTTCGGTTACTCGCCCAAAGTTGTCATAACTGTAGCTCATTGTATTGTTTGCGGCATCCGTTTCTTTTAGTTTTACTCCTAAAATACGATCCCATTCTATTTTACTTGTGTAAGATTTATCTCCTTTAGAGCTTATCTCTTTTATTTCGATAGGATATATGCCGTCAAGGTATTTGTATTCGGCTCTTTTACCTGTCGGGCTTGTTATTGCCTTTATGTTTCCTTCATCTGTCCATTCTATGCGGTTTACAAGATATGCTCCATGCGACGTGTATTGTTTTAATTCTGTTAAAGCTCCTGTTCTGCTGTCGTATGCACCCTCCCGTTTACGTAAGAGAGTTCCGGTCTTTCCGTGTAAGACCTGTATTTTTTCGGGGTGTGCTTTAAAGTACTTATCTTCACTAGCCTCCTTCCAATATGTTATTTCTGCTATGATGTCATCGTTTGTGTTTGTTACGTCTCCCTTGTCGTAGAGTTTTGTTACGTTGCCGTATTTGTCGTACTCGTATTCGCTTTCCGTTTTTATTTCACTGTAGTTTTCTCGTATTGTGTTTACTTCTTTTTTTATTCTTGCATGGGGGGCTGTGTCTACCTCGTATTCTTTTATTGAGTAGATGGTGCTTCCGTTTTGTACTATCTCGCGTTTTACCATGCCTTTTCGATAGTAAGAGTCGATATAATATTCCGTTTCTGTTACCTTGCCTACGGCGTTTTTACTTCTTACCGTTTTAAAACCATAGAATTCTTTTTCTATTCTATTATAATAGCCGTCTTCGTAGGTGTAGTAGGTTCTGTATTCTTGGCTGTTACCTGTTTTATTTTTTAATCCCGATTTGGCAGTTACTTCACTTAATACGTATTTACTTTGTGGAAGCTCTACCGTGTTTCCTACCCTCTCATATTTTAATTCGTAGCTTCCGCCTTGGGGTAACTTTATCTTTTTTAATAAGCCTACCTTGCCTAAAAGATTACGCTGGACGTAAAGTTTATTATCTCCTCCTATGTTAAATACTCTGTCTATTAATCCGTCTCCGTCTATGTCGAATAATCTTAAGCTTACCTCAGACTCGCTGTAGTTTCCGTTACCTCCGCCTGAAAAGTTTGCGACTATAGATACGGGAGGCCATACTAGAAATCCTATTTGTCCCGATAAGCTGCCTGTGATTCCTATGCTCCTGCTTGTATTAAACTCAATAGAAGAAGGAGTCTTTAAGAGTTCTTTTATTCTTTCTTTTGAAAAAGTCCTATCTATACTTTGCCTGTTATATGGGATTTGTATTACCTCAGATTTATCTGCAATAGCATCGATACTGTTTTCAAAAAAAATCGGCATATTCGTTGACTTGAAAAGTTCCTATGGTAACGGTTTTTTCTTCAGCTGAAAAACCTCTCCCCGTATTTATTCTTATTTTATAATTTCCGTTTTCTCCGGTACTCAACTTATCGGGAAGGCCGTCACCGTTTAAGTCGGTTAAAATTTCTTCGGTTGTAGTACGGCTTATATTGGCACTAAGCCCGAAACTTACTCCTCCGGAAAAAATAGAATATGTTGCATTAAGACCGCCTCCTATACTTCCTCCGCCGCTTTCTACTCTTCCGGAGGATATTAAGCCGTTTTTCCATCTACCTGCTCTTTTAAATTCATCCCCCAGATTTAAGCTTGTATCCCCCTTATTTTGATAATCGGGAAGTCCGTCGCCGTTTACATCTATTAAGCCGCCTTCTTGACTTTGACTACCTTTGGAATAATTAATGCCGGCATTGCCCGAAACACTGCAAGATGTATCACCGGATGGGGCAACAGTTACGCTTTTGATCTTTGCCTTACTATCCATAATGGTATTTAAAGAACCTGAAAGACCTACCCCCGTGCCGAATACTTTTGAAGAGTTTGTATTTGAACTTAAACCGGCTCCCATTAATCTTCTTTCATTACTAAAATGAAGATTTTCTTGTCCATCCTGAACATAAAGATTCCCATTCTCCGTTTTTAATATATCGGGATATCCGTCTCCGTTTATATCCTGATAGCCTTGCGTTTGTCCGCTTGTACCGGAATTATAACCCACACTGACATTTACGTTACCTGCTGAAGCTCCTATATTTCTGTCAAAACTTTCACTTACTGTTTTACTTAAAGCAAACGATACTCCTCCTGCTTCCTGCACCCAAGGAAGTGCCTTATAGGCTGCACCCGTTATTCTGCTTGCGTAAATTATATTATCATCAATATAAGAAGCATAATGGTTTACTTCGCTTTTTATTTTCCCTTCTCTGTCAAAACCGTTATTTACATGAACAGATACAGAGCCGAGCAAACTCTTATCGCTAAATGTAAAATCGCTGTTATTTTCTACCTCAGGGGCTTGTCCGCTTTTATCCCTAAAAGCATGATATGTTTCTATTGGAATATAACCGCCAAGCTTTCCTTCGCTTATCTTTTTGTTTACTTCATTTTTTATATCTTTTTCACTACTATCTTCATTTTTATTTTTTTCCGCATCTATTTCTCCTTTAACTCTATCTCTTTCTTTCTTTACATCTTCTTCGCTTTTTCCTTCATATTCATTAACCTCAAAAAGTTTATTCTCACTGAATTTTTGCTCTCCATACCTTGAATATAATCCGTAGTACCACAGATTTGCTCCTCCATAAAGCCTTTCATACCGGCTTATTTTTTCCAAACCTTTTTCACTCTCATATATTCCGCTTTCGTAGTTTTCGTTTCCTTCATATTTTTTTATTTCTTCATATTCTATAACAAACTGTCCGTCTTTTATCTTGGCAACTTCTATCTCTCCGTTTTTTACAGGATACAAACTGCTTGAAGGATATTCTATTATAAGTTCTACTTTTTCATAATAATAACTTTCCAAATATTCTAAAAAGTTTTTTACTTCTTCTTTTGCTAAGTTTTCTCTTTTTGTCTTATACTCTTTTTTTAACCCGTCATATTCAAAATATGCAAAATCGTATTTATACCCTTCATATATTTTTAAACTTTTTATTAACTTCTCTTTCTCTTCTTCCGATATATCTCTTTTTATTTGATATCTTAGTTCATAATCGGCTTCAATTCTTTCAAAATATTCTTTTCCTATTTTTTCGGCTTCTTCTTCTGTAAATATACATATTTCTCTTAATCGTCTTTCTCCGGACGATATGCTTTCTTTTATATATATCTTTCCTTCTTTTCTTACATCAATTAAAGCTTCAATTATCCCCAGTACACTTTCTTCTTCTACATCATTTTTTATCTTATATCCGTCTTCATATCTTTCATACAATTCTTTTATTTTTACATATTTCCCTTTTTTAAAGGCTAGTCTTTCTTTTATTCTTTCATAAACTTCACCACTCAATATTTCTATACGGTTTAATCTATAATCCAAATCTTTTTGTATTACTTCAACTATTCCCTTCTCATACTCTTTTTCGCTTATTACACAGCCTATATGTTTATTAATAAGGTTTATATACGATTCATATCCCGCTTTTTTCTTTTCTCTTCAATAATACTTTTATGTTCTTAGTTTTTTTATCTACAATTACCTTAGCTTCTTCATTTTTTATTCCTTGTTCATATAATTTATATACCCCTTCTTTTCTTATCTCGTATTCTTTCCCTCTTATCTTTCCTACCAATATCTTTTCTTCCGATTCATATCCACCCTTTCTTTGCTCCCTTTCATTATTCTCCGACACTTTTAATATATCACGATAATATTTATCTCCGTTCTCATAAAATAAAGGATATCTTAATTTTTCGCTATCTTTATATCCTGTCAAGTTTTTTAAAGTTTGATTATCTGCCTGCGATATAAATTGACTCATTTCATATTGATTTAAATTTCCATTCTTGTCCCCTGTGTGAATATACTCTTTAAATCCTCCGTCATATTTTATTATGTTTTCAATACCGCTTTTATTCCCGTATTTTTCGTACAGCTTTTCAAACTCTCCTTTTTTTATTTCCTTGCCTATATATCCGTAATACCTTAAAGAAAGGGCTTTTTCGATCGCTTTCTCATCTATCAATGAAAGATAATCACTCTTTAAACTCCAAATACTTCTTTTCTTTGTGTTAAAATCCTCATCAGCATCTTCGTCTTCTATGAGTTCTTCATCATATAAATTTATGATTTCTTTTTCAGGCTCGTTATATGTTTTATTTGGAAAAAGATACTGTATATTTCTTCCAAGTAATTCATCCCTCATATACTTCTTATATTCAATCTTTATTGAAGCTTCTATTCCCGCTCCTATTTTAACCCTGTTATCCGTCTCACTTACAAAATATATATACTCCCCTCTTCTTATATCCGTTTCAAACTCATAAGTTTTTTTATCTGTGCATTCATAAAGTTTTTCGCTGTCAGCGTCTCTTTTACTCCTATACACACATAATTTTGTATCATCTGATTTTTTTACATCTATACTTATAAGAACTATTCCGCTTACAGGACTTCTCCAAGATTTTATTCCTTCCTGAAAATAATGGGCTTTTTCTATTTCTCTTTTTTCAGCTTCACTAATCTTGATACTTCCATTCTTTGCTCCCTTAAATCCTACTCCTTCTTTAAAACCTCGCCCTTGTTCATTTTCATAGTACTTTCCGTTCGATATAAAATCTATAAACCCATCACGGTTTACATCGCTGATTCGCTTTTACTTGTTCCTGAACTCCCCTGTTTTGTTAATCCTATATTTGCTCCTAATTCTTTTCCGCTTATATCTACTCTCCCTCCTATAGTCCAATTGCTGTCCTCATTTTCACTTAAAAAAAAAGCCTTCCAATGCACCAAAATCAAAATCTCGTCTTTCTGTATATATTATTTCTTCTTTTTCATTTCTTTTACCCTCATATAATCTTAATATTCCTTTTTCCCATTCAACTATATCCGCTAAACCATCTCCAGTTAAGTCTACAAAACTCCTTTTACTGTAACCGTATCCGCTGCCGGATGAGCCTGTTATTCCCCCGGTTATTGTTAAGTAATTACCTATATTTATCCTGCCTCCGGCCGATCCTGAACTACCCCCGGATATATGTACGCTCTCTGCTATACTTCCTCTTTTTGCCCAAGCTTCGCTTTCTCCAAAAGCTCTTATACTTCCATCTCTTTCTTTTTCCGCTTGTTCATATTCAAAATTATATGCGTACCGCCCTTCTTCTTTGCCTTGCCCCCTTACTTCTATACTCTCTAATATGCTTTCTAAAAAGGTATTCGCTTTATACTTAAACTCATATCTTTTTACTTCTTCCCCTCTAACTTCACTTTTTATTTCTCTTATCCTCTTACTTTCTTTCTTTAAATATCTTCCTCTCCCGTCTACTCTCTCATCTTCTCTTCCTTCATACTCTATCTTTATTCTTCGCTCTCTTTCTTTTCCATATACTATCTCTTTTAATAATACTTCTTCTCCTTCTTCATCTTTCTGTTTTTCATACCTATACTCTATTATGTTTCCAAAGCTGTCTTTTTTTTCATCCAAGTAATATATGTATTTTCTTCCTTCACTTTCTCCGCTCCAATTCTTCGCTCCGTATATTTTTACGCTTCCGTCCTTTTCTTTTATTTCAAAATAATTTTCGCTACCTCTGCCTTCAGCCCAATCATTCCTTATTGCAGCATAACTTTGCTTTCTCTCTTCTTTCCACTTCCCTCCTTCATGCCTTACCTTTATTCCGTTTATTAAATAAATATCTTTGCCGTTATATAAAGGTAAGCCGAGTCTTGTGTCTATGCTTATGCTTTCTATCCCGCTTAAACTAAAGCCTTTACCCAATAACCCGTACCCGCTTCCGCTTGAATAGCTTACCGAGAGTTCAGGCGTAAAGCCTCTTACTCCGCCCGGAACTTGAAGCCTCATGTTAAATGATGCGCTTCCTTCACTTCCTCCCTTTAAGCCTTCTATGCTTTCTATCCTGCCTACTGCATCGGCGGCTTTTAACTCTTTTATGCTGTTTAAGTTTATACTTACAGGACTAGGCGATTCAGGTAAGCTTAATGTCCCGTTTATCATATCCGTAAAATGATCTGTGTAAGATTCTATTACCTTCTTTTCTGTATCTACTCCCTTTCGCTTTAATGCTTCCCAACTTTTTTTCTTCTTATCATAATAATACGTATATACCTCTTGCGCATATTCTTCTTCTATTCGATCATCATATGCCATCTTTACAAGGCACTCTTTTTTAAATTTAATACCTGCAGGTTCAAACCTGTATCCTCCTAAGCCTGCCGTTACATTTTTTACTTCCCCTTCTTCTACCCTTATTAATCTGCTTATCTTTATTTCAACTTCTTTTCCAAGGCTCCTTTAGGTACTTCAAATATTACTCCCCCAGCTTCAATTACTCCTCCTTGCCTATTACCTTGCTTACCAATAAGATAGAGTTCTTGATTTTTATTTGCCCGGCATTTGCATCTTGCGCATATAAGTTTACAGGAAGTACTCCTACCGTCATATATACTATAAATAATATTATCGAAATGCTTTTTTCTTTTATTCCTTCCATTATCTTTTTCATTTACTTTTATCTCCACTCTTTTTATAAGACTTTATTTAAAATCTCTTTCTTTACCGCTTTAAACCTTTACTTTACCTTGTATTCTATCCAAACAAAATCATCGGGAAATTTATCCTTCGCTGATACTACTCCTATTAACCCGGCATCCCCTTCTCCAAGTAAATATTCACTTGAATCGTTTATCGTATATGACGGGCTTCCGGAATAACTTTCATCGTTAAAATATATTTCTATTTTTTTCCCTTCTTTCTTTACGCTTATAATGTTTTCTATTCCATATCCTTTATTTAATTTTTCGCTTTCTTTTTTCCACTCTATGTGTTTGTATAACCCGTCTACTACATACCCGACAGAATACTTTCCGTCTACATGTATCAATATTACAAGCATACTATACTTTTTCTGTCCCGCTTCAGTTTTTGTACTGTAGCATACTAATCCGTATCCCGCTTCACTTGCTCCTTCTTTTTTTATTAGCTTTATACTCGGAGCTTTTTTATCTATTTCTTTTCCTAAAAATTTCCATAAAGTATAACCCCGCACGCCCCAGTATTTTCCATTGTTTGTTTTTAATATTATTTTTTCTCCTTCCTTTTTAAATAGTTTATCTTCAAACGGATTTGTCCCGTCTTCCCCGCCTTCTTCTTTTTCTATTTCATTGCCCTCTTCAAAGGCTCCGCTTTCTCCTTCATACATGGGATTATGCGGATTAACACAACTGAATAACAAAAAAACTATTATAAATACACTTCCTATTTTCTTCATTCTTTATCTCCTTCTATGTATTTTTTATATAGCCTTAATAGCCTTTCTCCGCGTCTTTCTTTCTGCCCTTTTTCTCGGTGTAAATACGGTACTATGTAGACTCTTTTGAAAATATACACGCCGTCTGCGGCGTCGCTTCAAAAAAATTAATCCTCAACGTACATAAAGTACGCCTGCGGTACTTTTTTGCCTAACTCCTTGTACTTACCTCGCCTATTTTCAAAAGCCATTGTTTTTCCGCTTCCTACCGTAAGCGGAAAAACCTCCGATAAGTGGCAGCTTATAAAATTTAAAAGTTTAGCCTCCGATGTTTTGCCGAATGGCAAAACTCGAAGCTCAAAGGTGCGTGAGCAACTTTGAGCGGCGGACTGCTGCATTTTGTTTATTATTATCATGAAGAAAACAAAATGCAGCACCGCGCTTTTCAGGGCTCCGCTATCGCTTCGGTATCTTTCCGCAGAAATTACTGCGGAAAGATGTACAGCAAAAGCAATTTTGATAAATTGCTTTTGCTCCCTTTCAATCGCTGTCCGAGAAGATGTGAGGTAGTTTAATTGTTTCAATACACAGTTATTTTTCATATTATTCTAACTCTTTTCCTACAACTATTATCGGTTCATCATACTATTACAATTTACGTCCTACATAACTCCATATTTTACTTATACATAAGTCTGAATATCTTTCTCCTTTGTACACATCAAGAATAGTAATTGTAATTATTTTATCACTTATAAATTCTTTGAAACGTAATACTTGGGGGTTAGGAGTATCTTTTAAATCAAAGAAATACTCCTTTAAAATATTCTTTTGAGTATTACTTAATGTTACCTTTATCTTTTTAGGTCTTGCATTATCCTTATATAAATGAGACTTATTATAAGAAATAAATCCTGAACAAAGCATTAGAATAACATCATGCTTAGAATCTTCGTATTCAACTCTTTCATCTCTATCATTATAGCCTTTATATAATCTATCAATTATAATGGATTCGTTTATACCATTATTAGGAGCCGCCCAAAGTTCATCTATTTTCTTTGATACAATATTTTTTGCAGAATATTTAATATCACCTTCCATTACCTCCTTTGTTGCATATATTGATTCATCTTTATTTATCCAATCATGCGTATAAAATCCTTCCATATTGTTAAGCAGACTAATACCTGATTGATAAACATATCCGTCTTTCTCATAAAAAGCACAAAAATTCTTATTGTATAAAAATAAATATGTTTTAGGCTTTTTACTATTAAATATTGTTATAAAAGGAACTCCGCTTTTATATTCCAGCTTATAATCATAAATAGTTTTCTGGTTTGCTTCGTCTTTATCCAAATCATAAAAAAGTACCTTATTATTTTTTAAGAAAGTCATCGATAATGGCGGTGAAATAGCATATGTATAGCCTGCAGGAACTTCTGCTCCATATACCAAGCTACCTAATACAATAAAACATAATGTAATAAAAGACACAATCTTTTTTTTCATTCATTTTCTCCTTAATTTATATTTCATCACGCATAGGAAAAATATTAGGATCCAAAATAGGCAATGAATCCTTTATTATCATTTTAATTTTTGAGCCATATTTATCAAAGTCTCTATCATTAAGTGTTCCTTTATATTCAAAGCCCAATTTTTTGAAAAAGGAATTTATTTTATTAAAATCTTTCATTTTTAGAATTTGACAGCCTAAACCATAGGGCTGTAGCCAAGGCCCTCCTGTTTTTTCTGTAAACTGATCAGGATGTACTAAAAAGTTATCATCTAAACTAGCACCCAGTGCTTCATTTATAATATGCATCGGATTAGTATATGAATTAGACTTTTCAAGTAAATAAATGTTATACTCTCCTTCAGGTAAAGTCATTCCATTATATTGGGGATTTCCATTATTCAAATTAGGATGATCTGCAGTAGATTGAACAGACACAGTAATAATTGCAATATTATATACCCGTACTTCAAATGTTGATTTAAAATATTTATCAACACCCCTCCCCAAGTTACCATTATCTAAATAGCTTCTCTCAATATGTATAACCGTATTTTCTCTAATATTTTCAAAAAAAATTTTTACACTATCCCATAAAACTTTTCCATCCGGATCGGTATACTTAACCGGATTATTCCCCGCATAGTGGTAAACATGTAGGTTTACAACATTATACACCCCTCCCATTCCTGGCAAGTTTTCATTATGCTTTTTTGCTTCGTCATTTATCGGAGCTTTAGGTATGTAATCATTAAGTGCAGGATCCCCTGACAACCACCTTGAATACTTCGGATCAAGATACCTCGCTCCATAGTAATACAGCCCTGTCTCCTCTTTTGAAAATATACGGGCATCTCCTGCGTCGCACGGCAAAAAAGTGTCCTCGACGTATACCCGATACGCCTGCGGTACTTTTTTGCCTAACTCCTTGTATCTGCTCCGCCTATTTTCAAAAGTCCTGTCAGTGGGGCTGTTTAGTAATAACTTTCTTTTAGCGGACTGCCGATACTTGTTTATCATTATAATATAAAAGTAAACAAGTATCGGCACCGCGCTTTTCAGGGCTCCGCTATCGCTTCGGTATCTTTCCGCAGAAATTACTGCGGAAAGATGTACAGCAAAAGCAATTTTTATAAATTGCTTTTGCTCCCTTACAATCGCTGTCCGAGTGAGATAGTTGGGCTGTGAATAATAACTAATCTTCATTTTTTCCTTCTTCAGTTTTTTCCCTTATAACTATATAACTGGAATTACCAAATTCACCTCTTTTCAAGAATTTTTTATATTTTTGATCGATATCAATTTCTTTCTTCAAATTGAATACGGTAAAGTATATATTTTTCTCATTCAAAATATCTTTTTTGGTATATAACAATTCTTTACCACTTTCATTAGGTACAATCTTATACACATTCATTTCAATAAACACCGTATCTAATGCTTTAATAATTTTATCCATATCTATAAATTCTTTACCATCTTCATCTCGTGAAATAGACATACCAAACCCCATACTATACAGAATATCAGAATTAGCCGGCCTCCAAAACAAGCAGGCAAATCCGGAAGGTTTAATAACTATCGGCGCCAATGCTATAGAGGGGCCAAAGGAACTTTCTTCTTTGTACTTAAAAGCCATTAGTCCGTCATAAGTAACGTCAACATCATATAGTTTATCAGTTGACACTTGATAGATAGTTTTTACTTCCACTAAAATAGGTCCACCTGTTGCATTAAGTATGTAAAGCCTTGCACTAGGAAGACATGATGTTAGACTCATCGTTATTACGGCTATACATATTATGTATATTTTTCTCATACAGCACTCCTTATTTCAATTATTTTTTTTCTTCTTTATTCTTTTCTTTATTGTATTTTTCAGCCCATTGCTCCGTCCAAAAATGCTTATAAGGATCGTCGTCTCCATTTTCTCTAAGTTCATTGCATCTATTACATTTATTTGTATTATGCATCGCCGCATGAATAATACTTGGAATTCCTATGACAAATAAATATAACGGCCCCAATATCCACGATTGGTAATAATGTCCTTTTTCATGCGATTTGAATGAAGGATGTCCCATACCAATGCTCCCTAATGTTATTCCATCCTTACGGTTTGGGAGGTTTACATATTTAAAACCGCCATCCCAATCAACAGTTCCCCCCGATCCAAGAATAAAACCATATCCTAATAATAATCCAAGAATTTCTTGTGGTGCAAACCACAGGGTCTGCGGCAACATTGCTATTGAATGACCTATCAATTTCCATGTATTAATAAAATTAGATTTAAATTTCTCTCCAAAATTTGACCAATTATTATCACGAATTGATTGAATTACCGCCCCTATTAAATCATCAATGATAAAAAACTTACCGGTAGGATCAGTATACTTCACCGGATTATTCCCCGCATAGTGGTACACGTGCAGATTGACTGTATTAAACACCCCGCCCATGCCAGGCAGGTTTTCATTGTGCTTTTTCGCCTCATCGTCAATGGGCGCTTTAGGAATGTACTCACCCAACGCCGGATCCCCACTCAACCATCTTGAATACTTCGGATCAAGATACCTCGCACCATAATAGTATAAACCTGTCTCTTCGTCAAGCTCCTTGCCGGTAAACCTAAACGGCAGTTTATCCAATCCTGCAGCAACTTCTTCTATCCACAATTCCCCATACGGTGTGTATTCTATGTGTTCATATTGTTTACCTCGCCAGTCGGTTACGAATTGTGTACTACCAAGGTGATCACTGTGGTAGTAGTATCTCTTTGCCTTTTGTTCGTCGTTATCTCCATGATTATCCGTATGTGTCATCGCTGTTACAAGGCGGCTGTTACCGACAAAGATGTGCTTATGCACTCTTAAGCCTTGCGGGTTATTTTGGTCTTGTGTGGGTATGTGTATCGTGAAAAAATTGTTGAAGTAAAGCGTTTCACTTCGCCCCTCGTCTGTGTATTTTAGGGCTCGCTGTCCGTCTTCGCCGTAGCGGTAGTGCACTGTGTAGTTTCTGTCGCTTGATTTTGTTAAGAGGTTTCGCTCGTTCCAAGTGTAATTTCTTCTGTAGGCAAATAGGTCTTGCGGGTTTGACTGCTCGGTTTCTTTAGGTGCGTCAAGCCCGAAGCCGTAGTCCGCGCCATAAACATCTTGTTCTTCAAAATAGGAGTATGTAAATACAAACTCTTCTTCATCTGTGAATGGACCGTCTTTTTCGGCTGTTATGTTGCCGTTTGCGTCATAGCGGTAGTATCGGTTGCCGGCTCTTATTAGGCGGTGTGCGTAGGCAGGGTCATACTCGTAATTTAAGCTATAATCAAGTTCAGCTTTGGGGTAAGAGTTTCCTTGTGCACCGGGTATGTTTGTGGTGCTTAGTTTTTCTTTCATGTTTCCTATGCCATCAAAGGCAAAGGTTTGTTTATATTTTGCAATGCTTACAGGTGTTGCACCAAAGCTTTTTTTGGTTTTGTATTGCTTGCTTGTTCCTTCTACGTTTATAAGCTGGTAAAGGTTGTCGTATTTATATTCTTGTTTTGTTTCGTAAGTACTTGCATCATTATTATAGCCTAGGACGTTTCCTACTGCATCAAAATTATACTTTATTTTTTGAAAGACGTCTTGGGTTTGTACGTTTTTGGTTTCTATCGAGTCAAGCCATCTTCGTTTTTCATCGTACTGGTATCTCGTTTCTACTCCGTTTCCGTATTTGATGTAGACTCGCTGTGCGTGTTCGTCATATAGGATTTTATCGACATAGGAGTATTCTGCCTTTCCTTTGTTTGTAGTCTTTACTCCGCTAACGCCCCTCAGCTGTCCGCCTTTGTCGTAAGAGTAAGTTATTGTTTCTCCGTCGGGGTACTTCATGCTTTGCATTCTGCCAAGGTAATCGGAGCGGTATTCAAAGCTTGCAGTTTCAGGACTGCTTCCTGCTCCGTAGCGGTTTATGGTTCTTGTTTCGCTTACTACCTCGTTTAAGTTTCCGTAAGTATAGTGCATTTCTCCCGTTTCATCTTTTTTGTAAATTATCTGACCTGCACCTTTTTGTTCAGGCTCTCCGTATTCGTATTCGATATCAATGCTAAAAGGATAGTCAGTCTTTATTATGCGGTCAAAGCCATCATACTCGTATCTTATTTCGGCTGCCTTGTTTTTTAATACCGAATCGGTTTCCGCCTGTAATCTTCCTTTCTCATCGTAAATCCATTCTTTTTTGCCGGTGTCCTTGCTTTCTAATGCGGTTCTTCTTCCAAGCAAGTCATAACTTACCGATAAAAGGTTTTCGTTTGCGTCATATGCTCTAAGCATTTCACCTAATACGGAGTATTCGTATTTTGCCTTGGTAAGAAGAGTGTTGTTTTTATCTTGCCTCTGTACTTCCCGTATGTTTCCTCTTGCATCTTTTTTTACTTATGTTTATGTTTTCTAGCGGGTCAGTTGCCTTTGTTATTTGAAGCGAAGCGTCTATCGAGTATTCATTTCTTTGTGTGTGTCCGTCAGGCAAAACCGTTAATATGTTTCGGTCTATGTCGTCATACTCGTATTTTGTTCCGTTTCTTATCGTTGTAAAATCGTTAAGCTCATAAAACGCTTCAAGGGCTTCATATAATTTTTATTTACCAGTTCTTGTTCTAGTTCCCTCCGTAAAAGAAGGGCATTCCTTCTTCTATCTTTCGTCCTGCTTCATCATAGTTTATTGCACTTGAAATATTCCAGCCTGTTTGGGTCTGCTCATCGGTTCCGTCTACGTATACTTCTCCTTCTTTTGCTGTATAGCTTATGCGTCCTAAGCCGTCGTGGGTTACTATTGTTTTCATAACCGCCGTATCTTCGGCTTCGGTGCTTATTTTGTTTTCTGTTACGGTGTACCAAAAGGAAGATGATGGAGTAATGTATGTGTATTTTGCGTAAGGAGTTTCACTTGTGTCGTAGGGGCTGCGTACTTCGGTTACTCGCCCAAAGTTGTCATAACTGTAGCTCATTGTATTGTTTGCGGCATCCGTTTCTTTTAGTTTTACTCCTAAAATACGATCCCATTCTATTTTACTTGTGTAAGATTTATCTCCTTTAGAGCTTATCTCTTTTATTTCGATAGGATATATGCCGTCAAGGTATTTGTATTCGGCTCTTTTACCTGTCGGGCTTGTTATTGCCTTTATGTTTCCTTCATCTGTCCATTCTATGCGGTTTACAAGATATGCTCCATGCGACGTGTATTGTTTTAATTCTGTTAAAGCTCCTGTTCTGCTGTCGTATGCACCCTCCCGTTTACGTAGAGAGTTCCGGTCTTTCCGTGTAAGACCTGTATTTTTTCGGGGTGTGCTTTAAAGTACTTATCTTCACTAGCCTCCTTCCAATATGTTATTTCTGCTATGATGTCATCGTTTGTGTTTGTTACGTCTCCCTTGTCGTAGAGTTTTGTTACGTTGCCGTATTTGTCGTACTCGTATTCGCTTTCCGTTTTTATTTCACTGTAGTTTTCTCGTATTGTGTTTACTTCTTTTTTTATTCTTGCATGGGGGGCTGTGTCTACCTCGTATTCTTTTATTGAGTAGATGGTGCTTCCGTTTTGTACTATCTCGCGTTTTACCATGCCTTTTCGATAGTAAGAGTCGATATAATATTCCGTTTCTGTTACCTTGCCTACGGCGTTTTTACTTCTTACCGTTTTAAAACCATAGAATTCTTTTTCTATTCTATTATAATAGCCGTCTTCGTAGGTGTAGTAGGTTCTGTATTCTTGGCTGTTACCTGTTTTATTTTTTAATCCCGATTTGGCAGTTACTTCACTTAATACGTATTTACTTTGTGGAAGCTCTACCGTGTTTCCTACCCTCTCATATTTTAATTCGTAGCTTCCGCCTTGGGGTAACTTTATCTTTTTTAATAAGCCTACCTTGCCTAAAAGATTACGCTGGACGTAAAGTTTATTATCTCCTCCTATGTTAAATACTCTGTCTATTAATCCGTCTCCGTCTATGTCGAATAATCTTAAGCTTACCTCAGACTCGCTGTAGTTTCCGTTACCTCCGCCTGAAAAGTTTGCGACTATAGATACGGGAGGCCATACTAGAAATCCTATTTGTCCCGATAAGCTGCCTGTGATTCCTATGCTCCTGCTTGTATTAAACTCAATAGAAGAAGGAGTCTTTAAGTTCTTTTATTCTTTCTTTTGAAAAAGTCCTATCTATACTTTGCCTGTTATATGGGATTTGTATTACCTCAGATTTATCTGCAATAGCATCGATACTGTTTTCAAAAAAATCGGCATATTCGTTGACTTGAAAAGTTCCTATGGTAACGGTTTTTTCTTCAGCTGAAAAACCTCTCCCCGTATTTATTCTTATTTTATAATTTCCGTTTTCTCCGGTACTCAACTTATCGGGAAGGCCGTCACCGTTTAAGTCGGTTAAAATTTCTTCGGTTGTAGTACGGCTTATATTGGCACTAAGCCCGAAACTTACTCCTCCGGAAAAAATAGAATATGTTGCATTAAGACCGCCTCCTATACTTCCTCCGCCGCTTTCTACTCTTCCGGAGGATATTAAGCCGTTTTTCCATCTACCTGCTCTTTTAAATTCATCCCCCAGATTTAAGCTTGTATCCCCCTTATTTTGATAATCGGGAAGTCCGTCGCCGTTTACATCTATTAAGCCGCCTTCTTGACTTTGACTACCTTTGGAATAATTAATGGCATTGCCCGAAACACTGCAAGATGTATCACCGGATGGGGCAACAGTTACGCTTTTGATCTTTGCCTTACTATCCATAATGGTATTTAAAGAACCTGAAAGACCTACCCCCGTGCCGAATACTTTTGAAGAGTTTGTATTTGAACTTAAACCGGCTCCCATTAATCTTCTTTCATTACTAAAATGAAGATTTTCTTGTCCATCCTGAACATAAAGATTCCCATTCTCCGTTTTTAATATATCGGGATATCCGTCTCCGTTTATATCCTGATAGCCTTGCGTTTGTCCGCTTGTACCGGAATTATAACCCACACTGACATTTACGTTACCTGCTGAAGCTCCTATATTTCTGTCAAAACTTTCACTTACTGTTTTACTTAAAGCAAACGATACTCCTCCTGCTTCCTGCACCCAAGGAAGTGCCTTATAGGCTGCACCCGTTATTCTGCTTGCGTAAATTATATTATCATCAATATAAGAAGCATAATGGTTTACTTCGCTTTTTATTTTCCCTTCTCTGTCAAAACCGTTATTTACATGAACAGATACAGAGCCGAGCAAACTCTTATCGCTAAATGTAAAATCGCTGTTATTTTCTACCTCAGGGGCTTGTCCGCTTTTATCCCTAAAAGCATGATATGTTTCTATTGGAATATAACCGCCAAGCTTTCCTTCGCTTATCTTTTTGTTTACTTCATTTTTTATATCTTTTTCACTACTATCTTCATTTTTATTTTTTTCCGCATCTATTTCTCCTTTAACTCTATCTCTTTCTTTCTTTACATCTTCTTCGCTTTTTCCTTCATATTCATTAACCTCAAAAAGTTTATTCTCACTGAATTTTTGCTCTCCATACCTTGAATATAATCCGTAGTACCACAGATTTGCTCCTCCATAAAGCCTTTCATACCGGCTTATTTTTTCCAAACCTTTTTCACTCTCATATATTCCGCTTTCGTAGTTTTCGTTTCCTTCATATTTTTTTTATTTCTTCATATTCTATAACAAACTGTCCGTCTTTTATCTTGGCAACTTCTATCTCTCCGTTTTTTACAGGATACAAACTGCTTGAAGGATATTCTATTATAAGTTCTACTTTTTCATAATAATAACTTTCCAAATATTCTAAAAAGTTTTTTACTTCTTCTTTTGCTAAGTTTTCTCTTTTTGTCTTATACTCTTTTTTTAACCCGTCATATTCAAAATATGCAAAATCGTATTTATACCCTTCATATATTTTTAAACTTTTTATTAACTTCTCTTTCTCTTCTTCCGATATATCTCTTTTTATTTGATATCTTAGTTCATAATCGGCTTCAATTCTTTCAAAATATTCTTTTCCTATTTTTTCGGCTTCTTCTTCTGTAAATATACATATTTCTCTTAATCGTCTTTCTCCGGACGATATGCTTTCTTTTATATATATCTT
This sequence comes from Treponema sp. OMZ 788, assembly GCF_024181245.1. Lineage (NCBI taxonomy): Bacteria > Pseudomonadati > Spirochaetota > Spirochaetia > Treponematales > Treponemataceae > Treponema > Treponema sp. OMZ 788. The sequence continues at coordinate 800,365 of NZ_CP051199.1, read as the reverse complement.
TCCTTCTTTTCTTACATCAATTAAAGCTTCAATTATCCCCAGTACACTTTCTTCTTCTACATCATTTTTTATCTTATATCCGTCTTCATATCTTTCATACAATTCTTTTATTTTTACATATTTCCCTTTTTTAAAGGCTAGTCTTTCTTTTATTCTTTCATAAACTTCACCACTCAATATTTCTATACGGTTTAATCTATAATCCAAATCTTTTTGTATTACTTCAACTATTCCCTTCTCATACTCTTTTTCGCTTATTACACAGCCTATATGTTTATTAATAAGGTTTATATACGATTCATATCCCGCTTTTTCTTTTCTCTTCAATAATACTTTTATGTTCTTAGTTTTTTTATCTACAATTACCTTAGCTTCTTCATTTTTTATTCCTTGTTCATATAATTTATATACCCCTTCTTTTCTTATCTCGTATTCTTTCCCTCTTATCTTTCCTACCAATATCTTTTCTTCCGATTCATATCCACCCTTTCTTTGCTCCCTTTCATTATTCTCCGACACTTTTAATATATCACGATAATATTTATCTCCGTTCTCATAAAATAAAGGATATCTTAATTTTTCGCTATCTTTATATCCTGTCAAGTTTTTTAAAGTTTGATTATCTGCCTGCGATATAAATTGACTCATTTCATATTGATTTAAATTTCCATTCTTGTCCCCTGTGTGAATATACTCTTTAAATCCTCCGTCATATTTTATTATGTTTTCAATACCGCTTTTATTCCCGTATTTTTCGTACAGCTTTTCAAACTCTCCTTTTTTTATTTCCTTGCCTATATATCCGTAATACCTTAAAGAAAGGGCTTTTTCGATCGCTTTCTCATCTATCAATGAAAGATAATCACTCTTTAAACTCCAAATACTTCTTTTCTTTGTGTTAAAATCCTCATCAGCATCTTCGTCTTCTATGAGTTCTTCATCATATAAATTTATGATTTCTTTTTCAGGCTCGTTATATGTTTTATTTGGAAAAAGATACTGTATATTTCTTCCAAGTAATTCATCCCTCATATACTTCTTATATTCAATCTTTATTGAAGCTTCTATTCCCGCTCCTATTTTAACCCTGTTATCCGTCTCACTTACAAAATATATATACTCCCCTCTTCTTATATCCGTTTCAAACTCATAAGTTTTTTTATCTGTGCATTCATAAAGTTTTTCGCTGTCAGCGTCTCTTTTACTCCTATACACACATAATTTTGTATCATCTGATTTTTTTACATCTATACTTATAAGAACTATTCCGCTTACAGGACTTCTCCAAGATTTTATTCCTTCCTGAAAATAATGGGCTTTTTCTATTTCTCTTTTTTCAGCTTCACTAATCTTGATACTTCCATTCTTTGCTCCCTTAAATCCTACTCCTTCTTTAAAACCTCGCCCTTGTTCATTTTCATAGTACTTTCCGTTCGATATAAAATCTATAAACCCATCACGGTTTACATCGCTAAATTCGCTTTTACTTGTTCCTGAACTCCCCTGTTTTGTTAATCCTATATTTGCTCCTAATTCTTTTCCGCTTATATCTACTCTCCCTCCTATAGTCCAATTGCTGTCCTCATTTTCACTTAAAAAAAAGCCTTCCAATGCACCAAAATCAAAATCTCGTCTTTCTGTATATATTATTTCTTCTTTTTCATTTCTTTTACCCTCATATAATCTTAATATTCCTTTTTCCCATTCAACTATATCCGCTAAACCATCTCCAGTTAAGTCTACAAAACTCCTTTTACTGTAACCGTATCCGCTGCCGGATGAGCCTGTTATTCCCCCGGTTATTGTTAAGTAATTACCTATATTTATCCTGCCTCCGGCCGATCCTGAACTACCCCCGGATATATGTACGCTCTCTGCTATACTTCCTCTTTTTGCCCAAGCTTCGCTTTCTCCAAAAGCTCTTATACTTCCATCTCTTTCTTTTTCCGCTTGTTCATATTCAAAATTATATGCGTACCGCCCTTCTTCTTTGCCTTGCCCCCTTACTTCTATACTCTAATATGCTTTCTAAAAAGGTATTCGCTTTATACTTAAACTCATATCTTTTACTTCTTCCCCTCTAACTTCACTTTTTATTTCTCTTATCCTCTTACTTTCTTTCTTTAAATATCTTCCTCTCCCGTCTACTCTCATCTTCTCTTCCTTCATACTCTATCTTTATTCTTCGCTCTCTTTCTTTTCCATATACTATCTCTTTTAATAATACTTCTTCTCCTTCTTCATCTTTCTGTTTTTCATACCTATACTCTATTATGTTTCCAAAGCTGTCTTTTTTTTCATCCAAGTAATATATGTATTTTCTTCCTTCACTTTCTCCGCTCCAATTCTTCGCTCCGTATATTTTTACGCTTCCGTCCTTTTCTTTTATTTCAAAATAATTTTCGCTACCTCTGCCTTCAGCCCAATCATTCCTTATTGCAGCATAACTTTGCTTTCTCTCTTCTTTCCACTTCCCTCCTTCATGCCTTACCTTTATTCCGTTTATTAAATAAATATCTTTGCCGTTATATAAAGGTAAGCCGAGTCTTGTGTCTATGCTTATGCTTTCTATCCCGCTTAAACTAAAGCCTTTACCCAATAACCCGTACCCGCTTCCGCTTGAATAGCTTACCGAGAGTTCAGGCGTAAAGCCTCTTACTCCGCCCGGAACTTGAAGCCTCATGTTAAATGATGCGCTTCCTTCACTTCCTCCCTTTAAGCCTTCTATGCTTTCTATCCTGCCTACTGCATCGGCGGCTTTTAACTCTTTTATGCTGTTTAAGTTTATACTTACAGGACTAGGCGATTCAGGTAAGCTTAATGTCCCGTTTATCATATCCGTAAAATGATCTGTGTAAGATTCTATTACCTTCTTTTCTGTATCTACTCCCTTTCGCTTTAATGCTTCCCAACTTTTTTTCTTCTTATCATAATAATACGTATATACCTCTTGCGCATATTCTTCTTCTATTCGATCATCATATGCCATCTTTACAAGGCACTCTTTTTTAAATTTAATACCTGCAGGTTCAAACCTGTATCCTCCTAAGCCTGCCGTTACATTTTTTACTTCCCCTTCTTCTACCCTTATTAATCTGCTTATCTTTATTTCAACTTCTTTTTCCAAGGCTCCTTTAGGTACTTCAAATATTACTCCCCCAGCTTCAATTACTCCTCCTTGCCTATTACCTTGCTTACCAATAAGATAGAGTTCTTGATTTTTATTTGCCCGGCATTTGCATCTTGCGCATATAAGTTTACAGGAAGTACTCCTACCGTCATATATACTATAAATAATATTATCGAAATGCTTTTTTCTTTTATTCCTTCCATTATCTTTTTCATTTACTTTTATCTCCACTCTTTTTATAAGACTTTATTTAAAATCTCTTTCTTTACCGCTTTAAACCTTTACTTTACCTTGTATTCTATCCAAACAAAATCATCGGGAAATTTATCCTTCGCTGATACTACTCCTATTAACCCGGCATCCCCTTCTCCAAGTAAATATTCACTTGAATCGTTTATCGTATATGACGGGCTTCCGGAATAACTTTCATCGTTAAAATATATTTCTATTTTTTTCCCTTCTTTCTTTACGCTTATAATGTTTTCTATTCCATATCCTTTATTTAATTTTTCGCTTTCTTTTTTCCACTCTATGTGTTTGTATAACCCGTCTACTACATACCCGACAGAATACTTTCCGTCTACATGTATCAATATTACAAGCATACTATACTTTTTCTGTCCCGCTTCAGTTTTTGTACTGTAGCATACTAATCCGTATCCCGCTTCACTTGCTCCTTCTTTTTTTATTAGCTTTATACTCGGAGCTTTTTTATCTATTTCTTTTCCTAAAAATTTCCATAAAGTATAACCCCGCACGCCCCAGTATTTTCCATTGTTTGTTTTTAATATTATTTTTTCTCCTTCCTTTTTAAATAGTTTATCTTCAAACGGATTTGTCCCGTCTTCCCCGCCTTCTTCTTTTTCTATTTCATTGCCCTCTTCAAAGGCTCCGCTTTCTCCTTCATACATGGGATTATGCGGATTAACACAACTGAATAACAAAAAAACTATTATAAATACACTTCCTATTTTCTTCATTCTTTATCTCCTTCTATGTATTTTTTATATAGCCTTAATAGCCTTTCTCCGCGTCTTTCTTTCTGCCCTTTTTCTCGGTGTAAATACGGTACTATGTAGACTCTTTTGAAAATATACACGCCGTCTGCGGCGTCGCTTCAAAAATTAATCCTCAACGTACATGAACAAATTTTTCCTATCACTGCGGATGTGGCTGTCATCATATTATTCTAACTCTTTTCCTACAACTATTATCGGTTCATCATACTATTACAATTTACGTCCTACATAACTCCATATTTTACTTATACATAAGTCTGAATATCTTTCTCCTTTGTACACATCAAGAATAGTAATTGTAATTATTTTATCACTTATAAATTCTTTGAAACGTAATACTTGGGGGTTAGGAGTATCTTTTAAATCAAAGAAATACTCCTTTAAAATATTCTTTTGAGTATTACTTAATGTTACCTTTATCTTTTTAGGTCTTGCATTATCCTTATATAAATGAGACTTATTATAAGAAATAAATCCTGAACAAAGCATTAGAATAACATCATGCTTAGAATCTTCGTATTCAACTCTTTCATCTCTATCATTATAGCCTTTATATAATCTATCAATTATAATGGATTCGTTTATACCATTATTAGGAGCCGCCCAAAGTTCATCTATTTTCTTTGATACAATATTTTTTGCAGAATATTTAATATCACCTTCCATTACCTCCTTTGTTGCATATATTGATTCATCTTTATTTATCCAATCATGCGTATAAAATCCTTCCATATTGTTAAGCAGACTAATACCTGATTGATAAACATATCCGTCTTTCTCATAAAAAGCACAAAAATTCTTATTGTATAAAAATAAATATGTTTTAGGCTTTTTACTATTAAATATTGTTATAAAAGGAACTCCGCTTTTATATTCCAGCTTATAATCATAAATAGTTTTCTGGTTTGCTTCGTCTTTATCCAAATCATAAAAAAGTACCTTATTATTTTTTAAGAAAGTCATCGATAATGGCGGTGAAATAGCATATGTATAGCCTGCAGGAACTTCTGCTCCATATACCAAGCTACCTAATACAATAAAACATAATGTAATAAAAGACACAATCTTTTTTTTTCATTCATTTTCTCCTTAATTTATATTTCATCACGCATAGGAAAAATATTAGGATCCAAAATAGGCAATGAATCCTTTATTATCATTTTAATTTTTGAGCCATATTTATCAAAGTCTCTATCATTAAGTGTTCCTTTATATTCAAAGCCCAATTTTTTGAAAAAGGAATTTATTTTATTAAAATCTTTCATTTTTAGACAGCCTAAACCATAGGGCTGTAGCCAAGGCCCTCCTGTTTTTTCTGTAAACTGATCAGGATGTACTAAAAAGTTATCATCTAAACTAGCACCCAGTGCTTCATTTATAATATGCATCGGATTAGTATATGAATTAGACTTTTCAAGTAAATAAATGTTATACTCTCCTTCAGGTAAAGTCATTCCATTATATTGGGGATTTCCATTATTCAAATTAGGATGATCTGCAGTAGATTGAACAGACACAGTAATAATTGCAATATTATATACCCGTACTTCAAATGTTGATTTAAAATATTTATCAACACCCCTCCCCAAGTTACCATTATCTAAATAGCTTCTCTCAATATGTATAACCGTATTTTCTCTAATATTTTCAAAAAAAATTTTTACACTATCCCATAAAACTTTTCCATCCGGATCGGTATACTTAACCGGATTATTCCCCGCATAGTGGTAAACATGTAGGTTGACAGTGTTATATACTCCGCCCATTCCCGGCAAGTTTTCATTGTGCTTTTTAGCCTCGTCATCAATGGGATCTTTTGGTATGTAATCATTAAGTGCGATGACCATCGTCAACCAGTACGATGCTTTAGCGTCCATGTAGTAGGGTCTCTTATTATCTAGTTTGAATATTTGTTCCATGTGCCATCAGCATTTTTTTCGGCAATCCATCCTAATGGTAAATCATATAATGTCATTAAAGATGAGTCTAATAAAATTATTTCTTCTAAGCTGACTACAGCCGCGGACTCTTCAGTTAGTTCTCCTTTATCAAGAAATTGCCATATACCGTCATCAGAATCATGTGTCACAATAGATACTTGGCTAATTTTATTTATAACACGCTTCGTTGTAATTACCATCGTTGTTTTTTTATCGTCAAAAAGCCATTTCATTTTTTATTTCTAGTTATCCCATTTTAATCTGTTTTCTTGCCTTGACAATACTTGTGCATTTGAATAACTATTTGTACCTCCTTTACTCTTAGGAATAATATGATCTATCTGCCATTCATCTTGGCTAGGAGTTACACCAGCTTGAGTTTTAACAGGTTTTGTTAATATTTTTCCAGATGAATCAGATTTCACAACCCCATTATTTCTATCTTTATAGATCTTTCAAGCAATTCTTCTGCCCTTACATATTCTTTTTCATCTATGTCTGTTTCAGCTTTTTTTATTATCTCTTCTCCGCTTTCCATCTTTATATGCAATAGGCTCATCGGCTCATAATAGAAGACTTCTTCTATTTTCTCATAGCCTTCTTTTTCAAATTCTATTTTTTGCTCTTTTTTATCTTTTATGTCTGCATATAAAAATTTCAAGATAAACCGCCCCTGTCCGTCAGAAACAGCCTTTAACCACCCGTTCACTTTTACGCTTACAGTGGAAACACCTTCTTCATTCTCGTCGTATATCATCCCGTACATTACACCGGCATCGTCTTTGTATTTCTTACTCCACACACTTGAGCAGCCGCTTGTAAATATTAAAACAGAAAACAATAAACAAAAAACAGATTTAGTGCTTAAGTTTTTCATAAAAACAACTTTCCTAAAAATAAAAGTATTAGCCGTTAAATTGAAGGGAAAAAATGACACGCACACAAAAACGGCTGATTTATAAAAATTATCATACATATATTAGTTTGTCAAGACTTAAATTCTTAAAAAATATTTTTTTCACTTTTTTGAGATATTAGGTAAATATTATAAAATTGAGTACACCATAAGCTTAATTTCAATTTTCTAGAATTTATTTATAGATTAAGGAATTGATTTTCGTAACAGTTTTACTATAATATATGTTTTAATAAAAGGTTATATTTGCTTTTAAAGGAGCTCTAATATGTTTTTTTTAAAATTCGGTTTAAAAGCGAAAGTTTTTTTTGTTTTATGCTTTTTTTTGATCGGAACGGCGGTTTTTGCCTATGATCCCCTCCCGGGAGGGGAAGAAAAGCCTACACTTCAATCCCCGGCAGTTGCCGGAGGACAGGGCTCGGTTACTGGAGGCCCCTTCGGAGATACGGTTCCGGGCAGTCTGGCTGTCAACCCGGCCTTAGGCGGGGCCGAACAAAGGCCGGTTCTCGATGTTTCATACTTTTTGATTGCGGGGCTCGGCAAAGAAAAGGGCTTCGGCCATGCAGCCAATGCAGCTCTCCTCTACCCCTTTAGATGGGGAAACATTGCGGGAAGCCTTCACTTTTTAAATGCAGAATTTAACTCCTTAAAGCTTGGAACAATGGGCGGCTTACGCTTTTCATACTCGAAGGATGTAACCGAAAAACTTTTAGTAGGTGTAGGTTCCTATGCCGACTTCGGAAAGGACTGGGGACTGGGCCTTGATATAGGCGCCCTTTATATGTTCGGCGATCTCGGATTTTTAAAAAATTCCAAGCTGGGCCTTTCAATAACGGGCTTAGGCAAAACCTACAATCCCAAGGCAACAGGAATAAAGGGAGGAGCTTCAAGCGGAAGCCCTGCAATAATCACTCCGAGAGCAGGCTTTGCTGCAGCCTTGGTCGATATTGACGGTTTCCAACTTGGAATGCACACAGATCTTTCAGCACCCTTTTTCCAAAACCTTGTCATAAATACGGGACTTCACCTACTCATGGCCGACATGATATCCTTTAAAACAGGCTTTGTCATCAACACACTTGAAGCAATCCATAAAAAACAAAGCTTTATCCCCTCTTTCAATATAGGGGTCAATATAAAAATCAAATCTCAAGGAACAAAGGATTCCTTTTTAAATAAAAACGGCTGGGAAGAAAACGAAATCCGCCCCGAATTTGCTGCAAAGCCCTTCCATAACGGAATTTGGGCCTTCGGCGGAGGGGCCAATGTTCACTTCGGTCTAAAAGACAACGAAGGACCTAAAATTCAAGCCGAAATGCCCGAAAGCGGAACAATCTACTTTTCTCCCAATAATGACGGAGAAAACGATGCCATGGAAATTCCTTTAAAGATTACCGATAAGCGCTATGTAACGGCTTGGAGCTGCGAAATAAAGGATGAAAAAGGAAACACTGTCCGCACAATTTCGAATAAAATCCCCTTACGCGAAATGAAGGATGCAGCCTCGTTCTTTAAGCTTTTAGGAAAATCCAAAGAAGGCGTTGAAGTGCCCGGCACCCTCCGCTGGGACGGACGCACCGATTCGGGCGAAACAGCCCCGGACGGAAAGTATACCTTCGTAATCAATGCCGAAGACGACAATAAAAATAAATCGGTTTCTCAAAACTTTACAGCCTATGTGGATAAAACAGCCCCGGAACTTAAATTTAATAAGCCTCAAGGGCAAGAAGCTTTAATATTCAGCCCTGACGGGGACGGAAACAAGGATGCCTTTGTTTTCGACAACACAGGTTCAAATGAAGAACTTTGGACTGCAAGTATCAGCAACGCCCAAGGCAAGGTTATCAGAACAATTCAAGTTAAGGATAAGACTCTTTCTCCCTTAAGCTGGGACGGAAAAGACGATGCAGGGATTTTTGTACCGGACGGAGTTTACAGCTACAAAATAGAATCCGTGGACAGGGCAAAAAATAAAACGGTATCCAATCTTTCAAACATCATTGTGGATACCTACAAGCCTTCGATTAACATAAATATCGATAAAAACGCTTTTTCTCCTGCAAGCAAATCGAATAACAAGATAAAATTCATTCCTTCTATTCCGGTTACTAAAGGTCTTGAAGAATGGAAGATCGAAGTAAAAAATCAGGCTGGAACAGCCGTAAAAACATACACAGGCAGCTCCTCAAAAATCGAGCCTAAAACCTTTGACGGGAAGGATGAGGCCGGAAAGCCATTACCTGAAGGCTCTTACAAGGCCTTTATTTCAGCAAGGTATATAAACGGACATAAGCCTTTGGCTCAAACACCTTCCTTTACCTTGGACATCACACCGCCCAAGGCCGAAGCCTCTGCATCGCACAAACTCTTTTCTCCGGATGGGGACGGAGAGCTCGATACTCTCATTTTTACTCACAAGGAAGAAAAACCGGGAACATGGATTGCAGAAATATATAGGACCTCAAGTGAAGACAGCCTTGCTGACAATACTGCCGGCACACCGATTTTTACAAACAGCTTCGGCGATAAACTCCCGCCTCAATTTGAGTGGAACGGAAGAAAAGCCGACGGCAGCTTTGCCGAAGACGGTAAGTACATCTATGTATTAAGGGGAGTTGACGAAGCTCAAAACGAAGCTCTTTCAAATGCCGTGCTTGTAGAACTTAATACCGAAAAAGCCGATATAATTCTTCAATCAAATTATACGGCCTTTTCTCCCAACAACGACGGGGTAAAGGACAGCATAGAATTCTATCCTATCGTAAAATCAAAAACTAAGGTAGACTCATACACGGTAAACATTAAGGATTCAAACGGAAAAATTATCAAGGCCTACAAAGGCAATACCCCTCCAAAGAAAATAAGTTGGAACGGTCAAGCTGATGAGAAACCGATAGTACCTGACGGCCTTTACTCTGCCGAATTTGAAGTTGAGCTTGCAAATAAAAACAAGGCAAAATCAATTATTTCTTCAATAAAGATAGACACGGTTTATCCCGAAATTCAGATTTCGGCTCCCTATTTGGCCTTTTCTCCTGTACAAGGAAACAACAAGCCCGACCTTCCCATAGATCAAATTTCTTCTTCCGAAAACGAATGGACAGGCCGCTTTGTCGATTCCAAAAACAAAACGGTAAAAACCCTAAGATGGAAGGATAAGGCAGATAATTTTATCTGGGAGGCAGATGACGACACCGGCAATAAGGTGCCTGACGAAAAATACACCTACATAGCCGAAGCCGAAGACGAGGCCGGAAACAAAACCGTCAGAAAACTTGAAGGCATCATTGTAGACCGCCGTCAGGCCAAGGGCTACATAACCGCCGAACATAAGGTATTTTCTCCCACAGGCAACGGAACAAGGGATGTTCAAAACATTTCAGTTCTTACCAATATTGATGCCGAAATAGACAACTGGAATATACAGGTTTCGGATGTAGAAAGCGGAAAGGTTTTTGCCGAATGGAGCTCCAAAAAAGAAGAAAAGCTGCCTAAAAAACTTGTATGGGACGGCAAGAGCGGAAACTCTAAGGCACCGGATGGAAGGTATCTCGCAACCATGTACGTCGAATACAAAAAGGGCGACATTGTAACGGCCTTTACCGATGCCTTCATCCTTTCAACTCAAGCTCCCAAGATAGGTGTTATAACAAGTCCCAAGTACTTTAGCCCGGATAATGACGGCACCGATGACGATCTATACATAAGCCTAAAAGCCGAATCAAAGGCCGGTATCGAAAGCTGGAAGTTTGAAATTACCGAGCCTGAAGAAAACGGAGGCAAACTTTTCTGGCAAACTTCCGGAAAAGAAAAGATAACAAGCGAACTCATCTGGGACGGACGCTCCCTTTCGGGCGAAACCGTTCAGTCGGCAACCGACTATCCTTTTGCCTTTACCGTAACCGACAAGGTAGGATTAACTTCGGTTTATAGGGGATATATTCCTGTAGACATCCTTGTCATAAGAGACGGGGATAAGCTTAAAATAGCCGTACCTTCGATTATCTTTAGAGCAAATGCTGCCGACTTTGACGGTCTCGAAACGGTTATTGTAGAAAAAAACAAAAATATCCTAAAGCGTATTGCCGTCATCCTAAACAAATTCCCCGAATATCAGGTTCAGGTTGAAGGACACGCCAATACTACAACAGGTACCGAAAAAGAAGAAACAACAGCCCTGCTCCCCTTATCAAAACAGAGAGCAGACGCTGTGCGTCAATTCCTCATAAAGGAGGGAGTAAGAAGTACCCGCCTTTCTTCTGTCGGAATGGGAAGTTCAAAACCTGTAGCTTCTTTGAGCGATAGAGACAACTGGTGGAAAAACCGCCGAGTAGAATTTATTTTAATTAAGCAGTAACAAGTAAAACTTAAAACTCTTTTTACGTAAAGAAAAAAGGCTGTCCTTCCGTCACGGGAGGGCAGCCTTTTTTTAGATTCACAAGAGACCATTTATAAAAGAAAAAGCTTTACACTTTTCACTTTACCAAAAAACAGGAGCAGCAGTTTTGATAAACCTGCTCGGCCAAGGTCTCCATAGACTTACCTAAAATTTCTGAAACGGCTGCATAGGTGTATTCTATCAAAAGAGGGGTGTTTATCTTTCCTCTAAAAGGAACCGGAGCTAAATACGGAGCATCGGTTTCAAGCAATAGCTTATCGGCAGGAATTGCCCTCACAAGCTCGGCAATCCTGTCCTTATCGGCCTTTTTCTTTGCATAGGTTACATTTCCGGGAAAGGAAATATACCAGCCTCTTTCCAAAAAGGAATAAGCTTCTTTAAGGCCGTAGGAATAGCAGTGAATTATCCCCTTGTGATGGCCTATCTCATCAATACATTTTAAGGTATCTTCATAAGCATCCCTTGAATGAACTATCACCGAAAGATTTTTTTCTTTTGCAATTTTTAACTGTTCTTTAAATAAAAACTCCTCTCCTTCTATGTCGGTAGTTCCTCTTTCATCGGGATTTAGATCCCCTCCTCTTTTTTCGGCAGCAGCCCCGTTCCAAAAACGGTCAAGCCCGCATTCTCCTAAAGAAAAATAAAAGGGCTTACCGGGATAAACCTTTTCCGATTCGGCCTTCTGCAAAAAAAGAGTATCAATATCGGCTTTTAAGGCCTTGAGAGACTTTTCAGGCTCGGCAATGCTTGAAGCATGGGGCCAAAGACCTGCCGCAAAGTGTAAAAATGATGGCAAATGCAAATTCGAATATACGGGCAAAGAAATCGGCATTTCACCTGATATTTTTCCTTCAAAAACTTGCGAAATAAACCTTTGCCTCGGCTCTAAATCTGCGGGCTGCGTTCCTATATCCATAGCAAACCTGAATTTTTGTTCTGCCATTGTATGTAAAAACGAAGGATCACCTTCATTTCGTTGAAAAATCATAAAAAAATGTGCATGAGAGTCAGAAAACATCTTGACCTCCTTTAAAATTTATGATAGTATACCACATCTGCTGAAGTGGTGGAATAGGTAGACACTAGGGACTTAAAATCCCTTGGCAGTAATGCCGTACGGGTTCAATTCCCGTCTTCAGCACAAAGCCTTAAACCGAACCGGTTTAAGGCTTTTTTGTTTTTATCCTAATCTTCTTTTTTTTTATTCCGATACTGAATATATGAGATTTTAATTCGGGAGGAATTAAATGAAAAAAGCAATCCTTATGTTAATTTTGTCCTTATCGTTTACTCTTTTTTTAACTGCACAAGGAGGAATTATAAGCGAGGAAACTTATGCTTCGTACTACGGGGAAGCCTTTAACGGAAGGCCTACCGCAAGCGGAGAAATTTTCGATATGTATTCGTACACAGCAGCCCACAAAACTCTTCCCTTCGGTACCCTTGTTGAAGTTACAAACTTGGAGAACGGAAGAAGAGTTATCGTTAGAATCAATGATAGAGGCCCCTTTGTAGAAAACCGGGAAATAGATGTTTCAAAGGCTGCAGCAACTGCCTTGGATATGCTTTCCCATGGTGTTGTCAGGGTGAGACTAAGAAAGATAGACCCTAATGATATGGGCTCATTTTCAGATGTTACCGCAAAAGAAAATGCAGACTATCAAGCAAAGAGCTTGGTAAGAACAAAAGAACATGATTTTCAAGCTTCAACTGACAGTGCAAAAAATAAAAGCCTCGTTTACACACCCGCCAAGGCTTCAGAAACGGAAGGCGTTTTATGGAGAATTCAGCTAGGATCATTTAAGCGTGAAGAGAATGCCCTGAGGCTTGTCAAAAAATTAAGAAAGATAGGTTTTGAACCTGCTTATGAAAAAACGGAAACTTCTACTAGAGTAGTTTTATACGGTATAAGACCTCACGATCTCGAAAAAGTCAAAAAGGTGCTTGAGCTCAATTCTTTTAATGATTATATCTTACGCCAAGAAAGTTGGTAAAACATAGAACCTCCTAAAATAATTTTACCCGGGCTCCAAAAGGGCTCGGGTTTTTATTAAATCATCCCTTAAAATTTTATTTTAATATATGAATTTTAATCCCCAAATTAATACGGGTATAATGCAGTGAAGCTCCGGAAGATCCTGTAGCAGAAACATCCTTTAATAATCCTGATTTAATAGAATAAACAAAGGATTTTCCGTTATAAGCTATAACTGATGTATAATCAACAGAAGAAAAAAAAGAAAAAAACTTTGAAAGCCTTTTTTCTGCAGAAAGATATAAGTAAAAAGATAAGTTCTTCTTTTTAAAAACATCTACGAATTTTAAGCCCCCATACTCTCTCATATAATGAAAATCCTCTGCAAAACCAATAACACTCGGGCAAAGTTGAGTCGACAAATCAATCTTCCAAGCTCTCGGAAACTCAAATCTAAACAGAATTCCTATACTAGGCAAAATAAAGGTTTGGCTATATCTGATTCCGAGTCCTGTCATAGGAGTTATAGGAGTATCAGGTAAAACCGGACTTGGAGGCTCTGTTTTAGGCGGATACTTGGTATACCCGTCCACAGCATCCCATGAATTTAAAATATATCTTATTCCTATAGAAGGAGAACAATCTATTTTTATTTTTTTATCCGAATATGTTTTATACACAACAAGAGGTTTCATAAAACCCAGGTTTAAACTTAAATCGATGCCTTTTTTAACATAGGCCTCATGCTCCGAAAAATGAGTCATCATCAAAGGCTGATACGGATTAAGGTAGTCATAGTCAAACATTCTACCCGAATAAGATGGTATTATAAAAGAAGAAAAAAAGGAAAGGTAAAAGCCGTTTTTAAGTTTAAATTCGGTACAGGCAGTAAGCCCTCCGGCAGGTAAAAACGGCCAATCAAGCCGGCTTTTAATTAACGAATCACTGCTAAAAACATACTCAAATCCCGACCCCGTAAACAAAGAAGGATAAACAGAAAAATTAAAAGAAGTTTTCCCTTCTTCTGATGAGGCAGAGTAAGCACTTATAAAGAGAAAGATAAAAACAATGATTCGTCTGTAAAAAACGCTCATATTGGTATTAGTTTAGTTAGACTTATAACCTCTGTCAAGTATTGCAAAAAAAATAGAAAAAATTTATAAAGAATTAATAAATTAGTCTGGTAAAATTTTAAAAAGCATTATATAATTGTAGGCAGGAGGATGCCTATGGCAAAAGTTCTTTCCATAATACTGGGAGGCGGAAAAGGAACACGTCTTTATCCGCTTACTATGCATCGGTCTAAACCGGCTGTACCTTTCGGGGGCAAGCATCGAATTATCGATATCCCTCTTTCGAACTGTATAAATTCCGGTTTTAGGAACATTTATATTATAACACAGTTTAACTCGGCTTCTTTGCATATTCATATTGCAAAGGCCTATACCTTCGACAGCTTTTCAAACGGCTTTGTCGAAATTCTTGCAGCCGAGCAAACTTTTGATAATACGGGATGGTATGAAGGCACGGCTGACTCCATCAGAAAAAACCTTCACCACTTTCGGCATCAAAATCCCTCTCATTATCTGATCCTTGCAGGCGATCAGCTGTACCGCATGGATCTAAAGAAATTTTTAAATTTTCATAAGGAATCGGGATCCGATATTACCGTCGCCTGCACTCCTGTAACACGGGAAGATGCCTCAGGCTTCGGTATTATGAAGGTGGATTCAGACTCGGTGATTACCGAGTTTATGGAAAAACCGGGGACCGACAAAAATATAGATGATTGGAGAATCCCTGAAAAATCCCTTATCAAACCGGATGATCCTAATAAACAATATCTTGCCTCAATGGGAATTTATATTTTTAGTGCAAAGGTTATGGAAAAATGTTTAGAGAGCGATCATACCGACTTCGGAAAAGAAGTTATACCGGATGCAATCACTAAGGGATTTAAGGTTTCTGCCTTCCCGCATAATGGTTATTGGTCCGACATAGGAACCATAAAATCTTTCTATGATGCAACCCTTGACCTTACGGAAATAAAACCGAAATTCGACTTTTATGATGCGGATAGTCCTATATATACTCATAACAGAAATCTGCCTCCGTCAAAGGTAAATTATGCACATTTGAGCAGGTCTATGTGCAGTGACGGCTGCGTTATCACAAATGCAACCATAAATCACTCGGTAATCGGAGTCCGTTCAATTATTGAGTCAGGCAGTTTTGTAGAAGACTCTATCTGCATGGGTGCCGACTATTATGAAACCCATGAAGAAAAAGAAGCCCGCTTAAAAGAAGGCGGCCCTAACTTGGGTATAGGCAATCATTGCCGGATACGATCTGCCATCATCGACAAGAATGTGCGTATAGGCAATAATGTTTCCATAGGTATGGATCAAATTCCGCCCGACGGAGACTACGGCTTCTATCATGTTGTAGACGGAATTTATGTTATAGTAAAAAATTCGATAATTCCGGATAATACTTCAATATAAAAATCATAAAGCACATCAGTTAGATTCTGCTTCACATTTAACCGGTGTGCTGTATGAGTCTTCGTAATCGGCATTCTCTTTAATTCTTATAATAACATCGCCTTCCTCTGCAGAAAAATCTATAAAAGCAGTTTTACCCTTTGCAAACTCTCCGCTTATTATTTTAACCGATAAGGCATCCTCTATCTTATTTTGAATAAGCCTTCGCATAGGACGGGCTCCGTAGGCCGGATCATATCCCTTATCTGCAAAGAAATCTTCAGCCTCTTTTGAAAGTTCAATATATAGGTCCAGCTTTGCAATTCTATCTTCAAATTTTTTAAGCTCAAGTTTTAATATCCGTTTAATGTCATCCTTATCGAGAGGTCTAAACACAAGCATCTCATCAATTCGGTTGATAAACTCAGGAGATAAGAATTTTTTTATTTCGTTGAGAGCACTAGCCTGTATTTCTGAATAAGCCATAACTCCCTCTCCCGTAGGATTAAAGCCCAACTGATTTTCCTTTATGATGGACTTTGAACCTGCATTGCTTGTCATAATGATAACCGTATTTTTAAAATTTACGATATGACCGAGGCTGTCTCTAAGCTCCCCTTCTTCTAAAATTTGCAAAAGAATATTAAAGACATCGGGATGAGCTTTTTCGACCTCATCCAAAAGCAAAACGGAATAAGGATTTCGCCTTATTTTTTCTGTTAAAAATCCGCCTGAATCAAAACCTATATATCCGGGAGGTGCTCCTATGAGTTTGGCGGCATTATGTTTTTCCATATAATCACTCATATCGACTCTGATCAAGGCTTCTTTTGTACCGAATAAAAATTCGGCTAGGGTTTTTGCAAGAAGGGTTTTTCCGACACCGGTCGGTCCTAAAAATAAAAACGAACCTATGGGCCTGTCAGGAGATGAAATACCTGCGCGGGACCTTCTGATTGAATTGGATAAAATCGATATGGGTTCGTCTTGACCTATAACAGATTTTTTTAATTCCTCTTCAATGTGAAGCATCCTTTCAGCTTCATCCCGGCTTAATTTATTTACCGGAATATCGGTCATCATTGCAATAACTTCGGCTATATCGTTTTCGTCAACATAGGATATAGGATTTTGATACGAAGTCATCCACTTATTTTTAATTTGATAAATATCGTTTTTTAGATCCATTACTTCATCCCGAATTAAGGCTGCCTTTTCATAATTTTGCAACTCGACCATCTCGGCTTTTTCAAGCATCAAAACTTTAATCTTGTCCTCTATTTCAAAAAGCTCGCCTGGCTTTTTATCAAGGACAGTTTTTTTCATTGCCCCGGCTTCATCCAAAACATCAATAGCCTTATCAGGGAAAAATCTATCCGGAATATACCGCTTTGCATATTCAATTATCTTGGTTACAGTCTCAGGTTCATAAATAACATTGTGATGTTCTTCATATTTATGTTTTATACCGCATATTATATCAAATGTCTCTTCAGGATTAGGTTCTTTTACTTGAATTAATTGAAAGCGGCGTTCAAGGGCTAAATCGTTTTTAAAATATCTGCGGTATTCGTCAATTGTTGTAGCACCGATACATTGTATTTCACCGCGGGCCAGGGCCGGCTTTAAAATATTGGCCGCATCCATAGCACCCTGAGAGCCTCCCGTACCTATAAGGGTGTGAATTTCATCTATAAACAAGATTATATTTTTATTTTCTTTTATTTCGTTTATGATTTGCTTTAGCCTTTCTTCAAACTGTCCCCTGTATTTTGTTCCTGCAATTACAGAGCCGAGATCTAAGGAGATAATACTTTTGTTAAGCAAATCGTGAGGCACATTTTCATTTATTATGGCAAAAGCCAAGCCTTCAACAATGGAAGTCTTGCCTATTCCAGGTTCTCCTACAAGGATAGGATTGTTTTTTGTACGGCGTGAAAGAATCTGGATGAGTCTTCTGATTTCTTTTTCGCGGCCTATTACAGGGTCAAGCGAGCCGGAGCTGACAATATCGGTTAGGTTACGCCCGAATTCGGAAAGAGCCGATGGTTTTGACCTTGACATATCGGCTGCCCTAGCCGCTCTGGCAGACTCCATCTGATCCGTTATTTTTAAGATTATCATCCTTATGTCTTCAGTCAAAATATTATACCGCATAAAAAAATCGGATATAATTGAATTTTCTTCTCTGACAAGGGCTATTAAAATATGCTCGGTACCGACCACATTTTGCCTCATCGTTCTTGCTTCTATTGTTGCAATATCGACAAGGCTTTTAATTCTCCGCGAAGGAGGAATTTCCCCGATTATTCTATCCCCCGTGCGGATAGGAGTATTTTGCTCGATAAATAATTGCAAATTCAAAATATCGATATTAAGCTTTTGAAGAATTATATAACCCCTTCCCACCTTATTGCGGATTAGGGCAGACAAAATATGCTCGGGCTGAAACAAATCGGCATTAACCCTTCTGGCTTCCTGCTGACCGAAAAGGGTTAGCAGTTTATGAGCATCCTGAGAAAGACCTTGACACATATAACACCTCACATTATAATTCGGACTTTTGAGCACACTTCTTGAATGGTACGAGCTCTGTATTCTTCTATAGAAAAATCATTTAAGTTTTTATCGGACAGCCCCATATGACTGTTCAGCAGTAAAAAAGCAAGATGCCCCATTTGAGACTTAAAAACCATGGAGTTGCATTCCTCATTAGTGATACCTGTAACTAAGCCCATATTTAGGCCGAACTTTATTTTAAACACTATATCGGCAGCTTCCTTAAAATCCATGAGTTTTGCACTTTGGGAGATTGCAAGAGACCTACGGAGCATATCTTCAACCTTCAATGTATTTTCGTTTAAATATGTCTGTCTTTTTTCTCTTTCAATTTCAATTACGCTGTTCACTCCCGAAATAAAATCCGCAGTTTGAGTTTCCTCATTATCGCCCGCCGATACGGCACTCGAAATCGAAAAAAGGGCACCTATTGAATTTTTGGAATTAGGCGAATAGTAACCGGCAACGTTAAGATTGCTTTGTTTTGTTAATTCCAAAACCGAGCTTAAACAGCCGGAATAAAGCACTCCCGGCAAAGAACACAAAACGGAAAATTTTACTCCGGTACCGACTCCCATAAGATTTGAAGTTAAAAAGCCTAAGTCCTTATCTTCGGCAAATTTAATTTTTTCCTTCATTTTTTGTTCCATAAAAGAAGCTCTTGCATACACTTCTTCAGGATCCATTCCGGCTGCAAAAGAAGTTATATTGATATGATCTTCAAGGTTCAAGCCTATATAAAGCGAGCCGTTCTCATGCACCAAAACAGCCTTTTCTATTTTTTCTGGCATATCGGGCATGATAATTCCTCTCTCTTCAAGTAATTTGAGAGAAAGCGGATCTATTGCCCTAAGTTTTAATTTTTTAAAATAAGCGGAATCTCCCAATGAACAAAAAAAAGAAAAAACAAGCGAAATAACATCAACAGAATCGGCAAGGCTAATTTTATTTGGAAACAAAAAACCGGATATATTGCGGGCTATATCGCAGCGGCTATATAGAACTATGTCGGTATCGGGACCGCTTCCTGTATACCAGCCGTCAAATTTTGTTATCATGTTTTTTCTCCAAAGCTTTTATCTCGTCCCTCAAAGCAGCGGCACGCTCATAATCCTCGATTTGAACAGCCTTTCTTAGTTCTTCAAGTAATTCTTCAGAGTTATTATTTTCAAACAAGTTTTTGGGGGAAGAATTATCAGATTCAAAACATGAACATTTTAGATTTTTCTTGTTTTTTCTCAATATTTCCACAATTTCAGATCTAAAGTATGACAAACACTCCATGCATCCTATCATTTGTTTAGATTCTATGTCTTTAAAACTTGAGCCGCATATAGGACACCGATCATATGTTTTGTAGTCAGTGTTATTAATATCATTAGATCCGGCGAGTTTTGTTATGGAAATATCGATAGTTTCAGAAAACATCCCAAAGCCCAGCCTTCGAGAGCAAGCCGGACACAGATAAATATTTTTTGTAATCCCGTCCGCAACTTGTTCCACAGAAACCGAAGCTTCATTTAATTTACACATATCGCAAATCATAATTTCCTCATAATCTCTATCGGCTTTTCCCTTCCCGCACGCACTGCAGGAACCAAACACACTACTACTGATAATATTAACATACAAACAGCTATTATGTAAAGATCAAAAAAATTTAATTTTACCGGAATATGCTCCAAATAATAGGCAGGGTCTAAAAGATGAATTTCAAGAGGTTTTCCTGTCCCATGGAAGAAGGAATAAACAAAATTTTGGAGATAATTTAAAATCTTCTCGGCATAGGCAAAGATTTCGTTTATATGCAAGGCAGTTAAAATCCCCAAGGGCATTCCTAATATGATTCCGCCCAAACTTGTAAAAAGGCCGGCAAGTAAAAAAGCAAGACTTATGGAGGCCGGATGGGCTCCGGCAGCCTTGAGGATGGCTATTTCCCGCCTTCTTTCCATTACGAGCATAACAATTGCAGAAGAAATATTTGCAGAGGCAACCAAGACTATCAAAAACATGATAAAAAGCAAGATATTCTTTGTGGTTTTAAAGGAGGTAAAGGCCGGCCGGTTTAAGTCGGCCCAAGAATATATAGAAAAAGTTTCCGGTAATATTGAACTTAGTTTTAATTCAAGGGCATTCATCTTATCTTCATCAAAGGGATCTTTTGTCGAAACGACTATTGAGGTTAAAGAAGAATTAAGAGGCATAATCTTTAAACCTTCAGATAATGGAATAAAAACCCATAGTGCATCCAATTCCTGATAGCCTGAGGATATAAGGCCGGAAATTTTAAATGCACTTACCCGCGGAACGGTTTTGCCTTTTTCGTTTTTATTTATGGTTATGATTCGGCATGTGTCCCCTACTTTTAAGCCGAGCTTTTCAGCTATAGCGGCTCCCAAAATTGCCGACTTACTATTTTCAAATTGAAGCGAACCCGATATTACCCTGATAAGATTGAGAGCCCTTATATTTTGAGTAAAAAATTCCGGCTCAACTGCACGGATGGTTCCGCCGCTTCTTCCGTTTTTGCCGATAACCAAACCGTTGCCCTGTCTTTCTATCCAAGCATTTTCGACAAAGTCATCGGCATCAAAATCCAGAATGAGTGAGCGGACATTTTTTTCCGTTTCTGCATTTTTATAAGTTGAGATAGGCCTCATATCTATGGCTTGAAGATGGCCTGTTCCAAGCTCTATTGTACGCGAGGTTATTCCTTGAATCATACCGTCAGATACAACCAAAACGACAATAAGAGGAATTATACTTATGCCTATCCCCAACACGGCACCGAACAAACTTTTGCGGGCATTGGAAACCGTCTTTCCCGAACCTATGCCTAAAAACCTAAATGCCATTTTTATAAAGACTAAATTTTTCATACTTCTTCCAAATTGCCCTTATAAAGCTTATAAGAAATATCCGTCATTGAGGCTATTTTTTTATCGTGTGTAACAAGCACCAAGGTCTTTTTGTGTTTATCTACTACAGAAAATAAAAGGTTTTGAACGGTCTCGGCATTGGCCGGATCTAAGTTTCCTGTGGGCTCATCTGCAAGGATAAGAGAGGGGCCGTTTATCAAGGAGCGGGCAACTGCGGCCCTCTGTCTTTCGCCTCCCGAAAGCTGGGAAGGAAAATGCCCCTTACGCTCAGCTAATTTTACATCTTCCAAAAGTGACAGGGCTTTTTCTTTTGTTTCTTTTTTAGGTCTGCCTGCGATGAGAGCCGGAAGCATTACATTTTCAAGGGCAGTAAAATCTTTTAACAAATAATGGAATTGAAAAACCAAACCTAAAAACGCACTTCGGTACTCGGTGAGTGATTTTTCATCGAGGGAATGAACCTTATAAGAGCCCGCAAGAATCTCGCCGCTGTCAGCCGATTCAAGTCCGCCTAAGATATTTAAAAATGTACTCTTACCCGAACCGGACTCTCCAGTAATCGAAATCTTTTTTCCTTCTTCAATAGAAAAATTAAGTTTATCGAATATAACAAGTTTTTCGCTTGCCGAAGAAAATGTTTTGGTTAAATTGGAAATTAAAACAATATCATTACTCATAGCGTAATACCTCCGCAGGCCTTAGTTTTAATATACGCCTCGCAGCTGCCATGGCGGCAGCGGATGACGAAAAAACACCGAATAAAAAAATGAGCAAAATTTCATTAAAAAATATTCTGACAGGAACCTCATCCATGTAAAAATAGACAGGACTGAATACTGCAAAATCCGCATCGGACGAACTTTGGAATACGATAAACACAAAGCTCAAAAACGAGTTGACTATATTTTCTATTAATGTAAAAATTGAATTGATTTGCACTGATAATAGAAGCCCTAATAAAAGGCCGGCACTTGCTCCTATCAAACCTATCGTAAAACCGTTTGCAATAAAAAGAGCCTGAATGTGTTTTGAATATGCACCGAGAGAAGACAAGACCGAAATCTCTTCCCGCCTTTCATAAATTGAGCGTCTCATTCCGTTATAAATATTAACCGATACAACCAAGAAAATTAAAAACACCAAAAGCATCATCATATTTTTTTCTACCCTTAGAGCCCCGAAAAAAGCATGATTATAAGAACGCCATGATTCCGATTTTAAGTTAATATGTGTATCATTGATTGAAGATATATAGGCTGCATCATTGTTTTGGTTTTGTAATTTGACAGAGGCATAAAGCTTAGATTCTTTTCCGAATAGTTTTTCTCCGTTTTTTAACGACATAAATGCAAAGGAAGAATCGACCTCATAATATCCGGTCTTAAAAATACCCGTAACAATTAAGTTTTGATTTTCAGGAAAAAGGCTTGTTTCGGATGATCCTGATACAGCTATAATGTTTACATTATCCCCGGTCTTTACACCAAGCTGTCGGGCCAGTTCATTCCCCAAAATAACGGCATCTTCTTTCAAAAGATTAAAAGAGCCTGAAGATATTGTTAAGGCTTTAGAAAAGCCCTTATCTTTTTGCATTATATCTTCTTCAACTGAGCGGATTAAAACTCCGTGCTGCCTGCCGTAATTTCCCTGCATAAGAGTTTGCGATTCTTGAAAAATAAAAAACGCTTCATGTAGTTTTAAATTTTCGGCTTTTTTTAAATCTTCTTTTTCGCCGTACAATCTTATATGGCCTGAGCTTACCTGCATGATCGTATCGATATAACCCATTTGAAGGCCGTTCATTATCGAAAGGATAACAGTCAATACCATTACTCCGAAGGCAATCCCCAAAATAGAAAAAAGAGTCGATATTGAGGAACGGCCCTTTGTATCTGCAGAATTAAATCTATGTAAAACAAAAAAAATCCATCTATAATTATTTTTTTTCATTTTATGTTTCTTCCTCTACAACACCGACTTCTGTTCCGTATTCGAATAAATGCACTATCTTTTTATCGGTCATGTATTCCGTGTAAGAAATTTTATTTCCGTTTACAAAATCGGTTTTTGATGTTACTTTATTTTTAGGCCCGTATTCATATTTTGAAATATACTCAACTCCGTCTTTTTGAAAAAACGATTCGGTTAATAAATTGTTTTCATCGTAGGTATAAATATTTTTTTCAAGTTCATTTTTACCTGCAACATCGTAAACGATTTTTTCGGTTTCCATTCTTTTTTTATTATATTTTATTTTGATAAGCTTATCTGATAAAATAACTTCGCAAGATTCGGGATATCCGTCTTTGTAGGTATAAGTTTTTTTTTCGATAAGTTTATCCTTTTCATACAAAACGGAAAAAAGAGGTCTGCCGTCATCGTTCAGTTTTTCAAAAAACCATCGATCTTCAAAACCGGCCGTAAGCCCGGAGCTTTGAATAGAGTAAAAACCATTATCAGGTTCTTCATCATCTTTTTTATTATCCTCTTTTTTTAAGTCGGCAGCATATCCTTTTTTTTCGATAGTTTCTGTTTTTTTTTCAGTAGTTTCTACAGGAATTTCATTTTTGGCCTTATCAGCATTTTCAATTCCGTCTGCAAAAATAAAAAGAGAAAAGACAAGAAAAACAAAAGATAATATTTTTTTTAGACTCATTTATATTTTTCCGATAAATTCCTTTACATAATTTTCGGCCGAAAAAGGGGATATATTTTTGTATTGTTCTCCGGTGCCTACAAAGAGCATGGGAAGGTTAAGCTCCTTTCCTGCCGTAACGGCAACACCTCCCTTTGCCGTAGAGTCATACTTTGTTAAAAAAACGGCATCGACCCCTATAGCTTCATGGAAAACTTCGGCCTGCCTTAGACCGTTTTGACCTGTAGTCGCATCCAGCACCAATATTTTTTTATAGCAGCCTTCGGAGGCCTTTGTCTTTGCAATCCTGTCTATTTTTTGAAGCTCTCTTACCAAGTTGTCTTTATTGTGAAGTCTTCCTGCCGTATCTGCAAGAACAAGCCCTCCGCCTGAAGCAGCCATGGCATCTCCCGCATCAAAGATAACTGCCCCGGGATCCCCTCCGTGCTGGTGAGCAACAACCCTCACACCATTCTTTTCGCCGTGAAATTTTAATTGCTCGATAGCCGCAGCCCTAAAAGTATCTCCGGCAGCCAAAATAATTGGAACATTATAGTTTTGCTTATAATAAGATGCCATCTTTCCTATTGAGGTTGTTTTACCGACTCCGTTTACACCAAGAACAAGATAAATGGAAACCTTACCCGGCTCAGGAACTAAAGAAGTAACCTTTACATGGGGTAATAAAATATTATAAAGACCGTCTAAAACATCATCCTCAGAAACAAGTTTCTCCTTTTTACATAACTCTCTTAAAGAAGTTTCAATTTCGAGGGCTGTCTTTGCACCAATATCTCCCTCTATCAGAGTATCCGTTAAATCTTCAAAAAAAGATTCATCAGGCCCCTTATATAAACCGAATAGTTTTTTTAATCCGTCGGCAAAACTTTTATTCTTCATTTTTATTCTCCTCATCTTTAATAACTGTATCTTTATCTTTAGCTACATTATCCTTAACAACAATATCTTTATCGGTCTTAACTTCCTCATAAAAAGGAGAGGCATAGTTCGGCTTTATTTTTCTTGGTAAGGCCCGATCCGCTTTTACAAGATAAATTATCAACTGTATAAAATAATTTACCCCCAAGGCAATCGTAATTCCTTGAAAAACATTCTGAATTCTTCCAAGCCTGTTTATTCGGTCTATCTCGGATTGAGTGTAAGGGAGCTTTCTATTTTTAAAAGCATATACCTGATCATCTACCGTCGATTGTAAAATCATTGTTACCGGTAAACTTACATAAAGAGCTCCCAATGACCAATATAAAATTTTTCGTTGAGTTTCTATCGAGTCTTTTACATTTTTTTTGTTTAATTTGATAATCATATTTTGAACATTTTGAGGAGAAAATTTATTATTCTGAGGCTCAAGAATACCGAAGGTATGCACGCCTTTTTCCTCAAATTCAAAAATTGATTTAAGCTTCGGAATCGTTATGATACCGGGAATCCGAATAGAGTATTGTGATTTAAAAAACAAATTTGGAGAACCGCTTTTGATAGTAAAGCCGACTGTTGAGGTTTCTTGTTTTTTTAAATTAATTTTTAAGGTATAGGCATCTTTATTTTTTAATTCTATTTTTATTGACTCATCTAGATAATCTTGGGCAGATGCTCCTATCTGATAAAAACCTTCACGCAAACTTATAGGTTTAGAAAAATCCCTTATCAGTTTACCGTCAATATAAACCTTTGCATCTTTAGGACTAACATCAAAAAAAACTTTGACTTCTTTTGTGTTTTGAATAATCGTATATATTTGCCTAACCATCATTTCGACAACTTTTTCGACATCGTCATATCTTCCGGCCCCTGAAAATTCGTGAATTTTCACTCCGGGAAGGCCGGTATCCAAATAAGCAGTTATAACCATATAACCCGAAATATCTTTTACCGAACCGTAAACAATGGCCGATATATTTTCTTTTTTTAAACTTTCGGCCAAGTCAGTATGTTCAGAAAGTTTATATAAAGATTCCCCGTATTTCCATAAGGTTATATTTTTAGGATGGTCTAAAGTAAAAAAACGGTTGTATTCTATTTTTATATCTATATCGGCATCATAAATGCTTTTTTCTTTTTTTATAATCTCTTGCGTAATTTTTTTTTCTTTTTGGTCCTTAGTTTTTTTGTCTTCAACCGATAGAAAAAGCTCGTCCCTTTCTCTAACAAGTTTTGCCCTTTCTTTTATAAGATTCAGTTTTTTATTTGAGGCCTCCATCACAGCCCTCATTTTTTTTTCTTCAAAAGGAACTATTCTTTTTGCTCCGGAATCCATATAGATTAAAAACATTTCGGGCACTATCGTTTTATAGCTTTGATAAGAGGCCGGAAGTCCTTCGGTTTTAAATTCTGAAACAGCAATAGTCCAGCCGGAATTTTTATCTTCATTCTTTTGTGAGAATAAAAAAGAAACTATAAAAAAAAAGACCGATAAAACAATAAGTTTTTTCAATTTAAAGGAGAATATCATAAGCAGTTTACAACTCCTTTTTCGGTAAATGGACATAATAAAAAATCAGAGGCACCGCATATAAGTGCTTTTTCAGCAAGATCTTCATCCCCGATCGAAGAAATAACGACAAAGCGGGTATGCGGACTTTCTTTTCTAAAAGAAGCCGTATCCGTGAATAGGCTTGAATCAAAAAACACGAGGCGGACATTTTCATTTGTTAATGTATGCAAAAGAGAAACTTGAGGCAAAATCTTAATAGTTTCGTTTACATGAGAAAGACAGATTGCCCTTATATCGGCTGCCAAAAATTCGGATTTGCATACAATACATATCATAGAGCATCGTCCTCATCAATACTCATATCTTCAATCTTTGTATTTAAAAAGCTGTTTATAAATTCGTCTATATCTCCGTCCATTACAGCCTGAATGTTTCCCGTTTCATACTTTGTTCTGTGATCTTTTACCATTGTGTAAGGCTGAAAAACATAGGAGCGGATTTGGTTGCCCCAGGAAATGCCTTTTTTCTCGGCAGCAAATTTCATGTTTTCTTTTTCTTTTTGCTCTTCATAATAATTATAAAGCCTCGATTTTAGAACATTCATTGCCGTGGCCTTATTGCTGATTTGACTCCTCTGGCTTTGACAGGCAACAACTATACCTGTGGGAATATGGGTAATGCGTACGGCCGAGTCGGTTTTGTTTACATGCTGACCTCCGGCACCGCCTGCACGGTAGGTGTCGATACGCAGATCTTCAGGGCGTATATCGACTTCTATCGTGTCGTCAAGAACAGGAAAAGAAAATACTGAAGTAAAAGATGTATGCCTTCTGCCGTTGGAATCAAAGGGGCTTATGCGCACCAAGCGATGGATTCCCGTCTCGCTTTTTAAAAGCCCGAAGGCAAACTCCCCGGAAATCTGAAAAGTTGCCGATTTTATTCCGCCCTCCGCTTCAACCAAATCGATTGTTTCGGTTTTAAAGCCTCTGGATTCACACCAGCGTAAATACATACGCACCAGCATACTTGCCCAATCGCAGGCCTCGGTTCCGCCTGCTCCTGCGTGAATGGTAAGATATGCATCGTTTTTATCAACCTCACCTGAAAGGAGGCTCAAAATACTCAGTTTTTTGTACTTTTCATAAATTGAATTATAGCTTGAGCTTATCTCTTCGGAGAGCTCTTCATTGCCTAACTCTTCTGAAAGTTCCATTAAAACTTCCAAATCGGAAACCTCATCCATAAGCTCCTGCCAAGGATAGATCCTGTTTTTAAGAGCCTTTATCTCGCTCATAATTTTTTCGGCTTTTTTACTGTCATTCCAAAAATCGGGAGCTAAGGTTATAGCTTCTTTTTCGGCTATCTTTGATTTAACAGCATCAGGGTCAAAGACGCCCCCAAATATCGGATATTCCGTTTTTTAATTCTTCCAAATTCGATCTATAGTCTTCCATAAGGTTTAATTCTCCGTTTTTTTTGCAGGCGGGCGTACAAGCACCCTCCTCCACTTTTTTTTATAAAGCGTAGTGATTGCCAATACATCCTGAATAGGATATTGGTAGAGACGAACAATATCATAATAGTCGGTAACCCGGTCTATATCCTGCTTTAATGTAACAAGTCCTTCATCATTTATTGTTACCGATTCCCAGCAAGCATGCTGAACCCGTTCAAAGCCGTTGGCCGTTAGAACTTCTGCAAGATTAGAAGCAGATTCCCTTCCACCCGGATCTATAACAACTGAAACAAACATATACACAGAATACGACAAAAGAAGAACTTTGTCAAACCCCTACGAAGGCGTAAAAATTTTTACCGATAAAAATCTTTACATATTATAACTTATAAAAAAAAGCAAAAATGCCGATAAAAATGGTATGGAAAATATAAAAAATTTTGTTGAGGAGCTTTCGGTAATCCTTGAAACAAAAAGAAATGAATTTAATTCTCAAATTCTCCCAAAGGTAAGGGAAAACTACAATATTCAAAGCAGTGCCCTACATGCAGTTAGAAACACTCTCTTAAAAAAACGGGTTATCCATGATGATCCTTATAAATATGACAGCAAAATGACAGAGGTTGAAATTCCCAGCAAAGAAAACTTTGCAGATTCGGAAAAAAGCCAGCGTAATAGGAACCCGCTTGGCACACTACGAAACAATGCTGGAATTTGTCAACAACTACTATCAGTTTAATACCGAGTTTTTAACCCCCAAAAGAATTTCCATTCTGCTTGAACTTAACAGTACCTTTATTTGGTCTGATTTTACAAATACATCGAATCATACAAATACTCGTGCGATAGCCGATATAATAAACAACCTTTTAAAAGGCCCGGATCAACTATCAAGCAGTCTTTTACGGGACTCTGTTACCCACCTTGCAAAAAGCGAAGCCTATATTAATACCCAGCTTAAAAGCCTTTCTATCTTTCATCGGGAAGAATATAAACTTTTAATACGCAGAGAGATTATACCGTCAGTAAAGATAACCAAGGCCGACTGTGCAAATCCTTCAAATGTATTAAGAGAAATAAAAAAGATTTTCACACTAAAACTCAAAAAAAAGCCTTTTTATACGGATCTTATAGTCGAAATAATCAGAGAAGATTATGGGGACGATTCGGCCATCTTACAGCAGGAAATTTTATCCAGGCTTGAGGTTAAGGCAAAGGAAAGTTCTTTTGCAAATCAAGAAGTCAATCACAGACCTATCCTGATATCCGGTTTAAGGGTTCTTTCAAATTCTGCCCCTCACTTAAAGGCTGCTCTTGAAAAAATAAAAGCCAATCAGGAACTTGTCTATAAATCGGAAAATACTATATTTAGAAAAATAGCCGAGGCTTTAAGACAGCTTTTCAAAATAGAGCCTCCCGAAAAGCATATAACGATCATCATAACAGATAATATTAACCAAAACACAAAAAAACAAACCCTAAACTATTCGGTTTTTGAAAAAGAAGTGCTTCAAAAAATCGCCTTGTTTCAAAATATTATGATGCCTCATTCGGCCGTAAATCAAAAAATCAAAACAATGCCTGATGAACTTCTTTTTAACAGCCTCACAAAATACATAAGCGACAGCAATGAAATGCTGAAACAGCTTGGCGGTCTTGATGAATTTTATAAAAGCGTAAAACCTGAACTAAGAAGCAAAATAAGAGGTATCAAGATAGAAATTACCACAATCACAAATTCGATTATAAAGGCAAACCAATACCGAGCCGAATATCAAGCTCTGGCAGAAGAGGTAAGCCACATGAAAAAACTCGGAGTCATCTAAAATAGCAGGAAAATACTCGGATCACGGCTTACGCATGAATTCCTTAGCTAAATAAAACATTAAACCTAAATGAATCATCAAAAGTACAAAGCATCTTCTTCCTTTTCAGAGTTTTACCGTTTTGATACATTTTCATTCGATTAAAGCAAATCCTCCTTAAAATTGCTATGTTTTCAGCAGTATTTTTTTCTCGAATTTGACATTCATCGTCTCTAAATATTACATCCAGCGACCAGTGTAAGGTGTTTTCTATTGTCCAATGTGTTCTTACAGCTGTTACAAACTCATTTATATCCTCTATACTGCTAATAAAGTAACGCTTTTCACTGTATTGTTTGCCTTTGCACCTTACAGTGCTTTTGACCATTCCAAAACTCTTTAAATTTGCCCATTTATTGTTATCTGCAAACCAGTTTATATTACTTGAAAGAAAGTATTCTCTTTTTTCTTCTCTGCCATGCCCTATATCCAAGGTTTCAAATCTTAAAAGTGTGTTTTGAAAGTCTTTATCTTCTATAGAAAAATAATCTTTTACATCATTATACGCTGCCGGTTGATTTTCTTTTAGAGCCAATACATAATCACATTTTTTCTTTGTGATTTCTTTTGCTATTTCTTTTTGACAACCCATGGCATCTATAGTAATTATCGAGCTTTTTAGTTTTAAAAGGTTAAGGAGTTCAGGAATTGCTGTGATTTCATTCGATTTTTCAGCACATTTTATTTGTCCTAGTACAACTCCCGCTTCGTGAGCAAATGCACTTACCAAATGAATACCTCTACTTTGTTCACTTGCACTTCCACGTAATGTTTTTCCATCAATGTGAATGTATGAACCTGCTGGAATATTAAGGGATTGTTCAATCCACGAGATAAAAAGGTTTTGAAATTGTTTTGGATTAATCATCGCAAGGACTCTTCCTATGGTGTCGTGCGAAGGAACTCCATTTTCTAACAATAGTCCTACCTCATTTTTTAGCCAATCCTTTTTTACTTCGGCAAATTCCCCTATTTCAAATACAGTTTGAACTCCGCTACAAACAGCACACAGTGCTATTACCAATATTTCGCTGATTAGATGTTTTACTTTGCCAGACTGACGATTATCATTAAGTTCGTTAAAATATTCTTTTAATGTTTTCATAGTTTAAATATCGGCTATTTTTTTTCGTGCGTAAGCCGTGTACTCGGATTGAATAATAATGCAAAAAACAATATAATATGCTCCTATAAAATTTTCATAGGAGATGACATGAAAAAAAGGCTTTCAGCATTATTTTTTATTTTAATATCTTTTTGCCTGTTTTCGCAAAACAATCAATATAGGGAACTTAATCTTTCGATAAGCTCAGGGATTCCCATACTGCATCCGCATACAGCCTTTGATGCAAGTGAAGCCCAGATTTTGACAGCCCTTTATGAGGGACTTTTTGTATACGATCCTTACACATTACAGCCTGTGCCCGGCCTGGCCGAAACATATTCCGTTTCCGGAGGAAGAACATGGCGTTTTACTATTAGAAAAGAAGCCAAATTCGAAAACGGCAAGCCCATAACGGCCCAAACCTTTGCCGACTCATGGCTTAATCTTTTAAACCCGGCCGGGAATCACCCTTATGCTTCTCTTTTAGACTGCATAGACGGAGCTTCCGATTATCGTAACGGAAAATTAAAGAATAAAAATCAAGTCGGAATAAAAGCCGAAAGCGAGCAAGTTCTTTTGGTTTACACAAATACCGAAATTGAGCACCTCCCCAATATTTTATGTCATCACGCCTTTTCGGCCGTTGAGCACTCCCAGCTTGCAGACGCATTAAAATTTTCTAACATAGAAAAAATAGAAAAAATCAAAGACAGCTTTAAGCCTACAGCAAGCGGAGCCTATAAAATAAAGAAATTTTCCGAAAAAGAGCTGATTTTGGTAAAAAACGAAAACTATTGGGATAAAGAAAAGGTCGAAATTCCTCAAATAAATATCTTCCTTGACTTAAGTAAAGAGGCTGCTATCGAAAAAATTTAATAAGGGAGAAATGGACTGGCTTTCGAGAAGCGATGTGATTTCGAAAATAGGAGATCAACGCAGTGTCAACATAGATCCTCTTTTTTCTACGAAGTATTTTTTCTTTAAGGCATCATCCACAAATGTGAAAAATTCCGAATTACGAAAGGCCCTTCTTTTAGCTATTCCATATGAGGAATTACGCAAGGGCTATCCGATAAAAGCTGAAACCCTTATTTTTCCCCTTGCAGGCTATCCCAAAATCAAGGGTGTGAGCGAGTACAATCTTCAAAAAGCCCAAGAAATTATAAATAAGCTTAACTTAAAAGAAGAACAAAAAAAACTCGTTATAAAAATCCCTGAAGACACCTACTATCAAGAGCTTGCCGAAATTTTATCGTCTGCATGGTCAAAAATCGGCATAAAGACCGAGGTTAAAAGCCTACCTTTCACCAGCTATTACGGCAGTTTGAAATTAAACGATTACGATTTGGGAACAATCACATGGATAGGAGACTTTGCTGATCCTACAGCCTTTTTGGAGATGTTCCGCCCGGCTTCAAGCCTAAATGATTCCGGCTGGAAAAATGCGGAATTTGAAAGAATAATCCTAAAATCCCATTCAGAAAAAGACTTTAAAAAAAGGTATGAAATGTTAAGCAAGGCAGAGGAGCTTTTATTGGGAGAGAGTATCGTTCTTCCCATATCCTATGGATTAAGCGTAAATATTATAGACACTTACTCCGTAGGCGGCTGGTATTCAAACGCAATAGATATTCATCCCTTTAAGTTCATAAAATTTATCAAGCCCCAGCCGGTCCCCGGTCTTGTAAAATTAAATAAATAGGCTAAAACCGGCTTTTCCAAAACCGATACCTGTTTTACAAAAAAAATTCATTTTTTTATGAAACAGGTATTGACATTTTTTGTGATTTGTAATATTATCCATCTCATCGGGCGCTTAGCTCAGCTGGTACGAGCGTCTGGTTTACACCCAGAATGTCGGCGGTTCGATCCCGTCAGCGCCCATTTCTAATTCCTTGCTATATATAGACTTATCGAATTTCATTTATTACTTGACTTTTAAAAAGTCAAGTAAAAGTCAAGTCGGAGGTTTATATGGAGTATCATGTTTTTAAAAAGCCGAGAATTAAAAACGGCAAAAAAATCTACAAATGGTATTATTATTACACTTTAAACGGAAAACAGATTCAAAAAGTTTGTAAAAACTGTTTGAACCGTTCGGATGCAGAATCCTACATACGTTCTTTGCCGCCTTTAACCGAATTTAAGCGTGAAATAACGGTTGCTGATGTTGCTGAAAATATGTTTTTACCCAAAAGCAACCATTTAGAGCGTAGAATTCAATTAGGAAAATCTATTGATTTAAAAACTATAATCGGCTATCGATCTTACATTGAATCTATTATAAAAAAATGGGGAGATTATTCTATTGAAAAAATTACGGCTAAAGAAATTTTAGAATATCTTTTTAAAGTTGAACGTTCCGGAAGTTGGAAAAATTCATATATTTACACTTTCAATGAAATTTTTAACGAGGCACTATGGCATGATTGTGTTTTTGTAAAGCCAATTCTCCCTAATTTTGTTAGAAATTCCAAAAAAGCCGATATTTTTTCAACCGAAGAACTTCAAATGCTATTCAAAGAAGAAAATTTTCCTAACAAAATGATGTATTTATTCTTTTTGCTTTGTCTTTCGGCGGGCATGAGATTAGGTGAAATACGGGCTGTCAGGGCTAAACAATTTATTTTTGATAAAGAAATTATTGTAATTGACGGTTTTTGTAAACAGAACGGTGTTAGAACCGTTTATAATAAGACAGGTTCGGTTGATAAACCTAAATTTAGGCTTACTTTTCTACCAGAAACGACTTTATCGGCTATGAAAGATTGGATTGAAGCTAACGGCTTGGCTGAAGACGATTTTTGTTTTACTCAAAACGGAAAACCTATCAGATCGGAGTATGCCGAAGCCGTTTTTTATAGACTATTACAAAAAACAGGTTTAATCCCTTTTGGTAAAGGAAAAAAGCGCCTCCCTGCGTCAGATGGAAGGCGGTTGATACCGCATTCTCTTCGCTATACTTATGTATCACGTATGCGGCGTATGATGACGGCCGAAGATTTAAAAAACTATACCGGACATACTTCTACCGCTATGGTTGATTATTACAGCCGCCGTTCTTTGGAGTTGTTGCTGAAAAGTTTACCTGAAAGTGGAAAACAAGCTGCAAATACTATTTTTATTTAGTTTTTTTTAATGAAAAAAACATAAATTTAATTTTTTTTCAATTTTTTTTATTTTTGTGAATTTTGTATCTTTTTTATATGTTAAAAAGCTGTAAGTCTTTATCTGATATAGACTTACAGCTTTTTTTATTATTTTACCGGTAAAGTAAATTACTTTACCTATAGATAGAAAATATAAGAAAAAAAATCAATAAAAATAATATTTTTATTACAATAAAAAAAGAGTTACAGGGTAAAGTAATTTACAATACTTGATTGTTTAGGTAAAGCATTTCTTTTTATGTGATTATTAAAAGGTACTGTCAGGGGCTATACCCCCTATGCAATTATTCGGCGACGAGTGCAACTTGTAAAATGCCTGTCAAGTTTTTAAAAAGACTTACAAATATTTGACAGTTAATAGCTTTTAATTTGTAAGTCTTTTACAATTAAGCTATGGAAGTATTACCGGCAGAATTTGCACGGCAAGCGGGGGTTACCCGTCAATCAATAAGTGCAAAAATTAAAAATGGAACTCTCATTCTTAACTCAGCGGGCAAGCTTGATACCGAAAATCCCGTAAATGCAGGTTATTTAAACATGAAGCGGCAGCAAAC
Source organism: Treponema sp. OMZ 788 (assembly GCF_024181245.1). Taxonomy (NCBI): domain Bacteria; kingdom Pseudomonadati; phylum Spirochaetota; class Spirochaetia; order Treponematales; family Treponemataceae; genus Treponema; species Treponema sp. OMZ 788. Next base: position 765,825 of record NZ_CP051199.1, on the reverse strand, counting down.
GGAAGTTGTTCATGTTATAAAGGCTGAAAATACCGGCGGACAGGTTAATGTTGCAAGCAGGATAGGAATACCAAGTGTGCGAAATTATACGGACGAAATGGCTGCTCAAAGGATAGGCGCTCCTGCAGAACTTTTAGGGTTAAGTCTTAAAGATTTGGTTTTAAGATACGGAGGAATTTTGCCGCTTGAAAAACATGCGAAGGTTTTGAAGATTTTAACGGAATCGGCAGAAAAAGATTTAAAAATGAAAGAACGCCGATTAGCTCTTGTTGATAAGGACTTTGTTATTTCAAGATTATTTCAATATGTTGATAATTTAATGATACAATTTTTAGAATACCCCGAAAGTGTTGCTGATGACCTTGTTGCTCGTGTACTTGCAGAAAGAGAAGATTCAAGACAAACAATAATTGAAACAATGAAAATGGGCTTTTCAAAAATAATAGGTGGGGCAAAGGAGCAAATTATAAGTGAACTTAACGGATTAAAACATAAATACCACGATGACAGCACCGCTCTTACCCTTTCGGAGTTAAAACAAGAGATAAAAAGTGAACTGGAGGCTGAAAGAGATGAATAAACTGTATAAAAATGCAGAATTTTGCATAAAAATGCTTGACTTTTTTGCAAAAAAAGCGATAATAAAAGTACCACAAACTACAAGCGGATGCCCGCACCGTCATATTTTCGGGCTTTTTTTATGTCTTTTTGATATTTTATTAAGAAGACACACTATAATTATGCTAATAATAGCCGAAACTGTCCGAGATTCCGTGAGGACTCGGGCTCCTCTTGTAGGGAGTGGTAGCAGTTTCGGCTTTTTTTTATTTATAAGGCTGAAAATACCAATATCTACAAGGAGGCGTTATATGAAAAACGCAGGAAAAGCCGTTAAAACGGCAGCCGTAAAGACGGCAAGAAGAATGAGAACCGTAAAAACAGCGGTTAAGAGTAAGAATCACGAGCTTAGTCTTGACGAATTGGAGGCAAGGACTGATTCAATAGCCCGAGATGTTTATGATACGGCGTTGATTTATAAGGATGATGCCTTAGGGCTTTACGGGGCTATAATGTATGCCGCTATCAAGATTCTTGTAAAAACTGAAAGACTTGCAGAGCCTAAGACTGAAGCAGAAAGGCTGCTGAGGGAAAAGCAGGTTTCTTTTATTACGGATTTGATTTGCAGGGAACATGAGCGAAGGGGACTTGCATGAGTAAAAAAGCTGATGTAGAAATTTCCGACATCAGCTCAAAAGGTAGGGGATTTTTTGCTAAATTTGGCAAAAAACCCTATTGAAGCAGAAAAACAACAAAATTTTTTTGTATCAGATCAAAATGATGATGAAAAGGGTGTCGGAAAAACCGACACCCTTGGCGGCGAAAAAAATATAATAATGAGGGGTAAGCTTATGAAAAATAATGAAATTGTACCGTTCGGATACAATGATCAGCTGGTACGCACGGTTATGATAGACGGTGCGCCGTGGTTTGTTGCAAAAGATGTATGTGCAGCGTTGGATATTAAAAATCCAAGCGATGCAATTAAGATTTTGGATGATGATGAAAAGAATACCCTAGAAATTTCCGAGGGTATTCCCAATCGAGGTAATCCGAATATGAATATCATCAATGAATCGGGTTTGTATACTCTTATTTTGCGTTCCAATAAGCCGGAGGCTAAAAAGTTTAGAAAATGGGTTACTTCCGAAGTTTTGCCTAATATACGCAAAAACGGGGTGTATGATATTACAGGGGCTTTTAATGATAGGCTTGAACGAATGGAAAAGGCTCTTGAGGATATTAAAAAAGGACAATTACAGATTTCTGCACAGCCCGAAATAACGGATCCTGAAACGGCTATGCTTTGTTTCGGGGGTAAATTTCTTGAGGTAACGGGAAAAGAGAGTGATATTGTTGAAGCGTGGACGCTTTATAAGGTTTTTAAAAGAATGTATAAAGTCAAAATGGATTCGCATACATTTATGAATGAAATGCCTTATGTTTTTACGGATATTTATCTTGATACAAGGCGGAAATATAAGCCTCTTTTTAGGGGGTGTCTGCTGAAGTAGCGGAATGGAGTATCGGTAGATAAGGACGCAGGCTATGGAATTTACGGAATACGAATTAAGCGATATTGATTTTCTCATTGAGCGGTTTGGGGCTTTGACGGAAAGGCAAGTTTATGAGCTGCCGTCGGAGTTTGCCGAAAGAGTTAGGTATTTATCGGCAGACCTTACGCCTTTTCCGGGGAGGTTCAGTTGGGAGAGGTTTCCGTATTTTAAAAAGATTGTTGACTGCATGGCTCCCGATAATCCGATTCGTGAAGTTGTGTTAATGAAAGGTAATCAGCTGGGAGGTACAACGGCGGTTATCGAAACAATTATTCTTTATAACATAATGTCGAACCCTACGGCGCAAGCGTATATTACGGCGGATGCAGGCTTGATGAAAACTTCAATGCAGACAAAAATTGAAAAGATGATTGATAATGCGGGGGCGAGGGATTTAATTTTTTCACAAAACAGAAAACAAAAAGGGAGCCGTGATACGGGAGACACGGCGTTTTCAAAAGAATATCCGGGCGGTTATTTACATTGCTTCGGAAGCCGTGCCCCTGCCCGCTTTAGGAGTATGAGCTACCGAAACATTCTTGCCGACGAGGTGGACGCTTTTCCCGATGCGATTAAAAAAGAGGGCTCGGTTATAGACTTAGTTAGGAATAGAACCGATGCTTATTCTACGAAGAGAAAAATATTTTGGGGAAGTACGCCGCTTATTAAACAGACAAGCAAGATCGAAAGACTGTATGAAGCCGGTAATCAACAAAAGTATTTTGTTCCGTGTAAACATTGCGGAAAAATGCAGGAGCTTATTTGGCACGGCAAAAATGAAGACGGTACGGAATTCGGTATCGTTTGGGAAAACGATAAAAACTTCTTGCCGATTATTGAAACGGTTGCTTACAAGTGTAAATTTTGCGGCGGGTTAATGAAGAACTACGATAAGGCTTCAATTATTAAAAAAGGCGAATGGAGAGCGACCGCCGAAGCTCTTAATCCCTTTACGGTTTCTTTTCATTTATCGCCGATTTACAATCCGCCGGGGATGTACAGTTGGGAAGATATGGTGCTGCAATGGGCAGAGTGCTGGGACATTAAAAATAATCGAATTAGGGATAAGGAAAAATACCGCATTTTTAGAAACACAAAACAGGGTTTGACTTTTGAAGAAATGGGTAAACAGATTCGGTATGAAAGAGCTGTGCAATTCCGCAGGGCGGGCTTTGTGCGGGGTAAGGTGCCGAACGATTTAGCTGTGAGGGATTCAGGCTCGCCGGTGCTGATTGTGTGCTGTTCCGTGGACGTTCAAAAAAAGAATTTGTTTGTGGATGTGAAAGGCTATTCGGATAGGGGCGTTACTTGGACGCTGGATTTTTTTAGTATTGACGGAGATACGGAAGACTTTAACGGGCCGTGGGATGAACTTTATAAATACATTGAGGAAACTCGCTTTGTGGGTGATGACGGAAAGGTTTATAAAATTATGATAACGCTTGTCGATTCGGGGCGGTATACGGAGTATGTATACGCTTTTGCGGGACGATATTATGCAGGCGTGTACCCTTGTAAGGGTGCGGAATATATTAAGGCGGGCGAAACTTACCGCATTTTTGACCGAAGCACTTTACAGAGGATAGGATTACCGCTTGCCTATCATGTGAATACAACAAAGATGAAAGATCGAATAAGCAACAGCATGAGTGTTTCGATGTGGAACGAGGGGCAGTTCCAGCCGGATTGGTATCCTAATTTTCCCGATGATTTTAGGGACGATTATTTTAAAATGTTTGAAGCCGAAACTAAGGTTGATATTATCGACAAATTAACAAACAGATACCAAAAGACTATTTGGAAACAAAGACCGGGGGCGGATAATCACGCCTTCGATACTTACGGCTATAATATGGCAGGGCTTGAAATATTTGCCGATGCCTATTGCCGTGAGGCCTTGGGCTTACCGGGGTTGAGCTGGGCACATTTTTGGGAAGAGGCAAAAAGAGGGGTTTTTATTGAACCTTAAAATAATTTTTAATTAGGAATGCGTAATTGGGATTTTCCGATTACGCATTTTTTTTGAAAAAATACCTTGATTAGTATTGACAAAATAATCAAAATATTATATTATATAGTTATGGAGGTTGATATGTGAAACATAAAAAGAAAAAAGCATGGTCAAGAACAGAAATAATCGCTTTGCTGGTTTTTCTGCTTGAGCTGATAAAGTTTGTTCTCGACCTGCTTTCTAAGTTGATTACTTAGTTTTCTTCCGTCCTAAGGTTACTAGCGATAACCTTGGGACGGTTTAAATATAGATTAAATTTCATAGGAGGTCAATATGTCGAGGGTTGAAAAAATACTTATTGCAATTTTAGTGTTGGAGTGTTTGCAGATAGGGTTTGCTTTGATTAAGTTTTTTTTGGGAGGAATTGTATGACGGAAAAAAATACTCACGGAGGATCAAGAGCCGGTGCAGGAAGAAAAAAAGGGAGTACTACAAATAATACCGGTTATAAAAACGGGCGGATTGTTATATCATGTTTAGAGTCGGAGGAGGTATTGATTAAGCAAAAAGCCGCCGAATCGGGTAAAACTTTAAGCCGTTATATTTTGGATGCAGTGTTACAAATATCTTGACGATTAAGAATAAAAGAGACGGTTAATTTTTAAGCGGGGTGCATTACCCCGCTTTTTTTTACATAAATTCTTTTTTTGTATCTCTAGTTATAATTTTAACATCACATCCTAAAATATCTGCTATTTTTACAACTTCTTCATACGAGAATGTATCCCTATATATTTTATTACTCATTGATTGAGGAATTATATTCATTTTTTCAGCAAGATCTTTAACAGACATATTTCTTTCCAAAAGTAACTGTTTTATAATTTTTCCAGCACCCATTATTATTTCTCCTAATTAGGGATATATTATCATTTTTGATTAAAAAATGCAATATTTGATTATAAAATAATCAAAATTATTATATTTTGTATTACTTGTCAAGCCTTTTTCTTTATTTTCTTCAAAAAAAATTAAAAAAAACTAAAAAACCGCTTGACTTTTTTTGGTGAATCGGGCGATAATAAAGATACCAACAAACAAACAGCGGATGCCCGCACCGTTATCTTTTTCGGGCTTTTTTTATGCCTTTTTGATTTTTTAAGGGGCGTAAAATGGATTATTGTTAATAATAGCCGAAACTGTCCGGGGACTCGTGAGAGCCCGGGCTCCTCTGTTTGGGAGTGGTAGCAGTTTCGGCTTTTTTATTTTTAAAAGGCTGAAAATACCAATATCAAACAGGGAGGCGTTATATGAGAAACGCAGAAAGAGCCGTTAAGACGGCAGCCGTTAAAACGGCAAGGAAGACGGGGCCTTTAAAAAAGGCGGTTAAGGGTAAAGATCAAGAGCTTAGTCTTGACGAATTGGAAGCAAGGACTGATTCAATAGCCCGTGATGTTTATGATACGGCGTTGATTTACAAGGATGATGCCGTAGGGCTTTACGGGGCTATAATGTATGCCGCTATCAAGATTCTTGTAAAAACGGAAAGACTTGCAGAGCCTAAGACTGAGGCAGAAAGGCTGGCGAGGGAAAAGCAGGTTTCTTTTATTACGGACCTGATTATCAGGGACCATGAACGAAGGGGCTTACATGAAAAGAAAATATCTTGATTTTGAAAACAACAAAATAGTTGACGGCGTTTTTGATGACGGGGATTTTTTTAAAGCCGAAGGAAAGGATAATAAGGCAAGGGCACTTTTTAAGGAAGTGGGGCTTTTTTGCCAAGTGTCCTATACGGACGGGGTGCCGGTGCCTTATTTGGACAGGTTCCGTTCTTCCCTTTTGGAGCTTGAAAAGGAACTTGAAAGTTTGGAGCAAAGTACACTGCCCTTTTTGTACGATGCAGGAAAAGATGATTTACCTTGCGAGGCTGCGGAAAAGGAAGTTGAGTATGGTGTTTAATGGGTAATTGTTAATGGGTAATGCGTAATTGGGAGTTATCCGATTACGCATTTTTTTTTTTTGATTTGTTAATAGCTTTTTTATTTTTGTAATTTATAATTTTAAACATGGCATTGTTAGACCTTGATTTTAAAAAGGAAAGTCAAAGGCGGTTTTGGCTTGACGAATTAGAAAATGCAAAAAGACTTTTGCATGAGATTGAAAAGGCAATTTTATTTTTAACTCAAAAAACTATTGAAGCGGGCGGTGTTCAAGAGTACACAATCGACACGGGGCAGGATAGGCAGACCGTGAAGCGTGCGGATTTATCGTCTTTGTATGTCAGACAAAAAGAGCTTTTGAGTTTGATTGATATGTTGGAAAGCCGCTTGCGACCTGCGGGCGGAGCTGTGAGGATAGGCTTATGGTAGAATTTGAAAGTGTTATGCCGGCTGTTTCTGTTGAAATAAAACAAAACGATGCTCTTGCTTATTTTGTGAGAGATATTTTTCAGGATGTTTTTACAGGCGATAAATACCCTGATAGTTTCGGAATTACAAGAGACTATATATGGAATTACGGAGTTGATTATTACACTTTGCGGAAAAGGTCGCTCCAGTTGTTTACAGAAAATTTGTATGCTGCAGGAATTGTAAAGCGGATTTTACGAAACGAAATATTTACAGGGATGATGCCTGAACCTACTCCGTTAAGTTCGGTTATTTGGCCCGATAAAAACGATGACGAAAGGGAAAAACTTGCGGTTAAGTATGCCGAAAAAATGAGTGATATGTTTGGACTTTATGCCGCCGATTATAACGCTTTCGATTATAAAAAGCAGTTGACATTCGGAGAGTTTCAAAATCAAGTAAGACTTGAAGCTATGTTGTGCGGGGACGGTATTGTTGTTGCACGGATAAACAGACAAACGGGATTGCCTTGCTGGGATTGGATTAACGGGAATAGTATTGTTACGCCCTTACAAGGAAAGGCTAAAGAGGGAAACAGAATTCTTCACGGGGTGGAACTTGATAAACACGGAAGACATGCAGCTTATTGGGTGCGTGAAGTTATTGATACGGAAATTAAGGAAACGAGGATTCCCGTTTACGGAGAAAAAGTCGGGAAGGCAGATAAGCTGGATGGTTTATTCGGGCGATAAACTTTTAGATCAAGTGCGGGGTATGCCGATTTTGGCAAACACACTATACATGATGAAAGACTTAGACCGTTACAGAGATGCCGAAGTAAGGGCTGCGGTGGTTAATGCTCTTTTACCTCTTTTTATAAAAAAAGCTCCTTCAACTACTGTGGGTACCAACCCTATTTTAAATATCACACGGGCTGCGGCACAAGCAGGAACGCCCGCTGCTATTGACGGCAAGGAAGGAATACCTTCAACAATTCCGATGTCTCCGGGGACGGTGCTTGACGGATTGGCACCGGGGGAAGAACCTATCAGCTTTAACACAAACAGACCTAACGTTAATTTTAAAACTTTTGAAGATGCAATTATTTCGGCTATTTGTTGGGCCAATGAAATACCTCCCGAAATTGTAATGCTTAAATTCGATTCAAGTTATTCGGCTTCAAGACAAGCGAATAATGAGTTCGATATTTTTTTAAAGTATAGAGCTTTTAAAAATGCTAAAGATTTTTGCCAGCTGATATATTCCGAATTTATTATTCAATCGGTTTTAATCGGGAATTTGAATATTCCCGAATTTGAAAAGGTTATTTTTAAAAGCGAATTTTGGCAGCAAAAAGGGGCGTGGTTAAAATGCGAGTGGTCGAGCATTTCACGGCCTAGTGTGGATATTCAAAAAGAAGCAAATGCGATGCGGGTTCTTTTAAGTTTGGGTGTTGTAACTTTCGATATGGTTGCACGCAAATTTAGCGGAATGGGCTTTAAGAGCGTTCAATATAAACTTGCACAGGAAAGAGATTTGATGAAACGCTTAGGTTTTGTTTCGGCGGTTGATGAGGATAATAACGGTAAGCCCGTTTATTTGACGGAAGAACAAAAGGAAAAACTTCAGGAGGCGGTAGATGAGTGATGATGTTTCTTTAATGACACAAAAAGAAATAATGAGACAGCTTTATACTTTGCAAAAAGAAAGTGTTGAAAACGATGCAGAGTTTAGAACTCAAATGAACGAGGTAATTAAAAGGCTTGATCATCGAGAAAAAACTTTTGAAAAGATAAGTGAAGAGATTGCAATCCAAAAAAGAGTCTTTTCAGAAATAGATGGAGTAAATAAAAAATTATCTGAACTAAACGAAAAAATTGAAGGTATTATTGAGTGGAGAAATGAAGAAGAAAAAAAACACGCTGTTGAAAATAAGGATGATGAAATTTTAGGTTCTAAAATTAAGGGCTTGATCGAATGGCAGGGTGTTACAAATAAGAGGCTTGATGTTTTGGAAAATAAGACGGCAAAGACGGCTTTTGCCGTTTTGAAAAAAATAGGCGGGATAGCTTTAACGGTTATCGTTACGGCTATCATAGGATTTTTAATCGGTAAATTAAAGGGGTAATTTTATGAGCGATGAAAAAACCGTTTTGACGGAAGAAAAGAAAAATAGGAGCACGGCAAAAAGAAGTTCGCTTGCTGCTCAAATTTTTTCGGCGGGCTGGATTGCAATATTGACTATTTGCAAAGGTTTCGGATTTGTCGGGTTGGACGAATCGGATATTATTTATTCGGGGATTGCGATTGCAGGTGTTTTTTCGCCCGTATATTTTTCAATTTGGCTGGATAAAATAAAGGATATTAAATTGGGTTAAGACTTGCACTAGTGCAAGTCTTAAAAAGTTAATAGTGAGGTAATTATGCTTAGAATAAAAATTTTGCGTTATAAAAAATCTTATGATTTTAAAGCGTTTCCTGAAAAGGAAGACGGCTTTCAAAATAACTGGAAAAACAATAGTCTTGACGATTTGATTTTATTAAATAACGGAGAAGAAATTTTTAAGGCAAAATGTCAGACGGTTGCGAATTATTGCTTCGGCGAAATGTTCCGTGCGGGCGATGTTGCTTTTGGAGCGAGTGTAAGTGAGGGGGAGTTTACAATAAAGACTTTTGTACCGCCTAGAAAGTTTAACGGAGAGATTCATGCGATCATAAAAACAAAAACGGTTGACGGGGGCGTGATTGACCGTAACGCTATGCAGACTACAAAGGACGGATTTCAAAACGGCCGATGGTTAATTCATAATAAGTATTCTTTTAAGTTGGGGAAAGATACTAATTATGCGTGGAGCGCAGGATGTTTTATTCTTTCGTCAAAAGATTTAGAGCGGTTTAATTCCGTTTTAAAAAAAATACGGGGTAAAAGCCGGAGACGAAATAAGCGGATATTTGACGGAGGTGTAGAAGTGTCGGGGGTATTTGTTATTTTAGGATTTGGGATTGCTCTAACTATAGGCTTACTTTCTTTTATTGCAGGGTGGAAAAGCGGAAGGGCAAGACTTGAAGAAGAAATTGCCGAAGATGCAGAAAGAAAGGCGGCGGATAAGGCTTTGTATGATGCCGAAAAGATAAAAATAAAAAGAGAGGTTTTTAAGAGTGCAGAGGATAAAAAAAAGAAGATGTCTAATAATAGCGGGCGTGATAAGTTTAATGCTGTTAATGACATCTTGCGTAACAAGGACTAGAGTTGAATATGTGTATGAGAATTACGATGTGGTTTTTCCGCAGTTTCCCGATCCTCTTCCGGTGGAGTTTAACGAAGAAGACGGAACGGTGAAAATGCCGTTGTGGTATTGGGAGAAAATTGCGGAATATAAAATCGAAATTGATGCAATCGAGAAATATTTTAGCGAGGCGGAAAAATTAAAGAAAGAATGATTGTGTATATTTCGGGGCCGATTACGGGGGTGCAAAATAATAATGCAGGGGCTTTTTTTAAAATGGAAAAGGAATTGAAAAAGAGTTTTGAGAAACTGCCTTATTTGAAAATTGTAAATCCTCAAAGATTGGCAAAGAGGGTGAACGCTTATTTTGATGATGTTTCTAAAGTTTTAAACAAAAAGAAAAAACCGAAGTGGGAGGATTATATGAGGGTATGTATTGCAGAATTGGCAGGATGCTCTCATGTGGTGGTTTTGGAAAATTATAAAAAATCAAAAGGCGTGAAAGTGGAATTGTTTATTGCGAGGATGTTGGGGATTCCTGTTTTTTTTAGTTTGGAAGATTTAAAAAATAATGTGTAATTGGGATTTTTCCGATTACGCATTATTTTTTAACATTCGGGAGAAACTTGCGCCGGGGTAAGTTTATAAAAGTTAATCGGAGGTTGGTATGAAAGGGTTCGGGCAGTATGTTATTAACAATCCTGAAGATTTTGAATATTTTAGTAAGGATGTAAAAAGGCAGATTACAAGGGCTGCGATAAATACGGTTAATATTGAAGCAGCATACGCTCGTAAAAATCTTGTGGCTAAAACTCAAACAACTTTTATATTAAGAAATAAATTTACTACAAGAAATTGTCAATTTGAGCAAATGCAGTTTAGAGATGTTAAGACGCTAAATGAAATTCAAGCTCGAGCCGGATTTTTAGATGCGGTTGATTATATGAGACGGCAAGACGAGGGCGGTGTTCACGCTCCTAAGGCGGGTTCGAGGCTTGCGGTTCCTACAGACAGGGTAAGGTCGGGTAAGAGTAAATATAAACTTGTAGGAAAAAGGTATAGGTTAAATGAGATTATAGCTAATAAAATACAGGGACCTATCACTAATAGAATTGTTTTAAGAAGTAATTCAAAAAAGGCCCGTTCAGTAGCAAGGGCTATTGTTGCTTCGGGAAAAAATGCAGAGGGCAAGAAAAAGTTTGTGCACTACGGGAAAAAATTTATTTCAGGTAAATAATTTTAGGAAAAAGGGTAAGGATATTTCGTTTAAGATCGATATGCTTTATATAATGGATAGGCCGCAGACACGCACTAAGCCTACCGGCTTTTTTTTACCGGAATGCGAGAGGCCTATGCAGGCAATGCAAAGTATTTTTAATTCGGAGATGGATAAGGCTTTTGGGAAGTAAGGGTGTGTTAATGCTTAATTTGTAATGGGTAATGCGTAATTGGGATTTTGCCGATTACGCATTTTTTTTGTTCTGGTATTTTTTTTAAAATTGTGATATACTCGAATAAATAATCAAGCTAGGGGGTTGATTTTATGGATTATGCTAAATTTGAAGCAAGAATAAAAGAGTTAGGGGTTAAACCGAATTTTCTTTCAAAGCCGGTTTATATGAATTTAGCTGAAATGATTTCTAATGATGAAAGTGTTGTAGCTGTTTCCTCATGTTTGGGGAAGATGGGGCAGGGAGGTTTAGTCGTTACCGATAAAAATTTTTATTCGGTAGTTTTCAATAAAGCATTCGGTGGTGCTGATAAGGTACTAATGCCTTTATCGAAAATATCCAGTTTTACTGTCTCCGGTCTTACGGGTATGAAATTAACGATTATAGAGGGGGCTGTGAAATATCAATATGACGGTGTTAGTAGTTCAAAGGCTATTGTAGATGCACTGAAAGAAAAAGATAATAACAGTTTTGAACAAGAAAAAATTGAAAAACCTGCAACTTCTGATCCTGCCGAAGAATTAAGAAAATATAAACAACTTCTTGATGACGGTATAATCACGCAAGAAGATTTTGATAAAAAGAAAGCGGTGCTATTGGGTATTTAATGTATGTTGTTAAGCGGGGTACACTACCCCGCTTTTTTTATAAGCATTTCTGCAAGAGGTCGGGGTTGCGGAATGCTTCGTCTATAATGCGGCTTAATACGGAGCTGTAGCCTTTACCGAGTGCTTTGACTTTTTCGGCGGTTTCGGGTGAAAGGCGGATTGCTACGACTTGTTTTTTTCGGAGTTTACGCTGTTCTTTGGCTATGCGTGCAAACTCTTTTATTTGCTCTTTGGTTAAGGGCGGGCAGTATTCATCGTATACAAGGGGCATTTTTGCGGCTCGCCTAATTTCTTCAATTTGTTCTTTGGTGGGTTTTTCATCACCGTGTAAGACCGATGTAACTATTGCCATAAAGTCTCCTTTCCGCTTTTGTGGCGGCTCTTGCGGATATAATCCGTGTTTTTTCTCCTCTTTCGGTGTAAACAACGAACAGTACCTTGTCTACTTTTCCTATTGTGATAATGCGGTCTTCGGTGCCGCTGTGGTTTATATCGAATAATTCGATTCGATTGTTATCATTGAAAACGAATTTTGCGGTTTCAAATGAGATTTTGTGTATTTTTATATTACGCTGTTCTTTTTCATAGTCCCATTCAAAAAGATGCTTTGTTGTGTTTTCGTTTTCCATATTTTTATTATACAAAATGTATTACTTTTTGTCAATCTTATTTTTTTTTAAAAAATTTATTAAAAAGGGCTTGACTTTTTTGGTGAATCGGGCGATACTAAAGACAGCAACAAACAAGAAGCGGATGCCCGCACCGTTATATTTTCGGGCTTTTTTTATGCCCTTTTGATTTTTGATTGAAAGGGTGTAGTGTTCTTATGTGAATATTTGCCGAAACTGTCCGGGAACTCGTGAGAGCCGGGCTCCTCTTCTTGGGAGTGCTAGCAGTTTCGGCTTTTTTATTTTTAAAAAGGCTGATAAATAGCAATAACAAGAAGGGAGGCGTTATATGAAAAACGCAGAAAGAGCCGTTAAGACGGCAGCCGTTAAAACGGCAAGGAAGACGGGGCCTTTAAAAAAGGCGGTTAAGGGTAAAGATCAAGAGCTTAGTCTTGACGAATTGGAAGCAAGGACTGATTCAATAGCCCGTGATGTTTATAATACGGCGTTGATTTACAAGGATGATGCCGTAGGACTTTATGGGGCTATAATGTATGCCGCTATCAAGATTCTTGTAAAAACGGAAAGACTTGCAGAGCCTAAGACTGAAGCAGAAAGACTGGCAAGGGAAAAGCAGGTTTCTTTTATTACGGACTTGATTATCAGGGACCATGAACGAAGGGGCTTACATGAAAAGAAAATATCTTGATTTTGAAAACGGCAAAATAGTTGACGGCGTTTTTGATGACGGGGATTTTTTTAAAGCCGAAGGAAAGGATGATAAGGCAAGGGCGCTTTTTAAGGAAGTGGGGCTTTTTTGCCGAGTGTCCTATACGGACGGGGTGCCGGTGCCTTATTTGGACAGGTTCCGCTCTTCCCTTTTGGAGCTTGAAAAGGAACTTGAAAGTTTGGAGCAAAGTACACTGCCCTTTTTGTACGATGCCGGAAAAGATGATTTGCCTTGTGAGGTTGCAGAAAAGGAAGTTGAGTATTCTGCCGAAATAAACTGCAAGGGGCGCAAAGAACGCAAGGGTATTTAAATTTTAAGCTTATTGGTTATGCGTAATCGGAATTTGTTCGATTACGCATTTTTTTTGAAAAAAAAATTAAAATTTTTATAAAAATGGGTTGACAAAAATATACATCTTGATATATAATATAATCATCTTAGAGATAAGGAGGTTAAGATTTATGCGAAAGCATAAAAAAAAGCCGCATAAGCGCAGGGCTAAATGCGGCGGTTGGTTCTTACAGTTGCTATCAATCCTTGCAAATATTGCAGCAATTGTAGAATTCATCCTAAGCCTAATTAAAAAATAATCGGGCGGAGTTGGAGGGGTAAAACCTTCCAACTCTTATTATAACAATTTTAAGGAGATTTGTCAAATGGAAATTAGATTAAAGGGTTTTAAGGCTTATTTATATATTGCAATTTTGGTACTGGGAGTTATCAATCTAGGTGTCCGTATTTTTGAATATTTTTTGGGAGGTTAAAAATGGCAAAAAAACTTTTGACATCAAAGGATATAGCCGAACGATGCGGATGCGAGGTTCAAACTGTTTCCCGTTGGGCTTCGGTTAATGATGTAGATTATGTCGGGGAAGATCGGCGGAAAATTTATGTTTTTACCGAAGAAGACTACGAGCGGTTTTTGAAAAGACCTAAGCCGGGGAAAAGGGCTAAGAAAAATGGGTAATTGTTAATGGGTAATGCGTAATTGGGATTTTGCCGATTACGCATTTTTTTTTTTTGTTGGTTGACTTTTTTTTGTTAAAAAAATATAATTATTTTTAATATTATAAAAGGAGGTGTAATGAGTTTTATCAAACTTTGTGGTTATATGTTTAATTTCATATCAATCACAGCATCAGTTTTGACAATTTTGGATCATGTATTCAAAAAAAAACGTTAAATAATAACTCTATATACTAAACTTTGTAATATTTTGGGGTGCTAAGGTTTAATCTTGGTGCCCCTCTTTTTTTTATTTTTTTTCAAAAAGTTAATAGCTTTTTGGTTTAGCCTCCTGTATAAATGTATACAGGAGGCTTTTTTTATGCGCGATAATATTCAATCTTTTCTTTTGGCGGCGGGAAATTTGGGGTCTGCGGCTTTTTGTATTATAAAGTTGGCAGAGAAAAAGGTAAAGAGCGGAATAGATGTTATGTCTGCTCTGCAAGCCGGTATCGATAAAAAATATTTAAAAGTAGATGAAAAGAATTTATCATCGCTTGATAATTTTCAAGTTAAAGAGCCTGCTTTGTATTTGGAATATTTATCGGGGTGGAATTGCGGTATAAAAGAAGAGGCGGCCGATTATAAACCGAAAGACGGAGAATTGATTGTGGAGTGTTGGAAGCGAGGTAAGAATAAGCATTTTAAATTGCCCGATTGGGATCCGCTTGAAAATTCTTTTACAGTAAAATACGGAACTATCGAGTCTGTGAGGGTTTTTTATCCTTTAAAAAAATAAGAGGTCTTAAATGAAATTTGCGATTGATAAGTATATCGGCGGTTGGGACGGGTTGACCGAAAAAGAGATAAGAGAAAGTTTAGCTTCACTTAAAGAGGGTGAAGATTTGGAGCTTGCGATAAACAGTCCGGGCGGAGATGTTTACGAAGGGATTGCCATTTTTAACACAATTCGTGAAACGGCAAAAACTCATAATGTTATTGTTACGGTGAACGGATTAGCGGCAAGCATGGCGACCTATATAGCTCTTGCGGCTAGGACGGTTAAAGCCGATTCGGTTGTTAGGGTTTCGGAAAATTCTATTTTTATGATTCATAATCCTTGGACATTTTCATTCGGGGATTATCGGGATTTTGAAAAGACGGGAAATTATTTAAAACAGTTAGCCGGAGTTTTATGCGGGGTTTATTCTTTTGTTTCCAAAAAAGAAAAAGCCGAAATCGCTTCCCTTATGGATGCCGAAACTTTTTTTGTAGGAAAAGAAATAAGCGAAAACGGATTTGCAAACGAGTTTGAAGAAATAACAAAAGAAGAGGAATCGGGCGAGGCGGAAACGGGCGGAATTGAAAGCAGGGATTCGCTTATTGTAAATGCTAAGTTAAAAATTAAAAATTGTTATGAGAGTTTAAAAAAGGCTTATGAAGAGACGGAAGAAAAATCGATTGATAAGGCGGCCGCTTTGTTGAAGATTGAAAATGTAAATTTTGAAAATTCTATAAATGAAAATAAAAATCAAAATACGGATGGAGGTTCTATGAAGGGCGAAGAGTTGAAGGTTAAGGATGCAGCTTGCTACAATGAAATTTTTGCATTGGGAGAAAAAACTGCAATCGAAAAAGAGAGGGAGCGGGTAAGTGCGCATTTACGCCTTGCGGAAAAATGCGGGGGCTATGAACTTGCCGCTAAGTTTATTGCGGAAGGAAAGAGCACGGCCGATGCCGATGTACAAGGTGCTTATATGGACTATGCAATGAAGCAATCGAAAATTCAAAACAGGGCCGATGATGATCCGCCTGCTACTCAAACAGAAGGCGGAAACAAGGATGCGGACGAAGCGGTTTTAATAGCCGAATTTGACAAAGGTTTTTTCGGCAAGGAGGAATAGATGAAGAAAGTTGAAACTACTGTTATTGAAAACGGGCTTTTCGCTTTAGGCGATAATGTGTACGAAGCGGGGCTTTTGAAAAATGCTAATGCAGGTGCGACAATTAAGGCCGGAACTTTTTTAAAAAGAGACGGAACGGATTTTGCCGTTTTAACAAATACAGGCACCGAAAAAGTTGCGGGGCTTGTTCCCGTAGATTTAACGAATGAAAGCAGCTCTACAGGCAATGTTGCTTTTAGGGCTCTTCTTTCGGGAAAAGTGAGAGCGGATAAGTGCTTGGTGAACGGAACGCCTGCAACGGTTGAGCAGTTGGACGCTTTAAGAGCTTGTTCGATTGTGCCTGTTGAAGTTATGGATTTATCCCGAACGGAATAAATCAAAAAAGAAAATATTTATAGGAGAGGAAGATGTTACCTAGTTTGATTACAAAGATTGTAGAAGCGTTTAATCGAAAGCCCGATATTAACAAGATGGGTTTTCTTTCTTCGTTTTTTAGAACTACAGAGGATTCGTTTACGGATGCCGAAGAGTTTGAGTATGATTTGACAAGAACGGGCGAAGAGGTTGCACCTGTTGTTAGGGATTTGAATACAGGGGCTGTTTATATTGTTGAAGATAAATTCGGCAATAAAAAAGTACCCTTCCCTGTTTATGCTTTAGCGAGTGTTGCGGGGATTGCGCAGCTTATGAAAAGACAGCCGGGAGAAAATTCTTATGCCGAAAAAGTAAACTGGTTAGGCAAGATTGCCAAGATTTTGGTAAATGCCTTTTCAAAGATGACTGCGATGCTGCGTTATTCGATAGAGCTTCAAGCAGCACAAGTTTTGCAGACAGGAAAGATAACCCTTACGGACGAAAAAGGTAATGCGGTTTATGATTTAGATTTAAAACCGAATCCTTCACACTTCCCTACTGCGGCTATTGCTTGGGGTGCTTCGGGGGCTACAATTAAAAAAGATATTACAGCCCTTGCCGATGTAATCAGGAATGATGGACTTTGTGATGTTACCAATTTGATTTTCGGAAAAGAAGCGTGGGAGGCTTTTGTTTCAGATAACGATATTAAGGACGATTTGAAACAAGACGGATTGAGACTTGGAACGCTTAACCCATCGCTCGTAAACAAGGGCGGTAAGTATATGGGTTGGATCGATATCGGAGCTTACCGTTTTGATTTATGGCTTTATAATGCAGGATATAACAAGTTCGGTTCAAAAGATAAGGTTAAGTTTGTCGATGACGATAAGGTTATCTTCCTGCCCGATACGGAAGATTTGGATTTTAGAAAGATGTTCGGCGGTATTCCGTCTGTTGATCCCGATGCTATGTTCCCTGAATTGTTTGCCGGAAAAATACAGATCGATAACGAGTACGACTTTAGACCTAGGGTTTGGTTTGAAAAGAAAAACGAGGCTTATATCGGTGAAATCAAAAGCCGCCCGCTTTGCTGGCCCTTTTCAATCGACAGGTACGGCTGCTTAAAAATTAAGGCTTAATGTTTTTATAGGAGAGAAAAAAATGAGTAAGAAATATGTTGTTGCTGAGGGGTTTGCGTTTACTTCCGGCGGAATTATTTTAAACGAAGGTGATGAAATTACGGCTGAAAATTTCGGCGGTAATGAAGATGTTTTTAAGACGGCTATAGCCGATAAAAAAATTGTCGAAAGTTCAGAGCTTGCGGACGAAAAAAAAGAAGATGATAAGTCTTCCGGTAAAAATCCGCTTGAAAAGCTAAACAAAAAAGAGCTTGAAGATTTGGCTGCAAAGTTGAATCTTGAGACCGAGGGCAAAAAGAAAGAAGAGATTTTGCCGCTTATAAAAAAAAGCTGTTGCAGAATTATTGCAAAATGTTGAGGTTACACCTGAAGATCAGCTCAAGAACTTTGCCGTTATTTTCGGGTTGGAAGTTGAAGGCAAGACTAAAGACGAAGTAGTTACAGCCTTAAACGATTTACAAAAATAGGAATTAAAAAAAATGAATTTACGGGAGCTTGCGGAACAAGATTTGTCTCTTACCCTAGAAGATACTAGTCTTACGGGCTCCCGTTTTTTGTTAATCGACAAAAATAGAAATGAGTTTGAGCTTACGGGGCAGGTCGGAGATATAGGCTATCTTCTTAATATGGATGGAGTTCCTGTACAGGGGCGGACAATTACCGTTTGTTACAGAATGTCATCACTTGCATTGAAGACTAAAAATATTCCGCAAAGAGGCTGGCGGGTTCGATTAAGGGATTTAGGCGGGGCCGAATACGATTTGTATGTGGCCCGCTATGAGCCTGATAGGACTATCGGAATCGGAAGATTGATTTTATCGGTAAGTTTAAACGAGGGTTAATTATGGAAGCACAGATACAAGGACTTTTAAACGAGCAAGATAATGTTGAAAGGATTAGGGATAGGATTGCTTTTATTTTAAAAACCGAATTAAAAAATCAATATGAACTTGCCGTTAAGGATGGTTTGAAAAATGCTAAGGATTTTGATGTTAAGGTCTTTTTGGAAAATGACAGGCCTTGGGAATTTACTGAAAATGAAAGCGATAAAAATCCTTTTCCGTTAGTTAATGTTTGTTTGGTTGAGACAAAGAGAGCCGAAGGCAAGGCCGGAAGTGCTATAGGAAGGAAAAAATATACGGCTTCTTTTTTGGTCGATTGCTACGCTTGCGGTAATTACGGGCAAGACGGAAGGGATGACGAACTTAGTACGATTAGGGCGTGGACTTTAGCCCGCATAGTCAGGAATATTTTAATGAGCGGATTTTACGCTTATTTAGGTATGAGGGGCGTTGTACTTGAAAGGGATTTATCGGGAATAAAGACAGGAAGTCCTAACGATATAGAGAATAGTGCTGTTGCGGTAACAATCGCAAGGCTGGATTTTTCGGTTTCTTTTTACGAAGATTCTCCTCAAGGTGAGGGTGTCGAGTTTGAAGGAATCGATTTTAACTTGTTATCAAAAACCGGAGAGGTTTTAGTTAATTCGTAATTTGTAATTAGGAATTAGATAGGGGGTGTTTATGGGAGTTTCGGCGGCGGCTGTCAGCCGTGTTTGCGGCGTTAATGTCGAGTACAGAAATTTTAATTCGGGAAAGGCGTTTATGTTACCGCAAAGAGTTGCTATTATCGGACAAGGAAGCGATGATGCGGTGTTTGGTTTGGATAAGTTCGAGATTGAAGGAAATGCTAATGAGGTAGGAGCGAGGTACGGTTACGGAAGCCCTCTTCACCTTGCGGCATTGCAGTTTTTCCCACAAAACGGAAAGGCTGCGGATTTTCCTGTTACGGTTTATCCTTTAAAAAAAGCGGAACAGGCTTTGCCTGCTAAGGGTTCTATCGAAATAACGGAAGAGCAATCAGGACAAGGGGCTAAGGGAAACGGAGCCGGTGCTGTTTATATAGGCGGCGTGTCTTGCGAGTTTTCGGTTAAAAAGGGAGACAAGATAAATGTAATTTTACAGTCGATTAAGGCGGCGATTGACGGACGCTTAAATTGCCCTGCGAAGACCGAGGATATAACGGAATCCAAATTACCGCTTGTTTCCAAATGGTCGGGAGAAAGCTCTAACTTGATAACGCTTGAACTTGATGCCGATGTTCCCGGTGTTACTTTCAGCGTTAAGAAGTTTACGGGCGGAACGGTTGATCCTGATGTCGGGCAGGCTTTGAATAAAATAGGTGTTGTTTGGGAAACATTTATTTTAAGCTGTTTCGATTATAAAAAACCTGCAAGGCTGGATGCTTATCAGGAATTCGGCGAGGCAAGATGGTCGCCTTTGGAAAAGAAGCCCGTGCTTGTTTGTCATGGCTGTACGGATGTTTTGACCGATAGAACGGCCGTTACCGATAAAAGAAAGACGGATGCAATTAACTTTTTGATTGTATCGGTAAAAAGCAGGGAGCTGCCATTTGTTGTTGCGGCCCGTGGTCTTATTAACGACATTGTTAGTACCGCAAATTCCAATCCGGCGCAAGGGTATAAGGGGTTGTTGACGGGGCTGCATTGCGGGGCCGATGACGAGCAAGAAAATTATGTGCAAAGAACGGCATCGGTAAATAAGGGTTCTTCTACGAATATAAAAAACGGGAACATTGCAGAATTGAACGACATCATTACTTTTTACCATCCCGAAAACGAAGGGCAATTCCCAAGTAAGAGGTATGTTGTCGATTTGGTTAAACTGCAAAATGTTGTTTTTAATGTTAGGTTGATAATGGAAGCAGACGGCTTAAAGGGTGCACCCTTGGTAAGCGATGCTACTATTACAGAAAACAAAACGGCGGTACAACCTAAGACGATTAAAACTTCGTTTATGAATTTGGCTGACTCGCTCGCTCTTCAGGCGATTATTCAAGAACCCGAATTCAGTAAAAAGAATATGGAAGTTAAAATTGACGGCAATAATCCTAAACGGGTTAATGTTAAATTTCCCGTTAAGTTGTCCGGCAATGTTGAGATTTCGGATTCCGATATTTATTTTGGATTTTATTTAGGAGGTAACTAATGATAGCAGGGCCTTTTGAAAGTCATACGCTTAACGGCAGACGGTTTACTTGCGATGCCGATGACGACGCTAAGTGGAAGTTCGGCGGAAAGAATAATGAGGTAAAGCCTAACGGAGACGGATCAAGCCGTGTTGTACAATCGAGAAAAACCGATTCCATTGAAGGGGTTAGTTTGGTTATAGATTTTGACAAGGGCGATGATGACTTTTTGCAGGATTTAAAAAATTCGGGCAAGATGTTTGATTATTCGGGAACGGCAAATGACGGGGCGGTCTTTGCCGGTTTGGTGCAGATTGTTGACGATATAGAAATTTCTTTTAAGGAAGGAACGGCAAGTATTTCGTTGCAAGGAAAAATTGAAAAACAAGGAGTTTAAAAATGGAAAAACAATTTAAGGTTGACAGGGAAACGGCGGTTTCGGAGTTTGAAAAGTATTGTGAAGCAAACGAGATTGATTATGATGAATCGGCAATGAGCGATGAAGATATTGAAGGCTTTAAGCCGTTAAAAGAACGGTTTGTAAAGGCTTGTATGGCGGGGCGTGTCGAAGTTGACGGAACAGAGATTAAATATACGGTTTCGCAATTCAGCAGTAAAAACGGCGGAGATGTTGTAACGATAAAGAGACCTGCGGGAAAATCTTTTATCGCTATGGACGGAAGCAGTGATAAGCAGTCTGTCAAAAAACTTCAAGCATTTTTTTCGGCAATGACGGGTAAGGAAACAAGTTATTTTAGTAATTTGGATGTTAAGGATTGGCTTTTTTTCCAAGGAGTTGCAATACTTTTTTTAGCCGAATAATTTCCGTTTGTGCCGTTGACGGAAAGAAAAAAAAGGTTTTAGGGGCGGCGGGCATTGTTAATCAGTTTTTGCAGATTTGTTTAGACTATTCGAGCTTGCCGCCTTTAAATGAGATGAGTATTGAGGATATTCATTTTTTTTATGGTGCAAGAATTAAAGAGCTTTGCAAGATGCAAAAGGATTTATAAATGGGTAAGAAATATTCGTTATTGGCTATCTTTAAAATTAAGGATCAAGCTAGCGGTACGCTTGATAAAATTAGTGGTAAGGGAAGGGCTGTTACTGCAAGATTTAAAGGCGATATGGCTAAAACCGAACAGATGATGGCTAGGGTTGGCGATAAGATAAAAACTTATGGTAAGTATGCCGTTGGTGTAGGTTTGGGTGCAATCGGAGCCGGAATTGGTGTTGCTACTAAACAGTTTGTTAATTTTGATGCTGCCGTAACTAAGTCAGGAGCTTTGTTTAAAGATATGAATCCTTTATCGGAAACTTATGCTTCACAGCTTGAGGCAATAGGGAAAAAAAGCCGTGAAGTAGCAGCCCTTACCGAGTTCAATGCCGTTGACACCGCCGGAGCTATGCAAAAAATGGCAATGGCGGGACTTTCAAGCGAAAAGGCTATGGATTTATTAATGGGAACAACTAATCTTGCGACTGCTGCCGGAACGGATTTAACAACAGCCGTTGATATAGCAACGGATGCTCTTGGTGCTTTTAAAATGGATGCAACATCAAGTAATTTGCAAAGAATTAGTGATGTTATGGCTAAAACGGCAAGCAGTTTTAATACAGATTTAGGACCGATGTTTGAAGCTATACAATATGCAGGGCCTAGTTTTACTTCGGCAGGGCAAAGTGTAGAAACATTATCGGCTTCTATCGGTGTTTTGGCAAATGCCGGTATTAAAGGTTCTAATGCAGGTACCGCTTTAAATGCCGTGTTTACACAACTCGGAAACGCAGCAAAACAAAAGCAGCTAAAGGGGTTGGGAATAAATGTAACCGATGAAAAAGGGAATTTTTTACATCTTTTCGATATTGTAGGGCAACTTGAAAAAAAGTTAGGCGGTGTGGGTAATGCTCAAAAGCAAGGAATTCTTAGCAGTATTTTTGGAGAACGAGGTAAAAGGGCTATAGATTTACTTATGTCCCAAGGTACGGAAGGGTTGCAAAAATTTGAAAACGAATTAAAAAACGCAACAGGATCAGCTGCTTTAATGGCTGATGTTATGCGAGGTTCAATTCAAAATAAATTAAAAGTTTTAGGTTCAGCATTGACGGAATTAGGATTTAAGTTTGTAGACGCTTTTGCAAAAAAAGGAAGTGTAGGAATTTCAAAACTCACAGATGCTGTAACTCGTTTTAATCCTGAACCGATTATTAATTTTTTTAAGGTTGCGGGAGGGGAATTTTTTAGAATTTTAAAAATTTTATGGGGTTTGAGAGATGTAATTGTGATTGCAGCAGCTTCATGGGGAGTTTATAAAGCGGCTTTGATTGGAGCACTTGCAGTAAAAAATATAATGGATATGGTTGGAGCTATAAGACTGTTGATGGCATCACAGCAAGGAATGAATGTTGTACAAGCTGCTTTTAATGTTTTATTAAACGCTAATCCTATAGGGTTGATAGTTGCCGGGGTTACTGCTTTAGTTCTTGTTATAAGAGAAGTTTGGACTGAATGGGATAGAGTTACGGAAGCTTTTAAAAATAACGGAATGGGGGCTGCTATCGGTATGTTTTTTAAATTGATAGTATCGGGGTTATTAATGCCTATTCAAAAATTGCTGGAGCTTTTATCGGCTCTTCCTTTTGTCGGAAAACTTATTCAGCCTGCTGCAAAAAAAAATAGAATCATGGCGGGATAGTCTAAAAGGGGTTGAACTTGAAGCTAATTTAGTAAATACGGCATCGGGGGTTGGTGCCGGAGCTGTTTCACAAAGTGTTGCTAAAGAAAATGAATTATCCGTTGTATCTCCGGCACAACAGGCGGCTTATTATTCGAGGCAAGACACATACCAACATGCGGAAATTTCGGTAAAGGCGGAGCCGGGTACAAGTGCTAGGGTTAGTAAGCCCCCTGCTTCTCCTAATTTTAATCTTGCCGTTTCGGGGAGTTATTAAGGATTTTTTTATGGAATGGGAAAACAAAATAAGCGAGGCTAGGTATACATCTCCGAGTGAAAAGACCGTTACATTTTTATACGGGAATGTTTCCAAAGAAACGGATTTAAAAACAGGGCTTTTTACTTTTCCCGATAAAGACGGGGCGATGGTGCAGCACCAAGGTGCGGGGGCTATGAGTTTTCCTTTAACCTGTATTTTTAACGGCTCGGATTGTATCGAAAAAGCCGATAGGTTTGAAGCAATGCTTTTTGAAAAGGGAATAGGAGAATTGCAGCACCCGATATACGGAATACATAAGGTGGTTCCGCATGGAAAAATAAAAAGGATTGACGATTTAATTTCGGGGCTTCACGATTCGATTGTTGAGGTTACTTTTGTTAAGGTTATTACGGATGAAAATATTCCGAAACTGCAAAAAGTTGAAGCTGATGAAATAGAAAAACAATATGAAGATTTTGCAAACGCCGCTTGTGAAGATTTTGCCGGCGGTGTTACTTCTAAAAATATAGATGATGAGTTAATGCAAAAGTCTATTTTAAATACGCAAACCGAAAACATAAAAAGTGAAATGGAAGGACTTGTTTCTTCAAAAAAAGAAAAAGCGGATTTTTTTATAAATTTAAATGAACTTAAAAATGCAAACAATAAGATTTTTGATAAAGAAAAATCGAGCGGAAACGGAGTGTTAAATGTTGCCCGTTTTGTTTTTGGAATAATGAATATTCCTTCAAGGGCTGCGGTTAGCGTTTCCGAAAAGATTAAAAAATATAATTCGACGGCCCGTAAACTTATGGTTCAATTTAAAAATGATCCATTCGGGAAAACGGCGGCTGTAAATTCGATAATGACAGCCCGCTTGTCTTTAGGCGCTCTTGTCGGAAGTTTGGCGGCGGGTGCTGCTTTACAAATTGCCGAAGGTGCGGCGAGTAATAAGAAAGACTTGAATAATCTTGTTTCAAGAAGCGATGCTTTAAATGCGGCGAGTGAGATAGAAAGTTTATTTTGGACTATAAAAAAGTTTGATGATGAAAAGGTAAAGACTAATAAGTTTGTAGATAAAGATGCGGATTCTTATTTCGGGTTATATAATTTAATTTATAAAAGTATTTTGCTTATTATAAATTCTTCTTTTGCCTTGCCTATGCAAAGGATTATTGTACTTGATAGGGATAGGCAGCTTATAGAATTGAGTGCGGAATTATACGGCTCGATTGATTATGTTGATTCACTTATTTTTGACAATAAATTGACGGCCGATGAAATTGCTTTATTGCCTATGGGAAAGGAGATTACTTATTATGTCAAAAGTGCATAAGGTTGTTTCGGGTGATACGCTCGGAGCAATTTCAATAAGGTATTTGGGTTCTTTTCAAAAATGGCATAACATAGTAACCGCCAATCCTCAACTTGTCGGAAGGAAAACTGCTATTGACGGATCACCTTTAATCTTTCCCGGAGATGTGCTGATTATACCTGTTAATGAAAGCGACGGGAAAGGCGTTGTTTCTGTGGTAGAAGTTGCAGACGGAGAGCAGGATGTTGCTATCGTTATAGGCGGTAAAAAATTTGTAGGATTTACGGGGTATGAATTAAATTTATCTTTTGATTCGCTTGATACCTTTTCTTTTTCGGCCCCTTATGATTCCGAATTAAAAGAATTAAAAGAAGCTATAGAACCTTTTAGCTATAAGTCTTGTGAAATTTATTATAAGGGTTCGTTAGTTTTTAACGGGAAACTTTTAACGCCTGAACCTAAGCTGGAAGACAGTACGGCCGAAATAACTTTACAGGGTTATCCTCTTTGCGGTGTTTTAAATGATTGTAATATTCCGCCTTCAAAGTATCCTGCGCAATATAAGGGATTGAATATTAAGCAGATAGCGGAAGAGCTTACAAGTTCTTATAATATCAGAGTTGAAATGAAAGGCGATACGGGGGCAGATTTTGAAAAAGTTGCTTGCGAGCCTTCCGAAAGTATTTTACAGTTTTTAACAAATCTTTTAAAGCAAAGGGATTTACTTTTTACAAATAACGAAAAAGGGCAGCTTGTTATTTTTAGACCGAAAGAAAAAAAAGCCGAAGTTTCTTTTGTTGAAGGAGAGCCGCCTTTATTATCGGTTGTACCAAAATTTAATGCTCAAAATTTTTACAGCCACATTACGGGTTTTACAAAAACCGATTCTAAAAACGAAAGTTTATCTTATACCTTTAAAAATAATTATTTAATAAATAAGGGTGTACAGCGTTATAAATCAATTATGATTGATGATGCTAAAACTCAAAACGATTTGGAAAAGGCGGTTAATTCACAGGCAGGGAGGATGTTTGCCGATTGTGTTTCTTACGAGCTAAATTGTGAAGGGCATGTGTTGATTGATAATCAATTATGCAAGAAAGGACTTTGCGTTTGCGTGAAGGCTCCTAAAGCTATGATTAGGCGTGAAACGAATTTTATAGCACGCAATATTAAAATTATTAGAACGGCAGAAAATAAGACAACTCAATTTTCGCTTATATTGCCCGGTTCTTATTCGGGAAAGATGCCGGAGGTGTTTCCATGGGAATAATCGGAAGGTTTTTAAAAATTGTAAAGGAAGATAAATTTAACGTTGTTACGGCCGAAACAAGGAAGGGGTTTGATGAAGAGGCTTTATTATACGCAAATGCCGGAGATGATTCTGTTCCTTGCGATAATGACAGGCTTATTTTAATTAAGGCAGGAAACACGGGAGAAAGGGCGGCCGTCGGAAGTTTAAATGAATCGCAGGGTGCGAAGCCCGGGGAGAAGATTTTATTTTCCAGAGATAAAGACGGGAAAGTTGTTGCAACTATCAAAATGCTTAATTCAGGAAATATTGAAATCGAATTAAAAGGCGATTATAAAATAAAGACGGAAGGGAATATTGAATTAAACGGTTCGGATTTTGGGGGACTTATTAAAATTGAAGAACTTAAAATGCAGCTTCAAAAAAAATACGGCAATATTAAACGGGATTTTAGGAACTTTAAAAGCTCCTATTCCTGAGCCGGGGAACGGGGCACCTAGTGCTTTTCAAGGGGCTTTAATTGCAGCTGTCGGAACGATGCAGGCGGGGGATTTTTCAAATATCGAAAATAAAAAGGTTAAGCACGGGAGCGGTTAATGAGTGATTTTGAAGGGGATGTGCTTTTGATTGAAACTCCTGATGGGGGCGATGTTGTTGTTGAAGACGGATTGATAAAACCTTGTAAGGATTTTTCAAGTGCCGTTTATCTTTCTCTTTTCGGCGGAAATAAGGCTGATGACGGAAAGGTTAAAAATTCTAGGACTTGGTGGGGAAATGTTTTAGAGGATTTAAGTGAAGACGAAAAAATGATTTCGAGATTTCAAGCTGTTGTTTTAGGAATGCCTTTATCCGTTAAAAATATGAGAGAGGCTGAAAGGGCTGCGAGCCTTGATTTAAATTGGTTTATCGAAAAAAAGATAGCCGATGAAATAAAAACATCGGGGCGGATTAAAGAACGGAATAATTTTTTATTGAGTGTCGAAATAAAAAAAAGAAGGTAAGACATTGTATGATGAAGAGTTTGCTTTATTATGGCAAGGAGGTTTAAATGGCGTATAAGAATAAAAGTATAAAAGAGATTGAGGCTCTTTTGATAAATTCTTTTGAACATGAGTTTAATAAAAAATTACGCTTATTGCCTAAGTCGTTTATCAGAGTTTTTTGCCGTGTCCTTGCCGGGGTTTTTATTATTTTATACAAGCAAATAGGATGGTATTTTTTACAGCTTTTTCCTGAGACGGCCGATTGGCAAGAAGTTATTATTTTAGGACAAAGAATTAGGCCGCTGGTTAAGTTGGGTGCTTTATTCGGAATAGGTGAACCTTTAGCCGGTGTTCAATGGCAAGGTGTTATTGAGGCTGGTGTTTTAAAAACGGGAAGTGTCCTATATTCGGGTACTCAATTAAAAAGCAGTGTAACGGGGAAAGTTTATGTTACGAATGAAACAAAAACTTTGCTTTTGAACAAGGAAAGGGTTAAGGTTGTTTGTACAGAAATAGGCACGGCGGGGAATTTGGAAGTAAGCGATGTACTTAATTTTGTAAATCCTTACGGGTTTATAAAATCGGAAGCGGTTGTTTTGGAAGTTGAAAGAACGGGACTTGATGAAGAGTTGGAAGCTAACTATAGGGAAAGACTGATAAACAGATTCCGTTTACAGCCTCAAGGCGGTGCATTGGCGGACTATAGAATTTGGGCTGCCGATGTTCCGGGAGTGTTAAGGGTTTACCCTTATAACGATAAGGAACAGCCGGGCGGTGTGCTGCTTTATGTTTCAGGAATACCTTCGGTTTTTGATAATAGAATTCCTGATAAGGGTTTGCTTAAAAAAGTCGGAGAAGCCTGCACCTATGATCCCGAAACAGGAAAGGCAATACGCAAGCCGTTGACGGCTATGCTTGATCCAAAGAATGACGGCTCTTATGAAAATATTAAACCTATTTCTGTTGTTGAAATAGAGGTTGCCGTTACCGGCGTTACAGGAATTGCCCCTGCCGATTTTGCGGAATTGATTAAACCCGCCCTTAAAAATTATTTTTTGGATAGGGACTTGTATATTAGAGGATTATCCGATGATAATAATCGTACAAATGTTGTTTCAAAAAATCATGTTATAACCGTAATAAATCAAATAGCCGTTGCTGCTAAGGCTGTTTTTGAAGAGGTTGTTTTAAAAAAAGAAAATGTTGTTTTTAGCTCTTATGTTTTAGATAACGGCAAGCTGGCAAAGTTGGGAGCTTTTTCAATCAACGGGGTTTCTTATTAAGGAAAAAAATAGATGGTAGGTGCTTTTTTTAATGCTATAAAATTATTGTTTCCTAGATCGAGAGCTTTTGAGCTTGTAAAAGATACAAATAAAAAAAAGTTAATTAAGGCTATAGCCGTTTTGCCGGAAGATATTCGGGTTGAAATGGAAAAAGTTTATTTTGATTTGTTTCCAGAAACAAGCCGTGCTATAGATGATTGGGAAAAGACCTTTGCTGTTGTTTTTTCAAATAAAGAATTAGAAAAACAAAGGGGTGTTTTGGCGGCTCTTTGGAAAATGAATAAGGGCGGACAGTCTTTGTGTTTTTTGCAAAATATATTAAAAAATATAGATGAAAGAATTTTGGTTGCAGAAAACTTACCGATAAGCAATCCCAGACAAAGAAGCGTTACGCATGTTGCTGTTTGCGGAAATAAAATAATGTGCTGCAAAAATAAAAAAGCGGTATGCGGATATAGAATAGGAGATGATAATTTTATACCCTCGGTTTTAAGAAATGATGTTTCGGAAGTTTATTCGATTAAAAACGATCCTAAGTTTTGGGTTTATTGTTTTTTTGTTTGTAAAAAAATTATTCGGAATTCGAAAGGCAAAATTTTATATATCGAAAAACTAAAAATAAAAAAAGAGTTTAGAAATTATATTGAGTATTTAATTTTAAAAATAAAACCCGTACATTCGGTTGCGGTTTTATTTATAGAATGGATAGATTAAAATAATGGAGTTACGATAAACAGTTCGGCAGAAATTCCGCCTCACTGTTTATCATCGAGTTTTGTGCTTGCACAAAACATCGTATTATTTTATGCAGTTTGTAAACAAACTGCGTGAAAAAACTTTTTTCGCAAATTGATATTTGCTGCAAAAAGTTTTTATGGAGGTATTATGATTAAATTGGATGCAACATATTCGGATTATGTGAATACGAGCGATCCGAAATACCCAGCCGGTAAGGCGGTAGATGCTTCGGGAGAAGAGAGTACGGACGGCACTCCTCTTTTGGCGAAATGGATGAATGATATTAATGGCACAAGGCAGGCTATTATCAAAGAGGCATTCGGCGATATGTCCAGTATATCGGGTGTTCCTGATGATGCAGATGATTCGGATGTTTTGAAAGCGTTAAAAAAAATAACGCAAGATTATACGAATCAAAAATTTATCGAACATTACCAAAAAGGTTACTTCCAAATGCCCGGAATGCCCAGCCCGCTTGAAGATCTAACAATGCATTATGCCGGCTATAGTTGGTATGAAGTAAATTATAGGGGTAACTTCTTTAGAGCAAAGGGAGACAATGCAAATCCCTTTAGTTCTAAAAAATTGACAAAAGAGCAAATCAAGAATGGAGACTGTGTCTTTCAAGATGATGAGCAGTGTGATGCAATAAGAGAAATCAACGGATATCTAACAACATTTAACGTGAATATGTATTCACATCAAGGTGGAGCTTTGTTCACGACCTCGTGGGACGAATATTCGGTACGCGGTTCTGAGAATATAAGCTCTAAAGTTGGAGCTATTAACTTTTCTGTAGCAAGAGCCGGTCTCCCAACGGCAGAAGAAAATCGCTCACGCAACCTAACCTTTACCTTTTGGTTGCTCGTTAAAAATGAATAGGAGAAATTAAATATGGAATATTTTGAAAGAATAGAAATTGAGAACAACCTTATTACAAAGCATGTTATCGGCGAAAAGCCGAAGGTCGAGAAAAAAGGGCGTAACTTACATCTACGCCTCAAACATACAGTCGAACATCGGAGACGATGTTCGACTGTATGAGGATTTAATTACGGGAAAGAAAAAACCTTTAAAAAAACTTGTAGAAGAAAAGCTCATCGAACCGCCCGAAGGTAAGAAGCTCAATACTGACGGCACAGCCTTTGAAGATATGACAGACGTCGAAAAGGTTGAGGCGGGATTAAGAGTTTTAAAAGACGATGAAAAAATAGAGGGAGATTGTATTGTTAAAAAATCAAAAAGAGAACTTTACAACGAGGGTAAGTTATCAAAAGAACAATACAATTTATATATTGACGAATTGAGAGAAGCAGATTATCGGCGTGAGGCTGATCCTCTCGGTATGCAGGTTTTTCGAGGCGATGTCGAAAAATCTGTATGGCTTGAGAAAATTGAGGAAATAAAAAAACGGCATCCGAAGGTTGAATAGAATTTACTTTTGTAATTTATCCATTTGAGAATTAAAAATCTTTTGGCCGTCGATTGCGGGTTTTTCGCAAGCGTTTTGAAAAAAAAGGTGTAGGTGGGGTGCGTGTTTGTGATTTTGAAAAACTGTACACTTGTTTTAATTTAAAAGACACCTGCCCTTTTGAGGAGTGAAATCTTGTAACCTTGTGAAGATTTTTACCGAAAGAAATTAGTTTACCGGTTTTAAAAGAAACATAAGCACGGGCAACTTGCCGGGCTTTTTGGGAACGGATATTTTTTTTAAAAAGGCCTTTAACTTTTTGAGAGCGAAGTTTATTTACTCTATATATTCTTGAAACGGGCTTTGCTCTGTTTCCGCTTCGGGCTGTATCGGTTGGGATTGCGAGTTTTGAACCTGTTGCAGGTTTATGAATACCGCCTTTTTCTTGGCGTTCCATGTACGAGGCTTTTTGATTTATACCGACTGTAGAGTGAATGGCGTTTAAACTATATAAACCCTGCGGCATTTTGTCAAACTGAACTTGTTTTGTTGTAAAATTATTTCGGAGTGTAAATTTATTTTTCATAGTGTTAATGGTGTTTTTTCTTGCAAGAGCTGCCTGAACATTCACCGTGTTTGTTGCTGCCTTTATAATTGTTTTTTTTGCATCGATTGTTAAAAGATGAAAACTTTCGGGATCGTGAATTACCATTTTTGCAGTTTGAGACATTTTTTTTCTCCTTTTAAAATAACTCTAATTGATTATAGTTTATAACCGTAAAATCTTCAATAAGATGTTTGGCTTTTCGAGATTGTTTACAGTTTTCTTTTATTTCCTTTTTTGCTACTTTTAAGGCTTCATGTTTTGAAAGAAAAATAAAATCTTTTTCATGCGGCGTTTTTTGTTTTATTATTTTTTCTATTTTCATTTTGTATTCAAAAGAAAATCGATTATCCAAACGATAAATATTTATTTCGATAAAGTTACCTTTATGATTTTCACTTATGCTGTCTACTTTTGTAAGAGGAAGTTTTTCATTGTTTAAAATATTGAGTGGTGAAACAAACATTTAATACTCCTTAATCATCTTCAAAAGGATTTTCATCCGGCGGTTCAATGTAATTATTTTTAAAATCATCTTCAGGTATTGTGTTTGAATGGACGTTTTTATTTTCTTTTTCAGTTAATGACGGCTGTTGTGTCTTGCCTTCATAGGGTTTTAAACGGACATTAAAAAAACAGAGTTCGGGATTACCGTCTATTTTTTTCTGTTTGTAATTTATTTCGAGATAATCATGTTTTAAAAATCGGACAAATTTATTGCGGGTTAGGGCTTCTTTGTCATCTGCCGAAAAATTGTAATAATCAAGATAGCGTTCATATACCGCTTGAACTTTTTCAAAAACATTTCCGGACATATCGAATTCAAGATTATCGGTTACGAATTTATCAAGATCGGTTTCTTGTTCTTTTACATAGTTTTGTTTGTAGTTTTTACATTCTTCCGATAATGGAATTGCCCCTTCATGTTCGTACTTTAAATCAATATATGTTTCTGCAAAGTATTTTATGATTGCAGGATATTCTTCTTTTATTGATTTTAAAATAGTTGATAATGACTTTGTTCCTTTTTCGCCTTTTTTATGTTGAACAGAAAAAGGAATAACTATCATTCGGTCTATTGTTGCTTCATCGTGTGCATCAAAACGAGGGCTGTGGTTTGTACACATTATTATCTGTGATGTAGGAATAAAGTCGTGAGGTTCTTTGTAAAGACCTCGTGCAGTTAAAGTATCGCCGCCCGTTAATTCTTTCCATAGGGCATTATTTAAATATCCGTTGCGTTCCGTTTCTTGAGCGATTGCCGCTCCCTTTCCTTCAAGGCGGGCAATATAAGGCGTTGCTTCGTTTCCCGATAAGCGCCTTTTATTTTGAGAAACAAGAACATCGGAAGGAAGGCGTTCCAGCATGTTGGTGTAAATATCTTTTAATAATTCTATTGTTGTGGTTTTGCCGGTATGAGTTTTACCGATAAATATTCCGCCGTATTTATATTGAGTATTCCGTGATGGTATAAGTGATAGATAATAGATTAAGGTTTGCAGTGTCTCTTCGTTTTTAAAATTGGATTTCATAAAGTTTAAAAACTTTTCAGGCTTTAAGGCTTTTTCTACGCTTTCTGTTTTGTACGGTAAAACTTCTCTTCGGTATTCTTCAGGTTCGGATTTTCGGAATACGATTTTGTTTCCCGAAAAATCCATAACGCCGTCGAGAAGCGTAAGCGATTCTTTTACCGTAGGGCCGTCAAACAAAACTGATTCACGGAATACTTCAGGTTTTAATCCCGATAAATCTTGCACTAATTCAACACGGAAACGGCGGGCTTCTATTTTTTGTAAAAGTTCATAAACTTGTGCCTTGTTTCCTATTCGTCTTTGTAAAAAATAACGCAAAATGTTTGATAGGATTGTGTATGAGATACCTGCGACATCGGGCTCTCTAGTCCAAACGTGGCCGTCAAAGAAGTAATGTTTTTTTTCGGATTCAACATAAATCAATTTACCTTTTAAAACATCGGCTATGAGTTGAGCGGCTGAACGCACTCCTTTTGTTGTTAAAAATTGCATTGCGTTTGCGTTGAGTTCCATCGACTTATAGTCAATAGCAACTATTGTTTTTTGCTCTTTTATTTTTTTTAGGATTTCGCTTTCAGGAACTAGGGCTTTTTCTATTTCTTTTAATAAATATTTTGAAGCTCCGTATTTTTCGCAAGCCTCAATTAAAAAGTAAGGGCTATAGTCGGTGTTCTTTTCAATCTCTTCATTTGAAGCCCCCCACTTGGCAAGTTCTTGTTTTATTTGTGAGTGTCCGCAAGCCTTTACGCAAGCAGACACAAAGGGTTGAATGTCTTTATCGTCGAGATCGTTGTATTGTATTTTTTTTAAAATTGTCTTAATGCGTTTAATGCTTACCGTTTCGTAGGCTTCCCAAAAGGGCACATCCGTTTTAGGCTTTTTTTGAGGCGGGGTATATTCTTTTGCCTCTTCAATGGCTTTTTTTACTGCATCCAATTTACCGGCTATTATTGCGGCATCTTGATCCTTGTATGGGAAGCCATCAGGAAAGGAAGCGATTTTTATTTTTCCTTTAAAGCCGGCTTTTAAAAAAGTTTCAGGCAGATTTGAAGTTCTTTTATCGTTTTCGTCGAAAGAAATAAGCCCCGCCGTTTTTTTGCCGGAATCGTCGTTGTCAAAAAAAATGATAATTTCAGGAACATTTAAAAGGTATTTTTTTATTTTAGGAGCGGTTAAGCCTTTTGTTCCGCCTGTAGAAAAAACATTTTTAATTCCTGATGCTGAACATGCGATTGCGTCAAGCTCGCCTTCTACAAGAATAACAGGTTTTGAAGCGTCTATCGTTCCGGGCATTGGAAAGGTGGAACATGATTTTGTACCTCGCTTTTCACAAACGCCGTCTTGATAATAGTGCAGCTTATAGCCGGTGCCTAGTTTAATGACTACGCCTGAATGCTCCCAGCTTGAGTAACCCGTTTTAGGATGCGCAAGCGGAACGCCGGCGCCCTGCAGCACGCTCCTATCCAGCCCGCCCCGTGCGAGGTCGAAGCCGGGCCAGTAAAAAAAATACTTTACCAAATTGTCGATCATGCCTGAAGGGTAAGAAGTATTTTTTTGAGTACCTGTTCCGCCGCTCGAAGCGGCCCTTGTGTTTAAGAAGTTTATTATGGCTTTTTTTGAAGCTTTATTTTTTAATAGATATTTTTCAAATTCTTCACAGGCTTTTGTATCGGGAGTAAAGGTTTGTTTTTCCGTTTTTATTTCGGGAGGCGGAACATAGTCATCGCCGAAGGTCTTTTCTACAGCTTTGAATTGTTCGGCTTTGTCTTTGATACCTTCCAAAATTTCTACGGCATCGTAAATGTCGCCGTGAATACCGCAGTTTCCCGAATAACAAATGAATTTATCGTCAAATAATTCGCAAGACGGATTTCTATCTTCATGATTGGGATTAAAACAGCGGATAAGTCCCCGTTCAGCTTTAATGCCTTTTAAGCGTAAGTA
Source organism: Treponema sp. OMZ 788 (assembly GCF_024181245.1). Taxonomy (NCBI): domain Bacteria; kingdom Pseudomonadati; phylum Spirochaetota; class Spirochaetia; order Treponematales; family Treponemataceae; genus Treponema; species Treponema sp. OMZ 788. The sequence continues at coordinate 731,459 of NZ_CP051199.1, read as the reverse complement.
TTCGATTAAACGGTTTTTGTATTTTTCGTAATTCATTTGTGCTATCCTTTTGGCGTTAAGGTGTCGTTATTTTTTTTAGGCAGTAAAGATTTTTATTGTTAAAATTGCAATAATAACCGCTTCGATGATTGCGATTATTCCGATTAAATCTCTTTTGCGAGCGAGATTAAAAATAGTTTTTTTTAGCGTTGATTGAGCTTTAGCGTTTAAGGCTTTTTTATATTGCTTGCGTAATTTTTTGGATTGTTTTGAATTCATATTTTTTTATAGATCCTTTACCATATTTCCAATTCCTCTTCTTTTTCTTGTGAGGCGGTGAGTTCGATTTTTGCTATTTCGCCTTCAAAAGTTTTTTTTATGTTATGAAGCTTTTGAGTTACGATTGTTTTATTTTCTTTTATCATAGCAATTTCCTTTGGACTGTATCTGGTTCCGTCTTTACAATAAACCCAGCCGGTTTTTAAGTGGACGGCGATTTCTTGTTTAAGAGATTCGCTGTAAATGTATTTCCAGCCGGGTTTTTGTTTAGTCATTAATCCCTCGTATGAAGTAAGGCGATGATGTCATAGGCCGCCTCAATTTTTGCCTGCTCGCTTATTTTTAATGTTTCATTTTGTAAAGTGCCTATTTTGTTTTTAACCGCTTGAATATAGTCCGTTATTTGATTAAACACAAATTTAGAACTTATTAGCTTATCTTCCGGCTCTATCTCTTCTCCGTATATGGTTTTGCCTTTTAGAGGGTTTTCGGGTTTAATATTTTTTTCAAAATAAGTGTGTTCTTGCTCTGTAGAAGTTTGAGCAATTACCGAGTTTTCATCATGGATTTCGGATTGAGAAGTTAAAGGTTCTTGCATGGGTTGAGTTTGCATTTCTTCTTTAATAGCCGACTCTTCCTTCAGGGGTTGTGGCTCTTCATTTTTGAAGTTTTCCGATTGGTTTTCTGAAACCCCTGTATCGGCGAGTGATGGATTTTTATATTCCCTTGTAATTTTTTCGGCAGCAGCTTTTGTTCCGCCTAGTTCTTCAAGTTTTTCTACTAGAGGAATTAAATCATCATCAGGAATTGTACGAAAGGCCGTTAAAATGTTTGTTTCATACTCGCAATTTATTCCTTTAGATGTAAGGATTTGACGAGTTTTGTGAGCGGCAAGGTGTCTTGATACCCACTGCTCGCTTTTAGCTAATTTTGCGGCAATTTCACGCTGACTTAAACCTGTGTTAAGCATTTCAAATACGCCGTTCTCCCTTTCGGCCGATGTTAAATCGCTTCGTTGAATGTTTTCGATTAACTGTAGTGTAAGTTTATCACCCGTGATGATTACTGCATCGACCATTGAAAAGTCATCGCCTTTTGAACATAGAAATTCAAGGGCTCTTTTTCTTCGGTTACCTGCAACGAGTTCAAATTGCGGAATACCTTCGGAAGTCAGCCCCGCCCGCTTAACTACTATAGGCTGCATAAGTCCGTTGTCTTTTATTGATTGTGCAAGTTCTTCAATATCCCGATAATCTTCACGGACATTGCCTGTTTCTATAATTTGTGAAAGACTTATTTTTTGCGTCCTTCCTGCTGATTCAATTTTAGCCATTGTTTACTCCTTTTAAAAAATAATCGATATAATTTTCAAGCCGTTTTTTTACGGAAGCATGAATCGGGTAATTTACATTTTCGGTTAAGCGTTTTAGAGACGGAATATCGGGAATTGCTCCGGGGATTAAAAATTCTTTAAAAGTATTTTGATATTTCTCCAAAATGCCCGGTTCGTTTGTTTTTGTATTCGATTTGTTAATCGAAACATAGGTATCGGCTACGATGTTGCAGTTTTTCAAAATATCAAAATAAAGTTCGATTGCCGAAAAGTCCAAAGAAGAGCAAGTGCCCGGCAGAATTAAAATGTCCGCACAAAAAACGGCGTTCCGGGTGTGTGCACACCAATACCCGGGCGGATCGATTAAGATATAATCGTACATGTCTTTTAATCCTGTTTTTGCAAGATTGATTTTTAATTGAATGTCCATAATATTATTTAACAAATTGTTTTCGAGGCAAGACGGAATTATGTCAATGTTTTTTTTTGCAGGATAAACGCCGCTAAAAGAGCTTACCGTTTCCGTCAATAAATTTTTAGAAGTTATATCTTGAAAAAGTTTATTGTAACATTTGGTAAGGGTGCAGTTACTGTCAAGGTCGATTTCAAGAACTTTAAAACCTCGACTTGCAAGCGTTTCGCCTGTCGTTGTGATTATGGTGGTCTTCCCTACCCCGCCTTTATAGCTTGATGCAACTATTATTTTTGCCATTGTTTGCTCCTTTATTTAAAACGGAATTCCTTCCGGCTGTTCCATTAGATCAGAATCATAGATTGGATTTTCTTCATTATTTGTACTTTTGCTTTTCGGCGAGCTTAAAAGAACGAGGTTTTGAACATTTAAAACAATGTCATTGTGAAGAGTCTCGTTTTTGTCTTTCCAAGGTTTATGATTTAATTCTGCCTCTATTGCGATTTGCTTACCTTTGGTCAAATGTTTTTGCATAGCTTCACCGTATTTGCCCCAAATTACGCAATTAAAAAAATGAGCTTTTTCAACCCATTCATCATTTTGTTTATACGACTTATTACAGGCTATGCTGAAAGAGGTGCAAGCGGTTTCGTTTGCAGTGTACCTTAATTCGGCATTGCCGGTAAGTCTTCCGGTTGCTGTAAATTTGTTTAAGTCTGTCATTTATTTACTCCTTAATTATTTTAAAACTTTTGACAAAACACTTCCTGCATGGAACTTCTTCGCCTTTTGCCCAAAATTTACTCGCACCTTCCAAATAATCATCTGCTAAATATAGCGGATACCATTCTTCATTAGTGTTAAAGTCTTTAATAGCTGTAGCTTTAAAAACAGAATGGATAGAAGAATTGATTTGAATTAGAGTGTTCTTTTTGATTATCATTTATTTACTCCTTAATTATTTTTTCAAGAAACATACATCGTTTCTTGTTATATTTACGGCGTTAGCCAAAATATACATGTACTCTTCCGTTGCAGCTTGAAGTCCATCGAAGACTTTTACTTGCGTGTTTTCTTCGTCTTGAACGGTTGCTGCTATAGTGCCCTCTTCCGTTTCGGCAAGGCCTGTATAAAAGCCTTGAAGGTCTAGGCGGCTGTGCGGAATTATTTTAATGATATATTTGCTGTTTTCGTTTTTCATTCTTGGCTCCTTTTTTCGTAGTTTGAAGGAAGTTTAACGCCGAAGCGTTCAGCGTAAGGTTTTAGGTTGTTGTCGGTTATGCTTAGCCATTCAAGGACATCGGACTTTTCCCAAGACTTAATACCCCCGACCAATTTATAGTTTGTTCCGCAGCAGGGCTGCAAGAAAAGTTTAGACCGATAGGTTTCGATAGACCTGTTGGTTTTTAGTTTGACGGCAGTTTCCAAATCTACCCATGCAGGAAGGGAATCGGTGAAATTCTTTTTAGCTTCAATTTCCCTATTTTCTTTTATAAGAGAAATTGCCTGCGTTATTTTTAGATCTAAAACTTGGAACTGATATTCTTGTTCTTTCATAAGCCGTACTCCATTTTTAGGAAGCATTTACGATTGACCGTCCATGCTTCGGTTGCTATTAAATTTTTTTTTACCGGAACGGGAAGCCCGTCCGATTTTTTTAGGGCTTTCCAAAGTCCTACCGAGGAAAGTCCCGATTCAACACTTGCAGTAAAAAAGCTGTAGTATAAGAAGCCGTTTATAAATACGGGTTCTTTTTTACCGCTCTTTTTCATCTTTGCCCCCCCTTTAAAAATGACGGCTTGCCGTTTCGCAGTTAGCCGCAAAAAAATTGCGCTGTCGGCCCCTAACCGTCCGGCTTATTCCTTGCTATATATAAACTAGGAGAGTCCTAGCCTTATCCGTGGTTGACTGCGAGTTTTATAGGTACTTTTATTTGCGAGGCATCAAACTCTGTAGATTCATTGGTTATCTGTTTTTGAGCTTGCATTCCTGCGATAAAAACAGAAAGATTTTTATTTTCTGCTTCAGACGATTCGAGAACATATTTGATAATCTCTTCTTTTAAATTTTTAATCATAATTGAATTACTCCTTATTCTGTTTGAATAACTCAATTATACATTGAATTATAAAACTTGTCAAGCATTTTTTATTGACTTATTCAATTTTTTTTGATATAATCTTTTTTAAGAGGTTGATAGATGAGTTTATCAGATAGAATGAAGTTTATTTTAGAAAAATCAGGACTTAATCAAAAAAAATTTGCAGAAAGAATTGATGTGTCTGATGGTTTTATTTCAAAATTATTGAAAGGTAATTGTAAAATATCGAATACAACAGCCGCAGTAATTGAAAAGGAATTTGGGTTTTCAAAAACATGGGTTTTAGATGGTGTTGAGCCTAGGATGGTAGAAAAAAAGGAACTCACTTCTACACAAAAAAAAATAATCTATGATGTTGAAAATGTTTTGACAGAAGAGGAAGCAAGAGCTGTTTATGCTTATATTCAAGTTCAAAAACAAATGAAAAAAGAGGAGAAAGAAAATGACAATTAAAGAAATTGCGGAATTGTGCGGTGTTGAAGAACGCACTGTAAGGAATTGGTGTCATGGAAAGAGATTTCTTAGGGAAAATTTTTCCTTAAGAAATGTTATTGTAAAGAAACTTGAAAAAGGATCACCTGAAAGACCTTCTGATTTTTCTCTTGAAGAAACATTGGCTATAATCGGCGATGGAGGCGGTAATAAGACTTTAGCGGCTATGCTTGAAGAAAATCACGCTCTTGAGGCTCAAAAAGCCCTTAAAACGCATGAAAACAGCCTTTTACCGCTTAGTTTTAACGGTTTTACGGTTAGAACGCTTACAATCAATAATGAGCAATGGTGGATAGCTAAGGATGTTTGTGATGTTTTAGAATTAGTGAATTCCCGTAAGGCATTAGTTTCCTTGCCCGAAGATGAAAAGATTACCGTAACTAGTAGTTACGGTAATCCGAGAAATGGTGTCCCGCATCAATTAAGTGCAGTTAATGAACCCGGGTTATATAGGCTGATATTTTTAAGTAGGAAGCCGTGTGCTGAAAAATTTAAAAATTGGGTTTTCAAAGAGGTTTTGCCGAATATCCGTAAAAACGGGGTATATGATGCTACAGGGGCTATTAACGATAGGCTTGAACGGATAGAAAAGGCTCTTTCAAGGATTGAAAGGGGGCAAAATGCACAATCAGGATATACGGCATTACCGCTTCCTGAGGATACACATGCCGATATACTTAGGTTTGGCGGTAAATTTCTCGAAATAACGGGCAATGATGCAGATTTTATTGAGGCGAATGTACTTTTTAAGCTGTTTTTTAGGCATGCAATGACGGTTCCCATTAACAGCAAGAAGTTTTTTGAGGAATTAAGCTATATTTTTCCGCAGCTCCGTTTGGATTCAAGCCGAAAACATAACCCTGTTTTCAGGGGATGTATAATAAAATAGCTAAAAAGGGGGTAGAAAAAAGCTACCCCTCTTTTATTTTGCTTGCCAAATTTGGCAAGCAAAAAGGCTGGTGGTTTTCCCCAATTTTGGGGAAAACCTTTGTTAAGGTTTAAAACTACAAAAATTAAGGAGAAAGAAAATGAATGAACTTATTAAAATTACAGAAAAAGATGGGGATCAGCTTATAAATGCCCGTGATTTGCATGAATCCCTACAGGTTGGAAAAGATTTTTCAAATTGGATTAAAGACAGGATTGAAAAATACGGTTTTATTGAGGGAGAAGATTTTTTCAAAGACAGTAAATCTTGCTCGCCAAATTTGGCGAGCAAGATTCAAAACGGTTGGGGTGGTAATAATAAACTTGAATATTTTTTGACACTAGATATGGCAAAAGAGCTAGCTATGGTTGAAAATAACGAAGCAGGCAGGGAAATTCGGCGCTATCTTATTAAAGTTGAGAAAAAATTCAGAGAAATAGCTATTTCAGGGAAAATTCCAATGCATACGGAGTTAAAAAATGAGCTTTCCGAGATTAGAAAAGCCCTTACAGATATTAAAAAAGGACAATTACAAATTTCTGCACAGCCTGAAATAACCGATCCTAAGACGGCGATGCTATATTTCGGCGGTAAATTCCTTGAAATAACGGGAAAAGATGGTAATTATGTCGAAGTTCAGACACTTTTCAAGATTTTTAAAGGTATGTTTAAGGTTGAAATTGATTCTCATAAGTTTATGTATGAATTGCCGCTCGCTTTTCCGGAAATACGCCTCGATACAAGGCGTAAATATAAAGCTCTTTTTAGGGGTTGTATGATAAAATGATTGAATAAAGCACTATGGGAAATTCCTATAGTGCTTTTTGTATAAAAAGCTGATACGAAAACTTTTCGTATCGGGACAAAATAAAAATTAAGGAGTTGGAGAATGACAATTAAAGAAATTGCGGAATTGTGCGGTGTTGATGATACTACAATATTACGATGGACACGCAATATATCTGACTGCAAAATGCAGTCAGATATTAAAAGCAAATTAAAAAAATCAGGGCATGGAATTGCTTCTGATTTTTCTCTTGAAGAAACATTGGCTATAATCGGCGATGGAGGCGGTAATAAGACTTTAGCGGCTATGCTTGAAGAAAATCACGCTCTTGAGGCTAAAAAAGCCCTTAAAACGCATGAAAACAGCCTTTTACCGCTTAGTTTTAACGGTTTTACGGTTAGAACGCTTACAATCAATAATGAGCAATGGTGGATAGCTAAGGATGTTTGTGATGTTTTAGATATTAAAAATCCTCGTGATGCTATTAGTTTTTTAGATGATGATGAAAGGGGTTCCGTCGGAATTTCCGACGGAACCTCCCCTAAAGGCGGGAATCCGAATATGAATATCATCAATGAATCGGGTTTGTATACGCTTATTTTGCGTTCCAATAAGCCGGAGGCTAAAAAGTTTAGAAAATGGGTTACTTCCGAGGTTTTACCGAGTATTCGCAAAAATGGGGCATACGATGTTACAGGGGCTTTTAACGATAGGCTTGAACGAATGGAAAAGGCTCTTGAGGACTTAGCAGAATTTAAAAGCACCATATTAAAAATAACTTCCGAGCCGAAAGTTGTAGAATATCGGACTATAAACTCGCAATTGGACGAAGATATATATATTTTTTATAAAAAACATGTAGACGATTCCGTTCCTACGGCCGTTTATACAAAAGCTATCGATGTTTGGGACTTATTCAAATACGATACTCACGCTAAGTACCCAAAAGCCGAGTTTTTGGAACGCTTTAGAGCTATATATCCGCAGTTTACATTTGAGAAAAATAAAAATATTGATGTATTTTGGGGATTTCGTCTGGTCGATACATGCGGTGTTTGTTGAAGGTGAAGATTTTTTAACAAAAAAATTTTGAGCTCGCTAAATTTGGCGAGCTCAAAAAGGACTTGGGAATTTTCGCCAAATTTGGCGAAAATTCCTGTGAAAATGTAAAAAAAGCTAAAATCTTGCTCTCCAAATTTGGGAAGCAAAAAAATTTCTAGGAATACCCTAAGAATTTTTTAGGGTATTCCTAGAAAAAAAGGGGGTAGAAAAAAGCGACACCCTTTTAATATTCTATACAAAAATCCCTGACAGTTAAGTCAATAAAAAAGTCAAGTAATGCAGACGGCTATAGCAAGACTTGACTTTTTTATCTTCTTATTATATAGTCATCAGCAAGGTATGGATGTATATAGCAAGTTAAATGTTATTAGTTTACACCCAGAATGTCGGCGGTTCGATCCCGTCAGCGCCCATTTCTTTTCTTTTAAAAACAAATCCAATTTTTTAATATGACAAAATTTTGTAAATTCAGCTTGTTTTTCCTTTTTATTTTAATAAGTGTTTAATCAGCATTGACAGACTTACGCCAATGGCGTATAATAAGATATGAAGATTATAGAAACGCCTGTTTTTACAAAACAAATAAATAAATTACTGGATGAAGATACGTATAAACAATTTAAAGAATATCTAGTATGCAATCCATTAAAAGGTAAGTTGATTAAAGGAGGCGCAGGAATACGAAAAATAAGATGGGGTAAAAAGAATACGGGAAAAAGCGGCGGTGTTAGGATTATCTATTTTATAAAAACTGAAACAAAGATATATTTGCTATTTGCTTATTCAAAAAGCGATGCGGAGAATATTACAAAAAAACAAATAAATATGCTGGCAAGTTTTATTAAAGATTTATAAGGAGTTTTTATGTTTAAAAGAAAAAAAATGAGTGATGAGATGTTTACTGAATTACTCCAAAGCGTAAAAGAAGCTGTTTTAATTGAAAAAGGAGAAATCATCCCTTCAAGGGTTTTTGAAATAGAGCCTTTAGATATTGCTAAAATACGTGATAAGACAAATAAAACACAAGAAGAATTTGCCGCTATGCTTAATATCAGTATAGGAACCCTACGAAACTGGGAACAAGGACGGCGTAAACCTGACGGGGCGGCATTATCTCTCCTTAAAATTGTTTCGGCTAATCCCCAATATGTAGAAAGTGTACTGCAAGGCGGTTAAAAATGTATGTCCTTTAGGAATGCCAAAGTACGAATAAAGGAAAGTGCAAAGTGAGAATGTCGAAGGACGAACGATTGGAAGTACGAATGTCAAACTTTGCTCTTCGTACTTTGTACTTCTCACTTTGATATTCTGCCTAGGGGCCGGCAAGCCAACGGAAACAGAGGCCGTCGCTCCAGCCGCCTCCGCGTACCGTATAGTCTAAAATATAAAAAAGGTCAAGATAAAAATAAGGTAAAATTCTCTTCGCAAGCTTAAAGAAAATGCCCAGTCATAATTTCTTTAAGTTTTTTCTAGTTTAATTAAAAAATATTTATTTGGCTGTAGTCAATATCAAAAGCTGAAGCAATTTTTAGCTTGGTCGTTTTGCGGATTCTTTTTGCTTTTTCCATTTGGCAATAGGCTGCCTGGCTTATACCGATTTTTTCAGCTACTTGTGCCTGCGTAAGACCGAGGTATTCCCGCCATGCTTGAACGGGACTTATACCTTGGTGAGCAATGTTTTTTATTATTTCGTGAGGTATTGTTTTTTCCTCGGTAAGTTCCTTTGTGTTGCCGTTGATTAAGGTTTGAAAAACCTTAAAGGGGACGATTGCATATTCCGGTACTCCTGCCTGATTTTTAATAAATTGAATGTTAGTAAGTGTTGTCATCTCTTTTTTTAACCTCCTCAATTGAAATTATTTCGATCACTTTGCGAAAATTAAATAATATCCTAAAGCGTCCAATTCTAAGACGGTATTGGTATTTATGATTTTTCAAAGTTTTTACATTTTGAACATTAGGAAAATTATACAAGACATCAACGCCATCGGCTATTTGAATTTGCTGCTCCTGCGGGAGCTTTAAGAATTGTTTTGTTGCCTTGTTTTTCCATTCAATTTTTATCATATAAGTATTATAGGTTATTATAAGTATTATGTCAATCTTGTTTATATTTTTTCTTCAAAATTTACTACCTCTTACAAGCATTTTTGCAAAAGGTCGGGGTTGCGGACTGCTTCGTCTATAATGCACCTTATAGGCTTTCCACGGCTTACGCATGAATTCCTGAGCTAAATAAAACATTAAACCTAAATGAATCATCAAAAGTACAAAGCATTTTCTTCCTTTTCAGAGTTTTACCGTTTTGATACATTTTCATTCGATTAAAGCAAATCCTCCTTAAAATTGCTATGTTTTCAGCAGTATTTTTTTCTCGAATTTGACATTCATCGTCTCTAAATATTACATCCAGCGACCAGTGTAAGGTGTTTTCTATTGTCCAATGTGTTCTTACAGCTGTTACAAACTCATTTATATCCTCTATACTGCTAATAAAGTAACGCTTTTCACTGTATTGTTTGCCTTTGCACCTTACAGTGCTTTTGACCATTCCAAAACTCTTTAAATTTGCCCATTTATTCTTATCTGCAAACCAGTTTATATTACTTGAAAGAAAGTATTCTCTTTTTTCTTCTCTGCCATGCCCGATATCCAAGGTTTCAAATCTTAAAAGTGTGTTTTGAAAGTCTTTATCTTCTATAGAAAAATAATCTTTTACATCATTATACGCTGCCGGTTGATTTTCTTTTAGAGCCAATACATAATCACATTTTTTCTTTGTGATTTCTTTTGCTATTTCTTTTTGACAACCCATGGCATCTATAGTAATTATCGAGCTTTTTAGTTTTAAAAGGTTAAGGAGTTCAGGAATTGCTGTGATTTCATTCGATTTTTCAGCACATTTTATTTGTCCTAGTACAACTCCCGCTTCGTGAGCGAATGCACTTACCAAATGAATACCTCTACTTTGTTCACTTGCACTTCCACGTAATGTTTTTCCATCAATGTGAATGTATGAACCTGCTGGAATATTAAGGGATTGTTCAATCCACGAGATAAAAAGGTTTTGAAATTGTTTGGGATTAATCATCGCAAGGACTCTTCCTATGGTGTCGTGCGAAGGAACGCCATTTTCTAACAAGAGTCCTACCTCATTTTTTAGCCAATCCTTTTTTACTTCGGCAAATTCCCCTATTTCAAATACAGTTTGAACTCCGCTACAAACAGCACACAGTGCTATTACCAATATTTCACTGATTAAGTGCTTTACTTTGCCCGACTGACGATTATCGTTCAGCTCGCTAAAATATTCTTTTAATGTTTTCATACTTTAAATATCGGCTATTTTTTTTCATGCGTAAGCCGTGTAGGCTTTCCCCCATTGCTGGACAAAAGGCCGATTTTTTTGTAAAATAACAGGAACTTTAGATGCGGCTTTAAGGAGCATAAAAGATGTATAAAAGCGATTTTCCCTTGCTTATGCAAAATCCTAACATTCATTATTTGGATTCATCGGCAACGGCACAAAGGCCTGTACAGGTTATCGAAGGCGTTAAAGAATATTTTTTACACTCAAACGGGAATGCGGGGCGGGGCTCTCATTCCCTTGCAATAGCTTCTTCCATTTTGGTTGAAGAAACAAGAAAAAAAACGGCGGAGTTTATCGGGGCAGATAAAATAGAAAGCATTATATTTACAAAAAATTCTACCGAAGCTCTCAATATAGTTGCTTATTGCTACGGCTTATCGCAGCTTAAAAGCGGAGATGAAATTCTATTGGCTGTATCAAACCATCACGCAAATCTTGTACCGTGGCAGTTCGTTGCAAAACAAACAGGGGCAGACCTAAAATTTATCTACCTAAATAAAAACGGCACCTTGGACATGAATGACTTTAAAGCAAAACTTTCAGCTAAAACGAAGGTTGTTGCCCTTTCAAGCGTGGTAAATGCAACCGGAATTATAAACCCTGTAGAAGATGTTATAAAACTCGCCCATGAAAACGGAGCCGTTGTTGTAGTCGATGCAGCCCAATCGATAGCTCACTACAGGCAGAACGTATCGGCCCTTGACTGCGATTTTTTGGTTTTTTCGGGCCATAAGATTTTTTCCGACTTCGGGGTCGGAGTGCTTTACGGAAAAAAAGAGCTCTTGGACAAGATGCCTCCCTTTTTATACGGGGGAGATATGATCAATTTTGTCACGGAAGAATCAAGCGAGTTTAAGGAAGCCCCTTATAAATACGAGGGCGGTACCCATGACACTTCTGCCATAGTTTCTCTTAAACACGCAATAGAATATATCGAAAAAATCAGCTATTCCAATATAGAAAAAACCGTAAAAGAATTGGACGATTACGCTCTTTCGGAATTAAAAAAACTTGACTTTGTTGAAACCTACGGAACCGATGCTCCGGAGCGGGCAGGCATAATCGCTTTTAACGTAAAAGATGTACACTCGCACGACACTTCCTATATCTTAAACGAGTACGGAGTCATGGTAAGAAGCGGTCATCATTGTACTCAGCCCCTCATGGCGCACTTAAACATAAACTCCTGCTGCCGTGCAAGTTTTTCTATTTTTAACACAAAAGAAGACATAGACGTTATGATAACGGCATTAAAAAAAGTAAAAAGCGTTTTTTTAAAGGATTAAAAAAGAATATTGATAAGGAAACATAAATGGATATAGATACAATTTATCAGGAAATGATTTTAGAATATTCCAGAAAAAAAGAAAACTGCCGGGAACTTTCGGGCGAAGGCGTAAAGATAGAAAGAGGTCATAACCCCTCATGCGGCGATGACCTTACCCTCCTCATCAGGGAAAAAGACGGAATCATTGAAGAAGCTTCTTTTTTGGGAAGGGGCTGTGCAATTTCTACGGCTTCTACAAATATGCTCATCGAACTTATAAAAGGAAAAAAAGCCGAAGAAGGCAAACGCAAGGTAGAAATATTTTTTAAGATGATGAACGGGAAAGAAGTTTCTGAAGAAGAAAAGGAAGAACTGGAAGATGCTCAAATCTTGGAATACTTTGCCCAAATGCCTGCCCGCATAAAATGTGCAACTTTAAGCTGGCACTCAGCCGATGTTCTTTTAAACGAAAAAAAAGGGACAGTGTAAAACAAAGTCCCTTTTTAATAAACAGCAAAACCAAGGCTTATTTTTCGATATCGCTTGATTTTACTTTTACAATATGGCCGGGGCCTGCATCAAAGATAATCACAAAGTCTTTTACCTTGATGTCGGCATATTTAATGATAACCTCATTGTTTTTATCAAGCTTGGTCTTAAGAATAACCTTTTTTTTGGGATCCTTTTCCTTGGGGTTTTCAATGCGTATTTCGGTACCTGCAGCGGGTGAGCCGTCAGAAAAACCGCCTTCACAGATAAAGGTTCCGTCACCATTGTCATAGCAAAGCAACATCGGGGCATGAGCAAACAAAAGAGCTGCTCCCAATACTAAAAAACAAACAAAAATAGCTGTTCTTTTTTTCATCTTTCCTTCTCCTATTAAAATTTTTTATTATAATATCAAATAAGTTCCTCTAAAGCCAATCAGACCTTAGAGGAATATCCATTTATTTTTGTATGAGTCCGCTTAAAATTTTGCGGCAAGAACCTTCAACGCGCTTTGCAATCATTTCGTTTGATGAATTTGCAGGTATGCAAGTCGGTTTTCCTTTAATCTTTGCAAAATCAGCATCTGTCATACCATACCAGAAGTGGAAATGAGATGGACTTCCGCCGGGGTTTGTAAAAGAAATTGTCTTAAACATTCCGGCATCTTTTTTATCCGTAGATACGGCCAAGAAGCCGGGTTTTGCAGCATTTTCGGCAACTCTCTTATAAGCTGCCCTGTAAATTTCTTTTCCGTCCTTATACATGACAAATTCGTTCTTTCCGTTCTCGGTAACAAATTCGATGTGAGTATAAAGCTCTGTTGTTCCGTATGCTTTTTTCATTTCGGAAATGATTTCGGCCTTTGTAAAGTCTCCGCCCTTAGGATTTTTTCCGGCAAATTCTTTGATGATTTTGTCGTAAGCAGCATTAACTTCAGCACTTGTATTATCGTAAATTAAGGAGCTGTTCATCCATTTTCCTTCTTTAGCATAAACGGCAAAGGGTGCAGGAAGTTTGGCAGCACTTGATTCTATCGATTTTTTAAAATTTTCCAAAAGTTTTTCATTGCTTGTCGAACCTGCAACATAGGTAGGCCAATAAGAAGGATCGGCTTTTTTTACAAGGGTATCAATATTCGTTCCGCCGAATCTTACATGCCAGTGAACCTGTCCTCCGTCATGGCTATGAGGATGAGTACAGATCATATACTTGGCCATATTAAGTCCGCGTACATTTTTTACAGCCTCAAATGTTTCCCAAAAAGAACCTTCATAACCGGGCATAGGAACCTTGCCTAGATATTTATATTCGGCAACGATCTCTTTTTGTTTTCCGTCTGCATCAATAACGGTAAAACTTATCTTATTAGTCCCGTCAAATTTTACCCTTGCAAAAGGCGTCTTTCTTCTTCCTTCAATAGCATCTTTGATACCCTCTTGGGTATAATTTGAATTCTTTGATGCAGCTTCTTTGTATAATTCTTTCAAAGAAGGATCGTTTTTTACAACATCCACCGAAACCCATTCACCTTTCCAGGCAGCCAATTCCATTCCGGGAATAAGTTTTTCAACTTCAGCCTTAGCCGACTTAGCGGCTTCAGGCATGGACTTACATGCAGTAAATGCTACCGCAACAGCAATCAAAATAAGTGCAATTTTTGCACCGATTTTTTTATTAGACATAACATCTCCTTAAAATAAAATTATGACTAAATGCTGCCGATTTATATTTAAACAATCGGCAGCAATTTCATTTTTAATAACAGAACTATTTTCCGGTTAATGCTGAAAGAGTTCTTTTTGCGGATCTTTCAATACCGCTAGCTCGGATATCGGCAGGAACATCTACCTTGTAACAGGTAGGGGTACCTCTCTGAGCAGCAATATCCTCTTCGGTTGCTCCGTACCACAAATGGAAGTGATAATTAGGAGCACCATGAACAACTACAAAGGATATAAGAGAGAACATTCCGGCATCTTTCTTTTCGGCTTTCATTGTCATATAAGCCTTTGCCTTGCCGGGCGCAACTCTTACATAGTTTGATCTGAAGATTTCTTTCGAACCTTTAAAAACTATAAGCTCATTTTTTCCGTCTTTTATATTAAACTCAAGATGAGTAAAATCTTTTAAACTGTCATCGCTTTTTTGCAATTCTGCAATAATTTCTGCTCTGGTAAAGTCTCCGCCCTTAGGATTTTTTCCTTCAAACTCTTTGATGAGCTTAGCATAGACATCCATAACCTCTTTGCTTGAATTTTCAAAAACAAGGAGACTATTGATCCACCTTCCGTGTTCTGCATAAGACTTAAAGGGAGCTGCATCCGTCCATTTAGGCATAGTTTCAATTGAAGATTCTGCACCCTTTAACATATCGTTCTTTTTTGTTGAGGCCGGAACAAAGGTAGGCCATGATTTTTCTCCGTTTATAAGCCAATCAAAACCGTAGTAGCCGAAACGAACATGCCAATGAACAGGACCATCTCCGTGTTGATGAGGAGGCATAATAATCATATTTTTTACAGCCTGCAATTCTTTTCCTGGGTTTACCGCTTCAAACGTATACCAAAGTGAACCCTCATAACCGGGAACAGCCTTCGTACCCATGTATTTGTATTCACATACTACATTGGATTCACTACCGTCTTTCTTCTGCATTGTAAGAGTAACCTTATTGGTACCGTTAAATTTCATAGCGGTTACAGAACTTCCATACATATCTTTGACGGCAGCCTTCAAACCGCCTTCAGTATAATAAGGCATTCCTTCAGCAGTCTTCTTATAGGCTGCATTCAATGACGCATCATTCATTACCGTATAAGTAGAAACCCATTTACCTTTCCAAGCTGCAAGTTCTTGTCCTGCTACCAATTTATCGGGACTTACTTCCACTACAGCAGGCATAGACTTACATGCAGTAAATATAACTGCAAATGTAACCAAAATAAGTGCAATCTTTGCACCGATTCTTTTATTAACCATAAAATAAAACTCCTTTAAGTTAATAAGTTAAATATGTCTAACATTTAATTCAAGAGAACTCAGAATTAAAGCAAGTTAGTCTACTTTTTTTCTTCCGCAGAGCAGCCGCAGCATCCGCAACCGCAGCCGCTCTTAGGATTGATGTTTTTTTCTCCGCAGCTGCAGGCTGAAGCCTTACCCTTAAATATCCTGTAATATTTACGGATGAGTAAGACAACAACACCTGCAACTATGGAAATAGTCAAGACCATTCCTAATGTCATAAGGACATTCCTTATTTTACAGGCATTGCCTCAATCCAGAGTACGGCATCCTGAGAAAGTTCTTTACCGGCAAATTTCTTGGCTCTTCCTGCTCCTAAAGCAGCAAAGCCCCAATAACCGGCCTTATGTGGAACAAAGGAGAAAACACCGTTTTTATCTGCAAGAATAATAGTTGCAGCAGCCTCGGTTTTAGCTTTATCGCCGAATTTGCTTGCCTTCATATCTACATCAAAGTTAATATATTCAACTTCAATTTCAGCATTGGGAACGGGCTTACCTTTTGAATCTACAACAACTCCTCTAAAAATGCCTCCTACCCAAACATCATAGGGCTTTACCAAGGGCATAATTTCGGGGTAACCTTCAGCACATCTTGCACTCCAATCAGTATCAAGACCGGCCTTATTTATAAACACCTTGGTAATCTGCTGGATATATGCATCCTCGGCACCTTCATAGTAAGGATGGGGAACAGCGATAAGAGCCCAGTCTCCGCCTCCTCTAAAACCGTTATCTTTATTCAAGGTAAGATCATAAGCCGAAGCTGTATTTTCGGAAGTTGTAAACTGTGTTTTCTTTAGTGAAGGCATAAGGTCCTGCATCTTTTCTTTATGAATAGAAAAGAATTTTTCAAAACCTTTAATTTCACCGGCTTCGTTTTTACCGATGTCCATTGTATGGCCGGATTCGGCAGGATGGGTAAAAACAATCTTAAAATCAACAGAGTTGCCTTCAACGATTGAAGTCGGGGTATAAATCATTTGAAAGTGAGCAAATGAAGCCATAGCTACAAAGAATAAAAGTAAAACTATTCCTGTAATTTTTTTCATATAAAACTCCTATACATATTCTAGTCTAAAGACTCATTATCTAAGTTCAAAAAAAGATAGAGTAAAAAGGCACCCCTTAAAACTCACGGATAAATCTTTTTTCGAATTTAAATGTAAATTATCGCTGACAATCTATATTATTTCTTAAAAAAAAGCAAGCCCTCCAATAAAAATTTATAGGAAACTCTTAATTAAAAATACACGGAGAATAAATAAAGAAAAAACGAAAAACATGGATAGAGCTATATAATAATTAGTTTTCCGATTTTCCTTCCCTCCGAAGGATTCGTAACACAAATAGGCAGGTCTCCTGACTTATGATTTAAAGTTTATCGCCTTCCCATATTAACAGTGGCTCATGCTTCTAACCATATAAATAAATTACAAGCATTATGATAAACAAACTCAATTACAGTAGCGGGGGCTGTGCAGGTTTTTCACCTGTTTCCCTTTTAATCTTAAAATTATTTAAGAACCTTATTTGACTATAACCTCGAGAATGATTATAAACATTTTAAAAAAAAAGCCAAGCCCCCAAAGAGGCTCGGCTTTTATTATCTACTTGTTTTCGGCCTTATCCGAAATCTTTTTAAATATAGGAGGCCATGCAAACATAACCACAAAGAGTAAAATTACGATAATCAAGGCAGCAGGAGAAAAGCCATCCTTAGGACCGGCTTTTTCAGGTTTTGCGGCTTCAGCAGCAGGAGCTTGGGCAACAGGCATAACAGCCTCTTCTGAAGCATCTTCAATCTTACTAACCTCAAACCAGATAACGGCATCCTGAGAAAGTTCCTTGCCGGAGAATTCCTTTTCCTTACCTACACCGAGGGCGGCAAAGCCCCAATATCCGGGACAGGGAGGAATAAATTCGAAAACGCCTGTATTATCGGCCATTATCATACCAGCACCGGATTTTTGCAGCTTGGGTTCTCCGGTAAATTTCTTGTTTGCCATATCAACATCATAGTTCATATTTTCAAATTCAACCTGAGCATAGGGCACGGGATTTCCTTCGGAGTCCAGAACAAGGGCACGAATAACGCCTCCCTCCCAGATTTCATAAGGCTTTACCAAAGGCAGTATCTCGGGATAACCTTCGGCAATCCTCGACTGCCAATCGGTTGAAAGTCCGGCCTTATTAATAAATACCTTTGTTATCTGCTGAATATATCCGTCATCTGCCGCTTCAAAATAAGGATGAGGAACGGCAACCAAGCCCCAGTCTCCTCCTCCCTTAAAGCCTGTATCCTTATTAAACTCAAATGTATATGCAAAGGCCTTGTTTTCTAAGGATTCAAATTCTCCTTTTTTTAAAAAGGACATTAAATCGGTCTTGGCTTCTTTATGAACGGAATAAAATTCTTTTAAACCCTTGACTTCTCCGGCTTCATTCTTACCTATATCCATTGTAAGCCCAGACTCAAATGGGTGGGTAAAAGAAATTATAAAATCAACCTTATTATTTGAATCTTCTATTATGGAAGACGGAGTATAAATAATCTGAAAGTGAGCAAAAAGGCTCAAAGCCGTACAGCATAGCAATACGGAAAAGAATAACTTTTTCACTTTTTACACCTACCTTTTTTGTTTTTTAAACAGGAAGACAATTAGTACCGAATTTATCACGGCAAGCACAAGGGCTAAAATTGCCGTAAAAGAGGGACCGACAGCGGGCATTGCCGAAACGGTATCCATGGGAACCCATCCTACGGAACCGGCAGCAGCAACAGGTTTTTGTGCCGGAGCAGCCTCTGCAGGAGCTTCGTTTCCGCTTGCCGATGCATCAGCAGCCTGACTGCCGAAACCGCCTGCAGGCTCAGGTCCTTCCTTTACAATAATATGACCGGGACCTGCATCAAATGTTACAGTATACGGAACACTCGGAATAGGCAGATTGAGTTCGCCTACATCGGGGAATTCTCCTTCCCAGATTTTTTGACCTGTAGCTTTATCGGTAAGATAAAGTTTAACTCCGGCAGCAGTAGCTCCGTTTGAAAATCCGCCTTGAACATAGATAGTTCCGTCGCCGTTATCCTCAACAGTCAATAGGGGCGAATGTGCAAAAAGCAGGATAGAACACATCATCAAAATAAATACAATGCTTATTTTTTTCATTTATATAACTCCTCTAAAATTTATAATTTAAAAATCAAAAACCGAACAATCTTCCCAACTGGAATACAAGGACGGCAACCAGAGAGCTTAGCACTACAGGATATAGAACACTGAACAAGGTCCAGCCTACACTTTGAGTCTCGGTCTTTGTTGCCATAACGGTAGCAATACAGGGCGGGAAGAGAGCAATCAAAATCATAATGGTAAGACCGTCTAAGGGGGTCAACCCCGTTTCCTTATCCTGAATGCGGGCTTCCAAAACCTTGCCCGAATCCTCGCTTGCAGACTCGACACTGTAAATAGTACCCAAGGTAGAAACAAGGGCTTCTTTTGCAGCGAAAGAACCTAAAATAGCAATGTTTACCTTCCAGTCAAAACCTGCATATTTTGTGACTGGTTCCATAGCCTTTCCAAGATAACCCAAAATAGAATTTTCCAAGGTTTCTTTTCGCAGCTGTACAGATATAAGTTTTAAATCGGCACTTGCAGGGCGTATAGCCTTTGCTGCGGCAGCGGCCTCAGAATCGATTACGGTTGTGCCTGAAATTTTTATCTTTCCGGTTCTGACAAGGGCAAAAAAGTAAGGATTGAGCTTTTGCCAATAAGCATAAAAGGAAGCCTTTAAAATAGGCTTTTGAAATTCTTGAGCACCATCATAAGCCTTATCAAAATCTTTTTTTGCAGCAGAATACATATCAAGGTAGTTTTTAAAAGCACCTATATTGCTGCCGAGTTCGATTTTTCCCTTTAAGGCTATTTTTGTAAATTCGGGATTTTGTAAAAAAAGCCTGTTTACATTTCTTTCCGTCCCCTTAGCTCCGCCGAACCAATTTAAGGCATCATATAGATAAAGCTTTTCGTTTAAACGCTGGAATTCTATAAAACCTTTTTCGGAAGCAAAATATTGGGAATATGAATTATTTAGTTTTCCTGCAAAGTCCTGAATATAGGCTTCTTTTTTTGCTTCGTATTGAGCGGTTTTTTCCGTGTTCAAAGAGGGAAAGTTTACACCCGCCCAGATTATAACCGAAACGGCTACTACTGTAGTCGCAACTTTTTTTATAAAACTCCATAAGCGTTCAAAGGTGCGGATTAAAACGCCTCTTAAAGTCGGCATATTATAAGCCGGAAGCTCCAAAACAAAGGGTTCGGGCCTGCCGTGAACAACATAGAGGCTGAAATATTTTGCAACAATCAAGGCCACAATCAAAGTAAAGAATGAAATTCCGCCCAGCACTATCCATTGATAGCTTGTAAAAAATATTCCCGTAATTAAAACATAAAAGGGAATCTTTGCCATACAGTTAAGCAGAGGCAAGATTAGGATAGTTACCAAGCGGGACTTATCGTCACGGATTGTTCTTGTGGACATAACACCGGGAACAACACAGCCCCCCATTATAACGCCAGACAAAATCATAGGAAGGGTTGACTGTCCGTGTAAACCGAACTTGCGTAAAACCCTGTCCATGATAAAGGCAAGACGGGCCATGTATCCGACATCTTCCAAAAAGGCTATTAAGGCAAACAAGCAGAAAAAGATGGGCACATAGTTTAGAATCATTATTGCACCGTCAATTATTCCGCTTAAAAATAGGCCTCTCAAAGGACCTTCGTTTATAAGGCCGTCAGGATAAATAAGCTGAGACACTATCGTGCGTACAAATTTAAATATCGGGAAAACCTTATCGGTCATCTTATAACCCAAAACTACGGTTATCCAATAAAAGACCAAAACTAGCTCGACCAAGATCAAAAGACCGTAAACCTTGTGACAAAGCACCTTATCGATTCTGTCGGTCGAGTTTATACTGCCTGAGCCGCCTTTGGTATAGATAATAGCGGCACCTCCGGTAAAGGCAAGAGCTCCGGTTATGCTAAGGACCAAGCGGAGAATGTTGTTTGCAAATATCTGAATCGGCAAAAGCAAAAAAAGCGAATCCAAAATCTCATAAGTTACAAAACAAAGAATAATGGCGGCAACAGCCTCGGAAACCTTTCTTTTAATGTTTAAGGTCTCGACGGCTTTTTGTTCAAGCTCTTTTTTTGAAACCGCAGCTTCAACAATTTTTTTTGCAGCAGCCGAGCGTGCAAGGGCTATTTCTATTTCAAAACTATGCTTATGCTTTTCCTTGTGCTCCGCTTCAATTTCCTTTATAAAATTTAAAACGGAATCAAAGTTTGTAAAATTTTTACCCTCCTCCTCGATAACCGCTGCATCCTTTTCACAAAGCTTGATTGCAAGCCATCTTAGAGGAATCGAGAAAAGATCATCCTTTGCAGAAGCCCTTAATTTTTCTACAATCTTTTCCAAATAGGATTCCATGTCCTTACCATAGGTAAGCATAAAGGGTTTTTGAGGTTCAGAGCTTTCAGCCGTTCTCGAAATAAGTTCTTTTAATTCGTTTACTTTTTCTTTTTTCTTGGCTGAACCCGCGATTATAGGAATCCCTAACAGGGATGACACCTTGTCTACATCAATTTGAAGACCTGAATTTTTTGCAGAATCCATCTTGTTTAAATACATAACAATGGGGCAATTCATCTCCAAAAGCTGAAATGTAAGATAAAGATGTCTTTCCAAATTTGAGGCATCGGCAATGTTTACTAAAAGCTCAGGTTTTTCACGCAGAATAAAATTGCGGGTTACTCTTTCTTCAGGCGAATAAGAAGTAAGGCTGTAAGTACCCGGCAAGTCGGTAATAAAAACCGACTGATCAAGGGCAAAATACTCTCCCGTTTTTTTCTCTACTGTGATGCCCGGATAGTTTGCAACATGCTGATGAGCTCCCGTCATCATGTTAAATAGGGTTGACTTGCCGGAGTTAGGCTGACCGGCAAAAGCAATATTTATTTTTTCTTTTTTCATATTCTAAACTTCTTTTACAATGATTTTTTTAGCTTCGTCCTTACGGACTGCTACAAGCGAACCGCAGATTGAAATATCAAAAGGATCTAAAAGGGGGGCTTTTCTTACAACCGAAACTTCAGCTCCGGGAGTAAACCCTAAACTTATAAGTCTTTGTAAGGTCATGCCGGAAATCTCAAGGTCTTCGATTATTCCTTTTTTCCCCTGCTCCAATTCATCAAGAGTCATTTAAACCTCCTTTACCTTAATCTATAAACGTACCAATATTTTGGAAGCAAGATTATAATCTACCGCATATTTTGAACCGTTTACCAAAAGCAAAATAGGCCCTTTTTTGTCGGCCTGAGAAGTAACGACGGTTACTTCAGTATTAATATCTATTCCGAGACTGCGAAGACGGGAAAATTCGGCCCCCGTTCCGTCAAATTTAAGCACGGAGGCCCTGTCGCCTTCCTTTAAAATAATTAAGGGTACCAATGTCAGCGTCCTCTCACAAAATGTTGTAAGAAGCATACATCATTTTTTTATTTTAATCAAGGCATAAAATTAAAAAAATTAAAATTTAGTTCTCATCCCTGTATAGATCAGCCTGAGAGGAATAAAGCCTTCTATATTCCATACATCTTTATAATAAACATCGTGGGGAAGATCCATAAGGGAACTTAAATCTTCAAGCTCTCTTTCATCAAAAACTTGAGAAGCATAGACGGCTTGGATTTTTTGTGTTGCAATATATTCATTTATAAAATCCAGAGTCAAAAAAGCACACCATACAGAAATACTCAAAGATTAAATTTTTGAGAAAACTACCTAATTTTAAAGAAAGTTAAAATCTGTAAACGGCGGCTGTTTTTGTCTACTTGTTCAATTTATTTTCTTCTCAATCCTGTATATGCTTCACGCCTATCTGCAATTTTCGGCTAAAGTCTATTAAGGCAAGTTATCTCTAATTTTTTCAATCCTTTCTTGATCCGACATAAAATTATATAGGCTTTTAGCATCTTCAAAACTTATAGGCACACTTTCAAAAGAAATTATAAATTCATGTTTCGGATTGATAGGCTTAGCCATAAAAGACTTGACAACCAAATAAGCACTATTATCTTTTAACAAAAATCCGAATTCCAAATGATTTTCTTTTGAATTTAAAATCAAAAACCGCTCCATGCTTTCATCTATTTTAGAATTTATAAAGCAATATAATTCCGTAGAACCTAGTAAGCCGGATCCGTTTCTTATATTATCTTTTTTCGCAGTTTCAACTATCTTAAAAAAATATTCAAGAATAGTTTTAAAGGAAGCCGAAGAATCAAAATCCAATCGGGTCTTATATAAAAGAGAATCAAGCTCAATCGAAATAAAATCGTCTTTCTCGCTTTTATTCAAATTATAGCTTACCGTATATGAAACATCAAAACCGGACTCAAGAGTCTGAACTCTTTTTTCTTTAGCAATACTTTGAGAATGAATCGAAGTCTTGGGAAGTGTAGCACAGCCTGCAAAAAAAACAGCTAAAACAAAAATATAAAAGAAATAATTTTTTCTCATGCCTTTTATCCTCTCACACATTTATTATATCTCATTTAAAAAAAAAGTCAATCCGATTTTAGAAGTCAGACTTGACCCTCATCAAAAAAAAGGATAGTATCTGCATATGAAGAAATTTGAAGAAAGACTTGAAAAGCTTGAAAAGATAAGTAACGATATACGCTCTTCCGATATTCCGTTGGAAAAAGCTTTGTCCCTATTTGAAGAGGGAATAAAACTTGCCAAGGGGCTTGAAAAAGATATAGAAAAAATGGAAGGAAAGATTGAAGTCTTATTGAACCAGCCCGTACTGCCTGAAGAAGAACCTGAACTTGATCTATTCACGATTACAGAAGAAAACTAGAGGAAAACCGAATGAGAGAATACAAGCCCGTTAAGCTCTTATCAAAAGAAACTGCAAGTAAAATAGCAGCCGGAGAAGTTATCGAACGGCCGGCCTCTGTTGTGCGGGAGCTTTTGGATAACTCGATAGATGCGGGAGCCTCTCAAATTATAGTAGAAATTGAAGAAGGCGGAATAAGTACAATCAGGGTGAGCGATGACGGCTGCGGTATGACAAGGGAAGACTTGGAGCTTTGCACCCATACCCATTCCACAAGCAAGATAGAAGAGGCGGAAGACCTCCTCCATCTGCGGAGCTTGGGCTTTAGAGGCGAGGCTCTTTCTTCGGTACAGGCGGTAAGCTCCCTCGAAATTACCTCGACGCGTGAAGGCCCTGCCGCCTGGAAACTTTCTTTGGGAAAGATTTCCCCTGCCCGCCTAAACAAGGGCACAACAGTCGAAGTTAAAAACCTTTTTGAAAACTTCCCTGCCCGTAAAAAATTTTTAAAACGCCCCCAATACGAGGCTTCCCAATGCCGGCAAACCTTTGTCGAAAAGGCCCTCCCCCACTACAATATTGAAATGCGCTATATAGCAGACGGAATAAATAAGCTCATTCTTCCGGCTCATTCTTCTTTAAAAGAAAGATGCCTTACCGCCATGGGCTTTAAAGAGCCTGAAGAACTTTTTTATGAGATAAACCAAGAGGGTGACGGATTTTGCTTTACAGCCGTTTTAGGAAGCCCTGCGGTAGTCCGCTCCGACAAGCGGAATATCTACATCTTTGTAAACGGAAGGCGGATAAACGAGTACGGCCTTGTTCAAGCCGTGTGCTATGCCTCTGAAGGATACTTTCCCAACGGAGGCTTTCCGGCAGCCTTTGTCTTTTTAAATATAGAACCCGAAAGAGTCGACTTCAATATTCACCCTGCAAAAAAGGAAGCCAAATTCGAAGATTATAAAGAAATTCATCACAGCCTAAGCTCGTCCATCAGTTCTTTTTACAGGCAAAAAACCGTGTCGGATCTTTTAAAGGAAAGCTATGAACCTGAATACACACCCGATTTAGGCTTCGAAAAAAAAGAATTTGAAGCTGCCGAGTTAAACCAAAGCTATAGCTCCGGCTTGAAAGAAACCTATTGGCCGGGACGTACATCTGCCTATTGGCCCGCTTCTCCTATAAAACAAATTGAGACCTCAGCCCCTGCTTACGGCACATCGGCTGCCGCTCACAAAGTGCCGGCTCCTCCGCAAGATATACCCAAATCCGACTTTAAATTTTTAGGTCAATTTTGCGGCACATTTATAGCCGTAGAAAAAAACAATGCCCTCTATATAATAGACCAGCACGCAGCCCATGAGCGGATTCTCTTTGAAGACTTAAAAGCAAGTCTAGGCCCCTCTCAGGAGCTTTTAATTCCGTACCGCATCGAAACGGAATCGGACAAAGACGATGAAATAATAAGATTAAACCTCTCTGAGCTTCAAAAAGCAGGGTTTATTATAAATGAAGAAAAAAAAGGCCTTTGGATTATAAGGGCTGTTCCCATAAGATGGCACGGCACTGAAAAAGATTTAAAAGAAGACCTTGCAGGAGCAGGTAAGGATCCTGCAGGACTCATGCACCACATCCTTGCAAGCTCAGCCTGCCGCACCGCCTGTAAGGACGGCGACATAATCGATCCAGTCTCTGCATACAATATAGCGGTCAAAACCTTTGCCCTCCCCGAACCGCTTTGCCCTCACGGCCGTCCCTTGTATTTTATAATCGACCGCACAGAGCTTTTTAAGCGTATAAAGAGAATTTAACTTATGCTTGACTCTGATGCCTTAAAAGGGTAAAATAAACACATAAAATTTGTTTTTAAGGAGTTTTAAATGAAAGAAATTATCGCAACAAACAAGGCACCCTCAGCTATCGGCCCCTACTCTCAGGGAATTAAGGCAAACGGTTTTGTATTTACATCGGGACAGATTCCCTTGGATCCTGCTACAGGAGCCTTCCCCGAAGGTATTAAGGCCCAGACACGCCAGTCATTACTTAATGTAAAGGCAATCTTGGAACAGGCAGGAACAAGCATCGAAAAGGTAATCAAAACCACCGTTTTTTTAAGCGATATGAATAACTTTGCTGCAATGAACGAGGTATATGCAGAAATCTTCGGTTCATCAAACCACCCTGCAAGATCAGCCGTACAGGTTGCCCGCCTTCCTAAAGATGCCCTCGTCGAAATCGAAGTAATCGCCCTTGCATAATTTAATTAAAGTACGGATTTTTCCTGTGCTTCTGGCTTCGGTCCTCTTATTTGCCGCTTGTGCAAACAAAGAGGCCGAGTCCGGAACAGCATCTTTACCGGAAAAAACTGAGGCGGAAAGCAGACAGATAAGCACAGCCTGGTATTATTTTACTCAAGATGAAGCATCGGAAGTGCCATGCTTAAAACAAGCAGACTCTCCCGAACAAGTTCCGGAGCAAGGCTTTCTGCCGTGGACAGAGGCTCTAAGAGTATCCGGCTTAGGACTCATGTATGATCCTCCCCTCTTTCTTGTAAATAAGGCAGGGATTTTACCGGCATTCTCCATTGAACGAGAGCCCAAAATAGAACTCAAAAGCGAATTTTATACAAAAACGGCTGAAGGATTTTATAAAACCGGCCTCGGAAGCCTTTTAAGATTATATACAAATACCGTTTTTTCGGATGTTCTGCCCGATGAAGCTCCATCAAGCCTCCTTAGGTATAATAGCGTAAACGGAGAACTTTTAAACATTGTCCGCCCGGAACACTTTAAACTCTCAAACAATTCACAGCTTTCTGCATTGGAATTCGAAAAAAAATGGTTTGCGGCTTTTAAAACGGAAGAAAAAGATCATGTCGGCTTTGACTATTTTTCATTTTCTTCGTTTGAAGACCTTTTAAAAGGAAAATACTCCGTCATTAGCCAAGAAGAATTTATACAAGCATCTTCTCCTTATTCCGTCGTTGGAGATAAGGACGGCATAGATAACATTCTCAAGATGACCGAAAAAAACATAAAGGCTGAACTTTTTTCTGAAGATCTAAGAACAAAAAAGGTAATTTTTTACCAAAATTCCAATACTTCATATGCAGGAGACTTTGAAGCCGCAGCCGTAATATGCGAATTCGGTAATGAAAACAATCAAAAGGCCTTTAAAGCCGTTCTTTTAGAAACAGGAAGGCTTTTTTATACGGATCCTGAAACACAAGAATGGAAAAACACTACCCTGCCTTCCCTCCCCGATAGCTTTGTTTATACATACTTTGTCATAAAAAACGGAACCATAATTTCGGCATGGGAAGAACAAAGTTTTTTCGAAGTAGGCCGCTCCGGTTTATTGGTACACAAAATACCGCAATAAATTATATAAAAAAGACAAGAATTTGATATTATCTAGTTGACAAAAATGCGAGCTCTCATCTATTATAATCATATAGATATAAATTAATAGTAGTATAAGGGGTTGTTTATGCTTGAAAATCTTGAATTGGAAAAATTAGATAAGGCCTTAATTTTTAGTGATTCATACAATGATGACTTTGACGATGATGACGATTTCGATGATGATTTTGACGATGACTTTGACGATTTCGACGACGATGACGATTTTGATGAAGACTTTGACGATTTCGACGATGATGAAGACTTTGACGATGATTTCGATGATGATTTTGACGATGAAGATTTTGAATATGATGATGACGATGATGACTTAGATTATGATGACTTTGATGAATAATATGTAAAAATATATTTACCTAATAACCAAAGAGCAGAATAAATTCTACTCTTTGGTTATATTTTTCTTCTATTAGTTATTGAATTAAATTAAAAGCTAGGGTATAATTAACTATAATTTATTGTATAAGTAAGATTAGTTCTATAATTAATCTGTTCTGCCTGCTTAAAATAAAGGCTTGAGTGTAACATTTTATAATGTGCTATGTTTAGAGTATTGTAAATCAATGCTTAGTATTTTACAGCCGATACAGTACGAGTTTTAAATATTTATATAAGTATATTTATAAGGAAAGAATATTGCAAGAAATTAAAGAAGGCTTTATAAAAACAGGCGAGCTGCCTGTAAAAACCTTGACATCAGAGCAAAAGGCTAAACTCAATCTTAGAGGTAATGAACTTTATAATAAAAAGGACATAGCTGCTGCTGAAAGGATTTTTATTACAACCGGCTATTCTGACGGTCTTGCAAGAATCGGCGACTACTACGCAAAACAAAATGAACACCTGAAAGCATTAAAATTTTATCATCTGGCACATAATACATATAAAGAAGGGATTTTGCTGGATAAGTTGGCGGAAATTATACGTATGCTGATTTAAAATTTCGATGCATATAATTAATTTTGGATGTAAGTACATATATTTACGGAGGATTAATGTCAGACATCAAACATAAGAAAGAATTAGCCAATATGGATAAGCTGGATGAAACTACAGGAATTTTCACAAACAACACAGAAAAAGAGAATCCAGCCCTTGAAGAAACGGATTTTTTAAATAGTCCGGCTTTTAATGAAGACATCTTTAACACAGAGGATTCAAAACAAATAGAAATTTCGGAACTTTCAAAACAGGCCTATTCGCTTTTAAAAGGCAACAGTATTAATGAAGCTATAAATGTTTTTAAAAAAATATTAGAGCTTGATCCTACAAATAATTATGCCTTAGTCGGATTAGGCGATGCCGAGCGTAAAAACAATAGATTTAATGACGCAGTACAATTCTATAAGCAATGCCTTGAACATCATCCCGGCAATAACTATGCTCTTTTCGGTCTTGCAGATTGCTATAAATCAATGAACCAATTTCCAAAAGCTATCGCAATATGGGAAGAATACCTTAAATTTGACGATAAAAACATTACCGTCTTAACACGTGTTGCCGACGCTTACCGAAAAACCAAGGAATTCGACAAGGCTGAAAAACTGTATTTAAAAGTATTGGAAAAATCTCCTAAAAATGCTTATGCCCTAATCGGTTTGGGACACCTAAATTATGACTTTAAAAAATATAGGGAAGCCCTTGTCTATTGGGAAAAAGTGATGGAATCAAGCGGGGAATTTGTCGATATACGAATCCTAACTTCAATCGGAAACTGTTACCGTAAAATGAAACTTTTTGATAGGGGCGTATATTATTTTGAAAGAGCTCTTGAAAGGTCGCCCGACAACTTCTACGGACTTTTCGGTTTAGCCGACTGCTACCGAGGCTTAAACCAGCAGTATAATTCTATAGTATATTGGAAAAAAATACTTCAACTGGATCCTAACAACAAGGTTATTTTAACACGAATAGGCGATGCCTACCGCAGTATGAATGATTTTGAAAAGGCAAAAGAAAACTATCAAAAAGCTCTGGATATTGACTTTGATTCATACGCAATGTTGGGCCTTGCAATATTGTGTAAGCTGCAGCAAAAATATGATCAGGCGATCACAACCCTAACTCACCTCAAAGATACAGAGGATACAAATTACAGGGTATATCTTGAACTTGCTCAATGCTATATCGAAAAGAAAGAAAAACAAAAGGCAATAGAAACTTTAACCGATTTTCAAAAACTTGGAATCAAAAATCAGACAATTTCAGACCTGCTTTTTGAATTGACAAAAAATGACCACTAAAAAAAATGAAGCATCTCTTTCAGGAATGATTCCTGAAGAGATTCAAAGCTTCTGCGGTCTAAAAGATAAATTCCGAGCCGAACAAGTTTTTCGATGGATAGCTTCAGGAGTACAGAGCTTTGATGAAATGACCAACATTTCATTGGATATGCGCTCTGCCCTCGCAAAAGATTTTTCTTTATTTTCGACCAAAATAAAAGAGGCTTTAAAAGACAAAGACGGTACAATAAAGCTGGCTGTAGAGCTTTATGACGGAGCCGTAATAGAAACCGTATTATTGACAGATAAAGCAAAACGGAAAACAGCCTGTGTTTCATGTCAGGCAGGCTGCCCCATGAAATGTGCTTTTTGTAAAACCGGACAGATAGGCTTTTTAAGAAACCTATCGGCTTCAGAAATTGTAGAACAGTTTTTACATTTGGAAAAAGAAGCCGGAACCTTGGATAATATAGTCTTTATGGGCATGGGAGAGCCGATGCTTAATTTAAGCGAAATAAACAAGGCTATCAATATTCTTGCTCATCCTAAAGGTAGAAATCTTTCAAAGCGGCGTATAACAATTTCGACTTCAGGCCTATGCAATGGAATATACGAGATGGCAGATAAGGGGCCGGAAGTCCGGCTTGCTGTTTCATTGACAACAGCCGACGAAACATTAAGGACAGAACTCATGCCGGTAAATAAAACAAACAGCCTCGGTGAGTTAAAGCAGGCAATAAAATATTTCAACTCAAAATCGAACAAAAGGGTAACCTTAGAACTCGCCCTTATGAAGGGACTTAACACCGATAAAAAAGCGGCCGGGCAGGTTATAGAATTTGCGAAAGGCCTTGAGTGCTTTATAAATTTAATTCCTTGGAATCCTGTAGAAGGCTTAAATTTTAAAACTCCGTCAGAAACGGAAGTCCGAAACTTCGAAGCTTATCTAAAAAAGGCAGGCCTAAATATAAGCACGCGTCAAAAAAGAGGCCGGAGCATAGCAGGGGCATGCGGCCAGCTTGGCTCTACCTCAACAAAAATCAGGACAATTCAAAATTAATACAGAGAGAAAATTCTGTTTAACTCCTGTATTCTTTCTTCCGGTATAGGAATAATATCAAAAGAAGGCTTTGCAAAAAAGTATCCCTGAAACAAGTCTACACCGAACCGCAGCAATACATCAATCTCATCTATTGTTTCAACACCTTCAGCTAGGATTATTATATCTCTTTTCTTTGCATAGGAAACAAGGTTTTCCAATACATTTTGTTTATCGAGACTCTTATGAACATCCCTTACTATAGACATATCTATCTTTACAAGATTGGGTGACAAAAATAAAAGAGATGACTCGTTACTATAACCGCTTCCAAAGTCATCAATTGCAACCATTGCATTCCAGTTACGAATTCTCTCATTTTTTAGATCATAAAAGTTTGTATTAAGAGGTTCGGACTCAGTAATTTCAAGAACAATATTTGAAAGATAAGGCTTAAATCTTTCTTCAAATTCAAAAAACTTTGCTTCAGACAAAACCTGGGAGCTTATGGTATTTAAAAATATTTTAGTGTTTTTCGATATTTCGCCTTTTTCTATCTTTTTAACAAATGTTTCCATTGCTCCAAAAAAAGTAAGCTCTTCAAGTTTATGCAGTTTTGATTGAGCCTTAGCAAGACGCAGAATATCTTCAGGGCTCTTAAATTCCGGAGCAAAAGAGCGCATAAGCATCTCATATCCGTAAATATCGCCTGTACCGGAAGTAACAATCGGCTGTAGGGCATATTCTATGAGATTCCTTTCAAGCATCTGATTAAGAGCTTCCGTACCATGGATCATTATATAATTCTTTTTATAAACATCCAAGTTAAACTCATGTAAAGAACCCTTAAACGAATGTTTTACATCATACATTGCAAAATCTGCATATCTCACCAAATCAGCCTGGTTATCTGCATCATAAGGATACCAAGCCAAACCTGCAGAAACGCGGAGTCTTGAATTTTCTCCGTTTGGGAGAACTATAGGTGTTTCCTGTATATCCTTCCAAAAAGCGGTCAAGATAAGCTTTATTTCATCAGAGGTCGAAAATGTGTAAAAGAAAGTATAAAACTCATCCCCTGAACGGCGGCAAACAAGACAGCGATCCTGTTGAAGCATGGCAAGTTTTTTTCCAAAAGACATAAGATGGGTATCGCCGTACGCATGACCAAAAGAATCGTTTAGATATTTTAGGTTATCGAGATCCCACATTACAAGGGCACAGATGCCTAAATGCTTTTGCTTAAATACTTCGGTAATCTTTCTGTCAAAGGCGGCTCTATTATAAAGACCGGTAAGGTCATCATAGTTCATTTGAAGCTCAAGTTTTTTTCGGTCTTCGACTTCCTTTGTAATATCAAGAGCTATACCTAAAATTTTGTCGTTTTCCTTAGTCTGCATAAACCGAATCCAGCGGACCATTCCGTGAGCCCCCGTCGGTATAGCATAGATAGTTTTAGAATCATCCTTTGAATTTATATAGTACTCATAATGATCCAGCAATTTATAAAATTCGTCAGTCTTCAAAACCGAATCGCCTGAATATTTTTGAATATTAAAAAGCTTAAACCAAATCGAATTACAAAAAACCGTTCCCATTAAGATATTATGTTCAAAAACTCCTATAGGAACTTGAAGTTTTTCTATGATTGTAGATACACGCGATGCAGCATTAAACACACTCGCACTTAAGTTTTCTATAGCGACAATAAGAGTATCGATTTCGGTTATATTCATTTTTTCGATATTTA
This sequence comes from Treponema sp. OMZ 788, assembly GCF_024181245.1. Classification (NCBI taxonomy): domain Bacteria; kingdom Pseudomonadati; phylum Spirochaetota; class Spirochaetia; order Treponematales; family Treponemataceae; genus Treponema; species Treponema sp. OMZ 788. The sequence goes on along the minus strand of NZ_CP051199.1, from coordinate 699,601 downwards.
CTATTTTTCGGGGATCACTATTTTGCAGCTTTAATACAACCTTTGTAAACATATTCGAAATATGTTTACTCGATAAGTAAGAACCGGCTAAGAACAAAAAACCGGACACAAGTACAGACTGCCAAAATATTTTTTTAAGAGTTACCGAAAATGAAAGAAGGCTGGCTTCAGGAGCCAAACCTATCAGCACCCACTCTTGATTTTCGTACATTCCGTTCCGCTGATAAAGATGAAAAGGCTCTATCGCCAGACAGTACTTCTCTTCAAAAATTGAGACCTCTTCAATCGTATAAACATTCTTATAATTGGAACGCTCTACTTTAAAGGCCGGAATATGGCTTGCATTCAAATTTCTAGCTATGCTGCTAAAAACTATCGGCAAAAAAGTTCCTGCATCATTATGAATATCATGCACTGCCATGCAGTACATTCCCTTTTTAGAAATATCCAATTCATCAAAACCTAAAAATGTTTGTATATACTTTGCAGAAAGATCTATACCTAGCACTCCATAAATATTTCCTGCATCATCCTTTATTGGAATAGAATATGTAATCGCATCATCACTCAAAGGATCAAGCTTAGAAAGCGTATTCCAAAATGCAAGATTTTTAGCAGGCTCATTAGGATACTTCATGGCGGCGGCAATAGGAGCATTAAAATAACGGTAAGCTACATCATGACTATTAGGTACTATCGTAAAAAAAGGCGACCAGTCTACACCAAGGGCAATATTATGATTTTGCACAACCTCAGAAGATCCTCTCGATATAACAAGATCATCGTTTATAGAAGAATAGGATGAAGGCTCTTCGTTTCTGACATATAAACCGGGATAAAAGAACGCGTTTGTCTTTACCAGAGGGCTGGGAGCATCTATAACAAAAAAGACTCCTGTAACATAGTTTCTTCTTATGGTATAAATAAGCTCAGGTAAAATAGTATTAAGAACTCGGTTTTGCAATTCAGGCATATTTGCAAGCTGATAAAGATCAATATTATTACGGGATAACTCAGTCTTAATTACCTTTAAAACTTTTTCATGTAAGTCCGAAATTCTTGTCCATCTATTAGACATTTCATTTTCGATCAATATTTTTCGGTTTAAAACTTTTTCGCTTAAAACACCGTAGGCATTATCGCTGGATTTTTTTAAGATATCGGAACTTAGGAACATCGACATCATAACCGCTGCCTGAATAACAAATACAAAAAGCATAGGAACTAAGAGCCGTGACAAAATGGAGGTAGAATGTTTTCGCTTAGCTTTACTTTTTTTCATTATCACTCCGCTTATTTTAAATCAAATAATTTTTTTTCCAAATCGGTAAACCATGCTTCAAATGAAGCATCTCCAATAAAATTTTTTAATGCATCTTCATTGCTTTTTCCGGCTTTAATCTTTTCAACAACCTTAGCCCTATCTTCTTTTGCTTTTTCTTGGAGCAAATCCGAAAGAATGTGCCTTGCTTTATCGGAATTTTTAAAAGCAGGTTGAAAATAAAGATCCAAAGACTTCATTGTATCTATACTTACCTTGAGTGCATCCTGTACAATAGGCAAAATACATATACCGTCACTACAAAATGCAGCCGTTACGGACTCCACTTCCAGCTCCTTTTTCTTTACGGGAAGATACCCTGTAGAAACTGCAAACTCGGAATATTTTTGCATATCGGTAAACCATTTTAAAAACAGAACCGATGCAGTTTCTCTTTTTATGTTACTCCTTAATACTGCCATACCGGCACCTTGCTGAACAACGGTTTTACGCTTTGCATTTCTAAAATGCGGAATGGGTAAGACCTCCAAATCGACAAGCCTGAAATTTCCAAAAGAATCTATAACCTTAGACGGCATATATATTGAAGAAGAAGTTGAAGTTATACAGGAAATAATATCTCCTGTTTTTAAATCATCAGCCCTAAACCGTCCCTTTGCAGTAAAAAAACCTTTAACATAAGGAACATAATAATTATCCCAACAAGTCCTCAAAGTTTTTTTATCCAAGACAAATTCGACATCGCCGTTTTCCAAAACTTTAAAAATATTATTGCCTAATTCATAAGTACCCGTTAAAATGTAATTACTTAAGGCATCCCTCCCAAAAAAAGGTCTACCGTCATTAGGCTCTTCAGTTAAAGAATCCGTCCAGTTATAATATAATTCGGCAACCTTTACCAAGCCTTCCCAAGTAGTTAGGTCTCGGTAGGAAACACCCATCGCTTCAGCAAAGGGTTTCCATGCAGTTTTATTTAAAACAAAAACTTCAGTGGCCTTTGCAACCGGAAAGAGTTTAATTTCATCATTTACTCCAAAACCTGAGGAATATAGAAAACTTTTAACATACTCGTCTTTCTCTTTTTTGGTAAAAAAATCGGACAAATCCACCAAAAGATCTTGTTTATTAAAGTCATAGGCTGTATCGGGATAGGCCGAAAAAATATCTGGGATTTCATCAGCCCCTAGTTTTTGGGAGAGGGCATCGGATAAAAATGAAGATATTTCTCTGGCATTTCCGGCCCTTCTAATACCGCGGACATAAACGCCGTATTTAGCTCCCTCTGAAGCATTAAAATTATCTACCAGCCTGTCAAATTTTTCTTTTTGAGATGCACTATAATAATGCCAAACATTTATAGTAATGGGATCATTTTTATCCAAAACATTATCTAAATCATACTTAACGGCATTGCCTTTAGATAACCCACGATTACATGAGAATATAATCAGACAAACACAACAAAAAAAGACCAGCTTCAATATTTTCATAAATGCCTCGTGTGCTATATTCTACCATATAGTATTGGCAATTTCAAGTATTAATAGAGAAAGTAAAGTATTTTTTTTATATTTAATAAGAACTAAGGATTCTTTTTTATCTTAACATACCCCAAAGGAAGCAATTCACTATAAAGAGGCCTAAAAGAGTTATCAAATCCGTAGGTTGCTGCAAAGGCTGCAACATAAAACGCATCGGGGGACGGACTACTTGAAACTTGCACATCAGAGTCACCTCTTTTTGCATTAGAAAATAAATCACCGAATTGGCGTAAAGCCGTTGCAAGTATTTCTCCTTCAACGGCAAATTCATTAGGTAATGAAAGCACAGCTTCAAGCCTGAATTTTACACGCCTATTATTAGATGGGGATGAACTTGGACCTGAAACAAGAGGTCTATCTTGATAAGATTTGCCTTGATATGTCAGCAGCTTATAATTATAAGACGACAATAGATAATTAACGGCGTTGGCAGGATTTGACTCATTATACTTTACCATATTTTCTATCAGATTTTTACAATCAGTTTCGGATTCATAAATGCGGTAATAAACTTCAAACCCTTTAAAAAAACCTAATGCAATATCCCAGTTTTTTATATCGGATGTTCTAAATTCAAAATACATCTGATTTTCATCAGTATGTCCGGCAGGATTATGTATTAACTCGGGAGGCTCCAAATAAACAATATCGTCTATCCCGCAGGAGAAAAAAATAAAAACACTTAAAAAAAATATTAACTTTTTCCCAAGCATAAGACCTCGTTTAAGGATAAATCCGTTTTACCGAATCTATCCTTAACTCAATTATTGGTTATCACTTCCGGTAATTACGATTATTCGGGATTTTGCAAGAAGAGCCCATTCATTTTGAGGATACTTTTCCAAAAGTCTATTATAAGTATGTACAGCATCTTCTTTTTTGTCCAAAGCTTCGTATAAGCGGCCGGCATTAAAGATAGCCCTCGGAATTAGCGGAAAATTTTCGACTTTTGAAGCTCTTTCGTAGTAAGAGAGAGCTTTTTCTTTATCACCTAACTCATCGGCACAAGCGGCAGCATTAAATGAAGCAACACCTTCAGCATAGGTGTTTTTTACGGCTCCGGCAGCAAGTTCATAAAATTTTAAAGCATCTTCATACATTTTTCGCTGAAAATAAATTTCGGCTATTGCAGTATTGGCTCTAAAACCGGCATAGGATGAAGAATATTTGCTTCCTAAAGCTTTTAATTCTTCAATGGCCTTGTCTTCGGCTCCTTTGACAGCCTCAGAAACTTGTTTCTCACTCTGATCGGCAGGATCTTCAGCTGAAGGATTTTTAGCCTTATCTTCTCTTTTAAACTCTTCAAGCTCATAAATAACTTTTTCAACGCCGATTATGGAAGTTTTTCTGGAATTCTCGACTGTTACAAACCAAACAATTGTAACTGCTACTGCAGCCAGAATACAAACCAAAACTCCAAGCACTATTTTTCTGTATTGGACTAAAAAATCATTGATTTTTTGTGCCAAATCTTTATTTTCCTCTGAAACCATTTTATATCTCCTTAATTTCAAGCTCTTTTATCAATCTCGATAAATATGTACGCTGTATTCCGAGTTTTTCGGCAGCAGCTGTTTGATTCCATTTATGTTCATTTAGAATTTTGACAATAAAAGATTTTTTAAAATCATTTACGGCTGATTTTAAATCCCGATCCGAACAATTAGCCTCAGGCTCAAAGGATGAGGACTCAAGTTTTAAAAGCAAATCCTTTTCCTCGATATAAGGCGGCTTACCCAAAACACAGGCTCTCTCAACGGCATTTTCAAGTTCCCTAATATTTCCCGGCCAAGAATAAGCATTTATAAGTTTTTCAGCATCGGGCGAAAAGCCCAAAAACGGCTTTTTTACTTCTTTGCTGAATTTTTTTAAGAAAAAATGAGCAAGCTCCGGTATATCCTCCTTCCTGTTTCTAAGGGGAGGAATATATATCGGCAAAACATTTAGGCGGTAATAAAGATCCGATCTGAATTTACCCTGCCTTACAAGCTCTTCTATGTCCTTATTTGTTGCCGCTATAATCCTGGTGTCAACTGTGAGGGTTTTATTTGAGCCGACCCTTTCAAAGGCCATTTCCTGCAAGACCCGCAAAAGCTTTGTCTGCAATGTTAAAGGGATATCGCCTATTTCGTCCAAAAAAATGGTTCCCTTATCGGCTAGCTCAAACCTGCCCTTCCTGTCCGAAATTGCATCCGTAAAGGCTCCTCTTACATGGCCGAAAAGCTCGCTTTCAAGCAAGCCTTCGGGTAAGGCCGCACAATTCACCCTGATAAATGGATTATTAACACGCCTCGAATTCAAATGAAGCTGTTCGGCAATCAGCTCCTTCCCTACACCGCTCTCTCCCAATATGAGTACGGAAGCATCGGAAGCGGCTATATTCCGGCAAAGTTCAAGTTTTTCATTCATCACCTTGCTTTTTGCGATAAATGTATGATAGCCTCGATCTTGTTCCAATTGGTCTTGGAGGCAAATGATTTCTTCCCTGGATTTCTTATAATGCTTTGCGTTTTGATAGGCTATGGCTGTCTGAGTAGCAAAAAGTTCCAATACATTCAAATCGTCGGTATCAAAATCCTTTTCGTCTCTTTTGTTTAAGACTTCAATAACCCCGATACACTCGTCTTTAATACGCATGGGTACCGCAATCATATTACGGTTTTTATAGCCTGTAACCTTCTGAACGGTAGGATCAAAACGAGGATCGCTTAACACATCGTTTATTATGGCACTTCGGTTATATTTTATAACCCAGCCGGCAATACCGTCCAGTGCAAGCACTATTTTTTTTGCTTCAATCCCCTTAGGCCCTATTGCAATTTCAAACCTAAGTCTTTCACCGTCCGGCTCAAGCATCAAAAGAGATGCAGCATCCCCTTCCACAACATCCATTGCCGATTCTACAATTTTTTCCAACAGAATGCTCAAATTGGAATAGTTTGAGTTTATCAGCAAGCTTGTGTTTATAAGAGTGTTAAGCTTATCTCTTTTAATGCTCTCAACCGTGCTCATAAACGAACAGATTTACTCCGGTTTATTCTTTAAGAGGTCTCCAAGAGTATAAGATGAATCATCATCTTCTTGTTCGGTTGACATATACTGAGAAATTTCTTCCTGCTGTTGTTTTCGTTTAAAATCTTTAATTGAGAAAGCAGTCTTTTTGTTTCTCGGATTGATTTCAATTACCACAGCCTTTATCTTATCGCCTACAGCATATTTTGCAAGAGCTTCTTCCGGTGTTTCCTCTCTGGACTCAACCAAATTTTGTTTGTGGATTAAGCCTTCGATGTCTCCGGGCACTTTTACAAACACACCGAAGTCGGTAATTGAGGAAACTTCTCCTTCAACAATAGAACCTACCTTGTAAGCGGCTCCGAATTTTTCCCACGGATCATCGGTAAGCTGCTTGATACCCAAACGGATTCTTCTCGACTCTGCATCGCATTCGATAACGATAACTTCAATTTCCTTGTCTACCTCAAGCTCGCTTCCCGGATGCTTTACGCGTTTAATCCATGAAATATCGTCTGCGTGTAAGAAACCGTCAATACCTTCTTCAAGAGAAATAAAGGCTCCGGCATTTGTAATTTTAACAACCTTTCTGGTTAAGCGTGTTCCTACAGGGTAGCGTTCTTCGATGGTATCCCAAGGATTATCGGTAACCTGCTTTAATCCCAAAGAAACTCTTCCGGCCTGAATATCGTAGCCTAGAATCATACATGTTACCTTGTCTCCGGGCTTTAGGATGTCCTCAGGCTTATTGATCTTCTTAACCCAGCTGAATTCGCTGATATGGGCCAAACCTTCGATTCCTTCATCCAACTCGATAAAGGCACCAAAGTCTGTCGTCTTTGTAACAGTTCCGGTAACAATGTCGTCAACATGGAACTTGTCTTCAAACTGAAGCCAAGGATCCTGAGTAAAATGCTTTAATGAGAGATTAATTCTCTTGTTCTCGGGATCAAGGCGGATTACCTTAAGCTCGATTTCTTCGCCCTTCTTTACGAAGTCCTTAGGACGGGTCACATGGCCCCAGCTCATATCATTGATATGTAAGAGACCGTCAAAGCCGCCTAAATCAATAAAGGCACCGAAACTGGTAAAGCTCTTAACAGAACCTTTTACGGTGTCGCCTATCCTTGTATTTTCAAAAAAAGCGTCTCTTTCTTTTTCGGTACGCTCTTCCATGTACTTGCGTCTGTTTACAACAATATTCTCGCCTGAGCGTGAGTTAAAGCTCAACTTTTCAATGTAGAATTTTGATTTTAAACCAACCAAGGTTTCCGGTTTTTCAACTCTGGATACATCTGCCTGACTTAAAGGTAAGAAAGCAGTCAGTCCGCCGCCGAGCTTTACCTCGTAGCCGGCTCTTACCTGCTTTAAGATAGTGCCTTCAATGGGAGTCTTATCGGCATAAGCCTGTTTAAACTCTTTTTGAAGAATCAGCCTATCGGCCTTAAGTTTTGATACGGACAAATGACCGTTTGAGCCTTCGGTTTTTTCGATAAGAATAGTTACCTTATCGTTTACCTTAGGAGCCTCATCAAACTCATCCAAAGGAATATGACCTTCGGATTTACCGCCTACATCGACAAAAACGGTTCCGTTGTTTACTTCAACAACATAACCTTCTTTAATTGTCCCCGCCTCTGGAGCCTCAAAATTATTTAAGTACTCCTCTTGTAATTGTGCTTGGATGTTTCCGTTGGAGTCTTTTTCAACATCCTTTACCACTTCCATCTTTTCCATAGATAACCCTTTATTATTGATATTTTCCGACTTTGACATCGGCATTATTGCCGACACCTTCGCCAGCATTTTTGCATAAACTTCATTTATATTTAAGCCCGATGTATCTAAATACACGGCATCGGGAGCTATTTTTAAGCTCCCTTCTTTTTTATTTTTATCCACCTCATCTCTTTCGAGAATCGTTTTTTTTATTTCTTCCAGCGAAAGATTGCTTGTTCCCTGATTGAAGCGTCTTTTTGCCCTGGCCTCTGCCGAAGCGTCAAGATAAAACTTAATATCGGCGTTAGGAAATACAACAGTTGTCATATCCCTGCCTTCACAAACAGCTCCGGTCTTAGCGGCTTCTTCACGAATCTTTTTATTTAAGATACGCCTTATAGGAACTATAGCTGAAAGAGGAGCAACAATTGATTCAACTGCATCACTTCGAAGATAAGCTTCAACATTTTCATTACCTAAAAACATTGAACCGTTTATATAAAACAGTTCAGTCTTTTCTGCAAATGATGTCCATTTTTCTTCATCGGAAATATCGGGCACCTGTCCGCCGCTTCCGTCATCCCCTCCTCCGGAAGAACGCAGCACGGCAAGAGCCAAGGCTCTATAAAAGCTGCCCGTATTCATAAATGTGATGTTCAAATGTTCAGCAAGCATCTTGGCAAGGGTGCTTTTGCCTGAGCCTGCAGGTCCATCAATCGCTATTATCATATTATACTATTATACAATTTTTTTCACATTATGTATATACTTTTTTATAAAAAGTATAGTATTTTTTTCTAAAATATATTATTATGTGGGTGATTATGGGAAAAAAAAATACATCTTTAGGCTGTTTTTTTTGGCTTGCATTTATTTTATTGATAGCCCTGCTATTTTTTATCAACAAAGACAATATTGCCCGCGTTTTTGAAAATACAAATGCTATGAGCATCTTCCAAAAAAAAGAACCTCAGCAAGAAAAAGAAATAGAGGCGGACCTTCAAGGCATTCAAAACGAAATAGAAAAAATAAGAGCCGCAGAAAAAGCGGAAGAAGCTTCTGAAAAAAAAACGGAAATCAAGCCTGAAGAAACGCCTAACCAAGCTCAAAAAACGGAAAAAAAAGATTCCGGCGAAGAAAAAACTCAAAAAGACACAAGATTTAAAGAAGAAAAGAAAACAGCTTCTCAAAAATCAAACGAAAAAACGGCAAAAACTGAAGTTCAATCCGTAAAAAAAACACAGGAAAACAAGAACAAAGAAGAATCAAAAAAAGAAGAGCCCAAACTTGAGCAAAAAAAAGAAAAACGGAATTACAAGGTTTATTTGGCCAAAATAGATTCGGACGGTAAATTGGTAAGAAAGGCTGTTATGAGGCAGCTTATAAAAACCGATTCTCCATTAACTGATGCCATACAAAGCCTCCTTCAAGGCCCGACAACCGAAGAGGCAAAACAAGGCTTCCGCTCCTTTATTCCCCCCGATACAAAACTTTTATCGATAGAGGTAAAAAACGGGGTTGCAGAAGTAAACATAAGTGAAGATTTTCAGTTTAACCGGTATGGTATAGAAGCTTATCAGGCCCAGCTTGAACAGATAGTTTTCACCGCATGCGAATTTTCAACAGTAAGTTCGGTTCAGTTTTTAATCAACGGCAAGAAAAAAGAATATCTTGGAGCTGAAGGCATATGGATAGGCTCCCCGCTCTCGGTTAACTCTTTTGTAAGATAAGATTATTTTTAAATTTTAAAGATAAGCCATAAAAAATTATTGCAGTTTATAAACCGGATGCCCCGCCTACAAACTGCAATTTTAAATTAATATCAAACATTAGCCCAAAAATACTTGAGCATTATTATCGATAGCCAATATAGTTTTACATTCAGAACATCTAAAACGGCCGGCCTTAGTAGCCTTAAGTTTCTTTGAACATATAGGGCAGGCAAAGATTTTTGGAAATACTTGTGCATTTGCGGTTGTGCTTGAGCTTTGGAAAAAGGCTACCGCATCAGACAAGGCATCCTTAATATTGAAAAATTGAGAAAAGCCTAGAAGCTGGAATATTTCATATACCTTAGGCTGAATATCCAATAAAACTATATCTCCGCCTCTTGGTTTTACTGTTTTTAAAAAGGCTGTAAACGAACCTATACCCGTTGAAGAAACGTAGTTTAAAGCTGCACAGTTAAATACAATTTGTATAAATCCGCCGTCTATAATTTTTGCAATGCGCTTTTGAAAAAACGCAGAGTTATAGGTATCAATGTAGCCGTTTAAAAAAACAACCACGCATTTGTCAAGTCCATCTACTCTTTGAAGCCGAATCTTCAAGCTGTCATCTTTTTCATCATCGAAGCCGGCTATAACACTGTTATTACTCATAATTCTCCCGATTTACTTTCAAAATAAAGAAATAATCCAGTATCTCTAGCCTATATTATACCCTTTATTTTAAAAAAAGTCAAACATAAAACAAAAAAATATATATTTTTCTGTACCTGTACTTTATAATAATTCAAATAATACCATACAAGAACAAAGACATCCTATCACAGTTACAATATCGGCGGATATTTACAAGGTTATAGCTTATTTTTTAAAATTTCACAATTTTTTTTAATTTCTATTGACATAAGGGCTGAATGAGGGCAATATACAAAAATGAACTTTGAAAAAACAATTATTTTGTGCCGTCCCGAAACAAGTGCAAACATAGGAGCCGTATGCAGAGTTATGGCAAATACAGGTTTTGAAGATTTGAGAATTACGGGAAATAAAGAGGATTATGATGAAACGGAGGTCTTAAAACTGGCCCTTCACGCCTCCCATGTGTGGAAAAAAGCTCATTTTTATCCTCCGACAATCGAAGGACTAAAAGATGCCGCCTCGGACTGTTCAGCCTTGATAGGAACAAGCAGGCGTACCGGCCATAAACGAAAAGATCTGGGTATAAGCCCGGAAGAACTTTGTATGGATTTAAAAAAATTTTACGGGGGCAGACTAGGTCTTGTTTTCGGGAATGAACGCACAGGTCTTATCGATGAAGAGCTTAATCTATGCTCGTTTTCGGTTAATATCCCTGCTGAAGAAGCCTTCGGCTCGTATAATCTTTCACATGCAGTACTTATTCTTTGTTACTCCATTTACATTGCAGAAAAAGATAACCCAAGTACGGAAAAAAACATCTACTTACAAAAGGCTTCAATGAAGATGATTCAAGAAAATTCCGAACAGATATGTAAATACCTTTCAGGCCTCGGTTTATTTAAAAAAGGCGGAAAAAAAATAAACGAAACCTTTTTTATCGAGCTTTTATCCTCTGCGGGTGCTTCTGAATTCGATACTATGCATTTAACTGAAATTTTTAAGAAACTTTTTTTCATGTATAGTTGTTAGTATACAAATTAAGAGTATGCATTATGTAATAAAAAACATATTTTTTGTTGAAAATTATCGGTTAATGCATTATATTGTCAAGTAATAGGTTGGCTTTTAGGAGGGAGATTATGGTAACTGTTTTGTCGGTAGGAGGCTCGATAGTAGCTCCGGATAAACCTGATTTTGATTTTTTAGATAAATTTTCAAAAATTATAAGAACTTGGCTTTCTCAAGACTCATCACGAAAACTCATCATGGTAATCGGAGGCGGAGCTCCGGCCCGGGATTATCAAAACGCATATAGAACAGTGTGTGATCTAAGAAAGGGTTCTGTAAAGAATGATGAAGCAGATTGGATAGGAATAATGGCTACAAGGCTCAATGCCCAGCTTGTCAAGGCTGTTTTTGAAGATCTTTGTCCTAATCCTGTAGTTTATGATCCCACATCAGTGGATATGTTCGGCGGTCAAATTCTGGTTGCAGCCGGCTGGAAGCCCGGTTTTTCTACAGACAATGATGCCGTACTCCTTGCCGAAAGATTTTCGGGAAATTTGGTAGTAAATCTTTCAAACATTGCTAAGGTCTATACAGATGACCCAAAAAAGAATCCTGAAGCAAAACCTATAGATTCAATTTCTTGGGAAGATTTTATAAAAATAGTCGGAACCGAATGGGTTCCGGGAAAAAATACCCCCTTTGACCCTATAGCCAGTCAAAGAGCCCAAAAAGCAGGCATAAAGGTCATATGTGCAGCAGGAAAAGATATTGAGAATTTGGAAAATATTCTCAATGGTAAAGAATTCAAAGGAACGGTGATAGGTTAGTGCAAAATTATTACAATATACTTAATGTTTCTAATAATGCTAGTGAAGACCAGATCAAACAGGCATATAGATCGTTGGCTATGAAATATCATCCCGATAAAAATCCTGATAATAAAATAGCCGAAGAAAAATTTAAGAATATAAGCGAGGCTTATTCGGTGCTCTCTGACCCTAAAAGACGAAGGGACTATGACCTAAGCATAGCAAGCCCATTCAGCTCATCAGAGAGAACATATAATTACGGTCAAAATGCAAACCCCTTTGGAGACGATATTTTCAATTCTAACTGGTGGAAAAATTGGAGAAAGGTCCGAAATGCGAATGCAAAAAAAAGGGAGAAAATCAGCCGAAGCGAAGCCTTCAAGATTCTTATACGCGGCATAGTACTGACTATAGCCGGACTCTTGCTATTTAAGAGTATTATCTTTTTAGGAATTTTCGGGCTTCTTTTAGCCTTATCCCTTGTTTCGGAGGGCATCATCCGAATACGGAAAGGCTATATGGCGATATTTGATTAGGGCTTACCAACGGTAAGAGGTTATCTTTGATAAGAGGCAGCCCTTAGCAGGCTCTTATCTTTCTCTGAAGATAATTCGGCCTCTTGTTAAGTCATAGGGGGATAAGGCAACTTTGACCGTATCTCCCGGTACAATTTTAATATAATGCTTTCGCATCTTTCCCGATAAATGAGCCAAAATAACATGACCGTTTTTTAACTCAACCCTAAACATAGTATTGGGAAGAGACTCCTTAACAATACCTTCAACTTCAATTGCTTCTTCCTTAGCCACAAGACCTCCAAAAAAATGAATAAATTCAAAAAAAACATTTGCTTTTTGCTTGATTTAGTCGTATAATTCTAAGGTCTATTAAAAAAATTGTCAACTAGGAGACGTGTATGAAAAAGAAGTTTATTGAGGAAATGAAAGAATATTTGCTAAAAGAAAGGGATGAAATACTCGCTTCATTGCAAAAAAACAATGAAGAGTATGCAGAAACCCTAGCGAACAGCATTCCCAAAGACTTTGCGGATCTGGCCTCGTATAGTACCGACAGAGATATGCTCGAATTTATCGGCGAAAATAATGTAAAAAAGCTGCAAAAGATTGATTCTGCATTGGAAAGGATAAGAGAGGGCAAGTACGGAAAATGCATTACCTGCAAGGAGCAGATTCCTGAAGACAGGTTAAAGGCCCTGCCCTATGCCCTAAAATGTATCGAATGTCAAAGCAAATCCGAAAAAAAGATGCGTCCTTAAAACGAAAAAATAAGCATCAACCATCTAAAAAGGCCTTGAGCTTAAAGCTTCAAGGCCTTTTAATTTTAATGGGTAACCTTATCCGAAAAGTCCGCCGGACATCATTTTGGCTTGCAAGCCTTTATTCTTTGAGACCTTCCGCATCATTTGGCGGGTCTTTTCAAATTGTTTTAAAAGCTTGTTAACATCGCCTACAGAGGTTCCGGAGCCCTTTGCAATGCGCTTACGGCGGGGCGGCCCGATAATACGGAAATTATCCCTTTCTTTTAAGGTCATGGACTGGATTATGGCCTTTTGGCGTTTTAAAAGAGAAAGATCTAGCTTATCCTTGTCTATCTGACCTGAAAGACCGGGAATCATATCAAGCATTGACTCTAAGGGGCCCATTTTTTCGGCCTGCTCCAACTGCATGAGCATATCGGCAAGGCTGAAACTTTCATTTTGCATCTTTTTTTGAAGCTTTTCGGCCTCTTCTTCATCATAAAGAGCTTGGGCTTTTTCGACAAGAGAAACGATGTCTCCCATGCCCAAAATGCGGCTTGCAATGCGGTCGGGGTAAAATGGTTCAAAATCTTCAAGTTTTTCGCCTGTTCCTATGTAAAAAATAGGCTTGCCCGTTATAGTTTTTAGGGAAAGGGCCGCACCGCCTCGGGTGTCGGAATCGAATTTGGTAAGGATTAGGCCTGAAAGACCAACCTGCTCGTCGAATTCCTTTGCAACATCAACTGCCGTTTGTCCCGTCATGGAGTCGGCAACAAGGATGGTTTCCATAGGTTTTACTGACGACTTGATATTGACGATTTCCTTCATCATGTCTTCGTCGATTTGGAGGCGGCCCGCAGTATCGACGATAACCGTATCGTAGAAGTTCTTTTTGGCAAAGGCCAGACTGTTTTTAGCAACCCTTACCGCATCCTTTGTTTCTTCCTTGTAAACGGGAACACCGATATTATCTCCCAAAACTGAAAGCTGCTCGACGGCGGCGGGGCGGACAAGGTCGCAGGCAACCAAAAGAGGCTTTCGGCCCTCGTTTTTAAGCTTTAAAGCCAATTTTGCGGCACTGGTCGTCTTTCCCGAACCTTGGAGCCCCAAAAATAGGATGACGGATTGGGTATCAGGCCCCCTTAGGTCGAGGGATTTTTTTTCATCCCCCAAAAAGGAGGTCATCTTATCGTATACAATCTTTGTAAACTGCTGCCCGGGATCAACGGATTTTAAAACCCTTTCGCCCTTGGCTTCTTCGGCTGTGGCATTTATAAAACGGCGTACAACCCGTAAGTTTACGTCGGCATCCAAAAGAGCCGTTTTTATTTCTTCGATTGTATCTTCGATATTTTTTTCGGTAATTTTGGACTTACCGCTCAAAGAGCGGATTATCCCGCCGAATTTTTCGGTAATATTTTCGAGCATATTACTTTGTATCTCCCTTTAGTAAGTTTTCTATTAAATCAAGAGGTTTTAATTCCTTGTTTAAGATTTTATAAAGTCCGGAACATATGGGCAGCTTTAAATTACGCTTTTCTGCAAGAATGTTCAGGTATTTACAAGCAACTACCCCTTCGGGCAGGTAACCGATTTTATCTATATTTTTAATGAGATCGTCCAAATTTTCAAAAGAAAGGAGGATTTTTTTTGTTATGATTTCATTTCCGAAGCGGCGGTTTCTTCCGTACTTACTTCGGCAGGTTACGTCCAAGTCGCCTACCCCCGATATTGAGGTAAAGGTTTCGGGATGGGTAGCCCCCATGGCACGGCCTATAATCTGAATCTCGTTTAAGCCTGCTGCCAAGAGGAGGGACTCGGTATTGTCGCCGAAGATATCGGAGGTTACCGTCAAGGCATCCAAGACACCGAAGGCGACAGCTATAACGTTTTTAGCGGCTGCACAAACCTGCACCCCGATTATATCCAAGCTGGAATATACGAGCATACTCCTCGACCTTAAAATCTCGCGGCAGCGGATGGAACACATGGGATTTTGCGAAGCCGCTATAAGACCTGTCAGTTTGCCTTCGGCCACCTCTTCCCCGTGACTTGGGCCCGCAACATAGACCAGATGATTTTTATAAAAATCGGGAAGCATTTTTTCCAAAACATCTATTATAAACTGAGGCTCTCCGTTTTCGTCCGGAATAAACCCCTTTGTCAATACGGCTATCGTAGGATAAGGCATAGTACCGTCATCATTGCTGAACGGTGCAAATTTTAGAAGTTCTTCAACTGCTGCGGTTAAATAAAGCGAAGGGCTTGCTAAAAATATAAAAGAAGCATCCTTACATACCTCTTCCATATCCGTAGAGGCAGAAACGGTTTTGGGCAATTTATGATTAGGCAGATATTTTACATTTATATGGTCCGTATTTATCGAATCGGCAACAGAAGCGGTATGGCTCCAAAGAACAACCCTGTGTCCGTTCTTTCCTAAAGAACAGGCCACAGCCGTTCCCCAAGAACCGGCTCCGATAATCGCAATCTTATCGTTCACAAATTCTCTCCTGTTTTTAAGTCTACCATTTTTTGACAAAAGTTTCAAGAAATGCAAATTTGAAAAAACAAGCTTCTTTTCCGTTCTTTACAATTTATAGATACTATGATATATTAAGCTCATGCGTAATAAATTAAACCGGAAAGCCGCTTTTTTTGCATTAATTTTACTGGTCTGCTTGTTTTTTTCGTGCAAAAAAGATAAAGAGTATGAAATGTCGTCTGATGATGTTTCTTTAGCTGAAGTTCTTGTAAGATCCAAAATTATTGTCGGAGTAAATGCGTACAATCCTCCCATCTGTTTTTACGACAATAAAAACGAAATAGTAGGTTTTGACATTGATGTTTTTAAAGAAATAGCAAATGCAATGAATATAGATGTGGAATTCCGTACAATAGTTCCCAGCGAAATAAACGAGCTTATAAATGGCGGAGTTATCGACTGTATAGCATCGGGTTTCTCTTATTCCGATGAAAGGAATGAAGCCTATGAGCTTACTGCACCTTATTTACGCAATGCTGTAGTTCTTTTGACTTTACGATCAAGGGGAATTAACAGTATAGAAGACTTGAAGGATAAGAAGATCGGAGGACAAAGAGGAAGTTTGGGAGCAGCCTTAATTAAAAATAATCCCGAAATAATGAGCAGGATACATTCTCTCAATGATTCATACAGTAATATTCCTCACATTTTAGTAGACTTAAAATCTTTCGGTGTGGATGCCTGTGTAGGAGATATTTCGACAATGGCTGCATACCTGAACAAAGAGCCAGAGATGTACAGCCTTGTTGAACAGGCTATAGCCTTGGACTCCTATGTATATGCTTTTAAAAAAGGCAGCGAGGCCTTAAAAACTGAAGTAGAACGAGTTTTATACGAACTGGAACAAAAAGGGATTCTTGAAAAGATTTCAAGAAAATGGTTCGGCACGGATATAATAATTTTTGGAAAATAAAGAGGAAAATCTGTTATGAAAAAAAATTCGAATTGTATTTTAAAACTTGGTTTTATACTTTTGTTTGCCTTATTATTTATGGCCTCCTGTAAACCTAGAGCCGTCCGCATCCAAAAAAAAAGAAAATGATATTTCTCTTGCAAAAGTTCTTGTAAAAAAGGAATTTATAATAGGAATAAGAGATGATTATCCTCCTTTTTCTTTTAGAAACCTTTTTACGACAAAAATGGAAGGCTATGACATTGAAATAGCGAAAGAACTGTGTAATAAAATGAAAATAAAGCCGGTTTTTAAAGCAATAAAATGGGCTCAACGTGATAATCTACTGAAAGAAGGAAAAATAGACTGTATATGGAGTGCCTTTGCATACAGTAAGGAAAGGGATGAGGTATATACTCTTACAGCTCCTTATATAAAAAGTGCCGTAATATTCGTTGTAAAGGACCAGTCTCCTTACTATGAAATCCAAGATATAAGAGAAAAGAAAATAGGAGTTACAACCTCATCATTTATACAGGCAAGTCTGAAAAAAGCAGAATTTACCCATGGTGTATTTAAGAAGACGGTTGTGTTTAGGACTGCACAAGAAGCCTTAAATGCTCTTGAAAAAGATGAGATAGAATGTGTAGTATACGACCTTCTTTCGATAAACAGCCTGATACATACACGAACAGGATCTTACAGGGTACTTGATGAAGCTATAGCATATGAAGAATATGTTATAGCCTTTAGAAAAGGAGACCTTGCCCTGATGAATGCAGTCGAGTCAAGTTTAAAAGATATGGCTAAAACCGATTTTTTAGAAAAAACAAGTAAAAAATGGTTCGGGGCTAACATATCCATCATAGGACGCTAACCCCTATTTGCTTATTTTGTGTAAACTCCGACTATTTCGCAAATATAAACATAGTGAAAATTTTTTTGAGGATATGCATCCACTATAATCTGCGGGTCGATAAATAAATCCATATCGAATTCGCTGCGGTAGAGTTTACGGCATGAAAGGACCGCCTTAGCCTGCTCAAACGAGATAATCCCTTCGTCAAGCATAATAGGTTTTAAACCTGTTTCCTTTGCTTTGTCTATATCGCGGCCTGAAGCGGAGCCGCAGAATGCCAACATATTTCGCACCCACGGATCATTTTCGTCAAAAAAAGAAAGAGTCATATAATCTTCTTTATCGATAAATTCGGAAGTATATCTGGTGGGCCTTACATAAACGGTAGCTGTCAGCTTATTCCACAAAAACCCTATGGATCCCCAGCCGGCAGTCATTGTATTCCATTGTTCACGCTTGGTTCCGCATCCTGCAGTCAGTAAAAAGCCCTCATTATTCTGTCCGGTAATAGATGAAATAGGTTTTATCAATTTATCCAGAATTTCGGCAGCCGCTTTTTGCATTTTAAATTGTGACATAAGTTTCCCTCCGAATTTATTATATACGATAATCCTTTGATGTTCAAGAAGAAATTTTTCTTCTTTTTTATTTTTAAATTTTATGATACAATTACCTTATGAAAAAGTTTTGCTGCATTTTTTTTGCTGCCCTAGTATTATCATGCCGCTCTCCCCAAATAACAAAGATAAAAACGATGCCGGCAGAATCGGAAATATTTTATGCATCGGAAAAAAACGAAGAAAGTTTTTTAGGCTTTCAGACTGAGGTAAGTTTTCCGCTTGAAGATGAAAAATTCGATCCGTCGATTTTGCCCAACAGCTTTATTCCGTTTAAGGCCTATAAGGGACAGGGAGAGATTTATTTTTATGCAAAAAATATAAAAAGTTTTATTTTATATTTAAACGGAAAAAAAATAGATACAAAAAAAATATGTACAAATCAATACACTAAAATTTATATTGGAGATGATGTAATAAACGGAAGTAATAATATTCTTATTACAAATATTGAAGCAGAAAAAAAATTTGACAATGATTATAACCTGTCGGTAAAAATCCCCTACCCTTCAATCATCGAAAAAAAAGCAAAATTAAATAATGTAAATTATAGAGCCTTTCAAATAATAGACGATATTATGAAGGCCGAAACAGAAAACGGCTTTCCGTCGGCTCAAATAGTAGTTGTAAAAGACGGAAAAATGATAAAAAACTCGGCCTACGGTTATATAAGCACAGTCGACGAGTTCGGATATCCGCTGATAAATAAGAAACCTATTACCGATGAGACCCTTTTCGATTTGGCGAGCAATACCAAAATGTACACGGTAAATTTTGCCTTACAAAAACTTTTATCGGAAAATAAAATTTCAATTTACGATAAGATAAGCAGTTTTTTCCCGGAGTTTAAAGATAAAAAAAGAGCTCTTTTTAAGGGAAAAAAAGAAATTACCGTTGAAGACTTATTAAAACATCAGGCAGGTTTTCCTGCAGGGGCTCAATATTATGTAAACAAAAAAATAACCCAAAAAAAGAAAAACGACAAAAGGCAAAACAAGGAAATTGTTTTAGAACTTATTTGTAATACTCCGCTAATATATTCTCCGCGTACGGAAGTATTATATTCCGATATAGATTATATTCTCCTAGGCTTGATTATAGAAAAGGTAACCGGTATGCCCTTGGATAAGTATACGGAAGAAAATATTTATAAACCCTTAAATTTATCTTCAGTGTGTTATGAGCCCTTAAAAAAAGGCTTTACAAAAGAAGATATTACCGCAACCGAAATACATGCACCAAAAAGAACAAGGGATAAAAAATTTCAGCACCTAAAATACTTGCCGGTTCACGGAACAGTGCATGATCCGGAGGCCTATAATTCCATGAATCAGGTAAGCGGTCATGCCGGGCTATTTGCAAATGCAAAAAGCATAGCGGTTCTTGCTCAGGTTATGTTAAACGGCGGAGGATACGGAAATATCAAACTATTTGATTCAAGCGTTTTAAATTTATTTACCAGTCAGGGAAACTTTTTTTCGCAGGCAGGTTTAGGATGGAGGAGGCAGGGACTTAATAACAGCTATGCCTGGGCCTTTTCGCAGCTTGCAAGCCCAAACACAATAGGCCACACAGGCTGGACCGGAACCCTGACCGTAATAGATCCTAAAGAGGATTTAATAATCATAATATTTACAAGTGCAAAGAACACTCCAGCCCTGTTCGGTAAAAATTTACGCGGAAAATATGAGGGAGATTTTTATCTTGCAAAAAACTATGGAGCTCTTACAACCCTTATTTATTCCGCATTTAAAAATTATGATGATGCTATGCTGGATCAAATGCTTATCGAACTTGCAATAGGCAGAAAAGAAATTATAGATACGATTCCCGAAATATATGATAATGAAGGCTCTTACAAGGATTTAAAAGCCGTTATGGAAAGCCTAAAGGAACAGTCAAAAAAGTCATCCGCATTGAGAGATTTTTTAAAAAGTAAAAAGGCAAAAGAAATATTTGAGGAGCTTACCTCAAGACACTCAAAGAAAAATTTGGTAAAACGCTATTCCGAAGGAAATGCAAAATGAAAAAAAAATTTTTTTTCATTTTCTTTTTTAGCCTTGCACTCCTTGCCCTTGCTAACGGAAAAACGGACAAGCCGGATTTTAAACTCGGCATTGAAAGAGTAGAAGAGTTTTTTAATCTTTTTAAAGGAAAAAGAATAGGCTTGATTACCAACCAAACAGGCATAGATTCTTTGGGAAGATCGAGCATCGAAATTCTACATGAAAAAACAAATCTTAAAACCCTCTTTTCTCCCGAACACGGAATAAGGGGAAACGCACGAGAAGGTGCCGGTATTGCCGACTCGGTAGATAAAAAAACAGGGATTATCGTTTACAGTCTTTACGGAAAAACAAAGCGGCCTACAAAGGAAATGCTAAACGAAATAGATGTTTTGTGCTTTGATATTCAGGATGCGGGAGCACGGTTTTACACATATATCTATACAATGGCCTATGCCATGGAGGCCTGTGCCCGTGACGGAAAAACATTTGTAGTTTTTGACAGGCCCAATCCCATAAACGGAATAAATGTCGAAGGAAATATTTTAAATGAAGAGTTTAAATCATTTACGGGCTATTTTCCCATTGTGCAGCGTCATGGAATGTCTTGCGGGGAATTGGCCTTGATGTTCAATGAGGAATTTAAGATAGGCTGTAATTTAAAGGTAATACCTATGCAGGGCTGGAAAAGGGAAGATTATTTTGAAGACCTTAACTTGATGTGGATTCCTCCCTCGCCAAATATTCCCACACCAGATACGGCCTTGGTCTATTCCGGCTTTTGTATATTTGAAGGAGTAAATATTTCGGTAGGCCGCGGAACAACAATGCCCTTTAAATACCTTGGAGCCCCCTACATAGAGGCGGAAGCCTTGACAGCAAAACTAAATGCTCTCCGCCTTGCCGGAGTATTTTTTAAGCCCGCTTATTTTACACCGGCCCTTTCAGTTTATAAGAATGAGCTATGCGAAGGCGTTCAGATAATCGTAAGGGATAAAAATAAATTTTTACCCGTAAAAACCGGAATTGCCGTAATGTATACAATAAGAGAAATGTATCCCGATAAGTTTAAGATATACAACTACCCCGCAAAACATTGCGGCCTAAATCTATTAACCGGAACGGATAAGCTAAGCAAAATGAGCCTTTCCTTAGATGAATACTTTGACTTCATTGAAAAGGACGAACAAAAATTTTTAAAGATGAGAAAAAGGTATTTGATGTATTGAAAGTACGAAGGTCAAAGGTTGAACTTCAAACCTCGCACTTCTCACTTTTCTATCTTCACATTTAAAATATCTGCCTATACTCTTTAAAAACTTGTTAATCTATGTTATACTACAAACAGCAAGGAGGCATAGCTATGAGTACTTCAAACAGAAAATATAAAGACTCGGTCTTCGTCGATTTATTCAGTGAGGATGAAAAAGCTAAAGAAAACTTTTTATCTCTTTACAATGCCTTACATGGTACGGAACTTAAAGATACAGAACAGCTGAAAAATGTCAGACTTGATCAAGTTTTATATATGTCATTTTATAATGATGTGTCATATCTTGTAGATAACAAAGTCATAGTACTTGCAGAGCATCAATCAACTATCAATCCTAATATGCCTTTGCGTTGTCTTGAATATGTAAGCCGTCTTTACGAAAGCCTCTTCCAGTCAAAGGAAAAATATAGCCGTAAACTTCTTAATATTCCAACCCCGGAATTCTATGTTTTCTACAATGGGGAAGATCCATTTCCCTGTGATAAAACACTAAAACTCTCAGAAGCTTTTATAGAAAGTACAGAAAAACCCAACCTTGAATTAACCGTCAAGGTAATAAATATAAACCAAAAAAAACGTCATCCGGTTCTGAAAAACTGCAAACCGATGTATGAATATACCTTATTTGTAGAAACAGTACGCAGATGGAAAAAAAATGATCCTCAAAATGCTTTTCAAAAAGCTATTGAAGAATGTATAGCGAATGGTATCTTAAGTGACTATCTAAAACGCAAAACTAAGGAGGTAATAAATATGCTGTTAGCTGAATATGATTATGAAACCGATATAGCCGTACAGCGTGCTGAAGAACGTGAAATAGCCTTTGCCGAAGGAATTGAACAAGGAATAGAACAAGGTATCGAACAGGGAATTGAACAAGGTATTGAACAAGGAATAGAACGAGGTATCGAGCAAGGAATTGAGCAAGGCTCACACCAAAAAGCCCTTGAAACAGCAAAGCTGATGAAAGAAGCAAATTGCGAACTTGATTTTATTGTGCAAATGACAAGGCTTTGCAAAGAAGAAATTGAAGCTTTATAAAATTAATCCGCAATAAATCAAGCTTTCAATATCTCGATTTGTTTTACATAGTCTTCTCCCCAGTAATCGCAGAGCATTGCGTAGGCGGCGGCTTGCAGGGAGGGAATGACAAGATGTTTAAGCTGACCGAGGTTTGTTGCAAGATAGGTGTTGCATATTGCACGAAGTTCCCGTATAAGGGCGGGAGCAGAATGTTCGGGGAAGGGATGTTCGTCAATATATGAAAAAATAAGGGTAAAAACCGACGAGGTGGAACAAACCTTTTCCCAGCGTTCAAGGCTTGTAATGTGATTGGCGGACGTAATGCCCGAATCCTGACTGTAATTGTAAACAACCTTATCGATACCGTAATAGGACGGCTTTTCAAGCAAGATGAAAAAATACAAAAGCAAATCTTCGGCATTGATACAGTAGGTATGGGGAAGTGTTTCGTATACCGAACGCAGTATGCTGGTGCGGAACAGTTTTGCGCACAAAAACCCGTTATGCCCTTTTTTAATTAAAAAATTATCGAGAATCTCATCCCCGGAAAGATGTCCGTTAAAAATCAGCCGGACAATTTTTGCCTTTTGCTCGAATCTCTGATAAGCTTCAGGTGCGATTTTATCGGAACCGTGCAGGGTAACAGCCATTTTGCCGTGAACTATATCGGCGGCATTGTCAAGATTCCCGCTGCCGGAAGCAAGTAAGCCTTCATAAAAATTCAAAAGGGCATCGGGCGGAAGGGTGTCATCGGAATCTATACAGCATACCCATTCCCCTTGTGCGGACAAAGCTGCCGTTCTGCGTGCTTCAAACAAGCCCTGATTTTTACGGTGCTGCAAAAGAATCAGGGGAACGCCGAGGCTTTTGAATTTCTTTTTATAGGGTTTGAGGATTTTAGGTAAGGAGGAGCCGCCGGGGCTTCCGTCATTGACGATAAGGATTTCAATCGGTAAAGCTCCCCGCCCTGCGGCATTAGCGGGCAGGGGCTGCTGCTCCAATATGCTGTCCAGCAAGGCGGGTAAAGTGCTTTCCGTTCCGTATACCGGAACGGAAAGACTGATAAGGGGAAGCATTACGGTAAAAATTCATACTCGGCGGATACTGTTAAAACCTTTGTAAACGTTGTATTTTCAACCGGCTCCCCGACAGGACTATTCCAAGAACCTATATCAAACGTAAATACTTTATCAAAATTCTTTATGCAATGCCAGTCATATTTTTCACCATAATATCCGTCGGAGGCGATAACGAGTTTTTTTGGTTTTACGGCAATAAAGCGGAGCGGAGCAAAATTTTTCTCCAATGTATCCGGCTCTGAAGTTTTTTCGCGTGATTCATACAAAACCCGTTTATTATCTCCAAAATCGGCAGTACTGCTTATATACCATAATTTACCCGAAGTGAATAATCGCTTATCAGTAGTGCTGTTATCTTCTCGCATTTCTTTTAAGGTTAACACATATAAGTTACCATCCTGAATATGCATATCCGTAATTTTTTCATTTATAGAGAAAGCTCCTACTTTTTCGGAAGTTCCTTCGGGTACGAGAACAACCGTTCCCAATAAAGCTTTAGAAACCTTATCATAGCGGTTGATTTTAATACCGTATGTAGGAGTGCCGGTCGGCGGAGTTTCCGACTTCCTAAGAGCAACAAAAAGACCGTCCTTATTTGCCGCAAGTGCGGTAATGCGCCAGCCCGGATCTGCAACACTATAAGGGTCATCTTTAAAAGCATCGCTAAAATCACCAGTCCATACGAACCTGTTTATATCATTATTACCGCTTATACAATACAACACATTGTAATAATTTTCTTCAGGCGAACTTCCCGCTTTATGAGCGGTAAATCTATGAGAACGTGAGGTATCTACAGCCATAGCACCGGGTAAATGAGAGGGAGTAGGAAATGCGAATTCTTCACCCTCTTCGTATGTTCCGTTATCCTTCTGCATAAAACGCTTTATCTTGTTATTACTGAAACCTTTATACGGGATATACAAAATGCCGCTTTGATCAAAGGCAAAAAGGCCGTCTTCGTTTGATTCGGTTTCAAATAATTCGCCCGAAAGACCTTGTTGCTTGAATGTCGTTTTTTCGAAGCTGCCGTTTCCATCATGTGTCTTGTTCCAGACAATCGTCTTGGTATTGGGAGCTTTCCACTCCTTCCATTCGTTATACCATTTTGCAGGGCCGACATCCGTAAAGGTCAATTCGTTTGTTTGCATATTCAAAATGGCGATGCGGTTGCGGTTTTTAACGACACGGGCACCAGCGGGAGTATCGGCGGCATCAAAGCCGTCGTCGGCAATGTAGAGGTTTTCATCGTCAAAGCCGATTACCTTTACCGCCCCGTAAAAATTTTTTGCGTAATAAGAGGAGGGGAGTACCTGATTTTCAATAGGGAGAGAACCGGCCGGTTTTCCGATAAGTATCGGGTCTCCTACAATATCGGGTAACCCGTCCGAACCCGTACCGAGTTTCCATTTAAGTACGGCACCCAATGTGGGCTCGGCATCATCGTCATAGGAATCAGATTCCTCAACAGAGCTAAACAGAATATACAGGTAATCGCCGCGGATAAAGAGGTCCTTTGCTTGCCAGGCTTCCAGCCCGTACCGCTTGGCATACCCTACAAGCATATGGTAATCTATCACATTAGAGCTAGAAGAGCTGCCGACTTTCGAAAAATAGAGGCGATAATCATTCCAGTCGGGACAGCCTGCAATTCTTCCGTTATCTACGGCAAAAAGACCGGTGTCATAACCCGAAGTAACACGGGCCAAACTAAGGTCTTCTTTTATCTCCATTAAATGCCTTACGGAAGCACCGTACATCTTCCCCGTTGTATAATCATTTGCAAGAAAATCTACTGCTGCCTGAACGGGATGTCCGTCAAGTTCCCCCTCGCTTGTATAGCGGACAAGTTTTTGCGGATCACCGGCCTCATTCGCTTTATATCCGACATACAATCTTCCCTTACTGTCGCGGGAAAAGATATGCTCTAACCTTGTCGATTCGGGCACATTAATAGTTTTTCCGTCCATGTGGAGGGTTAAGCTGTAAGAAGGTACACCCTGCGAGTTGGTTACTTTCGTTTGCGTAAACAGCAGGTTATTTAAACCTGAAGCTTTTTTGCTTAAGAGAACGGTTACCCGGTTTTGGCCGGAAGTTACAGTGTGAGTTTTTTTGCCCGACCATTGAGCTGAAGGGTTGTAGGCAGTAACGGTTATTTCTACTTTTTCACCTATGGGTACAAGTTCAACAAGGGATTTAGGCTCATCGGCCTTCAAACTTCTGGTGATAATACTTCCGCTTTCGCCGATTATTCTGACCTCCAGCCTTGATGATGCAAGGATGGGAAGTCCATTAGAATCCAAAGCTCTCGATCCGTCAGGTAGGGAGCCGTCAAAACCCAAAACGAGCTCGCCATATTCATCATTTATCAGAAAATTACATGACGATACCGCTAAAACAAGTATCAACATAAAAAACAATAGCTTTTTCATGACACACCTCCTAAAAAAGGTCAAATGTTTAATATAATGCAACTTACGCAAAGAACGCTAAGGAGTTTACCCGAATTGATTATAAATTGCTTAAACGGCCTTCACGGTTGTATTTCCAATATCCTACATCTTTCATTATACATCAAAAAAGACAAAATACCAAGATAAATGCGGGAAAAAACAAAAAATAAATAAAAAACGAATAGTAATTTGTACCTTTCTAAAGTTTTTCCACTTCTTCTTTGCTTAGGCCGGTGGCTTTTGAAATAATTTCCATAGCAAATCCCATTTCAATTAAGTTTTTTGCTGTTTCAAGTTTATTTTGGTATAAGCCTTCGGCACGGCCTTCAGCTAAGCCCTCAGAACGGCCCTCGGCTAAGCCCAGATTCCTTCCTTCGGCACGGCCCTCAGCTAAGCCTAGATTTCTTCCTTCGGCACGGCCCTCAGCTAAGCCTAGATTTCTTCCTTCGGCTCGCCCTTCCTCTAAACCCAGCCGTCTAGCCTCATTCCTTTCACATTCTACATACATCTCGTATTTTTCGTTAGAGAGCTCTATTGCCATCCGCCTCTCTTCATCCGTTACCCTAAAGAGTGTCGCTTCTGCCATCCTTATTCCCTCCTCCAATTTACACAATTCTTCCAACATTCCGCTTTTTTTGTCTTCTTCATAGTTGGCCAAAAATCTTATCCAAAAATCTTTTAGAGTGTACTCTTCAAGTTTCTTTTTCATAGTATAAACTATTAGCTCGTTTAATTCAACATAAAGATATTGAATTACAGAGCTATCAGATACTCTTACAAGCTCTGCATTTTTGGGAACATCGCAGCCGAAAACCGAAAGGCTTATTGCGTACAAAAAATCGTCTTCTTTAGGCTCCGTCTTTAAAAAAGCGTGAGGCTAACCTCAGAAGATACATTTGACTCCGTCTTGGATAGTTGTTTTTCCAAAACTGCTGCATTTCAAGGTCCACAATAAGACCTGTATCGGTCTTAATCAAAAAATCAAGGCGGTAAGTTTCTCCTGCCGACCTATCCCTGATGAGCTCGGTATTAAGGATGTCGGCCTTTGTGATTTTACCGTAGGAATCTTCCAAAAAGGCGTTAAGAAAGCTTATGAGGGCCTTGTTTCCTTCTTCTCCTTTGGAAAACATAAGCTTAAATACCCAATCGGTCTTGGGATTTAAAATAGTTTTTTCATCATTCATAAGAACTCCTATAAAAACTTTTTGCAGAAAATCCTTCCTGCTTTCACATAATTATAGGGTTTTACTTTGAACAAATAGTAATTTTTTTTTTAAGAAAATTGGGAAAGTTCGAATGACGAACTTTGTCCTTAGTACTTTTCACTTCTTCCTTTAGCACTTACACAAATTCAAAAGCATCAAAGGGATAGCCGTTCCTTAGGCTTGGGAGGGAGGCTTCGATTTCGGCGTTTGAAGGAACCTTATAAGGCAAGTTAAGCTTAAAAATTTTGTTGACTGCCTTTCCGCAAAGTTCTTCTAAGCGGGATTCTGGACAGCCGGCCTTACGCAGTTCTTTTAGAAGAATAAGAGAACCTGCAAAACCCGGAATACCGGAGGCTCCTTTTTTCTTATCTTCAATGGTGTGAGGAGCATGGTCGCTTTCTATCCAGTCAACATCGCCCGAAATAAGCGCCTTAAAAACGGCTCTTTGATCTTCTTTTTCACGCAAAGGAGGGTTCATCTTGACAAAGATACCTGATTGTTTATAGGCTTCGGTATTTAAAAGAGCGTGATGGGCCGTAGCTCCGCACGAGATATTTAGGCCTCTTTTTTTTGCTTCGGCAACCAGTCTTATGCCTTCTTTTGTGCTTATGTGGCAGATATGTATATGCCCCT
This sequence comes from Treponema sp. OMZ 788, assembly GCF_024181245.1. Taxonomy (NCBI): domain Bacteria; kingdom Pseudomonadati; phylum Spirochaetota; class Spirochaetia; order Treponematales; family Treponemataceae; genus Treponema; species Treponema sp. OMZ 788. The sequence goes on along the minus strand of NZ_CP051199.1, from coordinate 672,021 downwards.
TAAAACCTTCAGATTGAATAAGGTCAATTTGATCTTTTATGGATTCTGTTTCGGCTGTTACGGGACGGGCAAGACTGTGAGTTATGGGATCTTCAATATTGAAAATGGAGTTATCCATAAGGCTTTCTTTTTCGCAGTGAATTGCGATAAGCCCCTCATAACCTAGTCTTGCAAGGGCAGAATAAACATTACGCTGCTCTTCTTTTTCGACAATTCCCATGTTTCCTGTGGAATGTCCGGCGAACATTTTAAAGCCGACGATTTTGGGAAAATGCTCATTATAAAACGAGACCATTTTTTCTATTTGAGAACTATCTGAGGTTAAGCCGCCGTAAGCAGCATAGAAGGCAGAAACTCCAGCATCTTTTATGGAGCGTTCGGCAAGAGCAAATCTATCCAATACGGCTTCAGGGGATGTAAGCGGAGGATTTGTATTAGGCATATCAAAAAAGCCCCTAAATCCTGCAGGGCAAGCCAAAGAAAGGGCATGGAAGATGGTCTCTTTTTCGGCCAATAGGCCGTCCCTAAGGTGAACATGCGAATCTATCATAAATTTATCTTTTAAACCTAAAAAAACAAAACGGCTTCGCCGTAGTCTTCATCCTTTGTTATACTTATTTCAAGCTTATTTTTTCCGTCAAATTCTATGCCGTCCATTTCTATTTTTAAGGCATAGGCTTTTATGGGTTCAACACCCTTGTCGACAGTCTCGTTGATAACCCTCATAGTAACGATTTCATGAAAATCTCCGTTTACCGAAACTGTTATATCGTCGGTATTAAGCTCCGGAGCTATGGCCTTTTCTTCCCCTAAAAGAAGTTTTGAGCTCATTGGACGAAAATAAACCATCATGGTATTATCCGTATCCAAAGACGGGAAAAATATCAAACTGAAAATTTCTATTTTTCCCAGTTTAGGATTTATTTCGACATTTTGCCTCAAATCTATATTGTAGCCCCAAAATTCAAGGAAATTTTCATTGAACCCTTTTGAAGCGATAAAATAAGGGTATTTTTTTGATTCGGTTTCTAAACAAAAACATCCGGCTTCATCAGCTTCGCCGCTTACAATAATTTCAAATCTTTCGGTTAAAAGAGCCACTTTTGCATGACTTACGGGCTTTTTATTTTTATCCCTAATAATTCCCTTTACAAAACTCATACAAATTCTCTCCTTAGTGTTAAATTATATATCAAAAAAGAGTGAGTTGTCAAGCAAAAATCGGTTTTAAAACTATTTGCGTTTATATTTTGAAGCAGAGTTTGAAGTTTCTTTTTTCTTTTTTGTGTCTCTTTTTGGTTTTGAAGACAATCCTCGTTTAGGCCTTTTAGAGCCGTAAGAGGCAGGGGCTTCGGTTTTTGCGTCAATGTGCATATGCGGAAGACCTCTTTTCTTTTTGCAAAGGCGTAAGGCATCATTTGCTGCATTTTTAGGCATCGTAGCAAGAGAAAACCTATCCATGACCTCAATATCGTCTACCAGTCTTTCAGGGATTGAAAGAAGGCGGCTTAGCATTTCGGCCAGTTTACGCTTTGTAATTCCGTCTTTTCGGCCGACTCCTATATAAAGGCGTAAGCTATCGTCATCCGATTTACGTATGCGGCCTTCGGATCGGACGGGCTTAATAGTTTTATAATGTGAGGGAGATAAAAATGAGCCGTACTGCATTTGAAGAATAAAGGCAAGAACTGTTTGAGCATCCCCGTATTCTACAAGTTTATTTGCAAAGGCTGCAAAACCTTGTTCGGGCTTTTCTTCGTTCATTCTTTTTTCGATTTGAGCAGCCGTTTCCGTTAAGATACGGGTTCTTTTGATTTCGATGACTTGTTCGATTGAAGGAAGTTTACCCTCTTTTAATTCGCCTCGGGCGTGTTTGCGAAGATACTCTATTCTTTTTACCTCGTTAGGGCGGACAAAGCTGACTGCGATACCCGCAGCTCCGGCACGGCCGGTTCTTCCGATACGGTGGGTATAGGTCGGCCCGTCATAGGGAATTGCATAGTTTACAACGTGCGTGATGCCTTCAATGTCGATACCGCGGGCGGCAACATCGGTTGCAACAAGGATGCGGGTCTTTTTTGATCTAAAACGTTCCAAAATTTTTTCCCTTTGGCTTTGAGGAATGTCCCCATGGAGGGCGGCAGCTTCGTAGTGCCTTTCATCAAGTTCTTTTGCAACATCATCGGCATCGATTTTGGTTTGACAAAACACTAGGCCGTAAAAGTTAGGGCTTGTGTCTATAAGGCGGACAAGGGCTTCGGTTTTATCACCTTCCCTGACTACCCAAAAAAATTGCTCGGTTAAAGAGGCTCTTTCTTCTTGGGGCTCTTCTTCTACAATTTCATAGTCACCCATAAAGTCGGAGGCGATGGCCAATATCTGCTTGGGCATCGTAGCCGAAAACATTAAAACGCGGGCTTCGGGATTTGCCTTTGAAAAGATATTTTCTATGTCTTCGATAAAACCCATGTTCAGCATTTCGTCGGCTTCATCCAAAATAAAATATTCTATATCTTCTATTTTTAAGGAGCCCCTCTCAAGATGATCCATCACCCGGCCGGGAGTTCCGACAACGATTTCGACACCGGTTTTTAAGCTTCTCAGCTGAGGGCCGATTGCGGCTCCTCCGTAAACTGTAGTGATACGGGGAAACTCTTCAATTCTAAAAGATTCAAGTTCACCTGCGACCTGAACGGCCAGCTCTCTGGTCGGTACCAAGATGAGGGCTCTAACCTTTCCGGTATTTGAACGCAGCTCCTGCACAAGGGGGAGCCCAAAGGCAGCCGTCTTTCCCGTTCCGGTCCTAGCCTTAGCTATAACATTTGCCTCTCCGGAAAGAAGGCGGGGAATGGCCAAAACCTGAATAGGAGTAGGCTCTTCAAAGCCCTTGGCTTCAACTGCTTTAAGGACTATATCGTCAAGTCCCAATTCTTTAAAAGTAATTAACATAATCGTTTCAGTATAATAAATCCGTAAAAAAAAATCTATAGCTTAACGATAATTGACACTTATTCCGTTTTAGGCTAAACTTAATCTTAATATGAATTACATCGAATTATTAAAAAAATCGGCAGAAAAAACCAATAACTGTGCGTGCATGGGCTTAGACCCTGTCCTTGAAGCAATTCCAAATAAAACGGGAAATGTAAAAGAAAATCTTATAAGCTTTTTTAAAGAGCTTTTCGATAAGATGCAGGAGAAGAATTTAATTCCTGCGGCCTTTAAACCGAATATAGGTTATTATTCGGCACTCGATAAACCTAGGGAAAAGGATTTTTCGGGTTCAGAAAGCCTTGCAGAAATTTTATCCTTAACCGAAAAGCATTTTCCTGACATCCCTGTCATCCTAGATTCAAAGAGAGGCGATATTGCGAGATCGAGTCTTAACTATGCTATCGAGGCCTTTGACGGATGGAAGGCTGATGCCGTAACGGTAAGCCCCTACATGGGAAGCGACTCTATTCTTCCGTTTATTTCCGAAAAATATTTTGGGAAGGGAGCCTATATTTTAAACCGGACAAGCAATCCGGGTGCAAAAGATTTTCAAAATCTTAAAACGGATGCAAACAGTAACAACAAGCCTGAGCTTTATATCGAGGTTGCAAAAAAAATCGCTTTTTATGCAAAGGAATTCCCCGGAACGGGAGCTGTTGTCGGTGCTACAGGAATGGACGAGCTTAAAATAATTTCCGGCATTTACGCTCAGGCAGGAGAAGTTCCGATGCTGATTCCGGGAGTCGGCTCCCAAGGCGGAGATGCAAAAACCGTTATAGATGTTCTTAAAAAAGCAGGCTGCAATTTATCCCTTATAAGAATAAACAGTTCTAGCGGCTTGACCCATCCTTGGAAAAAAAGCACCTATACCTGAAAACTATTTGGAGCTTTGCATAAGCAATATCGAAAAACTGCTTAGCGAAACTGCAATTAAAAACATCAGTCCTTAGAGTAAATAGAATTTAAGATGGAATCGATGCGGCGTTTTGTGTATCCGCTTATAACATAGGAATTATTTAAAGCGGAATCAAATAAAATAAAATCGCCGCCTTCCATCGGAGTAAACAAAATTTTTATTTCTTCCCTGCTTCCTAAAATCAATTTTACTTCCTCGGTTTCGGAATTGTTTATGAGAAAAGCGGGAAAAATATCTATACATGAAAATTGTTTTAAAAATGTTTCCAACTCATCAAAGGCCTTTTCGTTTTTGTTTGAGCGTATTATCGAACCCTTATTTTTTTCGATAAGGCGAATTGAACCTTTGTCTAACTTATGTTTATAAATTTGAAGGTCAAGCCAGACACCCGGCCTTAGAGTTAAAAAAGAAGACATAACATCGGGCATAATAAAAATTTTGGTACGGGCATCTATGCGTACATAACGGTTTATGCCAAGCGTATCGTTTTTTCCGAAAACAAAATCGCCGATTATGGTTTTATCGGAACGCAAAAGCTGCAAGCGTGAAGCATGATCTTCATCCAAGCCGAAATTAGTATATTGTTTTACAGAATCGCTTATAAGTTTAAAATTTTGTTTGGTACTCAACACAGAAAAAAGTCTTTCGATTAATTCCGGCTGAACCTTATATTCTCCGGCCTGAGTATTCAAAATAAAATTATCTTTTTTTTTGATTAACCTTAATTCGTTAAATCGAGGCGGAAGAGAATTATCTGGAATGGTAAAAATAATTTCATCTATGTTTTTAATATTTTGTTTTGAAACAAAGGAACCGTTAAAAATATCAGCTTCGGGTTTAGGTATATTTACAAAAATTAAAACTAAGAGAAAAAAAATATTTATAAAAATCAGTGTTTGAGTATATTTTTTTAATTTAAAAAAGTTTTTCATCTTAATCTCCTTTGTTTTATAAACATATAAAGACCTGAAATCAAAATAAAAAGAGGCAGAAGTATAAGAGAAAACAGTCTTGCTCTGAATATAAGGCTTATTCTATCTTCAACTTGTTTAAATGGAAGAGGAGAATGTTTTTTATTTTTTAATAAAAGAAGATTATCTTTTAAAGAAATATATTCTACACAGTTAACCATAAAATCCATATTATAGGTAGAACCGGTATAGTCTATTGTACGGCTTATCATATACTCGTCGCTTATCACCAAAATGCGGGAAGGCTTTGTTTGACCGGCAGCAATTACTGAAGGCTTAAAAGATGCATCTTCAAATTTTTTAAAATGATTTTCAAGAGGGTCTGTGCTGTAAGAATCGAGAACGGTCAAAGAATTTTTTCCCGTAAACAAATAAGGAACAAGATTAGGATTTTTGTTTAAATCAAGATCTATTGAAGAAGGCCAAAAAGAAATTAACGGACTATACCCGGCAAATATCGGATGATTTTTTTTTATACCGCTTAACGGAAATCGAATCCAAAAAGGATAATTGATTAACTTTGTTCCCCGGTTATCAACCTGAGACATCGTAAGACGGAAATTATTTATCAAATCGAGAGCCGTATCGGAATTTATATAAAAACCGTGATGCGAAAGAACATCCAATAAGAAATCTTTAACCTTGGGTTTTGCTTTCCATGAGCCTTTTACATCCACTGTATTCCCGGAAACAAAAAAAACTGCCCTACCCTCTTTTTGTAAAAATATATCTATCGCAGCTGCCGAAGCGTAATCTAAATAATCAGAACCTATGACCAAAAGAGGATTGTCCTGAGGCACTGTATCTATGGGCAGCTTTAAGGGCAGAACATTAAAACCTGAATATTCAAGCCACGGAATTACATAAGAGTAATCGCTTTCAAGCAAGGACGGATTTGCAATCAAAGAAACTGTTGATGATTGAATATTTCCCATAGCCGAATCCCGCATACTTAAAATGAATCTTGCAATGTCATACTCCAATGTATCTACATCATCGATAAAAGGTATGATCCTTGTTTCTCCCATGTATTCTATCATAAACCCGGAATACAATTTATGGATTATTGTAACGGCATTATCTTGAGCTTCTATTTCGCGGGGGACTATTCCTAGTTTTGTTACAGCTTCAGGAGAGAGTCCTGAGGTGTCTTTTACCGAAACATTAAATTTACCTTTGGAATGCTGCTTATATTCTGTAAGCATATCGTCAAGATATTTTAATGACGGGAAAAAAGCATCTACATTAGCACTTTTAAACCAAGTTACTTTTACCGAAGCTTCAAGATGAGTCAATAATTCTTTTGTATAAGAAGACAATGTATAGTTTTTTTCTTTTGTCATATCGAATCGAAAATATAATTTTGAAGAAACAAGAGAAATTAAAACAAGCATTAAAACAAAAAGTATAAATTGAAGCTTATATTCTTTTTTCATCTTACATTCCTTTGTTTTGTCAAAATAAAAACATTTAATTCGATACCTAAGACCATCAGGACAAAATAAAAAATAAGATCCCGGGAATCCAAAAGTCCGCGAGCTGCCGATTCAAAATGAGAGCTAAAAGAAAGATAGCCTATAAAGCTATTCAACAATATAGGGAAATTTAAATTTTTTGTTAAAGGATAAATAAGGGTAAAAAATAAAACGGTCAAAAACGAAAGCAGAAAATTAATTTCAGTTTTACTGCTTAAGGCAGAAAGCCCGAGTGAAATAGAAATAATACCTGCACCGAATAAAAAAACGGAAAAATAAGAAACAAAAAAAGAACCAGCATCAAAGTAAACCAACGAAAAAACCGAGAGCGGTATTACTAAACTTAAACCAAGCATGATAGACCAAACTAAAATAAGGCTTAAATATTTGCCGAGCACAAGATAACGTATTGAGACAGGCAGAGAAAACAAAAGCTTATCGGTAAATTGTTTTTTTTCGTCACTCCATACACTCATCGTAAGCATAGGAATTACAACACAAAGCAAAAAAGGTATATTTAAAAAAAACGGTTTTAAGTCCGATAAACCTGCATTAAACCATGAATCGGTTCCGATAAAGGCAAGAGCTGCACCCAACAGAAAAAAAAGAGAAGATGCATAAAACGAAGAACTCTTATACATCATCTTAAATTCTTTTTTTGCAATAAAAAAAAGAAGACTTTTATTTGTTTTTTCTAAATTCATTTTTATTTATCCCTGCAAAAAATTCAAAGGCTTTTTCCAATACGGTATAATTAATTTCGGAATCAAACTCGCAGCCGCCTTCTTTTAACTGATCTTTTATTTCTAAAAGATTTCCTACTGCTATTATTTCTCCCTTATTAATTAAGATATGATTAGAACAAAGCTCTGCGGCCTGTCTTAAATCGTGAGTGCATATCAAAATAGTTTTTTCTTTTGCAATATGCAGGATCTTTTTTTCAAAATCTTTTACCTGTACCGCATCAAAACCTGAAGCCGGCTCATCTAAAATGATAAGCGGCGGATCATGCAAAACAGCTTGAGCCAAACCGACACGCTGCTTAAACCCCTTTGACAAGCCCTTAATCCATCTGTCCCTGACTTCATCTATTCCGCAAAAATCGATTACCTCATTTAAAGCCTCATGCAAGCTATCGTTTTCTATTCCGTGCATTTGGCCTGCAAAATATAAAAAGTCATAAACTGTCATATTTGCATAAAGAGGATTTTGTTCATATAAAATACCTATACGCTTTTTTGCTTCAATGCCGTCATTTAAAACCGAATATTTACCGACAAAAGCATCTCCTTCATCAGGAGTATAATAGCCAGAAATGCAGTTTATGATACTGCTCTTACCGGCACCGTTTAACCCCAAAAGAGAGGTAATTTCTCCTGTTTTTAACTCAAAAGAAACATTCTTACAGCCTATAGAAGGATTCTTTTTGCTTCCGTAATATTTACTTAAATTTTCTACCTTAAGCATTATTTTTTCTTGATTCCCAAAATAGTCAAATCGTCATACTGCTGATCTTCACGCACATTTGTGTAATAAAGATATTCGTTATAAGAAGCATTCGGTTTACGCCTTCCGCAATAAGTTTGATATTGTCTAAAGTGCTTATTTAAAAAGAGGTCGATTTTTTTATCTACCTGCACTATATCGGTTTCCGTCGCCTTAGGATCCTGATACATGCGGAATATTTTTTCTACAGAGACAAGACCTAAAACAGCATCTTCAATCGAACCTTCAAGATTTGAAAAATCAAAATCAAATTCTTCATTTTCGATTGGGTTATGCCATTTTTTTAATTTAAACGAGCTGCGTGAAAAAATATTTTCGATGATTTCACAAACACGGGGCTTACCCAACTCTTCTCCGTCTTGGCCTACACTATGAGTTTCATGTTCCTCATCTTTTTCAAGCCCCGGTTCTTCACATAGGACAGGCTCCAGCTTGGAATTTCTAAACAAGCGCTTTGCTTCTTCAATACCGTCAGTGTAAAGGAAAAGAACATCCCCAGGATTAAGTTTTACGGTTTCAACCTTAAAACCGCCCTTCATGTCTATCATAAATGTCGGGAAAACTCCGGCAGCAGAAACTTCGGTTAAAATGACCTCTTTCATTTTCTTTGAAGCTGCATCATAAATATTTATAACGTTATCGCCTGCATTGCAAAAATGAACATCGCCGCTTATCGAATCCATAATACAAAGGGTAAAGGCTGCAAATCGCCCCTTAAAACCGCGCGATTCAATCAGATCGTTTATTCGAGCTACAACCTGATCTATTTTTAGTCCATTCTTTTTGTAATTCCAATCTCTGAAGTAGTCCAAGAAAAGAGTTGCGACCTCAACCATGATAAGAGCGGCAGGAACTCCCTTACCTGCAACGTCGCACTTTATAATTGCATAATATCGGTCATCAAGCTTTATATAATCGAAATAGTCTCCCGATACACCGCGAGCTCCTTCATAGTAACCGAAAAATTCGACATTATCGTCTACGGTTTTTCCGCAGGTAAGTTTTCTTCCGGCCGAATCTACATCAAGAGGTAAAAACATTTTTTGAATTTCCTTACCCATTGTCAAATCCTTTGATGCGGCAGCAGCCTCAACAAGACCGTTGGTCATCGCATTTATGGTTGTACCTAAAACGCCTATTTCATCCTTTGTTTTAAGTTTAACATCCTTACCTGCAAGAAGTTCCTTATCTTCTGTAGCGGAAATCATAGCAACATGTTCAACCAATTTCTTAATGGGGGCTGTGATAATTGAAGCCAATATCAGAGCTCCGGCCATACCTATAACAAGAGCACCTAAGGAAATAATAAAAATAATTTTATAAAGGTCATAGGTTGCTTCATCAATTTGTTCAATCAAACCCTTTGTTGAAACTTGAATATATACCATACCGTGAACAAAATTGGATCGGTCTCCCGTTTGCCGGTAAAGAATAGGTTTATAAAAAAGATAGTTTGTAACATCTCTTGAAAGTTTTTTAGAGTTAAATTCGGGATAAGATCCGGCTCCCTTTATACTTAATCCGTTCAATTCGGAATTAAGCTTTGTTTCCATTTGATTGATAGCAGCCTGAATTTCATTTCGCCGCTCTACTGATTTTGCATCTGTGCTCAAAGCAATTCCTACAGCCGTATTTGTCAAGGCTTGAATTTCATCGGCAAGTTCACCCACACTTGCTCTTGCTTCTTGATCAATTTGATCTAGGTTTCTATAAACATCTTCAAGCTGAAGAAGCGACAACTCGGATTGACCTACAACCAATTCGGGAGTATCTATTTTAGAAAGAATGTTTTCATCATTGGAAGCCCAAACAAAGTTATGTCCGATTTTTTTATTATCAATATGAATACCGGTTATCGTTGCAAAGGTAGCTTCTTTAAGAGCCGAAACTTGAGATGGTAAGAATCCTAACTCCAACACATTTTTTGAAGGAAGATAGGCCTTAGCTCCGGAAGTTAAACTTTCAAGCAAAACTTGGGTGTTTGAAGCCAAACCTTCAGCCAATAATCTTTCCTGCGTTTCAGAAAACCTAAATCCCAAAGGAAGAGCCAAGGTTAAAATAACGGATACTACCAAAGTCGTTGTAAATAAAATAAACTTTACTCTTAAACCTCCGCCTCTAACTTTTAATGCAGATAGTTTCTTTTCTTTTTTAAATATCATAGTACCTCCGCTCAATAAGACAGTTACTTCTTGTTTTATTTTTATAGCTTCTTTTATGGAATGAATAACTCCGGATATCGAAAAAATCATAACGAGTAAAATAAATACACCGAAAAAGATAATTAAAAAATAATCCGAGAAATCGTAATCGCTAGCCGAAAGAAGCCAGTTATATTTATAGGCATTTCCATAATCGCCTAATTTAATATTTCCTATATCATCAAAAGATATGGTTTTCTTTGCAAAATAAACTCCGCGGTTTGAGTGCATAAGTCCTACATAATATCTTCCGGGTTCCAAATAGTTTATTTTTATATTTGATATGAGTTTATCGCTAAGAATTGAAAAGTCTTTTTTTTCTATGGTTAAGTCATAAGGAGCAACGCCGTCAGCATCCACATATAGAGAACTTACCTCGCCGCCTGAAGCAAATCCCTTACCTACCAAAGAAAGAGAAATAGAACCATCCATAGCCTGCACCGCATTTACATCTCCAACATAGGTATACGGAATGTATTTGTTTAATGCGAAATATTTTACTGCAGGAGCTCCGATATTTCCAAAAGAGTCTACAGCCGAAACGGTTAAGGCATAAAGACCGTTTTCATAATTTTTAAATTCTCTTTTATTTGAAACGGAACTTATTTTTGAAGTATTTAACTCAGCCTGTATATTATCGGACAAAACTTTTTGAACAACATCATCATCTATAAAACCAAAATCGGATTTTTTTAGATATGAAATAAATTTTTCTACATTACCCAAATAAGAAAGATTCCATATATAACCGATTATAGCCGTTTCGGGTTTTCCGTTTATGTCAAACTCCGGCGGATTCCATTGAATATCAAATGTATTAGAGGTTAAAAAACCTTTTTTATCTAAATCCAGTAAATCAAAAACAGGAGGTGAAGGAGGAACTATATCTCTTTCATAAGAAACGGTAGTCATCTCAGACCAGTTTCCGGCATAGTCGCAGATTCTAACACCCAAATACCAAAGACCGTCTTCTTCAGGTTCATACACTAAAAAAGAGTCATCTTTTAATTTTTTAATTACGGGTTCAACAGATTCAGGAGGAGAATCCTTTGACCATTCGTAAGAGTAACCGGCTATACCCGACGAATCATTTGGAAAACGGATCTTCATCGTAATTTTTTGTTTTCCATCTGAAGTTTTAGCATCAAAGTTTACAGGCTGAAGCTGAGCTTTTCCAACTTCAAAGTCAGGTTCAATATGCATTATTTTTGCAGAACGCAGTCCTTCCTGCCAAACAATATGCAGGTTTCCATCCACAAAAAACGGATTTACAAAAAGTACGGAGCCGTTTATCGACATGACCGAATCGATCAGCCAATTAGTATCTTCTTTTCTTGCAATAAAAATCGAAGATTTACCGTCATAACTTTCCGACCATGATATAAGAGGCTTATTATTATAGGATATAATTCTAGGACTAAATATACTTCCATTTTGAGACGGAATAACTTCAATGGGAGAAGCGAGTCTTCCTTTATTATCCAAAACTGCATAGGCAGTAGAATTTTTTTCGCTTCGGAAAGGAGATTGCTCCCAAACCATAAAGATAGACTTTTCGGAAGAAAGATAAGATATATTAGGTCTTTGATTATTGAAATTAAAATCATCGGTTATTCTTACAGGTTCCGACCAAGAATTTCCTCCATCCGACGAAAATGAAGAGAAAAGCTGATAAGCACGTCTGTCTTCATTTTTATCCAAGGCTTGAAAAACCAAAACATCATTTTTTGCAGAGGCTGTATGTGCCGGAAGAAAAAATTCTGTCTATTTTTTTTACAAAGTTAAATTCTTCAAAAGGCGACCAGTTAAGACCGTCTTCCGATGAAGAAGAATATATAGAGAATTTTTCATTTGCTCCGTGCGAAATAAACATAAGATATTTACCGCTTGAAGCCACAGAGAGTTGAGGAGAAAGCAAATCATATATTTCGGTGGTAATATTTTTTACCGTATATGTTTTACCGTAATCGGTACTTTTTAAAAGAGTAATGGTATTACGGTTTTTTACTAATGCAATTAAAATACTGTCATCATTTCCGACAGCGATAGAAACTATTGACGGAATATCGGCCGTATAAGGAATAGGCGGAATTATTCTTTCATTGATTGTCCATTTATTATTTACATATACACCCGCAGAAATATATATCAAACCTTCAGTATCGGAAGACTTAACAGTCTCCTCCCAAACAGATGCAGAAATATTTGCATTCGAAGCCGATTTTAAAAAGTGTCCGTTTCGGCCGCTTATAACGGAAGGATTTTCCCAATAAAATTCCTTTGCCGACAATGAGAATGTAAAAAATAAAAACATTAAGAATATGTTTAAAAATTTCTTCATGTATTTTTTTCCGTAAATCATAGTAATGCATCTATCCTCTTTTTTAATTCTCTAACCTTTGCCGAATTTCTGGCATTTCGGCTTTGCATAAGCTGTTCAACCAATGCAGCCGCTATAACCTTATTTCCTTTTTGAAGTTCGGCAACGGCTTGCTGATATTGTGCTTCATCGGAAGCCGAGAGTACTACAACGGCAGCACCTCCCATACTCATTTGTATAGAGTCCTTCAATTGTATTGCAGAAACATTTTGCGGATCCAATTTAATAGCTGTATCCAACTGCTGAAGGGCAATAGGGAACGAAAGCCTGTCACCGGATCTGTATATTGCCTGAGCTGATTTTGTAAGATTGGAAGATTCGGCTATTGCTTTTAAGTTGGGAGGAGGCAATTTAAGACCAAGGTAAATTTCAACCTCATTTTTTAATCCGGCAAGCCCCGGAAAGTTTTTATCTATTCCGTACAAGTCCAATAAGTCGCTATAAGACTTTTGAGAATTACGCTTGTACTCGGCTCTTATAGTTTGAACCTTACGCTTAAACTGTTCATTAAAGTTTACCGGATCTGTCAGTTTATCTATTTTTAAATTTAACTGACCTGCAATTTCGTTATAAGGGAATATTAACAATACCTGGCGTATATTATCCTTAGCCTGATTTAAATTATTTAAAGCAGAAGTCTTCTGACCGGCTTTTATTTTTTCTTCGGCTTCCAAATATAACTGATTGGCATTATTTAAAAGCTGAATCATTTGAGGATAAAGAGGAGCTGAAGCCGGAATAGATCTTCCCGTTTTTAATGTTCCTGCAGTATTTACTATTGCCAGCCAGTTTTCAATCTCTTCGTTGGGTTCAACATTTGTAACAGCCCAACGGCTGCGTGCCGCAGTCAAGGCTTCTTCGGCTCGTATAAACTCGGTATTAAAATAATCTTTTTTTGCCTTTTCCAAATAAGCACGGACATCTTTAACAACTACAGCGTTTTCGGCATCATTAATATCCTTACCAAGCTGATCAAGTCTAATATCGGTAAAACTTCTGTATTCAGGGTTTTCTTCAAATTGCAAGGCATCGTTTGTTCTTGTTCGGGATAATTCTATGTTACGTCTTGCAGCAGCAAAATTACCTGAGGCCAAATTTCTTTTTGCTTCCTCGAATCTTAAATCGGCTTCATTTTTTGCTAACTGTATTTTTAAAAGAGTCGACTCTGTTAATGCCAAATCAGAATCTATGACACCGGACAGCTCTTTGAGGGATGCAATTGTTTTTTCAACCCCGTTTTTGTTTTCTTCAAAAATTTTACTTGATGCCGAAATTGCAGGGTCCGCATCTTTAACAAAATTATTTAAAATCCTAAGATCCAATTTTATAATTTCTCTTAAACTTATGAGCTCTTTTCTGGCCTCTCCGGGAGATATTTTATCGTTATCTTTTTGAGCCGATGAAAAGATTTCATATCTTTCTTTTGTTTCATCAAAGGCACGGTTTGCGGATCGATTATTTATAATTGCAATTTCGTCATAGCACATAAGACGGCTTTTGTTCAAATTGCTTAACAATAAATTATTTTTAACATCTAAAGCTTCTTGTTCTTTGGCAAGATCGTTTGCAATATGAGGCATCGAAGACTCGGAGAGCTTTTTAACCGATGAAATCATAAAATCCAATTCTTGAATTTCAGCCTTTAAATTCTTAATTTTAGAATTTTCAGAATTTCTTAATTCATCGGAGCTGCCCGTATAAGAAGCCGGAACAGGCTGTATTTTTGTTCGCATAATCAAAAAGCGGCTATAATATTTTTTTGCGGAATCCATGATTTTGTTAAGCTCGGCCAAAGAATTTCTTTTTTTATCTTGGGAATCAACAACCTTTCCGAATCGCGAGCCTGAGCGTGTATTAATAACGGAATAAATTCCGGTCAAACTTTTTAAATGAAAATCAAGTAGAGATAGATTTTTTTCTATAGATATATCGTTTTCAAAATTAAATGTATCGCAGGATTCAAACCATAGCTTTTTAATTTCCTGCCAATGTCTGTCAGCCAAAGAATAAAGCGGATCATAAACACCGGCTTCCATAGCACCTTCAACACCTTCATACTCTTTTGCAGAATCCCTTCCCTTGGTTAAGCGGTATGCAAATGGCAAAATACTTTCTTCGGCCTCAGCATTTCTGGTCCTTTCATTTAAATAAATCTGTTTTAAAAGTGCACCCGATTTAACCAATGAACCGGTAATATCCCTAAGCCTGTCTGAAGAATTTTTCAAAGCACTTAGTTCGTTTCCGATAGAAGATACCGATGAAGAAAAAGCCTTTGTTCCATATTTATTAACATCGGAAATAAATTTAGAATAAGCTTCTTCATATTTTTTTGTATCGGCTTTAATCAAATCAAATTCTTTTTTCAAAACACTGCTTATTCGGTTATTTTCATCTTCGCTCATTGCATCACCGTCATACATCGAAAAACCTTTGACAAAGACAGAAGACGCATCATTATATTTTTTTTCTTTTATAAGTTTTATACCTTCATTCATGATTTCATTAAACTTTATACGGTAAATAGCATAGAATGAGGAAGTTTTTACCCTGTACAAAAAATCCCTAAGTTCGGGATCCATATCGGATTCCAAAATTTCCATCTTATCTATTATGGCAATTCTTTTTAAGTTGTTGTTAGGATCTACCTTTAGAAGCTCTATAAGTTCATGGAATGCTTTTTGAAATTCGGCTTGGTTTTTCATCGTTTTACGGGCAAGGCTTATTCCGTTTTCCATTGATTCGGGCTTATCTTCAATAACATCAACTATATTCTGCAAGGCCGCAGTATTTTTCGACTCTTCCAAAAGAGATCTGGCCGCAGCATAATCTTTTTCGGCAGTTCCCTTTGAAAAGACCGCTATATAGAGAGAAAATATAAAAATAACCGTAACAAAAACCTTTTTATTCAAATTTACCAAACCTTAATTAGATGAACTTAAAAAGTCATCTGTACAAAAAACTCCTATATCAATTTTCGGCTTTTTATACTTTTTTTTAACAAAAATCTCTAAAAACTGCTTAAAAAAAATCCGAAATTCATATATAATAGTATAAATATGAAGAGAATTTTTCAAGCCGTTTGCATAGCTATTTTTCTCATTTTTTCAAAAACAAGCCTTTTTTGTGCCGATATTTCAAATTTTTATTCGGGCGTATCGTCAATCTTCGATATATTCACACAAAAATTTGAAGGAGAAACAGCTTTTCGTTCCCTGTTAATTCCATCCGGAGGCCGATTTGAAGGGCTCGGAGGGAGCTTTACGGCTCTTTCCAACGATATAAGCTTTTTTGATTCAAACCCGGCCGCAAGTGCTCTTTTAAAAGAAACCGAGATAAACGTTTTGCACAACAGCTGGATAGCCGATTCTAAGCTCGAAACCGCGGGTTATACCCAAAGAAAAAATCATTTAGGCTGGGGAACATCACTCAGGTGTTTTTATATCCCTTTTACGGAATATGGCACATTAGGAGAAAAAAAGGCATCTGGCTACTACAGCGAAACATTTTTAACCGCTAATATAGCCTATAATTTTTTTGCCGGCTATGATTTTAAAGGTGTAAGCCTCGGCGGAAGCATAAAAACAGGAATAAGGTCTATGCCTCCTTTTTCAGGGCAGGGAGAAGCGGCAGATTTAGATAATCCGGAAAAACAGTACAAAAATGCTGCACAACAAAACGGATATGCAGTCCTTGGTGATTTTGGAATAATGATAAGAGCCAATGTTACAAAAAGTTTTTACAGTGATGAGCCTAATTTTTATTTCGGCCTTAGCTTAAAAAATTTCGGGGCTCCCATAAAAGGAGAAATACCTCCTTCATATATATCCCTGGGCTTTGCGTATCGGCCTGTAGATTTCTTTTTGTTCGGAATAGATTTAAATCAGGGAATAAATGTTGTAAACATAAAAAATTCCGGATTTCCTTACGGAAGTTTAGGATTTATGTTTTCGATCACACAATATTTTAATCTTCTGACAGGTATCGGAATTAATGGAGGAAACCCTAGATTTACTTTGGGAGGAGAGGTCAATCTTTCCGGTGTTCAAATTTCTGCAAATTATACCCTCGATCTATCAAGCCAGATTACAAATATAAGCCGTATAAGCGTCGGTGTAAAGCTGCTTTTAGGTCAGGATAAGAGAGACGAAAAACTTAGTACCGTAAAAAAGCTATATCTTGAGGGCTTAAAAGAGTACAACAATAAAAACTATCAAAATGCGATCGATCTTTGGAAAGAAATTTTAACGATAGACAAACGCTATGATCCCGCAATAGAAGGTATCGCCATGGCCGAAAAGCAGCTAATGCTGTTGGATGAAATCAAGAGAATCTTGTTTCTTGACTAAGAGCTTCTTTATTTATCGGATGCTTTTTTCTTGGCTGCCTTAGGTTTCTTTAAAGTTTCTTTTTTCTCTTTTACGGAAGAATCTTTTTTTAAGGCCGTTTTTGTTTCAGACTTTTTCGATGAGGAAGCCGAGCTGCTCTTTTCTTTTGCAGAAGTCTCTGTCTTCTTCTCTTGGGCCTTTTTAATCAGGGATTTTTTTTCTGTAAGTTCTTCGGCAGAAAGAGCTTCGCGTAACGAAAGACGCACGCCCTGAGCCTTTAAGCCCTTCTCGGCAAAGGAGTCGGCCTTAAATTCTTCTTCTATCTTTTTTACGCGCGGTTTCGGCGCATAGTTGAGCTTAAAAGAAAATTTAGGTTTGGTGCTTGCAAAAAGCACCTCGGTATTATCGGGGGCAAAAAGATAGTCTCTGTTTAGGATGTAGCCTTCTACCCTCGCCCTCTTTATATAGGCGTACTTTGTCTTGGAATCGCGGTAAATTACCGTAAAAAGAACCTTCGAAAGTTCTTCTTTTTCGGCAAAACCGCAGTACCACATTCCCGTATCGACAAAGACGCGGTCGGGCACATCCATAACGGTATAAACACCGCTCTTCCTCAAAATAAAGATACGGTCATAGGGGCTGACACGCAAGATCTCTTTTCCTGTGGTAACGGAGGTACCGAGATAGCCTGTTTCTTCATCGTATCGGAGGGCGGTATCCCTTGTTACGGCTTCTTTTACGTCAACCTTTGTAAAGCCCGTAATTTCGGTCTTGCGTTTAAATTCCTCTGCCGGAAGCTTGGCCGCAATTCCGTCCAAAACCGAAATAGCATAGCCTTTTAAGTTCTTCAATAGTTTGGCAATTTCTTTTAAGCGGTTATTTATTTCTCTAACTTCTTCACGGTTTTTGTTTATATCGTAAAGAGAGATGCGTCGGATTGGGATTTTAAGCAATTTGTCTACATCATCTTCGGTTACCTCACGGATTAATTCCTTTTTAAAGGGAACAAAGCCCTTGATAACCGCATTGATAACTCCTTCGGCCGTCTTCATCGTTTCAATCTTTTTGTATATGCGCTCTTCTATAAAAATGCGCTCAAGGGTGCGGAAGTGGAGGCGGTCTGTCAGCATGGCTTTTTCGTATTCAAGCTCGTCCTTTAAAATCTGAACCAGCTGCTTGGCGTGATATTTTATTATATCGGTTACGGTAATTTGAACGGGAAGGTTGTCCTTTATGACCAAGAGGTTGCAGGGAATCGACTGCTCGCATTCGGTAAAGGCATAGAGGGCATCGACCACATCGGCCGAGTAAACCCCTCTGGGGAGCTTTAACTCAATCTCGACCTTTTCGCCCGTGTAGTCGCTTATTTCGGAAATCTTAACCTTTCCGGCCTTTGAAGCAGTCTCTATGGAGTTAATCATGCTTTCGGTAGTGCTGCCGAAGGGAAGTTCCCTTATTACTATTCTTTTCTCGTCGGAGGTGTCGAGCTTGGCCCTAACCAATACCTTGCCCAAGCCGTCCTCGTATTCCGAAACATCGATCAAGCCTCCCGTGGGAAAGTCGGGGAAAAGAGCAAAGGATTTTCCGCTTAAAAAAGCTTTTTCTGCTTCTATTATTTCGAGGATGTTGTGGGGCAAAATCTTTGTGGACATACCTACGGCAATACCCTCGGCTCCAATCGCAAGCACTACGGGGAGCTTGGCCCTAAAGGCTAAGGGCTCCTTGTTTCTTCCGTCATAGGAAACGGTATAATCGGTTATATGGGGATTATAAAAGATGGTCTTTGCAAATTCGTTTACGCGGCACTCTATGTATCGTGGAGCGGATGCCTCATCGCCTGTAAAAATATTTCCGAAGTTCCCTTGAGTATCTATAAAAAGTTCTTTTGAGGCAAGAACCACGAGGGCGTTTCCTATGGAAGCATCACCGTGAGGGTGGTACTTCATACAGTGACCGATAACGTTTGCCACCTTGTGAAACTTCCCGTCATCCATCTCAAAAAGAGAATGTAAAATTCTCCTTTGAACGGGCTTTAAACCGTCCTCAAGGTCGGGAATGGCCCTGTCGCGGATAACATAACTTGCATATTCCAAAAAATTCTTATTAAAAAGACTTTCAATATAATCCATCTTTTTCCTCAAAAAAAAGTATCTTAAGATGATACACTAAAAGTGAAAATTTGTCTACAAGAGCGGAAGCTGTCAATAAACCAACAAAGTATATGTAATTTTTAACTGTCTTCCATTAAAGCGTCTTTACGGGTATAATGCTCTTTTTGATATCAGACGTACAAAGAACGTATAAAGTGAGGAATACATGAAACTATTTTTTAAATACTGCAAAGAAATTTGGAAAGAAAACAAACCCCTTGTTTCCCTCATATATTTTTTAACCATCCTCCTTGCCTGCGTTGAAATAACCCTCCCCCTCCTTTTTAAACTCTTCATCGATAAAACAAGGGAAGGAATTGGAGGCGGAACCTTTGGTCTATACATTTTTTTATATACATGCTGTTTATTGGCAGGAAACTTTTTAAATGTTTTTTGGTATCAATTATTGGACAAGGCGGGCGGAATAATCTTATTACGTGTCAGGAATAATATTTTTAAGAGCATCGCAAATGCTCCTTTTCAAAAGATAAGCAATACAGGAAGGGAAAAGATTAAAAATATTTTATTCAATGATACCATGAGCGTTTTTTCAAATCTCACGCTTTTCGGAATCAAGATCTTTTCAAATCTTTTAATGCTTGCTCTATTTTTAATTTTTGTTTCAGTCTTAAACCCCGCCTTGAGCGCTTTACTCCTTATTATGTCGGGTGCAGGCTTTTTGATTTCTTTAGCGGCGAGAAAAACCATAAAGAAGAATTCTCAAAACGTAAATGCAGAATTAAAAAAAACTAACGCCCTTACAAACTACTTTATTGATTCGATAGAACTCTTTAAAACAAACGATTTGGAAGGCTACATTGAAGAAAAACATGAAAAACTGCTTAAAAATTTTATCAAGATTGCCCGCAAAAACGATTTTACCCAAGTCTTTTTAAAAAATCTTTTGACAAACATCAACATGGTTTTTACCCTCCTCGCCCTATCCTTGGTTATAGTTTTAGGTAAAAACACTTCGGCAGGAGACTTATTGTTTTTGTTTTTTATCTCGAACATGATATTTTCTTTCAGCACCCAGACCGAGCAGCTGATATCGTCCTTTTATGCAAATCTTCCCGCATTTGAGCACATAGAAGAAATACTAAAACTCGGCAAAAAAGATTCGGAAGAAAAATTTTTAAAATGGGAAACATTGCAATCCCTTGCATTCGAAAATTTTTCCTTTTGCTATAATCAGGATAATGATGAAAAACCAAAAACCGCCCAAAGCCCCGCGCCTCTATTAAATAATTTCAATATGACTTTTCATCCGGGAGATAAGGTAAAAATCTGCGGCAAAAACGGAAGCGGAAAGTCCTCTCTTTTAAAACTTTTAGCGGGTCTTCTTGAAGCTTCAAGCGGTTCGATCCTCATCAATGGGAAAAATATAAAGGAATACTCATCTCAATTTAAAAAGCATAAAATTCTTTATATAAGTCAGGATGAGTTCATTTTAAATGAAACAATCGAAAAATATTTTGAAGTTATAAAAACGGGCCTTACAGCGAAAGATATCACAAGCTTTTTAAAGACATGGGATTTTTCAAAAACAAAAACCGATGAAGAGCTTTTAAATTTTATCCTCGAAGACAACGCAAAAAATATTTCAGGAGGCATGAGAAAAAAACTCCTCGCCCTAAAACTTTTTGCCCGTGCAAAGGAAGCCGATATCATGCTCATAGACGAAATAGAAGCCGGAATGGATGTAGAAACCGTTAAGCGCTACCGCAGCGAAAGAAACAAGATTTTAGGAAGTTCTCAAGAAAAGATAATTTTTGAGATTGCCCACACCGAAGATGAAGACGATTTTTTCACCCGTCTTCTTAAAATCGGTTCAGGGAAAGATATTAAATTAATAGACTGCATGACTACCACACAGTTTTAACAGGATAATGAGGAATATTTATATCTTTTGTAATAAGAATAAGATTTTCAATTATAGACTGTGCAATAATTAGACGATCAAAAGGATCGCTATGTATATTTGGAAGCTCTATTATTTTATCCAGATGTTTTGCTTTAATTTGTATAAGTGAAATATCTTTTTCATAACATAAAGCTTCAATCTCCGAAATGGAAGAATCCAAATCAAGTTTCCCTATAGTCTTCTTAATTGCTATTTCCCATAGTGAAACAATACTAAAAAAAATTTTACCCTCTGTGGTTATTATCTCAAGAGCTCTCTTTGACAATTTAGGAGAATCATTTAAGAACCATAACAGGGTATGTATATCGAGCAAATACATTAAATATATCCTTCAAAACATTCAGGCGTTTTATCAAAATCATCCGACATATAAAAAGAGCCTTTCAAACCACCCGGGGTTCTATAGACAGTTTTCTTTTTATTAGCATTATTCTTATATAACAAGAAATTAATATAATCAAAGACAGATTGTTGTTGTTCGATAGTCAGATTATTCATTTTCTTTTCTAAGGAAGAGTAAGACATAAAATCCCTCCGCATTAAGTGTAACATATTCTAAAAAAAAATACTATATAAAAACTAATTTTCAATTAAAATCATAAAAAAAGCCCCCTGGCTCTAAAGACAAGGGGGCTTTTTAGTTTAAAAAGCTAAATTAAAAAACGGTTTGCTCGGAAACGGGTGTTTCAAGAGCTTTTAATGCTTTTTCAACAAGGGCGCGGCGGAGTTTTTTCTCATCTGCATCGTTCATTTTAGGATCACCGAGCGGGTGAGGAATAGCTACGGCCGGCACAATTCTGTTTGCACCAACAGTCTTTGAGATAGGAACAACAGTTGCAATATGTACTACCGGGAGATGTCTCTCGATTTCTTTAACCATCGTTGCACCGCAACGAGTACATGTGCCTCACGTGGAGGTAAGAATTACAGCCTGCACTCCGTCGTTCACAAGTTTCTGAACAAATTCTTCGGCAAATTTCTTTGAGCGCTTTACAGCGGTACCGTTTCCTACCGTTGTATAGTACTTGTCATGAAGCTTTCCGATCTTTCCCTCTTTTTCCATGTCACGCAAAACGTCTACCGGAAGAACTCGGTTGGGGTTTGCGTTACAATAGGTCGGGTCGTATCCGCCGTGAGCTGTTTCGCTGTCGGCTGATGAAAGAGCGGCCATACCTGCGATTGAGTATTCGCCGTAGTGTGAAGCGTTTGAAGCTTCGATGTGGTCGGGGTTACCCTTGGGTACAACACCGCCTGAGGTTACCAATGCAACCTTTGCCTTGGAAATATCCTTAACAGCAGGCTGAGGAGGTACTCTGTCGAATACGGGCATCGGATATTCCGTTACGAACTCTTCACCCTTAATCTTCTTTATGAGCATATCAACAGCTCTCTTTGCACCTCTTTCTTCTGCAAAGTAGTTTTGGCGTACGCCTCTGGGTAAGAGACCTTCTTTTTCGGGGCAGCAAATTTTTTCGCCTGCCAAAAGTTTTTTAGCCAAAGCTCCGATAGCAGGAACAGCTTCTCTCATGCTTACAGCAGAGTTGCCTGTCTTGATTGTATACATAAAGGCTTTGAATACATCATAACCGGGGTTTTCTTCATAGAGACCTGAAATAGCGGGGATGCCGAGCTCAAAGGCAACCTTTGCTGCGTTACCGCAAGCCATACCGTATCGTCCGGCGTTAAATCCGGGACCGGCAATAAGAAGATCGGCTTTAGCATCTGTAAGAACCTTCTTAACAAAGGCAAGAGCTTCTTCTTCGTGCTCGTTAAAATAGTTATCACCGCAGATAATGGTCTTGACGATCTTTCCTGTATCTCCCAAGGCACCCTGAATTCCGGCACCGGGACCTGCTGTTCCGTCAATAACCTCCGGTTTGTAGTCAGCCATGTCTTCTCCGCCCTTTCCGGCAAAGAACTGATTGATATAATGAACAATTACTTTACTCATAGCTTAACTCCTTATATTCCTCTTGCGCTAAGATTCCAGAATCCGAGCTCGTTTGTAGCACCGGTAATAACCTGAATTTCAGCTTCAATTGTTCCGTCGGCATGTAAACTTCCGTCCCAAGCACCTGCAATAACGTTTGCCTGCTTTACATCTCCGATGATGGTTTTCATCGGGGGAAGTTTTACAACAGCGTTTGCGTTTCCGTTAGAAACTACTGCATTTCCTAAGGGGTTTGAGTCAGCAAGAGACTGACTTGCACCGTCTTGACCGGCATATTCGTCGGTTACGAGAACGGTTTTGATACCCTTTTCTTCGATCTTGCGGCAGTTCATGATCAAGTCGGCATCGGGGTTTCCGAAACCTTCTTCAGAAACGATAACTGCATCGCAGCCGAGCATTTCGGCCAATTTTGCGGAAAGGTTAGAAGATCTTTCCTTGTCTGCAAGAGTTACGTTTTCGTTTGTAACGATTACACCCATGAAGTTGATATCTTTTCCGTGTCTCTTGTAGAGTTCATGGATAATGGGGCTGTTCTGGTGAACATAGGTCGGGTTTTTATCGCATGCAGAAACGCAGTTACCGCTTACGATTGCACCGTCCATAACTTCTGTGGGGTACATGATTGTGGGAAGAATCTGCTTTACGTCGATACCGTAGTAGTAGGTGTCGTGTAAAAGACCCTGGCTCTGGAGCATATAAACATAGCCTACCTTGGGAAGGTTGGGATATTGCTTAGCCTGCTCTACGAAGGGAAGTGTTTCGTAGGTTTCTACAGAAGCGGGTTTTACGTTTTTAGCAGCTTCTCCGAGATATCGGGCTGTTTTTAAGCCCATAAGGCGTAAGGCCTTTTCTTTGATAGCACGGGTAACATCGTCCTGAATCTTGCAATCAACAACGAGGTTAACGGTCTTTGAGAAGGGTGTATATTCAGCACCCGGGCCGCTCATGTCGATGATACCTTCCTGAAAACCTACAACGGTTCCGGTTGTAACTACAGCAGCACCCTTCAATACGTGGGTTTTACCTGCTCCAACAACAGCCTCTTCACCGGTAAAGAAACCGGGGAAGCAAACTCCGCTGCCTTCTACCTTGCATCTGGGTTCAAGAACATCTTTTACAGGGATAATTCGTGTCTCATCGCCGGGCTTTGCAATGTGCAATTCAACACCGGTTACAAGCGGATCTTCCTTGATAAGAGCCTCAAGTTCAGCTTTGTTTACTTCAAGGCATGTTCCATTAACAGCTGTTTTGTCGCCAAATTTCATGTCGTTAATGGGTATAATACCTAATTCAAGTTTCACTTTTGACCTCCTATTATTTTTAGTCAATAGATTGATTACTTTGGGTTTTATTATAGCAGGAATTACATATATAGTCAATTCTAAAAATTGAATTTAAAGGATAAATAATTAAATTTTTATCGCTTGGAGTAAACGCAGCCGCAGTAATCCTGTCTGTAAAGGCCGTATTTTTTGCTTAAATTTATGGAGTCAAGGTAGCCGTTCCGTTTTTTAAAATCGCAGGTGAGCCATCTGCAATTTTCGTCTTCGAGAGAAAGACCGATAGCATTAAGTTTTTCAGCATTTTTTAAGGGACTTACCGACAGGGTTGTGGAAAAAAAATCGAACCCGTCCTTTTTAGCCCTTTCGGCCGTTTTTTTAAGCCTTAAAAGGTAGCATCTCATACATCTTTCCCCGCCTTCAGGACAATCCTCCAAACCTTCAGCAATTTTATGGAATTCCTGCGGGTCATAATCTTCCTTTATTATCTCTATCTTATGAGAAGAGAGCTTTTCTTCATTATATATTGAAATAAGATGCCTTTGCTCTTGGGCCCTTTTTTCATATTCTTCGGAAGTGTCTATATTGCTGTTATAATAGAAAATAGTAATCTTAAAAAAAGGAGCGAGCTTTAATATAACGGAAGAACTGCAAGGTGCACAGCAGGAATGGAGCAGGAGAGTTTTATCGCTTGAGCCCAAATTTTTTATAGTCTCCTGCATGAGCCTGTCATAGTTTATTTTTTGCGTCATGATTGCGGAATAAGGATTTTAACTCTTTTGGAAATCTTATCTACATAACCGGGAAGGTCTTTTATTTCCGTTCTGGGGAACCTAAAACCTATTGCACCGGGATGGCCTCCGCCGTCCGTAATACTAAATTCACTTAAAATAGGCCTTAAATCAATTCCCTTTACATCTCCTGATGCCCTTATTCTAAGCTGAATTTTATCGGAGATTTCCGCAGGATCAAAGTATGCCGAGATACCTACTCCGCCGACCTTTTCGGCAATATTATCGGTAGCACGTTTTATAACACCCAAAAATTGATTATAATCAATACCCGAGCTTAAAGCATTGGACTGTTTTTCGTCTAAAATTATAACGCCGACACGGCCGTCATATGAAGCATTTTTCATTATTGACTCATAAAGCCTTGCATCTTCATCTGAAAGTTTTTCCATCACATCCACAATCTCATTTACGGAACTTATGTTTTTAGAACCTTCATTAAATTGCTCATGAAGAATAGAATTGAACTTTTTTAAAAAATAATTATAAAAAGCCTTATCACGCCGCTTAAAAAGATAATTTCCCATTTTAGCATCCCCGATCATGCCTGTAAGCATAGCAAGAACTATGTTTCGGGAATATAACTCATTTATACCGTATTTTTTAAGAATCTCCGGGCGTTTTTCGAGTTTTAAGCAGATCTGTCCTATTATTTCGCAGGTACTTGAAGCCCTCAATGTGAGTCTATAATCCACATCGCCTGAATAGTCCGCATCCGCGGCAAAGTGATGATCAATTTCAACCTTAGGCAGTTTTTTGTCCTTTAAAAAAACTTCAATATCATCATTTGAAGCTATCATATCGGGCTTAGGGGTATCCAAAATCACGACAACATCAGGACTTATCTTTTCAGTAACATCTTTAACAAACAAAGAAATAGAATTGTATCTGCAAATATCCGCAAAAAAAGACAGGTTATCGGGAACAAAATCCTCCAAAAAAATATTTACGGTCTTACCGAATTTGCGTAAAAAAAGGCCGAAAGCAACAACAGAGGATATACAATCCTCATCGGCGTGCTTATGCCCTAAAAGCAAAAAGGATGATTTGGTATATATAAGATCAAAAATCCTTTCCATAACAGCATTTTTTCTGCCGATACTTATAGGTTTTATCTTTTTTATTTCACAATTATTACAACTCATTGCCTTACAGTATAGCACATTATATTAAAATATCAATATTCTTTTTAGTTTTTTGCAAATATATCGAAAATTTTTATAAAATTCTTATCTTATTTAATGAATATTATCAAAAAAACAAAAAATTACTTGTAAAATATGGATTTTTACAGTACTTTATATATATGGAACTGAAAAAACAAACCCAAAAGGGGACTATTATATCTGAAAAATTTATAGAACCGGAAAATTATAGGGTCATTCTTCTTAATGATGACTTTACCCCTATGGATTTTGTTGTGGCCGTCCTTATTTCTATATTCAATAAGTCGCCTGAAGAGGCCGAGACATTGATGTTTAAGGTTCACAAAACGGGACAAGCATCTGTCGGAATCTATGTATATGACATAGCAACAACAAAGTGCTTTCAAGTATTAACGGCAGCAAAGAATAATAATTTTCCGCTGCAATGCAAGGTTGAAAAGGTATGAATTTTACGGTAAGTATAACTGTCAGACGCATTTTTCAAGATGCTGTGGAAGACGCAAAAAAAAGAAATCATGAATTTGTTACTCCGGAGCACCTCTTGTGGGCTATTATGTTCAATCCTAAGGCCTTAGAGCTTTTTACCCTTTCAGGTTCGGATTTGGGATATATCCACGATAACCTAAACACCTACCTTGAAAACAAGATTCCGCTGAGAACACAAAATAATCAGGCTGAACCCATTCAGACTGTGGGCTTACAAAATGTTTTTGAAAGGGCGATTTTAAACTGCAATGCTGCCGAAAAACCGGTTATAGGCATTAACGACATAATAGTGAGCCTTATGGATGAGGAAAAAAATCATTGTTCTTTTTTTATGAAGAAAAGCGGGATAGACCGCCTAAGGCTTTTGCAGCTTGTAAGCAGCCCCGACTTTTATGATGACGGTAAAACCAAGAGTGCCTATGAGCAAGCCGAAGATGCTGAGGCAGACCTAAACATTAAAGAAAACTCGAAACATAAACCTCAAGCAGCCGAAGAAAAAAACGCTCCCGAACACGACAAAAACAAGGCACAAAAAACTTATCTTGAACGATTTACGGTGAATTTAACCGAAAAAGCCCGCAAGGGCAAGCTTTCCCCCATCATCGGAAGGGAAGAAGAAATAGAAAGAACTGTTCAAATTTTATGCCGCAAGCAAAAAAACAATCCCCTCCATGTAGGCGGAGCAGGGGTCGGAAAAACGGCTATAACTGAAGGGCTTGCCCAAAGAATTACGGCAAACAAGGTTCCGAGCTTTTTAAAGAATGCAAATATATACAGCTTAAGTCTCTCGGATCTCTTGGCCGGAGCAAAATTCAGGGGCGACTTTGAAGAGCGGCTTAAACGGATCATATCCGAGATTTCAAGAGAAAAAAATGCTATTCTTTTTATAGATGAAATTCACACCGTGGTAAACGCAAACTCAGGCGGAGGCGGAATTGAAGCCCCTGACCTTTTAAAACCGATCTTGTCTAATGGAAGGGTGCGCTGCATCGGAGCTACAACCTTTGAAGAATACAATAAGCATTTTACAAAGGATGCTGCTCTTGCAAGGCGTTTTCAAAAAATAGACATTGAAGAACCAAGCGAAGAAGAAGCCGTTAAGATACTAAAAGGCCTTAAAGAAAGCTACGAGAAGTTTCATAAGGTGCATTACAGCGATGAGGTTTTGGAATCGGCAGTTCATCTTTCGGCCCTTCATATAAGAGACAGATTTTTACCCGACAAGGCTATAGACCTTATAGACGAGGCCGGAGCTCTGATCAAAATCAGGGCAGACAAAGAGAGAGGGTCAAATACTGAAGAAACCGAAGAAAACGCCGAAGAAGCTTTGCCTGCGGTAAGCCTTTCGGATATAGACAAGATTGTTGCAAAGGCTGCAAGGATACCGGAGCAGAAGGTTTCGGTAAACGAGACGGAAAAGCTCAGGCGTTTTGAAGAGATTCTTTCAAAGAAAATCTTCGGCCAAAGCCCGGCTATTGAAGGCGTTACCAAGGCAGTAAAGCGATCCCGTGCAGGCTTCCGTTCCAAGGATAAGCCGGTTGCAAATTTTTTGTTTGTAGGCCCCACGGGTGTCGGTAAGACGGAGCTCGCTAAAACCCTCGCCGAAGAGCTGGGGATTCCTCTCCTCCGCTTCGATATGAGCGAGTATCAGGAAAAGCATACGGTGAGCCGCCTCATAGGTTCGCCCCCGGGCTACGTAGGTTTTGAAGAGGGCGGCCTTTTAACCGCAGCTGTACAAAAAACACCGAATGCGGTTCTTTTATTGGACGAGATAGAAAAGGCTCACCACGACATTTACAACATTCTATTACAGATTATGGATTATGCAACCCTCACGGATAATCAGGGAAGGAAGGCAGCCTTTAACAATATAATTCTTATTATGACAAGCAATGCAGGCTCTTCAAACATAGGAAAACCCTTGATAGGCTTCGGAGGAGAGCGCATTTCGGAATCGGCAGTGGATGAGGCTGTCGAAAAGACATTTACCCCAGAGTTCAGAAACAGACTTGATGCAATCATAAAATTCGGACCTCTTACGATGCAGGTTATGAGTCTCATCATCAAAAAAGAGGTAGAAAAAATAAGCAGCCAACTTGCCGAAAAAGAAATTTCGCTTGAGCTTGAAGAAGACGTTATAGACCTTTTAGCCGAAAAAGGCTATTCGGAAGAATTCGGAGCCCGCAATGCGGCCCGCCTTGTCGAAGACGAATTTGTAACGCCCTTAACCGACATGATTCTTTTCGGAGAAACAAAGAAGGGAAGCTCCGTAAAATGCCGTATCGGGGATAAGATGAAAAAACCTTATTTGGTTTTAAGCGTAAAATAAACGGCTTAATACTTAAAAACAATGTTGACCGGTTTTTCTTCATTATCGCTTTTAAGTTCCGATGAAAAAAAAATACTCTTAAAAAGAGGCCAAAAGGATTTTCCTTGGCTTGAAAGCGATGACTTTTTTGATTTTAATAAGGCTTTCGGTGAAGAAGATTATATTCAAAAATCCCAAGATGATGAGGTAATATCGGGAGGGAACCTTTCACCCGGCATGATTCTTTCGGCCTATAAACATTCTTTTTTTCCTTGGTTTTCGGAAGAAGATCCTATCATCTGGTTTTCCCCTTCTTTGCGCTTTGTTATCGACAAGAATTCTTTTCATATTCCGTCCCGATTAAAAAGAGAAATAAAAAAAGCCGATTTTAGGATAACCCAAAATACGGCCTTTGATGAGGTTATAGAAAACTGTGCCCTAATAAAAAGAGAGGGACAAAAGGGAACTTGGATCACAGATGATATGCTTCAAGCTTACAGACTCCTTCATAAGCTGGGTTTTGCCCATTCCGTCGAAGCTTGGCAAGGCAGCGAATTGGCAGGCGGCTTTTACGGGCTTTACATAAACGAGGTCTTTATAGGCGAGTCCATGTTCAGCAAGGTAAGCGGAGCTTCCAAAACCGCCTTCGCCCTCTTTTCCCAAGACTTTTTTAAAAGCAAAAAAGACCTTTTAATCGATGCCCAAATCCCTTCTGAAAACATAAGGCGCTTCGGCGGCTTTAAAATACCGCGAAATCGGTATCTCGGAATTTTGAATTCCTGATTTTTATATATCAAGTATACTTGCGGACACTAGACAATTTATAAAAAAGCGGTTAAAATAGTAGATATGTAGTAAAAAAACAGGTTTTAGATTTACTTACCAAAAAAATTTGGAGGATTATTTTATGAGGAAAAAGATGTTTTTGTTTACGGCTGTTTTAATTGCCGTGTTTTTATCGGGCTGCGATCAAAATGTTGACACATCTAAAAAAACCGAAAAGCCGTCCATCGCCCCCCCCCCGAGTTCAGTAACAAAATATAAAATTACAGTAACCCAACCCTCAAGCGGCAAAATCGACGTAAGCCCCGCTCTTCCAACTGATGGAAAGGTTGATAAGGGAAGCGAGCTGACCTTTAAGCTTTCCGCAAATACAGGCTATAAGGTTAAAGAGCTTATTATAGGCGGCATAACATATTCCGATGTTACAGATAACAGCATTACAAAAAAGGTAAAAATCGAAAAAGATACGGCAGTTTCTGCTGTAGTGGAAGCGGAAGCAAGCCAACCGGCAGAACAAATAACTATTGGAAATTCGGTTATCTATGTTACTAAAGATGCGGGCGGGAATATAATTAAGGCAAGCGGAACTATCTTCTTAAATGAAATTGAAGAACTTGCACAAAAAAGCACTAATAATATAGTAATCAACACTGATGCTCTTACCATAAAATCGTTTAAAAAGGAAAATAAGGACTTCACCGCTTACAAAATAAGTAAAGATACATTAAAAAAAGCCGCAAAGGCATTAAGTGTTTTAAATATCGAAAATGCCGACAGCACCAAACAAGCCATTACACTTGATGAAAATGCAAACATAAAAACTATCAGCGGCGATATTTCATTAAAAGATATTATGAAATGTACCAATGAAGAAATAACGGAAATAGCAAAATATATTGCTTACAATTTAAAAGAAAAAACAGAGCCTGATTTTGATTCAACAAACTTAAAAATAAATACTTTTGATAAAAAGCCGAAAGGAAATTCCGAAAATATTGAATGGGAATATATATCTACTCCTATTACTCCAAAATTTTTAAAAGAAACTAAACTCAATGCTCTTAATAAAGCAGTTTTGAATTTTAAAGATGGTGATGTAAATGTTCCTGTAACATTTGAAAGCACTTTAACAGATTATTTTGATGTAAATGAATTTTATAAAGAAATAGAAACAGGAAAATTAAATATATTAAAAGATACAAATATAACTGTAAAAAATGATAAACCAAAAAGTATTCAAATTTTATTAAGGGATTTACAAGAAAAAAATCTTAACAGTTCAGGTCATACTTATGCTCCATATATTGACAGTGCAGATTTATTAACACTAATTAAAAATGAAAAGTTGAAAGATGCTCTTGTTATCGGTGACATGTATGTAAAAGGTAATATAAAAAATTTACTTCCACTTCTTATAGGATTAAATAAAATTGAAGAAATTAATAATGGTATAAAATTTTTAAATGTAGACGAGTTTAAGTGTCCAGGACCAAATGTTACAGAATATGATGGTGGACAAAACAATACTGAACCTTTACCTGTAGACCAATTATTAGAATTTCGTAGAAGAACTGATGAAAAATGGAATAGTGTATTAAAAAAAGATACCAGATCAACAAGAATACAAAATTTAGTTTTAAATAATATAGATACTACTACCATGATTGAAGAAGATTTAAAATTATTGAATTTTGAAGGAAATTCTGTTACTGGAAATATAATATTTAAAAATAGTAATCTATCAAAAATGCAATATAGAGGAACAAGAGGTCCTGTAAATGTTACTTTTGATAACACAATTTTACCAACAGATATGATAAGTTCTGGTGTTAATACACTTATATTAAAAAATGTAGCTTTCCCAAAAGAAGAATTTAATAATAATCTTGAATATGACTTCACTGATTTACCATACAATACTCCACATATAACAGATAGTTTAGAAATATATGGTGAAATAAAAGATAGTATTTTAAAGGATGCAACTCCTGAACAATTAAATTCATTAGTTCCACAAAAAAATATGCCTGAAAAATATAAGGGTTCAGAGGAAATATATAATAGACTTAAGAAAATATTTAGAGGTGAAGCACAAAATAAAGATTTTGGAAACTATCAAGGTTCCATACAAAAACAACAAAGTCAACTTCTCGCTTTATTACAAACCCAAAATAAATCCCGCGGTTAGTTGATTTGTGCGATTTTTTGAAAATATGCGGGCAATTACTGCGTTACATTGCCAAAAGCGTACATCCTTGTACACTTTTGGCAGCGAGTTTCGGCACTGCCGAAACATCGCTTCTGATGTAACCGGCGGCATCCATGCCGCTTCTGAAAATCCTCGACCGTATCAGAACTGCCATGGATGGCGGTGGATCAAATGTTTTCTACTTCTTCTTGGCTGAGACCGGTTGCTTGTATTATCTTTTTTACGGAATCACCGAGCTGCTTTAATATTTTTGCCGTTTCAAGGGCTTTTTGGTATGAGCCGTCTGCAATACCCTGTTGTATTCCAATTCTTAGACTTTCTTCTCTCTGTACTGCGATGTCTGTATCGTAATCATATTCGGCTACTAGCATATTTATAATTTTTCTATTTCCGCTTGAGTAAGCCCTGTACCCTCAGCAATTTTTGCTATCGGTATACCCATTTTCTTAAAAGCTAAAGCTGTTTTTATTACTCCATCGGAAAAGCCTCGCTTAATACCTTGTTCAATACCTTGTTCAATACCTTGTTCAATACCTTGTTCAATACCCTGTTGTATTCCTTGTTGTATTCCAATTCTTAGACTTTCTTCTCTCTGTACTGCAATGTCTGTATCGTAATCATATTCGGCTACTAACACTATTGATTACCTCCTCTTTTACAAATATACGGGTATCTACTGCGTTACTTCACAAAAAACAGTCCTCGACGTGCAAAAAGCACGCCTGCGGGTGTTTTTTGTTTGTGCCTTGTATCTACCTCGTCTATTTGCAAAAGTGCTCATACTATATAACCGCCACGGAGGGCGGTGGGTTTAGCTTTACGATGTTTTGAGCTTTGCTCAAAACTCGAAGTCAACGACTGTACACGGATGTACAGTCGTTGACTGGGCATATTCTCGTTTATAGTTGACTGATGTTCAGCTAACACGATGATTTTACCGTCTACAAGACAGGAAACATCGTTTATTATGTTCATATACATGACATTATCGAGCCTTATATTTTCTACAGGACAAGACATTTGCAGGTTTGTTCCATGCAAAGCGTTATATAACGATAAAAAGTTTTCTTTCGCTTTTTCGTCTTCCGAGAAAAGATCAACGAAGACTAAATCTTTATATTTTCTGTTTGCCGTACTCATAGCTGCTTCCTCACTGGTTGTATTATATCATATATGAGAAGGTTTTTAAAGGGTATTGACAGTGTATTTTTGTTCTGGATGCAAATATTTTCAAAGGTATAATAGACTTAAATATATATTTAGAGGTGAAGTATAAGTTAAAGATTTTGGAAACTATCAAGGTTCCATACAAAAACCTACTAATACATTCCTTGCTTTAATACAAAATCAAGGTAAGTTTCATGGTTAGTTGATTTGTGCGGCGGCTTTAAAATACCGCGAAATCGGTATCTCGGGATTTTAAATTCCTGATTTTTATATAACAAGTATACTTGCAAGTATACTTGACAGTTAAATAAAAAAGCTTTACAATTTACATAATAGGAGGTATGACGGATGCCGCAGATATCCTTATATGTAAAAGAAAGTCATTTTGAAAAAATTGAAAAAGCCGCCAAAAATGCAAACAAATCTATTTCAAGCTGGGTATTGGAAAAAATTCTTCCTCAAATTGAGCCTTCCTACTCCAAAGAATTTATAGATCTTTTCGGCTCGATAGATGATAAAACCTTTAAAAGACCGGAACAGCTGAAATGGGAAGAAGACAGCCTTAGGGAGTTCTTATAATGTATTATTTGGACACAAATATCTGTATTTATTTTTTAAACGGAAAATATCAATCCATCAAAAATAAAATTTTGTCTATTCCTCCTTCTAAGATAAGGCTTCCGGCAATTGTAAAGGCTGAACTTTTATTGGGTGCATATAAGAGCATCAAAAAGAAAGAGAATCTGAAAAGACTTGAAGTATTTTTTAAAGAATTTGAAGCTGAGCCTTTTTCGGATGAAGCGGCATACACCTATGCAGACATCCGTTCAAAGCAGGAAAAAAACGGTATCATTATCGGGCCCAACGATTTACTTATAGCGTCAATAGTCTTATACAATAACGGAATATTGGTAACGAATAATACAAAAGAATTTAAAAGAATAAAAGCTCTTAAACTCGAAAACTGGATTGACGAATCCGGTATCAAAGGTTAAAATGCTTTTATGCAAATTCAAAAAAGAACGGAAGGCCGTAATTTATTTTTAATTTATTTCGGTACAATCACTTCGCTGATAGGAGACGAGATAGGAAGCGTAGCTATTTCTATCTGGGTCGCCCTTCAAACAGATAATCCTATAAATTTTGCCCTTGTTTATTCTGCTGCCAAATTTTCACGAATTGTTTTTTCGCTCTTTTCGGGTTCAATCGTAGACAGCTTTAATAAAAAAAAGCTCTTATACTTAAGCGACTTGGCTCAGTTTGTTCTAAATATTTTTATTCTATTTTTAATTACGGTAAATTTAAATTTTAACTTAAAGGTATTTTTGTTTTGCCTTATAAGTGTTTCGCAAGGCTTTTGCCTATCCCTCTTTAAACCGGCAAGCAGGGCAATTTTACCCGAAATAATAAATAAAGAAAATTTAAAAAAGGCCAATTCGGTTTTGGAAATGAGCAGGAGCTTAATTTCGATGCTTGCCCTTATCTTTGCGGCAGGGCTTGTGATGCTCTTAGGCTGCGAGCTCTGTATTTTAATCAATGCTCTAAGTTTTTTTATATCGGCCCTATCCGAAATTTTTATCCGCTATAATTTTAAAAAGAAAGATGAACAAAAGAAAACCGATTCAAGGTTAAAAAAAATCTTCGACGGTTACCGCTATGTTTTAGGCGAAAAAGAACTTTTAAGGCTAGCCTTGCTGGCTTCATGTTTAAACTTTTTTTGTACACCTATTTTTTCGAATATACTTACCTATCAGTTTAAGACGGTTTTTACGCTTAATTGGCAGACAGGTTTTGCTTTTATAAATAATTTTTTAAAAGACGAAAAATCTTTTTTAGCCCTTTTTTCTTCAATTTGTTTTTTCGGCATAGGAATAGGGAATATACTGGGCAGCCTTGCTTCCCAAAAAGTTTCAGGTAAAAATGTAAAATTATTTACTTTGATTTTGCAGTCTCTTTCTTTTTTGATCTTAGGTTTTTATTTTTATTTTTTAAGAGAAAACAACTTTTTATTTAATGTAATTTTACTTAGCAGTATTGTAAGCTTATCCGCCCTATCGGCGGGTTTTAGTATGGGACTCTTTAATGTCCATACAACAAGCCTTTACCAAAAAAAAAGTAGTCCCCGAATTTTCAGGAAGATTTTTTGCCTTTAATACCGTGCTGATTCAAATATCTTCGCCGATAGGCATGCTTATCGGAAGCAGCATAGCCGCAACAGGAATTTTTTATCCGGTCTTCCTTTTTGCAGGAGGCTTTTTATGTCTCCTAGCCTTTTTTAATATGACAAGACTTAAATAAAAAATTAGGAGAAAAACAAAATACTATCCAATATGGAATAATTAAAGTCTTGTCCTTCTCCTAATATAAACTTCAAAATAAAGAAATCTAATTTTAATTCTTTTTATCTAACACCTTCTTTTTAAAGGTTCTAAATTCAAAGAAGAGAAAAACAATTGCACAGGTATTTAGAACTGTTAATATTATGGGGAGCTTACTCGGTCTTTTGGTTTTGATTCGTTTCGGTTTTGCTGCAGAAGCCTCGGAAGAGGCTTCGGAAGATTCGACTTCTTTTGAAGTTTCTTCTTCTGACATTTCTTCTTCGCTTGCTTCCCAATAAGCGACATGGCCTGCCCCGTCAGAAGCTTCTGCCGACATTACTTTAAGAGAAGAATCAAAGCGGTAAAAACCCTTATCGTCTACCTCACCTTCTTGAATTACATCAAAGCCTCCGTCGGAATAAAGGATGACCTTCGTGCCGGGTGTAAAGCCTCCGCCGTCATACTGCACCTGAAAAACTCCGGGCTCTACAAGTTCCAAAAACATTGCATGAGAAAAAGCTGCAAGGCTTACAATAAACAAAAACAATAACGTAAAAGCATATTTTTTCATAATTTACCTTCTATGATAAAAATCAAATTAATTAAGATTTTTTTATAAATTCCTTTTAAACCAGTCGGGTCTCGCCTTCATCATGAGCTTGACGGCAAAGCCGGTAATTACAGCCTCGACCGCCATAACGACGGAGTGAGAAACAAAGAGGGCTATAAAGGTCTCCTTTGCAAAACTTCCTCCCGTCATAAGAAGAACCGACAAAACCAAAACAACAAAGATTACGGAAAGAGCACCGATAACCATTCCCTTTAAAAGCACATTATCGCTCTTCCAATTATAAAAAATAATGGCCGACAATATTGAAGAAACGGAAAGCATCAGAGTGTTGGCACCGAGAGTTGTAATCCCGCCGTGCTGGAACAAGAGAGCTTGCAGCAGCAGGGCAGGAAAAAACGCAAGAGGCGCCTTACGCCCGACAATAATTCCTATCAGACCGCACATGAGCGGATGAACCGAGCTCGGCGGTATCGGAATCATAATTAACGAAATAGCAAAAAAAGTTCCCGCCATAAGACTTATCTTCGGGATATCCTCTTCTTTTGTTCCCTTGACGGCAAACGCAATTCCTACAGCACTGGCCGCATAACCCACGGCACAAACCGCCGTCGATAATCCTCCATCGGATATATGCATAACTCCTCCTATACCCTATAACAATAAATGTAAGGCATCTTCAACAGAACGCGGGGCCGGATTTTTATGGCCGAAAAGCCTTGCAAGTTTAGGCATAATGATGCCGGCCCTTTGCAGCACCTCTGCATTATTAAAAACGCTCACGGCCTCCCCTCCAGCAACCAGCTCCCCCTCGTTCATCACATAAACATTATCGGCCCACTCATAACAAAAATCCTGATCATGGGTCGAAAAAATAATCGTCTTTCCTTCCTTGGAAAAATCATCCAAGATAGTTTTAAAGGCAGATTTTACCTTGCTGTCAAGCCCTGAAAAGGGCTCATCGCATACGATGATTTCAGGCTCCATAACAAGGACGCCTGCTATGGCACAAATCTTCTTTTGCCCCAAGCTAAGCTGATAGGGCGAATAATCCTTTAAGTGCTCAATATTAAGCTTTTTTAAGATACGGTTTACGGCTGCTTCTATTTCTTCCCTATCCATACCTAAGTTCTTTAGACCGAAACCGATGTCCTCGTAGACGCTTGTCAAAAAAAGCTGATGATCGGGATAATCGAACAAGAAACCCGATTTTTTTCTTATCGAATTTAAACTCTTTTTAGAAACATCCTCTCCCAAAATGCTGACCCTTCCCGTTTGAGGCAAAATTGTTCCGTTAAGATGATAAAGAAGGGTTGACTTGCCGGAACCGTTTAGACCGACTACTGCTGTCTTTTTTCCTTTTTCAAAATGAGCATTTATACTGTGTATTGCATTCCTTCCGTCGGGATAGGTGTAGGATAAATTTTCGATTAAAACAGCCATGGTATCTCCATAAATCTTTCTATTAGTGTAAGACTCGCAAAGAGCGAGACAAAGAAGACAAGAAGGCCTATATAAAGGGGCGAGGCAATTTTTTCGGGCTTAAATTTGGTTTCGGATGTAAAGCCCCGAGCCCTCATAGCATTATAAACCTTGTCGCCGTGATCCGCCGCCTTCAAAAAAAAAGCCGCCTATCATTTCGCCGTAGGTTGAAACCTTTGCAAAGGTTCGGGCATTATCAAAACAGCGGGCATTCATCGCCTTTGCGGTCTTGTCTATATCTGTCCTTACCATAAAGAAATATCTAAAGGTAAGGGAAATAATTTGATTTAAAAAATTGGGAAGGCCGAGCTTCATCACGCCTTCGACCAAATAAAGGTAAGAATATTTTGAAGAAATAAATGAAATCGTCATCATCGCACACATGAGGCGTAGGATTAGCTTTGCAGAAAAATATCTTTGCTCTATCGGCACATTGTAAAAACCGCGGATAAAAAATGGGAGCAAAACCATTATCACAAAGGGCAGCACACCCAAAACCGATTTTAAGTTTTTAATTCTTTCAGGCGAAAAAATCAAGATCATTGAAATAACTATAAGAACCCAGAGTATTAAAACTTCTATATGCTTAACGCTCGAAAGATAAAACAAAAAAAAGAAAAGAATGTATAAAGTTATGTGAGGCGCCTTTTTTAACTCTTCCATTATTTACTGTCCTTGTAACCAGCTCTTTACTTTATAGCACTTTTGGAAGATAAAGACAAGGGGTTCGGTTAAAATCGGACATCCTTGTTTCTCTCCCCTAATTTATAATTTCTCGATTTCTTCAACGGGAAGGCCTGTAACTTGTACAATCTTTTGGATTGGATCTCCAAGCTGCTTTAATAGTTTTGCAGTTTCAAGTTTATTTTGGTATGCACCTTGATCAAGCCCCTCTCGATAACCTACATGTTTCCATGAGGCTTTGTCGTGTTCATATTTCATTCGGTTTTCATAGAGCCATTTTTCTTTAGGGCTCATTTCCATTACTTGTATTACCGCATCGGCTTTTGCAATCATAGGAGATTCTTGTGCCAGCATCTTTCTTACCTCCGGGTCATAGGTTTCAATAAATTTCAGCCAATTATAAAGTTTCTTTTTCTTTTCATCATGCTCAATATTTTCTTGATCTTTAACCTTGGCTAGGTTTAAAAAGTGGATTTCAAGCTCATCGGAAAGCTTATCGTGTAAATGTTTTTCAACTACATTATACTCGCTGTGAAGAAGATTGTTTAAATCAAAGCCTTCACCCACTATGTTTATTGTAATACATTTAGGCAGTTTTGTATACACTTCACCTGTTTTTAGATTTTCCGTGTACATTTTGGCCCAATAAAAAATAGTTCGTTGAGCAAACTCACTGTTCCACCTATTCTGAATTTCTATGTCAATAATTGTGTTGTTCTTTAGGCGTAATTTTACGTCTAAAATACCTGTTTTATCGCTTATAGCATCCTTATGAAACTACTTATCAAGAAGTTCCAAGCAGGCGATGGTCTCAGACGGAATATCCAGTATACATTCCAAAAAATCCTGTAGAATATCTTTGTTCTCTTCAGATCCAAACACCCTCTTAAATGCGTAGTCGTTTCGTAGGGTAATGTTAAAAAGTTTTTCCATTTTTACCTCTTCAATAACTTTTTTAAAAGAAGAAAAATTTCCCCCTTTCATAATTATTGTATGAAGAGTTTGCAATAAATAGTAAAATTTGAAAAAAGAATTTTGGAAAATACGAATGTTGAAAAGTTCGAATGCCGAACGATAGGAAGTACGAATGTCAAGTGCCGAATGTCGAACTTCGTACTTCGCCATTCGCTCTTTTTTCTTTCTGCAATTGAAAATTTTTAACCTCTGTGCTATTATATAGCTATGAAAAGTTTAACCCCCTCATTAAAACAGCTTTTAAAAGCTCTTATTATTGTTTTGTCGGTATCGGTTTTTGTTGCCGGTTGTAAAAAAAATGAACAAGGCTTGCAAAATGCAATGGATGATATTGAAAGCGTAAGCTACGGAGCCTTAAAGCGGCTTGAGCCTATCAATGTAATTTTTAAGGAAGAAATAAAAAATCCCGAAAACATCGAAAAGGCCTGCGTTTTTAATCCCAAGCCCACAGGCGAATGGAAGATAATAGGTAAAAATCAAATAAGCTTTATCCCCTCATCGGCCTATAATTTTAAGACTGACCTAAACTTGGATTTGGATGTAGGCCTCCTCTTAGAAAACACCGAAAAGAAAAAGACTGTAAGTCTTACATTCAGCATAGCCCAGCCTGAATTTACTTTTTTATCGGGCGAACTCATTCCTGACGAAAGAAGAGAAAATATTTTTAGATTTGAGGGTATAGGCGAAACGGATATCCCTGAAAACTTATCTTCAATAGAGAAGATGCTTACAGCCGATCTAAAATTGGGAAATACAAAGTCGAACCCGGCAATAAAGGTAAGTCAAGGACCAAATTCCAATCAATATAAGATCATCATAAAAGAAATAAGCAGGAAAAAAGAAGTGCAACATTTAAATATCTCATGGGATCTGGCAGCCCTCGGAGGAGCCGGAGGAGACTCCAGGGGTTTTACTGTTGCTGCCCAGTCGGTTTTTCAGGTAACTTCCTTTTCTCAAGAAACCGGAAGCGAAATAAGCGTAAACTTTTCGGATGCTCTCGACCCGTCACAAGATTTAAGGGGTTTTATAAGAATTGCTTCTTCTCCCGAAATTCCTTTTAGATACAGCATCGACGGATACAAGCTTAAAATATTTTCACAAAGCGGAATATTCCCCGACGATACAAAGATATCGATTCTTCCCGGAATAAAAAACTCAAGAGGAAAAAAGCTTGAAGCTGAGGCTAATTTTTCTATTATGGTTGCTTGGGAAAAACCTATCATACGCTTTACAAAGACCGGAAACATTTTACCGCCAAAAGATATGCAGGTAATTGTTTCTACAACAAACATAAACGGACTCATGCTTGAAGCATTTCAAATTTACGATAAGAACATGACGCAATTTCTTCAAGTAAACAGCATAGAAGGAAACCGAGAACTAAACCGTGTAGGAGAACCTGTTTGGAGACAAAGTTTTGATTTTGAATGGAACAACTCGATGAAGAATAAAACTATTCATCGCTCACTCGATATAAGTAAACTGATAAAAAAATTCCCCGGAGGAATGTTCGAGCTTCGTGCGAGCTTTACAAAAAAACACAGTATGTACCAATCTCCTTCAAAGAATAACGAGTTTGCACACCTTCCATTCCCCAAGGACATAAGCGAACTTGAAAATTTTAAAAACATTGAAACAGATTATTGGAACACTTCGGAGATAGAAGACGAGGATAGATACAACTTTTGGCAGCATAGAGAAAACCCGAATCATCCGGCCTTCTACCTCCCTTCTTACAGTAAATACTGTATGGCGACGAAGAAAGTTCTGGTTTCTAACATAGGCCTATCTGCAAAAAAAAGACAGAGACGGTAAACTCTATATAAGCGCCGCCGACTTATTGACGGCAGAACCTATGAGCGGAGTCAAGATAAGCTTATTCAACTTTGCTCAAAAAGAATTGGAGTCCGGAAAAACCGACAGCGACGGACTTTTGATGCTCAAAAACGAAAACCAAGCATTCCTTATCAAAGCCGAAAAAAACGGAGATGTCAACTGGCTTCCCCTTAATTCCGATATACTTTCTACAAGTCACTTTCAAGTAGAAGGCGAATCTTCAAAAAAAGGAGTCAAGGGCTATATTTACGGGGAGCGCGGAGTTTGGCGGCCCGGTGACGATATTCACCTTGTATTTATTTTACAGGATTTGGAAAAGAACCTCCCCAAAGATTATCCCGTTAAATTCTACCTTGAAGACCCCTTAGGCAAAAAAACGGAGTCCAAGGTCTTTACCTCTTCGGTGGACGGTTTTTACAGAATAGATACTAAAACTAATCCTCAAGACAAGACCGGCACTTGGTATGCAAGGGTTACCGCCGGAGGAAAAACTTGGTCTAAGAGCATAAAGGTTGAAGCCATTGTGCCCAACCGTCTTTTTGTAAATCTTAATCCAAAAGCAAAATATTTTTCGGAAGGATACAATCCGGCTGTAATCGGAGGCGAATGGCTCCACGGAGCTAAGGCCTCAAATCTAAAGGCCGAGATTTCCGCCCGCTATGTCTTAAACAGAAATCCATTTGAAAATTATAAAAACTATAATTTTATAAATCCCGAGCTAAGCGTAAGCCAAGATCAAAATCAAATTTGGGAAGGAAATTTAGACGATTCGGGAAAGGCCGATATAAATCTTTATCTTTCCACGGAAGCTAAATCTCCCGGAAAATTAAAGGCTGTTTTTGAAACAAGGATATACGAACCTTCCGGTGCCTTCTCCATGGAAAACAAGGTCTTCGATTATTCTCCTTATTCCCGTTATGTCGGAATGCAGATTCCTAAAAGCGATGACGAGTACCGCGAGATGCTTTATACGGGAAAAGATCAGAGTTTAAATTTTGCGGTTGTAGACCCTGAGGGAAACCCGATAAAAGAAAATGTAAACTTAAATGTTAGCCTTTATAAACTCGAGTGGTATTGGTGGTGGGAAAAAGATGAAGAAACAGCCAACTATACAAACTCAATACATACCCGTCATGTAAGGGACTGGAGCATATCGGCAAAAGACGGAAAGGCAAGGCTGAACATAAAGGTAGACAACGGAAGCTGGGGCCGATATTTGATTATGGTTTCGGATCCGAGCGGCGGACACAGCTCTGCTCAGGTTGTATACTTTGACTGGGAAGGCTGGGCAAGCCGAAGAACAACTGATGAGTCAAGCGATTCAATCATAATGC
Organism: Treponema sp. OMZ 788; assembly: GCF_024181245.1. Lineage (NCBI taxonomy): Bacteria > Pseudomonadati > Spirochaetota > Spirochaetia > Treponematales > Treponemataceae > Treponema > Treponema sp. OMZ 788. Next base: position 629,841 of record NZ_CP051199.1, on the reverse strand, counting down.
TCACAACCGACAAAGCAAAATACTATGCAGACGAAACGGCCGAAATTACCTTCCCCGGTTATGAGGGTGCAAGGGCACTCATCACGGTCGAAAAAAACGGCAAGGTTTTAAAACAAGAATGGGTAAAATCTAAGGGGAAGATTTTTTCGTACAAAATAAAACTGGATCCTTCTATGGCACCGAATATCTACGCGCATGTAAGTTTAATACAGGAGCACAGCCAGACAAAAAACAGCCTCCCCATAAGAATGTACGGTATAACACCGGTAATGATAGAAAACAAATTATCCCGCCTAAGTCCCGTCATAAATACGGAACAAAGCTTTGAACCTAACAGCAAGGTTTCGTTTACGGTAAGCGAAGAAAAGGGAAGACCTATGACCTTTACGGTTGCCGTTGTAGACGAGGGCTTACTTGGACTTACAGCCTTTTATACGGGCAATCCTTGGGACAGCTTTTATAAAAAAGAATCTTCACAAATTGCCTCTTGGGATATTTACAAATACGTAATCGGAGCTCACAGCGGAATGATAGAGTCGATTCTTTCAGTAGGAGGAGGAGGCTTTATAGACAATAAGACCTCAAAGAATGCTGAACGCTTTAAGCCCATAGTTTACTTTTTCGGCCCCTTCGAAATCAAGGCAAAGGAAAAGAAAACAATCGAATTCGATCTTCCTCAATACATCGGAGCCTTGCGCATCATGGCAGTTGCAGGCAAGGACGGAGCCTACGGTATAAAGGAAGAAACCGTAAAGGTAAAAAGCGATCTTATCGTAATGCCGACCCTTCCCCGCACCATGGGCATAGGAGAAACAATAGAGGTTCCCGTAACGGTTTTTAACGGAACCTCTTCCGAAAAAAAAAGTAAGGGTAGTTTTAAAGAGCGAGGGAGCCGTAAACTCAAACGAAACAAAAGAAGTCAGCATCCCTGCAAATTCCGATTCTTCCGTTTTCTTTACGGTAAAAACGGATAAGGGAGGCATCACAAAATTTACGGCGGAAGCTTCAGCCTCAGGCATTTCAAAAACGGCAAAGGCCTTTACGGAAATCGATGTACTTTCCAGAGGAACGCCCTACTCTACGGTTGAGCTTATAAATATCGAAGCCGGAAAAACTTTTGCAAAAACTCTTCCGCTAAAAGGCGAAAACGGAACAAAGAGTTTAAGCGTCGAAATATCCCAAATGCCGGCCCTCGGCCTTGAAAACCGGTTGACCTATCTTTTGGGCTATCCTTACGGCTGCATAGAGCAGATAACTTCCAAGGCCTTCCCGCAGTTATACCTGAACACTATAACGGCCTTAGACCAAACCGAAATCGACAGGGCTAAGAGCAATGTAAACTCGGTTCTGGACCGCTACATAAACTATCAGCTCAGGTCGGGCGGATTCAGCTATTGGCCTGACGGAGGATATGAAAGCGCATGGGCTACAAACTACGCAGGACACTTTATGGTAGAAGCCAAAAAGGCAGGTTACGAAGTAAACGACAGCATTTATCAAAGCTGGCTTTCTCATCAAACCGAAACGGCTAAGAACTGGGCCGGCACCTTTGCAGACAGCATGGAAACTCAAGCCTACCGCCTCTACACCCTCGCCCTCGCAGGCAAAGCCGAAATAGGAGCGATGAACCGCTTAAAAAATATGGAACAAAGCCTTAACTCTGTATCAAGGGCCTTCCTTGCAAACGCTTACAGTCTTGCAGGCCACAACAGTACAGCCAAGACCATGCTCGAAAAACTCTACGAGCCGACTACAGTTTATAGAAGCACAGGAGGAAACTTTTCGTCGAACATAAGAGACCTTGCCTTAATCTTAAATGCCTACACCACGGTCGGCGAAAATGCAAAGACGACAAACCTTATTTCGAAGCTTGCAAAAATTTCTTCAAGCAATGAGTGGCTTTCGACACAGGAAACGGCTTGGCTTCTTTTAGCCCTCGCTCCTCACTATGCCTTTGACAAGAATAAGAGTGTAAGCTACGAAATTGTAACCGAAGCAAACGTCATCAAAGATAAATTAAACAATGCCTCAAAGCTTCATAAGATTCCTGTAAATACCGAGACGGCAAAAAAGATAGAAATTAAAAATACGGGAAACGCACCTATCTTTGCAGCAATCAACACAGCAGGAAGGCTTAACCCCGGAAGCGAAACACGGATTGAAGAAAACTTAAAGCTCGATATTGTCTATAAAAATGAGGACGGGCAGGAAGTTTCTCCTGACAACTTAAAAAAAGGACAGAGGTTTAAGATGAGTGTAAGAGTTCACAATAAGACCCAAGGAGCTCTTGAAAACCTTACCCTTTCAATCCCCATCCCGACAGGCTGGGAGATTACAAACACAAGGCTCGGAGGAGATGACGATACGGATTCGGAAGACAAGCGTAACACAAAACGTCTATACGACTTCCAAGATTTAAGGGACACCCATATTTACACCCACTTTGCCTTGGACGGCTACGGCACAAAGGCCTTTGAATTTACCGGAACCGTAACTTACGGAGGAGAATACTATATACCTGCAATCTTTGCCGAGGCAATGTACGATTACGCCTATAGGGCCATCCACCCCGGCACAAGGGTAAAGGCTTTTGAGTAATATGCACATTGACGAATTTATACAAGCTGCAAAAAAGAACGATGTTGGACTGATAAAAGCTTATTTACAAAACGGCTTTGATATTAATACTCAAGACAAGGACGGATTTACGGCTGTTATGAAAACAGCCGAATTCGGCCATAAGGCCTTATTTTGGTTTTTAATCGAAAAAGGAGCAGATGTTTTAATTAAAGCGGATTATAATTTTTCGATAATTCACGCCGTCGCTTTAGGCGGCGACAAAAAAATGCTTGACTATGTAATCTCAAAAGGTGCCTGCATAGATGAAAAAGTTACAGAAGGAGAACAGAGCGGCATGACAATAAAAGATTACGCTCTTTTAGCAAAGAATGATGAATTAAATGATTACTTAAAATCTTTATAACTCATAGGAGGTCTTATGAAACTTTACGATTTAATTGCAGAAAATTACGAGGATATTTTTCCTCTCGAAAAAGAAAAAAGTTGACTTTATTAAAACTTTTTGTAAAGAAGGAAAAATTCTTGATGCAGGATGTGCAACGGGAGAACTTTGTTTTACTCTTTTAAATGAAGGTTTTACACCAATCGGAATAGACCTAAACACAAAAATGATTTCGATTGCACAAAATAAAATAAGTCCTGCCGCTTCAAACATAAGATTTGAAGTTGAGGACATGCTCAATATTGTAAAATTCGGGCAATTCAATGCCGTATTCTGTTTCGGCAACACTCTTCCCCACCTAAAAAATAGGGATGAAGTTTTTTTATTTTTTTCTCATATTTATAAAAGTCTTTTAGAAGACGGAGTTTTTATTTTTCAAATATTAAATTACGATAAAATTATTTCAGAACAAAAGATGAATTTTAAAATAATCGAAAACGGGAATTTGATTTTTAAACGTTCCTATGATTTTGCAGAACAAGAAAGGCTTAAATTTATCATAAACTTTACGGATAAAAAAAATAACGAAAGTCTATCAGATCATACTTTTTTGCTCCCCCTAAAACAGGAATTTTTAAAAGAAAGTTTAAAAAAAGTAGGCTTTAAAAAGATAGGCTGCTATTCGGATTATAATTTTACCCCAAGCGATCTAACGGAATACTCGACAATCTACGCTGCAGAAAAATAAAATATTAAAGTATAAAGAAACCGTTAAAAATTCACCGCAAAGCCTTGAACGGCATTGCGGTGATTAAAGTAAAAAAAACTACTTATTTATCCCAACCATGTTAAGAATAAAGGCGTATTCAAAGGCAGTGTCCTTAATCCTGTCATAGCGGCCTGTAGCACCTCCGTGGCCTGAATCCATATTCATGCGGAGGATTAAAATATTATCTCCAGTTTTATTTGCACGCAGCTTTGCCGTGTACTTTGCAGGCTCGTGGAACAGAACTTGTGAATCATTTAAGCCGCCCGTCACAAGAATGTGCGGATAATTTTTTGCTTCGATATTGTCATAGGGAGAATACGAAAGCATGTAGTTATAGTACTCCTCCTCGTTCGGGTTGCCCCACTCTTCGTATTCTCCTGTGGTAAGAGGCAAGGAATCATCGAGCATGGTGGTAACAACGTCTATAAAGGGAACGGCAGCTACAACCGAATGGAAAAGATCAGGACGCATGTTTGTAACGGCTCCCATAAGAAGACCGCCCGCACTTCCGCCCATGATTGCAATTTTTTCCGAAGAAGTATATTTTTGAGAAATCAGATGCTCGGCACAGGCGATAAAGTCGGTAAAGGTGTTTTTCTTCTTTAAGAGCTTACCGTCCTCATACCATTGCTCTCCCATGTCGCTTCCGCCTCTGATTTGGGCAACTATGTACACAAAGCCCCGCTCGACAAGGCTGTAAACACTAGGACTAAAATACACATCTGAGCTGTAGCCGTAGCTTCCGTAAGAGTAAAGAAGGGCGGGAGCCGCCCCATTCTTTGCCAAGCCTTTTTTGTAAACGGCAGCCATAGGCACCTTCACTCCGTCTTTTGCCTGAGCCCAAAGCCTCTCCACAGTGTAGTCATCGGGATTAAAGCCTGACGGAACTTCCTGCTGTTTTAAGAGCACAGATTTTCCTGCTTCTATATCGTAATCGTATAAGCTGTTCGGGCGGTTTAAGGAGGTGTAATTATATCGAACCTTGCAGGATGTGTATTCAGGGTTAGCTCCCAAATAAGCCGTATAAACCGGTTCCGGGAAGGAAATGTTTTTTACCTCTCCGGTTTTAAGGGATTTAACTTCAATCTCGATAAGGCCGCTTTTGCGGAGCTCTAAAACAAGGCAGCCTTCAAAAACGGACACGTCTTCGATGCGTACATTTTCGTCATGGGCTCTTTCTTCCTTCCATGTGGATTTATCGGAATATGAAGAAAGAGGAGCGGAGTAGATCTTGCCGTTTAAGTTTTGCTTGTCCTTCCAGCGGATAAAAAACTTTTCCTTGTGAGGATAAACAAAATACTCAATACCCTTAACTCGCGGAAGGAAGATTGTAAATTCCGAATGAGGCTTATCGGCGCGTATAAAACGCTCTTCGGAGGTGGTGGAGCTTCCGCTTGTTATAAAAATAAATTCCCTTGTCTTTGTTTCATGCACATAGCAGGAAAACTTTGCATCCTTTTCTTCATAAACAAGAGTTCCTTTTTCTTCATTAAGACCTTGGCGGAAGATTTTGCTTGAACGCAAGGTGCTGTCGATTGCACTGTAAAAAAGAGTTTCGCTGTCCGAAGACCAAGCAACGGAAACGGCTCCGTCATAACTCAAACTTAAATCTTTTCCCGTTTCCAAATCGCGTATTTTTAAAGTGAACTCGGCAAAGGAGCCTGTTTCGTTATAAAGATAAACAGCCTTTTTATTATCGGGACTTATCGTATAATCGTCGAAGATAAAGGCTTGCTTGCCTTCCGCCATTTTATTTACATCGAAGATAATTTCTTCAGCTGAATCAAGCGATGATTTTTTTCTGCAATAGGTTCTGTATTGTTTTCCCTTTTCGACACGGCTATAGTAATAATAACCGTTTTCAAAAACGGGATAGGTTTCATCATCTTCTTTTATGCGGCCTACAATTTCATCGTAAATACTATTTTGTAAATCTTTTGACGAAGCCATTATCTTATCAGTATAAGCATTTTCGGCATTTAAATAATCTATAACCTTTTTATCGGTTTTGTCCTTAAGCCAATAATAATTATCGGTTCTTGTTTTTTCAAATTTCTCAAAATTCGTTGCCCTTATTTCTGCAATAGGCGGTTTTTCAAAATCTGATTGTTTCAATTTGTTTCTCCTAAATTTTTGTAAATATGTTAGTACAATATTATGCTTGTATACTTGAGCCTACATTATAAGGAGATAAAGGCTTTCCGTCTATAGGGGAAAAAGACATAGCTAAGACGCATATCCAACTTGTTCTTATTCTTATCTTATGCTATAATAAAAACACAGGAGGCATAGCTATGAGTAGTTCAAACCGCAAATACAAAGACTCGGTTTTGTCGACCTTTTCAGCGAAGACGAAAAAGCAAAAGAAAACTTTTTATCTCTTTATAATGCCTTGCATGGTACAAACTTACAAATGTCGTGTCCGGTAGAAAATATAAAACTTGATAATGTTATGTACATGAACATAATCAACGATGTTTCCTGCCTTGTAGACGGTAAAATTATCGTATTGGCTGAACATCAATCCACAATCAATGAAAACATGCCTTTGCGCTTCTTACAATATATAGCAAGGCTATACGAAAAACTTCAAAAACCGACTGATAGGTATTTAAAAAAGTTATCAAAAATACCTACACCGGAATTCTATGTTTTTTACAATGGTAAAGAAGACTATCCTGAAACTACAACGCTAAAGTTGTCGGATGCTTTTATTACGAAACCTGAACGGATACCGTTGGAACTTGAAGTAAAAGTATTTAACATAAACAAAAGCAAGGGAGCAGAAGTATTAAACCGTTGTAAGCCGCTTGAAGAATACAGCCTCTTTGTAGAAGAGGTAAGAAAGCAAACTCAATTCGATCCTGAAAACGGCTTTACCAATGCGGTAAAAATATGCATAGAAAAAGGAATCTTAAGAGAATATTTAATGAGAAAATCACGGGAGGTAATCAATATGTTAGTAGCCGAATATGATTATGATACGGACATAGCAGTACAAAGGCAAGAAAGCTTAATGATTGGTATACAGCAAGGCCTTGAGCAAGGTATATCACAAGGCATCGAACGAGGTTCTTACCAAACTAAACTTGAAACAGCAAAAAACCTAGCGGAAATGGGTTTTGCCTTAGAGGCAATTTCAAAAGCTACCGGTTTGAGCATTGAAGAAATTGAAGCTCTATAAAAAGCAAAAAAACGCCCTTGCAATTTTGCCCTTAATCCTGTATACTATTGCTATGTTAAAGACTGCTAAAAGTTACATAATTTATAAAAAACTTAATAAAAAGCACTTGACACAAAAAACCGGAGGCTCTAAAATTCGCAGCCTCGCAGCCTCGCAGCCTCGCCCAAAAATTAAACCACCGGCATCCGTGCCGGTTAATGAATGTCCAAATAAAATTAAATATAAACTACTCAAAAATCGCCCAAGAACAGCGAGTCTTTCAAAATCGGCCTCTCTGCCCTTGGGCTTTTTTTATACTCGTTCAAAAATATACATCCTTGTACATTTTTGAGCTTCAAGCTTTAGCCTTTCGGCTAAAACATCACATATAACACCCCCGAACATCCTGTTCGCCAAAGAGGCGGAAGCGGACACGGATGTCAGTGGTTAGGACTTCGAGAGTTTTGCTGCAAGCAAAACTCTAATAGGAATTGACCTTAATTCTTAATTAAGCATTGTAAATTGAATATTTTAAGGAGAAAAATTTATGAATAATAAAGATCTTGAAAAAGAACTATTAAATCTTGTATGTAAACCTATAAACCCGAAGTTACAAATAACAAAAAAGTCAACGCCTATTCCTTTTTTCGGTAATTACAAAAAAGCCAAGGTGTATACAATTTCATTAAATCCAAGCGATAGAGAATTTTATGATAAGAAAAATAATTTGCTAATTGGTGAAAAAAAGCGTTTATGCTCACGGGAAGTCTTTGGAAAGAAAGATGAGGATTCTCTTTCAGAAAATGAAGGGTTTCAAGTCCTAGAGGCTTGTGAAAAATACTTTGATAATAATCCATATAGATCATGGTTTGATAAATTTAATCGGTTTTTACTTAGTTTTGATTCATCGTATTCTTATTATGAAGGAACTGTTGTTGCTTTAGATTTAGTCCAATGGGCGACAACCGCAAAATGGTCAGCTCTTCAGGAAGATATTAAAAATAAATTATTAGAATCAAGCCTTCCTTATTTAAAAAAATTATTTGCAAGAAGAAACATAGATAAAATTTTTTTAAACGGAAAAACTGTATATTCAGTAATTAAAAAAGAATTAAATTGTAATTTTATTGAAAAATCTATAAAAATTAAAGAAAAAAATATTAAGGTATATTTAGGAAGATTTAATAATATTGATGTAATTGGCTGGAATATATATTTGCAATCTCAAATAGGTTTATCATCCAACGATATTATAAATATTGGGTCTTTAATTCGAGCCGAATATGACAAATGGCATAATAAGAGTTAATTTATAAATACTTAAATCCCGCTTAAATACTATTATCTTTTTTTCCCTTATGCTATAATACCTCCCGGAGAACAAAAAGAATGTATTTTCCTGAACAGCTGCCTAAAAAGAAAATCTTAAAAGCCCTACTCCCGGCCCTTATTTTTACCCTCATAGTTTTATTGTCAATAGTTTTTTTTACTCCCGACTTTAAAAACGATTATTCTTTTACCCTATACAGCTTTGACGGGAAACTATTGGGGGCCTCAGCCGCACAGGACGGACAGTGGCGGTTCCCTCAAAGTTCAAAACTATCTGAAAAATACAAGGAAGCCCTCCTCACATACGAGGACAAAAACTTTTATTTTCATTTCGGAATAGATCCCCTTTCGGTTTTTAGGGCGGTCAAAGAAAATATGGTAAACGGAAAAATAGTTTCGGGGGCTTCGACAATTACGATGCAGACCGCCCGCCTTTCAGAAAAAAATTCTTTAAGGACTTTTAAGCAAAAACTAAAAGAAAGTTTTTTGTCTCTTTTTTTGGAGCTTTCCTATTCAAAAGAAAATATCCTTAATCTTTATTCTTCCCATGCGCCCTACGGCGGAAACGTGGTCGGGCTTGAAGCCGCCTCATGGAGGTACTTCGGAAGAAGTCCCGATGACTTAACATGGGCAGAAGCGGCCTGCTTGGCGGTTCTTCCTAATCAGCCCTCTCTCGTCCGCCCGGGAAAGGGAAGCGAAATCTTAAAACAAAAAAGAGATAATCTTTTATACAATCTTTTTTTGCAAAAAAAAATAGATGAAGAAACCTATGAGCTTTCCCTTGTAGAGCCTCTTCCCGATAAGCCTAAGGCCCTTCCGCAAAAGGCCTACCACTACCTTGAGCTTTTAAAAACACAAAGCACCTATCAAAAAAACATAAGCAGTCTGGATGCTTCTTTACAGGAAATAGTTTTTGAAATTGCAGATCATCATTTTAAAAGAAATCTTTTAAGCGGAGTTTACAACACGGCAGTTTTAATTTTAGATACCGAAACGGGAAAGCCCTTAGCCTATATAGGAAACACAGGCCTTCAAAGCCCGAATGCAAAAAAACGAACATGTCGATATGATTCATGCAAGGCGGAGTTCGGGGAGCTTACTAAAACCTTTTTTGTTCGCGGCCATGCTCGACGCGGGAATGATTTTACCTGATCAGCTCCTCATCGATATTCCGACAAAGATTGCAGGCTACACGCCTCAAAACAGTAACTACACATATTCGGGAGCAATCCCTGCCCGAAAGGCTCTTTCATATTCCTTGAACATTCCCTTTATACGGGCCTTACGAGAATTTACCGTACCTGCCTTTTTGGATATTCTAAAGCGGTCGGGCTTTACCACCTTTAACCGCTCTGCCGATGACTACGGCCTTCCCTTGATTTTAGGCGGAGGAGAGATAACGCTTTACGAAATTACAAACACTTACAGGAAGATGATGTTAAGGGCGCAAAACAAGCTTGGCGAAAAAATTCCTTTTTCTTCCGCTGCCTGTAGGATCACCATGGATGTCCTCACCGAGGGAAACCGGCCTGAAGAAGAAGCCGTCTGGCAGCTCTATGCAGAAAATCAAAAAATTGCATGGAAGACCGGAACAAGTTACGGAAACAAGGATGCTTGGACCATAGGCATTACGCCGAAATATTCCGTGGGTGTTTGGTGCGGAAACGCCTCAGGCGAAGGAAGGCCGGAAATTACAAGCACAAAACTCGCTGCCCCCATCCTCTTTGAAATTTTTAATATTCTTCCAAAGTCAGAATGGCCGGAGCAAGAGTTAAAGGACTTTGAATTTATCAAAACTTGTGCTGATTCGGGCTATCCTGCAGGAGAGTTTTGCAACAGCACAAAAGCGGTTTTAAAACCGAGGGAAAGTCATTGCCAAGACACCTGCCTTTACTGTAAAAGCGTTTCTTTAAGTCCCGACGGCAAGTTTCAGGTTAAGGCAAACGACATAAACGAATTACCTAAAATAGAAAAAAGGTTCGTCCTTCCGGCTGCTGCGGAATATTTTTATAAACAGGGTCATCCCGAGTATAAGCCCCTCCCCCAATGGCTTCCTAAAAGCACAGCATCAAATAAGGGTGAGTTTGAAATTCTATTTCCCGAAGACGGAACATCGGTTTATATCCCGACAGAGCTTGACGGCTCTCTCGGTGCCTTGGTTGCAGAAGCCGCTCATAAAAATCCTGAGGCGGTAATTTACTGGGATTTGGATGGAGAATATTTAGGAAGCACTAAGACTTATCATCAAATGAAGATTCAGGCTGTAAGGGGGAGGCATGAGCTCACCCTTACAGACAATCGTGGAAATACCCGCAAAAGAATTTTTTACGTCTTAAACGAAAATTAGTCCTTGAGCATTACTTGAAGCACAACCTCGTCGGTCTTGTGCATTCCCTCGGCGGCGACAACCCCGATACCGGCTATGGTTTTTTCGATGTCGTCCTTAACCACACCGTCGCCCCCTGCAAAGAAGTTTCCGTCCATTGCAAGCTCATGAGCAAAGAGGGCCGAATCCAAGGCAGAAGCAATTTTGGCAGCACAGGATTGCTTGGCTCCGTCACAAAGAATTCCCGATACGGTTCCCAGAGTGTTTGCTATTGTTCCGCAAACCTGTTCATAAGAGCCGCCCTTCATATAAGTAATGGCAGCGGCACAGGCAGCACCGGCAGTTACGGCTCCGCAATAGGCAGAGAGCCTTCCGATTCCCGTTTTTTGGTGAATGGCTAAAAGATTGCTTACAATTAAACAGCGGATCAGTTTTTCTTCGCTTATCTTATTTTCTCTGGCATATACGACAACCGGAACAGAAACGGCTAAGCCCTGATTTCCGCTTCCTGAATTGGTAATAACGGGATAAGAACAGCCGCACATACGGGCATCGGAGGCAGCGGCCACTTCGCCTTCAGCCTGAACCTTAATCGAAAAACCGTCTCCCTTTCTTTGATTATATTTTAAAATATTTTTTCCGGTTTCAATACCGTAAGAATTTTTTAAACCGTCTTCTGAAACACGCATATTATATTCTATCTGCCTGTTTATTATCGGAGCCACTTCATCGATGGGAACGGTATCGGCAAATTCCAATATATCTTTTACATTTAAGCAAGACCTGTCTGTCAAGGCTCCTGCGGCAGATGTTAAGCTAAAAGGTTTTTCAAAAATAATTTCATCATTCTTTTTAAGAAGAACGATATTGGTATGCTGATGGATTAGCTCGGCAACTCCCTTATCTCCGTTTAGTTTTCCGGTAATCCTTATGTGAAGGCTCGCGGGTGTATCCATTAGCTTAAGTTTAGTGCAGGACTTGGCCAAATACTCATGAGCCAGCTTTACATGTTCCTCAGTAACATCGGCCAAAACTTCCAAGCCCTTATCGGCATTTCCTCCGATAAGACCTATCAATGTTGAAGCCTCCATTCCCTTCATTCCGCCGGTATTAGGCACAATAACCGACTTTGCATTTTTTATTATATTACCGCTGCTTTCAATCAAGATTTCATCGGGAATGCCTCCCATGATCTTGCGTAAATTGGCAGCCGTGTAAGCAATTGCTATAGGTTCAGTACAACCAAGCGCCGGAACCAATTCTTCTTTTAAAATTTGAACATACTTTTCTTTTTTTGCGTTATCCAAGCTCATACTCTTTCTCCAAGTTAAAATTATAACTCAAGTATTTTATTCATATATTAAACTCATGTCAACATATTGCAGATAATTATTGGTTACCTTTTACAATTGTCCGGGCCAATCTAAAGCCCAAAATATATCCGGGATTTACAGGCACTGCATATCCCCAAGATTGAACACGGGAAAAACTTAACCCCTGCTTTACCGAACCGCTTTTTATGATACGAGGTCTGCCACCTACATTATTGATAGGATCAGTAAAATCTCCGGGCTGTCTGCTGTTGTATCTGTCAAAACACCATTCCCAGCAATTTCCCGACATATCATGGAGGCCAAGCCTATTCGGCTTTTTTTGGCCTATTGGATGAATATCTATAATTTCGCCCGAAGAGCCTATATTAAATACAGAGCTGTTATCCCTGTACCAAGCATATTCTCCGGCTTTTTCAATGTCGTCAGTTCCTGCAAATCCGAAATTCCAATCGGCAGCTTTTATATCTCCGCCTCGTGCAGCAAACTCCCATTCGGCCTCAGTCGGCAAGCGGTAGCCGTTATTTTTCATCCGTACATCAGGACTTTCGCTCTTTGTAATATCCAAGGCACTCCTCACAACTTTTCCGTCATAATAATAAACAGGATCAAGCCCTTCTTTTTCGCTTAAAGCATTGCACCAAATAACAGCATCACTCCACGACATTTTTGTTACGGGATAGACTCCGGCCTTTACTGTATTATAAACTTTTCCCAGTTTTTCGGCCTTTTTCTTTAATTCAGGAATCTCATACATTGCTTCAGGATCTGCCGAAGCCCCCATATAAATACCCGGCTGTCCTAAGGACTGGAATTCATATTTATGTCCGCTTTCTTTGATAATCCACTCATAGACCTCATTCCAAAATGAATATGAAACTTCATACTTGCCTATTTCGTAAGGGCTCAAGGTAATTTTTCTGCCTGAGGTAAAAAAGCCTTCCGAACCTTCGCCTTCTATTGTTACCGGTTTTTCAATGACGGTTATCATAGTCTTAAAATTTTCGATTGAATCATAAGGATGATTGACAATTTTTTGTCTGGTCGCAAATAAAATCCCGCCTATCAAAAGAACCGAAAGCAAAAAATAAATAAAAGTCTCGTTTTTATAAGTTCCGGGATTTTTTATAGCCTGTAAGATATTTTTTATAAGCTTCATACTTTCCCCATAGGTAAAAATTTATCAAAAGTTTATAACATATTGAAGCAAAAAAATCAATCGGAATATTTCAATATTTAACTTTTGAGGTTTCTTCTAAAATGTAAATTTATAAAAAAATTATTGAAAATTTTATTTTTATGGATTATACTATTTTTATGGAGGATGATTTATGCAGACAATTTATCAAACAATGAGTGACGGCTCGGCTATTGCAGTTCATCAGTGGCTGACTAAAAAAAGGCCTAGGGCCGTAATTCATATAGTTCACGGCATGGCAGAACATGCTTTAAGATATGCCGGCTTTGCAGAAGATGCATGTACACGAGGCTTTACGGTATTTGCACCGGATCACCGAGGCCACGGTAAAACTTGCGGAAATATAATGCAAAAAGGCTACCTTGCCGATAATGACGGTTTTAAGCGTGTAGTAGAAGATCAAAAAGAAATAAATGAAGAAATTAAAAAGCTTTATCCCGATACACCTATTATAATACTAGGCCACTCTTTCGGTTCTTTTATAACTCAAAACTATATAGAAAACTACGGTAAAACCGTTAATGCCGCTATCTTGGTGGGAAGTGCAGGCCCGAACCCTATGATGAGCATTGCAGGTCTTGCCGCCGGCCTAAATAAAATCTTTTCGGGAAGAAAAAAGCCCTCCAAATTTATGGACAAGCTTAGTTTTAGTGCCTACAACAAAACTGTAGATTCCCCAAAAACAAATTTTGACTGGCTTTCGAGAGATGAAAAAGAGGTTCAAAAATACATTGATGATGAATTTTGCGGCTTTGTATGCACTGTAGGTTTTTACCAGGATTTGGTTAAAGGATTAAAAGAAACACATAGAAAAACAGAAATGGCAAAAATTCCCGCGGAGCTGCCTATTCTCATTACCTCAGGCGGCAGAGACCCTGTTTCAAATCTGGGTAAGAGCGTAAAAAAACTATACGATATTTACAAGGCCAACGGCATAAGCGACCTTAACTTAAAACTATATGAAGGAGCCCGACATGAAATCTTAAACGAAACCAACAAAGAAGAAGTTAAGGCCGATATATTTGAATGGATAGAAAAAAGGCTATAACATAAAACCGGATTACATCTGTTCTTCGGTTTTTTCGGTTTTATCCTTTGTTTTTCTTAAGTTATATTTTTGGATATGCTCTTGAGTTCTTTTATAGTCCTTCCTTGCAAGGACAAGATACTTAGGAGCAAGGCCTGCACCGCCGGCAGTTTCGTATCTTTCAATAATGGCTTTAAGCATATCATCAGCTTCAAGCCACTTTTTTTGATTTATGTAAATATGGGCAATTTCATATTCTGCAGCAGTTTTAATCGAAGGATCATTCCCATAACGCTTTATAACAATTCTATAATATTCAAGGGCATTTCGTAAATAACCGTTATCAACCTCTTCTTGAGCTCTTTGATTTAACTCAATTGGTGTAAGATTTGCAGGAACGGTTTCGTCGGTAGGCAAACTTGAACACGAAAAAAGCAAAAATGATGCAGCCGTCAAAACTGCAAAACCGATTAAATTAAAAATAAAGGATTTAGCCCCAATTTTTTTTGTCATTTTTATTCTCCAAATTTTATTTAAAATCTATTATCAATATATCCTAAACAAATGATATTGCAAAAAGTATCATCCGTTTAATATAAGCATTTATTCACGGATGACCGTAATCTCAACACGCCTGTTTTTTGCCCTATTTTTTTCATTATCGCTTGGAGCCAAGGGTCTTGTACTTCCGTAGCCGGTAGTCATTATCCTTGAGCGGTCAATTCCTCTTTTAGAAATTGCATCTGCAATTCTTTCAGCTCTTCTTACGGAAAGAATTTTTTCGTCCTCAGGTCTATTAAGATCTGCCGTATGACCCTCAATCAAAAACTTTGTATAGGGACCAAGCTTTAAAAGAGCTTCGGCAATTAGATCGATCTTTCCCATTTCTTGAGGAAGAACATCAGGCATATCTGCAACAAAGCGGATATCGTACATCGTTATCTTGATGATATTTTTAGGATTGGATAACTCAATTCCTTTTTCTTTGTGTTTTTCAAGCAGGAGTTCAATGTCATGATAAGCAAAGTAATAGTTTTCATCCGGAAGATTAAAGGGATCGGTTACCCGAAGCATATCCTCATCACATATTATCACAACCCTCCCCTCTTCTAAAAGCTTTAAGTTTTCAGGTCTCGACAAAATACGGCTGCTATCTTCCATAGAGATAATCGGGTCAGTTCTATTTTGACCGAAAACCCCTCTTGCTATGATACGCAGGGGTTCTGTACCGACATATTCCCTATAAAGTTCTTCATTCAAACTTGAAGAATATAAAACAATTCCCAGTTTTTTTGCAATTTTAGGATCTACCATATTTTTTTCATATATCGTAGACATATCTGTATTCCAAATTTTAGGGAAAATACAGGGCTGAAGTTTTTCCTTTGTGTACTCCCCATGAACAGGCAGCAAACCTCTAGCATCTATTAAAATACCGGTATAAGCCTTGCTTACCGTGGTACTTGGGGGGATTAAAGGAACATAAGGCGTAGAATGCTTGATAAAAAGTTTTGCAATTTCATGCATTTCGGTGCTTGTTGTAATCATAGCATGAGATAGATCATTTGAAAAATGAGGATTTTTATAATTCCCCTTTTCAATTATCTTGTTTATGGTGTTTAAATTTACTTTTTCTTCGGCAAGATAGTTTCCCAAACGGTGCGATGAGTCGACTATAACCGAAAGATAAATATCCTTTAAAAGAGACGGCATGTATTTTTCTATTGTGTTAAAAGCCGCATCTCTGTCGCTCGGAAGATAAAACCCGCTCTTATTTATATCAAGTTTTATCAAGGATTCGATTGTGCCGGTTTTCCAGTTTTGTACAGAAGAAGATTCAAGAAAAGGCTCATAGGCGTTTAAGGCTAAACTAAAAAGGAAAAAAAACAAAAAAAAGCCGCTTAAAGCCTTGGCATTTTTTAAAGCTTTGTTTTTATTTAAAAATTTATTCATTTGCTTTATCCCCTTGCTTATCAGTTTATTATCGGCACCTTTAGTTTTTGACCTAAGGAAAGCACCGAATTTACTTCTATTCCGTTTTTTGAGGCAAGAGTTTCAACTTGAACATCATGTTTTAAGGCTATCGACCAAAGGGTATCTCCCTTTTGAATTATGTATATACCATTAAATTCAACATTTTGATCGTCTTTTTTACGCCTGTATGAATTCACCGTTTTTAAGGCCGGTATCCTAAGCACCTGTCCTATCCTAAGAGCCGAAGCCTTGATACCGGGATTATAGTTTATAATGGACTTAATGCTTACGCCGTAGTGTTTTGACAAGGCGTACAATGTATCACCGGATCTTATCTTATAACTGTAATATTTTATAAGAAGGGTGTTTTTTGAAAGCAAATCCTGAACAGCCTCCTTATGTTCCATAGGAATACGCAGATTATATTTTACATTGGGAGGTGTAATATTAAATTTTAAGGACGGATTAAGGGCCGAAAAAAGATCGGTGTCGGCCTTAACTTTTTCTGCAAGTAAAATAAGATCAACAGAGCGTTTTATCGGAATAAGCTCTGTGGCTTCATAATCAAGAGCTTCGCCCCAATCAATACCGTATTTTTCGCTATTCATAAGAATTTCTGCAATAGCTAAAAATTTGGCAACATAGAGGGCTGTTTCGGTTTTTAGGAATTTCTTTTCAGCCAGGTACCAATAGTTTCGGCTTCCTGCCTTTTTTATTGCCTTGTCCAAGGCCCCTACCCCGCAGTTATAAGCCGCAAGAGCCAAGTACCAGTCATTATAATAATTATAATTCCATTTAAGTTTTTTTACCGCGGCGGCACTAGCCTTCCAAGGATCCCGTCTTTCATCCATCCATTCATCAATTTGAATATCATAGCCGCCTATACTGTTCCGCATAAATTGCCAAATGCCTACAGCCCCGGACTTTGAAACAGCCTTAGGTGAAAAGCCCGATTCTATTACCGGTAAAAATAAGAGTTCAGGCGGGAGATTTTCCCTGCGTAATTCTTCAATAATAAAATTCCGGTAAGGGATAGATCTTTGCATTATCGCTTCCAAATATCTTAAGCCGTTTTGATTAAGATACTGATTTCTAAATTTTTCAATTAGAGGATACTTCGGAGGAACAATAACCATACCGTGAAGCGATTTTTGACGGTTATAAACTAGGGAGACCTTGCTAAACTGTCTGAGTTTAGCGGATTCGTCCTCTGCAAAATTTAAAGAGGCTGAATGAATGAAATTAAAACTAAAAAAAATAAAGACTATAAAAAAAAGCCGTATTTTCACTAAATTTTTTCTCCGTAGTAAATGCCTGCCCACTCCCATCTTCCATGAATTTCAGGATCTGCCGGGAAGTTTACCTTCCTAAAATACAGGTACCATATTCTTGAATATTGATTCCAGCCTGAGGTTTTAAGATAGGCTTCGTAGGGTGTAGAAGAAGGGTCTATCTCCGGTTCTATTTTTATATAGCTTCCGCGCATAAAATTTCGTAAAGAAAAATCGGGAGAACCGTAAATATCAGAAAGCTCCTGCTTCCATGCCATCGAAAAAAAGTTGACCTTTGAGCGGTATCTTTCCAAGGTATCAAAGTCCTTCCTTTGAATTGCAGCCTTTATAATCGATAAAAGTTCGTCAAGGCTTTCCATAGTCCAGCTCTTTGTTGAAGAGCTGTAGTCCACGATTTTTCGGGCATAACCGTAATTGTCGGGAATACCGGGTATAACCAAGTCGAAACGGCCGAGGCCTATAAATTTTGAATAGCTTTGAATCGCCAAATGCCATTCTCCGAGTTTTTCGTAATTTTGTGCAAGCATAAAATAAGAATAAGCCGGATCTATGCTGTCATAAAAGTTGGAAAGCAAAAGAGAATAATACTCTACAAGGCGCTTGGGATCAGTTGTTATGTTTATCAAATTTTTTAAGCTCAAATACTGAATGGACTTTCCGGAGATTTCCATATCCTTATCCAGTTTTATAACTCTTTCAAAAAAATAGGCGGCCGGCTCATTCATTTTTTGTTCCATGTATTCGTTTGCCAGCATTAAAAGCCAATACCCCTTATAAGTGTCATCAGGGTCATTTTCTACAAGGGAGCTTAAAAAGACAATCAAAAGCTTATGCTTTTTTTTAACCTTGAGATTTTTTGCTATTCTATCCTTAACGGCAAAGCTCATTTCCTTGCTTTCCGTCTTTTTTAAGACTTCAATAAGAGTTCTTTGCTCGTCTTTTAAGTTATCCATATCATCATATAAATAAAAATCGGGATCTTGTTTGCAGCTTATAAAAATAAGACAAAGCATGAACATCAAAATAAGTTTATTTTTCATTTGCGTTATAATATCATTTTCTCCCTAAAAGTACAATAAGGACTTAAAACTTCTAATCAAGGAGCTTTATGTTTTAAAGCCTTTGTTAAAAGGCTGTCTAAAAGATTTGAAAATTTGTGAATCTCCTTTTTGCCGAAAGAGGCAGTTTTTTCCGGAGCGAGACCGTTGGCTTGAAGCTCATACATGAAATTCCTTGCAGACAGGTAGGTATTTATATTATCGCGGGTAAAAATAGTTCCCCTGTCGTTTATAACATAAAGCCCTTTATCTACCAAAAGTTTCGCCAAGGGGATATCCCTCGTTATAGCCAAATCTCCCTCAGCCGAGTTTTCGGTTATGTAGAGGTCGGCCGCCTGTTCCGTATTTTCGGTAACGATCATGCTTGAACCCTTAGGCACGGGGATTTCCCTGTTTGCTGCAAAGATTACGGGCAGATTTAGACGTTCTCCCGCCTTGGCCGTAATTTGTCTTATTCTTACAGGGCACGAGTCGGCATCCACCCAGATTTTCATATTACCTCATTGATTTTTTCTATCATCCGCATAGCGGATTTTTCTATGTCACAAGCTTTTTGGATAAGATCTTGTGAATTTTGTTCCGAAAATTCTTCCTTGTAAAGCTCATCGGTAATTAAAATGCCCGTAAGAATGGCAAGTTTTAAAGGATCGGTAACCTTTGAGCTTTGCCTCACTTGATCTAAAACATTTAGATAGTGATTGTAAATTCTATTCAGATATTCATGAGTTTCGTTAGCTTGAATGGCAAAGGAAGTTCCCAATACATCTATATTTAATTGTCCTTTGCTCATTTTGCCTAAAATATATCCATCTGTTTACTTGTATCGGAAGTTTGTCCAAGTACATCGTCAAGATCTTTTTGAAGATTACCGGAACCGGGGTCTTCCGAAACAGGATCTGCTGCAGGAGCTTGTTGTAAAGGGGGGGTAGGAGGAGGTGAAAAAGACTCCGGTTCAGATTCGGCTGAAACAGGGACTGCAGTTTCAAATTCAGAGGCAGAAGGCCTCATTTCGTGTTTTTTTGTATAAGAGGCATCCTCAAACGCACTTAATTGATTAAGTGCGTTGATTATTCCTTCCTCGATCTTAGATTGGTCATCCTTAAAAGTTACTATAAGCTTCTCTAATTCGGCAATCCGCTTGTCTCTAGCTTCAATTTCCTTTTTTAGAGAATCTTTTTCGGTATGAAGGCTTTTTATCATCTGTACAGCCCTTTCTACCTTGTTTTCAAGGAGCCTTACCTGATCGAGATTGAGCATATTAGACTCCTAAAGCCTTTTTTGAAGCTTCTACGACAGCCTTAAAAGCGGCAGGATCTTCGATTGCCATGTTTGACAGGGCCTTTCTGTTTAATTGGATTCCGGCCTTGTTCATTCCGGCAATAAAGCGTGAATAAGAAATACCCTCAGCTCTAACGGCTGCATTGATACGGGTAATCCATATCTGCCTCATATCGCTTTTTTTATCTTTTCGTCCTACATAACTGTGAAGCAAGGCCTTTCGAACTGCATCGCGGGCTGCCTTAAAGTTGGTACCACGGCGGCCTCTAAAGCCCTTGGCTTGCTTCAATATAGCTTTTCTTCTTGTAATTCTTCTATCACTGCTTGTTGATCTTGACATTATAAACTCCTGACTTCTATTTCAAATAAATTAACCGTAGGGCAATAGCTGCTTTCGCATCTTCATGCTGTCAGCCTCTGAAAGAATGGCCGATTTCTTAAGACGGCGTACCCGTTTTTGAGATTTTTTAGTCATAATATGACCCTTGTTCATCTGCTTGTATTTTACCTTACCGCTTGCAGTAAGAGAAAATCTCTTTTTAGCAGCTCTTTTGCTCTTCATCTTAGGCATAAGTACCTCCAAAAATTATCATAAGCTTATTTTTTTTGCTTGGGACTCAATGTCATAGACATTGTCCGTCCCTCCATAGCAGGTTTTTTCTCGAGGGTACAGACTTCTTCACCCCCCAGTTTTTCCAAAACCTTGTTTAAAACTTCATAACCGAGCTCTGTATGAGCAAGTTCGCGTCCCCAAAAACGCACGGTTACCTTTACTTTATCGCCGCCGTCAAGGAATTTTTTGATATGTGCGGATTTAAACTCAAGATCATGGTCGTGTATCTTAGGCTGCATTCTGATTTCTCTCATCATTTGCTGCTTTTGATTTTTCTTGGAGTCACGGAGCTTTTTCTCCATTTGAAATCGATATTTACCGTAATCTATTATTTTGCAAACCGGAGGCTTCGCGGTAGGTGCAACTTCAACAAGGTCAAGCCCGGCTTCTGCGGCCATTTTTACAGCCTCAATAGTGGGAACAATACCTGCTTGTTCGCCATTAACCCCAATTAACCTAACCTCTCTTACGCGGATTTGATCATTTATCCGCAAACCTTTTACTTCAGCCAACGATTCTCCTTCTGCACCTTCCTTAAGCGTGCGATATAATAAAATTTAGGGTTAATTATATCTAAAATAAAAAAAATAGTCAAGGTCTGAAGGAAAAAATCCATTGACAAAATTTTTCTTTTCAGGTAATATGTCTGTCATGTCTAACAATATAGTATACTTAAACTCTGAGCTAAAAGACTACGCTTTTTATACGGAAAATTCAAACGATATTTCGGTTCTTGCAGAACAGATAAGAACCTACACTTCAAAAAAAAGAACTATCTTGGATCCCCGAACAATAGTATTTTTAAACATTGTGCTTTCACTTATAACTACGGTTTCTTCATCTCTTTCTGCAAATATTTTTATTTTTTTTGTGTCCTTGAGCATTGTCTGCCTTTTTAAAATGTACAAAAAGGCAATAAAATATACCTTAATATTCTTTTTAGCGCTCGCTCTTCCTTTCGGGATAAGAGCCCTGCCCGATCTGCCCATACAATTTTTGATTAACTCCGTTTCCCTCATTGCCATGGGTGTGCAAAAATTTTTACCCTTCCTTATGGCGGCAATGGTAATTTTTAACAAGGTAGATACAAAGAGCCTCGTAAGTTCTTTAAATAAAATGAAGCTTCCTAAGGGCATAATGCTCGGCTTTACGGTTGCAGTGCGTTTTTTACCTACAATAAAAAAAGAAATGAACATAATCACAAACAGCATGAAAATGAGAGGAATCGAGCTAGGAGCAAAAAGTATTTTTTTTCATCCTATCAGAAGTCTGGAGTATGCCCTTGTTCCGGTTCTTTTTAGAGCGACCTCGCTTGCAGATGACATGACGGCTGCAGCCCTTGTCAAGGGAGCCGAATCCCCAAAAACTTCAGCCGAACTTTTTAAAATAAAATTCGAAATAATAGATTACGCCTTTACTCTTATCTCCCTTTTTGTTGTCGGTGCTGCAATAATCTTCGACTTAGATTCCGTATTTACGAGGCTCTTTTGAAGGACGATAAAATGAATACAGCAGTAGAATTAAAAGATGTTTCTTTTATATACGAATCTTCAAAAGACGGAAAAGCAAATTTAAAAAAGACTTCTCTTAATATAAAAAAAGGAGAATTCTTGCTTGTTACCGGCATAAGCGGCTGCGGAAAGTCTACGCTGACAAAATGTATTAACGGCCTTATCCCGCGGTTTTACGAGGGCGAATTTTCAGGTTCCGTTTTTATAAACGAAGAAGATGTTTCGAATTTCAGCATAGATGAAATTTCAAAAGATATCGGCTCGGTTTTTCAATCTCCTAAGAGTCAGTTTTTTACCGATGACGTAATTTCGGAGCTCAGCTTTCCTTGCGAAAACTACGGGCTTTCCCGCGATGAAATAATAGAAAGGATTGCCGAGGTTTGTTCTATTTTACACATCGAAAACCTCTTAACCGAAAAACTTGAAAACCTTTCAAACGGACAAAAACAAAAAGCAGCCGTCGCCTCAATTTTAACCTTGCGGCCTAAAATTATAGTTCTTGATGAACCCTCGTCCAATCTGGATTTTAACTCCATCCTAATCTTAGCCGATATTTTAAAAATTTTAAAACAAAGAGGCTTTACTATAATTATAGCGGAGCATCGTCTTCATTATCTAAAAGATCTTTTTGACAGAGTTATCTATATAAATGAAGGAAACATACAAGACGAATACACTCGTGAAGAATTTTTAGCTCTTGAAAATGCAGACTTAAATTCGAAAGGCTTAAGAAGTTTGCATCTTTTTAAAAATGAAAATGAAACGGAAGCTATCAGCTCTATAACAAATAAAGATTTAAACGATAAATTTGATTCAAATAAATTTAATTCCTATAAGGAAGGCGAAAAAATTTGCAGTCTTTCCGATATTTCGTTTTCGTTTAAGGACGGAACCGAGATTTTAAACTCGATCAACTTAAACCTTTACAAAAATGACATTGCCGCCCTTACTGGGAAAAACGGAGCAGGAAAAACAACCCTCGCAAAAATCATATCGGGTATTTACCGCCAAAGTTCGGGCTGCATTAAATTCGGAGAAAAAATTTTAAACGAAAAAGAAAGAGTGAGCCGTACAAATTTTGTTCTTCAAGATGTTGAATATCAGCTTTTCGGCGCCGATGTTTTTTCGGAACTTTTGATAGGAAACAAGCAGCTTGAAAACATAAACGAAAAAATAGAGAAAGCCTTAAAGAAGCTCAACCTTTACGATTACAAGGATGAGCACCCCTTTTCTCTTTCGATGGGACAAAAGCAAAGGCTTATAATTGCCGCCACCTATGTAAGAGGCTGTCCGCTTACAATTCTTGATGAACCGACAAGCGGCTTGGACTACGGAAACATGATCAGGGTAGGAGAACTTATCGAAGAGATAGCAGAGACTTCTGCAGTGCTTATAATAACCCATGATTTTGAATTTATCTCGAAGATATGCAACAGGTTGATTCTTTT
The DNA here is from genome assembly GCF_024181245.1 of Treponema sp. OMZ 788. Lineage (NCBI taxonomy): Bacteria > Pseudomonadati > Spirochaetota > Spirochaetia > Treponematales > Treponemataceae > Treponema > Treponema sp. OMZ 788. The sequence continues at coordinate 606,562 of NZ_CP051199.1, read as the reverse complement.
AAAAGATAAAAAAATAGCCTTAGATTCAAGGCTCGAGAAACACGACAAAAAATTGGAAAGTATTTTTTCTACATATTTATAGATTATGGAGGACTTTATGGAAAAGTCAAACAAATTTAAAACAAAGGATTTTGTTTTTATCGGAATAATGACTGTGGTTTATATTGCGGTCTTTATGGTCATAGGTTTTGTTACTGCAGCAATAAACCCTTTTTTACATGCCTTTTCCCCGGCAATTTCGGGACTTGTAGTCGGAACAATTTATTTATTCTTGGCTATTAAGGTTCCCAAATTCGGCGTTTTTACTATCAGCCAACTTTTACTCATCATGGTTGTTTTAATTTTGGGAATGGGATACCTTCCTTGGTTGATAGGTATGTTTATCGGAGCCTTGCTGGCCGACATTGCAGCCAATACCTCGAAGTATAAGAACAAATACACGATAGCCGTTGCAAGCGGTTTTATGTGTTTGGGAAGCGCTTCAGGAGGCGTTATCCCCATTCTCTTTTTCGTAGAGCATTATAAAAAATTCTGCTTTGAAAGAATGCAGATGAATGAAGCTCAGGTTGAACAAAGCGTTGCTGCAAGTGCAGGCTACCTCGGAGTCATCATCTTAATTGCAACCTTTGTCTTGGGCTTTGTAGGAGTTCTTATAGGCTCAAAAATATTGGGAAAACATTTTAAGAATTCAGGAATAAAATAAAGTTAAAATTGCGAAGTGTGAAGTTCAAGTGTCAAAGCACGAAGTACATATGACGAATAACGAAGAGCGAATGACATTTGAACTTTGTCATTTATCAATCAGCCAGTCTTTAATTGTGCGTTTATCTTCATCAAAGCTTGAACCTATTGCTATTACCTTCTTGCCTGACCCCGAGTACTTGTCTGCGTAGCCCTTTTCTTTTATTTGGTTTATAGCATCTTCGGCCGTTCCGTTTGAGGTAAGTTTAAATTCAAAGATATAAACCTTATCGCTGAATTCCACAACGCAGTCAGCTCTCCCTGTTGCACATCGGACTTCAGTATGCACAAACTGGTTCATAAGGGCGAAGACAAGATAGGCGGCGGTCTGATAGTTTTGCTCACGCAAGGCCAGGTCTTTTTCTGTTAAGCTGTCGTAAGGGATACCGGATATTATTCCCTTTAATTTTTCCATAAAGCCGTCTACATCTCCGGCCTCTATTTGCTCGTAAAATTCCCAAATTGAAAGACCTGTTTTATCGGTCCTTATCGGGGTGTAGGCCGGAAGTAAATTATCCAAAAAACCGTAACGCACCTCATCATTAGGAAAACCTAAGCGGAAAAGTCTTGAAAAGTCGTTATAGTCTTTGATTGTTAAGTAGCCCGATTGGAACAAAATAGGCAGGGGGTTGATTGCATCCGCTCTGTAAGTTTCCAGGCCTGCCTCGTTCATTTTTACATTTCCATCGAGGTCGGGAATATTATAATAGGCTTTTTTAAGATACTCAACCAAAAAGGTCGGCGTGCCTGTTGCAAACCAATAACTTGAAAATTCTCCGGAAGCGAAGACATTCAATAGGCTGAAAGGATTATACATAGCGCTACCCTTTCTGGCAAAAAGGTAGCCGTCATATCTTTGTTTTAATTTTGCGAGGGTTTCCTCATAGGTCAAATCATTTTTTTCTGCAAGGTTTTTAATTTCAGGTTGAAAATCCTTTTCAAGTTCTTCTTGGGAAATACCGCAGATGGCAGAGTAATCCGACAAGAGGCTTAAGTCTCTTAAATTATTTAAATCGCTGAATATGCTGACCTTACTGAATTTTGTAACTCCTGTCAAAAAAGCAAAGCGGAGATATTGGTCTGCACTTTTTATTACTCCGAAAAAACCTTTAAGAATTGTGCGGTATGTTTCGTTTAAGGCTTCATCCTTCCACATAGTTTGAAGAAGGGGCTTATCGTATTCGTCTATGAGGATAACTGCCTGCTTGCCTGTTTTTTCATAAATCTGTTTTAAAAGATTTCTAAAGCGTCCGTCAGGAGATTCCTCCGTTTTTTCTATCTTAAATTCATCCTCCCATTCAGATAAGTGGGCATTAAGAATATCATTCAAAGCCCTAGTGTCGGCGTAGTTTTTGGGATTAAAATCCAAATAGAGTACAGGATACTTTTGCCAGATTTCTCTTTTGTCTTTTTCACATTCCTCAAGTTTTTCGATAGCCAAACCTTTAAACAGCTCTTTTTGCCCGAGGAAGTAGGCTTTCAAGGTAGAAAGCAAGAGGCTTTTCCCAAAACGGCGCGGCCGGCTTAAAAAATGAACCTTACTCCCATCAATCAATTTCCAAATAAATTCCGTTTTATCGATATAGATAAAATCTTTTAACCGTAAATCTTCAAAACTTTGAACGCCGATAGGCATTTTTCTTTTAGTACTCATAAATATAGTATAACATAATAGGCGGCCTAAAACAAGTTCTTGACCCTGCCCCATCTTTTAATTATAATCCTTTCAAAAAGCTTTTATTGAATTTTTATGGGAGGACTCATGTACATAAAAAAACTTGTCGGAAAAAAATGTTATCTCGCCCCGATGCGGATTGAAGATGCGGAAAAATATGCTGTTTGGGCAAACGATCAAGAAGTCGCCGAATATCTTAACTTTGCTTCTTCTATTATAGGTCTTGAAACAGAACGCCTCATAATCGATAGGATTTCAAAGGAGCATAATTACGCAATCGTGGATACAGTAAGCGATGAGCTTATAGGAAGCATGGGACTTATGAAGATCAATCATTTGGATAGAACGGCAGAGCTCGGCATCTTTATCGGTAACAAGGCTTACTGGTCAAAGGGCTACGGCACCGAGGCTATGTGCTTACTTATAAACTATGCCTATCAAAAACTCAACCTGCATAACATAATCTTAAATGTGTATTCTTATAATGAAAGAGCTATTAAGGCTTACGAAAAGGTAGGCTTTAAAAAAATAGGAGCAAGGAGAGAGGCTCTAATCCGCAACCGAAAAATGCACGACATAATCTTAATGGATATTATCCCTGAAGATTTTTACGCAAAGCATCCCGAATTTGAACGATAGCTATTTATGGTTTTATTTATCGAAAAACTTTTTTAGTTATGAAAAAACAAAAACTAAGCGGGGCAGAAGGTTTTGAAAACTACTATCTTTCCGTTTTTGGAGAAAGGTGGCCTGCCCTCAAAGCGGCCCTTTTAAAAGAAAACAAGGCGGAAGCCTACAGCGAAAACCTCATACAAAATTACTATCTGGATTATGCAAGCATTCAAGCCGCCAAGGCAATGCCTCTTCTTGAAGAAGGAAGCTGCCTCGACATGTGTGCTGCCCCCGGAGGGAAGACCCTGGTTCTTTTAAGCAGGATTAGAGGAGACGCCGAAATACAGGCAAACGAGCTTTCGGCCGATAGACGGAACAGACTTATAAGGGTTCTCGATGAGCACTTAAGCGAAGACGGCCGAAAACGGATAAGGGTTTCCGGCTATGATGCTTCCCGAATGCCCCGCTACGGTCAAGAGCTTTACGAGAGAATTTTACTCGATGCCCCCTGCTCTTCCGAAAGGCATGTGCTTCAAAACGAAAAATATCTTAAACAATGGACAGATGCCCGCATAAAAAATTTGAGCCAAAGACAATGGGCTCTTTTATCTGCAGCCTTTTTGCTCCTTAAACCTAAGGGCTATCTGATCTATTCGACCTGTGCTCTTGCCGATGAAGAAAACGATTTTTTAATCGAAAAGCTTATAAAAAAGTATAAGGAAAGAGTAAGGCTTGAAGAAAAGCCTGACAGCCTTGGGCCCGTCATCCCCGAAAAAACAAAATACGGATTCCGTTTTCTTCCCGATAAGGCGGAAGGAGCAGGCCCAATCTATTTTTCTCTTATTCAAAAAAATTAGGCTTACCTTCTATCCCGCGAAATTAAAATTAAGCGTAAGAGGTTTGCCATTGCAGTAAGGGCTGAGGCAACATAGGTTAAGGCTGCAGCCGACAAAACTTTTTTGGCACCTTTTAGTTCTTCTTGGCTTAAAACGGCATTTTGTTCCAAGACTTTTAGAGCGCGCCTTGAAGCATCTATTTCAACCGGCAGGGTTACAAGATAGAATAAAACGGCACAGGCAAAAAGAATTATACCTATGTTGAGAAGCAAATTCATTCCGAAGATTATACCGGCGAGGGCCAAATAGGGGCCGGCAGCCGAACCTATGTTTGCAACCGGTACCAAGGTGCTGCGCAAAACCAGCGGGCCGTATTTTTCTTTATCCTGAATGGCGTGTCCTGTTTCGTGGGCGGCAACACCTACTGCTGCTATCGAGGTCTTATCGTAGACCGGATCCGAAAGGCGTAAAACCTTGTGAGATGGGTCATAGTGATCGCTTAAACTTCCGCCTACCCTTTCGATATTCACATCGGATATTGCATTTGATCTAAGCAAGAGGGCTGCAGCTTCTTTGCCTGAAATTTTCCTCATGGTCTGAACCTGAGAGTATTTTGAAAAGGCTGCCTTTACCTTAAATTGAGCATACAAGGATAAAAGCAAAGTCGGAACAACCAAAACCAAATAATAGTAATCGAAATACATAAACTCCTCCAAAAGTTAGAATTTAACCTCAACGAAAATGGGGTCTCTTACACAAAGTAATTCTGAAAGGGGGATATCGACTGTCCCCTTGTTACCGTCTTTAGAAGAATATCCGAAAGGAGTAATCTTTATACTTTTAATTTTTTTAGGACAGGTAATTGAAACATGAAACTTTGATCTTTTTAAATCGGAAGCAAGTTTATCTCCGTAAGCGGCCTTAATAAGATCTTCATATTCAGCTGTTTCTATAGGCTCTCCCGTTATAGCCGGAGCCATTAAAAGTTCGATATATTCCCTGTCGTCTTCTGAAAGCAGGCTTACAAATTCCTTTATATTATCGGGACCTATACTCAACGACAAAAGACCGGCCTTCATATCGGTTTTGACAAAGGAGGTTTCACCATCCATGTCCTTGCTCATGATTTTGATTTTTGCATTTATGCCGGCTATCGAATTGGTAGTCATGTTTAAAACTTTTATCCCCTTGGCTTCAAGCTCTTTTTTTATTTCTTCCGTATTAAAGATTGAAGGACTTTTAGCCTTTTCTTCTGCGGTAAACTGAGCCGCATTTTCGAGAAGGGCATCTATTGTTTTTCCTGTTTGGATATCCAAGGTTACCACAACATCTCCCGACGGCTGAACAAAGACATCGGCCTTAGGCGCACAAGATGTCAAAACAAGACATGCAATCAGCATAAGCATAATGGTTCTAATATATTTCACTTTAACTCTCCTATAAAATATCGATAAACAGTGAGGCAGAATTCCTGCGAGCTGTCTATCGTATCTCCTACTATTTTTATACCATATACAAATATAAAGTACAATAAGCTCAAAAAGTTTCAACTAAAAATATTTTTGAACTTTGCCATTCACCTCCCTCTATCCCAGCGCTGTTATAACAAAACATAGAAATAATGGCTAATTTGGAATTAATTACACATTAAGAATCAAAGCCTTGCTAAATACTAATTACCATGTTATAATTTAAATATAGCAACTCTTTGGAGGAAGGTATGATTGGCTTTTATATAATTGCAGCGGTGCTTGCGGTTTTCGGTATTTTAATTCACAAGTTTAAATTCTATTTTTTGATTGCGGGTTATAATATGATGAGCAAAGAGGAAAAAGAAGAATACAATGCATCTTCCATAGGTAAGCATGTAGGGCTTAGCCTCTATCTTCTTTCAGGCCTTTCCTTGGCCGTCGGCCTTTTTTTTCGGTTTTTTCAAATGTCCAAGCAAACCGAAAAACTTGTAATCGCAGTCTATATAATTCTTACAATGATTGCAGTTTCAATTCTTTTAGTAAAAGAAAATAAAAAAAGACTAAACGAAGTTATTCCCTTTATTGTGTTTATAAATATTGTCGTTTTAATTATTTTGGCTCTAGTTATTTTTGCAGGGTAAACGATATTTGAGCGCTAAAAAAACTTGTCGGATTTTTAGAGATGCTCTTTAAATGTAAAGCACAATTCGCAAGAAAGGGGATGATGGAATGACCAATGGTGCTCCATCTCCCCTTTGTGTGTCTCCGGTTTTATTTCAGATTGAACGGATAGATACCTGTTTTTTTAATAAAGTAAAAATAGCAAAAAACACCGGCGGCTGCAAGCAGCAAGATTAAAACGGCAATCAACAATCCCTCCGCACGAATAAAAATATTTCTGCCTACATTGCCATACATCCCTTTGCCACAGCAAGAGTATTTCAACAAGTCGGACAGAAATGGTAATGATGGGGATTCTTTTTCTCAATCTTCTTGGCCTGCGTCTTCCTTAACATTATAGTTTAATGCAGAGTGTAGCTATATAGTCATTTCCATAACGTGATAATCTATGTCTTTTATCACATGATTCATAAAAATCTATCATAGCGAGACCATTTTTAAGTTGTCCTCTAATCTGAGTTTCTAAGGTATGGCTAAATTCATATCCATATTCCGGATTTATGGTTACTTTGCCTTCCTCTTCAAGCTTTTTTGAATTAAAAGGTATTGAAAACTTTAAAAGTAATTCCTCATCGGGTTTGTCCCATACAATGTCAGCATCATACATGTATATCCAAGGATTCATAAATCCGACCATTAACAGTCCACCCTTTTTCAATACTCGAGAGGCTTCTTTATACATGTTTTCTAAATCTTCTATATATACATTTGAAACCGGATTAAAAATAATATCAAAAGTTTCATTTTCAAATGGAAATGGTTTTGTCATATCGCCTTGAACTGTATTGATTTTTAAGCCTTCTCTTTTAGCAACCATATCATCTCTTTGTAATTGTGATTTAGAAAAATCCATTATGGTTACATCATAACCTTTTATAGCAAAAACCGGACCCTGCTGTCCACCACCGCAAGCTAAACCTAATATCTTTTTTCCGTTGGCTTTTTCAAACCATTCTCTCGGAACTTTTTTCCCAACAGTTAATGCAACAGAAATTGAATTATTTCTAACTTCTTCTAATTCTTCATGTGTCAATGGCTCAGTATAGTCATTTTTTACATTATTCCATCTATCTTCATTTAATTTTATATAATTGTTCATCTTATAATCTCCTCGTAATTTTATATTATTTCGATTTAAGTTGAATATGTTGCCATTACATTTTTCTCACCTCCACAAATTCTAATTTGTTTTACTCGATGTTTGTAATATTATACCATTTTTTTAGCCAATTTGTACAGGTCTAATTCTTGCTTCTTTCCTGTGATAGTTTTCTGTTTTCTTGTTGCAATTTTTCTACTCTCTATGATTTTTAAGATTGATTTCATCTTTATTTCTTTGACTTGTTATTAGCTGATAAAATTCATCTTTGGTTAGATTTTTACTTTCTGTAAAGATACTTTCAAAGACTGCTCCTTTTTCATATATTCTTTTATCTCTCTTTTTTCTTTCTTCCTGTTTCTGTTGACTGATGAGCTTTTTTCTTTTGTTTTGTAACTACTTGATTTCTTCATCTGCCATTAAGATTTTTTCTTCTATGTTTTTTATTTTTTCGTTTCCTCTCTTTTTAATTTTGAGCAAATAAAAAACAGTAAACCTTTCGATTTACTGTTCCTTTAGTTTTTATTAAGTTGTCCCTTAGGAAAAATGGAGTTTGTTGAATGAATTTGACATTTCTACTAAATTAGCACTTATCGCTCATTTATCAAATTATTGTATGGTTTTAACTAAAAAACATACTATTTAGATTAAGTAATTTATACTCCAAACTTATTCCCTTAAAATTTATATTCCATAGAATTTGAAAATTTTACTAACATAAGCATAACCGGAACTTCAACCAAAACACCAACTACAGTTGCCAAAGTTGCCCCAGAGGATAAGCCGAAAAGAGAGATCGCTACTGCTACTGCCAATTCAAAGAAATTAGATGCTCCTATCATACCGCAAGGTGCAGCTATAGAATATGGTAATTTAGCATAATATGCCATCACAAAAGTTATGCCGAAAATAAATAATGTCTGCAAAATAAGCGGTATAGCTATTAAGATAATATTTATTGGTTGAACGATAATTTTCTCACCTTGAAATGAAAAAATAATAATCAACGTTAGTAAAAGACCCACCATAGTATACTTGTCAAAAGCAGGAATAAATTTATTATTTAAATAATTCTCTCCCTGTTTTTTTATAATCAATCCCCTGGTTATAATACTCAAGATTAGAGGAACAACAATAAAGAGTAAAATTGATAAAAATAATGTTTCCCAAGGTATGTTGATATTACCTATCTTTAATAAAAAACTTACTATTGGAATATACGCTATCAAGATGATTAAATCATTGCTAGCTACTTGAACAAGTGTGTATGCACTATCTCCTTTCGTTAATTTGCTCCATACGAACACCATTGCTGTACATGGAGCGGCTCCTAATAATACCGCACCTGCTAAATATTCAGAAGCAAGCTCTTTACTGATAAATCCTTTATATATAATAAAGAAAAATAGACCGGCAATTAAATACATAGTAAACGGTTTTATTATCCAATTCACAAACCATGTAATAAAAAGACCCTTTGGATTTTTACCTATATCTTTGATACTCTTAAAGTCAATCTTTAACATCATAGGATAAATCATAATCCAAAGTAGTATTGTTGTTGGTATTGATACATTATAAAACTCTAATTTCCCCAAAGCATTTGGAACAATTGGAATAAAACGACCAATTAAGACTCCAATAACCATGCAAATTAAAACCCATAATGTTAGATTTTTTTCAAAGAAACTTATATCTTGCTTTTTCAATTATTTTCCCATTCCTTGACTTCTTCAATTAAATCAAGTACCTTTCTTTCAATTTTTTTTATGACGGTTATAAATTCTTCATCTGGTTTTCCTGATGGATCAGCTAACCCCCAATCAGCTTTTTTATAAGTGTACTTTTTCGCCAAAGCTTAAGCAATCTGACTCCTGCAAGAATTGTGCACGCACACAAAGGCTACCTTAATTTTCATAGTATTATCCTCTTGAATTCTTGATAAGCTGAACGCATTCATCCGTAGTTAAAACTTTTCCATAACTTACAACCTTATTATCAATCACAAGTGCAGGTGTGGTCATTACTCCCATAGCTGCAATAAGTGTGAAATCTCTTATGTGTTTTACTTCTTCTTTAATATTTAGGCAGGCTAAAGCTTCTTTTACATTTTCCTCTAAAGAATTGCATTTAGCACATCCTGAACCTAAAACGTAGATTCCTTTTTCTTCAATTTTACTTTCCCCTTGTTCCGATGCCCCGTTACAACAGGCTTTTTTCTTAAATAACATTTTTCTTCCTCCTTAAATAAACAGATTTTGTAATAAATTAAAAATATATCCTACTATTATAATTCCTAACGTTGTTATGCCGATAAAAATATATAAAAGTTTCGGTTTTATTGCCTTTCTTAACATAATCATTGACGGTAAACTCAGTGTAGTTACTCCCATCATAAAAGCTAAAATCGTTCCAAGCATCGCTCCTTTTGAAAGTAAAGCTTCTGCAATTGGTATAGTTCCAAAAATATCAGCATACATTGGTACACCAACTAATGTTGCTAAAACTACACCTAACGGATTATTACCTCCTAGTATTTTTTCTATTAACGTTTCTGGTATCCAATTATGAATAATCGCTCCAATTCCTACTCCAACTAAAATATATGGAAACACTTTTTTAAATGTTTCTACTACTGCATTTTTCGCAAATAGCAATCTTTCTCTCTTCTCAATTTTTGCATCTTCAATTTGAATTCCTCTCGGTGCATTTAATATAAAATCTTCCACTTCACTTTCAAGACCGAGTTTTTCAATTATAATTCCTCCAATAACAGCAATTAAAAGTCCTAATAAAACATACACTATTGCAACCTTAGCTCCGAAAATACTCATAAGCAGTACTAAAGAACCTAAATCAACCATAGGTGATGATATTAAAAAGCTAAATGTAACACCTAACGGAAGTCCGGCTGATGTAAATCCTATAAAAAGAGGAATCGATGAGCAGGAGCAAAATGGTGTAACTGTACCTAATAGTGCAGATATAATGTTTCCCCATATACCTTTAAACTTTGATAATATTTTTTTGCTTCGTTCAGGTGGAAAATAACTTTGAATATACGAAATTATAAAGATTAAGGTACATAATAAAATACCTATTTTTATTACATCATAAATAAAAAAATGCAGTGACGCTCCAAATCTGGAACTTAAATTTACACCTAAAATATTTAATATATGCCCTATTAAATCGTTAAGCCATTTCATTCCTAAAATTTGGTTTTGTATAAATTCACCTATTAACAAAATCATTACATTACCTCCTAACATATCAAATATTTTTGATGTGTTATCTATAAGTTTTTAGTCATCCTACATTGGATGACTAAAAACTTATAGATAATCGTCTAATATTTTTTTTGCTTCTTGTATCCATTTTTCATTAATACTGTAATGCGTCCATTTTCCATCCTGTCTGAAATTTACTATACCTGCTTCACTTAAAATTCTCATATGATAAGATAATCCAGACTGAGTCAAATCAAGTTTTTCAAGTAGTACACAGGCACATTTTTCTTCGTCATGGATTATATCTAGTATTTTTAATCTTTTTGAATCGGAAAGAGCCTTAAACACCCTAGCATTATCTTCATATTTTTTCATAGACAACCTCACATCAAATATTTTTGATGTATTTACTATATACCAAATAAAACAGTTTGTCAACATCAATTCAAAAATATTTGATATGTTTTTTTAATTTCTCTTAGAGTTTATTACCTTAAACAGCTTATCTTGAAAGGTATCCTTGCTCTTTCTATCAAAATATATCTCGCTTACAAAGGTCTTTCCTCTAATCTTTTTTATTAAAATGCCGTCAGGTTTTCGGGACATGGCTCTATCGCTTTTGTAAGTTCATTTTCTGTTTTCCTCTCTTTTTATTTTTGAACAAAGAAAAAACAGTAAACCTTTTTTAGATTTACTGTTTCTGTGATAGTTTTTATTAAGTTGTTAGTTCAACAAACAACCGGGATTTGATTATTTCCATGGACGATTTTTAGCAAGCCATCCTTTCTCTTGCCAATATGTCTTATCTCTCTCATTCCATCCCTTTTTTTGAATAATTCTCATGATATTAAATAAAATCCTTGTTTTTATTGAAGGTCTTACCATTGTATAGTTGCTTTTTATTTTATTCGAGAGAGTTGTTGTTTGGCGGTCAACCTTTGATTTTATCTTCTCGTCAACTCTCTTCCAATCCGTCTCCCAAACTGCAATACCTAATTTATAAGTTTTAGCACATCCCCAAAAGAATGTGCTATCTGCCATATCTTTATTAGCTTTTTTCATTCCTGCCCCAGCAGCTGTTGAAACACAGACAGCTTGTTTTGAAAACATACTTTCACTTGGTCGGTGAACCATCCATCTATAACCATAATGGTCAAGAAACGCTTTCATTGAACCTGTAACATGATATACATATACAGGACTTGCAAGAATAATTATATCCGACTCATCTATGGCATTTGTAATTGGCTGTAATTGTTCGAAATGCGGACACATACTTTCTCCTTTAGTAAAGCAATTCCCACACCCAATACAGAAATGATTAAAATCTTTTGGTAGAAAAAATTCCGATACTTCTCCACCCAATTTATCTGCAAGCATTCTTGAACTATTATATGTTGAACCTTTATGACTTTGACCATGTATAATAACTATTTTCATAAAATCACCACCGTAAATTCAAATTTATTTGTCTATATCGGCTAATATTATAACATTTTTAAGCGATTTTTTTCTACTGCCGGATTTCCCACTTACTCGCTACTATTCCCCCTTAGAATGTATTACCTTAAATTCATGATGACAATTCCGATTTTGCCTTGTTCTACATCGTTTATCATCTGTGTATAGGCTGAGCGGTCAAGGAACCTACCGCTTTCATCATCGTCGGTATAGCGGCGAATGTTTATCAGCTTTTGCTCTCGCCACCGTCTCTATCTTCATCACCAACTGAAAGGCGGGAGTATAGTGCTGTGATTTTATTATGATATTCTATCATGGCATTATCCTCCTTTTTTGTGTCTATATATCACTCCTGTTTCCGATGTGAAGAATCACTCATAGCTCCACCCCACGATCTTTCTTAAAGGCTGCTTCCATCACATCTGCATCACGGCCCTTGAAGAAAACTAAATATCTTGGTGGATTTTCTGAAATGTCCTTCTTCAAAGCAAAATCAATTCCATACTTCTTGGCTGTTCCTTCAAAGTCTTTGATATTGTCAAGGAGCAGTGATTTTCACTATTCCGAAAGTGCGTCAATTCGACAAATAAGAGGAAGATGGAATGACGAATGGTGCTCCATCTCCCCTTTTTGTGTTTCCGGTTTTATTTTAGATTTAACGGATAGATACCCGTTTTTTTAATAAGATAAAAATAGCAAAAAACACCGGCGGCTGCAAGCAGCAGGATTAAAACGGCAATAAAAATATTTCTACCCTTTTTCTTTTCGGCGAACGGGTCAAGGTGTGCGAGCCGTGCGTTTTTCGGCAATGATGCCAATTTTGTAAGCGAGCTTCCAAGAGGAATATTGATTTTTGCATGTGCATTAATCGCCCAGCCGTTTGCTTCAAGAATTGGACCGATACTTCGCTTGCGCAATTTCATGGCGGCGAGTATCATCGACGGCCCCGATACAATCAGTATAAGCCCGATGAGTCCTAGAGGGACCCACAAGCCTAAGCCGAATAATGCTTGAAGTAAGCTTCCGATGAGGGTTGAAATTCCGCCTATTGCTGTTCCGATTAAAGCAATCGTCCCGAGATCAAGCTTTTTGTTCGGCAAACTCGCCGCCGCTTCTTTCGGCATATTGACCGTTTTGTCTGCGGCCGTTGCAACGAGGGCATCCGATTTTTCGTTTGCTGCATTTGCCTTTTTTGCAATTTGCTCTTCAATCATGCGGGCTAAATTTTTATACGGTGAGAAAAACGCTTCACGCACACTGACCGGATTGGCAATAACTTTAGTAATAGTTGCGTTCCAATCGTTTCCATCTCTGTCATAAAACAAACCATTTCTTCCAACAACAATATTGTCAGAAGCGCCATTGGTTAAAAGAGCCAAAAGTTTTCGCTTGGCTGTTCCTCGTGTTATATCACAGTAAAGTAAATACGCTCCCGACAAAATATCCAAGGTTGCATGTCGGTCATCTCCGTTTAATTCAAAGCACAAGGTTGTTGCCCTTGTGTCAAAGAATAAAACGCCTGCCTGAAAGGCCGTTTCTCCTCCGGTATAAAAGTTAGAAAAGCTGACATAATTTTTCAAAAGTGTAAAAAAGTTTTTTCGAAGGAGTAACAATTTTTTAAGCGATTGGATGTGCTGTTTTTCCTTTTCAAATGTCAGCTGTTCATTTATTTCCGTGATAATTTCATCTTTTTGATTTAGCTTTGTTTCCAAAAACTGCGGATTGATTTTTGCAGCCTTAATTTCAGCCTGCTTTGAATATACCGCAGTAAAGCCGGAAATTTTTTGTGAAATATTTTTCCAATCGTTTTCTGTCAGTACCAAAATCTCTCCGCATAAAGGTGAAACAGCATCTGCGTAGAGCTTTTTTATTTCATTTGCCCAAGCCGGGTTTATTTTGCTTTGTGTGTCCAAAAGCATTTCGGTATTCGGCAATGCAATGGGAAGCTCGCGTAATTTTTCACTGGAGGTGTTCAATTCAACAGCAGTGAAGGTTTTAAAAATTTCACTGTAGTCGGTGAGCGGAGTATTATTCCCGTTGACATAGGTCAAAAGTTTACAACGAACAAAAAAGTCATCTATCTTGTTTTTAACGGCTTCAAAAGCGGCAACGGCTTTTAGCATCGATGCGCTTTCTAAACCGGCACTGACGGCTTTTAAATCTTCGGTGTTTTGGAGGCATTGGTTCCTGTCATTAGTAAACATGTCAAAGATGGCTTCACTCGTGCTGTTTATATTTTCTTTTACATACAGTGAAAGCACTTTTTTCAGGCGGAGATCATCGCTGTCATTATCAGATAGTTCTCCGAGTTCATTTGATTTTATAATTTTATTTTCGTTTACAATATCCGCAAGTGAAATTATACTGCCTGTTTTTCCCTGACTTCTTAAAGCCCATTCCGCTGTCTTGGCAATTGCAGTACTTTTTATATCGCCGAGAGAAAGTGTATCACCGTCTTTCATGATGATACCGACATCCTGTAAACTTTCTGCTAAAAAATCGACGGCATCTAAAACTTCCGGAGGGCTGATAAATCCGTCGGCATCCGTATCCAGTATGGCAGCCGTTTCGGGATTAAAGAAAATGCCTTTTGTCGGCATCGCTAATGTAGTCCAAAGCTTTTGATCTAATTGCCTCAGATTAAGAATATCATCGGCAGTTTCAAACACCAACTGAGTTACCCCGCCGAATCTTGCAAATTTCCAAATATGTTTTTTCAAGTTTTCCTCCAATCTAAAAGTTAAAGTAGCACGTCATTGTTTTTTTATCAAGAGGGTATTTATGGTTATGAAAATCGATTTTTAATATTTTTATTAAACCGCCTGTGATGTCAAAAAAGCGCAATAAGACACTGTCAACCGACACGGTAAGGATTTACATTTTTCATTAATCTTGCTTTCCATGATATTTGGAGCGCATTTTAATTGACAGGCAAAAGACTTATTTATATAATATCAAAGATGAAATACACAGGTTTAAGCACAAAGAAAATTCTTGAAAATTGGTACGGCAATCATCTTATTATTGCCGGAGAAAGTTTTATTGTGGGTATTCTTACGGGACTAGCCATTACCGCATTTAGAAAATCTATCGATTTTCTTTCAAATCTTAGGATTGATTTTTATAACAAGGCGGTAGGCGGGAATTTACTTAACCTTGCCGTTTTGATTTTGGCGGTAATCGGTTTAGGGCTTTTTATGGGCCTTATAATCAAAAAATATCCTATGATCAAGGGAAGCGGAGTGTCTCAAATCAAGGGCAAGTTTATGAAAAAGCTTGACATGACACCCTGGCCCGAATTACCTTTGAAATTTTTAGGAGGGGTTTTAAACATAAGTGCAGGTCTTTCAATCGGACGGGAAGGTCCTTCCGTTCAAATCGGTGCCTATATAGGAAGCGCCTTTGAAAAAATCGGCAAAACCTCCCATATAGAAAGGGTCTGCCTGGTAACAAGCGGAGCGGCGGCAGGGCTTGCAGCTACCTTCGGAGCTCCCTTTGCAGGTATTGTCTTTGCAATAGAGGATCTTCATCAGTATCTAAGCCCCCTCCTTTTAACCTGCGTAATGCTTGGAGCCTTTGCGGGAGACCTTGTATCCTCGGTATTTTTTAAGCAGGGAGCTATCTTTGATTTTCACGGCCTTCAGCTCTTCCCGATAAAATATTTCGGCTGGCTCCTTTTGATGGGCGCTGCGGCAGCGGTAATAGGACATCTCTTTAAAAAATCGATTTATACTTCTCAAAAGGTTTACAAAAAGCTAAATATTCCTCCTCAATTTGCGCCCCTGATTCCCTATCTTATTTCGGTACCCGTCTGTCTTTTTTTGCCTCTTGCGGCAAGCGGAGGAGATCACCTTATCGAGGCCCTTGCGGAACACAGCTTTCCGCTTTCCATGCTGATTTTGATTCTTGCGGCAAAGATAATCTTTACAGGCCTTTCGGCAGGTTCGGGGGCTATAGGCGGCATCTTTGTTCCCCTCCTTTCATGCGGAGCCTTGACCGGAATTATTTTTTCGAATATTTTGGTTTATTTTAATTTAATCGAAGCCCAATATGCCGTAAACCTAATGGTCTTTGCGATGGCGGCCTTTTTTACTACAGTAATAAAGGCTCCGGTTACAGCAATAGTGCTTCTTGCAGAAACGAGCGGAGACCTTTTCCACCTAGGCGGCTTGGTGCTGACCTCGGCCGCTGCCTACATTACGGCAAACATAATAAAGTCTCCGCCAAATGACGAGGTGCTTTTAAAGCAGATTTTAAACAGCGAAGATTTTTCAAATCAAAAAGAAAAGGAAGAAGATCACGGCAAGCAGGTTTTTGAAGTCTGCGTTTCTCCCGAATCCTTTTTGGACGGAAAGCCGATAAAGGATGTTACATGGCCCGATGAGTGTTTAATCGTAAGCATTGCCCGCGGCGAAGAAGAAATCATCCCAGACGGAAGCACATCTATTTCGGCAGGCGACAGACTGGTGGTCTTAACCCACGGCCGACATGTAGAATCCCATTTGGAGCAAATCGCAGAGATGGCTCAAGTCGAGGAATAAACCGATTTTACTTACCGACACAAAAACCTGAAAAGACCTTATCGAGGATATCGTCGGAGCGGACTTCGCCGGTAATTTCTCCTAAAAAGCTTAAGGCTTCTTCAAGGTCTTCTACAAGAAGATCGAGGGGGAAGCCTGAGACAGCGTTTTGATAAGCCGTTTCAAGCACATCCAAGGCCTTTTGAACGGCATCCCTTTGCCTCTCGCTTCCGAGGGAGGCAGCCTTTGAAAAGCCTGACCTATCGGTGTTTTTTGCTAAAACAGCATAGGCCTTTTCGGACAGGGCCTTGATCCCGCTTGAAGCCTTTGATGAAATTATAAGGGCCTCTTCAATTTTTTCTTTACTTAAAATTTCCTGTAGCTTTTCTTTTGACTCGGCATCAAGCAGGTCTTCTTTTGTGATAATGGTAATTACGGGAGGCCTTGCATTTTTTATAAAGTCTAAATCATCTTTGTTTAAACTACCCGAAGATAAAATATCTTTAGGATCGCAAAGGTAGAGGATGAGGTCTGCGTTGCGGCTCATCTCCAAGCTCCGCTCTACCCCGATAGCCTCAATGGAATCTTGGGTATAACGAATACCTGCCGTGTCGTAAAGGCTTACAGGGATTCCGTTAAAGTTTAAGGAGGCCTCAAGCCAGTCCCTTGTCGTGCCGTGAATGTCCGAAACTATGGCCCGGTCTTCTTTTAAGAGGGCGTTAAAGAGGGAGGATTTTCCGGCATTGGTTTTACCTGCAAGAACAACCTTAGCCCCTTGAATAAAGATTTTTTCTGCTGCCCATGAGCCGGCTAAATTTTGAAGAGGCTCTATCACCTTTAAAATCAAATCAGGCGAAAAGGCTCCTTCTGTAGTCTCCTCGTCTTCAGGGTATTCTATTTCGACATCGGCGGCAGCGATAACCCTTGTGAGACCTTGCTTTATTTCCTCTATCCCCGAAAAAAGATTTCCCGAAAGGCGGCCTGCTGCAAGTTCTATATTTATATCGGTTTTTGAATTGATAATTTCGTTTACAGCCTCTGCACGCGTCAGGTCGGCCTTTCCGTTCGCAAAGGCACGGAAGGTAAACTCACCGCCCTCGGCGGCCCTAAAACCGTTCTCGATTAGTAGGCGGTATATTTTTAAAACGACGGCAGTGCCGCCGTGACAGATAAACTCAACAGCATCTTCTCCCGTAAAGCTCTTAGGCTCCCTATAAACGCAGACCGTAACCTCATCGACTTCTTTTTTTGATTCGGGATCCAAGATCCAGCCGTGCAGGATAGTGTTGCCTTTAGCCTCTTTTAGTTTTTCGGGCCTGGAAAAAATTGCGGAAGCAAGGTCTATCGACCCCTTCCCTGAGGTGCGTACAATTCCGAGGGCGGCAGGGCTTAGGGCAGTGGCTATTGCGGCTATCGGATCGTCTAGGGAATATTTACCTGTCTGCATTCTCTCCCCCAGAAAGTTTTAAACGGCAAAAGATTATCGGGGCAAGACCGGAGGCAAGAGCTCCGACCGCAAAGAATTCCAAAAAGCGGTAGAGCCTGTATTGAGCATAGCTTGAATCTATTTTTAAAAGATAGAAAATTAAAATCGGAATACATGAAAGAGCGGCCCCGATAATAAATCTTAGAAGCTTTTGAAGTGCAGAGCCTGAAGAAGCATCAAAATTATATTTAGAATTTTCCAGGATTCGGATATTTCCAAAAGCAAGCCCAAGGATAACGCCTGCCTCATTTACCTTTTCCTTCGAAATTAAAATGAGTATAAATGAAAAAATAGCCGCAAGCGTAAACCTTATTGATGCATCTTTTTTGAATTTAATGTTTTGCAGATCTTCTTCATAAGTCTTGCTTGAGGAAGAAAGCCTTGCTTCAACTGCGGGAAGAAAAAACATCAAAGCTAAAAAGATAAAGGTTCCTAGTGCCCAGCCTAATAGAACATCGGTCGGATAGTGTACTCCGAGATAAACCCGTGAAAAACCTACCAAGAGCGGAAGGATAATTGCTGCCGCTATTTTTAGCCTAGCTGAAGCTGTACCGTTTTTTTCGATATTATTCGATTGGGAATCTTTCGAGAGTTTTTCTCTAAGCGGCTTATAAAACAAAACAGCCGGATATATAAAAGAGCTTATCGAAGAGTGCCCCGAAGGCATCGAATATCCTCCTATGCTTTTAAGCATAATTTCCGGGGCATGAGTAAAAGGCCTGGGGACTTTTAAGATACGCTTAATTCCTCCGTTAAGCCCTGAGGTAAAGGCTGCGGCGTAAGCAAGGTGAAGACCCTTTTTGTAATCGATGCACCAAAGATATAGGCCTATAATAAAAACTACAAAGCCGTAGGTTGAAGCATCCGTAAAAACTTTTAGGATTTCGGTAAGAACCGGATGTGAAAAAATTTTGTACGGCCCTGATTACTTCTATTCCCCATTGGTGCACGGCATGAAGTTCTTTTGAAGCTGCTGTAAATTCCGTCATTATAAGCCCTCCCCGTCAGGACGCAGATCCAAGTAGCGGCCCGAATTATTCCAATAAATATAACCCTCATCTATGGAATCCTTAATTCCTAAAATTTGGCGTTTTACATAATTTTCATCATAGTATTTTTTATCGTAAGAAACCGGAATAAAAAAGGCTTGGGCCCAGGGGCGCACTATCACCTTATTGCGTGCCATCAATTTGTTTCTATAAGAACCTTGATGATAAATTCTATAAGGTCTTTCTTCGGCAGGCTTATAGGCTAAAAAGCTTTGAGCAAAATGGCTGGGATAAAACATAGGACAGATAACATCTACATATTCTGCAAGGAGTTCTACCTCCTGACCGGTGCGGGCACCCGTGCGGTACCAGCCGTTTGCTCCGTAAATATCTATCGAAATGGGAGCTTTGATTCTTTCACGCGAGTAAGCCAAAAACGACATAAGAGCACTGACCTTATCCATGCCGTTTTCCCGTGCAGGATACCGGGCATCTGCAAGGTTTAGGCCGTCTGTAGGAAAACGGATGTAGTCAAATTGAATCTCGTCAAAGCCGAGCGAGCAAAGCTCTTCGGCTATATCGACATTGTATTTCCAAACATCTTCATTATAAGGATCGGCCCAATACTCCTGTATAAGTTCTTTTTCGCCGTTATAAATATTATAACCCTGCCAAGGTTTTCCGGTTGCCTTATCCTTGACGGCGTATTGACCTTCATTATATCTGTATAAGTTTTTATCTTTAAACACTACAATGCGGGCAATAAGATAAATATTTTCAGCCTTTGCCTTTTTTATAAATTTTTCGATATCGAGCGTATATTTTATTCCGTTATATTTTTTTATATCTTCGTTTTTACTTTCATAACGGACAAAACCCGCCTCATCTTTCATGTCGATGACAAGGGCATTGAGTTTATTATCCTTGATTGTTTTAAGATGGCGAGCAAATGATTTTTCATCTTTCATTTGATGGGTAGGCGTATAAATTCCTTTTTTACCGTCCGATATTTTTAAATAAGGATTGCTTTGATTTTTTTTATCATGTAATAACCAAAGCTCCGATAATGATAGGTTACCGTTAAACAATGTTAAACTATTCGGCACAAAGGCACAAAGATAATTTGAGTCTTTAAGGTATTTTTTTACCTTATTATAATTTTTCAATATTTTTTTAGAAGTGTAAACTTGAGTATTCGGCATAATTAAATTAGTTTCAAACAAGCCGCCTTCTATCACACCGAAGACAGTGTTGTCTATTATATTCAAACTATCTACACAGACAAGTTTTTTATCGTTTGCTTCTTTTTCGTTTAAGAGTATAAAGATTTTTTTATTCCAATCAAGCCTGTACATCAAGCCTGAAAATGTTTGAGCACAATAAACTTGAGACTCGTTTGAAATTTGATTAAAAACAATATCGGATACTTCTTCAACTCCTTCAGGGCCTTTTTTTAAACCGTCGCTTATATCGTTCCAAATTTTAGAATTTACATCGGGCTGCTTCCATGCCATACCGGCGATGGAGTGCGAAACAAAAACAGTTAAAACTTTTTCGCCCCTTGCATTAGGCATATCCAAAACACTTACAGCCTTTATTCCGTTTACCGAATGATTGGCACCAAGGTCTTCCCAAGTTTTTCCCGAGTCTCTCGTCAAAAAAACATTGCTTGAAGTTGCAGTAACAAAGATATTCGGATTAAAGGGATGAACTTCCAAATCTTTAAGCTGAGGAATTTTTTCTATAAAGGTTTTATTTCCGTTTTTATCTATATTTTTAATTATCTTTTTCGGAAGTTTATCGTTTAGATAGTAAAACTCTTTTAAGTTTTTGCTTGCAGCAAGACCCTTGTCCGTTAAAAAAAAGCCATTGATTTCCGGCCTTAGATATTTTCAAAACCGCCGCATCACTCCAAATTTTTTTTGTCCTAAAATTATCTATTCTAAACAAGCCCGCAGAACTTCCTGTCAAAAAAATATCTTGAGCATAAAGCGGGAGCATAAAAATCAACAAAACAAAAGCAAGCCTTAAAGCCCGTTTACCGCAATAAAAAATTTTCATAGGGCAACATAATGCCATAAATTGAAGATATATGCAAGCGGTATTTTTACCCTGAACAGAGGCTCATCAGCCCTTACATTTTTATCTAAAATTTGGTATAATATGAGAATATTGGAGTTTTATTATGAAGATAAATTGTCCTTGCGATACAAGCTTTGAAATTGAACATAATGCCGAAATCAATTTGGATAAGGAACCTGAAATATTAAAAAAAATAGCTGACGGTTCATATTTAACATTTAAATGCCCTCAATGCGGAAGAAAAGTGCGTTCCGAAATAAAGACAAGAATCGAATGGCCCTCAAAAAATCTTACATTGCTATTCGTGCCTGAGGCAGACAGGATAGCCTGCCTTTCAAGCTGTTCGGGATTAAAAGAAATAAACGAAAAAACAAAAAAAGCAGAAAAGATAGAATATGAAAAAGCCGATGAAACTCCGGTTATAGGCTATTCGGAATTGGCTGAACGGCTTGCCGTTGTGGAAGCAGGGCTAGATCCTCATGCAATGGAAGTTTTAAAATTCTTTATCTTGGATAGCGGAAAGGATATAAAAGGAAAAAAGATAAAAATCTTTTTTCACTCGGTAAACGATGACGGCAGCTTTGAGTTTTATGTTTACGGCTTAAAAGAAAACCAAGTTGCAGTTATGAAAATTCCGGTCAAATTATATGAATCGGTTTGCCAAGATATAAAAAATAAAAAAAAGTCTGAGGTCTTTACGGCTGTTTATTTGGGAAACTATCTTTCCTATCAAAATATTTTTACCGAAGGAAGGGATTAATAGTTTATGAACAAAAAATATCTTTGCTTATTTTTTGCTTTAATTTTTTTATCTGTTTCGTTAGGAGCCCAAAATCAGGATCTCCCTTGGAGCGAGGTTGCCGAGCAGCCGGAAGCAAATAAGGATGTGTCACCAAAATCTAAAAATGAAACAAACCCATCAACAAAAACTCAGCCTGAAGCAAGCACAAACACAACACAGCAAACTCAAACTGAAACAGGCACGAAAACAAATTCCTCAACAAAGGCACAGCCTGAAACAAGCACTAATACATCAGCAGCATCACAACCTGCAACAAGCACTAATACATCAGCACCATCACAGCCTGACACAAGTACTAATACAAACATGCAAGAGCAGCCGGAAGAAAACTCAAACGCAGCACAGCCGGCTCAGCCTGTAACAAGCGAAAACACAGAAACAAAACCGGAAGAAAAAAAAATAAACGCTCTTGTATTTGCTCAGGCTATGACCCTTGCAGTTGCAAACGACAAGACTCTTTATTCACGCAACACAGCTTCAAGGACAAACGCTCCCGAAAAAGACAGATTCCGCTCAGCAAAGGTTGTACACAAATTTTCGGGCGGAGTTACCGAAATAATGAACTCAGGCACCTTACCGATATTTTTTGCGGCGGGAAAGGACGGCTTTGTTACAAGATATTCCTATCCCAAATTTGAGCCTGATACTTGGCAGCTTTCAAGTATGCCCATACAAAAAATAGCCGTCCATCCTCAGGGAAAACTTGTCGCTGTTTATGAAACAAACGGATTCAGCATCCATCAAGTTTCCCTTTGGGATTGGGCAAAAAAGAAAGCACTATTTTCAAAACGCTTATCCGATTCTGTCGTATCCCTTTCATGGTCGGCCAACGGAACCTACCTCTTCGTAGGCAATAGGTCTACCGACGGCATTACCGTATTGGATTCAAAGGGCATCGTACAAAATATTTATCAGGAAGCACCCGGAATAGTTTTTTTGGCAGCGACAGCATCAACCGAAAGAAGCATTGTAACTTACGGAGAATCGGGACGCCTTGTTTACACCGATATATCAAAGAAAAAAAAGCTAAAAGAATTCAGGACAGAGAACAAACTTGAAAATCCGAATCTTATAAAAAACTTTACAAGAATTATCGGCTATAAGGACAATAATGTCTACGTAATAGATGCCGTTACCGGGGAAACGGTATCGAAACATCAGGCCCGATATGCCCTCTTCGCTTCCAAAATCCAAGACTCGGTTCCTATTTGGATTGAAAGAACAAAACGAAAAAATGAATGGTGCATCAGACAGGGAGATGCTTCTTCAAAGGGCTTTTATGTACCGGGGAATTCCAAAATAACGGCAGCCCGCCATATTAAAAATCACATGATAATCGGAACCCGGGACGGCTCGATTTATATGATAGGCTTAAACGAAGACTCTTCGGTTAATCTTGAAAAACCTCTTGCCTACTCCGACTCAAAAATAGACGACATAACAAGCGACGGAAATGTTTTGTACATCCTAAAAGACGGAAAAATCTATGTTCAAAATTCACCTGAAGAAAAACCCGTTTCAATAATAGAAGGCCTTAAAACAAATAAGTTTACATATTATAACAACGGCTTTTTACTGTGGTCGGATATAAAAAAGGGAACTCCGATATCCCACTACTCTCTCGATACAAAAATCTTAAAAAGAATTATCACGCCTAAAGAAACGGTAATATCGGTTTCGGTTTATAAGAATTTATTTTTATATGTCGAGTCCTTTAACGGAGTTACACTGGTTAATTTTGAAAACGAAAAAAAAGAATTCGTCTATAATGCCCCCGGAATTCAAAATGCGGTTCAAGTAGACGATAGCACAATGCTGATTGCCAAAAGTGCCGTAGGCCGCTCTCAAACTCCGGTCTTTATAATAAACACCCTCACGGAAGAAACAAGCCCGATTCCTATGGAAGGAAATTTAGCCTTTTCCCTTGAACAAAATAGCTCGCGCCCTAACAGCCTTGCATGTTTTTTGACAGGGACAAATCCTTCACCTAAAACAGAACTTTTGCATATAGGCTTAAACCGCAAAAATTTAATCGACAGCACTTTTAAACCCATCCTTTCCTACAAAGAAGAAGATGTAGATGCTTTTTTGGAAATTTCGGGAAACGATATTTTAACAAACTTAGGGAACAGCTCGCTTGTTCACTACAATACATCCTCAAAGCAAGCCAGACGATTATCCCGCTCATATGGATTTCCTAAAGAAGCGATTATCTTAAAAAAATATTTTATAAGCCTCAACTTCGGCGATACAGTATCATGGTATGAGCGGAAAACCGGGGCGATTTTAAAAACAATAACGGTAGAATAAGAGAAAATTTATGAAAAGATATATTTTATTTTTTATACTTGCAGTGATAGTTTTTACCTCATGTTCAAAAACCGAAGAAGACAAGATAGCGGTAATTTGGACAGACAGAGCAGAGTTTGTTTCTTATTGTGAAGTTTTTAACAACTCTCAAAATAAATATAAAATTATTGTCGAATACAAAAAAAGTCCTGTTGATGCTCTAATAAATACGGATGTCCAGCCCGACATTGTTATCGGTGCCTGGCTTAAGGGAAAGTCCGCCAGAGTGAAATTCAAAAAAATCAATAATCTTTTTGGAGAAAAAAAGATAGACAAAAACGACTTTTATCCCGAACTTTTAAACTTAGGAAATATTTCGGGCAATCAATATCTCTTGCCTATAAGTTTTAACTTACCGATGATTATTTTCTCATCGGCAAACAAATTTAAAACAAAGAGCGACTTTTCAATTTCTCCTGATGAGATACGGGATTTTTCGATTAAGTTTAATAAGGCAAACAAAGGGAACTATACGGCAATGGGCTTTTCCCCCCGCTGGTCAGACGATTTTTTGTACATGAACACCAAGGGCTTCAATGCATCCTTTGAAGAAGAAAAAGACTTTTTTTCATGGAACGATAAATCGCTTCAAAATGCAATAAACTATATACGGGATTGGAGCAGCGAGGTCAATACATCAGCTGCGGCCGAGGACGATTTTAAATTTAAATACCTTTATGACTCGCCATATGTTTTGGTCAAAAACGGAAAATGTCTTTTTTATTATGCTTCAAGTGAAGAACTTTTTTATACACCTCAAAAGCGATTGGAAAATATAGATTTTAGGTGGCTTGCCTTTAACGGAAAAACCCCTTTAAAAGACGATATTTTATATGGAGGAATATGCAGCAAAGCAAAAAACTCTAAGGCCGCAGAAGCTTTTTTTATTTGGTTTTTTCAGGTTAAAACCCAAGAACAGCTTTTGAATCGGGCAAATGAGATGAATCTGATGATAAGCGCCTTCGGCCTTGCAGGAGGTTTTTCGGCTTTGCGGCAGGTAACCGAAAAACTTTTTCCCAGATACTACCCTCTTCTATTGTCGCATCTGCCTCAAACTCAAAGTTTTTATGCACCTCATATACTTCCGAGCAACTGGCCCATGCTAAAAAAAAGAGATTTTAATGCCTTATTTGAAAGAAACATGCAATACCTCAATTTATCCTGATTCGATTCCTTCGCTTAATAAAAAAATAGCGGAATGGTATAAAAATCAATAAAAATGCAACCTTATTACCGTTTAAGTGTCTTATTCATAGCAGATACTGTTTTTGCACGGAGGATTTATGCAGACAATTGATGATCTTGGAAAATACACATTTGATGCCTTATTAAAAAATTCGGTCTCAAAATTTTCAGATAGACCCGCTCTTTCATATGTATCGGACCAACCAATAAGCTATGAAGAATTGAATGAAAAAGTCAATTCGGTAAAAAAATTATTACATTCATTAGGCATAAAGCCTCTTGATAAGGTGGCGATATTCAGCACAAGCTCCCCCCAGTGGGCAATTTCTTATTTTGCCATAGTTACATTCGGAGCCATTGCCGTACCGCTTTTACCTGACTTTAATGAAAGCGAGGCAACCGCTTGCTTAAAACACTCGGAGGCAAGGGCAATCTTTGCCGGTGAAAAACTTTTGGCAAAGCTAAACAACACCGAAGACCTCGATATTATAATTAACATAACCGATTTTTCAGTAAAAAGAGGAGAGTTAAAAACGGACTCTCCCATGCCGGATCATGAATGTAAAGAAGAAGACATAGCTTCAATTATTTACACATCTGGAACTACCGGCCGCTCCAAGGGAGTCGTCCTCACACATAAAAACCTTATTTTTACTGCTATTGCGGGTCAACACTGTCAACGAATAAACCAATATGAAGTTGCACTTTCAATATTGCCCATGTCTCATGTTTATGAGTTTACAATAGGTTTTTTAATGTTTATGCTGAACGGAGCCTGTATCTACTATCTTGAAGGCCCGCCTATTCCCCGCAATTTGCTTCCCGCCCTTCAAAAAGTAAGACCTCATTTTATGCTGTCTGTTCCGATTGTAATCGAAAAAATCTACAAACAAAAGATTCTGCCGGCTTTTAATGCAAGTCCTCTTATAAAAAAGATTTACGGCACAAAAATTGGAAGAAAATTATTGTGCCGCAAAGCAGGAAAAAAGCTAAAGAAAACCTTCGGCGGCCGGCTTAAATTTTTCGGCATAGGCGGCTCAAAAACCGATCCTATTGTCGAACAGTTTATGGTCGATGCAAAATTTCCATATGCAATAGGATACGGTCTTACCGAAACATCTCCCTTGGTAGCCTACTCCGCAGTGTATAAAACTACACCGGGAGTAATAGGTGCTAATCTTCCCGGAGTCGAAATCAAAATAGGAGATAAAGATCCGCAAACCGGAGTCGGAGAACTCTTGGTAAAGGGTCCCAATGTAATGCAGGGATACTACAATGCCCCGGATTTGACAAAGGAAGTCTTTACCGACGACGGATGGTTTAAGACCGGCGATCTATGCGTAATGGACGATAAGGGCCGGGTCAGTTTAAAGGGAAGATCAAAAAATATGATTTTAGGGGCAGCAGGAGAAAATATCTATCCTGAAGATATAGAATTCGTTCTAAACCAGCATCCTCTTGTATCAGAAGCTCTCGTTGTAGAGGGTGAAAACACATCTTTAGTCGCCTATGTCCGCCTACAAGATGCAATAGGCGATGCCTTTTCAGAGCTTTCCAATGCAATACTTCATAAAAGGGAAGAAATGCTAAATGAGATAAAATTCTTTGTCAACTCAAAGGTCAACAAATTTTCAAAGATAGATAAAATTGAAGTTGTAGAAGAATTCGAAAAAACCGCAAGCCAAAAAATAAAGCGTTACCTTTATTCTCTTAGGCATGGAAAAAAACAGACAGAAGAAGAAAACAAAGAAGAGTAATAAAAAAGCCTCCTAAATTAAGGAGGCTTTTTTGTTTCTAATCTCCAGCCGATTCCTTTTTTTTACCGAAAATTCGCTTAAAAAATGACTTTACCGAACGCCAAAATCTTACAAAAAACCCGGGATTTTTTAAGCGGTTAAGACGCGTAAAAGCATTTAAAAGCTCCTCATCAGAAAACTGCTGTCTTTGTACATTTTCTTCAATCTCAATATCAAGAGCGAGGCTTTCATCCTCTAAAGAAAGCACTCTGGCTTCTATGGTTTTCCAACCAAGTTTTTTTGCAGCCTCCAACCGTCTCTGTCCGGCTATGAGCACCTTATTTTGATCGACAATGATCGGATTTAAAAGCCCTATACGGTTTAGACTTTCTGCCAGCTCATCAATTTCTATAAATTCTTTTCTGGCTCTTTGCCTTACTCTTATCTCCTCTATAGGAATCTGCATAAGTCCTCCTTGTATCAAAGGATTTATTTTTTATACTCCTTTGACATTGTTTCCATTTTCATCATAACCTCATTTTTAAGTTTTGTCCACTCCTCAGGGCTCATTTCAAGAACATTAAGTCTATCTTTAGGCATTTCGATATTTTTTAGAATCTTGCTGCTTATAACCATTTTTGATTCAAGCTCAGCTTCAAGGCTGCCTCCGCCAAGTTCTTCAGAAACATTTACATTCATTTTATTGATGGAGAATTCCGCAGTGTCGGCACTCTTATTAAAGCTGCCCGAAACCGACATTTCCATTCTTTCCATCATATTATCTTTATCCGTATAATCTTTATCTGCTTCGTTTTTTTCTGCATATACAGGTATCATTTTTGGGAAACCGAAATTCATTAAAACCTTAAAATTATCCGATTGCTTTGTTTTATCGATAAGCACGGAATAATTTGCATCTGCAAGTAAGATTTTTTCATCCATCGAATTCTTGGCATTAAACTGCATACTTATTTTAAAATCGGCCTTATTTTCGTTTGATGAGCCGCTGCTTTTTAATTCTATAGAACGGGAGGCGGGATCTATACTATCAGCCCATTCTATGCGTGCATTAAAACTATTCAGAACATAATCATAGTCTCCAATTTCATAGCTCAATCTGAGCATGGGTTTGTTTTCTACAAAAACGGTAAACATATCTTTTGAAATTAATCCGTCTTTTACGCTTATTTCTTCGGCAATACGGAAACCTTCAGGGATAGCCAATTTTTCGGGCGAAATCTCTTCGGAAAACTTATCCATTATTTCTTTTGTAAGAATATTTTCATACATACTCAACATTAACTTAAGCCGGTTATCGTTTTTTAATGCATACCAAAAAAGGGCCGGAACTTGTTTTAGATCTTCATTATTAAAACTAACCATATAACCGGAATCCGTTTTTTTGATGTCGGCATTTTTATAAAGAGATTTTTCTGCTTTGGCATATCTTTTTTGAGAATGTCTGTCAAGCTTCATAGTCATCATGTTTTTTATTTCGTTATATGAAAAATTCATATTAAAAAACGAAAGAAAATTGTTAGGCGAAATGAGAGCCAAGAATTTTCCTATACCGTTTGAAGGCATATAGAATGTTTTATTTTGAACAGCAGGACTTGCCACCTCAATATTTTTATTTCCCAATTTCATAATCAACATAGGAAGTTCCGGCATTCCCGGCCTCGGATTTTTAATACCGTAAGAATAAATTATAGATTTTTCTTTTTGGTCATTGATAAAAGTAAAATTTAAACCGATGTTGTTTTCGATAAGCTTCTCAATACCGGCTGTATTCAAAGGTTTCTTATCAGCCTCGGTTCTCTTAATAGTATTTTTAAAATCCTTAATCCCGGCATCAAAAGTAATCGAACCGTTTTTTTCCAGTTCACTGCTCATAAAATATTCATCTGCAAATTTCTTAATGGATTTTTCGGCTCTTACCCTCGACTCTTTTTTTAAAGCAATAAGGGCTCTTTCATCCTTGCTGCCGCAAGAAATAATCAGTAGTCCGGCAAGGATGCCGCTAAGGGTGAATAAAATAAAAGATTTAAAATTTTTCATATAGTACCTCACAAGAAAGATTATAGAGGATTAAAGAGTTCTTGTCAATACTATGTAGCTATATAACCATAAAACCCTAAAACAATTCTTTTTTGAGAAGAAGTTCGGGATCGGCAGGCACTTCGTTTATGCGAAGTTCCCAATGAAGGTGCGGGCCTGTAGAAAAACCTGTTGTCCCTATATCAGCTATTTTTTCTCCTTGCTTTACAAAAGAATTCTCTGATACATGAATCTTGTTGAGGTGATAATAAATGGTGTAAACGGCAGGAGCGTGCTCTATCATAAGGGTCCAACCCGTTACTATCCTGTTTTCGGCAAGCACAACCTTACCCTCCCCGGGAGCAAAGATAGGGGTTCCGATAGGGGCCGGATAATCGACTCCCCAGTGCCGGCTTACCGCAGTTTTCCCATCAATATATTTTGAGGTGCGTTTTTCTGCAAATGTAGAGCTTATTCTTTTAGCATCAAAGGGCATCGAAAAGGGGCCTTTAAAATAAAGGCTTTCAATATTTTGTACCTTTAAAATTTCTGCAAATCTGTTTCTTTGCTCATTTTTTTTGGGGCTTTTGTCTTTTAAAATTTTAGTGTTTTTTGCACTCAGCTTCATTACAAGTTCTTTAAATTCTTTTTCCAAAACCTCAAAGCCCCTGTCCTCTTCAAATAGGGCCTCATCAATTATCAGATGAGTCCGAATCTTCCATTTTCCGCTCTTCCACCAAACAGCAACAGCAGCAATAGCAGCCCATTCTTTTTTCGATTTATCGACGGGAAAGGCATTGATGGTTTGCACTTTTTTTTCTTCCGTATTGTATATGGTAATCCATGCTTTTTCTATTTTTCGTTTAGCTTTAAATTTGACGGTAAAAAAAGATCCCAACTCTCCGCTTGCCGGCATCGATACAATATGGGAAACTTTTCCTGATTTATTCTTTTGTTCCCCATCGTAAGCATCCGTTTTGCCCGATGCGTAAGTATTTAACAAAAAGCAGAAAAAAATAAGTAAATGGAGCTTTCTTTTTTTTAACATTTTATCATCCTTGATTTTAGTCAATATATAGCTAATCTATTTTCTTTAAGTCGCGGATCACCATCTTCGGAGTAACGGATCCGTTAAAGTAATTTTTCGATATATTGAATACTATATCGGCATAATCCCCAACCTTAAATTCCGTTCCGAGTTTTTCGGCAGCCTTCCAATAAAGAGCAGTCCATTTATATTTTCCGCATTCCAAATTAAAACGCAGGTGAAGAGGCTCTGCCTTGCCGATAATGTTTGCATTTAAAATTTTTACCCGCTTTGTCATAAATGTCAGTGCCGGGGAATTACATCCGTAGGGCTCAAATTTATCGACCAAGTTTAGGATTTCGGGTTTTAAATAATCGTGGGGAAGCTCTGCATCAATTGTAAGCGTTTCGGCATTTGAATCATTTTCAAATTCCATTGCTATGGAAAATTGTTTTAGACTGTCCAAAAACTGCTTCAACTTTTCCTGCTCGATGCCGAAACCGGCCGCAAAATCGTGTCCGCCGTAGTCCAAAAAAAAGCTCGCTGTATGGCTCAAGAAAATCCAAAAGACGGAAACCTCTGGCTGACCTTATGGAGGCAACTGCACTTCCGTCCGGCATAAGGCAGATGGCAAGGGCCGGAAGTTTAAAGTATTCGGCCAACTTTCCTGCAAGAATTCCGGTAATTCCTCGATGAAATTCCGTACTGACGGCAACTACCAATTTTTCGTTATAATCCTTTAAGCTTTCAATAGCGAGAGGCAGGGCAACTTCCCAAGCCTTAGCACCGAGAGCCTTTCTATCCTCATTCATTTGAAATATTTCTTGAGCCTTAGCCGTTCTCTCGCCTGAGTCTTGAGCAAGAAAAAGCTCGATAGCCGTTTCGGGCCGGCCCATTCTGCCTGAAGCATTCACCAAGGGAGAAATGTTCCACGCTATGTCTTCGGTTCCTATGGGAGCTCCCAATAGTTTTTGCATGGCCATAAGGTCTACAAGACCTAAGCGGGGTTTTTTGTTTATCTCTTTTAAGCCTTGTTTTACTATGATGCGGTTTTCGCCGGAGAGCTCCATCAGGTCGGCAAGGGTCGAAAGGGCAACCAGCTGAATTTCGGAGGCCTCGCGTTTTCCGTAAAAATTATTTTTTTGCTGAACAAAGGTTATGAAGATATTTTTAAATGTTTCAAGTTCCGAGCGGTCTTCTTCATAGTATTTTCCTATGGTAGAAAATTCCTTTAAGCGTAAGAGGCTCATATCTCCCATCTGCGGGAATTGTTTTGCAACCTCGCTCTGAAAATCAAAAAAATTAAATTCGATTCCGTTTCCGAAGATGTTTTTAAGCTGCTTTTTTTTGCAAGGGAGCATCCCAAACAAATATTTG
This sequence comes from Treponema sp. OMZ 788, assembly GCF_024181245.1. Taxonomy (NCBI): domain Bacteria; kingdom Pseudomonadati; phylum Spirochaetota; class Spirochaetia; order Treponematales; family Treponemataceae; genus Treponema; species Treponema sp. OMZ 788. The sequence goes on along the minus strand of NZ_CP051199.1, from coordinate 575,165 downwards.
CTGACCGTTTAAAAAAGAGCCGAGCCTTGTTTCCGAAAAAGAAAGCATTCCGGGAACGACGGTTTCGGTAATTTTCCCGATTTGAACCATGTTTACAAGTTTTACGGCTTCTATCGAATAGGCATCATTTACAGGCCTTACGTTTAAAAGGGAAACCTGCTGTTTATAAAAGGGATGCATTCCGAAGCGGAGAGCGGTGATGAGCTTCCACGCCGTTGCACAGCCTGATAGGTTTTCGTGGGGGTAGCCCGAATCGGGAACCTTACAGTTTATTATTACGGCAGCATCCGGTAAGGTCTCTTGGGGAGTGTGATGATCGACCACGATTACATCAATGCCTAAACTATTGGCTTTTTCGATTTCTTTAAAATTGGAAATGCCGCAGTCCACAGTGATGATAAGGGTACCGTCATTTGCGGCGTGTTTTTCGACAGCTTCTATAGAAAGCCCGTAGCTTTCATCCCCGGTCGGGATGCGCCACGACACGTCAAGGCCCAGGTCTTTTAGGGCCTCATAAAGGAGGGTTGTGCTTGTGATACCGTCCACATCCCTGTCGCCGAAAATTAAAACCCTCTCGCCTTCTTCCCTTGCATCCAAAATACGGTCTACGGCATCTTCCATGTTCTTAAATAGAAAGGGGCTGTGTAGATAGCGCATATCGTCTTCCAGATAGAATAAAATATCCTTACCTTCTATAATTCCGCGGCGTACCAATATTGCCGAAGTCAGGGGATCACAGCCGTATTTTCTTTTTATCTCGTTTACCAGCTCAGGGCCGATTTCTTTTTTTTGCCAGTTCATTTTTTTCTCCGCAGCAGGCCTAAATTTTAAAGATCTTCTTGTCTGATAATTTTAAAAATAAGCTTATCCTTTTGCGGAGCCTTATCGGAATATGCTACAGCGTTTTTCAATAAAGGAATCGAAGCAGAAACCGAAGCCGAATCCTTTCCGTAGACCCTCATTATAAGATCGCCTTTTTTTACCGGGTCTCCCTTGTGTTTTAAAATTTCGACTCCGGCATCGGGGCATACAGGATCGGTGGTTTTGTTTCTTCCGACTCCGAGGTTTACGCCGGCCATTCCGACCTCAAAGGCGTTTATGCTTTCGATAAAGCCGTCCTTCTCGGCCTTCAACTCTTCAAAGAATTTACTTCGGCGGGTTTTATATTCGGCCATGAGGGTCTTAGGATTGCCGCCTTGAAGCTCTATGTTTTTCATAAAAAGCTCCAAGGCCTTGCCTGAACTTACGGCTTCTTTTGCAAGAACAAGCCCTTCTTCTTCAGTCTTTGCCTTGCCGCCGAGGATGAGCATGTGGGCTGCCAGCTGTAATGTAAGCTCGGTGCTGTCGGCGGGGCCTTGCCCCTTTAAAATATCTATCGTTTCTTCTATTTCCAAAAAGTTTCCGGCCATTGTGCCGAGGGGTTCATTCATATTGGTTATAAGAGCCCTAGCCTTTTTTCCCATAGCCTTAGCCGTACCTACAAGGCTCACTGCAAGAGCTTCCGCATCGTCCAAGGTTTTCATAAAGGCTCCTTTTCCGCATTTTACGTCGAAAACGAGGGCTTCGGAGCCTTCTGCAACTTTTTTCGACAAAATACTCGAAGTAATAAGCGGAACAGACTCTACAGTGGCCGTAACATCCCGCATTGCATAAAGTAGGCGGTCGGCAGGAACAAGTTCCTTTGTCTGCCCCGTCATAGCAAAGCCGGTTTTTTCTATAAAAGACCTAAATTCGGTTTCGGTAAGGTTAGTGCGGTAGCCCGTAACGGCTTCAAGCTTATCGAGGGTTCCGCCCGTATGCCCGAGGGCCCGGCCGCTCATCATCGGAACCTTAATGCCGTTTGCCGCAACAATGGGTGCAAGCGGAAGAGAAAGTTTATCCCCCACCCCGCCGGTAGAATGCTTATCGACAAAGGGCCCTTCAAGGCCTGAAAGATCCATTACCTTACCGGAATGAAGCATAACATCAGTAAGGACGGCAGTTTCTTCAAAGGTCATTCCGTTAAAATACACGGCCATAAGCCATGCCGAAATCTGGTATTCGGGTATTTCGCCTCTTACATAAGAATTTACAATAAACTCTATCTCTTTGCGGTTTAGGGGTTCAAGATTTTGCCACTTTATTCCGCGTTTTTTCATAATAATATCTGTTGCTCTCATGTGTTACCTCTCGTTTTTGATATTAGTATGAAAGGGCATAAATGTCAAGTCTAAAATTTTCGATTTTATTGAACGGATAAATTATTGACAATCAGCGGTATATATTGTAAAATGTCAAATGTGAAGAATATATGTAAAACTTGTGGATAAGTAGGGATGAAATTTTACGATATAACAGATAAAAACATTCAGGTCTCTTTTAAAGATGCCGTACTAAGAGGTTTTAACTCTGAAACGGGGGGAGTTTTTATGCCCGCCGAATTCGGCAAGTTAAGTCAGGCTATGATTTACCGAAATCCGCCCCCTTCTTTTAGGGATATAAGTTTTGAAATCATAAAGAATTTTTGCAAAGATGAAATTCCTGACGGAGATCTAATGTCGATAATAGCTCAATTTTATCCGCATAAGCTCCCGATAGCCCCGATAACACCCACAACCTATGTTTTAGAGCTCTTTCATGGGCCTACTTTCAACTACAAGGACATAGGAGCCGCTTTTTTAGCCTATCTTTTGGAATATTTTAACAAGGATGAAGACGAAGAGATTAGCCTCATTGTCGCAGCCTCAGGCGAAAGAGCCTGTGCCGTTGCCTCAGCCGTTTCTAAAGTTTCAGGCGTTAATGCCCTTCTTTTGTATCCTCAAGGCTCATTGACGGAAATACAGGAAAACATCCTTTCCTCGATGCCTAAAAATATCTATCCGATTTGTGTGGAAGGATCCTTTGAAGATTGTGAGAAACTTGTGGATAAAGCACTCAAAGATGCGGATTTACTGAAAAAATTAAAATTGGTATCAGGAGGAGCATTAAACATAGCCCCTATTTTACCTCAAACAGCATTCTTCGTATATGCAGCATTGACCGTTTTATACCGCAGCGATTATGACAACAAAATTGAAAATCCTTCAATTATAGCATCGGTGCCTTCAGGAAGTTTTTCATCCCTTACGGCAGCCCTGATTGCAAAAAAAATGGGAACTCCAATAAGCGGTTTTATTTCGGCCGAAAACGAAAATCATGCTGTTTCCGATTGGCTGACCCTTGGAAAATTTGAAAAAAAAGCGGCAGTAAAAACCAATACCCCGGCCTTGGATATTCCAAGCATGATAAATTTTAAAAGGATGCTTCAAATATACGATTTTGAAGAACTAAAAAAACTGATAATTCCTTATTGGATTGACGGGGCCGGAACTGTAACGGCTGTAAGATCTTGTCATGAAAGAACAGGTTATATAATAGATCCTTACGGAGCTATGGCTTGGACAGCATGGCAGGACATTTATCACGGAGCTTTAAATTCCTTAAAACGAAAAACGCCCGAACAAGATAAACAACCCGGAATACCTTCACAATATGCAGATATAGAAACATGGGCATCTTCAATCCATAGAAACAATATGGTAAGTATAATCCTTCAAACCTCTCATCCTGCAAAATTCCCGGAAATTATGAAACCGGCCATAGGAAGACCTCCTTCCTTGCCCGACAAGCTTGAAAGCCTTCAATACAGACCCTTAAAAGCTGTTAATGTGCCGCCCGACTACTCGGCATTTAAAGAATGGGCCTTATCTCTCTAAAGGCTTAAAAGTAAAAAGAGCAATTCCCTACTGACCCTTATATTCTTCCAAAGAGTCCGAAATATGCTCGAGGATTATCCCGGCTTTTTTAAACATTTCGATTGTATCGGCAGAATCGTGATAGCGTTTTTCGGCTACAACACGCACTATTCCGCAATTTATGATGAGCATGGCGCAGGTGCGGCAAGGGGTCATCTTGCAATAGAGGGTTGCTCCGTCTATGCTGATGCCTCGCTTTGCTGCCTGACAGATGGCGTTTTGTTCTGCATGAACGGTTCTCACGCAGTGTTGGGTAATGCTTCCGTCCTCGTGCTGAAGTTTTTTAAATTGGTGACCGACATCATCGCAATGAGGAAGGCCTGTGGGAGCTCCTACATAGCCGGTAACAAGAATTTGGTGATCGCGCGCAATAACGCATCCCGACCTTCCCCGATCGCAGGTAGCTCTTTTTGCGATAGCCCTGCAAACATCCATAAAATACTCATCCCATGAGGGCCGTCTATATTTTTCTTCATTGTTATTTGTTTCTGCCATAAACTTCTCCATACAAATAAAGCACCGGTTTGAGCTTTACAAATCGGTGCTTTTTTATCTTAAAAAAATAGGATTAAAGAATTCCCATTTCTTTGCCGACTTTTTCACAGATTTTTACGGCTCTGTCAAGCTGCTCTGTGGTGTGGCCTGCTGTTACCATACATCGGACTCGGCCTGTTCCCTTGGGAACCGTGGGGAATACGATGGGGCCTGAGAATAAGCCGTTTTCAAAGAGCTTTTTGGAGAACTCCAAGGTTTTGGCCTCATCACCGATGATAATCGGGGTGATGGGGGTTTCGCTGTGTCCGATATTGTAGCCGAGCTTTCCTAAGCCCTCTTTAAAGTGCTTGGCGTTTGCCCAAAGTTTGTCCGTATGTTCGGTTGATTCCATGAGCATCTTAACGGCTTCTATGGCGGCTCCTACTGCTGCAGGAGGAAGACCTGTCGAGAATAAGAAGGGGCGGCCCCTGTTTTTAAGCCAGTCGATTGTTACCTTTTTTCCTGCAACATAACCGCCTACAACACCGATAGCCTTTGAAAGAGTTCCCATTGCAACGTCAACTCTTCCGTGAAGCTTAAAGTGGTCTACGGTTCCGCGTCCGCTTTCTCCCAAAACACCGCTTGAGTGAGCATCGTCAACATAGGTTAGACAATTATATTTTTCTGCAAGAGCAACGATTTCGGGGAGCTTGGCGATATCTCCGTCCATAGAGAAAACGCCGTCGGTTATAATCAAAACATTGTTGTAGCTCTCTCTTTTTTCTTTTAAAACCCTTTCAAGGTCTGCCATATCCGAGTGCTGGAAAACAGCCTTGTCGGCCTTTGATAGGCGGGTACCGTCGATGATTGAAGCGTGGTTAAGCTGATCGGAGATGATTAGGTCTCCCTTATCGGTAAGAGCCTGAATAACGCCTGCATTGCAGTTAAAACCCGATTGGAAGGCTAAAACGGCTTCCTCTCTTTTAAATTCGGCTAAGAGCTTTTCCAAGTCGTCATGAATCTTCATGTTACCGATGATGGGGCGTACGGCTCCGGCTCCGGCTCCGTATTTTTCGATTGCTTCGATAGCAGCCTGTTTAAGGCGAGGATGATTAGCAAAGCCTAAATAGTTGTTGGATGAAAGGTTAATAACTTTTTTTCCGTTAATAACACATTCTGCATCGCTCGGTCCTTCAAGAGTAACGAGCTCCTTGTATAAGCCTTGCTCTTTTAATTCTTGAACTTTCTTTTGTAAAAATTCCATATCATGGATATTCGACATAGGTTCCCCCTAATAAAATGTTTAAAATTCTTAAAGACAATCAGCCTTTAATATGGAGGTATTATTTATCTTTTTGGCGATATTGTCAAGAGCCGAGAAAAGACTCACACTATAGAGCTTTTATTTCTTCAATACTTAATCCTGTTCCTTCGGCTATTTTAGCAATATCAACTCCAAGCCTTTTGAATGAAGCAGCCGTTTCGAGCTTTGTTTGGTAAGAGCCCTCGGCAAAGGCGATTTCCCGATCTTCTGCACGCTGCAAGGATATATCCGTATTATAGTCGTATTCTGCTACTAACATATTTATTACCTCCTCTTTTTAAAATAATCGGGCATCTTCTGCGTCACTACGCAAAAATAAATGCTCGGCGTATACCAGATACGCCTCCGCTTTATTTTTACTAGGTTCCTTGAATCTACTCCGCCTATTTTCAAAAAAGCTAATTCAAAAACCGCCATGGATGGCGGTGGTTTTAACTTTACGATGTTTTGAGCTATGCTCAAAACTCGAAGTCAAAGAATGTACATGGAAGTACATTCTTTGACCGGACATATTCGGGTTTATTGTTGATTGATGTTCAGCAAGTACTATTATTTTGTTATTAACAAGATAAGACACATCATTATAAAATGTCATATAGAGAATCTGATCAAGCCTAATATTTTTTAAATGCTCTATTGCCGTAAGTTTGGTGTTATGCAAGGCATTATAGAGCGATAAAAAGTTTTCTTTAGCTTTTTCGTCTTCGCTGAACAAGTCAACAAAAACCGAATCTTTGTATTTTCTATTGGCCGTACTCATAGCCGTTTCCTCTATTTTTAAAGACTGTCCACCATTATGCGGATGGACACACCGGCCTTATGTGTGCAGCTGCCTGAATATTAAAAAATAAAAGTTTTACAGCGGAAGCGTAAACGGGATTGCCAGCCGAAGAAATAGCTATTGGAAATTCACTTATCAATGTTGCGAAAGATGAAAGCGGAAATATAATTAAAGCAACAGGAAAAAGTATAAGATTTATTTATGATTTAAACCTTTGCAAAACAGATTTTAACACAGGGTATTTTGGTAAAAAAAGTGGTTCAAATTTATCAATAGAACAACTTCAAGAGTATTATAATCGTTCTGATAAAATGCAGATAGATGATGCAACAATCACTTGGTTAAATTCTGAAAATTTCAAGGGAAATTTTTTTAAAAATATGTTAACTAATGTTAGCTTCATAAATTGCGATTTATCAAAAATAAGTTTCCATAAATCTCAAACAGGTGAAGGGTATCTTAAATTTGAAGATTCAACTCTACCAACAAATATGTCAGGTTCTGCTATTAATAAGATAATACTAAAAAATATAACTTTTCCCAAAGAAGAATTTAATAATAACACAGAGTATGGCTTCAGTGATTTACCATATAATTTACCAAACATAGAGAGTACTTTAGAAATATATGGTGAAATAAAAAATAGTATTTTAGATGGTGCAACTCCTGAACAATTAAATTCATTAGTTCCACAAAAAAATATGCCTCCAAAATACAAAGGTTCACAAGAAATATATAACAGACTTAAGTATATATTTAGTGGAGAATCACAAATTAAAGATTTTGGAAATTATCAGGGTTCCATACAAAAAATCAAAGATCAGCTTCTTGCTTTAATACAAAATCAAGGCAGAGCCCGTGGCTAGTTAATCAAAAAATAAAAAACCGGCTATCCCGACAAGGTTAGGCCCAAGGGGTAACCGGTTTTTTAGTCTTGACCCTCCCTAAGTTTTACGCAAAAAACTGCCTGCGGCAAAGCAGGGCAGTAAGGGAGTAAAAGCCTCTTATTCAACTATAATTTTTCAATTTCCGATTCGGGAAGGCCGGTTATCTCTGTAATTAAAGCTATATCAAAGTTTTTTAGCTTCATAAGTTTAGCGGTTTCCCTTTTATTGTCATAAGCACCTTTATCCCTAGCGTCCATTTCAAAAGTTGACATTAATCTATACTCTTGTCTTGCCTGTTCGCTTTGTTTTACTGTCTGTATCATTTTTTCTATCCCCCTTGTAAATTCGCTTTTTGCCTTACCCGTTTTAAGGTATGTTAAAAATTCCTTTAATTCTTTGTTCTCAGTGTTTTCAAAGGCCTCTGCATTGATTATAACCTTTTTTACACCATCTTGTAAAGATAAGCCTTTATCTTGAATACAGATATTTTCAAAGGTATAAACAGGCCTGTTTTTGCCTATAGCATCAAATAAACAGATAAAAATTATAAAGCTGTCATTTAAATTATTATAAGAATTTCCCTTATCCAAAAACGAAATATCTATAGCAGCTTGATAAAACCTCATTCGTTTCGGGATATTGCGTTCATTGCTTACCTGCATTTCTACATCATAAAATTTACCGCTTTCTGCCTGAACTAAGACATCAAACCTTACGGATTTTGCCTGTTCATAGGTTTTAATACTATGCTGCACCGAGATATACGTAATTTTACCTATTGTATCGGATAGTATCATTTCGATAAGTTTTTTACAAAGCTTCGGATTTTGCATTCCGCCATGGACGGCGGTGGTTTTAGACTTTCGAGAGTTTTGCTGTCAAGCAAAACTCTTAGATTAAAAATGTACAAGGACGTACATTTTTAATCCATCGTCTGTAAAAGTTAAATCTTCAAATCTTTTTACCATTCGTTTTCTCCTAACTTTTTCACATTTTCCCTCCTCATTATATTTATAGTAATTATTTGAAAAAAAGAGCATAAAATAAACCCGCAAAATCCGAATGCTGAATTTATCAAAAATAACCGTAGCAAAGAACGGATTAAAATCTTTTGATAATTGAAAAACAGGCTGTTTTATGATATAATCAAGCTCGGAGATTCTTTACAAAAGATAGCTCAAGCTACGGGCTTAAGCCTTGAAGAGATCGAAAAGCTTTAAAAATCGGTAGTTTAAAATGCAGAACGAGTTGAGAATTCTATTTGAAGATAATTTTTTTGCCGTGGTTTTAAAAAACTGCGGAGATAATTCCCAGACCTTTTTTAAAAAAGCCTTTAGCGAAAAAAAATATGCCGAGGCCGTAAACCGCTTGGATAAGCCGGTAAGCGGCTTGGTTCTTGTAGCTTTTTCTCCTCAAATGCATACAAAATTAAATAATCTTTTTAAAGAACAAAGTATAAAAAAAGAATATTGGGCGATCTGCAAAAAAAGAGAAGAAGCCGACCATCAATTTCCCACAGCAGATTTTGAAATAAACCATAAGTCTTTATACAAAAAAGAATTTTGCGAAGCCTATCTTGAGTTTAACACAAAACTACAAAAGGGCTTTGTAACCGAATCAAAACAAAGAGGAAAAAAAGCCTCTCTTTATTGGGAGCTTTCAGGTATCGGAGACAACTATAATTTTTTACGTGTCTTTCCCGAAACAGGCCGCACCCATCAAATCCGTATTCAGCTTGCTCACTTGGGGATGCCGATAAAGGGGGACATCAAATACGGTTCCGAGCGCACCGAAAAATCCGGCGGAATAAGACTCCACGCCTACTCTTTAAAATTCTGCCATCCTCAAACCCGAAAGCAAATGGAAATTTCAGCCCTTCCGCCCTCTCCCGATGCGCTGTGGTCAGCCTGCATTGAAGCTTGCTTGAAGGCAAAAGAGCTTGACGAATAGATTAGAGCTTTTCGATTTCGGATTCGGGAAGGCCGGTTATTTTCTTGAATTTTTTAAAATTTTCCTATGTATTACAAACAATTTCTATAATAATTATGAGAGGGGAAAAACTATTCCTTTAAATAATTTATCATGGAGGTTGATATGAAACAAGCATTTAAAATTACCCTGCGAAACGACTACGCCTTTAAGCGGGTCTTCGGAGTTGAGGAAAATAAGGATGTACTACAGGATTTATTGGAATGTATCTTGGACATTTCTCCTGAAAATATCACAGGTTTGGAACTTTTAGATAAGGAGTTTCATAAGGAGCTTTTAAGTGAAAAATTAGGTGTATTGGATATAAAACTAAGAATAAAAGACGGAACTTTTGTAGATATCGAAATTCAAAACCTTTGGCACCGTGATTTTGCTGAGAGAACTTTGTATTATTGGTCTAAAATGTACAATGGAGGTATAAAGCAAGGTCAAGACTATACAAAACTTCCAAAGTGTATTACAATAAACTTAATAGGGCAAGGTTTTAATAAAAACAAACGTCTCCACAACAAGTATCTTGTTATGGAAAAAGACACAAAAGAGCCCTTACTTTCAAAGCTTGAGATTCATATACTAAACCTTGAAAAAGCTAAAACCTTAAAATAATCTCAATGCAAAGATAATAAAACAAAAGGCTTATTAAACTGGCTAAAATTTATCGAAACCGATGATAATGAAGGTTATCAACAGGGGCTTGAAGCCGGAATTGAACAAGGCTTTGCTGATGGAGCATATAAAACAAAACTTGAAACAGCCTCTATGTTTAAAAAACTAGGAATAGATATCGAAAAAATAGCTGAAGGAACAGGCCTTAGTAAAGAAGAAATACAAAAATTATAGCAATCACAAATCAAAAAACAATCCAAACATAAAAAAAAGCGGACATCTTTTCCCGTAGGAAAAGGATGTCCGCTTATCAGCTAATTTTTATTGGAGCGGCAGCGTAATCGCCCGGCTGTTTAAAAATTCAATTTTTAAATAGCCGAGGCGAGTACTAGGAGCCAATAAAAATTACTCGGCCATACGCTTATACCGATTATACCTTTCCTTGGCGTCTTCCTCTGCGTGCTTGAACAAGACTTCCGCAACATCGGGGAAGGTCTTTTTAAGCGAGGTGTAGCGGACTTCGGAGTTGATGAAGTCTTGGAATGAGCCGGTCGGTTCCTTGCTGTCCAGCTGGAAGGGATTTTTGCCTTCGGCTTTTAAGCGCGGATCAAAGCGGTATAGGTGCCAGTAGCCGGCCTCAACAGCCTTTTTCTCCTGCTCGACGCTTCTTCCCATGCCGGATCGGAGTCCGTGGTTGATACAGGGAGCGTAACAGATAACGATGGAAGGGCCGTCATAGCTTTCGGCTTCTTTTATAGCCTTTACAAACTGGCTCATATTGGAACCTATGGCAACCTGAGCTACATAAACATAGCCGTAGGTCATAAGCATTGCACCCAAATCCTTTTTGCGGATTCGTTTTCCGCCTGCCGCAAATTTTGCAACAGCCGCTGTTGGAGTCGACTTTGAGGACTGACCTCCCGTATTGGAATAAACTTCAGTATCGAATACGAGGATGTTAAAGTCTTCGCCCGAAGCCATGGTGTGGTCAAGACCGCCGTAACCGATATCATAGGCCCATCCGTCTCCTCCGAATGACCATACACTCTTTTTGACGATAAAGTCCTTCAGCTTGTAGATATATTCCAAGAGTCTGTCAGCCTCGATATTTCCCGTATTATATTTGAAGGTATGGCTTTCGGGAACGGGAAGATAATCGGCAGCATCCGTATTCTTTACAGCCGTATTTCTAGGCGGCTGATGAGCATCAAAGAGGGCCTTAATCTTATCGCAGGTTAGGATATTGGCTTCAACATCTTTTTTATTTTCAATCCATTCTTTAAAGAGCGGAGTAAAATCGGTTCCGACATTGAGCTCGATAAATTTTTTCATATAGTCTTCGGCTTGTTCCCTTAACTTGCGTGCACCGAGGGCCATTCCGTAGCCGTAGTTTGCATTGTCTTCAAAAAGAGAACTTGCCCAAGTGGGACCCTTACCCTTTTCGTTATAGGTAAAGCCGGCAGTGGGGTAAGAGCCTCCCCATATCGAAGAACAGCCTGAAGCATTTGCTATCATCATGCGGTCTCCGAAAAGGCGGGTAACAAGGGTTGCGTAGGCAGTTTCGCCGCAGCCTGCACAAGCTCCGTGGAATTCCAAGAGGGGCTGCTTAAACTGGCTTCCCTTAACCGAGAACTGATCCATAAGGCCGTGCTTTGTAGAAACATTGTCAACTGCATAGTCCCAGTTTTTAGCCTGAGCTTCTTCCTCTGCCAGAGGCTTCATAACGAGGGCCTTGTTCTTTGCGGGACAGACGTTTGCACAGTTTGAACATCCGGTGCAGTCCATAACCGAAACCTGCATCCTGTACTCAAGACCTTCAAGTCCTTTTCCGTTGGCCTTTATTGTTTCAAAGCCCTCAGGTTTTGCCTCTCTCTCTTTTTCGTCAAGAAGGAAGGGGCGGATTACGGCGTGCGGACATACAAATGAACACTGGTTACACTGAATACAGTTTTCCTTTATCCAATGCGGAACTTCAACAGCAACGCCGCGCTTTTCATATCGGCTTGTGCAGTTAGGCATTCTTCCGTCTTCAACACCCTTAAAGGTACTTACCTTTAGAGCATCGCCTTCCTGCCTGTTGATAGGAATAAGTACATTGCGTACATAGGGCGGAAGATGAGAATTTAAAATAGCAGAATCCTCTGCATTTGCCCAAGCGGCAGGAACAGCAACCATGTGAAGAGAGTTAACTCCCTTTTCTACTGCTGCATAGTTCATGTTTACGATGTCTTCACCCTTTTTACCGTAATCTCTTACTATGGATTTTTTTAAACTGTCAACGGCTTCTTCAATAGGAATAATTTCTGCAAGTTTAAAGAAGGCAGACTGCATTATCATATTGATTCTTCCGCCCAGACCGATATCTTGAGCAATACCTGTAGCGTTTATGGTATAAAACTTAATTTCATTTTTTGCGATAAAGCGTTTCATCTCGCCGGGGAGGTTGGCTTCAAGCTCCTCATCTGACCAGAGACAGTTAAGCAAGAAGGTTCCGCCTTTTTTTAAGCCCTTCAATAAATCGTATTGATGAACATAGGACTGTTTTGAACAAGAAATAAAGTCGGCATCGCTTATAAGATATGTCGACTTTATCGGCTGTTTTCCGAAGCGTAGGTGAGAAATTGTTACGCCTCCCGATTTTTTACTGTCATAAGCAAAATAGGCCTGGGCATACATACCGGTGCTGTCGCCGATAATCTTGATGGCGCTCTTATTTGCACCGACAGTTCCGTCAGAACCGAAGCCCCAGAATTTACATCTGATTGTTCCGGCAGGTTCGGTTTTAATTTCCTCTAAAACAGGAAGGCTTAAATTGGTAAGATCGTCTTCGATTCCTACAGTAAAGTTATTTTTAGGTGCATCGGCTTTAAGATTATCGAATACGGCCTTTACCATTGAGGGGGTCGTATCCTTAGAAGCCAAGCCGTACCTTCCGCCCACGATTAAGGGCTTATTGGGTACATCAATGTAAGCGCCGAGTATATCCAAGTGAAGGGGTTCATAAAGAGCACCCTTTTCCTTTGTCCTGTCAAGAACGGCAATCTTTTTAACCGTCTTAGGCATTACATCAAAAAGATATTTAGGCGAGAAGGGGCGGAAAAGTCTTACCTTAATAAGACCTACTTTTTCTCCCTTAGAAACAAGGTAGTCAACCGTTTCTTCTGCTGTCTCGGTGATAGAGCCCATAGCGATAATTACTCTTTCGGCATCGGGTGCTCCGTGATAGTCGAAGGGGCGGTAAGTTCTTCCGGTCAAGGCCGAAATCTGCTTCATATAGTCTGCAACTATTTCTACAGCATCGGTGTAGAATTTATTGGAGGCTTCCGAGGCTTGAAAATAAACATCGGGGTTTTGAGCCGTTCCCTTTGTAAAGGGATGCTCGGGATTCATGGCTGTGGTGCGCCAATCGTTTAAGGCCTTCCAGTCAAGCATTTTTGCAAAGTCTTCGTAATCGATAAGTTCGACATTCTGAAGCTCATGGCTGGTTCTAAAGCCGTCAAAAAAGTGGAGGAAGGGAACTCTGCCCTTTATTGCTGCAAGGTGAGCAATACCGCCGAGGTCGATGATTTCCTGAACCGAGCCTGAGGCAAGCATACCGAAACCTGTTTGGCGGCAAGCCATAACGTCTTGATGATCGCCGAAAATAGACAGGGCGTGAGACGAGAGAGCTCTGGCCGATACATGCAAAACACCCGGCAGAAGTTCACCGGACATCTTGTACATATTGGGTATCATAAGTAAAAGCCCCTGACTGGCTGTAAAGCTTGAAGCTAAGGCTCCGGCAGAAAGGGCTCCGTGCATTGATCCTGCAGCTCCTGCTTCGGACTCCAATTCCGAAACAAGAACGGTTTGCCCGAAAATATTTTTTCTTCCGTTGGCAGCCCATGAGTCAACCAGCTCAGCCATATCTGAAGAGGGCGTAATCGGATAAATGGCAGCCACATCGGTAAATGCATAAGCAACATACGAAGCCGCATTATTACCGGTCATTGTTTGTGTTTTCTTTTGCATACTCTTTTTTCTCCTTGATATTTAATATCGTAGTATGTAATATGGTTTCCAGCATTTTATTTGCCGGGTCTATAATTCTAATTGAGGTGTGCTTTTCAAGTTCCATTTGTATATAAGGAAAATGAGTACAGCCCAATATAAGGCTGTCTATTTTGTATTCTTCTATTTCAATTTTTTCAAGATAAGATAAAAATCCTTTAAGATTTAATAGTTCTACTATTTTATCGGGGCTAAGCCCTTCTTCAATAAGCCGAACTATACTTATATTTCCTATCGGAATAGTATTCTTATCTTGGTTATAACTTTGAATAATCCTGTCGATTGTATAAGCCGATAATCCGTTTGCCGCTAAAATAGCTATGTTCTTGCAATCCTTAGGTAATTTTTTATATGTATCTAAAGGACTAAAAATCTCGATATTTAAAATTCTTCTTATTTTTTCATAGTCTACAGCAGCACTTAGCGAGTTACAATATATTACAATAAAATCGGCTCCATTGGATATAGCTTCTTTCGATTTAACTATAAAAAGCTCTTCAAGAGCTTCTTGTGAAAAATATTGTAAATTTGATTGCTCATCACAGTTACTCGACATAGGAACAGCAAAGGCTTCTATACCATGACTTTTTAAAAGTTCCACTCCCATTCGGGTATCAACCGTAGTTCCGGCAAACACAGCCGCTTTCAAAAATCAACAACCTCCATTTCAAATACGGACAGGCGAAAACACCTGTCCGATTTTTAATTAAGACTTATTTAACAAGTTTATCTAAGGCTTGTTTTAAGTCGGCAATAATATCCTCTGCATCTTCAAGACCTACAGAAAGGCGTACCAAACCTTCGGCAATATCCGAAGCAGCTCTTTCTTCAGGCGTATAAGGAGAGTGAGTCATACTTGCAGGATGCTGGATGAGAGTTTCGGCATCACCTAAGCTTACTGCAATTGTTGCAAACTTAACGGAATTTATAAGAGTTTTTCCGGCTTCCAAACCGCCCTTAACTGTAAAGGCAATCATAGCTCCGCAAAGTTTCATCTGTTTTTTTGCAAGCTCATATTGCGGGAAGGATTTAAGACCGGGGAAGGCGATGGACTCAACTGCAGGATGCTTTTCCAAGAACTCTGCTACTTTTTGAGCATTGGCACAGTGTTTTTCCATTCGGATATCGAGGGTCTTCATACCGCGGCCGATTAAGTAAGCTTCAAAGGGGCCCAATGTAGAACCTGTCATATCCTTAACACCTACAAAGCGTACCTGATCAATGAATTCTTTTTTTCCTACAACAAATCCTGCGATAACATCTCCATGTCCGTTTAGGTATTTTGTTGCAGAGTGAAGAACAACATCTGCACCTAAATCAAGCGGTCTCTGAAGATAGGGAGTCATATATGTATTATCTACTACTACCTTGCAATCAGGATTATTTGCATGAGCAATTTTGCTTATTTCTGCAATATCGCAAAGATACATATTGGGGTTGGCAGGTGTTTCCAAATAAACAACTTTTGTATTGGGCTTTAAAGCTTTTTTTACATTTTCAGGGTCTCGTGTGTCAACGAATGTTACTTCAACTCCGAAGCGTGAAAGACCATGATTTAAAAAAGCAAAAGTACAACCGTAAAGAGTTTTTCCTGCAACAATGTGATCTCCTGCATTTACAATTGACCAAATACATGAAGTAACAGCACCGATACCGGAGCTTGCAGACATACATGCTTCACCGTTTTCAAGGCAGGCAAGTTTTTCTTCAACAACTGAAGTCGTAGGATTGCCTAAGCGGGTATAGATATAACCATCTTCCTCTAAGGCAAATCTGCGGCCGCCTTGCTCTGCAGAGTCAAATGCAAATGTTGAAGTTTGATAAATAGGTGTGGCGAGAGCACCGTATTTGTTCTTAATGCTTCCTGCGTGAATCTGTTTTGAAGCAAATCCCAGTTTTTCTAATTCTTTTTTATCCATATCTTCCTCCAAATAAAAGATACATATTGCGACTATTATAAAACATTTATTGTATTAACGCAAGTATAAAAAAGTAAAATTTAGAAATTTATCTTAATTCATTATAAAGCCGTATGCAGTTTTATCATTACGTTTACAGATCCCGTAATACTTGACTTCATTATCATCTTATTATATCATGTCGTCGATAAAAATTCATATTATAACCAGAGCTGTGCTATGTCCAATAAAATAAAATCATACTTATTTGCCTTAACGGCAGTTATCTTTTTTGCCTCATCATTTCCTTTCTCAAGATTTGCATTAGTATATTTTAGTCCTGAAGCCTTGGGATTTTTAAGATGCTCTTTGGCAAGTATCGTCCTTTTAATCATCGGAAGATTTAATAACTTACGCTCTCCTTTCAAACTAAAACATATAGGATTATTTTTTATATCGGGAGCACTAGGCTTCGGTCTTTATCTTATAGTATTTAATATGGGACTTAAAACAATTACCGCGGCAACCTCAAGTATTCTCATCGCAACAACCCCCATAATGACTGCAGCAGCAGCTTCGATACTTTATGGAGAAAAAATAAGCAGAATAGGAATCTTCTCAATCTTTTGTGCCTTTTGCGGAGTTTTAATTATTATTTTATGGAAAGGAATTCTATCAATAAACATAGGAATAGTATGGACTGTTATCGCGGCAGTTTTTTTCTGCGGATACAATATACTAAGCAGAAAACTTGGAAAGATGGGTTATACCTCAATAGAGATTGTTACATACAGTATGATTGCAGCAGCAATTATTTTATCGCCTTTTTCCATAGATGCATATAAACAAATTATTAATGCAGAATTAAAATATATCGGCAGCTTCATATACTTAGGAATCTTTACCAGTGCCTTAGGATATTTTTGTTTTAATAAAGGAATAGAAATAGCTGAAATGACAAGCGATGTTACAAATTTTCTCTTCGTTAACCCTTTGGTTGCAAGTCTTTTAGGCTATGTTGCTCTCGGTGAAACATTAAATGCAGGTACAATCATAGGAGGGGCGGTTATTATAGCAAGTATTGTTTTGTTTTCGCTAAAAGGTGCAAAGAAATAACTTAGAAAAATTAAATAAAAAAATCCCGAAACTCAATAAGCTTCGGGATTTTTTTATTTTAGATTAAGCTAAGACTTCCATCTTAGTTTATAAAGTAAATACTTGCAATCCAATAGGCTATTTTGCTTTAACAGGTTTCCATTCTTCAAAATTCCAAGGATGCTTTTTAATGTATCCGTCAGCGAACGGGAAGAATATGGAAAGAGTTAATAAAACTGCCAATAAGAGCTGATACCACAATAGGGGTATAACACCTACAGGGCTTACAAGACCGTTTGTAAAGGAACATGCTATTAAAAGCTGGGCACCATAGGGAATTAAACCTTGCATTACACAAGAGAAGGCATCAAGAAGAGATGCAGACCGGCGCGGGTCAACCTTAAACTCTTCGCACATTTCCTTAGCTATGGGGCCATCGATAATAATTGCAACGGTGTTGTTGGCTGTTGCAGCATCCGTAATAAGGGTAAGAGCACCGATACCAAGCTCGGCTGATTTTCTTCCCTTTACCATGCCCTTTATTTTTTGCAAGAGCCACTCCATACCGCCGGCCTGGGTTACCATATAAGCAAGCCCTCCTGTTAACATAGAGAGCAAGAATATTTCAAACATTCCGCTGAAGCCGTCATAGATATGATTTGTCCACTGCAAAGGATTAAATGCTCCATAAGCCATTCCTATAACGCCTGAGAATACGATTCCGCCAAGAAGAACAACAAATACATTAAGACCGGCAATGGCAGCAACCAATACGAATATGTAAGGTAAAACTTTAACAATATTGAATTCCAAGGATTCGATTTGGGGAGGAACAGCAGGTCTTCCGAAAATCAAAAGAAGAACTAATGTTATAAGAGCGGCAGGCAAGGCTAAAGCTATATTTACCCTAAATTTATCTCTCATTTCTACATTTTGAGTTCTTGTAGCAGCAATAGTTGTATCGGAAATGATTGAAAGGTTATCACCAAACATTGCACCGCCTACCATAGCAGCAACCATGAGAGGCATTGAAATACCGGCTTTTTCTGCAAAACCTACAGCAATAGGGCCTACAGCTGCAATAGTACCGACGCTGGTACCTGTTGCGATAGATAAAAAACAACAGATAATAAAGAGACCTGCAGTAACAAAGTTAGCAGGAATCAATGTTAGACCAAGGTTTACTGTAGAGTCAACACCGCCCATCTGTTTTGAAACAACAGAAAAAGCTCCTGCCAAAATGTAAATAATACACATGGTAATGATGTTTTCATCTCCGCATCCCTTAATCAATGCATCAAATTTTTCGTTGATAGATCCTTTGTGCATTAAAAAAGCGGCTATAATACCTACAATAACGGCAATAGGCCCCTTAAAACCATAAAAACCCATCGGGTCGCCTTTTGCAACAAGTGTTACACCTATTCCAAGGTAAACGACAACAAAAATTAAAAAAGGCAACAGTGCTAAACCATTAGGTTTAATTTTGGATTTTTCCATAAAAATATCCTCCATAAAAGTTTTACTCAAAATACATAGGCAAATTAACAGCCTCAATATTTTGCATTACTAGATTATCGCATAGCTTTTACTTATTGTCAATAAATAAAACCAAAACTCTTTATTTTTTTATAAAAAATTATAAATTTTTGTAAAAAAACTTGACAGATAGAAATTTTCATGTTACCATTTTCCAGCTAAACTAGCAATTTTTATAAATTGCAAAAAAAACGGAGGTTTATATGATTAATCCTGTAATAGTAGCCGTTGTTGTAATGACGGTACTATGTCTTCTCAAAATCAATATTTTGATTGCGATTATGGTTTCCGGCGTTATCGGCGGATTAGTTGGAGGCTTAGGTCTATCTGCGACTGTAAGCACACTTATTTCAGGTATGGGAGGCAATGCAGAAACAGCCTTATCCTACATTCTTTTGGGTACATTAGCTGCAGCTATCAGTCAAACAAATATCGTTACCTTACTCGCTGTAAAGCTTTCAAAGAGCCTTAAAGCAAAAAGCATTCTCTTTGTTTTAATAATTGCTTTTGTAGGATGTTTTTCACAAAACCTTATTCCTATCCACATTTCATACATTCCGATTTTAATTCCGCCGCTATTGGTTGTTATGAACTCGATGAAGCTTGACCGAAGAGCCATGGCCTGCGGTCTTACATTCTCTGTTAAGTGGCCCTATGTTACCTTCCCCGTAGGCTTCGGTCTTATCTTCCATGGAATTATTGCAAATTCAATGACACAAAACGGAGTACCTTTTGAAGCAACAGATGTATGGAAGGCTATGTGGATTCCCGGACTCGGAATGTTATTAGGATTGTTAATTGCAGTATTCTTCTCATACAGAAAACCTAGAGAATACAAAGATTTACATCCCGAAATGAATCTTGAACAAGATGTAAAATTCACCTCACGCGAATGGTTTACACTCTTAGCTATTCTTGCAGCATTTGTAATTCAGATCTTTACAGGTTCAATGCCCCTCGGAGGTCTTGCCGGTATCTTAATCTTAATGATTACACGCGTTATCAAGGTTAATGAAGTCGATAACACAATGGCAGAAGGTATCAAACTCATGGGCTTTATCGCCTTTGTTATGCTCGTTGCAGCCGGTTTTGCCGAAGTTATCAAGGCCACAAAGGGAGTTGATGCTTTGGTAGTTTCAAGTGCCAACCTCATAGGCGGAAGCAAGCTGCTCGGTGCTATTATAATGCTCTTAATCGGTCTCGGTATTACCATGGGTATCGGAACGTCTTTCGGTACAATCCCGATTATCGCAACCATCTATGTTCCTCTCGGTATAAAGTTAGGATTCAGCCCTGCCGCTATTGTTTGCTTACTCGGTACAGCAGGAGCCTTGGGCGATGCAGGATCCCCCGCATCAGACTCAACCCTCGGACCTACAGCCGGTCTTAATGCAGACGGTCAGCATGACCATATTTGGGACACCTGTGTTCCGACATTCTTGCACTATAATATTCCGTTAATCATCTTCGGAACAATAGCTGCAATGTTCCTGTAAAAATTTAAACAGCCTTACAAAATATTAATTTTGAAAGCTGTTTGATTTAATTTGAAAAACACCTCCGTATTTATGCGGAGGTGTTTTTTTTCTATGTTCTACACGCCTTGAATTCAAAAAGAATCTAAAGTATAATCTGAGAAAAATTTTTGCGGGGGGATTATTATGAAGTTAAAAGACCTTGATCTTTATTTTACTGAACTATTAAACATAGATGACTTTGCATCTCAGGATTTGTCGCAAAACGGCGTTCAAGTGCAAAACAGCGGAAAAGAAATAAAAAAAGTTGCCTTTGCGGTAGATGCCTGTCTTCAATCGATAAAGGAAGCCGCCGAGCGGAAGGCCGATATGCTTTTTGTCCACCACGGTCTTTTTATGGAGCCGCTCTTTAAGGATTATGGGAAATCATTATCACAGGATAAAGGCTCTTTTGGACAATGATATTGTGCTTTATGCCGTTCACCTTCCCCTCGATGCTCATCCTCTTTACGGTAACAATATCGGTCTTGCCCGCCGCCTTGAGCTTGAAAACTTAAAAGAGTTCGGAATGTACAGGGGTATAAACATAGGCCTTTACGGCAGCCTTCCTGTAAAGCAGGATTCTGAAGAAGGCTTGGAGATAGACGAGATTGTAAATAAGCTTTTTCCCCAAGGAGAAAAACCTGCAAACATTCTTCCCTTCGGACCTAAAAAGATTAAAACCGTCGGAGTCATTTCGGGAGGAGCCGCCTCTGAAATAGATGATGCCATAGCCTTAGGACTCGACTTATATATCACGGGCGAAATAGAACACATTACCTATCACAATGCCCTCGAAAACAGAATAAATGTTATTGCAGGCGGGCATTACCAAACGGAAACCGTAGGCGTTCAATTGGTTGCAAAAAAGCTTGAACTTGATACAAACCTCGAAACCTGTTTTATAGATATTCCGACAGGCTTTTAAATTTTTAGAATTAGGATGAGTTTAAGCTGAATATGAAAGAAAATAAAAAGCGCATTTTAATTTTAGGAGCAGGGCTCATGCAGGGGCCTGCAATAAGGGCTGCAAAGGAATTGGGCTGTGAGGTTATAGCCGTAGACGGAAACCCGAATGCGGTTTGCGCAAAAGAGGCCGACAAATTTTTTCCGATAGATTTAAAAGATATTCCTTCCCTCATAGACCTTGCAAAGAAGTTAAAAGAAGAAGACTGCCCGGCCGATAGCGGCCTAGACGGAGTCTTTACTGCAGCTACGGACTTTTCAGTATCGGTTGCAGCCGTTGCAGAAAGCTGTTCCCTTCCCGGGCACAGCTTGGAAGCAGCCCGCCGCGCAAGCGATAAGGTCTTGATGAGGGAGTGCTTTGAAAAACACGGAGTTCCCTCCCCTAAGTTTACCCATATTTTTAAAAACGAAATCGATGAGGCCCTTCAAATCTTAAAACAAAAAGCCATTCCCTTTCCTATTACGGTAAAACCTGCCGACAACATGGGAGCCCGCGGCTGCCGCTTGGTCTACTCCCAAGAGGAGCTAAGACCGGCCTTAGAAGATGCCGTAAACTTTTCGCGGAGCGGAAAGGCCATCGCCGAGGAGTTCATCGACGGTGAAGAGTTTTCGCTTGAAGCCCTAGTAGTAAACGGAGAGATTTTTTTAAATGCCCTCGCAGACAGGCATATTTTTTTCCCGCCCTATTTTGTCGAAATGGGGCATACAATTCCGTCGAGTAAGGGCAAGGAAGAATGTGATGAGCTTATAAGAGTTTTTTGCCTAGGCATAAGGGCCTTGGGGCTTACAAACGGAGCAGCCAAGGGAGATATTTTTTTGCGAAAAGCCGATCCTAAAAAGGGCGGCAAACGGACTGCCTGTGTAGGCGAAATCGCAGCCCGCCTTTCAGGGGGCTACATGTCAGGCTGGACGGTTCCCTACTCTTCGGGCTTTAATGTAACTAAGGCCGCAGTCAAAATCGCCCTAGGCGAACCCGTAGATGAGCTTCCCATAGGTAATGCCGCCCGATTTAGTGCTGAAAGAGCTTGGATTTCGGTGCCGGGCATAATAAAAAAAATAGAAGGGCTTGAAGAAGCAAGAAGCACAAAAAACGTAAAAGATGTTTTACCCCGCCTCTTTGAAAATGATGAGGCTGTCTTTCCTAAAAACAATGTAGAAAAATGCGGCAATATCCTAAGCTCTGCAGAAAGCTATGAGGAAGCAGTCAAGGCAAGCATGGAGGCCGTCCAAAAAATCTTTTTGCGCCTTGAAAAAGCAAACAGCAAAACAAATCTTTTTTTTGAAAAGACAAACCCTTCGATAGCTCTGCAAAATAATTATCCGCCGAACTTTTTTAAATTTCCGCAAAACAAAAGCACAGAGAAAATTAAAAACAAAAGCTTCGATGAATTATTGGAAAATTCTATTTTGATAGAAGAAGATGGAATTCTCTACCCTTCATTTTTTAAAGATTTTTTAAATACGGCCTTTGATGTTCACGGCCTTTCAATTCGGGAAGCAATAAAAAAATCGTTTGACCTTGAACCTAAGCTAAAAGACAGGATGCTCAAGACTCAAAAGATAGGAGAGCCTTTAAGCCCTCATCTCGTCTTATGGTGGAAGTACTTTATCCGCGGCAGCCGTCAAGGACTGATTTATTATTTTGACACCGAGCTTTGCGGTTAAAATTACACCGAAATAACAGATACTCCGTCGGATGCTTGGCAGGCAAAAAACGATGCGGTAAAGCCGGTTTGCTCCGTGTATTCCTTCCCCACCCTTTCGGCAAAGTCTTCAAAGCCGTCCTTGTGAACGATGGCGATAGCACAGCCTGAAAAGCCTGCCCCTGTCATCCTTGCACCGATACAGCTTTTTTCTTTTACGGCTGCAAAGAAAAGGGAGTCCAGTTCTTTTCCGGTAACCTCGTAATCGTCTTTTAAGGAAAGATGGGATTGGTTTAGATAATCGCCTAAAAGTTTTAAGTCCTTATTTTTTAAGGCTTCGGCACTCCGCCTTACCCTATCCATCTCGGTAACACAATGCCTTACCCTGCGGGCAATTTTTTCTCCCAAATTGGAAGTCAAGCTTTGTTCCAAGCTTTCAAAATCGGAAACGCTTAGATCGCACAAAAAATCTATATCCCTTTCTTTTTGTAAAAAGGCAAGGGCTTTTTCACATTCTTCCTTTCTTTCATTATATTTCGATTCCGTCAATTTACGGGGCTTATTTGAATTCATAATTACAATTCGGTAAGGCTCGGTTTCGAGAGGGATGTACTCATAGTCCAGTGAGGAAGTGTCTAAAAGCAGAGCCTGATTTTTTTTGCCCATTGCTATCGAAAACTGATCCATAATCCCCGACTTTAGACTTAAGAATTCGTTTTCGACACGCCTGCCGGTTTTAGCAAGCTCAACTCCGTTGATTTCAAAATCAAAGGCATGAGAAATAATTTTGCCGAAACAAAGCTCCAAGGCAGCCGAAGAAGAGATACCGCTTCCTTGCGGAATATCGCTTGTGATTAAAAGCTCAAAACCGGTGTCGGCCTTTAACCCCCTTTCTTTTAAAAACAAAAACATTCCGTTTAAATAATTTGCAAAATCGTTATCTTTATCAAAGGCTAAATTTCCATCAAGCTCAAATTCAAAAACTTTTTCCGATTTAACCGAGCGGTAAATTATTTTTTTATCCTTTCGTTTGCGCATGGCAATCCTTAAATATAAATTCACCGCAGCAGGAAGCACGAGACCTCCGTTATAATCTATGTGTTCGCCTATTATATTTATGCGAGCAGGTGAAGCCGCAAAAATAACTTTTTCTTCAGAATTTCCGTAAAAAAGAAATAAAGGCATTTTTTAATTCTTGTAATTGTATATCGTTTGTTAATTTCAAAGTTTTCCTACTCCTTTATTTTATATATAATGCTTACATGGATGCCGAGAGCATAGTAATTTATATTCTAGTCATTGTTAATTCATGTTGTAAGGCTTTTTCTATTTCCGCTACGCTTGTACCTTGAAATGTAATAACATCACGAGTATTTATAACATCTCCATGTAGTATTTTTGCTTCCGGATCGTATTCTATTTTTCCGATATATCCCTTATATTCAATCATTTTTTACTCCTGCGTTTTCTATAAAACAGTTAAATCCCCTACTTCTCGGCGTAGATGAGGCTGCTTTGGATGTAGTTTTTTATTTCCAAGCCGTGACCCCATTTTTTGGCATACTCGTCGGACACCTCTTTAGAGCTTATGTTGATATTTTTAAAGCCGATTTTTTCGAAGGCTCTTTTGATCTGCTCCGCAGACCAGGCTCCGCCCACTCAGGTTTTTACCATATTGGGATCGGATATCCATTCTTGGGGCAGGGCTTTTTTTAAGGTGATATCCGAAATAGCCGTTCTCCCGCCTTTTCTGAGGCAGCGGTAAATCTCGGAATAAACTCCGTATTTATCCGTAGACAGGTTTATTACGCAATTACTCATTATTAGGTCTAAGGAATTATCGGGAAGAGGAATGTTTTCAATCTCGCCTAGAATAAATTCGCAGTTGGTAAAGCCGTTTTTTACGGCTATTTCCGAGGCCCGGCTTATCATGGTTTCGGAGCCGTCAAGCCCGAAGACCTTTCCGTTTTTACCCACAGCCTTTGATGCAATAAAACAGTCAAGCCCGCGTCCGCAGCCTAGGTCAAGGACGCTTTCGTTTAGACGAGGCTTGGCCGCCTCTTGAGGATTGCCGCAGCCGAGCCCTAAGTCCGCTTCCTTAGGTATGCCTGCCAGATCTTTAGCGGCATAGCCTATTGAGGCTGTTATCTTTTCGGCTTCTCCGTTTACCGTAAGATTTTCTTTTGCCAAATTTTCATAGTGCTCTTTTACGGCATCCTTAATCGCATTTTTATCGTAATTTTTTTTATCGTAACTCATTCAAATCCCTTAAGACTTATTTTTTCTTTAGGTACTTTACGCTGTCTAAGGCAACGGCGGCAATGATGATAAAACCTTTAAACACAAACTGCAAGTTTGTGTCAATACCTAAAAATGTCAAACAGTATGTTAAACTTGTAAAGATGATAACGCCTATTACGGCACCGCTTATCTTCCCTATACCGCCGTTAAAGGAGATGCCTCCTACAACACAGGCAGCAATGGCATCAAGCTCATATCCCTGTCCTGTTCCTGCACTTGCATTGGCCCTAAAAGCTTCAAGGAAGGAGCCTACACCGTAAAATACACCGGCCATAATGAAAACTCCCATGGTAACCCTAAAAACGCTTATTCCGCTTACAGCTGCAGCTTCGGAATTTCCGCCTACTGCATACATATTTTTTCCGAAGGTAGTTTTATTCCAAATAAACCATGCAATTACAATTGCGGCCAAAGCAGGGATTATAAGCTTAGGCAGAGTAATCATCTCGTTATTTACAATACCCAAAATCCACCTTCCGCCGAGCAAGTCTTTTACCTCGTTATCGATTGAACCGACAGGAGTTCCGCTCGTGCCGAAAAACAAAAGTCCATAGATAATAAGCTGAGTTGCAAGCGTCGAAATAAATGGGTGAATCTTGAGGCGGGCCGAAAAGAATCCTGCAAAGGCACTAAACAAAACGCAGAGAACTATTGAAAGTCCTAAAGAAAGTACCAAGCGCCAAACCATAGGCACAGTAGTAAAATCCCATGGACCTAGACCGAAAAAGGTAACAATATTAAGCCCCGGATGTAAAATCAATCCCGTAATAACCGAACCCAGAGCAACCATTCTTCCTATGCTTAAGTCCGTACCGGCTAAAAGAATAAGACCTGCAACACCGAGGGCGTAAAACATTCTTGTCGAAGCCTGTTCCAAAATCGTAAAGATATTGGGAAGGGATAGAAGGTTTCCGTTTCCTGATAAGGGAGCGACAATTATACAGACAATGAAGAAAACTAAAATTGCAAGATAAAGGCCGTTACTCAATAAGAAGCTTGAAAGCTTAAACTTATAAATATAATCTTTAAAATTTAAAACCATGTTTTCTTTAAGATTTGTTCTTCCGTTTCTTAAAGAAATATTTTTTTGAACATGGTCTATGTAGGCTTGATTTTTTGCCTCTTTAGAAGCGGCAACTGCATCCCTATATTTATTCTTTGCTTCAGCCAATGAAGAGTTCAGCTGAAACTTTAAAACATTTAATTTTCGTGTGAGTTCTCCCGAATCCTTTGTTTCGGCATACTCATCATGCAGGGCTTTTTTTTCAGCTTCATTTTCTTGCATAATTGAAGCGATTTGACTTTCATATTCAGCCTTGCACTGTTCTTGTTTTTGATTTTCTGATTTTATAAAATCCTGTATATTA
The DNA here is from genome assembly GCF_024181245.1 of Treponema sp. OMZ 788. Classification (NCBI taxonomy): domain Bacteria; kingdom Pseudomonadati; phylum Spirochaetota; class Spirochaetia; order Treponematales; family Treponemataceae; genus Treponema; species Treponema sp. OMZ 788. The sequence goes on along the minus strand of NZ_CP051199.1, from coordinate 548,958 downwards.
TCTTTAAACAGCTTATTGGAATAGGCAACAGCCTCGGCTGCAAGCTTCTTTTCGGCTTCTTTGTTTTCAAGAGCAATCTTCTTAGCGGCTTCAATTCCTTTTTTATATTCGTCTATCGAAGAAGCCTTTACCTCATCATCTATCAAACGGTTCTTTTTAAGGGCATAGATATGATTTTTTAAAGAAGCTATTTTATCGACCCCGTCCTTACGCAGATCGTGGAGAGCTTTACCGTATTCGGCAAGTTTTTTATCTTCATTAAAAAAACTAAAGTCAGTTAAATCTACTTTTTCATTGCTTTTATTTTCCATACAACATACTCCTTAAACTAGTTCCTACAAATACTTAGCCGAAAGTCTGAGCAGGGTTTCCTGATCGGTTTCCTTGGTATTCACGATACCTGCAAGGCGGCGGTTGGACATAACGGCTATACGGTTTGTGATACCTAAAATTTCGGGCATCTCGCTCGAAACAACGATTATAGTCTTACCCTCTTTGGCCATCTTGATAATGAGCTGATATATTTCGTACTTCGCTCCTACATCGATACCGCGGGTAGGTTCATCCATCAAAAATACATCGGGTGAACGCTCCAGCCATTTTCCAATTATAACCTTCTGCTGGTTTCCTCCGCTCAATGCAGAAATACTCTGATCAGCCGAAAGGCAGCGAGTCCTCATGGTGTCGATCTCTCTGTTGGCGGCTTCACGCATTTTACGGTTTGACAACACACCCATAGTTTTATAATTATCCAGATTGGTAATTACCGTGTTAAATTCGATTGTGTCCTTGCCGAACATTCCGTTTAATTTACGCTCTTCGGTCAACAAGGCAAAGCCGTAGGACATAGCCTCTTTACTGCTTTTAAAATTAAGATATTTATCGTTAATACTTATGCTTCCCGATTCTATAGTGCGGATACCGAATAGGGCTTCCAAAAGCTCACTTCTTCCGGCACCGACAAGACCATAGAGGCCTAAAATTTCTCCCTTCCTTACGGTAAAGGAAATATCTTCAAGCACAGGTGCATATTTTGTTTTTAAGTTTTCTATTTTTAAAAAGTCTTCTCCGGGCACATTATCCACATCGGGGAAACGCTTATCCAGAGATCGGCCTACCATGGCCGCAATAATTTCATTCATATTTGTTTCGGCGATGGGTTTTGAAAGAATCATTTTCCCGTCCCGTAAAACGGCAACCTCATCGCAAACTTCAAAAACCTCATCCATCTTATGCGAAATATAAATAAATGAAACGCCTTTTTTTTGCAAGGCTCTGATTATCGAAAAAAGTTTTTTTACTTCCCTCTCAGTTAAAGAAGAAGTAGGCTCATCCAATACGATGAGCTTCGCATCATAAGAAACAGCCTTTGCTATTTCGACCATCTGCCTCTGCGAAACAGACATGGTACGCATTATTGTTTTTGGATTGACATTCATATTGAGCGAAGAAAAAAGAGAACTTGCAGATTCAAACATTTTTATTTCGTCAACAATCCCGAAGTTGGTCGGGTATCTGCCTAAAAATAAATTATCGGTAACGGTTCTGTCAAGACAAAGATTAAGCTCTTGATGAACCATAGCGACTCCGCTTTCAAGAGCTTCTTTAGGATTTTTAAATTCTATTGATTTATTTAATAAAGAAATGGTGCCCTCATCCCGCGTATATATACCGAAAAGGCACTTCATCATGGTGGATTTTCCCGCCCCGTTTTCTCCCATAAGTCCCATTACGGAGCCTGGTTTTACGGTTAAGTTAATACCGTCCAAAACCTTGTTTTTTCCGAAGGATTTTGAAAGGTTTTTTATTTCAAGAACTACATCACTCATCCCAAAGATCACACTCCTTTTAAAGCCTCTTATTTATTTTAAGGCAGGAGAAAAATTCCCCTGCCCTAAAAACCATCAAAGATTAACGGCTGCCTTAAATTTAAGACTCATTAATACTTTAACTTGTCGGTGTAGTTTGAACCGGAGTTTGTTTTAACCATGTTTACGGCAAAAGCATCAAAGTTGTTAAGGTTAGTAAATTTATCCAAACAGCTTGATTCGTTCTGTCCGTCACCCTGAACGATTGTCAATTCAATGTTCAAGAGGGGTGCATAGTATTTTAATGCAGGCAAGTATGAAGAAGAAAGGAAGTTATCGCCTGAGTTATAAATGGTCAAAAGAACCTTCTTTTTGGGAGCATTTGTCTGCTTGATTCCGGCATCGCGTGTTCCGCCGAGGTAGTTTTTGTAGTTAGCCATTGTAACACCTGAGTTGGCAGCCATAACAGCCTTTACATCAGCCCAGTACTGAACAGGAGCCGAAATTTTGTTGCCGTAAGAATCTGCAGACGTAATACCCTTTGTGTATACATCTGTTCCCTTTAAACCGTCGAGCAAGTTGCGCAAAACCTGTAAGGTTGCTGTTGCCTGAGCATCAACGTTCTGAGAAACTGTTCCTGTAAGAATACCCTTACCTACAGCTTCGATAGCATCTGCATTTGCATCATATCCGAAGATAGGAACACCGGCAGGATAGTTTGAAGCCTGTAAACAGCCCATTGCCATACCGTCATTGTTTGAAACAACCATATCAATCTGATCGGCAAATTTTGTTGCCCATCCGCCCATAGCTTCTGTTGCAGCATTTGCATTCCATGTGGAACCATCTGTTCCTGTCATGGCCTTTCCTTCAAGCTCAATAACATCAAATGTTTTACCTGCGATTGTTACTGAACCCTGCTTTGTTTTACCGGGGTCGGTAGAACCTGCCCAGTTCCCAAGGCCTTTCTGATACCTTCTGTTCTGGCCTTTGAATCGTTATGACCTACGTCTCCGATGCAAAGAACATTGAACTGACCCCATAAATTAGGACACCTTTTGGAGGTGTACAGATGGGAAAAAATAGAGAAGTACAGTATTGACTTCAAACTAGAAGTTGTAGGAAAATATGAACGAGGAACATGCGGCTACAAAAGACTCGCCAGAACATATGGGCTTTCTCGAGATACCGTACGCGATTGGTGTCTAAATCCACGTCTGCATGAAATAACAACTATGGCTCGGAAAAGAAAATTAACAACGAAGAGCACGACCTTGAATATTATAAAACGGCAGCTCTTTTTTTGGGAAACGTACGCAAAGAATATCGAAGAGGAACTTGCAAAACAAGGTAAAAAAAAACTCGTTTTGAAAACGATTCAGGACTGCCTATCAATAACACCGCGGACGAAGATACGGAAATTGTGTAAAGTTGCAGAAGTTTCAAAGTCAACATTCTATTATAACCGGAACAATGACCGTCAAGCACAAAAGGATGCACAAATCATAACTTTGCTTAAGAAACTGCCCAAGGAAATCATATTACGACGAGGAAACAAGGCGAAAGCAATCATTCTCAGACAAAAATTCGGTGTAATTGTAAATCACAAGCGCATAGAGCGCATTTGCCGTGCATACGGCCTTCTTGCGAAGAATAGGAGAAGAAAGTTTCCTAAACATTATTACGAGCAACAAAAGCAAAACAAGCAAAATCTGCCCAATAATATTCTGAATCGTCAATTCTGTGCAGCAGAACCGCTTACAAAACTCTGTACAGATGTATCGTATTTTCGTACTACAAAAGGATGGTTGTATCTAAGTCCTGTGCTTGATTTATATAGAAATCAAATTAGTGCCTACCACATGTCGACTCATAATGATGAAAAACTGGTTATGGATATGTTGGATAAACTTCCATGCCTTGAACCCGGAGCACTTCTTCATTCCGATCAAGGCGCAGTATATACTTCCAAAGCATATACAAATCGCCTTAGGGAAAAGAAAATCATTCAAAGTATGAGCCGTAGGGCAAACTGCTGGGATAATGCCTGTATGGAACATTTTTTCGGAACTCTCAAAGTCGAAAGCGGATATAACGAGCTAATAAAAATCAGAACTCCGACAGAACAAGAAGTGATAGCACTGATTGACAATTTTATAAAATATTACAATAATGAGCGTATTCAAAAGAATCTCGGCTGGCAGCCGCCAGTCGAAAAATCTGCTTAAACTGTCCTAAAATATGGGGTCAGTTCACATAGCCTAAAATACCGTCACCGTTTCTGTCGAGTGAAGCATTTGCTGATGCGAGGAAATCTGTAATGAGTTTTCCTGAACTGCACCGCCGCCTGCGGCATCAAAACCTACATAATAAGTCTTGTCATTCCAGTTCATAGAAGTCATATCGATTTTTCCTGTTGTCGGATCTGAAGGCTGTCTGTTAAAGAAGACTAAGGGTTTGTCCTTGTTAAGAACTGCATTTCCGCTTCCGCCGCAGCTTACAACAAAAACAGCCGACACAATAAGAAGCCCAAAAAAAACTATTTGTGCAAATTTAGAAAAAGCTCTCATAAATACGCACCTCCTAAAATTTTATTACTTTTGAGTATATTATATTTTATAAAATATGTCTATATCAAATTCACGGCTTTTAGCTAGAAAAAAATTAAAAAATTGGTATAATCACTCCATGATAATAGATAATAAATTCACTGTACGCCATAAGATTCTCACAGGAAACATAGACGGAAAATGCAGGGCAACTCCGATGGAGTTTGCTATTTTGCTGCAAGAGCTGGCAGCAGGACATTACGGCACGACGGGACTTTCCATCCCTCACTTACAAAAAATGGGCATGACATGGGTAATAACAAAACAGCATTTTGAAATTGCCGAATACCCTCTTTGGATGGATGATTTAATAGTACAAACTTGGGCACAGCCGCCCAAGGGCTTTTTTTGCTTTAGAGACTTTGCTTTCTTTTATGCAAGAAACGGAAAAAAAGCTTCCATTGATGATGCATTTGAAGAAAATTTAAGTATCGAAGAAGAACGAGAAAAAAGGCTATCTATAGAAGAATTTAAAGGGCTCTCAAAGCCTTTTTTTAGAGCAAGCTCATGCTGGGTAATATTGAATTCTGAAACCGGACAGCCTATAAAACCCGATGAAAGAACTATGGGAAATTTAGCCTTTAATGATGAGCACCTTGAGGGTAAGGTCTTTGCAAAGATTACATTACCGGAAAAATGGGAAACGGAAGAAAAATTCAAGCCTACCCTTTTGGACATAGACATGAATTCCCATGTAAACAATTTAAATTACTTGAGATGGATTTTATCCTACATGGATGCAGATTTTTGTAAGGGCAAATTACTTAAGACCCTCGATACAAACTTCGTTTCATCGGCAATGTACGGCGAAGAACTGATATGCAGATCAAGCCTTTCTGAAAATGTATGTATTCACTCCATAATAAGAGCCGAAGACAAAAGCGAAGTTTTCAAGGCCCGTTCCGAATGGGCTGACGAAAAGACTCTTTCAAGAGAGTTAAAGGTAAAAGCTTAAACAGAGCAGCACAAATTGAACCTTCGAAAAAAAGCCGCATAAATTATGCGGCTTTTTACTTAAACTTACTTTACCAAACCGAAACGGGCTCTGGGGAAAAGAATCAGGTTTACTGTTCCTAACATCCTCGAAGAATGAATATAGCGGGGAGCCACATTTGTTACAAACATCATGGACATGGGATCATCCTTATTTAGAGCTTCCAAGTGGTATTGATATTCGTGCCTCATGTCCGTGGAGTTAAAGCGGTTATCCCCCATCATAAAGTAGCAGTTTTCGGAATGTATTCTTCTTCTCCCTTGGGGAATTCATCCATGTTTCTTTGAGACGAAAGTGCTAAATAGTAAAGGTACTCGCCAAGCTCGTTTATGATAGCTTGACGCTCTACATCAGAAGAAAAGGCAGCCTCGCTCACATTGGCTTTATAAAGCTCCGCGTTTCGTACAAGGAGCTTTCCAAAACTAAGTTTTATAAGAATATCGAGTTGGGCATTTCTCATTTCGTATAAATTGAAAGAATTTGTTTTGACTGTTTTTTTCCATGAGGTTAAAAAATCCTCAAACCATGTAAGACCGCCGTCCGTTGTCGTGTTTGAGGCTATTGCCTCATTATCACGAGCCATTTGGGTAACCAGGTACTGAGCCTTGTTTAAAAAGTCCTTGGCCGAAAAAACCTTGTCGGGCTTTGACTTTATTTCTTTCATTTTTTTTACCAAGGCCGCAGCTTCAGCTTCTGCCTCATCAAAATTTACCCTAGCCCTCCAAGCCTCCACCGATTGAAGACGGTTTAAGTCTTCGGTATTCATTTTTACATCTTTTACATATTTTAAACTTGACTGGGGAAGTTTGGATAAATCCCACACGGCATAAGCACTTTCATCAAAGGCCTTAAAATACTTTTCACCGGCTTTTTTTATGTAAAGCACCCCGTCGACAAGCATCAGTTTTTCTCCGCCTACACCGACAATTCTTTTTACCAAGGGATCAGCCTTTATTCTTCCGCCTTCGTCCTTGTTGATGTTTACCATAGTAAGAGTCAGATATTGAACCAACTGAGAGGTGTACTTAAGCTCATTATTCGGATCGTTTTCGTAATGAGGATTCCGGATTATAACCACGTCTCCCCTCTTATAATTATAAATTTGAGGAAACCTGAATGAAGAAAGCGGAAAGGTCGGCCCTGCAGCAGCCTTAAAACCTGCAACCCTATCGCCTATCATAAACTGCTGTACCATAGATTCTGAAGGAATAACATAGAGCTGCAAAACAAAAACGCTAAAAAGAAGAACTATACAGGCAGCCTGCAATATTGCATCCGCCCAATCCAAAATTTCTGAAATAAAAGAACGCTTTTTTTTAAGGATTTCCGGCAATTCAGGAAAATATTTAGGCAGCCTTTTATCCTTTAATCTGAACAAAAGTATCCTGTTGTAAATAACTAATACAATCCAATAAAGGGCTAAGACTGCATCAAGGGTAGACCTATCCTCTCCGCTTTGAACAGCCCTGGACATAATAAAGCAGGCCATAAAAATATAGGGCACATATTCCATCGTTTTACGCATTACAAGCATTGAACTTACAGTCTTTTTTTTGAAAAAAGAAAATATACAAAAAGCGTTCCAAATAGAATAAGCCGAACCTAAGGCCGCTGCAAATACGGCAAGGCCTGAGCCGTTTTTTATAATTAACAAGATTGAAAATAAGAAACTTAAAACCGATTCTGCGTAAAAAAGGATAGACATGAAAACTCCTGATAATTTCTATATTAATTAATTAACTAACTACCTAAACAAAATAAAGGCCGATAGGCAACAGAGTATATCAGTTTTTTATACTTTGTGCTAGGGATTGGAGAAAACTTGCCAATACGCATCATAGAGAGGTTCATTTTTTCTAATTTACGTTTTTTTCAAATAAATCCTATAAATATAATGAGGGGAGAAAAATATAAAAATTAATAGGAGAACACAAATGGTAAAAAGATTTGAAGATTTAACTTTTACGGACGATTTTATGTTTTGTAAGGTCATGCAAGAGCCTTATTTATGTAAAAGACTTATTGAAATGATATTATTCGATTCGATAGGTAAAATTTCTTATATTTCGGTACAGCATAATATTAAAACCTATGAACAAGCAAAGTCGATAAGACTTGATGTTCTAGTACAGACTGAAAACGGCAAATTTTATGATGTTGAAATGCAGGTAAGCAATGAGAGGAATATACCTAAGCGAATGAGATTTTACCAGGCAGCTATCGATATTTCGTTCTTGGATAAAGGCAATTCTTATACTAACTTAAATGATACTTTTATAATTTTTATCTGTATGTTTGACACTGTAGGCAAAACATGCCTATCTATACCTTTGAAAACATCTGCATAGAGGATAAAAATACCACTTTACAAGACGGCACACAACAAGTTATAATAAATGCAGAGGCTTTCGAGAACATTGAGAACGATGATTTAAAGGAATTTTTAGAATACCTTAAAACAGGTAAGGCAAAGACTGAATTTACAAGGAGGTTAGAAAAAATGATACAGGCAATAAAAAATAATGAACAAGCAAGACAAGAATACAGATTAATGTCTACCTTTGAAATGGACGCCAGAGATAGAGGAGCTCATGATAAAGCCCTAGAAACAGCCAAACTCATGAAAATGGAAAAATGTGATAATAATTTTATCATGAGAATGACAGGGCTTTCTGAAACAGAGATTGAAAAACTGTAATTTAATATTTTAAAAATTGTCTTTTATCAATAACCACTGCATTGAACCGGCTAAGTGGAAACATACCAAAAATCCGGCCTATAGATTTTTTTAAGCAAAAGCGGTACAATAACTTTTTTGGAGAAGTAATTATGAAGATGACGCAGATGTATATGCCTACATTGAGAGAGATTCCGAATGAGGCTGTTGTTGAAAGCCATAAGCTGCTTTTAAGGGCAGGAATGATAAGAATGGCAAACGGGCTTTTTTGCCTATCTCCCCCTCGGCTTAAAGGCCTTTAGAAAGGTCGAAAAAATTATCAGGGAAGAAATGGATGCAATAGGCTGTCTCGAATTTTAAGCCTCCCGTAATCGTTCCGGGCGAATGGCAGGAATCGGGAAGATGGGATTCTATGGGGCCTGAACTTTTGCGCATTAAAAACCGCTTAAACCAAGAGTTGGTAGTAAGCCCCACGGCCGAAGAAGCCTTCACGGCTCTTTTTAAAGAACGAATTATCATCTTACAAAACTATCCGGTCTTAACCTATCAGATTAACACAAAATACCGCGACGAGATCAGGCCCCGCTACGGGCTTATGAGAACCCGCGAATTTACAATGAAGGACGCTTATTCCTTCCATACAAATGACGAAAGTTTGGACGAAGCCTATCTCAGCTTTGAAAAAGCCTATGTAAAGATTTAAGCGCTGCGGTCTTACCGTAATAGGCGTAAAGCCGATTCCGGTGCGATGGGAGGAAGCGGCTCGCAGGAGTTTATGGTAGAGTCTTCCGTAGGGGATGACACCCTCCTTATCTGCCCTTCGTGCGGTTATGCAGCAAATGAAGAAAAAGGCGGCCTGCGCACCCGACAAGGAGCAAGGTTCGGCTTCTGCAATTAGTATAGAAGAAATTGACACACCCAACGTAAAAACGATAGAAGAACTTACAGCCTTTTTAAAAACGGAAAGTTTTTATAAAAACCTTGATTTACCGCGTAGAAAATTCCCAGTGCTCGGCAATGCAGAAAACGGTAAAAAAAGTGCAAAAACGCAGAGCAAGAAGTTTTTTAATTGCCGTCTGCATAAGGGGAGACTTGGAGGTAAACGAAGCAAAATTAAAATCCTCCCTTAAAGCCTCGGAAGCAATCCTCGCAAGCGATGCCGAAGTCGAAGAAGCTACAGGAACGGTTGTAGGCTTTGCGGGCCCCGTAGGCTTAAAAAACATTCCCGTAATTGCCGATGAAAGCGTTATGCTCATGCACGATGCTGTAACCGGAGCCTTAAAAGGATAAACACCTCATCCATGTGGAGCCTTCATGATTTATACCCGCCCATGTCTTTGACCTCCGCACGGTAAGAGCAGGAGATACCTGGTATGCGGCACCCCTCTTTACACTAAAAAGGGCAATGAACTCGGCCACATCTTTAAGCTGGGCTATAAATATACAAAGTCAATGAACATGACCTATCTTGACGAAACGGAAACAACAGCATCCCTCGATGGGCTGCTACGGCATAGGGCTTGACCGCCTTACGGCTTCAATCGTTGAAGAACACCACGATGAAGACGGAATAATCTGGCCATTGAGCGTCGCACCCTTTCAGGTTGCCAGTTCCCATAAAATACGAGGGCGAAATGCAAAAGGAAGCCGACCGCCTCTATGACGAGTGCAAAAAGAGGAATTGAGCTCTCTTGGATGACAGAAAAGAAAGAACCGGCGTTAATGGTGGGATATGGACCTTATAGGCATCCTGATAAGGCTCGTAGTCGGCGAAAAAATCTTCCCAATATCGAATTTAAGCTGAGAAGCAAGTTCCGAAAACAGTACGGTCAATAAAGATGAGGTGATGGATTTGGTAGAAAAACGTAAAGAACTTGCAAAATTGCTAGAGGCTTTAAGATGAAAAAGATTTTAAGTTTAAGCTTTTGGTTTTTCCTCGCCGGCAGCGGCTTTAGCCTTGCCGCTCTTTAAGCTGATTTTGCCTCTTTAGAAGCGGCAACTGCATCCCTATATTTATTCTTTGCTTCAGCCAATGAAGAGCTTCAGCTGAAACTTTAAAACATTTAATTTTCGTGTGAGTTCTCCCGAATCCTTTGTTTCGGCATACTCATCATGCAGGGCTTTTTTTTCAGCTTCATTTTCTTGCATAATTGAAGCGATTTGACTTTCATATTCAGCCTTGCACTGTTCTTGTTTTTGATTTTCTGATTTTATAAAATCCTGTATATTATCTTTAAACAGCTTATTGAATAGGCAACAGCCTCGGCTGCAAGCTTCTTTTCGGCTTCTTTGTTTTCAAGAGCAATCTTCTTAGCGGCTTCAATTCCTTTTTTATATTCGTCTATCGAAGAAGCCTTTACCTCATCATCTATCAAACGGTTCTTTTTAAGGGCATAGATATGATTTTTTTAAAGAAGCTATTTTATCGACCCCGTCCTTACGCAGATCGTGGAGAGCTTTACCGTATTCGGCAAGTTTTTTATCTTCATTAAAAAAACTAAAGTCAGTTAAATCTACTTTTTCATTGCTTTTATTTTCCATACAACATACTCCTTAAACCAGTTCCTACAAATACTTAGCCGAAAGTCTGAGCAGGGTTTCCTGATCGGTTTCCTTGGTATTCACGATACCTGCAAGGCGGCGGTTGGACATAACGGCTATACGGTTTGTGATACCTAAAATTTCGGGCATCTCGCTCGAAACAACGATTATAGTCTTACCCTCTTTGGCCATCTTGATAATGAGCTGATATATTTCGTACTTCGCTCCTACATCGATACCGCGGGTAGGTTCATCCATCAAAAATACATCGGGTGAACGCTCCAGCCATTTTCCAATTATAACCTTCTGCTGGTTTCCTCCGCTCAATGCAGAAATACTCTGATCAGCCGAAAGGCAGCGAGTCCTCATGGTGTCGATCTCTCTGTTGGCGGCTTCACGCATTTTACGGTTTGACAACACACCCATAGTTTTATAATTATCCAGATTGGTAATTACCGTGTTAAATTCGATTGTGTCCTTGCCGAACATTCCGTTTAATTTACGCTCTTCGGTCAACAAGGCAAAGCCGTAGGACATAGCCTCTTTACTGCTTTTAAAATTAAGATATTTATCGTTAATACTTATGCTTCCCGATTCTATAGTGCGGATACCGAATAGGGCTTCCAAAAGCTCACTTCTTCCGGCACCGACAAGACCATAGAGGCCTAAAATTTCTCCCTTCCTTACGGTAAAGGAAATATCTTCAAGCACAGGTGCATATTTTGTTTTTAAGTTTTCTATTTTTAAAAAAGTCTTCTCCGGGCACATTATCCACATCGGGGAAACGCTTATCCAGAGATCGGCCTACCATGGCCGCAATAATTTCATTCATATTTGTTTCGGCGATGGGTTTTGAAAGAATCATTTTCCCGTCCCGTAAAACGGCAACCTCATCGCAAACTTCAAAAACCTCATCCATCTTATGCGAAATATAAATAAATGAAACGCCTTTTTTTTGCAAGGCTCTGATTATCGAAAAAAGTTTTTTTACTTCCCTCTCAGTTAAAGAAGAAGTAGGCTCATCCAATACGATGAGCTTCGCATCATAAGAAACAGCCTTTGCTATTTCGACCATCTGCCTCTGCGAAACAGACATGGTACGCATTATTGTTTTTGGATTGACATTCATATTGAGCGAAGAAAAAAGAGAACTTGCAGATTCAAACATTTTTATTTCGTCAACAATCCCGAAGTTGGTCGGGTATCTGCCTAAAAATAAATTATCGGTAACGGTTCTGTCAAGACAAAGATTAAGCTCTTGATGAACCATAGCGACTCCGCTTTCAAGAGCTTCTTTAGGATTTTTAAATTCTATTGATTTATTTAATAAAGAAATGGTGCCCTCATCCCGCGTATATATACCGAAAAGGCACTTCATCATGGTGGATTTTCCCGCCCCGTTTTCTCCCATAAGTCCCATTACGGAGCCTGGTTTTACGGTTAAGTTAATACCGTCCAAAACCTTGTTTTTTCCGAAGGATTTTGAAAGGTTTTTTATTTCAAGAACTACATCACTCATCCCAAAGATCACACTCCTTTTAAAGCCTCTTATTTATTTTAAGGCAGGAGAAAAATTCCCCTGCCCTAAAAACCATCAAAGATTAACGGCTGCCTTAAATTTAAGACTCATTAATACTTTAACTTGTCGGTGTAGTTTGAACCGGAGTTTGTTTTAACCATGTTTACGGCAAAAGCATCAAAGTTGTTAAGGTTAGTAAATTTATCCAAACAGCTTGATTCGTTCTGTCCGTCACCCTGAACGATTGTCAATTCAATGTTCAAGAGGGGTGCATAGTATTTTAATGCAGGCAAGTATGAAGAAGAAAGGAAGTTATCGCCTGAGTTATAAATGGTCAAAAGAACCTTCTTTTTGGGAGCATTTGTCTGCTTGATTCCGGCATCGCGTGTTCCGCCGAGGTAGTTTTTGTAGTTAGCCATTGTAACACCTGAGTTGGCAGCCATAACAGCCTTTACATCAGCCCAGTACTGAACAGGAGCCGAAATTTTGTTGCCGTAAGAATCTGCAGACGTAATACCCTTTGTGTATACATCTGTTCCCTTTAAACCGTCGAGCAAGTTGCGCAAAACCTGTAAGGTTGCTGTTGCCTGAGCATCAACGTTCTGAGAAACTGTTCCTGTAAGAATACCCTTACCTACAGCTTCGATAGCATCTGCATTTGCATCATATCCGAAGATAGGAACACCGGCAGGATAGTTTGAAGCCTGTAAACAGCCCATTGCCATACCGTCATTGTTTGAAACAACCATATCAATCTGATCGGCAAATTTTGTTGCCCATCCGCCCATAGCTTCTGTTGCAGCATTTGCATTCCATGTGGAACCATCTGTTCCTGTCATGGCCTTTCCTTCAAGCTCAATAACATCAAATGTTTTACCTGCGATTGTTACTGAACCCTGCTTTGTTTTACCGGGGTCGGTAGAACCTGCCCAAGTTCCCAAGGCCTTTCTGATACCTTCTGTTCTGGCCTTTGAATCGTTATGACCTACGTCTCCGATGCAAAGAACATAGCCTAAAATACCGTCACCGTTTCTGTCGAGTGAAGCATTTGCTGATGCGAGGAAATCTGTAATGAGTTTTCCCTGAACTGCACCGCCGCCTGCGGCATCAAAACCTACATAATAAGTCTTGTCATTCCAGTTCATAGAAGTCATATCGATTTTTCCTGTTGTCGGATCTGAAGGCTGTCTGTTAAAGAAGACTAAGGGTTTGTCCTTGTTAAGAACTGCATTTCCGCTTCCGCCGCAGCTTACAACAAAAACAGCCGACACAATAAGAAGCCCAAAAAAAACTATTTGTGCAAATTTAGAAAAAGCTCTCATAAATACGCACCTCCTAAAATTTTATTACTTTTGAGTATATTATATTTTATAAAATATGTCTATATCAAATTCACGGCTTTTAGCTAGAAAAAAATTAAAAAAATTGGTATAATCACTCCATGATAATAGATAATAAATTCACTGTACGCCATAAGATTCTCACAGGAAACATAGACGGAAAATGCAGGGCAACTCCGATGGAGTTTGCTATTTTGCTGCAAGAGCTGGCAGCAGGACATTACGGCACGACGGGACTTTCCATCCCTCACTTACAAAAAATGGGCATGACATGGGTAATAACAAAACAGCATTTTGAAATTGCCGAATACCCTCTTTGGATGGATGATTTAATAGTACAAACTTGGGCACAGCCGCCCAAGGGCTTTTTTTGCTTTAGAGACTTTGCTTTCTTTTATGCAAGAAACGGAAAAAAAGCTTCCATTGATGATGCATTTGAAGAAAATTTAAGTATCGAAGAAGAACGAGAAAAAAGGCTATCTATAGAAGAATTTAAAGGGCTCTCAAAGCCTTTTTTTAGAGCAAGCTCATGCTGGGTAATATTGAATTCTGAAACCGGACAGCCTATAAAACCCGATGAAAGAACTATGGGAAATTTAGCCTTTAATGATGAGCACCTTGAGGGTAAGGTCTTTGCAAAGATTACATTACCGGAAAAATGGGAAACGGAAGAAAAAATTCAAGCCTACCCTTTTGGACATAGACATGAATTCCCATGTAAACAATTTAAATTACTTGAGATGGATTTTATCCTACATGGATGCAGATTTTTGTAAGGGCAAATTACTTAAGACCCTCGATACAAACTTCGTTTCATCGGCAATGTACGGCGAAGAACTGATATGCAGATCAAGCCTTTCTGAAAATGTATGTATTCACTCCATAATAAGAGCCGAAGACAAAAGCGAAGTTTTCAAGGCCCGTTCCGAATGGGCTGACGAAAAGACTCTTTCAAGAGAGTTAAAGGTAAAAGCTTAAACAGAGCAGCACAAATTGAACCTTCGAAAAAAAGCCGCATAAATTATGCGGCTTTTTACTTAAACTTACTTTACCAAACCGAAACGGGCTCTGGGGAAAAGAATCAGGTTTACTGTTCCTAACATCCTCGAAGAATGAATATAGCGGGGAGCCACATTTGTTACAAACATCATGGACATGGGATCATCCTTATTTAGAGCTTCCAAGTGGTATTGATATTCGTGCCTCATGTCCGTGGAGTTAAAGCGGTTATCCCCCATCATAAAGTAGCAGTTTTCGGGAATGTATTCTTCTTCTCCCTTGGGGAATTCATCCATGTTTCTTTGAGACGAAAGTGCTAAATAGTAAAGGTACTCGCCAAGCTCGTTTATGATAGCTTGACGCTCTACATCAGAAGAAAAGGCAGCCTCGCTCACATTGGCTTTATAAAGCTCCGCGTTTCGTACAAGGAGCTTTCCAAAACTAAGTTTTATAAGAATATCGAGTTGGGCATTTCTCATTTCGTATAAATTGAAAGAATTTGTTTTGACTGTTTTTTTCCATGAGGTTAAAAAATCCTCAAACCATGTAAGACCGCCGTCCGTTGTCAAAATTTTTGAGGCTATTGCCTCATTATCACGAGCCATTTGGGTAACCAGGTACTGAGCCTTGTTTAAAAAGTCCTTGGCCGAAAAAAACCTTGTCGGGCTTTGACTTTATTTCTTTCATTTTTTTTACCAAGGCCGCAGCTTCAGCTTCTGCCTCATCAAAATTTACCCTAGCCCTCCAAGCCTCCACCGATTGAAGACGGTTTAAGTCTTCGGTATTCATTTTTACATCTTTTACATATTTTAAACTTGACTGGGGAAGTTTGGATAAATCCCACACGGCATAAGCACTTTCATCAAAGGCCTTAAAATACTTTTCACCGGCTTTTTTTATGTAAAGCACCCCGTCGACAAGCATCAGTTTTTCTCCGCCTACACCGACAATTCTTTTTACCAAGGGATCAGCCTTTATTCTTCCGCCTTCGTCCTTGTTGATGTTTACCATAGTAAGAGTCAGATATTGAACCAACTGAGAGGTAAAAAATTTAAGCTCATTATTCGGATCGTTTTCGTAATGAGGATTCCGGATTATAACCACGTCTCCCCTCTTATAATTATAAATTTGAGGAAACCTGAATGAAGAAAGCGGAAAGGTCGGCCCTGCAGCAGCCTTAAAACCTGCAACCCTATCGCCTATCATAAACTGCTGTACCATAGATTCTGAAGGAATAACATAGAGCTGCAAAACAAAAACGCTAAAAAGAAGAACTATACAGGCAGCCTGCAATATTGCATCCGCCCAATCCAAAATTTCTGAAATAAAAGAACGCTTTTTTTTAAGGATTTCCGGCAATTCAGGAAAATATTTAGGCAGCCTTTTATCCTTTAATCTGAACAAAAGTATCCTGTTGTAAATAACTAATACAATCCAATAAAGGGCTAAGACTGCATCAAGGGTAGACCTATCCTCTCCGCTTTGAACAGCCCTGGACATAATAAAGCAGGCCATAAAAATATAGGGCACATATTCCATCGTTTTACGCATTACAAGCATTGAACTTACAGTCTTTTTTTTGAAAAAAGAAAATATACAAAAAGCGTTCCAAATAGAATAAGCCGAACCTAAGGCCGCTGCAAATACGGCAAGGCCTGAGCCGTTTTTTATAATTAACAAGATTGAAAATAAGAAACTTAAAACCGATTCTGCGTAAAAAAGGATAGACATGAAAACTCCTGATAATTTCTATATTAATTAATTAACTAACTACCTAAACAAAATAAAGGCCGATAGGCAACAGAGTATATCAGTTTTTTATACTTTGTGCTAGGGATTGGAGAAAACTTGCCAATACGCATCATAGAGAGGTTCATTTTTTCTAATTTACGTTTTTTTCAAATAAATCCTATAAATATAATGAGGGGAGAAAAATATAAAAATTAATAGGAGAACACAAATGGTAAAAAGATTTGAAGATTTAACTTTTACGGACGATTTTATGTTTTGTAAGGTCATGCAAGAGCCTTATTTATGTAAAAGACTTATTGAAATGATATTATTCGATTCGATAGGTAAAATTTCTTATATTTCGGTACAGCATAATATTAAAACCTATGAACAAGCAAAGTCGATAAGACTTGATGTTCTAGTACAGACTGAAAACGGCAAATTTTATGATGTTGAAATGCAGGTAAGCAATGAGAGGAATATACCTAAGCGAATGAGATTTTACCAGGCAGCTATCGATATTTCGTTCTTGGATAAAGGCAATTCTTATACTAACTTAAATGATACTTTTATAATTTTTATCTGTATGTTTGACACTGTAGGCAAAAACATGCCTATCTATACCTTTGAAAACATCTGCATAGAGGATAAAAATACCACTTTACAAGACGGCACACAACAAGTTATAATAAATGCAGAGGCTTTCGAGAACATTGAGAACGATGATTTAAAGGAATTTTTAGAATACCTTAAAACAGGTAAGGCAAAGACTGAATTTACAAGGAGGTTAGAAAAAATGATACAGGCAATAAAAAATAATGAACAAGCAAGACAAGAATACAGATTAATGTCTACCTTTGAAATGGACGCCAGAGATAGAGGAGCTCATGATAAAGCCCTAGAAACAGCCAAACTCATGAAAATGGAAAAATGTGATAATAATTTTATCATGAGAATGACAGGGCTTTCTGAAACAGAGATTGAAAAACTGTAATTTAATATTTTAAAAATTGTCTTTTATCAATAACCACTGCATTGAACCGGCTAAGTGGAAACATACCAAAAATCCGGCCTATAGATTTTTTTAAGCAAAAGCGGTACAATAACTTTTTTGGAGAAGTAATTATGAAGATGACGCAGATGTATATGCCTACATTGAGAGAGATTCCGAATGAGGCTGTTGTTGAAAGCCATAAGCTGCTTTTAAGGGCAGGAATGATAAGAAATTTGGCAAACGGGCTTTTTGCCTATCTCCCCCTCGGCTTAAAGGCCTTTAGAAAGGTCGAAAAAATTATCAGGGAAGAAATGGATGCAATAGGCTGTCTCGAATTTAAGCCTCCCGTAATCGTTCCGGGCGAAATTTGGCAGGAATCGGGAAGATGGGATTCTATGGGGCCTGAACTTTTGCGCATTAAAAACCGCTTAAACCAAGAGTTGGTAGTAAGCCCCACGGCCGAAGAAGCCTTCACGGCTCTTTTAAAGAACGAATTATCATCTTACAAAAACTATCCGGTCTTAACCTATCAGATTAACACAAAATACCGCGACGAGATCAGGCCCCGCTACGGGCTTATGAGAACCCGCGAATTTACAATGAAGGACGCTTATTCCTTCCATACAAATGACGAAAGTTTGGACGAAGCCTATCTCAGCTTTGAAAAAGCCTATGTAAAGATTTTTAAGCGCTGCGGTCTTACCGTAATAGGCGTAAAAGCCGATTCCGGTGCGATGGGAGGAAGCGGCTCGCAGGAGTTTATGGTAGAGTCTTCCGTAGGGGATGACACCCTCCTTATCTGCCCTTCGTGCGGTTATGCAGCAAATGAAGAAAAGGCGGCCTGCGCACCCGACAAGGAGCAAGGTTCGGCTTCTGCAATTAGTATAGAAGAAATTGACACACCCAACGTAAAAACGATAGAAGAACTTACAGCCTTTTTAAAAACGGAAAGCTCTTCCTTTATAAAAACCTTGATTTACCGCGTAGAAAATTCCGAAGTGCTCGGCAATGCAGAAAACGGTAAAAAAAGTGCAAAAAACGCAGAGCAAGAAGCTCTTTTAATTGCCGTCTGCATAAGGGGAGACTTGGAGGTAAACGAAGCAAAATTAAAATCCTCCCTTAAAGCCTCGGAAGCAATCCTCGCAAGCGATGCCGAAGTCGAAGAAGCTACAGGAACGGTTGTAGGCTTTGCGGGCCCCGTAGGCTTAAAAAACATTCCCGTAATTGCCGATGAAAGCGTTATGCTCATGCACGATGCTGTAACCGGAGCCTTAAAAAAGGATAAACACCTCATCCATGTGGAGCCTTCAAGGGATTTTATACCCGCCCATGTCTTTGACCTCCGCACGGTAAGAGCAGGAGATAAGTGCTCCGTATGCGGCACCCCTCTTTACACTAAAAAGGGCAATGAACTCGGCCACATCTTTAAGCTGGGCTATAAATATACAAAGTCAATGAACATGACCTATCTTGACGAAAACGGAAAACAACAGCATCCCTCGATGGGCTGCTACGGCATAGGGCTTGACCGCCTTACGGCTTCAATCGTTGAAGAACACCACGATGAAGACGGAATAATCTGGCCAATGAGCGTCGCACCCTTTCAGGTTGCCATAGTTCCCATAAAATACGAGGGCGAAATGCAAAAGGAAGCCGACCGCCTCTATGACGAGTGCAAAAAAAGAGGAATTGAAGTTCTCTTGGATGACAGAAAAGAAAGAACCGGCGTTAAATTTAAGGATATGGACCTTATAGGCATCCCGATAAGGCTCGTAGTCGGCGAAAAAAATCTTCCCAATATCGAATTTAAGCTGAGAAGCAGTTCCGAAAACAGCTTGGTCAATAAAGATGAGGTGATGGATTTGGTAGAAAAAAACGTAAAAGAAGAACTTGCAAAATTAAGCTAGAGGCTTTTTAAGATGAAAAAGATTTTAAGTTTAAGCTTTTTAGTTTTTTTTCTCCTTACGGCAGCGGCTTTTAGCCTTGCCGCTGAGGAAAAGCCCGCATGGGAGGGTACGGAATCGGGGGATTATGTTATCTACCGCGACCTTTCATGGAAGGAACCGGCTTGGGCAGGCTTTTTATATTACAACGATAACGAAATAGGCAGCTTCTTGTACACCTCGAACGGAAAAATCTTTGCAAAGGTTCTTTTTAGCGGAGAAATTTTGGATGGGGACTTCGTAATCACAGGCCAAAACAATATTTCGGGCATCAACACGGACCCGGCCTACACCTATGCCGTAAACTATCTTATGGGAATGCTCCCTAAACTCTATTCGTGGAAATCTCAAAACCTGATTGAAAGCCTCGTAATAAAAACAGGCTCCAAAACGGTAAATGAAGAACAATTCGGAGGCGAAAGCGAGGTAAAATTCCAATCCTACATACCCCTCTTTCATGTAAAAGAGATTTTAGATTCCGGTAAGAAAAAAAGCCTTTGAGCTGGTAGAAATGGGAAAAACCATGGACGAAAAAACTTTTTTTGAGTTTACCCCCAACGAAGAAACTAAACAGCTTGAGACCAAATTCGTTTTAAACCCTAAGGCAAAAAAAGAGCAAAGAACAGTTGACGGAATAAAACTTTCCTTAGACAGCCAATGGAAGCAGATAGCAGACAATGCTTTTTTAATGGGAAATGAGGCCTTTTTAAATGTCAACACCATCGACTTAAAAAAGACACCCGATGTTAAAGGCCGGGAGGCAGATTTTTTGATAAAATACTTTTCGTCTTCGGGTAAGGCCTCAAAGGTGCTTGCAAAAAATACGGAAGTTACCGGCTCAAAACAAAAATTTAAAATCATAAACAAAGTCTATGATCTTGAAACAAAGAGCACAAAGCACGATATTAAACTGGTAATCAAAAAAGAAAATTCAAAGTATACTGTAGTAAGTTTAACCGTCGATAAGGCTTCGTACCAAAAGTACAAAGAATATTTTGACGGCTTATTTTAAAAGATTTTACGGAGGTTCAAAATGCAGCAGACTTTAATGGAGTATGTTAGAGAAAAATTACCTGAAATTACAAAACATAAGAGTGCAAACCATGAAGTTACACCCGAAAATGTATTTCAAAAAGGAAATTCCGATCTGGCTAAAATTCTTGACAAGATGGTAGACGATCTCGCCCTTGAAAGTTCGGAGTTCAGACACCCTGAACACTTAGAAGAATTTTTAAACGAAGTAAAAACAGGAAAAAAAGGCATTATCCTTGCAGAACACTACAGCAACATGGATTACCCTGCTTTTATAAATTTGATGAAAAAAACAGGCCCAAAGGGAACTGAACTAGCAGAAAAATGTATCGCAATGGCCGGCTTAAAACTTGGGGAAGACAATCCCTATGTTGCCGCCTTTGCAGGATCATACGACCGCATTTACATATACCCAAGCCGTTCCATCAAATCAATCAAGGACCCGAAACTCTTGGAAGAAGAATTAAAACGCAGCAAGATGATAAATCTCGCTTCAATGCGTGCCCTCGAAAAAGCAAAAGAAGAAGGCAGGGTAATTCTTGTATATCCTGCGGGTACAAGATACCGCCCAGGAACCCCCGAAACAAAGAAGGGTGTAAAAGAAATCGACTCTTATATTAAGATGTCAGATATAATGCTTTTAATTTCTACCAACGGAAACTGTCTGCGCATTTCCGATTCCGGAGATATGACAGAAGATACTATCCATAAAGATAGGCTCATTTTTGATGCAAGCCCCGTCATAAACTGTGAAGAATATAGAGAAAGGGTAAAGGCCGAACACTCGGAACTTACAGGTATCGACAAAAAGCAGGCCGTAGTCGATCAGGTAATGGCCGACCTTGAAAAAATGCACGAAGCAAACGAAATCGGACGGCTCGATTAGAAAAAATTTTTATATTAAGGAAAGATTGTGACACATACGTTTTATGTTGAAGTAAGAAGCTACGAGCTTGATGCTTATAATCATGTAAACAATGCAGTTTACCTAAACTATCTGGAATATGCCAGAATGCAGTTTTTAAAAAAAATAGGCTTTGACTATATAGGGATGATTGAAGAAGGCTATATGCTCTATGTATCCCACATAGATATCAAATACAAGCACTCTGCCAAACTTTACGATAAATTGGCCATTGAGGTTACCCATATGGATTTAGGTAAGGTGTCGGGAACTTTTTTGCAGGTAGTAAAAAATGAAGAAGGAAAGGTTTGTGCAGAAGCAAAGGTAACTTGGGCCTGTGTTGACAGCACCGGCCGGCCTGTTAAAATCCCGGAAAAATACTTGGTTCCCGGTCTTCAGCCTTAAAAAACAATAAAGATTTAAACTTTTTATTGACTTAATTTCTGCAAGGTATTATATTCTATTCCGTCTTAAAAAATTACCTATGGAGTTTTATTTTATGAAATTTTATATGAAATCTGTTTTAAAAGCATGTTTATTGATTGCAGTTCTTTCATCGGCAAATTTATTTGCGATGGGAGCAAAAGAAACACCGGATAACGGCAAAAAAAATGTTGCCGTTACCTTCGATGCTATGAAGGAGCTTACTCAGGCTGTTGCAGGAGATAATGTTAATATTTCGGTTATCATCCCGCCCGGGATGGAGGCCCATGACTTTGAGCCCAAGGCAAAGGACCTAGCCTTTTTGTCAAAGGCCGATATCTTGGTATATAACGGCTTAGGCATGGAATTTTGGCTTGAAGAGGCCGTAAAAGCCGTCAACAATAAAAAACTTATTATGGTTGAAGCAAGCTCAGGAATCGAACCGATTCAAGCAGGGCATCATCACCATGATGAACACGGCGAAGACTGCGACTGCGAAGCTTGTGCAGGAGAGCACGAACACGGCAAGGGGCATGATCACTGCCATCACGGAGAATTCGATCCCCACACTTGGCTCAGCCTTTCTTCGGCAAAAATCATGGTTAAAAATATCGAAAATGCTCTTAGCAAGGTTGATCCGGCAAATGCAAAAAGCTATAATGAAAATGCAAGCAAATATATTTCCGCCCTCGATACCCTTTTAAAAGAATATATCGAAAAATTTTCTAAGATTAAAAACAAACACTTTGTAACGGGGCACGCAGCCTTCGGCTATCTTTGCAGAGACTTTAGCTTGGAGCAAAATTCGGTAACCGACATCTTTAACGAAAACGAGCCTAATCCGAAAGAGCTTGCAAACCTTGTCGAGTATTGCAGGGAGCACAATGTGAAGGTTATTTTTACCGAAGAAGCGGCAAGCCCCCTGGTTTCAAAAACCCTTGCTGCCGAGCTTGGAGCCAAGGTTGAAAAGATTTATACAATCGAAAGCCCCGAAGATAATATGAGCTATCTTGAACGCATGAAAACGAATTTAATGCGGATCTATGAAAATCTAAAATAAAAAAATAAGGCGGTCTTTTAAATTAAAAAAAGGCCGCCTTAAACTCTTTGGAGAATAAATGAGCCATTACCTTAAAAATATCTTCAAAATTAAGAGTACATTTTCCCTAATGTTCTTATCTTTTTTTTGTATCTTTTTATCGGTTTCAAGAATTTTTATAGCCGAAAATTACTTTTTAATTTTTTTGGTTTGGAATTTATTTTTAGCCTTTATACCTTGGTTTGTTTCTTCAATACTATACATTTCAAAAAACAACAAAAAAATAGTTTTTATTATCTTTTTGCCCTTATGGCTTATTTTTTTCCCTAATGCCCTTTATATCGTTACGGATTTTATCCATTTAAAAACTGCAGCCTCTTCCATGAGGTGGTACGACTTAATTCTCTTATTTTCGTATAGCTTTACCGGCCTTTTTTACGGCTTTGTAAGTTTGGACTTTATCGAAACAAAGATTAAAATCCTTTTTAAGTTAAAATTCACGCAAATCTTTTCGATTATTATCATCTATCTTTCAGCCTTCGGCATCTATCTGGGCAGATTTTTACGCTGGAACTCATGGGATATGATAACAAATTTAAGCTCAGTACTATCGGATCTTTTTTTACCAATAAAAAATCCATTTATCCACGCCAGAACATGGGCCTTTATCCTATTGTTGGGAACGCTTTTTAATTTGCTTTATGCATCCTTTAAAACTTTTAAAAAAGAGTAAAAATCTCTCTTTATAATCATTTTCCTCTTGACATGAACATACTTATGAGCTAAGCTATAGTATATTAATACAATATTCAAAAACAGGAGGAATTTGTATGAAAAAATTAGTATTAACGGTTATGCTGCTTGCAATGGCATCAGCATTATTTGCTCAATTCACTACACCGAGTACAGATACAACATGGAGCAGTAATCTGTGGGACTCTGTTTCTTTTGAAAAAGAGGTAACATCCGGGACATTTTCAAATGAAATTGACAAGGCTTTTAGCCCGAATGCGGATTTCGGTCTATACGGACAGCAATTTATCTACGGAGGCTTAGGAAACCCTCTCAAACTAAACACCTTGGGTTCATTGTCGGCAGGAGATGGATTTAATTTCGGTTACTACCGCCCCGGCACCATGCCGATGTCCTATTACGGTACCTTTGCCGGAACAAGGCTTGCTAACAGGCCAAGCTCAAGTTTCAAAAAGGACTGGAATGACAATGATCATAAAGATTTAAAGTCGACAACCAAAACCACCTACAACAGGGTACCTCTAATTGGGAAAACCGACAGTACCTTTAGGTTTTTAATAGGTATCGGCAAGGATAAAAAAATGGTTACAGGTTTTTATTTTAATATGCAAAGCGATAATACCGGCTACACTCCTACAAATTTTGTAAAAACTGTATATACAGACAATAAAACTCCAGATAACTCATTTACTGAAAGCATAACAAACCTCAATACTGCCGGTGTGACCAACATGAAAAATCCTGCTACAGGTTCAGGAACTGTAATAGCCCCAAATGTTATAGCAGGACAAGCAGGTACAATGGCCTTTAAAAACCGCTTCAGTATCGGAGTTCCTCTGGCATTAAAAACAGGAGCCATAGCCCATACTGCAAACTTTGATTTAAGTGCCTACTTAGAAGACAACAATGCAGCTTACAAAAACAATAAAAAAAATGAAAATATCGAGTATAAATATACAGGCTTTAAATCACATGTTGCCTTAACTGCTTCTTACGGTTTAGAGATGCCTGTAAACGATAGAGAAGGCGATATGTGGTTCGGATCTGCCCTACTCGGTATTGATTTTAAAAATAATCAGCACAGCTACAAATACGAACATAAAGACAAGCAGATTAAAGCAGATGCAAGTGAAACCTCAAGTCCTAAGCTAGGTTTTAAACTTGAAGCAGAAGGCGGCCGCCTATTTAATTTTACATCACCCAAAAAAGCATTCACATTTAAATTAAGCCCCAGCCTTAAACTTGGGCTTGATACCAGAATGACATCAACTGCATATGAAGGATATAACACAAAGATAAAAGCCAACTACTCCAATTCAAAAGCATCGGGAGCTGGTGATGTTAAGAGCCTGTCATATACCAAAGCAGATAAAACAGGTTTTTATCAAAATACCACAACTCTCAGCACCGAAATCAAAGCACCCATGGGCTTAAAGGTATTACCCGAAAATTGGAAGATAGGCTTTTTATTGGGAGCAGACCTAAGTGCAAAATACGAGGTTACAATAACCAGAAACACAACCAACAATCATAAACGAAACAATGTAGAAACGACAAAAGTTACTCTAGGAGACGGCTCATCTCTTCCTGATACAAATGTAAACAATACAGATTACCCGGGTACTACTTATACTTCGAAAGGTACTATAGCCTCTTCTGCATTTACTTTCCACGAAAAGCACTATTTCGGCTTTACCATCCCCTTTGAAGGCGGAGCCCACCTTGACTTCTTTATGGAAGGAGGTCCTGGTGGTTCATGGTTAATAAATGTAAACGACTTCAGAATCCAGGCCTTTATTCCCCTTGGTGCACCCAAAGAAAGGGTAAAGACAGCAGCTAAAGAAGTTAAGGCTAAAAAATAAGTTTTTAACCTAGAATCAACAAAAAACGCATTTGTTTAAAACAAATGCGTTTTTTTTATATATTTCACTTGACAAATACAATAAGTGTGCTACAATTAAATTAGGAGGGAGATGTGAGTATCCGCTCTTAGGCGGTTCAAAGCACAACTCCCATAAGGGGCATGACTTCATGCCCCTTTTTAGTTTTTAATAAGGCCGGTAAATCGAACCTCAATTTCTACGCCTTATTTTCTAGTTCTTTAATTCGGCAAGATATGCTAATAAGAACTTCCATACTCGTTCTACCGAGGCGATGTCCATGTGTTCATTCGGCGTATGTACATCATACAGGTTGGGACCAAAGCTGACAGCATCGACAGTGGGGAGGGTCTTCTTTAAAAGGCCGCATTCAAGCCCTGCGTGTATTGCCGTAATAACGGGTTCTTTTCCGTTAAGTTTTTTGTAAACATTAACCGCAGCATCCCGTACGGGCGAATCGGGGCTGTACTCCCAAGCGGGATATTCCGAAGCCTTTTTGAACTCGGCTCCGCAGCGTTCTGCTTGGATTCTAAGAACATCTACAATTTCGTCAAGGGCACTCTTTACGCTGCTTCGTACAGAGGTTGTAAATTTGATTCTTCCGTCAATTTCTTCCAAAACACCGTTATTTAAACTTGTTTGGACAAGACCGGGGATTTCCATGCTCATGTATTGAACACCGTTAGGAATACCTGCCATAAACTCAATAATGTTGTGCGTAAGTTCTTTTGTAAACATTTGGCCTAACGGATTTTGAGCCTCTGCTGCGGTAAGACTTAAAAGCTTATCGACAGCCCTGTACTCGCCCTTAAAATCGGCAGCCATTTTTTCGACAATCTTTAAAACGGCATCAGCATTTTCAACGGCTATTACTGCATAGGCATCCTTTGCAATCGCATTATGCTTTGAACCGCCTGAAATTTCGACAATGTTAATTTTTTCGTTTTGCTTGATATTGTATAAAACACGGCCCAAGAGCTTGATTGAGTTTGCCCTCTGCTTGTTTATTTCGATACCTGAATGCCCTCCAAGAAGACCGCCGACGGTAACTTTTAAGAATTTTCCCTTTGCAGCTTCTTTCTTTATATCGAAGAACACATGTATATTGGCTCCGCCTGCACAGCTTACCAAAAATACGCCTTCTTCCTCGGAATCGATATTTAAAAGCCGGCTTCCTTGCAGATGTTCATCGGTAAGGGCCATTGCACCGCCCATTCCGGTTTCTTCTTCGGTCGTAATTAAGACTTCAAGAGGCGGATGGGGAATATCTTTTGAATCGAGAACGGTAAGAGCGTAGGCTACGGCTATACCGTCGTCGCCGCCGAGGGTTGTCTTATCGGCATAGAGCATTCCGTCTTTTACAACGAATTTAATCGGGTCTTTTAAAAAGTCGTGGTTTGAAGAAGCCTCTTTTTCGCAGACCATGTCCATGTGTCCCTGAATAATAACCGCCGGAGATTTTTCATATCCGGCAGTTCCGCTCTTCTTTATGATAACATTCATAGCCTTGTCTTGATGTACTTCAAGATTTCTATCTTTTGCAAATTTTACAAGAAAATCGCTGATAGCTCTTTCATTTCCTGAACCTCTCGGTATCTGAGAGATCTCGTAGAACCATTTAAATACTTCTTTAGGTTCGGTGTTTTGTAATGGGTTCATTTTTGCCTCCAAATTATTTATGTTTTAGGCTCTTAGTATATTATAAAATACAAAAAAAAACAATATAGAAATTAATATACTGAGTGTTCTTAATAATTCAAATGCAGTTTTCTCGACAGTGTTCTTTTGCAGCATAAAAAATCTTCCTTTTTTAAATCAAAAAGCAAACAAGACCAGTTCAATTCTTTTGGGGGAAGGTACGGAATTTGTACAACAATATTTTTTACCTTTTCAAAACCGCCGTAAAGTTGAAACATGGCATAATAATCCTCCGGTCTGCCGTATTCCAAGACGCGGGCGACAACAGTTTTTGCCATTATATTCCAATCCCAATCGGGAGCTTTTGTATCATACTCCCAAAGAATTGACTGAGAAATTTGTTCTTTTTTGTGGGTTTCATAATCTGCAAAAAACATATCATACCTCCCGAGTTCCAGTATAGCATATTTTTGTACATTTTTCCACACAGCAACAAAGCAAATAGCCGCAAATAAAAAAAGAATTTAACTTCAAATTTCCGATAATCGTTTGCCTGTAAGCTAAAAAGCTGTAAGCCATAAATTAAAAGATTCTCTCATCCAGCCGGCTACATCCATTCCGTAAACTGATTGTAAAATCTCTCCGGTTAAAATATCTTCTTTTTTTCCGAATGAGGCTATCTTTCCGTCCTTCAAAAAAAGGAGCTTATCGGCAAATTGAAGGGCCAGGTTGATATCGTGAAAGACTCCGATTACGGTCTTGTTTTCCGTTTTGCAAATATCTTTTAAAAGATAAATCAGCTCGGTTTGATTTTTTAAGTCCAGATGATTTGTAGGCTCATCCAAAAGAATAATCTCGGGCTCTTGGGCAAGGGTTCGGGCAAGATAGACCCGCTGAAGCTGACCGCCTGAAAGTTCATCTATTTTCTTTTCTCGTAAGCTCCAAACATCTACAGCCCTCAAACATTTTTCTACATAGGCCCTGTCATTTTTTGAAAAAGAACGGAAGGATGAGTTTTCAAGGCGGGCATAGCGTCCCATCATAACCGTATCGTAAACGGAATATGAAAAGTATATTGAAGAGACTTGGCTTAAAAGAGCGATTTTTTTGGCTATATCCTTATGCTTTATATCTTTTAGATTTTTACCGTCTAAAAGAATTTCGCCCGAATAATCTATAAGACCTGCAAGGCTTTTTTAAGAGAGTCGTTTTTCCGCAGCCGTTGGAGCCTAAAATGCAAAGACTTTCTCCACACAAAACCGAAAAAGAGATTTCCTTTAAAACGGCAGTTTTTGAATATCCTGCATAAACCGATTTTGCTTCTATTATGGGATGATCCATAAGAGTTAAGCCCTCCTCCGGCCTTTAAAGTAGACATAGCAAAAAAACGGGGCACCTGCGATGGCGGTAATTGCTCCGACGGGAAGCTCTTGGGGAGACAAAATCGTTCGCGCAATCATGTCGCAGAGCACCATGGATGTGCCTCCTATGCAAAAGGACATGGGTATAACTATCTTATGCCTTGCCCCGAAGAATTTTCGTACAAGGTGGGGAGCTATCAAATCGATAAAACCGATTATACCTACAAAGGAAATTACAGCTCCTGTAAGGGCGGAAGCCGAAAACAAAAGAGTCCATTTTATATTTTTTGTATTGACTCCCATGGTTCTAGCTTGTTCCTCTCCGAAGGTAAGCAGATCCATCTCGTGCGAAAGAAAGGTAAGAATCAAGGTGCATCCCGCACAGATAGGCAGAAGCACATTAAAGTTTTTTATGTTTTGGCTTGCAAAGCTCCCCATCTGCCAAAATATGAGTCGTGCCATTCCGTCCCTGTTAAGGGCTATTATGACGGTTATAATTCCGTTTATAAAAAGAGAAAAAACTATACCGGCTAAGATAATCGTCGAGTTTTCAAAATTCTTATCAACCAAGGCTGCAAATTTAACCGAAGCGTAGACTGTAAGGAGGCCTGCAATAGTTCCTGCAAGCGGAAGGGTAAAAGCGGGTATTAGAGGGAGATAGAACCCCGTCAAAATTACCAGAGCGGCTCCGAGGGCAGCCCCCGATGAAACACCCATGGTGTAAGAAGAAGCCAAGGGGTTTTTTAAGATGCTTTGCATGACTGCCCCGCTTACTGCCAATGCTCCTCCTGCCAAAAAAGCGACCAAAACTCTTGGGAGCCTTACATTCCAAACAATAGCGATAAAGGTTTCTTGAATACCGGCAATTTCTTTTTGAGCTATTTTAAAAAGGATGATTTTAATTATATCTTGGGGCGGAACAAAGACCGAGCCTATTCCAACCCCTAAGATTAAAACAAGGATGCAGGCTGTAATTGAGCCTGCAAGCTTGAATTGAAGTTTCATTATTTATAGATTTCAGGATAGACGGCCTTAGCCATTTCCTTTAAGGCCTTGATAATATTGTGGTTGGGTCTTGAAGAGGAATTATTGTCAACAGCAAAAACCTGTTTACCCTTTACGGCTTTAAGAGAAGCCCAGCCTGACCTCGCCATTATTTCATCAATGGGGTTAGGTATATAGTTTACATTGGTTAGAATTACATCGGGATCCTTTGCCAAAACCATCTCATCAGAAACAGCGGCCCAGCTTTTTTTGATCGGCAAGGATATTTTGAGCCCCGATAATTTCGATCATCTCATGGATAAAGGTTCCTGTTCCCAAACTGTACATATAAGGAGCGGCTCCTATTTCAAAATAGACCTTCTTCTTTTTGCCTTCGGCAATAGAAGCACCCTTCTTTCGGACAGCTTCGATTTCATTCTTCATGTCTGCAATAATTTTTGCTCCGTTTTTTTCTTGTTTTACTACGGCAGCTATGTATGCAATGTCAAGATAGATGGCTTCAATACTTGAAGATGAGGGAATGTTGATAACGCAGATGCCTGCATCAATTAGAGGAGAAAAAGGGGTGTTTCCCTTTGCATTTGACATACCCGAAATAAAAACAACATCCGGCTTTAAGGCGATGAGTTTTTCGGCATCAGGCTTCATCATATCAAAGTATGGAATATCCTGCTTTAATAATTTATCTTTTTGAGTGTTAGTATCGGCTGCGATAATCTTATCGGCGGCACCTAAATCTATAAGGATTTCGGTGGTAGACGGAGCCATCGAAACGATTTTTTCAACCTTTGCAGGTAAAACAATAGGGGCTCCTGCCCTGTCCATCGTTAAATCAATCGAGGGAAGGCTTGCTTCTTTTGCGCCCCCTGCAAAAACCATGGTGCCGGCTGCCAAAAGCAGGGTCAGCAAAAAGAAAATTTTCTTAAACTTTTTCATAACCTACTCCTAAAAAAAGTTTTTTCGAGTAATTTTGCAGAATGCACAACTACATACAATACCGATAAACAGCGAGGCAGTTGTGCCGAACTGTTTATCGAAACTCCTAAACAACTTATTTCCTATTGGCTAAGGCAACGATTCGATTCATCTCGTTATTGATGATCATGTAGCCTTCGTCAACACCCATACCGGGTTTTGCAAGCTGCTGGGCAGCACCGGCTGCAACAGAGCAGTTTACGATAACTTCGGCTGAGCGGTT
This sequence comes from Treponema sp. OMZ 788, assembly GCF_024181245.1. Classification (NCBI taxonomy): domain Bacteria; kingdom Pseudomonadati; phylum Spirochaetota; class Spirochaetia; order Treponematales; family Treponemataceae; genus Treponema; species Treponema sp. OMZ 788. The sequence continues at coordinate 518,570 of NZ_CP051199.1, read as the reverse complement.
GGTTTCGTTACATGTACCTCCGCAGTAGGCGCCTACTCCCTTTTCCTTGCAGTAAAGGATGGCTTCGATTGTGTTGTTAATTCCTCCGAGGTCTGGGGTCTTAATCTGAATCATGTGGCCTGCGCGGTTATCTGCAAAGTACTGAATGTCTTCGAGGGTGTTGCACCATTCATCGGCAACAAGCTCTACCTTTACGCCGTTATCGTCAAGGCTCTTTGTAAGAGCTGCAAGCACCTGCATCTGCTTTTCTCTGTCGCCCATATCCATGGGGCCTTCGATTCTAAGTTTAAAAGGAGCGGCAGCTTCTTCCAAGGTTTTAAGATAGGCAGTCATCTTGGGAACATCGTTATTTGTAAAGTCTCCGATTGTGCCGTATACATCGATGTGGAAGATAGGATTGTAGTCCTTGCAAGTTCTCATGGTTTCGACTCTGTTTTTAAGCCACTTAACATATTCCAAAAGTTTTTCGCCGTTTTTGCCGGTTTTTTCTTCAACATTGTTAAATAGACCGTGGGGAAGAACTTCAGCCTGCTTGATAATCATCTTATCGGCGTTTAAGTAGCGGTCATCACCGGACTGGGTGAAGATCGGTATTCTCTTTATTTGACAGCCGGTCTTGTATTCGTCTACAACAACCTCGGCCATCGTTATGTGGCGGGCCTTTGCAACTGCATCAAGAATGGCTTGAGAAATACCGTAGCGGAGAGCCGTGTGCATTCTCTTTCCGTTTACCTTGTGTTCTTCGAAGGTTTTGGCCATTTCTCTAAAGTTTGTAATTTCTTTTCCTACAAAGAGGGGCTTTATGTCCTTTTCGATTACGGGAATAAAGTCCTTTGCCAAAAAGAGGGGATCTCGTCCGCCTGCTCCGGAATACTGCACAGCGGCACAGTCGCCGTATGCAACCTGACCGTCTTCAAGAACGAACATAACGGAAATAGCTTCACCAGCCTGTCTGATTGAGGTAAAGCCCTCGGTTACAGGTTTTCCGGTATAGAAAAATCCGTCATGACCTGCACCCATCTTGATAGCCTTTTGATCATCAAAATAGAATCCTGTTTTTCCTTCTGCGCAAACAACATCAACAATTTTCATCTTTATACTCCTATAAAAACTTTTTGCAGCAAATATCAATTTGCGAAAAAAGTTTTTTCAAGTAGTTTTGCTTTATGCAAAACTACATATAAACAATGCGACGTTTGCCTGAAAGGCAAACTCGAAGATAAACATTGAGGCTTGTATTTCAAGCCGGAATGTTTATCCAACTCCTAATTTCTATAATTTTAGTGTTTAGCGGGTCTTCCGACCAAAACACCTGAACTTACGGCATAAACATCATCAACAGACATTTGGAAATCGACAGCTCTGTTGTCGGCCTTAGCCCTCTCTTCAAGTTTACTCCTGTTAAAGTCAAGAATATCCTTTGTAAAGGGCAGATTTCCCGGCATGAGGTAGCGGATACATCCGTCATTGTCACGGGCAGGCATTACCTTTCCGGCATTGTACTGGGAAGGGGCAAAGGGAATGTCTATTACACCGGCTTCAAAGGCCTTGATTGTGCCTTCAACCAGGTCTCCGTGTCCTATCTCATAGACCCTGTCCATAATACACTTTGTTTCTGCCTTGATAAGCTCAATTTCTTGAGCGAGAATCTTCGAATCGGGATAACGCTGGCCCTTCAAAAGGTTTAGTACCATTTTGGTAGCCTTGATACCTCCTGCATTGGCTTCCTTGGTAGGAATACCGAAGGCTTCATGCGGGGTTTTAACGATTACCTTTGTAGCTCCTGAAAGGGCAGCTGTTGTGCTACCCAAAGAAATAAGGCCGTAGGCCCTGGACTCATCGGCGGGGAAGCCTCCCATCCATTGATGGAAAACGGTGGTGATGCACATATCCTTGTAGCCGAATTTTTTCATATAGTCCTTGGTAATTTCTCTTAAAGAAATTACGGCAGCAACGTCCTGCGTCATGTTTCCGCACATACCGTAGCCTACAGTGATGCTCTTTACACCCTGCTCTGCTGCAAGCAAGGCTTCGATAACGCCTACTGCAATGGCAACTGAGGGAGGAACGAGGGTTCCTGTAAGAGGGCCGAAGGGTTCCCTGTTTAGGTGAACTCCGTTTTCTTCATAGAAACCTACAAGGCGGTCGGCATATTGCCAGCACATAATACTGTGTTCGATTGAAACGGCCTTTGCATAAGGAACGTTGTAGCTTATTCCGCCTCCCTCATTGGAGGTGTAGCCTCCGGCATGAATAATCTCTGAAAGAAGACGGGCATCGGGAGTTCCGTGTCTTGCCTGTAAGGGAAGGTTTACGGCTTCCAAAACTTGGCGGCAGGGGCCGACCCCCCAGTTTACCACAGGAAAACCGTTCATAAGAGAACGGCCAGCCTTCTTTGAAGCCTCAATACCGGCCTCACCCTCTTCATACCTATTTTGACGCGTATAAGCATCAATGGTGCTGGGTAAAAAGTCGGCACCGCCCTCATCCTGTAAAAACTTTAATAGGTTAATGTGTTCATCCAAAAGAGGAACACCGGCACGAGGCTGTGCCGTCGTAATGCCTTCTTTATCGGCTTGTTCAAGTTTGATTGCAAAGTTTTTTTCAGGCGGGATCTTCTTTAGATAATCGATAGACTCTTTTAAGTCAACATCCTTTCCCGTAGGCCAAGTTTGGAGAATCTCTTCTCGCATCTCCATGAACTCTCCCTCGGGAATTTTTTTATTTTTCCATCTCATACTCTTGCTCCTAAAGTATAGTGTCTCATTGTATCACAAAGAGACTTAGGCTTCAAGAGGGGCAAGAGTTTGATATAAAAACCTTAGAACTAAAGACTTTCTATTTTTTCGCGACTTAAGCCGGTTCCCTCAACTATTTTATCGATATCAATTCCAAGCCGTTTAAAATATGCTGCTGTTTCCAACTTTGCTTGATATGACCCCTCCGCCATACCTTCCGCCCGGCCCTCCTCCCTGCCTTCGGCTAAGCCTAGATTTCTTCCTTCTGCACGTCCTTCCGCCAAGCCCTGTCTTCTAGCTTCATTCCGTTCACATTCGACATACATCTCGTATTTTTCGTTAGAGAGCTCTATTGCCATTCGCCTCTCTTCATCCGTTACCCTAAAGAGTGTTGCTTCTGCCATTTTTATACCCTCCTCTAATCTGCATAATTCTTCCAACATTCCGCTTTTTTTGTCTTCTTCATAGTTGGCCAAAAATCTTATCCAAAAGTCTTTTAAGCTATAATCTTCCAAGCTCTTTTTCATAGTATAAACTATTAGCTCGTTTAATTCAACATAAAGATATTGAATTACGGAACCCTCAGGCATTCTGACAAGTTCTGCATTTTTAGGAACATCACAGCCGAAAACCGATATGCTTATTGCATACAAAAAGTCATCTTCTTTCGGCTCAGTTTTTAAAAAGCGGGAGGCCATTCGCATAAGGTACATTTGATTTCGCCTGGGATAGTTGGTCTTCCAAAACTGCTGCATTTCAAGGTCTACAATAAGACCTGTATCGGTCTTAATCAAAAAATCAAGGCGGTAAGTTTCTCCTGCCGACCTATCCCTGATGAGCTCGGTATTAAGGATGTCGGCCTTTGTGATTTTACCGTAGGAATCTTCCAAAAAGGCGTTAAGAAAGCTTATGAGGGCCTTGTTTCCTTCTTCTCCTTTGGAAAACATCAGCTTAAATACCCAATCGGTCTTGGGATTTAAAATAGTTTTTTCATCATTCATAAGAACTCCTTCCATAAATTAAATACTTTGCAGGAATTCCTTCCTGCCTTCATTTAATTATATGGCTCTAAGTTGAATAATTAGTAAAATTTGAAAAAACTTTTATTTTTTACTACAAGCTTTTTATTATCCCTATCATCTCGTCTAGGCCGGCAACTTCGATGCTGTCCTCAGGCGGATATAGGGCTCCTCCGTAATAGATTGAAGGATTTGCCTTGGTAGACGGCTCTACACGCCTTTTAAGGGCAGCAAAGTGAATTTGATCTACACCTGTCAGCTTGATTAGCTTTGCTGCATTTTTTTCGGTAATTCCGCCGCCGGGCAAAATCTCGATTCGGCCCTTAGCTCTTTTTACCATTTCGGCAATCAGGCCGGCCCCCTCATAGGCTGTAGGTTCTTGCCCGCTGGTTAACACCCTGGTAAAGCCTAAAGAAATAAGCTCGTCCAAGGCCTTTAAGGGCTCAGGAACTACATCTATTGCTCGATGAAAAACCTTGTCCCTGCTTCCTGCAATCTTTATAAGAGCTTCACATCTCTTTGCATCGATGGTTCCGTCCTTTTTTAAAAAGCCGAACACCAGCCCGTCGGCTCCGTTATCCATAAAAAGTTTTGCATCTTCAATCATTGTTTTATACTCGTAAGAAGAGTAAAAAAAGCCGGCAGCTCTGGGTCTTACCATAGTCATAACCTTTAAACCGGTTTCTTTTTTAACCAGCCTTAGGGTTCCTAAAGAAGGAGTCAAACCTCCCAAAAAAAGAGAAGAGTTAAGCTCAATCCTTGAAGCTCCTGCCTTTTCTGCCATCACCGCATCCTCAAAAGAACCCGCACAAATTTCTATCGTAATATTCTTCATATAAACACCCCCGGCGATCGAACGCTTTTCCATTCTAAAAAATGCAGGCAAAAAAGTCAACATCCGATAGCAGCTATTGTCAAGAAACAAATAAAAGGTTAGAATAGAAGAATGAATAAGAGTAATAACACGATACCTGTTCTTTTAAAAGAATTAAAAGACCTTGAGTCAAAACTGACGGAAGCATATAAACAGCTTGGAAATAAACTTATCAAAGATACAGCCGATCCGGTTGCAGAAGCAAACGGGGTTTCTCAAGAAAATTTTCTTCAATGGCAAAGGCTGCACGATGAAAGAAAATTTTGTACTGAAAGCGTTTTGGATATAAAAAATAACAGTACGCGTCTTTCCGAACTTGACAACTTTAAAAAGCAGGTCAAAGACAGACTTGCGGATACAAAAAAAGAAACCGAAAAACTAAAGGGAGATTTTTTACTCAAACTTTATAAGGACTTTTTACCTCACTGCGGAAATCTTTTTGATTCTCTTTCTGCCGAAATCAGAACTGAAGAAGCGAAAATGCAGGAAACCATGGAAAAAATTGAAGCTCTAAATTCCGAAAAAAAAGAAGCAAACTTTTTTTTGAAGATCGGCATTTCGGGTAAGATTACCTCTAATGAATTAAAGGTAAAAAATTCCGAAAAAAAAATTAAAAATATTTTCACAAAATCGGACATAGACATTTGTAATTCTCAAGAGGTAAAAGCACTTTATGATGAAGATAAACTTTTCCCCGATCTCAAAAAAAAACTACGAGGAAATTTTAAAGCTCTGTACCGATTTAAGCGATTCTGAAAACCGCCTTAAAATGATAGATGAGGAAGCGGGCTTTGTGACAAAAAAATTAGCCGATGCCGGTGCAGATAAAAATTCAAAAAAACGAATCGATAATTTTACAAACAGGGTAAAAGAAATCGACGAAAAAATAGAGCTTATTTTAGAGTCTACAGGCCTAAAATATACCGAGAATTTTTACTCTGCAGAAGGAGATTCGGCCTTAGGAGAAAATCCTTCGGATGAAGCTCTTGGAAAATATGCGGATTATCTAAAAAAGGCAGGTAAGTACCTCAAAGAAATAAATAAGGTAAAATGCCATATAGAATTTTGCGAGGTAATGCAAAAAATTAAGGCGGAAGAAAATCAGATTCAAAACCTTAACCGCACAATAAAGAATTGCGAAAACTCCATAAAGGAAGCCGAAAAGAAAATAAGCAGCTCCGAAACGGCCATCAAAAACTCAGAAGTTAAAATAGCCGATTTAAAAGAATATGCAGCAGGGCTTGAAGAAAAATTCTCCGGTAAGCCCTCGGAAGAAAGCCGCAGTTCAGGCCAAGAAGAAGTTCAGCCAGATTCGGAAGATAATCAGACGGTTTCGGAGGAAGAATAATGGCTGCAAAAAAGGCTGTTTACGATGAGTCCAAAATAAAAACCTTGAGCTCCCTTGAACATATCCGTTTGCGGACGGGTATGTACATAGGCCGCTTAGGAGACGGTTCAAATCCTGATGACGGAATTTACATTCTCGTAAAAGAAGTTATCGACAACTCCATAGACGAGTTTATAATGGGGAACGGAACCCGCATAGATATTCAGCAAGAGGAAAACAAGATAACCGTCCGCGACTTCGGGCGGGGTATTCCTTTAGGAAAATTAGTAGAATGTGTTTCGGTTATAAATACGGGCGCAAAGTACAACGATGAGGTCTTTCAGTTTTCCGTCGGTCTAAACGGAGTCGGAACAAAGGCCGTAAACGCCCTCTCGGAGCATTTTAGGGTTGCCGCCGTAAGGGACGGTAAATACGCAGAAGCTATTTTTGAAAGAGGAAAGCTTGTAAGCGAAAAAAAAGGAAATGCCAAGCCCGGCGTCAAAAACGGAACCCTTGTCGAATTCATTCCCGACACAAAAATTTTCGGCGAGTATAAATTTAACTTGGACTTTATCGAAAAAAGGATTTGGAACTATGCCTATTTAAACTCAGGCCTTACTTTAAGTTTTAACGGAAAGCTTTTTAAATCTGAAAACGGCCTTTTGGACTTGCTCGAATCCAATGTCGGCACAAACACCATCTATGAGGTTTGCCGCTACAAGGAAAAGCAGCTTGAGTTTGCCTTTTCTCACACAAACAATTACGGCGAAACCTACTACTCCTTTGTAAACGGCCAATATACTTCCGACGGAGGAACTCACCTTTCCGCCTTTAAAGAAGGGCTTCTCAAGGGCATCAACGAATATTTTAGAAAAAGCTATAAGAGCGAGGACGTTCGTGAAGGAACTTGCGCTGCCGTTGCCGTAAAGATTCAGGCTCCCGTATTCGAAAGCCAGACAAAGAACAAGCTCGGAAACACCGAGGTGCGCTCCTGGATAGTCAACGATACAAAGTCTGCAGTCGTAGAATGGCTCCAAAAAAATGCCGACTCGGCTGCAAAACTTGAAAGCAAAATAATCGCAAACGAAAAACTCCGCACCGAGCTAAACACTGTAAAAAAAGAAGCAAAGGCGGCGGCAAAAAAAATTGCCATAAAGATTCCGAAACTGAAGGACTGCAAATTCCATTTGGGAGATGGGAAATTCGGCGAAGACACCATGATCTTTATCACAGAGGGAGATTCTGCGACGGGAGCCATGGTTTCAAGCAGGGATGTTTTAACTCAGGCAATTTTTTCTCTTCGAGGAAAACCCGAAAATATGTACGGCAAAAAACGGGCTCAAATATACAAAAATGCCGAGCTCTACAATATGATGATGGCACTAGGCATCGAAAACGATATCGAGGGCTTGCGCTATTCAAAGATAGTAATAGCAACAGACGCAGACAACGACGGCTTTCATATTCGGAATTTGCTTTTGACATTCTTTTTAAGCTATTTTGAGGAGCTGGTTACCTCAGGCCGCGTATACATCTTGGAAACGCCCCTTTTCAGGGTGCGCACCAAAAAAGAGACATCTTATTGCTATTCCGAAAAGGAAAGGGATGAGGCTGTAAGCCGCTTAGGTTCATCTTCCGAAATTACCCGCTTTAAGGGCTTGGGAGAAATAAGCCCCAAAGAGTTCGGTCAATTTATCGGGGCCGATATAAAGCTCCTCCCCGTAACCGTTCAAACCCTAAAAAAAGTTCCTTCAATCTTGGAATTCTACATGGGCAAGAACACCCCGGAGCGCCGCAAATTTATCATGAAAAATCTTCTGGCCGAGATAGATGCTTAACAACCTCGCCGGCGATTAAAAGACCGGCGATCGAGGGAACCCATGCAGCCGAAGCCGGAGGGTTTTGCTTTATTGTACATTCACTTTTAGAATAAAGCACCTTCAAGTGCTTAACATTCCTTTTTTTTAGCTCGGTGCGCATTACCTTACAAAGAGGGCAGACGCTTGTCTTGTAAATATCTGCAAATTCAAAATCGGAGTTTAGGCGGTTTCCGCAGCCCATTGCCGAAATAAGAGGAACCTCATTTTTTTCGGCTTCAACGGCAAGAAAAATTTTGAGAGAAACCGTATCTACGGCATCTACTATAAAGTCTAAACCATCAAAAAAATCTTCGCCTAAGACTTCATAAAAAGTATCGGGTAAAATAAAGGAATTGATTGCCGTTACCTTACATGAGGGGCTTATATCTGCAATGCGATCCCTTGCAATTTCAGTTTTAGCCCTTCCTATGGTAGAATAGAGGGCATAAAGCTGGCGGTTTATATTGCTTTCTTCTATCGTGTCGCCGTCAATGAGGATGAGCTCCCCTGCCCCGGTTCGGGCCGTTCCGTTACGGGCAACCCCGCTTCTGGCAAGGGCTTCGGCAGTATAGCTTCCTACTCCGCCGAGGCCGAAAACTGCGATACGGGCATTTTCTATCTTCGTTAAATTTGATGAGCCGACGAGAGGTTCAAACCTCGATAAAAAATTCATGGCGTTAAAAAAATCAACCTCAAAGCATTTATCGAATCTTAAAGAGAATTCCTAAAATGACAATAGTAATTAAAATTTGGATAATTACAAAGCGGATTAAAACCTGAGTCGGCGACCATTGCAAATTCTTTTTCATGTGGTCATGGAGCGGAAATCTGATATTCTTAAATATCTTGATCTTAAAAAAGCGGAGCATAACCACCTTCAAAATCCCCGTCCCTCCGTTTATGAGAATAACACCGCTAGTCATCAAAAGGATGAAGGGGTTGCGCGAAATAATTACAAGAACACCGATAAAAAAGCCTAAAGCACGCGAGCCTGCATCTCCCATAAGAACCTTACTCGGATAGGCATTGTGCCAAAGATAGCCCGTAAGCACTCCGCAGAGGGTGAAAATCATAACTGCCCATTTTGCTCCCGTGCTTATATTGGGAACCAAAAGATAGGCCGCAACCTTGACATGACCAAGAACAAAATAAAAAACTATTCCGAGGGAAACCAAGGCCAAGAGAATAAGAGTTCCCGAAAGGCCGTCCACCCCGTCGGTACAGTTTGTTGTGTTAATCGAAATCCACAAAATAATTATCGAAACAGCGAAGAACACAATAGGATGCACTTCGACAAGGCTCGAAGTAAAGGGAAGCCAAAAGGAAACCTTTCCTTCAAAATAGATGTAAAAAATAACAAGGGCTGTTACAGCCGATAAAATAAGATCCAAGCTGCCCTTTAAATATTCTCCCCAAGATTTTTCGGATTTATCATCTAAAAAGCCTGTAAGCATAACGGCAAAGGTTATGGCCAATATTAGACCTTGAGTAATAGTCGGTTTAATCAATAAAAAAACGCAGATTATAAAAATAGAGATAAAAACAATTCCGCCTCCGGTGGGCTTACCCACAGCAGCTTCCGGATTTACGGTAAATTCCCGCCCTCTGTCTTTGGGTAATTTGGAATAAAATTTAGGCAGCATTAAAACGGTAATTAAAAAGCCTAAAAATAAACCTAGAGAAATTAAAACGGCATAGGATTGTAAAAGTCTCATAGGCCCGAAATATGGACCCAGCAATTCTGCAATATGGTATAACATACTCCCATTATAGCAAATTTTTATGGATTATGTCTATCTTGTTTATAACTCAAAATTTATGTATATTTAAGCAATGTTAAACTATATAAAGAAAATAATCGCAGGCATTGCCATAGGAATCGCAAATGTCATCCCCGGCGTTTCAGGCGGAACCATTGCCGTCGTATTCGGGGTTTATTCCGACCTTATAGGGGCAGCAAGTCTTGATGTCAAGACCATTAAGGCTAATTTTAAAACCTATCTTTGCCTTTTCGGAGGCATGGGCTTAGGCATTCTCATTTTTGCAAGCCTTTTTAAGCTTGTTTATGAAAGATTCCCCATACAGACCAATTTCTTTTTTGTAGGCCTTATCGTAGGAAGCATCTTTATAATCTTTGATTTTGTCCGAGAAACGGAAAAAGAGAGCTCTTTTACAAAGGCATCTAAAATTGCTTGGTTTTTTATAGGTTTAAGCCTGATGCTTGCCCTTTACTTTTTTAAGGGAATATCAATTTCTTCTGCCGCAGCAATAGAAACATTAAGCCTCGGAAGTTTTTTATTCTTATTCCTTGCAGGCTTTGCAGGAGCTGCCGCAATGGTAATACCCGGCATATCAGGCTCCTTCCTACTTTTGATCATGGGAGCGTATTATACGGTGATTAAGGCTATTACCGGCTTTAACATTCCTATAATGATTCCCGTAGGACTGGGTGTCCTTGCAGGAATCATCCTCTCGGCAAGACTAATCGGCTTTTTTATGGAAAGATTCCCCAAGATAACCTACGCCTTTATTTTAGGACTCGTTGCGGGCTCAATCAGGCATTTGGTTCCTGACGGCTGAATGCTGCCTTCAATGAGGCTGGCTGCAGTCCTCTGTATGCTTGCAGGCTACGGCCTGATAACGGCATTTGAAAAGATAAACAAAAAATAGTCACTCGGCATTCGACATTTGATACTTGTCATTTATCACTAGGCATTTCCCCTGGCCCGATTGACTTAAGCGGCAATTAAAGTTATCATACAGCCCCGATGGAGATTTAATATGTCACACAAAAAAATTTATCAAGTTGATGAAAAAGTTCCGGCGGGGCTTTTCTTACCCTTAAGTATTCAGCACACATTTGCAATGTTCGGTGCCTCAGTCTTAGTTCCCATTATCTTCGGAATCGATGCAGGCATAGTTTTATTTATGAACGGAGTCGGCACCCTCTTGTTTATAGCCATAACAAGGGGAAAAGCCCCTGCCTACCTCGGTTCGAGCTTTGCCTTTTTAGGGCCTGCAACACTTATTATTTCTTCAATAGGTTTTCAATATGCTCAAGGAGCCTTTATAGTAACGGGGCTTTTAGGCTGTCTCATTGCCTTTATAATTTATAAGTTCGGAACCTCATGGATAAACATAATCCTTCCGCCCGCAGCAATGGGCTCTGTAGTTTCCCTCATCGGTTTTGAGCTTACAGGACTCACAGTAAGAGGCGGTACTATAGGTGCAAACATCATGACGGAATCAGCCTCACGGGGAGACATAATAGTCTTTTTTATCACGATAGGGGCTGCCGTTCTGGGCTCCGTACTTTTTAAAGGATTTTTATCAACAATTTCCATTTTAATTGCAAGCATCGCAGGCTACATAGCCGCAATCTTTTTCGGCATGGTAGATTTTTCGATAATAAGAGAAGCAGGGCTTTTTACCGTCCCTCATTTTCAGCTTCCTAAATTCGATCTTATGGCCGTAATTACAATGCTTCCCGTCTTGCTGGTTATCACAAGCGAGCACATAAGCCATCAGGTAGTAACCTCCAACATCGTCGGACGAGATTTGTTAAAAGATCCGGGCCTTCACAGGAGTATCTTTGCCGATAACTTTTCGACAGCCCTTTCAGGCCTTGTAGGAGGAGTTCCAACCACAACCTACGGCGAAAACATAGGCGTTATGGCGGTTACCGGTATTTACAGCGTCTATGTAATTGCGGGTGCGGCAATAATTTCTATCTGTATGGCCTTTATAAGCCCCCTTGCAGCCCTAATCCGCACCGTGCCCGGAAACGTCATAGGAGGCATAACCTTCTTGCTCTACGGAATGATAGGGGCCTCAGGCATCCGCCTTTTGGTAGATTCAAAAGTAGATTATTCAAAATCGAAAAATCTCATTCTAACCTCGGTCGTCTTTACCACGGGTTTGAGCGGCCTCAGCATAAAATTCGGCGAAATAGAATTTAAGGGAATGGTACTCGCCTCCCTCGTTGCCGTTATTTTGAGTTTTATCTTCTTTGTTTTTGAAAAGCTGGGAGTGCTGGAGGAGTAAATATTTGACAATGGCAATTATATGTGTTAAAATATCGGTATAGAAGATTACTATGAAAAGTTATACATCCCGTGAGGTTATAAAAATATTACAAAATGACGGCTGGTATGAGGTGGCAGTTGTTGGAAGTCACCATCAGTTTAAACATGAAACAAAAAGAACATTTTTTTTATCCTGCAATATTCACTTATAATGGCGAAAAAGAAATTGCCGTTATTTTTCCGGACTTGAATTGTGCTACCTCAGGAGAAGATGAGGCTGATGCTTTATTATCTGCAAGATAATTACTTGGATGTGTATTGTGCGGACTTGAAGATGACGGCGAACCTATTCCGGAGGCATCTCATTTGAGCAATATAAAAATGCGTAAAAATGAAAAAGCGGTTTTAATTGATGTATATCTTCCTACTTACCGCATGATGCAAAAGACACATTCGGTTAACCGCACCGTAACCTTGCCTGCATGGCTAAGTGCTCTTGCCTCGGAACATAACATAAATTGCTCTCAGCTTTTGCAAGAAAGCCTAAAAAAACGACTTCAAACGGTTTTACAAACGCGATAAGTTTTATGGATATTTTTTAATTCTTCCTAAAAATATTTACGAGGTTGACGGTTATAGGAATCGTGCAAATTAAACCTATACTCCCCGAAACGGCCCGCAATATCTCGGCAGATAAAAGCTCCAAGTTTATAATTTCCGTAAAGCCGTTGGAAAAAATTATAAAGAGTAAGAGTACGGGGATTGATGTACTCACATAGGCCAAAATAAGAGTGTTTGACATAGAACCTATTATATCCCGGCCTATATTCATTCCGGATTTTACAAGCTGCTTATTCGAAATCTTAGGACTTACAGAAATTATTTCCCACATTGCAGAAGAAACGGACATGGCGACATCCATGACAGCCCCAAGGGAACCTATCATAATTCCTGCAAATAAAAGGCCCTGATAATCTATCTTACGGTATTGGGGAACGAAGGCCAGCATTTGGGCATCTTCGTTTCCAAGCCCCGAGAGCCTTAAAATTTTTCCTGCAGCAAAGGCAAAAAGGCCTGCAATAATAACCCCGCCTATTGTTCCCAAAATAGCCGTGTAAGTCTTTTTGTTCTTCCCCGAAATTATAAAAAGAGTAATTACTGAAGCAGAGCTGCAAATTATAACAGCCCAAAGCATAGGATTATAGCCTCGAATGATAAGAGGAAGGAAGAGGCCGAATATAAGGCCCACGGTAAACCCAAGAGAGATAAGGGCTTTTACTCCGTTTTTTTTACCGACAAAGATTAAAACCGAAGCAAAGATAAGAATAAGAGCATAGACCTTATAATCCCTTGCCCTCTCGTAAATGCGCAAATTGTTTACCTTGCCTGTTTCGTCTTCATCCAGCTGTAAGACAAGTGTTTCGTTTACCTTAAAAATCAGCTTATAAGGAATTGCAAGCTCTATCGTGTTCCGGATTGTGTAAACCTCTCCCCTGTGCTTCCCGGTTAAAATCTTAACCTTTAAGTGCTGGTAACGGAAGTCCGATTCTATGGGAATATCGGGGCGGCTTTCCCCTGTGTCGTCATAAACGATTTCGATAACCCTGGCCTTAACAGCCTCGCTTTTGGGAGCGTTTATCTGAGCATCATAGTATTGGCTTAAGCCCTGATATTTATTGTCCAGGCCGTTAGACCGGTCTTTAGACAGGGATCCGGAAGACGCTTGCCCTGTATCTTCCGCAGATAGATTAAAACATAGAATAAGGATTACAATAAAAGTGAAAATATGTTTCATGTTTGATTCCGGCCGATTTTATTTTAAGAAAAAAGCGGTGCAAAATTTTTCACACCGCTTTAAATTGGTTCCCGTTATTTGCTTATATCTTTAATATAATCTACAGGTAGGGGCTTAATTGTTTTAGCCTTTTTGATTGCATCGATAAGGGCATCCCTTATGGATACGCTTTCTGCAACGTTTTCAGCCTTAGAAAAATCGTAAGAGTCTCCGCCCGTAAACATAAAGCTGTTTACTACAACCTTATATTTTTTATTCATGTCGAGGGGATTTCCGTCCATAAGAGTAATTTTTGTAATTCTGTTTTCAAAAGGTTTTTTGCCGTCATATTCTACCCTAAGTCCTGCAAATTGACCGTCTGTGATGTTAGGATTCATAATACCATGATCTATGGCCTTTTTAATCTCGGAACCGGGAAGATCGAAAACGACGAGGTAGTTGTCAAAGGGCATAATCTCGTAAAGATCTCCTACAGTGATATTACCGGCTGCAAGGGTTCGGCGTAAGCCTCCTCCGTTTTGAATGGCAATATCGGCCTTTCCCAGCTGTCGCTGAACCTCGGCGGCCCATGCACCCAAAGCAGTGTTGCTTCCCTTCTCGCTTCGCTCATGAGCAAACTCGGCTTCTGCAATACCGATAACCTCTCCCATAATAGGCCCTAGTTCTGTCTCATATTTTGTATAGAGAGCCTTACCCTTTGCATCTTCGATAAGAGAATCCTTGTGCTTATATATTTCGTCTACCATAGGCACAATCTTTACAATCTTGTTTTTTTCTCCGAAGGTGATGCTGAGCTTACCTACAGCCCGGCCGTGACAGTAAGCTTGAAGTATGGGCATACCGTTTGCTTCTCCTGCAACGGTTTGGTGGCTGTGAGCCGAAAGAACTGCATCCAAGCCCTTGATTTCGGTAAGCTTAACGGCATTTCCGCTTATCTTTCCGTCTTTTTGGAATGAATCGATGTGGGTCAGGGCAATAATTGCATCGGGCTTGCCTTCCTTGGCCTTTCCTGCCAAAAGATAGTCCGCCCATTCTTGACCTGTTTTTACGGGGTCGGTAAACTCCAAACCGCTTACATGTTCGGCACTGGTCAAAACAGCCGTATCGGGATGGGCAAGACCGATAAAGGCAATCTTGTAGTTTCCTTTGGTTATAATTGAGTAGGGTTTTGCCCATGACACGGGTTTCCCGCTCTTTTTTTCGACAATGTTAGCAGCCAAGAAGGTAAAGTTTCCGTCCTTTTGCCACTTTGTCATGCGGTTTGAACCCCAGTCAAATTCATGGTTACCTACGGCACAAACCTTAACATTCATCGCCCTCATCATGGCAGAAACGGGAGCTCCATAGGTTAGATTGGATATGGCTGTCCCCTGATAGTTGTCGCCTCCTGCAGCCACAATGGTGTTAGGATTTTCCATTCCGGCAGTGCGGACATAGCCTATCATCTTGGCCATACCGGCATTTTTTCCCTTTCCGGGGCGGGTATCTTCTGCAACGTTTCCGTGAAAGTCGTTAAAAAGAAGAATATCGACTTGATTTGCAGGGGCCTTTGCCTCAATGCCTGCATACTGACCGCTTACATCATGGGATTCGGTTTCACATCCTGTAAAGGCGGCACTTAGGATGAGAACGATCACAACAAAGCCGACGGCTTTAAAAAATTTGCTGTTCTTCATAAGCATACCTCCTATAAAAACTTTTTTTGTTATAATAAAATTATACAACGGTATGCGAAAAATTACAAGTTTTCTTTACACCTTACCAAAAACTTTTCGGCTATGGGCTTATCGGTTTTGATGATACAGGGATGGCCGTGGCAGACCCAGTCCATTTTTTCTTTTGTGTCGGGTTTTAGAAGGATATAGCCCGTGTCTTCGATAGAACAGATATCGGGGCCGACATATTCGAGAGGGATGCCAGAATCTATCTTGTTCATCGAAATAAACTCGTATTCGTTTTCTGAAAGTTTTTTGCCTATTTTGCCTGCAAGCATATAGGGGGACTTAGACTCGCCAACAGTGGTCTTATTGGCCTCCGCACTCGAAAAATAGAAACCCGTAGTAAATTCCCTATGGGCAGTATTGTACAATTCTTCAACAAAGGGAGAAGCCTCATCGGCGCTTATCTTTCCATTTAAAAAATCTATCTTTTTACGGTAGGCTCTTGTGGTCAAGGCAGTATAGTAAATGCTTTTCATGCGGCCCTCTATTTTTAGTGAGTCTACTCCGGCTTCTTTCATCTTGTCGAGGTAGTCGATCATACAAAGATCCTTTGAAGAAAAAAAGAGCCGTATAGTTTTCGCCTTCTTCTACGGGGAAAAGCTCTCCCTTCCGCTCCGACTCTTCAACAAAGAATTCTTCCTTAGGTTTTTCTGAATACATCTTGTAGTTCCAGCGGCAAGAATGGGTGCAGGCCCCGGCATTTGCGCTTCGGTCGGTAAGGTAGGAGCTTATCAGGCAGCGCCCCGAATAAGAAATACACATAGCCCCATGCACAAAACATTCAAGCTCCATTTCGGGAACCCGCTGCTTTATTTCTCGTACATCCTCAAGGCTTGCTTCCCTTCCCAAGACCACACGGGAAAAGCCCAAGTCCCTGTAAACCTTTACAGCCTCATAGTTTATGCAGTTTGCCTGAGTGCTTAAATGAAGCGGAATGTCGGGAAAGTTTTCTTTTAAAATTCGGGCGGCTCCCAAGTCTTGGACGATAAAGGCATCGAAAGGATATTGTTTAAAATATTGGACCTCAGACAACAAGTTTTTTAAGTCCTCATTATGAAAGCTTATATTTATTGCGCAATAAAGTTTTTTTGTTAAGCCCCGCTTTTTGTAGACTTCTTTTAAAAGAGAAATATTTTTATATTCTTCGCCCGAAAAATTATCGGCCTTAGCCCTAAGCGAAAAATTCTTTAATCCTATATAAGCTGCATCGGCTCCGTACTCCCATGCATAATCCAATTTTTCAAAATTGCCCGCAGGCGCAAGAAGTTCCATATTTATTCCCCTATTAAATTCGCTTGATTTTCTATCAAAGAGCCGCTCTCAAAAAATGAATTTACTTTTTTTCCTACAGCTTCAACTTCGAGGTGAGCCTCGGCAAAGTAGTCGGGGACTGCTTGAAACAGGTGAGGCATGTTTTCCATTATGTCAAGAGCGGATCTCCCTCCGGCCTTTTCGATTTTTTCGCAAAGACGGATTGAGTCATCCAAAAGAATCTCATTACTTCCGCATTGAATAAAAACGGGAGGAAAATTTTCAAAGCTGCCGAAAATAGGAGAGACAAGCTCGTTTGTAAGATTTTTTTCTTCCGTATATAATTGGGCAGCCCCCAACAAGGCTTCTTGAGAAAAAACAAAATCTTTTTTGCGGTTTGCACTCAATCCGCCGCTTGAACAAGTTAAATCAGCCCATGGCGAAAGTAAAACCAGCAAAGCAGGAAGAGGAAGATGTTTATTTTTTAAATAATGAATCAGCGAAAGAATTAAGCCTCCTCCGGCTCCGTCTCCTGCGAGAATCAAATTTGAAGGGGCGACGGTATGCGATTCTATAAGTTTTGCATAGACCTTATAAAAATCTTCGAGGGCGGCAGGAAAGGGCTGCTCGGGGGCAAGCTTGTACTCGGGTAAATATAAATCTGCCGAAGCCTCATGAGCAAGGCCCGCACAAAAAGAGCGGTAAGCTTTTTTTGTGCCGCTTATAAAAGAACCTCCATGGGCATATAGGATTACCCTGCCTGACACCGCCATCTCAGGCTTTAATACATCGGTATCTACACCGCGCAATTCGACTTCGGATAAGTCTACATTGTTCGGTACATGAGGAGAATAAAGAATATCGTCATAGGCAAGACGCAGCTCGTCTATAGTATGTTTTCGAGAAAGTACGGCTCTTTTAAATTTCTTTTTTAACTCGCGTAAATCCTTCAATTCGTTTTGCACTTAAATGTCTCCATTTAATTAATTGGTTTTTGAGGTATCGTTTAAAACTCATCGAGTTTGCGTAAATTGGCATAGATGCCGTTTAAACTTAAAAGCTCCTCATGAGTACCGCTTTCCATGATGCCCTCATCGGTAACTACCAAAATCCTGTCGGCATTTCTTATCGTAGAAAGACGGTGGGCTATAACTATCGTGGTCCTCTCCTCCGAAAGTTCCTCAATAGCTTTTTGAATTAAAATTTCGTTTTCGGTATCGAGGGCCGAAGTTGCCTCGTCCAAGATCAAAATCGGAGGATTTTTTAAAAAGACTCTGGCAATCGAGATTCTCTGCTTTTGTCCGCCTGAAAGCATTACACCGCGCTCCCCCACATAGGAGTCATAACCCTCTTCTAAACTCATAATAAAATCGTGAATATGAGCGTTTTTAGCGGCTTCTATAATCTCTTCATCGGAAGCATCGGGCTTACCGTAGGCTATGTTCTCTTTTATGGTTCCGCCGAAAAGATAAACATCCTGCTGGACAATTCCGATATTTTCTCTCAATGACTTTAGGGTCAAATCCCTTACATCCTTTCCGTCTATGCTTATCTTTCCGGCTGTTACATCATAAAAGCGCGGAAGAAGGGAGCATATAGTCGTCTTTCCGCCTCCTGAGGGACCTACAAGAGCAAGGGTTTTTCCCGCAGGAATATCTATGGAAATATTTTTTAAGATTGCGGCCGTTTCATTGTAGCTGAAATCTACATTTTCGTATTTGATATTTCCTCTTACATCCTTTAGCTCGACGGCATCTTCCTTTTCGGTTATTTCGGGGGCTGTTTCTATAATCTGCAAAAATCGTTTAAAACCCGCAGCTCCCTTTTGGAACATCTCAGTAAAATTGATAAGGAGATTTATCGGAGCTATATAGATATTTATATACAAGACATAGATGGTTAAATCGGGAATGGTCAGCTCATTCCTTGCAACAAAAAAACTTCCGGCTACAACGGTTACTATAAAAAACAAGCCTTGCAAAAGACCGTTTACGGCAAAAAATCCGCCCATCTGTTTATAGTTTAAATACTTTGAATGTACAAAGGCCTCGTTTGCAGTATAGAATTTTTTACTTTCCAAGGCCTCGTTTGCAAAGGACTGAACAACCCTTATACCCGAAAGAGTATCTTGCACCTGCGAATTTATTCCGGCTATTGTTTTGCGGTTGAGCATAAAAATTTTACGCATCTTTTTATTTTGAAAAAAGGTAAAGATAAACATAAGGGAGGTAACCGAGGCTAAAATAAGGGTCAGCCTTACGTTGATAAAACAAAGGAGCGAAAAAGAACCTATTATTTTAAGAAAGGAAATAAAAAGGTTTTCGGGGCCGTGGTGGGCCAGTTCCGAAATATCGAAAAGGTCTGAAACAATTCGGGAAATCATGTCTCCCGTTTTGTTCTTATCGTAATATGAAAAGGAAAGACGCTGCATATGATTAAAGAGGTCGTTTCTCATATCCCTTTCCATGCGGGCTCCCATTATGTGCCCCCATGAGGTTATAAAATATTGGGCAAAATATCTTATAATATAAAGCCCCAAAAGAATTAAGGCAATTATAAAACCAAGGTAGATGATGGCCGATGCCGTTACATCGAAGTCCAAAATTGTTCTATCTGAAAACAGAGAAAGCTCTCCGCTTCTTATTTTTGGAATTACCCTTGTCAAATACCTTATCACTTGCGGAAAAACCAAGTCTACCGCAGAAACCAAAAGAGCGCAAAATAAATCGAAGAAAAATAAGAATTTATAAGGCGTGTAATAGGCTGCAAATTTGAAAAAGGTGCTTTTTTTGTGCATAATTTATGATAATATACGATAAACCAAAAAAAGTAAATAGGCGTTTTTAGATGCACCTTTTACAACCTATAAAGCCCTTCGATTAGCTTTGTTATTGCTTCAAGAGCCCTTCCCCTGTGGGATACCGAATTCTTTTGTTCGGGGCTAAGCTCTGCAAAGGTTTTTCCGAACTCTTCAACAAAAAATATGGGGTCGTAACCGAAGCCGCCCGAACCTGACGGAGCTTCGGTTATATTTCCCTCGCAAGTTTCCTGTACCGAATAAAAACGGTCTTCATTTAAAAGAAAAATCATGCAGCAAGCAAACCGGGCACTGCGATCTTTTACCCCTTTTAATTCTTCAAGCACCTTATTTATACCGGCTTCAGCAGAAACATGCTCTCCATTTAAAGCACCATAACGGGCAGAATGAATTCCGGGAGCTCCGTTTAAAAAATCCACACAAAGGCCTGAATCATCTGCAAGAACAGGTGCTTGTACAATACCGTAAAGGGCCTTGGCCTTAATCATAGAATTTTCAAAAAATGTACTTCCCGTTTCTTCAGGGTCAAAGTCTATACCTTCTTCTTTAGGCAGAACAATTTTATGAGACGGAAGAAGCTCCTGCACTTCCTTTTTTTTGTTTACATTTCCCGATGCCAGATATATTTTCATACTGCTGAGTATACCAAATTTTCAAACTCTTGGCAATATTTTTATCGATTGTCCCCTTATACAGATTGATATATTTTCCTATATCGGTACTGCTCGGAGCCTTTAACTGCCGCCTGTTTAATCTTTTTGCCTTATCCCACAAATGGCGGTTATGCTTTAGCGAAAAACAAATCTTTGTAAGTTGAGTCTTTGTATTATAAGTATGCATTAAAAGATATTTAAAAAGTTGAGCTTTAACATAATATCTGTTTCTATTGCCTACACAATAATTTATTTTTTCATACCGGTTAAAGCAAGCCGACTTGAGATCATGAAGAATAGAACATAGGAGACGGGGATCCATTTTAATTGCAGCAGCTATTTTATCTATCAAATCATCATCAAGAAAAAAGCAAGCCCGGCAGGCAAGCAAAAAAATCTTTCTATGCTTACACGGCATACCAAAATAAATATCCCTCATCCGGGTCAAATATTTTGATTGAGGTTTTTCATCATTCAAACCTAAGGCTTTTGGTTTTACATCGCAGTAGGACGGTTCAGGCTCAGCCACATAAAAGTTAAAATTTTCATCTAAATCATATTCACCCATAAGATACTCCCACCGTGAGCCTTCCTGCTCGGCAATAACCGTATCGTTTATTTCATGCCTTACGGTTTTGCACTTAAACGTTAAATAATAAAATCGAAGATGATTTGTTAAATAAGTATAAAAACTTGAAAGTGAAGAATTATAATTTTCCAAAATTCTAGGAAGCTTATAATAAAACTTGAGTAAAAAATCACTTCGTAAATCTTCATCCTTAAAATACAAACCGAATCTTTCCGCATTCACATAAATTATCTCAAAGATATGCATTAAGAGCTCTTGCCGTCTTACAGGATCTGTCTTATTGATATTGTAGGCCTTGACAAATTCCTCTCCTTTTTCTAAACTGAAATCCACTTTTTTATCTCCTTTAACTTTAATAATTATATGTTGATAGAAGCAAAAAGAGTGCAAAGCTGCCGGCTTTAAAAAAAAGGATTATTTGGATTTTTTTTCATTTTTATAAACCACAAAAAATGAGTTTTTCTATTTTTTTATAAGAGCTCAAAAAACTATCAATAAAAAAATGAGATTTTCCATAAAAGACTAAATTTATTAGTCTTAAAAACACAAAAAATACCGATAATTAGAAGCGGAGAACAAATTTATGATAAGAAAACAAACAGAAAAAGAATCCCGTACAGGAAGCATAACTTTTTACTCTAAAGAACAGGTAGAATGTCCGGTATGCAGTACAAAATTTAAAAGAGAAGAACTCCACTCCGGAGGAGGAAGGCTTATAGCCGGAGACCTAACCGATGAGCTTCGAAGACTTTATGAACCGTCTGCAAAATACGGAGAAATATTTCCTGTAGTGTACAATTTGACCGTTTGTCATAAATGTCTTTATACCGCCTTTCCGCAAGACTTTTCTATTCCGCCCCGCCCTGTTATCGAAAAACTTTTTGAAAACACCGAAGCCCGATACTCAGCCGTAAAGGGTCTTTTTCACAATATAGATTTTACAAAATCCCGCGGCTTAAATGAAGGAGCGGCATCCTATTACCTTGCTATTTTGTGTTATGAACTTTTTGAAGAAAAATTTTCCCCCACGATAAAGCAGGGTATATGTGCAATAAGGGCAGCATGGCTATTTGACGAGCTAGGCAAAAAATATCCTGAAGAAAATTACAAATATGTTTCTGACCTTTTTTATCAAAAGGCAACCTTTCTTTACCGCCGAGCCCTCGAGCTGGAATCAAGCGGAGAAGAAATAATTGCCGGATTAAAATCTTTCGGCCCCGATGTGGACAAAAACTACGGATATGACGGAATAATCTATCTTTCAGCCCTTCTCGAATATAAGTACGGCCAAAAAATCGACATGGAAATGCGCCTAAAGCGTTTGGACTATCACAAATTTGCCCTTGCAAAGATGTTCGGCCTAGGCAGATCCAGTAAGGCCAAGCCTGGTCCGATCTTGGAAGCCGCCAGAAATCTATATGATCTTCTAAAAGTCGAGTTAAAGGAAGTAGAAGAATAATGGAGGCATCCCAAAACCAAAAAAATATCCTCCTTACCCTTTCTTATGACGGAACAAATTTTTGCGGCTGGCAAAAGCAAACGAAAGAAGGAAGCGAAACATTTAGGACTGTTCAAGGAGAATTGGAAAAGGCCTTAACCAAAATACACAAACATCCTGTCGAAACAAACGGCTCAGGCCGCACCGATTCGGGAGTTCATGCAGCCCGCCAAGCCGTAAACTTTTTTAGCGATATAAAAAGTATGAGGGCACAAAATTTTTTACCGGCCCTTAACTCAATCCTTCCTAAGGATATAAGGGTGATGGATGCAGCCGAAGTTTCTCCCCTTTTGCATGCCCGCTTTAATGCTCTTTCCCGCACCTACCGCTACAAAATTAAATGCGGGAAAACAATCTTTGCCCATGAACAGCCGTATGCATGGCACATAAGGCGTTACCCTGATATAAACAACTTAAACGAAATGGCCTTCTGCCTTTCGGGAGAGTTGGATTGCACCGCCTTTTCTGCGGCGGGGGATCAAAGTATAAGCAAATCACGCTATATCAAAAAGGCAGTCTTTTTTATAGAAAACGATTATCTTATTTTTGAAATTTGTGCAAATGCCTTCTTATGGAAGATGGTCCGCTCTATCGTTGGAACTCTTTTGCATTTAGACGAAACCGGAGCTTCCAAAAAAGATTTTAAGGAAATCTTAGAATCAAAAATGCGGGCAAAGGCAGGCCCCACCGCTCCGCCGCAAGGCCTTTTTTTATGGTCTATAGAATATCCCCAAGACCTGCTAAAAGCACCGCAGGATAATTCTAATAAACAGTAAAGCTAATTGCTCTTAAAACGGTCATACCGGCTTACGGCATTAGAAACCGTAAAAAACACAAGAACAATTCCAAAAATAATAAAATAAGACCCTATAGAAAAAAACATATTATAAAAACCGTGTATAAGCCATGTAACAAGAAACGGCCTTATCGGCTTTTTTTTCCCTTGTGCAATGCCGGTTTCAAGATAGTACACACCTAAGCCTGCATGCAAAATATTTGAAGTAAATGTTCTGATCCAAATTGATTCGGGATACCGTATCACATAAGCAACATTCTCAAACGAAGCAAAAATTAAACCATAAAACACAGATAAAAGCAGGAGGGCTCTTATATGCGAAGCGGTTTGAGCCGAGGTAAGACTATCAGTGTTTTTAATCTTCTGCATCCAAATCAATTTTATAAAAATATAAAAAAGCAGGGCCTTAACGGTTTCCTCAGGCAATGAAGAATGAATGAAACAGTCAAAAACAAGGTAGTAAGCATATCCTGCCTTTTTCAAAAAATCCTGAGAAAAAAAATATATGACTTTCTGCATTAAAATCGAAATAAAAACGGCAAAAAACGAAAACAAAAAAATATATAGCAATGTTTTAGCCGATAAATTTTCTTTTTTTATAACAATAAACGCCCAAACAATCGAAAGAGCAAAAGAAATCAAGATTATTGCCGCAATCTGCATACAAAAAAAAGAATACATTGAAAAAGAATTAAATTCAAGAGGTTTATCGGATAAGGCCTTTATTTTGAACTGAAAATACCTTATAATGTTACATGGAGTAAAAACTATGGATAAAGAAAAAAATAATTATGACAAGCTTTTTTCTGAAATTATAAACGCAAAGCACCTCGTAGCCTTTACAGGGGCCGGAATAAGCACCCTCGCAGGAATAAAGGACTTTAGGGGGAAGGACGGCCTTTATAAACAGCCTAATACCGAAAAAATGTTCGATATAGATGTCTTTTATCGGGATCCTTCGGTTTATTACGGCATGGCCAAGGAATTTATCTACGGATTGGAAGATAAAAGGCCGGCAATTGTGCATACCGTCCTTGCAGATCTTGAAAAAAGAGGCATCCTAAAAGCCGTAATTACCCAAAACATTGATTTACTCCATCAAAAAGCCGGCAGCAAAAATGTAATTGAGGTACACGGCTCTCCCTCCGTTCACTATTGTATAAATTGCACCTATACCGAAACATTTGAGGAAGCTGCAAAAACAGCCAAAACCGGAGCCGTACCCCGATGTCCCAAATGCGGAAGCCCCATAAAACCGGCTATAACCTTTTTTGGAGAAGCCCTGCCGCAAAAGGCCATGATTCAGGCAGAAATCGAGGCCTCAAAGGCCGATTTTATGCTTGTTTTAGGTACAACCCTCTTGGTTTATCCTGCGGCCGCACTCCCAGCCTATACATTAAGAAACGGCGGCAAGATAGCAATAGTAAACAACCAGCCGACCCAATTAGACTCCTATGCAGAAATCTTATTTGAAGATTTGGAAGAAACCTTTGAAAAAATAGATAAAAAATTAAAAAATTTATAGTTTTTTTTAATAAATTCACTTGACAAAAAAGTAAGGATATGGTAACTTACATCTAGGCACAGATTGCGGGTAGTTACCAAAAATTACCTGCGTAAAGCGTTCATAAAAGTATTTATATGTGAATGGTTTATACTCTATTTTAATCGCTCCGGTCCGCATACTCCCGGAGCGATTTTTTTATCTATATGCATTATAGACATTTAAGATTTACCGCCTTAATGCCGATAAATAAACCGAGAAAGATTTACCTTAAAATCACTCAAAAAGGTATTTATTTTTTTTTATTTATGTGTTAGGATGTAATTCATGGAAAAAGATAAAAGAATAATTGTTGATTCAGAAAAAATTGAAACGGCCATTCGCTTGGGTGTTCCTATCGCTATAACTTCATATACCTTGCCCAAAGAAACTGAAGTTTATATTACGGATGTTATTTCCGAATTTTTAAAACAGCTTCATTGTACGGATATTACGGATTATATCGTATACTACACTAATGAACTTACAACAAATGCAAAAAAAGCCAATACAAAACGGGTCTATTTTAAAGAAAGGGGCCTAAATATTTCCGATTCCGAGGACTATGACCTTGGTATGAAGGATTTTAAAGAAGAAACAATATCGAACATGGAGCATTACCTTGAGCTTCAAAAAAAAGCAGGTCTTTATGTTAAAATGTCCCTTCAATTAAAACGGGATAATATAATCCTTGAAGTAAGCAACAATGCTGCCCTAACACGCCAAGAATTTAAGAGAATTTTTGACAAAATAGTCAGAGCAAGACAGTTTTCATCACTGGATGAGGCCTTTACCCAAGTTTTAGACAGTACAGAGGGTGCCGGTCTGGGGCTTGTAATAATGGTTTTAATGCTTAAAAAAATGGGGCTTGACGAAAAAGCCTATCAAATAGATGTTGTAGACGGAGTTACCATAAACCGTGTTACAATTCCTCTTAAACTGGAATTAAAGAAAGAGGCCGAACCTCTTACAAGAGCTATTGTAGAATATATCAACGAAATACCTCAATTCCCTGAAAATATTATGCAAATTCAAAGGGCCATTAACGATCCCGACTCAAAGATGCAAAAAATTGCCCAGCTTATAAGCAGCGACATTGGATTGGCAACAGACCTTTTAAAACATGTAAACTCTGTGGCATTCGGTCTTTCCAAGCCCTGTATGAACATTGTAGAAGCCGTTAAGTTTGTAGGCTTGCGGGGAATACAAAACCTGTTGTATTCTATGGGTACTATTAAGGTACTGGAAACAACAGAAAATGAGCAAAAGCAGATTTGGGAAAACGCCTACAGGCTCGCATTTTTCTCATTGAATGTTGCAAAACTTACGGGAAAACGGAATATAGTCGATGATGCATATATTTGCGGCCTTTTGCATGACCTTGGAAAAATCATACTTGGTTCAATGTATCCGGAATTGATTGTAAAGCTCGCAGAAATTCAAGCCGAAAGGAATATTTCTCCGCAAGTTATGGACATGATTATGAGCGGTATGGCCCAAGCCGAAATCGGTGCAACCCTTGCCGAAAAATGGAATTTCCCTGAACCCATAGTAGTAACAATAAGGTATCAGGATAATTTTGAAAATGCACCTGAAGAGCACAAAGAGCTGGTTGAAAGCGTTTGTTTTGCAGACTTTATGCTCAACTTTTCTCAAAACAGAATTGAATACTATCAGGTTCCTGAAGCCTTGTTAAAAAGATTCAAAATAAAATCGGAAGAACAGCTTAAAAATCTTTGTGAAAAGTTTGAGTTTGCTTTTGAAAAATAAGAATCCTGTTATTTAATATCCGGAAAAAGCTCTTTTATAATCTCTCTATAGTTTTTGCCGTAATATAGATGGCCGTAGATGATTGCGGCGGCAAGCACATTTCTGCCGTAGCCTCTTGTTTCAGCATAAGCAAGACTTTCTAAAAATAAGTCGGTCGGCAGATCTCCGGCCTGTCTTACCCAGCGTTTAACTGCATTGGGACCTGCATTATAAGAAAAAAGAGCGTGCATAATTTTTCCGCCATTTCGGCGTATCATCTCAGACAAATAAAAGGCCCCGAAGCGGATATTTGTATCGGGATTGTTGAGGTCATAAGAATCTATCTTCAAACGTCGGGCTATATCGGCGGCAGTAGGTTTCATCAGCTGGGCAAGCCCGATAGCCCCGGCATGGGAAATAACCTCAGACTTAAAATAGCTTTCACTTCTAAGAAGGGCATATAAAAGATATTCAGGCAAATTATATTCTGCGGAGTATCTTTTAACCGAGTCAAGCCAAGGCCTAGGATAGATTAATTTTAAGTGTTCCTCTCCAAAGTCGGCACCTTCGGAGTTAACCGCAAATGACATAGTTCTCATAGAATCGGCATAATAACCGTTTTCGGATAAAATTTTTGAAAAAAAGGAAGCCTCTTCCGTAGTGATTTGAGGATATAAAACGGTAATTTTATTGTATAATTGAGAATAAAGTTTATATTTGACAAAGCCCTTTAAAATCTTAACCGTATCTTCATCCGAAAAACCGCCGCCGCCTTTTCGTTTATAATTTTTTCCGTATGGGGAAGAAACGATGGGCAGCCCAAGTTGATAGGCAGCCATCAGTCTGTAATAAAAAGAGGCATGATCCTTTTCGTAGGCTTCTCGGTAAAGTTTTTTGGACTCATCAGCAGGCAATTTTTTAGAGCGGGCAAGAATATAGGCATGGCGTGCATGATCCGAAAAAAGGTTTGTTTTTTGAACAGCTTTTTGAAGCCTTTCAAGGCCGTTCCAATCTTTGGCAAGAACAAGTTTCATACAGGCATGAGCTGTCAGCTCTTCATAAACTGGCATATTTTTCCATGAAGGAGCCGTAAAGCAAAGTTCATCCAAAAACACCTTAAACGATCTATTTTTTTCTATATCTAAAATGTACCAAAGGGCAACATCATAATCATAGGCTTGAGGCGGATAGCTCTTAGCTTTTTTAAAAAGTAAAACAGCCTTTTCGGTATTTTCCTTACCGCCCATTTTTAAACGCATACGGGCGGCATAAAAAGCGTACATATATTTTTGCACAATATAATCTGAGGTCTTGTTTGATCTTTGTTCATAAAACTCAAGCCGCTTTTCAAAAAGGACGGCATCGGCAGCATAATCAACAGAACCTGACAAAGCTGCCCTTCCTGCATCGGAAAGAACAGTTCTATGCTCAAACAAAGCCTCTTCCCCTGCCTCCATCAAGTCCTTAAAAATAGGCCATGCATCTTTAAACCGAGATTCAAAAGTTAATTTTCTTGCTGTTAGAATTCTAAAAAAATTGTTTCCGTAGACTTTTAACTCAGACTTATTCTTTTCGATATTTTTTAAACCTTCAATAAGCTCTGAGTCAAATTTTTGAGCGTTAAGATAGTCAGGTAAGGGCTGCTCCATTTTGTTAAAATTACCCGATAAAAATAAGAGCTTTTGAATTGCAGCTCTTATATCTTTATCGTTTTTTGCATCCAAGCGGAGGGCTTCGGGCAAAGCAAGTTTTTCTTCAAGACGCTTAATTTTTTCTTCATTTGACAAAAGAGAATAAAGCTCATCATCAGCCAGTTTTTTATACGGCATAGGAGAGTTTTTGATTGCATATTCAAAATAAGCCCTTGCCGATTCGTCATAGATTTTTTTATCGGCAGACCTTACCCTCGCCTTTTGAAGGGCAAGTCCTATGTAGTACAAAGATGAAGGATCGGTATTATATAGTTTTTTTAATTCCAAGGGCTGAGGCTTTAAAAAACGGTAAAAATTTTCCGAATAGAGGGCATCAATCAATTCTGCTTCTTCAGCTTTATCATAGGAGCCTGCACACGACAACCCCGAAAGACAAAAACAGAAGCAGAATAGGATACAACCAAGGCGTACAAAAAATTTAGATTTTATAAGGCTAACCCCTCAAACTTATTTAGGCGGAATATCTATATAGGTACCGGCGACAATAAGATTAGGATTTTTAATTTTGTTGTAATCAGCTATCTTTTTATAAAGCCAAGGGGTCTTATAGTATGTTTCCGACAGATCCCAGAGGGTGTCGCCCCATTTAATCTTGTAGCGTACAGCTCCCTTAGCATTTACCTTAGATTTCTTTTTAGAATCGGCCTTTTTCTTGGCAGCAGCCTTTTGTTTTGCTTCTTCGTCAGCCTTCTTTTTAGCCTCTGCGGCCTTTTGCTTAGCTTCTTCATCTGCCTTTTTCTTGGCCTCAGCTTTTTGGCGAGCTTCTTCTTCAGCCTTCCTTTTGGCTTCGGCGGCGGCCTTTTCTTCAGCATCTTCCTTGGGGGCATTAGAAGTTGTTGCATTTACATCTTTTTTAGGTTCCTGTACCTGCTCCACCTTTTCCGGAGCGGAAGCTATCATATCCTTGTCTGCAAAGGGCATTTTTTTTGTCAAAAGAAGGATGGCAAAAACCAAGGCTGTTATACACAGGATGATTATAAGAATTATCAGCCACATCGGCATCTTCTTCTTTTTTTCGGGTCTTTCTTCATCATATGTATGAAGCTGAGTCTCTTCATGAGTCTCGGTTTCAAAGGAATCATCAAAAGAAGTTTCATCACCTTCCTTGATAAAATAATCATCATCGCTGCTTTCAAAACCGGATGAATCATCAAGGGGGGCAAAATCAAAGTCGATACCGTCCAGACTTGTCTCATCAAGATTTTTTAACGAAACCCTCAGGGACTGATGAGAGCCTGAGCCCTCGTCCATTGCTTCTGCTGAAAGATTTTTTTCTTCATCAAGTTTTATTTTTAAATTTATAGTGGGGTCTCCTGCAGGGCCGGTCGAGATATCTTCTACAATAAGAGAACCTATATATTCTGGTTCTGTTTCTTCAAATTGCTTAAATAAATTTATTTGAACACTTTCCTGATTTTCCCTAACAGTAGTCAATTCCAAAGACTGTTCGGACAGGGCATCTTCATCCAAAATAGGGAAAAAGGTCCCGTCTGCAAGTTTGATTCCTATTTTTGAAGCCATATCGTCCTCCTGCAAAATTCCAAGTTTAATCTTTAATCATAGCGTCTATAACTATTCTAAACGCAAACGAGGTTCTTGTCAATGAATTTAAAACAAAAACTCCGGTGATATTATCGGCTAAATCAGCTTAAAAATTTAAAAATTTTTACCATATATTATAGAATCGAGAGTTTTTTTTCCGGCCAAGAGCATAATAAGGCGGTCAAAGCCCATCGCAACGCCGGAGCACTGCGGCATCTTAGAGCAAATTTCGCCGAAGCCCTTTACAGGCGGATGCGGAACAAGGGCATTTTTTTGTTTTAATTCGTTTTCTTTTTTAAAATAAGAATTTATTTTTTCAGGATTCCTTTCTTCGGTGTAGCAGTTTGCAAGTTCAACCCCGTTCAAATAAACCTCCCAACGCTCAACCGTCTTCCATTCGAGCTCTTCATTTTTTTTGTTTAAAACTTTTTGAGAATTTGCTTGGGCAAGACAGGGCACAAAGGCAGGGTAATCCAAAAGGGCTATGAGCTTATTTTTGGGAAGATTGGGTTCGACGGCATGAACCAAAATAAGCTCGTATAAGTCGTCTTCGTTCCAGCCGGAATAATCATCGGCACTTCCCAAACCTAATTTTTCCGCATAGGCAGTAAGTTCTTCCGGTGAGTGTTCCAAGCTTAAGGGTACTCCTGCGTATTTTCTAAAGGCCTCATCCATGGTAAGACATTCAAAGCCTTTTGAAAGGGTTTGTAAAACAGACCTTTCGACAAGGGGATTTTCTTTTACCCTATCGGCAACATGGTTTAAAAAAGCTTCAGTTATCTTTACGGAATCCATATAGTTTGCGTTTACAGTGTAATATTCAAGCATGGTAAATTCGGGGCTGTGGATATTGCCTATAGACTCTACATTGCGGTAACATTTGGAAATTTGAAACACCGAGCGGGAAGTTTGGGCTATGACGGGCTTAATATAAACTTCGGGTGAAGGTACCAAAAAAAGAGGCTTTTTTTCGTTCAATCCCTTTGATACGGCAGGGCTTAGATACTCAGTTTTAAAAACTTCCAAACAAGTTTCAGGGATGAGCTCGCCCGAAAGGGCAGGAGTATCCAGTTCCAGATATTTCATTTTAATAAAAAATTCCCTTGCAGCCTGAATGGTCAAGGCACGCAATTCTAAAGCTTCAATATCCATAAATAAACCTCGATTATTTTTAAAGAGTCCTACTCTGCAAGGGCTTGTACCGGGTCAAGCCTTGAAGCCTTGATCGCAGGATGCAGGCCGAAAAAGATTCCGGTACATACGCTTACAAAAAAAGCTATAAGGGAGCCCGAAAAATTGGGCAAAAAAATTATTTCCGGCGGAAAAAAGAAGTTTACAATCAGCTTACTAATCACAAGCCCCAGCACAATTCCTATAAGCCCGCCTGTAAGGGTAAGCGATGCCGACTCGATTAAAAACTGCATCCTTATTGCCTTGCCTGTAGCCCCGAGAGCTTTCCGTATGCCTATTTCTTTTCGGCGTTCGGTAACGGTAACAAGCATTATGTTCATAATGCCGATGCCGCCGACTAAAAGGGATATCCCCGCAATGGCGGAAAGCACAAGGCTTACCATCCCCGTAATCTTACCCATTTGTTCAAATTGCTGACGGGCAGAATAAACCCAGATAGCAAAGCGGTTTCCTCCCGATAACTCTTCGGAAAAATCCTGAATCTTTGTCTCAACATTTGAGGTGTCCTCAGGATTCGATATAACTACCTCGGCCGCCCAAACAGGTGCATTTCTATCTCCTAAAACCTTGTTCAAGGCAAATTTCCTCGGCACAAAGATTGCGTCCGAGGTGCGTAGGATCCAAGTGTTTTTCGGTTTTACGACTCCTATAACCTCAAGCCGTAGGGTTCTGGGAGGAGCATTTTCTCCGCTTGAAGGAATTTGCAAGGTAATAAATTTACCTACAGCCCTGCCCTCAGGGAAGAGCTGAAAGGCAACCCTCTCGCCTATAAGAGCCTTTTCTGCACCTGTAGAATAGTCAGCGGAAGAAAAAAAACTGCCGTAATCCATTGACACGCGGTGAGACTCAAGCCTTTCGGCCTCTATACCTTCTATATCGCTAATTTCAATCCGTAAATCGTTTCTTACAACTGCGGCTTGAAAACGGTTGGAATAAAAAACATGCCTTATCTCCGGGATTTTTTTAATCATTTTTTTGCGGAATTCATCATCAAATTTTATTTCTCCGCTGCCGCCGAATTCGGGATTCCCCATCTGGGTTCCTATATTGATTATATCCATACTGAACTCTTCAAACTCTTTTACCATGCTGTTTGAAAGGGAGCTTGCAAGGCTTGTAACGACTATAACCGAGGTAACTCCTATCACTATACCCAATAGGGAAAGCAGGGTACGCATCTTGTTCGTTTTAAAATTATGAATGGCGTTAATAAAATCCTCAAACATTTTCTTCCCCTGTTTGTTTAAGACCGGCGGCATTAAGGGAATCGGCTACCACAAGCCCGTCTTTTAAATGGATTGAGCGGGGAGCCAAAGAAGCGATTTCCTTATCGTGAGTTACCATTATGACAGCCGTTCCCGTCTTGTTGATTTTTAAAAAAAGATCCAAAACAGAATGTCCCGTCTCGGAATCCAAGGCGCCCGTGGGCTCATCGGCCAAAATAATCTTAGGATGTGTAACAAGGGCTCTGGCTATGGCAACCCTCTGCTTTTGACCTCCTGAAAGCTCTCCAGGCCTGTGCTTTAACCTGCCGGAAAGACCCACTTTTTCAAGCTCTTCCGCCGCCCGTTTTTTTCTTTTATCCAAGGAAAGCCCCTGATACCTCAAGGGGAGCATTACGTTTTCAAGCACATTTAGATTGGGGAGGAGGTAGTATTGCTGAAAAACAAAGCCCACGGTTTTGTTCCGTAGGGCGGCAAGATCGTTTTCGGTCATGTCGGCAGTACTTACCCCGTCAATATAAATTTTCCCTGAGGTCGGCCTGTCGAGGCAGCCTATCATATTCATGCAGGTAGACTTGCCCGATCCCGACGGGCCCATTATGGAAACAAAGGAGGATTCTTCTATTTTAAATGAAACCCCGGCAAGGGCCTTAACAAGAGTATCACCCATCTCAAAGGTTTTAACTACATTTTCAAGGCGTATAATATCGGCCATAAGCAAAGCTCCTACCACTTGGGAGGTTTGAACCTCAGGGTGTCGCCTTCCTTTAAGCCCGATAAAACCTTTACGGTGCCCGAAGTATAGGCTTCAACCTCTACCTTGACCCTCTCAACCTTTCCGTTTTCAAGAATCCTTTCAACATAGGGCTCGCCCTTGTCGTATGAAATTGCCGTCTGATCCAAAAGGAGAACTTCTTCGTCTTCACCTGCAACGATGCTGCCGCTAAAAGAATAGCCGGGTAAAACATTTTCGGGGAGTTTATCGACAACTATCTTTGTTTCTATCACCGTATAACCCCTTTGTGCACTTGCTTTTGCTATCGAAGAATGATAGGTAACGCGGCCTTCTACCTCTTCATCTCCCAAGGCTTGAAAGTTGAGGAGAACTTTCTGCCCGACCTTTAAGCGCGGAACATCCCTTTCGGAAACATCCACAGTGGACTTAAAAAAGGAGCGGTCTATAATTACCCCGAAATTATCTTTAGGCATAACATAGGAGCCTTCAGCCAAATCAAAGGAAACGACTATACCGTCAAACTTTGCATAAACACTCCGGTCTTTTAATGCCCGTTTTAAAGATTCAAGTTCCAACTTCATCAGTTCAAGGTTTTTGGAATAACCTTGTAATTTTTCCTTTTCGATTGCGAATTCCTGTTTTGCAACCTGGAAGGTTTGATAGGTATTGTCAAGGGCAAAGATAAGGTCGCCTTTTTTTACAGTGTCGCCCTCCTTTACCGCAACCTTCTTTATAATGCCCTCTCCGGGAGATTGAAGGTTCTGCTGCTGGGCGGGCTGAATATAACCGGAGATTTGAATTCTATCCTGAATTATTTCTTTTGTTACCGTAACGCTTTGAGAAAAATCTTCGGTTCCTTTCTTAGGTAAAAAAATAATCCATACTATCGCAAGAATTATGATAAGGGCCGCTATTATTAAAATAATCTTTTTGCTATTTCTTTTGTTTTTTTGTTTTTTATCCTGCATTTATTTTTCCTCTATGTAGAAAGTATCTTTTATTTCGGCATTAAAAGTATTGACGGCGATATGCGAATCAGCCAGACGTACAAGGGCCGTAATATATTGCAAATATGCCTGTTTATTTTCCAAGGAATTTATAAGACCTCGTTCAAACCATTTTGTATGTTCATCCGCATTTTCCTTATAAATATTCAGCTCCTCGGCATAGCGTATTTGCTGCCATTCAAGCTGCTCCCATTTAAGTTTTAAGCTGTT
Organism: Treponema sp. OMZ 788; assembly: GCF_024181245.1. Taxonomy (NCBI): domain Bacteria; kingdom Pseudomonadati; phylum Spirochaetota; class Spirochaetia; order Treponematales; family Treponemataceae; genus Treponema; species Treponema sp. OMZ 788. Next base: position 484,694 of record NZ_CP051199.1, on the reverse strand, counting down.
CACATCCTTAGTAAGCTTCAGCCTTGTATCTGCAAGTTTTATTTTTTCGCCGGATTCCGTTATTGCTGCATTTTTTTTACGCAAAGAATAACTATAAACAGCCAGAGGATTTATCGAAAAAGATATTTGCATAGACGGAATAGAATCTTTGCTTAAAGGCAAGCTGATACCAGTAGTAATAGCTCCTCCCGGAAAATTCATAGATATGCCTGAGTTTATGTTATTCGAATTATTCATAGAGTAAGAGTAATCCAACTTTGCAGAAGCCGAAAAGGGGGCTAAATCCATTTTATTTTTTTCAAGCAGTTTGTCATAATCTTTTTCGGCCTTGATTAGAGAATTATAATTTTCAGGCCTTAGGGTTTCAATGGAAATAAGTTTTTGTTCAGGTATGCTTTTTGCAAGTTTTATAAAAAAATCATCCTCTCCTTTTTTTTCTATTTTAAGACCGCAGGATTCAAAAAAAAGACGGGCCGAAACTTCAAACAAAAATTCAGCTTCTTTTTCATCTCTCTCAGCACTTATCAAATTAAGCTTTGCAGTCCTTAGTTTGGAAGAGTTTTGAGAATATCCTTCTGCAAGGATTTGCTTGTAGTTTATATCGGACTGGATGCCGGCAAGCCTCTTTGAAAGAAGAGCCGAATATTCGTTTAAAATGTTTTTAATGTCGATTAAAAGCTTATTTTCGGCAAGCTCTTGACTCATGCCGGCTTTCTTTTCGGCTTCTTTAAGAACTTCAAGATAAGCTTCAATTTCATTCTTTTTGCTTTTTCGAGTTTGGCTGTAAATATCTCCAGAAATGCCGAACGAAAAACCTGAGGCCTTGGAATTTCCTGCTGCCCCTGACGAATAATTAGCCGACAAGTTAAGACCAAGATTATTATAAAGAGGCAGCCCTGCCGAAACCGATGGATTAATCGAAAAAAAGGATTTACTCTTTTCGGAGCTAAGATTAAAATTTAAGGTAGAACCAAAATTAAAGGCAAAAATAGAATTAAGCCTTACGGATTTATAATTATTTAAAGCTATTTTTGCTTCATTTTCTATCAAAGTCAAATTCGTATCATTTTTATAGCGGTATTCCAAAATCTTGTCATAAATATTTTCTTCAGCATAAATTCTTTGCACAAAAAAAGAGTCGAAAAAAACAACAAGAAAAACTAAAAAAATGGTTTGTCTGTTTTTAAGCATTTTGCATCCTTATGGAATTAACGGCATTAAAATTACAAAAAAAAAATAAAAAAGTCAATAAAGAGGAATGAGAATACTTGCATCAAACCATAAAAGAAAGCCGATTAGGCTTTCCAAATGACGAATAAAATATGGTTTTAAGGATAATCTTGTGCCTGCTTATACTTCTATGAGTTTAAACTGATGGGCTCCGGTAATCCTAAAGAAGCCGTCCGGCAAATAAAAGAAAAGGGAATTATAGCTTAGAGAATAATAACCTTTCAGTTTGCAAAAACTAAACCGCTGTATAATCCGCAACTTACTCTTGTTTTTTTTCAAAAATAATGTATAATTATTTAGTAAACTTACTATGCAATGAGAGGGTTCAAAATGAAGAGAAGCACTATCTTTAAGAAGGCAATCGTAACTACTGCCTTAATTCTTTCGGTATTTATTCTGGTATTTGGTTGTGACAATCCTATCGAAACACCAAAAAATACAAATGTCGGCTCTACTGAGGTTATCAGTATAACTATAAACAGCGAAACAGGAAGTGAACTTACCGATAATGTTAAATTTACAGAGAAAACCATTCTTTATGCAAAATCTGAATCCATACCTGAAAACTCGGCCTATGTCAGCTGGGAAATAGACGGCCTAGGAGGTTCTCTAAAAGCAGAATATTTTGAAAACGGAATTAAAAAAACGCTTCCAATGGGAGGTAAAAAAATTCCGGTGGGCACTAAAATTGCTTTTACGGCCTTACCTGACAAAGAAAACTATTACGAGGTAGAAAGCTGGAATGCGGGGGGGGGGGGCTCTCCGTTTCTTCGGATAAGCTGACAGCAGACCTCTCAGTGCATAATAAAAACGGCATAAAAGTTACGCTTAAGTTTATCAAAGAAAAAGCAGACTTAAACCTTAAAGCAGAAGCAAACGGAACTCTTCAAGCCGCATGGTCAGGCAACACTGAAACTGTTGCAGAAAATGGAACAAAAAAACTATCTATCGAAAAAGGTACAACAGTAGAATTAAAGGCAATACCTAATACGGGCTATGAATTTGCAAACTGGACAAAGATACCCAATCCTAAAACAAACCCTAACATCATCACCGTAACGGAAAATATTGAGATAAGCGCTAAATTTAAAAAGATAATCCCTGTTCCAAAATACATAAAACTTAACGGCTATACTGTGGACCTAACCGATTGGAAGGTAAGTGTTCCTAACAGCTTGAAAGCTATAAATCAAGCCGAAGGAAAATTTACCGCAGGAGCTGCGGAGATTACTCCCTCAATTCTAATTGAAAACAACCCTGTATCTCTTACCGAAGGAGCTGAAACTGAGGTTACTTTGAAAATTGAAGGAGCTCAAGATCAATACGGAGAATGGAAACAGACTATAAAAGTAAAATGCTTATCGCCTTCGGATCTGCCTGATTTAATCCTTAAATCTTTAAAAGTGCATGGAGAAGCGGCAGATTTAACTTCTATGTCGGTCAGTGTACCTAACGATAAGGAAACCATCACAAGTGCCAACATAAAAGCCGTTTTTTTTAGATTTTCAGAAGAGATTCAAAATATACAGGTAACTCAGGATCCCGTTTCAATTAATCTTACAGTAGGAGAACCTGCATCCATAACTCTTTCCGTTGCCGAAAAGTCGGGGGAAGGAGGCTATAAGGCTTGGACTCAAACCCTCTCTGTTACCCGAAAAAAACTTCCCGTAACAGGAGTGGAGCTTTCAGCTGCAACGCTTGACCTTGAAGTTGGAGAACAGCATAAACTGACAGCAACGGTTCAGCCTTCAAATGCAACAAATCAAAATGTAGAGTGGAGGTCTGATAATAATGCGGCGGCCTCGGTTGAGCAAAATGGAACCGTTACGGCTAAAGGGCCCGGCACTGCAAAAATCACGGTAAAAACATTGGACGGTAACTTCGAAAAAACTTGTACCGTAAATGTCATACAAAAATTCACTGTAAACTTCGCTGTTGAAGGAAGCGGAGGAACAGTTGAAGTAAAGGCCGGAGAAAACGAGGTAACAAACAGTTCAAAACTACAGGCAGATACGCTTCTTAAATTTACAGCAATCCCGGAAGAAGGCTTTGAAATTTTAAACTGGGAAGGAATAAGTGTAAGTCCGGCTAATGCGGCAGCCATTCAGCATCAATTAACCGAAGACCTGAACGTAAAAGTAAAATTTAAGCAAAAAACATATAAGGTCATCTTTGAAGCGAACGGCGGAATCCCTGAACCCGAAAAACAAACTATTAGCCACGGAGATAAAATCACCGAGCCTTCTTCAATCACAAAAGCCGGAAATGACTTGGAAGGCTGGTATACTGACGATAAATTTACCTCAAAATGGAACTTCGAAACGGATAAAGTAACAGACAATATAAGGCTTTATGCAAAATGGGAAAAGAAAAAAATAACCGTCAAATTCGATACAGACAAAATAAAGGCCTTCTTAAACCGCTTAGGCTCAGAATTAGGTAACGATGACAAAGTTTTCATAGGAGATAAGATATATCTTAGTGCTTTCCCCCTTGAAGAAGGTAAAAAACCTTCATGGATAATAAACGGAAAGCCTTCATCCTCAATAAAACCTTATGCAAGCCCTGTGGGATTTCCCCATTTATATGAGTATACAGTAAAAGAAGAAGATGCCGACAACCGCATTATCCGTTTTGACTATACTCCGGCTATGGCTGAAAAACTTACAATTGATTATGACAACTCAGTCAAAAGGATTTTTATTTCGGAAAAAGGAGCACCTGAAATAACTAAAGGTTCACAGGTAGATGAGGGTAAAATAATTGTTATTGAAGCGAAGTTCGATGAAGGTATGATAATCGATCAATGTTTAGTAAACGGTAAGCCTGCCTCAGGCGAGATTATAATGAGACTTTTTGGCTATAAAATAAGCACGGCTGATGCAGACAGCAATAAAATGCTAAACTTCAGCTGTACGCCAAAAACACCTTCTACAGGAACCGTACACTGGGATAATGAAAAAAGCCGTATGACCTGTGAAAAACAAAACCAACACGGCCCAAACACCTCAATAACTAACGGCGAGCAGGTACAAGAAGGAGATGCTCTTAAATTTACCGCTGATATTGATGAAGGGGAAATATTAGACAAATGGCTTGTAAACGGTATTGAAACAGAAACAGAAATTCTACTCGGTGGCAATAGACCTAACGAATTTAACATTATTATAAAGACAGAGCATATCTCAAAGGGCACCCTTACAATAAGCTATAGCAAAAAAAAGCTGGCAAAAGGAAACTTACAATGGAATGAAACAGAAAATCCCATGACCTGCACCAAAAGAGACAAAAACGGTCATGGAACCGAAATAACTAACGGCGATCAAGTACAAGAAGGGGATGAGCTTTCCTTTACTGCCAATCCTACAGACGGGCAAATAGTCGATGAGTGGACCGTAAACGGTAAGGAAGTATCAAATGGTTCAGGTGGCGAGCCTAACAGTGAAAAAGTCAATAATAGTGCATACCCTAAATTCCCTAAAATATAGTTTAAGCTGCCGGTTTTGATAAACCGGTTTCAAACAGTTCCCGATAAATCGCAGGAGGATAACCTTTCGGATTCATTGTGGTAATCCTTCGTCGGTTGTAGTAGACAATAAACCTCCAGACGATTTTCTTTACTTCTTCCCTTTTCAATTTTGTTGTATCTATGCGGTATAGCTTCTCCTTCTTGAGTGTCGCAAAAAAGGATTCCATTCTCGCATTATCATAACATTTTCCCACACCGCTCATGCTTTGAATTGCATGACGGCGAGCCAACTCAAGTTTGTACGCCTCACTCGTGTATTGAGAGCCATCACTGTGATGTATGAGCCCATCAGCTTTCTTAATTCATATGCCTCCTTTAGAGCTTTTATACAAAGCTCTTTTTTTCATGTTGTCGTCCATCGCTACTGCGATTATCTCTCCTGCAAAGCAGTCCATCATCGGTGCAATATACAGCTTTCCATCTTTGCACGGAACCTGCGTTATATCGGTCAGCCATTTCTTGTTAGGAGCGTCTGCGCTAAAGTCCCCTTTAAGAAGATTTTCAGGCCTTTGCGCCTTTCTGTCGGCTTTGGTAAGTCCATCAGGGCTTCTTCTGCTCTTATGAAGCAGATTCCCCTTCCTCATCGCTCTGATTATAGTCGAGCGAGAAACTTTTATGCCTCGCTGCTCAAGTGCTAATCGCATTCTCTGTATTCCATAATTATCGTTTTCAGGATCTTGTGAAAGAATCTTGTGTATTTCGACCAGAAGAAGTTGCCAGCGTTTCATCTTTGTACGGTTCCGTTTCCACTTGTAAAAACCCGTTTCGCTCACCTTTAGGGTTCTACACAGCTTTACAATTGACCACATTTTCTCTTTTGCATTTTCCAAAATGTAGCTGAATAACCCTTGCGTACTTACTTCTTCCGGTCTACGACGAAAAAACCGAGAGCGTCCTTGAGTATTTCGTTTGCTTTTTTCAGCTCCTGTATTTCTCGCTGCATGGCAAGCTCTCTCTCGTTTAACGGTGTTTTGTCCGATGCGATTCTCTCTTCCTTCGCCTTTCGGCTTCTCACCTTCCTCCACTCTGCAATCGTGTAATAACTGAGTCCCAGCTGTTCGGCTGCCTTTTTCACTCCTATCTCATCTGACAATAGCAGTGCCTGTTCCTTAAATTCTTTATTGTACTTGACCATATCTTCCCTTCCTTTATTTTTCGGGTTTTTAGGTCTGCACTTTTATGATAACGGTTCACAGGTTTTGGCTTCACGTAAAGCCTGAACACCTAACAAGCGGCACACTTACAATAAGCTATACCACAAAAGGAGCAGCAACAGGAAGCATAAAATTTGAAAATCCCATGACATGTGAAAAAAATAACCAACACGGTAATGGTACCTCAATAACTAACGGCGATCAAGTACAAGAAGGGGATATGCTTTCCTTTACTGCCAATCCTAAAGGAGGGCAAGTAGTCGATAAGTGGACGGTAAACTGAAAAAGTCAATAATAGTGCATACCCTAAATTCCCTAAAATATAGTTTAAGCTGCCGGTTTTGATAAACCGGTTTCAAACAGTTCCCGATAAATCGCAGGAGGATAACCTTTCGGATTCATTGTGGTAATCCTTCGTCGGTTGTAGTAGACAATAAACCTCCAGACGATTTTCTTTACTTCTTCCCTTTTCAATTTTGTTGTATCTATGCGGTATAGCTTCTCCTTCTTGAGTGTCGCAAAAAAGGATTCCATTCTCGCATTATCATAACATTTTCCCACACCGCTCATGCTTTGAATTGCATGACGGCGAGCCAACTCAAGTTTGTACGCCTCACTCGTGTATTGAGAGCTTAAGCATCACTGTGATGTATGAGCCCATCAGCTCTAAGCTTTCTTAATTCATATGCCTCCTTTAGAGCTTTTATACAAAGCTCTTTTTTCATGTTGTCGTCCATCGCTACTGCGATTATCTCTCCTGCAAAGCAGTCCATCATCGGTGCAATATACAGCTTTCCATCTTTGCACGGAACCTGCGTTATATCGGTCAGCCATTTCTTGTTAGGAGCGTCTGCGCTAAAGTCCCCTTTAAGAAGATTTTCAGGCCTTTGCGCCTTTCTGTCGGCTTTGGTAAGTCCATCAGGGCTTCTTCTGCTCTTATGAAGCAGATTCCCCTTCCTCATCGCTCTGATTATAGTCGAGCGAGAAACTTTTATGCCTCGCTGCTCAAGTGCTAATCGCATTCTCTGTATTCCATAATTATCGTTTTCAGGATCTTGTGAAAGAATCTTGTGTATTTCGACCAGAAGAAGTTGCCAGCGTTTCATCTTTGTACGGTTCCGTTTCCACTTGTAAAAACCCGTTTCGCTCACCTTTAGGGTTCTACACAGCTTTACAATTGACCACATTTTCTCTTTTGCATTTTCCAAAATGTAGCTGAATAACCCTTGCGTACTTACTTCTTCCGGTCTACGACGAAAAAACCGAGAGCGTCCTTGAGTATTTCGTTTGCTTTTTTCAGCTCCTGTATTTCTCGCTGCATGGCAAGCTCTCTCTCGTTTAACGGTGTTTTGTCCGATGCGATTCTCTCTTCCTTCGCCTTTCGGCTTCTCACCTTCCTCCACTCTGCAATCGTGTAATAACTGAGTCCCAGCTGTTCGGCTGCCTTTTTCACTCCTATCTCATCTGACAATAGCAGTGCCTGTTCCTTAAATTCTTTATTGTACTTGACCATATCTTCCCTTCCTTTATTTTTCGGGTTTTTAGGTCTGCACTTTTATGATAACGGTTCATCACGTAAAGCCTGAACACCTAACAAGCGGCACACTTACAATAAGCTATACCACAAAAGGAGCAGCAACAGGAAGCATAAAATTTGAAAATCCCATGACCTGTATAAAAAATAACCAACACGGTAATGGTACCTCAATAACTAGCGGCGATCAGGTACAAGAAGGGGATAGGCTTGACTTTTATGTCAATCTTCCTCAAGGAAAAGTGGTCGGTAAGTGGATGGTAAATGGTACTCAAATATCAAACGGATCGGGGGGTGAATATCATCAGCTTTGGCTTACCGTACAGGCTAAACACTTTAAAGACAATATACTCAACATAAGCTATACCTTAATACCTGCGGCTCAGACAAAGGTAAACTTTGACGGCAACATAAGGTGTTCTGTAAACCGAAATGGAACAAACATTGATGTAGAATCCGATAAGACCATTGTTTATGAAGGGGAATCTCTAGACTTTAAAGCTCTGGGTATGCCTGATTCTGCCGTTAAAGGCTGGAAGATAAATGACAAGAAACCTCAAGGCTGGAATGGGCAAGAAAATACACGGTTTAATGTTACGGTAATGAAATTTTATATATCTGAGAGTTCAGGAGGCCCTATAATGGTAAGCTGCGAGCTTAAAGAAGGCTTAAAAAGTGCAGCTTTGGACTTTGATTCCGGCAAGATAAAATGCCGACAACAATATGGAGATGAATTTAATTCGGGCCTAAGAGTTTATGCAGATGTCAGACTTGAATTTAATGCTCTTTTATCCGGATTGGAAGAAGTAAAAAGCTGGAAAATCAACGGTATTGAGCAGGAAAATAGCGGACACAAAAATTTCAGTTACATGGTGCAAGAATCAGACCTAAACGGAGATAACTTTACCGTAGAAATAGTGCTTAAATAATTTTTAAGTAATTATCCTGCAAAAAAAGCGGCCTGCACCTAGGTGCAGGCCTTTTTCTTAATTAGGCTTAAAGCTCTTCAATAATCCACTCCCCGACGGTCTTTTCTTCCGCATCAAAGCTGACACCGATTAGCAAGATTTTTTTGTTTTCTGCCTTGAACCTTTCGGCATAGTTTTTTTCTTTGATTTGTTTTAAGGCGGCAGCGGCATCTTCTTTCAGCTTAAACTCAAAGATGTAAATCCTTGAGTCAGTTTTTATTACGGCATCCGTTCTTCCATTGGAAACAGGAGTTTCAAGCTCGATAAACTGTCCTAAAAGAGCAAAGACCAAGTATACGCAGACCTGAAAATTATGCTCCCTCAAGGCGATGCTTTCACCGCTTTCTTTTTTTACGGTATCATAGGGGAGGCTTGCCATTATCGACTTTAACCTTTGCATAAACTCCTCTACCCTGCCCGCAATTATATCCCGATAAAATTGAGCTATGCAAAACGGCCCTTCCGCATAAACTACATTGCAATAGTTCGGGAAAAGATTATACAAAAAGCCGTATCTGACTTCATCGTTAGGAAAGCCGAGCCTGTAAAGCTGCAAGAGCTTATCATAGCCCTTTATCGTTAAGTAGCCTGCCTGAAACAATACGGGTATTTCCGAACCCGCCTCAGCCCTGTAATCGGATAGTCCAGCCGAGGTCATCTCAACATTGCCGTCAAGATTGGGAATGTGATAATCGCTCCGCTTTAAAGAATTTACCAAAAATGTAGGTGTACCAGTAGCAAACCAATAATACTCAAATTGATTCCCGAAAAATACATTTAGTAAGCTGAAGGGATTGTACATTCTTTCCGTTTCAGGCACAAAGCAATAGCCGTCATATTTTTGCTGTAAGGTTTTGATACAGTCCTCATAGCTTAGCTCATTTGCTTCGGCTAAGGCCCTTATTTCGGGCTCAAAGGTTTTTAGCAGCTCTGTATGAGTTATTCCGCAGATACCTGAAAATTGAGGGACTAAACTAATATCGTTTAAGTTGTTTAGATCGCTGAATATGCTGACCTTGCTGAATTTTGTCACTCCCGTTAAAAATGCAAGGCGTATATATTGGTCGGAACTTTTTAAAACCGAGTAAAAGGATTTTAAGACGGCACGATACTCGTCATTCAATGGCTGATTTTCCATAGAATATAAAAGAGGCTTATCGTACTCGTCTATAAGTACAACTACCTGTTTTCCTGTTTTTTCATAAGCTCTTTTTAAAAGGCCTTCAAAGCGTTTTGCAAAATTATCCTCAGCCCTGGATGTCCCATATTTTTCTTCTAAATCGGACAAAAACACATTAAAATTGGTATTCAAAGCTTCAATACAGTCATATTTTCCGACATTAAAGTCCAAGTAAAAAACGGGATACTCCTGCCAAATTTCTCTTTTTCCCTTTTCGGCTTCTTCAAGTTTTTCGATTGCGAGGCCCTTAAACAATTCTTTTTTTCCTAAAAAATAAGCTTCCAATGTCGAAAGAAAAAGGCTTTTTCCGAACCTTCTCGGGCGGCTTAAAAAATAAACACGTCCTGTAGAGGCTAATTTATAAATATATTCGGTCTTATCTACATAGAGATAATTATCATCACGCAATACCTTAAAACTCTGTACACCTATAGGCAGTTTTCTACTAAAATCCATCATGACATTAGTTTAGCACAAGGGCAACAGCTTGTCAATTATCGGATCTTTTTGCTATAATGCTTGTCATTATGGAAAATTCACAAGCGATTGAGAGCTTTGAAGCTCTTTTTAATGTAATTAAAAGATTAAGAGGCCCCGGAGGCTGTCCATGGGATATAGCTCAAACACCGATGAGTATGCGTCGGCCCCTTTTGGAAGAAGCCTATGAGGCCGCCGATGCAGTAGAAGAACACAAGACTTCCGGCAAGGATGCGGAACACGTAAAAGAAGAGCTCGGAGATGTTCTTTTAAACGTACTTATGATTTCGTATATGTACGAACAGGAAGGGCTTTTTTCGGCTGCCGACGTTATGAAAAACCTGACAGAAAAACTCATAAGAAGGCACCCCCATGTCTTCGGAGAAACGGAGGGCTATGAAGGCCCTGAAAGCGATAAAAAGGCTTCGACCCCGGAATCGGTTTTAAACCAATGGGAAAACATAAAGGAAAAAATCGAAAAACCTAAGGCTGAATCGATTTTGGATTCCATCCCTAAAAACTTTCCGCCCATGCTTAGGGCCTTAAAGATTTCAAAAAAAGCTGCAAAGGCAGGCTTTGAGTGGAACGAAATAGGAGGAGTCATCGAAAAAATAAAGGAAGAAACGGAAGAATTTGCCGAAGCCGTTAAATCGGGTTCTCAGTCCGCTATGGAAGACGAGATAGGAGATGTGTTTTTTGTTGCAGTAAACGCAGCCCGATTTTTAAAGATAGATCCCGAACTGGCCCTAATGCACGCAAACAAAAAATTTGAAAGCCGTTTTAGATTTGTCGAAGCTGAGATGAAAAAAAACGGCTTTGACCTTTTACCTGAAAATTCTGAAAAAATGGAAGAATTTTGGAATAAAGCAAAACTGAAAGAGAAATCTAAAAACTAAGATCCGCATAAAAAAAGAGTTTTGCCTAAAAGTACAAAACTCTTTTTTTTTTTAAATACATCAAAAGACTATTTTTTTGACGATTCTTTTTTGGGTGAGATACTTAAAAGCTCAATGTCAAATATCAACACAGCATTGCCGGGAATTATAATGGCAGAACCTTGAACAATTCCCTGCTCGCCATAGCCCAATGCAGGCGGAACATAAAGTCTGAATTTTGAACCGGGGCTCATAAGCTGCAAGCCTTCTTTCCAGCCGGGAATAACCCTTGATAACTGAATCTTTACACTTGAACCGCTTTTATATGAATCATCAAAAACATTTCCGTCAATGAGTTTTCCGATATAGTTTACTTCAACCTCATCGGCTTCTGAAGGATAGATCTCATCCTTACCCTTTGAAAGCACCTCATACTGTAAACCCGATTCGGTAACCATAACACCTTCTTTAGCCTTGTTCTTTTCCAAAAAGGCATTCGCTTCCTCAAGAGATTTTGCAGCTTTTTCCATTTGAGCTATTTGAAAGGCCTTATTTAAAACCATCTGAGCATCCTGAAGACCGGTTTCCTTAAAATCCTTGGCCATGGCCGCATTATAACCTTTTAAAATATGCTTAGGATTAACTTTTATACCGTCTTGCTTTACGGTTTGGGCAATGATAACGCCGAAGGCATAACCTACCTCATCTTCGCTTACCGAAATATCTTCTTTTGCCTCGGCGGCATTACCTTCGGAAGAAGACTCAGATTCAGCCTTTTTTTCCTGACAGGATGTAAACACAAACAAAAGAAAGGCACAGCATAAAATGAGAGTAAAATTTTTAATAAATTTCATAGAATAAATCCTTATAAATATTGAATATTAAAGCATAAGATTATCAATCTTTTAAAAAACAGTCAATAGCTGGACTTTTATAAAAAATATGCTATAATTGATATAGTACAACTTAATTTCTAGGAGTGTCTTATGGCTTCATTTAAAATAACCTTTCCTGACGGAAATCAAAAAGAATTTGTTCATCCTGTAACGGCCCGGGAGCTGGTGCAATATTTTCCGGCATCGGCTGTTCCGATAGTAGGTATAAAGGTCAACAATTTGGTAGTTCCATTGAACAAAACCATCGATGTACAATCAAAGATTGAACCGGTAAAATTAACAGATCGTGAGGGATCAAATTTTTACCGAAGAACACTCTGCCTTATTTTGGCTGCTGCAGCAAAAGAGCTATACCCCGGCTTGCGGCTTTTAATGGGACATAGTTTGGATTACGGTTATTATTACACCCTTGAAGGAAAAAAATTCGGGTAAGGTCGACTTTAAGGCTATCAAGGCAAAAATGGATGAAATGGTTGCTCAAGATATGCCTATCGATACCCATTGGCTTTCGTATGAAGAAGCCTTGGAAAAGTTCGAAAACTCAAATCAGCCGGATACCTACAGGCTTTTAAACTATACCAGTAAGCCGCGAATTTTAATAAACCGCTTAGGTACTTATGAGGATCTTTATTTTCAACCCCTTATGGACAGAATAGGAGAAGTCAAGGTCTTTGATGTAATGCCCTATGATAACGGCTTTTTACTCCGCTTTCCGAAAACCTCATGCCCTGCAAAACTTTCCGAATTTAAAGATATACCCCATCTTTTTGAAATTTATAAAGAGTATAAGCAATGGGGAAAACTCGTAGGAGTTTCCTCGGTAGGCCAATTAAACGATTTAATCACTTCTAGGAAAATAAAAGATTATGTAGAAATTACCGAGATACTCCAAAACAACAAACTTGCCGAAATTGCAAAACAAGTAACGGCTAAAAAAACTGCAAGGGTAATTCTGATAGCAGGACCTTCAAGTTCCGGCAAAACTACTTCGGCAAAAAAGCTGTCAATGCAGCTTAAGGTTCTCGGCTACGTACCCAAGGTTATAAGCCTTGATGATTTTTACCTAGGCATAGCCAAAACGCCGAAAAAAGAAGACGGGAGGCCCGACTTTGAATGTGTTGAAGCCTTGGACATTGATCTTTTAAACGATGTTCTCCTCCGTTTATTCAATGGAGAAACGGTTGAAATGCCGTCCTACGATTTTAAAATAAGTTCCCGCCGTCCTGAAGGCAAGATGTTCACTCCCGAAAAAAACACTATCTTTATCTTGGAAGGAATCCATGCTCTCAACGATAAACTTACGGCAAAAATAGACGAGTCACTAAAATTTAAGGTATATCTTTCGGCCCTTACACAGCTTAATTTGGATGACCACAACCGCATCCCGACCTCGGACAACAGGCTTATAAGACGAATAGTGCGGGATGCCCAATTCAGAGGAAGTCCGGCTTCAAGGACAATAGGAATGTGGGGCGATGTACGAAGCGGAGAATCAAAATATATTTTCCCCTTCCAAGGAAATGCCGATGCAGTCTTTAACACGGCTTTGGACTACGAGCTTGCAGTCTTAAAAGTCTATGCAGAACCTCTTTTAAAGGCGGTAAAACCAAACCAAAAAGAATACAACGAAGCATCGCGGCTATTAACATTTTTAGGAAACTTTTTACCTCTTCCGGCCAGTTTTGTACATGGGCAATCGATCTTGCGCGAATTTATAGGCGACAGCGATTTCTCGTACAGCTAAATTCACGGCTTACGCATGAATTCCTTAGCTAAATAAAACATTAAACCTAAATGAATCATCAAAAGTACAAAGCATTTTCTTCCTTTTCAGAGTTTTACCGTTTTGATACATTTTCATTCGATTAAAGCAAATCCTCCTTAAAATTGCTATGTTTTCAGCAGTATTTTTTTCTCGAATTTGACATTCATCGTCTCTAAATATTACATCCAGCGACCAGTGTAAGGTGTTTTCTATTGTCCAATGTGTTCTTACAGCTGTTACAAACTCATTTATATCCTCTATACTGCTAATAAAGTAACGCTTTTCACTGTATTGTTTGCCTTTGCACCTTACAGTGCTTTTGACCATTCCAAAACTCTTTAAATTTGCCCATTTATTCTTATCTGCAAACCAGTTTATATTAGAAGAAAGAAAGTATTCTCTTTTTTTCTTCTCTGCCATGCCCTATATCCAAGGTTTCAAATCTTAAAAGTGTGTTTTGAAAGTCTTTATCTTCTATAGAAAAATAATCTTTTACATCATTATACGCTGCCGGTTGATTTTCTTTTAGAGCCAATACATAATCACATTTTTTCTTTGTGATTTCTTTTGCTATTTCTTTTTGACAACCCATGGCATCTATAGTAATTATCGAGCTTTTTAGTTTTAAAAGGTTAAGGAGTTCAGGAATTGCTGTGATTTCATTCGATTTTTCAGCACATTTTATTTGTCCTAGTACAACTCCCGCTTCGTGAGCAAATGCACTTACTAAATGAATGCCCTTGCTTTGTTCACTTGCACTTCCACGTAATGTTTTTCCATCAATGTGAATGTATGAACCTGCTGGAATATTAAGGGATTGTTCAATCCACGAGATAAAAAGGCTTTGAAATTGTTTGGGATTAATCATCGCAAGGACTCTTCCTATGGTGTCGTGCGAAGGAACGCCATTTTCTAACAAGAGTCCTACCTCATTTTTTAGCTAATCCTTTTTTACTTCGGCAAATTCCCCTATTTCAAATACAGTTTGAACTCCGCTACAAACAGCACACAGTGCTATTACCAATATTTCACTGATTAGATGTTTTACTTTGCCAGACTGACGATTATCATTAAGTTCGTTAAAATATTCTTTTAATGTTTTCATACTTTAAATATCGGCTATTTTTTTTCGTGCGTAAGCCGTGAGCTAAATTTCAGCCTCGTAGACTAAAAAAGATATTTATGCTATAATCTTCGAACATATGAGTAAGAAATTTGTTTTTTCAGCAAAAGAAGTTGTCGTTTATCCCGGGCAGGGTGTAGGAACTATTACCGATATTACCAAAAAAGAAATTGCCGGCGAGGTTATAGACTATTATGTTATCTACCTTGCAGATTCGGATATGACGGTTTTGGTACCCACGACGGGAATTGATAATCTCGGTATAAGGCGTATAGTAACAAAGGCAGAAGCAGAAGCCGCCCTCAAATTCCTATCCGAAGATTTTGAGCCGATCCCTATAGATTGGAAGGCACGCTATCAAATGAATATGGATTTATTTAAAAGCGGAAAGATATTGGACACGGCATCTGTTGTACGCTCCCTATATCAGCGAAGCAAAACAAAGGAGCTCCCCATTCAGGAAAGAAAGCTCTACGACTCAGCCTATAGAATTTTTCAAGACGAAATAGCAGCTGCATTAAAAATGACAAAGACCGAAGTAGAGGCCTCTATACACTTGCACCTTGAACCTCTCGGAGGTCCCATAGAAAAAATTCAAAGACGAATATGACGAAGATGATGATTTAATCGTAAACGATGATGAAAAATTTGACGATATGGACGAAGACGACATAGAAGATTCCGATATGTATGAAGACGATTAAAAATTTAGGATTTGCTGCCGTAATAACTGCGGCGGGCAAATCTCAAAGGATGAATTTAAATACAAAAAAAGAATATTTAAGATTACCCGAATTCGGAGAGAATGCTACAGTCCTCTCCGAATGCATTTTAAAATTTTTAAAAACACAGCTGTTTGAAGTCATAGTGATTACCGTTCCTCCCGACGATATTTTCGAAGCAAATAATATGATTTTTCAAGATAAAAGAATCGAAAAAAATCTCGCAGAAAAAAATACAAAAATAGTTTTTACTGCCGGAGCCGATACAAGGCAGAATTCAGTCTTTAAGGCCTTGTTAAAGCTCGAAGAACTTAAAGAAAAAAAAGAAGCCGTTTTTAAATTTGTATTGATCCATGACGGTGCCCGCCCATGGGTCAGCTGCGAGCTTATAAAACAAGTTGCGAATGAGGTCTGCAATACCGGTGCGGTAATTCCCGGCTATCAAGCAGTAGATACGCAAAAAATTGCAGACAAATCCGGTAAGATAATTCAACACCTAAAAAGAAGCTCGGTATATTCGGTACAAACCCCTCAAGGATTCGACTTTGACAAAATACTCGCCGCTCACAAACAAGCCTTGGGAAGCGGAAAAGAATACACCGATGACAGCGAAATTTACGGAGAATTTGCCGGAGAGGTTTTTATTTGTGCCGGAGAAGTCTCCAACAAAAAAATAACTTTTAAGGAAGATATAAAATGAGAACAGGCCTGGGCTACGACTTACACAGATTAGTCAGAGGAAAAAAACTTATGATCGGCGGCATTCATATTCCTTTTAAAAAGGGTGAAAAAGCCCACTCGGACGGAGATGTCCTTCTCCACGCTATAACCGATGCACTCCTAGGTGCCTGCGGCATGGGAGACATAGGAGAATTTTTTCCGCCAAGCGATAAAAAATGGAAGGACGCAAATTCTGCAGAGCTTCTATCAACAGTGTGGGGAAAAATAAGAGCACAAGGCTGGAAAATCCAAAACATTGACTGCGTAATAATAATAGAAGAACCGAAAATACTGCCTTTCCGCGAAGAAATAAGAAATTCAATCGCCGGAATTTTAAAAATACAAAAAGAACAAATTTTTATAAAGGCAAAAACCGGCGAAGGTATAGGAATAATAGGAAGGGGCAAGGCCGTTGCCGCCCTTGCCTCATGCCTTATATTTTGTTAGTATACTCAAGAATAAGATCTACTTCCCCTATCGATAAATTTAAAGCCTTTGCAATCTCATTACTTTTCCATCCTTGACGGGAAAGTTTCAATACATTTTCTTTTGTACTTGCTGAAGGACTTCCGCTTTCGTTCCTTTCCGGTTTTTCTCCCTTAAAAAGGTCAGACATAAGTTTTAGCTGAGCTTCGGACTCGTCAGAAATTTCCTTAAGCCTTGTTTCTGTTGCAGCAAGCCAGCTTCTAGCCTGCTTTAGGTTATCCATCTTGGCATCCAAATCGGATAATGCGGAATCTACATTTTCTATCTTTTCACAAACAAGCTCTGCCCTGTCCTGATTTGATAAAAGAGTTTCGAGAGTAGTTTTTATCCTTTCTATATCGGGAGGAATGATGCTTACTTCAGCCTTAAATTTCTTTATATCTAACTCAAGCTCTTTTAAATTTTCAAAAGCGGAATCAATGCTTGCAAGGGTTTGATTTAATACGGCATCTTTTTTCTCTAGCCTTTCATAACGGGTATTTACATCACCGATACTCTCTTCAAGTTTTCTAATTTGCACTTGATATTGCTGCAAGTCATCATTTACGGCAGTAAGCTCCACGATTTTTTTATCCATGGAATCCGAAAGAGCATTAAGTTTGATAAACTCGCCTTCAAGAAGCTCAATATTTTTACGCTCGGTCATAAAGCGGTTTACTTTTTGTTTGGCTTCTTCTTCCAAATGAGTAACCTTCTCATATTGAATAGAAAGATCTTCCATTTTGCTTTGGTAAATTTCAAATTTAGTAACCTCGTTTTTCAAAGAAGCAATATCTTTTTCTAAAGCCCCTTTTAACTCATCAGCTTTTTCAAAGACCTTTGTTTGAGTAATAAAGTCGTTTTGTTTTTTGTCTATTTCTTCCAGGACTGAATTTAAGCGGTCAGAATCGGATTGTATCTTTTCCCGGACCTTATCCTGAGTTTCATCAAGGCGGTTTCTGACTTCAAGAATCATATCGTTGATGCCCTGAACAGATTTTTCAGCCTCAGAAGATGCATCCTTAATTTTCTTATTGATTACCTGATTTAACTTTTCTGCATCAGTATTAAAGCGGGTTGTAATTTCGGAAACATGCTCATCAATCGATTTGTTTGCCGAAGCGACCTTGGTATCGACAGCATTAAGTTTAGTTTGAATACCGTTAAACGCATCGCCGCTTTTTGCTATAAAGTCCTTGTACTGGGCATTATACTTGGTATCAAGATTTTTAATGGCATTTTCAGTCAAATGACCGAAGTTAGTAATCTTCTCATCAAAGAAGGTTCGGGCATCGGTAAACTGCTGATCCGTACGGCTCTTCCAAGTCTCAAAGTCTTTTTTAATTGTTTCAAACTTGTCTTCAGATTCTTGTTTAATTGAAACAAGTTTTTCCTGCAAGAGCTTTGATGTGTTTTCAAGCTCTTTGCTCTGATCAGTCATAAGGGTCTGAATATGCTCCTTATATGCCGAAAGTTCGATTTCAAGCTGCTGTGCAGCCTTGGCCTTTATCTGATTTACATTTTCACGGAATGATTCGATAGATTCCTCTACAGAGCCATCCATCGCAGAAATGCGGGAATCCAATCCGGCCTCAACATTTTTAACCTTTTCATCCAGCTTGGAAAAAAGAGCCTTATATTCCTCGGCAGCCTGACCCAGTCTTACACGCAGATCAGCCTTATATTTTTCTTCCAAATCCTTCCTTGCCGATTCATTTTCTGAAGCAAGAAGGGTCATGTTGGCGGAAACATCTTCTTTCCATTGATCAAAGCTTAAGTTTATAGCATCGCTCCTCTTTGCAAGATCCGCAAAGAAGTCGTCTTCAAACATTTTAAGTTTTTCAGAAACATTTGTGTAGGCCTTGGCCTTAAGATCATCTATACCTGCATCAATGGCCTTCATGCGTTCGCGTATTTTTTCGGAATTATTTGTAAACTCGTTAAAAAAGTTTTGCTGACTTTGTTTTGCAGAATTTACATAAGAAGAGAATTCGGCCGTCATCTCATTTTTAATAAGCACTTGAGATTTTTCGATTTCTTCTTTTAGGTTGTCGACATTTTCAATGGCCTTTTCGAATTTGGTAAACCTCTCTTCAGTCTCGATCCTAAATTCATTTAATTTTTTGTCTGTAACCTTGGAAAGGGAATTTATGTTATCCTGAAAATTTGCAGCAAGGGTGTTAAACTGCGACCTCATTGTAGCTTCGGTTTGACTTAAATCTGAGGAAAGAGCATCCGATCTCATCGAAACCGAGTCTTCCGTTTCTTTTAATTTTTCGGATATGGAATTTAGACGCGAAGAAATATTTTGTTCGGCTTGCGAAAATTCCGATTGCATTTGTGCAAGATAGTCATTTGCCTGAGTTTCCCATTCCGATTTAAATTCTGAAGCAATCTGTCTTGTCATGGTTAGATTGTCATCCATCTGAGCTTCAATCTCTGCCGCAGTTTCTTCAAATTCTTTACGGTAGCTTTGAACCCTTTCCGCAGTTTCTTCTTTTAATTTGGCAAATGCGGCCTCTTGAAGAGCTCCGGCCTTGTCCGCAGCAGCGTTATAAGCTTCTTTATATAAATCCTGAAGTTTAATAGCCGTCACTTCCAACAAGTCTCCGGTATCCTTTTGGGCGGAGGCAAGGCGGTTTTCAACATCATCAATTACAAGGCCCATTTCATCCAATATTTTGCTTTTATATTCACTTAATTTTGCATCGGCCTCGGCGGCAAAATTTTGTTTTAATTCGGGAATACTTTCGGTGAGATTATTGAGCTGAGTCCTTGCATTATTGATGGATCTTGCAAGCGAATCGACAAAGTCCGCTTCTCTTGTAATTTCCGCTAGGTTTTTTTCTGCCAAGGCCGTCATATCCATAAGTTTTTGAATTGTTTGTTCAGATTCGGTAATATATCTATCAATATTCCGAATAGCGGCAGAGCGTTCTTCTACCGTCTTAGTTTGCTCCAAAAAATCGGCCCGCAACTCATCAAGGCGTTTTACCGTCGCAATAGCCTTACTTTGCTGCACGGTCAATTCTGTGGAAAGATCGCTTAAAGTAGAATTTTTTTCGTTTACAAAAGCTTCAAGATCTTCCTTTACTTTATCTCCATATTTTTTTGCTTTTTCGATAGATCGGTTACTTTTATCGCTTTGTCTAAAAGCAATAATGATACCCACACAAATTACCAATGTGATAAGATTGAATAGAATATAATTCATTAAAAAGTCCCACCCTTTTTTTTATAATATCAGATTATATCATAAATTTCAATAATTGGCGATAGTTTGAAAAATAAATATCAGGTTTTTCATTATCTTTTTGAGCAAAAATTTTTTTAAATAAAATAAACAATCTGCTCTTTATGCATGCCGTGTACATTCCTGCAGCCTTGGCTCCTGCAACATCATATTTTAGGTTGTTTCCCACATATAAAATCTTATCGCAAGGCAGATCAAGGGCATCAGCCAGTCTTTTAAATGGAAGAGTAGAAGGCTTTAAGGCCCCGATAGCCTCTGTTCCAAAGGATGCATCACAAAGAGGCAAAATCCCCCATACATCATTTTTTTGTTCCGGTAAAAAATCTGAAAGAAGGGCTATTTTAAGACCTCTCCTTTTAAATTCTTCTATAGATTCTTTTGCAAAAAAGTAAGGCCTTATCCGTGCAAAACGCTTTTTCCAACCCTCATAAACTTGGATTTCCAAAAAATGCTTAACATCTTCCTGGCTCTTTCCTGCATATTTTGCCAAGATTTCTGCCTGAAAATCAAAAAAGTTGTTTAAAAGTTTATCGGGATTTTTTTCCTGCCATAATCGAATATCTTTTCGGGTCTTGTTAAAAGCAGACATAATTGTAAAATGCTTTACAAGAAAGGGAATTATGCGTAAATGAAAACGCCATGAAGGATAAAGCGTACCATCAATGTCAAATGCTATAGCAGAAATACCGTACTTCATATTATTTTATACTATAAATACCGAGCTTTGTCTACCTATTGGCTCTTTACAAAAAATTTGATAAATTAACAAAATGAATATAAGCTTAGAACAGATACAAAGTTTTTTTAGAGCAAACTTTACGTTGCCCTTTTTTATGTCTATTTTGTCCCTCATTGGGATAATTTTAATTACATACATCTTTTTTAAAATTATAATTAAATCGCTTAAAAAAATTACAGAGAACAAGGTAAGTCCTGCAATTCAGAACCTTATAACAAAGATTCTCCAATACACCTGTCTGGCGGTTATCTTGATGACAATATTCAAAAAGCTCGGTATAAATATAAATGCCTTTGTCGGAGCTGCCGGTATCGCCGGTGTTGCCATAGGTTTTGCAGCACAAACCTCGGTATCAAACATAATTTCTGGCTTCTTTGTCCTTGCCGAAAAAGCCTTTAAGGTAGGCGACCGCATCCAGCTTGCCGACATAACGGGAAATGTGGAATCAATCGATTTTATGGCCATCAGAGTAAAAACCCTTGACGGAAACATAGTGCGTATTCCGAACGAGGTAGTCATCAAGGGAAACCTGATAAACTACTCAAGCCTTCCGATAAGGAGAATTGAAACAAAGATAAGCATTGCATACGGCAGCGATATGGAAAAGGTAGAAGCCGTTTTAATGGAAATCCCGAACCGTGTACCGCAAATTTTACAAGACCCCGAACCCTTTATTTTATGGTCGGTTTATGCAAATTCCGGCATAGAAGTCGCCTTTTATGCTTGGGGAGCAAATGAAGACTTTCTTGTAATAAAGAATTCCGTGTTTAAGCTGATAAACGAGCTGTTTGAAGAAGCCGAAATCAAAATACCCTTCCCACAGATGGATGTCTATATCAATCCCTACTCCAAAGGAGCAAAGTAACCTATTTCATCTCGGCCGGATCTTTTTAAAAGTTGAACTTCTACTTCTACAGGTAAAAAAGCCCGGCCGAAGTCTGTGGGCATTGTAGAAGTATATTTAAGCTGATACATTCCTAAGGGCTGTTCTATAATGTCATCAATAAGAGGTTTTAAACCCTTTTCGGCATAGATATATGCAGCCTTACCTCCCGTCTTTTTTGCAAGATAACTCATTTCGGAGGCCGGAGCTCCCTTTTTTAAGCTAATCGGGTAAAAATGTATATTGTTATTTTTCATATATGAAGCAAGATCGTTTAAATTATATTGCTTAAAATTATCCGAATTAGGATCGCTGAAATTCAAAAAAAGAACAGCTCTTTTTTGTTCGGCATTTATCAGTTCTCCTACGGCAAGGCGTAAGGCAAGATCGAATTTCCAATCAGTAGAGGCCGGAGCCTTTATGCGGTTAGGCAGGGTCATCAAGTCGGCGGGAGAGAATTTTCCTTCAAGAGAGGGAATAGAAGAGGCCGAAATAAGGCTTATCCTTCCCCTGCCCTGCATGGCTTCTGCAATCTCCTTTAAGGCTGCCTCTATCAAGGCCTTTTCCTTTAAGGAGTTAGGAGATCTTTCTACAATGACGGCTATGTCACAGGTTTTATTAAGATAAGAAGAACCTGTAAGGCTATAATCGGCAACAGGCCTGTTGCCTTCCGTGATGATAAAGTTATCCTGCGTCAAGCCTACAATCTGCTTTCCGTCCCGGTTTTGGACGCTTACTTCAATCAAAACATCAGGGAATTTATCGGAGTAGATTTTTTTTATCAATACAAAAAGGCCGCCTGCAAGTTCATTTATTCTTGAGGTTATTTCGACCTTTTGATTTTTATGATCTATCAAAAGAAGACTTCCGTTTACATCGGGAACTGCGGCCGTAATATTGGTAGGAACATTTCCCAAACTAGTCAACTCGCTTATTGTCGAAAAAGCAATGTCGATAAGGTAGACCTTGTTCCCTGCAGAGGCAACAAGATTACCGTTCCATTCTCTAAGAGACTCTATTTGTTTTAATGTTCCATCAGGCAAAAGGGATTGCACAAAGTTGCCGGCCGTATCAAATGTGTAAACGGCACCCTTTACCGAATCGGCAACATAGACAAGTCCGTCAACTACAGCTATGCCCGAAGGAGCCGTAAAGCCCCCGAAAAGACCGCTCTTTTTTCCAAAGGTAAAAAGAGGCTCTCCTGCAGAAGAAAAAACTACAATTCTTGCATTTCCAAAATCACAAACATAGATATTTCCGTAATCGTCCGAGGCCAAAAACTGAGGGCCTATAAATTCCCCGTTTCCCCTGCCCCGCGTTCCGAAAGATTTTATAAAAGAACCGTTTTTATCAAGAAGAGAAAGCCTGTCGGCAGCAAATTCCGAAACCAAGAGATTCCCGTCCGATAAGGCGATAACATCGAAGGGCCTGTCAAAGCCTTGAATGGGGCCGCGGGTTCTATCTAAAATTATACCGTTTACATTAAAATGCAAAAGCTCGTTTGAACCGTAGGCCGTCATCCAAAAGGAGCCGTCAGAAACGGCAGCTACCGAAAGAGGCTGGCGGAAAAGTTCTATGCTGCCGTTCTTCGAGCTAAAAGACGAGTTTTCTACATATTTCATGTTATCGGAAGCATAGGGGGTGAGGCTCCTCGATTCTTTTAAAATTTCTATCTTATTTTTTAAAAGCATTCCGCCGTAACCGGCCGCTTCGGCCAATTCCCACTGAGTCATGGCAGCACCCTCAACCCCGGAGCTGTAATAAGCCTTGCCGAGCCAGTCCAAAATTAAGGGCTCGCTAGGTAGATAAGAAAGGGCTTTTTCGAATAATAGAATAGCCTCGTTAAAAGTGCCGCGGTAATAGGCTTGAACGCCCCGTCTGAATTCTTCTGAAGCAACCCTCTTATCCGACGAGGACGGCTTATCGGTAAAATTCTTATCCTGCGGAAAAATAGGAAGGACAAACAAAGCTAAAATTGCAAAAACAATTATACGAAATCTTATACCGACCTTCATCTTAAGCCTCCCTTGCACCAGAAGTTATCATGTCAAAGTGTTTGAGTATAATCTTATTATCGGGTAATTTTTCCTTTGCCCTAGTAATATAGGTTTTTGCTTCCGAGGCGAGATCCATCTTATGGTAGATTAGAGCCATAGAATCCAAATAAGCCGGATTTTCGGGCTGCTTTTCTACGGCTTTTTTGCAAAGAAGCAAGGAGCGGGTCAGATCCATATCCGTTTCGGCCAAAATATAGGCAAGGCCGTTCAGGGCTGTGCTGTTTTCGGGAGCGGCCTTTAAGGCTTTTTCGTAATAGCCGATAGCCTTTTCGGTTTCTTGGTGTTCATAATAAACATAGGCTAATGAAGAGTAAACCTGCACCGACTCATAGCCGGCTTCAATAAGTTTTGAAAGCTCAAATTCTGCCAGTCTGGTTCGGCCTGTATTTGCATAGATAAAGGCTAAAATCAATCTGCATTGATAAACCTTTGCAATATCCTTGCTTGCTGTAACAACCTGTTCAAGATATTCAAGAGCTTGTTCATACTCCGACAAGCGGGAATATATAAGGCCAATATAATAATTTATTTCGATTTTGATAAGAGCATCTTCCGTACTGACACTTAAAAAGAAAACTAAGGCTTCCTGATAGTCTTTTTTGTTATATAGATTTACACCCTCTTTTAATTCGGAATACATGAACCCCTCCCCTTTTTTCAAATTATACAGAAAAAAAACTTTTTACACAATAGCAGAGCAGCACACTTAAAAATTCCACTTTCTTAAATCCTTATCAAAAGGTTCTTGCGCAGCCTGTAGGCTTAGCCTTGTATATCAAAGGCTTAAATCCGAAAATTCTTTCATAGTCTCCAACTTTTTCTATATAAGCTTGTGCATCTTCATCTTTAAGAATTGTATAGGTACAGCCGCCGAAGCCCTTTCCTGTCATTCTTGAACAAACAAGGTTGGTTACCGAAGGCTCCATAAACTCAAGGGAGCGCTTTACCAGCCAATCCAATTCGGGACAAGAAATCTCAAAGCGGTCTCTGAGTCCGTCATGGGAACGGTTTAAGATTCGCGAAAGCATGATATTGTCTTTACGCCTGAGAGCATCCACAGCTTCATCTACACTTAAAGACTCTCTGATAATATAGGTAACCCTTCTACGCACCGATTCGGGTATATCGATCTCTTCAAGCATTTTTTCGGTTAGATGCATCATGTTTTTGGGCATATCCGGCTGTTTTTTTACCAGCTCATAGGCCTCCACACATTCATCCAATCGGGCTGTCAGTTCTTCGCGGGCAATTATACGCGGTACTCGGGAATCGGTCAATATGATTGAATGACCTTCGATAGGGAAGGGATAAATATCCGCAGTTTTTTTTCGGTGATCGGTCCGCACACAGTGATTGGATTTTGCAAAGAGAGCACATAAAATATCCGCTCTATGCGCATAGGTGTTTAGGTGCTGAACATTTGCATGTTCAAGAATATCGACCAAATCGCTTTTTGTTAGTTTGGGAGCAAACATCTTCCGTAAGATAAGAGCCGTAGCCGTTTTAAGAGCATTGGGGGTTCCCAAGCCCGCATCGGCAGGTATTTCTGACAAAATGGTAAAATTCAAACCTGATATTTGATATCCGAAATCATTAAATGCAGAAATAACGGCCTTAACTGCATTAGCCCATCGGTCTTCCCTCTTATACCTGAGACCGGAATAGGATATTTTTTTCCGCTCATTAAGCGAAATTGAAAACAGCCTAAAGTTATTATCGCTGCGTCTCGATGCACAAGCATACAAATAGTGGTTGATGCTCATAGAAAGAGTATTTCCTTGAGCAAACCATGTATGCTCACCTAGAAGATGAAAACGCCCCGGGGCGGCAGCACATACTTCAGGCTCATCTCCATATTCGTCAATATGAAATGTAACTATTTTTTGCATAATTATATAATACTCGTTATATTGAAATTTTTCAAGAAAAATGATTAAATAGATATATAAATATGCACTTTTTTTTATCTTTTTTAAGTATTTTTATATCTGCAGCCCTATTTTCTCTCGGAATTCCTAACGAAATCTTAAATTTCGGCTCTGCTCTTGCAGGTTTTTCAGGATTAGTATTGGTATATTACACCCTGCTAAATTGCGGTTCACATAAAAAAGCGGCCATCCTTTACGGTTTTTTTGCAGCCTTTTTACATTTAATGTCAGGCTTTTGGCTTGCATTTTTTGAAGATTTTGCGGTCTTTACCCTTGGAGCCAGCACTCTTACATATTTTTTTATGCCCATACCATTCGGTTTTTTGATGTATCACGCTCTTCAAAAAAACAAAAATTTAAGACCTTTTTACTTTGCAGGAATGTGGCTCCTCTGGGAATTTTCCAAATCTACAGGCTTTTTAGCCTATCCTTGGGGAACAACGCCTATGATATGCTTTAATCTAAAGCCCTTCATTCAGTTTGTAGACATAACGGGAGTTTGGGGCCTTTCGTTTCTTGTTCCGCTTATCGCAGGATGCTTGGGCGAGCTCTTACAACACTATGCAGTTTCGGCAAATTCAGCCGGATTTTTTAACGGCTTAAAAGAAATCAAAAAGCCCATGATTTTTACGGCTCTTTTAGTTTTAATTATCAATATTTACGGGATAAAAATTTTATCTACCGAAATGCAGCCTAAAACCTTTTTAAACACCGTAATAGTCCAGCAAAATGCAGACCCTTGGGATAACTCGCAGTTTGAAGAAAACATACAAACCTCTCAAACATTAAGCCGCAAGGCCGTCTTCAATGCAAACAAAAAACCGGATCTAATCGTCTGGAGCGAATCATCTTTGGTCGTGCCGTATAAGGATAACGAGGATTTTTACAGGTTTATTCCGTACAGCGGCCCCTTTACAAGGTTTTTAGCCGAGATCGGTACTCCAATAGTAGTAGGATCCCCATACATAGACGGAAAAAAACATTTTAACGCAGCCTATCTTTTATCTCCCAAGGGAGAAATTTTAGACATTTATTCTAAAATCAAACTAGTCCCCTTTGCAGAGTATATTCCCTTTGTCGACAATCCCCTTGTTGCCAGTTTTTTTGACAAGCTGGTAGGATTTTCTTCAGGCTGGAATCCGGGAACTGAGTATAAGATGTTTAGTATCAAAAATTCCGAAGGACATACGGTTAATTTTACCGTTCCTATATGTTTTGAAGATGCTTTTCCTTCAGTATGCCTTAATTTACACAATACCGGAAGCGAGGTTCTTATAAACATAACAAACGATTCTTGGTCTAAAACAAAGAGTGCAGAATACCAGCACTTCGTAATTGCCCATTTTAGAGCCATAGAGCTTAGAACAACTTTGGTGCGCTCAACCAACTCAGGCTACTCTGCGGTAGTAGGTCCTAAGGGACAAATCCTTGCAGATATGCCGCTTTTTGAAGCCGATTCCCTTTACACTGAAGTCCCCATTTATGAACACAAAAAAACATTTTATGCTTCTTATAAGGATTGGTTTCCTGTCAGTATCTTTTTAATATTGATTTTTAACATAATATTGGAATTTAAGGCATTAAAAAAGGAGGGCTAAAACAGCACTGTTTTAAATGCCGCCTTAGCCCAAAAAGGAGGTAAAATTATTTAAGAATGTCGTTATCTTTTAATCTTTGGGGTAACCAGATTGTGACCTTCTCTTATAAAGTCAAACCAAATTTCACCCTTTGTGCTTGAAAGCTCATCATAAAAGCTCAAAACATCTTTAACATCTTTTCCGTTGACCGTTACTATAATATCCCCGGGCTGCAAGCTCATAACGGCAGCAGGACTCTTAGGTTGTAAATTCGTTACCAAAACTCCGTTTTGACCTTTTTTAAGCTCTAATTGTTTTATAACCTCGTCCGTTAAAGGTGAAGGAACAAAGCCCGGCCACAGTTTGGAAGAATCGGCCACATTTTTTTCATCCCTTTCTTCGATTTTCACCGTAGCAGAAATTTCTTTTCCTTTTCTTAAAATCTTAAAAGAAGAAGATTCACCCGGTTTTAAGTCGGCAATAATACGCAAAATATCGTCAACATTTTTAACCTTTGTTGAATTGACCTCTGTAATATAATCTCCGGGTTTTATGCCGCCCTTATCGGCAGGCGAACCTAAAAATACCTGTCCTGCAAAGGCACCTTCGATATCCTTTAAGTTTAAGCTCTCCCTAAACTTATCGTTTATCTCAAGAAGCTGAACACCGAGCCAGCCGTATTTTATTTCACCGGAATTAATAAAATCGTCAATAGCTTTTTTAAGGTTATTTATGGGAATCGAAAAGGCAAGGCCTTGGGATCCGCCGCTTGATGAAACAATCCAGTTATTTATGCCTATAACCTCGCCGTAAATATTGACGAGGGGGCCGCCTGAGTTACCTTGATTTATTGCGGCATCCGTTTGGATAAAGTCGTTTATATTATTTCTGTTCGGTCCGCCTGAACGGCCTACGGCACTTACAATACCGCTTGTAACCGTCGATACATAGCCCATGGGAGCTCCGATTGCATATGTAAGATCTCCGACCTGTACGGTATTTGAATCTCCCAAAACGGCAACTCTTAAATCTTTATCATAATCAAAAGAAACAAGGGCAACATCCTTCCGTTGGTCTGAACCGACCAATTTACCCTGCACCTTATCTCCGTTATAGAGGATGACGGAAATTGTTTTAGCATTTCCCGTAACATGCTGATTTGTCAAAGCATAATAGGTTTTTCCGGTCTTTCTTACGATAACACCTGAACCCATTCCCTCTGCTTCATATTCTCTTTCTCCCTGCCCTTCTTTTTGATCTTGCGGGCGGTTAAAGAAAAACCAAGGAAAACCGTCTATATTGTTTTGTACCTTTCTTGTTTCGATAACATCAAGGGTGATTACGGAAGGTAAAATCATCGAAGAAAGCTCACGGTTAGCTCTTTGAAGGGCTTCAAGGGCGGAAACCGACTCTTTGCTCAACTCCGTTCTTAGACCGGAATCGGCATATACAGTTGCCGCATTTTCTGGATTGCTTGAACAGCGGGCGGAAAGAAGAAAAACCGAAAAAAGCATAATCAATAAAATTCCGGCCGTTGCTGAAAATGAATTTTTTAATTTACGCATACATCTAGCCTCACTTATAATTATGATAATAAAACAAGAGCTTTTAAGTCAAGTTACATAAAAAAAGTCTTGAAATTTTGCTTATTATCTTGATTTTTTTTATATTTGTGATAGAATGGATCTATGACAAAAAGTGACAACAAAAAAGTTGATTGTGCAGTAGCCCTCAGCTACGCTTTACAAACAAAGGCACCGATAATAACTGCATCGGGAAGAGGAGCTGCGGCAAAAAAAAATAAAAGAGGCGGCAGAAAAACACGGAATTAAAATTATAGAAAATGAAACCTTGACAAACATTCTTATTCATCAAGAGATCGGTTCATGTATTCCGGAATACACATATAAGGCTGTAGCCGCTATCTTTGCCTTTTTGCTGAAAAAGGATTAGCTTAAAAGGGGATTTAAATATGGTAAAAAAAATTAAAACTGCTGAATTAAAGATTGGAGCACGCTTTTCGGCACCGGTATTTTTTGATGACGGCCGAAATATGTTTCTTTTGAGAGGAATGCCGTTAAGTGAAAGTGAGTTAAATACTTTAAAACGATGGAAAATACAATATGTAGTTACAGCAGGAGATCCTGTACCTGAGGGAGAAACCTTAGACGACGAAGTAGAAGAACTTAATGAAGTAGAAGAACTTGAAGATTTGGATGATGAAGCCGAAGATGTTCAGGAAGAATACCCCATCAGCGGTACTAAACTCAAACGGACAGAAATTGGAGAAATTTCTGCGGACTGTATTTTAAAACTTACACAAGACCCTCGCTCCATGCAGCTTCATACAGAATACTTGGATATTATAAAGAGCCTTGAAAAAATATTTGAAAATTTCAAAGCCAGAAAGCCGGTAGATAATATGCCTGTAAACTATCACGCTACACAGTTGATAGAACTTGTCAGAAAAAACCCGCCTCTTTGCGTAGGCTTTATATTGGGAACCGAGCTTGAGGAAGATAATATTGCCCGCTCCTCCGTAAATACGGCTATATTAGCCATAATTTTAAGTGAGGCCCTTGAGCTTCCTAAAAACAGGATTAACGAAATAACGATTGCAGCCCTCCTGCATGATGTCGGAATGATGAAAATCCCTCAAAAAATTCTCAATAAAACCGAAACTCTTACGGATATTGAAAAACAAGCGGTTGCAGCCCACACTGCATACGGCTATAAAACAGCCATGAGCGAACTCATGTACACAAGAGAAATTGCCTTAAGTATCATGCAGCACCACGAAAGGTGGGACGGCAAAGGTCATCCCAACGGTCTATCCGGAACAGATATCGACATTGGTGCAAGGATCATAACCGTAGCCGATGCCTTTGTTGCGATGATAACACCTAAATCATACAGGGATCTAATGCTGGGTTACCAAGCCATGAAAAACCTTTTGGCCGATAATGCACGCATTTTCGATCCGGAAATAATAAAAGTCATGATCAGAAGCATAGGTATCTATCCTATAGGCTCCATAGTTTTAATGAACGATGCTTCTCTTGCAAGAGTAGTTAAAAGCTCGCCTGAAACGCCTATGAGACCCTTCGTCCGTATACTAATTGATTCAACCGGAGAGGTTTTGGATGAGAATTCGGAGCCTGTAGACTTAAAGAAAAATAAAAACCTTTTTATAGTTCGGGCAATTGATCCAAGGGCTTACAGAAATAAATAATGGATTCTCTTGGCTCAAAGGGAGAGCACAGTATAGCAAAATGGCTTACCGATAAGGGCTATCTTATCTTAGCAACAAACTGGAGAACCCGCACAGGAGAGATAGATATAATTGCTATCGATAAAACAGAGCAAAGCTCATCCGGCGGGGTCTTGGTTTTTGTCGAAGTAAAAACCTTATTAAATACGGAACTCTCAGACTTGGATCTTATTATCAACAAAAAAAAACAAGAACGGATTATAAAAACAGCTAAACATTTTCTTATAAACAATCGAAAATATAATAAGATGTATACAAGATTTGATGTGGTTGTGTTAAAGTCTAACCCTTTTTTGGAACAACCGCTTGAAATATTACATTTAAAAGATGCCTTTGGAGATTGCTATGACTAGTGTGAATTTATTTCCGCATAAAAAAAATACATCAACCCACAACACCGTATTAACGGATGCGGAAATTCATGCAATGGAATTAAAACTTGAAGATCCCGAATATATTAATGCCGCTATTTACCGATTGGCTTCAATCATAACGGAAAGAATCTTAAATGGGGGATGGGATTACGGAGATACTAATTTTAAAAAGAGGAGCAGAGTATGAGCAAAAGAAGATTTAAACCCGGCAGAAGCCAAAGAACCGAAAAAAGCGTAAGCGATCCAAGCTCCAAAAGGCCATTTGACGGCCAAATCAAAAAAAATAAAACATTTCAACCGCAAAACAGGGAACCGGCTTTAAAAAAAATAGAATACCCCGAATACAAGTGCACAAAATGCGGTGAAGTCATACAGGATTTAAGCTCTGCAATTGCCGATAAGGAAAGCGGTCTTCCCGTACACTTTGACTGCGTTATCGATTTTTTAAGAAAGGCAGAAAACCTCAAAGATGGGGAAGAAGTAATTTACATAGGAAACGGAAATTTTGCAGTTACATATTTCGAAAATCCTAAAGTACGCAAAAATTTTAAAATAATAAAACTTATAGAATGGGAAGACAAAAATAAGCTCTACCAATGGAAAAAGGATATTTCGGATCTTACATCAAGCACATAAAAAAAAGCCGGGACTTAAGTTCCGGCTTTTTTATTTCTATTAAAAAATTTTAGTTTAGCCTATCTTATCAAATCCGCAATAGGGCACAAGCACTGCAGGTATTTTAATAGAGCCGTCAGCCTGCTGATAGTTTTCTAAGATGGCTATCATCGCCCTGGACATGGCAATGGCTGTTCCGTTTAGGGTATGTAAGAATTTATTTTTGCCGTCATCATCCTTGTAGCGTATATTTAAACGGCGGGCCTGATAATCGGTACAGTTTGAAGTAGAAGTAACCTCGCCCCATTCGCCCCCGTTTCTTCCCGGCATCCATGCTTCCAAGTCCCACTTTCGATAGGCAGGAGCTCCAAGGTCGCCTGTACAGGTATCGACAACCCTAAAAGGAATTCCAAGTCCATTGAATATTTCTTCTTCGATTATTCGGAGCTCCTCATGGATGGCATCAGACTCTTCAGGTGTACAATAAACAAACATTTCCAATTTTGAAAACTGATGAACCCTATAAAGGCCCTTTGAAAATTGCCCCGCAGCTCCTGCTTCCCGTCTAAAACAATGAGAAATACCGCAATATTTTAAGGGCAGATCTTCTTTTTTGATTATCTCATCAGAGTGATAACCGCCCAGAGTAATCTCAGCTGTTGCAACCAAACAGGTTCCCTCACCTTCAAGAGAATAGACGTTTGATTCTTCTCCTCTCGGATTGAAACCTATGCCGTATAAAATTTCTTCTTTGGCGATGTCCGGAGTGATAAAGGGCTTAAAGCCGTGTTTTCTCAATACATTTAGTCCATACATGGTAAGGGCTTGTTCCAAAAATACGGCTTCATTTTTTAGAAAATAGAATTTAACGCCCGAAACCTTTGTGCCGGCTTCAAAGTCGATAAGATCCAAATCTTGACCTAATTGAACATGGTCTTTAGGTTCAAAATCAAACTTGGGCACTGTGCCGCAACGTTTAACTTCCAAATTTTCGGAGTCCTCTTTGCCGACAGGGGCTTCAGGATGGGCCATATTCGGAATCTTACTTACTTCTTCATGTAAGGCTTTTTCAGCTTCAGCCAAATCGGCTTCAACTTGGGCAATTTTTTCTTTTATAGACTTCCCTTGATCAACCAATTTTTGCCTTTCTTCAGGACTAAGTTTTTGTTTCATCGAGTGGGAATTATCGTTTCTCTCTTTTTGAAGGTTCTGCAAAGATGTTACAAGAGCAGTACGCTTATCATATAGTTCTACAGCCTTATCGGCATCCGCATTCATGTGCCGGTTTTTAATATTTTGTTTTACGGCTTCAACATTTTCTTTAATAAATTTGTAGTCTAACATGGCAAAATTGTACTTTTTATTTTGAATTCTGTCAAGACTCATTTAAAAAGCTTCAGAGTTTAAGTATAAAACTTGACACACATAGTTTTTTTTATGATATTATTAGGATATGATAGTCAACTATGACTAGTTACGGAGGAAATTTATGAACAAAAAAATATTTTTTGTTTTTGTTGGTTTAGTGATGATTTCAACGGCATCTCTATCAGCACGAGATTTAGGAATTGACCTTGATGTCGGAGGAGCTTACACAAGGCATTCACAGCACTATATAGGCTCATGCTGTGACGGAGCAGGTTTTTCAACAAATTCCAAAGCCAGTAAAAATTTAGGGGGAATCCATTTAGGAGTCAATTTTGGATTACCAAAAAACTGGTCGGTATTTGCAGACACGATGTTTACTTTTAATAAAACACTTGTAAACGATACCCAATTAGGTATAGGTTATAATTTTTTATTGGGTAAGGGTTTTAAACTATTTGTAGGAGGTGCTTTTTCTTTTGGAGGCTCAATATCAAAATATAACGACAAATATACAACAAGATATTTCGGTATTGGAGGCGGCCTGAATGTAACCGCATCATATATGTTCACAAGAAAATTTGGAATATATTTTGGTGTAGCCGATAACTATTACAAACCGGTATCAGGCGAAAAAAAAGAAGGAAATATTACAACAGAATTCAAAGATAATGATTTTAAAAACAAAATACACCAATCTATAAATGCAAAAGTAGGAATTAGAGTTAAACTGTAAATTATAAAAAACCTTGGCTCCTAGGTATTGACATTGATGCCCTTTTTGCGTATTATGATTACTCGCATCGGGATGTAGCCTAGGGGCTAAGGCGTCTGGTTTGGGACCAGAAGATCGGGGGTTCAAATCCCTCCATCCCGATCCTTACAGTCTTGGGATCGTAGCTCATCAGGATAGAGCAACTGCCTTCTAAGCAGTAGGTAGGGGGTTCGAGTCCCTCCGGTCCCGTTCAAGGCCGATTAAGAAGTTTTGTGTAGAAACAAAATTACTTAATCGGCTTTTTTTATTTAATGAAGGATTTAAAGTAAGGATATTTTAGTATTTCGCAGACAAAGTTTATATTTAAAATATAAAATTCATAGATTGTTACCTCGCTAAACTATATTAAAATTAAGTTATAGAAAAATTATAAAAATTTTGATATAGTATAAATTATGAGAGGTATCAATTGAACTGTATAGAGATTTGTGCAGGTGCTGGGGGGCAAGCATTAGGCTTGGAACAAGCAGGGTTTGAACACATTGCTTTAGTTGAATATGAGCATACCTATTGTGAGATATTACGGCAAAACCGTCCGAATTGGAACGTAATCTGCTCTGATGTGAAAGATTTTTCAGGATTTCAATATCGAGGAACAATTGATTTGTTTTCAGGGGGTGTACCCTGTCCCCCATTTTCAGTTGCAGGAAAACAATTAGGACATTCCGATACTCGTGATTTATTTCCTGAAGCATTGCGGCTTATTGAAGAGATACAACCCAAGACTGTGATGTTGGAAAATGTAAAAGGATTTTTAGATTCAAAATTCGATGAATATAGGTTATCAATTTTGAATAGAATAAAACTGCTGGGATATAATGTTCATATTAAATTATTAAATGCTTCTGATTATGGAGTCCCGCAGCTCAGACCGAGGGTTGTTATTATTGGTATCCGAACAGATATAAATGCTGCTTTTCAATATCCCTTACCTATAAATAAAAGAGCTCCAACTGTAGGTGAAACTCTTGCAGACTTAATGAAAGCAAATGGTTGGAAAAATGCAGATGATTGGATAAAAAATGCAAACACCATTGCCCCTACAATTGTAGGAGGTTCAAAAAAACATGGGGGACCGGATTTAGGTCCTGTACGGGCAAGAAAAGCATGGGCTGAGTTAGGCGTTGACGGATTAGGTGTTGCAAATGAAGCACCATGTGCAGATTTTATTGGAATGCCTAAACTTACGCCCCGCATGATTGCACGGCTTCAAGGATTCCCTGATGAGTGGACCTTTGGGACAAAAAAAACCGCCGCCTGTAGAATGATTGGAAATGCTTTTCCGCCGCCTGTAGCGAAAATTATTGGAGAACAAATAAGGGAGGTTTTAGAAAATGCAATCATTATTAGCAATCGAAAGAAAAAAGTATCATAAAGCTTTGCTTGAAAATGGCGTTCTTATAATTGATAGTCATGGAATTCCAAGTAATGCAGATAAGTCATCAAAATTATCAATTGCTATTGCTACAGGAATTACAAACACCCTTATGGCTGCAACTGCCGAAAAAGCCGTTGGACAAACGTCAGGAGCAAAATTTGAACTCATCAATATGGAATTTCTTGTAAATACCTTTCCTAAATTACAAGAGCTTAGACCGGGTGTATGGCATATTGTAAAATTAGGAAACCGTAATACGATAAAAACCAGTAGTTTTGCACAGTATGAGCATTTAGAATATTTAAGTCACTTAACAGAAAATGATGCAAAATTAGCTGCTAGTATGGGTAATGATTATATGGTTGCTCCTGATGTTGTCATATATCGGGAAACTGTTGAAGACTCTGAAATCAATAAATCCCAACTAATTGTAGATGATGACATTGCAAAGATGGCGTATATACGAAAAAAGAATGGAGGACTGCCGATCCTTCATGCTTCAATTTCAGCAAAATGGACAATGCGCAGTGATCGTGCACAAAATAGCCGTACAGAAGCACTAGGGCTAATCCGAAATAGAAAGGGCAACCTTCCTCATATAGCGGTTGTAACAGGAGAGCCTCTGCCAGGACGCTTAGCCTCACTGGCTTTAGGAACAGGAGATATTGATTGTATGTATCATTTTGCATTATATGAATTAATAGATGCAGTACAAGCAAGCGGTGCAGAAGATTCTATCGAACTATTAAATGTGTTGATACAAGGGAAAAGATTAAAAGATATCAGTGACTTACCATTGGATTTAGCCGTTTAAAATTTAAATTAATTATAATCGACCTTTTTTTATTTGATCAGGGATTTTTAAATCGATTTTTCTTAATACTTTATTCCGAGCTTTTTCATCTTGCTTTGGAGAGTTCCAGGTTTGAGATTTAAAAGAGCTGCGGCTCCGTCTTTGCCGTAAATTTTGCCGTTGGAGGCTGAAAGAGCTCTTTCGATAATTTCGATTTGGGCCTCATCAAAGGTTTTGATGTCTTCGGGCAAAACCTTATCTTCGGTTTTTGTATTGGCGGAGGTTGTTACCGGCTTTTTGTGCAGTCCGCTTAAAACATAGGACTCCCTTGTTCCCGGCACCAAGTGCTCTGCAGGAATTTCTCCGCCTTGGGAAAGAATGGCAGCACGCTCCACAACATTTTTAAGCTCGCGGACATTTCCGTGCCAAGGCATGGCCATAAGCTTTTCTATGGCATCCCTTGAAAGACTCGTATTTTCAAAACCTTTCCGCTTGCGTATGTCTGAAATAAAGTATTCGGCTAAAAGGGCGGTATCGTCGCCTCTCTCCCTTAATGGCGGAAGCCTCAAGGGGAAAACATCAAGCCTGTAAAGCAGGTCTTCACGGAAGCGGCCCATCGCAACAGCCTCGGCTAAGTCGACATTGGTTGCAGCTATTATCCGTACATCCACTGAAACGGGCTTTTCCCCGCCGACACGCTCGAATTTTCCGTCTTGCAGAACACGCAAAAGCTTAGGCTGTAAATCGAAGGGCAAGTCCCCTACCTCGTCCAAAAAGAGGGTTCCGCCGTCGGCAAGCTCGAACCTGCCCTTCCGCAAGGCCGCCGCCCCAGAAAAGGCCCCCTTCTCATGCCCGAAGATTTCGCTTTCGGCAAGACTCTGCACAAGGGCCGAACAGTTTACGGGAACAAAGGGCTTTTCCGCCCTGTTGGAAAGCCTGTGAATGGTGCGGGCAGCCTGCTCCTTTCCCGTTCCGGTTTCTCCCGAAATTAAAACCGGCACATCCGAGGCCGCAACCAGCTTTATCGAGTCCAAAACCGTAGTCCAAGCCCGGGAAGTTCCGACCATTTCCTTAAAAACATTTGTCGACGACCGGAGCAAAACATTTCTTTCAAGCAAGAGGCTTTCGGTTTTTTGAATGAGGGATTGGGAGGCATCGGTTTGCACAAGGGCAACCGAAATCAGCTTTGAAATTGTAGAAACAAAGCGGACAATTTCTGGCGTAAACTGGGAACACA
Source organism: Treponema sp. OMZ 788 (assembly GCF_024181245.1). Taxonomy (NCBI): domain Bacteria; kingdom Pseudomonadati; phylum Spirochaetota; class Spirochaetia; order Treponematales; family Treponemataceae; genus Treponema; species Treponema sp. OMZ 788. The sequence continues at coordinate 447,811 of NZ_CP051199.1, read as the reverse complement.
TTCTGTGATCCAAGGTCATCATCCCTATAGCCTTTTCCCCAATATAAAGGGGAGCGACCAAACAGGAATGGTTTTCGGGCAGCTCCATTATTTCGTCATATGTATCGACATGGGGACTAGTTTCATCAAAAAGATAAGCCTTTTTTTCAGATAGAATTTTGGCTATATCCTTTCTGGAATTTAAATTTATGGTAAAGTCCTCAAGGAGTTTAGACGAAAGAGGACCCAGAGCCTTCCTGACCTTTAAAATATTATTATCTTCAAAACGCATCACAACTGCGAGCTCGTAATTGACAAGTTCCCTAAGAGCTTCAAGAATGAGCTCCAATACTTGTTCGGCAGAGATGGGATTGGTTTTATTTAAAACGGGTATAGCCTTATTCATACCCTGCGATTATACCCCCATTATCAATCTTTGTCAAAAGGCTTTATCGGCATGATTGAATAAGAAGGAGAATTTGGGTAGAATATGGTTATGAAAGACGATATTAAAATAAATTTGGAAGAAGTACATAGAAGAATGGAAGCCGCTTGTAAGGCTTGCGGACGGGACCCGAAAGAGGTAAGGCTTCTTATGGCCACAAAGACTGTTACGCCTGAGCGTATTTTAAAGGCCTTTGAATACGGAGAACTTTTAATCGGAGAAAACAAGGTTCAGGAATTGTGCGAAAAATACGATGCCCTGTCATCGGTAAAGCATGAAACCCACTTTATAGGCCACCTCCAAACCAATAAGATAAAAGATGTTATAAAATATGCCGACTGCATCGAGTCCGTTGACAGACTCGACTTGGCCGAAAAGTTGAGCAAGAGACTTGAGGCTGAAGGAAAAAGCATAGATATTCTTATTCAGGTAAACACCTCCGAAGAAGAAAGTAAATTCGGGTGTAAGCCTGAAGAAGCGCTCGATCTTACCGAAAAAATTGCAAAACTTCCATGCTTAAATATAAAGGGTCTTATGACAATAGGACTTTTTTCCGATGATATGGATAAGGTAAGGCTTTGTTTTAAACTCCTGCAAAAAAATCCGCAAGGAGATTACCGAAAAGAAGATTCCGAATGTTTCTATGGATGTTGTTTCTATGGGCATGACCGGAGATCTCGAAGTTGCCATCGAAGAAGGCTCGACCCTGATTAGGGTTGGTACGGCAATTTTCGGTAAACGAAACTATCCCGATTCCTATTATTGGAACGAAAATGCAAAGGTTGAAGTGTAGACTTTTTTTTGTTTTATGTTTTTTTTCTCTTTTTTACGGCCCAGCCCTTTTTTCTCAAGATATTGAGAATTTAACGAGGGTTCAAAAGAGGGTTGTAAATATAGAAGCGGCCGTTTCTGAAGTAGATGTTTTTATAAGCAGCTACGACGGAGACACAATAGCCTATAAAACGGAGCTCAAAGCGGGCACAAAGCTTTCGATAGTTGAGCATAAAAAAAAGTTGAGGTTTACCGAGATAAGGCCGGCAACCGGAAAGCTCTTTATCTATGTTCCGAAAGATTTTTTACTTGAATCGTGCAGAGTTCTGGCATCTCATTCTTCCATAAAGATTGAAGGCATAAAGGCCGTTCATTTTTCGGTCTCAGGAAATTTTAATAAAGCTGAAATTACCGGCTCCCGTTTAAAAAACAGCCTGATTGCACTTTCAAACGGCAGCCTCATTTTTAATAACGGCATTGTAACTGCCGCCGATTTTTGCTTAAACTTTTCAAAGGCAAAAATTGAGATAGCCGAAGAAAAAGAACACTGCAACCTCTTTGTAACACAGCAAAAGTGCGAAAAGTTCATCTATGCAGGGGAGGCATATACCGATAGGATCTTGGCCATCTCACCTCCAAAACCTAAAAAATTTATCTCTATGAGCGCTTCTTTTTCGGACATAGACTTAGGCTTTTCGGCTCCCTTAAAAGAGCCGCGAGAAAAAATTCGATAAATACGGCGTCAGCGAGTTCGGCCCCAAACTTTCTCCCAATTTAGTAGACAATGAGGCAAATTTTTTACCGAAAACAAGCACAAGTTTACCCTGATAAATTTTGATTTACCGATTGACAAGTTTTAAACTTTTTGATATACTCAAAACTCTTTTAAGGGCCCATAGCTCAGTTGGTTAGAGCAGCGGACTCATAATCCGCGGGTCGCCGGTTCAAGTCCAGCTGGGCCCACTTTTTTAATCCTTATATTTTCATTGTATTTTCCTAGATTGACAAGCAGTCAAGCCTTATGCTAGACTATTAGCTATGATGGATTTTAGTAGAAAACTGCCTATAGGCGTACAGAGTTTTAAAGACTTGCGTGAAAAAGAATTCCTCTATGTAGATAAGACCGAATATATTTTTCGTCTTACCAATGCAAGTAAGGTCTACTTTTTAAGCCGTCCGCGCCGATTCGGTAAAAGTCTTTTTCTTTCAACATTGAAAGCCTATTTTTTAGGTCAAAAAGAATTGTTTAAGGGCTTGGCGATCGAAAAGTTTGAAGAAGCCGAAAAAGAAAAAAGAGAAATTTGGCAAGAATATCCCGTATTCTATTTTGATTTTAATGTAGGCAAGTATGCCGAGACGGAAGCTCTCAATGAAAGGTTAGATTTTTTACTTAAAGATATAGAAAAACAATATGAAATTATCCCCGGCAGTAGAGACAGTTTCGGTTCAAGATTTGAAAGAGCTATAAAAACAGCCTACGAAAAAACAGGCAAGCAGGTTGTCATCTTGGTAGACGAGTATGATAAACCTCTTCTTCAAACGATGGGAGTAAATGAAGAGTTAAACGCAGAGTACAAGGCTGTTTTAAGGGCTTTTTACTCCGTATTAAAAAGTACCGATCAATATCTCCGGTTTGCTTTTTTAACCGGAGTTACAAAATTCAGCAAGGTAAGCATTTTCAGCGATTTAAATAGCTTAAACGACATAAGTATAAATCCAGAGTTTTCGGCTATTTGCGGACTAACTCAAAAAGAATTAGAGGAAACCTTCCGCCCCGAAATAGAAACATTAGCCGGCCGAAACGAGTTAAGCTATGAAGATTGCCTTTCAGCCTTAAAGAAAAGATATGACGGTTATTGTTTTGCTTACGGAACCGAAACAATGTACAATCCCTTTAGCTTACTCAATGTATTTTTTTCAAAACAATTTGCAGATTATTGGTTTGCAACGGGAACACCTACTTTTTTGGTAAACGAATTAAAAAGAGAGGACTATAACATTCCCGAATTGGACGGAAATGTGGAAATGATTGAATCCTTTTTGTCGGATTATAGAGTAGGTGCGGACTCGGTTATACCGGTACTCTTTCAGTCCGGCTACTTAACGATTAAGGATTACGATAAAGAATACAGGATGTACAGGCTGGGCTTTCCGAACGAGGAAGTGCGTTACGGCTTTTTGTATAACCTCTTACCCGAATATTCAAATATAAGTTTTATAAAAACCTCTTTTAACGTGGTTCAGTTTACAAAAGATTTAAAGGCAGGGAAAGTAGACGGGTTTATGCAAAGGCTAAAATCGATAATGGCGAGTCTTCCCTACGATACCGTAAAAAAAGAAAGCGGTGAAAGCATCGCCTTGAGGGAGCATAATTTTCAAGTTTGTGTTTACTTGATTTTTGCCCTAATGGGACAGTTTGTAGAAGTTGAAACGCCCTCATCAATGGGTAGAACGGACTGCGTTGTAAAAACCGAAAAGACAATTTATATCTTTGAGTTTAAACTAAAAGAAAGTGCGGAAGCCGCCTTAAAACAAATCAAAGAAAAAAACTATGCCGAAAGGTACAAGGCCGAAAACAAAACGATAGTGCTTATCGGCGTCAGCTTTGATCCTGAAGAAGGTACCGTTGACGAGTGGTTAAGCGAAAAACTATAGACAATCTGTAAATAACTAAAAAATTTAAAGACTGTAATAAAGCGAAAAAAAGTGCATTATGCTCCCGGCCATCACAAAAAGATGCCAGATGCCGTGTGCCCATTTTACCTTCTTCATTGCGTAAAAAATACAGCCGGCAGTGTAAAGAACGCCTCCTATAAGTAAAAATTTAAAGCTTAAAAGAGGCAGCTGTTCTTTTAAGGGCCTTGCCGCAAAGATGATGAGCCAGCCCATTGGAATATAGGTAATAACCGATAGAACCCTCACCCGGCTTCCGAATATCGAGTATAAAACTATGCCTAGAACGGCCATTCCCCAGATAATACCGAAGATTGTCCAGCCAACAGCCCCGTGAAGGGCCGAAAGGCAATAGGCCGTGTAAGTTCCGGCTATCAAAATATAGATTGAACAGTGGTCGAAAATTCCGAATACTTTTTTTGCCTTTAAAGGGAGGGCGTGATAAAGTGTCGAAAAAAGGTAGAGGATTATCAGGGATGCCCCGAAAATCGTGAAGCCCACAATATAACCGGCCTTTAAATCCTGCGGAGCATAACGGGCTGCCCTTATAATTAAAAGCACGAGGGCAGCAACCGAAAGACCAGCCCCTATGCCGTGGGTTACGGCATTTGCAATTTCTTCACCTATGGAATATCTGCGTTTGATTTTTTCTTCTTTCATAATTGTTTAGACAACTTAAAAGTATTAAGGTTGCAGAGATAAAGAAAAGGTATAAGATAAAAAAAATTTAAAAAAAACAAAAAAGTACTTGACTTTTTTTTGTGTTTGTTATATACTACATAAAGCAGGCCGAAATGTTATGTTTTAATCTTGCTTTATACTCTGTTGTGCTCGTATTAGTGAAGCAAGCTGGCGGTGTATTATTTTATAACTTTTCTTATTAGAAAATCTTTTTAAATGGACTATTTTTTTCTCTTAAATAGCAACCTATGTAAGTGTAAATTTACTTAGGTGTTTTTTTGTATGCATTCAAACTATATATAATAATTTCTATAAGGCAATTTAATGTCTCCGCCATTTTTGTAAATACAAAATAGGTGCGGATAAAAAATATAAATTGAAAGGAGGTGAAAATAAAAGCATTATTACAATGCGGTTAGGGGCAAACAAAATTTAAATGTATTTGCCGTTCAATAAAAGCCTTATGAGTTTGTGCTTGAAAACAAACCAAAAATAAAAAATTGCATAAGGAGTAAAAATGAAAAAAATAATCATTGCAGTATTTTTATTTCCTCTTGTTTTCATTTCTTGCATAAAAAATAAAGGAGTGGAATCACCATGCTATGGACAAACTTTTTCGAAAGAAGTGGTAGTAAAAGAAAGAGGAAAAACTTATGGGACAAAATCCAAAAAAGAGATTGTCGAAAAAAAATTGGATGAACTTTGTTTATTGGATTATTGGGGCGAAAGTCATGTTACAGTAACAATCAAAGACAAAGAACATGATATGTGGTGTTACAATGTTGTACAAAATGCGGGTTATACCGATGCAGAAATTCAATATTTACCTGCTGAAAACGTATCGAATTTTTATGGAGCATATTACAACATTATTCGAGACTGGGCAGATTCTATGGGCTATAAATTAGACAACACGAAAAATACCGACATTCCCTCTAAGGATCTGCCTGAAGCCGTTTATGAGCATTTAAAACAGACCAAAAGTTTAATAGGGTGTATATATTTTCCCGAAGAAAATTGTGTTTGGATAACTACATATTATCCGTTTTTAATGAGTGCAGCATTCGATACTTATTCTGAGATGAGAATAAGACGTGTACCGTTTTTTAAAAAATAAAATAGGAGTTTTTTATTATGAAAAAAATAATTATTACAATGTTATGTATAAGTTTTATGGTAAATGCCTTTGCATTGAAACTGCCTAACGGCGACAATGTAAGAACTGAAGATGTGGTTATGGATGGTGACACCATAGTTGAAGTAAAACTAAAAGAAAATGCAAAGATAACCACGCCTCTTAAGGGACAGCAGCTAATTGCTAATAGCGAAGAAACGGTGAAATTCTATAAAAGCGGTGCGCTAAAATCTTTTAAAGTAATGGGAAGAGACTATGAATATCAGTCCATAAAAATAGAAGATCAAGAAGTACAGATATACGGGATCATCGAGTTTTATGAATCCGGAGCTTTAAAAAACATCAAAATATTATATGAAAAACCTCTTCAAATAAATATTGAAAACACTCCAACACCTATTTTTCATAATATCACATTTTATGACAGCGGGAGTTCCGATAAGTTTAAAGTATATATATGTTTTTTGAAAAACGATATAGCAATTAACCGTAATGATACTACATTTAATATAACCAGTCTTGAATGGGATAATTCAAAAGGAGGAGACATCAGCTCTTATCATGAACTTTATCTTTTTGATAATGGAAAAATACTCAGCGGAATACTAAAAAAAGATACAACAATTAAAACAGACATGGGAGAATTCTTTGCTGCAAAGGGCAGAATTAACTTTTGGGAAGACGGATCGGTAAAATTATTTATGAATGGTGATACTATCATCGATACAATTGCAGGTATGAAGGTAAGTATTCCAGCCGAAACCAAAATGTCGATTTACAAAAACGGTAAGATCAGGAGTTTCCGTGTAAACACCGAAATACGATTTAAAGTAGGTGCAAATACCTATACCACAATAAAAGACAATACTAATTTTCCATTTGTAATAAGCGAGGATGAAAAAATAATATCTACACCTTGGGTAAGCTGGGACAATAACAATGATAGAAATTTTTCACGAGGAATAGTAGTTGACTCATTTGATTCTAAGTTAGAACCTCGCATTATATATAACGGTCATACCGGCTATAAATATGCAATTTATAATCGGGAAACAAAGGCCGGTATTAGCCCTGAAAAATTATATATGGCTGATGATTCTTATCTGTATTATCAACCGGGCGATACGGGAGAAGATATATGGATGGTATATTTTGACGGTAAGGGTATTCCTTCTACATATTGCGTTTACGATAAAATCACCGGCGAAAGAAATACCGAAAAAAAGCAATTTATAAAAAGAAAGTAAGAGATAATATTTTACACTGCCGATTAAGTCTTAAAAAGCTTAATCGGCAAAAGGGTTTAAATCACAGAGCCCTTCTTGAATTCTATTTGAATATAGATTATTATTAAGTCAATATATAAAAATAAGGAGTATCTTCTATGGAAAAAATCGAGCATATTTCCAAAATGTTTAACAAAAGGACAATAAACAAGGACTATGAAAATTTTGTGGTTAATGCAATTTATGCAAGAATTAATAACCCTGAACTCTTGCCTGTAACACAGCAATATGTAAGGAATATAACCTCTAAAGAGTATTATCTTTTGGATCTGTATTTTCCCCAGCTTAATTACGGCATTGAAGTTGACGAATCGCACCATCTTCAAAAAGAACAAAAAGAAGCGGATAAAAAAGAGCAGAAGATATTAAAACAACCATAGAATGTGATGAAGGAAGAATATCTATTTTCAAAGATTCTGGTGAACTCCGTACATATGAAGATGTTAATAAGCAAATCGATAGGGAAGTCGAAAAAATAAAAAAGATGATCGCAGAAAAAGAAGCAAGAGGCGAAAAACTAATATGGAAAGACAATGATGAACTAAAAGCTGAAGTTATTGCAAGAGGGTCCTTTAGAATTGATGATCAGGTCGATTATAAAAATATTACCGAAATTTATAATATTACCGGCCACCCTGCTAAACGCTTATCGACATGCTTTATACGGCTCAACACAAAATATAAGCTATGGGTTCCGCATCTTACCATAACCATGGATGACGGAAGTATGAATACCGTCGATAACTGGGTAAATACCTTGAATGCCGACCGAACGGAAATAACAGAGGTTGATCGAAACGGAAACAGATATGATGTACCTGAAGGGCCTTCAAACGAAGGTTTTCGAAGAATTGTCTTTATGCATCTAAAAGACAAATTCGGGCTGCCATGTATCCGTTTTATCGGCGTATTTGAAGCATTTGATACTAGGTATGTTAATGACGGCTGCCTTAGACGCTATAGAAGAATTGCAACGGAAATCGACATTGCCGATTTAAAAAAAATACTAAGGAGAAAAATATGGAATCAAAAATGAAGTATTTAGCACATACTCTTAATGTAAGAACTGTAAGAAAAAGATATGAAAATTTTGTTGTAAATGCAATTTACAGCAAAATTGATAATCCGGAGCTGGTACCTGTAACACAAAAATGTGTCCGCATCCCCAATTCAAACAATCATTATCTTTTGGATCTATACTTTCCTCAATTAAACTATGCAATTGAAGTCGATGAATCCCATCACTTTACACCTGAACAAATGGAGGCAGACAGACTCCGTACAGAATTTGTTAAAAAAACTCTTGGATGTAATGTAAGCCGAATATTGATTTATAAAATTATTAATGAAAATGAAATAGTCCGTAGAACTTATGAAGATGTTAATAAGCAAATCGATAGGGAAGTCGAAAAAATAAAGAAGATGATAGCAGAAAAAGAAGCAAATGGAGCCCCTCTTTTGTGGTCGGATTCATACACGGTAAAAAATGAGTTGCCATCTAAGAAAAATGGAGTTAAAAGTACAAAAGAAAAAACTAATACCGATATTCCAAAATCTTCAAATAAAAACTCGATTGCAAAAATGCTCAACAGGCCTGTAGATCCGATGCATCAACCGGGTGATATTTCATTTGAAAATATAGCGGTTTCTAACTGGGAAGTTAAGGACTGGCTTAATTTTATAAAAAAACTTGAAACAAGGGTTAGATATACAGTTTCTGGCAGGCGCAACACTCATTTCTGGTTTATAATGTCGGTAATAAAGGGCTTTGGAGGAAACCCTCATACAGACATTGGTTTGGAAATAAATACAAAACAACTTGTTGTAAAGCTTTATGTTAATGATGATATTCAAGATCCGGACAAACAAAAAGACTTTCGAAAACAGCAAAGAGATTCGATAGAAAGATATTTAATCGGAATAATGAATGAATTTCAGGAGTATGACATAAAGTATAATAAAAGAACAGGAAAATCCGTTATAATTTTTGAGATTCTTGACTTTCCCATTACAAGAGACGGGCAAAAAATTGACATGGAAAAAACAATTGAGCTTATCGAAACAGTCCAAAGCAAATTTGAGACTGTTGTGCCAAAATGGTCAAATAAACTGATAGCAGATAGGAATAAAGGTTAATCAGTAAAAATTTAGATAAGGTTTACTAATTGTATGGGAAAGAATTATTTTAAAATAAAAGAAAATAGCAAAAAAAAAGAGGCAAAACAACGTTTACAAGATATCTCCCGAAAATAACCTCTGCACAGCGGTTTTACAAATCAATGTTCAGCCGCTGTGCCGTTCCTTTAAAAAATTTTTTGTGAACAATTTTTATTAGTAAATATATTTTGTGCTCAAATTCTATTTAAGCATAGAATTTATTATAAAAAATCCGGAGGTACTTATGAAAATACCCTTTGGTGCTTTATTTTGCTACTTAGCATTAACAAAAAAAAGAGTTTCCTTAGTCGAAGGAAAGGCCCTGTTTAAGCTGGGAGAAATCAGCGAATACGGAAGAGGCGAAACTCCAAAAGACGAAAAAAAAGCCTTGCAGTTTTACATAGCCTCGGCACAAAAAGGTTATACCGATGCCGAAACTGCCATAGGAAGATTCTATGAAGAAGGTAAAGGCGGTTTGCAAAAAAATGAAAAAGAAGCCCTAAAATGGTATAAAAAAGCTGCCCGAAAGGGAAATAAATCGGCACAGGAAAAACTAAATGGAAAAAACTAAGATGTATCCTTTTTGTCAAATTCTTTATAAGACAGACGATAGTCCGGGCTGGCTTTACGGCATAATTGCAGGAGACAAAAATACGGCCGAACAAAAATGCAAAAAAAATTTTACTTCATATCAAATTGTAGGCGAAAATAAGAGCACTAAAGAAGTAAAAGACCATTACCCTTACAAACTTAACTCGGCCGATGCTCATCTTACAACCGACTGGATTTACAATATAGAAACGGATAGATGGTTTTTGCCTGAAGAAACCATCCCCTGCCCCGCTTCTCCTTGTACGGATGCAAAAAAAATAAAAATCGGCTTCGATCTTTCAGACGGCAAACGGTCTGACGACAACTCTCTCAGAGAATTATTGGAATACTACACAGAAGAAAAAGACATATACTGTAACGACACCGTTTATATTACGGCCTGTATTGCCATCAAGGTTGATAAGAAAAAAAATTGGCTCTGTATTAACTACTCAGGCTATGTCTATGAAAATTTTATAAACTTCATTGAAGGCGTTAAAGCCGATAAATATTCGTATTTGATCATAGATGAGTTTAATTTTATAAAAATCATCTCATGGCCGCAAGGGGAAAAATGCAGGATAAAAATTCAATCCTATGAGGTTTTTATCGATCTAATCCATGACATTGCAGACTTTTCAATCGGCAAGGAAGTTTTTATATGTTCAATAAGCAAACTTATTGAATACCTCAATAATACATATAAGAGGTTGGACAAGGAAGTCCGAGCCGCCTACAAACTACAAAAAAAGAAGTTAAAATAAGGAGTGTACAAATGAATAAAAAAACGGAAATCAAATTATTGAAAGAAAAAGCTCAAAAGGGCAATGCGAAATCTATGTGTGAATTAGCTCTTTTATATGCGAATGGAGATAAGGGGCTTTCTAAAGATGAAAAGGCGGCATTAGAATTATTAAAAAAAGCAGCCGATAAAGGTTATACAAAGGGTATGACCGGTATAGGAGGCTTTTATTCCTTGGGGCTGGCAGGGCTTGAAAAAAATGTAGATAAGGCTTTAGAATGGTTTTTAAAAGCTGCCGATAAAGGCGATGCCTCAGCTATGTATCTTATAGCCAAGGCCTATGAAGACGGTCTTGAAGAATCGAAACAAGACAAAATGACGGCTTTTGAATGGTATAAAAAAGCTGCAAAAAAAGCTTCTCCCGTTAAAGGTGCCGCCATATACGAAATAGCCCGCTATTACGAAATAGGCCGTGGAGACATAAAGCAGAATCCCAAAAAAGCAATAGACTTATATAAAAAATCCTTTGAGGAAGGATATTCGGAAGCAGCATATATGCTTGCTAACCTATACTACATTTTAGATTTTCAAAAACCTCAATCTAAAGAATACAAAAAAGAAGCCGTTAACTGGTACTTAAAAGCCGCTAAAAAAAATCATAGAGATGCAATGTTTGAAACGGCCGAGTTTTATATGGAAGGAGCCGGAGATTTTTTTAAAAAAGATGTAAAAAAAGCCGTAAAATGGTATCTTAAAGCCGCAAATGCAGGACAAAAAAAAGCTATCTTTGTTATTGGAAGTTTTTATGACCAAGGTATAAACTCTCTAGCCCAAGACAAAAAAAAGGCTCTCGAATGGTTTAAAAAAACGGGAGAAGATGATCTTTTCTGCAAAATCGGAGACTTTTATAAAGACAGTGGGTACAGAACATACGGCTTCAATAATTCAAAAAAAATAGCCCTAAGCTATTATAAAAAGGCTGCAAAAAAAGGAAGCATAGATGCCATGTATAAAATAGGCGGGTTATACAGATCCGAACTTGACGATAAAGACAAAAATATAAAAACAGCCTCAGAATGGTACAAAAAAGCGGCTGATACAGGCGACAAAAAGTCAATGCACACATTGGGAGAATGCTACATAGAGGAAAAAGACGTTCAAAAAGCTTTAGAATGGTTTGAAAAAGCTTCCAAGGCAGGCAACATAGATTCTACACTTAAATTAGGGCTTTACTATGAATACGGCTATGAAGGCTTTGTAAAGGATGAAAAAAAGTCTCTTGAATACTATAAAAAAGCCTTAAAAGAAGATCCGTCACATGCAGAGGCCTTGTACGGTATGGGAAGATTCTGCGAGCACGGAAAAGGCGGCCTTCCTCAAGATGAAAATAAGGCCTTAGACTACTATGAAAAAGCCATAGACAATGAAAAAAACTCCTTAAAATATGCCTATCTAAAATTGTTATTCAGCGGACAAAATCAAAGCTCCTCTCGTGAGGAAGCAACAGACGCTCAAACAAATGATCAAGCTTCAGACAAAAAGAAAGATATAATGTACCAAATAGGCCGTAATTACCTCAATAAAGGAAGAACAAATTCCTTTCAGCGTGATGAAAAAAACGCATTAAAATGGTTTCAAAAAGCCTTTGAGGCAGGTGATGATGATGCAGCATATACTATAGGTTCTACCTATGAAGAACAAAAAGATGATCTTATGGCTTTAGAATGGTATAAAAAAGCTGCCGATAATGGGGACAACGATGCAATATACAAGATCGGCTGCTTATACATTTATACAAAAAACAATTCAATCAAAAATAATAGGGAAGGCATAAACTGGCTTCAAAAAGCGGCAGCCCTAGGCTATGACTCTGCTATCAGTGAATTAAAGTATCTATATAGCGACGGCAGCGATCCGTTCTGTAACGAAATTCTATCTGATGAAGAAATAACCGAAAGCGACATAGATTGGTACAAAAAAAATGCACTCAGTGAGGGAAATGAGCGAGATATGTACCTCATAGGAAGATTTTATGAAAAAGGGAGCCGTGGATATAAAAAAGATGAAGCCCAAGCCTTGGAATGGTACATAAAAGCTGCAGAAAAAGGATACACTCAAGCTATGGCGCTAGTTGCATATTTTTATGCTTACGGTCCAGGCGGCTTAAAAAAAGACGAAAAAGAAGCCCTAAAATGGTATAAAAAAATAGGTAAAAAGGATAATGGATGCAGTCTCTATAATGAAGCCCACTTCTATGAATCCGAATATACCAATCTGGTAGTGGATAAAAAAAGAGCTTTAAAACTATATAAACTCTCAGCCGAATTCGGATACACAGATGCACTTTATAACATAGGATGCCTCTATGAGGAAGGACCGGACGGCATAAAAAAAGACGAAAAAGAAGCCTTAAAATACTATCAAAAAGCCGTCGAAAACGGAAGCTGCATAGGTATGATAAAAATGGCCTATATTTATGACTATGGACTATGCGGATTAAAAAAAGATAAAAAAGAAGCCCTAAAATGGTATAAAAAAATAGGTAAAGAAGATAAGGGATACACTCTTTATATGCACGCCCGGTACTATGAATCCGGCTGTGACGATCAAGGACCGGATAAAAAAAGAGCTTTAAAACTATATAAACTCTCAGCCGAATTCGGATACACAGATGCACTTTGTAAAATAGGATACTTATATGAGGAGGGACCGGACGGATTAAAAAAAGACGAAAAAAAAGCCTTAGGATGGTTTAAAAGGGCAGCAGCTAAAGGAAGCGTCGAAGCAAAAAAAAGCCATGGAGGATTTATACTGTAAAATAAAAGAGGGAGAGGATAAATAAAAAAAGCTCTTATACCTCACCTTGCAATTTTTCATATTTTTTATTATACTTTTAATCGTAAAGAGTGAATAAACTTAGCTCTTATGCCGATAATCAGATCGAAAAAGTTTTGCAGGTTTAAATGAAAAAAAATCACTATTTGTTTGCAGGTATAATAGTTTTTCTCCTAGTACTCGGTACAGCCTATTTCGCGCTAAACGGGTTTAATGTTATTAGTTCACCTGAAACCGCATTGGATGACGGAATGGGAGGAGGAGACACAAGGCTGCCGACTTTTAGACCCGACAAGGAAATTTCGGATATAACACTTCCTCCGCTTGACTACATAGTGTATTCGGTAAAAAAAGGCGACATGGTAGGCGAAATAGCTTCCCGCTACGGGGTAAGTCAGGATGCAATTATAAGCGTAAACAAGCTTCGAAACACACGAACCCTTCAAATAGGACAACTCTTAAAGATTCCTTCAATGGACGGAATTGTTTATACGCCAAAAAAAGGCGACACACCTGAAAAATTAGCCGATACCTATAAAATTTCGCTGGAAAAACTTGCACTGGTAAATAATATTTCGGACAACAATGTTCTAAAAGCAGGTTCCGTTATCTTTTTGCCTGATGCAAAGCTGGATTGGGTTACCCTACAAGAAATTAACGGAGATCTTTTTAAGTCTCCTATACACGGAAGATACAGGGTAACCTCCCGCTACGGCTGGAGACGGGACCCTTTTACGGGGAAACGAAGCTTTCATAACGGAATAGACCTTGCAACATACTACGGAGCTCCAATTTACGCTGCCCTTCCCGGAACCGTGGCCGCAACCGGATACAGCAATGTGTACGGTAACTATGTGATAATCAGACATCACTCCGGCTATCAAACCCTTTACGGGCACATGCATACTATTTTAACTTCAAGAGGAAGATATGTTACACCTCAAAGTAAGATAGGAACAGTAGGAACTACAGGAAGAAGCACCGGCCCCCATGTCCACTTTACGGTCTATAAAAACGGAGCAACAATAAACCCTGTAGCCGTATGGAACTAGGCCATCTCTTTTTTTAAATCAAACTTTTTTACAAAAAAATCAAGATTCCGGTAAACAAAAAGAGCCGAATAAACGCTCACAAAGACTGAAAATACAAGGGCAAAGGGAATTACAAAACTAAGTTTAAAATTTTCGGCAGCCCATTTACCTATTTCTGTAAAAGGTATGTAGGCAAGACCGACAATCATCAATACGCCTACAACAGCCCAAGGCAGGATACTTACATTCGGCAGCCGGTATTTTTCGGCCTGCAAGCTAAAAAAATCCGGGACAGCGGCCTGAATTTTCAGCATCGTTTTTTCCGTCAGAACCTCGTCTGCCTTGGCGTGAAAAGAAGATGTATATAGATTTGATGCTTGAGTAAGAGCACGGACAAGGCTGCGGCACTTTTTACACCGCAAAAGGTGAAAGGTAACCGTAAAAGGAACCGCCTCATGCTTATCAAGCATCATATAGCGGTTAATAGCTTCATTACATGTCATAGGCCAAATTCAATTTAAATAAAACCGGATATTCAGGAATTTCCTCTTGTCCGTAAATTCCCTGATTTTCAAGCTCTGTCTTTAATATTTTTTTTGAACGGAAAATATGGGACTTAATCGTATTTACAGGGATTCCGGTAACGGACTCTATATCCGCATAGGGCATATCATAAAAAAAGTATAGGTCTATACAGATTTTATATTTTTCGGGAAGTTCATTGACAGCCTGCCTGATTGCGTTTTTTACACAATTTTGAATCTGCCTTTCTTCGGGTGTAAGGTCATTGGTTTTTATCTCAAAATCGTCAAAGGCGGAAACGAATTCTCTCTTACGCTTAACAGAGTTTATTGCCGCATTATAAGCAATTCTCATCATCCATGTAGAAAAAGAAGACTCTCCTCGGAATTTCGGCAGAGCCGAAAAAGTTTTAAGCATTATATCCTGCACAAAATCTTCCGAGTCATCATGATTTTTAAAAAAACTCATCCCCAAAGAGTAGACTCGCTTTTGATATTTTGAAGCGATTATGCTGAAAGCCTCGGTATTTCCTGCAAGGACGGCCTTACATAGGAGGCGGTCTTGCACGGCTTCGGGAGATTCTTTTCTGAGGAAGCCGGAAAATTTAATCATCTTTAACCTTTCCCTTTCCGGATTTTGACGAAATTATGTAATATACCAAAAGGCCTGTACCGCAGCTTAGAGGCACAAGGCCGCCCAAAAGAACATAGCTTACTCCGTCTATTACGGAAAAAAGGGCTGTCAAAACACTGCCGATCATAAATAAAAGAATGCCAGAAATAAGACAAAAACCCGACAAATTGAATTTTATCGGAACATAGGTTTTGGTTTGAATTTGACAGATTATCTGCTTGTTGCGCCAAAACAAATAGAAAAAAATTAAAACTCCGGCCATGACAATGCCGACTATAGGAACAACAGCTATAATAATTTGTGCAGCAGCAACAGGTTGTCCGCTCATTTTAATCCTCCAAAATTTTACCCTTAACAATTTTATTCCAAAATAACAAAGTCCTTAAAATATATCCGCTTTATACGCGATAAATTTAAGATAGAATTTATCTCGGCCAATACTTCTTTTTTGACCTCATTTTCAGGCATGGTATAAAGCTCATATACGGTTTTTTGCGAAAACCAATCGATAAGGCTTTTTCGGATAGCTTCCTTTTTTTGAACAAGCTCTTCTTCAAAGGCCTTATCTTCCGAATTATACTCCAAAACGGGAAAAACGACAAGGGTTCCGGGAGTCTTATCGGCCGTAGGAATTCTAAGCCTGCCTAAATCGGAATAAAGAGCTTTTTTTCCGCGTATCTCCGAAGGGCTTTCAGGTCTTACAACCTCATCAGTCTTTTTTCCCTTAAAAAGAGAAAAAACGGAACCTGCAATTATAATTACGATTAACGCAAAAAGGAGATATTTAAGAAAGATATACAATGTTAAGCCCTTCCGTTTATTTTTAACCATAAAAGCCCTCTATAACAGTAAGTTTTTAATTTTTTGCCAAAAAACCGCCTACAGGATATTGGAAGATTCTAAGGTCAAATTCGTGGACGGCCGCAAAAAGGTGGTCAAAAATATCGGCCTGAATTTTTTCATATTCGCTCCAGAGCGTAGTTGCCGTAAAAACATAAATCTCCAAGGGAATTCCGGTAGCTCCCGGTTCAAGCTGGCGTACTAAAAAGGTCAAATCCTTCCTCAAAGAATCAAGGCTTTGAAGATAGCGCGTAACATACATTCTAAAGGTTCCGATATTGGTAAGCCTTCTATCGTTTAAAGGATGCTCGGTATCGCTTCCGTATTGGGCACTTATGTCGGCACTCTCGACTTCGGCAAAATAGGACTTTAAAAGATCTATCTTCCCTACCCTGCGCCTAAGCTCTTCATCCATAAATTTGACCGAAGAAACATCCAAAAAGATTGAACGCTTGATACGCCTTCCGCCAGTTTCCTGCATGCCGCGCCAGTTTTTAAAACCGCTTTGCATAAGATCGCTTGTAGGTAAAACCGAAATCGTCTTATCCCAGTTTTGAATTTTTATTGTATGCAGGGCGACCTCGGTAACATCTCCGTCGGCATCGTACTTAGGAACGGAAATCCAATCTCCTCTTCTAACCAAATCGTATGAAGAAATTTGCAAGCTAGCCACAAAAGAAAGAATAGTTTCGCGGAAGACCAAAAGAAGAACAGCCGTCATCGCTCCTATTCCGCTTAAGAGGGTTAAGGGCGACTTGCCGC
Source organism: Treponema sp. OMZ 788 (assembly GCF_024181245.1). Lineage (NCBI taxonomy): Bacteria > Pseudomonadati > Spirochaetota > Spirochaetia > Treponematales > Treponemataceae > Treponema > Treponema sp. OMZ 788. The sequence goes on along the minus strand of NZ_CP051199.1, from coordinate 430,728 downwards.
TGATTGTTCCAGCCGCAATTATAAAACCGGTAATGTAAACAATCAGGATAAAAACCTGAATATAGCTGCGGTACGGCTTTCCTTTAAACTGAGGGGCATTTTCGGTATAGGCAGTAAGCCCGTCCAAAAGGCCGTGCAGGAGCCTTATGATTATCCAGATTAAAATAATACTTGAAAGCTTTTGCATGACAGCGGCACCGAAGCTAAGCTTTAGAGACAAAAAATTAAAGGCAAATATGTAGATGATTAAAGAAATGCGTTCAACATGAAGCTTATCAAAAATATAATCATCCAACTTGCTCTTTGTCTTAGCCGTAAGGCGTGAAATAATCTTTCTTATTGCTCCCGTGGCTGTCCTTTTTAATATTTTATGAAGAATAAAAGAAACAGCCAAAACGTTAATCAGCCAAAAAATATCGCTTCGCACAGAATATTCCGAAAGCCACATTTGAAAATTATTCATAATATTTTGCATAAAATACACCGTCCATCTCTTTTAATTCTAATTAAAATGATGAAGTCTGTAAAGAGCTTTTGAAAATCTAAGTTCTTGATTCAGGCATACAAACTGTGTTATAGTAGCCATATGAGAATAGCGATTGTAGACGATGAAAAGCTCATATGCGAGGGATTAAAAATTATTTTTTCTACCTATCCTGATATTGAGGTTGTTGCAACAGGAAATAACGGAAATGAAGCTTTCAAAATATGTGAAGAGAAAAGGCCTGAACTCCTCCTCATGGATATAAGAATGCCCGAATGTAACGGCGTGGAAGCCGCAAAAAAAATAAAAAAAGATTTTCCCGATATAAAAATATTGATTCTTACCACCTTTAACGATACCGAATATATTCAAAAAGCCCTTCAATACGGAGCGTCCGGCTATCTTTTAAAAGACAGCTCTCCTGATGTAATCTATGACGGAATCAAGGCTGCAATTTCGGGGAACATCGTCATAAACCCCGAGGTCGCAAAAACCATGCTTTTTGAAAATCATGAAGAAACGGAAGAAAGAGTTTTAAAAACCTTGCAGGAAATTCAAGATGAGTACGGATTGAGCCAAAAAGAAGTAGAAATTATAAGGCTCGTTTCGGAAGGGCTTTCAAATAAACAGATTGCCTATAAGCAAGGCCTTTCTGAAGGCACAATCAAAAACAATATTTCGGTAATCTTTGATAAGACCTTTGTTTCGGATAGAACACAGCTCGCCGCCTTTGCCTTTAAAAACGGGATTGTGTAGGGTTTCGGCACAGGATAGAGAACAAAAAAAATCTCATCATACTCCTTCGTATAAAATCCATTTTTCTTCTTTTGAAGAATCATTGCAGTCATACAGATTCCAGCCTTTTGCATTTGCGTTTTTTACCTGCTCCCTTGTACATGAGTTTTCATTTTCGGACGAAGGCTTAGCACTGTTTTTGATTATAAGTGAACCTTTTTTATTGCTTAAAGAAAGATCGGGTAAACTAGAAATAAGAGCATCCATTTTGCCGCCCCTTATGCCGTTGGCATAGCAAAAAATACGATTTAAAAATTTATTATTTTTTATATTAAGATTATCAAGTCCCGTACCGCTGTAAGATAATTTCGTTAAAGACGGATTTTTACTTATATCCAGAGCTTTTAAAGGATTAAAACTACAAATGAGACTGGTCAAAAAAATATTTTTACTTATATCAATAAATTCAATCTTATTTTTGTTGCATTCTAAGATTTCTAATTTTTGGTTTTCATTCAAATTAAGTTCAGAAAGGCGATTTTCACCACAATACAATTCAGTTAATTCTTTATTTTTACTTATATCAATTTTAGATAACTGATTTTGACCAAAACTCAATTTTGTCAAACCTATATTTTTACTTACATCAAGTTTACTAAGTTGGTTACCCCAACAGACTAATTCAGTCAAAGCAATATTTTTATTTATAGCAAGTTCTATCAATTGATTTTGACTGCAATATAATTTTGTTAGAGCAGTATTGTTACTTACATCAAGTTCTGTCAAATAATTATCCCAACAAGCAATAATCAGCAAATCTATATTATTTGTTAGATCCAGTGATTTAAGTTGATTATCCCAACATCCCAAATGAATTAAATCCGTATTATTACAAATGATAAGCTCTTCTATTTTGTTGTCGCTACATAGTAATTCTTTTAACTTTTTATTTTCAGCCAAATCAAGGGATTTCAATAAATTATTCTCACACCAAAATTCAGTCAAAGAAACTAAATTTGTAGTATCTAAATTTTTTATTTTATTTTCACCACAACGTAAAATTTGTAAATCGATATTTTTGCTTACATCAAGTTCCGGCAGCTGATTATCCCAACAGGCTAATTCAGTCAATGCAGTATTTTTGCTTACATCAAGTGTAGTAAATTGATTTTGGCTACAATTCAATTTAAGCAAAGCAATATTCTTGCTTAGATCAAGTGAAATAAAACTATTTTCAGTACAAATCAATTCAGTCAAAGCAGTATTTTTGCTTACATCTAGTTCTGTAAGCCGGTTTTCGCTACAATCTAATTCAATCAAAAATGTATTTTTACTTACATCAAGCTTTTTAAGCGGATTACCCCAAGAGTATAACTCAGTTAAAGCTACATTCTTAGTTACATCAAGACTTTTCAGCTGATTTTGGCTGCAATATAATTTTGTTAGACTAGGATTGTTACTTACATCCAGTTCTGTAAGCTTATTTTCATCACAACCTAATTCGGTTAGTGCAGTGTTTTTGCTCAAATCAAGCTTTTTAAGCTTATTTGTTCTAAAACTTAACCGACACAGTTCTTTATTTTTACTTAAATCGATTGTTTCAAATTCGTTAAATTCCAAAAAAAGCGTAGTTAAAAGTAAATTCTTACTTAAATCAAGCTCTTTAAGTTTATTTTTATTACACTCCAAGATGCTTAAAGAAGCACAGCCTTGGGTATTTAGGGCTTGGATTTCATTATTTTCACAATAAAATTCGGTTATTTCGCCTGTAAATATGACTATATTTTTTTCGGGATGTAAAATGACTTCTTCATCGTTTGGTATTTCTTTTTCGGCACAGCCTTTTACCTGTATTTTACTTTTATCGGCTGTTATTGCCTTGATTTTTATTTCTTCCTTACCGAGCGGTAAGATAATAGAAATCCCGTTTTTAACTAAGGGAGCAGATAAGTTTTTCCCTTTACTTATAGTTTTGCTCATAGATACCTTCCCTTTAAAATAAACCTTCCGATAAATTCATCAAACGCAGATTGTATCAACAATCGAGGATTGATGAATTGCTGCCGTTTCGCAGTGAAACGAGAAACGGCATACAATAAAGCGACGTTTCGTCAAGCAGATAGTAAGGCCGAAACTCGCAGTATTTTTAAGCGGTGCTATTTGTACCGCTTAAAATAAATTTACTCTGCTATTGCAAGGCATGTTTACCGGTTGGAGAAGTCTTACATCTTTCTCCATAGCTTGTAATAAGTTTTCCTGCAATAGTTCTAGTTTTTTCTCCGCAATAAACACAGATAGAACCGTCCGGTAAGGCAACATGTTTTCCCGTTTGGTTTGCCTTACAAACGGCACCATAGGAACTAATTAATTTTTCTCCCGAAGATCGGATATCCTGTCCGCAAAATCTACATTTCATAAGTATAGTCTCCTTTAAGTTTTTTTTACAACAAATCTATCAATTCTTTTTTCTTTGCTTTGTACTCATCCTCATCTATTATACCGCTTTCAAAGAGTTCTTTTAGTTTTTTTAAGCGGGAGGGTACATCTCCGGAATCATTTGATTCATTTAAATCATTTTGATATTCTATTTGTAAATTATCTTCTTCACAGCCATCTTGGAATGCTTCTTCAGAAGTAAATTTATTGACTACAATAGAATTTATAGAATTGATAAAATCAAATGTTTCTATTATGCGATTCATGGAGGCTGTAAATTTAGCTTCAATTTCATCATACTCTGTATCATTACCAAAAAGACCTAAAACGCCTTCAGCTATACCATCAATCCAACCTGTTGAAGAATTTGAGGTTATCTTTTTTACCCCTGCAGATATACCCTTTACACTCCCTCTCAAAAATAACTCTATATCCGAACCAACACAGTCTTTAATAAAATTTTTTGCTGGTTCCTTTAATGCCTCTAAAGCAACTAAAACTTCATTTATATCATTTTGCAGAGCATCTTCAAGCCAATTTGCTTCTCTGTTAGTAAGCCACTTATCAAGACTTGAATCTTTTAATTCTAGTATTAATGCGTCTCTATATTTTTGCTCATACCATTCTTCAATAACTTTAAGTTTCTTAGAAATTTTTTTTATAAAACTTCCATCGGTAAAAATTTCTAAGGCAGCATAAGCTTTTACTGTATCCTTAGCAAACAAACTATCATTAAAAGTATTATAAGCATTAGACAATATATCAAAAATTTCATTCAGATGTGCATCTAATTCATTTTTCCATAGATCGCAGAATTCATCAAACTCACTATTCTTTTCAGCATTACCATTTTGCACTATTACGCATTTATTAGATAAGATATCTTTTACTCTATCAGCTATTGCAGGAATTGCATATCTCATGCTTGCAGCAGTATTACCGGTCTTCACTATTTGCATAAAATTATTAAATTCATCATACGATGGATTCACTTCATATAAACCGCCAATAGCAGGAATTTTCATTTTATAGGCTAGTTTTGAAATTTTTCCACAGGCTAGTCCATAGGACATACTATTAAAAGAAGGTCCGGCTATAAAAATATCAGGGTTTATATTAGTAAAAATATTTTCAACAAATTCCAAACACTCATTTTCATTTTTAGTAAAATAGTTATCTCCACAAATAATTGTTTTTATAATTTTGCCGGTATTACCGATAGCTGTTTGAATTCCGATGCCCGGACCTATAGCTCCATCAATAACCTCAATTTTATAATCAGTCATATCTTCCCCACCCTTACCGGCAAAAAATTGATTTACATAATGCACAATAATCTTACTCATCTTATGCTCCTCATATATAATTTTTATATATTTTATTCCGTACCGGAAGTTTTTTTATAGCCTTGAGATTTTAAAAGCTCTAAATAACTATGGTTCGGATAAAATTCGGTGAGCTCATCAAAAGCTTTTTGAAAATATATTTTACTTTCAGTATTTTCACCCAGTTTTGCTAAATCTATTGGAATCATAAATCTTCTCCATAAGATATTTTAGTAAATGAGATAAGTTTTTTACAGCAAATCTATCAATTCTTTTTTCTTTGCCTTATACTCCCCCTCGTCTATTATACCGCTTTCAAAAAGTTCTTTTAGTTTTTTTAAGCGAGAAGATATGTCATCATTCTTTTGCTCAGTATCGGTATCATCATTGTCATCTTCATGCTCATCATCGCTTTCAAAGTCATCGGCATCAATTTCATATTCTTTTTGAATATTTTCAAAATCACAATCATCATATTCACCACTTTCTTTTGCCTCTTTATACTGCTCTTTTGACTCTTCATATATTTTTTTTATATCGATATCTTTGGCAGCTTCTTTTGCCATACTCTTTAAGGTTTCAATGTCGACCTTTGTAGGGTCTTTATTCGCTTTAAAAATATTTGTAAGAATCTTAATATATACAATAGCGGAGGCTACCGTTAACGCATACCCTACTGTTCCTGAAATTGTCGCAGCAGCAATATTACCCGCTATCGGTATAAATGTTAGAACGGTATTAATTGCAAGAGTTGCAGCCAAATATCCTGCAAGGTTTGTTACAATACCTGTTGCAAGTGTTTTTAAAATATTTTTTGAAAAAGGACATCCTACAAGATTTCCTATGCGGATATACATTGACCATATAAATCCTGCTGAGGCTGTAGTCGCTATTACAGAACCGGCTCCCGGCAGCCAACCTGAAGCTACACTTGCCGTTGCAGCCCCTATAGCATGAAACTTTACTATATCTCTAATATCCTTATCGGTAAAAGCTCGATCAGTAGAATTAACAACAGCCATAAGCATTTTAATAGCACTATTTAGATCCATATTTATTCTCCTTTTATTAAAAGATATTTATTTTTTTAAATCATCTATAGTATCTTCTATTTTTTGTACACCGTCTTCTATTTTCTCCATTGCTTTATCAAGAAGTCTTTTTCCATTGTACCTTACTTGAGGGTTTCTAGCCAGAAAATCACCTACAGTTTTAGCTCCATTAACAACCGAGCTAAAAATTCTTTCAATATCAGCCATATTCATCTCCTTTCGGCAAGGTTCCTTACCTTGCACATTGTTTTATTTTTCTACTGCTTTGCACAAGCAACAATTTTATACTTTTTTGTACTTGTCGGAATATGGGTTGCTAAAAATTTTTGTTTAGCTTCCATTACGGAATTTGCACTTACAGTTGTATTTGCAGTTCCGACAATCTTTCCGTTTTGAATAGTTTGTACTACTAATCTGTATGAATTCATTGTTCAGCTCCTTTATAGCGTTCCATCTTTTGACGGTATCTATTTTCAAATTTTTTTGAGACAAGAGAGAATATATATTGTAGATATTAAAGGGGTTTATTGATTGATTGATTGATTGATTGATTGATTGATTGATTGATTGAGCAAAAAGCGTGCCAAGTAGATGAGCAAGGCGGCACAGGCATTTATAGAATTGTACAACGAGAAGCTATTACCATAAGACGCAGTCTGCACTTTCATAGAAAATATAATATCATAGTAATACAAAACAAACAAGTGCAGATTTGAATTTTTTGCATTTTTTTAACATTTTATCCTTAAAAAGATTTGTATAAATTCACATTTCCTCCCCCGCTTGAAAAAAAAGCCTTTGTTGGAATATAATCCGCCAATAAGATGTACTTTTATATAATGTACAGTTACTTTGGAGAGCTTAAGGTATGGAATCTAAATACTCTTTAAAAAAAAGAAATAGGGCTTGAAAACTTTATCTTTCTAGGATGTTTTTTTGCCTTCTTTTTCGGTGTCGGCTCGGTTATGGGCGGCGTAAATATGATTAAGACAATGATGGAAACAGGCTTTGATCTTCTTATCAATATCTGTTTGTATCTGATGGCAGTAGCCGTATTGGCCGGAGCCGTCTCAGGTCTTTTTTCGGAATTCGGAACGGTTGCCTTGATCAACAAAATCTTGTACAAATTGATGAAGCCCTTGTACGATTTACCCGGAGCCTCCTCCCTCGGCATCTTAAACTGTTTTTTATCGGACAACCCTGCAATTTTAACCCTTGCCGATGACGATAATTTTAGGCGCTATTTTAAGCAATACCAGCTTCCTGCCCTTACAAACCTGGGCACTGCCTTCGGAATGGGTTTGATTACCACAACAGCAATGATGGGCTTAAACGTAAAATCGGCAGTCCCGGCCGCCTTAATAGGAAACGCCGGAGCTATAGCGGGAAGTATAGTTTCTGTCCGCTTGATGATTTACTTTTCAAAAAAACGCTACGGAACAGAGGCCATGGTTTCTACAAAAAGAGTTGACCCCATCCCCGAAAAAATGCGTCCCGTAAGACCGGGCGGAGCCGGAGCAAGGTTTATTCAGGCTATGCTTGACGGCGGAAAATCGGGAGTCAGCATGGGTATGGCCATCATCCCCGGCGTAGTAATTATCTGTACGATAGTTATAATGCTTACAAACGGCCCGAGTGCAGACGGCACCTACACGGGAGCAGCACGAGAAGGAATCGCCCTCCTTCCATGGATAGGTCAAAAGCTGAGCTTTATCTTAAATCCCCTTTACGGTTTTAGTTCTCCTGAGGCTATTTCTGTCCCGATAACGGCCCTTGGTTCTACGGGAGCCGCCCTCGGCATTGTAAAGGAAATGTCTTTAATGGGAAAAATTACAGCCAACGATATCGCTGTCTTTACTGCAATCTGTATGTGCTGGAGCGGTTATATTTCTACCCATATTGCAATGATGGATGCCCTAGACACAAAGGAAATGACGGGCAAGGCTATTTTAAGCCACACCATAGGCGGCCTCTTTGCAGGCTTTGTCGCCCATCTTCTAGCCTTTGTGCTTTAAGATAACTTTAAGATAATGGCGAGCATAATGATTCAGGGGACAACCTCCTCAGCGGGCAAGTCCCTTTTTTGTACGGGCCTTTGCAGAATCTTTAAAAAGAGGGGCTTAAAGGTTGTTCCCTTTAAATCCCAAAATATGTCCTCGATTTTTTTTACTACAGCGGATGGGAAAAAAATAAGCAGTGCCCAAGCCCTTCAAGCCAAGGCCTCAGGCATTGAACCACGACCCGAAATGAACCCCATCCTCCTCATCCCGAAAACCGATGTGGGTTCTAAGGTGATAATTTTAGGCGAAGAAAAAAAAGGAGATGAAGGCACGGGAATATTTTGAATATAAAAAGACCTGCAAGCCTATGATTTTGGAGACCTTTCAAAAACTTGAAAAAGAAAATGATATTGTTGTTATCGAGGGAGCAGGAAGCCCTGCCGAAATAAACCTAAACCAAAACGATATCGTAAACATGGGCATGGCAGAAATGGCCGATGCTCCCGTTCTTTTGATTGCCGACATAGACAGGGGCGGTGTCTTTGCCCAGCTCTACGGAACCGTAATGCTCCTCCCCGAAAAGGACAGGAAGAGAATTAAGGGCATGATCATAAACAAATTCCGAGGAGACAAGAGCCTTTTAGACACCGGCATAAAAATGATTGAAGAGCTTGTAAAGATTCCCGTAATCGCTACAATCCCCTACATGCATTTGGAACTCGTCGATGAGGACAGCCTCATCGACGATGATAAAAAATGTAATACCCAAGGCCAAAGCGAGGCCGAGCTAGAAAAAGAACTTGACAAACTCGCTGCCCTCATCGAAGATAACAGCGATATGGATTTTATCTTCAAGACAGCAGGGATTTTAAAAGCTGAAAAATAAATAGAATCTCAGTTTAAGCCGTTTATATTATTGCTTTTTTTAAAACCAGAGCATTCAGGCCGGAAGGTCTTTTTAAAATCCAAACATCATTAGTTCCGGATTCATGTATAAGAATGAATTTAGATGCATGAGAATCATTCAAATTAAAATTTTTACCTTTGCAACTTCATTATAAGGTGTAGAAATAGAAACAATTTCAGACTCATTTGCCCAGTATGAAAAAGAATCATCAATACCATCAAAAAGCTGATTACATGAAACCAAGAAAAAAAACAAGAATACAGAAAAACAAAAAGTTAAAATTTCCAACCGGCCGAAATCGAAGGCTGAATAATATACTTGGGAAAATCTTTTTTAAATAAGAAAGTATGTTCCAAATTTATTTCAAGATATAACTTTTTATAAAGGTAAACTTGTAAGGCGGTTCCGGCATTCACTGAAGGACTCCAAAACCAATAAGGAGGGCTTTTTACATCCGTTCCCGAATATTCAAATTTTGCCTGAACCATAAATGCTCCGCCGCCTCCGGCATGTAAATCAAAATTAAGCCTATTCTTAATTATAGGAAATAAATATACAAAGTTAAACTGCGGTAAAATAAAGGAAGCTGTTAATTTATAATTAGGATCTTTATTTTTTAAATCAATAACAGACAGACCAAGGTCAAAACCGAAATGCCCATATCGTTTTTTTATAGGTAAAAATCCAAATCTTAAAATTCCGCCCAAATAAAAACTATTGCTTTGAAAATATTTATAAAGAGTTTCATTTTGTATAAACCGGCTGAATGTATAACCTAAAGACACAAAAAAATCGACAGGTTTTTGAAATTTGAAATTTACGGTTCTTGAATTGTCATATAAACCGCTTGGATCTGTAGCGGTAAGCACATAAACTCCTGCTGTTAATTTTGAAAAGTTAAGTTGAATTGTAACTTTTTTTCCGGATTTATCAAAATCTATAATATCGCATTGTATAGGAGTATCATTATTCCGGGTCAAGGTAAATACGGTTTCGGGAAATATATTCTTTCCCGAAATTATAATATAATCTGCAGCAGGTTCATCAAAATATATAGAGTCGATGGATATGTATGATACTTCCGGCTGGTATGCAATTTTTACATCAAAATTTCTGTAATCGCTGGCAAGTTCAACTTGATTAAGAAGATTAATAACGGCTACACTATAGCGGTATTTACCCGGCTTTAAAGAAACATTTATCGAGTTTTCTTCTACAATCTTTTTATCTATCTTAACCCACCTTCCGGAGCCGTCCTGTTTTTCAAGCACAAATTCATATGCCAATATATCTTCGATTGCCTCCCATGACAAGTGCTGATACAAAATTGCCCCTTCATTACCCTCTTCAATAAAATAACTTTTTTGTATCTTTGAATCATTGCTTTTTGAGCTTGCCGCCTCTTGAGAATATAAACAGACAAATCCGAAAAATAATAAAAAGCTGAATATAAGACAGTTTTTATTGACCATACATAACTCCGGTTTCGTCAGTAACAACTTTTTTTGATTGAGGTAATTCTATCTTAAATTTTACGGCAGAGGATTTTCCGTCCTGAACAATATTGCTGCCTTCAAATTTTCGTTGTGCTCTTACTTCGATAAAAAATAAATCGCGCGACAATAAATTCAATTTGGTAAAATTTAATTCGATATTACCTGTCGGGGTCTGAGGAACAAACTCGCTATAAATTGTTTTTGAGGAATTATATATTCTTACAAGATACCTGTTTGCTTCAGGAATCCTAGTCCAAACAAATTTTATGCTTCTATTGTTTTTAAAGAAAGCAACATCCAATATCGTGTCCTTCTTAGGAACAAGTATATCAGCGGCAGGCAATATGGGAATAGGTAAGATCTTAAACGAACCGTCTTTCCGGCTTGAAATGTCAAATCCCTTTCCGGTCTTCCCCTCTATCCTCCATACATATTCACCTGCAGAAAGAGGAGGTAATTGAAAATCATTTTCGGGATTGTTTATAGAAAGAACAGGATTTTTTTCTCCGGCCTTAATCAAAATTAACCTTGAATTTTCAGGAGCTTCAACAGATGACCATCTTAAAACACTGGGCCTTAAAGCGGCATCCAATCCTTTAATACTGACTCCGCCTATAGGCGATATAAGTTCTATCGGTTTAAAATGCATTAAATCGATTTTATGGTCAGCTGTATAGCCGTATCTTTTGCCGGATTGCTCTTTTAAAGATGAAAAACCTTGAACGCTTACTATGTAAGAACCGTTTTCAATTGATTTTATATCGGCCTCAATTTCAGTTCCGATAATATATAAGTTTTCGTATACAGCTTTTTGATTTACACCTTCAGGAGTAATCTTAAACTGATAATAATCGGCTTCGGGAACTTCAGTCCACTTAAATTGATTTTTTTCCTTAGGCAAAATAATCAATTTATTTCCCAAACCTATAAATTCGGGTTTAGCAAGAGGGGCTGCAACATTTATTTTTTTTACCTCGCTGGTAATGTCTCCGCTTTTATTCTTTGTCAAAACACGCCAATACCATTCGCCTTTTTCCAATGAAATACCTTCCGCCGAAGAGCCGCTTACAGGTTTATCGACTGCAAGTTTCTTAAAATCTTGAGATGAAGAAATCTGAAAATATACCTCATCTTTTGTATTTGTCTTCCATGTGAACTTTATATCGCTGCAATAAGAGTCAGCAATGATATAACCGTCCGGCGGAAAAATAGAGCGTACAAACATTTCTTCTCTGCCGATTTTTATTTTTTCGGGCTTACTTACAGCCAAAGGAATTTCATTTTTATCCAGAGCAGCGATATTCCAATAATAACCGGATTTGGGAAAGGCTTCATCAAATTTGCTTATCTCAAAATAGTTTGAAGTTACTATTTTTTCCAAAACTATGTTCGACATATTTTCATCAGTATAAACACGGAGGTTATATTTTTTTGCTTCAGGAACTGACGGCCAAGAAAAGAATGCCTTACTTCCTTCAGCAGTTTCGCTCATGTTTTGAGAAACCGCCAAAACAGCAGTCTCTTGATTTTTTGCTTGTTGAACATAAAAAATTCCGGTTTCTGATATTTGGGAAGGATAATCGCCGGCATTAATATAATTGGGAATAACTCGCCAAAACCATTTTCCGTTTTCAATGCCGCTAAGGTTTACCGAAGAAGCATTTATGAGCCGACTGACCTTAGGATTTTTAAAAGAGTCATTATCTGCAAGCTCAATCAAATAATTTGAGGCTACTGCATTTCCTTCCCATGAAAATCTTATTGCAGGCAAATCGTTTATATAAGAAAATTCCGCATTTAAACCGGGCTCCAGCAATTTGGGCGGAGGAGCATCGGTAACACTAAGTTTACCGTTTGCAGCCGAAACATCTTCAGGCCCTAAAGAAGAAGCATAAAGTCTCCAAAAAATATTACCTGATGAAATCTTTCTTTTTAATTCGGATGCACCCTTTATCTCAATTTTTTCGTTATCCTGATTAAAACTACGAGAAATAGAAGTTTCAAAGATAAGAGTCTCCGTTTCAGGAAAAGAACTTTGCCACCTAAACAAAACCTCGACGGGTTCACCGTCCTTATTGAAATTAAAAATCTTCTCGGATGAAGACGGACTAATCATTGTAATTGATGACTTACCGCCTTCAACTAAAACCGTTCCGGCTTTTAAAACTGAAGGTTCGGTAATGGAATCGGCAGGATTTGAGTCTTGAGGATTTTCAATTTTAGAGAAAGCCGCTTCTCCCTTTTCGACGGCAATCTTTATAGGATCATCACCTGATTTTGAAGTGTGAAGCACTGATTCTTTTTCGATAGAAACCGAAGCATTACCAGCCTTTACCGTCATTTTGGAATCTAGTGTCTTTACAGAAACATTACCTTCAGCTATTTGAACCGAGATATCTTTTTCAGCCTTAGGCTGAAAAATCTGGATCATGGTATTTTCGCCTACATTTACCGTGCTTTTATCCGAAAAATAAATAGTAGCTTCCGAATTTGAGGCTGTACGGATTGTGTCTCCGTCATAAACATGAGAATATTGGGCAGGCCTATCCCAAACAGCCCTATCTATAAATTTACGCTGAACACTTTTTTCTTTATAACTTATAATTGCAATTGAAGGCTTATCTCTATCAAGAGTTTTATTTAAATTCTTCCAAAACAGGAATATGGTAACACCGGCTATCACAAATGAAACAAGAACGACAAAGATATCGGCAAATTTACTGTCAAGCCTAGGATTGGATTTTGTATTTTTTTTCGTCTTCATTTACATTCACCTTTGAAAAATCGGGAGCAGGGATTCCCAATACTTTCCGTATTTGTGCTAAATTTTTAGGTCCTTTTAATCCTGCACCGGGAATATCTGTTTCATTCGGCATGTTGATTAAGGCGAAAACTCTCAATGGTTTTGATTTTCCCTTGACAGTAACCGAAGGCATCTCTTCTACAACAACATGGTCTTTTACCAAGTTGTAGGTATTTTCGGTAATAAGAATATCGGTACCCATAGGTTTATTTAAAGCTTCAATTCTTGATGCCGTATTTACCGTATCTCCTATAACAGTGTACTCCATTCTCTCATGCGAACCGATTTGTCCGGCAACGACCGCCCCGGAATTTATACCGCAGCCTATTCTGATTATGGGCTTTTTATCTCCTCCGCGGCTGCGGTTAAAAAATATAAGAGCAGCCCGCATTTTAAGTGCAGCACGAAGACAGTTTAAAGCATCTTTTTCGGGATTGCCCGTAGATGTAGGAGCTCCCCAAATCGCCATTATGGCATCGCCTATAAATTTATCTACAACACCATTTGTTTTATTTACACAATCCACCATCAAGGTCATGTATTCATTTAAAAATTCTACAACCTCGGCCGGTTCCATCTTTTCGGAAATCGCAGTAAAAGAACGGATATCAGAAAAGAAAACCGTTGTTTCCTTTGTTTCACCGCCAAGGGCTAACTCACCCCTCATAGCAAGCTCGGCTATTTCCTTATTTATAAAGCGGCCGAAAGAATCCTTAAGTCTTTCTCTTTCGGCAAGACCCTTCCCCATCTCAACAAAGCTTGCAGTTAAAAGCCCAAGTTCATCCTTGGTCTTAGCTTTTAGATCTATTTCGTATTTGCCCTGCTTTATTTCGTCAGCAGCAATGGCCAGTCTTTTTACGGGACGGCTTATAGATTTAGAAAAGAACCATACAAAGACTACAGAAAAAGACAAAACAATTATACTTAAATAAATATTCCGTCTTGTAGTATTTTCTACCGGTTCCAAAAGAACATCAGCCGATGCATTTGTTAAAACGGCAAGATCGCCCAATGAAAGTCTGCTGTAAGATCCGAAATATTCTTTTCCGTCTTCATCTTTTACAAGAACCTGCCTGTCATTATCGCCGTTTTCCCTCATCTGTATAAACAAAGGAAAATTGCTTACATTCGCCTTGTTTTTAACAAGATTAAAGTCAGGATGAATAAGAACATCGCCTTCATTATTTACAAGATAGGTTGTCTGCATGGTACCGGCACCAAAACTCTCGGATAGTTTTTCGGCGGAAAAGAAAACGATCAAACCTTGATTTAAACCTTTTTCGGTATAAGGGTAGAAAAAAGCCAGCATGGGCAAATCAAATAACCATGCCGCATTTAAAACCTGAGTTATTCCCTTCTCGGCTTGAAGCATGTAATCCTTTGACTGCATTAAAAATTCATCGACTAAGTCAGAATCAATATCATTCGTAGAAAAAAAATGAGAGCTTAAAAGTTTGGCTGCGATTCCGCTTTCTCTCTTGGAATCGGTAACCAATATTGCAGCTACATAAGGATTTTTTTCAAAATATAACGAAGAAGCCCGATTTGAAAAAGCACCGGCTTTTTCGTTCGTATTAATTATATCCAAAAGCAAGGAAGCATTTGCTCTTAATGTTGTCAAATCTTTTTCCGTTGAGGATGCAGCTTGTTTGTTTACGGTACGGTTGTTTTCTTCAGCCGTCAGCTGAACATCCAAGCGCCCAAACAATGTAACTAAAGCCGTAATTCCGCCCAAGGATAGGATAATCAAAATAGATATAATTGTAACCAGCTTTGCACCAATCGAAAATCTTACCTTAGTTTGCCCATTTTCTTGTCTACCCATTATGGCTAACTCCTAATTCTATAGTAATTACGAACTTTAAATATATATCTAAAATTATATGCTATCATAATTTATACTTTTCTTCAAGTATCTCTAAAATTACGCATTAAATTTTATCTTTAACTAAGAATCATTTTAGCTTACTTCTTTTTAAACATAAGACCCTCCTCTCCTCTGTCAACAAGAATAGTGCTTCCTTCGGGGAATTTACCTTCAAGGACTTCGCGGGCGAGCTTATTCTCAAGCTCGGCCTGTATGGCACGCTTTAAGGGGCGGGCACCGAACATCGGGTCATAGCCTATGTCTGCAAGCAAATCCTTCGCCTTATCCGAAACCTTTAAGCCAAGACGGCGGGCTGCCAATCGTTCCGCAACGGACTTAAGCTGAATATCGACAATCTTTCGGATATGCTCTTTTTCGAGCCTGTTAAATGTAAGGATTTCGTCGATGCGGTTTAGGAATTCGGGCCTGAAATTATCGCGCAAGATTTGGGTTATCTCTTCTTTTATGCTTCCCATATCCTTTGCGGTCAATATGTACTCGGAACCTATATTGCTGGTCATAATTATGATGGTATTCTTAAAATCGACAACGCGGCCCTGTCCGTCGGTAAGGCGGCCGTCATCCAAAATCTGTAAAAAGACGTTAAACACATCTTGGTGGGCTTTTTCGATTTCGTCAAAGAGGATTACGCTGTAGGGCCTCCGTCTTACGGCCTCGGTAAGCTGACCGCCCTCGTCATAGCCTACATAGCCGGGGGGCGCTCCGATGAGGCGGCTCACGGAATGTTTTTCCATGTACTCGCTCATGTCGATTCGAGTGAGGGCCTTTTCGTCATTAAATAAAAAGTCGGCTAAGGTGCGGGCCAATTCCGTCTTGCCGACACCTGTGGGACCGATACATAAAAAACTTCCCAAGGGGCGGTTCATGTCCGAAAGGCCGGCCTTGTTTCTCCTGATTGCATCGGAGACTACCCTTACGGCCTCATCTTGCCCTACAACCCTCGTTTGAAGGACCTTTTCAAGTTCCAAGAATTTTTGCATCTCGCTTGCAAGCATTTTGGCAACGGGGATGCCTGTCCACATTGAAACGATGCGGGCTATGTCTTCTTCGCAAACTTCTTCGCGTAAAAGCTGACCCTGCCCTCCAGCCTTTTTTTCAAGCTCGGCCGTAACGGCGGCTATCTTTTTTTCGAGTTCGGGGATTTTTCCGTATTTAAGCTCGGCGGCCTTGTTTAAGTTTCCTTCGCGGCTGTACTTGGTCTCTTCGATACGGAGCTGTTCAAGCTCTTCCTTGTATTTACGGGATTCGTTAATGCGCGACTTTTCGTTTTGCCATTGGGCCTGCATTGCATTCCGCTTGGAAGAAAGCTCTGCCAATTCTTCTTCAAGTTTTAAAAGCCTTTCCTTTGAAGCCGTATCGTTTTCTTTTCCTATAGAAACTTTTTCGATATTGAGCTGTAAGATTTTGCGTTCAACCTGATCCAGCTCAACGGGCTGGCTTTCTATTTCCATTTTAAGGCGGCTTGCAGCCTCGTCTACAAGGTCGATTGCCTTGTCGGGCAAAAAAGCGGCTTGTGATATAGCGGTTGGAAAGGACGGCCGCAGCAATGAGAGCCTCGTCCCTTATCCGAACCCCGTGGTGAACCTCGTACTTTTCCTGTAAGCCGCGCAAGATGGCTATAGTGTCTTCGACCGTGGGTTCGGGGCAGTAGACCTGTTGAAAGCGGCGTTCAAGGGCTGCATCTTTTTCGATGTATTTTTGGTACTCGTTTAAGGTGGTAGCTCCTATCGCCCTGAGCTCTCCGCGGGCAAGGGCCGGCTTTAATAGGTTTGAAGCGTCCATCGAGCCCTCGCTTGCTCCGGCACCTACAAGGGTGTGAAGCTCGTCGATAAAGAGGATTACCCTTCCTTCTGATTTTTGCACTTCGGAAATTACGGCCTTTAACCTTTCTTCAAATTCGCCGCGGAATTTGGCTCCTGCAACAAGGGCGCCGAGGTCAAGGGATAAAAGCCTCTTTCCTTTTAAGCTGTCGGGCACATCGCCTGAAACTATACGCCTTGCAAGGCCTTCGACTATGGCGGTTTTTCCGACTCCGGGTTCTCCGATTAAAACCGGATTGTTTTTTGTCCTGCGGGAAAGCACCTGCATTACCCGCCTTATTTCTTCATCCCGGCCGATTACCGGATCTATCTTTTCGTTTTTGGCCAGCTGAGTTAGGTCGCGGCAGAATTTTTCCAAACTTCTGAATGTAGATTCAGGCGTTTCGCTTGTTACCCTGTTGTTTCCTCGAACCTCTTTTAAGGCTGAAAGAAGATTTTTTAAGTTAATGCCCCGTGAGCGTAAGAGCTCTCCCGTTTCGTCCTTAGACTCACTTAGAGCGAGTAAAAGGTGCTCGGTAGAAACATACTCGTCCTTTAACTTATCTGCATAGCCTTCTGCATGGGCAAAGACCTTTGCAAGCAGGGGCGAAATATAGGTTTGAGCGGACTGCCCTGTAACACGGGGCTTTCTGTCAAGCATTTTGTCGAGTTCATCCAAAAGACTTTCGGGATTGACACCGATTTTTTCTACCAAGGGAGGAACAATTCCGTCTTCTTGTTCTAAAAGAACATATAAAAGATGTTCGCTTTCAACCTGACTGTGATCGTCTCTTTGGGCAAGCGATGAAGCTTCTTGAACGGCTTCCGATGCCTTAACCGTATACTTATCTATATTCATGTATAAAAAATAATAAAAATCGATAAAAAAATCAATAAAAAATCAATTATACGCAAAAATAATGCTAAAATATTAGCTGAATTCGTCAAGGCCGACTTGTCATATTTTCAATCATAATATATAATGCTGCCGCTGCCTATGTTGTCGTGGGCAAGTAACATTTCTAGGAGTTCTTATGGATAAAAAAAAGAACAAGGAAGTTTCAGGCTTCCTCAAAGGAGTTGAAAGGATCGGAAATAAATTGCCGCATCCTGCTATGATTTTCTTAATTTTAAGTATCATTGTAATCATTGTCTCTGCTCTTGCAGAAGCATTCGGAACCCCTGTTACATACTTTGATGCCCGAAAGGGAAAAGAAGTTACTATCGGAGCCGTATCGCTTTTAAACCTTGACGGTCTTCGCTACATTTTAAACAGTGCAACAAAGAATTTTACAGGCTTTGCACCCTTGGGAACCGTTTTGGTTGCTATGCTCGGTGTAGGTGTTGCAGAGTGGACAGGACTTATCAATACCTCTCTTAAAAAGCTTCTTTCAGGTGTTCATCCGAGGCTTTTGACTGTTGTTGTCGTTTTTGCAGGTATTATGAGCAATATCGCTTCCGACGCAGGATATGTTGTAGTTATTCCGCTAGGAGCTATCGTATTTGCCAACGCAGGCCGCCACCCCATGGCTGGTCTTGCAGCTGCCTTTGCCGGTGTTTCGGGAGGCTTTTCTGCAAACCTTATTCTAGGTACAATCGATCCGCTTTTGACAGGTATCACAACAGAGGCTTTAAACAATGCCGGAATGGATATTGCAATTGACCCGACTTGTAACTGGTTCTTTATGATTGCTTCTACTTTTATCCTTACGATTGTCGGAACCTTTGTTACGGAAAGAATCGTAGAAAAAAACTTAGGTACATATAGCGGCTCATACAAGCCGGATAATATGCCTATTTCCGACGTTGAAAACAAGGGATTAAAACTTGCCGGTATTTCTATTTTGATTATGGCCATTATTTTAATTATCGGCTTATTCGGTCTTCCCAAACTTCCAGGACTTGCAGTTTTAAGGGAAATCGATCCTAAAACAGGTCAGAGTTCAATTTCAAACTTTATGCACGGCGGTCTTTTACCGGTAATTCTTTTGATGTTCTTAATACCCGGTCTTATTTACGGTAAAAAAACCGGAAAGATTCATAATTCCCATGACCTTATCAAGGGAATGACTGAGGCCATGCGCTCGATGGGCGGTTACCTCGTATTGAGCTTTTTCGCAGCACAGTTTGTAAACTACTTCGGAAAGACAAACCTCGGAACAATCATCTCGGTAAACGGTGCCAACTTCTTAAAGAGCATCGGATTTACAGGTTTGCCGCTTATAATCTCATTCGTTATTATTTCGGCCTTCCTTAACCTTTTCATGGGCTCGGCTTCTGCAAAGTGGGCTATTATGGCTCCTATCTTTGTTCCCATGATGGTAAACTTAGGTCTTTCACCTGCCTTAACACAGGTTGCCTACCGAATCGGAGATTCAAGCACAAACCTCATCACACCTTTGATGAGCTACTTTGCAATGATCGTTGTATTTATGAAAAAATACGATGAAGATTCCGGTCTTGGAACATTGATTTCAACCATGCTGCCCTATTCGATTTTCTTCCTGCTTTCATGGATAGGTCTCATGATCGTATGGTACATCTTCGGTCTCCCCCTAGGCCCCGGAGCATTTATCCACATTTAATCCGTTTTTCGGATTAGCTTAAAACAAAACCGCCCTGCCGTCCTTTGGACAGCAGGGCGGTTTTTTATAATTTAAAAATCCCATGTTTCTTTTGCATTTCCTGTTATCGGTATTTTTTTACCAAGAAATGCAGGTTGCACATCAAACATTACTAAAAAGAAGGTCTTTACCCTTGCCAAGGCCTCTCTTATTTCCCAGCTTACGCGGGTTTCCCTACTGTAACGCAAAACTTCAGGAGCTTCATAGGCTACAACATCAAGGCCTAATTTTCTTCCTATATAAACGGCTCTTGCAGTATGGAAGGCCTGTGTTACTATGACTGCATTTTCAACGCAAAATATTTCCCGGGCGCGATACATGGTTTCATAAGTTGAAAAACCGGCATGATCCATAAAAATTAAGCTTTCGTCTGTACCGTAAACATCTTTCATAAAAATACGCATCCGGTTGACCTCATCATAGCCCTTACGTCCGTGATCTCCCGAGATTAAAACTCTTTCAGCCTTTTTATTTTTTAAACAATTAACGGCAGCTTCAATCCTATCTCTAACAACGTGAGAAACCGTGCTTTTATAAACCTTTGCACCGGGAATAATTACAACATATTTTTCTGGCAGGTCGGAAATATTTTTATAAATATAAGACTTCGAATAATTCAACATATAAATATTTATACCTGCAATTCCAATTAAAATTAAAATAAAAAGGAAAATAAGGCATAAGAATATCTTTTTTAAACGCTTAGATTTCATGCAATATGGAGACTCCTGTAAATGATATTATACAATAAATAGAAGGTTTATTGTAAGCGGTGCAAATAGTACCTCTTACAAACACAGGCGGATTTGCCTTGCGGCAAACACCGAAAGATTGTATGAGGGGGCCTCGATTGTCAGTTTTTAAAATTAAGCTGCAGTATCCTAATCGAAAAGCATCCCCTTATACGGTTTATAACGCCTTCCTATCTCGCATCGCTTTTATCAACTCTTATCGTATAAGTTATCTCACCGGCTTCCTTAAACTCGGGCATAACTTTGACAAATATCGGATGGTAATAAGGGTAGCTTGTAATGACGGGAATATCCGTATCCATACCTTCAATTCGATATGAAGCCGTACTGCTTGTAGGAAGAGCTTTTACGTGTATACGCTTTACATCCGGGGCAATTTGAATGTCGTAGAGGTATGAAGATTCGGCTGAAGGCTCCAGTACCTTTTCTTCCCCATTAACGGTTACCCTTACCGATTTCAAACTTGCGTCCTTACTTTTGGTTGTTTCTTTACGCTTCATTGTAAGGGTATACCGGTTTACGGTAACACCGTCTTCCGCCGTTACCGTGATTGCAAGCGTATTTAAACCTGCTTTAAGATGATAAGTTCCTTCACCGGTAACACGGGCGGCAGGATCGATTGTTTCCGCCGATACTTTTACAGGATTTTCTTCATAGGCGACCGATACCGAATATGCACTTTTATCCTCGGTTACATCAATAGATTTATTACCGACGCTAATGCGTTTTAGTGCCGCAATGCTGCCTTTTATTCCCGAATTTTCCCGTATTTTTATTTTTTGCGAACTGCCGATATAATTCGAAGCTATTGCATATAAATCGGCATCTCCTGCCTCAACGGTATCGGGAATGGGCAGCACCGCCTTACCGTCTTCGTTTGCATAACCTGCCGCGATGATTTTTATTCCCTCCGCTGTTTTTCGTGTAACAGCGATTTGCGCTTGGGGGGCGGTTTGCACTACAAAATTGCGTCCCTTCATAATGCCCTTATCATTTTCAAACGTAAATGTGAGTGCTTTCGGTTTTTGTGTATAGGGCATATAAGTGGGATCGCCTAAAAGATTGTATATTTCTATAGAATATTTTGTTTTATCGCCTACACTGTTGGAAGCGGAGCCGTGACCGAAACGGTACATTGCACGGTGCCCTGCCTGTAAGGCTTTTCCGATGGTACGAGAGCGATATGCTTTATCCGTGTCTGCACCGTAATAAAGAGAGCCTACTATTCCCGGCTTCTCCGTATTGAAGCTGTCTTTATTTCCGCACGTCATTACTATGTTATAGTCGGCATAGGATTCCGCCGAAGCTCCGATATAGGCAACGGCTCCGCCGCTCCCGTTATTCATAAAAGCTTCGCCGAGTGAATAGTATTGATATGAACCTGAAAGGCAGGTAGAAGCAATAACGATAGGATAGACTTTATTGGTTAAATTGCCTGCATGAGCGGTTGTAAACTTACCCAGCCAGCTGTCCGGTAAGCCGTGTCCCGTGTACACAACAAAACCTGCACCTTCGTTAATGCGTGCACTTACCTGATTCGGGGAATAAATCGACACCGGCTCTACCGTTAATTCGGGATAGGAAGATAAGTAGTTTCCGATAGTTCCTGTTTGAACTCCGTTTACATTATCGGAAGTGCGGATAACACGTGTAACCGACGCTTCTCCTTCCCTTATTTTTTCTTCCATGTACATTGTTTTATCTATACATGCTTGAAGCTCTTTGAGAGTCGATACGCAAAACCTCCCGACCGGAGCTTCTTGAAGCCATGCGTCGTTATACTCACCTGTTTTGCCGTCATAGCTGCCGTAGTTTCCGTCGTATTCACCGTAATAGTAATCGGTAGGGTGCGGCTTTTTATACACAGTGCTTTCAAATGCCGGCACATACCCCGCAGTACCGGAGGTATGGGATGAAACATGGTCTCCTACCAGTAATACCGCCATCATCTTTCCGTTAAGCGTTTTGTAAAAGGTCTTTAATTCTTGCCGGATTGCTTCCGCACTCTTTCCCTCGGCGGCTATAAGAGTTACTTCATGGCCTTGCTTTATTTTATGCTCTCTGTATGTTTTTAAAGCAGCCGATTCCGTAAAAAGCGGGGCAGATACAATAACAAGGTGCGGAATCCCTTGCGTTACATCATTGGGCTTTATAGGGTTCACCGTATCGGGTACCGTATCTTCTTTACCCTGCGGCTGCGGAGTTTCCTGCAGTTCTTTGGAGCCGGGCTTATTTTCGGCAGTGTTGCCTGTAGAAGGCTTAACCGGTATTACAGGGTTGTTGCAGCTAAAAAGTAAGGCTGCCGATAGAACGAAAATCGAAAATCTTAATGTATTCATACATATAATCCTTGCGGTCTTTGTTACATTCAAAGAACATGAACTATAAACGATCTTTTAGTTTCAAAAACCGACCCAGTATCCATATATTTATACTTTTGTCAAGCAGGTATTTTGTAATATGCTGAAAATATGGCAATTTTAACGAGCGGCATAAAGCATTGTGGAAGACGGGCTAATTCTTAATCACTCATACCCTCTTTATTTTTTGTGAAAAACAGCTATAATGTAGAAGTTAGATATTTTATAAGGATTAAACATATAGAAGCATGATTACAAAATCTAATCTTCGGAACGTATTAAAAGCACTCGGGTTTTCTCAAGCGGATTCAAGTTTTACAAAGCATTTTGAAAAACATAATTGAGAAATTCGAGTTGATTGTTCCGGCGAAACACATACACCGTTTTATCCTACCGATCACTGCGGCGTTTTACGGCTTCTTACTGTGCAAGCCGCTCCTATTGAAGAGCAGATACTTGCACTACAGAAAATCGAAACCTACGAAGCCGCCATCACCGCCGCAAAATCGGTACTGTCCGTTTGTGCGGATAAGAAAAAAATGATATTGGAGAAGTGGTTGTAGGGGGGAGGAGAATATGGAAAAAGACTTACAGATAAATATTTTAACTCT
Organism: Treponema sp. OMZ 788; assembly: GCF_024181245.1. NCBI lineage: Bacteria > Pseudomonadati > Spirochaetota > Spirochaetia > Treponematales > Treponemataceae > Treponema > Treponema sp. OMZ 788. The sequence continues at coordinate 407,456 of NZ_CP051199.1, read as the reverse complement.
TAAAAATTCAGATTTTAGATTTCATCTATATTCTAAAAGTTATAAACAATATGAGAAAAACTCATCTTTATACTTTACAAGAATAAATAATGAAATATTTGGAGTCTCGTATAATGAATATACAGATTTTGAAAAGAAAGAATATATTTCATTTGATAATACAGAATTGACGAAATGGTATTTATTCAATTTAATTAAAGATAATTGTAGAAAGCATAATATTAGATTTTATGCTTTTGAAAAATTTAATTATCATGTTGATATAGAATTATGTAGGAATGATGAATTAGGGCAGGAAGTAATTACAGTAGCACCAACTTATTTAAATTCTAAAAAAAAGTTTGGATTTATTTTAAATTACAGGTTTATTAAAAATAAAGGAGTTGGATTTTCTAAAGAAGTTCAAATAAAAAGTCTATCTTTAGACATTAACGGTAACGAAAATAAAAACTATTATATTGATAAGTATCAAAAAATAAATAATTTTATCAAGAAAAATTTTTCTTCAATATTTTCTTTTAATGATATTTTAGTTGAAAACACTTTCGAAACTATTGTATCTAATACTTTACAAACAAAACAATATCAATTTAGAAATTCACAGATAGAAAATTCTCAGTTTCAAGGAATTAAAAAATTCGGGCCATATATACCTATTGATATAATACAACCATCTCCTAAAATTTGTTTTATCTACATAAGTAATGAAAAAAATTATGCTCATAAATTATATTTTGCATTGGAAGGTAAGACATTCTCTACATTTTCAGGAATGGAGAAAATGTTTCATTTTCCATTAAATGAAAATACAGTTACCGGAAAATCGATTGAAAATTACTCTGTCGAATCTATAAAAGAAATCATAAAAAAAATAAAAGAAGAACATCCGCTTAATTTCATAGTACCTATTTTGATAGTACCGTGGTCTAAAGAAAATGCATCAGAAGAACAGAAAGAATTATATTATAAATTAAAACACCTTTTTCTAACAAATAAAATGCCAAGTCAATTTATTAGTATTAATAAAATTACTAATGATAATATATTAAAATGGGCTATATCCAGTTTAGCAATTCAGATATTTTCAAAACTTGGTGGAAGTCCGTGGGTGGTAACCCCTAAAACTTCAAATTGCTTGATTATAGGGATCGGTCAGACATACCAAAGAGATCAAAATTCTAATATTCAAAAATTTTTCTCATATTCGATTTTAACAGATACAACTGGATTATTCAAAGGAATAAAAATATTGGCAAATACGAACAATAAAGATGATTATGCTGATAACTTATCAAAATCATTAAAAGACATAGTTAATAATTATACAAATGAATATAATACTTTTGTTATTCATACATCCTTCAGAATGAACAACAAAGATATAAAAACAATTAAAAAAACACTTGATGAAATCAAACATCAAAGAGATATAACATTAGCCATTTTACGATTTGATGATAATCATAATTATTTATGCTTTGATAAATCCTTTAATAGTTTAGTTCCTCTTGAAAGTTCAGAAGTCAGTTTGTCATATTCAAAATATCTTATTTGGTTTGAAGGTCAACAGTATGGTCAATATACCATTCGTCATAGAATAGGTGCTCCTGTAAAAATCAGTGTTGATTATCCAAGTGATATAAATTCAGAAAAAATTAATAATTATTTACAAGATGCTATAAATTTATCCGGAGCAAACTGGAGAGGGTTTAATGCAAAGTCAATACCTATCTCTTTGTTATATGCTGAGTTAATTAGTCACTTTATTTCAGCTTTTGACAAATATAATTTAGCGCAAATAAATATTGAAAACCTAACTCCTTGGTTTTTATAAGAGGCATATATGTTGCAATCTGATAGTTTTATTTTTTTATTGGGGGCTGGAGCTAGTTATGATGCAAAAATACCCGTTTCTTCAAAAATGATTGAATGTGTTGAAGAGTTACTAGTAAATAACGAATCATGGAAACAATATAAAGATTTGTACTATTGTATAAAAAGCGGAATAATTAATGCAGCAGGAATAACAGGAAATTTTTCATCAAATGTAGTTAATATAGAAACACTTGTAAATACAATGGATGAATTACTGAAAAGCTATGAACATCCCTTATATCCTTTTATTGGCTCATGGATTCCACGATTAAATGAAGTTTGCGGTAATAAATTCGATATTATAAAAAAATTTAAATTTCATATACTTGAAAAACTTTGTACTGATTGGACAAAGTGTGAACATGCAGAAGACTATGTTTATTACAAAAATTTCTACAGATTACAACAAGAATATAATTATCCTATTTCTATTTTTTCATTAAATTATGATTTATGTCTTGAAAATGCTATCGATAAATCAAATGTCCAACGAGGTTTTGGATCAGGTCATTTATGGAATTGGGAAAATTTAGACGCTGAAAAAAATATTGAAGAACCGATTAGGTTGTATAAATTACATGGTTCTATTGATTGGAAAAAAACGAATACAGGTGAAGTAGAAGAATCTGGAAAAATTTTACCTGAAGAAACTGCAATAATTTTTGGCACTGCTTATAAGTTGCAATATTTAGATCCTTTTTTATTTTTGGTTAATGTATTTAGAAAAAAGACATTAGACAATAACACAAAAACTATATTTTGTATTGGATATAGCTTTAATGACGAGCATATTAATGGTATTATAGCACAAGCTCTAAAAAAAGATAAAAACAAACGGATTATTTCTATTTCGCCCGTAAAGGATGAAGAATCAGAAAAAAAAAGAATAGAAAAAAGAAATAAAGATATAGCAGGACGAATAACCTTTATTCCCGAAACTGCAAAAAGTTGGTTAGAGTCTATAACATGTCAAGAAATAGAAACCCATGTAAAATCAGATGATGTTCCATTTTAATTAAAATATGTTCAAAATACTGCCTTTTGAAAAGATATATTTGTACAAAATACTGCATAATGCTTATTACAAAGCGAAAAAGGTATCAATATTAAAAAACTGGATAAGGGCTGTATTATTTTTTAACAAGGAACGGGAAACAGGTTATGTGGTTGCGGTAGTAGATAATGCCGGAAAAGGAGTTGAAACCCGTTATTGGATTGATGATTTTTTGCATATCCGCCGCCGGAAAAATGCGTATACCAATACACAAAACCTTATGACCTTAACAAAAAACTTTATTACACAAGAAATGCCTAAAGAATTTGAGGTTTCAAAAGCCGACCAAATTGAGCTTTTAAATAAATCTTTGTCTTTTTTCAAAGACAAAGATGAGTTTGATATCAACGATTTTACCAACGAAGTTATGAGTGAGCCTGAGACAATCGAAAAATTTCGGCAGTATAAAAAACGCAGCGAAGATGAAAGCGGTATTTCAGTAGACAATCAATTTCAGGTTTCAGAAGCGGCTCGAAAGAAGCAGCAAAGGTCATTCAAACGGGTTATTCAACTCGATAAAAAAATTCAAATCGTTATTTCAGGTAACCGCCAAAACGTTGAACAAGGTACGGATAAAAAAGGTAAGTTTTATAAGGTGTATTACAGCGAAGAAGAGTAAGCTGCCTAAATTACAGCTATAATTGCCGGGACATGATAAACTCCTCATTATCCTAAAACTATTTTGAAAAAACAGGAATTATTATTTCGGTCAGCCGTAAAACATCGGTTTTGTTTATGTCTTTGGCTGCCATGCCGAAAATAGGAATTGATAGAAGTAGATGAATGGGGATGTTAATGAAGATAGAACGCTTAACTGAAAATAATGTTGATTTATACCTTGAATATCTAAAAAAAGCTATGTCTCTTGAACCGAATTTGATGGTTGCGGAATACATAGATGAAATAGGAATTCGAAATAGAGTTCGCGATGATTTTTACATGAATACTACATCGTTACTTGCTATAGTTGATAATAGTGTAGTAGGCAGAATTGAATATCATTTTTATGGATGTATGCAAGATGGTTACCGGATGGCATATGTAGATTGGATTTATGTGTTACCTGAGTTCAGACATCAAGGCATAGCACGGCAGTTGTTCGAGGAATTTGAAAAAGATTGTATAAAGAATAGGATAAATCAGTTTTATTTGATAAGAGCAACTAACAGCAATGCAGATAAGTTTTATTGCAGTTTTGAAGGCGTCTCTTTCAGCGAAGCCCCCTTGTTGCGAAAAGATTTATAGACTTGCACAGTTTGTGCCTCAACAGCTCTGTCTTGATAACTAATTCTGATTCACATATCATAAAGGAAGCTGCTTTGATACCGCAACCCAATTAAGCATATAATCAACAACCCCGACACAGAGCGTCGGGGTTGTTGATTCAGCGCACCTCTTTTCAGAATGTTCCGTATAAGGACGGGCTAATCGGTTTTGACTTTACGTCCGCTAACTTAGGTCAAATCTTCAAACTTATAGGTTTCTTCAGCTGTGCTAAAATAATAATTATAGGTTTTAAAATTTTCAACACTTATTTCCTGCTTGGACGGACCGTAAGTGGTGGTAACGCGCCTATACAATATACCGGGGCGTGTTTTTGAAAAACTCGACTCTACAATATGAGTGCCGGGCGTAACATAAAAGCCTCTATTTAGTTTTTCCGTAAAGAACAAGGGATAATCCCCATCGACGGAAATGATTGTAAGAGAATGAAAAGCCGCAGCAGCCATTTTAACTGTCGAGTTTGTTTTATTTATATAAACTTTTACCGCATTGGGGTTTTCTTTTAACCATGTGCTTACGCGGTTTTTTTGCCCTTTCATTTTTAACAGTATAAAAACCATGTACACAATAAATAATATCGGTATGACAAAAAAATACCACGCTGTACCCGCCGAGCCGAGAGTTTTTATAGTTTCTTCCATTTTTTTCTCCTAGTTTGATTTATCCTGTTCTTTTTCTATTTTGGTAACCGAATCGCCAATATTTAAATCTTCAAGCATTTTTTCAAATTGGTAGCGGCCTAAAAGTTCACAGTCCACCTTTTTTTCCTGCCCGCCGTTTTGCGTGATGTACAAAAAACAGGATGTGCTTATCGCCATCCCCCCGCTTCGGGGAACTTGCGTTATAATTTCGGCTCTAAGAGAAATTTCATCGCGGTTAAACGTAGTACTTGTTTTGCCCTGCTTTACAGTCAGTGTACTGTCGCTTACTTCGATAGAAATAATATTTCCTATAATTACAAGCCATGCATAGGCTGCAAGCACAGCAAGGAAAACAACGGCAGCAAGCAGAGTATTTTTTAATACAAACTCCGTTATCAGCGCAATAAAAAATGCAGCCGCCAAACCATAAAGACAATTTAGTAAAATTCGATGTAACTTTGTTTTATATATGTTGTTCATGGAAAGATTATAGTATGTTTTATTTATGCTGTCAAGATATTTTATCTTAACCATAAAAAGAACTCCATATCTTTCCCTTGTACAATCCATAAAAACGTGCTACAATGCAAAACCTGAAAAAAATTTGTTTAGCTAAAAGGTTTTTGATTTTTGGGAGGATTGTTTTGGCTCAACCGGATTATTTAAACATTCTAAATGAAGAACAGCTTGAGGCTGTTAAGCATCAGGGTTCGCCCCTTTTGATTCTTGCGGGGGCGGGTTCAGGAAAGACCCGGGTTATAACCACAAAGATTGCATATCTTATTGCCGAACACAATATCGAGCCTGAACGTATCCTCGCCGTAACATTTACAAATAAGGCAGCCAAAGAAATGTCCGAAAGAGCTTCTCATCTTGATAAGAGGGCGGAAAGAGCAATGCTCCGCACCTTTCATTCCTTCGGAGCGTGGATCTTACGCATGTATGCGGAATGGGCAGGGCTTTCACATAATTTTACAATCTATGATGACGATGATGCCCTTTCTCTTTTGGTACAAGCCTCCCCTGGTCTTACAAAAAATGCGGCCCGAGGCATCATCAAAAAAATTTCGCGGGCAAAGGATTATTGCCTTCTCCCCGATGATCCGCTCTTGCAGGAAATTGATCCTAACCCTGAGTTTGCAAAAATCTACGGCGAATATCAAAAGAGATTAAAAGAAACAGGAAATGTAGACTTCGGGGATCTTATCATGATTCCCGTTATGCTCTTAAAAGAAAACCCGCAAATCAGAGCCTCTCTTCAAAACCGTTTTTCTGTAATCATGGTCGATGAATATCAGGACTCGAACATTGCCCAATTCGAATTCTTAAAAGTTCTCACGGGAGAAAACACTTACATCTGCGTAGTGGGAGATGACGACCAATCGATCTACCGTTTCCGCGGAGCCGAGGTTCAAAACATATTGACATTTGCCGATACCTTTAAAAACACGAAGATAATAAGGCTTGAAAAAAACTACCGTTCATACTCGGAAATTCTTGCAGTCGCAGATTCCGTCGTAAAAAAGAATACGGGCCGTCTCGGTAAAACCCTCGTCGCCGAAAGAGGCAAGGGGGAAAAGCCTCACATTTATTTTTTACCCAATCAGGAAACCGAAGCGGAACTTTGTGCCCGTCTCATATCGAAGGATGTTGAAAACGGAGGGGCCTATTCCGACTGGGCTGTCTTGTACAGGACTAACGCCCAATCCTTAAATTTTGAAACGGATTTTTTACACAAAAAAATTCCATATCAGGTTATAGGAACCTTAAAATTTTATGAGCGTGAAGAAATAAAGGATGCCCTCGCAGTCCTTGCCATTATCTCAAACGGAAGGGATGAGGTAGCCCTGAGGCGCATAATAAATAAGCCCGCCCGCGGCGTGGGAGAAATCACCCAAAAAAAACTCATCGATCTTTCAAGAGAACTTATGTTTTCTAAAAAACGCGATGAACTCGGACTTGAATCCAAGGACGACTATATATCGGCCATGTCCGCCCTTTTGGATTCGGCCTCCCTCACAAAAAAAGCCAAGGAGGGCTTAAAAAATTTTTTAAACACCATAAAAGAATTACGCACCATAATAGAAGCAGGCGACATCTTTTTTAAAAAAGAAGAACCTAAGGGTGAAGGCTTGGCACCTTTTATATATGAGATTTTAAAACAATCGGGCTTTGCCGAATACTACGAATCGGTTGACTCGGCTTCAGGCACCCAAAAGACTGCAAACTTAAACGAACTTGCAAACACGGCCTCTCTTTACGATTTTTCGGTAAAGGGCCTAAACGAATTTTTAGAGCACATCGAACTGGATAGAAGCCTTGCCGACAGCGATGAGCAAAAAGATTCCGTCAACCTCATCACCATTCATAACACAAAGGGTTTGGAATTTAAAAACGTAATTATCACGGGGCTTGAAACGGGAGTCTTCCCCCGCGATAACGGAAACTTTGATGAGCTTGAAGAAGAAAGAAGACTCATGTACGTAGCCTGCACACGTGCAAAGGATGCCCTCTACATGACAAGCTGCGCCTCGCGCCGCCTTTACGGAAGCCTCACCTTTACCCAGCCCAGCCGCTTTATCTTCGAAATAGATCAAAGCCTTGTAAACATCTCCGAATCCTCATCTTCTTATTCAAGTTTTTCAGGTTCATCTTTTTCAAACGGCTTCGGAAAACAAATCAATCCTGAAAATTTCGGCACAAAAAAAGAAGATCATCCCCTCCTTTCCGTATGGAAGAAGGGAGAAAAAATTTACCATGACGATTACGGCTACGGGGTAATAGTAAAGGCCGATGCTTCAAGCGGAGAACTCGTAGTAAATGTCCAATTTGAAACCGGCCTTATAAAACGCTTTATGCCCGAATATCAGGCAAACGATATGACAATAATAAAAGATTAATTTTATTTACTTTTTTTTATATTTATGTTAAAGTACCCAATGTACAACTATTCATTGGAGGACTTTATGGATTTTAAACGCAATATCGAAAAATATGTTGAGCTTATTTTAAAGGTCGGCCTTAATATACAAAAGGGCGACGGAATTTTTGTGCTTGTAAACGAACACTCAATCGGCATGGTTCGGGAAGTTACAAGGCAGGCTTATAAAATGGGAGCTAAAGATGTCATCTATGATTTTTCGGATGATGAGATGACCCTTGCCCGCTATGCCTACGGCGACGAAGGCATTTTTAAGGAAATGCCCAAATTTAAAATAGACTACATGGAGGCAGCCTACAAAAATAACTATCACCGCCTTGCCATAGTAGCCGACAATCCTGAGCTCTTAAAAAATGCCGATGCAAAAAAAAGTTTCGGAATGGAATAAGACAAGGGCAATAGCCTCAAAACCCATAATGAAATACACAATGGAAAACCATGTAAAGTGGTGCGTTGCTGCCCACCCTACTCCGGCCTGGGCAAAATCGGTCTTTCCCGAATTACCTGAAGATCAAGCCCTTGTCAAACTTTGGGAAAAGGTTTTCGATGCAACAAGGGTCAGCATGGACGATCCTGTTGCCGCATGGAAAGAGCACGATGCAGCCTTAAAAAAGCATCAAAACTTTTTAAACGAAATAGCCTTTGAAAAGCTTTTATACAAGGGCCCGGGAACAGACTTGGAAGTCTATCTCACCGAAGGCCACCTCTGGGTAGGAGGCTCAGGCAAGAGCACCCGAGGCGATGTCTTTATGGCCAATATCCCAACCGAGGAAGTCTTTTCAATGCCTCATGCCTTTAAGGTAAACGGAACCCTCAAAGCCACAAAGCCCTTGGCCGCCAGAGGAAGAATTATCGACGATTTTCATTTTACATTTAAGGACGGAAAGGTTGTAGACTTCGATGCCAAGGAAGGGAAGGATGTACTTCAATCCCTCTTAGATTCAGATGAGGGCGCAAGCCGATTAGGTGAGGCCGCTCTGGTCGCAGATGATTCCCCCATCAGCAACACGGGAGTTCTTTTTAAAAACACCCTCTTTGACGAAAATGCCTCCTGCCATTTTGCAATAGGAAATGCCTACAGCGAAAACATAAAAGGCGGGGCAGACTTTTCGGATGAAGACAAGAAAAAAATAGGAATGAACAATTCTATAATTCATGTAGACTTCATGGTAGGAGGACCAGAGCTTTCGGTTATAGGCGTTAAAAAAGATGGAACCCAGGTTCAAATCCTAAAAAACGGAAACTGGGCTATATAATTGGAAATCTACCTTGCTCCTGAAAGTTCCAGATAGATTTGATCGGCTAGGCCGAAGCCGGCGTTTTTGGTCATGCTTCGGCCGAGTTCATCATACATCATATCTTGGTACATCTTTCCTGCAAAGGATTCGTCCCCTGCAAGGGTTTTACCCGACAAGGTGCTGCGCATTGAGTCGAGCATTATTTTTACAAAGTAGGATTCAAATTCAAGGGCCTGCTCATAAAGCTTACTGGTTCTGTCAATCGAGTATTTTGAGTGAACCTTTTCGCCCGATTTTCCAAAAGAAGAGGCCATGCCTTGAACCTCCCTGTGAGTATCGGCCGGAACGGGATTTTCTATCTTCATGGATTTTAAAATATCGCCGGGAAGGCGGGTATCAAAGAGAGCTGTTTTTTCATGTGCAGACTCTCCGCTGCTTTTTAAGTTTGAAAAATCCGAAAGTCCCGTTTTTAGGCCTGAGACGGAAGAAGATGTTTCTCCCTGGATATTCGAAATAATGGAAGAAGCTCTTTCGGTTCCTCTTAAGGCCTCAAGCATTTCAGTAAAATTTTGTTGAGATTTTCCCGATGCATGGATTTTATTTATCGAAGAATTTTTTATTTTCTCCATTCCCGCTTGATTTATTTGTATTTTGTTTACTTCCATCTTCTGCCCTCCCAAGTCTTAGCTAAAATTTATCTTTAAGCTTCAATATAAACTTATCGTTTTAAGCTTACCGCAGTACCGAGCATATTGTCGCTTGTCTGAATGGCTTTAGAGTTAAACTCATAAGCTCTTTGAGCTACAATCATGTTTACCATTTCGCTTACGGTTGAAACATTTGACATTTCCAAAAACTTGTGCTCGGTTTTTCCGAAACCGCTAAAGCCGGGGCGGCCGGGAATAGCAGCACCTGAGGCAGGAGTCTGCCTAAAAAGGTTTGACCCCTCGGCTGAAAGGCCTGCATTATTTTGGAAGCGGTAAAGCTCTATCTGTCCTACCTCGATAGGATCGTCTATGTCGCCGACCTTAACGGTAACACGTCCGTCCCTGCTGACAGTAATCGTATTCTCACGATAACCTTCAGGAAAGATGATTTCGGGCAAGACACGCAAACCGTTTGAGGTTACAAGCTGGCGGTCTCTATCAATCTTAAAAGAACCGTCCCTTGTGTAAGCATAGGTTCCGTCATATTGAAGAACTCTAAAAAAGCCTTCACCCTGAATGGCTATATCGCTTGTTACTCCCGTATTTTGTAAAGAGCCTTGTTCAAATATTCTTTGGGTAGCGGCAAGCCTTGCACCATGCCCCATCTGCACTCCTACCGGGGTGATTGTGTCTTCTGTAGCAGGAGTTCCTGCAGTCTTTACCGTCTGATATATGAGGTCTTCAAATTCAGCCCTCTGCTTTTTAAAACCGCTTGTATTTACGTTTGCCAAGTTGTTTGCAACTGTGTCGATATTTGCCTGCTGCGTGTTCATGCCTGTTGCGGCTGTCCATAAACTTCTAACCATAATTTACCTCCCATCTACCTTTTAACTGCTTCGTTCCATAGCTTGGCCATCATTGTATCTTCGGCCTGAATGGATTTTTGATTAGCCTCATAGGCCCTGTTTACTTCTATCATTCTAACCATTTCGTTTACTACATTTACATTTGATGCCTCTATAAAGCCCTGAATTACAACCGGACGGGACGGGCCCTCGGCAGCAATGGCCTTACCGGAAAGAGGTGTATCCAAGTAAAAGCTTGAGCCGTTTTTACTCAAATATCTGTCGTTTTCAAATTCAACAATTTTTAAGCGGTCCAAATAAACGGAATCGCTTTCTGGTTGGGTGATGGGGCGAACATAGATTTGTCCGTCTTGATTAATCTTATATTCCATGTCCTGTAAAAAGAGGCGGCCGTTTTCTCCCATAACAGGATAGCCTTCCTTGGTCATAAGATAGCCTTCAACTCCGACCATGAAATTTCCGTTGCGGGTATATTTTTCGCCGTAAGGTGTTTCAATAGCAAAAAAGCCCCGCCCTTCCAATGCCAAGTCGGCGGGCGAGCTTGTCTGTTTTAAAGAGCCTTGTTCAAACTCGGTAAAAATCTCGTTAGTTTCAACGCCTAGCCCCAGTTTTCCTATAATAGGAGCTATGTCTGATGAGCCGAAGGGATTTTTTATAACTCCGTCATCGTTCAATCTTCTTAAAAGTAATTCGGGAAAAGACTTTTGAACGGAAACATCCCTTTTAAAACTAGTCGTGTCCAAGTTAGCCAAATTGTTTGAAATAACATCCAGCTGACGCTGCTGTGCAAGCATTCCGCTCGCCGCAGTATACCAACCTCTTACCATATAACCACCTCTTGTTTATCATACCTTTTACTATATGATTTTCGGCATACTAAGATTTTCTTTTAGAAAAAAATAATGTAAAATTCCTTTATAAAATTTTCAACTTTTTTCTTAAGTCTTTTTTTAGTTCTCCGATAAATGAACTAAGCACAGCTTAAATTTTAATGTGCTTCCGTCTTCTGCGGAACGACAGAGGATCCAGAAATGACATATCGGCAGGGATGCCGCGGGAATTAATAATTGCCGAAAATCACCAAAGGAGTAGGAATATGATCATTAATCACAACATGAGCGCTATGTTTTCACAAAGAACATTGGGTCACACCCATGTAATGAACCAAAAAAACATAGAAAAACTTTCTTCAGGTTTACGTATTAACCGAGCGGGCGATGATGCATCCGGTTTGGCAGTATCAGAAAAAATGAGAAGCCAGATTCGCGGTTTGAACCAAGCAAGTGCCAACGCACAGAACGGCATTTCTTTTATTCAAGTTGCGGAAGCCTTCCTTCAGGAAACTACAGATGTTATCCAGAGAATCCGCGAGCTCAGCGTTCAGTCTTCCAACGGTATTTACTCGGCAGAAGACAGATTGTATGTTCAGGTTGAAGTATCTCAGCTTATCGCTGAAATCGACCGAATTGCAAGCCACGCACAGTTCAATGGTATGAATATGCTTACCGGAAGATTTGCTCAAGAGACCGGAGAAAATACCGTAACTGCTTCTATGTGGTTCCATATCGGTGCCAACATGGATCAGAGAACAAGAGCTTACATTGGAACAATGACAGCTAAGGCTCTCGGCGTTCGCAATGTCGGGGATGAATCGATTATGAGCATCGAAACCCCCGAAACAGCTAACCGTGCTATCGGTACCCTTGATGAAGCTATCAAGAAGATCAACAAGCAAAGAGCTGACCTTGGTGCATACCAGAACAGACTCGAGCTCACTGTTGTAGGTATCAATATCGCAGCAGAAAACCTCCAAGCCTCCGAATCACGAATCCGTGATGTAGACATGGCTAAGGAGATGGTAGACTATACCAAAAACCAGATTCTCACACAGTCCGGTACAGCAATGCTTGCACAGGCAAATCAGGCAACTCAGAGTGTCATGACACTGTTAAGGTAAGCTGTAAACAGTTTGACGGAAAAGCGGTTCTAACAAGAACCGCTTTTTTTTATTTATCCGTCCTTATTTGAATTTGGTGTTAAGATAATAAAAATATTTTTTAAACTTTGGGAAAGCCGTGTTTTTCTCCCCAAGCGAAGGGATCAAGCCTCCACTCGGCCAAGCTCTTTTTATTTTCTCCGCTTATATAATTTTGCTTTACGGCCTCATCCAGCATAATATCGTAGTTTAAAATAGTAACCGGAATACACGGAGGATTCAGCTCTTCAAAGGCTTTTTCGGCTTCTGTCAATCCGTAAGAAAAAATAGCAAAACAAAAGGGCACCTTTCCGTTTGCATTACGCACGGCCTCAACGGCTTTTATGGAGCTTCCCCCTGTCGAAATTAAATCTTCAACAACAAGAACTCCAGCACCTTTATAATCGGGATCGGCACCCAAGCCCTCGATTTGATTTTTTAAGCCGTGATCCTTTCCGCCTGAGCGCACATAGGAAACGCTTTTTTGCAGGAGGTCGCCTAAGCTTACGGAATGAGGGATGCCGGCAGTGGCAGTTCCTGCAAGCCATTCGGGATCGAAGTCAACTGCCTTTAAAAGTTCCGCAAAGGCCTCGGCTATAGCACGGCGCATTTCCGGCTTGGCCAAAAAGCGGCGGTTGTCGTTATAAATGGGCATACGGTAGCCTGATGCCCAAGTAAAGGGGGCATTGGGGGACAGCTTTAAGGCACCAAGCTCAAAAGCTGATTTAGCAAGAATGGGTCCGTATTTTTTTTGAACCTCTTTGATTTTTTGTTCATCTTTGTGCATAAAATTTTCCTTTAAATGGTTTTATAGTATTCGTAGATGGCCTGCGTCCCTTTTTCGGCATAGCCTTCTTCATTCATCTTGTTAAAGAAATTTTGTGCAAGTTCCAAAACCGGAATATGCAATTTTAGTTCTTTTGCAACATTTAAGGTTATGTTTAAATCCTTTAAAAAGTGTTTAATGTAAAAGCCGGGAGCAAAGTCCTTTTGAAGCATCTTAGGCCCGTTGTTTAAAATCTGCCAACTTCCCGCAGCTCCGCCTCCGATGGCGGAAAGCATTTTTTGTGGATCAAGACCCGCGGCCTCCGCATAGCAGACGGCTTCGACCGTACCGAAAAGGTTTGCAGCTACAGCTATTTGGTTCGCCATCTTGGTATGCTGCCCTGCTCCTGCCCCTCCCTGCAAGGCCCAAGTTTTTCCCATGCAGGCAAAAAATGGTTCAAGCTCTTTAAAGGCAGATTCATCTCCTCCGGCCATAATCGAAAGGGTTCCGTTTTTAGCCCCTATGTCTCCGCCCGAAACGGGAGCATCAACCGAAAAACATTCTTTTTTCTTTGCCTCATCGTAAATCTTTTTTGCCAAGATCGGACTTGAAGTCGTCATATCTACAAAGATTGTTCCGGGCTTTGCAGTTTTTAATAAACCCTTTTCTCCGAAATATGTTTGTTCAACATCTTGCGGATAGCCGACAATGGTAAAGATGATTTTACAGTTGGGTGCAAGACTTGCAGGGTCATCATACCAACGTGCACCCTTTGAAAGAATCTCTTCGGCAGATTTTTTTGTGCGCGTAAAAACGTGCATCTTGGCACCGGCAGCCCTTAATCTTTCGGCCATGCTTTTTCCCATAACACCCAGGCCTATAAAGCCTACATCACAATTTTCTACTTTCATATTAAATTCCTTAATTTATAAAAATTATTTTTTCTTATAGCAAATCCAATAAAAAGTTCCGACAAAAAAGGCTCCGCCTATTATGTTACCGAGAGTAACGGGAATCAAATTGTTTACAAAAAAGGCAGCCCAATTTATATTTGCAAGAGCCTCGGCAGAAAGACCGGAGGCAGCTGCATAGGCCGGAACGCTTTTCGCTAAAATGCCTGCGGGGATATAGTACATGTTTGCAACACTGTGCTCAAAGCCCGAAGTTATAAAAAGCCAAATCGGAAAAAAAGCGGCAAGCAGCTTTCCTGTCATATCCTTAGCCCCGTAACAAAGCCAAACGGCAAGACAAACAAGCCAGTTACACATAATGCCTAAAAAAACAGCCTGTACAAAAGAAAGCGAAACCTTCCCGTAAGCGATTTTTACCGTCATCCCGCCCAAAAGGTTTCCGCCGCTTGAAAGCTGTCCGCTTTTTACGATTAAAAAAGCAAGAAAAACGGAACCGATAAAATTCCCAATATAAACTGCAAGCCAGTTTTTCAGCATTGCAGAAACTTTTACCTTTTTTTCTAAAACGCCTGCAATTATCAAGTTGTTTCCCGTAAAGAGCTCGGCCCCTGCAAGGAGGACAAGCATAAGCCCTACAGGAAAGATAAGGCCTGCAACAAATTTTCCAAGCCCGTAAGTTTCAGGCTTGGCAAAGAGCCCGAAGGCGGCCATATTAGAGCCTTCCGAAGCAAAGGCTATAAACGCTCCAGCCAAAAAACCTAATAAAAGCAGCTTCCACACAGGAGTCGAAGCCTTTGCAATACCCTTTTGCACCGTAACTTCCAAGATCTCGGCCGGATCACAATACATTTTTTCAGACATACACTCACCTCCAACGAATCGATTATATCATAGAATATAGTATTTTTCAATTGACAATATCGATTTTGGTATCTTGACATATTTTTTATAAAAGTATACAATTAGTTTAAATAACGGTTTCGGTCTTGGTGCCCCTTTTAGCTAAGGGGTGAAAAGGGAATCAGGTGAAAGTCCTGAGCAGTCCGGCTGACGTAAGTGAGAGAGTTGTTTTTCAAGTATGCCACTGGTTTATTCCGGGAAGGCGAAAATCAATGATGACCTCCGAGCCGTAAGACCTGCCAAAGACTGTAAGGGTAAGATGTAAGTTTTACCCATGCTGTACTCTGCTTGGACTCATGAGCTGCAGCAAAATTTATCGTGTTAATCATATTTATGTCCTCTATTGCTCCTTGGGCTTTTGAAGATTTTGTCAAGTTTTCTTCGTTTTAGCCTTGAGTACATCTGATTGATACCCTTGGATGTACATTTTGAGGATACCGGATATC
Source organism: Treponema sp. OMZ 788 (assembly GCF_024181245.1). NCBI lineage: Bacteria > Pseudomonadati > Spirochaetota > Spirochaetia > Treponematales > Treponemataceae > Treponema > Treponema sp. OMZ 788. The sequence goes on along the minus strand of NZ_CP051199.1, from coordinate 391,912 downwards.
CCTTGCGGACCGAAATCGTTTTTCTTTTTTTAAGTTAAAAATTTAAATTTCCCCTGTTAATAACTTTCACAAGAAAACATTTTAATGTATAATTCCTCATAAACTGTTTTAAATTAGAGGAAATTTATGGCAAGTACATACGAAAAACTTTTAAGCACGGTCAAGGAAGCCGCACATACGGCTAATCTTGCAGAAAATGATTACATATCCCTTTTAAGCCCTGAGCGAGAAATGCATATTTCTATACCGGTAAAAATGGATAACGGAAAAATCAAGGTTTTTAAGGGATACAGGGTTCAGCATTCTACATTGCGAGGTCCTGCAAAGGGAGGCATCAGATTCCATCAAGATGTAAATATCGATGAGGTTCGCTCCCTTGCCGCGTGGATGACATTTAAATGTGCTGTTGTCGATATTCCATACGGAGGAGGAAAAGGCGGAATCTGCGTAACACCTTCTCATCTTTCCGAAACTGAGCTTGAAAAGCTGACAAGGGGTTACACAAGGCGTATTGCATCTTTTATAGGGCCCAAGACGGATATTCCGGCCCCGGATGTCGGAACAAATGCAAGGGTAATGGCATGGATAGCGGATACCTACAGTACTTATGCCGGAGAATTCAGTCCCGCAGTAGTTACGGGAAAACCGCTTCCACTCGGAGGCTCTAAGGGAAGAGTAGAAGCCACAGGCCGCGGAGTGCTTTTTGCAACAAGAGAAATTTTAAAAAAACTTAATAAGAGCTTAAAAGATCAAAGCATAGCCATTCAAGGTCTTGGAAATGTAGGCGGAACAGCAGCAGATCTTTTTTATAAGAACGGAGCAAAAATAATAGCTGTAAGCGATGCAAGCGGAGGCATATACAGTGAAAAAGGCTTAGACATTCCTCAAATTCTTAAACACAAAAAGACGGGAAAAAAACTCGATTCTTTTGAAGGAGATTTTAAAAGAATAACCAATCAAGAATTATTGGAGCTAAAAACCGATATTTTAATCCCATCGGCCTTAGAGAATCAAATTACCGAAAAAAATGCAGCCAATATTAAAGCATCGATAATAGTCGAAGCCGCAAACGGCCCTGTAACTACTGAAGCCGATAGAATTCTAGAAAAAAATAACATTATCTGCGTGCCTGATGTCCTTGCCAATTCGGGAGGTGTAATCGTCTCATATTTTGAATGGGTACAAAACCTTCAAGGCCTTTATTGGACCGAAGAAGAAGTAAACAACCGCCTTGAAAATAAAATGATTGAAGCCTTTAGACTGGTATGGGATGTAAAAGAAACTTATAACGTGAGCATGAGAAAGGCAGCCTATATTAAGGCCTTAAAAGAGCTTGTAGAAACTCAAAAGGCCTTGAATATAATTTAAAGCTTATCTATCAGCATTGAACATTTGCCTGACGGAATCGGAAGAGTCTTTTTCTTTTCGTTTAAGATATTTATGGTAAAGTAATAGAGCTTTTCGCTTTCCATATGGATTTCCCATCCCCTCTGACTTTTGGATGAAAGAATGGTGATCAGGTTCCGTTTAAGGCTTAAATTTTCTATACCCATGACTTCAAGATTAGGTACAGTCCAGTTTACAGTCTTACGCGGAAGACTTATCGAAAGGCCGATAACATTTTCGATCATCAGGCTGATTGTAGAAAGACCGACGCTGACCAGATACTGCTTACGCGGAAAAGCAGGTTTTCCCTTCCATTGGGCGGGGCCTTCCTTTACAGGAGAATAAGCCTCCCATAAAAAGCCTTGTTTTTTGGAATTTCCTGCAGGAGAAAGGGTTTCAAGCACATAGTAAAGGTGCCTTATAACACATTCTCGTGCTATCTCCCAGCGGTTATACTTTTCCAAGCCCTTTACTACAACAAAGTTCAAAATTGGGAAGACGCTGCCGCAGGCACCGTTTCCGTTTTCATCATATTCAGGCTCATCGGCAGCAAGACTTGGAAATGGATGGTCCACACCGAAGGTTTTAGGGTTGGATAGGTGTTCCACCAAATGAGCGGCCTTATCCTCATTGGGAATTTCGGCAAGCATGGGCCAAAAACCGGCAAGGGTCTTTTTCTTTATCTGATTGCCTTCAGCATCAAGATCATAATAAAAACCGTCTTCATCATTCCACATCATGGAATTGATTCTGGTTTTTATGGTAAAATACATCCTTTTATACTGAAAATCTATTTCCTTGTCGTTAAGGATATCGCCCAAGGCAGACATATAAAGGGCGTTTACGGCAAGAGCCGAGTTAAAATCCGTTAAAAAAACGGCCTCTTTTCGCGGAGTATTAGGCATATTGACTGTTTCAAGAGGACTTTTGTACAAGCCGTTATGCGACTTAAACATTTTGTCGATCCAGTTCATGTACTTGATCAAAACAGGCATAATATCTTTTACACGCTTTTTGTTTCCTGTTTTATGATAAATATTGTACTCGGCCCATGCAAATAAGGGCATTCCAAGACCTTCGGGATTGTCCCTTTTTAAAACCGGTTCCTTTGAATCAAAATCATATCTATTGCGTATAGCTCCGTTTTCTTCCTGCCGATCATAAAAAAAATCAAGAGCAGAATTCGGCGTATAATTTTTATTAGAATAAACAAAGAAAAAAGAAGAAAATATAGTTTCATATTGATTTAAAAAATTGCCTTCTGCCTCCGGATAGATAAAAAAACCCTCGGTACCCTGTTTACCGTCGCCTGCTGAATGCCAAAAATCATGAACCAAAGCCCATGTTCTATCATAAATGTCCACGAAATCTTGATCGTAAAAATGAACACGCGGAAAATCTCTTTTATTCACCTTAACTCCTTAATTTTTTTGCAAGACAGTATATATTATACCACATTTTAGCAAAAAAGGATAGTTTTTTATCAATATTTATAAAAAAAGTTTTAAACCGGCAAAAAGAATAAGATTTTATTCGTTATCCGTATTGGATGAATCAGTTTTTGCTTCTGCCGAACCCGAATTTTCAGCAGGATTGCCGCTTGCAGCCCTATTTTCTCCGGCAGTACCCTCTTGAACAGCAGGGGAAGCAGGAGCCGGTTCAGGCGGACGGCCTAAGAAGAGCACTATATCCTCATCATCTTTTTTATGCTTCATTTTTAACAAAAGAGTACGGGTTCTTTCATCATAAACATAGCCGGAAGAATTATAAATTTCAAATCTGGGATCTGTTCTAAAATCGAGACCATGAATTTGTATCCTGTAAAAGGGTCTGATTCCTCTTATAATCAGGTAATGAGTATTGCCGGTCTTAGACGAAATTCTAAAGCTGAATATTTTTGCATCATTTTTAAGCACATTTATTTCTTGAGCCGATGTCCAAGCCCAAATACCGGGTTCGGACTTTAATGCCAAAGATTCTGCATGGGGATAATAAGGATTATCCCGAATAGCAGCCGGATACAGTTTTTCTGCATAAAGAATAAGAGCATCGTTAGCCATAAGCCCTAATTTTTTTGCCTTGTCTCCTTGAATATCAAAAGAAGACGGTAAAGCGGGAGAGCCTCCGCCAAGTGAAAATATTGAAGAATACAGGGCTTGTCCGACAGCCTTCCATGCTACCTTATCGGGATAGGAGCTTCCGTAACGGATTAAAACTGATGCGGCTTGCAGAGTTTTTTCCGTATCGATAGCCTTTTTATCGGCAGATATATAAATTCCTTCATCGATCGAAATTAAAGATTCTTTTAAAACAGTTTCGCATTTTTCGGAATTTTCCATAAAAATATTCTGTTTATTAGGAAAATAAAGAGCAAAATCCATTGCAGCTTCCAATAAACCTACGGCAAAAAAAGAATTTAAGGCCTCTTGCTTTGAGTTAGCAGCCAGTTTTTCCAAGGCAGGAATTAAAGCAGCCCTTGAGTTATTTATCAAAAATGGAATAAGGGCTTCCATATCAAAAACCGCAAGTTCTCCCTTGGTTATTCCTGATTCAATACCTGATAGCTTTTTTCTGTAATTTGCAGCAAGCATTTTATCGTTTTGAACAAGGTTATCATAAAATGTACTCGATATATAGGTGCGCTTTTCCTTAGGCAAAAGCGAGGCCGATGCCGAAGCAAGAGCCTTTGCATACTCGCCCCTATATGCTTTTTCGGCTATATATGCGGTCAAAAGTTCTTCATTATAATTTTTTGCCGAAATTACACTCGAAAAATGCTCCAACGCATTTTCTCTAAATAATTGCTTGGTTTTATTATATTCTTCTTCGCTTGCAATCGGAATGCGTTGAATGGCATCAAAATCAAGACTTTCAGATTGAACATAGGTTTCATAAAAGGCGGTTTTCTTTGAACTTGAAAGAATAAGATGAGGAAACTCGGTTGAATCATCGGAATTTCCAAAACCGTAGCCGCCCCTAAAAACAAACCTGTCTTTTCCGTATCGTAAAAATATTTGCTCATCCTGCCTCTCCAAGCGGGCCGATTGAGTCAGTTTCCAGGGAAAATAGACTGTTTCTATTACTGACGGCATAGAAACGGAAATCTTCACGGAATCAATTGTTTCCGAAAGGTATGAAGTAAAATCTATTAAAACATCATTAGAACAAATAACACTAAAAGAATTATCGGTTTTTTTGTAGTCTAAAACTTTGAGGGTGAGATCTTCATTGCCGGTTGTCTTTGCAAGAATCGGAGTTTGATCCGTAATATAAAAGTCCAAACCGTTTGAAACTATATGCAGGGGTAAAAGAGGAATTCTTTTGCCGTTTTCATCAACCTCATCCCTTCCCGAAACGGTCATAGCTCCTATTGTATAATAAAAAGTCTTCCCTATGGTAAACTGAATAACAAATATGCCGAAAATAATTAGTATATACAATATAGTTAGTGAAATTATCCTACTTGATTTGTGTTTCATAATGTTATAGTTTATATAAACTAAGGAATAATTGCAATACTTATAAGGAGTTATTATGAAAATAACCAAGCGAATTTTTGTGTGTTTTAGTTTTTTGATTGCTGCAGCCGTCGTTTTTTCGTGTAAGACAACCCAAGAGGCTGCCAAACCGCCCATAGTCGAAGAAGAAAAAAAGAATGAACCTAAAAAGGCTGAAACTAAAACAATCAAGCCGATAGTAATAAAGCCTTCCGCAGCGGAGCCTAAAAAAATTCAACCTAAAAAATCGGCAAAAAAAGAAAACAAAAATTCCCGAGAAGAATTTAATGATAAACTTACAGCTCTTTCAAATAATAAAGACTTTGACGGTATTTTAAAATTGATAGATGAATCGGATCCTGAACTGACCAAGGATTTTAAGATACAATATCTAAAACTTTCCATCCTCATTTCGATGAGAAAAAATCAAGAAGCCGAAACTTTTGCAGCCGAACTTTCTAAGACCTATCCGAATAATACAGACATTCTTTATGCACAAGTTATGATGGCCCAATCCGAAAACAATCTTAAAAAGAAAAATCAATACTTGGAAAAAATTTTGGCCATCAATCCCAAAGATTCACGGGCGTTAACCGAACAGGGCTTGGACTTATATTCAGGCAAAAGATATAGTGATGCCAGAAGAAAATTTATACAAGCCTATAAGGTAGATCCTAAGTGCACCGAAGCCCTCATAGGCCTCGGCCGTATAAACTACCTTGACGGAAAACTCGATCAGGCAGAATCAAATTTAACCGCAGCCTTGGAACTTGAACCGAATAACAGCATAGCCCTTGCAGAACTTGCACGCATAAAATCAGAAACAAACAGAATGTATCAGGCCCTGCAGGATATAAATAAGGCTGCCGAACTTGAACCGAACAATCCAAGTCATTGGAACGATATCGGTTCTTACAATCTTACAATAGGCCGAAAAGAGGAAGCAAAAAAAGCTTACAGCAAGGTTATAGAGCTTACTCCAGATTCATACATAGCCTATATTTACAGGGCAGGCATAAACGATGATCTAGGCTACAAGGAAGAAGCTCTGGATGATTACATAAAAGTATGCAATCTCTATCCGCCCTATTATTTTGCATTGGAAGGAGCCGGTATCTTATTTTGGGAAAAAGGCGATTGGCTCAACGCAGGTACGGCATTTTTAAAAGCCTTAAACAAGTCTCCGGCATCTTATCAATATGCAATATTATACGCAATAAGTCTTTATAGGCAAAATAAAAAATTGGATGCCAAAAAATTTATGCAAAACTATCTAAAAACAATTAACCGTACAGAAAAAGAAAACGAATACTTTTTATGCCGCCTTTTTATAGATTTTGCAGGCGACAGTGAACTCATAAACAGGGCAACGGCCGAAACAGACAAGATAAAAAAAGGAAGAATGTTTTTTTATCTTGGAGAATTTTATAATCTGACCAAAAAATATACTCTGGCCGAAAAATGCTATGTTCAGGTAACTTCAATAGAAAATCCGGCTTTTTTTGAATACCGTTTTGCAAAAAAAAGCCATGGATGAATTTAATTTAAGCACAGGAAAATAGGTAAAAATGCTTAAAGAAGAAAAGGCACAGGTGCGAAAACTCATAAAAGAGTATTTTAAAAGCCCTGAAGGAAAGGCCCTCATAAAAAACACCGAGGAGCAGCAAAACAGCAAAGAATATTGTAGGGTCTTTTTAAATAAAATACCTCAATACGGAAAAGCCAAAACCGTTTTTGCTTATCATCCCATAAACGAGGAATTTCCCACATTGGGGCTTTTAAAGCAGGCAGCGGAGGACAAAAAGACTATCGCCCTGCCCCTCGTTTTAGATAAGGATTTGGTATTCAAAAAAATGGAATTTAAAGACGGCAAAATTGAACCTGTGCAAAGCGGAGCCTTCGGCATCATGGAACCTTCCAAGGAAGCCTTAACACTCTTCCCTCAAAATCAAGAAGAAAAAAAGACTTGTCCTTTGGAACTCCCTCTTTTAATTTTGGTTCCCGGCAGGGCTTTTTCAAAAAAAGGAGAGAGGATGGGCAGGGGCGGCGGTTTTTATGACAGATTTTTTGAAAAACTCTTTAAAAGCGTAAAAAAAGAAGATGTCTGCCTTGCAGGGCTTTGTTTTTCGGGGCAAATTTTGGACAGTATTCCGATGGGAGAATTTGACTATCCTGTAGACCTTGTGGTAACCGAATCCGGAATTTTGACAAAATCAAAACGGTAAGTTGTACAACAAAAAAACACAAAAAAATTTGCTATTTTCTATTGACATTTTATAAGAAATAGTGTAATATCCTAAAACTTCCTAGTTGGAAGCATTCCCCTGTAGCTCAGTAGGCAGAGCAAGTGGCTGTTAACCACTGGGTCCGTGGTTCGAACCCGCGCGGGGGAGCTATTCGAATGACGGCTGACCTTTCTAGGTCAGCTGATTTTTTAAAGGTAGGTGCGATATGTCAAGAGTATGTGAAATTTGCGGAAAAGGCTCATTATCAGGTAACTCGGTAAGTAAGTCCAAAATTCACACAAAAAGAGTTTGGAAGCCCAATCTAGTGAATGTAAAAACAGAAATCGGCGGCAGAACTCTAACCATTAAAATGTGTTCTCGATGCTTAAAAAGCGATTACGTTACAAAAAAAGTTTAGTTTTTTCTTAATTTACTCCTTTTTATTTACATTTCGAGTTCGCTGAAAAGTGAACTCGATTTTTTTTGCCTTTTTTTCTTCTAAAAATTTACTTGTACCTCTCACTCAAAAAATAAGCCCGCATTTGTAAAAGCTTATTTTCATCCTTAGCTTTTATACACTCAGCTTCAATATCGCCGTCAAACCACATATAACCGAACATAGGGTCATCAAGATATTTTTGATGCTTCATATTGAGCCAAGAGGGAAAGCAAATCCACTTCCAAGCCATAACATCAATTGTATCTTTGTAGAATGACGGAATCATAAGAGCAGCTTCATCTACACGCTTTTCTATCTCACGGTTTACGGCCGCTTTTTCAAGATAGGTTAAAGAAGTATTCTCATATTTTTCTAAAAGCCTATCCAGTTCAGGGTCTGAATAACCGAAAAAATTATTAAAACTTTTTGATTCGGCAAATGAAGAATGAAAAAGGCTGTAGTTATCGGGGAGGCGGTAAGAATTAAGACTGCCCCACCAAGCCTGATAGTCCCTGTTTGAAACCTTATCAAAAAGTTTTCCGCCGATTTGCCTAAACTCAATTTTTAAGCCGGCAATCAAGGCCTGAGCATATAAAAAGCCGAAAGCTTCATACAATAAAGGATCGTTATATAGAATAACAAAACTCAATTCCCTTCCTTCAGAATTTATCAAAATCCCGGAAGAATTTACCCTATCGTATCCGGCCTTAGCAAAAAGCTCTCTGGCTTTTTTAGGGTCAAAGGACGGCTTTTTTATACCGGAATTATTAAATTCGGCACTTCCCCAAGTTTGGCCTGAACCGATTGTGTGCAACCTAACTCTTTTATCCGAATAAATTCTGTTTATCATACCGTCTATATCGACGGCATAATAAAGTCCTTTACGGACAAAAAGATTGTCGAGAGGAGCGGCCTGACTGTTAAAAAATAAACCGGCAGGACCTTGTACCGGAACATGACGGCCTCTCCAAAGATTGATAAAACCGTTTTGAACATCGGCAGAAGCCTCGGCCCTCACCCATTCCCCCTGATCGTCTATATGAATTACATCAAAAAGACCTCTGGCAAATTTTGTAAAAGCCGGCCGTTTATCTCCGGTAATTATCCTATAAAAAATCTCGTCAAAATTAGCAATAGCCTTAAAATGAGGATAGTTATGAGCCCACCAGTTTTCAACCTTATTAAAATGAAGACCGTTATTATAGTCATATTTTTTTAGAGTATAAGGTCCTGTAGTAGGTTCAACGGTACGGTTGTATTTTGCGATCCAGTCATCGGGAACAGCCCCATCGTAAAAATGTTTTGCAATAGGTTTAAAATTGGTTATATCCAAAAGTTCTTGCTCAGTATATTTTTGACTGCCAAGCACATGTACCGACAAACAAAAGTCATTTATTTTTTTTACTTCAAGATTATTATGTTCTCTGTTTTTTATCGGGTCAACAATTTTTTTCGACTTACAGAATTCGTTGGCAAAAACCCAGTCCTCAGCCGTACAAGGTTGTCCGTCAGACCATAAAATTGTTTCGTTTAATTTGTAGTAAACGGTTTTAGAATCAGCATCTACAGCCCAATACACAGCCGAACACGGCAAGAATTCAAATGTCTCCAATGATGTCCACAAAAGAGGCATTTGGGTATTAAAAAGCTTTACACAAAGCTCATCGGCACCCGGCCCCATATATCGGAAAGTATTGGGTATATCGCCCAAAAAGCCGTAGAAGATGCCGCCTTTTTTTAAGGCCTTAGAAGAAAGATCCTTGGGATAAGATGTATACCACTTTAAGCCGGCAGGAGTTCCGTCAAGGCGGAAACCATCAACCAAGACGGGAGGAGCCGAAAAATCAGGAGGGTTTTCTATTTCTTCCTTTAAAATTTTATCGTAAGCATCTGAAGCCGGCTGATCAAGATAAGATACGGTTTTAGAACCGCATGAAACAAAAAAAAGAGTGCATAAAGCAAAAAGAAAAAAAAATTTAGTTTTCAATTTTTATTACCAAAAATTAAAGGTGCCGTAAAAGCGGCACCTCTTTATAATTCTTATACCAAATGGCAGGCACACATATGCCCTTCTGCAACTTCCCGAAGCACAGGTTTTTCAACCGAGCACTTATCGATTTTCTTTGTGCAGTTTAAATGGAAGGGACAGCCTGTAGGAAGATGAATAGGTGAAGGAATTTCACCGGTAAAGGGAATTCTTCTGCGCCTGTTATCGGGATCGGTGTCGGGAATGGCTGCAATCAAGGCCTGAGTATAAGGATGCAAAGGATCCTTGTATATCTCCAACGAAGGAGCCATCTCCATTATAGAGCCCAAATACATAACAGCAACTCTATCGGACATATGCTTAACTACATTTAAACCGTGCGAAATAAACAACAGGGTTAAGTTTCTTTCTTTTTGCATATCCAAAAGAAGGTTTAAAACCTGCGATTGAACGGAAACGTCAAGAGCACTTACAGGTTCATCACATACAACAACTTCGGGATCCAAAACGAGAGCTCGGGCTATAGCAATACGCTGACGCTGACCGCCTGAAAATTCGTGGGGGTATCGGTAATAAGCATCTTCCGGAAGACCTACATATTTTAAAAGCCCCATTACCTTTTCTTTTCTTTCGTTTGGAGTCATCTTTGTCTGGATAAGAAGGGGCTCCTCGATGATGTAACCGACATTCATTCGGGAGTTCATGGAGTCTGCAGGATCTTGGAAAATCATCTGAACATTCCGGCGGACATCTCTTAGCTTCCGCTCAGGCAGGCTTTCAATGCTTCTGCCCTTATAAAGAACTTTTCCGGACGTAGGTTTGTAAAGGCGCATCATTGCACGGCAAAGGGTACTTTTGCCGCAGCCGGTCTCGCCTACAAGACCAAGGGTTTCACCGGGGTATACTTTTATGTTTACACCATTTAAGGCATGAACAACATTTTTAGTATATTTTCCTTGAGAAAATTCTTGAACTAAATCAACTGCTTCAAAAATAGGTTGTCTTTCGGCCATTAGTCTAACTCCTTTGCTCTAAAGCATCTGATAAAATGCCCCGGTTCAAATTCCTCAAGCTTGGGCGTATTTGAACGGCAGTAATCGGTTGCATAAGAACATCGCTCTGCAAAACGGCAGGTGGCTGGATAAGCCCTCGGAGAGGGTACGGCACCTTTTATATATGGTAGATGCGTCTTAGGCTCAGAGTTCATCTTGGGCATGGACGCAATTAATCCTCTTGTGTAAGGATGGCGCGGGTTTTTAAAAATAGTATTAACATCGGCGGTTTCCACAATTTGTCCCGCATACATAACCGCAACATCATCACTGACTTCTGCAACAACACCCATATCATGTGTGATGTACAGAACACTCATATTGTTTTTTTCTTGTAAGGCCTTTATTAGGGCCAAAATTTGGGCTTGAACGGTAACGTCCAAGGCCGTTGTCGGTTCATCTGCAATAAGCAGTTTAGGATGGCCGGCCAAGGCCATAGCAATCATAACACGCTGCCGCATTCCGCCTGAAAGCTGAAAGGGATAGTTTTTTAACCTCTGTTCGGCAGACGGCATTTCTACATCTTTTAAAACCTTCAAAACGTGTTGCTGTCTATCGTCCTTTGTTATTTCGGGACGGTGAAGTTCAAAGACTTCTCCAATCTGCTTTTCAACAATGTGCACAGGGTTTAAAGCCGTCATAGGCTCTTGGAAGATCATCGCAATCTCTGCACCGCGCTTTTTATACATCTCTTCAATGGGCAGATCCAAAATGTTTTGACCCTCAAAAAGTATTTTTCCGTTGGTAACAATTCCGTACGGCTGAGGCAAAATACGCATAACAGAAGAAGCTGTTACACTTTTTCCGCATCCCGACTCCCCTACAAGGGATAAAGTCTTTCCTCGTTCCAATTTTAACGATACTCTGTCTATTACCTCTACAGGATCCCCTGCACCGCTTTTAAAAGAAACGGAAAGATCCTCAATCGTGAGAAGGTTTTCTCCACTCATAAATACAACTCCGAATTGGGTGCAGGGCAGCTCCCTGCACCTCTAAGATTAATTTTGATTTGGAGGCTCTAAGCTGAACATCAGACGGCTCTGAAGCCTCCAAACCTTATTGATTTTTATAAGCCCAGGCCTAAAAAAGGCTTAAGTCTATAAAACTTAAAAAATTAGTCCGCAATATAACGGGTTGAAGGAGTCCAAACACGAGGTTCAAAGGTTTTGCCTTCGGACTTGGCCTTAAGAACTTCCTGACGGATATCTTCATCAATCCACATATAACCGTCATATTTAAAATAATCATCGGTTATATTGAATTTTCGGTTACCCCACCAAGGAAGTTTTACCCACTTCCATGTACCGCATCGATAGAAGTCGATGTAGGTACCGGGAACAATTAAGGCTTCATCATGAACGATTTGTTCAATCTTTCTGTTATTTTCTGCCTTTTCTGCAAGAGTAGGTCCGCTGCGGTCAACATCCAAAAGTTTTTCCATCTCAGGGCTCCACCAGCCGAATGTATTATTTGTACTTACTTTATCGGCATTGGCTTTAGCAAAGAACTGCCAGGGTGAAGGCCATGTTCTGGGAGCATAACCGCCCCAATAGGCTTGGTGTTTTTTATTTATAAATGCGTTAAAAGCACCGCTTTCCATAAGCTTAAGTTCAATTTCAACTCCGGCTTTTTTAGCCTGTTCTTTAAGAACAGACAAGCGTTCTGTATGGCCTGCAAAACCGTAAAGGAGCTCAAATGAGAGTCTTTCACCCTTTGCATTTTTTAAGATACCGTCGCTTCCAACCTGGGAATAGCCGGCTTCTGCAAACATTTTGCGTGCAGTTTCAGGATTAAAATCAGGCTTTCTGATTGTGTGATCATTAAAATCGGTTCCGTAAGCTACCTGACCATTACACATATTATGCATTCTCTTATAGTCGCCATATAGAGCTTGATCGATCATTCCCTGAATATCGATAGCATAGTACATAGCTTGTCGAACTTTTTTATTGCTGAACAACGGATATTTTGTGTTAAAGAACATCCCGGACATACTTGAAGTAGGCAAATAATTACATACCCAGCGGTCTACATAACCTTTGGTAACATTATCATTTGTAGCACCTCTTCTCCAAACGTGAGGGAAATTCATATTTAACATATCGATTTCGCCGTTCCAGAAATAGTTTTCAATAATATCCAATCCGCCTGTAATAACCTTGTATTCAATTTTTTGAATATTAGCTTGGTTTTTTAAATGAGGATAAGAATGTCCCCACCAGTCGGCAACCTTTTCGACAACAATCATTTCGCCTTGAACACATTCGGATTCTTTTACGATGTAAGCTCCGTTTGTAGGTTCAATCTTCCAGTTATATTCAATGTACCAATCTTTTTTTAATTCGCCATTGAAGAAATGTTTGGGCCGGGGTTTAAAATCGGTTTCACCGATAAGAACGATTTTTTCCAATTTGTCGGATTCCAAATATTTAACCGAAACACAATAGTCGTTAATCTTTTTAACTTCGCGTTTACTGTAGTAGTCATTATACCAAGGGTCATTTAAGTTGGGTGAACACATTACTTCCCAAGCAAAAACCCAGTCATCTGCCGTACAAGGAACGCCATCCGACCACTTCATGTTTTCATTGAGCTTGTAATAAACTGTTTGATTGTCTGCACCGAAAGCCCAGTGTGTGGCAGAAAGAGGTGTAATCTCTTGGGTTTCATTATTTTCTCCAACGAAACCGACATGGGGCCACATAAGATCTCTTGTACCTAAATTTGATTCAGGGCCTGTGTACCTGAAAGTTGTGGGGTACTCCGCAGTGTATGTATGAAATGTACCTCCCTTCTTTGTGTTTTTTGACGATAAGTCTTTCGGATAACTTGTTATCCAAACTACTTCCTCAGGCATTCCCTCCACTTTGAGATTCTTGTCCTCAACGGGCGGCGAATTAAAATCGGGTAAGCCGGCAGCCATTTCTTCAGCCATGCTTGATTCAGCCATGGCGACGGCACCGCTACTCTTCATACCGGTGTTCTGATTTGATCCATTGCAAGAAATAATAAGCATCAAGACCGCCGACGACAAAATAAGTAACATAGTTAACTTCTTCAATAACGTCATAAAATTCCCTCCTAATAAAGAATTTATTCTTAGTTTTTATATAATTAACCGAATGCGGCTATTTATATACCGTAAATCTGCGCGGGTCAAAAGCGTCCCGCAAGCCTTCACCTATAAAGGTAATCATTACTAAAACCAACACAAAGCATGTAACTACCGACAATAAAATCCACGGAGCTTCAGCATAGGTTGATGTACCGATGCTCAAAAGTTCACCCCAGCTCGGTGTAGGCGGCTGTAACCCATATCCAAGATAATCAAGAGCCGTCAGCGAGCTTATACCGCCAGAAATAACAAACGGTAAAGAAGTTACTATCAAAACGATTACATTGGGCAATATATGCACCGTAATTATTCTCCAAGTACTGGCTCCCATAGATCGGGCTGCTAAAATATAATCGCGTTCACGCTCTCGATATGACATAGCCCTCATACTCCATGTTTTACCTGTCCAGTTAAAAGCAATGTTGATTAGAACGAACATGGTAAAAGTAGGCTTGAATATTGATGCCAAAATCATAATCATATACAGATACGGAACTCGTTCCCATATTTCGATAATTCTTTGGAAAATTATATCGAAGGTTCCGCCGAAGTATCCCATTGCTATACCTATAATTGTACCGATAAAATAAGTTACTGCAGCAACAAGAAGAGCATAGGACATTGCAATTCTAAATCCATATACAAGACGGGCAAAAATATCACGCCCGATTCTGTCGGTTCCCAAAATATGACCTGTCTTAAATGACGGAGGAAGAGGATGGAACATTTGCCCCTTATCGCCCTTTGCAAATCTTACCGTCAAAATTTGATCTCGTCCAATATCTATTCTATTATCGTTTGAACCTATCTTATGCCATATATAATCGGCTGGATTCATAGACTCGGAAGATGAGGATTTATTTACAGCTACTCCTATCCAGTTTTTGGAATTTGAGAAAAAGTCCGATATCGGCTGTTTCGAATCTGCAGAATCTGCAAATTTTATCCAAACATATTGCTTGTCTCCAGTCTTAACTCCGTTTATATCGCTTAAAGGAATCCACATATAGTCTGCGGGATTATCCATGGGAAGAGCATCTTTCGACGATACTGAAATTCCCATAATAGGAGCACCGCGAAATGTTAAAGCTAAAGGAACCGAAGAAGAATCGGTTTCAAAAGGATTATATGGAACAAAGGGCATTAATATCCAACCGCGTTTTTGCTCTTTAATGTGTTTTTTAAATTCGCGGTAATTAACTTCAAGCTCATCACCAACCCTAAAGTTAAAATCGTCAGCCAAAAGCACTTTACCGTAAGTGGGAAAATACAATTTTCCATCAACATACATAGCTAAAGGTCTGTTTGACACAAACAATTCTGCAATAAGGGATAAAAGAAAAAAAACACCTATAAGAACAAAGGAGAATTTTGCTTTTTTTATCTCTGCAAAACGGTCAAGACGTTTTTTCATCAAGGGGTCAATTCTGAATTTATCTCTAAAAGAGCCCCAATATTCTTTGACTTTACTTAAAAAAAGATTTTCATTTGTAGTATTTTGCTCTGTCATACTATTCTCCTAACCTTATTCGAGGGTCAATCAGTGAAAGTATAAGATCGCTCAGAATATTTCCAAGTAAACTTAATAACGCAGTCATTACAAGAGAGCCCAAAACAATAGGATAATCTCTGTCAACAATTGCCCTAAAACCTAAAAGACCTATACCGTTGATATTGAATATTTTTTCGATAAGAAATGAGCCTGAAAAGAATACCGTAATTAAGCCGCCCAAACCTGCAGCGATAGGAATGATACTGTTTCTAAATGCATGTTTCCACATAGCATCTTTAAAAGTTCTTCCTTTCGCAACAGCCGTCTTTATATAATCTGCAGCCATGTTTTCCATAAGGTTATTTTTCATGTACATGGTTGTAACGGCGAAAGAGCCGATTGTATAGGCTATCATTGGCAAAAACATATGCCATACATTATCTGCAATTTTTTGGAAAAAGTTCATATCCATGTAATTTCGCGAAAATGCTCCTCCTGAAGGAAACCATGGTAATGTAAATGCAAATATCTGTAATAAGATTATAGCAACGATATAACTTGGAAGGGCATAACCGACAAATATAACAATTGACGTTACATTATCAAATGTACCTCTATGTTTTAAAGCTTTTTTTATTCCTAAAGGAATACATATCGCATAAACTAAGACAACAGAGGTTATTCCAAACCGCAAGGAAATAGGAAATCGGCTCACTATCATCTCAAAAACAGGATCATTATATTTAGTGGAACGGCCTAAATCTCCCCGAAGCAAATTTCCGGCCCATTCAGCATAAGCTATAGGCCAGGGCTTATCAAAGCCGTAAAAAGCTGCCAGTGCAGCCATGGCTTCTTCATTTAAAGGTTGAGAATCCTGCCTACTGGCAGCAGTATCTTTATTCTCATTTGCCATCATCCTCTGCATAATTGCCCTTTCAACGGGGCCGCCGGGAACAAACCTGGTTACAGCAAAGACTACCAAGGTTATACCTATAAAAGTAGGAATAATCAAAAGCAATCTTCGTACGAAATAGTTATTCATTATAAAGCTCCATAAAACCAAGATACTAATATGACACAGCCTAGCCGAATTATACATGCTTGATTATGTTAGTAAAAGGAAAGGAGTGTTCATACTTAGACATACGTCAGTCTATCATAATGAAAAAAAAAAGTCCATAGTTAAAGCAGCATTTTAACCTTGTATTTCTAACTGTTTCTTAATAAAAATCATCAATTTGATCAAGGCTGACAAATGTTCCTTTTTTACAGGTCAAGATATTACCGCAAGAACATTCTCCGCAAATGCCGACACCGCACATTGTGTTCATTTCAAGCGACATAAATATTTGATTTTTACGAACACCCATTTTTAAAAGGATTTCGGAAGCCCTTCTCATAAAAATCATAGGCCCGACCAGATAGGCAGAAAAAAACTCTATTTTACCCATGCTTTCGGTTTTTCCTTCTATAGACAAGCCCGTATTCCCTTCAATATTGTCCTTTTGGAATTGATTAAGCACCCTGCCTACTACGCCCTTGTCTGCTACTTTTTTATAAGTACCGCATTCAATAAGAATTTTTTCGATACTGTTCGGCTCTTTTCTTTGAGTATCTTCAGAGGTTCCTACATAGGAAGAAACTGCCGTACCCTGCTTTTTTAGGCGTTTTGCCAAGGCGGGAAGAACGGCAATTCCTGTTCCGCCTGCAATTAAAAGGGCATTTTCGCTTTTGGGAGGCCTTATTCCCTTGCCGTAAAGCCCACGCATATAGATTGTGTCTCCCTCTTTCAGCTCAAAAAGAGCCTCGGTAAAAGGGCCGCGTTTTTTTATGATAAGGCTGATAGGATCGGCTTCAGCAAGGGAAAAGGGTTTTTCTCCGGCCCCGGGAATCCATAAAAAGACAAACTGCCCTGCTTCAAATTTACATTTTCCGTTTAAGGTGATGATTATAATGTCTTCGCTTTCTTTTTCGATCTTTAAGATGGTCTTAGCTTCGTACTCCATGGCCTTATTTTTACGCAAAAATGAGGAAGTTTTATCGGTTTCTTTGCCCCGTATGCAGTTTAGAGCATCGGAGGCTAAGGCCTTAAAAAAAGGTTTTAAATCGTCCTGTTCAAGCATACCGCAGGCAGACCCGATTCCGACTACATCGGCTCCGGCCCTGACGAGCTCGGCCGCCTGAGCCCCCGTCATAACGCCGCCCATTCCGATTATAGGAATTTCATCCCCAACAGCCTTCCTTATTTCTTTAATACATTCGAGAGCCCTTGGGTACACCCATGAGCCGCTCATGCCGCCCTTTCCGCCGAGCTTGTTTTGCAGGATGGGCTTTCCCGAATGGGGTTCGATATAAACCGTAGGGCCGACGGTGTTGATGGCCGTTATGCCGTCCGCTCCCGCCTCGATTACGGAAGCTGCTATTGCTCCTATATCCTCGACATTGGGGGTTAGTTTTACAAAAATAGGGACATGACAATCAGGCAAAGCCTTTTTTAAGGCCCTTACGTATCCGCTAGCAATCTCAGGGTCGCAGCCTATGGAGGCTCCGAAACCGGCTGAAGCATGAGGGCAAGAAAAGTTAAGTTCAAAGGTGTCGGCTAATTCTTCAAAGCCTTTGGCAAGGCTGATAAAATCTTCAGGATTCGATGCCGAAAGGGAAACATTTAAAATTGCATTAGTCTTCCAAGAGGAGCGGAGTTCTTTAAGCTCTTTTACAGCTTGTTCCATTCCGCAGTTGCGCAAACCTACGGAATTGCCGAAGGAGCCTAATTCGGGCTCACAGAGTATAG
This sequence comes from Treponema sp. OMZ 788, assembly GCF_024181245.1. Taxonomy (NCBI): domain Bacteria; kingdom Pseudomonadati; phylum Spirochaetota; class Spirochaetia; order Treponematales; family Treponemataceae; genus Treponema; species Treponema sp. OMZ 788. The sequence goes on along the minus strand of NZ_CP051199.1, from coordinate 373,928 downwards.
GCTCCCTATTTCCGGGATTGGGCAGTACTTGAAAGCTCTTTGTGGTAACAAGACCGAATCCCAGCTCGTCGGCACAGTACCTTATAAGGTGAGGCTTTGTAGATAAAACGCCCGAAACTGTAGCAAGCAAGGGTTCAGCCCTTCCCTCTCTCGCCGCCGTACCCGCATTCTTAATTTTTTGTATGATTTCGCCCTTTTTCATTGCATACTCCCCTTTAATTTTACTCCATCAGATTTTTTATCTCTTAATATTCATATAAAAGACAATACCGACTTGGTAAAACTTTACATAAGTTTTTTTATCGGTATCGAGAATCCTTGTTTGATAAAAATCATACTTGGTTCCGCTTTTATAAACCGGATAAGTATACCATTGGGCTAAAAGCATTATATTATAGTCCTTTTTAATGTTAAAATTAATAATCGGGCCGAAGGTTGTAAGAAGCAGATCTTCACCCCATTTTTTACTGTCACGGCCTTCAGGCGGAGTAAACAGTTTTTTTTCTACATCTATTTTCATTCCGATTAAATCTAAAAATAAAGGCATTTGATAGCCTATTATGTAAGAACTCATGTATCTCCATCCGTTACGGTTTTCCCCTGAATCCGCTTGATAAAGCCACGAAGTTTCAGGATTAACCCCTGTCATGGCCTTGTAAAGAGCATATTGATCGGTTTTAAATACCACATGGCTCCAATCATGGGGTATGACGGCCCCAAGGTCAAACTGAAAGGCCCCGCCCAATGCAAATGAATATACAGCCTTACTAAAATTCAATGGAACAAGGTTTTGCTTTCCGCCCTTATTTTCATTGACGGCAAGTCCAAGTAAGTCTTCTTGAAGTTTAAGTTTCCAGCCTGAACCTATTTTTGATTCCGCATATAATTCCAAAAAGGCCAGAGGAGTCCAAGTAATGTTAAATTTACCCTCAAATGTAATCGGTGTAATTTCCGCTCCGATTTTAAAATCAATATTGTTATCCTTCATTAAAGGATTATCAAACTGCATAAACGGAATTTTAAAACTTTGAGTTACCCCTGCCAAGGCTTGAATCGGATATGTAACAATGGCATTTATCGTTGTAGTATATGCAACCTTCTTTTTGCTTTGCTCTGATGTGGTCTGTTCATCGTTTTTTTCTTGAGAAATCAAAGGTAAAAAGAAAGATAAACACAACAATGCACCAATAAAAAGTTTTTTCATAAATTAATCTCCTAAGTTTTTGATATGATTCGTTTATATAAACTCGCACTAATTCTATCATATTAGAAAAGGGCGGTCAAGATATTTTATAAAGACTTTTATTGCTTGACAGAATCGGAATTTACCATATAATATACTCTATTATGATACATTTAATTAAAGATATTTTAACCTCAGAACCAAAAGGCCAAGCTATCGATGTTTACGGCTGGGTTCGCACAAAGCGGGAAACCAAGAATTTGGTTTTTATCGAGATCAATGACGGCTCTTGTTTTGCCTCCATTCAGGCAGCATTTGACAGGGATAAGGGACTCGATAATAATACGGAAGCTCTCTTAAAGAAAGCCGGCACCGGAGTTTCGGTAAAGGTTTCAGGTAATCTTGTTCCCTCACCGGCTGCGGGACAAAGTGTTGAGCTTCAGGCTAATAATATCCATATTTTCGGTGATGCCGATCAGGAAAAATATCCTTTACAAAAGAAACATCATACTATGGAATTTTTACGGGAGAAAGCTCATTTAAGAGCCCGCACCAATACCTTCGGGGCAGTCGCCCGAATGAGAAGCCAGATGGCCTATGCAATTCACACCTTTTTTCAGGAAAGAGGTTTTCAATATGTGCATACGCCCATTATTACAGGCTCGGATTGCGAGGGTGCAGGCGAAATGTTTCATGTTACCACCTTCGATATAGAAGAAACGGTAAAAAAAGCTCTAAAAGAGAAAAAAGATCCCGATTCCTTTAAAATAGATTATTCTCAAGACTTTTTCGGCAAGCAGACCAACCTGACCGTTTCGGGACAGTTGGAGGGGGAAACCTATGCGACGGCCCTTTCGCGCATTTACACATTCGGCCCGACCTTTAGGGCAGAAAACTCGAACACAAGCCGCCACCTTGCAGAGTTCTGGATGGTAGAGCCTGAAATGTCCTTCTTTACGATAAAGGAGAATATGGAGTTGGCGGAAGACTTTATCGTCTACCTTTTAAAATGGGCCTTGGAAAAGTGCAGGGAGGATTTGGAATTCTTCGATTCAAGAATCAAAAAAGGGCTTATCGAAATGCTTAAAAATGTCGTAAACACGCCCTTTACCCGTCTTACCTATACCGAAGCTATAGCAGAACTTGAAAAGCATGCTGACCGCTTTGAGTTTAAACCCTACTGGGGCTGCGATCTCCAAAGCGAACATGAAAGGTTTTTAACCGAAGAAGTATATAAGGGACCCGTAATCGTTACCGACTATCCCAAGGAGATTAAGTCCTTTTATATGAAGTTAAACGAGGACGGAAAAACGGTAAGAGGCATGGATGTGCTTGTTCCGGGCTTGGGCGAAATCATCGGGGGCTCCGAAAGGGAAGAAAACCTCGATATTTTGCAAGGCAGAATTAAGGAACTGGGATTGAGAGAAGAAGACTATTGGTGGTACCTTGATCTCCGCCGATACGGAACCGTTCCTCATTCGGGATTCGGCCTCGGCTTTGAAAGGCTCCTCCTCTATGTTACGGGTATGGGAAACATAAGGGACGTTATCCCCTTCCCCCGAGCACCGAAATTGGCAGAGTTTTAATTATTTTAATACAAATTAAGCTTTAAAATGAAGCACAGCTCAAAAAGAATTTTAAAATGTATTTTTATCCTCTTTGCGGCTGTGCTTTTTTGTGTCCTAGGATTTGCAGGCTTCGTTTTTTTCCATGTCTCGGCCTTAAAAAAGGCCGAGCCTCTTCCGGTTTCTTCCGAACAGGTTGAAAAAGCTCTTGGGGCTTTTTATAAGGAACGCAAATTCAATGCCGACTTTCCGCCCCTTAATTCCATCAAAAATTTTTTACCCGTTCAAAAATCGCCTTCTGCGGCTCAGGCGGAATCGGTAAATCTCGAATTGCCTCAAATCGATGCCGAATCCTACATTCTTATTCATGCAAAAACGGGAACAATTTTAGCGGAACACAATGCAGAAAAACAAATTCCTCCGGCATCCCTTACAAAACTTGTAACGATTTATACAATGCTTCAAAATCCCGAATTTAAAAATTTGGGAAAAAAAGTTATTCCTCCGAAAGAGACTTGGGCCGTTTTTTTACCGCGAGGGGCTGCATGGATGGGCTTGGGAGGAAATCAGATTTTAAGCATCGAAGAGCTTATAAGAGGAATGGCTGTTTGCTCAGGAAATGATGCAGCCCTTGCAGCAGCCCTCCTCACGGAAGGAAGCCTTGAAAAATTTACGCTTAAAATGAACGAAGCCGTAAAAAAGATAGGACTAAACTCTACATACTTTGAGGACTCTTCGGGCCTAAGCGAAAAAAATCAAACCACTGCCAAGGACTTTGCCCTATTTTCTCTTCATTATTTAAAAAAATACCCGGAAAACCTAAAAAAATTCCATTCGGTAAATGAGATAAGCTATCCCCAAGAACACAACATCCTTATCAAAAAAAATTCCTCAGGCTTAAAACAGTTTCAAATTACAAAGCCTGCTACCAATACTCTTTTAAAAAAACTGGAAGGCTGTGACGGCTTAAAAACAGGCTTTATTTACGAGTCTGGTTTTAATATTTCGCTTACGGCCCTTCTGCGGCTCAGGCGGAATCGGTAAATCTCGAATTGCCTCAAATCGATGCCGAATCCTACATTCTTATTCATGCAAAAACGGGAACAATTTTAGCGGAACACAATGCAGAAAAACAAATTCCTCCGGCATCCCTTACAAAACTTGTAACGATTTATACAATGCTTCAAAATCCTGATGTACTTGGGAAAAAGTTATTCCTCCGAAAGAGACTTGGGCCGTTTTTTTACCGCGAGGGGCTGCATGGATGGGCTTGGGAGGAAATCAGATTTTAAGCATCGAAGAGCTTATAAGAGGAATGGCTGTTTGCTCAGGAAATGATGCAGCCCTTGCAGCAGCCCTCCTCACGGAAGGAAGCCTTGAAAAATTTACGCTTAAAATGAACGAAGCCGTAAAAAAGATAGGACTAAACTCTACATACTTTGAGGACTCTTCGGGCCTAAGCGAAAAAAATCAAACCACTGCCAAGGACTTTGCCCTATTTTCTCTTCATTATTTAAAAAAATACCCGGAAAACCTAAAAAAATTCCATTCGGTAAATGAGATAAGCTATCCCCAAGAACACAACATCCTTATCAAAAAAAATTCCTCAGGCTTAAAACAGTTTCAAATTACAAAGCCTGCTACCAATACTCTTTTAAAAAAACTGGAAGGCTGTGACGGCTTAAAAACAGGCTTTATTTACGAGTCTGGTTTTAATATTTCGCTTACGGCCCAAAAAAACGGAGAACGTTTTATTGCGGTTATCTTGGGCAGCCATTGGAAAAACTTCGCAGACGGAATTTTTAAGAGAGAACAAAATTCGATTAAGCTTATGAACTTTGCATTCGATAATTTTACAAGCTTCGATGTAAGGGAACACAGCAAAATCGAAAAAACCGTAAAGGTACTTGGCTCAAACCTAAGCGTAAAAACTTCTGCAATTATTCCCGTCCCTGCAAATTTGGATTTTTCGCAAGACTATATCACCGTGTTAAAAAAGGATGAAAGGCATATAGAAAGAGTTATCAATTTACCCGCAACAATAAAAGCACCGCTTCCTGCAGGCAGGCAAATCGGTTCTATAGAATACCGTATAAAAGATTCGGAGCTTGTACTAAAAACCATTCCCCTTATCTGCCCGATAGACATAAAAGAAGGTTCTGCTTTTAGAAAATTTATCGACGGTTTTTTTAGATAATTTTTGTAAAAGAATAGTAAATATTTCAAATAATACATACAACATAATTGATGATAGGCTATAAAAATTTATCCGCTATGGAAAAACCCGATATGAGGGAAAGGCTTTTGGAGTACGGGCCTCAGAATTTAAGCGACTCTGATTTGGTGGCCATTCTTTTACGCACAGGCATTAAGGATAAACCCGTAAAAGAATTGGCCGAGGACATTATTCTCCACATCGACAGGGCAAGGCCCGAAAAAATTGAAGGCTATCTGCGTTCTATCCGAGGGATGGGAGATTCAAAGATTTCAACGGTTCTTGCTGCCATGGAATTGGGAAGGAGGTATTACGACAATAAGAACCGAACGATTTCGCACCCGACCGATGTTGTGCCTATCTTGCAGCACTACGCAGACCGTGATAGGGAACACTTTATCTGCGTTTCCTTAAACGGAGCAAACGAAATTATTGCAACCCGTGTTGTAAGTGTTGGTACAATCAACAGAACAATTGTGCATCCTCGTGAAGTTTATTCAGATCCGCTAAAGGACAGGGCAGCTTCAATAATTGCAGCCCATAATCATCCTTCGGGAAATTTGGAACCCTCAAATGAGGATATAGAATTGACACGCCGCATATACGAGGCAGGAAAAATTTTGGGCATCAAGCTTTTGGATCACATAATCTTGGTGCCCAACGGCAATTTTTTCAGCTTTGTGCAAAGCGGCACAAGGTTTGACATTTAACTCTAATCGAAAAAGAGGCAGAGGCCGATTACTTCTTTGCAGCCGGCCTCTTTTAAGGCTGCAGCACAAAAGTTAAGGGTTGCTCCCGTGGTCATAACATCATCCAAGATGATGAGCTTTTCGGGCAAGGCGGTTTTTAAATTCTTCGATTTTAAAAAACGCCTTTTTTGTTTGAGCAAAATTTTCCCTTTTAAATTGCCGGCTCTCTTTTCACGGGAAAGACTTTTTTGGGAAGCCCCGTCCTTCCGCTTTAAGCAGCGGAGAATAGGAAAATTATACAAATGCTCCAAACAGACGGAGAGATCTTCTATTTGATCCCAGCCCTTGTTTTTAATCTTTTTAGGACGGGGCGGAACCGGCACCATCGGAATGTTTTGAAGCTCAAGACTCCCTTCAATAAAAGACGCAAGGGCAGAAGCATAAATTTCAGCAAAGCCTCTCATATTTTGATTTTTCCACAAGCGTAAAAGCTCGCCTCCCCTGCCCTTATAAGGATAAAGAGTATAAACCCTTTTTACAAAATCGGATTGAAGAGGTTTTGTACTCCCCTCTCGTTTTTCATATTTCTGCTCATCCGTTTTTTCTCCTGCCCCGCCTTCATTTTTTTCCCGTAATTTAGCCCTGCAATTTGTGCAAAGTTCCTTTTCGGAAATTAAAATTTTTCCGCAGGACGAACAAAACTTTTCCGGGTGTTTAAGCCGGAACAAAACAGGCTCGGTAATTTCTTTTTGCAAACACTTAACGCAAAGCGGAATACCCGTTCCCGTTTCTTCCCCGCAAAACACACAAACCTGAGGACAAATTATCCTGGCATAAATATTCCGCAAGCAGATCAATGCCCTTAATTTAAATCTTTTTATCATAGATAATACCTCTCTTTCCTATAAGTATTATCTTAATTTTACGAGTCTTTTAGTATATTTTAAAAATTCTTAAAAAAAATTAAATGTAATGTTTAATTTTTACGGAATGTCTACATTACTTCCATAAAGGGAATGAGCACGAGGTTCATCGCATTTTGAAGAACTATCTTGGTTGCCCTTGCCAGTTCCATTCTTGTATAAGAAAGATCTGCACTATCTCCTGAAAGAATCGGGCAATCGCGGTAGAAGCGGCTGAAGGCTTTTGAAAGTTCGTAAAGATATGAAGTAAGAGCCGTCGGATCCTTTTTTAAGGCCGCCCGTTCAACCTGTTCGGGAAAGGCCTCCAATGTTTTTAGCAGTTCCCACTCCGATTCGTGGGTCAAAAGAGAAGCGGCCAGTTTTCCGTTCTTTAATCTTTCCTTGCCTTCATCGGTTTCTGCCTTCCGCAAAATGGAAGAAATTCGGGCTCCCATGTATTGAAGATAGGGGCCTGTGTTTCCGGTAAAGGAAAGAGACTCCTTTGGATTAAAGAGCATATCCTTTTTGGGACTTACCTGTAAGAGAAAATAATGCAAGGCACCTACTGCAATCTTTTCGGCAGCTGCTGAAGCATCTCCTACTTCCTTTTCTCTTCCGTTTTCTTCTATTTTTTTTAGAGCCTCATCTTGAAGAGAATTGATAAGGTCATCGGCATCCACTACCGTGCCCTCTCGGCTTTTCATCTTTCCCTCAGGTAAGTTTACCATTCCGTAAGAAAGATGATAGAGGTCGCGGGCCCATTCAAAACCAAGTTGTTTTAAAACATAAAAAAGAACCTGAAAATGATACTCCTGCTCGTTTCCTACAACATATATCATTTGGTTAAATGGCCAATCCTTGTGGCGGGAAATTGCTGTTCCTATATCCTGTGTCATGTAAAGAGAAGTGCCGTCGCTCCTCAGCAAGACTTTTTTGTCGAGCTTGATGGGAGCAAGGTCAACCCAAACGGAACCATCCTCTTCCTTATAAAAAACTCCATCTTCCAAGCCTTTTAAAATCTGATCCTTTCCTTTTAGGTAAGTTTCGCTTTCATAATAAAGTTTATCGAAGGAGATACCGGTTCTCTTATAGGTTTCCTGAATGCCGCCTATTGCCCAGCCGTTCATCATCTTCCAAAGATTAATGAGTTCGGTGTTTTTTCCGGCCTCCCAATCCAAAAGCATCTGCTTTGCCTCGGCCTCGGCCTTTTCAGGATTTTGTTCACTGTATTTATGGAAGGCAACATACATATCCCCGACAAAGCGGTCTGACTTTATATTTTCACTTTCGGGAGTTTTTCCTTCGCCGAATTTTTGATAGGCTATCATGGACTTACAGATATGAACACCCCGATCGTTTATAATGTTTACCTTAAAAACATCGGCCCCGCAAAATTTTAAAATACGAGAAATACTTTCACCCAGAGCATCGTTACGCAGGTGCCCTAAGTGGAGGGGCTTATTTGTGTTCGGGCTTGAAAACTCAATCATAATTCTCTTGCCTAAAAGAGAAGAGGTTTTCCCGTAGTTTTCTTTTTGACTTAGAACCTTATCCAAAACATTCGAAGCCACGTCTCCCTTGGCAAAAAAGACGTTTAAATATGGGCCTAGAGCCTTAGGCGTTCCGTATTTTTTTATTGTCTCGTTTTCCAAAAGACGGGCACAGACATCTGAAGCAATCTTAGCCGGAGCCGTTTTAAAACTCTTTGCAAAGGTAAAAAGAGGAAAGGCCGCATCCCCCATCTCAGGATTGGGCGGCGTTGTTATATTTATATTTTCGGGTAAAATCTTATCACAATTTTCGGGAGCTATTCCGTTTAGAGTATCGGCAATGATTTTTTGCCATGTAGTTTTAATATCTTCCATAATAAACGGATTATACCGTATTTTTTGAAAGTTTTCAATCGGGTTCTGCTTGCATAAAAATGCCAAAAATGCTAGAATAACCCACAATTTTTAATGAGGTGAAATATGATTAGAGGTGGAGATATAGCTAAGGGCACGGTTTTGCTCAATAAGGGTACTCCCTATTTGGTTGTTGAACGGGAATTTGTAAACCCCGGAAAGGGAGCGGCCTTTGCCCGTGTTAAAATGAAGAATTTAAGAGACGGCTCTGTTTTGATGCAGACAATCAAAACGGCAGACACAGTTGAAGATGCAGTAGTAGATACCCACAAATGTCAGTATCAGTACAAGGACGGAGATCTGTTTATGTTCATGGATACGGAAAGTTTTGAATCAATTTCCGTACCGGCCGAAACAGTAGGCGACAAGGAGCATTATCTAAGAGAGGGCGATGAGTACGATATTCTTATATGGGAAAATGAGCCTATCGATGTAAGGATTCCTACAAAGATGATCTTCATTGTTGAGCAAAGCGAAAACTACATAAAAGGAGATACGGTTTCGGGTGCAACAAAGCCCATAGTTACTGAAACAGGACTAGTGGTAAGAGTTCCTCTCTTTATTAAGCAGGGCGAAAAAATTCTGGTAAATACCGAAACAAACGAATATCAGGAAAGAGTTAACAACTAACCTTTATTCAAAGGACTGTAATTAAGGGGATACCCCCTTAATTACTTATTAATTAAGTTAAGCTACTACGGAAGCTGATTCTGAAAGCTCGTGAATGTAGCCGGTGCGGACGCACATATCAAAAAGATCTTTTTCTATAAAATCTTCACTAACCTTTTGATAGCCTTCTTTATCCATACAAATACGCAGGATGTATCCGGCATCAGTTTCTTGCAAAATAGAACAATATGAGGCATCGCCTTGAGTAGTTTTTATCGAATATAATTTCATACTTTCCCTCCGTATAATATTATTTTCGGTATACAAAATAATACCTTTAGGATATAATACCTCTCATGTACACAGATGCCCATGTCCATATTTTGGACACAATAGAAGAATTGACTTCTCAGAACATAGAAAACCCGATTTTAAACACTTTTGATAAGGAAATATTTTTTTGTGCTTCTTCAAATGAAGCAGGCCGTTTTGAGGTTCAAGAAAAAATATGCAGGGAAAATTCCGAGAATTTTATTCTTTCTTTCGGAATACACCCTCAATGCCCTATAGACAACGAAATCACTTATTTAGAAAAACTTATCATCGAAAAGAAAATATCGGCAATAGGGGAATGCGGTTTTGATCTATTCGATGAACATTACAAAAGTACATTGGAAGAACAAAAAAAAGTATGGAAAATACAGTTGGAGCTTGCAGTAAAATCTGGACTCCCAATAGTGGTACACTGCCGAAAAGGTTTACACCTCATATTCAATGATGTAAAAACTTTAAAAAAAATAAATGCAGTTATCTTTCACGGATGGGCAGGTTCTGTAAACGAAGCAATATCTCTTTTAAAAAAAGGAGTAAATGCTTATTTTTGTATCGGCAAGGGCCTGCTCCGCGGTCAAAAAGCTCAAATTGAAACGGCCGCAAATTTAGAAAAGAAAAGAATTTTAACGGAAACGGATGCCCCATATATGAGTTTAAAAGAAGAAAAATTTTCACTCCCTACAGATATAAAAAAAGTATTTTCCGTGTTTGCAGAAATATGGGCTGAATCGGCAGGGCTTGTAAACTATGATGAGCAAAACTACAAAAATTATACGGAAGAATTAAAATATTCCCTCTTTGAAAATTTTAAAAAAGCATATAGTATTAACTTTAAAGGCAATTGATTTTTTTTTTATCTTATTTTAAAATAAGCCATATGAAACAATTTATAAAAATTTTTATGGGCGGTGATGTTTGCGGGAATTTAGGTCTTGAAACCTTGCAAAAACATTTGCCCTCTATAATAGAAAAAGAAAAAATAGATTTTTGCGTGGTAAACGGAGAAAACACGGCACACGGTGTAGGAATAAAAGATGATCAAACGGAGGCTTTTTTTAATGCAGGTGTCGATGTTATAACCGGCGGAAATCATACGCTGGAAAGATTTGAAATACGCATGAACTTCGGAAAAGATAAACGAGTTTTGCGTCCGCACAACTTTCCTCTGGCTCAAGGTTCCGGGCTTGCCATTATCGAAAAGAACGGAATCAAATACAGCGTTATAAATCTTCAAGGCAGGGAAAATATGAGAGCCATCGACTGCCCCTTTCAAACTATCGATTCTCTTTTTTCATCTCAAAGCCGGGATGACTTATCCGAATCGGTAAATATTATAGACTTTCATGCAGAATCCACAATGGAAAAAGAAGCTCTTGCATTCTATGTCGACGGACGCGTCTCGCTTTTTGCAGGAACACATACGCACACCCAAACAGCTGATGAAAGAATCTTACCGAACGGTACAGCCTATATTACCGACCTTGGAATGATAGGTGCAAAAGAATCCGTTATCGGAGGCAGTCCATTTACGGCTATAACAAGAACAAAGAGTCAGGTTCCTCAGCGTGTAGAAGTTTTGGAAGACGGAGTTGCAATATTTTGCGGTTTAGTTGCCGAGATAGATCTCGAAACAAAAAAAGCTGTTTTAGTAAAAAGAATTCAAATCAGCTCTTAGAAAATTATAAATGATTAAACAAATATCATTTTTTTAAAAATCTACCTTGCCTGAAATTCCGGCATTTATGTTAAGCAAAAAAGAATTTGATAAAGCGGATGAACCTTCAAATTCTGCAAATATCTTGATTTCTCCATGCGAACCTATTTTTGTTGATTGCGAATGTTTAAATGAAAATTTATAATTAAGTTTTTGGAAGCTATTATTTTGTGAAAACTCTATAGAAAGTTTTTCTTCCCTGCTGTCGGACAAAGGTATTTTTGAAAAACTTTCTATTATTAATCGGGGAAGAGAACCGCCGCCCCTATAAGAAAATAGTGCACTGAATTTTTCTTTCCATTCATCGGTTGAAAGTTTTGAGTTTCCTATTTTTGAAGCCGCATATAAAAATTCATTTTCAAACCCGAGCTTATTATTTGAATTAAAGAAAAAATATAGGCTATGATTTGAAGTAAAATTAAATTTAAAAAAGCTGTTTCCAAACGAAAAACCGAATTTATAAAATCTGTTTAATTCATCTTGATCATAAAAGTTAAACCAATCAAAATAACCGTATTTACCCGAAATATTTAAGGCCGTGTACTTAAATGAAAAATCAATTCCGTATATATTGTTTTGTCCGGAATTTGTTTGAGAAGATTGTACTAGTCTTGATACGGATGTTCCAAATTCCAGAGGAGTATATAAATCATCGATAGTTCCATTTATAAGTCTTGAAATGTTAAAGCCGTAAGAATTAAAAAAGCTATAATAAATTTCATTATTACCGCTTTGAATTTCTTTGAGGATTTTTTGGTCAAACATGTCATACAAAAAAGGTTTAGAAAAAAGCCAATATTGACTACCCATACCTGTAAATAAAAATCTTAGATCAGCAGCATAGGTATTTTGATTTTCAGCCTTACTGCCAATCTTTTCTTTTGTAATCTTTCTTTTAATAATCGGAGAGAAAAATATTTTTTTTGTATTAAAGGGTACGGAAATTTCAAAACAGGTTTCATCAAGAACTTTCTTTTTTCCTGTATTTTGAAAAAACGTTTTTGAAAACGCATCGAAGTTAAAGCCTGATAATTGAATACCCTCTTTATTTTTTTCATTAGGGAAATAGTTAAATAAAAAGGTTATCCCGCAGTTTCGATCTTCAGCATTTTTTTCACCCTGAGAATACATATCAATCAGGCTCTTTGTCCACGCAAAATTGTAAGAACTTAATGCAGGATTTAACAGAGTCTTATATTTTTGACCTACAAAAAAATTGATTTGACTATATATTGTTCCAAAATCGGCTTTTGGAATGATAGGCGATAGGGTTGTAATTATTTTTTGAGAAGTATAATCTTTATTATAATCAACTGATGTTGTATAATTAATGTTTATATACTTTTCAAAATTAATTTTATTTTCCCTTCTTAATATATTATCATGTATATTTACAAAAAAATCTTCGGATAAGTAAATAAAATAAATAGGCATGATGACCGAATGGCCGTAACTTTCAATCATCTTTGAATTATCAGAGAAAAAATTATTTTTTAAAGATAAAAATCCGGCAAATTTAATTTTCCATATATCGATAGCTGCATTTGTTTTGGTATGAGCATAGCCTAGTTTTTTATCAAGTTTTATATTCTCTTCAAAATAAAATTTCGGATTTGAAAAAACAGGCACAGAATTTTTTGAATAAAGAGTTCCGTCAAAACTATAATTAAAATAAGATTTATTTTGAAAAGCGTAGTATTGTTCTTTTGTTTTCAGTTTGCGGTCTGCACCTGCTTCAAATCCGAAAACGGTTCCTGTTTTTATGGTCTGATTTTTATAATCTAAACCGCTAGAAAGTTTATATGTGTCTATCGGATTAGTTTTTTGTTTTGTAATTTCCCAATCTCCTGAACCGGCAAAAAACATATCCAGCCCGGAAATCGGACTCCAATGGACACCTCCTGCAAAGCGTACAAGCCCTGAGTCGGAATAAGTTAACCCCTCCTTCCACTGTATTTCGATAATATCGTTTGAAAGCACAGGCTCATTTATAGTTAAATTATGATTTGATTCATTATAATCAAAATCGAACATCCGTATTTTATTTTTAAAAACACGTATGCTTCCAGGAATTGCCGTATCGGGTAAAATAAAACCGGGAGACGGAAGATAGTTTTTGAACACTATCTGTACAGGGAAAATATATTCTGTAGAAGTATTCGAAATATATGCTTTATAATCTAAATTTAGAAAAGGAAACATTTGTTTAACTTCACTAAAATCATAATTTTTAGAAGCATCCACAACTTGAATGAATTGTATTTTTTGAAAATCGCCTAAAAAACTTCCGCCTGATTCAAAAGATGCTTTAAAGTTTAAATCTTCATTTTGTGTATGTGTATCAACAATAATCAAAGAAGAGGTTGAAGATTCTGAAGCCTCATAGCGGGAAGCAATCTCAAAAGGAGAAAAATGATTTTTCTTTAATACCAATAAGTCTTTTCCAAAAACATTTTCTTTATAGGAATTTATTGTCTGATGTGTATTAATAAAATTAACTATTTCGTTCACTTCCGGAATAGTCCCCAAAGCTGAAAAATAATTTTTAATATTGACCAAATGCTTATTTGCAAGATTATTCCTATCATTAGGATTGCTCTCCAAATCAAAATAATTTACGGCGACTCCATCAGGATAAGATTTTTTTAAAGATAAAGTTTTTAAGCGGGGATCGACAACAAATTCATCGGGACTTAACGGTCTCCACTGTGCTCCTGCAAAATCCTTTACAAAGACAAATACAGGTTTTCCATATAGGTTATCTACAGGTATATAAAAATGTCTCGCTTTTTGCCAAGAGTTAATTGAAATTTTATTTTCTATAATTTCCGTACTGCCGTAATATGTTTTTGAATTATATTCGGAGCTTTCATATCTGAGCATCGTATCGGCATTCCAATTTTTTCCGGCAAATGTTCCCATTATACCCGGACTGATGAACTTACCGCCTCCGGTATCTATGTATCCATAGTTAAGAGGAAACTTTATATTATTATTTGCTGCACGTATATGTTTAATCGGAGAGTCTTCTTTTCCAAAATAACCGAAAGCCAAAGAACTTTTTTTATAGTCATCCTTATAAAGCGTCTCAAAATAAAAAAGCCTGATTCAGTAATAACGATAAAGATAAATTTGCCTTTTGTTTAAACACTCCCTGAAAAGAATTTACCTTTGCGTAACCGGCAAAAAATTCAAAAGAGGAAAGACCCAAAAATTCCAGATCCCAAAATCCGTCCAAAAAAAGAATAATATTTTCCTTACCGAAATTTTTAAAATATTGTCCGGCCTTATTTTCTCCAGTTCTATTTTTAATCAAATCAATACCGAAGTCTACATTAGAATTTTCATCAGTATCAAAACCATAAGCAAGACTTGAAAAAAAAACACAGAATAAAATTAAAATCAAAGCTTTTTTTTTCATTCAATACCATCCTTATCTTTTTTTAAAAGACGAGCAGGTTTTAAAATATTCTTTCCCTCTTTTTTTGTAAGAGCATACATAGTTTCCTCAATCTTTCTTTTTTTTATGTTTTTCTCGCTGTAGAATAATTCTGTTTGTGCTTCAGGCACATCAGACTCTACATTCATAATGCATAAGCCTAACAATCTTATGGGCGTTTTATTATCAAACTTTTTATAAAAAAGCTCTTTTGCTCTTTCAAATAAATCCTGAGTATCGTTGACAACCGAACCGGAAGATTGAACTGAAACTGTTGTAAAATCATTATAGCGTATTTTTACAGAAACGGTTTTACCTTTTACTTTTTCATCAAATATCCTGTACATAAGCTCGGATGCAAGATAAAACATAACATCATCTATCTCTGCATGAGAAAATAAATCGTGCTCAAATGTCCTTTCAGTACTTATTGAATGAGATTTAACATCATCATTAAAAATTTCATAAAGCTCGCCGCGTACAGCCCTGTATAAAAAACTGCCGGATGCATTTCCCAAAATACTTTGTAAAAGATGCTCGCTTGAATTAAATATTTGAGCTACGCTATTCAATCCTGCAGCAATAAGCCTTTCTCTTGTCTTTCCGCCCACTCCCCATACATCTTTTAATGGAAGACTTTTCATAAAATCTATCTCTTCTCCGGCAGGCACAATAAAAAGTCCGTCAGGTTTTGAACGCCCCGAAGCTATCTTTGCAATATATTTATTTTGAGCACAGCCTACCGAAACCGTTAAACCAGTCTTTTCTTTTATAGTTTTTTTTAATAAGAGAGCGGAATTTTTAGGAGCTCCGAATATTTTTTCCATTCCGGTCATATTTAAAAAAGCTTCATCAACGGAAATTTGTTTTACTTCAGGAGTAAACTCTTTAAATATCGTCATCACTTCTTTTGATTTTTCATGATACCGATTCATTCGGCCTCTTAAAAATATACCGCCCGGACAAAGTTTTTTAGCCTGTAAAATAGGCATCGCAGAATGTACACCGAATTTTCTTGCTTCATAAGAGCAAGTCGAAACAACACCTCTTTCAGATTGACCGCCGACAATAACAGGTTTACCTCGATATTCAGCATTATCAAGCTGTTCAACAGAAGCAAAAAAAGCATCTATATCAACATGGAAAAAAACTTTTTCTGCCGCCATATTAAGACTCCGCTTTAGGTATCAAATCGAATTCTTTGATAACATGAAAAATCATTGTTTTGTTTTTTAAATTATCATTCAAAAATTCAAAATCAGGATTTATAGGATTATCATAAAACCATGCAAGTATCTTTATATGTAAAACCGAATTTTTTTCTCCCGAAAATTTTATTGAAAAAGCATCCATTAAATTAATAGGCGACACAAATTCGGCATTTTTTCCCTCATTCGATTTTTTAAAATCTATATTTGCTTCATAAATAGGGAAACCGTCAGTGCGGCTTATAACCACCTGTATAAGAGCCGCCCTGATGAGAGGAGTTATATTCACTTCACCTATAACCCGCTCAAGATAGTTTTGTGTGCCGGCCTGTACCTTTATAAAATCATCTTCATCTATACCGGATAAACGATACAATTCATTATCATCATTTATTATTTCAAGTTTATTTTTTATATCAGAAATAAGAGATATATATTTTTTTCTATTTTCAATATTATAG
The DNA here is from genome assembly GCF_024181245.1 of Treponema sp. OMZ 788. NCBI lineage: Bacteria > Pseudomonadati > Spirochaetota > Spirochaetia > Treponematales > Treponemataceae > Treponema > Treponema sp. OMZ 788. The sequence continues at coordinate 357,706 of NZ_CP051199.1, read as the reverse complement.
AAAATAAATTCATTTTTATTTTTAGGATGAAAAAATGAAGGGTAAATTAAGACAAGAATAATAATAACTGCTGCAAGGAAGGCTGCAGCTCCGGTGATCTTTATTTGAATAAACTTTGCTTTTGGTAACTCTTTTTTTAACTGCATAAAAAATCTTAAAAGCATCAATATATATGGAAGAATAAACATTGCAGTTAATGCATTGTTAGCATAAAATAAAATTTCAATAATATTATCTTTAATAAAAAACACATCATAAAAATAATAAAGCAACAATAAGATATTTAAAATCAAAAAGAATACTTGTGCATACAATCTTTGAAAATGATACGAAAAAAAAGATAAAATATAAATTTCCAAAAATATAATCGATAAAGATAAATTGACTCTGGAAAAAATAAATATATTTAAAAAGCAAACAATGCCTGCCAAGTACCCATAAATAAATATATTATTTGGCAGTTTTGAATATCTGTTCAAATATGCAAATAAAGAAATAATTATCGTAGAAAATAATAGCTTCAATGAAATCGCCGTTATAGGTAAAAATTTAATAGAACCTTGAAAACTGAATCTAATTGAAAATAAAATAGTTGTAAGATATTCTCCAATATACAAAGCAAACAGAGTAATTACAAAAAATAAAATAGGAACCCGCCATAAAAGCAAAAGGTCTCTTATGTTCTTTTCTCTTTTTCGTCCGAACAAAAAACTGAATATAAAAATATAAAAAAGAGCAAACAAAGTAACACCTATTACTAAAAACACCAATGTTTTTTCACCTATAATTGTAGGGCCAAAAATATTTTTTACATTATAATGTTTATCCCATTCGGATGAAATACCATGAGTGTAAATATTTATCAAAGATAATAATGCAGGACGCATATCCGCCCCATAAGATATTTTGATTGCAGGAATATCCTCTTTAAAATACTCTGCCAGCATCTTATCTTCTATAAGCCCAAGACGATAAAGTATAATATCATTATATTTAAAATTCACCGGAATATTTTGATTTTGTAATATTTCATGTAAATCTTTTAACATCCATGGAGGAGAAGTTTTTTTTACGGCACCGGCACTTAATACGGCTCTATCGGATGGCCCATCAGATAAAATAAATACAAGACTTGACTTACTTTCATTTATTTTTGAAATAAGCTTTTTTGTATTTTGAGATTCTATCATATTAATACTTTCAGGTAAAGCCGGAAAATCATTATCGGTAATTGCAATTATAACACGAGTTTGAAAAAGCACATCTTTTAAGTCTTTTGCAAAAGCTTCTAAAAGTTCCGTCGAAAATGTTGATTCATTATTTTGATTTCTTGAAGCAGTAAAAACAATAACATGTTCGCTTTTAGGTCCCAGTTCATAAATAGTGTTTTCTGCATAGGCTTCCGCGAATAAAAAAAATAATAAAATTAAAACAAGAATCCTTTTCAATTTATAATCCTTTATGAGTTTAAGTCTTTTTCAGATAAAATATTTCCTGTCTTAAACCATGTTTCTATTTTACGGTAAGAATTATTTATACGCCGTATTATAACATTGGCCTCGGCTTGTTTTACAGGTGAGTCTTGAAAATCAGGGTGATGTTTTTTTATCAAACGCTTCCAAGATTTTTTACACTCATCAAGGGGAACTCCGGATAAAACATTTAAAACGGCAAAATCTTCTACAAGTTCAGGCGGAACAGGAACCCTTAAGGAATCCTTATCTATCTTAGGCGGCGGCCGTCTTTCCATCCGTCCGCCTATCGTTCGATAACGGCCGCTTGACCTTTGTGCAGCAGCAAAAGGATCTTCATCGGAGGTAAGAGCATCCCGCAAAATATTTCCCATATCGTTATAATAATTATTACTCATATATTATTCCCTTGTAAGAAAATCTTCCATCAATAATCCGTCACCTGCGGAAACGGCTCTTTGTAAAACGGCACCGATAAACCGGTCAAACATTTCAGGAGCTTCCCCCACCGATAAAATTTTTTCGGTTCGCAAAACAGCAATATCATTATCCCTTATCACATGACCTTTTTTTAAATCGTGCAGATAGTGAATTGATCTGTTTGTACGGCCGTAGTTTTTACTTTCAGCCATACTCAATTTTTTTTCTCCTGAACCTATAACTTCATTTATCAGATCAGCGGAATAATTCAATTTTATTAAATGTTCTATAATTTCATCATAAGTTTTTTTAGAACACAAATCCAAGGCACTGCACATTTTTTTAAACATATCGGGTTCTAAAGCAACAGGATCGTCCAAGCCTTTTTCTTTTCGGGAAAGACAGATATGTTTTTCGATTATAAAACCGCCCGATGCGAGCGTAAGGATAGGCACTAAAATCGGATCCAAAGAGTGATCGCTGACGCCGCATGGTATACCGAAAACACCGCTCAAATTTTTCATCACTGAAAGATTATATTCTTTTTCGGGTGCAGGATAAGATGTAATGCAATGAAGCAGAGCAAGACTCAAATCTTTATTTTCAGAGCGTAAAAAACCGACAGCATTTTCAATATCTTTTAAAAGAGAAACCCCGCTCGATAAAATCATTGGAATGTTAAAACAGGCACAACATTTTAGAAGTTGTATATAATTAAGCTCAGGCGAAGCTATCTTTATAAAATCGGGTTTTAACTCGGCAAGCTCTGCAGCAGACCTAAAGCCGAAGGGACTGGCTGAAAACAAAAGATGCTTTGATCGGCTGTATTCGGCAAGCTCTTTATAAAAATTTATAGGAACTTCCAAACTTTTAAAGCGTTCATACAAAGGAATTCTTCCTGTAGGTAAGTCTACATAGCCGGTATTCGGATGCAGAATTTCATCTGCATAAACAATTTGAAATTTTACGGCCCTTACTCCGGCCTCTTTAGCAGCATCTATCAATTTGACGGCTGTTTCAATAGAACCGTTATGACTTGTTCCTATTTCGGCAATCGTAAGAGGATTTTCTACTGAAAAAATTTCCGAACCGAGTTTAAAGACTTCATATTTTGTGCACATAATACTTAAAAATCTTACATCAAATATTAAAAAAAAACAAGAGAGCCGGCTTTTACAAATCTTATAGCCGGCTTTTACACAAATTAATGCAGTTTATTTTTTTTCGACAGATAAAAAAACCTTATTCGGAAGACAGGCATTCCAATCACCGTGATTTTTTAATTTCGGAGCCGATATACAGGTTTTATTTGAACAAGTTGAACTGACAACAAAGGCCTCATTTTTTTCGATCTTAATACTTACAGGTCCGGCTTCTCCATCCACAACAAAATCCATATCAATATTCATCGGATATATCCAATCTCCACTAGGTGTTCTAACCGATAGATAAAGGGTAGAGTTATCCGAGGAATATATAAAAAGGGAGGTCAATGTTATAAATGAAACAATAACCGCAAGTGTGATAACATCAAGAATCTTAATTTTATTAAAAAACTTTTTCATGTTTTAGCCTTCGAGCAATTTTTTTGCTCATGCGTCTGCGGTTCACAATGCCCGGAAAACCTTTTTGGAAAAAATCAAGGAGTTCTTTTTTATGATTCATAGTTACGGAATAGCCCATTTGAATTTGAGAAAGCGGATCCGAAAAAATCATGCGGAGCCATACCTGTATCAATATCAAGGATATGTGTTGGAGTATTCGCTATGGTATAATCAGAACGGATTGAGGCGACCTCCATACATCTAGTCAAAACCGAAATAGAAGAATCCAAATCTTCACTCGTTATAATCTTAAAAGTTCCGAGAGTAACAGCCAAGATATTTTTAAAACCTTTTGCTTTGGCAATCCAAACAGGCGTATTATTTTTTACGCAACCGTCAACAAAAATTCTTCCGTTATGATGAAACGGAGTAAAGAAGCCCGGATATGATGATGAAGCTCTCATCGCATCCGCTACCCTCCCCTTATCAAAGACTATTTCATTTCCATCACACAAGTCAACGGCATTACAATAGAAAGGAATTTTAAGCTGATCAAATGTTTGATAACATGAAAGTTTTTTAAAAAGGGTTAAACTCTTTTCTCCTGAATCTGCTCCTTGATGGGAAATTAAATTGTTTAAACTTGCCCCTATTTGCAAAAGCTTTGTCAGCTTAGTCAGCCCAAAACCTAAATGGGAAACATCCAGATAGTCGGTTAATTCAAAATCATTTGAAAAGAAAGAAATCATTTCATCTACAGTCATACCTGAAGCATAAAGACCGCCGATAATTGCACCCATAGAACATCCGACAATACAATCAGGACGCGGATATTCCAATTCTTCAAGAGCTTTAAACATTCCTATGTAGGCAAGGCCTTTTGCACCTCCGCCTGATAAAACCAATGACCAGTCCATACTACAATTATATCTGTATTTTTAATTTTTTACTAGAGGAAACTTTACAATAAATCGGCAATCTTATCGGGATAGTCAGTTATAATTGAGTCTAAACCGGTAATTAAAACTTGAGAATAATCTGTTTGAATAGAACCGAACCAAGCGTTGACCTTAAAGCCTTCATTATGCAGCTCATCAACAAATTCCTTTGTAAGCCTATATGCAGGAGGATGATAACATTCTACGCCGTATTTTTTTTAAATAGGCAGCCGGATGCAAATCCCAAGAATCAACCAAAAAACCGCACACAAGTGAAGAGTTTATTTTTTTCATTCTCAAAATACTTTCATGATTAAAGGATGAAATAATACATTTGTCTTGCAGATTATATTTTTTTAAAAGGGCATATACTTTTTCCTCTATCCCCGGGTATTCAAAGACTCCCGTTTTTAATTCAATGTTTGAAATAATATCCTTGTTCTTTATAAAATCAAAATAGTCTTCAAGCGAAGGAATCTTTTCATTTAAAGGTACGGTTCCGTTCAAAGCTTCTGCACTTTTAAACTTTGCTGCAGCATTTATTTTTTTTAATTCGTCAAAAGAAAAATCTTTTACAAGACCTGAAGCACTGCTTGTTCTATCCAAGGTTTCATCATGAATTATTACCGGAACGCCGTCAGAAGAAAGATGAACATCGAACTCTATACCGTCAACACCTAAGTCCGCTGCTTTAGAAAAAGCAAGCATAGTATTTTCGGGATACCTGCTTCGAAAACCCCTGTGGGCAAAATTAAGGGTCCTATTCATACTACCAACCTCCTGAGGCTCCTCCGCCGCCAAATCTTCCGCCTCCTCCTGAAAAGCCGCCGCCAGAAAAACCTCGGCCTGACGATCTTCCTATCGAGCTTCCGAAAACCGAACCGCTTGATCTTCCGTTAAAAGAGCGGCCTGCCCTACTGCTTTGAGAAAGCAAGTAGAATATCCAAAAAAGTCCGCCCGGCGAAAATCTTGAAATCATAATATAGGCGAAAATTAAAAACAATAAAACTTGAGGGAATCCGCCTTCATCATCTTCATCCGCAGTCTTAATTTCTTTTAAAAGAGTTTCATCTTGCAAAGCATAAGCCGCCATAGCTTTGAGCCCGTCATAGATTCCCTGCCCGTAATCACCTGAACGGAATTGAGGAGCGATAAAGTTGCGGATAATTTGTCCGCTCCTTGAATCCGTAAGATTTTCTTCCAATCCGTAGCCTACTTCAATGCGAAGTTTTTTATCCTTAACTGAAACCAGTAAAAGGGCACCGCTATCTTTTTCTTTAGAACCAAGTTTCCATTTTTCGGCAACCTGCATAGAATAATCTTCAATAGATTCTCCTTCTAAAGACGGAATGATCAAAACTGCAATTTGTACTTGAGATCTGTTATTTAAGTCCAAAAGAAAATTTTCTATTTTTTTAAATTCGTTTTTCGAAAGAATTCCGGCCTTGTCAACTACAGGGCCGGAAAGAGAAGGCACGGCTAAGCCGAAAGAATTAAAATTATAAAAGACGACAAAAAATAAAACAAATATCTTTTTTAAAATTTTATCTTTTTGCATAATTTTTAGAAGTTTACCTTAGGTGCGGCTGCTGCCTGATCATCAGCCTTAAAATAAGCCTTCTCCCTAAAGCCGTTCATATTGGCAATAATCGAACGAGGGAATTGTCTTATATAAACATTGTATGATTGGACAGCTTCGTTATATCTTTTGCGTTCAACTGCAATACGGTTTTCCGTTCCTTCAAGCTGGGTCTGTAAGTCCATAAAATTTTGATTTGCTTTTAATTCAGGATAGTTTTCGGTAATAACCAATAAACGCTGTAAGGCTGACCCAAGCTCGCTTTGTGCTTGTTGAAATTTTGCAAAGGATTCGGGATTATTTAAAACCTCATCGGAAACCTTCATAACGCCGCCGGCCTTTGATCTTGCTTCTGCAATATCGGTAAAAACCTTAGACTCATGTGCAGCATAACCTTTTACCGTATTCACCAAGTTGGGAATTAAATCAAAACGCCTTTGATAAACATTTTCTACCTGACTCCACGCAGACTTTACATTTTCTTCTGCAAGAATAATAGAATTATATGTTCCTACAAAAAATCTATATAAGCCGAAAGCCAAAACAAAAACAACAGCCAAAATAATCAATCCGATTTTTAAACCCTTACTCATAATGCCTCCATAGAGTATTAAAATTAAGATGCATTTAATTTAACAAATTACAAATAAAAAAACAAGAGCTTATTTTTTTCTAACGGAAGGTGCTGCAATAAAAAAGATAAGAGCTACAATGTAAGGAAAGGATAATAAAATACCTGACGGAATTTTTACGGCACCCTGCATTATGTTCACGGCATATTCAGCCGCAGAAAAAAGTAAGACGGCGAGAGTGCATAAAAGAGGATTTTTATTTCCCAAAAAGATTGCAGCCAAGGCTGTCCAGCCTCTTCCCGCACTTATATTGGGAGTGTAGGCGGCAAGACGGAACACAAGGGTTGATCCGGCGCAAGCTGCAAAAAAACCTGCAAGCGTCCATGAAAATATTTTATACTTATCGGGATTTATTCCGCGGGCAATTAAAACGTCGGGGGCATCTCCTGAATATTTTAAGCTGATTCCCTTGGAACTGTATTTTAAGAATAAAAAAATTACAACAGCTAAAATTAAACCCGCAAAAAACGGATTAAGATTATTTACGGGACTAAGATGGGAGGACATTTCAAAATCTTCAAAGGAAAGAACTCCGCCTTTTTTTAAAAAAAGTTCGGAAGCCCAAGGAACAAAGCCTGCGGCAAATAGGTTTAAAGAAAGCCCTGTCAAAAAAGAATTTGCCCTTGTTTTAACGGTAAACAAGGCAAGTAAATACAGAATAAGAGAAGTTAAAATAATAGAAGCTATAAAACCTAAAAAGGGATTACCGCTTATTATGGTTATAAGAGCGCAAAAAAAAGCCGAGAGAATAACGGCTCCTTCCATAAAAACTGCAAGAGAGCCTGCATATTCTGTAAGGAGGGCTCCTAAACTTAAGAACAAAAGAGGAGCCGATATTTTTAAGATAACCAAGACGGCTTCAATCATATTCCTTTCCTTTTTAAAATAAGCATCTTAATGCGTGAAATATTTTTACTCAATCTTGAAGTCAAGCGCAGGCTTAGCAGGTTTGCAGAAATAAAAAGAAAAACTACAGCCTGTAAAAACACGGCCGTATCAAAAACCAAGGAGCCTGACATTACGGCAGCATCGGAAGCGCTTTGTATCCAAGAGTATAAGAAGGCAGCCGGGATAAGGACAAAAAAACTATTCTTTGCTATAAGGGCAACTGCAAGGGCCGACCATCCCATCCCCGAAGAAAAAGAGAGATGACAGATATACCAAGTTCCCGTAATTGCAAAAAATCCGGTTAAGCCGTGAAGCCCTGCAGAGATTCCCATTCCTGCAAGAGGCGGAGCATAAACGGAAAAACCTGCAAACTTTGAAAACTCAGGCGCCGTTCCTGAAAGGCGCAAACGGTAACCCCACCTTGTTTTTGCAAAAAAAAGAATAAAAAACAAAACCAAAATAACCGAAAACACAAAAGAAATATTCAATGAAGAAGGAGGTAAAAAAGTTTTAAGCTGAAAAGTTTCTTCTATGGGAGGCAAAGCCAGCAAATTACCCGATGTATCCCGCAAGGGATTGCCTATAAGATAATCTACAACGGGCAGGATGGCCGCAGAAATTAAAAAAGAAGTTAAAAGCTCATCCGCATTAAATTTAATTTTTAAAAATCCCGAAAGAAGACCGATTAAACCGCAAGCAGCAAAAACGGTCAAGCCTGTAAGAACAAGCTGCACGAACGGCTCTGCCCAAGTATACTGCAAAAGTATTCCGGTCAAAAGACCTGCAAAATATATTTGACCTTCACCGCCCAAATTAAAACAACCGCACTTAAAAGCAAATAAGGAACCGGAGGCCGCAAACAGCAAAAGAGAGGTTTTGTTCAGCATATTTCCAAAATGCCAAACGGAAGAAAATGGCTTAAAAAAAAATTCCGACAATGCTTCTTTAGGATTTTGCGAGCCCATGGAGATAAAGATAATTATTACCAAGGTACCGAGAAAAAACGCAGCTCCCGAACTTAAAAACTTATACCTTCTCAATTTTCTTTTCCTAAAAAATAAACGGCATCAAAAGCATTTTTATAAGAAGCCGTATCGAATTCTTTTGTTAATATTACAATGGTTCGGCCTTGCTCTGCAAGAGCTCTAAATTTATTCATAAGGAGCTCCGTGCTCAAAAGATCCAAACCCCATGCAGGTTCTGCGGCTATTATAATTTCGGGATTTTCGGCAAGACAGCGCGCCAATATCAGACGCTGGAGCTGTCCGCCTGACAGAGAACCCGCCGGACGGTTTTTATCGGCGTTTATATTTTCAGCTTTCAATAAGGATAAAATAAACTCATCGGAATTCTTTTTATCGAAAAAATTATTTTTAAAACGGTAGCAATTTAAAACTTCTTCAATTGTAAGATTTGCATCGGCCCCGCGCAAATTTCTATCCGAGGGAATAAAGCCTATTTTATTTTTTAGAAGAATGGAGGGCGTAATTTTTTCGCAGCTAAAAACTTTTTTTTCCTTTCCCGTATTTTCAATTACAATGCTGCCTGTATGATGCCTTTTATTTATATCGGCATTCTTAAGCATCCCTGAAAGAATATCCTCCAAGTATTCGATACCGCTGTTAGGGAAGCCTACAATCCCCGTAATTCTCCCGCATTCGGCCTCAACTTGAAAATTTTTTATTTCGGAACCGAAGCCGGAATTAAAAGAAATACAAAAACCGAAACCGCAGTTTTTTTCTTCAATATTTTTATCGTGATGTTTTTGCAGTTCTTTTTCAGATTTTAAAAATTTATCGCCTGAAAATATTTGCTTTTTTATAAAAAGTTCGGCTTCATCATTATTCCCCAAATCTTCCGTCAAAAAGGAGCCTTGCATTTTTCCGTTTTTTAAAACCGAAATCCTATCGGCAAAATTTAAAGCTTCTTCAACCTTATGAGTAATCAGCACAGTACCTATTTTTTCTTCGATACACATTTTTTTTAATACCGAAAAAAAATCATACCGCTCCTTATTCGTAAAAACGGAAGCCGGTTCATCTAAAATTAAAAACTGAGGATTAGTATAAAGGGCAGAAAACATTGCAGTGTAAAATCTTTTATCTGCAGAAAGATTTTTTATCTTAGCATTTAAATCCAAGTCAACATTCCATTTTGACTTTAAACTTTCTATTTTTTGTTTTTCGGCATTAAGGTTTATAAGCGATAAAAAGCTCCTCTGTTTTGTGCCTATCAATATGTTTTCAAAAACACTTGCATTTGCAGCAAGGCGGGGCCTCTGATGAACAATTGCAACCCCCGCATTTAAAGCATCGTTAGGGGAGTTAAAATTAAACACCTTATTCGCTATTTTGATAGAGCCGCTCGTCGGAGAAAGAAGGCCCGAAAAAATATTTACTAATGTAGATTTTCCGGCTCCATTTTCTCCGAGTAGGGCGTGAATTTCGGAAGTGTAAAATTCTATATTCACATTACTTAAAGCAGCACTTTTATAGACCTCACCGGTTTGATTGTTTTCCGTTTCATAGATCTTATAAATACCGCTTAACTCGGCCGTTGTCTTTTTCACTTCACAAAACTCGATTTTAAAAATTTATTTTACCGACAAATCCAAAGAACCGTCAGCTATTTTCTTCAGCATTTCATCTTGTTTTTTTCTGATTTCTTCGGGAACTGTTTGCATATAAATTTCATCATCGGAAATAAAATTTACATAACCTTCTTTGATACCCAAGGTGGAAGGACTTCCTTCTTTTAGCTTTCCGTCGATGAAGTTTAAAATCTGCTCGTAGGCAAGTTTTTGCTGCTTCATTTCGGAACTTGAAATTACATAACCCTTTGCTTTTGCATAGCCGTTATTATCAAACCAAGAAACATAGAAACCTAATTCTTTTGCCGCGGCAAGAACTCCTTGATTTGCACCGCCTGAAATAGGCATTATTACATCAGCTCCGTTTTTATACATTGCACGGGCAAGCTCGGCACCCTTTGCCGCATCATACCAGTTTCCTACAATTTTAAAATCAACGGTAAATTCGGGATCGGCAGCTTTGGCTCCTTCAAGGAAGGCAGGCAAAATTATATTCATCATTGCAGGATATTCTTGCCCCGCTATGAGCCCTATTTTCTTTTTGGGATTTGCAAATTCCATCTTGCTCAAACTTACCAGGGCAGAAATATAGCCTGCTATATAAGCCTGTTCTCTTTGATTGTATCTAAAGGTAGTAATCATGGGGTTCCCTTCGGCATATGCATCCAAAAGCAAAAACTTTTGATTGGGAAATTGCTTTGAAACAGGAGCGATGATGCCGGGCATAGCAGGATTGGAAGAAACAATCAAATCATATTTTCCATCCACAGCTAGGGAAGTAAGCTTCGTACCCCATTCCGCCTGATTGGTGCCGGCTTCCAAAATCTTCAAAGTTACTTTTTTCCCTTTTTCAGCAGAAAAGGCAACAGCTTCTTCTACACCTGCAGCCAACATATCGTAAACAGGACTTTCGGCCCTGACACCGGGAACAAAAACCGCTATACCGATTTCTTTTTCTTTTTGTACATTTTCAGTTTTTGCACATGAAAAAACTATTAAAAGAAAAGAAGCAAACAAAATAAAATTAAGAATCTTTCTCATGGTTGACAATATAACAAAAAAGAGAAGATAGTGCAAGATAGGAAGAGTATTTTTGTAGTTAGAATTTTAAATCTGCATTCATTCCGGTATCCTCCGTACTATCTTATGAATAAATACAGCAACAGCATATGATATTATAAATATAATTATGCCATTGAAGAGAAAAACAGAATAAAAAATAGTACCTAAACTTTCCACCACAAAAAAATATCCTACATCAATAAAAAAAACAATTAAACAGCCAAAAAAATGAGATATAATAAATATTATTAATGAAGTTAAAAAAAAGTATAATCCATTTTTTTGTATATTTAAAAATATAAATAAAACAACCATTATTGGAACAAATACAACTTGCAAAAAATATTTATTATCCCCAACCGAGGTGATAATATAAAAAATCATTAGAACAAGCATAAAAGCCGTTTTACTGCGTATAAAATTCACTACTAAATATCTCCAACCTTATTTTTAATTTTCCAAATTGTCTCTTTTTCTTCCTATAAAAATATAATAATTAGTCCAAAAGAAAATTCATGATATTAATTAGTAATAAATAGTTTTGTTTTCATAACCAAAACCATTTATTTTAACAACGAACAAAAATCAGCTTTCATCAAACATATGATCATATGTCAATATTACAATGCATATTCCAAATTTTTTCATACCTTTTCTCCATTATTAAAATTGATTAGTCAAAATATTTACAATATTTTACTCCTCGCAGTTTATAAAATATTCCTAGCTTCAAAACGACTGCTTAAAGGCCGGTCAATCGCTGTCCGAAAAATGAGATAGTTAGGTTGTGAATACAAATAAGGCTTTATTTTCATAATATTTTTCTCATGTAAGCAAATCATCCGACAACGATGTTTTAAAATAATTTATGTATAGTTTTTTAAAAGCATCTAACTGCTCTTTCGACATTTTTTTTAATACCCCTGAGTTAATTATTCGAATCATTATTTTTTTTTGTTCTTCTTCTTCTAAAGGCGAACTTTCAGTAAACGGAATGACCGGTTTATTTCTTTTAAATTTCTTCCAATTTTCTATTATATGCTCCACATCACGAACATGCATAACCATACTTGACATTTGTAACAATGGATAACTTTTTTCAAAAAATAACCGTTTTTTACTATTGCAAAAACCCAATGTATCATTATAATAGCAATATCCTACACTTACAAGTTCGTCCCAATGTTTTTCAAGACCATTTAATAACCGTATTTGAAATTTATTATGAAAATGTCGATATAAAAGGCTTACAGAACTATCTGCTACCAAGGCTGTAAGCATCAGCCATGAATTTTCTACAGTTTTTTTCATATACCATGACACAACATCAGATGTATAGACTTCATCATATAAAATATAATCACTTAAAACTGATGGAAAAAACGCATTCGGTACTGCACGTGTAGGATATCCATCAACCATTACGATTGGCGTATCTTCCGTAACTTCCATCATTTTATCCGGAGCTTGTATTTTTTTTATAAAATTCTTCATAAAAACTATATTATGATTTTTTAACGGCCTTAATCTTTTTATAACTTCGTTGTATGATCCAAATAATATGCTAGGTATTTTCATTTAAATATTCCTATATTTTTTATAATCTAGTGAATTTAATTCCACATATTGCAAACATATTTTCTTCAAATGTTTTTCCTTCTCCTATTCGATATAAAAGCCGATCCTTTTGTGGAACAAATTGATTAAAATAGTAATATAATTGCTTAGCCCACATATAAGTCTCAGGATTAGCAGTATCTCCATACACAATATTAGCATACTTTTTATTACATATACGCAAATAAAATGGTTGATTCATTCCTCGTATATCAGAATATTTTTTATGATTATTATTCGATATTAACCTTAGATTGATTTGTTTACTAATAATATGAAATTCATCTGAGGTCAATTTACCTATTAAATTATGTTGAGAGTTTGAATTAAAAAAAACAATACACTTTTCATAGTTTTTTGAAGCAACAAAAACAAGGTGCCAATAAAATTTATTATTATTTTCACTGATTCTTGCAGGAACACCTATTTCATAAAATTCCCATATATCATTACTATTAAAATAAGATTTAAAAAAAACATTTGCTTTATCATCATTAGCAATTAAATAAGGAAGATCAAACCCATGTAATACGTCAAAACATAGTATAAACATAATAATAATTAATGAATAATATTTTTTCATCGCATTATTCTCCACATTTCCATTCTTCTTTTAGTAGCATCTTTTGATCGTATAGGAATAATTTCACCACAGTATCATAAGCATGTGTTAATTCATGAGCAATAATTCCGACTGGATATAAGAGCGTACCTAAATCAATATACTTCACATCGGACGAAAAGTAAATATCAGAATCAATCATATAAAAGACTATTCCTTTCCTTGCCATTAAGAATCCCGAACCTTTCTTATAGCTTTTATTATTGCATAAAACATAAAAGTAAACAAGTGTCGGTATAGCGCTTTTCATGGCTTTGCTTTCGCTTCGGTATCTTTCCGCAGAAATTGCTGCGGAAAAATGTACAGCAAAAGCAATTTTTATAAATTGCTTTTGCTCCCTTGCAATCGCTGTCCGAAAGAGATAGGTTAATTGCTTTAATAAACACTCTTTATTTTTCATAAATCAAATTTACAATATTGCAAATATAATACCTTTTAATTATAATTAACTTTCTATAATTTTCAATCCTTCAGGAAACCGATCTAAAATGCATTCTTTAGGAATGCGATAATTATACCAATGCAATATCGAATCATCGTCTTTTTTTCCCATACAGATTCTTTTACAACTACTGTTTTTTTTCTTAAAAAGATTATCGCAATCTACCAATATTTTTATCTCTTCATCAGAAACATCACAATGGGTAAATATTTCTTCCAATACATTTCACGTGCATAAATTATTTAAATACTCATAAATTAAGTATTCTTTTCTAAATGGCATATCTTCACAAGCTTTTTTCCATTTGTTTAAAACATAGGGTAAGCCAAATTTTTTAACTAAAATTAAATATTTACTTTTAGCAATAAAATCATCTACATTCTCAAGAGTTTTCATTACATTGCTTCACCCATTCACGATATATTTTCATTTCAGTACTACCTTCAGAATACCAATTTGGAATTCTTTCAGGAGGAACTCGGTAGTAAAACCAGTATAATTTTGGATCTTCAGGCTCCTTAATACTGTTTCTATTTATCCATACATAAGGAACTTCAACTGTCTTTTTGATAAATATTTTATCTACTTTTTTTATAAATACTTTTACTTTTTTCGTGATTTTACAATTTTGTTCTACATCAAAAATAGAACATCGAATATTTAAATGGTGCAGATAATCATCATGCTGATAATGAAAAGATGTATCATACGGAAGTTTATTAACAATCTCATCCCATTTATTTAATAAATAATTAAAACCTCCAAGCTCAATAAGTTTTTCAGAATGTTTTCCTAATTGTAAGTAATCATTTATTTCTTTACTTATTCTAAAAACTTGGATATCTTCTTTATTGAAAATCTCTTTTAAATGTTTCTCCATTTTTATCATAAAACATCGTTCCTTTACCTTCCGCAGAAGGATTATGAATAATTAATGTGCCGTCAGAACCTAAGTATGCTTTAGCACCGTCTTTTCTACGAATTCCAACTTCAGTATCAGGATCATTTAAGACTTCATCCATTTTATCTTTTATTCCCTGTTTTGTAGGATCATCTAAATTTATTTCAGGACCATGACCGCCATCAAGAGCATGTTGTGCAATTTCATCTTTATCCTTCTCTGGAATATCCCTACTTGCTCCAGGCTCATCTGTTAAAGTTTTTGCCAATTGATATATATCATAAATAGTCCATATGCCAATAATAATCTCGGCTATAGGTAGAGGACCATCGGCAGCTGCAAAAGCAGCTTTAGGTGCTGCCTTTTTAACAGCAAATTTTAAAATTTCTTTAAAAGACAGCTGAGCAGCTACCCTTCCATCCGGATCCACATACTTCACCGGATTATTCCCCGCATAATGATAAACATGCAAATTGACGGTATTAAACACTCCACCCATACCCGGTAAATTCTCGTTATGCTTTTTAGCCTCATCGTCAATGGGAGCTTTGGGTATATAATCATTTAACGCCGGATCGCCACTCAACCACCTACTATACTTCGGATCAAGGTACCTTGCTCCATAGTAGTATAAACCTGTTTCTTCGTCAAGCTCTTTGCCGGTAAACCTAAACGGTAGCTTATCCAATCCAGCTGCAACTTCTTCTATCCAAAGTTCTCCGTAAGGCGTATATTCTATATGCTCATACTGTCTGCCTCGCCAGTCGGTTACGAATTGTGCACTTCCTAAGTGGTCGCTGTGGTAATAATACCTCTTTGCCTTTTGTTCGTCGTTCTCGCCTTGGTTATCCGTGTGCGTCATGGCGGTTACAAGCCGTGAGTTTCCTACAAATATGTGTTTGTGTACTCTTAATCCTTGCGGGTTGTTTTGGTCTTGTGTCGGGATATGTATTGTAAAGAAATTGCGAAAGATGAGATAGTTAGAATGTGGATAAATGTAAGGTTTTGGTTTCATTGTTTTTATATTTATCGTAAAAGTTTTATCAACTAGTTTTTAATTGTATCTCCAATTTTTTTGTTCTCTCCTACAATTAATATCATATTTCTTCCTATAGAAATATAATAATTAGTCCAAAAGAAAATTCATGACGTTCATCAAGGTCTCGCAAATCTAAATACAATAATCTATCTTTTAAATTCCAACACGGTAGCATATCCTTATATAACACCCATCCCTCTCCTTCTACATAACGAGCAACTTCAATTTCATTTAAATGATATGCGCCGTATTTCTTTACCAATGTAGAAGTAATTTTATTTTTGAGATTTTCAGATATTGGTCTACTTTGAGTTCTATCAAAACCAATATATAATCTCTGTTTAAGAAAATCATAGTCTACAGTACAGAATACCTCTGTCCAAAAGGTGCCGTATTTAAATGACTGTACATAATAAGTGCCTGCCTCCCAGAAGCCCCATTTTTTATACAGTTGATATAATTCCTCATATGATTTAATAGATTTAAAATCATAATGTATTGCATCATATAGTATATGATACCTTTCAGTACAAGAACTAAAACTGAGGGAAAGCACTAATAAAAGTATAATCCTCTTCATGCTTTTCAACTCCATTTTAAATTAATTGTTTGCTTTTCTTTTTAATCTTAATTATAAAAACAACATTTAAAATAAATGAAATCAAAAGCAAAATTGTTGTCACATCCAATAACACGGAAGACATTTTATTTTTCCAAATATATTTATAAGGTAATTCTCCATTTGAAAATTTTCCCTGATATATTTTACCGTTTTGTTTTGTCAAAGTTCCAAAGCCGTCAAATTTACCGTTCACAAAATTACCAATATAACTATCACCATTTGAAAATTTATAAACACCGTGGCCTTCAAGTTTTGTATTTACAAAATTACCTGAACGTACAGCCCCGTCATTATATTTGATTTTACCTTTTCCATTTAAAAAACCGTTTTTAAAGATACCTTCAAAAATATTTCCTGTTGATGTTTTTAATACGCCGTTTCCTTCATATATACCGGCATTGACTTCCCCTTCATATGAAGATCCATCACTGTACAAAATAAAAGCTTTACCTATTTGCAATCCATTAAAGTAATTGCCTTTGTAAGTATATGAATTTGTTGTCATTTCGCCATAGCCATGAAACAATCCATTTTGATATTCTCCTTCATACTTATCGCCATTTGGCCATATCTGAACCGCCTTGCCTGAAAACATTCCATCTTTTAAACTACCATGATAAGTTGAACCATCAGGAAGTAACACTTCAACAGCAAATAAAACTATATTTACAATAAACAATATAATCACTATAGTATTTTTTTTCATATTTCACCTACATAATTATAAAATATTTTATATTTTTATTATCACACAAACTACAAAAATAAACAAGCATCAGCATCAAGTTACTTTTAAACATAACCTAGCGCTCTGTGCAGCAATATCGATCCATTTTTTTGACACAATTGCTGGCAGAGGCGTGAGATACTTGGATTTTGAACAAAAATCAGCTTTCATCAAACATATGATCATATTTTTTATACCAAAAATAAGGCAAGACATGGCACCCCATCACATACAAATACAATAAGCCTGTTAAAATCCATAGCACTAACGAAATAAAAGATATAAAATTTGTATAATACCACTGTAAAGCGGACACCTCAACAACTTTCATATCTTCCTTAGCAACTAAATAATAATTACCTTTAATAATCATTGTAGTATTAAAGATGAAATTCTCACAATCACAATATTTATCCATTCTAAGCAAAATTGTAAATATTATAGTCAATATTATAATGCATATTCCAAATTTTTTCATATTTCATTTCCCAAATTAAAAAAAATCAAAATTATACCAATCAATATTAGCCCATC
Organism: Treponema sp. OMZ 788; assembly: GCF_024181245.1. Classification (NCBI taxonomy): domain Bacteria; kingdom Pseudomonadati; phylum Spirochaetota; class Spirochaetia; order Treponematales; family Treponemataceae; genus Treponema; species Treponema sp. OMZ 788. The sequence goes on along the minus strand of NZ_CP051199.1, from coordinate 340,077 downwards.
TTTTTTTATCTCCGTTAAGATAAGTACCTTCAAAAATTTTCATATTACCAAATCTAATTTCCAAATACAGTCCTAAAGCATACATATTCATTCCATATAAATCTTTTGATACCCTTTCAAATTCAGAAACTATTTTACTTTCCGCATATTTACAAATTTCGGCTTCTTGAATTTTATCAATTTTAGATTTTGTATCTATCACAACACAAACAACAGACCCTTTCAAAGCTTTAAATATTTTTACATTTTCAATATTCTTGTTTAGAGATTTTAAATCTTTTACAAAATTTTCTACATCAACATTTCCTATAGCTCTATCTCTATCTATATCAATATCAATATTTTCATAATAGTCGAATTCGTTTATTTTAAAATCAAAAGAAGTATACAATAAAATTCTGTTATTTACAAAAATACGCAGTTTAACAATAGTATCGTTTTTAATAAACTTATCAATATCTTCATAAGCGGAAGGATATTTCTTTGATGTTTTAGTTATAACATGAGAAAAATATGTTTGTGTATTTTTAATACTAGTCACATTTACATCTTTCGAAAAATAAAAATTAAAATTAACTATATTTTCAGACACATAAACGGAACATTTTTTTAAATTTTCTATTTTATATAATTCCCAAAAATTACCTTTATCCTCAATGTATATTCTATCTTTTTCATTTGAAAGATCAAAACATTTTTCGGGAACACCATTGTTATGATTTTCAACGGAACAAGAAAAAAGCAATAACAAAATACAAATAAGATAAAAAAGTTTTTTCATACTCTCACAAAAATATTTATTTCCCCATATAATAAAAACCCGGCAAGACCTAAATGGCCCCGCCGGTTAAAACTATCATCTTTTATTTTTTTATCAGGTTTGCAAATGTTGCCATGCCTGCATAGCGGGCGTTATAGCCCAGCTCATCTTCGATCCTCATTAGCTGATTGTATTTTGCTATGCGGTCGCTTCGGCTCATTGACCCGGTTTTAATTTGTCCGGTCTCGAGGGCAACGGCCAGGTCGGCAATAAAGGCATCCTCGGTCTCGCCTGAGCGGTGCGAAATTACGGCAGTGTAGCCGGCCTTTTGAGCCATTCTTACGGCATCGATTGTTTCGGTAACCGTTCCGATTTGGTTGAGCTTTATCAAAATAGAATTGCAAGCTCCTTCTTCAATACCGCGGGCAAGCCTCTTTGTGTTTGTTACAAAAAAGTCGTCGCCTACAATCTGAATCTGGTTTCCCAATTCCTTTGTCATCTTCGCATAGCCTTCCCAATCGTTTTGATCGAGCGGGTCTTCAATAGAAACAATAGGATACTTACTTATCCAATCCTTAAACAAATCTATCATTTGCTCTGCATTTAAAACTTTGGAAGGCTCAGACTTCCAGAACTTGTAGCCCTTTCTATCGCCTGCATCAAAGAGCTCCGAAGAAGCACAGTCCAAGGCAATTACTATATCCTTACCGGGCTTGTAACCGGCCTTTTCGATAGCCTTCATTATGTAGTCCAGAGCTTGAACATTTTCGATGTTGGGAGCAAAACCGCCCTCATCGCCTACAGCCGTAACATGTCCGTCTTTTTTTAGAATATCTTTTAAAGCATGGAAAACCTCAGCAGTCATCCTTATGCCTTCACGGATTGATGGAGCGCCGACGGGCATAATCATATACTCTTGAAAATCTATCTTGTTGTCGGAGTGCCGTCCGCCGTTTATGATATTTGCCATAGGAACAGGCATCTGCATTGCATGAACGCCTCCCAGATAACGGTAAAGCGGCAGGCCTAAGCTGTCGGCAGCGGCGCGTGCTACGGCCATCGAAACACCGAGCATAGCATTTGCGCCGAGCTTGGATTTATTTTCGGTGCCGTCAAGATTGAGAAGCATATTGTCTATCTCGGCCTGATCCAAGGCATCAGCCCCGTCAAGCTCCTCGGCAATAACCGTATTAACTTGGTCAACAGCTTTCAAAACACCCTTTCCCATGTAGCGGCTCTTATCGCCGTCCCTCATTTCCAAAGCCTCATATTCTCCGGTAGAAGCTCCTGAAGGAACACAGGCTCGTCCATAACTAAAATCGCTTAACTGAACCTCAACTTCTACAGTAGGATTTCCCCGCGAATCCAAAATTTCGCGGCCTTCAATATAAATAATATCAGACATATTAACCTCCTTAAGATAAAGCCGATAGTTAATTTTACCCTTATTCCAAAATAAAATCAAGCCGAAAAGAAAAAGTCACACATCCTCTTACGGAATTTAATCTGCTAGTTTAAAATAAAAAATAAGAATAAATTTTCTACATTCTTAACCTTGCATTTTTTAAAAATATAGTGTATCCTTATTCTGTGATTAAATTTTTAAGCTTTTACGCTTTATATAAAAGGAGTTTTTATGGGATTTACAACGGATAAAATCAGAACCATAGCCGTTGCCGGACACGGTCAATCGGGCAAAACCAGTCTTGTGGAACACTTGCTCTATGTTTCGGGCCTTATCGATAAGGCAGAATCGGTAGACTCGGGAAAAACCGTGACGGACTACAGTCAGGAAGAAATCGATCGAAAAATATCTATTTACTCAACCTTAGTTAACTTACAAAAAGACGATAAGCTCATAAACATTTGGGATACTCCCGGAGCTTCTGATTTTATCGGTGAAGTAATCGCAGCCTTCCGCTCATCCGAAGCAGCCCTCATAGTTTTAGACGGAAGATCGGGCGTACAAATCGAAACAATTAAATACTGGCGCGACCTTGACAGAAGAAACAAGCCACGCTTGGTTTTTGCAAATAAGATGGATGAAGGCAGGGCCGACTTCGATAACTGTATAGCCGACGTTAAAAAGCAGTTTCAGGTAGATGTCTTCCCTGTAAGCTTCCCCATGGGCACAGGAGACGATTTTAAGGGCGTTGTAGACGTGCTTCACGGAAAGGCCTATAAAATCGAAGGCGGAAAAGAAGTAGAAACCGAAATTCCTGCCGAATATCAGGATAAGTACAAGGAAGCCCTGGAGGTTTTAGCAGGAGCTGCAGCCGAAGGTGATGAGGAATTACTCGTAAAATTTATAGATGAAGGAGAACTTTCTCCTGAAGAAATCAGCAGAGGTCTTACCTTGGCTATGGCAGATAATAGGATTGTTCCTCTTTTTGCAGGTTCAGCCCTCAATAATTCGGGTCTTACCTCTCTTTTACGCTTTATAAGCGAAATTCTTCCCTCACCGGAAGGTGCCCTCGAAAGAGGAGTTACAAAAGAAGGAGAAGAAATCTCAATCAAACTTGACCCTTCTGCCCCTCTTTCAGCAATCGTAGTAAAAACATCCAACGACCAGTTCTCAGGCAGACTTTCCTATGTAAAGGTTATTACGGGAACCCTCTCAGCCGACTCCGAGGTCTTTAACCTTAGAGAAGAAAAAAAGGAAAGGGTCGGTAAGATTTATAAGATCTTGGGTAAAAAGCTCAGCGAGGTAAAAGAAATTGCCGCAGGAGATGTAGGCGTTTTGGTAAAGCTTGCAAGCACAAAGACAAACGATACCTTGGCTGCCTCTGCCGATGCAGTACCCTTTGTGCGGCTTAGAACACCCGAGCCCATCTACTCTTTGGCCGTTTCGGCAATAGATAAAAAGAATGACGATAAGGTCAGCGAGCAGCTCTTTAGGGCCTGCGAAGAAGATATGACCCTTTCATTCGCATTCAATGCCGAAACAAAGCAAAATGTCCTTTCAGGCATGGGCGACTTACATACAAGTATAGTTTTGGATAAGGTCAAAAAGCAGTCCAAGGTCGAAATCCAAACCTCAATCCCCCGCATTGCCTATCGGGAAACGATTCAGCGCAAATCTCAAGCCGAATATACGCATAAAAAGCAGTCGGGCGGTCACGGACAATTCGGAAGGGTTGTTTTGGCTATCGAACCTCTCCCTAGAGGAGAAAAATACAAGTTTACGAATGCCGTCTTCGGAGGAGCCATCTCCAAGGGCTACATACCCGGTGTAGAAAAAGGCGTTATTGAGGCTATGGAAAAGGGAGTTTCGGCTGGCTACCCCGTAGTGGATGTTGCCGTAACCGTTCTTGACGGTAAAGAGCACCCCGTAGACTCATCCGAAATGGCCTTTAAGATTGCGGCCCGAAATGCCTTTAAGGATGCAATGCGCAATGCAGGCCCCATCCTCCTTGAACCCATTATGAACCTGACCGTATTTGTCGAAAACTCATACCTCGGAGACATAATGAGCGACCTTTCTTCCCGCCGAGGAAGAATACTGGGGCAGTCTTCTCCTGCAAGCGGCATCGAAGAAATCAGAGCCCAAGTTCCACATAAGGAACTTTTGCGCTATGCAATAGACCTCCGCTCAATGACAAGCGGTACCGGCTCCTTTGAAATGTCCTTCGACCACTATGATCCGATATCCGGTAAGATTGCCGATGAGATAATAGCCGAAGCCAAGGCCTTCATGGAAGAACAAGAAGAATAGGCTAAAGCCTAAACAAAAAAAACTCCACGCCGGACAATCCGATGTGGAGTTTTTTATTTAAATAGTTTTTTAGAACCGGAATGTTTTTATTCGTGCGGAGGGTTTAATACCCCGACGCTTGCGTCGGGGTTGTTGATTACGCTTGCTGAGCTGCTTCTAAAAACTCCTGCATGGGCTTTATCAGATTCCGTGACAGCATACTATTTAACTTTTTAATGTAAATTTACAGCAGTGTTAATTCGGATGTTTTTGTTGCTTTTTGCAGTTCGTCGATGAGGATATAGGCTTGCTTCATTACGAAGGCGAAATTTCGCCCGCTGTATGCTTTTTTATCGTTTTTAATCGGGGCTTTGATCGAAACGACTCGGCTTGTGTCTTCTTTTTTTGCCAATACGATATATTTACAGCGTTCGTCGTTCAGCCGGTCGGTATTCGGGTAAATCTTTTTAAATTCCCGCAACCGCTCTATTACTTCTTCCCGTTTACCCATGCAGGTCTTGACACCGGCTTGATCAAGTGCTGCATCGTCGTTTAGTATCAGGCTCTCTACAGAACCGATAATTTCGGGGAAAAGGGGCTGAATACTCTGCTCCGCATAAAAACCCATATACTTTGTAGGCGTAAAATATCTGTTTTCTTGGCAGCGGTAGATGCCATAGTCCTTATAAAATGACCAGGCTTCCCGTGCGGGAACAATGACTGCAGTTTTCTGTTCATCGTTTAAATTTGCGTTCAGTAGGCCTTCTTCTTTAAAGAATACCTGCAGCTCCGAAAGCAAGAAAATCTCGTGCGGTATCATCGTTACTTCTTCTGTTACCGTGTTCAGTATTTCGTATAAAATGTCAAAATTGCACCAGATGATTTTTGAGCCGGATGTTTTGCGTGCAAGCTCCGTTATGTCTTGAGGACAGGATTCGTCGGGCGTTAAAACGATTAGTTTGGCCTCTTTTGAATTGTTAAGATGCCTTTCAAGCTGAGCTCTATAGACGGTATTTTTTTCGATTTTCGTTTCGATGATATAATCGAGCGATGCAAAAATCCGTGCATCCGGTATGGAGTTGCCGTTTTTATATTGATTTTCGAAAGTAATCATTTTAAAATTACTTTCCCCTTCTATGCCTTGGAAAATAGCCGATAGCGTCGGATTGCTCAGCCGTTCCAAAACCGCCAGTATCGTAGAGGTTACTCTGTTTTCGGCGTTATGATATGTTGAAAAAATTGATTTGTTCATAGTATAAAACTCCTTAAATTACAAAAAATTTTCGAGCCGCTAAAGCGGCTGACACAGTGCAGTTTCATCTTTGCTTCAAAAAATGTACTGCACCGCATCTACGCATTTGTGCTTTGGCAGGTGCGCCGTTACGGGCGGCTTACGCTGCGCCCTCCACTGCTTACCCGCCTACGCACAAATGCGTGAACTCAAGGGCACCAAGCCAGGCGGAAGCCAAGAGCGTTGCCCCTGCCGCCAGGACTGTCGTAGCCCCGTACGCCTACAGTGCAGTAGTCCGCGCTGCCGCTCCACCTGCCGCCGCGTGAGACGCGGTGAGAGCCTGACGCGGCCCCTTGAGGATCGGTAACAATACCGCCTTGCATATAAGCAGCATCGTTTGATGCAGGGTCATCCTTATACCAATCAAAACACCATTCCCAGACATTACCGCTCATATCGTGTAACCCGAGTGCATTCGCTCTCCTTTCTCCGACCGGATGAGTTTTTCCTCCTGAATTACCACTATACCACGCAACCTCTCCTGTTTCCGCCGTATTCCAGTCAGCTTTGGCTCCGCTTGCACTGTTTAATTTGGTAAGCCATACATCGCCGTATTGTGCCGCATTTTCAGTATTGCTTCCCTGCCAACGGGCCGCATATTCCCACTCAGCTTCAGTCGGAAGTCTAAAGCCTTTTTTACTCATATCGGCATAGGCGGCATCACAATCAGCTGTTGCCGTCGCATCTTTTAATACAACCGTATGATTGTCCTTTTTGCGGTAGACGCATTCGCCTATTCCTTTTTCTTTTTCCGTATACGCATTACACCACACAATACAGTCCCGCCAACTTACTTCAGTTACAGGTTGCTCTTCGTCATTTCCGGTTCCGGAACTGCCTTTTTGCCCTGCATTGGCAAACTTATATCCGTTTTCAGCTTTTACCGCCCAATCGTAAACTTCTTTCCAAAGTTTGTATGTTACCTCCGTCTTGCCTAGCTTGTAGGGGCTTAATTTTACCTTTCGGCCTGCACGGAATACGCCTTTCCAATAATCTTCATTTCCGGGTAAGGTACTGGTATCCGGCTCTACGCCTACAATGCTGTTTGCAGGAGGGATTATTTTTACAAAGCCGTCGCCTGTATATTCAAAAGAGCCTACAGCGGGCGGCGTGTTCTCAAAGCTCACCTTAACCTCGGCCGCCTTGGTAACAGGAAATGAATAGGAACTGTTTGTGCCGTTTACGGCGTTGCCGTCAAGCGTCCAGCCTTTCACCCTGTAGCCGCCGTGAGCTTTAGCCGTGAATGTTACGGTCTTGCCTTCCTCAACAGTTATTGGGCTTGCCTCTGTTTCGGGGACGCCGTCTGCCTTTGCTTTAAGCGTGCCGTTTGGCGTAGTGCTGTCCACGCTGAATGTTATGGCGTATTTAGTCGGCGGCGTGGGCGGTGTGGCACTGCCCGAACCGCTTCCGCCTGCATTGTTCGGGCAGCCTGTAAAGACCAGTGCCAATATTGCGGCTATGATGAGTGCCGCGGCTCCCTTAACTGTGAAGGCTTTTGCTTTCTTGTTTTTGTTTGAGTTAAATTTTTTCATACATCTTCTCCCTTAAAAATATTATTTGAATTGGATTGAATTGTCCCAATCCAGTAGGACATATTATAGAAATGCATGGGCTTATGTGCCCATGTTGTGTGGGGCTATGCACCCACGATTTACGGGCTTATGCACCCATGACTTACGGGTTTGTGCACCCATATTGTACGGGGCTATGTACCCATACAGTTTGAAGTTACGCACCCGTACTTTATGGTACAACCGTAAGCAGTTTAGCAAAACGGCCTGCCTTTACAGCTTTAAGAGGCTTGCCTCCGCCTGAATGTTTGGAGCGTACTTCGATGTAGTAGGTACCGGCCGCCAAATCAGCAGGGATTATTGCCATAAGACGCGCGGGTTTGTTTTCGGCGATGACGGCAGCACGCACGGGATTTCCCGTTTCGGGCACAAAGAAGATGCCTTGTGCCGTATCTTTGGCATCAAACTTAAGCCGTGCACCTACCAGCTGTACGACTCCGCCTTTGGTCAGTGTTGTGTTTACCGTACCTGTTACGATGTCGGTAACTTCGGTGATGTAGGGGTCGGTGCTTACGCCTTCGGTTTTTTCGCACTTGACTTTGGTAACCGCATCGCGAAGGAGCGTGCCGGCGGTTATGTTCAAGTTTACCGTGTGCCGTTTTTTGTCGAAGCTGTCATTTGCTCCGTCGAATACGCCCGATATGCTCATCGAGGTGTTCATAAGCGGTGTGTTAACGGCCGAGCCGTCTTTGATAAGGCTCGAGCAGACTTCTCCGTAGACTTGCAGCGTTGCCGCCACATCCGCCCTCGTAAGCGTGGTACCTTTTTCCATCATCAAGTCGATAATCTCGTCAAGAGTGTACGAGCGCACGTCGGCCGCCTGCGCCATGTAGTCATCGGGCGCAGGGGTGAGTAAGTTTTCTCGTAAACAATACTTTAACATCTTGTTCTCCTTATATTTTTTAATTTAACCGCGGAGCACGCCAAGGACGCAAGGTGTTTTAAGAAGGCTTTGTAAGGCATTCTTTTATAATCCTTTGCGAAGTTGAGCGAAGCTCAACGCTTTGCGTTCCTTGCGGTTTTTTAAACGGTGTATGAAAAAAGCCCAAGGACAGGAGGCCGGGCTTTGACTGACGGCTTGTCTTTGGGCGTGGTTTGAGTAATTGATATTTATTTGGGCACAGGAACCCCTCAGCTGTGAAGCTGTGAAGCTGTGAAGCTGTGAAGCTGTGAAGCTGTGAAGCTGTGAAGCTGTGAAGCTGTGAAGCTGTGAAGCTGTGAAGCTGTGAAGCTGTGAAGCTGTGAAGCTGTGAAGCTGTGAAGCTGTGAAGCTGTGAAGCTGTGAAGCTGTGAAGCTGTGAATTTTGCCCGATGCGGTACTTTATGTCAAGAGCTTTTTCAAAACTTTTTGTAATTTTTTTATGAGAATGTTTATAACTGCTGTCCGGGCGTTTCCATATCATTGGTATTTAGTATAAACGGTTTTGCTGCATATTGCAAGGCTTTTAGAATAAAGTTGTTTAATTGGTAATGGGCTTGTCACCGTATCAATTACACATTACCAATTAACCGAATTACAGTTTTTCAATCTCTTCACTGGAGAGGCCTGTCGCCTGCATTATCTTTTGTACAGGGTCACCTAGTTGCTTTAATATACGTGCCGTTTCAAGCTTATTTTGGTATTTGCCGTCGGAAAAACCTTGTTCAATACCGCGCTCAATGCCTTGTTCAATGCCTTCAGCAAATGCTATTCGTCTTTCTTCAGATCTCTGTACTGCGATGTCTGTGTCGTAATCATATTCGGCTACTAACATATTTATTACCTCCCGTGATTTTCTCATTAAATATTCTCTTAATATTCCTTTTTCTATGCATATCTTTACCGCATTGGTAAAGCCTTTTTCAGGGTCGAGCTGTGTTTGCTTTCTTACCTCTTCTACAAAGAGGCTGTATTCCTCTAACGGTTTACAGGCTGCTAGGATTTTGTTTGCTTTGTCCGTGTTTATGTTTAAAACCTGTACCGTCAGCTCCAGCGGAACGTGTTCTGGCTTTGTAATAAAGGCATCGGACAGTTTTAGAACCGTAGTTTCAGGATAGTCTTCTTTGCCGTTATAGAAAACGTAGAATTCCGGCGTGGGTATTTTTGAAAGTTTTCTTAGATACCTGTCGGTCGGTGCTTGCAGTTTTTCATAGAGCCTCGCTATGTATTCTAAAAAGCGTAAGGGCATGTTTTCGTTTATAGTGGACTGATGTTCTGCAAGAACGATGATTTTACCATCTACAAGGCAGGAAACATCGTTGATTATGTTCATATACATAACATTATCGAGCCTTATATTTTCTACAGGACACGAAAGCTGTAAATTCGTCCCATGCAAAGCGTTGTAAAGCGATAAGAAATTCTCTTTTGCTTTTTCGTCTTCGCTGAATAAATCGACAAAAACCGAGTCTTTGTATTTTCTGTTTGAAGTACTCATAGCCATCCCCTCATTGATTGTATTATAACATAATTACTTTAATTTTGTAAGAGTTGTTTTTTTTATTTAACCGCAGGGGGCGCTAAGAGCGCAAAGGGGTTTAAGGGAGTCTTTGTAAGACATCCTTTTATAATCCTTTGCGAAGTTGAGCGAAGCTCAACGCTCTGCGGGCGTTGCGGTTTTTTGAATCTGCACCGGTTATTTGCAAAAGTGCTCATACTATATAACCGCCGCGGATGGCGGTGGTTCCACGCATGCGATGTTTTGAGCACTGCTCAAAACTCGTGTTGAAAATCGAACAAGGATGTTCAATTTTCATACATTATACCACTCTTACCGCAGTTTTGTAAGGGATGATGACGGGCGGTCTATTACGGTAATAATAGGGGCAGGATCAAACATCTTTCCATCTTATAAAGATATGGGAACCTCTAAAAAACTGAAGCTCTTAGAGGTTCCTTTTTATAACTACCTACTTCTTAAACCGCTTTACCTTTTTGGTAGTGGTCATTTCAAGCGGCTCAGCAAGATAGGTTGTCTTTGTAATGCGCTGATAGGGTAAAAGCTTCTTATTTACGGTCTCGATGATAGCATCGATTTCTTTTTGAACAGCTGCATCGTCTTCGCTTGTGCCGCGGGTCTTGTTTAACTTTTTATAAAGTTCATCAGAGGGATAAACAAGGGCTTCAACTTCCTCGCCTTCCTCAGCCTGATAAGCTACTGCAGTAATCTGCTCAATCTCGTTATAGTAAAGCTGGAACATATTTTCGATTTCTTCTGGGAAGACGTTTTTTCCTCCCGCAGTAACTATGAGGTTTTTAGCCCTTCCGCAAAGGTATAGGTAACCTTCATCATCGAGCCAGCCGAGGTCTCCTGTACTAAACCAGCCGTCCGGCGAAAGCACCTTAGCTGTTTCTTCAGGCATGTTGTAGTAGCCCTGCATAACCATCGGCCCCTTTACGGCAACCTCGCCTATTCCCTTTTCATCCGGATCGAGGATTTTCATTTCCATATAAGAAATAAAATACTGTCCGACACTGGCTATCTTAAAGTGTTCCTTTGGGTTAAGGGCAACAATGGGAGAGGTCTCAGTCAGACCATAGCCCTGAACAAAGTCGATACCGAACTCGTTATAAGCCCTGCATACATTGGGAGCAAGGGGGCCGCCTCCGCAGATAGCGATACGCACATTTCCTAAGCTGGCCTTGTCCAAAATGCCGTGGAATAGCTTGCTGCCGATATTTACCTTAAATACCTTTTTAAAGAAGTAAGAAACTCCCATCAAGGCCCTGATAATACCGAAAACTACGGCACCCTTAGCCTTTATGCCTTTGAAGATACCTGCAAGCAGTTTATTAAACAAGAGCGGAACGCCCAAAAGCATCGTGATTTTTCCGGCTTTAAGCTCGGCAAGCATCTTTGATACGGCAAGAGTCTTGCCGAAAACCAATTCTGCACCAACCGAAAGAGCTTCGATAAATACCGCAAGCATCGTATACGAGTGATGAAGCGGCAAAAGAGCATAGAATACATCCGTGTGATAAATATTTAAATTAGACTGGGCTATATAGCAGTCGGAAACAAAGTTTTTGTGACTGAGCATAACGCCCTTTGGATTTCCCGTTGTACCTGAGGTAAAAAGGATTGCAGCTGTATCGCCTTCTTCAGCCTTGGCCAATTCGGGCGTACCATTAGGTTTTAAATTATATACATAAATCTCAGGATGTTTTTTACTTAAAGAATAAAGGGAGCCTATGTAAGTCTCGGTCTTTGCCTTTTCTTCAAAAAAGCCGAATTTTTCTTCATCTACAAAGAAAAGTTTGGGCTTTGCAGTTTTTAAAAGGTTTTCTATTTCTTCATTATGAAGACCGTAGTCTATCGGGATGGTAATAGCTCCTGCAAAAAGGGTTGCCAAATATACAACAGCCCATTCGGGGGAGTTCTTACCGGAAACAGCAACATGGGTTCCCTTTGTAACTCCGTTTTCGGTCATCCAATAAGCCAAGTCTTTGATTACCTTTAAACTTTCAGCATATGAAAGGGTAATACGATCGGGTTCAAATACCGTAAAACAATTTCTTTCAGGATACCGTTCTGCGGTAATTTCAAACATTTCGGGGAGGGTCGGCCACTCGCCTTTGAATTTTTTACCTCTCCACTCATCCAAAAAAGCCCAGGGCTTTTTATTAAGATTTGCCATAAGATCTTCCTTTTGTAAATAAATTTAGCTAAATTCTCTTATGGTTAGACCCGATAAAAGATTGGAGGTTGCAGAATTTATGAAAAAAATATTTATTTTTATTGTTTTAAGCTTTTTTTTAAACGGATGTATGTCATTCGGAGCTCAACCGCCTGAATCCCCGCGTCTCGATTTTATAAATGCCGCATATAAATACCTGAAAACTCCATATAAATATGCAGGAACTACAAAGGAAGGAATGGACTGTTCAGGTTTTATTTACCGCTCAGCTCTTGACGGCCTTGAAATGACAATCCCCAGAACGACAAAAGGGCTTGCGGGTTTTGTAAAACATATTTCAAACAAAGAGGTTCAACCAGGCGATCTTTTATTTTTTCATACTGTAGGAAATAAATTATCGCATGTCGGCATTTACATAGGCAACAGGCAGTTTATTCATGCGGCATCTCAGGGTAAACATACCGGTGTAATAGTTTCATCTCTTGATGAAAAGTACTGGAAAAAAAGCATACCGCTTTGCCGGGAGATTTTTAGAAGAAGAAGATATCTTTGATAACTAAATATCGAAAATATCCAAGATTATTATAAGCTGCATTCCCTTGCGGGGCTCAATGTTGATATAGAATTCCTGTATCAAGGCCTTAGGTTTTGTTTTAAGTTTCCTTATTATTGAAAACTCTTCCTTTGCCAATAGTTTTCCCTTAGGCCGTCTGTAATCAGAAAAATCATAAACCGCCTTCGTGATTAAGCGGCCTTCCTTAACTTGGACCACAATTTTTCCGTCTTCATTTGTAATATATTTTTCTTGAGTCCCATCCGAAAAAAATACAGTGCAGGGAAGATCCTTAAAAGATATTTGAGCCTTGTCTGTCAGCTGTATATAGGCTCCTTCAATTGTAGGCTGAACTTGCTTTGTTTTGCATGATGAAAAACAAAGAAGCACAACAGCAAAAAAAACAATAATCTTTTTCATTTTATTCTAAAATTCCTTTTATTCTCATTTGTTCAAAGACACTGTCTTCACCTATAAAATGAGCAAGCCCTGCAAACACAAGGGTTGTGCCGCCCTTATTAAGATATTCATCAAACCTTTCTGCCCAAACAATATTTCGGGCCTTCAGCAGAACCTCTTGAGAGATACCCTCGCTCATATCTAAAAGCGAACCTATAAAGTCTTTTAAGTCTTCACGATTGTTTTCCAAATAAAGCTTTTTTAATTTGGTAAGCAAGTCAACAGTGTTATCGGCATTTTTCAAATCGTCTATAGTTTTTTTAAGATCATACAGTTGTTCTTCAAAGCTGCCTGATGATAAGATATCCAGCTGTTCGTCAATAGTTTCAAGGGCTTCAACTTTTCTTTTTCCGGCACGGTTTACAAGATGCATATCTATACCGTTTTGCGGATCCAAACCGGCCTTGGTATATAGGATTTGGGTTAAGGTTACCGTAAGCACCCAAGGATTAAATTTAAAAAGCGGCAATGCAATGCCTTCTCCCAATTCTTGTTTAACAACATTGATTTCGTCTTCAGACAAAAAATTAGACAAATCTTTTTCGGGACTGATATTAATGCTTTGAATCATTCTTATCTGAAATTTTTCCTGAATGGTTCCGATTTCGGGAAGACCGCCCAACTCACTTACCAGCCTATCAGCCTTATCAAAAATTTCAAGCACTTTATCTTCTAAAGGATAAAAATCTTTATCGGCAACATGAATTGTACCTAAAACATAAATTGATGCATCATCTTTTTTTATTTCCCAAAGCATCCTTTCGGGATGCCTTATCAACACAGCCTTAGGTTCGTTTTCATCTTTTAAATTAGCGTTTTTTGTGGCACAAGATGTTAAAAACGAAAAGAGCAGTACAAGGCTTAAAACATAAGACAAAAGTTTTTTTGGGTTCTTCATATTTTCTCCAAATTTCAGCAGATTATTATATTTAAAGTATATAAAAATTTGAAAAAAAATGCTATACTGCGAAGTACTATGAATGACTTTATTGCTTTATGTGCCGTAGGTGCAGAACCTGTCCTTACAAAGGAATTAAAAATCTTAGGCTTTAAACCCTATAATAGATTACCCGGAAGGGTGTTTTTTACATCGGAAGAAAAGGATCCTCTTTTGGCCTTTTTTAAGGCAAATTATTTTTTACGCACGGCAGACAGGGTTTTTCTGCTCATAAATACCGCAAAGGCCGAAAATTTTGATGACCTCTTTGATTTAGTCTTTTCTATAGATTGGCATAATTATTTTCCGCGGGATGCCCGCATAACCATTGATAAGGTGCGTACCTATAAATCCAAACTTTCTTCGGAACATGCAGTTCAATCCATCGTGCATAAGGCAGTCTGCGATAAGCTGTGCAAAAAATGGAATATGCACTCCCTCCCCGAAACGGGAACCCGTTTTATGATTCGAATATATATAGAAAATAATAATGTCTATGTATGTCTGGATCTATCGGGAGAACCTCTTTACAGAAGGGGCTACCGCTTAAGCGGAGGAGCCGCCCCCATGAGGGAAACCTTGGCGGCCGTGTTAATTCAGCTCATGCAATGGAAAAGAAAAATTCCTCTCCACGATGCTTTTTGCGGCTCAGGCACCATCCCGATTGAAGCGGCTTGGTATGCCTACAATATCCCGCCCGGAATTGCCCGTCACTTTGCCTTTGAAAGATTTATCTGTTTTGAAAAAGAAAAAATAGAAAGCGTTTTAAAAGAAGAAAAAGAAAGAGCAGCCTCTCAGGTACGCACCGACTGCCTTGCAAGGATAACCGGCTCGGATATTTCGGAAGAGGCCGTTTCTCTTTCAAAGGCTAATGCAGAGAGGGCCTGTATAATTGCAGGAAGGGAACTTCATGCCGCAGGCATTACCCATCACATAGAACGCCCCGATTTTATTCAATCGGACTTTTCAGAACTGGAAGCCCCATACGAAAGAGGCATCCTTTTATCCAATCCGCCCTACGGTGAAAGGCTCGGAAGCGAGGAAGAAGCCTTTGAGCTTTATAAGAGGATGGCAGAAATCCCACGCCGCTTTCCCGGCTGGAAGCTCGGCTTTATCACAAGCAAAAAGGAATTTGAAAAAATATTTTGTAAGCAAAATAAGGATGCAGTCCTAAAAAAACACAACATCCGCGGCGGTAATATGGAAACAGTCTTGTACATTATGGAGTAAGCCTCCGGTTTAGCATACAAAAAAAGGGCTGTCTAAAAGACAGCCCTAAGTTAATTGCATGGAACTAATTTTTATGGAAATCGTTTATGCTACATAAACGGCAAGTTTTTGTTTTTCGGCAGGCTTTTTAAGCTGCTGCAAGGCCTTCTTTTCAATCTGGCGAATTCTTTCCTTTGTAAGATTAAAGATGAGCCCTACCTCTTTTAACGAAAGAGGAGCATAGCCGCCAAGCCCGAAACGATAGCGGATTATTTCGGCTTCCCTGTCATCAAGATTTTTAAGAAGCTCGTTGACCTCATCTTTAAGGCTCATATCCATCGCATAGTCTTCCGGCATTTGATGAGTTTCATCTTGTAAAAAGTCGTTTACACTGGAGCTGCCGGGTTCATCAAAAACGGGAGCATCAATCGAAATAGGCTCTCTTGCTGCATTCATAATTGTATGAACCATAGAATTATCCATGTTTAAAATGCCTGCAATCTCATTGAGTTCCTGAGTTTCGTTTCCCGAAAAGTCGATTTCTTTTTTTGCCTTTTCTATTTGAACAAGCTCATTTGCCCTGTTTAAAGGAAGGCGTATCATTCTGGATTTTTCGCAAATGGCCTTTAAGATGGACTGCTTAATCCACCAAACGGCATAATAAATAAATTTATAACCCTTTGAAACATCGAATCTTTCGGCTGCATTCATCAAGCCTATGTTGCCTTCACTGATAAGGTCCATAAGGGGAAGGCCTTGATTTTGATATTTTTTTGCTACATTTACAACAAAGCGCAAGTTTGAATTTACCAACATATTTTTGGCATCTTCATCTCCCTTTTCTGCAAGTTTGGCGTATTTTATTTCTTCCTCCGCAGTTAAAAGCGGTATTTGATTGATTTCTTTTAAATAAGCGGCTAGAGAGTTCATTTCTGCATCATAATTGTTTTTTGTTCTGTTATACATAACTTAACTCCTTGTATAAAACTTGGAAGCCTTTTGACCTCCAATGTATACAAGCAAAAATCATGCTAAACTATAAATTTTTGTAAAAAATATTTTTAAATTAGAAAAAACAACGGATTAATTCTATAACCTCATAATCAATATAGAGTTATAAAATCAGTCATATGAAATTTAAAATAATCAAAACCTATTGCCTTTTTGGCTTTTTTTTCTTATATTTTATGGTATTCGGGATTTATGTATTGAAATGACACAACCCGAAATAAAACACAAAAAAGAGTGCCAAAAAGGCACAAATATTGCTTTTGTGTTCTTTTAATTTTTCAGGAGGTCTTTTGATGAAAGTTAAACCCTTAGGAGACAGAGTTTTAGTAAAACCGGATGCCGTAGAAACAAAAACTGCCGGCGGAATCATCATTCCCGACACAGCTCAAGAAAAAACCCAAAGAGGTGTTGTTGTAGCTGTAGGAGATGACAAAGAAAAGATTAAGGTTTCAGTCGGACAAAAAGTTATTCACGACAAGTATGCCGGAACTCAAATTCAGCTTGACGGTGTCGATCATTTGATTTTAAAAGCAAATGATTTGGTTGCCGTTATAGAATAAGGTTTAGCGTTTTTATCTGACAGATAAAAGCTTATTAAAAAAAGGCGGGTCTTGTTTAAAGCCCCGCCTTTTTCTTTTAGTTTAAAAGAGTTTTATTTTACCAATGACATTGTGTCCTTAGCAATCATAAGCTCTTCGTTTGTGGGGATTATAAGAACCTTAACCTTTGATGAGGCCTTGCTGGCATCGGTAAGTTTTCCCCTTACCTTGTTCTTTTCGGAATCAAGTTCAACTCCGAGGAATTCCAAACCGTGACAGATTTTTTCTCGAAGCTCGATCGAGTTTTCGCCTATACCGGCTGTAAATACTAAGGCATCCACTCCGCCGAGCTGGGCTGCATAAGAAGCTATGTATTTTCTGACTCTGTTGCAGAAAACATCCAAAGCGAGCTGAGCCCTCTTGTTTCCTTCTTTTGCGGCAGTTTCAATATCCCTGAAGTCGCTGCTTACACCGGAAATACCCAAAACGCCGGACTTTTTGTTTAAAACATTGCTCATGTCATCGGCTGAAAGTTTTTCCTTGTTCATAATAAAGGGGAGAATTGCAGGGTCGAGGTCGCCGGAGCGGGTTCCCATTGCTAAACCTTCGAGGGGAGTAAGGCCCATTGAGGTATCTACACATTTTCCGCCTTTGATGGCTGCCAAGCTGGAGCCGTTTCCTAAGTGGCAGGTAATAACCTTAAAATCGGCCGAATTATTTTTAAGTGTTTCGGCAGCTTTTTCTGAAACAAAGCGGTGAGATGTTCCGTGGAAGCCGTAGCGGCGGATCTTATATTTTTCGTAATACTCGTAGGGAAGAGCATAGATATAGTTTTCTGCAGGCATTGTTTGATGGAAGGCCGTATCAAAAACTCCTACCATGGGAGTGTTCGGCATAAGGGCCTTACAAGCTTCAATTCCCATAATATTTGCAGGGTTGTGCAAGGGAGCAAGGTCGATACATGATTTGATACCGGCCATTACCCTGTCATCTAAAAGAACGGACTTATTGAATTCTTCTCCGCCGTGAACTACCCTGTGACCTACAGCCGTAATCTCGTCCATAGATTTTACAACGCCGTGATTTTTGTCGATGAGTGCATCCAAAACAAGCTGAATAGCCTTTTTGTGATCATCCATTTTTTCTTCAATTAAAACGGCATCCATTCCTTTTTTTTCGTGCTTAATGCGAGAACCTTCAATACCGATTCTTTCGACAAGGCCTTTTACCAAAACATCTTCGTTAGTCATATCAATTAGCTGATACTTTAAAGAAGAGCTTCCGCAGTTGATAACCAATATCTTCATTATATATCTCCTTAAAAATGAAAAGTAATATTATCAACTATAATACCTCAAAATATAATAAAAGTCTATCTATATAAAGGCTTGTTTTTTAATAATTTTTACATTATAATGGAATTTATAATCCTCAATTTATAAAGTATTAGGAGAAAGCTATGGTCGAAAAAGAAAAAGAGTAAATCGGCATTTGCAGTTTTTTTGCAAAATAATCTTAATTTTATAATAGCAATAATTGTGTTTTTAATTTTTACGGCCTTCAGCTTTATTAAATTAGGAAGAAATATTGAAAACCAAGTCTACGATGCAATGTTAAGACTTAAACCTGAAATCGAAGAAAAAAGCGAAGTTCTCCTTTTAAATGTAGACGATTTTTCCATAGAGCAAGTAGGTTCCTGGCCTTGGTCGAGGGATGTCTTAGCCGATGTTTTAATTCGCTTAAAGGAGGCCGGCGGCAAGGCTGCCGTTTTCGATATTGAATATCTGTCCGCAGGAAGGGCAGGTGCAAATAATGCTTATGTCGAGCATGAGCTTCCCAAAGAATATGCGGCCGTCCGTCAGGAATTCGGAGAATATATAAAAGAATTTTCGGATGCCGTCGCAAGCAAAAACATTCCGCTTTCTGAAGTAAAAACAATAGGAAAGGATATGTCCGACTATTTTCAATTAAGGATTGAGGAGCTTTCCGATTCAATTAAACATAATGTTTTTAGGGATAATGATGTTTATATGGGGGCTGCAGCCGGTTTTTTTGAAAATTCTTTTTTAACCATAAACGCAGTAAACATAAACATAAGCAGCGAAACAAAGGAACTAAAAGACTTTGCCTATAATAATTTCTTGTTTACAAATATCGAAGATGAGGCAGGTCTTTTAAAAAAAGAAACATTGGCAAACCGCAAGGCAGCAAATGAAGAGTACGGTATGGCACCGGCTATTATGCCGATACTCAAATATGCAAGAGGGGCGGGATTTCCTAATGTAGTTATAGACGAGGACGGTGTACGCCGCCGCATTTCTCTTTTAACTGAATATGAAGGCAGGTACATAGGCCAGCTGGTTTTTACTCCAATCCTTCACATCCTTGAGCCGGAAAAAATTATCCGTACGGGAAGACGCCTGATTTTGAAAAATGCCAAGGATCCGTCCGATTTGGAAAAAAGAAAGGATCTTATAATCCCTCTTGATGAGGATGGAAACCTTTTAATCAATTGGCTAAAAAAACGCTTTGCCGATACCGACAACCCCGAAAACGGCAGTTTTAAAAGTCTATCGGTTTATGCCCTTACCTATGCCGACATAATGGAAAAGAATTTAGTTTCACTTTTGGAAGCCATAAAAAATTTGCAAATCAGAACTGCTGAAGGATACCTGTCTTATCATAGTGCAGTTACTTCTTTAGAAAGTGAATATTCAAGACTAGGTGAATGGAAGAATGAGTTACTAAATAAAAACAGGCAAGACTTTAAAGAATACTTTACAGCCCGGGACTCTTTTTTTGATAATTACAGCAAATTTTTAAGCGGAGATTTCGATAAGGAAATCATCGGACTTTTTGCAAAAATAAAAGAACAAAGCGGCTCTACCGAATACGATACGATAGAAGCCTATGCTGCAGACCTTTTTACAAAGGCAAAAGAAGAATATAAAAACTATTCCGATCATATAAACTATATCAAAGGTTTTTGTAACAATGCCTTTGCAATTATAGGATATAGCGGTGTAGGAACATCCGATTTGGGTGTTAACCCCTTTTGGAAGTCATATCCTAATGTAGGTACCCATGCCAATATTTACAACACAATCATGAATGAGGATTTTATAACTCCTCTTCCAAAATGGGTTTCAATTATCCTTGCTTTTGTAATAGCAATCTTTACAGCCTTTATTCTAAAAAAAAGTAGAAAGAGGTTTTATCAAGGTACTTGTCGGAATCGTGTTATTAAGCTTAACTCTTTCCTTGGGAATTCTTTTATTCGTATTCGGCAAGATATACCTTCAGCTCTTTCTTCCGGTTGTAACGGTGGTTATCAGCTTTATAGTAATCCTCTTACTTAACTTTATTTTCAGTGAAAAAGAAAAAGGTTTTTTACGAAAAGCTTTCGGTGTTTATCTTTCGGACGATGTTGTAAACGAAATTATTTCCGACCCCGACAAACTCACTCTTGGCGGAGAACAAAAAAGAATTACGGCTCTGTTCACCGACATAAAATCCTTCTCTACCCTTTCGGAAAAAATTACGCCTGAGCATTTAGTTTCGGTTTTAAACGTTTACCTCACACAAATGAGCGATTTAATTCTACATGAAAAAGGCACAATAGATAAATACATTGGAGATGCCATCGTAGCCTTTTTTGGAGCGCCGACAGACTTACCGGATCATGCTTACAGGGCTTGCCTTGCCGCAATCAGGATGAAGCAGGCAGAAAAAGAACTCAATAAGCAGCTTTATGACGCAGGAGACATTCCCATGCCCATCTTTACGCGCATAGGAATAAACACCGGAGAAATGGTTGTCGGCAACATGGGCACAGAAAAAAAGATGAACTACACTATCATGGGAAATGATGTAAACCTTGCAGCCCGTCTTGAAGGTGTAAACAAAAAATACGGCACATGGATATTGGCATCCGAATCTACATGGAACGAAACTAATGATGCTTTCTTAGGCCGCCGCCTCGACCGCGTAAGGGTTGTAGGTATCAATACTCCGGTTCAGCTTTACAATGTTATGGCAGTAAAATCGGAGGCCGATTCCGAAATGATAAGGCTTGTAGGCATATTTGAAAATGCAATAGATTTTTACAGACAAAGGGAATATCAAAAAGCCCTTAACCTTTTTAACAAGTGTTTGGAAGTCGCCCCTGATGATGAGCCTTCAAAGATGTATGTTGAAAGAATGAATATGCTTCTTGCAGATACTGAAACAGCCTCAACTCACAGCGACATTGTAAACATGACAAGTAAATAAATCTCTTTATTTTATAAGGATGCTAATATGAAAAATTTAACTCAAGGAAATGAGCTAAAACAAATAACGCTTTTTTCCTTACCGATGCTTTTAGGCAATATCTTTCAGCAATTATATAATGTGGTTGACAGCATTGTAGTAGGAAAAAACATAGGAGACCATGCACTTGCAGCCGTAGGAATTTCTTTTCCGGTATGGTTTATTTTTATATCACTTGTCATAGGTTTTACAATGGCTTGTAATATTTTAATAGCTCAATTTGTAGGAGCAAAAAAACACGAAGAAATAGACAAGGTAATTCAAACAAGCATATTGATTTTGTTTTGGGCAGGTCTTATAGTTACGGTCATCGGTATCTTTTTGGCTCCCTACATTTTAAAGATGATGAACACACCCTCGGATGTATTTGAAGAAGCCCTTATTTATTTAAGGCTGATTTTTAGCGGAATGATTTTTTTGTTTATATATAATGCCTTTACTGCCATGCTGAGAGGTTTCGGCGACTCGATGACTCCTCTTTATGCCCTGATAATTTCTACCTTAATAAACATAGGCCTTGACTGTTTATTTGTAATAGTATTTAAATGGGGAATTGCGGGAGCTGCAATAGCAACGGTGATAGCACAATTCGTTTCATGCTTTTGGCTTATACTTTATTCAAGAAAAAAATACGAAGCCTTTAGAGTAAACTTTTTTAAACTAAGGTTCGATAAGATTATATGTATGCAGTCCGTCAAAATGGGCTTCCCCTCAGGGATTCAGCAAGCCTTGGTCGGCGGAGGCTTTATGGCCCTCCTTTCGATTGTAAACACCTTCGGCACACAAACGGCAGCAGCTTATTCGGCCGCAGGAAAACTTGACGGTTTTATAGTTATGCCGGCCCTAAATATCGGCGTTGCCCTTTCATCATTTACGGGTCAAAACATAGGAGCCGGAAAACTGGACAGGGTAAAAAGAGGTTTGCATGCCTCATTACTTTTAGCACTGGGAATTACAGTTACGGCTACTACTGCAATAGTAATTTTCGGCAAAAGCGTTATGCATCTTTTTGTCAATAATCCCGAAGTAATCGCATTGGGAGCCCGATACCTGATAATAGTTGCCCCTGCATATTTTTTTAATACGATAACCTTTACCTTAAACGGAGTTATACGCGGAGCAGGAGAGACTGTTTTTCCGATGATTTCTACCCTGATGGCTATGTGGGTTTTTAGGGTACCGGCCGCTGCTGTTCTATCAAGATACTTAGGCTCGGACGGAATTTGGCTCGCCGTTTCTATAGGTTCGGCTGCAGGCTGTCTTTTAACCTTCATTTACTATTGTTCGGGAAACTGGAAAAAAAAGACAGCCAAAATTTTGGAAATCAAAAATAGATAAATTATTGAACTTAGCTATTTTTCAAGTTTAAATAATATATAGATTAATTTTTATTTTAAAGGAAAAAAAATGAAAGAAAAATTATCGAGTTTTTTTTACATTGTTTGCGGAGTTTTGATGATAGCATCCGGCATTCATTTCTTTTTGCTGCCTTCAAAACTGTCTTTGGGAGGAGCAACCGGTATGGCCTTGGTATTGTCAAAATACCTGCCGCTTTCTACAGGAGCCTTACTTGTAGTAGTAAACATTTTTTTGTTTGCCCTAGGCTTTTTAATCATCGGAAACAAATTCGGTCTTAAAACGGTTTGTGCAAGCCTTGGGCTTTCAGGAGCCGTATGGCTTTTGGAAATTTTAGTTCCTCTTCAAGCTCCTATTGTAAACGATAAATTCTTACAGCTTATTATTGCTGTCATACTTTACGGCGGCGGTGTAGGCATAGTTTTAAACCAATATGCTTCAACCGGAGGAAGCGATATCTTTGCAATGATTTTTCAAAAATATTTCGGCCTCGACTTAGGGAAGGGATGCTTGCTTACCGATTTTACGATTACCGTTTTCGCAGGCTTTGCCTACGGAACGGAAATAGCTTTGTTCTCTCTTGTAGGAGTTATCATAAACGGCCTTGTAATAGACTCTACAATTGACGGTCTAAATGTAAGCAAGTACTGCGTAATAAATACAGAAAAACCTGATGAGCTTTGCCGATTTATGGTAGAGCTCGGCCGGTCGGCAAATGTATACAAAGCGACGGGAGCATATACACATACTGAGCGTTCTGTTATCCAGACCGTAATGAGCCGCCGAGACTTTGTAAAACTAAAAAGCTATCTAGCTCAAAATGACCCTAAAGCCTTTATGGTAGTAACCAATGCCCATTCAGTATTCGGCTGGCATTGGAGGAAGATAGGAGAATAGGATCTAGGTACATAAAAGGTACTGGATTATTTTTGCAAAAGCTGATATAGTTAAAATATTCATCAATAGCATCTTAAGGAGTTAAAACTATGCTTAAAGAAATTCGCGGAAAGAGCGCAAAGAACTTGCGCGGAAGAAGCTTTCTAAAATTGTTGGATTTTACTACAGACGAAATCCGCTATTTACTCAACCTTTCAAAAAATTTTAAAGACATGAAAAGGGCAGGAATTCCTCACAGATACCTCGAAGGAAAAAATATCGTTCTTCTTTTTGAAAAAACCTCTACAAGAACACGCTGCTCTTTTGAAGTTGCAGGTTATGACCTAGGGATGGGCGTTACCTACCTTGATCCCAATTCTTCACAGATGGGACACAAAGAATCTATCGAAGACACAGCCCGTGTTTTAGGAAGAATGTATGATGGTATCGAGTACAGAGGTTTCAGCCAGGAGCTTGTAGAAACCTTGGCCGAGTATTCAGGCGTTCCCGTATGGAACGGCTTGACCGACCTTTTCCACCCCACTCAAATGCTTGCAGACCTTCTTACAATCGAAGAAAACTTCGGATATTTGAAGGGGCTTAAATTCACATACATGGGAGATGCCAGAAACAACGTAGCCAACTCCCTCATGATAGCTTGTGTAAAGATGGGAATGCACTTTACTGCATGTTCACCCAAGCACCTCTTCCCCACCGAAGACTTGGTGGCAGCTGCAAAAGAAATCGCAGCCCAGACAGGCGGAAGCGTAACCCTCACAGAAAACGTAAATGATGGAACAAAGGGTGCCCATGTTCTTTATACCGACATTTGGGTATCCATGGGTGAACCCGACAGCGTATGGGAAGAGCGCATTAAGCTTTTAAAGCCCTATCAGGTAAACAAGGCCGCTATGGACAATGCAGACAAGGATGCAATCTTCTTACACTGCCTCCCCTCTTTCCACGACCTAAAGACAACAAAGGGTCAGGAGATTCACAAAAAATTCGGTCTTCCCGAAATGGAAGTAACAAACGAGGTTTTCGAATCTCATAAATCGGTTGTTTTTGATGAAGCCGAAAACCGCATGCATACAATCAAAGCCGTTATGTATGCCACAATGTGCTAATCTCTTAAACTAGCTTAATCACAAGACTCTTTCTAAAAAACTTAGGAAGAGTCTTTAATTTTTTTTGGAGGTAAGCCTTGTGATTCTTGAACTTAAAAATATTTCAAAAACTTATCCTTCAGGACGAAGAGCCTTGCAAAGCATTTCTTTTAAAATAGAAGAAGGAGAAATTGCTGCAATAATAGGGCTCTCCGGTGCCGGAAAATCTACGATGCTTCGATGTATAAACCGCTTGGTTGAGCCGGATGAGGGAGATGTGATTTTTTTGGGAGAAAAAATAAACAGGCTCAAAGGAAAAGCATTAAGGCAATACCGCTCAAAAATAGGAATGATTTTTCAAAACTATAATCTGGTAGAGCGGCTTAATGCCGTCGAAAATGTCCTCCACGGCTGCCTAGGTTCAATTCCCTCCTACCGCGGAGCCCTAGGCCTTTACACCGAAGAAGAAAAGGAAAGAGCCTTTGCCCTTTTAAAAACTGTGGGCATGGAAGACTTTGCCTTTCAAAGATGCAGCGAATTAAGCGGCGGCCAAAAGCAAAGGATAGGCATTGCAAGGGCACTAATGCAAAATCCGAAACTTTTATTATGCGATGAACCCATAGCCTCCCTCGACCCTCAATCTTCAGAAATAGTTTTAAACTATATTAAAGAATTTGCAGTAAGAAAAAAAATAGCCTGCCTTATAAGTCTTCACCAAATGGAGGCCGCAAAAAAATATGCGGATAGAATAATAGCCTTCAATAGCGGTAAAATAGTTTTTGACGGAAGGCCTGATTCTTTAAATGATGAAATCCTCCATAAGGAAATTTTTACACAGTCCTCTATTACAGATTCTTCTATTGAGAATTCTTATGTTACAAATTCTTCTAAATGCAGTGAGGAAAAAACTTTATGAAGTTCGATTTAAAAATTCACGCAGAGGAAAAAAGGCATAGAAGGCATTATCATAAAAAAACGGCCTCATACTCTTGGGAAAAAAAGCAAATCTTTTTTGCAAGAAAAAAACTAAAAGCAATTTTAATTCTTTTAAGCCTTATTTTAATTTATTACTTTGCGGCAAATATAACGGGCTTTAAAGACCTTAGAGCAATTTTTAAGTTTCCGCTTGCGATAGTTTGGCTTATAAAAAATTTTATCCCCGACAGTGAAAGTTTAAAACACACTCCGGTTATAATAAAAACCTTGGGCGAAACCTGCGTGATAGCAGCTTCGGCAACTACGGCAGCCGCCCTTTTTGCGCTTGTCCTTGCCCTACTCGGCTCCGAAACCACAGGCATAAATAAGCCTTTTAAAATAGGCCTTACCTTGGCAGCTTCTTTTTTAAGAAACATTCCGCTTGTCGCATGGGCCATGCTTTTATTGTTCTCGTTTAAACAAAATAACTTTACCGGTTTTTTGGCCCTCTTTATAATTACCTTCGGGCATCTTGTAAGGGCTTTTAAAGAGATGATAGATGAAACAAGCGAGGAGTCCTTTACAGCCTTGCGTGCTGCAGGCGTTCCGTATTTTCCGGCCCTCTTTAATTCGGTCTTCCCAAGCATAGCACCCGGCCTTGTTTCGTGGCTCTTATATACGATCGAAACAAATGTGAGGGACTCGGCCCTCATAGGAATTTTAACCGGAACGGGAATCGGTTTTTTATTCAATCTTTATTTTAAAAGTTTCAGGTATAACAGTGCAGGCCTTATTATTTTTAGCCTGATAATCGTAGTTTTATTTATCGATATTCTTTCAAATAAAATAAGGCGGATTCTTTTATGATTGAACAAGAAAAAAAAATCAGACAGGCAAACAAAAAAATAAAGATAAAAAAATTCTCAAAACAAAGGCTTTTAATTTTACTTGTGCTCATCTTTTTATCCTGCCTTACAATCATAACCTTATTTAAAATAGAAAAACCGAACTACGGAATTCAAAAAGCCTTTTTACAATTTGCAGAATATTCAAAGGACTTATTTATTTACCCAAAGCTCTCGCAAAAATATTCTTATACGGAAATCTTTTTTTCTCTTTTGGTAAGTTTAAGCCTTGCCCTTTTAACTACAGTGTTCGGAATTGTGCTTGCCTTCTTTTTAGGGATAGCCGCCTCGGAAAATCTTTCAAACAAGTATCTTGTAAAAATCGTAAGAACGGCAATGTCCCTTATCCGCTCGGTGCCGACCATTATTTGGGTTTTAATTTTTTCGGTAACCGCAAACATCGGAGCGGAAGCCGCCGTCCTCGGTATGAGCTTTCACAGCACAGCCTACCTTGTAAAAGGCTTTTCGGAAAGCTTTGACGGCATAGACAAAAAAACGATTGATGCCTTAAAAGCCTGCGGGGCAAGTTATATCGAAATTATAAGTCAAGCCGTCCTCCCTGCTTCAATAAACAATTTAATCTCGTGGAGCTTTTTTAGGTTTGAGATTAACTTTGGGAATGCCGTTGCCGTGGGTGCAGCTGCAGGAGCCGGCGGAATAGGTTACGAGCTTTTTATGGCAGGCTCCTTAAACTTTAATATGAGTGAAGTCGGCTTTATATCATATCTGATTTTCGGCACGGCAATTATTTTGGAAGTATCTTCGACAAGGATAAGAAACAAGATCAGGCATTAGGCCTTTAAGTTTAGCGGGGCAGGAAAAAAAATAAGCGAACTTTAGGCTGTATTAAAAAAACAACTAAGTTAAATTCTAAAAGTTGCTGCTATCCTTAAAGTAAAAATATTACCGAAGCCGACTGTCCCGCCGATTTTATTATTGTCATCTGCAATATTAGATTTTTCCTTACTAAGTACAAGCCCTGAAAAACTTATCATATCATGCAAGCCTACAGTAATGCCGAAATATTTTGTAAAAATATATTGAAAGCCGAGATGCAAAGCAATCGGTGTCCATGCATGATAAAAATTCTCAAGCCTCTGTTTATTTAGGTGAGTCCAAAACCTACCTGATGCAAGACCGGGACCGATACCGGCATGAATACTGAAGGGCTGTTTTACTCCGAATGTATAACCAAAAAGCATTTGACCGTCCCATATAAAACCTTTTGTTTTGATTGTTTCATTACCGAATCCGCCTCTTTTATACATTGTAATAGGAAATGCTGCATTATTAATAAGACTGAATGTAAAACCGGTTTTTTCATGAATAAAATGTGCATCAAGCCCCATCGAAGGAGCGGGAAGGGTATATGTTACAGCCTTATCTGAAAGCTCAATTTTTTCTCCGGTTATAATAAGTTCATAACTCCGCACGCTATACGCCGACAATCCTATACCCGGAGAAAAAACTATTTCCGCTGCAAAACTATTTACCGCACAGACTACAATACATAAAAGGGGGATAAGTATTTTTTTCATTGGTGCACCTCCAATTTAAAAGCATACTACAAGACTCTATCCATAAAATACAATTACGGAATCGAGTCTTGTAATAATTTTAATTTTTAATGACTAATATTCTTTATTTTGCCTATAAGCCGGTCTATAGGCATAACAACCACATAAGTCACCTATCTCCAGCCTTTTGCCGAAGATTCGTCTGCAACAGCCGCTGAACAGATAATCTGTGCAGCAAGCTTAACTTTTTTATTTCCAAAACGCCTATTAAATTCGGAATAATCCTTGATGTTATGGTAATACTATACCACTAAAATGTCAAGTATTATTATTTATCGAATAAAGATTTAATAGTATTTTTTACGGTGCGATTCTTTTACTTGGCGTTGTTCTCTACAATTTTTACAACAAGCTCAATTCCCTTTTCGATAGATTTTGTAGGGATGAGCTCGAAGCGGCCGTGAAAATTATAGCCGCCTGCAAAAAGGTTAGGACAGGGAAGCCCCATAAAAGAAAGACGGGCTCCGTCAGTTCCTCCCCTTATCGGAACTATATGGGATTCGATACCAACATCAGTCATCGATTTTTTTGCAAGCTCGATTATTTCCATGTGGGGCTCGATTTTTTCTTTCATGTTGTAATAAGAATCTTTCATCTCCATCTTGATTATGTTTCCGTATTTTTTATTTAAAAAATCAACTGCATTTTTCATAAGTTCTTTTTTATGAAGGAAGCTTTCCATAAAGTGATCGCGGATAATGTAGGACATCTTTGTAAAATCGACACTGCCTTCGATAGAGGTTAAATGAATAAAACCCTCATAGCCTTCGGTGTATTCGGGTTTTTGCTCTTCGGGAAGCATGTTTTCCAATTCACGCGCTGCAGAAAGGGAGTTAATCATCGTGTTCTTTGCAGAACCGGGATGCACATTCTTTCCCTGAATCTCAATCTTAACGCTTGCAGCATTAAAGTTTTCGTATTCAAGCTCACCCAAGGGGCCGCCGTCTACAGTGTAAGCAAAGTCCGCTCCGAATTTTTTTTACATCAAAAAGGTCGGCACCTCTTCCGATTTCTTCATCGGGGGTAAAGCCGATTTTTATTTCGCCGTGTTTAATTTCGGGATGAGCCAAAAGATATTCGACAGCACCCATGATAATCGTAATGCCCGCCTTATCATCGGCACCCAAGAGGGTCGTTCCGTCGGTTGTGATAATCTCCTGCCCTTCAAGCTCTTTTAAGAAGGGAAAATCTTTGACGGTCATGGTGTACTCATCGTTGAGTTTAATATCCCCGCCCTTGTATACAAAGACCTTAGGATTGACACATTTTCCGTCCAAGTCCGGAGCCGTGTCCATGTGAGCTATAAAGCCGATTGCGGGAACCTTTTTATCGGTGTTTGCAGGAAGGGACGAATAAACATAGCCGTGCTTATCCTGCTCGGCCTTTAAACCCATATCGGTCAATTCTTTTGCAAGATATTTTCCAAGTTCAAGCTGCCCGGGAGTGCTGGGACAGCATTCATTTTCTTCATTGGACCTGGTGTCCATCGAAATATATTTTTTAAATCTTTCAAGATAGTGCATAGAACCTCCATAAAAGTGTTGAGTCTTTACGGCAATCAGCCTAACACTTTTGGGGGCTTGTGTAAAGGGGGGAGACGGCCCAATCCTTGATTGTTTTATTGTAACAAAATCTTTTTCCCTACATCGAAAACTTCTTTTTCATTTGGCTGAAAATATCGGCGATGCGTTCTTCTTCGGCTTGGGCGTCGGGCTCGTGGTATTCGACAAGGTCGGAAGGAATTTCATCCAAAAAGGGAGAGGGAGCACATTCGGCGATTCCTCCCTGCTTCCGCCTTTGCCGGCAGCTTGTGATAAAAAGTTTTTGCTGAGCCCTCGTAATGGCAACATAGAAAAGGCGGCGCTCTTCTTCGACATCTCCGTCATTTTCTTCAACACTCCGCGCATGGGGAATAAGGCCGTCCTCGGCTCCCGCAATAAATACGACAGGAAACTCCAAGCCCTTTGAAGAGTGAATGGTCATAATGTTTACCTCACCCTTATCTTCTTCAGTATCGTCGCGGGTTAAAAGGGTAATACGGTTAAGATAATCGTATAGGCTTGCGTCCCAATTGTCGGGGTTGTTTTCCCAATCGTCCATCGAGCGTAAAAAACTTTCGATGTTCATCATTTTAAATTGGGCGGCCTTTTCGCTTTTTTTGATACTCGGCGATAAGGTACTCGTTATAGGCAATGTCGTCCAAGAGCTTTCTTACCTTTTGAGCAAGGCCCTTCCCCGAAAGAAGATGGGTGCGGTGAGTGCTTATAAGCTCGGCAAATTCTTTTAAGTCTTCGATACTCTTTCCCCTCATATCCTCAGGAGGATTTTCAAGGAGGAGACGTATGGCCGTCCGCATAGAGCACTCATTTTCGGTTGCGAGGGCCGAAAGGGTTTCGAGAGTTTTTTTGCCTATGCCCCGCCTAGGCGTGTTTATAATGCGCAAGAGGTTTACATCATCGTCGGGGTTTGCAACCACTCGCAGATAGCTTATAAGGTCTTTTATTTCCTTACGCTGAAAAAAACTTGTTCCCCCCGACATTCTATACGGAATGTTTACTTCCAAAAAGGATTCTTCCAAGGGGCGGCTTAAACTATTGGCCCTGATTAAAACTCCGAAGTCTGAATATTTAAAGCCCTCCCTTTGCTTTAAGCTTAAAATCATGTCCGAAATAAAGTCGGCTTCAGCAGCCTCGTTTTCGGGTATAAAAATTTCGATAGGCCGACCAGAATCTTTTTTCCGACCAAAGGGCCTTAACCTTGCGGTTTACGTTATGAGAAATTACTCCGTTTGCGGCAGCTAAGATTGTACCCGTGGAGCGGTAGTTTTGTTCAAGTTTTATTTCAACCATTTCGGGGAAGTCTTTTTCAAAGGTGCGGATATTTTCAAAGCTCGCACCCCTCCACGAATAAATAGATTGATCGTCATCGCCTACCACGCAGATATTTTTGTCTGCGATGAGCTTCATAAAATTGTATTGCTGGGTGCTGGTGTCCTGAAATTCGTCAACCATTATGTATTGGTATCTTTCGCGGTATTCCGCCAAGACCTCGGGGTGTTCTTTAAATATTTTTATGGGAAGCATTATAAGGTCGTCAAAATCTACGGCATTGTAAAGTTTAAGCCCTTCCTGATATTCTTTATAAAGAGCCTTGTACGAATCATGTTCGTTTGTCCAATCCTTTCTTCCCATTTTGATGTTTGAAAAAAGAATGCCGACCTTGTAAACATCCAAGGCATCCGCCGAAAATTTAAGCTCCCTTCCGCATTCTTTAATCAGCTGATTGCGGTCGGTCTCGTCATAAATACTGAAGTTACTCCTCCAGCCTATTTTGTCGATATGGGCACGCAGGACCTTGACTCCAAAGGCGTGAAAGGTGCTCACGGTCAGGTTTTGAAGTTTTTTACCGGTGAGTTCCTTTACCCGATCTGCCATTTCCTTAGCGGCCTTGTTGGTAAAGGTGAGGGCCAAAATCTGAGACTGAGGAATTCCCTTGTCGAGCATG
Organism: Treponema sp. OMZ 788; assembly: GCF_024181245.1. Taxonomy (NCBI): domain Bacteria; kingdom Pseudomonadati; phylum Spirochaetota; class Spirochaetia; order Treponematales; family Treponemataceae; genus Treponema; species Treponema sp. OMZ 788. Next base: position 308,886 of record NZ_CP051199.1, on the reverse strand, counting down.
TGGGCAATTCTAAAAGTGATAACGCGTGTTTTCCCCGAACCGGCCCCCGCAATTATAAGCACGGGCCCGTTAATTGTCGTAACGGCTTTAAACTGTTCGGGATTAAGACCTTCAGTAAATTCATTCATAGGAAGGGTGAGTATATCAGAAAAATGGGAAAGTTTCTATAACTTAAAACGGGAAATTAAAGCTTAAGCCCCTTAATCCAGTCCTCTATTATCGGCTCCAAGGTCTTTACATCGAAGCCTAATTTTAATACTTGAACCCTCTGCTCGGAGATGCCCCAGTTTTGGTAAGGATTATCGTAGTTTTCATCAAAGAAATCGTAGATAAAATTCTCGGCATCGTTTTGCTCGTTACCGAACATCGAAATTTTTTGAACAGCGGACCTTTCAAGAACCTTTCTGATTGAAGGCCTTATGCCTTCAAAAAAGAGGCCCTTGTGAATTTGATATTTATCGCCTCTCATGGTCTTAATCATTTCGGATATGGAGCCTGAAGGATTCATCTCAAGTTTAGGCCTTTCAAAATAAGAACTCAAAATAGGTTCTTCTTTTTTAGTTTCTGTAAGATTTTCTTTTTTTACAATATCCTTTTTAAGTTTCTCTTTTTCAAGTTTGATGTTTTCGGATTTCTGTTTTTCGATTTTTGCATTTTTAACTTCCTCGGCTTTTTTATCCTTAGCAGTTTCATTGTTTGGTGCAGTCTTATCTTTTTGCCCGGCAGCTCCTGAAGTTTTTGTAAGTTTTTTCAGATTTTTCTTTTCAGCTTTTTTGTTGGGAGTCTTTTTTTCTTTTTTAGGTTTTACCTTCTCTTTTAAAGGAGCTTCTTCATCGGAGGTCTTATCAATAATTTCTTCTTTCTTTTTTACAGGCTCAATAGAAAGTTTTACTCTGGCCCATTCTCTTTGAAGATAAAGGTCTCCGCTTATGCTGTAGTAGTAACCGTTTACAAGGTTCAATAAAACGGCCTGCAAAATTTCTTCATCCTTCCAGCTTCTAAACCTTCCGATTTTTACGGCTTGAAAAATATTAAAATTATTGGTCTTATATTTTCGGCTGTACAGCAAGACAATATTTTCAAATCCGCCGTCAGCATAAACCGGCCAATACTTTAAGGTGTAGGCTATAACCTGATCTTCTATTCTCTTAATATCGGGAGAAATAATTATCGCATCTATTTGTTCTTTTGTAAAAACAATTCTGGAAAAGTCAAAAGTTTTAGGAGGCTTGTAGGCAGCCCGTTCTCTTTTTTGCTGTAACAAAATTTCGGCCTGCTCATCACGATAAGCCTTTACTGATGAAAGGGTATCGGTAACATAGAGGCGGATAAGCTCTGCCGATTTTTTCATAGCCGCCTGTTTAAAACCTATGATATCCGCATAGCGAGCATATTTTTCGGTAAACGAAATCGAAGCAAACCTGTCGGAAGAAACGGCTGAAACTATTTTTTCGCATTCTTGAACAACATTGTAAACATCGTTTGTATCAAGATTGGCCGTTCTTTCGGTAATAAAACCTATTACCTGCTTAATCTGCATGATGGTTTTTTGAGCAAGCTGAATTAAATTTGCAGTCAGTAATTCCTGAAAATGTTGCGAACCCTGCCGATATGATGACATAAGATCATAACGCATCACATCATCAGGATATTTCCGCTTTAATTTTCCGTTATATAATAAAAGGGCTTCGTTTAAGCGTCCGGTTTTTCTAAGTTCAAAATATCTTTCAATATCAAGATCGTCCGTAAGGCTTACTTGCGGATATTCTTGTTTTAAGACTTGTTTTTCAAGTTCAGTTATTTCCATAAAAAGCCGCCGATTTTAGGCAAAAATTGTAAAGCTATAATATAGCAAAAAAGGAAAAAAAACAAGCTCAACGGCCGAATTTAAAAAAATTATCAATTAAATCTTATATTCAATGCAAGGCCCATTCCTTTAGGGCTTATTATCGGCATAGGAGTAAACGATACCTTGTCGGTTTTTTTTATCAAAACCGAATTCAATGTTTTATTGTAATTTATTACATATAAGCTTGACGTAAAATACGAAACGGCACGGTTTACTATAGCAATAATGCCGGCTGTGATACCACCATAAAGAGCAATGTTTAAATTTTTTCAAATCTGAAGCCAGAGCTTCCTTGTGATATAAGGAAGGACTAAGAAAGATTTTCATACCATGAATATAAAATGCAATACCAAGAGATGTCGCCAAAATATCAATTCCGGCATGTACACATCCTCCTACAATATCTCCGCAAGCAAAATTACCGCTTCCGAACCCAATAAAAATATTCAGTAAAAGAGGTCGTATTATATTTTTTTTGTATTTTTCTTGCAGTAATAAAATTTGCTCAGAACTTAAATTTTTTGAGTATTCAGAAATTAAGCTTTTATTTTTAAAAAGACTTTTATTGATGAGCTGATCGACAGTCAAATAATAAGAAAAATTTTCATCATCTTCTTTGGCTTCTTTAATTTTCTCTTCAGAATACAAAGATATACCTACAAGCAAAGTTAATAGAAACATAAATAATTTTTTCATCACACTACCTCCAACCATACTAGAATTCTAAACTGAGTTTAAAATTCTGTCAAGCCGAAAATATAGAAAAACTTTAATATGGTAAAATAGACCTGATTTTAATTAAGATTATTTAATAAATATCAAACCCTTAAATCTACTGATAGAGGAGGTCCGCATTTTGACGGTTCCCCATAGCGGACAAAAACGGAGGAGGTTTCCGAATCGAAAAAGCCTGTTTCCGTTAAGCAGGAAGTAAAAAGTTTTTCCAAATCGGCTTTTTCTTTTTGAGAAAGCTCAGCGTTTTCACGCATAAATGAAAACTCTTTATCCTGCAAAGAAAAGATCCAAGATTCACCTTCATCGGAAGATTCTTTTTTAAAATTGCACCTAAGTACCAGAGATTTAAGTTCTTTTAAGCCTATATTCAGCAAGAGGGCCAAGGAACCGGCTGCCTTGGAAGAATCGAATTCTCTTTCAAAGGGAAGGATAATCCAATGGAGTCCCCCGCCTTTTAAATGGTTTATCATCTCCAAGACCTCATCGTCATTTTTATCTCTGCCGCCGCCGAAAACAGCTGCATAGATTTGAGAAAAAAGCTCATCGGAAAGTTCAAGTCCCTTGCTTTCGATGAGGGAGGCGGCAAAGGCTCCTCTTTCTTTTTCTTTTAAAGATGCCCGGTCTGAGGCCTTGCCTGCAGGCTTGTCTGTTTTTTTGTGCAAAAAGTTAAAAATGCGGTTTATCGATTTTTCGTCAAGACGGCTTTCTGTTGCGGTAAAAAAGGCGATAATGTTTGAGATTAATTCGTTTTGAGGGAGACCAAGTTTAGAAAAGACATCCTTTGAAGAAGATGCCTCGTTTCCTTTTTCGGGGAAGAGAAAAATTCTGTCTCCCTCTATCAACACCCGCATCTTTAAGCTGGTGCCTTCTTTGAGAGTACCTGAAACATTCCCCTCAAAAATATGGCCGTTAAAAAAAATACGGGCTGCTCCGTCCGTCTTTAAGCTTAAAATTTTGGCATTTACAATGTCGCCGTTTTTTAAGCTCATCGAAGCTGAGTCAGCCCGTCTTGAAGCGGTAAAAAAAAGTTTTGTACCGTCCGTATAAATCACGAAGTTTTTCGCTGATTTAAAATTTTAAACTCAAAACTATGAGTTCTTTTTGGTGATAAGGGTCTTAATCTTAGCGGCCTTACCTACCTTGTCTCTGATATAGTAAAGCTTGGCTCGGCGTACCTTTCCGGGGCGTACCACTTCAACCTTGGCAATTCGAGGTGAATGAAGAGGGAAAACGCGTTCAACGCCTACACCATAAGAATTTTTTCGTACAGTGAATGTTCTTCCGATTCCGGAATTTTTAAAACAGATTACCAAGCCTTCATAAACCTGAATTCGCTCGGTCTTTCCTTCAACGATTTTAAAGTGAACTTTAACCGTATCTCCTACGCGGAAAACGGGAGGGTTTTCAGCCTTTTGCTGAGCTTCAATTTTCATAATAAGATCACTCATTTTCAAACTCCTTAAATATTTTTTCTGCTTCCTTTGTCCACGTTCCGCAATTTCTTGCTTTTTCGATAAGTTCGGGTCGGTTTTTAAGCGTCTTTTCGATACGCTTTTTCAGCCTCCACTTATGGATGTTTAGGTGGTGTCCTGAAAGGAGCACTTCGGGAACCTCTCTTCCCTTAAAATTTCTTGGTCTTGTATATTGCGGATACTCAAGCAAAAATCCTGAAAAACTTTCCTCTTCAAGCGACTCATCCGATATAACTCCGTCTATCAGGCGGTAAACAGCATCGATTATCACCAGGGCAGCAAGCTCGCCTGAGGACATAACGTAGTCGCCGACCGAGATTTCATCATCGACATATTCGTCGATAATTCTCTGATCGATGCCTTCGTATCTTCCGCAGACAAAGACGAGCTCTTCTTCTAAAGAAAGCTCTTTTGCAAGCTCTTGGTTGAAGGGCTTCCCGGAAGGAGTAACATAGATTACTCTTTTAGAAGAAGCATTAACCGAATCCAATGCGAGGCTTAAGGGTTCCGGTAAGAGCAACATTCCGGCTCCCCCGCCGTAAACGATGTCATCGCATGAGCGGTGCTTGTCAAAGGCAAAGTCTCTGATGTTTACCAAGTTGCAGCTAATAATTCCCTTTTCTACAGCCTTAGCCATAATCGAAGTTTTAAAAAAAGCTTCGGGTATTTCGGGGAATAAGGTCAGCACATCGAATCTCATTCAAGAATCCAGCGGTGCATGAGCTCCACGGTTTTAGCCTTTAAGTCGATTTTTCCGATAAATTCCTTGTTAAAGGGAACATAAAAGCTCGATTCCGCAGCAGCCTCGGAGGTTTTGCCGGCTATTTCTAAGAGGTAACCGCCTCCGCCTTCTGCTACACTTGTTATTTTTCCAACAAGAGTTCCTTCGCATACAAGATCACAATTACAAAGATCATGGACATAAACTTCACCCTCCTCAAGGGGGGCGGCCTTGTCCCTAGGAATAAACAATTCCGAACCCGTCAAACACTTGGCGGCTTCGGGGCTGTCTATCCCCTTAAATTTTATGAGAGCATCGGCCTTTCTTAAATTAACTTCTTCAATTTCAAACCAGCCGTCTTTATACTTTTGCTCTCTTAATTTTTCCTGCGGGATACTTAAAAAAACTCTGTCAAATCCTAAAAAATGCCCGTATTCCCCGGAAAAACTTTCAACTTTTACAAATCCTTCGACCCCGAAGGTACCGCAGATTCGTCCTGTTGCCAGCAAATCCATTATTAGTCTACAATTTCAAGCGAATAACGCTTTCCCGACTTTCCTGCACTTGCACTCAGCAAGGTTCTGATCGACTTTGCGATTCTTCCCTGCTTTCCGATTACCTTGCCGATGTCGCCGGAGGCTACTTTAAGCTCGATGACAGTGCCCTTTTCGTTTTCGCTTTCCGATACCGTTACGGCGGAAGGATCGTCAACAAGGGATTTGGCAATGTATTCTATTAAATCTTTTTGCATTTTGTTTTCCTTTTCACTTCTTCAAGTGATTTTACACTTATAGAGTGAATTCTTTTTTGTTAAGTAAGCGTCTAACCGTGTCGGTGGGCTGTGCGCCTTTTCCCAACCAGTTTCTAACCTTATCGGCATCAAAAGAAATCTGCTTTTCTGCCGTTTCGATCGGATGATAAATGCCGACTTCATCGATGGTTTTGCCGTTTCTGGGCTCTCTGGCATCCTGAACAACAATTCGATAATAAGGGCGTTTTTTAGTTCCGAGTCTCTTTAGTCTGATCTTTACCACATAAACCTCCCGGGATTAACCCAAAATTTCAATATAAACCCCATATTTTAATGAAAACAGGGGTAAGAACGCATAATACTATAAAGAAAAGAATTAGTCAATAGGGAATTCACATTATGCACTAATCTGCCGCCCTTATCTTTGCCACTGAATCAGCTATGGTAAAATTTTATCCTTCAAGCGGTTCAACTCGGTATTATTATCTATTCTCATTATTTTGACAGATTTTTATTGATATGCCGATGACCGGCAGGCAAATTATATTTACCTAAAGAGTAAACTATCGGGCTAGAGCCTGTTTCAACAACATTTTTTAAATCGGCCTACTTACCGCTTGTTACTAACGGTTTGAGACGGCCATCTGCGTTGACTATCCATTTTATTGGACTGTTTCCGGCTTGATCTGTTACAGGGAAAATCTCGTGCCATGAAGCATTTTCTTCTCCACTCAATATTTCTTGTTCTGAATATTGGGAAGGAGTTATTTGTGCTGCCGCACCAAGCCCCCTGCCCGAATACCTTATCTTACCGGAATTGGAACCCTCAACTACCGTATATACATCATTGCGGTTAAGAGCTGTCCCCGTCTTTATCGGCATAACTTGAGACAATTGCTGAGTTCTGGTTATATGCAAAATTCTATTTTTACCCACATAAATACCGCTTCCGCAAGCTTGATCATCACGAATATTCTCAAATGAATTCTCTTTAATAATTGTGCCTTTATTACCGCTATCTGCTTCCAAATCCGATACCGTGCACATAGTATTAGATAAAAAAGCAGATGTATCTTCGATATAGATACCCGCTCCATATTGTTTTTGAGAATTGTTTACAGGTTTTATTTTGTTATTCTGAACATCGCATCCCAAAAACGATATTTTCGATGCAGAGCCAATATAGATTCCTCCGCCCTTATGTATCCTTTCTCCATTATTTGCTATAATATTATTGCTAATCATCGTATCTTTAAACTCTGCACTATATAACTGAGCTTCCATATAAATGCCGCCGCCGTGTCCGTTTGCATTATTTTTTGAAATTAACGAATCATTTATTTTAATTATGGATGTTATGTGTTTTATGTACATACCGCCGCCATTACCTATTATGCTGTTAACATTTTCAAATCCCGCAGTATTATTAACGATAGATGAAGATTTGATAGATAAAGCTCTCACAGAGTCTACATATATACCGCCGCCGCCTTCATATCCGATATTTTTTTGAATAAGGGCATAATTTATATTTACTTCACCTCCGTTTATATAAATACCTCCTCCACATTTATTTGATGTATCTTTAGCATTTGCCCTACAATTTATAATTTTTACAGTCTCATTTTGAGAGCCTGCAATTTTAAGATTGCCTAAATCGCAAGCTATACCGCCTCCCTGCCTGGCCTTATTGTGTTTTATCTCTACGCCGCCGTTAATAATACAGTTTGCGTTTAACCCTATATATATAGCCCCTCCCCTGCCTTCTATCTGAGCTCCTCCTAGTGCTATATTTTCATTATCCGCATCTTCACCGCCTATAACTGTTCCCTTATTTATAATACATCCGTCAGATTTCGTTGAAATTATATAGATACCGCCCCCATCAGAAGCTTGATTTTTATAAATTCTAGTTTCTTGACTTTCTTTTATGCCTATTTTACAAGAACCGTTCGTACCTACATATATAGCCCCGCCTCTGGCTGCATTATTGTAATAAAAATCACAATCATCTATTTCACAATTACCATTTTGAATATATAATGCACCTCCGTCACCCATATTATGAGTTAAGCCTGTAGAATTATCACTAAAGATGCAATTTTTAACCTTTAATTTACCTGAAGAAAGAACAGCAGCTCCATTTTCATCATCATTACTGCAACGACCGCCGGTAAGAGTTAAGCCTTCAAGTATAAGCTCCTTATTTGATTCAAGTTTGAATATACGGTGAGAGGGTTTTCCCCCAGTATCTTTATTTGCATTTATCTTATCGGTATTTTTTCCGTTTTTTCCCTTTATAGTTAGATTCTTATCTATGATAATTTCTCCAAAATTTGTACCATCATTTTTAGCCGTAATGCTTCCGTCTATAATTATTGTGTCGCCATCTTTAGCATTTTCAACGGCAAGTTTTAAGTTTTTCCATTCGCCGGAAACATTTATAACTTCAGGCTTTATTAGGTCTACTGGTTTTTCAGGAGAGCAAAGGCCGGCTTTGTCAATTAATTGTATTGAGTATTTTTTACGTGTACCGCCGACTTCAACATCGGTTTTATAACAAAGCATCCATTTTTCATGACTAAGCCCTATGTCTGTAGGTGCCGCTCCGGTTAGAGACTTAACGGCTGCTGCCGATATAAGTTTTGATCCGGCTATATTAAAATCGTTACCGGCTTCATTAATTTTAATCTTAATTTTTTCAGATTTACCATCATTTGAATTTATTTGAAGAAATTCAAGATCCTTATGCAAAAGCTCGTTATTTATATATTTTTCCATCTCGGAGGCTTTAAGGCAGATAACATAGTACCATTTGCCTTCAGTTTCAACTCTACCGAGATCCTTATACTCAGGTTCCTTAGGAGGAGTGTTTACAAGAAGTTTTAAAGTATATGTTCCGAATTTTCTTCCATCATGATTGTAAAGGGTAATTGCAGGATTTAATTCTTTAATTCCCCATTCATATTTTTCTAAAAATTGTTGAGTAAGAGTAAGTTCCAAATTATTTGCATTTAATTGCCTTAGAGCATAATCGTTATCAAAAACAGGAGTACCGGAACTTAAGGAACCGGAAACTCCGTTTGCAAAGGTTACTATGTCGGCAGGGGCATCGTGATCACCAGGCATTTTTAGTTGATTACTGCCTGGGTTTATAATTTTTAAATTTATCGATTTATTTGAATCACTTGATGTATAAAAATATCCTTGATTATCGGAAATTAAGCCGGGAACACTATCCATATCAAGCATGACAGTAGATGCCCAATAGGAAAATATATTATCCAAATCGGCCATCCACTGCTTGCATGAATTTAAAAGAGAAAAAATCATGAGAAATAACAAGAAAAAAACAGGCCTATTTTTCACACCTAATATTATATATATAAATGTATAAAATTACAATATTTTATTTAAAATTTACTCATTTTTTCCATTTTCTATACTCTTATATCCACCAAATCAGCCCCGTCTATCATGGTTTCGGTAAATTTTCCCATATTTTGCATTGTGAAAACGGCCCCTTCAAGCATCTTAAATAGAAGGGGACAGCCGCTTCCTTCGCCGAGCCTCATTTTCATGCCGAGAACAGGCTCAAGACCAAGTTCCGCTGTGCATATTTTAGCCCCCTTTTCTTCCGACTTATGAGAAGCAAAAAGGTAATCTCTTACAAGAGGATTTAAGCTTATGGCGCAGAGGGCTGCAAGGCCGGAAATATAGCCGTCGATTACGGCAGGAAGTCCGCGGGCAGCAAGACCTATGTAACAGCCGCACATTGCCGCGATATCGAAGCCTCCGACCTTCGAAATACAGTCTACCGCATCCCCTTTTTTGGGAGCATTTATTTCGATAGCTTTCTTTACGGTCTTAATCTTCAGCTCATACATCGCCTGTGTTGTAGAAGCACCGCGCCCGACAGTCAGCTCAGGATCTACCCCGCAAAGGCCTGCAAGAACTGCGGCCGTTGTGGTAGTATTGCAAATTCCGAGCTCCCCTATTCCGGCAATATCAAAGCCCTCATCGGCTATGGTAAAGGCAGCCTCTATTCCGGTTTCAATCATACGGATGCAGTCTTCCCTGCTCATCGCAGAGCCTTGGGCTATATTTTCTGTACCGCATTTTATCTTTTTGTTGATGACATCCTTCCGTTCACTTGTTTTTATCATCCCGACATCGTAAACCCTGATGCGGCTTCCTGCCCATTTTGAAACGGCACCTAAACCCGTCTTTCCGGTGTGCATAATCTCGGCAAGCAAGAATGTGGTAATCTGGGGCTGGGAGGTAATTTTTTCCGCATAGACCCCGTTATCGGCACAAAAAACAACCGTTATTTTTTTATCGATTTTTAGGTTGTCAAGCCCCTTGATTTTTGCAAGCCTGACCGTCATCTCTTCAAGTTCACCCAAGGAGCCCGGCGGATGAGCAAGACTGTCCCAAAAAAGCTTAGCCTTCTTCCCCTCTTCTTCCGAAACGGGTTTAATCGATTTTAGCGTGTTTTCTAAAATATTCATAAAGAACCTCTAAGTAAGTTTTTAAGCCGATTTAATTTTTATTCGTAAAAACGAGTAATTATACAACTCTGCTTATAAAAGAATCTTAAACCGATTTTGCATAAGAATACATTCTTATCGTTTCAAATTCCTTAAAATGTTTATTTTCTTCTAGTTATATATAATAACGCAAAACGGAAGTATTTGTCAATATTTTATATAAACAATAATTTTCAAAAACACAGTCTTACCCCAGCCTATAATAAACAACTGTCAAAATTATTACGGCAAAGATTGCAGAAACCAAGCTTGTATAAAATATTTCTAAAGAGAAGATTTTTATGATTTCTTTTTTGGTGTAGGCCAAAGAGCGGTAAATCCGGATCTCGTTTTTTCTTTCTAAGACAGTAGTGTAAAAAATAGAAATTAAGGACAAGATTGAAACTGAGCATATCAGTATAAGTAAAATTTTTGAGAAGTCAAAAAAAGAAGCTATCTTGTTATAAGCTATACTTACTCGTTTTTGATGTACTTCGTTCACTCTTATTTTTTTATTTTCTTTAAAGGCATTTAAAAGTTCAGTATGCTTTTCTGCGCTTAGATCTGTTTTATATAGCTTAAGGCCGTGTTTGTACAAGCCGCCTTTTTTTATTTCAAAAAGATTTGTAAAGCCATCTACAAAATAAACCGTGTGAGTTTTTTCGCTTACTTTTGTACTGTCGATAAGGCCGGTTATTTTAATCTTAGGCAAACGGTATTCTGCGACAAAGAAAAAAGCATTTTCAACCAGACTAAAAACATACTTATCATCAAGTTTGCCTGTATTAAATTGATCTTCCAATCTTTCCCCGCCGATTTTAAGCTCTTTAAGCAAGGCTATTGCACCCGATGAACTCATAAGAACTTCGTCAGCTTTTTTGGGGAAACGTCCGGCAGTTATTATTTTCTTAAAGTAATCGTTAGAGCTTATATCTTCCAGATTTGTATATGAAAGAACAGGCTTTCCTGCTTGAAGGCCTTCAATATAATTTGAACCTGCAATTTTTATTCTTGTATTATATGTATAGGAACAATGTTCAATATTAGGAAGCTCTTTGTATTGCATATTTAATTCTTCGACAAGAGTTTCATCACTTAGCTTTTCTTTTACGGCATCCAAAACACTTGTTTTAATGCCTTCTTGAAGATAGATATCATGCATATAGTTCTTAAAATAATCCGATTCCATAAAAATTGAAAACAATATAGAAAGGAAAATAAGGCCTATGATTATTATATTCCTGATACTAGCCTTCGCCCGCCCTTTTAAATTTTTCAAAGGTAAGTATCGTGTATTTTTCTTATACGAGTTATTTTTTTTCGGCACACTCAATTTGCTTTTAATTGAATTTCCTGATTCTGCGTTTATATCCTTAGTTATATTTTCATCCTTGAGAATTTGTCCGTCTATTAAACTTATAATTCTGTCGCTGTACTCATAAGCGAGTTCTTTATCATGGGTTACAAAGATTACGAGTTTTTCTTTTGAGATATCTTTTAGAATATCCATTATATGGTGTGCATTTTTTTTATCCAAACTTGAAGTCGCTTCATCGGCCAAAATAATATCAACCTCTTTTGCAAGCATTCGGGCAATTGCAAGTCTTTGTCTTTGTCCGCCCGATAATTGTGTAGGTTTCTTTTTTGTAAACTCTCCTATGTTTAAACTTTTTAATATAGAAACGGAATGTTCTTTCCGTTTTTTTATACCGCCGGTAATACTATCAGTCATACCTGCAATAATATTATCTTCACTTGATAAATGGTTTATTAAATTAAAGTCTTGAAAGACAAAGGCAATTTTACTTTTTCTGAATTCGTTATAGTCTTCAACTTTTTTATTATTATAAAAAATCTCTCCGGAATCAAAACTACATAAACCGCCGATTATATTTAAAATTGTAGACTTTCCGCCTCCGCTTCTGCCTAAGATACTTACCAAGCCCTTATCGTCGAAAACAATGTTTAAATCTTTAAGAACCCTTTGCTCCAAACCGGCTCTAATCTTATATGACTTATTTATATTTTTTAATTCAAGCATAGTTCCTCCAAACTTTACCTTATAAGTTCATCGATATTAGTTTTTTTAAGCTCAGAGCTTATCGAAATTATAATTATCAAAATGATTATAAGAAACGCTGCAGAGAGCGAAAAAATATCAAAGTTAAAAAGGCTCTTTAAATTTACTATTCTGCTGCAATCCAATAAGTTAATAAAATACTCACCCAAAAATAAGCTGATTATCATAAAAAAGAAAACCGATGCAAGGCAGACAAAAAAAGAAATAATCAATCCTTCTTTGATAAACATCTTTTTTAATTCCTTTGTTGTATAACCCAATGAGCGGTAAATGCCGATATCCTTACGTTTAGCCGTAATTAAATTTTTTAAGCCGTTATATGCCGAAAGCACGGCAATAACACCGAGAATAATTAATGTAAAGATTATACTTAATTTATAACCGTAAATATCATCAAGATATGATTTTCTTTCCAGCGAAATATTATCGCTTCCCTTAAAAATGGACTTAAACAAAAGGTAATTAGTGTGTACCTTTTTTCTGGTATCTAAATTTTCATCTATAAATATATCGAAATATGTAAATTTATAAGCAGTTTCAGAAAGATAAATCTTACTTAGATATTTAGTAAATTCTTCTTCCAAAAAATAAATATTTTCATTTACATAGATCGAATCGGAGATTTCTTCTTCCCCTAAATAAAAAGGATAATTTAAATTAATTCCGATATTACGCATAAAGGCAACAAAACCGGACACATCCATATCTTCATTAAATTTTTTCATTTCAAAAAAAAGGCCTTCATCAAAATCAGAGATGTATCTTAAGTCGTCGATTATACCTACAATCTTTAAATCTTCATCGTAAAAGTCGGAGTCCTTTGGAACCTTCCCTGCAAATTTGCAAACAGCTTTATACGAAATAGGAAGTTCTTTTAAGCGGTTAAATAAATCGCCGGCGGAAATATTTTTAATATCAATAAGATTATCAAAAGTATAAAGCAGTTTAAGTGCATAATATTTGCTGAATAAAATCTCTTTAGGATTTTCAGGAAAGCGTCCTGCAATTATATCTTCCGAAAAGCTCGCCTTATTTTTTTCCTGCATCATATTTATAAAAACGGGTAATTTTTCTTTTTCGAGTCTTATACTTGAAGGCAAGCCTAGAGTTAAACCGTAAATTTTTTCTTTAAATTTTCCGTTATAGTCTTCAATGTTTTGAAGCAAGGCGTTTAAACTCATACCAGCACTGCTTAAAGTAATTTTATCGGCCTTGTACTTACCGTAAAGATATTGATCTATTCCATAACTTACAGCCTTAAATGAGCCGATCGAAAATATAAATATTCCTAAAATAATAACTAAAAGTTGTAGCGAATTAAAAAGCTTTAATTTTTCGGATAGAATATTTATATAAAACCTGTTTTTAAAACTTGAATCTTCCGGCTTAATTTTATTTTCCGCTCTGCGTTCAATTTGTGAATCGGATTCAGGTTGAGTTTTTTCTTTTATAGATTTTAGTTTTTTATTATCGATAGTTAAAATTTCATCGGCGTATATCCTTGCCAATTCTTCATCATGGCTTACAAAGATAATTGTTTTGCCCTTAAAAACTTCTAAAATTAAATCGCAGATTTCAATCTTTGTTGTTTCGTCCAAACTTCCTGTAGGCTCATCACAAAGCAGGATATCGGTATTCCTTGCCAAAGCTCTTGCAATACTCGCCCGCTGTCTTTCGCCCGTAGAAAGCATAGAAGGTTTTTTATAAATATGTTCGGATAGGCCGACTTTTTTAAGTAAGTTAATTGCAAGCTCTTCTTTATTTTCTATACCGTTATGGAGAGCAATTACGATATTTTTTAATAAATTTTGATGCGGAATTAAATTACTGTCTTGAAAAATAAAGCTGATATTTTCCCGCCTAAATTTATCGTAATCTTGAATAGTTTCACCCTTATACAAAACCTCACCGGAATAGTTTTTGTCTATACCTGCAATTATATTTAAAAGACTCGATTTTCCGCAGCCCGATGGCCCAAAAATAAAACTTATTTTTCCCGAAGCAAAATTATGAGAAAGGTCATCCAAAACAATTTGTTTTTCATCTCCTACGGAATAGCTTTTAGAAATTGATTTTAATTTTATATCGTGCATATTTATATTTTAAATGCAATAGTTTGAGGTGTCAAGTTGATTTTTGGGAAATTTTGGTTATAAAACACGATAAAGCTGTACAAGGTCTTTTTTATTTTTTGTTATAATTTCAGTATCTAAAATTTGAAATCCGCTTTTTATATAAAAATTTATTACCTTTTCTATTTTTTCGCATTCAATAAAAACAATTTTTCCGCTGGTCAAATTTAAAATATTTTTTACTTGCTTTAAAACAATATCCATTAAATCAGAACCATTAATTGATTTTGATTTTTTATTGAAATTTTTACTAAACTGAGCAATAAGAATCGCAGGTATTTTATAAGAATTAGAATCTTTATCATAATATCCAAAACGGCTAATAATTTTTATTTCTGACTTTGATAGAACCTCTTTTTTCAAAGTTAACATCTTTGTAGCTAATGTAAAATATCCTAAAATGTCGCATCCTTTTTTTGAAGAAACCACAAGATAGGTAGATGAGGTATTAAGTTTTGTTGATTGGACTGCTTTTTCTTTCAAGAATTCTTCAACATCTTTATTTGTTGAAGAAAACACATCCGACATAGATTTAAAAAAAATCTCCCCTCCTTCTGTTGCTAATAGATCAAATAATCTAATAATTTCAAAACTATTTTCTTTTTTCATTTATCAGTTCTATTAGGCGTTCTTGAGAAAGTGTTACAATATTGATATCTTTTAACGGCCTTTGGTTCTCTTGTTCTGAAAATAATTTTACAAAATTACCGGCTTCTTTTTTTGTTTTTATAACAAAAGATTTTGCCAAACTTGATGTAGCCATCTCTCACCTCCATACTATTTAATTATACTATATTTTAATAAAAAACTAAAGCCTTTTGAAGCTTTTCTTATACGCTCTCGCTTAGAACAAGTCTACCCCAACAGCCCCTTAATTTCCTCAGCGGTGAGGGGGCGATGTTTGCCGGAGGGGAGGGAGCCTAATTTAACGCAGCCTATTCTGACGCGTGTAAGTTTTTTTATTTTGATATTAAAAAATTTTAAGACGCGGCGGATTTCGCGGTTTTTGCCTTCAATCAAGACTATGCGCATCTTGTTTTTGGCTAGGCGCTCAGCCGACAGGGCCTTATAAAAAACGCCTTCAATGCGCACTCCCCTTAAAAATTTTTGGAGAACCTCGTCGGGGTATTCAAAGACTGTTATTACCTCATATTCTTTTTCGATTTCGGAGGAAGGGTGCTCAACCCTTGCAGAAAAACCTCCGTCATTTGTAAAGATGATTGCCCCGCCCGAAAGCATATCCAAGCGGCCGATATTGTAAAGCCTTTCGGTGTAGGTATCTTTTAAGAGGGAGGCAGCGATGGGTCTATCCTTCTCATCGGCGAGGGAGCAAACATAACCTTCAGGTTTATTCAATAGAACATATCTTTTTTCGGCCTCGGGGAAAATTTGTTTTCCGTCAAAGCATATTTTTTCCTTACCGGAAACCTTTGTGCCGAGCTCCGTTACAATCTTGCCGTCAACAGCTACCCTTCCGTTTAGGATGAGATTTTCCGAGGCCCGGCGCGAAGCGATTCCGCAGCGGGCTAAATAAACTTGAAGTCTTATTTCTTCCATAAAAATTAAAACACCTTATCGGGCAAGCTCGAACCTTTCTCTTTCGGTTTCATCCAGCTTCGGAAGGTCGGCAATGCTGTTAAGCCTGAAGACTTTTAAGAACTCCTTTGTGGTACCGAACATCGTGGGTTTGCCGGGAACATCCTTTTTGCCGACCTCTTTTATAAGGTCTTTTTCAACAAGGAGGCGGATCATATTGTCTGCGGAAACTCCGCGGATAGCTTCAATTTCAGCCCTTGTTACCGGCTGGGAATAAGCGATTATCGAAAGAGTTTCCATGGCGGCACGGGAAAGGCGTCCTTCATTTTTTTTACCGTAGCGGTCTTTTAGGTGCTCCCACAATTCTTTTTTGGGCATTATAACCCAGCCGCCCATCATCTTGGCAAGCTCGATTCCGCTTTGAGGCGCAGCATAGGCTTCCTGCAAGGCCTTGATTGCATCGTTTACGATTTCGGGCGAGAGACCTGATATTTTACAAAGAGCCTCATCAGTTAAGGGGTCGCCTTCCAAATAGAGGATGGCCTCAACCAAGGAGATTTCTTTTTCCAAATTATAATTCTGAACCATTATCCTGCTCCCATGGGCGTATTTTTATATCTCCGAACATTCTGTTTTGCCAAATACTTGCCATCTTAAATTTAACAGCCTCCAAAATAGCCATAAATGCACAGACCACATCCATTAAATTGCCCTTACGCACAATCAAGTCGGTAAACATACACTCACCCTTTTGTTCCAAAAGCTCGTTCATGAGGGTAATCTTTTCGTTTACCGAAACTTCTTCGTAAAGGTCTAAGATATGTTCGGCATTGTAGTTCGACATAAGCTGAGAAAAAGTTTTTAAAAGATCCCAGGTATCGACCCGCTCCCAAAGTTCTTCTTCTCCAAAAGGAAGGGCGTGCTGAATTTTTTTTCTTTCAAAAAACCATTCCGCTTCGCTTTCTTTTTCTTCCATAAGTTCGGAAAGCTTTTTATATTTTTGATACTCGATGAGCTTATCGACCAGCTCGGAACGCGGGTCTTCAATATCTTCATCATCAACCGAAACCTCAACCGGTAAAAGCATTCTGCTTTTTATATAAATTAAATTTGCGGCCATCGAATAAAAATCGACAAGGTTATCCAAATCGGGTTCAATTGCATAATCCAGATATTCCAGATATTGCTCGGTTATTTCTGCAATCGGAATATCGTAGATATTCACCTCGTTTTTGTTTATCAAAAAAAGAAGAAGGTCTAAGGGGCCCTCAAAATTATGCACCTTAAATTCCGTGTTGGAATAGGTTACTTCCTGTGTATCAATCTGACTTAAAGCTTGTGTACTCATAATGCCGCTCCTCCTTTATTGTTCGGCATTTTAAAAAAAAACTTAAAAAAGACTGTCGTCAGCCGGAAGGCCTACAACTTCAGTCTTTTTTGACTTTGGAGCGGCAGGCTTTTCTGCAGCAGCACCATCGGCTTCTTCTTTTTTAGTCTTTGAAGCTGTTTCTTTTGAGTCTTCTTCTTGTTTAAGAGCTTCTACTACCTTTTCTTGGGCTTCCTTTTGCTCCTTTGTTTTTTCTACAAAACTTGAAACAAAGGTCCTGCCCGGGAAGAGCTTTTCTCTCAATTCTTTTTCGATTTTTTGAGTTATTTCTATATTATCTTCCAAGAATTTAACGGCATTCGGTCTTCCCTGTCCGATCTTATCGTCTCCGTAAGAATACCAAGAGCCGCTCTTTCCGATTATCTCTTGTTTTACGGCAGAGTCCAAGAGGCTTCCATAGGGACAAACCCCCTTTCCGAAAAGGATTTCCATTTCGACCTTTCTAAAAGGAGGAGCGACCTTGTTCTTTACAACCTTTACACGGATCTTATTTCCCCATGCTTCATCTTCGCCCTTGCCGAGTGTTTCGGTTTTGCGTACATCCAAGCGGACTGATGCGTAAAATTTGAGAGCATTTCCGCCGGTAGTAGTTTCGGGGCTTCCGAACATAACGCCTATCTTCATTCGGATTTGGTTGATAAAGATTATCATACAGTTGGACTTGCCGATAATAGCGGTGAGCTTTCGCAAGGCCTGACTCATCAAGCGTGCTTGTAAGCCCATGTGTGAATCTCCCATTTCTCCGGCGATTTCTGCCTGAGGAGTTAGGGCGGCTACAGAGTCAATTACTATTATGTCAACCGCACCTGAGCGGACAAGACTTTCGGCTATTTCAAGAGCCTGCTCTCCCGTATCGGGCTGAGACACCCAAAGTTCATCAATGTTTACGCCCAAGGCCTTGGCATATTGGGGATCGAGGGCGTGCTCGGCATCGATAAAGGCGGCTATACCTCCCTGCTTTTGTGCCTCAGCGACGGCATGAAGAGCTATAGTAGTCTTACCCGAAGATTCGGGGCCGAATATTTCGATAATTCTGCCGCGGGGATAACCTCCTATTCCAAGAGCTTCATCCAAAAGAATGCTTCCCGACGGAATAATATCGATATTTCCGATAGCGGAATTATTTCCTAACTTCATCAAGGAGCCCTGCCCGAATTGCTTTTCGATTTGAAGACGGGCGGCCTCTAAAGCCTTTAACTTATCATCCGGATTTGCAACTACCGGTGTTTCATTTTTTGCCTTTGCCACAATATTCTCCTATAAAAAATTTTCTTATTCTACTAATATTGTATAAATAAAAAAGATTTTTTCTCCCTTTTTAAAAAAAATATAAAGATTTTTAACCTTCCAGTTTTTTCATTGCTTTTTTAGGCCAGTCGGAATCATTTAGAAGAGCCCGCCCCACTCCGATTAGATCGGATTTTCCTTGTATTAAAATGTTCTCGGCCGCTTCGGGGCTTACAATTCCTCCCGTAAGAATTACGGGCACACCTACTTTTTCTTTTAAAGCTTGAGTTATACGGCTGAACCATCCTTCTTCTTCAAGTTCAGGGTTTGTGTAACCGCAAAAACCTCCGGAAATATCGAGTAAATCTACTCCGGCTTCCTTAAAAAGAAGACAGGCCTTAACGGAATCTTCAAGGGAGCTGCCTCCCGAAATATAATCGCAGGCCCCCAAACGAACTGCAATCAAAAATGACGGGCCTGTTATTTTGCGGATGGATCTTATGATTTCAAGATGAAGCTTTGTTCTGCCTTCAATGGAAGTCCCGTTGTATGCGTCGGTACGCTTATTCATAATCGGCGAAAAAAACTGGTTTAAAAGATAACCGTGGGCTGAATGAATTTCCACACCGTCAAAGCCGGCTTCCTTTGCCCTCCTTGCAGCCTGAACAAAATCGACAACAACCTTGTCTATATCAGCCTGACTCATCTCCTTAGGCAATTCATAATCAGAACTTTTACGGGGAATTTTTACGCAGCTTGAGCTTAAAACATCATATCCGGTTATTTCGTGATGAGCCGCAGCTCCTGCATGAGAAATTTGTGCGATAACCTTTGCTCCGTTTTTGTGCAAAACAGAAACAAGTTTTTTGAAACCTTCAATAGCAGAATCTTCCGAGATAGACAGCTGTCCCGGACTAGCCTTGCCTTCAGGACTGACATAACTATGCTCCGTTACCACAAGGCCGACATAGGCACCTTTCGTTTTTTCGTCATAATAATCACAAAGAGCTTTGGTAACGCAACCTCTTTCATCAGCCTTTTCTGTAGCCATCGGAGGCATAACCAATTTTGTGTTAAGCTCTATATTTTTAACTTTAAAACTCGAAAACAATAAAGACATATAAGTGCCTCCATAAAAATCAGTGTTATTT
This sequence comes from Treponema sp. OMZ 788, assembly GCF_024181245.1. NCBI lineage: Bacteria > Pseudomonadati > Spirochaetota > Spirochaetia > Treponematales > Treponemataceae > Treponema > Treponema sp. OMZ 788. The sequence continues at coordinate 289,316 of NZ_CP051199.1, read as the reverse complement.
AGTATTCTATCACAGTTTTAAAAGAATTGTAAGGCCCTTTATTCCGAACGCTGATAAAGAAGCGAAATAATCAGAAAAATCAAGGCGATTACAGGCACGCTGAAAACTATCAGCGAGACATATCTCGGTGTCAAACATACAAAGAACGCAATTTGCAGTTTAAAAAGATATCTAAAAGTTTCCATTAATATATAAGACAAAAACGGACAAAGAGGCACAAATAAAAACATTCTTTTATTTAACCGTCTGCCCGGCGATACTCTAAACCGCCAAGCCAATATAAGAACAATCAAAGATACGATTAACAATAAAAGAGGTTCGGTCAAGCGGTACAAGACCTCACTCAAATAGGCTTCTTTTTTTAAGCCGTATTTTTCAGATATCAAACTAAAATAGTACAAATCGGATATTTTCATAAACGAAGGGCCGCTTACCGATTTTTCAATTAAGATAAAATCCTGCATGGTCATAGGCAGAAAAATATTATGCATATTTTTTTCCGGAAGCTCTCCCGACAAAACCTTGGGGCAAATGGTGTTTTCCGAAGAATATCTATCGACAGAGCAAATCTGAAGCATCAAACGGCTTTTTCCTGCACTATCTAAAACCTCTATAAGTTTTGCATAAGGAATAATTATAGACCATTTTTCAGAATCAGATATACCTAATCTCTTATATGAAACATTCATAAGGTATATTTCATTGCGTGAATCTGAACTTCCATGAGAGATGCCGTGTATTTTTATTTCGGAATATTCATTGGTATTCCATGCAACAGTGAAGCGTATATCTCCCCGCATGACAAAGTTGGGAATATTTTTAAGCTCGTCGGTAAAAAAAACATTTTTCTCAAGCTCAATACGGGACAAATTTAAAAAATGTTCAACCTCAGGATCTTTTTGGTCAGGATTCATCGCTCTGATAGATGAAGCAATTTTTAAGAAAGAATAATAAGCATTTATATAATCCCCTCTTTGTAAGGCTTCATAGGCTGCTTTTTTACTTTTATATACGGCAATGGACGGAGCATCCTTATATGCTGCCATTCCTTTTTCAACCTCGGCCCAGGCCCTAACTGCAAGGTTTTCTGCATCAGCCCGTAAAGGAGTTTCTTCATGGAAGGTTTGAAGAGCCAACTTTGCATAATAATGGGCAGTATAAAAATCAAAGGATATAGCTGCCCTTTCTGCTCTTTGCAAGGCAGCCTCGGCAGTCATACGGCTTACATTATCTTCTTCCGGAATATTTATTCCCAAAACGGAATCCGCCTTATCAAGAGAAAGTTTTTCTTTGGCAATCTTAATATTTTCATCCCGCTGCATTGCCTGTTCAGATTGAGGCCATATGCTTAAAGCCCTCTCGATATGCTCGCCTGCTTGAAGATAATCATTTCTGGCATATGCCTCTTCAGCCAGCTTATTATATTCTTTATAAGTAAGAGTTTGAGAAACGGAGCGGGATTGGTATTCTATCAATATGGGCTTAACAACTTCAGCTAAAACAACATATAATGATAAAACGGCAAGAGAAAAAATAAAAAAATGCTGAAGGAAGCGGATCATATTAGGCGACCGCCTCTCCATTTGTACCGGTCCGAATTTTCCGAAAATAATAGGATAAGCAAAAATCAATGCAGATGTATAAATAAAAGGAAAATAAAAAATAAACAGCAATATTGATTCGCGAATCTTCCATGAAAATAAAAATACAGGAAGCACAATTTCTTTTATGGGCCAAAAAAATATGTAAGCAAAGGAAGCCAAAATACCGATTAAAAAATGAACAAAAAGATAAGAAAAAAATCTTGAAATTTTATGCATCTATATCCCCCTCGTTAAAGTCTCCTAAGGAATCGGGAATAAATGTTTCAAATTCTTCCTGTATTTCATCCGCTTTTTTAGGCTTAATAGGCTTTGGACCCTTAACCCTAGGTTTCTTAACTTTAGGACTCTTTATCTTTTCTTTTTTTATTTTTTTCGGAAGTTTTTTTGCACGCCTTACAAGGAGCAATACGGTTGTATAAAAATAGAACAAGAATCCTGCAAGGCAAAACAAAGCAGGCAGTATCCAAAATCTCGGAATTTCAATAGGAATTATATCCTCTACACTTACAATAAAATCCTCGGTTCTGATATATGTGTAAGCATATAGAATTAAAATCAGCAAAAAAGGCAGAAGAGTAAAATTAACAATTTTCCATTCCGTGAATGTTGTAAAAATCCAAAGAGAAAATATAAGAAAAAAAATCGAGCCGGAAAAAATAAGATAAGATGTATAAGAAATTTTATACTGCTCATATATATCGTAAATAAATGGGCGTAATATGTTACCTAAGGCAAGCACAAAGGCAGGCTGCTCTATAAAGGCTTCTAAGTGCCTATCATCAATTACAATCTTTTCTTTAGAGTGAAAGGCCAGGTTTATTTTTTCCCCTTGAGAATAAACAAACGGAATAATTACGGCAAAAAATAAAGCAAACGATATAATCAGAGTCAAAAAAGACAGACCGTATTTTTCCGGGTGCCGCATCATAAAAACATATACTGCAAATATCGAAATAATACAGGCTATCGGGAGTATGAGATAAAGGCAATGCAAAAAGGCAGGAACAAATAAGCCTGTTACATCACCGAACATCAAAGACTGCCAGATTCCAACCGATACAGAAAAAGCCAAAACCGCTAAAACAAAATTTGAGATAAACACTAAAGGTACAAGCAGCCAATTTTTCATATAAGATTTATTTTACCATAAAATCGGCGATATAACAAGGTGGAGATCACTCAAATAAAAAGTTACAGAAAAACTTTCCGTAGGCTAGCAGCCTCATCGGCTTTTCTTTTTGATTACTTTTTTTACCCTTGAGTTTTCTCCGTCTTTTTTCTCGGTACTTCGGCTTCGCGGAACACGGGGTTTTACAGGCTTATCGCTTTTTTCGGCGGGCTTTTTTGCATCAATAGTCTTTTTTACCTTAGACTTTGCTTTTTCTTTTCTGTTTTTTTCGATAAATTCTATGCACTTATCCAACCCCTGTAAAAAAGAACGCATTTCATCTTCAAAAACTACAACGGCATGGCGGTCAAAACCTAGGCCCTCAGAAGCCTTGCTTTCAACAACCTGTAAAAAAACATCGCCCTTTGTATTTTCTTTAACATTAAAAAAATAGGTACGGTTTTCTGCCGACACCTGAGTAGTAAAAAGTTCACCTCTAATTCCCATAACAAATCTCCAATAAAATAAAAAATTCTTTTTAAGCTATGCACCCAAATCGGCACGCCTTACCATTTCGCCCTGCCATTCAACCAGATATTTTTCGTCTTCGGGGGAAGGACCCTTTATATCCGCCATTATTCTGAATATGGGCTCCGTCCCCGAACCGCGCATCCAGATAAATCCTATAGGCTCATCTTTCGAGTTGTAAAACTGAATTTTAAGACCGCCCCTGCCCGATGCGGAAAAATCTTTTAAGTCTTGAGTCTGCTTTGTTCCGTTATTAGAAAAACTGCGGTAGCTTACAATTCCGAATTTTTCTTTAAGCTCTTCTTTCTTTTTATTCCATTCTTCTTCAAATATTTTCTGATACCGGCCCTTTAGAACGGCATGATCCTCGGTATGTATTTTTAAAATAGCCCTTTCTTCCCCGGTAGGAGTTGTCGTATATTGAGGCAAGGTTTTTAAAATATCGGCCAAGGTAAAGTCGGGCTTGTACTTATCCATTTGTTTTGATTTTTCACACCAAATATGAAAAAGCCCTTTTTTCATAAGTTCAGTTTTTATTAAAAGAAGTTTTAAAATTGCGAAAATGGTATTTATAGGATCCCGTACCTTTGCAGGGTGAGTTATGTTTCCTCCGTTTGAGCCTTCTCCCAAGATTCGGACATTATATTTTTTTTCACGCAATTCTGCAGCCAAGTTTACAACATTTGCCTCACCTACCTCTGCTCTAAAAACCTCGGCACCGAAACAAGCGGCAGCTTCTTCGACACGCAATGAGGTCGGCCCATTGACCGCAACAGCCTGCTTTTTATTTCCTCTTTTAGAATAGAAAGAATCTGCCAATTCTGCAATTACCGAAAGAGTAAAAACTTCTTGAGCTTCAAGCGGGATTGCCTTGTTAAGCTCTTCATTCCAATATATAATATTTCCTCTGTCGCCGTCGCAATCAGGCATATAACCCAAAAAGCTGTTTTTATATAGAGGGCTTGAATCAGGATCGGAATGGAGGTAGTCCATTTTTTTTGCACAAAAGCCTAGGTTAGCACCTTCAGGCAAGATGCCGTGCAAAATATTTCCCGGTTCTTCGTTCACTCCTATTAATTCGAATTCGCTGTCTTTAAAAAAATGTCTATCAATGGAGGCGGCTCTTGCACTTCCGTTAAAGTCGGCAACTATCGAAAGCGGATGGCCTTCTTTTTTTGCGGCAATAACGGCTTTTCGCAGCTTATCAAAAAATTTATCTTGTACCTTGGGATCAGACGAATTTGTAATTACAGCCTTCGAATAATTATAATAAGCATCCAAGGCTTCTTTTTTTACATAGACAGTCTGCATCCTTATATCTTGTAATTTTTTCAAATTATAATCATGAAGAAATTTTAAAGCTGCATCTTCAGCATTATCGGCATTAAGCCTTTCTTTAAACATTTTAATTAAGGTCTTAGCTTGTTCCCCGTCAAGGACTCCGCCTGAGTCCACCCCGAATTTAAGACCGTTATGCCCGATTGGGTTGTGGCTTGCAGAAATATAAGCAAAGGCAGCACCGATAGTTTTTGAATAAGCCATTATTTCGGGAGCTGCCGTGCAGCCCACAACTTTTAAATTATAAGAAGTCAAAATAAGAGTTTTAATAAACACATCTTCGATGGCTGCACCTGTAGGACGGCTATCCCTGCCTATTACTATAGTTTTTATTTTAGGAAAATTTAATCTTAAAAATTCTGCAAAGGCCATGGCCGCGTGGCATAGTATTATTGAGTCTGCATATTTTATTCCGGTTGTTCTATCTTCTTCTTTGCCTGACTCGGCAAAAACCTTCCTCCAACCTGAAGCAGATAATATCATTTTTGATAGTTCATTATTTATACTTATACTGTCTTTTGTATCTCTCAATTAACAATACCTCTTGTTTTACCTTAAGAATTTTTTAAGTTATTTTTTCTCTTAATACTATTGTATCAACCTCTTCGATTGCTTGAAAGTCTTTGGTCATCTTAGAAAGATCCATTTTTTTAGGAACATTTATAAAAAGAACAACCTTAGAATGTTCTTTGGATGACTTTGATGATCGGACATTTGTAGATACAATGGATGCGGAATATTCAGATAAAACATTGATTATCGCCGTCATTGGAGGAATGTTTCCGTGAAAATACACTTCTAAAAATTTATTTTGCCTTACAGGAAAAATTTTAAGTTCAAGCCTGTTTACAAGGGATAGGGTAAGCAAGGAAATAACAGTCATAACGATTCCGGCAGTATATAAGCCGCTTCCTATGGCCAAGCCTATTCCGGCAATTACCCATATCGAGGCAGCAGTTGTTAGCCCCTTTACATTGGCACCTATCTTTAGGATGGCCCCTGCACCCAAAAAAGCCCATGCCTGAAACAACTTGAGCCGCGACTCTTGCCGTGTCTCCCTTACCGCTGACTTGCGGCAGCCAGATGGATATGATCATCATACCGCAGGCACCTACGCAGATCAAAATATGAGTACGCAAACCGGCAACCTGCCTCTTGCCCGAACGCTCCATACCTATACAACAACCGGCTAAAAAGCTTAAAAGCAAACGGATAATAATGATTTTGTCTGTTAAAGCTCCGGTATCCATAAAAAATCCTTATGACGGTCATTGTAGGTTTTGAAGTTTTGCCCTGAGGGGGACTTGAACCCCCATGCCGTGAAGCACTAGTACCTGAAACTAGCGTGTCTACCAATTCCACCATCGGGGCAAACAACAGTTTATTATAGCATAAAAAGGAGGGAGTGTCAATTATGCGGAAAATTGTGTCATACTATCAGACACAATAGGTAAAATTATCTATATTTCTGTTCAGCATAATATTAAAACCTATGAACAGGCAAAGTCAGTAAGGTTTGATGTTTTGGTGCAGGCAGAAAACGGTAAATTTTATGATGTGGAAATGCAGGTAAGCAATGAAAGGAATATACCAAAAAGAATGAGGTTTTATCAAGCTGCTATTGATATTTCTTTTTTAGATAAGGGGAATTCTTATAACGCTTTAAACGACAGCTTTATAATTTTTATCTGCACCTTTGATGCCATAGGTAAAAATATACCTGTTTATATCTTTAATTAAGAAGATAACAGGTCTTTCAGAATCGGAAATCGAAAAACTGTAGTTTTGATCAAACGACAAATTGTAAGCGGCATTTGTACTTCAACACTCACATTTCGCATATCTGTTGACCCAAGCTGAAAATTATTGTATAGTCAAAACATGAACAAAGCATTAAAAAGATTACAAGAGAGGGGCTTTTTTCAGCAATGTACCGACTTGCAAGCCCTATCAGACAGGATGGATAAGGGGCCGATCAGCTTTTACATAGGGGCAGATCCCACCGGGCCCAGCTTACATATAGGACACATGGTTCCGATGTTTGCCTTAAAGCATTTATGCCGTGAAGGTCATAAGGGTATTGTTTTGGTTGGGGGAGGCACAGCCCGCATAGGCGATCCTTCAGGCAAGACCGAAATGCGTAAAATGCTTTCATACGATGAACTCGATAAAAACGCAATTTTGATTCAACGCCAGCTTGAAAAATTTTTAGCCGAAGACTCGGCTCAAGTCCGGTTTGCTAATAATAGGGATTGGATCGCAGACTTAAACTACATCGATTTTTTACGCGATATAGGCTCTCATTTTTCGGTAAACAGAATGCTCAGCTTTGAAGCATACAAAAAAAGAATGGAAACAGGGCTTTCCTTTTTGGAATTTAACTATCAGCTCTTACAAAGCTACGACTTTTTAATGCTTAATCAAAACTACAATGTGGAATTACAAATAGGAGGGGATGATCAATGGGGCAATATGGTTGCAGGAAGCGACCTTATCCGCAGAAAATCATCAAAAGAAGTCTTTGCCCTAACCTTCCCCCTCATTACAAGAGCCGACGGCCAAAAAATGGGAAAGAGTGAAAAAGGAGCCCTCTTCTTGGATCCGGATATGGTTTCTCCCTACGATTTCTTCCAATACTGGAGGAATGTAGCCGATGCCGATGTCGAAAGATTTATGCTTCTTTTTACATTCTTATCTATAGAAGAAATAAAGACTATCTGTGCAGGAGACATAAACAAGGCTAAGGAAAGACTGGCACTTGAAGTTACAGCCGTCATTCACGGGAAAGAAGAAGCGGAAAAAGCCTTAGAAGGCGCAAGGGCTGCTTTTTCGGGCGGCGGAAATAAGGAAGCCATGCCCACGGCAAATTTCACTCTTGCAAAATTAAACGAAGGAATCGGAGTGCTTGACCTCTTTGCCGAAGCAGGACTTGCCTCAACCAAGAGCGAGGCCCGCCGACTTGTCGAGCAGGGAGGCGCCTTTATAAACGAAGAAAAAATCTCTGACATCAAGGCCGTAATCGGAAAAGACAAACTCGACAAAGACAACGAGATGATTCTGCGTGCCGGTAAAAAACGCTTTATGAGGATAATCTTCAGCTAAAGCAAAAGTAAGAGGCTTAAAATAAGGCTCATCAAAAATAATCTCTCAGCGAATCTATTTCTTCGGTAGAAAGCTCACGGTATTCCCCGCCTTTTAGGCTTTCGTCCAAAATGATTGAGCCGACTGCAATGCGGCGTAGGTAACAAAGTTCGTTGCCTACGCTCAAGCACATTTTTTTTACCTGATGAAATTTCCCCTCGGTTATATGCACTAAAAAACCGCTCCTACCGGAACCTGTTTTGTTTTCACATTGTTCGAATTTTGCGGGAAGGCACTTATAGCCGTTTTTTAGAACAATTCCTTTTTCAAATTCTTCGCAGTAATTTTTAAATTCCTCGGCGGAAGGTTCGCTGCTCAATTCGAGATAATAAGTTTTTACCGTTCCCGACTTGGGCGAAGTAATCTTATGGGTTATTTCCCCGTCATCGGTGATAATCAAAAGGCCTTCGGTATCTATATCAAGCCGCCCAATGGGGAAAAGCTTCATCTTGTCAAAGGGAGCTTTTATATAATCCATTACGGTCTTATGCACGGGATCGCTTGTCGAGGTTACGCAGCCTTGCGGTTTATTAAGCATAAGATAAACATTTGTTCTAAGCACAAGAGGTTCGCCGTCTATGGTAATTTTATTTAGATCGGTGTCTAAAATAAAAGAAGGAGAAACAATACGAACCCCGTCTACACAGCAGTTTTTTTTGCGTATCATTTTTTTTACATCGTTTCTGGAGCCGAGGCCGCTCAAGGCCAATATTCTGTCTAAACGGGTTTTCACTACTTTTCTCAAAGCTCCTTATTTTAAAATCGAATCGATAAAATTTTTTATGCCGTTTTCCTTATCCCTAAGAAGGGCGGTAATGCAGGGGCGGCCTATTAAAACCTCTTCAATCCCTAAAGATGAGGCCGCTATAAAATCTTCTTTCTTGCGTAAGCCGCCGTCCGCCCAAACCTCGCCTGTATATTTTTTTATTTCCTTTAAATGCTTACCGGCAAAGGCTGCAACGCTTCCCCTATCCGTTTCAATACGCCCTCCGTGATTTGAAATTATAGCAATGTCGGGCTTTAGCTCTTTTATGACTTCAATATCATACGAGGTAAACACACCCTTAACGGCAAAGGGGAGCTTGGCATATTTTTTTAAGGCAGCCAAGTCCCTTGCAGTCTTTTTTTCAAGATGAACAAGGTTTCTCATAGTTACTATGTTATAAGCATCCGTATCTACCCCGATAATTTCAGCAACATCCTTTGCGGCTTCAATCCTTTCAAAAAGCTTCATCTGGGGATAGGGTTTTAAAAAGACAGCAGCTTTTTTTTTCTCATATCTTAAGGCCTCAATTCCCGAAAAAAGTTTTAAGTCGGGATAACCGTCCCCTATACTCAAAGCCAAACCGGCCTTAACCGAGGCCCTTATAATGTCAAAGTAAAATTGCCTTTCATCCTCGTACCCGATATTTTCTACAGCTCCCGTAATCGGAGCCAGGCGGAGCCGTGGAAGCGGATAGGCTTCAGAGGTATAATAGTTTTTCCAATCGGCACAGTTTAAAATAAAATTAGAGCTTTCAAAGACTCCGCCCATTCCCGGAAGCTCCCCTATGCAGGCTTTGCCGTCACAGATCTTGCATAATCGGCACTTATATTTTTTGTTTATACTCATTTTATTTTCTCATTTTACTTTTGCAGATAGTACCAAAAGTTTTTCTTTGATATAAATTTCGGCTTGTACTTTTTTTGCATTGCCTGATTCGTGTTGAGCAGAAAACCTCAGCTCGCCTCCGGTATAAATTCCTGTTTGCAAAGAAGACGATAATTTACTTCCTTCATCATCCAAAAAGATAAAATTTATTCTTACCAAGGATCCCTCTTTTTCAGAATCATCTTTTAAGTTTTCTAAAAATTTAGGATTTTCCTTCAAAAGCAAATTTGCCAAAACCCTGTCTTGATAAATAATAGATTTTAACTCCGTTTTTATTCCGTAAACCTTGCCCTTGTTTTTATCGGAAAGGGTAACAAAGAAAAAGATGTTGACTCCCACCAAAACCAAAATTGCAAAAAAAATAGAACGCAGCCCGGGATTTTCGGTAACGCTTTTTATAAAACTTCTTCTCCTGATAAAATCCGGATCATGTAATTGCCTTACCTTTTCGGAAGCATTTTTAATTCTATCTTCTCTATTGTATCGTGTAAAAACTTCGCGTGAAGAATAATCCCTTGTTTCAAATATTTCATTATCACTCATTATTTATCGCCGATAATCTTATCGGCCCTCCACCATACAATTAAGGCCTTATCATCTCTCGCAAGAAGAGCCGAAATAATTCCTTTGGAAGAAACATGGAAGGTATTATAAAACATTTCCCCGCTTGAAACAATCAAATCTTTTTTATATTTTTTTTGGGATTTTAAATTCATAATTTCAAGAGCATAACCTTTACTTGTAGGAGTTAATAAGTAGCACCAATTATTTTCGGTAATGCCTATCAGATCATAAACTTTTTTAAAAGTAATATTTTCGTTTCCTGCCGCCTCGGTTCCCTCATAAGCATCTATATCCGTTTTTTTATCATACTTACCTGTTTTAATATTTAAAAAATACAAACAGCTTTTATCGTAAGTTACTCCAAGGTTTGCCTTAGTTGCAGCATCCCTTTCTTCAAGATAGTAATCAATCTTTATATATAAATAAAGATCATCAAAATCCGGAATTATCTTATCTATTGAAGAAAATATTTTATCGGAACCTTCATAGGGATTAGGTATCGCATTAAAAAAGATAGGTATCTTATATAAGAGATCGCCTTTTTTGTTGTACCAATAAATTTTTAAACTCGTCTGCGTGCGGCAAACAACTATTATATCGTTAAAAGAATTTGTATGAATCCCTTCGATAGAAGGAAACGGAGTTCCTCCGAAACCTTCCTGCCCCAAATAATCGATAAAGTTTCCGTTTTCGTCAAAGTACAGAATTATATCCCTTAAGGCCAAATTCTCCTCATGATCATACTCGATTCTTTCATCCAAAACCGAATCGACTACAAATAAGCCTTTTGATGAATTTACTGTCAAAAGAGCCGGATGATTAAAAGGATATTTTATAGCAGCCCTTGTTGCCGCCTTAACATCCTGCGGATCCTTTTTCATAAAAGAAGGCTCCATATTTGTATCCGGATTATAAAAAAAGGTAAGCAAATCCCCGAATGAAGAAAGTTTTAAAATTTTTTGTCCGCCGGAATTTACTATATAGAACATACCTTCCTTCATCAATATCTGAGTATCGGGGCGGGAATATGTGCTGTTCAAATTAAAAAGATTAAGCTCATTTTCAAAAAGCCCGTAATCCAGACTAAACTTTTCTTCTCTTTCAAGCTCTAAAGGAGTTTCGCGTCTGCATCCGAAGATAAGAACTATAAAAACAGTAAGCAATATTTTTTTTAGATTTTTCATCTTAAATTTTAACCTCTAAATTTGTGAACTCATTTTAGAATATTCTCCGACATAACCGCTCCTCATTCTTTTAGCACTTCTGCGGCTGATCGGAAAATAATTTTTAAATTTCCATGACAGGACAAAGGCCAAAAGATTTTTTTCTAAAATTTCGCTTAAGGCCATAAGATCATCTTTATCGGAAACGCAGCAAAGGGCTCCGCTTTCATTTATCAAAACGGAAGATCTGTTTTTTAAGCCCTCAACAATTTCAGCACTCATCTCTTCCGCACGGCTTTCAAAAAATGGAAAAAGGAAAATATTTTCTCCAGCAATCTGAGCAAAATCATCCAAAAAGGCCGGAATACAATTATCGATGTTCATTTTTCTTGAAACAAAAAAAGCTGCCGGCAAATAACTTTGTTCTATAAAATTAATTTCGGGATAGGTATCGTATATACGCCTATGTAAATCGGCTTGAAAATCAAAAAGGCCCTCGGTTATATTTCCGGATTTTATATCCATCTTGCAAATGGTAATATTTGTATTTTTATCGTAAACCGTACAGGTTTCGCCTTCACGGCAGCTTGCATAAAAATTAATCAAGGGCTGCAAGGTCTTTTTTTCATGTCGGCGGTAAGCAAGGGCCAAAGCCGGAACTTCGGCAAAAATCAAATTACGGCAAAGATTTTCCAAGGCTTCCGCCTGAACAAAAGCCTCATCGGCATCCTTGCCAAAACAAACAGCACCATGCTGGGCCATAATAATTACTCCGGCCGGCCTTGTTAAGCACTTTACGGCATTGCGTGCAATCCTCTTTGTCCCTGAAGCAGCATACCTTGCAACGGGCACAGAATCACCCAAAATAGCGCTTAAGTCCTTATCTTCGACAGGTACGGAAGAAAAGCATCCCGAAACGGCAGAAGCAAATTTTTGATGTGTGTGAATTATAAATTTGATATTTCGATCGGCCTTGTAAAGGCCTGCATGAACATAGCGTTCCGAAGAAGGTTTGACAGGCCCGGAGCTTTCAGGCCTGCTTATTTTAAGAACAACTATATGTTCCGGCTTTAAATATTCATAACCATACCCTGAAGGAGTGATAGCAAAAGTATCTTCATTTATACGGACACTAACATTTCCCCATGTCCGCACCGTCAAGCCGGAAGTTAAAAGCCTTTTTCCCGTCTCTATTATAACACTTTTTGCTTCATCAAGGGTCATAAGCTCTAGCTTACAACCTCATTTATTTCACTCAATAAGGCATTAAAATCTATCGGTTTTCTAAAGAAAGCATCAGCACCCAAATCTTTCATCTGCTTTTCTAAACTTTCATCATCCAATCCGGTAATAACTATTATATAAGGCTGACCAAAAAAAGGATCTGTCTTTATTTTTTTGCATATTTCCTTACCGTTGACTCCAGGAAGATCTATGTCCAAAATTACAAATCCGGGCTTATGCTTTACGAGTTTGGTACCGGCATCAAAACCGTCGAAAGATTTATACACGATTAAATTAGGCAGGTTTTTAACAAAAAATGAAGCGATAGCCTCATTTAAAACAATATCATCATCTATAACTATGATGGAATTCCAATGAGCATCATCCAATGAATCTTGCAGCTCAGGCGGAACTTTCATGCCTCTTTCTTTTATAAAAAGGAGCAAGTCTTCATAATATACCCTATATTGCCCCCCCGGCGTATTAAAAGCTTTTAAATAACCGTTTCTAATCCAGTTAATGGCAGTCTGATTTACAACTCCGCATATATTAGCAACCTCAAGGGCGGAGTACATTTTAACTCGTCTTCTACTTTCGCTTTTACCCATAGTGTAAGAATGAAACAAAACTCAAAAAGAATCGGTGTTGTTTTCAATTCCCTCCAAACATATATTAACAGTGCCAGAGGAAAAACCCAGTCTATACATTTTTCGCAGCAACTTAGGCTTATCCAATCCATTTACCAAGTGTTTTTCCAAGGCCATTCGGCAAATATTTTCTTCCGAATGTTCCAAAAAAAACTCATTAAGCACATCTTCCACAATTTTAAAGCTTACACCTCTTAGGGCAAGCTCGGAGGCCAATCTGTTTCGGCCTTCTTTTTTACTTATGACTCTGGTGTTAAGCCATGCTCCGGCGAAACGCCTGTCATCAAGAAGCCCCTTATCTTCAAGATAATCCAAAGCCGGACTAATCTCTGAAGCAAGGAAACCTTTTTTTTTGAGCTTCATGTCCAATTGAAACCTTGAATGCTCAGCTCGATATAAATAGGCTGCAGCGGTACACTCAGCCTCATAAATTTTTACCGCACTCAGCAGAGACTCAAGCGATTCATCGCTTATAGGGCCGCCGCATCCGTCTACAAGGCCGTCAAAATCATCATCTTCAAAATAAATACGCCTTGTTATAAAAGACACTCCTTCAGAATTGATGATTTTCACCAAATCTGAAGAAGTGCTGCATATATCCGCAATAGAAAAAGGATTAACGCTTGCTGAACTGGAATCTTCGTCTTGCACCGCGCTGACCGAATTTTTTTCGTTCAACCATTCGTGAGTCACGAGTGAGCAGTCCGTTAGCCTTTAAGGATGCATGATTTGATGCATCTACCTGAGCTAAGGCTCTTGCAATTCCGTGAGAGCACGCACCGGCTTGGCCTGTAAGACCTCCGCCTCGTACAGTGATTATAATATCATACTTAGATTCACCTGCAGTAACCATTAAGGGTTCTTTTGCTTTTTGGACTTGTTCCGGAGTAGCAAAATATTCGTTAATGTCTTTATCATTGACCATTAACTTACCTTTACCATCCCGAATGTATACTCGCGCCACTGAAGTTTTTCGTCGGCCTGTTCCCATTCCAATATTTTTCACTTTACGCTCCTTATACTTCAACCGCTATAGGGTTCTGTGCTTGGTGAGGATGTTCAGGGCCTGCATAGACCTTAACATTCGTTAAAAGCTTTCTTCCAAGGGGACCCTTAGGAAGCATACCTTTAATTGCAATCATCAAGGGTTCGGCCGGTTTTTTTGCAATTAAACCGTTAAAGTTGATTGACTTTAAACCGCCTACATAACCGGAGTGAGTATAGTACATCTTATCCTTAGCCTTATTTCCTGTTACGGCTACTTTTTCGGCATTAATAATAACGACATAATCACCGATTTCCTGATGAGGTGCAAAACCAACCTTGTGCTTTCCTCTCAGCATAGCTGCAGTCTTAGCAGCAACGCGTCCAAGCGGCTTCCCGGCGGCATCAATAACATACCAAGAGCGAGGCGCTTCATGTTCTTTTAAAAAAATAGTTTTCATTTAATGTATACCTTCTACAAACAATATATGCAGATAATGTGGGTTCTGACATTATAACTAAATATAGAATAAGTGTCAATAACTTAAAAAGATGACAATTACTCGGCTTTATTTTCGGCAGCCTTCATAGCTGCTTCTTCTTTTCTTGCGTCCTGTTTATCTTTGATATCGGCAATGCCTATAAATACGGAAATAAGACCGACAAAGGCTGCAAAAATAGGTAAGCCGCCTCTTAAAAATAAGAGAATATCCTGTCCCCACGCCAAGCCCATGGGAAGGGCTGCAATAACCGTAAAAGCGATTAAAACAATACCAATAATAAGTGCTAGCATCTAAAGCCTCCTAGTGTGAATTTATTATTACATATTTACGCACTTTCGTCAACTAGCAAAAAAATGGGAATAAATAAACTTGACATATTGGTTGTACGGAGTTAAAATATATATTAAGCATCGAAAAAGGAGAAAAAAATGTCAAATTCTACAAAATCAATAGGTTCCAAAAAGAGAAGCCTCATTCTCAAAATAGGAGGAATTTTCTTTATATCACTGCTTTTTGCTATAGGAATTTTAACGGGAATAAGTGTGTATGCAGTCAAATCCACATCTCAAAGTGCTGTTTACAGCAGTGTAATTCATCAGCTTGACGGAGATTTAGCAATAATAGAAACGTATCTTGAAACCGTTTACGGTAATTTGAGTATCAGGGATTCTGTTTTGACGGGAACAAAAAAGGCAGTCGATCCCGAAACAATAGACATGCTTTCAAAAAAACTTGGAGTAGAAATCACGGTTTTTGCCCGCCAAAACAATGAGTTTCAGCGTATCATTACTACAATTTTTGATGAAAACGGAAAAAGGGCTCTGGGCACAAATCTCAGCCGTTCGAAAACCTATGATGCAATATCTCAAAACAAAGACTACAGCGGGCATGCACTAATTTTAAAAAAAGATTTTATAACAAAATACAAGCCTATAGTCCGAGATGGGGAAGTACAGTTTGTACTTTTTGCCGGAACAGAAATGACCGAAATAAATGAAGAAATCAGCTCAAAAGTTTATTATGCAGTTATATATACTTTGATAGGTTCAGGAAGCATTTTGGTTGTAGTAATTCTGATAACAGTAAGCCTCCTTCAAGGCTTAATAGTAAAACCTATTTTAAAGGTAGTTTCGGTATTTCAACAGGTAGGAGAGGGAGACCTAACCGTATCTCTTCCTTTAATAGGTAATGATGAAATAACGGCTATGTCTTCTCACTTTAACCAGACAATAGGAAAGATGAGCTCGGCTCTACGCTCAGTGCATAATAGTGCCGAAACGATGGTTCAAACAGGAAGCGAACTTGCAGGCAACATGACCGAAACGGCAAGTGCCATCCATCAAATAAGTGCAAACATTGACGGCGTTAAGCAGCAAACCATAAATCAATCCGCCAGCGTTAACGAAAGCGTTTCAACCGTGGAGCAAATTATCAATACAATCAAACAATTAAACGAAAGCATTGAGCATCAAGCGGCAAGCGTAAGCGAATCTTCAGCATCTATCGAAGAAATGGCAGCAAATATTTCTTCGATAACAAAAACACTCGCCAAAACGGATGAAATAATCAAGAATCTTGCAGAGGCTACCGCCAACGGAAAAGAAACCGTTATAAAATCCAATTCTCTTTCTCAAAAAATAATAGAAGAATCCGGAAGCCTTTTTGAAGCATCCAGCGTTATACAGCATATTGCAAGCCAAACAAACCTCTTGGCAATGAATGCGGCAATAGAAGCCGCCCACGCAGGCGAGTCAGGAAAGGGCTTTGCCGTTGTTGCAGATGAAATAAGAAAATTAGCGGAAGAATCAAGCTCTCAGGGTAAGGCAATAACCTCAACCCTAAAAGATTTATCCAACGAAATAGATATGCTTTCCGCCTCATCAAAAACCGTAGAAGAGAAATTCAATGTCATCTTTGACCTTGCAGAAAATGTAAAAGAAATGAGTAACAATATAATGAGTGCGATGCTTGAACAGGAAAACGGAAGCAAGGAAATTCTAACTGCAATCCGGGATATTAATTCCGTAACGGAAAAGGTTAAGGGCGGCTCAGCCGAAATGATTTTGGGCGGAGAAGGCATCGCCAAAGAAATGAAAAAACTTGAAGATATGACAAGGATGATAAATGACAGTATAAATGAGATGGCCTCAGGAGCGACCCAAATAAGTAAGGCCGTAGAGGAAGTAAACTGCATAACTCAAAAAAATAAGCAAAATATACAAATATTGGCAGGAGAAGTCAGTAAATTCAAAATATAAATTATAAAAAACAATAAATACCGATATAACAGCTTGAATAAATCCTAATATAAGCATAGAATATCTAATTCAATAACACAAGGAAATTAGGAGAATCTCATGAAAACTAATAACCAAAAAAAAGGTTTATCGATCCGGACAAAATTTATTATAGCTTTTACCTCTGCAATTATTGCAATCATCCTTTCAATTTGTACAATAATAGGGATCCAGGTATATAGGTCAAGCGTAAACCAATTCAATCAGATTATAGTACAACAAGTTTCCATTGCTGAACAAATGTTTAAACTGTTCACAAAAAATAATAAGAACATAGTTACAACCTTGAGTGAAAATGCCGAGATAAAGAATGTAGGAGACTCATTGAGGAAATATCATCTTAGCAAAACACAAAAACCCGATCCCGAAAGCTATGATAATGTTTCTCAAAAAAAACTGAATCTGATCTTAAAAAATGCCGCAAATAATTTTCCGGAATTTGATGCGGTTTATCTGGGTACAAAATGGGGAGGAGATGCCTCATCCGGAGCAGACGAAGCACCCGGCTATGATCCCAGAACCAGATCATGGTATATCAAGGCTAAAGAAAATGCCGAAAATGTAATCATCACACCTGTCTATATTTCTACCAATGGGAAGGCTGTAATCGCCTTTGCAAAAGCCGTTCACTCTCCTAAAAATGATTTTGTCGGAGTACTCGGAATCGATATAAGCCTTGATGAACTGACAGGTTTTATAAATAATATAAAAATAGGGAATACAGGTTACGCAATGCTGATTCAAGATGACGGTATAATAATTGCTGATCCGGCTCATCCCGAAATAAATAATAAGAATATAGATCAATCTGGGATTGAGGCTTTTTCTGAACTAAAAAACATAAATAAAGGCTCACATAAATTAAAAATAGACGGAAAAAATTGGCAGGTCAAGGTTTTTCCGATACAAGAACTTAACTGGAAACTGGTAACACTTGTTGAAAACTATGAAATAGTTTCCATGTTCGATAACATTATCCAAAATATGATACTTATAGGTGTAGGGCTAATTATTCTTTGCTTAATCGGTGTTTTTATTTTTTCAAACAGACTTTTAGCTTTTTTTAAGAAGGTAAGTGAAGTACTTGAAAAAATTTCTAAGGGTGAACTCACAGATAGACTCACATATAAAAAGAAAGATGAGCTAGGGCAACTGGTAAACTATTTTAACTCCTCACTGGATAACATCAGTCACATGATCAGCTCTCTCAGAAAAGAAGTTGATTCAATGAATCAAATAGGAGCTGTCCTTTCTACAAACATGACAGAAACGGCAAGTGCAGTAAACGAAATCAGCAGCAATGTAGAAAATGTCCGTGAACAAATTCATACTCAGTCTGAAAGCCGGGCAAAAACAGCAGAGACTATCGAACAAATCATCAAAACAATAAAAGTTTTAAACGAAAGCATTGAAGTTCAAAACGCCAGCATAGGCCGCTCATCTTCATCAATCGAAGAGATGGTCGCAAACATACATTCAATCAGCCAAATTCTTGATAAAAACAACGACTTAATCAAAGATCTTCATGAAAAGACCTTAAAAGGAAAAGAAGGTGCAAGAACAGCCAACTCGGTTGTTACAAAAATTGCAGAAAAATCCGACTCCCTTGTCGAAGCCAGCTTAGTTATTCAAAACATAGCAAGCCAGACAAATCTTTTGGCTATGAATGCAGCCATAGAAGCAGCCCATGCAGGAGAAAGCGGAAAAGGATTTGCTGTTGTTGCCGACGAAATAAGAAAATTAGCTGAAGAATCTAATGCCCAAGGTAAACAAATTGGTACGGTTCTAAAAGAATCTATAGAAATAATAAACAATCTTATAATTGCAGGCAGCGGGGCCGAGAAAAAATTTTGATGAGGTATATGAGCTTACAACAAACATTTCCAACCAAGAAGATGTTATCAATCAGGCAATGAAGGAACAGTCTGTAGGAAGCACCGAAATTCTTGAAGCTATCCGCGACATAACTGATGTTACCGAAAAAGTTAAAAACGGATCAATAGAAATGCTCGCAGGAAGTGAAAATGTTGCAAACGAAATGTCCACACTTGAAAAATTAGGTAAAACTATCACTAATAGTATAAACGAAATGGCAGCAGGTTCAACACAGATAAACGATGCAGTCCAAGAAGTCAACCTGATTACACAAAAAAATAAAAACAGCATTCAAAATCTTGTAGACGAAGTAAAGAAATTTAAAATTTAACAAAGGGGCAAACAGCTAAGATTTGCCCTTATATATTTAATATTCTCCTCAAACCTAAATCAAATAAAATATTATACAATCTCGGCAAATTTAACTTGCATTATTCACAATATGGGTGTAAAATATTTATAAGAAATAATCTACAGTGTGTTTTAGGAGGAAAAATGAACGATAGAGAATTAGTTGTTGCACAATCTACTACAAAAAAAGAACTAGCTATGCGAAACGGTGTATCGGAAGACAAAATATTTTCAATGGGAAAAAAGCTCCTTATTCTTTTTGCTTTAATCGTTGTTATTTCCGTATCCACCCAAGGGATTATAGGTGCCCTTATGGCAAGAAAGGCAATTCTTCAAAAAATAGAACTCCATTTAACCGATAAAGCTGCCGACACGGCAGGTATCATAGATGCGATGGTATATTCTTTTTTGAATTTTGTCTCAAGTGCATCCCGTGCATCGGAATTAAGAAATACAGATACTCCATACTCCGAGAAAATAGCTTATTTAAAAAAGGAAGCCGCTTTTAACCCTAGAATATCCGAATTTGCAATAACGGATATAGACGGAACTTGCCATACCCTCGACGGAAAAATATTTAATGTGAGTGACCGCGAATGGTTTAAAAAGGCTTTGGCTGGAAAGCCGTTTGTATCTGAACCTTATATTTCAAGATCCGACGGAAGTCTTGTAAATACTCTTTCAGTACCTGTCTACGATTACAATAATAAGATAATAGGAGTACTTGCAGCCGATACCCCCGGTACAGAGCTTTCTGACGATATAGATCATATTACGGTCGGAAGAAACGGTTATTGTTTTATCTTGGGAAGAAGCGGCAATGCCATTGCCCACCGTAACAGGGACTTGGTTTTACATCAGGATAATTTTCAAGAAAACGCAAAAACAAATCCGTCATTAATATCGATTGCAAATTTTGCAAAACAAGCTATGCAGTCAAACAAAACATCGATCGGTTATTACACTTTTAACGGAGAAGAAAATATCGGTTCGTATGCCACTATGCAGTCAACAGGTTGGATAGTCGTAATAAGGGCACCTGTTAACGAGTTTTTGGATACGGTAAAAAGTCTTCAATATCTGATGGTTGTAACAGGTGTAACCCTCTTGGGTGCAGCTTTAATATCAACATTTATTGTAACACGCAGAATGATCTTACCTCTGCAAAAAGTTGTGTTGGCCTTAAAAGACATCGCTCAAGGTGAAGGAGATTTAACGGTCAGACTGCCTGTAACAAGAAATGATGAAGTTACCCTTCTTTCAAAATATTTTAATCAGACAATCGAAAAGATAGGCAATTCCATTAAATCGGTTGAATCAAATACAAATAATATGCAGTTTATAGGGGATGAGCTTGCAAGCAATATGACGCAAACGGCAAGTGCTGTTGAAGAGATTAACTCAAATATAGACAACATTAAGGAGCAGACTCTAACTCAGGCAGCAAGCGTTACCGAAACAGCTGCAACCGTAGAACAAATTATCAGAACAATAAAGCAGCTGAACAGCAGTATCGAAACTCAAGCTGCAAGCGTTGCCGAGTCATCTTCATCTATAGAGCAAATGGTTGCAAACATTGCTTCAATCACACAAACCTTAGGTAAGAGTAACGATATTATCAGGGAATTAGCGAGTGCCACAGCAGAAGGTAAGGACAATGTTTCTAATGCAACCACAGTAACACAAAAAATATCCGAAGAATCGGGAAGTTTAATGGAAGCCTCAAATGTTATACAGCACATTGCAAGCCAAACAAACCTGCTGGCTATGAATGCCGCAATTGAG
This sequence comes from Treponema sp. OMZ 788, assembly GCF_024181245.1. Taxonomy (NCBI): domain Bacteria; kingdom Pseudomonadati; phylum Spirochaetota; class Spirochaetia; order Treponematales; family Treponemataceae; genus Treponema; species Treponema sp. OMZ 788. The sequence goes on along the minus strand of NZ_CP051199.1, from coordinate 268,553 downwards.
GCTGCCCATGCAGGCGAGGCCGGAAAAGGCTTTGCCGTAGTAGCCGATGAAATAAGGAAGCTCGCAGAAGAATCCAGTGCTCAAGGAAAAACCATTACCTCGACACTCAAAAATCTTTCGGGAGAAATAGACATATTGGCTGAATCAGCCAGAGCTGTTGAAGGGAAATTTAACTCAATCTTTGCACTTGCAGAAAATGTAAAAGATATGAGTAACAGCATTATGGAAGCCATGAGCGAGCAAGAAAACGGCAGCAAAGAAGTGCTAATTGCTATCCGAAACATTAACACTGTAACACAGGAGGTTAAGCAAGGCTCGTCAGAGATGCTTAAAGGCGGAGAAGGAATCGCTCAAGAGATGGGAAAACTTGATGAGCTTACCCGCACAATTACAAACAGAATGAATGAAATGGCATCGGGTGCCCTACAAATAAATAATGCAGTTCAGGAAGTGCAAGGGATTACCCAAAAGAACAAAAAAAGTATTGAAGGCCTGGCTGATGAAGTTATGAAATTTAAAGTTTAGTATAAATTAAAAATCATCAAGTAAGAAAGTTATGAGTTTGACCCATCCTTAAATTTTTAAGGATGGGTATTTTTTTAAGCCTATTTTCCCGGCAGGGGATTATAACTTACATTGTAGTCATAAACATCAAGCTGCTCATATTTTTTTACAAAGGCTATTATTTTATAAGTAAAAGGCGTAAAAATAACTTCAATAAAAGTTTTAAAAATATAATTTGAAAGAACCATTACAATAAGAACATCTATACTATAAAGGCCTAAAAAAGCAACAGCAACAAAAACGATACTGTCCAAAAATTGACCTACCAATGTAGAACTGATTGTTCTAAGCCACAAATGCCTGCCCTTTGTTATAACCTTTAACTTAGATAAAACAACCGAGTTTGAATATTCTCCGATAAAATAACCGCACAGGCTGCCTGCAGAAATTCTGGGCATCTGTAAAAGAATGTTCTCAAAATCTTTTTGGAATATCCATTCCGATTCGGCAGGAAGAACACTTATAAGCCAAACATTCAGGCTCATAATAAGAAGCATCAAGAAGCCGGTCCAAATAACTTTTCGTGAAGCCCTATAACCGTAGACCTCAGCTAAAACATCTCCAAAAATATACGAAAAAGGAAAAAGAAGGGTACCTCCGTCAAAAACGAAGGGGCCAAGCTGTACCATCTTTGCCGCAAGAATATTCGACAAAACCAAAACGCCTACAAAGAGTCCGGAAATTACCGGCAAGAAATTCGTTTTCTTAATGGGGTCATTTTCATTTACCCCTTGAGTTAGTTGTGTATTTTCCATGGCCGCGATACTAACACAAAGATAAAAAAAAGTGAATAAGCCCAATTTACTACGATGCAAGAGGAGGCGTTTCAGGATCCGTATCGGGTTCAAATTCAGGATTATGAGAATATTTTTCAAGCATAAGAATTTTAGAAATTGCAGCCGGTAAGGCTTCCCGCATCGGAAGAGGATGGGAAGAACCCTCAGTCATAAAGCATAAAATTCTTGAAGTAAAATCGCTCATTACCGGGGGCAAAGTACCGAATGTATCAATCAAATCATTTTGAGAATATTGCTTAATCTTAGATGCAGAAAGATTCTTATCCATTGAAACAAGATATTTACATGGCCGCCAGCGGACAGAAAAATCTTTGCCTCTATCTCCGGAATAACCGAAAAGACGGCATATCAAACAACGCCCTCCATACACGGTGCAATGATAAGGATTATCAATATCAAAAAGAAGACACCCGTTTTCTTTATCCATAACATTTTCATTAAATTTCCCTTCAAGTATTTGTAAGGCTCTTTCTCTTTGATGAAAAACAAGCCATGACGCAAGATAAAGAGCTTCGACTTCATAAATTTCCGGTTCAAAATGAATACAGCAGGCTCCGCAGCCGTCAATGCATTTGATTGGACACCTAGCCATCCACTCCGCTTCGGCTTCTTCAATTTCCTTATATACCCTATCCAAAAGCAAAATCATTTCGGCAGCCTTTGTGTGTTTAAAACTTTCCGTTTCTTTTTCCATAATAATTTAAGCCTTACATTTTTCAAAAAGGCTCAGATAATACTCCGTGTCTTTTTTTGATTCAATAATTAGGGCATTATCTTCAACAGTTCCCAAAACAGCCTTTCTTTCTTCAGCATTTCGGTATGTTATATCCCTAAAATGATTATTATAATCCTTATTCTTTGTGTAGAATATTTGTTCTTCAATATATTTTCTTATTGCAGCAGCTTTATCTAAGAGAGTATTCCAAAGGATTCTATCTAAACTATTTACCTTCATAATTTTACATAGAACAGCATAAGCATTTTCCGCCTTATCACGGCAATAAGCATCATGGGCTTCATCATAGGATTTGTGGATATCCTGCCATGTATTAAGGTTACCGGCCTTTATATCTTCTTTAATCGAGTCGAGTTTTTTTTCGGGGATTAGCTGCCCCCCAATGTTCACCCAATTAAAATCAAATTCTTCCTGAATCTTAAAGTCCTCAATATTTGTTTTAGCTTTTTCTAAATCTTTATCAAAATATTCGGCAAAGGTTGTAACTCCGTACCATATAAGCATATCCCGATAGGCCTCATAAGATTCGATAGCCTTGATGATTTTTACAGTGCGTTTGGATCTTTCAATATTCTCGCCTTTTACAAAAAGTTTTTTTGCTTCTTCTTTTTTTTCTTTAAGAATTTCATCTATACTTAAAGGAGGTTTTCCGGCTGCAATCCAAGCGGCAGTTATCCATTTTTCAAGAAGAGAGCGGGCATTTAAAATTTCGGCAACAGTGTCGGGGGCAAGATAGTTAGTTTCAATGTGCTGAGTTTTTGTTATCCTTTTATCCCTTTTTAAAAATTTTTTATTATTGCGTTCGATGGCGTACATATTGTACATCCAATAATATGCCGGCATAATTTCAAGTCTGTCTTCATGTGCATCATTTAAAACTAAACTAAACGGAAAAGGAATATCAAGTTCGGCTGGATAATTAGCCTTTGCCAAAATAACAAAGGAAGCAAATCGGCTGTTATGTTTTAGGGTTGTAGACAACCCCGGCCAAAATCCTCGGCCTGCGATAATCTCGCCGTCATTTCCTCTTGTGTTATGATTGGAACCGACAGTCGCTCCTGCAGCCATATTGGACTGTCCCTGAATCATAGCGGCAACCAAAAAAGAATTATTGTGATGCTGTTCGTGATAAGGGAAGATAAGAGCATTTAGAACCTCGCAGCATGAAATTGTAGAGTTATCTCCGACAATCGAATGTATCAGTCTTGTTCCGTATTTAAGTTCACAGTTATTGCCGATTACAAAGCGGACAGCCTTTACCCCATAAAATACTCTTGAACCAAGACCTATTATACCGTTTACAAGCTCTACGCCCTCCCCTATCTGAGAGGGTTCTTCGGCCGTCGATTTTACGGTCAAGTTTTTAAGTTTATTTGCTCCTTTAACGTATACTGAAGAACCGAAATTAACATCTTTTATAATGCGGCAGCTTTTTATTGCAGAATCGGAACCGACCTCACCGTAATAACCTCTGCTAGAGTCTTTAGAATTTTGGGTTATTTCTTCAAACCTTTTTATGAGCTTTGTTTCATCCCTGTACCTTGCCCATAAAAATGCATCAGCCGTAATCATATCATAAAACGGATAAACCTCTCTTCCGCCGGCCTCATTGAGAGTGTCTATAGTTACACGGACCTTTTCGTTTTCACCGTCTTTTACAAGACCTTCGCCGAATTTTGAGTGATTGGTTGTACACATCTCATCAATCCGGCTCAAAATAACTCTGTCGCCTATTATATAATGGGAAAGGTAGGCACAATAGTGAATTGCACAGTTTTCGCCTATATCGCAGGCAATAATCTTGCTGTTTGTTATGCCTACCGGGACCGTAAAATCGTGGTATTTTAAATAGAAATTTTGGATTGACCCGATTCGGACTAAACCGGCAAATAAACTGTTCGTTATCAAATCGGTATCAAAAGGATCTTCTACAAGAACCTTTGTCCAGTCGGTGCTGGAATTTCCGTTTTTGATCAGGCGTTCTATTTCATCCGAATTTAATCTGCGGTAATTATGTTCGCTTTTATTTGTCTGTTTAAACCTGAGATAATATTCGTCTTTACCGGCCGGTAAATAATTATCATAAATAAAGTCATAGCCGAAATCTTCCGATTTTACGATCTGCATTTTCGCCATAAAATTCTCCAATTAAGTTTTTAGGACTTTGTTCCTGCAAAGAAAGGACTTAAAATTTGTGCAACGGCATAGATCGGCATGGTCTGAATAATGATTTTTCCCGGGCCTGTAACCTTAGTATTAAACAAGCCTTCTCCGCCGAAAAGCATATTTTTAACTCCCTTTATCATCTGAATCTCCATAGAACAGGTATCTTCCATAGCTGCAAGATAGCCTGTATCCAGAATCATAGACTGTCCGGGAGCTAATGTATACTCCACTGCGGATCCGTCAATCTCGATAAATGCAGTTCCATTTCCTGAAAGCCTTTGCATAATAAAACCTTCTCCGCCGAAAAATCCTGCTCCTAATTTTTTTTGAAAATGAATTGAAAGCTCGACTCCTTCTGTCGAAGCCAAAAAGGCTGATTTTTGAACGATTAAAGAAGAGTTTGAGTTTATCTCAAAAGCTCTAATTGTACCGGGAAACCTTGATGCAAAAGAAATTTCGCCTTCAGAATCTGCCGTATACTTATTTAAAAATAAGCTCTCACCGGAAAACATTCTTCCCAAGACCTTTCCTAAACCGCCTGCAGATGTTGCCATAGAAATGCCTGAACTCATCCAAGCCATTCCGCCGGACTGACTTACCATTGTTTCACCGGCTCTAAGTTTACATATTACAGCCGGAAAAGATTCTCCTACTATTTTATATTCCATATATAACTCCTAAAGATAAAATGAATTTAAAACGGCTCCAAAAGGAGCCGTATAAAATTATTTAGATTTTTTTGTGCCTGAAGCTTTTTTTGAAGCAGCCTTTTTTTTAGCCTCTACGGGCTTTTTTTCGGCCGTTGCTTTTTTAGCAGGGGCCGCCTTTTTTCCGGCAGATTTAGTTTTTGCCGAAGAAACCTTCCGTATGGTAATAGCCTTAGGCTCAAGTTTTATTCCGGCCTTTTCAGCATTTTCAAGCTCAACCTGTGCAATAGAAAGCAGGGCAATCGGTACGGAATAAGATGAACATGAAACGTAGTTTAATCCCGCTTCCATACAGAAGCGTACGTTTTCGGGACGGGCTCCGTGTTCTCCGCAAAGACCTAGGTGCAAATCAGGGCGGGTAAGTTTTCCGCGCTGAATAGCTATTTCGATTAAGTCCCTTACACGGCTGTCAAGCACTGCAAACGGGTTTCCGTCGATAAGGTCATACATGGTGTAGTCGGGCATAAAGCTGTTAAAGTCATCCCTCGAAAGACCCAAGGTAGTCTGAGTCAGGTCATTTGTTCCGAAAGAGAAGAACTCTGCATATTTTGCAATCTCGTCGGCACTGAGGGCTGAAGCAGGAAGCTCAATCATTGTTCCGACCTTATATTCAAGGTCTCCGCCCTTTACGGCTGCCTTTACCTCATCGGCAATAGAAGCTATACCGGCATAGGCATGACCTTCTATCTTTTTGCCGTAAATGATTTGCTTAAGCTCTCTAAAGTTCATGATAAGAGGAATCATAATTTCGGGGCGTACATCAACATTTTCTTTTTTAAGCTTGTATGCAGCTTCAAAAATAGCCCTTATCTGCATAGCATAAATTTCGGGATAGGTAATTGCAATTCGGCAGCCTCTGTGTCCAAGCATGGGGTTGATTTCGGAAAGTTTTTCAATTTTCGCAGCCAATTCTTTTTTGCTTACCTTTTTCTTTTGAGCTGTCAAGTACTTTACAAAGGCATCAAGCTCAACATCATTATGAGGCAGGAATTCGTGCAAGGGAGCATCCAACAAGCGGATAGTAACCTCTTTACCGTCCATAGCCTTAAAGATACCGTAGAAATCTTCCGTTTGTACTTTTTGAAGTTTATCAAGCACCTTTTTTCTTTCAGCTTCGCTTGGAGCTAAAATCATTTCTCGGAAAGCATTTATTCTCTTCTCATTAAAGAACATATGTTCGGTTCGGCAAAGACCTATACCTTCAGCACCGAAGTCCAAGGCAAGCTGTGCATCACGGGGACTGTCGGCATTGGCTCTTACATGGAAGCTGGATAAGAAGCCCTTTGCAAGGCTTATAAAATCCAAAAGGCCTGAGGTTTCGGGATCCGGCTCAATGAGCTTAGCCTCACCGAAATAAACAGTAGAGTCGCCGTAATAAGGAACATTTAGAGTAATATAGTCGCCTTCGTTGATTGTAACACCCTCAATCACGGCTTTTTTTCCGCTTATCTTCATATCGGGGCGTACCAAAGATATTTTACCGTACTGCCGGGCAACAACTGAAGCGTGTGCAGAATAGCCGCCTTCATTCGATATAACGCCTGTAGAAACTTCAATACCCTTTACATCCCCTGCGTAGGTTGCAGGCATACAGAGAATACATCTTGTATCCATGCCCTGAAGCTTGGCAGCCCTCTGAGCTTCGATAAGGGAGTCGGCCGTAAAGTAGACCCTTCCTACGGCAGCACCGGGAGCTCCCGCAATACCGCCCTTTGAAGACTTCATCCCCTTTGTACTCATAATATCGATTACGGGGTGCAAAATCTCGTTTAACTGACCGGGCTTAACGGCACGGACAACATATTCGGCATCTACAATCTTTCTGTTGTATAAGTCAAGCAAGATTTGAACCATTGAGATTGTGCTCTTAGCCTCAACGGATTTTTTGCTCGATAAGCCAGAGTCTTCCGGCTTCGATAGTAAAGCGGATATTTCGTATATCCTTTGTATAATCTTCAAGCTGCCATGCAATCTGCTGGAGGTGCTTTAGGTATTCGGGCTTTATGGAGTTAATATCCTTGCCTTCAGCATTTACCTCATTGAATTTTTCGGCAAAGAACTGACCCTGCAATTTTTTCTCGCCGTTTACAATATTGCGGCTGAAAAAAGAACCGGAATATGAATCCTTGCCGTAGTTGCCGTAAACCATGGGCTGAATCAAAAGAGCAACATCATGATCGGTATCTTCTTCAAGGGTTAAAAGACGGCCGATAAGGCGGATAGATTCTTCAAGCTGAACCTTATAATCATCAAAGAAATGATCCGGTAAAAACTTAGCGTACCTGTCCATGATGGCACAAGGTTTAACACTCATCTTACCTGAGCTCATAGAAGCCTTAATTTCCTGTAAGGCTTTTTCCAAATCTGCAACTTTCTTTTCGTTTTTTTCCAATTCTTCTATTTTAAGGACAACGGTTAAAATACCGTTAAGCAAAAACAGAACTTCGTTTGCAGCAAAATCCTCACCTACATTTTCTTGGAAGCCTATTACCGTATCCTTGGTAAGACCGAAGTTATGAAGGGTGGGATAGCTTGTAATAAGCATATTGGGCGAAATAACCAATTTTAAAAGCATTGGCGATTCATCATCTCCGTATGTTTTCTTTACTTCTGCACCGAATTTGCTTAAATAGGGAGCTATTTCGGAGTATATATTTGCATCCCCTATATCCTGTACAACCGAAGCATCGATTATGATACCAGGCAAAATGGGGAGCTTTAGCTCTGCAAACTCATTTGCCTGTCTTCCTCTAATACCCAATAAGTTTTTGTCAACTTTTTTGCCTACTGTTTCTTTACTGTTAAAAAAATGTATATTATTAGCTATTTTCACTTTTTACTCCTTAAAATAGATTTAAAACCGTATCAGGCGAGCCGCGCAAAAAAGCTTCAAACATGGGACTGGCACCCTGCCTAAAATATTTTGATAACTTTGAAAGGTCATTAAGCTCCTGTGCAGAAACGGCAAATTGGATGGAGCTTCCGTGTTTAACCTTTCCCCATTTAAATAAGGTATTTATATCTACAATACGCTCTCCGTCATAATATATCATAACTTCGGCATCTTGATATTTTGCAGTATAACTTCGTATAATCCTCTTCCATGCTTCAACATTTCCGTTATGGAATAGCTCGTTTGAAACAGGAACTGAAAGAAGCTGAGACATTTTTTTTGGACCTGTCGAAATGGCAGAAGGGCGTTCCAAATGAGACGGAACGGAACTAGCCTGTACTTTTGCAGCAGGAGCGGATGGAGCCTGAACTTTTTTACCGGGCCTTTTTGCAGCAGCTTTTTTCACTTTTACGGGAGCAGCCTTTTTAGGCTCAACATATATAAACGGGCCTGATTTTACTGATGCAGGCACCGAGCAGGCTTTCTTTTCAAATAGTTTATGGATGGCAGAAATAACGGAATCGGCCAGAGCTGCATCAACAGCACCCCTATCCTGTTTTCCGACAAAAATGAGCAAAAGCTCATTCTTTCTAAACCCTTGAATAACTTGGGCTGCAGCAGGGTTTTTAGGGTTTATAACGATAAAACCCAAATCGGGATGATCATATCCCAAAACAATATCGACACCTGTCCACTTAGCTGCCTCAGCAACAAAGGCTGATGCGTCATCCAATATAAACTTCAAATTTTCAGATACAACTTTATAATTCCATTTATCAAGAAGAGAAACAGAAAGGATGGATCTAACCTGTTCGGGCTTGATCGTCTGTTCTCTTATCATCATATTTATCCTGTCCGCAATGTTTTCCTTGGGATCGCAATCCTCTAAAATTTCTATAACAGACTGAATATGTTTAACCGAAACATTAAAATCAGTCTTTTTGGCAAGCGGAACAAAAAAATTAGTCATGTTAACCATAATTACTCCTTTTTTAAGCGAAAGCCCCCGAAACGGGGTTGTTCCAGGGGCTTAATTTTTAATCAGTTAAGCTCTAAAATTACAAATTAAATTTCTTTAATTCCAGACTTAGCCTTTCGTCGGCCTCGTCCTGCATCAACAGAGCCTGTTTTTGCTGACTTAACAGCACCCTTTTTGGGTCCTCGGCGTTTTGCAGGAGCACTTACGGCCTCGGCTGCGGGAGCTTCAAGGGCAGGAGTGCTGTTCAGCATATCGATAAACTGAGAGCGGCCTGCAACCTCACCTGCCTTAGGATCATCCTCGGCACCGGCAAAGCTCTGTGCGATATCGGCTCGAACTGTGGATCGTCTGCGGCTGAACGAAGCAAATGCTGCGTCGGCAAAGCCCTTTGATACACCGTGCAAGAATTCGTTAAGCACGTTGGCCATTCCGTCCAAGGTTGCCTTCTTTCTCTTGATAGATGTGATGTCGATATCAAGCAAGAGTCCCGGCTGTAGGTGGAAGGGGTTGATTAAATAATCGAATTTGTTGAATTCGGCTTCTAAGAACGAAAGTCTGTCTTCAATAACGCGTCTTTCGATAGGATACTGATAATCATATAGATCCTTCATTCTCTTGCGCATGATGATAAGCTTCTTGCGGAGCTTTTCTTTTTCGTAGACATAGGTTCTGTTCATTTTTTCAACTTCAGTTTCGGGAGCCTTAACAAAGGAGATTTCATCCCAAACCTTAGCTGTGTCTTCATATACGGGTTCACCTGACTGATCCTTGTACTTTCGTTTAATGAATTTCTTGTATCTGTTTGCCAAATCATCAAAGTCTGTGAGCTTTGTCATAAACTTGGATTTGTCGTAAGTGGCTCTTACTACATCCCACAAGTGCTGAATTTCTGTTTCGAAAGAGCTCATCATTACTTCATAAGCCTGTCTTTCTGCAATTAATTGAGCATTGTCATAGTACTTGAGTCTGATCTGATATCTTTCATCAGGAAGATTAGCGATATCTGTGTCATCATATTCACGCAAAATAAGTTCACGGGCATTCTTCAAGTTTTCAATGTACTGATATCCCATCTTTGAAGTATCAAGGATTGAGGTAATCGAGTTGATGGCTGTGTTGAATCCGCGGTTTCTGATGTTTTCAAGGTCGATAATCTTTTTGATATTTTCCCTGATATTAAGCTGATCAAATGTTTCGGGATCGATTTCAGCTCTCAAGTTGTTAATTCTTTCCATAAGCTGCTTGGATACTACATCATATCTCTTGCTCTTGGGATTTTCAACATCATCATCCGTAATACCGGGAACCTTTTCGATCTTTGTAAATACGATTTCGCCGTCCGATAGCTCATCCAAGCCCTGGTCGATTCTCTGATCTTTAACTTTTTCGATTTCCTTATCGATAGCATCCATATAATGATTCGACAAGAGATCCTTGATAAGATATTCAACAGTTGCCTGATACTGGAAGATCGGGCTGATTAACTCGGAATCAAGAATGTTTACTGAAAGTTTTACATCAGTTACAGTCTTAGGCTTGTAAAGGCTGTCCTTAAATGCACATTTTACGATTGAGTAGGCATTTTCACCTCGAACGAAGGCACCTACGTCCGTTTTTTGTCTTAACAATGAGTTTGTCAAGGTTTCCAAATCGTTAACACCGCGCTGTACATGTCCCTGTAAGTGTCCGTACATATTTACAATCGATTTTTCGATTTCGCCTGTGTTAAACTTATCGGCTCCGCCGACTGCATCAAGAAGGGTAGCGATTTCTTTCGGAGTATAGCGGTCTAAAACCTTCATTTCTTCCCGATCGATAAATCCGCGAACCTTTTTGAGCATTTCATCTTCAGCCGTTACCATGTATCGGTTGAACATGTTCTGGTAGTTCTGGTTAAAGTAGTTATACAATTTTTCCTTAACACCGCCCATAACGTCTAATCTTTCAAGAACCTCTTTGGGAAGTTTTGTGGTCAAATGGTGTAACACTTTATTTGTTTCTTCTTCAATCAGCTGATTTACTTCTTTCTGCTGATCACGATAGTCTTGAGCCAATGAGTTTCTTGAACCGACAGCACTGGGCTTTTCGGGATGGAACACATTAGGGCTCTGCGGTAGATCTAAATTTGCCATTCTTATCTCTCCTTAGTCTTAGCAATTTTGTTACATTACAATATACATCACTATTATATAATTATAAACATATTTTGCAGAATGTAAAGAGTTTTTATTTAAAGTTGATGATTTTTTTATGAATATGTTATATAATACTGTATATAAGTGATTAAAAAGGAGTATTTATGAAAATTAAAAAGCTTATTTTTATATTTTTACTTTTAACGGGAGTTTTATTTAACTTAAATGCAGGTGAAAGAACGATGCCTGTCGATATGATTATTATGATTGATAAGTCCTTATCTATGCAGGATCCCGGAAAATTTGACAGTCTTAAGCAGTGGGTTCTTGATGAACTTATAGGAGAAATTATTATCAATGGAGATTGGATAAGCCTCTATCAGTTTTATGAAAGTCCGGAACATTTGGTTTCGATTGATGTAAAAGGCAAGGAAGATACAGACAAGATTATACAAACGGTAAGTAAAATTCGTCCTAACGGAAGATTTACTGATGTAGGAAAAGCTCTTGATAAAATACAGGAAGCAATAACCGAAAGAGGCGAAAACGGAAGGTATAAGGTTCTTTTTATGCTCACCGATCTTGAACAAGATGCTCCTTTAACTTCAAAATACCGCGGTAAACAAAAAAAGTTTTCAAGCCCCTATTTAGTGGAATCAAGAATTATCAAGCACGACAACTGGTATGAAATTACTGTTGATATGGGACTTCAAGAAAGAGTAGTTAAAAACAGCAAGGCTCTTTTTTCCGATTTATTAAACAATGACGGCAAAGAAAGACTCCGTTCAGATGAAAACACAGTCTTAATAAAAAAAAGATAATCCGTAACCATAATCAAGAATAAGGATTTTAACAAAGTATGTTCAAAAAAATAGTGTATATTATTGCAGCTCTTATTATTTTGATTGTATTAAGCTCTTTAATTTATTTAAAGTTTATACATTCAAATAAAAAAGAGGAAGAAAAGATTGTAACGCAAACGATAATTCCCATAGTTTCTTCACAAATAGATAATCAAGATAAAAAAAACGAAAATGATTCTCCAAATACAGATACAAAAATATTTTTGGAACTATTAAATGACGAAGCCTTTGTTGATGCTATTTCGGATGATTTAAATGAAGACGGTGTAGAAGACCAAATTATTGCCGTAAAAAAACTATTAGATCCTTTTTTATATCTGCTTATTTCAATTCAAAACCCGATAACTCAAAAATGGGATAGGGTTGAAGAAATACGGACAACAATCACACAGCCTAAGTCTCTTACATTCTACATTATGAATTTGACTGAAGATCCTAAATCCCTTATTTATTCCGGAATGACATCGGACAATAGGCAGGTCTTATCAATCCAAACCATTACAAAAAATAATAACGGAAGTGTTCAGCTTGCTCAAATAGCCGATTTACATGCGGATATGCAGATTCAGATTAAGGAAATTGAAACTCAAGAAGAAACCGTATCAAGCCTATCTTCATATAGGGTATACACTTACAACTCCGATCCTTCGGCACCGAATACTTTAAACCAAATTGAAACAGAATATACATGGAACGCTAAAACAAAAAAATATGAAGAAGGCCTACAAAAAACAATACCGGGCGAAAAAATAGAGGTTCAGCTTTTACGAAAACTTCAAAGCGGAAACATGGAATCCTTTATCGACTTTTTATCGGGATTGTGGTTCCAAGAGGAGGGAAATAAAGAAACCGGCAGAAGTGTTTATTTTGACAAAAACGACAGTCATATTATTTTTAACTTGGATAATGTTGAAGAAATATATGAAATAAAAACTACTCTTCCGCGAAGATACGGTTTATTTTTTACAACAAACAATAAATCAATTCCGAATATTATAAGACGAGTCGAAATAGAAATAAAAGGACTTGATGAAATACAGGTACGGGTAATAGAAGATGTTTTAAGAATTAAATTCGGAACAGCATCCCTTTGGAACGGAAACTACAAAAAAAACACCAATTTACTTTTAAATAATACAGCCCAAAGAGAAAATAATGCGGAAAAAACAAAAAAAAATTTATCTAAATCTTCAAATCAATGGAAATCGATAAACAATACCTTTTTAGAACTTTCAGGTAATTTATATATGTTTACCCGCTCTGAAGATATTGAAAAAGGTTATTTTAATCTTCTTGAAATCAATGACAAGATAATAATACAAATGAAGCCCGAAAAAGGTACAAATAAATTTTATATGCTTGAATTAAGTGAAAAGAAAAATGTACAGCGGATGGTTTGGACAAAAATTAAGTTAAGCATAAATGATGCAACACCTACGGGAGATGAACCAATAATATTTGAAAGAGAAATGTAAGAACAAACCTTTTGACACTAAGTTTAAAAGTCATTATAATAAACTCGGATTATTTAAGTTTTGGGAGATTAAATTATGAAGATAAAATTTTTTCTTTTTATTGTTTTAATTATAAATATATCGCTAATTTCATGCGGTATAGAAGTAGAAGTTGAGGATGTTAAGGGCTCAAGACTTGAATATTTAAATTCCGATTCCAACAAAGATTCTATTTTGGTAATAGATGTAAGAACATATGATCAATATAAAAAAGGACATATTGTACATTCCATAAACATTCCGGTAAACGAAATCAAATACCGTTTAAAAGAAATAGAAGATTGGAAAAATAAGCCTATCTACATATATTCCGAAACCAATGATGAAAGCTTTAAAGCAGCCCAAATCTTGGTCGAGAATAGGTTTACCCAAATTTACAATGCTGACGGAATCAACCAGTACAATTACAACACCATTAATTATACCTCTGTAAGGGGCGTAGTGTTTGAAAAAATGCTAAAAGATCCTAATGTTTTAATACTGGACTGTAGAAATAAGTCATCATATGATGTAGGACATATAGAAGGAGCCTTATTGTTCCCCATGGCCGAAATAGAAAGTAATCTAAATAAAATACCCGATAAGAATAAAAAGCTGCTTTTATATTGTAATTTAGGTACAGCATCATCAAGAACAGCCCAAGAGTTGTCAGAATTGGGTTACACCGAAATTTATAACTCGATTGACGGAGTTTCAGAATATCCTTTTAAGCTTGTAAAATAAACAAAAACTAAAATTAATGTTATCCTCTTGAAAGTTTCATTACTTATGTATAAAATGGCAGTATGGGTATAAAATCATTTAAAGGCGGAGTACATCCGCCCGAGCGAAAGGCGGTCTTACCGAGCGAAAGCGTTATCGAGGTATTACCGTCAAATAAGTCAGTTTGGATTCCTGTTACGCAGGGAGGAATGCCTAATACTCCTCTTGTAAAGGTTGGAGATCAAGTAGCACGCGGACAAAAGATAGCAGAAACAGATAAATTTATGTCTGCACCCGTTCATTCTTCCGTTTCAGGAAAGGTAAAAAAAATTGAACCGCATCTGGTAACCGGCAATACGGAAAATCTTTGTTTTTTAATCGAGATAGATGAAGAAAACAGGGAAGAATTTATGCCGCCCCTGGATCCTTTTACATGTACAAAGGAAGAAGCTCTTCAAAGGGTTAGAGATGCAGGAATTACCGGTATGGGAGGAGCCTCATTTCCTACTCATGTAAAGCTAAGCCCTCCGCCTAATGCAAAAATCGACTATGTAATTGCAAACGGAGCCGAATGCGAGCCCTACCTTTGCACGGATGCCGCCGCAATCTATACCGATTCGGACGGAATTGTAGACGGCCTAGCCATAACGATGCGTATAGTGGGTGCAAAACAAGGAATTATAGCCCTTGAAGACAATAAAAAAGACCTTGTTCCCATATTGGAAAAGGCTATCGCTAAAATAAAATCAAATCCGATTGCGGCAGGAGCTTACGACATAAGCGTTCAGCTTTGTAAGACAAAATATCCTCAGGGAGGAGAAAAAACTCTTACGGATGCCGTTGTTAATAGAGAAATCCCCTCAGGAGGTCTTCCTTTCCAAATAGGCTGCGTTATTCAAAACGTAGGAACCTTAAAAGCAATTTCAGAAGCCTTCCGTTTGGGTAAACCCCTTATCGACAGGGCCTTAACAATAGGCGGCGGAGCTTGCGAAAAGCCCTTAAACCTAATAGCACCCATAGGAACCTGCGTCGGAGACCTAATCCCCGATGTAGTTTCCCTTAAGCCGGGAGTCGTAAAAATAGTTTCAGGCGGCCCGATGATGGGCTTTGCCATGAAAAACGCCGATTTCCCCATTCAAAAGAATACCTCTGGTGTACTATTTTTAACAAGGGAAGAGGTTTCCTTGGAAGAAGAAAGCCCCTGTATAGGCTGCGGTAAGTGCATTGACGTATGCAGCTGCCGCCTTTCGCCGGTTTTAATCATAAGGGCCTTAAATGCAGGAAACACGGAAGAAGCTATACGCTGCGGCCTACTAGACTGCGTTGAATGCGGAACCTGTGCTTACACCTGCCCTGCCCGCATCAAACTTGTTCAAAGATTTAAGGTCGGCAAGCAGATAGCCAGAGAAGAAAAGCAAAAAAAAGAAGCTAAGGCAGCCGCAAAGGCCGCTGCAGAAGCAGAAAAACAGGCTGCAGAAAAGCAAGCCGCCCAAACAACAGAAGAAGGAGGCAAATAATGGCAGAATCGGATAAAAACGAAATATTTATGTCTCCGGCTCCGCATGTTGTAACACCGGTTAAGACACAAACATTAATGCTGGATGTAATCATCGCCCTCTTACCCCTTACAGCCTACGGTATCTACCTTTTTTCGATACCTGCGTTAATTAGAATTATAGTTGCAGTTCTTTGCTGCGTAGGTTTTGAAACTTTTTTTAGACTTATGTGCAATCTTGATGTGAGAGTAAAGGATCTTTCGGCCGTAATAACAGGCCTTTTACTGGTTCTTGTAATTCCGCCCAATCTTCCTATATGGATGCTTATTTTAGGCTGCTTTTTTGCAGTAGTTGTAGGTAAGGAATTTTTCGGAGGCCTTGGAGCTAATGTATTTAATCCGGCTTTGGTAGGAAGAGCCTTTATGTTTGCAAGCTTTTCGGGAGCGATGACCAGCTGGATCCAGCCGGGGAATTCTTTCTTTGATGCAATGAGTACTGCAACGCCTTTAAAGCTAATAAATGCAAAAGAAGGTATTGCAATGAGTGCTTCCGAAATAGCAAAAACCTTAAATTTAAGCTCAAGCACAGACCTTTATACCCGGCTTATTTTGGGAAACCATGCAGGCTGTATAGGCGAAACGAGTATTTTGTTAATCCTTTTAGGCTTTGCATACCTCCTCTTTAAAAAGGTTATTGACTGGAGAACCCCGGTAACTATGATGGCAACAGCCGTTGCAATTACTGCGATAGGCGGAATCGACCCGATTTTAACTCTTACATCGGGAGGTTTAGCCTTCGGAGCAGTCTTTATGGCAACCGATTATGTAACAAGCCCTGTAACACCCAAGGGTAAGCTCCTTTTCGGTGCAGGCTGCGGTCTTATAACAGGCCTTATCCGATTATTCTCAGGTATGCCTGAAGGCGTTATGTACAGTATTCTTATAATGAATGCCGTAGTGCCGTTTTTAAACAAACTTATACCCGTAAAATACGGCTATGTAAAACCGCCTAAAAAGAACAAGGAGGCTGCAAAATGAAACAGATGATAAAATTGGCTGTAACTCTTGCAGTTTATGCAGTTGTAGCGTGTTTGGCCCTTGCGGCAGTTTACAGCTTTACGGCTCCGCGGATTGCAGAAGTAAAGGCAGAAAAAACAAACAGGGCTCTAAAGGCCGTTTTTCCTGAAGCTGAAGACTTTAAGGAGATAAGTGAAGAGATTCCTGAAGGCTTAAAT
Organism: Treponema sp. OMZ 788; assembly: GCF_024181245.1. Taxonomy (NCBI): domain Bacteria; kingdom Pseudomonadati; phylum Spirochaetota; class Spirochaetia; order Treponematales; family Treponemataceae; genus Treponema; species Treponema sp. OMZ 788. Next base: position 251,767 of record NZ_CP051199.1, on the reverse strand, counting down.
AAGACCAAATTTTTAAATGCATATACAGCAATAAAAGACGGCAAAACAATAGGTCTTACCGTAACCGCTAAGGGTCCCACATATGCGAGTGCAACCATATTGATAGCCGTAGACCTAAACAAAAAAATACGCAAGATAGAATTCCTTGAGCTTACCGACACTCCCAGCTTAGGAAGTAAGGCTGCGGAAGAACCATTCGCAGGACAGTTTAATGGGAAAGCCCTGGATTCGCCTTTTGAAGTTAAGAACGATATAAATGCAATCGGAGGAGCTACAATAACATCAAAGGGTGTTGCTGCCATCGTAAAAGATGCCTCCGTTACGGCAACAGAATATATGACCAAAAATAACTTGGGGGAGGGGAAATAAATGAATAATTTAAATATTTTCACAAACGGAATTATAAAAAGCAACCCTCTTTTGGTGTTGATGATAGGTCTTTGTTCAGCCCTTGCCGTTACTACCAATGTTTTAAACGGCCTCGGAATGGGACTTGCAATGACATTTGTTATCGTTATGAGCGAGTTAATTATAAGTATTTTTAGAAAATTAATTCCTCAGGACATAAGAATTCCGGTTTTCATTATCGTAATCGCCTCTTTTACAACAATTGTAGACCTTTTGATGCAGGCCTACACTCCTGCTCTTTCGGATGCAATGGGCCTTTTTATTAAGCTCATCGTTGTAAACTGCATTATCATGGGCCGAGTCGAGTCCTTTGCTTCAAAAGAAAGCCCCGGAAAATCAGTTTTGGATGCTCTGGGAATGGGTGTCGGCTATACGATAGTTTTGGTGCTTATTTCGGCTGTGAGAGAAATTTTAGGTTCGGGAGCCTTGGCAGGAAATGTCTTTATCCCCGAAGCCTATCATATCCGCTTTTTTGCAAATGCACCCGGAGGCTTTTTTGTATTCGGTATTATGATTTCGATAAACCTCTTTGCAAAAATGCTTTTAGAAAGACCTAAGAAAAAGATTCAAAGCTCGCCCGCTCCTAAAGCCGAGCCGGAAAACCAAAAAGAGGAGGAGTAAAAAAATGCCCGAAGCACTTAGTATTTTTCTTTCTGCAATCCTTGTAAAAAACGTAGTTTTAATGCGCTTTTTAGCCCTTTGTCCCTTTATAGGAATGTCATCCGACGTAAAAAAAATCTGTAGGCATGGGCTGGGCTGTACTCTTCGTTACCCTTTTGGCTACAGCAGTAACCTATCCCATATACAATTATGTCTTGATAGGAAACCTCGAATTCCTTCAAACCCTTATATTTATCTTGGTAATTGCAAGTTTGGTTCAGCTGGTAGAATTCTACCTAAAAAAAGCAGCACCGGCTCTTTACAGCTCGATGGGGGTATACTTGGCCCTTATTACTACAAACTGTGCAATCCTTGCAGTTACAATCGACGCAATAGATGAAGGCTACACCTTTGTACAGGCCCTCATTCATGCTGCAGGTTCGGCCTTCGGCTTTATGATTTCGCTCTTGCTTTTAGCAGGATTAAGACAGAGAATAGACAATGCCCCTGTTCCGAAATTCTTAAAAGGAACCCCCATTCTCTTTATCGCCGCAGCCCTTCTATCCATGGCCTTTGAAGGCTTTGCAGGACTGATCTAAACCGTCAAAGCTTAAATTTTAAACTCGAGTGCCGAGGTGCAAAGTAGAATTTGCACCTCGGCATTTTTAATTACTTGATCATCCTCATTCAATTTCCCCATAAAAAGTAACCTTTTCTCCGCATAAATTGTTATATTTGTTATCTTGTAGTGTATTTTTTTGCCGAATATCTTAATTGTATTTAGGAGCTGCCGTATGAAAAAAGTAATAAAAGTAATAACTTTGATAATTTTAACAGCCTTTTTGATTTTAACTAATTGTGATCATAAAACGGTTTCCAAAAAAGAAGATATAAATGAGGAGCTAAAAAAAGTTATACTTGAAGTACGGGAAAAAGAAAAGATAACGGCGGGAGAACTAAGACAAGATGACATAAGGGCTTACGGCTTTAATGCAAATATTTATGCCGTACATTATGAAAAAATCGAAGCCGACAGCAATAAACAAGAAGCTCTTATTACGGTATCATTAAAAAAAGCAGGAACGGAATCGGTATCGAAGGTTTTTACCATAGGCGGATTTAAGATTGCAGAACAGCACATGAGTAATCTTGAACTTATCAATATTGAAGCAGATAAGGTTGTTTTACAAATTCCAAATATTGAAAACATCACATTCGATGAACTTACAACAGACAAGGTTATTGCATCAGGACATAAAAAAGATTATACAATCGAATACAGTGCAAAAAAATATGACCCTCAAACAAAAGAAGCCGAAATAAGTTTTTATCTGGAAAAGGATAATCTGCGGTCTAAAATTACCACATTTAAATTAAGCGGCTTTAAAGAAGCCGTTTTACCGGAAGGCTCTGCAGATATAAAAGAAGGAGATCTTTTTGCAGCCCTTTCTTTAACCGAAACTAAGATTACCGCCTCAGCTGCCGCAAAAAAAATTAAAGCAGCTTCAAATAAAACTATAGGCGATTTTATTTTTGAAGAAAATACAATCCTTAACTATGACGATAAAAAGGGAATCTTTACTATTTATATAAAGGGAACATACCAAGAAAAACCTTTCAGCAAAAAAATGAGAATAAGCGGCTTTTATCATCCCTATATAAATCAGCCGGAATCCGTTTATAAAAAAAATCCCGATTTTACAATCGCCATTGAAGAGAATCTTTTGATCGAAGACTATATTAAAAAAGCAAATGCAGATATTGAAAATTTTTTTAAAGAAGGTTTATCTTTTATGCTTCATAAAGGAAACAGACTGGTAAACGAGATAATAGTTTTAGGCGAACATGATTCGTACAGCATGACAGCCGAACTCGAAAAGATAGATAGCACTACTTTAAAAATTATACCTATTTTTAATATAAAATATAAATTTAAAAACGATGTATCGGAAACTGAAAAAGAAGAAATAGAAACTTTCAGTCTGGCCAGATTTTTAAATCCCATAAAATATTTTACAGAAAAAGAAGTTTACGATCACATATTAAGCCGATTAAACAATCCTGAAGCCTTTATAAAAATAAACCCTCGGCGTTTTGCTTCCGAATTTTATGCAAAGGCCATGGTGATGAATATTACCCCCGGAGACTTATTTAATGAATCGGCAATAGAAAAATACCGTAAAGTGTATACCGAAAATTCGCCTAAAGCTTATTTAAATTTTCCGGATCTTCATATTGCTCTTTACAATATCCGCAACGGCGGCATTGAACCTGATGATTATGCCGGCAGCTTAACGCTAAGCTATTATGTAGCCTCAAGCGATTTAATAAGTGATCCGGATCAGACGAATTTTGCCTTAAACAGAAAAACATTAAAAGTCACAGGTTTTAGAAAGGCCGATGAAGAAACAATAAAAGACTTATTTTCATTTGTTGTTATAAGAGGTCAGGATAAAAAAGGAGCTCCCGGAACTCTTGAATCTTGGAGAAGAAAAAACATTCCCGAAAATACCTATCTTCTTAGACAAGGTAATGGAATTCAACAGGGCGACTGGTATATGCTCTCAAGTGAAACATTAAACCGTGGAAACTCAAGCGGTTTCTATATGGCATTAAACGGTGTTGAAGATTTAACGGAACACTTAGCAAACATAGAAAAATTCTTTTTATCGGTTGGCCGAAGCGGAGAATTGGTTCTCATTACAAACATTTCTTTAAAAAAACCGGCTAAAAGTGACTACCTTGATATTACCATGCATTTTATGGGGAACGGGGATCCTATTACCTTAACCACAAATCCCTATATTCCTAGGAATTAGGTTAAAATTTAAGTACGATATTGCCTTGAATTATATATTTTGATATAATCCTCAATATATTAGAAATAAGGAGCTATAATATGAAAAAAGCAGAAGCATTGATGAAATTCATCGACAAGAGCCCCTCGGTTTACCATGCAATAAAAAATGCAGGTGAATTTTTAGAAGCAAAGGGATTTGTTCATTTAAACAGAGAAGATACCTTTGAGCTAAAGCCTCAAGGAAGATATTTTGTAACAACTAACGGAAGTGCCCTAATAGCATGGCAAATGCCCAAGTCAGGAAATGCAGAAAACGGTTTTAGGATTGTAGGAAGCCACAGCGATTCTCCCACATTCCGAATAAAGCCGAACCCTGAAATTAAGGTAAACAATCACTACTTAAAACTCAACACCGAAGGCTACGGAGGAGTTATAGTTTCAACATGGTTTGACAGGCCCCTTTCCGCAGCTGGAAGGGTTGTAATAAAAACGGACGATCTTTTAAAGCCCGAAGTTAAGCTTATCAATTTCGATAAAAACCTTTTGACAATTCCGAGCCTCGCCATTCATATGAATAGGGAGGTAAACGACGGCTATAAATTCAATAAGCAAAAGGATACCCTCCCCCTCATCACATTGCTAAACGAAAAGCTTGAAGAAAAGGGCTTTTTGATGAACCTTATCGCCGAAGAAGCCGGCGTAACTGTAGATAAAATTTTGGACTTTGACCTCTACCTTTACGACAGGCAGCCCGGCTGCTTTGTAGGAGCAAACAACGAGTTCTTCTCGGTAGGAAGAATCGACAACCTCGGAATGGCCTGTGCATCCATCGATGCCCTAGGCGATGCCCTTCCTTCAAATTTTGTTCAGGTTGCAGCCATCTTCGATAACGAAGAGGTAGGCTCAAGGACAGCTCAGGGAGCAGGCAGCCCCTTCCTCCACGACACATTGCAAAGAATAATAGTTGCAACCTCAAAGGGAAATGCTTTTGAAGAATTGCAAAAGGCCTTGGCTAAGTCATTTTTAATCTCTGCGGATCAGGCCCATGCCCTTCATCCCAACTACACCGAGAAAAACGATATTACAAACTTCCCCCTGATGAATAAGGGCCCGGCCGTTAAAGTAGCAGCTTCTATGAGCTACACAACAGACGGAATATCGGGCGGAATCTTTAAAGATATCTGTGCAAGGGCAGGAGTTCCCTGTCAAAACTATGTAAACCGATCCGACATTGTAGGAGGCTCGACCATAGGCCCGATTTCTCTTTCTAACCTTAACATAAAGAGCGTAGATATCGGAAACCCCATCCTCGGTATGCATTCCGTGCGCGAACTTGGAGGCACCGAAGATCAAGAATACATTACAAATGCCTTTGCAGAGTTTTATAAATAGAGTTTTTAAAAATAAGAGATGTACAAGTAAATGTATAGATTTTCCGATTATGATGTAATCGTTGTAGGAGCAGGACACGCAGGCATTGAGGCCGCATTAGCTTCCGCCAGAATAGGGGAAGCTACCCTGCTCATTACCCAAACCCTTGACAGTGCAGGCCGCCTTTCATGCAATCCATCGATAGGCGGCATCTCCAAGGGGAATATAGTCCGCGAGATTGATGCCCTTGGCGGCGAAATGGGAAAGCTAGCCGATGCCTCGATGATTCAGTACAGGCTTTTAAACAAGAGCCGGGGCCCTGCAGTTCAGGCACCGCGAGTTCAAGCCGATAAATTCCTCTATTCTCAACTTGCAAAGCACGCGATTGAGCTTGAAAAGAACCTCCATGTTTTTCAGGACACCGTTATCGACATAGTTTCTTCAAACACAAATGAGGCGGGCTATGTAGAAAGGGGGAGCGTTCAGTGTGTAAGGACAGAAAGAGGAAGGGAGTTTTCAGGTAAGGCTGTAGTCCTTGCTACAGGCACCTTTATGGAAGGGAAGATTTACATAGGCGAGTACGAATCCCCTGACGGAAGGCTCGGAGAAAGGGCAGCCCTCGGCCTCGGCCCAGCCTTGACAAAAAAAGGTTTTACCGTCGGGAGACTTAAAACGGGAACGCCCATGCGTATTCTCCGCCGCTCCTTTGACCCTTCCCTTACCGAAGAACAGGATGCCGATGAGATTATGCGGCCATTTTCTTTTGCAAATGCCGAAATCCACAGACCCTATGCCAAGTGCTACATCACCCACACAAACAGCGAAACTCACGATATAATAAGGGAGAACCTTCACAGGGCAGCCCTTTTTTCAGGGCGAATAACGGGTACTGGAGCCCGATACTGCCCTTCCATCGAAGATAAGATTAAAAAATTCCCCGAACGCGACCGCCACCATGTCTACATAGAACCGGAGGGCCTAAACACGGAAGAGCTTTATATAAACGGGCTTTCTTCTTCCCTCCCTGAAGATGTGCAAGACAGGATGATAAGAACCATTCCCTGCTTTAAGGACGTAATAATTACGCGCCCTGCCTATGCCGTAGACTATGCCTATGTTTCGCCCATTCAGCTTTCATCGGACCTTCAAACCCGCCGTATCGAAGGCCTTTTTTTGGCAGGGCAGATTAACGGAACCTCAGGCTATGAAGAGGCCGGAGGACAGGGCATTATAGCCGGAATAAACGCGGCCCTTTTTTCGCGTTCTCTAAAATTTAAGGATGAAAAATATGTTCCCTTTGTGTTAAAGAGGGATGAAGCCTATATAGGCGTTATGATAGATGACCTTGTAACCCAAGGTGTGGATGAACCTTACCGGATGTTTACCGCCCGAGCGGAGTACAGGCTTAACCTCAGGCACGACACAGCCGATGAAAGGCTCACCGAAAAGGCCTACCAAATAGGCCTTCAAACCAAGGAAGCCTCTAACCGTCTAAAGGAAAAACTTTTAAAGAGAGAAAAAATAATCTCCATCTGGCAGGATATAAAAATTACTAGGGAGCTTGTATCGGAGCACCCTGAGCTTAAAAACCATATAGGAAAGAGTCTTGCCGATGCCCTCCATGACCCTCAAGTGTCCCTTGAATGTATCAGTGAAATAGATAAGAGCTCTCATACTTACAGTGCAGAACTTTTAGAATCGGCCGAGCTTGAAATAAGGTACGAGCACTACATAGCCGTTCAAAACAGGAAGATAGCCAAGGTTAAGCGTATGGAAAACACCAAGATTCCTCCCGATTTTGACTATGACGCAATCTCAGGCCTTTCTACCGAATCAAGAAGCCGACTAAAAGAAGTCCGCCCCGAAACAATAGGGCAAGCAAGCAGAATTAGAGGAATTAGGCCTTCGGATATAATGCTGCTGTCTATACTCTTGTAAATATGCGGGCCATCTTCTGCGTTACTTCACAAAAAACAGTCCTCGACGTGCAAAAACTGATTAAAAACCGCAGCGGACATACTGTTCGCCCGTGCTGCAAATAGTTAAGTTAGAAAACAAATGGAAAAGCTGGATATAGGGTTAATTAAAAAGATAACTGGGCTTTCCGAATCAGAAATAGAAAAATTGTAGGTGAATAAGGGGCTAGCAGTATACAATTTGAATAATCTTGCAAAAAAGGCGAATCTTTGGTATAATCCGGGCTATGATAGATAAACCGATTACCGATCCCGTCTTAATCGAAAAATTTAAAACCATGCACGAAGACGGAATGACGGTCTTTATGCTCGGCGAAGACCAAATCCGCGGAGCTTTTTTTCACGGAACCCGCTTTGTAAATAAGATGAGGGTGCAGCACAATTTGGGGCTTTTGGAAAGCCTCGCCCTGGGACACGCATCCCTTTGCGGAGCCCTCTTAATTCCGACAATGAAGGGAAGGGATAGAATCATCTTTAGATGCGATACCCAAGGCCCCCTTGTAGGCTTTAGCGTCGAAGCCTTCAGCGAGGGCTTTGTAAGGGGCTATCTTTTGGAAGACCCGATAAGGCCCGATGTTCCGTTAGAAACATGGGACTTAAAACCCCTCTTCGGCGAAGGAAAGATTTCGGTTATCCGCTTCCCCGAAGGAGCAAAGGAACCCTTAACGGGAATCATCGAGATAAAGCACAAAAACATAGCCCTTGACCTTTCCGAATATTTTTTGCAATCGGAACAGACCGTAACGGGCTTTAACACAGGAGTCCAATTCGACAAGGAAGGAAGAATCATCGGAGCGGGAGGCATATACATTCAGGTCATGCCGGGAGCCGAAGAAGCCTTGATAGAAAAGGTAGAAAGAGCCTTTGCGGCCTGCCCCTCGATAGGCCAATGGTTTGCGGAAGGCGGAGACAGGGAAGATGTCATCTTCGGGCTTTTCCGTGACTGCAATCCGAAAGTTCTAATAGAAAGAAAGATAGACTTTTATTGCCCCTGCTCGGAAGACAATTTCCGAAATAAGCTTTTTACTTTACCCGAAAAAGAACTTGCAGATATGTACGAAAACGGGCCCGAACAAATCGAGCTTTATTGCCATAACTGCGGCTCTGTCTATAAATATCCCAAAACCATCTTAAAGGAAAAAATCGATGTACATTAAAAAACCCATGGAAATAGAAAATAAGAGCATGGATATAATTGAAGAGAGCATGAAGGATGTTGCGTTCACGGAAGAAGAAAAAATTATAGCCAAGAGGATGATTCACACTACAGGCGATGTCGAGTACCGTAAGATAATTGTATTTCAAAATAATTTTATAGAAGCCGCTAAAAAGGCTCTTCAAAAGGGTATAACTATTTTTACCGATACCAAGATGGTGATGACGGGCATCAACAAACCTGCCCTTTCAAAAACCGAAAATAAACTTTTATGCCTGATCGATGACGAGAGGGTTTTTAAGATGTCCAAGGAAGGAGGAATTACACGCTCTTCGGCAGCCGTAGACCTTGCAGTCCAAGAAGGAGCAACAGCCTTTGTAATAGGAAACGCCCCTACAGCCCTCTTCCGCCTTTTAGAGCTATGTGAAGAAAAAAAAGTATCCCCCGATTTTATAATCGGAGTCCCCGTAGGCTTTGTAGGAGCGGCCGAATCTAAGGAAGCCCTGCGTTCCGTCTCCCTGCCCCAAATCTCTACCGTAGGCACCAAGGGCGGAAGCAATGTCGCCGCCTCCATTATAAACGCCTTACTTTACATGATGGTCAAAAGGGAGTAAGCTGAGAAAATTTAAGCTAAGACAGCTTTTAAACTCTTAAAATTATTTTATTTCTTGAGGAGCAAGACCTGTAATTTTACAAATATCATCTAGGGAGTAATTCATATTTTTCATCAATTTTGCCATATTCAGTTTTGCCTGATACTCACCATCAGCAAACCCCTCCGCACGGCCCTCCCTTCTGGCATCACCTCTTTCAGCTTCTAAGAGCATCTGATATTTCTCCCTAGACAGTTCTCTAGCCATACGTCTTTCTTCTTCAGTTACCCTAAGGATCGTTTTTTCTGCCATCCTGATGCCCTCCTCCAATTCGCATAATTTTTTCAGCATACCGCTCTTTTTATCTTCTTCATAAGTAGTCAAAAACCTTATCCAAAAATCTTTTAAGGTGTAGTCTTCTAAACTCTTTTTTATAGTATAACTTATTAACTCATTTAATTCAATGTAAATGTATTGAATTACGGAATTTTTCGACATTCTTACAAGCTTTGCATTTTTGGGAACATTGCAGCCAAAAACCGAAATACAGACAGCATAAAACGGATCATCTTTTTTTGATTCCAACTTCAAAAAACGAGAAGCTAAACGCAAAAGATACATTTGGCTGCGTCTGGGATAGTTGCTTTTCCAAAACTGCTGCATCTCAAGGTCTATAATAAGGCCTGTGTCCGTCTTAATTAAAAAATCAAGATGATAAGTTTCTCCATTGGGAGCCTCACGTATAAGCTCGGTATTTAAGATATCCGCTTTTTTGATTTTACCATAAGAATCTTCCAAAAAAGCATTTAAAAAGCTTATAAGAGCCTTGTTTCCTGTTTTACCCTTAGAAAACATCAACTTAAAGACCCAATCCGTCTTGGGATTTAAAAATTCTTCTTTCATGATAAATTTTTCTCCTTTCATAATTATTGTATTATTTAGTTGTATTTAATTGTAAAATTTATAAAAATATTTTGTAAAAATTATTATCATGCAAACGTGCCGGTCGAAAGGGAGTAAGCTGAAAGTTACAAAGGACTTGACAGATAGTATAGTATAGTATAGTATAGTCCCAGGGCGCTTGTACGGCTTTCGGGATATGCGGAGTTCTTCTCTAAAGCTAATCAACAGCCTCAAAGGAGAACATAATGAAAAATAAAAGTTTTTTTGCAGCTTTGCTGATCTTTGCAGCAGCTGTTTTTTTGTTTATTGCCTGCGGTCAAATAGGCGGCAGTAGTAGCGACTCAAGCACCACCTCAGACAATGGAAGTAACACCGGCGTTGACACAATTCAGTTATCTTCTCTTCAAAAGGTATGGAAAGTTAACTCTGTCACAATGGATGAAGATACTAAAACATTTCCCTTGACGAATAATGAAGGAGGTGTTCAAGTCACAATTCAACTGTACATATATTTCTCTCCGGACTCTAAACTATATTTTACAACGGAAGCACAACCTCAAGGACAAGGAAAAAGTTTTGTTCAAACCCAAGCCCCTGCTTCATATACAGTAAAAGATCAAACAATCTCAGGAAACATACCTAAAGAAGGAGGAGGGGAAGTCGTTTACTCAAGTACCTACACAATAAATGGAGACAACCTTAATATCAACGGGCCTAAGTTATCTTTAAATGCAGTAATTACCGATGACTATAAACCTCAACAAATAATAAATGCATCTCTTATCAATAATATTAGTACTGTTGGAGAACCTCACAAGCGCATACTAAGCTTTATTTCATTTCCTACCGAAAGCAACGAATATGGCCGCTACACAATCATAGGTACTAATTATAAACAAGAAGGTAAGTTTGAACTTATTCTATCATATGAGGGTGAATTCATTATGAAACTAAAAGATACTATATTAAACGATGAACCCAACCCAAATATGGATAAAGGATATCCTATAAATGAAAAAAAAGAGGTAACGATAAATGAAGAAACATTTATTCTTCCCTTTTCATCACCATCACAACCTTAATTAAAACAACTTTTACCCCATCGGAAGACTCCGCCCCTCCGATGGGGCTTTTTTTATTTTCACCGCCTGCACTTGCTTGTTTTATCTTAGAAGTCGTATATTATCATAAATCAAGTCTTGATTTATAGAAAAAATGCTGTTATACTAAAGATATGAAAACAGCAGTTTCAATATCGGATTCCTTATTTTTAAGAGCTCAAAAATTTCAAACAAATTGTAATATTTCAAGAAGTAAACTGTACTCTGATGCACTGGATGAATATCTTTCAAAAAGAGAAAAACAAGATATCACTGCACAATTAAACTCTGTTTACGAACAAATTGAAACGGAAGATGAGCTTGATATCGGACTTTTAGCCTTAAGGGAGCTTACAAAAAATGATGCGTGGTGAACTATGGTTCGCTGATTTAGGAATACCATTTGGAAGCGAAACAGGTTACCGAAGACCTGTAATAATTATGCAAAACGACTTATTTAATGTCAGTAAAATAAGAACAATTGAAGTTGTTCCGCTAACCACAAATCTTATTCTAGGAGAAGCTCCCGGAAATGTTATAATCAATAAAAAAAACTCAAAGTTACCTAAAGATTCGGTAGCGGTAGTTTCTCAGCTTACGGCTATCGATAAAACCAGATTTATTGAAAAAATCGGAAAAATAAATAAAAATCTTATAAAAGAAATTGAAAGCGGTATAAGGCTGGTTTTAGATATTGAATAAGGAGAATCTTTTAATATCTTGTTTAGCTTGCGAGCCCGGCGCCATATACTTTAAACAAGCTCTTCTGTCCGCCAATCCTTGATGGTGCGTTTTTCTTCGTCAAAGCTTGCACCTACGGCAAGGATTGTTTTTTTGATTCCGCCTGAACTTGCTTCTTTGTAGGGAGCTGCGTAATTCTTTTCTTTTATCTGCTTTATAGCATCTTCTGCCGTTCCCCTTCCTTCAAGCTTAAATTCAAAGATGTAGATTCTATCTTGGGTATGGACTATACAATCAGCCCGTCCTGTCGCACAATGAATTTCGGTTTGCACAAATTGGTTCATCAGGGCAAAGATGAGGTAAACAGCGGCCTGATAGTTTTGCTCCCTCAAGGCGAGGTCTTTTTCTGCGAGATTATCGTATGGGATGCCTGAAATAAGAGCCTGCATTTTTTTCATAAAGGCATCGATATCCCCGGCCTTGACGGCCTTGGTAAATTCCATTACCGAAACGCCTGTCTTTTCGGCCCCTATAGGGGTAAAGGCCGGCATTAGGTTGTGCAAAAAGCCGTATCGCACCTCATCGTTCGGGAAGCCCAAACGGTAAAGCCCGTACTCCTTGTCATAATCCTTTATCGTCAAATAGCCCGCCTGAAAAAGTATCGGGATGGGGAGAATAGGATCGGCCCTGTAAGCATTTAAGCCGTATTCGTCAATCTGGATATCCCCGTCCAATTCGGGGATGTAGTAATGCCCTTCTTTTAGGTACTTAACCAAGAAGGTCGGGGTGCCGGTGGCGTACCAAAAATCCCTAAAGACCTTGCCTGCAAAAACATTTAAAAGACTAAAAGGATTATACACACTTGTTCCTCTTTCAGAAAAACAGTAGCCGTCATATTTTTGCTTTAGCCTTAAAAAGGCATCTTCTTCCGATAAATGATTTGCCTCAGCCAAAGCCTTAATCTCAGATTGAAAACTGCTTTTTAACTCTTTTTCGGTAATACCGCAAATAGCGGAAAAATCGGGGAGCATACTTATATCCCGCAAGTTGTTTAAATCGCTAAAAATACTTACCTTGCTGAACTTGGTAACTCCGGTTAAAAAGGCAAAGCGGAGGGAAGCATCTGAGCTTTTAATTACTCCGTAAAAGCCCTTTAAAATTGTACGGTAGGTTTCATTGAGGCTTAAGTTTTCCATGGAGCTTAAAAGAGGTTTATCGTATTCGTCTATGAGGATGACTACCTGCCTGCCCGTTTTTTCGTGGGCGGCTCTTATCAGTTTCTTAAAACGGTCGGTAATATCGAGCCCCGTGCTTCCGTAAACGGCTTCATATTGTGCTAAAAATGAGGAGAGGATATTTATCAAATCCTCCCTTGATTCATAAACGGCCGTATTAAAGTCCAAATAAAGAACAGGGTATTCCTGCCAAATTTCTCTTTTGTCCTTTTCGCTCTCTTCAAGTTTTTCAAGAGCCAAGCCCTTAAAAAGCTCCTTCTGTCCGAGAAAGTAGGCCTTTAAGGTCGAAAGAAAAAGGCTCTTCCCGAATCTCCGCGGCCGGCTTAAAAAATAAGGAGTCTTATTGTTTATTAAATCCCATATATATTTTGTTTTATCAATATACAAAAAATCCGCTTCAATAAGCTTTTCAAAACTTTGAACACCTATGGGTAAACTGCGCTTTACTTCTGTCATCTAAAAGCCTCCCTATCTTGCAAAACATCACTCTTGCAATTATACCACAGGAGGCCTAAATTTACAATTGCTTGAGAAAGCTACCTCACCCTTCCATTTTCAATGTAAACAACCTTATCGGCGGCGTTTACGGTTGATTTGCGGTGGCTTACGATTAAAACGCCCTTGTCTTTTTTTTCTTGGTAAATCGAATTTAAAATGAGGGCTTCGTTTAAGCTGTCCAAGTTTCCGGTCGGCTCGTCGAGCAGCAAAAGAGGAGCCTTGTGCAAAAAGGCTCGGGCAAGGCCTAGTCGCTGTTTTTCGCCGCTCGAAAGGTTTCCGCCGAGTTCGGTAATCTTTGTATCATAGCCTTCAGGAAGGCTCATGATAAAATCGTGGATGGCGGCTTTTTTCGCGGCTTCGATAACTTCCTCTTTTGAAGCACTCCTGTTTGCAAGGAGGATGTTTTCATAAATGGATTTTTTAAAAATATAGGTTTGCTGGGTAATGTACGAAACAGCCTCTCTTAAACTCGCAGTGTTTATTTTTTTAACATCGATGCCGTTCATCCTTACCTCTCCCGAAAGGGGATCGAAAAAGCGCATGATGAGGCGGAGCAGGGTACTCTTACCGCTTCCGCTTTTACCGCAAAGACCGACTATCTCATCTTTTTTAACCGAGATGCTTACATCCTTTAAAACTTCCATATCGTCGTATCTAAAATTGATATTATCGGCATCAACTTTTTCGAAGCTGACGTTTTCGCCGTCTTCAACTTCATCGAGTTCAGGCTTTTCTTCAAGCAGGGAAAAAACTCTCTCTGCGGAAGCGAAGGTTTGCTGCAAGTTTACGGCCAAGCCTGAAACAGCTATTATCGGACCGTATCCTGAAAGAAGCATCAGGTTGGAAATCAAAAGGTGAGCAAAGTCTATTTTTCCGTTTACCAAGAGGAAGGCCGAAATGCCCAACATTAAAAAATTGCAAAGGGTGAGAGCCGCCTCCGTAATAGCAAAGGTGTTCCCTTCAAAATCCTTTAAAAGCTTAAAGGTTCCGCTTATAGCCTCCCCTCTTTTTTCTATATTTTCTTTTCGCTCCCTTATCTTGTCAAAAAAGATAATTTCCTTTATTCCGAGGAGGGAGTCCAAAAAGTAGGAATTAAGGGAGCTCATTTTTTTTCGGTATTCTACGCCGGAGCCGTCATCCATCTTACCGAAAAGGAGCGGAAGAAAGAAGCCTATTATTATATAGATGAGGGCAACCGTAAGTGCCAAGACAATGTGTATTTTTGCAAAGACAATCAGGGCAAAAATAAAGTAGAGGACGGCAGAAGCTGCCGGAGCTATTGTGTGGGCATAAAAAACTTCGAGGAGTTCTATGTCGGTGGTTATGATCGACAAGAGGCTCCCCGAATCTTTTTTTTGCAATTTAACAAAGGCGAGCCGTCTCATAGCCGTAAAAATCTTATCGCGTATCAGGGCCAAGAGGGTAAAGGCTATGTAGTGTCCCGAAAGCTGCTCGCCGTATCTGAAAATGCCGCGGCTTACGGCACAAACGATGAGGCCTATTATTACAAAGTTTAGGGAAAAGGAAGTGTTAAAAACTTTTAAGCCCAAGAGGGAAACAATGCCTATCCCGCCCAAAACCGGAATGGCCGCCGCAATGATAAAGCCCAAGACCCTCAAGATAACCGTTATAGTCATAACTCCTGCAAGAGGCCTTACAAATACTATCAATTTTTTTATAAGTTCGCTTTTTTTCATTTTACACCCAGCCTTATTTTTTCAAGATCTTTTTGCTGCAAATACATCCTTGCATAGATGCCGTTTTTTTCAAGGAGGCTTGAATGAGTTCCTTCTTCTTTTATCTCGCCCTTTTCAAATACATAGATATGGTCTGCATTTTCAATATTTGCAAGCCTGTGCGAAATAAAGATGATTATTTTTGTTTTGCTTAATTCGTAGAGGGTGTTTAAAATAAGCTCTTCGCTTTCGACATCGATATTGCTTACAGCCTCGTCAAAGATATAAATATCCGCATCGTGTAGAAGAGCCCGTGCAAGGGCAAAACGCTGAACCTGTCCGCCCGATAAATTCTTTCCTCCGGATTCAATATAAAAATCGAGTCCTGAGTTTTCTTCTTCTTTTGAAGAACTGCGGCTTAAAACAAACTCGTCTAAGAGAACCTTTTTTAATACGCTCATTAATTCGTCATCGCTTGCAGAGGGCTTGGCTATTAAAAGGTTTTCCCTCACCGAAGCTCCGAACAAAAAGCTTTCGGTCGAAACAAGGTTCATGTACCTAGCTCTAAATTCGTCGGGAAGCTTTTTTGCTTCTATTCCCGACAGGAGGATTTCTCCCGAATAGTTTTTTTGTAAGCCCATGAGAAGAGAGGCCGCCGTCGATTTACCCGATCCGCTTTCACCTGCTATGCCGTAAAAGCCCGGCTTTAAAAACTTCATCGATGCATTTTTTACTGCCTGCTTCGATTCGTTATAATTAAAGTTTAAATTTTTTACCTCAAGTGTAAGCTTCGATTCTTTAAATTTTTTTGCCGCAGCCTCAAGTTCGGCTTCGCTTAATATCGAAGCTGAATCGTTTTTTACATCCATCAATTCAAAGAGTCGGTTTGCGGCGGTTATCCCGTTCATCGCTATATGGAAAAAAGAGCCCAAGGCCCGCAGGGGCAAAAAGAATTCCGCACAGAGCAAAATAAAAAGAAGAGCGCCCTCTATCGAAAGATTTCCGGTTCGCAGCTGATATAGGCTTACAATTGTGCCGAGGGCAGTTCCGCCGTAAGCCACGGTGTCCATCACAAAGATGGAGTTAAGCTGCATGGTCAAAACCCTCATGGTTACCCGCCTAAAATTTTCCGCTTCGGCATTCAGCTCCTTGTGTTGAGCCTCATCATCCGAATAGGCCTTTAAAGTAATAAGACCGCGGAGGTTATCCAAAAAAGAATCTCCAAGCCCCGTATAAATTGAAAGGTATTTTTTTAAAATGCGCTTTGCAACCTTTTGAATCGCAACAATCGAAAGAGGAATCAGGGGCACGCAGATAAAAAGCACAAGGGCTGCAAAAAAGTTTATCGGTGCAAGGATTATAAAAAGAGTTACCGGAGCCGCCATACTAAAAAAAGAACTGAGGCAGGTAGGCCCCGAAATAAGAATCCAGCTGCTCTATTCCGTCCGAGCCTATTTGAGTAACCTCGGCCATGCTGATATATTGGGAATAATTTAGCTTTAAAGAAATAAATTTATCGTAGAGCATTGAGCGCAAGGTACGTTTAACCTCGGTTCCTGCCTTGTATGAAAAGTATGAACGCTTACGGACGGCAATAACTCTTATTATCAAGGCAGAGGCAGCTACGACCGCCAAAACAAAAAGCGTTTTTTTATAGTGCGAAGAATTATATAGCCCGAAAATAAAGCGCACCATTACAAACGTAATGACCACATTGCACAATAGAGAAATCCATGAAGAAAGGGCCGAAAGCAAAATCCACTTTTTACTTTTCGGCACCGACCTTGTCAGGCGTTTATGAATCATAACTAACCTCTTAAAAAGACAATTTTATAGGAAACAAATAAAAATAGCAATAGGCTAACTTTTATGCTTTCGGAAATAAATTTCAAAATAATGAATTGAAAATTTTATAATATCATGTTAAAATTATCTCAGCGGGGAAAAATTATGATAAATAAGGAAATCTTTGAAATTCGGGATAGATTTTTAGAAGCGGTTAAACCTCAAAAAATAATATTATTCGGATCATATGCTAAAGACTCATTTACTGAAGACAGTGATTATGATTTTTATCTTATAATGCCCGATGATACAAAGAATGTATTACATTCGGCGCAAAAAGCCTATTTATCTTTAATAGATATGGATGTAAAACCTGTTGATATTGTTGTTAATACTGCTGCTGTGTTCGAAAAAAGAAGTAAACAGCCTACACTTGAAAGAGTAGTTGCACGGGACGGAGTTGTAATATATGAATGATGAGGCAGTTAAAGAATGGTTTGACTTTGCTAATATGGATTTTGATTGTGCAAGACATTTATATGAAAATATGCATCCGAAACCTTTAACCATTATCTGTTATCATTGTCAGCAAGCTTCAGAAAAAATTTTTAAAAGGTTTGCTTATAAGCCTAAATGAAGAAATTCAAAAAACACATGATTTACTTGTCCTGGCAAGATTAGTAAAAAAAAGGATTGATGTACCGATTGAAATTTTGAAAATATGTGCAATTCTCAATCCTTATGGTGTAAGAAGCCGATATCCGCAAGAGGTTTATGTAGATGATAATGATACAAAATATGCCATAGATTCAACCGAAAGATTGAAGAAGTGGGCAGAAGTTGTTATTGAAACCATCTAAGATAAACAATCTTTAATATAACTACAGTCTTGCAATCTTTAAAAAAAAGAAGTAAAATGCCCCTCCTATGGTAAAGATAAATTCTCTTAAATTTAAATATCCGAACTCAAAAAAAGAAGTTTTAAAAAATATAAATTTAGAAGTTAAGCAGGGCGATTATATTTCAATTGTGGGAGAAAACGGCTGCGGGAAAAGTACGCTTCTAAAACTTATCTTAAAACTGCTTAAAATACAAAACGGCGAAATTATTATCAATGCAAAAAGAATAGGCTACCTTCCGCAAAAAAAAAGAAAACCTAAGCGACTTCCCGATTACTCTTTTTGAGCTTTTAAATTCTTATAGAAAAATATTAAAGATAAGAGAAAGGGACTGCGTTCTAAAAGCCCTGGAAAGAGTGAATTTAAGCGAATACAAAACCGGCCTTGTCGGGGAGCTTTCAGGCGGGCAGCTTCAAAAACTTTACATAGCAAGAGCTCTTATCGGGGATCCCGATCTTTTAATCTTGGATGAGCCTTCTACCGGAATCGATGTTCAGGGGCAAAAAGAAATCTATTCTTTTGTAAAAGATTTAAACACTCAAAAAGGTCTTACCGTCATTTCGGTTGACCATAACTTGGATGCCGCCGTTTTTAATTCTACAAAAATATTCCATATAAAAAACGGAGAGGGCCATTTGTGCAGCCCCAAACAGTACAGCTCCGAATTCTTTGATCCGAGCTTTGTTCAATTCAAACCCAGGGTGAACCGATAAGAGAAAAGTTTTTATAGGAGGTTAAAAAGATGCTTCAATACGGTTTTATGCAAAATGCTTTTATTGTTTCTTTTTTTATAGGAATCCTCTGCCCTGCAATAGGCTTATTTTTAGTTCTCAGGAAATACTCCCTCATAGGAGATACCCTTTCCCACAGCTCCCTTGCAGGTGTTACCCTCGCCCTTGCCTCAGGAATAAACCCGATACTTGGAGCCTTTATTTTTACTACAGCTGCCGGGGCACTAATAGAAGCCCTGAGAAACGCTTTTAAAGAATATCAAGATTTAATCCTTTCGATAGTTTTGTCTTTGAGTGTAGGAATCGCCATTACCCTCATAAGTTCAGGGGCCGTCAGGGCAAATGCCGAAACCTATTTATTCGGAAGCGTCCTAACTGTTTCATCCTCCGATTTGATTACGGTCATAGCTTTAAGCATCCTATCCCTGATTACCCTCGGCCTTATGTATCACAAGATGGTATACATAGCCCTCGATGAAGATATTGCAAAAATAATGGGCGTTAAGGTAAGGCTCATCAATTACTTATTTTCAGCCCTTACTGCGGCAACTATAGCCGTTTCATTAAAAATCGTAGGCATGCTGGTATTAAGCTCGATGATAGCCCTCCCCGTTGCAACAGCCCTTCAACTAAAAACGAGCTTTAAAAAGACCTTGATTTTTTCTATTTTTATAAGCGTGACGGATATCATGCTCGGCTTGGTTTTGTCCTATCACCTGAACGTTGCCCCGGGCGGTTTTACGGCCCTGGTTTCGGTCATTGTCTTAATCATAACGATAGGGATAAATTTCTTTTTGAAACATGTTAGAAAACCGGACGTGGTTAATACTTTATAAGCATGTAGTAAAAGAATACAAAAGTATTGTTTTTTCATAGCTTTTATGTTATATTTGTAATAAGGAGTAAATATGAAAACAGCAGTTTTACAGACGCGTTTAGACACGGCTCTAAAGAAAGATGCAGATGCTTTTTTTGAATCCATAGGAATGGATACGACTACTGCAATACGTATATTTTTAAAACAAACCTTAATACAACGTAAAATTCCATTTGAAATTGTTCAAGATAGTTCTTTTTATTCAGAAAAAAACATAAGAGCTTTGGAAAATTCCAAAACTCAAATGGAAAATGGACAACACTCAATAAGAGAGCTGGTTGAGGTATAGAATTGCACAAAGATTTTTCTGATGATGCATGGGCAGACTACACCTATTGGATAATGCAGGATAAAAAGACTCTTAAGAAAATCAATAAACTAATTGCAGATATTGAACGAAACGGTCACGACGGTATAGGTCATCCGGAACCCTTAAAAGGAAATCTTAGCGATTATTGGTCTCGTTCAATAGATGAAAAACACCGTCTTGTTTATAAAATTGAAGATGGAATGATAAAGATTATTCAGTGCAAAAATCATTATAACGATAAATGATATTTTAAAATTTTCGGTAAGGGGAACGCACCGGTTTAGAGGCATCCCGGATAGTCCAATCTTCAATAGCATCATCAGAAAGGCGGGGCATAAAGCGTTTTTCTTTTACGGTTTTCATCGTGGAGCCTGCTCCTACCGATTCGATCCACCAATCGTATAGCTGAACATTTGTCTTTACATCCCAAAAACTATGAAGTTTTTCGAGAGAGACAAAGCCGATTGGGTCATATTCGTAAAATTTTAAATTTGAGTCTGCCGTATTCGGATGAGTTTCATAAGGAAGCCATTTTTGCGGAATATAATTGTTCCCTATTATTTTTTTATAATCACTCGGCATGCCATAGGCGTAAAGGAGCTTAGTGTGGGTATCAAGGGCAAAAATTAAGTTATTAAGAGCATTTTCAAAAATCATGTCTTTTGCTGCATAGGCAGTAAATTTAAAAAAGATAAACCTTTGAAGCATTTTTGCTTCGCGAGGCTCATCATACATAGGAAGATCAAAGGGATGGGTGCCGTCAATCTTGTAATAGACAACATCGTTTATTTTATTTGTTATATTAAAAAAAATAATTGTACCCGGAACTTCAGTTTCGATGTATTTGTAAGTCTTTCCCTCCTTACCCCAGCCATCATGCGGTGCACAGGCTACCCATTTAAAATCACTTTTAAAAAGCATTTCAACAACAGGAGCTGAACCTTTTAAAGGAGATGTAATCTTCGACATATGAATAAGGCAATCACCAAGCATTGCTTTCTTGTAGATACAGTCGGGATTATCAGGATCTGCTTTGATATTTTTACTCTTGCTTGAATCTTCAGCTATGAGAAAATTTAACGAATAAACGAGGAACAAAATCTTGACAAACGAATTTAAGGCAATTTTTTTCATAAGATTTCTAAACTTGAAAAAAGCCGGAGGCTCTTCATGAGCCTTCGGCTTAGTTTTGATTATTTATTCCCATTTGAGGGTATAGGTTACTTCGGCAGAACCCGGTATCTCTCCTGTATACGAATATTTAATAACAAAATCTTTTGTTTCTCCTCTACTTAATTTAAAGGTACTATCATATTGCACATTAACATTGGGTATTGAAAAGTTATTAGATGTTATACATTCCCACATTTTTGATTGACGATTATATTCAAAAATAAGTAAACTCTGCTTGTAACCAGATAGAATAGACTCATGTGTAGGATAATATTTAGCACTGCCAGCTGAATATTTTCCACGGTAATGAATTAGCTCAGTATCTAACTTAAAATACTCGTATTTTACACGATGTAGATTATCACTTGATACATCATAATTCTGATAAATATGATGAGCGTTATCTGTTACAGGAGTCTCTTTCCATATAGGAATCTTTTTTCCTTGATATTTTTCCCAGATAGTAGTAAATGTTTCAGGCTTTTCTGAATCATAGTAGCTATATATTCTAAAATCATGAACAAAATAACCATCATATATAAATGTACTCTTATAACCAAAACCAGTATTTTTTAACTTCTTCGCTGTTACCGTCAATTTTCCCGGCGGAATATATGCCATGTCGCATACGGTATTTTTGGCATCTTCTTCACTGTTTATGGTTATTTCAGCCAGATTGATATTACCGGTTGCTGCAGCTCCTTCCCAAGCTTGTGTTTCATAATCAGTGTTGCAAAATGCAAGAAATTGAATTTTATCGCCCTTCTTTACATAGGAGCCTAGCTCAATTGGTTTTCCATCTCGAAGAGCAATAATACGCCCTGCATTTTCATTATTTACTTTAAAACCCAAGGGGTACAATTCCTGTACCTCAACTTTTACAACGTTAGAAATCCGTATTGCAGTGTTCAAGCCGTCAACCTTATCATTTGTATTTGTAACAAGGCAATAATAGTAATACTTGTTTGCTTCGGAAGTCGGAACGGTTACAGTAATAGAAGCAGATGTTTCTCCGGTCATTATCTGCCCGGTTTGGTTATTATCCTCAGTGTTTTGATACCATTGATAGGATATCTGTCCCATATCAATTGAAACAGCTTCTGCCGTAAGGGTAATGGTTCCTGAGGTGTTTATAGGTATAATCTTGCCTTCAGGTTGCTTAATAATTTTAGGAAGGGCTGCATCAGTAACAAGCAAATGCGGAGGTTTAATTAAGAGTTTTACTGCATCGG
This sequence comes from Treponema sp. OMZ 788, assembly GCF_024181245.1. Classification (NCBI taxonomy): domain Bacteria; kingdom Pseudomonadati; phylum Spirochaetota; class Spirochaetia; order Treponematales; family Treponemataceae; genus Treponema; species Treponema sp. OMZ 788. Next base: position 229,763 of record NZ_CP051199.1, on the reverse strand, counting down.
TTTTTACCGTATCGGTATGACCGTTAAAAGAATTGGTATTGGTTACTTCACAATATACATAACAGTTTGTTTCAACAGTTTTATCCGGATGATAAGCAGGTGAATCTGCATTCGGTATTGGCACACCGTCCTCATTTAACTGCTCTGTATTTTTATACCACTGATACGAAAGACCTTCCCCGGTGGGTACAGGCGCAGTTTTTACCGTCATAACTGCATCTTCAGCCGAGTTAATAGGTATTCTCAGAGTCTTAGGCTGAGCTAAGATAAGGGGCTGAGCAAGGCTATAGGCTGGATTCTCGGCTGTAACAACCTCGGTTTTCTTTGTAATAACCTTATTTCGGTAGGGAGAAAAACCTGCACCGCTTGCCTTTTTTTCGGCAGGTTTGGTAAAGGCAGGATTTTTTTGTGCCGTATAATTATTATTGGTAATATTTTCCTTTATCCAGCTATACAAGACAACTTGACCATCCTCTTTAACAAAACCTACAGGGTCGCTTAAATAAAAAGGCTCGTCAAATTGTTGATGACTTCCGCTTGAAGGTTCTGCATAATCCGTCCATCCGCTGGGTACCCCTACACCGCTTATACTAGCAGGATCGCTATAGTAAAAGAGAAATTTAGAATGAGTATCAACACAGAACATTGAGTTATCAAGCGATACACCTCCCGAGGCTGTAAATCGGTAAAAATAAAAACGCTTTTCTTTTTCCGCGTCAAAAAGAAGCGGGGTACTGCCCCATCTCTCTTGTCTTGACTTATAGCGGTAAAATTTTACATTCCCCATAGCTTTTAGGCCTGAGCCAAAATCAGGTCCTGCATATTGATCGGGCGAGCCCGACCATGAGTCAGGTTTAAACTTATAAGACGCAATATTATTGCTATTATTAAAGGCATCAATATAAACAACCCACTCATCGAATTTGGAAGCAGAAAAATCGTAGTCTTTGTCATAATAGACAAAGGGGTCAATTTCTTCGGTTATGGTATTTACCTTTACTACGTATTTTTTATTTCCGCTTTTATCTACGGGATTATAGACGGCAGCTGCATTTTTTCTGACAGTAAATTTCATACTCCAACCGAGATATTTGCCTTCTAAAGCAGGAACAGAAATTTCTGCCTCAACAATCTCAGAGCTTTCAAAGGTGATAGGATTAGGAGTTAGTTTTACCGGAAGATCATCAAAGGTCTTAAATACCACAATTATATCTTCCTCAGTTATTTGTGTTGTATTTACAGGAACATTGACTTCTTTTCCTATTTCTGTTTTAATACCCTGCACATAAATTTCGATAGGCTCCAAGGCAGCATCTTCATTTTCAGATCTTTTTTCTCTGGTTACAGATACAAAATTTTCAAAATCTTTATATTGACCCTTTAGGGCCTTTACAGAAATCTTTACATCAATACTTTCATCTTCTTTTAGTTCAATGCTGTTTCTTTCTAGCACGACAGGAATAACACTTTTTTCTGTACCGTAGCTAAATTCTGCTTTAATATCGGCTGCCGAGATCATGCTTTTTTTGTAAGGAAGAGTTACACTTCCTCCCATTGCATTTTCTCCGGCAATTGTCAAGCTTTCTAATTTTAAGTCAAATGGTTCATCTTGTGTAATCTTGATTATCTTTGTAACTTCACCATATTCAGCATTAGTGTCTTTTATCTTTATAGTTACAGGAATAGCTTTTCCCGGAATCAAGGGTACTCCTTCTCCATTAATTTCAACAGTTACTGCAACTTCTTCCATAGTCGATAAAGAGCTTACAGCCTTTACCTTTATATTTTCAGACACAATCTCTTCAATGGAAGGAGAAACATTGACGAAAAATTCTTTAGCTTCGACAAATTTTTTTAACTTGTCAGCCTCATCAGCCGGCTGCTCAGATAAAAAGGGACTAACAGGATTTTCGAGAACTTTTATTTCGGTAATATATAGCTTTCTAGGTTCATTTGAAGAAGCTCTTGGATACCACGGAGTTCCTATTGCCGGCTGGCAAGAATTTATAAATATAAAAGCCGTAAGAATAAAGACTACAGCTAAAGAATTCTTTATATAGTTTCTTGTCATAATTTACCTCACACCTTAAATAAAAGACCTAAACTTACTCCAAAATCAAGAGTATTCATAAAAAAGGATTTTATAGGATCTCGTTGAAAATTAACATTTGCATTCTGTTTACGAGCTGCATCTTCAATTTTTTTTGGCATAGCTACATAACCGGGTTTATATATCGAGTATGATAAATATCCGCCAATAATTAATCCCATAGTAGAAATAATAGGTTGATTGTATTCCATAGAGCCTTTTAAGCTAACCCCCAAAGGATTCATTTTTGTCATCATAGTTTCAGATACATAAAGTGTACCTCTTTCAGAGGAAAAATCTATGCCGTTGGCTTTTAATTGATCTATTTCATAATCATTTAAATTAGAATATAGCTCGTAAATAGGCCGCGGATCTGCCAGCAACTTTCCTCCTATCCCGAAGCCTAAAACAAGCCTGTTTTTTAAAAGCAGCGTTTTAAGTGTTGTCCCAAATTGCAAAACCGGCATCATATAAACTCTTGCATAAATTTCAATATCTTTTTTATAATTTGCTCCGCCGGACCCTTTAAAAGTTTGCTGTTTTGATCCCGAAATCTGTCCTGAAAAGCCTTGACCGATACCTAGGTTAAAACCAAGCCCCAAACCTCCAAAAATCTTGTTATTCGTATAGTTAAAATATCTTATGGAGTCAAAAATATAGGTAAGCTCGGCATCGCCGTTCATAATAAAACCTACCATACCCCGCATAAAATCGGCCCCAAGATATCTTTTATCTGCTTCATTTATATGGGGATCGGTAAAAGATCCGGAAAAGTTCGCTTTTAGTCCGAGAGTAAAGCCTTTTTCAAAGGCAAAGGCCGAAAAACTTACAAACACAAACATAACCAACAAAATAAATTTTCTAATCGGTCTCATAAACACCTCTTGGCTAAAGTGTACGGATTTTTTTATAAAAAGGTCAATACGAGGATAAATTATTATCGGTAATTTATTATCTATTCCCCCTGATGGACTTTTTTGCATTTTTAAGCTAAAATATAAAAATATGGAACTTTTCTATCTTGCAAAAATAGGCGAAATTAACCTAAAAAAAGGGAATTTAAAAGATTTTGAAATGCGGCTTTCGCAGAATTTACGCAGCTATTTATCCGGAGCGAAGCCCAATATACGCGTGCGGGCCGGAAGAATGTATGTAAGCGTTAAACCCGAATTTAAAGAAAAAACCGAAGAAGCCTTAAATAAACTCATAGGCATTACGGGCTGGGCCCAAGCCCTTCCCGCCGAAAAAACTATTGAAGCGATCACCGAGACAGCCAAGGCCGAAGCCATAAGGGCAAGGGATGCCGGGGCAAAAACATTTAAAATAGAATCCCGCCGCGGAGAAAAAAACTTCCCCCTCACCTCTTACGAAATTTCAAGAGAGGTCGGCGGCGTAATCCACATGCAAGGAATCTTAAAAACCGATGTTCATAATCCCGACATTGTAATCACAATCGAGGTAAGAGAAAAAGCCTTTATCTACGGCCTCCAACACAAGGGGCGGAGAGGTCTTCCATGCGGCTGTTCGGGAAGGGGTCTTTTACTCCTTTCGGGAGGGATTGACTCCCCAGTTGCAGGATTTAAGATGCTTACCCGCGGAATGAAGCTCGATTATCTTTACTTTCATTCTCATCCTTATACCTCGCCCGAAGCTCAAGCTAAGGTTGAAAAACTTGCCGAAATTTTAGCCGGCTACGGCCTCGGCGGATACTTAAATATAATTCCTTTTACAAAGGTTCAGCAGCAAATCAGAGAAAAAAGCCCCGAAGCCTATCTCACCTTAATGATGAGAATCTGCATGATGAAGATAGCGAATATGACGGCTAAAGGCATAAATGCCAAATGCCTTATTACCGGGGAAAGCCTTGCTCAGGTTGCAAGCCAAACTGTCGAAAACTTGACAGTTACCAATTCCTATGCGGAACTTCCTGTTTTCAGGCCGCTCATAGGCCTCGATAAGGAAGAAATCACGATACAGGCCAAGGAAATCGGAACCTATGAAACCTCAATCTTACCATACGAAGATTGCTGCGTAATGTTTTCGCCCAAGCACCCGATTTTACACTCAAACCTAAAAGATGCAGCCGAAATTTTTGAAAGAATGGAAATAGACGGCCTTTTGGAAGAAGCCTATGCACAAAGAGAAGTAAAAAAGATGAGTTTTTAAATATGATAAAAGACCTTGTTGACCTCCGTATCGAGAGGATTCACTGCATAAGTTCTCCGGCAGAAATGGTAGAAAAAATCCCTGCTTCCGATAAACTTTATTCTTTTATAGCCGATGCCCGAAAAACTATCAGCGATATAATAAGCGGAAAGGATAGGCGCTTTTTACTCATAGTCGGCCCCTGTTCCATCCACGACACAAAAGCCGCAGAAGATTATGCAATGCGTCTTTTAGAGCTAAAAAAGAAATGTGCAGATTCTTTCTATATTATAATGCGCACCTACTTTGAAAAACCCAGAACGGTTTTAGGCTGGAGGGGCCTCATTGTAGAGCCGGAACTTGACGGCTTTATAAACATTGAAGGAGGCATTCAAAAGTCGAGAAAATTTTTGATTAAACTTGCCGAAATCGGAATTCCTGCAGCCTCCGAAATGGTAGATCCTATGATTCCGCAATACATTGCCGACCTTGTAAGCTGGGCATCGATAGGGGCACGCTCGGCCGAAAGTCAGATCCACAGGGAAATCGCCTCAGGGCTTTCGATGCCGGTCGGCTTTAAAAATACGACTTATGGAGATATAACGGCAGCAGTAAACGGAGTAATTGTTTCCCGCCTGCCCCATGCCTTTGTGGGCATTGCCCGAAACGGCCTTTCCGCAATACTCCACACTACCGGAAATCTCGATACACACTTGGTTTTAAGGGGAGGTATTTCAAAACCCAATTATACTAGAGAAGATTTAGTAAACGCCGCTTCTCTCATGAAAGAAAAAGAATTGGAGCCGAGCATAGTAATAGATTGTTCGCACGGGAATTCGGGAAAGGATCCGAAAAAACAGATAAGCATTTTGGAAGAAAGCTTAAAACTCCGCTTCGATAAATATAAGCCTCTAGGCTATATAAGAGGCTGCATGATTGAAAGTTTTATCCAAGAGGGCAAAACCTCTATCGAAAAAAGCAAGGGAAGGCAGCGAATACGGAAAATCCATAACCGACCCCTGCCTCGGCTGGGAGGAAACTCAAGAAGAAATACTCAGAATCTATCAAAAATACAGGAAGTTTTTCACAGGCAGAAATTATGTTAAAGATAACAAGGAAGAAAAAATGAATATCGAAATATACACTGACGGAGCCTGCTCCAAAAATCCCGGCCCCGGAGGCTGGGCCTATATAATCATAAATAAGGATTCAAAGGAAGAAATATGCAGGGCAAGCGGAGGCGAAAAGCTGACCACCAATAACCGCATGGAACTTACGGCAGTCATACGAGCTCTGCAAAAAATAAAAGGTGCAGATTTAAGCGGTCAATCCAGCGGAATTGCAGCCTATAAAAGCATTTCAGTCCATACCGATTCCCAATACGTACAGCAGGGCATAAGCTCGTGGATCTTCAACTGGAAAAAAAATAATTGGAAAACTGCCTCCAAACAGCCTGTAAAAAATCAAGACCTTTGGCAGGAGCTGGATGCCCTTTCATTATCGGTTAAACCGGAATGGGTTTGGGTAAGAGGCCACGCGGGCAATCCTCTAAACGAGGCCTGCGACCGCCTGGCTGTCGAGGCTTATAAAAAAGAGGGGTGAGCTATGATTTCCGATAGAAAATTACCGCTTGGAATTCAAAATTTTGAAAAACTGAGAAATGAAAATTGTGTTTACATAGATAAAACTCAATTTGTGTGGAAACTTTCCCGTACTCCCTCTTCTTATTTTTTTAAGCCGTCCGCGCCGCTTTGGAAAAAGTCTTTTTCTTTCCACATTGGAAGCCTATTTTTTAGGAAAAAAAGAGCTGTTTAAGGACTTGGCTATAGAAAAACTTGAAGAAGCCGAAGCCTGTTCCAGAGAAATTTGGCAAACCTACCCTGTATTTTATCTGGATTTAAATGCCGAAGTATATAACGATTTAAAAGACTTAACCAGCAGGCTGAATTTATTTTTATCATACGGCGAAGAGGTTTACGGGAAAAACATTGAAGAAAAAACCTTTGCACAAAGATTCGAGGGCATCATAAAACGAGCTTACATAAAAACCGGAAAACAAGTAGTAATTCTCGTAGACGAATACGACAAGCCTCTCTTACAAACTATGAATAAAAATGAAACTTTAAACGAAGACTATAGAAATATCCTAAAAGCTTTTTTTACCGTAATTAAATCCTCAGATAAATATCTGCGTTTTGCTTTTTTAACCGGTGTCACAAAATTCAGCAAGATAAGCGTATTTAGTGATTTAAATAATTTACAAGATATCAGTATGCTTTATAACTACGGTGAAATATGCGGAATCTCTCAAGAAGAACTTGAAGATAATTTTAAACCGGAGATTGAAAACCTTACTGAAAACGGCTCCATTAGTATTGATAAGGCCTTACTAACACTTAAACAAAAATATGACGGTTACAGATTCAATGAAAAGTCTAAGGGTGTGTATAATCCTTTCAGTCTCTTAAATGCTTTCAGTTCCGGCGAGTTAAAAAATTTTTGGTTTACAACCGGCACTCCGGCCTTTTTAATTGATTTTATAAAAAAAGCCCGCTATAATATCCCTGACCTCGACGGTAAGGTTAGGATGGACGAGGCCGGCTTAAACAGTTATAGGGCAGAGTTCGCCCAGCCTGTTCCTATTCTCTTTCAAACAGGGTATCTTACTATAAAAGATTATAATACGGAAAGCAAATTATATACCCTTGGATTCCCTAATGATGAGGTAAGATACGGTTTTCTTAATAACTTGCTGCCTGCCTATACGTCTATCCCTCAAGACCGGACAGGAATTTCCGTATGGAATTTTGTCGAAGATATACAAAATGCAAATATCGACGGATTTATGCAAAATCTAAAATCAATTATATCAGGCATTCCATACGATAATTTTTCGGAAAAAAATTTGAACTTACGAGAACAAAATTATCAGGCTGCAATATATCTAATATTTGCCCTCATGAATCAATTTGTAGAAACAGAAGTCCATTCCTCAGCCGGAAGAGCTGATTGTGTAGTACAAACCCAAGATGCCGTTTATCTTTTTGAATTAAAATTAAGTAAAGAAGCATCCTCTGAAGATGCTATTTTACAAATAAAAGAAAACAATTATAGCGAAAAATATAAACCAAGCGGTAAAAAAATATTTGCAATCGTAACTTCTTTCAATGAAAGATTGAGAACGATTAAAGATTGGAAAACCGAAAGACTTTTATAAAACGTATAATCTATATCCCGGCCTCGTCCAAAAGCTTTTTTAAAGCTATAAGCTCATCCCTTGTAAGAGTTATCCCCTTCCCCATTTTTTGGTGATCGGGGGACCAAGACCTTATATCGAATTTCGGATCTCTCCCGTTCCATGAAACCTCGTTAAGTTCGGTGTTCCAACCGCCCTTTCCTTCCGAGATAGTACCGTAATTCTTTGTAATTTCAAATTTGAATTCGTCCTGATTATTCATCATTTTCCCTCCTTGTGTTTAAATATGAAGTAAGATAATCTGCAAATGATGCAAGCGACAAGATAACGGCTGCAAAATAAAGAAGCCAGTTAAAATAGGTAACGTAACGGGTAAGAGCCGGCGGTAAAAATACATAAATCTGCTCAAGCTTTAAAAACATTGAAACACTTGCAGCTACGATATAAAGCACAGTCTTTGTCTTTCCGCCCATCTTTGCCCCTATTGTCATACCTTCTCCGCGGGCCTTCATCCTCAAAAACATGATTCCGAATTCGCGGTAAACTATAATTAAAAAGAAGGGAGCAAATAAAAGGCCGTCCATCAAAAAACAAAATAAAACCGTCACATTTGCAACGACATCGGCGAAGGGGTCGAATATTTTTCCGAATTCATCCACCTGATTACGCTGCCTTGCATAGTAGCCGTCCAAAAAATCGGTAAATTCCATAAAAATAAAAATCGGAATAATAATAAGAATGGTAATTTTAGGATTTATAAAAGGAAGCCACTCAGGCAAAAAATACAAAACATAAATAAGAGGAGCCAGCACCAGACGCGATGATGTAAAAACATTAGATAACTTCATATCCTATATGATGTAGCTTTAATCCTTTTTTGTCAATAGGCAAAAGTACGCTTTTACCAACGAGTTGTTTTTTTTAGAAAAAAAGGTTAGAATAGAATTTATGGAATGGAAAAATTTAAATACTTGTAAATCTTTTACAAAATTGCAGGAAGTTCATAAAGAACAGGCTAAAAACTTAAACTTAGCAGATATTTTCAATAAAGAAAATTCATGCGAAAGGGTTACCTCTTATCAGGTCAAAATGGGCGGAAACCTTAAATACAATTATGCGGCTAAGCCCGTAAATGAAGAAATCCTTAAAGCCTTGCAAGCTCTATCCGATGAACAAAAACTAATCGAAAAATATGAGCTCTTGCTCAACGGGGATTTTATAAACACAGGCGAAAACCGTATGGTTCTCCATCAGCTGACCCGCGGCCAACTAAAAAACGATGTGGTTTATAAGGGTTTAAACATGAGGAGCTTTTACCTCAACGAGCTTGCAAAAATAAAAGAATTTTCTAAAGACATTCATTCGGGAAAGATTAAAACTTCTACAGGTAAGACCTTTACCGATGTTGTCCAAATCGGCATAGGCGGCTCCGACTTAGGGCCGAGAGCCATGTACATAGCCTTAAAAAATTGGGCAAAGGCAACCGGCAAACATAAAATGAAGGCTCACTTTATTTCCAATGTGGATCCCGATGATGCAGCCGAGGTTTTAAATTCCATCGATCTTGCAAGCTCCCTTTTTATCCTCGTTTCAAAAAGCGGAACAACTCAAGAAACACTTGCAAACGAAAGGTTTGTAAAATCCGTTCTCGAAAAAAACGGCCTTGACAGCAAAAAGCAGATGCTTGCCGTTACAAGCGAAACAAGCCCGCTTGCAAATAACCCCGATTATCTTACTTCCTTTTATATGGATGATTTTATAGGAGGAAGATATTCTTCCACCTCGGTTTGCGGAGCGGCAGTACTCGCCCTCGCCTTCGGCATGGAAACGGTAGAGTCTTTTTTTAAAAGGGGCTGCAGAAGGGGATAAGCTTTCTTTAAACAAAAACATAAAAGAAAATGCAAGCCTCTTAGATGCCCTCCTCGGTGTTTACGAAAGAAACATTTTAGCTTATTCGGCGACGGCCATCCTGCCCTATAGTCAGGCCCTTTCCCGCTTCCCTGCCCACCTCCAGCAGCTGGACATGGAATCGAACGGAAAAACCGTAAACCGCTCAGGCGAAAAAATTTCCTATAAAACGGGCCCCGTAATTTTCGGAGAACCCGGCACAAACGGACAACATTCTTTTTATCAGCTCCTTCATCAGGGAAGCGATATAATCCCCTTGCAGTTTATCGGCTTTAAAAAAAGCCAAATCGGCCTCGATGTCGAAAGCGAGGGTTCTACCAATATGCAAAAGCTCAATGCAAATTTGGCAGCCCAAATAATGGCCTTTGCAGCGGGTAAAACCGATGAAAACAAAAACAAGGACTTTGCAGGCAACCGCCCGGCAAGTTTAATCTACGGAGACGAGCTTAACCCCGAAAACCTCGGTGCCCTCCTTGCACACTACGAAAACAAGGTGATGTTCCAAGGCTTTATCTGGAACCTCAACAGCTTCGACCAAGAGGGAGTTCAGCTCGGCAAAACCCTTGCAAAAAAGGTGCTTTCAAAGGATATGCCCCCGGCCCTCAAGGCCTTTTCGGAACTTCTATGAAGATTATAAATGCGGAATTTATAAAGGGAGCCGTCAAGGCAGAGCAGTTTCCCGAAATAGGAGTTTCCGAATTTGCCTTTTTCGGGCGTTCCAATGCAGGGAAGTCGAGCTTGATAAACATGCTTGTCAACAGAAAAAATTTGGTCAAGACAGGCTCCCGCCCCGGAATGACAAGGGAGGTAAACTTCTTTTTGGTAAACCGTCCTGCTTCTTTAAATTTTAACCCCAAGACCAAAAAGTTTTCAGGGCAGCCCCCTAAGGACATGTTTGTGCTGACAGACCTTCCGGGCTACGGCTATGCAAAACTTTCAGGCGGAATGACCTTGCAAATCGACAAGATGCTCTACGAGTATTGTACAAACCGCCCCCTCTTAAAAACCATCTTTTTTTTGATGGACATGAGGAGGGAACCTACAGAAACCGAAAAAGAAAGCATCAATTTTTTCAACAAGCTGGATATTGAAGTTATAATTGTGGGCACTAAAGCCGATAAGATAGGTAAGAACGATCAGATAAAGGCAAAGCAGGCTTGGACCGCCTTCTTTAACTTTGACGAAGAGCTCATCATCATAAGCTCTGCTGCAAAAAAAACGGGAAAGGACGAGATTTTGTCCTTAATCTCAAAAAGGATTTAAATTATGAAAATTACACATTACGGCGAAAAAGATTTTAAAACTTCAAACTGGAGCGGAGGCACTACGACGGAACTTTTTATTTATCCGCGTGAAGCCGATTATCAAAAAAGAAATTTTTTGTTCCGCTTAAGCTCCGCTACAGTCGATTTGGATAGGTCGGACTTCACTCCCCTTCCGGGGTTTTTCCGTTTTATTTCACCCTTAAACGGAGACTTAAAAATAAGCCATGACGAAAAAAACTTCACCAAGCTCAAGCCCTACGAGGTCTACGCCTTTGACGGCGGGGCAAAAACAGTCAGCATGGGAAGGGTTAGGGATTTTAATCTCATGGTAAAAGAAGGCATACAAACTGAAGTGAAAAATTTTGCCTTAAACAAAAATTCTATTTTAAAGTTTTCGGTATCAAAGGGAGAAATCGGCTGGATCTTTTCGTACAATGCTAAAGCCCTGCTTAATGTAGAAGCCGTTAATAGCAAATCATTTTCTCAGAAAGACAAATTCAATCTTGATAAATTGGACCTGATTATTTTTGAATCGGACGGCGATACAAAAGAAGAAGTTTTGCTTTCAGCCGATAACACTATAAGTTTGTTTTACGGAAAGATTCCTGTACTTTCTTAACATAAAACAAGATAAAAAAACATAAGCTTAAAATCACAAGCTTGGAATTATAATGAAAAAAAAGCTTTATGAAATAGTCTATGAAGATAAAGACCTCATAATCGTAAATAAGAGTGCAGGCCTTCTTGTAACAGCCGACCGCTGGGACAGCGAAGCTCCCCGCCTCGATAAGATACTTGAAGAAGCTCTTTTAAAAAAAGAACAAGGCTCAAAAATTTGTAACTCGAAAATTTATCCCGTTCATCGGCTTGACAAGGACACTTCCGGCCTCATAATCTATGCCCTAAATGCAGAAGCTCATAAAATCTTAAACGACAATTTTCAAAACCGCAAAATAGAAAAAATCTATCATGCAGTATCGGCCGGCTGCCCTCGAGAAGAAAATTTTAAAAGCGAAGCAAGATTAAAAATAGACGGAGATAAGATGCACCGCACCCTCATAGACGAAAAAAAAGGAAAAGATTCCTTAACCGAATTCTCTCTTTTAAAAAAATTAGGCCGCTTTTCCCTCTTGGAAGCCCGTCCCATAACAGGCCGAACTCATCAAATAAGGGCACACCTAAAACATCTGGGACTCCCAATCCTATGCGATAGTCTTTACGGAAACGGAGAGCCTGTCTACATATCAGCCTTAAAAAAGAATTGGAGGGGCGATAAATATGAAGAGCGTCCCATAATCTCGCGATTAGCCCTCCATGCTCACTCGCTAAAATTCTTTCATCCCATAAGCAGGGAAAAAATAGAAATAAGAGCAGATTATCCTAAGGACATGGCGGGACTTATCAACCAGCTTTCAAAATTGTAAAAAGCCGTTTTACAGCAGCGGCTTGCCGCTGTGTCAGCTTTGAAGGTTGGTGTTAGAACTTATTTTCCATCATAAAAACTTTCATAACTGTACTCACACCATTTTTCGTACATTTGAATATATTTTTCTTTGATAAACTCTTGTATCTTCCTTAACTCTTTATCAGTCAGAATACCTCTATTTTGAATTACAGTATCACCATTATCTTTTACAAAAAATTTAGCAGAACTTTCTTCCGTTAATTTATAATCACTCGCGTGTACATGAAACGCCTCAATAATACATTTTGATGTAAAATATAAATAATACCCTGCAACCTTAAATGAAAAATATTTCGGCATATTAATCTTCCATGTATTTTAAACAACTTTGTAAATATTTTTTCGAAACAGCTATTTCTATATCATCCATATTTGTTTCTATCAAAGTACCATCAGACTTAAAAACTGCAGCACCGTAACCATTGTTTAGATTAAAAACTTTTATTCCATCAGGGATTTTCTTAAATGCAAAACCATTATCAATAACATCTGCCTCATGAGCAATTTTGTATAAATCAGGCATAACGCACCTCCACTTTTCTAATTGAAGATAAAAATTCTTCTACATCAATATATAAATTTTTTAATATTGGAATTAAATCAATATATTCTTCTTCCGGTTGAGAGTTATGACTATATTTAGCCAACACCTCAAGATAGCCGCTGTCCCAATAGAGAATTTTTTCATATTTTTCCAGTGAATACGGAGCTGCAAATTTTAATCGAGTATTATTAAAAGAGAATAATGTGTATGAACCGTCATTGCTTAAATAAGCTGTATCAAATACATCCATATTTAAATTATAGCATAAAAATATAAAACAAACTACTTGCAAGAACAATAAATATTTAAAATTACAGTAGTTTTAACACTTATCAAAAGGTTTATTAAATTTAGTTTGTTCGAGGAGCTCAAAGGCTGCGGAGCGGGCTTCCTGCAAAATTTTAAAGTCACGGGCAGGATCTGCAATCGTAAAGCCGAGGTGATAACCCGACTGCTCAATCCCGCCTATATCTCCGGGGCCGCGTAGTCTTAGGTCTTCCTCGGCGATTATAAAGCCGTCATTTGTTTCCTTCATTATAGTAAGGCGGGCCCTTCCGGCCTCGGTAATTTTTTTTCCGTAAATCAAAAAACAATAGGCTTGGAGGTCGCCCCGCCCGACCCTTCCGCGGAGCTGATGCAGGGCGGAAAGGCCGAACCTGTCGGCATGTTCAATCACCATGCAGGAGGCATTGGGAACATCCACCCCGACCTCGACAACAGAGGTCGCAACCAAAATATTGAGCTTCCCTGCCCTAAATTCTTCCATAATTCTTTTTTGCTCTTCTTCCGGAACCTTGGAGTGAATTAAGGCCAACCTATGATTGGGAAAACCTGTCTTTAATTCTTCAAACATCCTCTCGGCTGATTTTAGGGAAAGGTCTTCATTTTCTTCTATCAAAGGATATACAAAATAAGCCTGCCGGCCTTGTAAAATCTCCTGCCCGATAAAGTTATAAACCCTTTCGGCTTTCTCCTCTGCAGCAACATAGGTGATAATCGGCTTCCTTCCGGGCGGCATGGTTTTTATGGTCGAAATATCCAAGTCGCCGAAGATAGAAAGGGCGAGGGTTCGGGGAATGGGAGTTGCACTCATCATAAGAAGGTGGGGATTCCGTTTTTCTTCATTGCTTTCGGCTCCCTTTTGGATTATGGCCGAGCGCTGGAGAACTCCGAAGCGGTGCTGTTCATCTATTACGGCTAGGCGTAAATTTTTATACTGCACCCCTGCCGAAAAAAGAGAGTGGGTACCGATTATCAAATCGATGTTTCCCTTTTGCAACTCTTGTAAAAGACGGCTCCTTCCCTTAGCCTTGGTATTCCCGGTTAAAAAGGCAAGCCGTACACCGAGGGGCTCCAAGAGGCGGGCTGCATTTTCGGCATGTTGGCGGGCTAAAAGCTCTGTGGGGGCTAAAAAGGCCGCCTGACCGCCCTGCTCTATTACCTTTAAACAGCCTAAAAAGGCGGCAAGAGTCTTCCCCGAGCCGACATCTCCCTGCATAAGACGGGCCATTGTGTTGGGGCCGTCCAGATCCTCGTTTATCTCGGCACAGACCGAAAGCTGATCTTGGGTAAGCTTAAAATTAAGCCTTTCCAAGAGGGCTTTTTGAAGCGGCGTTAAAAGAGGCTCTTTTTTGACAGTTTTGCCGATATTTCTTTCATCTTCAAGGTTGGGAAGCCTTCCCCGCCTCTCAATCGACCTCATCCCTATGGCATATTGAAACAAAAAGAACTCTTCAAAGATGAGGGCATAGCGGCCTTTTTCTACCTCAGCCATGGATTTCGGCGCATGGAGCATAAAAAGCACTTCCTGCTTAGGCGGAAGACCGTATTTTTTTAAAACGGAATCGGGAAGCTCGGAATCAATGCCTTGTCCGTACATTTTTAGGGCGGAAGCAATTATTTTCCGCAATTTTGCCTGTCCCAGCCCCGAGGTAAGCGGATAAACCGGAAGAATCCTTGCCTGCATGTTTTCGGGTTTTTCAAGCTCGAATGCTGAAGACTGAAGCTCTCCGTATTTTCGGTAAAAAGAGCCGTACACAAAGGCTCGGGCTCCTATGGGAAAGCTTTTTTTCCAAAAAGGGGCGGTTAAAACAGATAAGAGAGGCCGTCATTCCGTTTTTGTCGGATACAATAAGTTTTAAGGTCTTCATCTTGCCGAAGCCGAACCATTTATGGCCTGCAACGGTAACTTCTACATGAATTTTTTGAAACCTGTTCCAATCCAAAAAAATGTTTATCTTTGAGCGGTCTTCCCAATCCCGCGGAAAAAGCCTCAAAAGGTCTCCGGTATTTTCCACTCCAAGCCTTTTTAACTGTGAGACCGCAGCGGTACCTACTCCTGCAATATTTATCAGAGGACCCTGTATTTCAGAAATCAGCATAGCTCATTGTAACACAAGTTTTTAAAAATTATAAGTACTAGACTTTTTTGATAAAAAATGATAGGGTTATCAAATTGATATATTTATATTTTGCTAAATCACGATTAGGCTTAGTCTATGGAAATCATCAACAGTAGATACAAGATTATTAAAAAAATAAGCAACTCAATCCCTTATGTACGGGAATTTTTAGCTGCAGACCTGTGGTCGGAAAGCAAAAAGATAAACTTAAAAATTGTATCGTCCTTAGATCTAAAAAAAGAAGATCTTGATTTTTTTAAAGATAACTTTATTACCATCAGCAGTATAGATAATTATTTTTATCTTAAAAGTTACGGGTTTTCAAGCTTATATATAGCCTATCCCTCCATGCCCCATTTGAGTCCTGATGAAATCCTATACATTTTTACAACCGAACATCTTGAACATACAATGCCCGTTTTAGAATTTGTACAAAAATGTTCGATGGAAGATATTCTCAAAATAGCCGTATCTGTTTGTCAGAGCCTCGTTCATGCAAGTAATATGGGCTTTGAATATGAAGTCTTTAATCATGACAATGTAATGATTGTCAAAGAAGCAGAAGGTTTTAGAATCAGAATAAAAGATATAGTATCTGCCAAGCTCGAAAACAATCAATCGGTATGGTTTAAAGAAGCTAAAGATTATATGGGAACTACTGAAAATACAGATACGGTTATTTCCTTTATAGTTACTCTCCTTGCAAGAGAGGAACTTAAAACAAGTGTATCATCTGTCCTTGGAAAATTAAAAACGCTTTATAAAACATCAAATAAAAAAGATGAAGAAATTTTTAATGCCTTATATGAAATAGCAAAAAAACATATTCAGCATAAAAGTAAAAACAATAAAATATATCAAATCATTCAAGATATAAATAATAGGCTTAATAAAAACTATCCTGCAGATATTATTCCGCCTCTTAACAGCATAACTTTCCGTCCTAAACTGGTTGGAAAACAAAAAGAAATAAATATGATATTGCAGGCAAGAAATGAGATAACTTCAAAACAAACTAAAAAAACGATATTTATGCTCAAAGGCAATCAAGGAACAGGAAAAACAAGATTTTTAAAAGAAGCAGAATATCGCCTGGCCCTGGAAGGAACAAACATATACGCTAATTATAATTTTCGAAATTCAACAACAGAAGAATTCTGGGATGATTTTTTAGGAAAAATATTTTTAAATTCTTATTCTCTCCAAGACATAGAAGAGAGAGAAAACATTATAAAAAATGTAAAACAAATTCGCGACCGTAAGTTTGCAGGCAATACCGAAAAAGAATATGATCACATGAAATTTAAAACTTTTAACGAAGCTAAAAACTTATTCTTCAAAACAATCGGACAGCTGCCTGTATTTCTCATTCTTGACGACATACAATTTGCAGACGACTTTATATTAGACACAGTTTTGTACTTAGCTACAGAAATTACCGAACTTGAAAGGCTGGGAGTTATTTTGTCTTATGACGAATCGGTTCCGCCTGTGTCATCTAAGTTTAAGTCTTTTTTAGGCATCTTAAATAATTATGAAAAAACTGAAACTTTTGGACTAAATTATTTTTCAAAAGAAGAAACAATAGAGATGCTAAAAAATATCTTGATCTTAAACTATCCTCCTTTAGAATTCGGCCCCATACTCTATAAGTACACATCAGGCCGTGCTTCCTTTATTATTGAAATGATAAAAGAATTTGTGAATGCAGGAACAATACATAGAGAAATGCTCACAGGTATATGGGTTATACAGGATGATGTATACGATGAAGAGCTGCAAAAAAGAATTCCAAAATCAATTGAAGAAACTTTAACAAACCAACTAAATATTCTTTCATCAAGCGAAAAAAAACTGCTCCTTGAAGCTTCATTATTCCAAAACACTTTCAAAATAGAACATCTGTATAAAATTGTACCGATGACTTCAACGCAGATAGATAAGAACATAAAAAAAATTATAAACAAAGGTTTGATTACCGTTCTAAAAACAGGGGAAAAACAAGAGTTCACTATTACCAATCAGATTATGCGTAATATTTTATACCGGCTTATGCCGTCCGATAATAGAATATTGCGGCACAAAAAAATAAGTCAAATTCTTCAAAAAGAGCCCAATGCGGATGTCAACGAACTTATTTGGCATTTGGAAGAATCGGGAAATAAAAAAGCTGCATTAACTTGTTGTCTGGAAATCGTAGAAAAAAACATGAAGGAGAAAAATCTGGATATAGTCATAAAAATTTATGAAAAAATTCCTTCAATAATTTCAGGCCAAAACATAAAAACAAAATTTGACATTCTCTTAAAAATATTCGAGTTGTATAATCAAATGGCTATAAGAAATAAAGAAACCGAAACTATGTCATTACTCGAAGAAATGCTGCCGAAAATAAGAGATCTTGATCTTTTGTCTTCATATTATAATTTAGCTGCAAGGTATGAATATGCAACTTTAAATGAAGAGAAAGTTCTTTTTTATGTAAAAAAACTTACCGAACTATATGCAAAAGTATCTACAGAAATAATTAATCTGAGGTTACAGCATACAAAGTGTTTGTACTATCATATAAAACAGCAAAACCGTGATTTTAAAGAATCTACTTATAAAATATTTAATCTGACAAAAAATCATTCGGAATATCTCCCCTATAGAGTTGAAGCTTATATATTTTTAGGATATCTTTATGATAAACAAAAAAATAGAAAGATAGCTTTTAAATGTTTCCAAAAAGCAAAAGAGCTTGCTGCCATATCTAATAATATAAAAACAGAATTGATTGCAATGTACAATATATCGGTAATGCATTGGAACAATCAATCAAATATTGAAAAAACGCTTCAATATACAAAAGATGTTATAAACTTAGCAAAAAAATTCGGGTTTTTAGTTATTGAAACAGTTTCTATAATTAATTATGCAAGAATACTAAGTGCGATTCAGCAAAATCAAGAAGCATATGAATATGCAAAATCTGCTGAACAAAAAATACTTGCTAATGACATAGCAATATTAAAACTTTCATGTATTATAAGTCTTATGGAAATTACTCAAAACTTAAACAGATATAAAGAATTTTACGAATACAGAAAACAATATATTAAAACGGCAAAAGAAAATAAGAAAAGAAATGTATATCAATATAACTTTATTTTTTATGCTCTCATGTCAAGAATGTATCAAGAATTCGGATATAATAATAAAGCAATTGCATGTTTAAAGAAAAGCATAAAGTTTAAAAAATATCTTCCTGATCACAAAATATTTATGGTAAATTTTATGATGGAAGCGTTAAGAATAATTCAAAAAAAGAAATCTGACATAACTAAGCTGATACAAATTTTTTCCTCATATATAAATGTAAAAAAGAGCATTAAAACAAATCAAAGACAGCTTACAAAAAATTTCTTTGATACGGTAATTACCGCTACAATAAAGCGTCCCGACATCGATTTTACTCCATTGATAACTCATATAGTAAAATTAGATATGCCTGATTTATATGATTTTCAGCAGTCAGGAATGCACTATCTAAAAACATATTTAAACAAAGGTGAATCAGAGCATATCTTACAAGAAAACATTCAGCTTATGAAGCCTAAGCGTCTGATAAATATTACCCTGTTCCTTAATATGTCGTTAGCAGATTATTATTATCAAACCGGAATACAAAGTTTGGCTATCTTATATTATCTGGAAGCTCAAAATAAAATAGCAAATATAATCAAAAACACTCCTGAAAAATACAAGGTAAAATTGTTTAATAATTGGCAATTTAATAGAGCCTTCGATATAGTTTCGGAGTTTATAAAAGGAAAACCGCCTCAAAAAGATAAAAAATATAATCGAAAGATAACTAATGCTGAACTGAAAGAAATTTTAAAACTAAAACATATAAATATAATAAAAAAAGACAAAAATTTTAAAAAAGAATTAATACAAAACTTTTTAAAAAGTGAAGGTTATGAACACACTACATCGGTTGAAATTGTAAATAATTTTACTGACAATTATATACAAAATGTATCGGATATAATGAAATTTTTAGCCCTAAATGTAATTGCAACTTCTCATGAATTTTTAGAAATAGGAAAATCCGATGAGCCTTCCTTTATATTAAACCAAGAAGATGATAACGGAGATTTGAGAAAGATATTTGAGCTTATAACAAAATTCGGATACCAGAATACGGCTAAGATAGAAGCCGCATTGCATAAACCATGTATGGTAATTCCGGTTAATAAAAGAAATTTCGGAGCTAATGATTATAAACTTTTAGGCTTTATGATTTTTATATCGGAAAATGTCATAAATAATTTTTCACATGAAGGAAGATATTTTTGTAAAAAGCATTCAAATCTTTTAACTATGCTTGTTGAAAGTAAAAATTTTCAACAAGCTGCGGCTTATGATACATTAACCGGAGCCTATACAAGAAAATACTTTGAAGTGTTTTTCAAAAATAGTATCAAAAATTTATATAACTCCGGTTCCAAATTCTCGCTTATATTATACGATTTGGATAAATTTAAAAGCATAAACGATACCTATGGACACCTTGTCGGCGATATAGTACTCAAAAGAGTCACTCACACGATTTTAAATTCCTTAAATAAAGGACAGATCCTGGGAAGATACGGCGGTGAAGAATTTACCATCTTATTGCCTGATACAGATTCCCAAAAAGCCTTTAAAACATCAGAATATTTTAGAAAAAAAATAGAAAATTTAATTTTTACCGAATTTGACAAGGCTGTTACAATAAGCCTCGGCATTGCAACCTTTCCCGATCATGGAAAAACTACTTCAGAATTGCTTTCAAATGCAGACAAAGCGTTATACAACTCAAAAAATACAGGCAGAAATAAAACCTCTATATGGAATCCGTCTATAGTAAATAAAAAAGGAGAGAAAATAAGTCAGCCCGGTGTTATTATAGCTGATGAAACCTCTTTTAGCGAACACATATCCGCTACAATAGAATTATGCGATATATTAAAAACAAATATAAAAAAACAAGATTTATCACAAATTTTAATATCAAAGATGGTAAAATTTTTTGAAGCTGAAAGCGGTGCTATTATTCGTAAATCAATAAATAAAAAAAGAAATGAGATCAATTTTAAAATCAATGCAAAAATAGGTTTTGAGTCATATCCTATAAACGAACAATTGATTCACACAGTTGCTGAAGACGGAATCGGTATTTACCAAATGGATTGGGACTCAATAGCAAAAAGAAACACCATAACCAATATGCCGGAATGGAATTCGGTAATGATAACACCTATAATAAAAAATGAAAATATTATGGGAGTAATTTATTTGGCTGCACCCGAAAAAAATAATAAATTTAGCTTAAGCAAATTTAATTTCTTCAAATTTTTAACTGATATAATATCTGCAAATATATAGGGAGGTTTAGATGAAAATATTAAATAATAGATATAGAATTATAAGAGAGCTCCCCATAGAATTAAAAAACAATACAGGATTTATTGCTAAAGACTTACTTTCCGATAAAGGAGAAAAAGTTGAACTAAGACTGGTATATGCTTCGGACTTAGATGAAAGTTTTATGCAATTTATCAGAGAAAAATTTATTCTTATTAAACAATTAAAAGAAACAGCTCATATAAAAAATTATGACTTTACACGCTTAATAAGTATAGATAACAAAACAATAGATGAGAAAATATACTTATATACAATAGAATACATAGAAGAAAAAGAACCTATATTGAATTTTTTAGCTAACGCATCAGCAAAAGAAATTTTTGATTTATTTGCAGCAATCTTAAAAGAGTTAAACTATTTAATAACATACGGAATAGTATATAATAACTTTGATTTAAATAATATATATGTAATAAAAGATCAAGGTCAAGTTTTTATAAAAGTAAAAGATATTATTACCGAAAAAAAACAATATTCAAATCAAATAAGTCTTTTATCAAATGAAGAAATTAATACATTTACATATAGCTATGATATTTTAAAAACAATAATCTTATCCCTTCTCTTAAAAAGAAACATAATAAAAAATCATGAAAAACATTTTCAAGAATTGCAATACATAAAAGCCAAGCAATTAGATAACGAAAAACATCTTTACACATGTTTTTTTAAAGTATATAATAAAATTAATACACGCAAGCTCAAAAAAAAGCCCTATTCTTTTTATGAAATAATATCGGATATTAATTACACTATAAATAGTGAATACAATATTGCAACTCCAATGAGAATTGTAAAAAATCATCAACTATCCATCAATCGAGAAAAGGAAAAAAAAGAAATTTTCTCTATATTGAAGCAAGAAAAAACATCTAAATATAGAAATAAAAATATATTAATCTCAGGCTCTTGCGGTATAGGAAAGAGCTATTTTTTATCCGATTTATATTTTTTACTCTTACTTGAAAAAAATGATGTTTATTATATTCCAAGTTTAGGAGATATAGACGATATTAAATTTATTCTATATCTGATGAAAAGTTTGTTTTTGAAAAATTCTTTGGTTCAAAAAAATTATGAAAAAGAGCTAAACATCATTTTTGACTCTTTAAAAGCGGAAATAGCTGCCAATGAAGACATCATACGTATCAGCGCACTTAAATATAAACTTATAAACTTAATAGCAGGCTTATTAATCGAAAACTCATCATCTCAATCCATAGTTTTTATAATCGACGATATACACTTAATAAGTGAATTTATTACCAAAACAATGTTGTACATAACAATAGAAAATTCCGATAAAAAAAATATAATATTAATACTGTCCGCTAATGAAAGTTTAATAAGTAATAATCAAAATGCAGCAAAACTGATTAAGACCTTATCAAACCATTCCGTTATAAAAAAAATAAATCTTCAAAATTTATCTGAAACCGAAATCGAAAGTTTAATACGTAATACAATAAACATAAGAATGGTTCCTGAAATATTGGTAAAAAAAATACATTTAAATACCGGAGGCAATCCCTTATTTATTAATGAAACTATAAAAGAACTTACTTTATCAGGAGAGTTAAAAAAAGATGAAGCGTACGAATCATGTAAACTTTCGGACAGCTTATCTAACCCTGTGATTCCTATACCCATATCTACCAACATACAGCAAGCAGTAAAAAAACAAATAATAAACCTTGATAAGAACGAATTAAATTTTTTACGAGATTTATGCGTTTTCCAAACAAGTTTTAAAACGGAATTTTTACCAAAAATGCTGAATGTAACAGCTTCAGCCGTCAAAAAATATATACCAAAACTCTTAGAACAAAATATAATCAAAAAAATAACAAAACATTATGCGGATGAGTATTCAATTATAAATAAAATTTTACAAAAAATGCTGTATAATGAGCTTGATTACGATTATAGGATAGAACTACATAAAAAAATTATGCAAAGAATACAAACAATAAAATCGGCAAATATTCATGAGTTTATCTGGCATGCAGAAAAAGCACAACTTTCTGAAGAAGCTGTTGATTATTGTATAAAATATAAAAGCAAAATAAAAAAACAATGTACACATGTCTCCTATATAGATATATTTGAAAAAATATATTCATTATTACCAAATAATGCCAACGATAAAAAACTGGATATACTCCTTATTCTTGCAGAATCATATTTGGAAAATGACGATATAACAGAATCCGGAAAACAAATAACGATAGCCGAAAAAATAATAAAAAACTTCGATTCAAACAAAATAACAGCCGCACAAATTCATATAATAAAAGCAATAAAAGAAACTCAGATGAAAGCTAAACCTGAAAAAATAGCCAAATCTTTAACATTAGCCGAAAAATTTACAGCCGAAGCAAATCATATATATACTCAGTTGTTACTTGATAAAGCTAAAATAGGATTCTTACAATACAAGAAAAAATATGCTGAAGCAATCAATGAAGCAAAAAAAGTTATATTAAAATGCGGTAATTCAATTGAGCTAAAATCAATAAAAACAAAGGTTCTATTAGATTTAGGAAACAACCTTTTTTATTCAGGGAAATATGAAGATGCTGAAAAAGCCTATCTTGAAACTATTAAAAATGCAAAAAAAACAGGTAACACGAATATTGAAGACAATGCCTATAATAACTTAGCTATCATCCAAGAGCAGGTATATAAAAATTTTAATTCGGCAATAGCATATTACAAAAAAATTTTAAAAAATAATACCATATCAGGAAATACCATTGCAGAAATTCTCGCACTACTTAATTTAAGTATTGTCTACTTACATTTCTATGATTATGAAAAAGCATGTGATATTTGCAATCAAGCAATAAAAAAAATACTGCAAACTTTTGATACCGACAAAATATTTTTTGCACATACAATTATTTATGAAATTTATCTTTCATTATGTATGTATGATAAAGCAGCTGAAACCGAAGCAGAAATATTAAAAATGATTAAAAACAAGAGCATAACCAAGCTCCCGATACATATAACTACCTTTAAACAAACAAGGAGTACTTTTTACTATGCAGTGGGGGACTTCAATTCTGCGTTAGAAGTTTTCGATAAAACATCCGAAGGACAAAACGACATTAACGATATTTTCTATTTTTTTGCATCATTATGTCTTAATTTAAATAAAATCGCAGATGGTAAAATCGATTCTATTAATAAATTAGAAGAACAAATATTGCAAATAAGTTCGAAGCAGACATTCTTAGATAATATATATCTTTTATTTTATGAATTAGTTTACCGCATAAGAAAAATTATCGTATTCCGCTATGATATTGATTTTAAAAAAATAGTTAAGGTCATACTTGGACTAAAATATTACAGTAATCATCCTCTGATAAAAGCCCCTCTTCTCTTTTTGGAAGCATATATCGATCCTGAAAATTCTGAAAAAAAATTGCTGGAAGCAACATCTTTACTGGAAAATAAATACATAACGGACCTAAGTATCGATATTAATATCAAGCTGGGGTTAATTCATCTTAAAAAAAATAACATTAATATGGCAATGATTAATTTTGTTGAAGCGCAAAAACTAATTAGTATTTTTATAAAAAAAATACCAATAAAATTCAGAGCAAGTTATTTTAATGCTCATCACTATAGTTTACCATCATTAATAATAGACGACTATATTAACAAAAAAATAAAACCCGAATATAGACGATGTACTGAAAAGCTCTCCTATGAACAGATAAAAAAACTATTATCGAAGAACACGGTCGAAAAATTAAAAAACAATCCGGCTTTTATTTTGAACATTATATCACAAACAAAAATTTCCGGAGTATTTAAAAATAAATCTATTGATGACATAATAGAAAAGTTTTCAGATGATTTTCTGCAAAATATAAATGATCTTTTAAATTTTACATCTTTAAATCTGCTTGCAAACTCGGCTGATGTATTTATCACAACCTCCGACAATAAAATCGAATCATTGTTTAATTTCGGTCAGAACAAAACTATCGAAAAAATTGCAAAGCTAATAGAATCATCTACATACAATACCGTAAACATTAAAGCAGACGGAGAAATTTCGTCTCATCTTGTTATTCCGATTAACTCTTATAATAACAGGCAAACAGGGAATCCCACAACAGGCTATTTGGTTTTTGTATCAAATAAAGAAATAAATAACTTCGGTAATTTCGGAATACGCTTTTGTTTGAGCATTGAAAACATATTCTCATTTTTAATAGAAAGCTATAAGGCTCAACAAGAAGCAGCGACCGATAAACTTACATCGGCACTCACAAGAAAATACAGTGAAAATGCAATCAAAGATCTTTTAAGAGTTTCCAAAATAAGCAACACACCTTTTAGCATTATCATGTACGATTTGGATAAATTTAAAAAAATAAACGACACATTCGGACATCAATCTGGAGATAAAGTCTTAAAAGCGACAGCTAAAACTGTATTGGATGCTTTAAAAAAAGAGCAACTCCTCGGTCGTATCGGCGGGGAAGAATTTATTATTCTTCTTCCCAAGATCGGAAAAGACCAAGCTCTAACTGTTGCAGAAAAAATAAGAAAGCAGGTAGAAGCTCTACGCTTTGAAGATCCGGCTCTCAAAGTAACGGTAAGTATGGGAATAGCCGTCTTCCCCATACACGGCACAGCCGAAAAAGATTTATTGTCAAAAGCAGATCAAGCTCTATATGCCGCAAAAAATTGGGGCAGAAACCAAACGGTTGTATGGAAAGAAGATCTTGAACCTGTTAAGAAAAAGACAGACAGACTAGCCGGAATCTTAA
This sequence comes from Treponema sp. OMZ 788, assembly GCF_024181245.1. NCBI lineage: Bacteria > Pseudomonadati > Spirochaetota > Spirochaetia > Treponematales > Treponemataceae > Treponema > Treponema sp. OMZ 788. The sequence goes on along the minus strand of NZ_CP051199.1, from coordinate 204,496 downwards.
CCGGAAATATCATAAACGACACAAAAAATATTCTAAGCTTTATCGATACAGCCTCACTCATACGGCGCTCCATATCGAAAACAAAGAGACTCGAAATCTGTCTTGAAAAAATAATAGATGCAACAGGTGCCGACTCAGGAATTTTTATATGCCCTGTTACAGAAAAAAAATCCAAAAAAATCTTTAAGTATCGGCCTACTGCAAAGGCAGAATTTCCGGTAAATAGAGACTTCATAATCGAGGTTATGTCAGAAAAAAAAGACCTATGCAAAATCGACTGGGAAAATGTCTCAGGCACAAGTGCCATAACGGGAATACCCAACTGGAATTCGACCATTCTTGTACCTGTAATCCTAAAGGACGAGATAAAGGCTATAATCTATCTTGTAGTTGAAATCAGAAAAAGAAAATTCGGAACGGAAGAGCTGAACTTGACAAATCTCTTTGCAGGACTGATAGCTTCATTCTTTTAAATCGGGCAGGGGGGATTTGAACCCCCGACTTCTTGGTCCCGAACCAAGCGCGCTACCCCTGCGCTACTGCCCGTAAATAAAAAGCTGAATAAAAAAAAGCTCACCACTAAAGGCGGTGAGCTTTTTCGGGAGCGACGGGGCTCGAACCCGCGATCTCCGGCGTGACAGGCCAGCGCGATAACCAGCTTCGCTACGCCCCCATAAGGTTTGCACATTCTATCAAAACGAAAAGAAAATGTCAATAGATTTTCACAAAAAAATAAAAAAAAAGCCCAAAATAATTGGGCTTTTTTACGCTTAGCTAGGGTTTTCCGTAATAAGACGGCTTAATTTTGAAATCGAAGCTCCTGTGTCGGACTCAACCTTTCTAGTATTGTTTATAGCAAGATCCAAGGTATTGATACTGTTCAGCATTTCAGAAATTTCAGAATTAACTTGGTCTGTGGCACTTAAAAGGCGTTTAAAGCTGCCTGAAATATCTGAACGGGTATGGCTGATATTATCTTTTTCTTTTTGCACATTGGTAAACTCTTCCAAAAGAGTATTCATAATCGAATTCATTTTATCGGTTTGAGTATTTACATCAGAAATAAAGCCCGAAATATTGGACAAGATATGCTGAAAATCAAAAACTTTTTGATTTATATCATCAAAACTTTTTTGAAGCACGCTTGAGGCCTCTGCCGATTGGCGTATGCTGTTATTTATCTGACTCAATATCTTGCCGGTAGAATCGGCCTCGGTTGCGGAACCTTCTGCAAGTTTTCTTATTTCGTCGGCAACAACAGCGAAGCCCTTACCTGCATCTCCTGCGTGAGCCGCCTCTATCGCAGCATTCATTGCCAAGAGGTTTGTTTGTTCGGCTAAGGCAGTAATCAGCTGGTTAGCTTCAAGAAGACCTTCGGAGCTTTGATAAATATTTGCTATAATTGCAGTTACCTTTGCCAAATTATCCTTGCCCATCTTGCTTGCATCAGAAAGTAAGGCAAAATCCCGGTTTATTGTTTCAAATTTATCGGAAAGATCATTGGTAACCTTATTAAGCTCCTTTATTTGTAAAACCGTGTTTTCTGCAGCCCTGGATTGACTTTCGATTCCTTCGGAAATATTATCTAAAAACAAATTAAGACTATCTGTGGCATTTTGTGTTCCCCGTAACTCTCCGTCTTGTACTGTAATTTCCTGCCTTACTGATTCGGCATATCCGGAAAGTTTTCGCATCGCATCTTCAGCTATATTCATGTTTTCGGTTAAAACAACTTCTTGATGCTTCAAATCACTGCTTGTATTTTTTATCTCATCAAACAAAAGGCCTCTTTGTTTATCGGACTCGATGAGCATAGCTCTAACCTCATCAGCTCTTTTAGTTTCAAGATAATTTCTCCATGCAAGACAAAAGGCTTGTGCAAATAAAAATCCTGAAAAACCGAAAGGCAGCAAATTGCCGAAGTTTGAAATCATCATACTATATAAAACATCATTGACTGCCGAAATAGCCAAAAATGCAACGCCTATTACAATAGGAATACTTCCTGTTCTTTTCTTTATTAATATACGTATTACAAAGTAAATAGCATACAAAACTTCTCCCAGTAATATTATCTGATGTACAAAAATAAATTTTCCGTAAATGTATGCAGGACTTACCAAAATAAATAAAAAATATGCAACGGCTTCAACCGCAATTATTATATATACCAAATTTTTTATATCTTCTTTATACAAAGATCTAAAATATGTAAATATAAAAAATCCTACAGTTGCAAATGTAAAATAATCCAACTTTGTGGTAAGCTCCCAAGAAGCCGAAGGAAAAATATATTTAAAAACATACCCCATTACGGAAGTACGCAGAATAACCGTCGAAGTAAAAAAGATAAAGTACAAAAGATTTCTGTTTCTAGGATGAAAAATAAAAAGGGCCAAATGATAAAGAATAATTGCAATCCCGAACCCGAAAACAAAGATGTCCACAAAGTGCTTTGCTGCAACTGCATTGCCTATATTTTCTTTTAAACCGATACTTATCGGATGATAAATTCCTCCGCGTGCGTGGGCAAAGTTTGAAACCTGAAGTGCAATATAAATTTCGTTACGGTCTTGAGGAATATCATACAGAATATCACTTATGCCGGTCTTTGAATTTTCTTTTGAAGAAGACGGAGAACCAGCCCTCATAACTTCTTCTCCGTCAACAAACAAGGCCCAAGCCGAAACAGGCGAGCTAATTTTTAAGGTAAGTTTAGGAGCCCTTTGAGGCATCAATATTTTAAATGTGTATGTTCCGCTGCCTAAATTTGAAAGCTGCGTGCCGTCCGAAAGAATAACCTTGCTCCATTCCATAGGGCATGGAATAAATACGCCGGCTTTTTCGATATCCTCTTTTGAAAAAATCAGCTTATTATTGTAAAAGCCCATTTCTCCGTTTAAAGTTAAAACTCGTGAAGAAGCAAAATCGGAATTTCGTAAATCTAACACGCCCTTTTTGATTTCTTCAGAAAAAACCGATAGGCCTGCCAAGAAAAAAAAGGCATAGGGCCAAAATAAATTTTATCGGCACTTGTTGTTTAGCTTTTGATTTTTCAAACATTTTGTTCCTGCATAACGGCAGGTGATTGTACATTTTGAATTTCATTTTCATCTCCTTCTTCAGTTTCGGATACCAAATTTTTGCACTCAACAACCTTTCCCATAAACACATCAGTGATGGTGCGTATTTTTTCCGATTCCTTAACTGTATCTTCAACTTTATTTTCCGGCTCAGGCGGAATATATTCTTTTACAATTAATTTATATCTTTTTCCCGTAATTTCAAACATACAGGCGGTAACCGTGTCTTTTTGCTTTTGAATCAGCGTATAGTCAAACGAGCTGCGTGCAAAAAGAGTAAGGCTGTCTTCTTTTAAAAGCCAATCCTTGCTTTGGCCTACGGCAGAAGACAATATCCCGCTCTTTTCTAAAAGAGCTTCAAGCAGAGGTTCTTTTAAATTCTCTACATTACTAAAATTATTTTCTACATTGCGGGCAGTCTGAAGTACGGTTTCTTGTTCCTCATCTTTTTTTTCAAAAGATATATTTTCCGAAGGAATATTATTTGAAACCGGCTGTTTCTCTTCATTTTTTTTTTCAGGAAACCCGTCCAATTTATTGTCGCGTTTTAATACGGCCTTAAATTGTTCGGTCAAACTGCCCGCATGGTTAAAAGACTGTGAAGTCTCCGCAGGCTTATTTTCTTCAATGTGATGCATCATTCGCACAGGTTCGGCATTTGCACGGCGGCCTGAAAGAAGGCTTTGGGCTGCGTCAAAGGCGGCTTTTAAACCGGCAGGCGAAACATAATCGCTCAACCACGAAAGGCGCGAAACGGCAAGCTCCAATTCATACCGCTGATCAATAGAAAATCTAAGATCCTTAAAAAGCTGGAGCATTATACTTAGGGCTCTTTCTATTTGCACGGTCTCCCAGCCATGCAAAATATCTTGAGGAAAGCGGTCGGCTCTTTGGCCGATGAGGGCCTCCTTTGTTATGCCGTGCTTTACCAATAAAAGACTTCTAAAATAATCGGCACAGTCCGAAACTACCTGCTCAGCCGAAATTCCTCCCTGTAAGATTCCATCCAAGATAGAAAGGGCTTCCCGGCCGTTTTTTTGCAACACAGGCCGACACAAGTTTATTTATTGAATCGACACCTGTAAGACCGAGCTTTTCATGTATCTTTTCAAAGGTGATATGCCCGTCCGAAAAGGCTGCAACCTGATCAAAAAGGGTATAAGCATCCCGCACGCTTCCTGTAGCTTCGCGGGCAATCCAATAAAGAGCCTCATCATCTGCTGCTATGCCCATCTCTTCAGCCGCATCGCCCAAAGCTTTTTTTAAAATCTCTATCGAAACAAGCTTAAAATTAAACTGCTGGCAGCGGCTTTTAATAGTAGCCGGAACCTTGTGAATTTCGGTAGTGGCAAAGATAAACACAACGTAGGGCGGCGGCTCTTCTATTGTTTTTAAAAGAGCATTAAAGGCGCTTGTCGAAAGCATATGAACTTCGTCAATTATATAAATTTTGTACCTGTTAGAATTCGGAGGAAATAAAATTTCGTCCTTTATCTGTCTTACATCATTTACACTCGTATTTGAAGCACCGTCAATCTCGATTACATCCAAACATGAACCGGCAGTAATTTCTTCGCAAGAGGTACAATTACCGCATGGAGTGGGCCTCGGCCCCTCGGCACAGTTAAGTACCTTGGCTAGAATTCTAGCTGAGCTTGTTTTTCCGCAGCCTCTCGGCCCCGAAAAAAGATAAGCATGGGCTATCTTACCTGCCTCAATCGATTTTTGCAATGTTGCGGCAACAAATTCTTGGCCCAGCAAATCTTCAAATCGCTGAGGCCGCCTCCGTGTCGCTGTTACTTGATATTCCATATTTAGCAGTATAGCACAAATTAATTCAAAATTAAACTAGGCAGCCCTTCAATTTTATATCATATCTTACTTGAAAAAAAATATATTTTCTTTTAATATTTTGATATTCTTTTACAAAAAAACATACAACAATAGTAGAGGTGATAGTTATGAAAAAATTAGGAAGAATTTTGACTTTATCTATTTTTATATGTTTTTCTTTTCTTTTAGTTTCATGCACGGGCTGCTCAAGCCGTTTTTTTCTACAAAGCACAGGAAAAGATGAAATTTCGATTGTAAGCTATAATGCTCAAACTTTTTTTGATGCTGTAGAGGATGGGAACGAATTTAAAGAATTCAAGGGTTCAAAAACAAAGTGGTCTAAAGAGAAGTACGCAGAAAGGCTTCTGAGATTAAAAGAAGCCGTAAATCTTGCATGTTTGGGACTAGGTTTAGGCGAAAAAGAGATTCCCGATATTCTTGTTTTGCAGGAAATAGAAAGCCGATCCGTTATAGACGATTTTTGCAAAATCCTCCCGATGAATAACTCATACAAATACGCAGTTTTTATTCCTCCGCAAAACAGAGGAGCTTTCAGCACTGCCCTGCTTTCAAAATTTCCTATAACAGAAACAAAGGTGTTTAATGTATATTCGGGAAAAAGATCCTTAAGGCCGCTCATCGAAACCAGAATTCAAATAGGCAATTCTACCGGAGATAACGAATTGGTACTATTAAATGTTCATTGGAAATCCAAGGTAGGAGACTCAGATACAGATTCTATTAGAAGGCAGCAGGAAGAACAAGCCTATAAAAGGCTTTTAGAATTAAAAAATTCAGAACCGCAGACCCCATTTATTATCTGCGGCGACTTTAATCAGACCTTGGGAGAATTTTCGCTTTTATCGGAATTTGATAATTGCTGGAATGCCGAGACCTATCAAAGGGCTGTTCAAGCAGGCAGTCAGCCTTCCGGAAGTTATTTTTATAGGGGAAAATGGGAAGGAATCGACCATTTTTTCTATTCGGATAATTTAAGCGACGGAAAAAACTTGGATTTAAGCTTTTTTTGTGTAATTAACTCGATGCCTCTGACCAACAAAGCTGGGAAACCTCAAAAATATTCCGTGAGCAAAGGAACAGGATATTCCGATCATTTACCCATAGGAATAATTCTCAAAAGGCAATAAAATTTTTTAAGCCATACTATTCGTAAAAATAAAAAACCTTCCGCTTTTAAAGCAGAAGGTTTATAAAAATACCGGCGAAGGGACTTGAACCCTTACGGAGTCGCCCCCAATAGATTTTGAGTCTATCGTGTATACCATTTCACCACGCCGGCTCATTGAAGACTTATTGTATCATAAAAATAAAACTTTGTAAAGCCCTTTTTTAGGCTGAATTTTAGGTTTATAAACTGTAAAAGAGCTGTCAAAAAAAAGAGCCCGCTCTCGCGGGCTAACTCGGTCCCGTACGAAGGAGGATTACGAAACCGAGCATACATATCCAACAAAAATAGTAAGCATAAGTTACATACTATTTGCATAATTACTTATTTATTTATAAAAAGCACTATAAGCCCTATAGGCCATATAAAGGTCAGCCTTGCTTATAATTTCATATGGAGCATGCATTGAAAGTACAGGAACACCGCAATCAACAACTTCAGCACCGTATTTTGCGATAATATAGGCAATTGTTCCGCCTCCGCCGGCATCTATTTTGCCGAGCTCGGCAGTCTGCCAGACAACATTATTGTCATCAAATATTTTTCTTACTTTTTGTAAGAACTCGGCATTGGCATCGTTTGAACCGCCCTTTCCGCCGGAACCGGTATACTTGTTGATACAGATACCGTTGCCTATAAAGGCCGAATTCATTTTTTCAAAAACGGAGGGGAATGCAGGGTCAAAGCCTGCAGAAACATCGGCAGAAAGCATATAAGAATTAGCAAAGGCTCTTCTTACATCAATATCCCTGTAGTCTTTGTTTAATGCAGCTATTTCTGCAACCATATTTTCAAAATATAGAGCCTGCATACCGGTATTGCCTACCGAGCCTATTTCTTCCTTATCGGCAAAAAGAGCAGCGGCAGTCCGCGAGGGGGATTCAATCTCCAAAATAGCTTTTAAGGTTGTGTAAGCACAAACCCTGTCATCGTGGCCGTGGCCTGCAATAAGGGAGCTGTCAAAGCCGACATTTCGGGCCTTTCCGGCAGGAACAACTTCCAGCTCTGCAACCCTAAAATCTTCTTCGATAATGCCGTATTTTTCATTAAGAATTTTTAAGATATTATCTTTTATCGGATTTTTTGACTCTTCGTTTTTATCGTCTTTTTTTTCGTTTGAAGCAGGCTTCTGATTTCCTACAAGAATATTAAGCTGCTCGCCGGTTATACCTTCAGCCATTGTTTCCTGAAGCTGTTTTTTTGACAAATGAATCAAAAGGTCATTAATAAAAAGAACCGGATCTTTTTCATCTTCGCCTATGCAAATGTCAACTTTTTTTCCTTCCTTTGTAAAGATAACCCCGTGAATGGCCAAAGGAATCGTAGTCCACTGATATTTTTTTACACCGCCGTAATAGTGAGTTTTTAAAAAAGCAAGATTAGACTCTTCAAAAAGAGGCATTTGCTTTAAGTCAAGGCGGGGGCTGTCGATGTGAGCTCCGATAATATTCATACCCTGAGTAATATCATCACCCAAAACCATCAAAACTACGGACTTTTCTTTATTATTTAAATAAACCTTTGTACCCTTTTTTGCCGAACCGCTTTTTATTACTTCTTCAAGAGACTTAAAGCCGTGTTTTTTAGCCTGCTTAATAATCTCTACAGTACATTCTCTTTCTGTTTTTCCATTGTTCAAAAAATCCAAATAACCATCCGAAAGTTTACCGAGCTCGGAAAGCTCATCCTTAGTCAAATTTTCCCATGCAGATTTCTGCTTATAAGACAAATCCATAACGCACCTCATTAATTTTTCCTGCCGAAGGCAGTCTTATTTTCCCGTAAAGTATATATCTTTTTTTTGTTTTATAAAAGGGGTAAAACATGCAAAGCACACGGAACTTGACAGATGCCGAAAATTTATATAGATTTGTATCAATTAAGGAGAATAACAAATGAAAAGGATAGGTATATTTTTGATATTTTTAATTACGGGGATTTTTTCGGCTTCTTGTAATACGAAATCAGCCGAAAACATTACCCGAATGAGCGGCTCCCAGCTTGAAGCCATTATAAAAGATGCGAAAGAAGTAAAAAACTATCTCATAATCGATGTAAGAGAAGACTATGAATATAAGGCCGGCCATGTACCGAATGCAATCAATATCAGTGTGCAGGAAATCGAAAGCCGCATTTCAGAAATTGCCGATTGGAAAGAAAAAAATGTAGTTGTCGTATGCAGGAGCGGAAGAAGGAGCCGGTCAGCCGCCGAAATTCTAGCAAAGCACGGGTTTAAAAAAATATTTGATGCAGACGGTGTAAGCAAATATAATTATAAATTAGTTAAATAAAGAACCTCTTTGATTTTATAAAAAACTCATTAAAAAGGGCTTGCCTAAAAAGCGATTATATGGCAATATAGCCCCTTAGGAGATATATCGTGTCAAACAAATTTAGAATTGAAGATGAAGAACAATTAATTTCTTCCTTAAAAGCTCTTATTGAGGCGATCAAAACACAGGAAAACCCTGAAGAATTAAATCTATATCGCCGCATCTTTAAAAAAGCAGTCCCGCTCACGATGCGGTCTTATGTTGCCGCCTACCTTATTAAACAAGCGGGAATCGGCGGTAACCGTATTTATAAAAAAGACAACCGCAACGGTTTAGGAAAAGGACCTTTTAAACAAAATCCTGCAAGACCGGCAAGGCCCAAAGTTATATTGGCAGAAGAAGAATCGACAAGTCTTTTTATCGGTATCGGCCGCAAAAGGGGAATTTTCCCAAAAGATATTATAACATTACTGATTCAGGGAGCCGGTATTTCGCGTGAGCATATCGGAGATATAAGGATTTTGGATAACTACTGTTTTGTTCAGGTTATGCAGGATGAGGCAGAAAGTATCATAGAAAAACTTAACAACAGTTATTATCGAGGAAAAAATTTAACGGTCAGCCATTCAAGAAGACCGGAGGATGAAAGTTTTGAAGATTCAGAAAACTTTAATGATGAAAATATAGAAAACTATACTGAAGAAGAAACTTCAGAAACTCAGACCGAAACCGAAGCATAAACTTCAAAAATCCCCTCTTAAAAAGAGGGGATTTTTTTAACAGACTGTCAATACTTTTTTTAACAGACTTGTAAGAAAAAAATAAATTTGCTAGAATAAGGTATGAAAAATTGTATTTACTCGGCATATTCAAAAGAAGATGCCAAAAATTTTATTAAAGAAGTTGGAAGTTTCTGGCATGTATATTTAACATTTGACAGCAGCAAAATAGTAGAAATTTTAAAAGAAGAAAATTTTGATTTTGTAATCTTAGATGCAGAATCGGGAGGGCTTTTTCTACCGGATATAATCGAATTAATCAAAAATGAATTTCCCCGGATTCATATATTCATCATAATACATTGTAAACAAACCGATTTACAATACAATATATTAAACTCAAATGTATCGGAAATTTTTGAACTCCCAAAAGATTTAAAAGGTGTGTATGAAAAAATCGAAAACTTTTTTCTCGAAGAATCTTGTAAAGAAAAAACACCTGCCTACACAAAAGAAGACGAAAATACGCAAATAATCAAAAAAGAAATAATCGGGGTCAGCAAGGAAGCCAGCGAGCTCAGAGAATTTATTTACCGAGCCGCCAACTCAAAACTGCCTGTTCTTATTTCAGGTGAGACAGGCTCCGGAAAAGGTTTAGCTGCAAATTTAATACATCGGCTGTCTCATATCAAAGAAAAAAACTTTATGCCTATCAATGTAAGCTGTATACCTGACTCATTGGCAGAGTCTTTTTTGTTCGGCACAGAAGCAGGCAGCTTTACGGGTGCAGTAAAAAAAGAAGGAGCGTTTTTTGAAGCCTTAGGCGGCACAATTTTTTTGGATGAAATGGAAACGCTTTCGATGGATATCCAAGCAAAACTTCTGCAAGTTATCGAATCAGGTATTATAAGACCGGTGGGATCGACAAAACCAAAGAAGGTAGAATTCCGTTTAATAGCAGCAACAAACGAAGACCTGAAAAAAATGATTAACGAAAAAAAATTCCGCCAAGATCTATTTTATAGACTTCATGTTCTGCACCATGAAATACCGCCCCTGCGTAACCGAAAAGAAGATATAAAGTACATTGCTCAAGCTTATCTTAACAAGCAAGGAAAAACCATAAGTGATGGGGCTCAAGCAAAGCTCAATTTTCACAACTGGCCGGGAAACATCAGAGAATTATATAATTGTCTGGATAGGGCATGTAATCTTGCCGGCCCGGAGGAACAAATAGAAAACCGTCATATAAAATTCTAGTCGTTTTCGGCAGGTTTTTGGGTTTGATGAATTCCCTTTCCCTTTAAGCAGACAGTTCCGTCTTTTAGAATTATTTGCCCCAATACATTTACCGGTCTATCGGGATCTATCTTTGAAACAAAATCACAAAAGACAGGAACAACACCTTCAAGGACCTGTTTTGTATCGTAACCAACCAAAAGATTAAAAGCAGTACTGTATGTACCGGTTTGTATATTTGTAGGCATACCTTTCCATACAACCCAGCAATCAAGGTAAAGCAGGGGTTCTTGTTTTACTTGAGCATAAGAATAAATATCCTTTATATTGTCAAAGCCGGGCTCTTCAAAATAATCCATCAAAAGTCTGGATTTTTGCTTTATCGAAAAAGAAGCATTCGATGAAAGCAGCCTGTTTATCTCAACCTGAGCAGCATTATCCCTGTGGGCATTAAAATATGTTTGAGCATCAGAATAGGCTTTTAAGATTTGGCTCTGGGTCAAAACATAAACATAAGAGCCCTCCATATCCACAGCATAACGCCTTTCATTACCGTCCAGTTTAAATTCCTCTAAATTAGCCCTTCCGCTGTCTAAAAACTGTCTGGTTTTTGCGATATAAGGCACAATAAAAACAAAGGAGACAAGCGAAATGCCTAAAACAAGGGCAACAGCAATAAGTCTGCCTTTTTTTTCTTCATACCCCGGACGCGGAAAAAGATTTTTTATTTTACCTGATTGAACAAAATTGCCCATTTTTTCAGGAGAGTTATTTTTACGGATAATGTCCAAGCCTTTTTTTGCAAGTTTACAATTGGGGTTGTGTTCAAGGGCTTGTAAATAATATTCAACTGCTTCTGTTGTAAGAGAGCGTCTTAATGCCATAGCGGCATAAGTAGATAGCAAATCCGTATCTGTAGGTTTTATTTGTCTAGCTCTTAAAAAATAATCCATCGCACCCTGTATGTCTCCCGCATGGAAAGATGCTAAGCCCAAATAAAAATGAAAGGCAAAAGAATCCCTGTATTCGACCACATGAGGTTCCAACAAAGAGATAACTTCATTATATTTCTTTTTAGCTAATAATTTTTTACCTTGATCTACAATGGAAACAGCCATTTTTTATTCCTGTATATTTTGTATTGCATCATCTGTTTGTTTCATTAGATCTTCAATATATTCATCAGAAGCCATATCCGGATTTGATTCAAGTTCAAGAATCTTGTCCAATAGAGCCTGTATATACTGATAATCTTTTTCCTCCTGAGCTTTTTCATTTACGCTTTCGGCAGGAGCAGGAGGCAGTACCGGTTTCGGCTTGGGAACAGGAATATTAGTATTTTCATAATCGGCCTCTTTTGCAGATGTATTATTCTTTCGTAAAAAGTCATAACAGCCTATCAACATATTCACATTTAAGGTTTCATTGTTTTCCAACACCGATTTTGGCCAAACAAAGAGCAGAGCCGAATCATTATGCAAATATTTGGTACTGAATAATCTACCTTGAATGGTTTTAGGCAGCCACTTAATGCTTTGAAGCCGATCCCAGTTTGCAACATAAATTTTATCAGGCATATCCGCCTCGGAATGATTGATTAAGAACAAGCAGGCCGAATCCGAATTTGCAGAAATAATTGCAGAGTCCTTTTCAAATTTAGGCTCTAAGAGAGTTTCTCTAAAAATTCCCGTTCTAAGATCAGTATAAAGGGGTGTTTTCCGGTTTTCACCCAACTTAGTATCAAAAAGAGCTTTTAAGGCAAACTCTGCATTACCGCCGCTAGTGTTTTCGACTACAGTTTCAATCTTTAAAAGAGGACCGCTAGTACCGTAAGTTTTTTGAGTAAACGACAATGTTTGAGTAACATAAAAAGCATCTTCCGCCTCATACATAATCTTTATTGAATCTTCATCGGCTTCGATATTTAACGGCTTACCGATTTTCTTTTTTAATTCGTAAACCTTACTGTCCTTATAAACATAGAACTTATTTGTGCGGCCAAGAGATCTGTCATCATAGAGAGGAATGTATTTTCCCTTTCCCCTAATGGAAAGATTATAAAGACAAAAATTTCCCGTTTTTCTAAAAACCACAAGCTTAAGATTGTCTTTTAAAAGTTCGTAATCGGGCAGAGATTTAGCATGTAGAAAAAATGTTGTTAAACCCAATAATAAAATCGTTAAATATCTTTTTTTCATTGACTTTTTTCCTCCAAAAGTTGATTATACATACCCTGCAAAACTTTGGCTTTTTTTATAAGAGCTTCAATTGCAGCTCTTCTGGCCTTTGGATCCGAATAATCTGCAGCAGGATCTTCCTCATCAGCAGTCATTTCTGGAGTGTATTTAGCATCCATTTGTGCTAAGGTCGCCAAAAGCTCTTGATTTCTTAACTCAAACAGAACCAGTTTGTCATTTAACTCTTCATTCCGTTTTCTTTCCATTTTGAGCTGTTCCGAAAGATCTGCAACTCTGGAATCTCCTCCGGCATCGGAAGACTGTCTTTGGTATGCCGCTATAGTCTGCTCATAATTTTTTTTATTTTTTTCGGATTCTTCAGAAAGTTTTAAAAGCTCCTCATGGCTTATTTTTAGGAGCTTTAAAAGCTCATCCTGAGTAGAAGCCTGATCTATTAAGGCAATCTTATATCTGGATGATTCAACCTTTGCCGATGACGGATAATCGATTATAACGCGGGAAAAAATGGTCCTGGCATCTTTTAACCGGCCTACCATGTAGAGGTTTTCACCTATCCAATAATATGCAGAGGCAGCTTGTCTGTGATTGGGGTATTTTCTCAAAAAGCCGTATAAAACATTGATGGATTGATCATGCTTTGCCGAAAGACAGCAAATTCTACCTTGCTGATACATAATCTCGGCAGCCTTGGAGCTATTCGGGAATCTCTTTAAAAAGGTTTCTGCATCTTTAAGAGCAACAGTATAATTCCTAGCCGATGCATTTGCCATTATAAGCCAATAAAGAGGCTCATCCGCAGAATTTTTTGAAGTGTCCATTGCCTTTTGAAAAGAAAACAGAGCAGAAGACCAATCGGATCGGGCATAGGCATCTAATCCGGATGACATATAATCGGTGTAGTTTTGTGAAAAGGCGTTTACGGTAAAAAGTAGAAAAAATAAGATTAAATTTTTTTTCATATTCTTAAATCCCCCGAAAAGAAAGCTGAACCGGACACAATTACATCTGCACCGGCCTCAATAACCGACCCCGCATTTTTTGAATCGATTCCCCCATCGACAGAAATCAAATAATTATAGTTTTTTTCTTGACGCAATGATTTTAAGCGTTTAACTTTTTCTAAACAATAAGGTATAAGTTTTTGTCCGCCGAAACCGGGATTAACGCTCATGACCAAGATAAGATCTACCAAGGGTGCTATTTCTTCGAGCATTCCGACAGGTGTGGTAGGAACAATGCTTACCCCGGCCTTCATCCCATGAGCACGGATATCGGCAATAAGCCTGTCTGCATGAATAGATGCTTCGGCATGAAAGGTAAAATAGTCGGTTCCGGCCTTTGCAAAGGCATCAACCAAATTTTCAGGATTATTGACCATTAGATGAACATCAAAAACAAGCCCGGAGCATGGCCTGATAGCCTTTACTACCGGAGCTCCAAATGTTAAATTGGGAACAAACTGACCATCCATTACATCTATGTGAACCCAGTCGCCGCCGTTTTTTTCGATAAAGGTTAATTCTTCACCTAGTTTTGAAAAATCCGCACTTAAAAGCGAAGGGCTTAATTTAAAACACCTATCCATATATTCCATATTAGCAAACAAACAAATATATGTAAATAGGTAAATACTAAAAATTAATAAGTAGTATCATCCATATTCATAAACTCTTCCCTAACATGTTCAAGCCGAAGGAGTTCTCTTTTTATAGTCCGCTCATAGTTTAAATCGCCTGAAGCTATGCGGGCTCTTTCGTTTTCCCAAAAAGGAAGGCTGTCCAAAAATAAGAATTGGAATTCCCTCATATTGGCTTTTTTCGGCCCATAATTTTGCCTCATTCCAATAAACAAGGGCTGTTTCATAAAATTCTTCAGCCTTAGACAGGCTTTCTATATTTTGTTCTTTCCAAGGATAGTTATAAAAGTATGCAGCCTGCTTATCGAATTTGCTGCCCAACCTTAAATGCTGCTCTACCATCTTAAGGTTGAGGTGCATCATAAACATGTACCGGTATTTTTCCCATTCCTTTTTGGTAGTAACCTTTCCAAGGGCATGGAGGGGATTACAAAAATCGGCATTGATAGCCCTTTCAAGCCAATAAATATTTTCTACGATGTCGTCTGGCTCTTGCTCGTAATGAATATGATATAGTTTATAATATTGCTCCTTATATTCTACAAAATAAGGAAAAATTTGGCTATTAGAGAAAATAAAAAAACATAAAACAGCAAAAAACAAAAATCGCTTTTTCATCGATTATATTTTCGGCAAATCTTTTACAATACTCCATAATTTATCGTGAATTTCTTCAATTTGTTCAACAGCGTTAATTATAACTATGTTCATTTTAGGTTCTTTTAATCTGTACTCTTCAATAATTTTCTTATACTCGTCTTGAACCTTGTACTGAAAAGTTTTTTCTTCATATATTTCGAGTACATTACTTCTTCCCATCACCCGGTTCATAGAAACATCGACAGGCAGATCAAAGAAGAATAGAAATTCAGGAAGAGGGAAACCCTCGTTTTGCAGTTTTACAAGATCCGCAGCCCCAGCAGCAGCTTGGTAGGCAAGGCTTGAAAAAAGGTATCTATCCGAAAAAACAGACCGTCCCTCATTCAAATGCTTTAAAATTCCTTGAGTACCGTAAATATGTTCGCAGCGGTCCGCGGCAAATAAACGGGTCATAGTTTCAGGAGCAAGTTCAAACGAGCCTTGAAGAGCAGAGCGGATTAGAGAACCTATAGGGCCTGATGTAGGTTCTTGTGTAAAGTAAACAAGGGCACCCTTATCTTCAGATTCAAACCTTTCCTTTAAGAGCCGCATCTGACTCGTAGTGCCTGAGCCGTCTATTCCTTCAAATACAACAAAGTTGGGTAATATCATGAGGCCTATCATAACATTTTTTTTTTTGATATAATAGTAGTCGAGTGGAAAATATAAAAAAAAGGCGCATCATAGAAATTATCGTTTTTCTCGCAATTGTTGTAAGCTCACTGATAGTTTTTCATCCGGCGGCCGAAGCTTTGGAAGAGCAGCTGGTATATGTAAGGGATAACCTTATAAAAGCTGCCGAAGACGAACTCGAAATAAAAATTACATATGACTCTATTTCTCCCTCATTTTTTGACAAGATAAAAATAAGAGATGTTAATATTTACAATGCGGCCTCAGAGAAAAAAATAGCTCATTTTTCACTGCTATCCGTAGACTACAGGCTTCTCTCATTAATAAAAAAAGATTTTACCTCTGTAGTTGCATCCCTAGGCATTTATGACGGGATTATAGATTTTAATATTGAAACCGATAAAAATATTTTAGAAAAATTTAATACCGAGGATAGTAATGGCGGACGGGTAACAACAACTCAAAAAACAGATAACGATATTGATTCATCCGTAGATGTACTAAAAATTATTGAAGACAATTTAAGAAAAATTAAAAATATAAAACCCGTAAAAATCGAATTAAAAAATATAGCCTTAAATTATAGCGATAAAAATTCAAATGCATCTTTTTATACATCCAATGGGAAATTTACCCTCAATTCGGGTAAAATCGACTTTTATATAAACTCAAATCTTCGATACAGCAATTTTATACAAAAAAATTTTCCCGGCTTCAGTACACTAATAAATATAAACGGTTCATTTTATCCCGATGCGGTTTCGGCTTCATCAATACTAAATTTTTCGGATATAAGAATAGGCAATATATATATAGATAAATTTTCGGTCTTTGCCTCCTATTTGGATAAGATTGCTTCTATTACAACACTTCAAGACATTCAACCTATTGATGTAAAAGGTTCTTGGAATACGGTAGAAAATGCAGGAAGCATCAATCTTGAGTGTCACGGCTTAAAGCCGCTTTTGGCGGTTACACCTTCAGAAGGAATGGAACTTCTTAATGAATTAAAACAAGCCTCTTTTACCGGATATTTTAATTTAAGTTTTTCTACTGCTTCAAAACTCTTATGGGATACATCCTTTTCGATTGAACTGCCTAAATTTCAAGTTGCGGGCAATAAGATTGCAAAATCCATTCTCAGCTTTAATGCGGGCGGAGACGAAAATTTGATAAAACTAAAAAACTTAAACTTAACCAATTCGGACACAAACATCTTTGCACAAGGTTCTTACAAGATAAAAGAAATATTACCGAACTTTTATTTAAATATTTCAAAATTTAAATTAGCATCCGGTGAAAATCTGACGGCAAACTTGACTGTTTCTTCGGATCAAAATAAAATATTTTTGAAAATACCCAATATAGAAATAGGCAAAGCATCTTTAGAAAACATTCAAGGCTTATTAGAAAAAAAAACGGACAAAACCGATGTATATCTTTCAGGAAAAGATCCAAACGGAGGTTTCAGCTTTGACGGAACATGGACTCACCCCGAAAAAAAGGCTTCAGGTAAAAACATGGGCTATTTGGAGATGCATGGGGCAGCAGACTCAATCAGCATCGAAAATATTTATAACGGAGTAATATCTTTTACCGGCTTAGAGGTTCCCGGACAAAATGTCTTGGAATCGTCCATTAATCCGGTTCAAATGACGAGCGAATTTTATATATCGACCGATTTTAAAAAGTTTTCATATAATATAATACAGGCCGTTCTTGCATCAAATTCAAAAAACGGATTTTACAGTCTTTTTTCCCTTCAAGGAAACGAATCATCGCTTAACATAAGCAATATCGATATTCTTTTTAATAATATGAACCTGGGAGGAAGCATTAACTCATCTTTCGAAAAAGACAGCGTAATTTTTGATTCTCTTTTAACTTTAAACGGCATAAGTTATGAGGTTTCAGGTCTTTTAACTGATGAAGTAATAAGCATTTACGGAGATTACGGATTAAACATAAATATTCTAAAAGATATCGAAAAAAAATTAAAAGGGACTATGCAGGTAAAAGAAATCCCTGTTCCGTTTATAGATTCTATTTTTTCCGCCGACACTTCGTTTGAATATCTGGATAACACAAATTGGGAACTTATATGCAATTATGCTAAATTGGAACATCTTGAAACCGATATAACAAAAACCGATGAAGGTCTTGAGTTTTATGCAGAAGGGTATGCAAAACCAAAGGAAGCTTTTTTTCATAATGTAAAGGCAGGCATAAAAAATCAACAGCTTGAAGGAACCGCTGCTTTTAATTTAATCCCTTCTTCAACAGAAAATATTAATCAATATGCAGCTAATATTTCACTATTAGATAAAAACAAGACTGAGAGCTTTATTTTTAATTCATTATTTTCTCTATCCGATAAAATTTACTTTGATGGAACATGTAAGATAAAAGATATATCCCTTAACCGTTTTTTGAAGAAACAAAGAGCCGAAAATAAGGTGAACGCAGAATTTATTTTTCTTGGAAACCCAGATTCAGTTTCTGTAAAAGCCGACTTAAAAAATATATCGTTTAATCTAAATGGTCAAAACATTGAAGGACGAGCATCAGCTTTTATAGATAATGATAAAATTTCTCTTTATGAATCTTCATTTGAGTGGGGCATTCATAAGATTGACAACATCCAAGCCTTTATAAATCCTTCAGAACAAAATGGAGCTCTTACTTTTTTATATGAGACAGATATACAAAATCAAAACAGCAAAGAAAATTTAAATACCAGGGCAAATTTTTCTTTTGACTTTACATCTACGGCAGGCAACAAGAATACAGAAAATCAAAGTGTGCTTGAAAAAACACTCAACCTGACTTCCCACTTCAATATTGACATGAAAATATCAGACTGGATTCTTGCCGGTCAAAAGGGAGAGGGATCAGTCAAAGCTTCATTTGTAAAGGAACCGAATATTATAGCATTATATGCAGGTAACAATGACGAAATATACGGTTTTAAAACCGATGACGGAATTGTATCCCTGCATATAGACGAATCCCTTCCTCTCCATTTAAACATTGACGGTAATTTATCGGGGGATAATATAAATCTTTCCGTATCGAATATAGGGATAGACCTTGCAACGGTAATAAATATCATACCTAATAATAATATTATCAAATTTTCAGGCGGAACTGTTCAAGGAAATATTCAAATAAGCGGTACACAAAAAGATCCTTTGTTCTACGGAAATCTTAAAGGCGAAAAAGTCTTCTGTACATCTCCCGGCTATTCTCCGGACACCTACGGCCCTGTAGAAGTACCAATACAATTTGACGGAACCCTTATATCAGTACCATACACTATTCTACAAGGAAAAATCGGAAGTCTATGGGCTGAAGCCTCATCGGAATTTATAGGCTGGATCCCATACTATACTACAGTAGAATGCGGTATCCTTGAAAATACCCAAGCCCTAATAAGAACAAAAAATATAGCCTTTCACGCAGATGGAAGAGCTGAAGGCAAAGTAAGGCTTGAAATAAACCCTGAACTGGTAACGCTTGAAGGAGATGCATATTTCGATAAGGGTTATTTTTCAATTCCGTTTGCCGAGTTACAAAAGCAAAGCGAGCAAGCCTCAAATACCAACATCTTAACCGTTTTTTCCATGAATTTAAATCTTAGCCTGGGTAAAAAAATCCGAATTTAGGTTTCCATCAACGGATCTTCCTTTTTTAAGAGCTCTCGCGTACACAGAAAACGGACCTTTTAACCTAAGCCTGGATACAGGACTTGGGAAATTCGATATGTCGGGATCTGCAAAAATCCGTACAGGAGAAATTTTTTATATAAAAAGGAACTTTTACATAAAAGAAGGCGAATTAAAGATTCTTAATTCTCCTTTTCAGCAAATTGAACCTATAATATCCGTAAGAGCTGAAATAAAAGATAAAATGCCTGACGGACAGCCTCTTACGATCAGCTTAACGGCAAAGGATCAGCATCTTGACCTTGAGCGTTTTAGACCTGTAATTTCAACCTCTCCTCCTATGGCTATGTCAGACTCCGATACAATGAACTTAATGGGACAGGTAGCATTAGGCGACCTAAAAAACAGCAATGTTTTAAAAGAAACCCTGCTAAATGCTTCAGATATTTTGGCAAACATAGGTATAATGAAAAGAGTTGAACAAGAAGTCAGAAATCTTCTGCATGTAGATGTATTCTCGGCAAGAAGTCTGCTCATACAAAATGTTATATTGGAAAATTTATTTAGATCTTCAAAAGATAAGCCATTGACAATCGGTAACTATTTTGATAATACAAGTGTTTACATTGGTAAGTATTTTGGTTCTGCCATATATGCGGATGCAATGCTGCATCTTAGCTATTACGATCCGCTTTCTGCAAAAACAGATGCTGTTAGAAAACCGGTTTACGGAAATTTACTGTTTCAACCTGAAATAGGCTTTGAAATGAATACTCCGTTCTTCCTGCTTAGATGGCACATAGCTCCAAGCAGGCCCGACTCTCTGTTTGTATCGGATACAGGATTGACACTATCATGGAAATTTTCCTATTAATAGGGGGATAAAAAATGTTGAAGAAAAAAATTGTAGGTTTTATACTATTCCTTTTTGTATTAAACTGCTTTGCTCAAGAACCTGAGGGCTGGTATAACGGAAAACCGGTTTTAGAGATTAAGTTTAAGGGATTACAAAATATTGAAGCTTCAGAATTAGATGAAATCTTCAAATCATACAAGAAAAAAACTTTTTCTGATGATCTATATTGGGAAATTTTACAAAAAATCTATGCTTTAGATTACTTTACAGACATCGTGCCCAAGGCCATACCGGCAGATGAAAAGTATAATTCCGTTTTTTTGGAATTTATAGTTAAAGAAAAACCTGCCGTAAAAGATATTGTTTTTATAGGAAACAGCAATATCAAAAAATCTGATCTTCTTTCAGCTATAAACATAAAAAAGGGAGATATTTTCAATGAAATTAATGTAAAAAATGCTGAAAGAGCCTTAAAAGACTTTTATATCGAAAAAGGCTTTACAAAAGCTGAAATAGCCAGTAATACCTCAGAAGATAAAGAAAAAAACAGTATAAAAGTCGAATTCTCAGTCAAAGAAGGGAAGGTTTCAGTTATAAATAAAATTCTTTTTGAAGGAAATTCGAAATTCCCCGAAAAAGCCCTAAAAAAAGTTCTGGTTTCTAAAGAAGCATGGCTATTGCAAAAGGGTTTGTTCAGAGAAGATGCTCTACAAGCCGATAAAAGTGCAATCAAATTATTCTATGGAGAACATGGCTATATTGATGCCCATGTTGAAACTATCAAAAGGGATATAGACAGTACATCTGACCCTCAAAAAGATCAAATTACCCTTACCTATGTAATCATGGAAGGAGAACAGTTTACTTATGCGGGTATAGATTTTCAAGGTAACTATATTTTTTCAAGCGAGGAGCTAGGCGAAAAATTTAAACTAAAAAAAGGCGATATCTTTAACTTGAAAAAATTTGAAATAGGATTTGGAGATGTAGCAAACCTATATTATGAAAACGGTTATACCGGCAATTACATCGATAAAAAAGAAAACCGCAATACATCAACTAAAGAAGTTTCGTATACAGTACTCATCATCGAGAGAGAAAGAAGTCATATTGAAAATATCATAATAAAAGGAAATACCAAAACTAAGGATAAAGTAATTTTACGAGAACTCCTACTAAAAGAAGGGGATGTATTTTCTAAAACTAAAATCATGAATAGTTTTAGAAACTTGGCAAACCTCAGGTATTTCTCAACAGTTTTACCTGATGTTCTGCCCGGCTCAGAGCCTGATCTTGTGGATGTAATAATAAATGTTGAAGAACAGTCTACAGCTGGAATTCAATTCGGAATTACTTTTTCCGGAGTATCCGACACAAATGCTTTCCCAATGTCAGTGTTTGCACAATGGGAAGAAAAGAACTTGTTTGGAACCGGAAGAGAGTTATCGGTCAATCTGAATGCAGCAAGCGATACCCAGAGCTTAACTCTCGGCTTCACCGAAAACTGGTTCTTGGGCAAGCCTATTTCGGTTGGTTTTGACTTTTCTGTGGCACATAAGACACTAAATACTTATCAGGATCTCATGTATCCATTTAATAATATACCCGACCCGCATTTAACTATGGATGAATTTAATGCAAATCCTTCTTTATCGGATGCATTTAAAATGAAGTATGACCGTCTTGAATTCGGTTTCGGTATGAACTCTGGATATAGATGGTTTCCCAAATTTGCTGTTATAACATTAAGGGGCGGAGTAAATTTCGGTATTGTAAAAAAATTTTTATAACAGCAAACTATATAGACCTGCAGAGGAAAGAATTCGAACTCAACAAGACAAATGGAGCTTAAGCAACTCTTTGAAAATAAAATTATCTATAGATGATCGAGACCTTGCTCATGACCCATCGAAGGGTTGGTTTTTTAGCCAAGAGCTGAGCTTTTTCGGACTTATGCCTAAGATTGAAGATGAATACTTTTTTCAATCGGATACAAAGGGAGAATTTTATGTAACACTTTTAGACTACCCTGTAAGTGAAATATGGAATTTAAAATTTGTCCTAGGCTTTTATTCGGGATTTTCTTTCCAAGTTCCTCTTGAAAAGAAACCTATAGGTTTTGACAGACTTCTCTACATTGACGGAGCTTTTTAAAGGAAGAGGCTGGATGGGAATGGGACCCCAAGCGGCTGGAATGGTTATGCAAAATAACTGGATTGAATTCAGATGGCCCTTAGCTCATGGAATTTTATCCTTTGATTTCTTCTTTGATGCTATAGCCGTCAAAAACAGCTTAAAAGACCTAAGGTCTCTAAGTATAAACGATTATTATTTCAGCTTCGGCCCCGGATTAAGATTTTCAATTCCTCAATTCCCATTACGGTTATTATTTGCAAATACATTTATATCCGAAAACGGTAAACCGGTATGGGGAAACGGAAAAGGAGCCGACTGGAGATTTGTTCTTTCATTCAATATACCGAATTTATAAGTCTTAGTTTATAGGAGTTTAAGTATGAATAAAAAAGGTGCTTTGATTATTGTTATAATGTTATTGTTGTCTCTTGGAATCTATGCACAGCAAATTACCCGCTTTGCAGTAATAGATACAGGTCTTATTTTCGATACATTTAGGCGTGATGCAAAGGCGGCAAGGGACTATCAGGAAAAGAAAGAGAAATTTGAAAATCAAAAAAAGCTTCTTGAGGCTGAAATCGTACAGCTTAGACAAAAAAAAGTTAATGCAGAAGCTGACGGAAAAGACTCTGAAGTAAAAAAATATGAAGAAAAAATAAAGAGCAAAATTACCTTATTGATGGAATATGTAAAGGCTTCCAATGACGAATTGAATATGCTCAGAAAAAATCTTATCAATGATGATACTTTTTACAGCAGCTTATATGAAGCCGTCAGCCGAGTTGCCGAATCTGAAGGCTACACAATGGTTTTAAGCTATGAGCATAATACAGGCATCATATGGTACAGCCCTACTGTCGATATTACCGACAAGGTTATTCAAGAATTAAGAAAACAAAGTGAATAA
Source organism: Treponema sp. OMZ 788 (assembly GCF_024181245.1). Classification (NCBI taxonomy): domain Bacteria; kingdom Pseudomonadati; phylum Spirochaetota; class Spirochaetia; order Treponematales; family Treponemataceae; genus Treponema; species Treponema sp. OMZ 788. Next base: position 181,493 of record NZ_CP051199.1, on the reverse strand, counting down.
GCCTCAAACGCCCATGATGAGGCAATACCTCAGCATCAAGGCACAATACAAGGACGAAATACTTTTTTTTAGGCTCGGCGATTTTTATGAGATGTTTTTCGATGAGGCTGTTGAAGTAAGCCGAATCTTAAACCTGACTCTCACAAAAAGAGCCGATGTACCTATGTGCGGCATCCCTTATCACGCTGCAAAAATATACATAGCCCGACTCCTGCGTGCAGGCAAAAAGATTGCGATATGCGAGCAAGTTACGGAGCCCGTAGCAGGAGGCTTGACCGAACGCAAGGTTGTTGAAGTTATCACTCCCGGAACCGTTGCCGAAGACGACTTTTTAGAACAGGGAAGCAATAACTATCTTGCAGCCGTATATTGCTCAAACAAAAAAACTGAAGGAAACTGCGGGCTCGATTACTATGCAGGCCTTGCCTATATAGATATTACCACGGGCAATTTTTTTGCTACATCCTTCCCCAAAACAGATTTTAAAGAACAGTTTTTAAAAGAAATAGGAAGAATCAACCCCAAAGAAATTTTAATTCAGCAGTCGATTCAAAGCGAATTCCCGGTCTTAAAGCAGATCCTTTCGGAATTTCCTTCGATGATGCAAAACTTTTATCCGGATTGGAGCTTTAACCCCGATCAGGCCGAAAAAAGACTTTGCTCAGCCTTTGGAACCGAAAACCTAAAGGGCTTTTTACTCGATATCAATTCGCCTGAAGTTCCGCCTGCCGGCCTCCTGCTTCAATACTTGGAAGAGATTTCGGGCAGGGATATTTCCCACATTTCGGGGATTAAAATCTATGCCGAAAGCGACTTTGTTTCTTTGGATGACTCCACAAGGAAAAATTTAGAGCTTTTGACCAACTTGAGGGATAACAGCCCTGCATACAGCCTCTTTGAATCTGTAAATTACACGAAGACGGCCATGGGAACCCGCCTTTTAAGGAGGAGGATAAGCTATCCGCTCCGCTCAAAGAAGGAAATAGATAAGAGGCTCGACAAGGTAAACAGTCTTTTCAAGGACGGAAAGGCTTCAGCGGTTATAAGGGAAACCCTTTCTTCAATACTCGATATTGAGCGTCTTTCGGGCCGCATTGCCATGAAAAAGACCCACGGGAAGGATCTTTTAGCCCTAAAACAAAGCCTTAACTCCGTAATAAGGATGGGAAGCCTCATAGAAGAAAAAAAGCTTAATTTTTTGCAGATTAACGATGAAGAAAAAAAGCTGCTTACCGAAATCCGCAACCTTTTGGAAAATTCGATAGATGATGAGTGCACAATAGCCTTAAATGACGGAAAGCTTATAAAAAAAGGCTTTTCAAAAAAGGTAGACACGATAAAAAACATAAAAGAAAATGCCCACGAGATTCTTGAAAAATATTTGGACGATGAACGGAAAAAAACGGGCATCAATAATCTAAAAATAAAATATAACAGGATGATGGGTTATTTTTTGGAAGTTTCTTTAGGAAATATCTCGGCTGTTCCCGATTATTTTATCCGGCAGCGTTCCCTGTCAAATGCAGACCGTTTTACCACCGAAACCTTGCAGCAAATAGAAGACAATATAAATAACTCGGAAGAAAGGCTTATCGATGCCGAAAAAGAGGTCTTTGATGAGGTTTGCACCGAAATAGGTTCTCATCACCGCTTTTTACAAAAACTTGCAGAAGAAGTCGCCGAGCTCGATGTGAACCAATCCTTTGCACAGGCCGCAATTTTGCATGCATGGACAAGACCGGAACTTTGCGATAATTCAGGGCTCTTAAATATAACAAACGGCAGGCACCCTGTAGTCGAAAACCATCTTAGGGCCGGCGACTTTGTACCCAATTCCATTGAACTCTTGTCGGGAGAAGCTTCAAATCAAGAAGATAGAACAATTCCGTCCTTTGCGGTCATCACAGGACCCAACATGGCGGGAAAAAGCACTTTTTTACGGCAGACAGCACTAATCTGCCTTTTAGCCCAGATTGGCTCCTTTGTTCCGGCCGAAAAGGCCGTTTTAAGCCCCGTAGATAAGATCTTTTGCAGAGTGGGAGCAACTGACAATCTTGCCCGAGGGGAATCGACCTTTTTGGTCGAGATGATAGAAACGGCCTACATCCTCAATTCGGCAACGCGGAACAGCCTTGTTATCATGGACGAGGTCGGCCGAGGAACTTCTATGGAGGACGGTCTTGCGATAGCTCAGGCCGTAAGCGAACACCTCCTTAATACCATAAAGGCAAAAACCCTCTTTGCAACCCACTATCATGAGCTTACCCGGTTGGAGCACGAAAAAATCATAAACCTAAAACTAGATGTGCTTGAAGCAGAAGGAAAGATAGTCTTTTTAAAAAAGGTAGTTCCCGGAGCTGCAGGAAATTCTTACGGCATCCACGTTGCAGGCCTTGCAGGCATCCCTCAAAGCGTCTTAACAAGGGCCGAAAACCTTTTATACATGAGAAGCCAATTCCAAAAAGAAAGAGCCGGTCAAGCAGAAAGCCCTTCCGGCAACACGGCCATCGGCTCCGAAGAGAAAGCCGCCTCAAGCCCGGTTTCGAACACTCTATCCCTCTTCCCTGAAGAAGAGCTTATCTTAAACGAAATCCTATCGACCAACCCCGATGAAACAGCCCCGATAAAAGCCCTCCAGCTCATCGCCTCATGGAAAAAAAAGGCTCTCGGGGAAATGACATAAGGTTAATTCCGAGGAGTTAAGAAACCATAAAAAAAATCCCCTGCCATAGCAGGGGATTTGAAATTACTCTTATTTTAAATTATCAAAAAAATCCTGATCAAGATCCGCCGATTTTGCATACCATCCATTCCAAGTTCCCTCAAAATAGGACTTATCAATTAAACGCAGATCATAATCAACAAGAGCATTAGTCTCTGCATCCCGATAAGAGCAGACCTCAATGTAAATTTTTTCAGCATCATATTCATCTTTAAAATCGGGATAACCTTGGTTCATCATTGCATTTAGTTCTACATTGCTAAATAAATCAAGAATTTCTTTTTTAACGGACTTATATTTTACCATATTTCCTTGAAAGCGAACCTTCTTACCGTTCCCCCAATCAATTATTTGACCTGTAAAAAATCTTCCGGTATTTTATATGTTAAGTATAATCTAAAAAGCTGAATTTTTCAAGTTTAAAATTTACTATTTATTCAACATAGAGCCTTATAATTAAGAGAAGAAACAGTAATTCAATATCTTTATGTTTAATTAAACGAGTCAATGGTTTATACTATGAAAAAGAGACTTGAAGAGTATAATCTAAAAGATTTTTGAATAAGATTTTTAGCCAAAGGGGAGCCCACTTTACCCCCAATCGGCAGTTTACAAAGTTTTTGGTTTACTCTTTGATCGAGATAAAAAGCAAAATAATTGGAGAATATTTTTACCTATTTTGCTATTTTTTTTAAATAATTCCTACAAATATAATAAGGATGGAGAATATTAAAAATAATAGGAGAAAACAAATGGTAAAAAGATTTGAAGATTTAACGTTTACAGACGATTTTATGTTTTGTAAAACTATGCAAAGTCCGTAAGGTTTGATGTTCTAGTACAGGCAGAAAGCGGTAAACTTTATGATGTAGAAATGCAGGTAAGCAATGAAAGGAATACTCCTAAAAGAATGCGGTTTTACCAAGCGGCTCTTGATATTTCTTTTTTTGGATAAGGGCAATTCATATAATGCTTTAAACGACAGCTTTATAATTTTTATCTGTACCTTTGATGTTATAGGCAAAAATAGACCTATTTATACCTTTGAAAATATTTGTATTGAAGACAAAAATACACCTTTACATGACGGCACACAAAAGGTTATAATAAATGCAGAGGCCTTTGAAAACACTGAGGACAAAGAATTAAAGGATTTTTTAGAATACCTTAAAACAGGTAAGGCAAAAAGCGAATTTACAAGAGGGATAGAAAAAATGATACAAACAGTAAAAAATAATGAACAGGCAAGGCAAGAGTATAGGTTATTATCTACTTTTGAAATGGATATTAAAGATAAAACCGAGTATAAAGTTAAGAGAGAAACAGCTAAAAATATGAAGCTAAAAAACTTTGATATAGCTGTAATTAATGAGATAACAGGACTTCCCGAATCCGAAATAGAAAAACTGTAATTTTATGCAAAGCTCATTGACAGGCAGATTAACCAAGGCAATAAACAGCTGAGGCGTATTTTTAATATCATAGCAAAGGCTTATATGCATCATATTGAAATTTATGTAGGCAATTTAAAAGAAAGTAGAAGATTTTATACATGGCTGCTGGAAAGACTGGGCTATGTTTTGTTTCAAGATTGGAACGAGGGCTTTTCTTATAAAAAAGACGGATTTTATCTTGTATTTGTGCAGACAAGGGCTAAATATATTAAAAATAAATATAATAGATGTAATATAGGCTTAAACCATATCGCTTTTAATTGCAGCTCAAAACAAGAAGTCGATGCTATAAGGGATGAGTTAATAAAAATGAGGGTAACACTATTGTATGATGAAAAATATCCTCACGCAGGCGGAAAGGAACACTATGCAGTTTATTTTGAAGACCCGGATAGAATAAAATTAGAAGTAGTTGCATTGGAATCAAAGTAGTTAATGTAGGACTTAATGGAATATATCTTAGTAAATAATAATATTTTACCATTGAAAAATCGATAACCATATGTTAGTATATTTTAAGGATGAAGATATTACCATCGGCAGAAAAACTTCTGAAAATGACAACAATAAAGAGGTTTTTGTGGGAGTAGTTTATGTGTAAAGAAAATTATTATGCAAAAAGTTTAAATTCGCAAAAGTTGTTCCAAGTTTATGAAACGGCGATTCCTCGTGTAAAGCAGTATTTAGATGAGGAAATCAATTTTATCAAAAAACAGTTGACAGGCAATGAATCTGTCTTTGAAATCGGCTGCGGATATGGGCGTATCTTAAAAGAACTCTATCCCTATGCAAAGGCGGTAACGGGAATAGATATTTCGGAAGATTCAATTAAATTTGCAAAAGAATTTTTAAAAGACGGTTCGAATATTTATCTTGAAACAATGGATGCCTATAAAATGGATTTTAAAGAAGAATTCGATATGCTTCTTTGTTTACAAAACGGGCTTTCGGCAATCAAGGGAGAACCTGAAGAGCTTATACAAAAATGTATAAAAGCCTTAAAAAAGAATGGGAGAGCTTATTTTAGTACTTATAGCTCCAAATTTTGGAATATCCGTTTAGACTGGTTTAAAGAGCAAGCCGATAAAAAACTTTTGGGAGAAATAGATGAAGAAAAAACAAAGGACGGTATCATTATCTGCAAAGACGGATTTAAGGCCCGAACCTTCACCGAAAAAGATTTCGACGATTTAGGTAAAAAATCCGGTCTTGAATATGAGATTAAAGAAATAGACGAGTCAAGCTTGTTTTTAATAATAAGTAACTAAAAATACTATGGGATAATGATTGCTAACCGGTAAATTTTTTGGTATAATGACACTTAAGGAGGGTGATTAATGGGTAAAAACAACCGGCAATACAAAGATTCGGTTTTTGTAGATCTTTTTGCAAATGATGTTTCCTGTCTAGTTGACAACAAAATCATTGTGCTTGCGGAGCATCAATCAACAATCAATGAAAATATGCCTTTACGTTGCTTGCAATATGTAGCACGTCTGTATGAACAAATCCAAGAGCCGAAGGCTAAATATTACAAAAGTCTGCAGAAGATTCCTACACCCGAATTTTATGTGTTTTACAACGGTATTGAACAATATCCGTCTCAGAAAATACTTAAACTTTCGGATGCCTACATTGTAAAATCGGAAGAGGTTCCGCTGGAACTGACTGTTCAAGTGCTTAATATCAGCACAGACAAAGCGAATAAAATTTTAATGACCTGCAAACCGTTGGAAGAATACAGCCTGTTCGTAGAAGCCGTGCGCCGTCATACCTCACTTGATAAAAAAAGCGGCTTTGAAAACGCCATAAAAGAGTGCATACAAAACGATATACTCAAAGAATATTTACAAAGAAAATCTCGGGAGGTGATAAATATGTTACTGGCAGAATATGATTACGACACGGATATAGCGGTACAACGAGAAGAAAGTTTAAGGATTGGGATACGGCAAGGTATTGCACAAGGCTTTGCAGACGGTTCGCACCAAAAAGCTCTCGAAACGGCAAGATTGATGAAGCAGGCAAATTGCGAACTTGACTTCATTATGCAGATGACAGGTCTTTCCATTGAAGATATTGAAAACCTCTCAAAATGAGCTGTAATGAATATGTTATCGGTGAAATACGTGTATGCGGTTTGTAAACAAACCGCATGAAAAAATATTTTTTTAGGAGAATGGTTATGAGTGACAAAAAAATGAACGAGAGCGGCACAGCTGCTCTTGGAGGAAAGGCGGATCCGAAAACTATAATTCGATTTGTTGTTTATAGTTTAATCGGAATTTTTATGTTTTTTATCCCGATTGCAATCGGAGGAAAAAAAACTATACCCTTGGATCACATTGTGGGATTGATTCAAAAGATTCCCTATTATGCAAAATACTGGGGGCTCTTGCTTTGCTGTGTGGGCGTAGTTTTTCCCTTTGTAACAGGTTCGTGGAAAAAGACCAAGGTAAAAATGGTATTTTCCCTTATAAACATTCTTGCAATTCCCTTTGCAATTATGACTGTATTCAATATAGGCCCCGAAGCTCTCTTAGCCAAAGGAATGCTTCCATTTATCTACGGTAAAATAGTTGTTCCGGTTACAACTATTGTTCCTATAGGCTCGGTCTTTTTGGCCTTTATCGTAGGCTACGGCCTCATGGAATTTGTAGGTGTTTTTATGCGCCCCATAATGAAGCCGGTTTGGAAAACTCCGGGACGAAGTGCAATAGACGCAGTAGCCTCCTTTGTAGGAAGTTATTCGATAGCCCTCCTTATCACAAACCGAGTTTACAAAGAAGGAAAATACACAGACAAGGAAGCAGCAATAATTGCAACAGGATTTTCTACCGTTTCGGCAACATTTATGATAATAGTCGCAAAGACCCTCGGCTTTATGGAATATTGGAACTTCTATTTTTGGACAACGGTTATAGTTACCTTTATAGTAACGGCAATTACGGCAAGAATATATCCTCTATCCAAAAAAGCCGATTCCTATTATGAAGACAGAAAAGGCGACATTGAAACCGATGTAAAGGGAAATAAATTTAAAAAAGCCTTAAATGAGGCCGTTAATGTTTGCAGCTCAGCCCCTTCACTTCTTCAAAATGTAAAAATAAATATTCTTGACGGTATAAAACTTGCAATAGGCCTTGCCCCCTCCCTTATGGCAATCGGAAGTTTAGGTCTGATTATTGCAAAGTATACACCCGTTTTTGACATAATCGGATATATCTTTGTGCCCTTCACATGGCTGATCCAACTGCCTGAACCTGTTCTTGCAGCAAAGGCTCTTGCAACCAGCATTGCAGAAATGTTCTTGCCGGCTCCATTAGTTGCAAGTGCATCGGCAGGTACAAGACTCGTAGTAGCCGTCGCCTGTGTTTCGGAAATCTTATTTTTCTCGGCATCAATCCCCTGTATGATGAGTACCGAAATCCCGCTAAAGATGAAAGATTATCTTATAATATGGGTTGAAAGGGTAATCCTTTCGGTTCTGCTGACAGCACCCTTTATATACATATTTACATATTTGATAGCAAAATAAGAATTCAAGCTGAAGAATGTTTCAGCATTATGTTGCAGCACTGAAATAAAGATGAAAAAACTTCATTTTTCTTCAGTGCTGCATTTATGCAGTATATTAAGTAAGTTTGACAAGTTGTAAAAATAAATCTTGCATATTTTAAGACTTCATGTTATACTTAGATTTTATATAAGGAAATTATGTAAATTCTACTATAATTTAAGGAGATGATGATTATGATTACAAACAAAGAAATCGGACAGGCGATGACCATTAAACTTGACGCAACGCTTCCTCCCGATCCTGTTTTTGAAAAGGGAATCAGGCGTGCACCGAGCCGGGGCTTTAACTTGACAAAGGCTCAAACAGAAATAGCCTTAAAAAATGCCCTCCGCTATGTACCTGAAGAACTTCACGAAAAGCTTGCTCCCGAATTTTTAGATGAGCTTTTTACCTACGGCCGAATTTATGCCTACCGCTATAGGCCTCACGGAAACATTTACGGAAAACCCATAGACGAGTACAAGGGTAAGTGCCTTGCAGCTAAGGCCATGCAGGTCATGATCGACAACAACTTGGACTTTGATGTTGCCCTCTACCCCTATGAACTTGTTACCTACGGTGAAACAGGCTCTGTCTGCCACAACTGGCTCCAGTACCGCCTCATCAAAAAATATTTGGAAGAATTAACCGAAGATCAGACCCTCGTTATGGAATCCGGTCATCCCTTAGGCCTCTTCCCCTCAAAACCAGAAGCTCCTCGAGTTATAATTACGAACGGCCTTATGATAGGTATGTTCGATAATTACAAGGACTGGGAAATTGCAGAAGAAATGGGAGTTGCAAACTACGGCCAGATGACAGCCGGAGGATGGATGTATATCGGCCCTCAGGGTATCGTTCACGGAACATTTAATACAATCCTCACAGCCGGCCGCAAAGAACTCGGCGTTGCAAGCGACGGCGACTTAAAGGGAAAACTCTTTATTTCTTCCGGCTTGGGCGGAATGTCCGGTGCCCAGCCCAAGGCTTGCGAAATAGCTAATGCCGTCGGTGTTTTTGCCGAAGTCGATAAATCGAGAATCAACACCCGTCTTGAACAAGGCTGGGTTCACGAAATGTCCGATAACCTTGATGAAATCTTCAAAAAGGTTGACGAGTACATCAAAAAGAAGGAGCCCATCTCAATCGCCTATCACGGCAACATTGTAGACCTTCTTCAATATTGTGTAGACAAAAATGTTCACATCGACCTCCTTTCGGATCAAACCTCCTGCCATGCCCCCTATGAAGGAGGTTACTGCCCCGAAAAGATGACCTTCGAAGAAAGAACAAAGCTCCTCTACGAAAACCGCGAAGAATTCTGCAAGAGGGTAGATTCTACATTAAAGCACCACTTTGAACTTATCAAAATTCTTTCTTCAAGAGGAACCTATTTCTTCGACTACGGAAACTCCTTCCTCAAAGCCGTATTTGATGCAGGAGCAAAGGATGTTTCCAAAAACGGAATCGACGAAAAAGACGGATTTATCTTCCCCTCTTACGTAGAAGATCTTATGGGCCCCGAACTTTTCGATTACGGTTACGGCCCCTTCCGCTGGGTATGCTTGTCGGGAAAACCTGAAGACTTGGATAAGACTGACGCTGCCGCAATGAGCTGCATCAATCCCGACCGCCGCGGACAAGACAGAGACAACTACTACTGGGTACGCGATGCCAAAAAGAACAAGCTCGTTGTAGGAACTCAGGCCCGAATTCTTTATCAGGATGCCGAGGGAAGAAGAGACATAGCCTTAAAGTTTAACGAGATGGTCCGCAAGGGCGAAATCGGCCCTGTTATGATGGGACGCGACCACCACGACGTAAGCGGTACGGACTCTCCCTTTAGGGAAACCTCCAATATCAAGGACGGAAGTAACGTAATGGCAGACATGGCCGTACAGTGCTATGCCGGAAACGCAGCCCGAGGAATGAGCCTTGTAGCTCTCCACAACGGCGGCGGTGTAGGTATCGGAAAATCCATCAACGGAGGCTTCGGCCTCGTGCTTGACGGAAGTGAAAGAGTTGACGAGATTATCAAGTCAGCAATTATGTGGGACGTAATGGGAGGAGTCGCCCGCCGAAACTGGGCCCGCAACGAAAACTCCATCACCACCAGTATCGAATACAACAAAAACTATTCTAACGGCCACATCACTATTCCCTATGTTGCTAAAGATGAGTTCGTAAAAAAACTTGTAGAACAAAAATATAAAAAATAAAAACATATAATACGAAAAAACGCAGGACTTTTTAATAAGCCCTGCGTTTTTTTTGCCGATACAGTTTTCTGTCTATATCTGCGAATAATTAAATTCTTATACCTTGAATTTACGCATTTCTTCTGCAAGACTGTTTATACTGTCTTGATGGGTTTTGCTCATAGAATCAATTTCGTGAACGGCCTTATTTATTTCATCAGCATCAACTGCCATATTGTTTATTCCGGTTGTAATAACTTCGCTTATTTTTGATATAGTCTGCATTTCTTTCGATACAGTATTACTACTCATAAGCATTTCGCCGGAGCTTTCTTTTACGGATGATGTAACTTGAATAAAGTCAGAAATAGCTTTTAATACTTCCTCACCTCTGGATATTTGCTCCCTCATAGCCTGCATTATTAAACCTTCCTGTGTTTTTACGGCTGAAGTAAGTCTGAAATTTTCCATAAATATTTCTTGAGACTTAACTGCATCAGATGCAATCTTATCGATTTTTGCTTTAAGATTTTGCAGGACTGTTGTTATGGTTTTTCCTTGTGTACTTGACTCTTCAGAAAGTTTCCTTATTTCGTCGGCAACAACAGCAAACCCCTTTCCCGATTCTCCGGCATGAGCTGCCTCAATAGCGGCATTCATGGCAAGAAGGTTTGTCTGGCTTGCGATATGCTGAATAATCTTTCCGGCATTTAATAAGCCTTCAGATTCTTCGCTCATTTCTGCCGTAAGTTTTGCAGAATCAACTGATGATTGTTTTACATAACCGGAGGCTTCTTCCAATTGTGTAATTAAGTTTCCATTCTTTTCTAAAATATCGCCTACACTGCGGATATCCAATATGAGCTGCTCCATTGCCGAAGATGAAACAGTCATGCTGGCAGCCTGATGTTCAATATGGGAATCCAGATTTGTTATATTTTCAAGGAGTGTCTCGATTGATGAACCTGTTTGATCTATACTTGAAAACTGCTTTGAAATTTTATCTTTTATTTCTTCAATGTTAGCGGTAATTTGATTTACCGAGCCTACTGTCTGAGCTATACTTCCTACAAGCTCTTCACTGAAATTCCGCATTATATCAGTATTTTCTGATGCCGTCTTAATGGAAGAACCTATCTTTGATATTGTCTTGTTAAAATAGGCTGATAGTTTTGCCGTTTCGTCTTTCCCCTTTATAGGCAGCCTGACCGTCAAATCACCTTCACCTTCAGAAATATCTTTTAGTACATAAAGCAATTTTTTTATCGGATCGGTAATTCTAAGAACGATTATTATAAAAGCAATAAGGAATATCGACAACACAACTAAACTGATACTAAGTATCGAACTTATAACGGAATAGTATTCTGCATAAACCTCATCTTCTTGAAGCAATCCTACAATCTGCCAATCCAAACCTTCGATAACCTTAGTGTAAGTCAGCCAATATTTATCATCCATAAAGATTTTCTTATTTGCCGGATTTTTCAGTTTTGCAAAATCGGGAATTGAAACTTTAGAAATATTTTTAAAATTAAAATCCGTATGCTTAGGATCGGCCAATATGGTTCCATCGCCTTGGATGAGCATAAAGTAGCCGGTTGTCCCCAATTTAGACTTCGAGATCATGTCGGTCAAAGTTTTAAGGGTAACTTCGATACCTGTAACGCCTAAAAAATCATTCTCTTGTGAAAAAAAGCTCTTATAAAGACCGATAACGGTATCTCCGACAGTAGATTCAAAGGCTTCTGCTATGATTATTTCCCCATTAGCGGCTGCTGCTCTTTCATACCATTTTCGTTTACGGGGATCAAAAAAGGAAGGCATTTCTCCGTCATAGCTCGTGACTGAACCGCCCCATTTTGTTCCCATATACACTTCAACATATTCCGGAAAACTCGAAAATAAGCTTCTAAAAACATCAACTATGTTTTTTTCAATTGTACTTCTGCTTACGGTTTTTAAGTTTGTCTTAGTTTCAGATAGGGCAAACGAATTTATTGAATCATCAGCTGCCCGAACATCCTTATTCTGTGAAACAGACGATAGAACAGATTTTGCATTGTCAAAAAATATCTTAAAAGAATTGGATATATATTCCAAATCCCGAGGTACTATCCTGTCTACCCTCTTTATATTTTCACCCTTAATCTTTTTTCCGACAATATATACAGTCAAACTTGCAAAAACTAAAATAGTAAATACAAAGAACAGTATTATCTTATACCGAATCGAAAAAAGCTTCTCTTTCTTTTCTGTGCTGCTAAAGCTTATCATAATATTTCTCCCTAAATATTTTCAATATATATTAATAACTATATAAAATCAATCTCTAAACCTTAAACTGTTTCATTTCTTCTGCGAGATCATTTATGCTGTCTTGATGGGTTTGACTCATAGAATCGATTTCGGTAATCGCCTTATTTATTTCATCCGCATCAACAGCCATATCATTCATTCCATGTGTAATAACTTCGCTGATTTTTGAAATGTTCTGCATTTCTTTCGATACCGTGTTGCTGCTAATAAGCATTTCGGTTGAGCTTTCTTTAACCGAAGCCGTAACCTCGATAAAGTTTGAGATAGCTTTCAATACTTCCTCGCCCCTTGAAATTTCCTGCCTCATTGCCTGCATTATCATATTTTCTTGATCTTTTACTGCTGCGGTAAGCCTGAAATTTTCCATAAATAGTTCTTCAGATTTTACAGTCTCGGATGCAATTTTATCTATCTTCAACTTAAGATTTTGAAGAACTGTAGTTATGGTTTTACCCTGCGTGCTGGACTCTTCAGACAGCTTTCTTATTTCGTCGGCAACGACAGCAAAACCCTTTCCTGCTTCTCCGGCATGGGCAGCTTCAATAGCTGCATTCATTGCCAAGAGGTTTGTCTGGCTTGCGATATGCTGAATAATCTTTCCGGCATTTAATAAGCCCTCCGATTCCTCGCTCATTTCTGCAGTAATTCTAGAAGAGTCTACAGCCGATTGTTTGACATATCCTGAAGCTTCTTCAAGTTTAGCTATAAGCTCCTTATTTTTTTCAAGAATATCACCAACGCTCTTTATGTCCATTATTAACTGTTCCATAGCCGAAGATGAAACAGCCATACTAGCCGACTGAGCCTCTATGTGTTCATCCAACTTGGAAATATTTTGGAGAAGAATCTTTATCGATGCAGCCGTTTCATCAATACTTAAAAACTGGCTTGATACTTTTCCTTTTACGCTCTCAATGTTCGAAGTTATTTGATTTATAGAGCTTGCTGTTTGAGTAATATTTCCTGCCAAATTTTGTCCGATTCTACGCATTGCTTCAGCATTATGTGAAGCGGTTTTTATGGATGAACCTATTTTTGCAATGGTTTTATTAAAGTATTCAGACAGCTTCGAAGTTTCGTCCCTTCCTTTTACAGGAAGCCTAACAGTGAGATCCCCCTCTCCTTCCGAAATATCCTTTAAAACACTTAAAACCTTCTTTATCGGATTCGTAATTCTAAGAATAATTATGGTCGACAGGGCTATAAAAATCAACAAAACAATAATACTTAAAGTCAAAATATATTTTATAAGAGAACGGTATTCTTCAAAAACTTCATTTTCTTCAACAAGACCTATGATTGACCATCCAAGGCCATCGATTACATGAGTTTTTGTAAGCCAGTATTTATCGTCAAAAAACACTCTTTCCATTTTATCGGAGTGAATTTTAGTAAAATCAGGAATACCTACTTCAGAAATGTTTTTAAAATTAAAATTACCATGCTTTGGATCGGCCAAAATAGTGCCGTCCCCCTGTATAAGCATAAAATATCCGGTAGTACCCAATTTCGACTTTACAAGCATATCTGTTAGTGTATTTAGAGTAACTTCAATACTGATATTACCGATAAATTCGTTATTTTCAGAAAAAACACTCTTCGAAAGCCCTACAACTGTATCTCCAACCGTAGACAAAAAGGCATTAGTTATTATCGTTTCGCCCTTTGCCTCAGAAGCCATTTTATACCACATACGCTTGCGGGGATCATAGCCAACCGGCATTTCATCATCAAAACTCGTGGCATATCCGCCCCATTTGGTTCCCAGATAAACCTCTACATACTCAGGAAAATTAGACAAGGTATTTTTAAACTTTTTGACCAGTTTTTTTTCCGTTTCACTTTTAATAGTATCGGAGGCTTTTATCTTTTCTGTGGATGAAGCATAAGAATAAATAGTATCATCTGCATTTCTAACATCTTCATCTTGAGCCAAAGTACTTAAAACAGCCTTCGAACTATCGAAAAAAAGCTGAAAAGAATTCGCTATATAGGCAAGGTCTCTAGGTACAATCCTATTAAACCTTTTAATACTGTTTCTATTAAGAGTACTGCCTATAAAAGCGATTGTTACTCCGCTAAAAACAACCGTTATAACCACCAAAATTAAAATTATCTTCCATCTTATAGAAAATATCTTATCATCTTTATTGGATTTTAAAACCTTATCTTCCATAATGATTCTCCTTCAGAATATCAATCTATAATAATTTATCTATATACTTACAGATAAAACACACCTTTCATAACAACAAAAAAGTAGGTATCATGTTACAATATACTAGGTATATTTTTTAAAAAGACTCTACTTGACTTTATACTTTTTTTTTGCTTTACTGTAAGGTAAATGAAAAAAAATATAGGTATTATTTTATTTATTCTAGTAGGTTCGCTTTGTTTTTCTCAAAATATAACCACCGCCGGAGACCTTTTTTCTTCAGTTTCTGAACGGTATGCTCAAATACAGGATTATCTTGTGGATATGAATATAACCGTCGGAACTTCGACACAGCAGGCTACTGCAATGTTTAAAAGACCGGACAAGCTGCGTTTGGACTTTAAGGCTCCTGAAGAACAATGTATAGTCTTTAACGGAAGCACTCTTTCAATTTATTTACCTCAATATAGAACAATTTTGACTCAGGATGTAGAGCAAAGCAATGCAGGAGGCTCTTCACTGGCAACCCCGCAAGGCCTTTCACTTATGAAAAGAGGCTACACAATTCAATACGATGCAACATCTGCACCTCAACCGCTGGAAGAAGGCTCATCTGAGAATGTTATAATCTTGCTTATGAATAGAAAATCGGCGACAGAGACATTTAAAACCCTCCGGGTTATGATTTATCCTGAAGGTAAATTAATACGCCGAATTGAAGCAGTACCTGTTTCAGGCGGTAAAATTATATTCGATTTTTATAATTACAGAATAAATGCAGGAGTAGGAAGCAAAAACTTTGTTTTTGATGCCCCCTCTACAGCAAAATCCTTTAACGATTTTCTTTTTGTCGATTAATTTAGTGCAGATTATTTAATATGGGAGATAAATAATGAACGAAATCGGAAAATTACTCACCGAAACAAGAATAAAAAAAGATCTTGAACTTGATCAGGTTGCAAGAGAAACAAATATAGCCAAAAGATATTTGGAAGCCCTGGAAAATGACGATTACAGTGTTTTCCCTGCCGAGCCTTATGTTGTAGGCTTTTTAAGAAACTATTGCGAATATCTGGATCTTGATCCGGACGAAATAGCCAATCTTTATAAGCAGATTAAAATACAGGAAACCTCTTTACCGCCGGATGCCCTATTGGAAAGACGGGGCTTTGCCTTATCAAAGCCTCTTATAATAGGATTTGGAGTCATCGCTGCCGTTGCCGTAATAATTGTTGCCGTATTTTTTGCATTTAAAAGTATTATACCGGCCATACAGCAAAAACGGACTGAGGCAAATGTCAAAACCGAAATAAAGGAAGCCCGTGAAGCAAAGATACATGAAATAAACAAGGAAAAATATGAGCAAAGAATATTTGAAGGCGATACTTTAAAACTAAACATAAAAGAGAAAGAATTCACTCTCGAAGTTGAAAAAATCAGTCCTAAATTAAGCCTAAAAACAGCTCTTGGAAGTCAAATAATAAGCCTTGGACAAACCGTGAAAATAGATCTCGACAATGATTTAACTCCCGATATAGAAATTACTTTAGAAGATATAGATAAAAACAATGCGGATTCAGGAGCCCTGGTATCCATAGTTAGCGGAACCGGTATTGCACAGGGCTCACATTCTGCAGAAACAGATGTAGTTGTTTCCGAAGAAGATTCTCAAGCCTCGGCAGCCTACAAGGTTTTATTTGAAAGCGGTTCTGCCTATCCTGTAACATTGAATGCAACATTTAGGGGTTACTGTCTTTTTTAGACATGAAGCAGACAGGGCAAACCGGGAAGAAAGATATTATCAAAAAGCGGAACAGCTTACCGTTCAGGCCAACAACGGCTTAAGAATTTGGGCATCAAACGGAAATGCCGTAAAACTTCAAGTAGTTGCAGGCGGTAAAACAGTCGATTTGGAAGTCAGCCGTCCGGGAGAAGTTATCGTAAAAGACTTAAAATGGATACGCGATGATGAAACCAAACGCTTTAAATTCATTGTTGTAGATGTCGATTAACATAAATGCTTCAAAATAAATTTTTTATAGACTTGCACGGCTGTGCAAAAAACCAGGTAGATGCAGAGCTTATAATAGGGATAATGGAAAATTTGTCATGGAAAAACACATCCAATCCCGGCGAAGCGGATTTGATAATAGTCAATTCATGCGGATTTATAAATTCTGCAAAAGAAGAATCTATAAATGCAGTTCTGCAGGCCAAGGCCGCCCACCCAAAGGCCAAAATTCTATTGGCAGGATGCTTGGCAGAGCGCTATGCCGAAGTTCTTAAAAACGATTTGCCTGAAGCAGACGGTATTTTTGGAAACGGAAACCTTTCTCTTTTACCTCAGCTAATAGAAACCATGTTTCCTCAAAAGCCGTCAAACGGAAAAAATATAGACCGAATCCTTCTTGCCCCGCAAGTAGGTGTCTGCGGAGGAGAAAGGCCTACAATCCTTAACTTTCCGCGGTCGGCCTACATAAAAATAACCGAAGGCTGTGATAATTTTTGCAGTTTTTGTGCAATCCCGCTTATAAGAGGCCGCTTAAGAAGCCGATCGGTAAAAGATATCTGTGATGAAATAAAATCTTTTTTAAAAAAAGGATTTTATGAGTTCAACCTGATAGGGCAAGACTTGGCAGCCTATCAAACAGGAAAAGATGACTTAAAAGAAGCGGAGCAAAATAAAGAAAAAAGTTCCGGTCTAGCCCTTCTTTTAAAAAGTATTTCGGAAATAAGCGGAAACTTTAAAATCAGATTACTTTACATTCATCCTGATCACTTTCCTCTGGATATTTTGCCAATAATGACGGCAGATAAAAGATTTTTGCCCTACTTCGATATTCCCTTTCAATCGGGTGCAAAAAAAATCATAAACGCAATGAACCGAAAAGGCTCAGCAGACTTTTACCTTCATATTGTAAAGAATATAAGGGAAGCTTTTAAAAAAGCAAATAGTCCTTATGGTGAGCCGCAAATACGAACAACATTTTTGGTAGGTTTTCCCGGCGAAACGGATGAAGACTTCAATGAAACTATTAACTTTTTAAAAGAGTTAAAACCTCTTTGGTCAGGAGGCTTTACATATTCACGGGAGGAGGATACCCCTTCATACTCCTTTAAGGGAAGAGTTCCGAAAAAAACAGCGGAGCTCCGCCTTGCCGAAATACAAAAAACTCAAACTTCAATCACCGAAAAAAAACTTGATTCCTTCATGGGAAGAGAGACCGAGGTCTTGGTAGAAGAGCTTATTCCTACGGATCAATTCATTACAGAAAATGAAGATGGAGAGCTTGAAGAGGATAAAACATTCTTAGCTCTTGGGCGGGCCTGGTTTCAAGCCCCGGAAGTTGACGGAGCTGTTGTTTTAAGTTTTAACTCCGGCACAAAAGACTCGGACGGAAATCCTATAGCCCCCGGCTCCATTGTAAAAGCAAAAATTTTAGCCAGAAACGGTTTTGATTTGGAAGCCCTAGCCCTTTAAAACTTCTTTATAAAACCTGTCATAATTTATAAAGCCTTATAAAAATATGCCGATATTGTAATGAGGTATAATTAATTCCGTCTTAGAATATTATAGAGGGTTTACTAATCCTTAATAAATATGATAAAATAGGTATTGGAGATTTGAATTGCGTACGGGTTTAAAAGTTCTTATAAGTTTAGTTATCTCTTTGGCTGTATTTGCCGGGCTTTTTTTATTAACGGCCTCGGATTATGAGTCTTTTACGGAAACAAAAATATATAAGCCTGCCATCGTAAGGCACATCAATGACAATCTCTCAGAAATTGAAAGAGTTTTTATCTCATGGAATGACACAAATACCGAATTATTTAAAAATTTTATCCGTGAAGAATCATTAATGTCAGCAGTAAAACAAGAGCAAGACCGCTCAGACATAGAAAATAGAAATAATCTTATTTCAAAAATAATATCTACTGTCCCGGGATTTTCAGGCTTAAGGATAATCGGTTCACAATACCAAAAAATTCACTTTAGTACCTTTCCTGAAGACATTCTAAACAAAACAGACTCAATGCTCTCATATAAAAGGTACAATGATGCCGGTAATTCAATTCCATTTCAACATATAGAAGCAGAAGACAAGTCTGAAGTAAAAATTACGGCTTCAACAGATCTTAATATGATTTTATATTGTCTGCCTTTTTACGATAACTATGAGGTATATAGGGGAACAGCCGTTTTTTATATTTCAGGCAACAGCTTTTTATACCATTTGGTTTCGCAAAATATCCTTTCAATAAGTGACGGCCTGGCCCTTTTATCCGATCAGGCACATACGATTATGGGAATTTTAACGGGTACTCACAATGTAGCTTCTCCCGAATTAAAAGATGCTGTCCTAAGCGACTGGGAAAGACTCCCTCAAAATTTGCGTATAATAGGTCTTGAAGGCGAGGACCGCTGGGTTCTTATTACAAAAAAATCCGACTTTGGCTATATAGGCAGAATCACCGAAAAAAGCGTTTTTATGTTCCCTTCAGCTGTCAAATATTTTTTGGTATTTACAGTTTTTATAACGATGTTTTTGGCATCATTTTTATTGTTAAATTTAAAGAGAAATAAGCTGTTTATTGCACAAAATAAAATTCAGCAGCTCCATTGGTCCATCCTAAAAAGCTATTTAAAAACATCCCAAAAAGAAAACTGGGCAGAATTACAAAAAGAGCTTGAATATCATAGACATGAAGTAAATGCCGAAATAAAAAGCGGCCTAGGAAAAAAACTTCTTGAAACTAAGGGAAAAGAAATAGATGATTTCTTACAAAATAGCTGGCAGGAAATATTTGACATTATAAACAAGACTGCAATAAATAAGTCTTTAAACCATGACCTAAAAGGAGTAAATGCAGAAGAACTTATAAGCCTTTTGATGGAAGCTGTAAAAGATCAAAAGAATGTTGCAGATAAACCCAAGTCAACGCCAAAAACTCAAACTTCAACCGAAGAAGCCGAAGCCGTCGAAGAACTCGATGAGATAGAAGAAGCCGAGGCCGTCGAAGAACTTGATGAAGTAGAAGAAGCCGAGGCCGTCGAAGAACTCGATGAGGTAGAAGAAGCCGAGGCCGTCGAAGAGCTTGATGAAGTAGAAGAAGCCGAAGCCGTCGAAGAACTCGATGAGATAGAAGAAGCCGAGGCCGTCGAAGAGCTTGATGAAGTAGAAGAAGCCGAGGCCGTCGACGAGCTTGATGAAGTTGAAGAAGCCGAGGCCGTCGAAGAACTCGATGAAGTTGAAGAAGCCGAGGCCGTCGAAGAGCTTGATGAAGTTGAAGAAGCCGAGGCCATTGAAGAAGATAAAAATTATGAAGAGATTTACGAAGCAGAAGCGGCAGCAGTTTTTGACAAGATAGAAGAAGAACAAGACGAAGAAATTATCGATGAAGAAAATATCGATGATCCTATGCTCCGCTTAAATGATTTAGGATATACTATTTCAGGCTTGGATTTTTCTGAACTCGATGTTCCTATTTCAGAATTGGAAAAGGTTGAAGCCAAAAAGGTTGAATACATTACTGACGATTATAGCCCAATACGCTCAATGTGGGGAAAATATGATGACAGCCCCATCTTGGGAACTCTGGATGTAGTAGGAGAAAGCGACCCTGTTCCTTTACTGGATTTAAATGAAGAACAAACAATTGTAAACGAGGATGGAGTATTTATTATCCGTAAGACAGAAACGGTGAAACCTGAAAATAAAGATTTTAAGGCTCTTGTTGACTCGGTACTTCGATAGCACCAAAATGCAAACAATTTTAGAAAATTTCAAAAAACTTTTTTTGATTTTATTTTTTTTTATAGCAAACTTAAATTTTTCTCCATGTCAGGCAAAAGATAAATTTGATCCGTTTAATTTTAATCTTGATAATCCGTGGCTTAGTTTAAAAGCCATTCAAACAGCCTACCCCGATCTTATAAAAAACATATCTTTTGATTCGGAAGTAAATGATTGGTTTATAACTATAAGAAATCAAAATTTATATTGGGCAGAAGGAAGGCTTTTACTAAGAAAAGATCTTAAAAACCGGCAAAATTGGGCACCCATAATTTCTTACTTTTACTCCGATGAAATCCAAAATCCTAAACATTTTTCTGAAGATCATATAAGAGCATTAAAACCCGAAAACCTAATCAAGAACAGAAAAAAAGCTCCGCCGCCAAATTACACATTTTTTATGCTTTTATTTAATGGAAAAAACCGCAGCGAAATTATAAAGCAGCTTCGCCGGTCGCACTTTTTGGGTTATGAAGTATGGGTGCACCAGCGTGTTGTCGAACCCTTACGGAGAGTTCAAACAAAAATATATCAAGCACAAAAAACAAATAAAGAAGTTAAAAAATTTTTAAAAGAGCTAAGCCAATGCTGGAGTTTTAACTGGAGGGTTATCGCAGATTCCGGTAAACTAAGTAATCACAGTTGGGGCTCTGCGATTGATCTTTTACCTAAAAACTACAGAAATAAAAAAATTTATTGGTTTTGGGAAGCTGTCCGGGATGACTATTGGATGAAAATAATGCCCTACCGCCGATGGATACCTCCTAAGGCCATAATAGACGCTTTTGAAAGTGAAGGATTTATCTGGGGAGGCAACTGGACCCTATGGGACAATATGCACTTTGAATACCGTCCCGAAATTCTATACATTAGAAATTTTGTTATGTATCCCGAATTTAACGCCTTTATAGCAAAGTATTCCGAAAAAATATACCAACAGAAGAATACCGAAATAGTTCAAGCAGGAAAAAAAAGACCTCAACGGCTTGAAGATATCTTCAGAATTGCAGAATTACTCAAATTCACTTCATTTTTCGCAAAGAATGTGATGCCTTTTTACGGCATAAGCGATAAAAACATATTTGAAATGAATGAGTATGAGGAAGAAAATATAGAAACACCTCAAGAACCTAAGTATCTGGAGGAAATGATTGATTAAGATTGCCATAGGAATATTTGTCATTGTAATAGCTTTTTTACTCGGGATTATTATCGGTAAGTATAAAGAAAGGAGCTTAAATCTAAAAAAATTAAAAGAGGCAAGAAAGGACGCCGTAAAACGCTCAAGAGCCGTTTTAAACGGACAGCTTTCAGAGCAGCTCGCTCCATTCCTTCCCGATTTTCCGGCCGATCCGACAGAAATTCAGTTTATAGGAAAACCTGTAGACTACATAGCTTTTAATGGAGCATCTCAAGGAACAATCAAAGATATAAGTTTTATCGAAATAAAAACAGGCTCATCAACTTTGAGTCCTGTGGAAAAAACATTAAAAGATGTAATCGAAAAAAAGAAGATAAGGTATATCGAATATCGGGTAGATTTCGGCAAAAAATAGAGTTTTTAGATTAAACCGCATAAAAATACAATAAAAATCATAAAAATACATATTTTTCGCAAAAACTATTGACACTTTTTATTTAATTTGATAAATTATTGTCACACACAGAAAAGATACACATACTACTTCAAAAGAACCCCCGTATCCTCCTTTCGGGGGTTCTTTTCTTTTTTAGAAGAAAATTAATCTACTTTTTTATAAAAAAATCGGAATCCAGAACTTCAACAGAAGCGGAATCCTTCCCAAAAACGGATATGGAATTATCTTTATAAAACAAAAAATAGGCAGGCCTTCCGGGGTTTCCGATGAGGGGAAAATCCTCCGTTATCAAACTTTGCAAAAGAGTCCGTGCTTTTTCTTCTCCCAGAACATAGCAAGATGTAGAAAGAGCATCGGCAAGGGCAGAGCTTTCGCTCATAATTGAAACAGCATTTAAATCGTTTTGTACAGGATAGCCGGTTTTCGAATCAAAGATGTGATGATAAATTATTCCGTCTTTTTTGATAAATCTTTCATAATTACCTGAGGTTACAAGGGATGCATCCTGAAGATCTATACCGGCAGCAGAATTATTTTTGCCTATTATAGGATTTCTCAAAGCAACTTTCCAAGTTTTTCCCGACGGATTTTTACCGGAAGCTAGGATGTTTCCTCCAAGATCTATTAAAAAATCCTTTATGCCGTAATTAAAAAGTATTTTTGCAATCTTATCGGCAGCATAGCCCTTGGCAATCCCGCCAAGATCCAGCCTCATACCTTCTTTTTTTAGAAAAACCTTATTACCGTCACTTAGGATTATATTTTTATAGTCTAAAAGGGGCAAAACCTTTTTGATATCTGAGGGAGAAGGCACGGCCTCATTTTCAAAGCCGATGTTCCAAATTTTGACCAAGGGTCCGATGGCAGGGTTAAAGGCTCCATCGGTTAATTCAGCCATCATAAGGGAAATTTGCAAAAGCTCATATAATTCAGGCGAAACTTCTATAGGAGAATTGCCCGCAGCTTTGTTAAGACGCTCCAGCTCAGACTCTTCTGTAGAGGTTAATCCTTTTAGGTTATTATTTTCTGCCGAAATCTTATCGGTGTTTGCATTAAAGATTGAATCAAGCCGAAGCAGTGCCTCATGTGTTTTTTCCAAAACTGCTTCAGCATTTTTTTTAGGCTCATAAGTCAGGATACGCACCCTGCAAACAGTCCCAAGAGCAACCCATGTTTTTGAATACTCGGCCCGTTCAGGTTTACAAGAAAAAACAAGAAGAATTAAAAAAAAAGGGAAAAAATTAAAATGTTTAAGCATAAATCAAGGAACTAAATCAATTATCTTGTTCTTTTTTTTGTTTTATTCCGGTTAAAATCAAATTTATACATAGACCTATTCCGCATACAACAATAAAAGAATCGGCAGCATTAAATGTAGGCCAGCGTTCCATTCCCAAAATACCAAAAAATTTTACATCTATAAAGTCGACAACGCCTTCAGATCTAAAAAAGCGGTCTATAATATTTCCGAAGCCTCCGCCTATTATTCCGCATATAAACCATCTTTGAGCTTTTGTCAATTCCGCAGATCTCATATATGCCCCGGTAAGGGCTAGCAAAAGTAAAAATGGTAAAAAAACCAAGAATATCTTTCTTGGAATTTCTCCGAAACCGGCTCCAAGGCTGAAGGCTGCCCCGGTATTGTATACAAACCTTAAATTTAAAAGGTCCCCGATTAACGGAATCACTTCATTTACGGACATATATTTTACAACCAAAATTTTGGTAACTTGGTCTACAATAATAACTATTGCAGTAAGTAAAAAAGGAAGATAATAATCTTTTTTATTGTTCACAGGATCCTGCCTTATAATACATATAAATTTTGTTCTTTTGATCGGCGTGTATTAACATACCGGGTTAAGTCTGTCATGTTTTGGACTATGATTCTGTCATCATAAACCGATATACGGCCTTGATCGATAAACTTACGCATATTGTCTTCGGTTTCTTCTTTTGAAAGACCCGCCCAACGGGAAACCTCTTCAATTGTGGTATCAAAGGTTCTCATCTCCGTTGTTCTGTCAAGACTAGGCTGGGTTTCATCCAACATGAGAAAGACATCAGCTATTCTTGCAGGCTTGTCTTCAATAGTTAAAATCATAAACCTCCGTCTTTGTGCATAGATTCGCCTTACAAAGGTTTTTAAAAGACGCATGGCAATGGCCGGATTTCCCTTCATTAATATTTCAAAGTTTTCTTTATTGAATTCGAGGGCCATCACATCGTCATAAGCTATGGCTGAGGCCGAACGCGGAGAGTTATCCAATATGGCCATCTCTCCGAAGATCTCCCCGGGCTGCAAAATATCAAGATTCTTTTCAAATCCGTTTATAATCTTTATAAGCTGAACTCGTCCTGACTGTATCAAGTAGAATGATGAGCCGGGCTCAAATTCTGCAAATATAACAGACCCTTTAGGAAATTTTTTTGCAAATCGTGAAAATGAAGAAAAAAGATCCGACATAGTTTACGCTCCTTGCAGGCGGCTGCTGCATTCTTTTTGCAGTTCCCGAATTTTACCTATTATACCGGCACCCGACAAGATTGCAGCCTTATCAAAAAAGGCTATTGCCTTATCGGGTCTTTCCATATCCATATAACACATACCAAGATACATTAGGGCATCTCCTATTTTTACAGACTTGGGATGTTGAGAAATAAAGCCCGTTAAAAGCTGTAAACAGCGTACATATTCTTTTTTTGCATACAAACTTTTTCCGGCACCTATATAGGCATTATCTGTAATTTCTTCTCCGGCACCGGCTTCAATTACTGCATGGTATTGATCATAAGCGGCTTCATACTCTTCTTTTTCAAAAAGATCTTCAGCCTTATTATACGCAAGATGAACGGTTCCGTCAGAAACAGGAGCCGGTTTTTCGTGCGGCATGATAACAGACTCATTATTATGTCCTTCTGCATTTCCAAAAGAGCGGCCTGTAACTTCTGCTGTGCTCCTGATAATTTGCTCTACTTGCGAAATATATTTCCCTCCGGGATAAATAGTCTTATATCGGGCTCCTACCTGTCCTGCAGCCTTATAATGTTGGGAGGAATAAAAGGCATTCATAACATTGAAAAGGCCCTCTTCAGGATTTGTTTCTTCTTCACTATCCAAAAGCGAGGCCAGCTGTCTATGGATAGTCCTTAATTGACGGGAAAAAACCTTTATCATCTGTAAAATAATGCGGGTATTTGTCTGTGCAAAGGCTTCAAATTCCTTGCTTGTAAAAGAATAGACTATGGAGTCTGTTAGAACCATTGCACTTTCTTCCCTTGGATAATTACCCAATGCGGACTTTACTCCAAAGAATTCTCCTGTCTTTATATAGTCGGTAACCTGTTCTCCCGTTTCAATGTCTATAGATGTAAGAGCTATGCTGCCCGTGTTTAAAAGAAAGACACGCTCATCAAAGTCTCCCGAGAAATAAACAACTGAATTTGCCTTGTAATTAATAGCCTTAGGCATTACGGCCTCCCAATATAAAACTTGCGTTCTAACATTCTAACATATTTTTTAAGAAAAACCTAGTCCTTCTTTCTTTTTTTTGATATAATCTTTTTATGGTGGATTTACACACTCATTCAACAGCATCCGATGGAACATTTACCCCCTCAGAACTTGCAGCTGCCGTTAAAAAAGAGGGAATTTCGGCCTTTGCATTGACGGATCACGATATTTTAAGCGGCTTAGATGAGGCTGCGGAAGAAGCTAAGAGGCATGGCATAATTTTTATACGAGGTGTAGAAATAAGCGTTAAGTGGAGCCCCGGAGAGCTTCATTTATTGGGGCTTGATTTACGCAAAGATTCTCATGAGCTGAATATGCTCTTACAGGATTTGCAGGATGAAAGAATCAACAGAAATCAAAGAATGGCCGAAAAATTAAAAAAAGCAGGTTTCGATATTTCATATGAAAAGGTGAGAGACTTTGCAGGCGGAGATAAGGGCTTAGGAAGACCCCATTTTGCGGCCTACATGGCAGCCCATAAAATGGTCAAAAAAAAATCAGGAGGCCTTTGATAAGTATTTTGCCAAAGGGCGGCCTTTTTTTGA
Source organism: Treponema sp. OMZ 788 (assembly GCF_024181245.1). Taxonomy (NCBI): domain Bacteria; kingdom Pseudomonadati; phylum Spirochaetota; class Spirochaetia; order Treponematales; family Treponemataceae; genus Treponema; species Treponema sp. OMZ 788. The sequence continues at coordinate 155,631 of NZ_CP051199.1, read as the reverse complement.
AGAAAAAGAAAATGCAGACCTTGCTGCAGCAATTTCGGCCGTAAAATCGGCAGGCGGAATTCCTGTCTTAGCCCATCCAATGTCCCTATATTTATCTTGGTCTTCTCTCCCCGATGTTATAGCCGATTTTAAAAGGCAGGGCCTTGTAGGACTTGAAGCGTGGAATTCTTCGACAAAGTACAATGATTGTAAGCGGTTAGAAAAACTGGCGGCCTCACTTGATATGCCCGTAACTGCGGGAAGCGACTTTCATGGAACAATCCGAAAAGACAGAAAACTAGGAGAAAGCTCAAAAAACGGCATAAAGATTGAAGACCGCTTTTATGAAAATTTAAGAGCTATTCATCCTGACCTTCCGCCTCTGCCTATAGCTAAATAGGCCTTTATTAGAAGATTAAAATTATGCAAAAAGAAATCGTAAAAACAAAAAAGATGGTTTTCGGTGCCTCATGTATAGCGGACTTAAAGGACGGCAAAACCGTTTTTATTCCTTATTCCCTCCCTGATGAGGTCTTGGAAATTTCAATCGTAAAGGAACATAAAAATTATACCGAGGGAAAAATCGAAAAAATTTTAGAAAGATCTCCCCATAGGGTAGAACCGAAATGCCCTCACTTTTATACTTGCGGCGGCTGCAATCTTCAAACAGCTGATGACGAGTATCAGCACTTTTTACGCAAGTCAATGGCTCTTGAAGCCCTTGACAGGGCTTTAAACTCTAATTTTAATTCTAGTAATAGTATTTTTGTAAGCGGCCCGGATTGGGAATATCGATCCCGCTTTCAGTTTTATGTTGACAAGGACGGCTCTCTTTCTTTAAAAGAAAATAAAAGCTCCGATTCGGTAAAGATAAGGGACTGCCCTGTTGCGGTAACTGCAATAAGAAACCTTTTAAAATCCGATTTAAAAGAATATGAGCCGAATTCCAGAGTCCACATTTTTTCGGACGGAGAAAAAATTTTTACCGAAAAAAATGCAAAAGACTGCGAGGTGCAGATTGCGGGGAAGAAGATTAAATTTAACCCTTTGGGCTTTTTTCAATCGAATTTAAAAATGACCGAAAAACTGATAAACATGATTTTTGAACATACGGAAATTGCAGGCCGTATTTTAGATTTTTATTCTGGTGTAGGAACCTTTTCTCTCTTTGCTTATGATAAGGCAAAAGAAATTCATCTTGTCGAGCATAATAAACACGCCCTCGCCTATGCTAAGGAAAATTTTGAAGTAAATAAAACTTCTGCATCAAAGGGAATTGAAGGAACCTTCAAAGATAAAAGCTCAGAGCCTAAAACTTTTTATCATGGCTTGGACGGAAAAAACTGGGCAAAGACTAAGGAAGCAAAACTCAAATTCGATACGGTCTTTATAGACCCGCCGAGGAGCGGCATAGACAAGGAAGCCCTATCTTGGCTTTGCTCAAGCGGCACAGACCAAATTTCTTATATTTCCTGCGACCCGGTAACCTTCGCCCGTGATACTGCGAAGCTTCTTTTGTCAGGCTACAAATTAGAAAAACATTTTTTATTCGATTTTTATCCTCAAACACACCATATCGAAACTTTAGGTGTTTTTAGGAAGGCTTGATTAAACCTTGACAAAATATATTATATACATTACCATGTGTATGAGGAGGTGTATTATGCGAACAAATATAGTTTTAAATGATGCCTTGGTCGAGGAAGCTTTTAAGTATTCAACTGAAATTCATACAAAAAAAGAACTTATCGAAACAGCTTTAAAAGAATATGTCCAAAATCGTAAAATCAAAGATTTGAGAGAGTTAAAAGGTAAAATATTTTTTTCGGAAGATTATAACTATAAAGAAATGCGGGCAGGAAAATGATTTTAGTTGATACCTCTGTTTTGATAAGCTATTTGAAAAATCAAAATAATGAATCAAATTCCAAATTTGAATATATTTTAGAAAGACGACTCCCCTATGGTATAAATCTATTTATTTATCAAGAAATTTTACAGGGTGCCAGAAATATTAAAGAGTATAACTTGCTCAAAAAGTATTTCGAAACAATTCCCCTATATCACTTGAGATATGGTCAAGATTCCTATGAAAAAGCTGCAATGATAAACTTAAAATGCAGACAAAGAGGTATAACCATTAGAAATACGATAGATTTGCTTATAGCAGAAACAGCAATTGAAAATGATTTATACTTATTACATAACGATAATGATTTTACAAATATGGCAAAAGTTATAAAAGAGTTAAAACTATATAATTAAGATTTTACATTATCAATTCCCTCATGCCCGACTATAGACAAATCTTACAAAACAAGTTACAATCAAAATGGTCATTAAAATATAAATTTTTTATAGCCGAAGAATTAAATTAGGAGGTCGCTCTGATGATAGCTTTATACATTGCTCTGGTCATAACGGTTATTATTTTATTTTCTATAGCCGTTGTAGTTCCGGAACAGGAAAGTTATGTTATTGAAAGACTTGGAAAATATTCGCGGACTCTCACCGCAGGTTTCCATATTTTAGCACCCTTTATAGACAGGATTGCCTATAAGCAAAACTTAAAGGAAGAAGCCTTGGATGTAGATCCGCAAGTTTGTATTACGGCCGATAATGTTCAGGTACAGGTAGACGGAATTCTCTACCTAAAGATTTTTGATCCGGTTAAGGCCAGCTACGGAATCGACAATTACCGCTATGCAGTTGCTCAGCTTGCAAAGACAACTATGCGAAGCGAAATAGGAAAGCTGGAACTTGATAGAACCTTTTGCGGAAGAGAAGGCCTAAACGACAATATTGTAAAGGCTTTAGACGAGGCTTCCGACAACTGGGGCATAAAGGTTACCCGTTACGAAATACGGGATATCACACCCACCCGCACAATCCTCGAAGCTATGGAAAGACAGATGAGGGCCGAACGCGAAAAACGGGCCAACATTCTTTCGAGTGAGGGAAAACAGCAATCCCGCATAAATATTTCTTTAGGTAAAAAGCAGGAAGCCATAAACAAGGCTATGGGCGAAAAACAACGAAGGATCAATCTCGCTGAAGGACGCTCAAAAGCTATCGAGATAACGAGTAATGCGACAGCCGAAGGCTTGCGTTTAATTGCAGAGGCTCTTTCTCAGCCGGGAGGAAAAACAGCTATGGGAATCCGCCTAGCCGAAAACTATATTCAAAGATTTGAACACATTATCAAAAAATCAAATGTTTCTGTTTACCCGGAAAATATTGCAGGCCTAGCAGCTTTTACCGATATTATTAAAAATTCCGGAAAAGAAATGAAGAACTTAGAGGGAGGTAGAAATGCTTAATTTTATAATCCCGTCTGTTATTACGGCTGTCATTGCAATAGTTTTTATTGTTGCTCTTTTTAGAAGCATCCGAATTGTTCCGCACAAGGTTGCTTTAATTGTAGAACGCTTAGGAAAATACCACACAACCTTGGATGCAGGCTTCCACATTCTGTTTCCATTTTTGGATAGGGTAAAATACAAGCAGAATTTAAAGGAACAGGCTATCGATGTTCCGGCCCAAGACTGTTTTACCAAGGACAATGTTCAGGTACGGATTGACGGTATCCTCTACCTTCAAGTATTCGATCCGATCAAGGCAAGCTACGGTATAAGAGACTACCGCTATGCAACAATTCTTCTTGCACAGACAACCATGCGTTCGGTGGTAGGACAGCTTGATTTGGATGACACCTTTGAAGCCCGCGAACAGATAAACGCTCAGGTCGTAAAGGCCGTGGATGAGGCTTCAGATCCTTGGGGCGTAAAAGTTACGCGCTACGAAATTCAAAACATAAGAGTTTCCGACTCTATCATGGATGCAATGGAAAACCAGATGAAGGCCGAACGCGAAAAGCGGGCCGAAATAGCTCACTCCGTCGGAGAGATGGAAACGGTTATTAACCTTTCGAGAGCCGCTTATGAAGAAGCCGTAAACATAAGCGAGGGCGAAAAAGAGAGAATGATAAATGAAGCGGAAGGACAAGCCCGAGAAATTGTTGCCGTTGCCGAAGCTACAGCTGAGGGTATTAAAAAGATTGCCGCTTCTACCCAAATTCAAGGCGGTATGGAAGCTGCAAAGCTCACCGTTTCTCAGGAATGGATAAACGCTTTAAGTTCTATAGATGAAAAAACAAAGATTATTATGTCGGCAGATCTCACCGATATAAAGAAGATGACCATAGACATGGCCGAAGAAATAATCCAATAATTTTTATGCACTGCAGGACTTCTGCAGTGCATTTTCTTTTTACCTGCACAAAATTTTATAAGAGTCTTATGGGGGCAAAATGTTCAATCTAAAAAAAAGCAGTTTTATTTTTTTTACATTAATTTTTATAATATCTTGTTCAAATAAACAGATTGAATTTACCGGAAAATATTTAACATACACAAACACACAAGAAGGTTATGACATCGATTACCCTTCAGAAATTTTAAAACCGGTAGAAGGCTCTCATCCGCAACAAGTATTTATAAGTGATGACGGAACCGTAAACTTATCTGTTTCAGTTTTGAATATAGAAGAATCCGGCCCTGAGTTTATTTTTAAAACAGCCGAAATTCTTGAAAAAAAAGAAGCGGAAAATTTTACGGTAAGCGATAAAAACATAGGCCGCGACGGATTTATTTTAAAAGGCTACTCAAAAAACAAAATGTTTTTTTGTCAGACTCTTGCTATAAACGAAAAGTTTTATACAATCAGATTCGAATATAACAAAAAAGATTATGACACATATTGGGATATTTTAACCCATATAATAGACTCTTTTGAGTTGACTTCAGCTTCTCTCACTCATACAAATACTTACGATGAAGGAAAACTGATTTCATTTGCGTTTTCGTTTTTATCGAATGTGTACTGGGAAAACAACTTTAATCTTCTATTAAAAAACTCAAGTCCCAAATTAGCTGATTTTATACATCCGGAATACGGAGTAAGGCGTTTTTATAATCCGGGCCCTCAAGTCTTACTTTTTTCGGCAGAAGAAAATTTCGGCTTTGATGAAAGCACCGATTTTTCTACAACACCCTCAGCAAATAAGTTTGGAGGCTCAATTCCTTTTTATGACAAAATGCCAGGCGGAGGCCTTTGTGAAAAATCAAACGATAAAGACGGAGTATATTGTGCAGTCGTAAAAGAGCTCCCTAAAGCTGTTGATCCTAAAAGTTTTCAAAACGGAGAAATAAAAGAATTAAAAATAAGCCTCCCCAAAAACTACAAGGCTGTCTTAAAAATCGCAGTTTTGGATGAGGGTTTTATAAAAAACACATTTTATTTTTTCGACATTGAAGATAAATGGTTTTTGCTATTTGTAGATGACAGTGACTGCTCGGCTTAGGGTAATTCCCAAAATTCTTTTATAGTTTTCTTGACTTTTACACTAAAAAACCTTATTTTAATTCTGTAAGAGCCTTGAAACAGTTCACTAAGGTATTGATAAAGGCGGATTGCAATTAATTTTTTGGAGGCCCAACATGAATGTTAGAGTTGAAGATTCTGCGAGAGATAAAATCAAAGAAAAAAATACCGACTCGGTTTATTGTGCACTTCAAATGTGCGCTTCTTGAGGGGGTACGAGATTAGAACCGACCGTGTATGTCGGCGTGCCCAATAATTTAGGTAATTTCGATAAATTTGAGGACAACGGAATTACCGTTTACGTTAAAAAGGGAACACCCTCTGTTAACGGAACATTGACGATTACAGTCGGATCATTTTTATGGTTCGAAAAGCTAATGGTTGACGGAATGATCTAAGAATCAAAAATCGGTAAGATAAAAATCTTACCGATTTTTTTATTGTCTGCTAAATTCAATTCTACTTTGAGACCTTCCTAACTTTGAAAAGTAAGTCCCTATCGTAAAATAAAGAAGAAGAAATAAGAAAAGCATTCCGATATTTTTCCAATCAATAGACAAATTAATTTGAGTAAATTCGTTTGAACTTACATAATAGTATGTCGGGAAAAGGCGGGAAATATTTACAATAAAATCCGGCAGCAATTCTTGTTCGACAAAAACGCCCGAAATAAAAGCCAATGAAAGAGGAAGAACTGTACCGATTATACCCATAACCGAACCCTTTTTTAAAAAAGAGTTAAACATAAAAGTTAGAGCCAAAACAACGGCAGTATATATTAGAGCATTAAATGCATAGAATAAAAGAGGGATATTTTCTAACCTGTTAATATTTGTAATAACTGCAAAACCTATCAAAATTGAAAGAACGGCAACTACTACAGTTAATTGAGCCAAAAAATTTTCACAAACAAATCTTAATGTAGAAAGAGGTGAAACATTATTTCTAATCTTTAAGCGTTCATTATTTAACTCGAACATAGCCCAGCCCACCGAATTAAGAATAACGGAAAAAACTATCCATCCGAAAAAATTGAAAAAAACTTTAAACCAAATATTTACCGAAAGATTTTTTTGAAAGCTAACCTTATTTACCTTTGTGTTCACTCTAAGAGCATCTTCGATTTTTTGAAAATCAAAAATACCTTGTGATTTTTTTTACGCTGGCCGCAAATGTTAAATACATATTTACCTGAAGATCTATATAGAATCCTGACTTTTTTCTGTCATCCTTGAAACTTATAAGAGCTTTTTTACCATTCATTATATTTTCTTCCATATTGTTATTTAGTATAAGGCCTGCATGTATTCTTTGTAAGGAAATTCCTTTTTTCATTTCCCGTAAAATCTCTTCATCAGTTTTGTTTTTTCCGTCGATTATAGAAACATCATGTTTTGACTTCAAATAAGAAATTAACTTTTTTGACAGTTCAGAATCATCATTGTCGACTATGCTAACGCTAAGAGGAGTTTCAGCAAATTCGCTTACCTGAGAGTCTTGAGATTTTAGCGTCATAAAACTTATAAACAAAAAAATCACAACATAAATCATTGTACTGATTTTTTTTGTCCAAACTAATCTTAGAAAGTTTTTATAAACTATCATATTGCACCTTCCTTGAATTAATAAATGAAAGCGATAAAAATATTATAATACCTATTGTGTAAACAATAAAAAATGCAGGCATAGAACTATATTCTCCCAAAATATTTATATTGTAAAGATTGGTCGTAAAAAGAGCTATAGGATTTATTGTACCTAAAATAGGCACAGCATTTTCAAGAGACATTTTTATTTCAGGCCCCATCATGCCGGATAAGAAGGCTAAAAAAAGACTTGAAAAAACACAGATCATACTTTTTGATTGTGTATCGCCTATAGGAGCAGAACCTATAAATAAACCTACAACCGATCCAAAAATATTTGCATAAACCAAGAGTAAAAGCGTAACCTTAAAATCTGTTATAAATGGTATCTTTAAAACAAAGAGCACAAAGGAAATATATATGAGATTGGCTGTAAGATTAAAAACGATATAAAATATAATTCCTGCAAGATAAGAGTAAAAGCGTTTAATGGGAGTCGTACAAATTCTTGCCCCCAGTTTTGAAATATTTCCCTGTATCTTTAAAGCAACATCTATTGATCCGAACATTGTGTAAATTGAAACCATAGCCAAAAGAGAATAGAATAAGATAATACTCAAACTCATTTTTTCATTTTTACTTTCAATATAATTTTTACCGTATTGAAAAGAATTTATTGGAACATTGAGAGCTTCAATTTGTTTTATTTGGTCGATTACGGTTTTTGTTATTGTCTGTGATAAACCATCCTCGCTTACGCGAATTGATTGGCCGGCTTCAATAAAGGTTTTTATTTTTTTTGTTCGGAGCATTTCATTTGCATCAGCTTCTGCAATTATTTTTGTATCAAACATTCCGGTAAATTCGAGAGTACGATAAATGGGATTATTTTTTTCGATACCGATTTCTATTTTACCGGCATCATAATTACCTACAGCCGAAAATATCGTAAAGTAGAGTGAAGACAAAAGTATCGGATATACAAGAGTCCAAAACATTCCGTCTAAAGAATGAAGCATATCTATACTATAATATTTTATTTCGCGTAAAAAGAATTTCATCAGTCTCTTAACTCCTTTCCCGTAAGCTCCAAGAAAATATCGTTTAAGCTGGGTAATTCCGAATATAACTTGGTATAAGCCAAGTTGTTATTGTTTATAAATAAGATAAGTTCATTTAAGTTGTTAATCGAATTTTCAAAACTGATTAAAAATTCGTTTCCGTTTTTGCTAACTTCCAAAACGTGAGGGATTTTTTTTAGATCTTCCTGGAGGTTATCCTTAGTTTCGACAAATTCGACAACCATTTTTTCACTTGTGCGGATCAGCTTGTGCAATTCTTCCAAAGTTCCGTTCGCAATATCTCGTCCTTCATCCATTATGATGATTCTATCGCAAAGCTCTTCTACCTCTTCAAGATAATGGGTAGTGTACACAATGGTACTTCCTTTTTTTGCAAGTTCCTTTATTCCTGAAAGAATGAAGTTGCGGCTTTGAGCATCGACGGCAACTGTAGGCTCATCCAAAAAAATCAGCTCAGGTTTATGGGCGATACCGCAGGCAATATTGAGCCGGCGCAGAAGGCCTCCTGAAAGTTTTTTTGTACGGAAAGAAGCATAATTTTTTAAACCCACAAAATCGATTGCTTCATCGACAAGCTTCTTTCTCTCAGCAGTATTGCTCACATAAAGTCCGCAAAAATAATCTATATTTTGTCTTACGGTAAAATTATAGAAAACAGAAACCTCTTGAGGAACAAGACCTATTCTTTTTTTGATATGGAGGGCATTAGGCTTCATCTCTTCGCCGAAAATATTTATTTCACCCTTACCGTGTTTTAAAAGAGAAAGAATACAGTTTATGGCTGTAGTTTTTCCGCATCCGTTCGGCCCTAAAAGACCTAGAATTTCACCTTCTTTGACTTCCATATTAAAATGATCAAGTGCCGTTTTTTCGTTGTACCTTTTTACAAGATTTTTTACCGTTAAAATCATAATGTCCCCCTATAAAAACTTTCTATATCAATTATGAATAGATTATACCTTATTTTTAAAATTTTAAAAGTAAAAACTGTCATTTTTTTTGAGGTTTAAATATGACATTTGTCATATTAAATTGATGATTGATGTCTTTATTGAAGATAAATTTAAAGAGCCGTTTTCTAAGTTATCTTAAAAAACGGCCCATTATAGTTTTTAATAATTAATTAAAGCTCTTTCGCCATGCGGCAGGATTACCGGGGCCAACCCATTTATTAAGTTGGAATCCGTTTTGAAGGCTCAATGTTATAAATTTCTTTGCTCTTCTTACGGCTTCATACGGCTCAAGCCCGACACCTAAACCGGCTGCGATGGCTGCGGCGGTAGTACAGCCTGCTCCGTGAGTCCATCTTGTGCCGATAAGACCGCCTTCTACTTTTAAGAATTGCTCTCCATCATAAAAAATATCTACTGCAGATTGTTCGCCTTCCAATTTAGCACCTCCCTTAATAAAAACATAGGGAACGCCCATTCCGTGAATAATCTTGCAGGCTTCTTTTATTTCTTCGATTGTAGAAGGAGTCGGCATTTTAGCAATTTGTCCGGCTTCAAAAAGGTTCGGCGTTATTACCTTTGCCAATGGTAAGAGCTTTTCGATAATAAGATTATTAAGCTCGGGGTTTAAGGCAAGATCTCCGCCCTTACAAACCATTACAGGATCGAGAACATAGTTTTTTACATCATATTTTTTTAGATACTCTGCAGAAAGTTCAACTGCGTAATTTGTTGCAAGCATTCCGGTTTTTGCTGCATCAACACCTATGCCTTTAAAAATTGTTTCAAGCTGAGCCTTTATGGTTTGCTCGTCAAGAGGAAAAACCTCATGTCCCCATTCTTTGTCGGGATTCATTGTTGCAATTACCGTGACGGCAGCCATTCCGTATACGCCATACTCTTGAAAAGTCTTTAAGTCTGCCTCTAAACCGGCACCTCCGGATGCATCCGATCCGGCAATTGTTGCGAGTTTTATCATATGTCATTCTCCTACTAGTTTATCATCTATAATTGGGAGAGATTATAACATTTTTTTTGAACTTTGTCTTGTAGTAAAATTAATGTTCAAGTCTCTCAACCGATTCTATTATGCCGCCGCCGATAATATAATCCCCGTCATAAAAAACTGCGGCTTGCCCTTCGGCTACGGCTTTTTCGGGCTCTATAAATTCTACCTTAAATTTTCCTGTAGGTTTAAGCTCCTCAGTTTTTAGCGGAATTAATTTTGCTTTTTTCTTTTGTTGGCGGTAGCGTGTTTTTATCTCAATGTCTATTTCTTTATCTATTATTTTTTTTGAGATTAGGTTGACCTTTGAAGCGATGAGGCTTTCGGCAAAAAGTTCTTTGTCCCTGCCTACAGTAACGGTGTTTGTTTTTACATCTTTTTTTACGACATAGACGGGATAGCCCATCGCAATTGCAAGTCCGCGCCTTTGGCCTATCGTGTAGTATTGAAGTCCCTTGTGCCGGCCTATTTCTTTTCCTTGCGTGTCTACAAATTTGCCTTCTTTAAAAGAATCCTTTGCGAGGGCATTTATTACTCTTGTGTAATCGTCATCGGGAACAAAGCAGATGTCTTGGCTGTCGGGGCGGTGAGCATTTATAAGCCCCGCCTCTTCGGCTATACTTCTCACTTTTTCTTTTGTAAAATCTCCTAACGGAAAAATAGAATGGGAAAGCTGCTTTTGGGTAAGAAGAGCTAAAAAGTAGCTTTGATCTTTTTGGCTGTCTTTAGCCTGTCTTAGTAAAAATCTTTCCTCTCCGCCAATTTCGGTTTTTTCTATTTTTGCATAATGGCCTGTTGCGATCTTATCAAATCCGTCCTTTAAGGCTTGTTCCAAAAAAATGCCGAATTTAATTTTGCTGTTGCATATAAAGCAGGGGTTCGGCGTTCTTCCCAATTTGTACTCTTCAACAAAGTAATCGATGATTGCAGTTTTAAAAGTTTCCCGCATATCGTACACAAGGTGTTTTATACCTAGTTTTGCGGCAACTTTTTTTGCGTCTTCAATATCATCAGTCTGCTCTTTATAAATACCGGTTAGATTCGGTAAAAGCTGCATCGTAACGCCTGTAACATCATACCCCTGATCGATTAATAATTTTGCCGCAACAGCGGAATCAACGCCTCCGCTTAAACCAACAAGAACCTTCATCAGGCTTCAAGACCTCTTAAAACTTCTTCGGGGTTTAAAATCATGGCACAGCCTGTTTCGGCCAATTCTCTTTCGAGAAGGATGCGGCTTTCTATTTGTTTTATGCTCGTAATTTCAGGCGTTTTTGCAGAGCCGATTATCCGCCTGTTTAATTCGGTACCGCAAAAAGAAATTGTATCTATCTTTATTTTTTCGATATAATCATCAATAAAAATTTCACTTTTATACATCGGGTCTTTTATGTTTTTAGAAAGGCAGTCTTTTGCAAAAATATAAAAGAATTTAAGCAAATCTTTTTTTGCATTTTCAATCCAAAGTAGGAAATCGGCTTTTTGTTTTTGCTCATCAGCAAAGAGAGTCGAATACTTTGCATAGCTTTCAGCAAAGATAAAATGAGCAAGAACATTTCCAAGATCATAGGCTATTGGACCGTAAAAGGCGAATTCCGGATCGATTATTTTTATCTTTGTTTTTTCATTTTCGGTTTTTACAAAGATAGAACCTGAATGGAGATCCCCGTGAATAAGTCCTTGAGGATAATTATTGAATTTCTCTTTTAAGGCTGCAACTTTTGCAATGAGCTTGGAGTCCTCATAAAACTTTTTTTTCAACCACTCGGCATTTTCGGGGAACAAAATATTTCTTCCCCTTACATCCTTATAAGGATGAGTGAACACCAAGTCCTCCGTAATTTTACAAAGATCGGGATTATAAAATTTAGAGGCTGTTTGAGATTTTTTTTGATAACCCAAGCATAAATCGGTTGAAGACAAAGAAGTATCTACAATAAAACCAGCAATTAGCTTTTCGAGTCCGTAAAAAATTTTACCGGTCATCAGCTCCGTTCTTAAATTGGAATAAGAACCTATGTCCTCCATTATGATTGCTGCCATCACCGAATCGGTATAAATTAGTTTCGGAGAACAATCAGGAGAATATTCGTTATAAAGTTTTAAAACCTCGGCTTCGCGGGTGCTCCTGTCGGGATTCAAATACCCGTCGGGACGCACCCTTGTTTGAACATCAGCTTGTTTTAAAATAATCGATTTCTTTGTGTTATTGTCAAAAATGCGGTAGACATAGTTTATGTTGCCGTCGCCGATTTCTTCGCAAACTAAATTTTCGTTTGAATCGAAAAAATTGGTATGCTCAAAAACATAATCGATTATATCATCGCCTTCCATTTTATAATGGGAACTAAAGCGCATCTTGCCTCCGTTTTAATAACATCTTTTTTAATAGTGAAGTCCTATACCGATAAAAATTTCTGAAACAGGTTTGCCGTCACGCTTTGCATAACCTGATTCATTTTTTATTTCTCTTAGGTCATGACCGTAGCTTATACGGGCATAAATGCTTCTCATTTTTATAGGATACATTATGATTTCTAAGCCGCCGGAATACCAGCCATACTTGGGATTATAATAAGTGTTTGATGCAGGATCATGAACCAAGGCCGTATCTATAAATGGAGATATGTGCAGTTCAAAGCCGAAAAAGCGTGTCCATGCCACTCCGGTAATTTCTTCCCATTTAAAAACGCCTATTTTTATTGGTACATCAAAGTTAAAACTCATAGCCGTATCTGTAGAAATTCGGTTGTTTAAAATCCCGCGTAGAAAACTTCCGCTTCTTTCTGAATGTTTATCAAATAAATTATAATGAAAATCAAACCGTCCATAAAGGCCGACTCTATCCACGAAAGAGTAAAAGCCCTTTGTTTCCATACCAAAAGAAACATCTACATTTCCTTTTTTATATGTATTATAATCATAATTATTATTTAATTCTAAATCAAATCCTTGTCTGAAATTATTTACCCAGTTTACATTTTCCATTGAGAGCTTATGTGACCACTTAATATTGAGCCCTTTGTGATCATCATTGGTAACTTTTGCAAACTTCCAATCTCCCTCTATTCCAAAATAAGGAATCCATTTAATCGTACCTAATGTTTGATTTTTATATATATCAAATGCCAATGATGTATATAATCCGTTTGTAAGATAATAATCTTTTTCTGACGGAGAAGCAGATACCTTTATACCTTGTGTAACACCTGCAGTTAAAGTCAGCCAATCAACACCTAATTTATATGAAGTACTTAGACCGGTTGTAAAATCAAATCCGAATTTTTTATCTTGATCTACCTTCATTCCTAAATCATTACTCCAAACCAATTTAACAGGATTAATATAGAAAGGTAAAGCGAATCTTGAACCAATCTCAAAAACCGATTTTCCATCATTGTTTCGTTTATATATCAAATCCATTGTAAAAGGTTCAAGAGTGCCTAAAAAATTAAAATCTTTTAATTTTATTTTAAATTCGAATCCCTCATTCGAATCAAAACTTGGATATGGAAGAGCAATCATATTCCAAGTGTCTTTAACATATATTTTAAGCTTTACAGGAGTAATGTTGTTTTGAGGCTCTAAAAAATCGAAAGTAATTTCATGTTTTTCAATTGTACGGATATTTTTAAATTCCTTATTAAGCTCTGCAATATAAACATCAAACTCTTCTTTAGAGGTAAACACCCGATTTGTATCTACAGGAACTTTAGCCGATAGCGGTTTCACCTTAGTAAAGCCTTTTACGATGTATTCAACACTTTCAATCTTATAAGCCATAACAGCATGCGGCTTATCGGTTTCGAGTTTTTCATCAGTGTTTTGAGTATAAAGATTAGTTATAAAAAGGCAGCATAGTGCAGCCGTTAAAAAAAAATCTTTTGAGCATTTTATTCCACCATAACGTTATTTAGGCAGCCTAATATTACAAGACTGCCCTTTTATAAATTTTATTTTTTTAATTTGGAATCGTCTTCGATTATTCTTTGAGCATTTGATTCCATATAAGATTTGACTGCACCTGCTATTTCCTTATCATAAAGAGAAAAGATTCTTGCAGCGAGGAGGGCGGCATTTTTAGGCTCCAACACCAGTGCCGGAGAAATACCCGAAGGCATCCTAAGAGAAGAATAAATGTCTGCCCCTGCAAAGCTGTCGGAAGGAGGAGGACAGGCAATTGTCGCACTCTTTACAAAACCGTCAACAAAACCTGAAAGAGCATTACTCCTTCCGGCAATTGTGATATATAGCTTCGGCCTATCAAGAGCCTCATATTCTTTTAACATAGAAACAACATGCTCTGCCGTTTTATGAGCCGAGCCGATTCTGATAGCGTACTCTATTCCAAAAATCTTTAACTCTGAGGCTATTTTTTCTGCATGGCCCATATCTGAGGACGAGCCCATAAGTATTATTACAAGAGGTTTCACATTAGACCTGCCTTTTTTAAGTTTTTTGCTATACGTTCTTCAGCCGGATATTCTCCCGGAACAAATTTCGATTTTGTCAATTTTTCGTAGGCCGTAATATAAAGCTGAATAGCCTCGTTCCAGACCTCTTCATCGAGTTCGGGGATTTCGCCGTCGCCGCGGTAGCCCTTTGCTGCGTAGGCCATTCTTACAAATTCCTTATCGAAGTTTTCAGGCTCCTTACCTTCTTTTAATCTTTGCTCGTAAGTGTCGAGCTTCCAATAGCGTGAAGAATCGGGGGTATGTACCTCATCTATCAAAAGAATATTATTATCCTTATCTACACCGAATTCGTATTTTGTATCAACCAAAATTAAGCCCGCTTCTTTTGCACTTTTTTGACCTCGCTCAAAAAGGGCAAGGGCAGCTCTTTGCACAAAGTCCCATTGTTCTTTTGATAGATAGCCTTGCGAAACAACCTCATCGCAGGTAAGCCTTTCATCGTGCCCCGTGGGACCGCCCTTTGTAGTAGGAGTTATAATAGGCTTAGGCAGGGCCTGATTTTTTGTCAAACCTTCAGGAAAATCATACCCGTAAATATTTCTTTCGCCTAAGGAATATCTATACCATAGAGCCGTTGAAGTTACACCGGTGATATACCCCCTAACTATTACCTCTATGGGAAGGGGTTTAACCTCCGTTACGATAATGCAGTTAGGATCGGGACAAGATATTATGTGATTTTTGATTATATCCTTGGTATTTTCAAACCACCAAAGAGAAAGCTGGTTTAAAACCTGCCCCTTATACGGAAGAGCCGTTAATACCCTGTCAAAGGCAGAAATTCTATCGGTTGTTACAATCAAGCGTTTGCCTGTTTCAGGTGAATACCAATCCCTGACCTTTCCGGTTTGCTTTGCGGGGAGAGGTAAATTAGATTCTCTAAAAGCTGCATTTCGTGAAATCATTTTAAACTCCTTAGGATAATTTTTACCCGCCAAGTATATATGAAGATTTATAAATTTTCAAGTATCCGTGCAATTTGCGAGTATTCCGATAGAAGAAAAATATAATTTTATCTATAATGGGGGTAAATTGCAATTAAATAAAAGAGGGTATAGTTGTGAAAAAAATAGCGGTGGTAAGCGGAGGTTCAAGCGGTATAGGTCTTGAAATTACAAAGGCCTTGATTTTAAAAAATTATTTTGTATACACCATGAGCCGCAGAGAATTTTTAAGTTTGCCTCAAGATCAAACTAAACATATTTCTCTTGACATTACGGATGAAGAAAAACTGATAAGGGCTTTTGCAGATATTTGGGAAAAGGAAGGGAGGATTGATTTAGCCGTATGTGCCTCAGGATTCGGCATTTCGGGAGCCGTAGAATTTACAAGCCTTGAAGAGGCAAAAAGACAGATGGATGTAAATTTTTTCGGTGCTTTTTTGTTTATCAGGGCAGCAGCCTCATATATGAGGCCTCAGTCTTTCGGAAGGATATTTGTGATCAGCTCTATAGCAGGAGAAATAGCCATCCCCTTTCAAGCCTTTTATTCTGCATCAAAGGCTGCTTTAGGAAAACTCTTAGAAGCTTTTAAAGCGGAACTTCAGCCCTTCGGTGTAGACTGTGCCCTGATAATGCCCGGAGACGTTGCTACCCCCTTCACGGCTGCGAGGGACAAATCAAATTCCGGAGACGATATTTATAATGGAAGAATTTCAAAAAGCGTTTCCAAAATGGAAAAAGACGAACAAAAGGGAATGAGCCCAAAAAAGTTAGGAAGATTCGTTGCCTCCCTCGCAGAAAAAAGAAAAATAGCATTTTTTTATCCTTATAATTGGACTTATACCTTTCTTCTTTTTTTATATAGGATTTTACCCCGCAGGCTTGCACTTTTTATTGTACAAAAACTCTATGCGGAATAAGGAGCTATCAAGGCCTTAAGCCTTGATAGCAAAATGGAGATTGTTATGTTTTAAAATGCCATTACTTTTTCTTCAATAAGCACCTCCTCCCTTGCCCCAGCCTTATCTCCCGAATTTTTAAAGACGGGTTTGAATTCTACATGTTCTGCAACAACCTTTACCTTGCTGTAGCTTTTCCCGTCAGTACCGACCCACCTATCCTGCTTAATTCTGCCTACAACCCGAACTCCCCTGCCCTTAGCCCCGTTTTGTTCGCATAATTTTGCAAGACTTGACCATGTTTCCACATCAAAATATGAAGTTTCCTGAACAAAGGCATCATCTTTCTTGTAGTTTCTGTTTGAAGCAATAGAAAAAGTACATAGAGCTGTTCCATTTGCTGTAGTTTTCAAAACAGGTTCCCGCACCATGTTTCCCTCGATGATAAGCGAATTTAATGATTTCATTTCATACCTCCAAAAATCAAAAAAATAACCTAAATGTGAACGATTGTTCAAAACATTACTAAAGCTGAAGGACGGCGCCGCTTCCTTGCTTTCAACTAATTATAGACCTGTAAACGCAATTTTTAGTAAAATTTTAAAAATATTTTTATAAAATTTAACGAAAAAAAACTATTTTTTAAAAGCTCACGGCTTACGCACGAAAAAAAATAGCCGATATTTAAACTATGAAAACATTAAAAGAATATTTTAACGAACTTAATGATAATCGTCAGTCTGGCAAAGTAAAACATCTAATCAGCGAAATATTGGTAATAGCACTGTGTGCTGTTTGTAGCGGAGTTCAAACTGTATTTGAAATAGGGGAATTTGCCGAAGTAAAAAAGGATTGGCTAAAAAATGAGATAGGACTATTGTTAGAAAATGGAGTTCCTTCGCACGACACCATAGGAAGAGTCCTTGCGATGATTAATCCCAAACAATTTCAAAACCTTTTTATCTCGTGGATTGAACAATCCCTTAATATTCCGACAGGTTCATACATTCACATTGATGGAAAAACATTACGTGGAAGTGCAAGTGAACAAAGTAGAGGTATTCATTTGGTAAGTGCATTTGCTCACGAAGCGGGAGTTGTACTAGGACAAATAAAATGTGCTGAAAAATCGAATGAAATCACAGCAATTCCTGAACTCCTTAACCTTTTAAAACTAAAAAGCTCGATAATTACTATAGATGCCATGGGTTGTCAAAAAGAAATAGCAAAAGAAATCACAAAGAAAAAATGTGATTATGTATTGGCTCTAAAAGAAAATCAACCGGCAGCGTATAATGATGTAAAAGATTATTTTTCTATAGAAGATAAAGACTTTCAAAACACACTTTTAAGATTTGAAACCTTGGATATAGGGCATGGCAGAGAAGAAAAAAGAGAATACTTTCTTTCTTCTAATATAAACTGGTTTGCAGATAAGAATAAATGGGCAAATTTAAAGAGTTTTGGAATGGTCAAAAGCACTGTAAGGTGCAAAGGCAAACAATACAGTGAAAAGCGTTACTTTATTAGCAGTATAGAGGATATAAATGAGTTTGTAACAGCTGTAAGAACACATTGGACAATAGAAAACACCTTACACTGGTCGCTGGATGTAATATTTAGAGACGATGAATGTCAAATTCGAGAAAAAAATACTGCTGAAAACATAGCAATTTTAAGGAGGATTTGCTTTAATCGAATGAAAATGTATCAAAACGGTAAAACTCTGAAAAGGAAGAAGATGCTTTGTACTTTTGATGATTCATTTAGGTTTAATGTTTTATTTAGCTAAGGAATTCATGCGTAAGCCGTGTTAAAAGCTGACCTCTTATTGACTGAATACATAAAAATATGGTATTGTGTTTCACTATATTTATATTTTAAATTAATTTAAAAAGGATGGGTTTTATGAATTTTATACCTTTATTGCAAGGAGCCCCTCAAGGTGCTTTCGGCTCCTTCGGTTTTTTAATACCAATGCTTTTGGTTTTCGTAATTTTTTATTTTTTGCTTATCCGGCCGCAAAAAAAGGAACAGCAAAAAACTGAAAGAATGATCTCCCAGCTTCAAAAGGGAGATAAAATTATCACCATCGGCGGTATTCACGGTGTTGTGAGCTCCACAAAAGAAAAGACTATTATTATAAAAGTTGATGATAACTGCAAAATCGAAATTAACCGCTCTGCAGTAGGTGCTGTCTTAAAAGATGAGCCTCCCAAGCCCGATTTCGGCGGAGATGGAGAAAAGAAAAGATCTTTATTCGGAAAAAAATCCAATGATTCCGAAAGCACCGATACTTCAGCACAAAACGAATCAAAATAAACTATTTGCGGTTTTAAATTTTAAGTTTAGAACCGCAAAGGGAGATAAATAATGAGTAAAAGATTTAGGTTTATCGTAGTTCTTCTTGTTATCGCCTTATGCTTTGTTTTCTTACATCCTACTCTTAAATGGTATTTTTGGACAAATCAAGAAGATAAAGCATTAGCCTTGGCATCAAGAGAAAAGATTAAAGATTATTCCGAAAACATGGCCAGAGCTGATGTTGACAAGCTGATAGAAATGGCTGTTTCAGGCTCAAAAGAGCCCCTTTCGGAAAAGTATGCTCCTATAATTAAAGAAGCTAAGGCCCGCAGAAAGACCTTGGGTATGGAAATTCCCTCGCAATGGACGGCTCAAGATGTAGCAGCAAGTTTTAAACTTTCTTCAAAAGAAAAGTTCATTCCGGTAGCCCAGCCTATTTTAGAAACTGCGTATAGGGATTCGATTTTAGGCATAAAAAAATATCAAACAAATGCCGTAAAGTTGGGACTTGACTTGTCGGGCGGTATGCTTGTTATTATCAAAGCCGACTTAGATGCAGCTATTTCTGCAGACGGAGCAAGCAGCGAAACAATAAGCGATTCCAAAAAAGCGGCCATGGATTTGGCTATGGATACTCTTCGAAGCCGAATAGATAAATTTGGTCTTACAGACCCGGTGATCAGACGGCAAGGAGATGACCGCATTTATATCGAAATGCCGGGAGCAGCCGATGCCGATAAGATCAACTCCATTATCATGGGACGCGGTATTTTGGCCTTTCATATAGTGGATGATGAGGCGACTCAGGCTTTTAGAGAATATTACAGAAACAACCCCGGGAAAACCTTCGATGCCGAATACAATCTTTTAAACCCCGAAATTATACCTGAAGACTGCATGGTCTTAGGAGTATACCACAAAGATGCCTACGGTATAGATGAAAGGGATGATAGAGAACCCTTCCTCGTCGTAAAAAAACAAGCAGGTCTTGAAGGCAAGCACCTTGTAAGCGTAGACACCTCAGCAGATCAAAGATCCAATAACCCGCTTGTAAACTTCTCACTTGATGCAGAAGGAGCAAAAATCTTTGCGGAATTAACGGCAAACAACGTAGGCAAACGCCTTGCCATCGTTTCGGACAACAAGATAAAATCTGCCCCCAACCTTAAAGAACCCATTACGGGAGGAGCGGGAAGCATCAGCGGAATGTCTGCAACGGAAGCAAATAACCTTAAAACCGTTTTAAGAACTGCATGGTTAAATGTTCCTCTACAGCTTGAAACACAGCAGGTTGTAGGAGCCAGCTTAGGTGATGAAAAAATTAACGAAGGCATCATGGCCTTACAGTGGGGCTTAATCGCCGTTTTGATCTTCATGCTCGTATTCTATAAAGAAGCCGGAGTCAATGCCTGTATTGCCCAAATCTTAAACCTTTACATAATGTTCAGTATTCTTTCGGCATTCAACCTAACCCTAACCCTGCCCAGTATTGCAGGTATGATTTTGACTATAGGTATGGCAGTCGATGCTAATGTTGTGGTTTTTGAAAGAATAAAAGAAGAACTAAAACTCGGTAAAACAAGGGAAGCGGCCATAAACGCCGGTTTTGAACACGCTTTTTCTGCTATCATGGACTCGAACATCACAACCTTTATAGCAGCCTTCTTCCTTTCCATCCTAGGAACAGGACCGATAAAGGGCTTTGCATACAGCTTAGCTATAGGTGTTGTTTCCTCAGTCTTTACCGCCTTGTTTGTGTCGCGCTTAATATTCGACTTCGGAACTCAAACCCTAAAATTCAATAAGATTCATATCAGCTGGAGGAAGTTAGAAAATGAAAAAAATAATTAGGTTTTCAAAATTTTTCGTTCCGGGCATTATTCTAAGTATAGGGCTCATGGTTTTTGGAATTGCAGGTTATTTTACCAAGGGTATCAATTTCGGTATCGACTTCCAAGCAGGTTTTATCGAAAAGGTAAAAATAGCACCTACAGCCTTAGAGCTTTCCTATCAAGGCCCTTTAACAGTTTCCTTTTCACAAGGTATATCCGACATTTCAATTACGACCACCTCTCTGGATGCAGAAAACAAATCTTACGTATTTAAGTTTGCCGATAATCCGACTCTTAAAGACTTTGCTGACGGTATTGCTTCTATCGAAGGTCTAAAGGTTAAAATAAATGCATCTGCAAACACACTGCTCAAAGACTTATTTACGAATTCAGAGTCCTCACCCCGTCTTTCTCAAGAAATTTTTAGACTCCATTATTTGGATAAAAGTCTTAAACCCATAAGTACTGACGAGGTGCGCCATGCTCTTTCTTCCATTCCTTCGGTTTCCGTTCAGCAATTGGGAACACCTGAAGACAGATATTTTCAGATAAGACTTGCAGATGACGGAAAATATGAGAATGCAAACAAAGAGCTTCGCTCAATTATAACCTCTGCTTTAAATGCTGCCTACGGTACTGAAAACATTGCGGTTATGGGTACGGACTTTGTGGGCTCACGCTTTTCTTCTTCTTTGGCAAAACAGGCAATTTTGCTTGTAGGCGGAGCCTTGGTTTTAATCTTTGTTTATGCAATGTTCCGATTCCAGTGGAACTTTTCTGTAGCTGCTATCTTAGCCCTGCTTCACGATACAATGATAATGGTTATGTTCATTTCATGGACTCAAATGGAATTTAACTCGACGACCATAGCTGCAATCCTTACGATTATCGGTTACTCAATAAACGATACAATCGTTATCTTTGACCGTATCCGTGAAAAGATTCATCTTGAGCCAAGGCTTGAATGTAACGAAGTTTTGGATAAGGCTTTAACTGAAGTATTTACCAGAACAATTATTACAACAATGACGACAATGGTTGCAGTTGTAGCTCTTTATGTGTTTACAACCGATGCCATGAAGGACTTTGCTTTAGCCTTAATTGTAGGTCTTATAAGCGGTACCTATTCGTCAATTTACATTGCTTCTTATTTTATCGCTGCAACATCCAAGGGTAAAAAAGCCGGAGAGATGATTACCAGAGGCAAAAAGGCCCCCGGCGAGCTTTCAGGAGCAGTTATCTAAAAAGAAAAATAAATCTTTGTATTGTAAGGTTTTAGCAAGCGGCCGGTTTGAAAAATCGGCCGCTTTTTTTATGCCCTGTCGGCTATTTCTTTTAAAGCGGCAGCAGCTTGCTTGCTTTCTTCAAGGGTATTAAACGAAGAAAAGCTGAATCGGACTATGCCCTGCTCTTCGGTGCCGAAAGTCTTGTGTACCAAGGGAGCACAGTGAGCTCCCGGGCGGCTTGCAATACCGTAGTCCTCATCGAGGATGCGGCTTATTTCGCCCGAAGGGATAGAGCCTATGTTTAGGCCTACAACAGATCCCGTTTTTTCGCTCCAAGGGTTTCCGTATATTTTGATACCGGGAATGTTTTTTATTTCTTCAATAAAGTTTAATTTTAAATCGGCCAATTTTTTTTGAATTGAATCAATGCCTGTTTTTACAACATAGGAGGCTCCGGCATTTAACCCCATAAAGGAGGGAACATTCATGGTTCCCGCTTCAAAGATATCGGGCATTTCGGAAGGATGGACCTTATCGAAAGAATGAACCCCGCTTCCCCCCGAAAAGACAGGTGAAAAATCAAAGTTTCCGTTTACGATAATTCCGCCTGTACCCTGAGGCCCGTAAAGGCCCTTGTGCCCCGTAAAGCAAAAAATGCTTTGTCCGTATTTTGAAACATCTATAGGAATTGTCCCCGCACTTTGAGAAGCATCCACAATCATGATTAGTCCGTGTTTTTTGCATACGGAATGAACCCTGTCCAAATCACAGATTGAGCCAATGACGTTTGAACAGTGGTTTACTATAATCGCCTTGGTGTGCTCTTCGATTTCTTTTTCGATTAGATCATAACGCAAAAAGCCTTCTTCGATGGGAATAACAGAAAGGCTAGCCCCTTCTTTTTCAAGCTGGTAGAGAGGCCGCAAAACAGAATTATGCTCAAGGGCAGAGGTTATGATATGGGAATCTTTTTCTTTGCCCCAAAAAAGGCCTTTTATTACAAGGTTTAAGGCGGAAGTAGCATTTTGACACAAGGCAACATTTAATGGATTTTTTATGTTAAAAAGCCTTGCCAAAGTTTGCCTTGTTTTAAAAAGCTCTGTGAGGGCTGCATGAGCCGAAGAATGAGCCCCGCGGCCCGGATTCCCGAATCTGTTTGAAGCAAGGCCTCTAAACACCTCTTGAGCCACACTTTCGGGCTTTTGAAGGGTGGTAGCGCTATTGTCAAGATAGATCATATTTTTCCACAAACCTCTCACTTTTTTCTGTTTTTAAAAGATAGGTTCCCGTGTAGGGAATTTCGGCCTCAGCTAAGAGGCGGGAGGCTTCTTTTATTCCGTCTTCATTTACTCTTAGAACAAGCCCGCAGCCCGCCGAAATCTCGGGCGGCAGCGGAATAAGCCTCGCATCAGTCAGCGACCCGCCGGAAGTTACGGCTTCGGCGGCGATTGCATGATGAGAAGACGAAAACGAAAAAACGCCGTAGGTTTTCAAATCTTTTACCTCGATATCTTATTAAATTATAATTTGATGAACTTAGGGGCGTACTACAAAATGGGTACGCATAATTTCGGTAATGCGGTACATATTTGTGGGAGAACCGACTTGAAGCTTTTCTTTAAGCCCGTAAAAGTCCAGACAGAGCCCGCAAGACAAAACCTCGCAGCCTTGAGAGGCAAGGGCCTTTAGGTCGTTTACGGTTTTTTCGTTTTCGGTTGTAAGCCGTACACCGGAATTATAACAGATAACGAACTTGGGAAGCACATCCTGTTCCGTGAGGGCATAGATAAAGCCTTCCAAAAGTTTTTTTCCGAAACCTTCATCTCCCGATCCCATCTGATCCGAGTTTATCACAACGGCATATTCGGTGTTAGAAGTTTGAGGCACCGCAACAGGATTTAAACTTACTCCTTCCGCGGCTTTTAAAATAACGGTAAACTCTTTTTCATTTATCTTGCTTACTTCAACTCCTATACCGATCTGGGCAGCCATCTTCGAAAGATTTTGAGTTGCAACTTCATTGTCAACCTTGACCAAGATATTTTCTTTCCCCGTATTTTCCCTTACAGCCTTTTTTTGCCATAATAACGGGAATAGGACAAGCCTGTCCCATAGCATTTACTTCTATCATAATGACCTCTCTATATATTAATTTTTTAGATATATTATCATAAATGATTATAATTAGTCAATGATGAAGATTGGAATATCACGGCTTACGCATGAAAAAAAATAGCCGATATTTAAACTATGAAAACATTAAAAGAATATTTTAACGAACTTAATGATAATCGTCAGTCTGCCAAAGTAAAGCATCTAATCAGCGAAATATTGGTAATAGCACTGTGTGCTGTTTGTAGCGGAGTTCAAACTGTATTTGAAATAGGGGAATTTGCCGAAGTAAAAAAGGATTGGCTAAAAAATGAGGTAGGACTATTGTTAGAAAATGGAGTTCCTTCGCACGACACCATAGGAAGAGTCCTTGCGATGATTAATCCCAAACAATTTCAAAACCTTTTTATCTCGTGGATTGAACAATCCCTTAATATTCCAGCAGGTTCATACATTCACATTGATGGAAAAACATTACGTGGAAGTGCAAGTGAACAAAGTAGAGGTATTCATTTGGTAAGTGCATTCGCTCACGAAGCGGGAGTTGTACTAGGACAAATAAAATGTGCTGAAAAATCGAATGAAATCACAGCAATTCCTGAACTCCTTAACCTTTTAAAACTAGAAAGCTCGATAATTACTATAGATGCCATGGGTTGTCAAAAAGAAATAGCAAAAGAAATCACAAAGAAAAAATGTGATTATGTATTGGCTCTAAAAGAAAATCAACCGGCAGCGTATAATGATGTAAAAGATTATTTTTCTATAGAAGATAAAGACTTTCAAAACACACTTTTAAGATTTGAAACCTTGGATATAGGGCATGGCAGAGAAGAAAAAAGAGAATACTTTCTTTCTTCTAATATAAACTGGTTTGCAGATAAGAATAAATGGGCAAATTTAAAGAGTTTTGGAATGGTCAAAAGCACTGTAAGGTGCAAAGGCAAACAATACAGTGAAAAGCGTTACTTTATTAGCAGTATAGAGGATATAAATGAGTTTGTAACAGCTGTAAGAACACATTGGACAATAGAAAACACCTTACACTGGTCGCTGGATGTAATATTTAGAGACGATGAATGTCAAATTCGAGAAAAAAATACTGCTGAAAACATAGCAATTTTAAGGAGGATTTGCTTTAATCGAATGAAAATGTATCAAAACGGTAAAACTCTGAAAAGGAAGAAAATGCTTTGTACTTTTGATGATTCATTTAGGTTTAATGTTTTATTTAGCTAAGGAATTCATGCGTAAGCCGTGTTGGAATATTAAGATGTTGTAAACATTTCTTTACATAAAATTTTTCTATCTACAGACATGGCTTTATTTCTCTGACTCAATTTTCAATTCATTCTCTAATTCCTCAATGCTATGATGATGACCATGTTTTGAATCAGAAATAAAGTGATTATGTAAATGAGAATGGGATATTGTATGGGTATGCGTTATGCCGTTATGTGTATGTGTAAATGTATGTCTATGTCCGTGCAAATGTTTTCTAATTAATGTGTCATACACGGCAAAGGCAGTACCTATAATCATTACGAATAATGCCGATATATATTTAGTTGATATTTTTTCTTTTAATAATACAAAAGCCAAAAATGTTCCTATGAATGGTGCAATCGAATAATATGCACTTGTTTTAGCTGCACCCAAGTATTTTTGAGCACGAATGTATGTAAAAATACTTAATCCGTAGGATACAAATCCCAACAATAATGCAAAAGGAATATATTTAAGAGTAAAATCGGTTTCACCGGAAACAAAAGCTACAATTATCGAACCAAATCCTGAACAAAGTCCTTTTATTGTTACAATCTGATATGTACTTTTATCTGACATTCTGCGGGTACAATTATTTTCCAATCCCCAGCAAATTGTTGCTCCAAGAACAAACAAAGAGCCTATGGAAAAATTTAATCCTTCAATGTTCTCAAACGAAAGAATTATACTTGAAGCGGTAATAAAAAGAATTGCAAGCCATAATCTCCATGTCACTTTTTCCTTGAATATAATCAATGCAATTAATGCTGTAGCTGCTATTTCAAAATTTCCAAGCAAAGATGCATTTGATGAAGTTCCGTATTTCACTCCAAGCATTAACAAAATTGGAGCGGCAATATCAAGAAAAATCATTCCAATAGTGTACGGTAAATAATTTTTATCAAGCCGTTCAGATTTTTGCTCTTTTTTAAAATTAAATAAATACAAAATTCCTACGCCAAGCCCTGCTCCAATATAAAGAAGTCCGGCCATAAATACAGGTGAAATATTTTGAAGGAGTATTTTGGAACAAGGAACATTTAATGCATAAAAAACTGCTGCAGCAACTGCATAAATAATTGCGATTATATTTTTATTCATTTTCAATTAAAACCTTCTTAAATTATTATATTTATAGTTTTATATACTTCAGTTGATTTCATTTTTTATCCTGCGCTGAAGGTATGTCATCATAACTAACGCTTAACCTGCAACAAGGCGGTATTGTCAGGTTGAAACGGGGGTTAGATGCTTTTACATAACACCTGCATATTTTTCTACTATCGTGTTCTGTAATAATTGTGAAAAATTTACATTATTTTTTTCTGCAAGCGTATTCACCCATTTTGGGAGTGTTATATTCTTTCTTACACATTTGCTTGAATATTTTTCACTATACGAATCCATATCTAAAATAAGCATATTTATGAAACTTTTATTATCAGGTAGTTTTATTTTTGTCGGATCACTTGCTTTTGGAACAGCATTTCCCTCCTCGATTTCCGTTAATATCCATCCTGATGCTGCATCTATTCCCATCTCTATCGCTTCTATAAGAGAAAAACCTCCGGAAACACAGCCTTGCAAATCGGGAAATTCTATACTATAACTATTATCTTCTTCACAATATGTTATTATTGCCGGATATGCTAATTTCATTTTATATTCCTCCATATATCCTTATTTCAATCCTGCCTGCTTTAGAATTGCTTTCACTGTCATTGTATATCTAATCTTATTATACGCATTATGTGTATAATTTCAAGTGCTTGATACTTTTTGTTTTTCCAATTCTTTAATCAAATCCGAAATATATTTTTTTTGCATCCTTTTTAAATTCATACATATATATGAAAGTATTTCCATAATAGGATTTTTTATATTCAAGATTTCTGTGAACACTATTTTTGTTTCTTTTTCTGAAAGTTCATAAAAATGACCAATCCAATGTCCTCTAAAATATTTATTTTCCATATCAAATTCATACAAACTATATGGTTTTATTGCTGTTATTGTAAAAACTATTTGCGTGCCATTTTTTGATACTTCTATAAATTTATGATAAGGCTCAATAATTTTTATTCGTGCGGAGGGTTTAATACCCCGATGCTTTGCGTCGGGGGTGTTGATTTCTGAAATATCACTCCGCCACGAATAATGTTCATTATCGGTTATTATTTTCCAAATATTTTTTATGTTACTATGAATTATAGTTTCAAATATTGATTTTCTCATATCCCTGCACCAATGTTGACGGCATTGCCGTCAATCAATCTAACTACCGCTTAACCTGCATTTGCGGCTCCGTCCGCAATGTCAGGTTGAAGCGAGTGTTAGGTCAAATTTCTTATCTCATGTTTATAGTAATCAAGCAATTCCACAATAATCTGATTGTCCGGATGTCCACCTCATTTACCAAATAAGCCCAGGCTATATTCAAAATATTCGTAAGGTAATATACTGGTAAAAACTTTTTTAAAAATATCCTTGTTATTACTTGTATTAATCAAAGAGTACATTGTGCTAAAAATAATCCAGAATCTTCTTTCAAGTTCTTTAATCTCTTTTTCTTTTCTTTGAACAATCTCACACTTATGATCTTTATACCAAATTTTATCTCCGACATTACAATGGATAAATTCTTTTGTTTCGTAAATATCTCCATCTAGGATTGTTGCCGATCTTTTAATAGCTTTTCCTGGATTGATAAGATGCAATTTTAATTCATTTATAAGATCGATTTTTGTGAGCATTTCATCAGTTGTTGATGAGTAATGATTTTCTACTCTAAGACTTGAATCTGTATTAAACTCTTTAATTTCTTTTAAAACCAAGGAAAAGTTAATATTCTGAATATTAAAGTCATTTGATTTAACAAATTCAGAAAACTCATCTCTTTGAAGTTTAATTGATTCCTTCTGAGCGAGAAGTGATGAATAGAAAAGGAATGCGGCGATTAATGAAACTAATGGACCAAATATTGCTACAAATAAGGTAGCTAAAGCTGATAGCGCATCATAATTATACTTGCCAGAAAATATTGTCAACCCACTAAAAAACATGCCAATTACAAATGCAACAAACACAATTAACGATAAAACTGAAGAAACAATAATTGCTGTTTTAATATTCATTTATTCCCCTTTTCATGACAAAGGCAATGTCAACTTGAAGTGCTTGTCAGTGTAAATCCATTTTTAATCGCTTGTCTGGCACAAACTTGCGCTTTAAAGGATGTCCTTCAGCCCTTAATATATTACCGTCAGAAATATTCATTAAGGATGCCCATATTGTAGTAAAATTCCCATCATCTGGATATTGACACATAAAGCCATACTTACCCATGAGTATATCTTTTGCATATTGAACGGCATCCGTAATTTTGTAAGCATCAAATGCTAACTTCACTGTTTTAAATCTAGCATCTGACATAAAAATATCACGATTACTTTCATCATATTTCCACATAGATTTTGAAGTAAAATGATTTACTGTTACAATATATTTACCATTTATACTACTTATCGTTGGCATTCTTTTATTGATTTTTTTCGGATGACATTCAAGCACAACCATATCTCCCAATTTATCCGCAAGCAAAATGTTACAACTTGAAGCAATAGGTAATTCCTCAATAAATTTAACGGCTTCAATTACTGTTTTACATTTTTCTAATACCAATCGAACAATAAGAACAGAATTTATTCCCGGCTTAATTTCTTCAATGATAGGTTTTACAAATGTCATAGCTGCAACCAACCCATATTCATTAATACCTTCTTCGCCATTAACAAATGAAGAAGTATTTAGAATAAAACTATTTCCATTTTCAGGTCTATAATAAATACTTTTACTGATTGGTTCCAGAAATGGGGGTAAATCATTATTTCTTGCATAGTAAACTTTTTCATCATGAATAAAAGTAAAAGCAGTACAACCTCGTATCTCAGTAGATTCATTTTCATATACATCAAGACAACACCCCATACACATTAACCAAGATGTAAATATAGCATTATCTATTCCTATTTGGTCAGTTATTCCTTTAATTTCTGCAACTATCTCTGGAAACATATCATTTAGAATTATACCACTTTCCTTTCCAAATTTCTTTTGAAATGAATCGAGATTTATCGGAAATGAAACATTACTTTGCTTTAATATAGAACCTAG
The DNA here is from genome assembly GCF_024181245.1 of Treponema sp. OMZ 788. Classification (NCBI taxonomy): domain Bacteria; kingdom Pseudomonadati; phylum Spirochaetota; class Spirochaetia; order Treponematales; family Treponemataceae; genus Treponema; species Treponema sp. OMZ 788. The sequence goes on along the minus strand of NZ_CP051199.1, from coordinate 126,418 downwards.
TTTTTGCCCCATTGCATAATGATTGCCTTTGAATCTTGGATGATACATATTTACTCCCTAATATATCCATAATTTTACAAAAACAAATTTTAATGTCAACTAACCAAATTTTTAATACGAATCGCGCCGACAGGCGTCCCCCTAACATTCGCTTAACCTGCAAACGGGCTCAGTCCCGTTTGTCAGGTTGAAGCGGGTGTTAGACTTATTTTATTTCAGGTTTAAAACCGATTTTTTTTTCATTAATTCTAGTTATGTAATTTGAAAATGGATCTTTTTGTTTAAAATCAATATCAGTATCAGTGATAATAATTAGTAGGATTTTTGTATACAAGTACTGACAGTATTCTAAATCGCACTTTCGTGCCGTTCCTTCGTGTGCTACCCCACTACGTGAATTATATAGATCTTGAAATTTCTTTTTGTCTTCTTCATTTCCCTTTGTGAGATAGAGCAAGATATTTGAGATATGACCACCAATATCATCTTTTTTACCTTCGCTGAGTATCATTTCAAAGGCAATACACAAAAAAAGAACTCTATCCTCATAATACTCGGCTTGATAAGACCGAACAAAATACCCTAGCGATCTCCTCATTTTTGTATCATTATCACTAATATTCGATGAGTAATAATTTGTATAGATAGTTGTCAAGTATTGGTATAATTTATCTATTTTTTCTTTATCTGACTTTTTTTTCGACATGCCTATACTAATATTTAAGCGAGTAGTTTCAAATAAACGGCTGAGTTTATAGTGCCTAGGAATACATTCTGGCTTATAACCTTCAGGCGTTTTATTAATTATAAAGTAATGAAATTCATCATATGTTTGGAAATTATTAGTTCTATTAGTATCAAACAGGGAGTTCTTTTCTATTTGATTGTGATCTGAGAGACATTTATACAAATATAAAAGTGATATATGTTTTTCTAATTGTTTAACAATAAAAACTTGATTTTCATAGTATCCTTGGTAAGTTTGAGACATCTTATGTATTATTATTGGGTTTTTTATTAACCATTTTGTATTTCTTGCTCGCTGATAATGTTCAAATAATTCTCGATCTACTTTTTTATTGTCTAGTTTAAAATAATTAATTGCACGCTTAATATTTCTTAATACTTTCTCCAGACTATTAGCTTGCGGAAATATCAAAAACTCTTCATGTTTGAAATAAAAGGTTCTAATTTTTTTTGTAAAAAAAAGCGAAGCTCCAATATTCTTAAAACCAAAATCTGCTAAAGGATGAATTATTAGACAATCATTAAACAACTGATACTTTGCAACATCTTTTGCAACACTCTCTACTAATTCCCAAATCACTTCATCTTTTATTAACTGAGAAAGTTTTGTTTTTATTTGGTAGAAGAATAATTGATAGATACATTGTGATGAAGGAAATAGGTTATATTTATAGTAATGCTTAAGGAATTTGGCCATAATTCTATCAAATATCGAAAAAAACTTACTTTCTTCATCAGAATCAACGAAACTATGATTTTCGGGTATCAAAGTTTCTTCAATATCATTAAGATCAAACGGCTTTGCTATTTTTGATAACAGTAAAATATCTTTAGCAAGACTTGTTTCGGATTTTAGTTCATCTAGTATATCCATATTTTCCTCTGCCCGAAGGGTCAATCTAACAATTGGTTGTACCGCAGCGGGCTCGACCCGCTGTCGGCTACGAACCTTTGTTATACCGTACTATTTATTTTGTAAGATTTTCAGTTACATGTATATTCTGGGTTCTTATATAAAAATTCCTTTTCCGAAATAATTGATTTGTTCCAAACTTCTTCTTTCCATTTTTCTTCTGGGACATCCTTAATTGCTACTGAAACGCTTGAAGTTTTACATCCTAATGTTTCTGCGATTACTTCTGAAATTTTTTTAGCACACAATTTCTTCTGATTTTCTGTTCTTCCAGGAAAACATTTGATTTCTACGTGTGGCATTTATTTTCCTCCGATTAAAGCGGGGTTTGCTGCTATCTTGTTTAGCCCTAAACTTCAGCTGATTACCCTATATCTAAGACGAATGTATGAATTGCTTAAAGTTTTACACTCCAATAACTTCAATACTCCTAATGATGCAAGCTCTTTTTCAGACATTATGGATTTACCGTCTATAAGTGTGGATGTATCTTTTCCGCCTATGAGGACAGGAGCCAAAACTATGTCTACAAAATCAATCAGCTTTTCTCGTAGAAAAATAGAATTCACAGTGCCTCCGCTTTGAACGGTAAGACGTTCACAGCCAAAATCATTTTTTAACTGGTAAAGACCATTCTTTAAAGAAAATTTTTCCTGATACAATATATGAAAATTTTCCTCATTAACTGAATAAGCTGGATGATTTTTGTTAGATGTCATAAGAACAAATTCTTTTGACTTGGCGCAAAAATACTTTATTCCTCGCTCATCCAAATGTGAATTATCTAGCAAAACAAATGAAACAGGTGTTTTTGGAGGTAAAGTATTTTTGTTTACTCCCATCTTTTCCTGAACTCGACCTGTATTAAAAGACCATAAATCAGTAGTTTGTTCGATTTCATAGTATTGATGCAGGCCTTCTTTTAAACCTTTGATTTTAGGAAAATCTTTATCTACATCAAGTTCATCAGTCGAGCCTGTACTTATTTTTCCATCAACTGATACCAGCATAAACAATGTCGTTATTGGTCTGTTCTTATTTTCCATATTTTGATTTCCATTTTACTATTAAGCGCCCCAGTGCGGGCGTCCGTATAACATAATCTTATCCCCATCCATACAATACATCAAAAAAGCTACTCCTCAAGTACTTAAGCAAATAATATCAACTATTTTGCAAATGAGAGCTATTTTAAGTTTTATTTTTGGTGGAGTTACACCCTTCCCCTACCTCTTCTTCTTTGTCAGTGCACCCTTAAAGGCTATTTCCAAGACTTCTTCGACATGACTTACGGGGTGGAAGCTTATGCCCTTTTTAATGTGGTCGGGGATTTCGTCCAAGTCCCTTGTGTTAGCCTGCGGAATGATAACTTCCTTTATTCCGTTGCGGCGGGCGGCTATGGTTTTTTCTTTTAGGCCGCCTATGGCAAGGACTTGGCCGGTGAGTGAAAGCTCTCCCGTCATTGCAAGTTTCGGCTTGATTGTTTTACCCGAAAAAAGAGATAAAAGAGCCGTGGCCATGGTGATACCTGCGGAAGGTCCGTCCTTGGGAGTCGCCCCTTCGGGTAGGTGAAGGTGAATTATATTTTTTTCGAACCAGTCGGCATTTTTTATCTTATGTTTTACGGCAAACATTCTGGTCCAAGAAAGAGCTATACCGGCGGATTCTTTCATAACGTTTCCGGCCTGGCCTGTAAGTTTAAAGCCGCCCTTTCCGGCCATCGATGCCGTTTCTATCAAAAGAGTATCCCCGCCCATCGAAGTCCAAGCAAGACCAATCGAGGTACCGGGAACATCGGCCTTTTTGATATCGTCATCGCGAAAGATAACCTTGCCGAGCATCTTTTCAATATCGGCCTTTGTTACTGTAAGCTTTTCGTCTTCCTTTCTTTTGCCGCTTACAATTTCGGTTGCGACCTTGCGGTGAATCTTATCAAGCTTCTTTTCAAAGTTACGTACTCCGGCTTCCCTTGCATAAGAGTTGGCAATATAGAGGAGCATGTCCTGACTGTAAACCACCTGATTTTTTTTGAGGCCGTGCTTTTCAAGGCTTTTCGGAATAAGGTGTTTTTTTGCTATCTGTACCTTTTCGGCATCGATGTAGCCCGAAAGCTTTATTACCTCGGCCCTGTCCAAAAGAGGACGGGGAATGGAATCGAGGGTGTTAGCCGTGAGGATAAAAACTATGTTGGAAAGGTCAAAGGGCAAATCCAAATAGTGATCTCTAAAGTTTATATTTTGCTCGGGGTCTAAAACTTCGAGGAGGGCACTTGAGGGGTCGCCCTGATAGCTTTGCCCCATCTTATCGACCTCATCAATCATAAAGACCGGAGAATTAGTTTTTACTATCTTTAAGCCCTGGAGGATTTTACCCGGCATGGCACCGATGTAGGTTCTTCGGTGGCCCTTTATTTCGGCCTCATCCCTCATGCCTCCGACCGAAAACCTGAAGAAGGGCTTAGACATAGCACGGGCGATAGACATTCCGACACTCGTTTTACCTACGCCGGGCGGGCCGAGCAAAAGGATGATAGAACCCTTGGTGTCTTTTTTGAGTTTACGCACTGAAAGGTATTCTATTATTCGGGTCTTTACGTCTTCAAGCCCGTAATGATCCTTATTTAAAATCTTTTGAGCCTTTGCAATATCATACTCCTCCGGCTCAGAATTCTTCCACGGAAGGGAAAGAATGGTTTCCAAGTAATTGCGGGTAACTATGTATTCGGAGGAATAGGGATCGAGCATCTTAAACTTTTCGAACTCGGAATCCACCACCTCTTTTACCTCGCCCGTAAACTGAAATTCTTCTATCCTCTTTGCAAAATTTTCTTCTTCATTGGTCTTAGGATCCGATGTAAGCCCAAGTTCCTCTTTGATTGACTTTAGCTCTTCCCTTAAAAAATAGTCGCGCTGGTTTTTCTCGACCCGCATATTAAGGTCTTCCTGAATCTTGCGCTGAACCTGTAAAAGTTCTTGTTCTTTTTTAATGTGAACAAAGACCTCTTCCATTCTCTTTTTTACATTTAGGGTTTCAAGAATCTTTTGCTGGTCTTCTTTTTGAATGTTTAAGATACTTGCGATAAAGTCGGCTATTTTTCCGGGATGGTCAATGTTAATCATATTGAGCCGCATCTCTTCAGAGAACAAGGGATTGTTTTCGGAAAGCTGCTTCATCTCGCTTATGAGGGCGCGGGTAAGAGCTTCCACCTCGTGGCTTTTTTCTTCTTCATCATCAAGGTATTGAACGGCTACGACTATCGGATTTGTATCGTTGACCGTTTTGCGTATCTTAAAGCGTTTTTGCGTTGCGATAAAAACATTGAGTCCGCCGTCGGGCAGATTTATCTTACGCACAATTTTGGCGGCACAGCCCACCTTGTACAAATCCTTGGCTTGAGGATTTTCTATATTGTTTTTAAGAAGGGTAAGCCCTATAAAGCCGTCGCCCGCATAAGCATCTTCAATCGATCTTATGTCTTCGGGTGCATTAATTAAAAGCGGCGTAAAAATGCCGGGAAAAATGGGTCTGCCGCTCAAGGGAATAATATTCAGCTTTTGCGGCAGCAAACTTTCAATCGGAACAATTTCTTTTTTATCACTCATTCTCTAAATATCTCAATATTTGAAAAAAAAGTCAATCGGAAAAGGAGTTATTCCGTTATCTCATCCAGGTTTATCCTAAACTCTTCCAACAGCTTTTCTCTGATCGCTTCATCGTCAATGCGGTTAAAAACGGGCTTAAAGGCTGCCTCTATTATAAGTTTTTTGGCGCTCAGTTCGTCAAAGCCTCGGGTCATAAGGTAGTAAAGCTTATCTTTGTTTACAGCCTCAAAGCTCGCAGCGTGCTCGCCGATAACATCATCCTCATCGCAAAAGATTGTCGGGATTGTAGAGCCGACGGTAGTCTTATCCAGCATAATCGTGTTGTCCGAAAAGCGGGCAATGGACTTTGAGCAGCCCCTGTTTAAAAAGATATTGCCCCGGAACATCTTGTGAGCCTTGTTTTTTAAGGCTCCCTTTGCGGTAATTGCGCCGAGGGAATTTTTTCCGTTGATGATAAAATTTTGCTCCAAGTCGATGCGCCTTGTCTTATCTGCAAAGTAAAGGGGGTATATTTGAACCTCGGCCCACTCCTCCGGCATATAGGTAGAAGTTGACGCTCCGTTTATCTTTGCTCCAAGCTGAATATCGTAAAGAGTAACTTTAGCCTTCTCCATCGCATAAAGCTTTACGGTTTCAAAGTTGATACCGCAATGGCTCAAATTTTGCACCTTTATAAATTCTGTTTGAGAGTTTTTTCCGGCAACTATGCTTAATAAGCCGTTTCTAAAAATATCGGCCTTTGAGCAGTCGTAGGCCTTCACATCATGGTAAAAAAAGATTTTGGCCCTTGCTCCTTCTTCAACTACAATGAGATTTTGATCATAAAGAACATTGTTAGCCTGATCCATTGTAAAATTGATGAGAACATTGGCAACATACTCCTCATCTTCCGATTTTTTTACCCTTACATAAATACCCGAATTCCTTTTATCCTTTACCTCTTGAACATAATTATCCCCGAGGCCGCAATTTTTTTCGCGCCTTGTTTTTGTAAAGTCAAAGAAGTTTTCTATATCTTCAGATGGGGCGGTTTTTAAAAATTGCTCAATCGGCATTTGCTCTATACTTTTATCTTCGGCCCGGCAGTTTAAATTACAAAAAGGCTTTGTAGGAACATCCGCTTTTGTATAGTCAAGCCGTTTAAAATAAGTTCTGTCACTCATATCTATCCTATTGTTCCTTCTAATTCGATTGTAATAAGGTTATTCAATTCAACGGCATATTCCAGAGGGAGCTCCTTGGAGATGGGTTCGACAAAGCCCTTGATGATTAGGGATTTTGCGGCGGCCTCATCCAAGCCTCTTTGCATAAGGTAGAATACCATCGATTCGCTTATCCTTCCTATTTTTGCCTCATGGCCTATGTCCACATCATCGGTATGAGCTTCGATAATCGGAATCGTGTCGGAGCGGGATTTATCGTCGAGCATTAGGGATTCGCATTCAGCTAAAGCCTTAGCCCCCGCTGCATTTGCTCCTATATACAAAAGTCCGCGGTAGTTTGCCTCTCCTCCGTTTTTGGCTATGGAGCGGGAGCGCATTTCCGAAACGGTGTTTTTTCCGATATGGACGGTCTTTGTTCCCGTATCGAGGCACTGTCCTTCCGAAGCAAAGGTAACCCCTGTAAACTCCGAGCGGGAGCGGTCTCCCTTTAGGATGCTCATCGGGTAGAGCATCGTAACCCTTGAACCGAAGGAACCTGAAACCCATTCAATAGCTCCGTCTTCTTCGACTATGGCCCTCTTGGTGTTTAGGTTGTATAGGTTTCTCGACCAGTTTTCGATGGTGGAATAACGCAAGGTAGCTTTTTTTCCTACATAGAGCTCGACGGCTCCTGCATGGAGGGCATTTTTATAGTACTTTGGAGCGCTGCATCCTTCAATAAAGTGGAGGTAGGCTCCTTCTTCTACAACTATGAGGGTGTGCTCAAACTGACCCGACTGTTGGGCATTCAATCTAAAATAGGATTGAAGCGGAAGCTCGACCCTTACCCCCTTGGGAACATAGACAAAGGAACCTCCCGACCAAACAGCTCCGTGGAGGGCTGCAAACTTATGGTCATTCGGCTTTATAAGCTGCATAAAATGTTTTTTTACTATATCCTCGTACTTGTGAACGGCGGTTTCCATATCCAAGTAGACCACGCCCTGCTTTTCCAAGTCTTCTTTTAGGCTGTGATAAACAACCTCTGAGTCATACTGGGCACCAACTCCTGCGAGGGAGTTGCGTTCGGCCTCAGGTATACCCAGCCTGTCAAAGGTCTTCTTGATTTCCTCGGGAACGTCATCCCAGGTCTCGGCCAAGGGCTTTGTATCGGAAACAATGTAGTGGATAATCTCCTGAATATCCAAGTCGGAAATATCTGCTCCCCAGTCCGGCATGGGGCGGGCATTAAAATATGCGAGGGATTTAAGGCGCAAGTCCAGCATCCAATCGGGCTCTTTTTTGCGTTCGGAGATTTTTTTTACGACTTCTTCGTTTAAACCGAGCCCTGTCGAGTATTTATAATCGATGCTGTCCTTTATGTCATAGATTCCGCGTTCTATGTCCGAAACAAAGGTACGCTTTCTTTCTTGAAAGAGAGTTGTCTCCTCTGTTTCTTTATCTGTGTTTTGGTTTATAGGCTTACTCATAGGCTTTCTTTTATGTTTTCGTAACCGTTCTTTTCAATATATTCTACCAGTTCAAGGCTGCCTGTTTTTACAATGCTGCCGTCAACAAGAATATGTACAAAGTCGGGCTTTATATAATCTAAAACCTTGTTATGATGGGTAATAATCAAAATTCCCATATCGGGGGTGCGTATTTTGGAAACGCCTTCAAAGACGATCTTTGTAGCGTCGATATCCAGTCCCGAATCCGTCTCATCGAGGATAGCTAGTTTAGGGTTTAAAATAGCAAGCTGTAAGATTTCGTTTTTCTTTTTTTCTCCGCCCGAAAAGCCGACATTTAGGCTTCGGTTTGCATATGCAGGATTGATTTTAAGCTGCTTCATTGTGTCCGACAAAAGTTTATGAAATTTTATCATGGGTATTTTTTCACCCGTTACGGCTTCTTTTGAAGCCCTCAAAAATTCTTCAATTTTTAAGCCCGGCACCTCTTCAGGTATCTGAAAAGAAAGAAAAATACCTTTACGGGCCCGCTCATATACGGGAACATCGTTTATAAGTTCATCTTCAAAAAAGATTTTACCTTCATCAATTGTGTATCTTGGATTTCCTACTATGGCAGCCGCCAAGGTTGATTTACCGGCTCCGTTTGGGCCCATGACTACATGAACCTCACCCTTGTTTATACTCAAATTAAGGTTTTTAAGAATCTGCTTCTCATCAACCGACATTTGAAGTCCTTGTATATCTAATAGTTTCATCAAAACTCCTATAATCGTCCATATAATATACCAATTTGAGGGGTAATATTCAATAAGAAATAGAATAAAATTATATAGAAGATAATTATCTTATGGACAAAGCGGCTTAAAATTGATAAAATACCTTATCATAAAAATGTGAGGAGTTTTCTATGGCAAAGGAAAAAAAGATTGGGCTTTTACCCAAACTCGGTATCGGTATTGCGGCCGGTATTTTGCTAGGGCTTTTTGTCCCGGCATCTGTTATGGCCGTCATCAACACAATTAAGGCAATCTTAGGTTCGGTTATCTTCTTTATCGTACCTCTGGTTATCTTCGGCTTCATTGCTCCTGCAATCTGCGGCTTAAAGCACAATGCAGGAAAAATGCTTGGAACCTTTTTAGGCTTATCTTATATGTCTGCTGTAGGTGCATCAATATTCTCTGCTATTGTGGGATATATTTTGATTCCATTTTTGCACGTACCCAGTTCTATGAGTTCATTAGCTGACATTCCGAAAACGGCCTTCGTTTTATCTATTCCGCCTCTTATGCCGGTTATGACAGCCTTGGTAATGGCCATCCTTGTAGGTATTTCCGTACTATGGACAAAGGCTGAAACTGTCGAAAAGGTTTTGATAGAATTCCAAGGTATGATTTTGGAAATCGTAAACCGCGTAGTTGTTCCTCTTTTACCTTTCTTTATCGCAACAACATTTGCAGAGTTGGCTTACAGCGGAAGTTTAACAAAACAGCTGCCCGTATTCTTAAAGGTTATCGTTATCGTTTTAATCGGTCACTTCATCTGGCTTACAGTTCTCTACCTTATCGGAGGAGCTGTTTCAAAGAAGAACCCCTTAGAAGTTATCAAACACTACGGCCCTGCTTACACTACAGCTGTAGGAACTATGTCAAGTGCGGCAACCCTTCCGGTAGCCTTGCGCTGTGCCCATAAGTCCGATGCTCTTCCTTCAGAAGTTGCAGACTTTGCAATTCCGCTCGGTGCAACAACCCACCTTTGCGGTTCGGTTTTAACCGAAACCTTCTTCTGTATGACAATAGCTCAAATGCTTTACGGCGCACTGCCCTCATTCGGAACAATGGTTTTATTCTCATTCTTGTTCGGCGTATTTGCAGTAGGAGCCCCCGGTGTTCCCGGAGGAACTGTTATGGCCTCACTTGGTCTTGTTTTAAGCGTTTTAGGCTTTGACAGCACAGGAACGGGCTTACTCATAGCTATCTTTGCTCTTCAAGACAGCTTCGGTACTGCTTGTAACGTAACAGGCGACGGAGCCTTGGCCTTGATTCTCCGAGGTATTTTCTATAAGCCTGACGGAACATTGAAAAATCAAGCCTAAACTATTGACTGATTTTTAGTATAAAACCCCTCTTCGGTTTAAAATCGGAGAGGGGTTTTGTTTTTAGACAAAAGATATTGATTTTATAAAGTTTCGATTATACCTGTGTTTAATATTTAACCTATACTTGCATTCAACTTAAAGCTATTGTATAATAGTTTTTATGTTAAACAAGCAACGAAAGATGACTTGGCGGACTTATCTCGCCTATGGGGCTGCCGATTTGTACGGCGGAGGCTGTTTTTTTATTGTTACTACATTTTCAATGTATTATCTGGTAAATGTAGTTGGGCTTCATCCTGTTTTGGCTGGGCTCATTCCTGCAATAGGAAAATTTTGGGATGCTATATCGGATCCTATGATGGGCTATATAGCCGATAATACGCCGCAAAACCGCTTCGGCAAAAGAAGGGTTTGGTTTTTGGTTTCAATTGTTCCGATTGCACTTTCCTTTATTATAATTTGGTTTCCGGCGGGAATCGAAAGTCAGGCAGGGAAATTTATCTTTTATACGGTAGCCTACATTATCTTTTTTACGGTTTCGACTGTTTCGTACATACCCTATGCGGCTCTTTCAGCCGAAATAACTAAGGACTTTTCCGAGAGAAATAAACTCAACGGTTCCCGTCTTATGTTTTCTTTTATAGCCACCCTTTTGGGCGGACTTTTGGCTCAGCCGATTATCGATGCCTTTCACGGCAGCATGATGGGCTATTTTGTGATGAGTATAGTCTTTGCTCTTATCTTTGCCCTTCCGTGGATTCCTCTTTATTTTGAAACATGGGAGCTGCCCGAAGAAAAACCCCAAAAAAAATCCGAAGCTAAATTTATAAAAAACTTTTTATCCCTTTTTAAAAGCAAATCTTGTAGAATTCATATCGCGATGTATGTCTGCTCTTACGGAGCCTTGGATATAGTCATGTCTTTAGTTCTTTTCTACATTGTAGATTATTTAAACCGCGGCAGCGTTTTTGTAATAGCACAAGGTGCTCTTTTGCTGACCATGATGGCGGCCCTTCCGATTCATAACCGCATAATAAACAAGAGAGGGCATAAGCCCGTCTACGTTACAGCTTTAATCATCTTTGCCGTGTCGGTTATCTTTATGGCTCTCCATACTCCTGAAACTCCGGCTGTTTTTTTAATCCTAAACATGGTATTTATGGGTGTCGGCATTTCGGCAAACAATCTGATTCCGCATCAGCTGCTTCCTTTCTTGGCCGACATAGATAAGCTTATGAGCGGAGAAAACCGTGCCGGAACTTATTCGGCAGCGATGACTCTTACCCGAAAACTGTTTTTAGGCTTGGTTATAATGACCACAATCGGATTTGTTTTAAGCGGTATCGGTTATAAAAATCCGGTGCCCTCGGTTTTGACTCAAAAGCAATTTAAAGAAGCCGAAGCCTTGGCCTTAAAAAATAGTGAAAACTTTGAAAATATAAACAAGTATTATTCTTTGCTGGAAGACGGAAATTTCCATCTAAAATACATGAGCCGAAATACGGATGAGATTATTACTTCAGTTTATAAAAAAGCAAAAAAGAATAACGAAAAAAATCTTTCTTCATTCTTTGAAGGGCGGAAAAACTTTGATGCTATCCCTCAAGATATGTTTGAAAACTTTTTACTTTCTTCCTTTGATAAAAAAGACTTTGATTCGATTGATGAAAAGTTTTTGGTCAAGTCTTCTTATATAAAATCGGGAGCTGTTTATAAAAAAATAGAACCGCAAGATTTTTATACTAAGGCCGATTTATATGATTTAAAAGTTTTGTTGGATAAAATAAATTTTAAATATTCAGGTATAGGACAGGTTCAAAAGCCGCAGCAAAAGGATTCTACTTTAAAAGGCGTTAAGATTTCATTTATAATAATGCCTCTCTTTATGATTCTTTTCGGCATCTTCTTCGGTCTTAAATTTAATGTAAGTCCCGAAAACCATAAAATCATTCTTGCAGAATTAAACAGATTGGAAGACGGAGGTAAAAAAGAAGATGCTGACGAAAAAACCAAGCAGGTTTGCGAGCTTTTGATAGGTGAACCTTACGGCAGAATTTAATCAAGCTTTCCTTTAAGAATACTACTAAAAATCAGCTAAAAAGAAAACCTCCGATTCCTTTAAGGAACCGGAGGTTTTTTGTTTGCTTTTATAAAAGGTTAATTCTTATTTAACCGAAAAATAGAGGTACTAAGAATGAGGCAAGCAAGATTATAAAGGCTCCTCCCAAGCGGGAAGATATCTGTGCAAAGGGCATGAGCTCCATTCTCTTTGCAGCTGTAAGAACGGCAACGTCTCCCGTTCCTCCCATGTTTGCCATACAAAGACCTGCAGTAATGGCAGATTCAATCGGGTAGAAACCTACAAGTTTTCCTATAATTCCTGCACCGATGATTGCACCGAGTACTACCAAGAATACGAGGACTATATATGAGAGGCTGAATGCTCCGATGATGTCTCCTAGGTTTGTGTATGCAATACCAATACCGACCAAGAGCGCTGCGGTAAAGTTCTTTGCAACAAATTTGTACCATAGAGCACAAGCATTTTCAAATGTCTTGGGTAAGAGGTTTGCAGCCTTTACGACAGCAACGCTGATAATCATCCAAGCATAGGTATGGATATTTACGCCTACAAGTTTCAATAAGTTGGATACTATATTTCCCCAAGTAAAAAAGGCTGTTGCAATTACTATTGCAATCCCGAAATCTTGTAAAGAAAAATTCTTTTGCATTGCTTCATCGCTTGGAACTTCAAATGTTCCGCTTGCAAGAAGCTGTCCATTTCCTGTCCAAGAAGGTCTAATCTTACCTACTTTATCAAGCATACCGCCTGCAACTATTGCAAGAGCATTGCCTAAAGCAACTGCCGGTACAAGTTTAGAAAGGATTTGTTCTGCAGGTATCTTTAATGCTGAGGCAAAAACTTGGGCTATAGGAACAGCTCCTGCTCCCATACCTCCGCCCATAATCGGGATTCCGATATATGCAATAGCTTCGGTTGCCTTCATTCCAAAAAGAGGTGCTCCTAATGCAACAAAGATCAATGCAAGTCCAACAGAACCGATAATACACGGGAAGTAGCGGATTGCGGCCTTAATCAAAAGTTTTCTGTCCATTCCTAAGATTGAACCGGTAATAAGAGCTGCAATGTAAAAGTCTAAAAAGCCGCCTCCCTTCATAAATGTCGAAATATTTTTCAATATGCCTTCAGGCAATACATGATAATAAGCAAGGGCACTCGATGCAAATATAATTACGATCGGCCCGCCTCCGAAGAATGTTTTTACTATGGGAGCATTATCTCCGACAATGTTTAATACTTCACCAAGTACCATCATTAAGAGCAAAGCTCCTATCATTCCTCCCGGCAGTTTGTTCCACCATGTTGCAGCAATTACTATAGCTGCAATAATCCCGAACAGTATGAGAGGCATACCTAGGATCTCATACTTTTTCTTTTCGTTTACCATAACATAAACTCCTTATTTTTTCTCCTCTTCAGAGATAACTATATTTGTTAAATCTGTCAATTTTAATAATCGAATAACATTATTGCTATCTTGTATCAGAAGCCCCCTATCGCTTACGGTTATAGGTGTATAGGGCAGTACTTCTACAGCCGACTTAGCTTGAAGTTCAAGCTTGTCGTTATAGCGTCCTATGATGTATTTGCCGTTATTATCTATTACTGCGTAATAATCTGCTTCATTTTTTACTAAAACGCTTTCGGCTGCGATATTCTCCTGACTCTGTTTAACAATTTCAAGGGATTTTGAATCTATAAGAACAAGGGCAATTACTGCATTTCCCGATTTTGTTCCGGCTATTGCCATTAAATTGCTGCCTACAATATACAGACTTCGTCCTCTGATTGTATTGATTCCGGAAGTTCTAAGTTCTTCTTCGGTTTTTAAATCCAAAAGGACAAGCTCAGAAAGCATCTTTGATTCGTCTACAACTTTCAAACCATAGCCGGGGATGGATGAAGCAATCGCAGCATCTCCTTCAGCTTTTTTCTCGGCTTTCTTTTCTTCTATGATTTTTTGTGTATCGGAAGCGATGTCTTTTCTGTCCGTCTGAGCTTCTTCAGTCTTTTTTTCGGCCATCTTTTCTTCTTCTTTTACTTCTTTTTTGGCCTCATCTGCTTTTTTTTGTTTTTCTTCGGCAACTTCCTTAGCCTTCTTAGCTTCTTCGGTTTTCTTTTCGGTTTCTTTTTGAGCTTTTACAACCTCTTTTTGTTTTTCTTCGGCAGCTTTTTTTATCTTCAGGTTTTCCTGTTGCGGCCGCCTTTTCTTCAGCTTTTTTAGCCTCTTTTTGTTTTTGTTCCGTTACTTTCTTTTGCTTTTCTGCCTCTTTTTGTTTTGTATCGGCCTCTTTTTTTTGCTTATCGGCTTCTTTTTGCTGTTTTACGGCTTCTTTTTTTGCTGCCTCAGCACGCTTGGCAGCTTCTTCGCTTTCTCTTTCTTTTAGGTCAACCATTTCTTTGCGTTTTTCAAGGTCTTTGCCTTCATCTTCACGCATTTTTTCGACAACCTTTTTATCGGAAATTGAAGTGGTGTCTACGGTGCTTATTGTTCCTGAATATTTTTGATCGGTTAGAGGAATAACCATTTGTGTTTGTCCGGCCCATTCATCGTAGCGTAAAGAAATACCGGCTTTTTCTTTTGTTAAATTCTTTGTAACGACTTGCTTGTATTTTTGATTAAAAAAATCCATCTGACCGCGGTAAACGGCATTATATATTGTAACAAAGTGTGCAAGAGTTGCGGCATCCTTATCGGAATATCCGTAAGCGGCTTTTAAATACCCTGCAATTATCAGCCTTACATTATTAATATGATCAACACCGGCATTTTTCCCGATAATGAAAATATCTGCATTGAGCCCTTCTTTTACTTCAGGGTCGACACAGTGAATAACCAAATATCTATTCATATCTCCTGCACGTCCGTTTTTTACAGCTCCTGCAAGATTTGATCCTATTCCTCGAATTGTGTCAGCACTATCTACCACATCATGAGGTCCGGTGTAGTTAATAAATTCTATAGTCTTATTTTTTACAGAATCAATTTCAGGCTTGTCAACCTCAATTGCAAATCCCGAAACAACTACCATAATTAAAAAAAACGAAAAAACTAATAGTCTTCTCATAAGTAAATCCTCCGTTCTTCCTATTTTACTATATTTTTTATTTTTTGTCTTGCATAATTTTGAATAATATTGGAATAAGGACCTCTAATAATGTAAAAAATATTTGAAATTGAGGCAGATGCAGTTTCGTGAGATCCGAATCTCATCAAAGCTATAAGGCAGTCGCATACTGCCGCCATAAGATTTATGTCATTGAATTTTGCCTTTCCCATTATAAAACGGATACCGTCCATTGTGCGGCCGTCCGGGTCATAGGCAAGGTGCTCAAGACCTCTTAAAATACCCGTGAGAACATCAGGGTTGTCTATTTTATATATTGCGTCCAAT
Organism: Treponema sp. OMZ 788; assembly: GCF_024181245.1. Lineage (NCBI taxonomy): Bacteria > Pseudomonadati > Spirochaetota > Spirochaetia > Treponematales > Treponemataceae > Treponema > Treponema sp. OMZ 788. The sequence continues at coordinate 110,969 of NZ_CP051199.1, read as the reverse complement.
AGAATATCCCGATACTCATAGGAGCCTAGCCTTCCTAAAAGTTCTGCAGCCGAAGACCTGTCAAACGAATTAAAGTCTTGCGAAAAGTATGAGGCCTTCCTCCTGTTTTCCAATATTGTTTTTAATTGAAAGGCATAGCGGGGTTCCTTTTCTCCTACGCTGCCGTTTTCAATTTCTTTTTTTATAACATCCAAAAGTTCTGCCGCAGTAGAATATTCCACAAAAAAAGGTAAATCTTCCTTGCCCTTATCGTCTTTTTGTATTATAGAATAAAAATTTTCGGGAGCATTGCGTTTTGTGCCCTTGCGTAAAAGCTTGGTTTCAACCCTGTAGGCATTTAAAATCTCGTTTGTTATTCCGGCCAAAAGCCCGTTTTCGGTTATAATGGGGAAAAAGAGAGTCTCGGGTATCTTTTTTTCCCATTTGATGCGCCCTGTGTCGGTAATCAGACAGCCGAATCCTGTTGCTGTAATATTGAATTCATTGCCGATAGCATAACAATTTACTCCGGAAGAAAAGTTGCCAGAAGTTTTTTCTTCCCATATAAGTTCATTGGTTTTTAGATCTTTAAAAATCAGCTTGCCGCTTTCAAACATGTAAAGGACTTTTCCGTTTTTATAAAAAACATTTTTGCATATTTCGGGCTCGATTGTTTGCCAAAGAGCTTCGGAGCCGCTTCCCGTTTTATAGTACGAAATGGAGCCGTCAGTACATGCGAGTATATATCCGTCAGGGGCCTCTCCTATAGCCGAAACCGTTTTTTTAAGTCTGTGCTGCTCTACAACCGCACCGAAGATGGAAATACGCAAAAAATCTCCCGACTTTAAAATCAAAACTATATCTTTTGAACCTGTTTCTGCAGGCTGAAATATGGGAGGTGAAATAAGAGGCCTTTCCCATTTTAATTTGCCGGAAGAAGTGAGGCAGATTATATTATCTTCTTGAATTATAAAAATGCGTCCGTCCCGTGCGGTGTGTATAGGGAAGATCGGTTTTTTCTTTAGGGCGTAGGTCCAAAGGGGCATACCTTGGGAAGAAAAGGTTTCGATATTTCCCTTTGTGTTCACCATAAAAACTATTCCGGCTTGAGAAACCGATAAAAATTTGCTAGGGAAACCTTCGGTGTTTCTCCGCCATAAAAAGGTTCCTTGTGAGGTAATGCAGTTTAAGGCCTTATCGTCTCCGGCCGTGTAAATGTTTCCGTTCCAAAAAACAGGAGCCGTTATATTTTTTCCTGCAAAGACCAAGGTCCAATGAGCATCAAGGCTTTGAGATTCAACTTTAAAAGCGAGAAAAGAAAAAACGGTTAAAAAAAAGAAAAAAAACAGCCTTTTCATAATTTTGCACACATTCCGCTAAAATATAAAAGGAAAAATCCTCTTGGGTTTTAAAGCTGCAAATTCTTCAGGAAATTCTTCCCTGTATCTTTTATTTATGATATAGGCCCTCGGAACAAGATTGGCACAGGTCCAAAATGCAAATAGAAGACCTACAAAGCTCCATGACAGGAGGGCAAAGCCGAACCATTCCAAAATTTCACCGAAATAGTTTGCACTGGAAACATACTTGTACATCCGTTTATGAGGAAAATAGTGTGCACTATCGCCCGGTTTGCGAAGTGAGCGGATATACTTGTCCGAATCTATGTTTATGGCCATTCCGATTAAAAAGATAAGAGCCCCGATTATAAAACGCGGATCATAGAGCCAAGAGATGGGATACATGGTTTTGGGTGAAAGGTAAAAAAGCCATGCTCCGATTAAAAACGCATTTATGGTATTAAAGGTAATTCCCATTAAAACGATAAGGAGGGGCATCTTGCTTTTTCCTTTTAACAAAAACGGAAATATAAAAACCCTTTGTGCATAGTGAAGCAGAAAAAAAAGGCCGATTATAATTCTGACAAGGTTTTCAGGTTTAGCCCACAGGGACATTAAAATAATCATAGTAATCAGTGTAGGAACTTCCATCATAAACCAAGCAATTTTATTGTTAAAGGAAAAGCCCCATTTTTTATTTATAGTTTTACCGTATCCGGCCGGAACAAAAAACAATACTACAAAACAAATTAAACCGACTCCGAATAGGACAAGCTGTGCAATGTTAAAGGTAAATATCAGTCTTTCCATAGATATTAAGTATAGATTATCCGTGTATCAAGGTCAAGAGATGAGCTGAGGAAAACAATTTTGGAATAAAATGTATACTCTTACAAAATATGCTAACCTATGTTATAATACACCTAGTGAGAGGAATCAGTTATGAGTACTTCAAACAGAAAATACAAGGATTCAGTCTTCGTCGACCTTTTCAGTGAAGATGAAAAGGCAAAAGAAAACTTTCTATCCCTTTACAATGCCTTGCATGGAACTAATCTAAAGCTTTCATGCCCTGTAGAAAACATAAGGCTTGATAATGTTATGTACATGAACATAATTAACGATGTTTCTTGTCTTGTCGACAATAAAATTATAGTACTTGCAGAACATCAATCTACCATAAACGAAAACATGCCTTTACGTTTTTTACAGTACATAGCAAGACTCTATGAAAAACTACAAGCACCGACAGACAGGTATTTAAGAAAGCTTTCAAAAATACCGACACCGGAATTCTATGTTTTTTACAACGGCAAAGAAGATTATCCTGAAACTTCAACGCTAAGATTATCGGATGCCTATATTACAAAGCCTGAACGTATACCCTTAGAACTTGAAGTAAAGGTATTTAACATCAATAAAAATAAGAGAGCTGAAGTGCTCAACCGTTGTAAACCGCTTGAAGAATACAGCTTATTTGTAGAAGAGGTAAGAAAGCAAACACAACTTGATCCTGAAAACGGCTTTACCAATGCGGTAAAGATATGTATAGAAAAAGGAATCTTAAAAGAATATTTAACTAGAAAATCAAGGGAGGTAATAAACATGTTAGTAGCCGAATATGATTATGATACTGATATAGCTGTACAGCGTGATGAAGCAAGCAGAATAGCCTTTGCAGAAGGGATTGAACAAGGAATTGAACAAGGAATTGAGCAGGGAATTGAACAAGGCATAGAACAAGGGATTCAACGCGGCTTTGAGGACGGTTCTTACCAAAAAGCTCTTGAAACTGCTAAAATGATGAAGCTAAAGAACTTTGATATAGTTGTGATTAAAGAAATATCAGGCTTGTCTGAACTTGAAATCAAAAACCTTTAGAAATCTTTGATATTAAACATGTTAGTAGCCGAATATGATTATGATACTGATATAGCTGTACAGCGTGATGAAGCAAGCAGAATAGCCTTTGCAGAAGGGATTGAACAAGGCTTTGAGGACGGTTCTTACCAAACCAAGCTTGAAACAGCTAAAAACTTAACTGAAATGGGTTTTGCCGTAGAAGCCATCGCAAAAGCCGCAGGTTTAAGTATTGAAGAAATAGAAAAACTGTAAAAAACTCTGTCTTGAATTAACCGCAGGGCACTCAAAGAGTGCCAAGGTCAAATTAAAAAAATAATAAAAAATCCCCCGCCGTATAAATCGGCGAGGGGATTTTAATTACCGCTTACTTTTTCTGTGCGGTTTCGATATAGCCGTTCATCGCCTGCCGTATAGCATAGCCAAGCACGGGATTTGCGGTACCGTTGCCGTATATAGTACCATTGGTCTTATCGGAAGAACTTGTACCGATACTCGGCTGTGCACCCGGACTTGTCACAATTTTACTATCCTTTATAACACCTCCGGAAGTTTTCCATATGCCGACGTTGATATTGTCCTGCTGGACACGGCTGGCAGTCGGTACAACCGAAACCTCCCACTTACCCGTAAAGTAACCGTTTGAATCGGTACCCTGGGCCGAGCCGGATACGCCCGTTGCCGTATCTACAAGATAGGCAAGTTTGGAGCGTCCTGCAGAAGCCGAGTAGTAGCCTATATAGGGAACGGGCTTACCGGCTGCACCGGCCGCCGTATATGCGACATCCAAGGTAATATGAGTTCCCGTTATACCGTAGGAGTCAACCGTAGACCGCTTAAATGCCGTATCAGAATAGCTTGAAAGATACGCGTACTTCAAATCAGCCGTATCCGAGTCAAAGGCTGCAATGTGTATACCGCCCGCCTTATCGACGGCAATCTTGCAGTATTCGCCCACATTCATCTTATCGAACACATCAATGGGCTTTTTCCAGTTTCCGCTGCCGTTGCCGCTTTGAGAAGCGTGGCTTCCGTTTTGCGGATCGGTTTTATAGGTATATTTGAGCATACGGCTTGTTTCGTCAAACCAAATCAACACCGCCGTATCGTTTGCTGCATCGGTACCTGACACAACACCGAGGGACAAATAGGTTCCCGTAGTGTTACCGGTATCACCGGTTTTATACTTTCCTGCAACAATACCGACTTTTGATTGATTATATGCCTGTATTGTTCGTGCACTCGCTGAATCGGCAAAATGCCCGAAATCAGTTTTACTTGTTATAGTATCGGCAAGGGTGCCGTATTTAAACCGTATTTGTTCATTTAAGCTGTCATAATAAGCAAGGTAAAGTCGAGTTTCGCTGCCGTTACGTTTTGCCGCCGCAAGAGAAGGATGCTGTATACGGGTTTTATCAAGAATATTGCCACCTGTTGTACCGCTCATATCATTTACTTGACCGAGAGCTTCCATTCTCAACCCATTGGAGCCGCTATAGTTGTTATCAGTTCCAAGCTCCGGAATTCCCCACCTACTTGTCAAATAGGTAAATTTACCTGCTTCTTGACTATTTGAGTTTATATCTCTTCCTGCAACCACACCATGCGAATTACCGGCTGTATCATATACAAAATCTACATAGCCAAAATCGTCATAGTTTTGATGCCATCTCGTATACGAATTGTTTGTTCCGTCGCTCATACTGAAATAATCCGGACCGTTGGCAAAGGCAAAGCCTATCATACCGTTTGAAGGATTGATACGCATAACCGGTTCCGTTATAACACCGCGGTGAGGCTTAGCTGCCTGGCTGTTAAGCTGCCACACATCCAAATACAGGTCATCAGTCAGTTTGTCGTTGCTTGCGGTTTTCTTTGCCTTGTTATAGGGCTTCGCATTATCGGTTAAATTGTTGATAGCGGAAACGGTATTTGAGCCCGATCCGGCTGTAAGTTCAAGAGCACCGCTTTTTGCACCGGCATCAAGAGTCAAAGACCACGGAGATCCTGTATCGGTCAAAGTTCCGGAGGAAACACCGCCCACCGTTACGGCAGCACCGCTCAGGTTAAAGCCCTGTATCTCTATTTTTTCCTTATCCTGTACCGGATAGCGGCCCGTAGCTGTGCGGGCATACAAGTCGGGATCGTTTGTCCCGCCGAGCTTTGAAAGAGCTGTTTTTATGCCGGTTACATAGGGCACCACATTTACGCTCATCGCCGGTTTATTAAAGGAAGGTTCATCGCCCGCATAGCCGACAGGATAGAGGTAGTAGTACTTAAACATATCCTCGGGAGCGGAACCGCCGCCTTGAGCTGTTGGTAGTTCGGGAAGCAGTGTACCTTTCCACTCAACAACCGAGCCATTTACCGCACTTATCGTTAAAAGGTAGGAAGCATCGGCATCTGCTGAACCGGTTTTGCCCACAATACGGATAAACTGTCCGGGCACAGCCGTATCACCATCTGCAAGGGTAAGCGATTGCCTTGTTCTTGCCTGAGCAGTTTTCGCTGTTCCAAAATTGGCAGGAACCGCATCTGCGGTACCGCTTGCAACACTATCGCCGTGATACGCCTTTATCGAAACCGCTTTGGTTCCGACCGTATCCGTAACCCACTCATAAGACCAGTCTACCCAGTGACCGTTTACATCAAGCCGCTTATCTTTAACGGTTAAACCGTCTGATGATGTCCATGTTCCAGTACCGAAATTTGCAGTTTTGCCGACACCGGCCACAGTGAGTGTAAGCTTAGTCAGCTTTGTGGGGTGATAAGATGTACCGCGAAGAACTACCGAACCGGAAACATCGGATTCACCGGCTCCGGTAGAAACCTTCTTAATCTCAATATGCCCCTTTGTTCTGTCATTGGATGCAAGGCTGTTATCGTTTTCAGCATTCCAATAGAAGGGAGCCATAAAGACCGAGGGCTTACGGGTATCATTGGTTTTTACGTTAAGCGTTACATTAAGAGTTAATTTACGTCCGGGATCACCTGCAGCACCGTCCGTAAGAACAATAACAAATTTTCGGTTATCGCCGTCAGATATTTGACCGGCATCAAAATCCGCCGGCACAAAGTCGATTGCACCCGCGGTAAGACTTCCGCTTTTGACGGCAGTATCGAGAGCCCAAGGATCAGCCGAAGTAGCTGCAACTTTATACAGAGTAAAGTTTCTTGTCGTACCCTGTCCGCCTTCCAATGCAAACTTGATTTGAGACTTAGCCGCATTTTTAAACGTAAAATCATTTGCTATATCAAGTGTTTGCGTATAATTCTTCACTTCGTCCAGATATGATGCCTCGCCATCCCGTATTACCGTTTCAATCAAGCCGGAGGTTGTATCGTTTGAATAAGAATCACTGCCGTTTAAGTCGGTACTAAAGCTTACGTTTGTAATCTTTAAAGGTTTATTGCGTACAAAGACATCGCAAGAGTACTCGCTGCCCACATTGCCCGCATCATCGGTAGGAGTAAGCTTTAATATATGCTTACCGTCGGCAAGACCGCTTGTTTTTACCGCCTGTGTAAAGCTTACAAAGTTTCCGCTTTCGGGCTCGATTTTAAGAGGCTTGGGCTGAGCGTTTTCACCGTTAGGTATAACCGCGGCCGTATTGCCGAACTTAATCGCTATGCTCTTTGTTTTGGAGCCCGTATCGTAGGCAAAGCCCTGCACCTGATACTCTGAGGCTGCCGAACTGTCAAATACAACGGGCTTTTGCTCAAGCAGGATACAAAGGGCGGAAGCCGCAAATACATCGGTTTGTGCTTGAGTAAAGGTTACCCTCGCATGGCTTCCGTCAACTGCAATGTCGCTTATTCCGACAGCCTTCGCGGAACCGTCTACGGACTCGGCAAACAGTACAAGATTGTCCTTATGGGCTTTTAGACGATTAACAGCGTCTGTTATCGTTTCCGTTCCTTGCAGATTAATCGAAACCCCGAACGCACCGCTTGCAGAAAAGACCGCCTTTTTAAATTTACCTACAGCCCTGCCGAACACCGCCGCAGGTTTACTGTTATCGTACTTAAGCAGTATCTTGGAGCTGACCGTTGCAAAGTTCTGGTCACGCTTATCGGTTGCCGTAATATCGAATTCGATATAGCCCGATTTTTGCTGATAGTGACTTGTTTTTATAGGAACGGTAAACGAATACCCCTTTCCTTCCGAAGCCGGTAAATCGGTAAAACTCAAACCGCTCGGCGTGGAAGGAACTAAACCGGGAATAGGAGTTGTACCGCTCGTATCCAGACTTTGCGTACCGGCAGGTAAGGACGGTGCACTTGCAGCATGAATATCGTCCTTAATTCCCTGATTATGCTTGACCTTACCGGTTATAACCGAACCATCTCCCTTAACCCATGTATCATTCGGAGCATAGGTATTACTGCCAAGTTTAATTTCCGAAAACTGCGGAACATTCGTACTCAGCACAAATTTGCGCGGAGTAGTCCAGTCCCCCTCAAGGTCATCGTTATTTACGCCCTTGAGCCGGAAATACACATCCTTTGTTTCCGCACCGGCGAGGATTGCTTCCCGTACCGCCTGTGTCAAAGTATGGTTCCAATAAGTGATACCGATATTGTTTGATGCGATCTCCTTGCCGGTACCGTAATCTATGGCGTTGAGTGTCCATGCATTTCCGAAACTGCTTTCAGCCGGCGAAAGACTTAACTGCAAGGTTATTTTCTTTACAACCTTTCCCGAAGCGGGGTTTGCAACAGCAGCCGAACCGCTTATTAAAACCTCGCCTCCGATGGATTCGTCGACTTTCGGAGTCGCAATGCTTATGCTGGGCGTTCCTCCGTTGGGGTCGAATTTAATGTTATACGTCATTTCGGTACTGAGGTTACCCGCCTTGTCCTTTGCACGTATGGTAACCGGCAAAGTATAGCTGCTTCCGCTCTGAGTAACACCGGGTACATCCTTGTACTTGGAAATATCGGGAATCTTTACCTTCCACGAAGAAGAGGTTCTGTCAAGAGCACTTAACTCCTGCCCTCCGTGATCGTGATGCTGCCCGTAGGCGGAATTTGCAATCTTATACTCTATCGTATCCGTTTGTACGCCGGACGGGATACCGTTATTGGGAGCCGTATCCGTAATAATACCGGAAATATTTACCTCGTTAAAATACACTCCATCCAAAGCAGGGGCTTGATGTTCAATAACGGGGGCGGTAAAGTCGATTATAACTGGTACCGAAACCTCGTTTTCATAGTTGGCATTGTCCGTTACTTTTATCTTGATAATCGGGTTTCCTTCGGAAAGAGAAACATTATTGATATCGTAAGCGGCATACCCTGCTTCATCCGCACCGGTATTGCGTACACCCGTTTTCGGTTGTTCAGACCCCATGGTTAAGGTTACGCTCTTTATGCCGGAAATATCCTTTGCCCATACCCTAAAAGATGCCTTTCGGCTGTTTGTATTGCCCAAAACGGCATTTGAACTAAGGTTTGCCGTGGGGCCGGTAAAGGTATTTGCAAGGGCAAACTTATAACCTTCGGATTTGAATGAGGGCTGACTCATATCCAGCGTAAAACTGATATTTTCGTCGTTTGCATCCGAATCTCCGTCAAGATCGCCAAGCACTTTGGGACGATTTAAAGCTGCGGTATCGCCCGTAGTAAAGACCGTTCCGGATTCATCTTCTATCTGAAAGTTTATGGAAACAGTGCCGTCGCCGACCGTATCCGCAAGCGTGTATGACCACAGTGCCCCGCCTGCCGAGGAGTTTACATTTTGATACTGACCTCCGTTGATACTTACCTTTATCGGCTTTCTCGGATTTCCGTCATCATCGGTTACGGTTCCGGTCAAAGTTTTTGAACCGGTAAGACTTGCGGAAGCGATGTTTGTAAAGCTCTTTACCCGGATAACGGGACGGTCTGCATCCTGATTTATTTTTAAGGTAAATGGCCGCTCCGTTTTGTTTCCGGCCTTATCTTCTACAATAGCCTTTAGCTTTAGGTCTCCTGCGTTGACATGATGCTGCGTTGTATCAAGCTTAAACGACCATGTATAGGCATCAGGAACCGTAAATTCGGTATTACCGGTTACACCGGTCAATGCAGTATTGCTTCCGTCATCTTTGACTATCTTGATACCCTTAACAGCCCTCGTATCGCTTACAGAGCCGCTTATCGTAACCGTTTTATTTATACCGGAAGCGGTATAAGGATTACCGCTATCCCAATGCGGGGAACTGAATGTTACCTTAGGATCATCCGTATCAAGGATAAACTTGGCATCAAAGATACTTACCTTAGGTTTAGCAGAGTCGTCTTTAACAATAATCTTAACCTTTTTTTCGCCGTTATTTGTATTCCAGCCTGTAAGTTCGGCTAAGCTGCTTAAATCGGCAGTCCATGTACCGCTTGCATTTGCGGCAGGCGGAGAACTCGGCGGTGTTACAGTAAGGGTTGTAGAATCAACCTTAACCTCAACGGAAGAGACGCTTCTTCCCTGCAATACGGTTTTTGCAGTTATCTCAAGCTTTACCTTAGCCTTGTTTGACTTACCTAATACAGCCGAGTTATCCGCCTTTAGATCATGATTATAAGAGCTGTCATCTTTAATCTTTACGAGTACAGCTTCTATAAGAGGGGCATCGGTTTTTACCGTATAGGGGCCGAAACTCCTATAAGAAGAGTTTCCGGCTTCATCATAAACCCAGATATGCAGGTAATTATCGGTCTCATTGCTGAAAGAAACATTTGCTTCCCACACATAATCATTGCCGCTTCCCGTAGGAGCTGTAAGCTTTGCCTGAACATCACTAGGAATTGAAGGAATTACAGCACCGCCTGCCTCGTAGGTTACCTTGGATATTTTTGAGGAAATTCCATTTAAAGGATTGTCCGAAGCTGTTCCCTTAAAGGTATAAGACCATTCGCTTAACTCAACAGGAGTAGAGATAGTAGGCTGTACGGAAGGAGAAGTTAAAACTGCAAAATTAGGAACAGTCTTATCCAATTTAAAGGTAAATAATTCTTCAGCCTTATTTCCGTATATATCTTCGGCAACAGCCTTAAGTTTAAACAATCCGGTAGTATATTCTGTTCCGTCCGTATTAAGCTTAAAACTCCAGTTATAGGCCTTATTGCCTGTAAATACAGTCTTAGTAGTCTCATCTCCCGTAGACTCGCTTACACCGGTAAGAGCGGTACCGTTCTCCTTAGTAATAGTCAGCTTTGCTATTTCCCTGTTATCGCTTGCCGTACCCTTAAACAAAACCGTTTTATTTATAACCGAATTGGCTTCGGGTATTATAAACATTGTCGAGGGAGGAGTCTTATCGAGATAAAATTTAGCCGTAAAAGAAGCTTCTTTTTGAGGCGTTGATTTATTTTTTACGATAATCTTAACGTCTTTCGGAGAAGCTTCATCGGTTAAACCGCTCAAAGCAGTACCTAAGCTAGCAGTCCAAACACCGCCTGCTTCACTTGCAGGAATTAAAGAGGCAGAATCTCCAACCTTAACCTGAACGGAGGCAATACCGCTTTTGCTTTGAGCCTTTATTTTAAGCGTTACATTATTTTTTGCCGTATCATTAAGTACAATCGATGTAAGTGCTTTTAAGTCATAATCGGCATAATCATAACCCGATGTACCTGTTGTAGAAGCCTTGATTTCCGTAATTTCGGGAACAAGAGTATCTATTTCATATGTACCGAATTTGGTATGTGTTTTATTTCCGGCTCCGTCATATACCCATACGTGTAAGGCATATTGAGTATTTGAAGATGCAAAGTATGCGTTTGCTTCCCATGTATAATCATTTCCCGAAGCGGGCTCTGTGAGCTCCGCAGACAAAGCTCCGTCAGGGGCGGGATCGGGATCGCCGGAGGGGCTTACCTTATATGTTACCTTTGATATACCGGAACCGCGGGCATTGCTTCCTATAGCCTGATCGGAGGCCGTACCTTTAAACACGAAGGATGATTCTCCGAACAGGGTACTGCCTGTAGCCGGAACGGAGGCGGGATCGGGAGCCGTCAAAACGGCGGCGTTCGGTACGATATTATCAACCGTCAAGGTAAATGTTTCGACCGTTTCATTTCCCGCCTTATCTTGCACGGCTGCTTTAAGCTTGAGATCGCCGTTTGAGTAGCCGCTTGTGTCCAGCATAAAGCTCCAGTTATATGCCTTTATTCCGCTGAATACGGTTGAGCTTTCTGCATCACCCGAAGAACCGCTTACACCGGTAAGAGGGGCACCTGCCGAGGTTCCGTCATCATGGGTAATAGTCAGCTTTGCTATTTCTCTATTGTCGCTTGAAGACCCCTTTATAGTTACCGTATTGTTTACAACGGCACCGTTTGCGGGACTTATAAGACCGACTGCCGGCTTTGTTTTGTCAAGGAGGAATTTACCCTTAAAAGACGACACTTTTTGAGGAACGGGATTATCCCGAACGATAATCTCTATATCCTGAGCGGTACCTTCATCCGTCCACGTATCAAAAGTATCGGCGGGGATGGTAAGGTTCCATGTACCGCTGGCCTTGGGTACAGGAATGCCTCCGTCTACAGAGGCGGGCATAGGAATGCCCGTGCCGATTCTTACCTTTACCGATTTTATCGTTCTGCCGTCAACCTGAGTTTTTGCCGTTATTTTAAGTTTTACATTTTTCTTATTTACATCGTTGAGCATAAGAGACATTTTTTCTTTTAAATCGTAATCAACAATGGTATCTGCAGTTACCTTAATTGCTTCTATCAGAGGAGCATCGGTTTTTACCGTATAAGGACCGAATTTTTTATACGATATATTACCTGCACCGTCATAGACCCACAGGTGGAGATAGTTATTCTCTGCATTGTTAAAGAAAACATTCGCTTCCCACGTATAATCATTTGAACTTCCCGAAGGAGGGGTCAATCTTGCTTCGGCATCGCTCGGATTGCTTTCTTCATTTGTATCTTCTCCTGCTTTCCATGTTACCTTGGAGATGCCGGAGCCCTTGGTTATGCTGCCTATTGCCAGATCGGAAACGGTTCCCGTAAACATTGTTGACCATTCGCTTAATTCAACAGGATTTGTCGGTGTAGGAGAGCCTGCAGGCCGGGTTAGCACAGGAAAATTCGGCTTTGTTTTATCAAAGATAAAATATAATTCCCGTGAAGCTTCTTTTCCGGTTGAAGCATTTACAGCCTTTATGGTTATCTTATATTCCTTTTCATCCATGGAATCGTTCATATTTATTGTTGCAGTGTATTTCGGTTCTACCCACGTAGGATCGTTCATCGTAGGAGGATTTGTAGTGTTGTCATCCAGCCAATAGTAAACTTTTCCGTTAGAGTTGTCCAAATTCATTATTTCGGCTTTAATATACACAGCGCCGTTTTGATATTTTTCAATAGGATCCGGATAAATAATAGGAGCCTGTGCCGAAAGCTCGAATTTAAGTATCGATGCATAGCCCGTTCGTTCCGTATCGGAAAGCATAGGATCAAAACCGTCATTACCTGCCGCATCTTTTCCGGTTATATCTATACGATATACTCCGGATCTAAAACCGTTCGGCAGTTGACGCTCTATTTTTATAATTTCACCGATTGTAATACCTTTTTGATGTTCCGTATTGGTGGGATCAAACTGAACATCAGCGGGACCATCTCCGTCTCCCGACGCATTAAAAAGCACAACCTTTGTTATCTCAGGATTTGTTGTATAATTATCGGCTTTTAATGAAGCAAGCTGTTCCTCCTCGGTATTTCCCTTTCCCTTGTATAATACGATTTTTATTTTTTTATCTTTGATACCCTGAAAGGTATTATTCGAAAGAAGAGATATTTTATCTTTATTCTGGTATAATTCAACAGTTAAATTGCTCCCCTGTGCATATACTACTTTAGGTATGCCGGAAACCGAACTTATGTCCGAAGAAACAACGCTGGAACCTATAATTTTAAAGCCGGGGGTTTTATTAGGATCCAAATTAAAGGTTGTGTATTTAACAGTATTGTTTTCTCCCGAAACAAAAATACGGTTGTTCTTTAAAGCATCCAAAGCCGTAGTATCCTGTGAAAGCTTATAGATCAGCTTTTCATGCTCCGAACCAGAAGCATTTCCCTTCTTCCCTGCAAAATAATCGTGTATAACCTTTGCAGTATATCCCTTTGACAATACATCTTTTTCGATATTGTTTTTGATATAATAAAATTCGGATCTGTTTCCCGGAAAATCTTCGGAAGCGGTTGAAGACCCGTCGTATACGCGGGCATCATCGCTTAAAATCAGTTTGCCCTTAACAGGATTCACAACCGGATTGCCCTGTACTGCCTGTAAAGCGGTATAATCGGAACCGGTTTCAGGATTTTCATGTTCTGCCATTACGATATTTACACTGCTTTCTTTATTTCCCTTTACAATCTTTTTAATGGAAGCATATTCATCCGGAAAACTGAATCCGATTTTTTCGAGGGAGTGAATATCGCCTGCTTCGCCTACAATGCGGAGCTTTGAACCGTATTGTTCAACAGCTTGCCCTACGGCAGGGTCGTAAATAGTAGAAGGTCTTGAAACAATAAACACGGGCGGTGTATTGTCTATCTTGTAGGTTTTATCTAAAAAGGCCGGTTTACCCTGTTTATCGGTAATGGTTATTTTTGCCTCGTATTCGCCGTCGGGGATGGGATAGTCCTTTATAAGCCTTCTAGAATCTTTATAAACATCGGTATCATTATTTATTTCAATTTCCCAGTTTACCCCTCCGCCCCCAGTCGGTATCAGTTTTCCAGAAAAAGATCTTGTTGTTGCATTGGTTTCTTTATTTGTAAACACAACCGAAACAGATGTTACTTCTTCATCATCAGAAGCTGTTCCTTTAATAATAAAAGATCCTCTTATAGGGTTTTCTCCTGTTGGAGGATAAGTAATCACCCCTTTAGGAGGCAGAATATCTACCTGACCGCCTAAAGACGGTTTACATGTCAATAATGTTATAACCGTAAATAAACTTAATAATAATAACCTTAAATATTTTTTATTTTTTTTCATTTTTTACCCCCTAACTCTAAAATATATCAAACCTCGTACCAAACAATACGCCAAGCATCACAGACTTTATACCTAAAGGTCTTCCGCTCTGAGTTTCCGTAAACAGCTGCTTAATTTAAAACAAACATATCCTGTTTTAGATACAGGTTCTCTTTCTATAGCAAAAAAGCCTGCATTAAAGGCTTCAATTATTTTTATTCGCCTTTGTCTATTCTGCAATTTACCTAATCCATACATATCATAAATTGCTCCTGTAATCTTACAATTTAACCGATAGATTATCGGCTAAAAAATACATAATCTTTAATATATCCAACTTAAAATGAAAAATTTATAGATATAAATATGTTTGCAATACAATATACACACAAAATGTCTATAATATCAAGAGATTTTAATATTTTTGGGAAAGATTCTATAAAAAAGATTCGAATAATTTACCGAAAAGGAGACCCCAGCCGTCAACCATAACAAAAAGAATCAATTTAAACGGCATAGAAATCTGTACAGGGGGAAGCATGATCATACCCATCGACATAAGTATACTGGCTACAATCATATCTATAATAATAAACGGAAGGTATAAAAATATTCCGATTTGAAAAGCTATTGTAAGCTCATGCAGGATAAAGGCAGCAATTAAAATATGAGTCGGCACATCTGCAAGTGTATTGGGTTTAGGCAGTTTAGACATGGCCATAAATGTGCGGATATGTGCGGGATTTTTTTGCATTTGCTTGTACATAAAATACCGCATCGGCTTTTCTGCCTCCCTATAAGCCTCTTCTATTCCGATTTGTCCCTGACTCATAGGCTTATAAGAATTATTGTAGATCTGGGTAAAGGTCGGCCACATAATAAACAGGGTTAAAAAGAAGGCAATGCCGTTTAAAACCTGAGTCGGCGGCACTTGCTGAAGCGATAAGGCCCTTTTCACAAAGTCTAAAACAATACTCAACCGCAAAAAGCTCGTCATCAATAACAAGATGCTGGGAGCTATCGAAATAAGGGTAATAAAAACTAAAAGCTGAACGGAAAAGGCAACATCCTGATTTGTCGAAGGCTCTCTTATCGAAAAGTCGATAAAAGGAATTCTTCCGGCCTGCCTGTTAGGATCGGCATCAGTTCTTCCGGGAATAGTTCCATCGGGAAAAGATGCTTGCGAGAATACTTGAACCGGAATAAAAAGAATCATACCGAAAAAGATTAGAATTAAAAGCTTTCTTTTCATTCTGTTTCCTCCGGTACACGAGCCTTAGCTGCATTACTAAGCCTTTCTCTTTGTGCTTCAAAGAAACTTGCATCAATGCCCTTGTTTTTAGCACCCTTAAAAACAGATGACAGCATAGAAGCAAAATCTTGTCTGGGAGCAGAGCTTCGTCTTTCTGCATCCAAATTCATGGTATCGACAAGGGTTTTATCTTCAACTTCCCCTATCATGTTTATACAAGAATCCGTAACACCTACAATGTAGGCTTTTTCTCCCAAGGTAACCACATGAATACTTTTGCCTTGAGCAAGAGTAATTGAGGCAACGCTTTTTAAATACGGACTATCGGAAGAAAAAGAAAGTGAGGACTTTTTTAAAAATTTCAGCACAACATATGCCAAAATACATACTATAACTAAGGAAACAAGAACCTGTAACAGGTTTGAAACAGGCGATTGAGCTCTTTCTGCAACATTCAAATCAAAGGCATTTTCATTTCCGGCAGGGGCAGTATTTCCCTCATTTCTTTCGACATTTTCCTTTGTACCTGCATCCAATAAAATTCCCGATTCAGAAGGTAATGAATTATCGTTTTTAGAAACTCCGTCAGTTTCTGCAAACAACGACACCGACAACAAAAAGAAAAGAATAAAAGACAGCTTTTTCCCCAAGCTCATTAAAGGCCCCCACCCGATTTTTAGTTTTATATATCCGCAATACGCTCAGCCGGAGATAAAATCTCGGTTATACGGACACCGAAACTTTCTTCTATAACTACAACCTCTCCCTTGGCTATAGGCTTGTGGTTTACAAGAACATCTACAGGTTCACCGGCAAGTTTATCAAGCTCAATAATATGCCCTTCACCCATTCCAAGGATTTCTTTAATCATGCGTTTTGTTCGTCCCAATTCTACGGTCATTTCCATGTAAACATCCATGATAAGACCGATATTACCCTGCTCCTCCTGACTTACAAAACCCTGAAGGGGCGGAAATTGAACAGGCTGAACACTGGCGCCCATTCCCATTTGAGGCATCATGCCCATATTATTCATAGCCTGCATACTTCCTCCTTGCTGAGGCGATCCTTGGGGCATACCGGAACCGAACATTTGCTGTGCAGGGCCGCCTGCTTGCATAGCCCCCATCTGCATTCCGCCCATCATTCCGTTTTGCATTGCACCCATATTTTGCATACCTCCCATTGCAGCCATACCCTGCATTCCGGCATCACCGCCGGCACCTTGCATTGAAGGATCAGGGCCTGCAATTGTAGAGGCGATTTTATCGACAACATCCTCAGGAAGAATCTCCCACAGTTGATATGAAGAATCATCCAGTTTCACATTATAAGTTATGCTTACAAAGTTACGCTGAGGTAATCTCATCATCGCCTTAGGAACATGCGAAGATTCTGCCGGAGCAGATGAAACACCGGCAAGTCCGGCACGCTCAAGGTAGCTAAGCTCAGTTCCTACATATTGAGCTATTGTTTCACTTATGACCGAAAGGGCCATGTCATCTATTTCTACGCTGTCTTCATGGTTTACCAAGCTGACTATTTTTTTTGCCAGCTCAGGGCTCATCATAAAGGCGTGATCACCGCTCATTGATCCTGAAAAATCTATGAGGGTTGCAACAGTCATTTCGGATACTTTTCGTAAAAATGTCTCTCGATCGGAAAGCTCGATAACCGGTTCAGAAATACTGACATTTTTACCTGTCATAGACTCTAAATTAGAAGATAGACCCGGTATATTTTCTTTTGTAAATTGAAGCATGGCAGTTTTTTTAAAACTTGCCAAATCATCGCTTGCACCTGCAGCAGGGGCCGGTGAAATTCCGCCTCCGCCTACTCCGGATAACAAAGCATCTATTTCGTCTTGAGAAATTGAACCATCACTCATACAACTCATCTCCTTCCGATGTTAATTCTTCGAATTCATCACCGCTAATATCTTCTATTTTTTCCAAAATCTGAACTGCCAGTTTTTTACCCTTTACACCGGGCTGGCAGGAGAATTTAGGCCTGCTTCCTACGGTAAGTTTAAAGGGATCTCCAACTCTGACATTCGGTAGGCGCACAACATCTCCTGCCCTCAAGTTAAGGACATCCCTGATTGAAACGTCCAAGGAACCGACTTCGGCTACCATGTCAACTTCAACGGTAGAAAGCTTATCCTTAATGGCCGCCGCATATTGGCCTGTCGAGGCCCTCCTAACCGAAGAAAACCAAAACTGTGTCGATAATTTTGATATAATCGGCTCAAGGGTTATATAAGGAAGACAAATATTCATCATTCCTTCTTCTTCGCCGACCTTAGTTTCCAATGTTACCAAAAGTACCATTTCGGAGGGGGTTACAATCTGAACAAACTGAGGGTTGGTGTCTATGTTTCCCAAACGCGGGCGTAAATCTACTACAGTAGTCCATGCTTCCCTCATATTTGCAAGGATGCGTACTATAACGCCTTCCATAACAGAGCTTTCGATTTCGGTAAGTTCTCTTTGAACCTTTGAACCCTGCCCCTTACCGCCGAATAAGCGGTCTATAATCGAAAAGGTAACAGAAGGGTCTATTTCCAAAAGAGCACTAGCCCTTAAAGGATCCATGTTGATAATCGCCAAGGTTGTCGGCGTAGGTATTGATCTTATAAATTCTTCATATGTAAGCTGTTCTACAGTTGCTACGTGAACATGAGCCATGCTTCGCAGCTGAGCGGAAAGAGAAGTGGTTGTAAGACGGGCAAATGTTTCATGCATCATCTGTACCGTCCTCATCTGCTCCTTAGAAAATTTGTCGGGACGCTTAAAGTCGTAAATTTTTATTTTACGGGTGTCATTGACGGCACGAAAATCTTCTGTATCCGTATCTCCTGAGCTTATTGCGGTGAGAAGCTGATCTATTTCATCCTGTGAAAGAACTTCTGTCATGGCTCTCCTTTCCTTTATTGTTCAACAATATCGTATTGCGTGAATCGAACATCCTTTATTTTATTTTTTGTAAGTACATTATCGTTTATTTCGTGTTTTATTTCAATCTTTATTTTTTCTTCCTGCTTTAATTCTGCCGTAGTTTTATTTTTAAAATAGGAACGTAAAAAGTCTATGATTTCGACCTTCCTTGCGGAAAGCTCCTGAGGTGTCGACTTATCGTTGTTCGTATATCCCAAGGCAACATCAACTATCAAGGTTGCAGGAATTCTATCTGCCGTGTGCACCTTCAAAACACCTATTGCCTGATACCACTGCAAAACATCCCTTGTTTCACGGTATTCCTCGGAAACCGGAGATATTGAATGAGATGCACCTCTTTTATCTCTTATGTTCATTGTAATAACTACAACGGTAACAATGAAGATTAAAGCAACCAATACAATAGCAACCCATTTTATCAACATGGTTATAAGACCGCCGCCTCGTTTTTTGGTATCTACAGATGAGCCCATATTTTCCTGAATATCATCGTCATCCATTAAGTCATTATCAGCCATAATTTTCTCCTTACTATTATAATCGGCACATTTTTATTTTTACTAAAAGTGTGCATCATCAAGAATAATTATATCAACCCTTCTATTGTAAGCCCTTCCTTCTGCCGTATCGTTAGAAAAAATAGGCCGTGTATCTGCATAACCCGCTACAGAAAATCTGGATTCTTGAGCTCCGAAATCCGTTAGACTGTGCAGAATATTTATCGCCCTTGCAGATGAAAGCTCCCAATTACTTTTCCATAAGGCCGGATCCGTTACTCCGGAATCGGTATGCCCTTCAACCCTGAACCTATGAGCCGCCAAATCAGGTGCGGATAAAAATTGAGCAAGGTTTAAAAGAGTGTCTCTGGATTCGGCAATATTAAGCTCTGCACTTCCAGGGTAAAAAAATACATCGGATGCCAAACTGATTACAACTCCCCTTTCATCGCTTGTAACAGCAATCTTATTTGTTTTTATTTCGGGAGAAAA
The DNA here is from genome assembly GCF_024181245.1 of Treponema sp. OMZ 788. Taxonomy (NCBI): domain Bacteria; kingdom Pseudomonadati; phylum Spirochaetota; class Spirochaetia; order Treponematales; family Treponemataceae; genus Treponema; species Treponema sp. OMZ 788. The sequence continues at coordinate 91,608 of NZ_CP051199.1, read as the reverse complement.
AAGAGAAACAGCCTTTTTTAAGGCGGTTGAGAGCATTTTTCCTTTTTCCATTGAGGGCATGGAGCTTATGGTGTTTCCGAGGTCTGAAAGTCTGCCTGCAGAAACGGAAAAACCTCCGCCTGTAGGATCACCGCTTATTGACGCAGAAAGAGCCAAGAGCTGAGTTACATCAACCTCAGACGGCTCAAAAAGCATTACGAAAAAGCAAAGCATGAGAGTAACCATATCTGCATAAGTAGTAAGCCAACCGCTTCCCGCGGCTCCTGCCCCTTTTTTCTTTTTCCTAGCCATTTTAATCCTTTAAGACTTCAGCTTCTATCGATTTTCTATCGGCAGGTGTCAGGTATGTTACAAGCCTTTGAGCAAGAATTCTAGGGTTGTCTCCGGCCTGAATTCCAAGTACACCTTCTATAATCATTTCTTTTGATTTTACTTCCATATTGTTTTGGTAGGTAAGTTTTGTCGATATAGGAACAAAGAGCCAGTTTTGCAGCAACGAGCCGTACAAGGTCGTAACAAGAGCCGTTGCCATATTAGGTCCGAGAGCACTTTTATCGTCCAAGTTTAACAACATACCAATAAGACCTATAACCGTTCCCAACATACCGAAACCGGGAGCAAGAGTCGCCCAAGCGTTTACAAGCGATATCCATGTATTGTGCCTCTCCTCCATTTGGTTAAGTTCGTTTTCCATAAGAGAGCGGATAGCCTCGCCGTCTATACCGTCAACAACATTACGTAAGCCGGAACGCATAAAAGGATCTTCAAAGTCTTCAATTTCTTCTTCCAAAGCAAGCAAACCTGCTCGGCGGCTTTTTTCTGAAAGGGCTACGAAACGCTGAACAAGGGCTTTTTCTCCGTAATCGGTAACCTTAAAAACCCGGCCCATAACCTTAAAAATTCCTATAGTATATGAAAGAGGATATGTCAAAAACAAACACATATAAGAACCGCCAAGGGTAATAAAAAGTGAAGCCACATCCACAAGACCTCCGGCAGAACCGCCGAGGATGGCACCGAATGCAACAACTCCTATACCTCCGAATACTCCTATAAATGACGCTATATCCATATCTACCCCTTTTTACTTCTACTACAACTCATTTTTAAATACGCCGATTTTACGGCGGTACGCGACTATTTTATCCAAAATTTCTTCAGGAGTTTCCTTAATGACATAGTACTTTCCTGAAAGCATTTGCAGCGTAACATCGGGATTACACTCAATAGTTTCAATTTGATGAGGATTAATCCAATATTTTGTTCCGTTTAGCCGCGTTACCTGTACCATAAATAATACCCTACATTATACCATACTATCGTTTCAAGTTCAAGACTGTTTCAAGCATTGTATCTGAAGTTTGTATTGTTTTAGCACCTGCCTGAAAGCCTTTTTGAGTTACGATCATATCTACAAATTGGTCGGTTAGATCTACGTTACTCATTTCGAGGGTTCCGCCTATCAGATAACCCTTTCCGACAGTTCCGGATGTAGAAATATTGGCTATGCCTGAGTTATTGGATTGAACATAGGTGTTCTGCCCTGCTTTTTCAAGACCGCCCTGGTTGGCAAAGCCTGCCATGGCTATCTGTCCAAGTTCCTGTCTTACACCGTTTGAATAAACACCGGTTATAACACCGCTTTGATCGATTCTAAAGTTTTCAAGATAGCCCATTCCGTAACCATCCTGCTGGTAAGCCTTTGTAGTACTCTTATCGGAAAATTGTGTTATGGTGTTTTTTGATGTACCTATTTCGCCTAAGTTTACATCCAAGGTCTGTCTGGCCGGAGCTCCGCCTTCTTCAGGGTTTGCTCCCACAACATTGAATGAAACTTGAACGGAAACCTTACCTGCCGGACCGCTTACATTTCCGGCCGTATCTGTAACGGAAGCCAGATGTCCGTTATTGTCAAAACGGACTATAAAGCTGTTTTCAACACCGTCGGTTGTTCCCATTCCGGCCCTTGTTGCTGAAGCTTCTGCATTTGCAGGATCGACATTTACTGTTGCCCTCCATGCGTTGACCTCTCCCGGAACCCTTGCAAAATCAATTTGAAGTTCATGGGCTTCACCGAAGCTATCATAAACTTTAAATTCGGTAGACCATGTAGATTCTAAAATCTGTGCTCTGTTCGCATCTGCGGGCAATTCCGGCAATCTCTTATCAAGGTTACAAGAATAATCTACGCTTGTAGTGGCCTTTGCATCTATTTTTTGGCCGATCGGAATACTCAAATCTTCTGTTTGACCTGAAGTATTGATAAGTCTAAGACCTTCAACTTCTTGTGCCATCCAGCCCTGCACCCTCATTCCGTTTGCGGGGTTTACCAAGGTTCCGTCTCTATCAAGTCCGAATGCTCCGGCCCTTGTATAAAAAGTTTTTTCTCCATCTTTAAGAACAAAAAAGCCGTTTCCCTGAATTGCAAGATCTGTGTTAACGCCCGTTGTCTGCAAGGCTCCCTGAGTAAAGATTGTGTCGATACTTGCTACCATCATTCCCAAACCGACTTCTTTGGGGTTTACGCCTCCAAGTTCTTCGGTGGGACGGGATGCTCCGCTTAACTGCTGAGAAATTAAGTCTTGAAAGTTTACCCTTCCTCTTTTAAAACCTGTTGTATTTACATTGGCAACGTTATTTCCGATAACGTCCATCCTTGTTTGGTGATTTTGCATTCCGCTAACGCCGGAAAATAGTGATCTCATCATAATTATTACCTCCTAATTGTTTTCTGCATAAACTGTTTTAACGGCAGACCAGTTGTACCAGTTTCCGTTTACCATAACTTCCGGGTTTATACCGCGTGTTGCGGCTGAAATATAACCGGAAACTTTAGAAGAACCTAAATCAAGGTCAACTTTTTTGCCGATGGCGTTTACAGCCGAGGAGCCTGTCATAAGCTCGTTTAAGGCGGCAAAGTTTTTGTTCATGTTGGTCATCTGTTCAAGGGATGAAAATTGAGCCATTTGCCCGATAAATTGAGTGTCTTCCATCGGGGATGTCGGATCCTGATGGGTTAGCTGAGCAATTAATAGCTGAAGAAAATCGTCTTTTCCAAGCTGCTGTTTCGGAACCCTTGTTTCAGCAAAATTTTGTTTGTTTAATGTGTCAACCTGTAGGCCTAAAAGAGCTTTTTCCTCAGGACTCATCTCGGACTTAAAGTCTTTCATCATCTCCGCCTGCTCACGAGCCGCGGTTATCATACTGTTATTAACATTGTTTACCTGCATAAATACCTCTTTAAGCTAAAATATCTACAGTCGGACCATAAACATAACTGTAGGTACTCAAATTATCGGCCGTTTTTTCAAGCTGCCTTAAATCTTGCTTCGAATTTTTATATGCAAATCCTGAAAAAGATTCAAAACTTTCGGCAAAACCTTCTTGGCTGGAAGCTCCCGACCAATCTAAATTAAATTCCGCAAATTCAAAGCCGTTTTCTTTAAATTCTTTAGCCAAATTATCCAAATTTTTTTCAAAGGCATCGTAGGCTTCTTTAGAGGCGACAGTTACTGTTCCGGTAACCCTTTTCCCCTCACTCAGCTCTAAATTGATTTTTACGGCTCCAAGATTTTCAGGTCTTAGATGAAGCCTGATTTCTCCTGCGTTATTGTCGCGAAGAACGATTTTTCCGGCTTGTACAAAGTCTGCTGCAGCATCCCTTATTTCTTGACTCAACATTGCAGAAAAAGTTTGACTCGTTTTTTGAGTTTCGCTTCCGCCTTGGGTGTTTTGCAAATCGGAGCCCTGAGCCGTATTTTGGGCCTTACCGCTAAAATCGATTACCATATCGACGGAGTTATCGGTTTCAACCCGCGATTCGGAAGCTGTGGTGTGAACAGCAGCATCTGCTTGAACAGAAGGCATTGAGCGTAAATCTTCTACAGAGATTTTAGGTTTAGATTTGGAAACCGATTTTTTGTTTAAAGTTTCCTGCACCGCTTCAGTTTGAGGAGAAATCTTTTTAGGTAAATCTTTTTTATCGGACTTGGATAAAAGACTCAATTTTCCGGCCTGTTCCGCCTTTTCTTCGTCAAAAGACTCAGTTTTTTTCTTTTCAGGTTTGCCAAGCTTTTTTAAAGCTTCATCGGAAATAAGAGTATGACTTTCATCTTTTCCCTCTTGAGGCAAAAAGTCCTTTATTTCGTCTTTAAAATCTTCATTAAGAATTTTAAGACTTAAATCAGGCATATCTTTTTGCAGCTTTTTGTCCTGAAAATGTTCTAAATGAGGCTTTTGAATTTCGTTTTTTGGCTTTTTTGTTAAGTCCTTAGACTCTTTTAAATAAGCTTCTTTGGAATTCGGCAGATTCTCGGTTTTGTCTGTCTTAAAAACTATGTCTTTATAGACAGGGTCTTTAACCGAAATTTCCGTGTTCTGCCTTCCTGCTTCCTTTTGAAGCGATGAATCCCTTATTTTGTCTTCCCTAAGACGGGCATCTTCAAATCGGGCATCATCAATCTCCTTGCTTCCATCCTTGGCGGCGGCAATCATCTTTTTGATCATTGCCAGGAATGAATCTCCATTTCGTACAGGTTCCGCATCAGCTCTTTTAATGTTCCTAGGATCATCTCTTTCCGGCTCTTGCACCGGCAAAGCCTGTATACGAACATCAAGTGCTTGCATATGAACCTCCTATGTGTTTCTTCTATTGTTACTTCAATAAATTTTCGGCTTATTTTTCAGGCAGGTTTAGGAAAAAAGAGCTTGCAGCTAAAGAAAAATACGAGAGGTATGTCGAATGTGAAAGGAATGAATTATCCTCTTGAAGATATTTATACAATCACAGGACTTTCTGAGGAAGAAGTAGGAAAATTATAGACTATAATTTTTACGTCCGATTTTAACTACCACTAATTGAAAAAAAACGGCAATAGGTGTAAACTCCTCATTGAGTAAAAAACTTTTTGGAGGTTTCTTTATGAAAAATATAAAGATTGATTTTGATGTTTTGGAAATGATGGTTTTCTTTTGGGAAAGTGTAGCCTCAAAGGATAAGATGGGTGATGATTACTTTGTAAGCATTGCCGAAAAGCCGCAGATGGAAGTTGTTTACAACGAGGATTTTTCTAAGGATTCCGTCCGCAGGGTTATGTCTGCAATTTCCAATAGGGAAAAACTTAACAACCGCACGATGAGCGAGAGCCGCTTTTGGAATAACAATATGTGGATTTTGGAAGACTTACAGACCATGCACAATATGATGGCTCCGATTAAGACCTTAAACCTTGCAGAGCTTACCGAAAAGTACAAGGCTTCAGCAAAATTCGATGAGATCGAGCTCATCTTTATTCCTGCCCACGCAGAAGAATTCTACATAAAGGGAAATAAGATATATATTAACTTTTTTAAACTTATTCCGAATTATGAAGACCCTAAAGATATTAAGATTTCGGGCCTTCCTTTAAAAGAATATGTAATTAAAAGGATTGAAGCCCTATTGAACTAAGGGCATGACAAAAAAGGGTTGCGGCTTGGGCGACATTTAAGCTTTCCACATTGCCGCTTCCCTTTATTTTTACAAGGTGGGAGCAAAGCTTTTTAGCTTCCTCGCTGATTCCCCTCTCTTCATTTCCTAGAACAATTACGCAAGCCTCATCCTTTTCGATCAATCTGGCCATGTCGGCTATTTCGTGGTGGGCTTTTAAGTCGGTTCCTATGCAGGTGAGCCTTCCGCGGCACTGGCGTAAAAACCAAGCAGTTGACGAGACCTTAAAGATGTTTACAAATTCCATTCCGCCTTGTGCTACCCTGTAAGCCGAGGTAGTAATTGAAGCCTGTTTATCTTCCTTTGTTAAAACTATGTTTTCAATACCGAAAAAGGCTGCACTCCTTATTATTGCACCTAGGTTATTTGCATTTCCTATTTCATCTAGCATCAAAACCTGAGCCCTATTTTGGGCCCAAAGGTTTATCGTTTCATGTTCCAGCACAGGGATTTCAGGCTCAAAAATCATCGCCGTTACCCCCTGATGATGCACCGATTCGGAGAGCCTTTCCAACTCATCATCGGCTACTATTCTATATAATCTCTTATTGGAAGCCAAATACTTACAAACCTCGCCGAACTGTTTTGCTCTTTTTTCCGAAAAAAACAGGCGTGAGATTTTTTCGGGATGATGTTTTGCCAAGGCAAGGCAGCTTTCAAAGCCGCAAACCGGCAATTCTTTTTCAAATTTTTTACCCATGTGCTCATCATACACCAAAAGCAGAATATATGGAAGCGGAGTAGGTAATTTAAACAGCTTGCGGTTTTAGCTTGAATAGATTTTTTATTTTTGTTAGAATAAGGATCTTATGAAAAAAGCATGTATTTTTGATTTGGACGGAACCTTAACCAATTCCCTTTACTCGATAGCTCATTTTTTAAATGCTGAAACGGCCAAGTACGGCATATCGGCTGTCGATCCGGAAGAATTTAAAATTTTAACCGGCAACGGAGCAAGAAAGCTCGTACAAAGAGTGCTTGAATGCTCAGGAAAAAGCGGCAAAGAATTGGAAGAAAAAATCCTTAAAGGTTATAATGCAGCCTATGATGCAAACCCTGTTTATCTTTGTGAAGCCTACCCCGGAATCAAAGAGCTTTTAGCCGGCCTAATCAAAAACGGAATTTCGGTAAATGTGCTTTCGAATAAACCTCACTCGACAACCGAAAAGGTTGTTAAGACCATCTTCGGCGAAAACACCTTTTCGTGCATCTTGGGAGCCCGGGATTCGGTACCCCTGAAACCTGACCCCGCAGGCGTTTATGAAATTTTAAAAATGCTCAATCTCGAAAAAGAAGATTTTCTTTACATAGGAGACACGGCAACGGATGTTCAAACCGGAAAAAATGCAGGGCTTTTTACAATAGGCGTTTTATGGGGTTTTAGAAAGCGTCCCGAATTGGAAAACGCAGGAGCTGATGCAATAATTTCAAGCCCTGAAGAAATCCTAAAGATTGCCTTAGCGTAAACCTGTAATCTGCCGTCAATTTCTATAGGCTAGACTCTGCTTACACTCCCAATATAAGAGCTGCTCCGGCACAAATAAGAGGAATCAGTATATTATCAAAATCTTTTAGAGGCAGGGCTTCCGTTCCTGCAGCGATGCCGGCAATAAACAAGCTTTTTACAAGACTCAGACTTATTACGAAGGTAGAAATAAAAACCGCCATAAAACAGGCTATGCTTCCTGCTATGGTTTTATCTTTGGAAATATTTAGGTGATGCCTTCCCCAAAATTTTCCGACAAGGCTTGCAAGGCCGTCGCCTAGGGCCAAAGCCATAATTCCTATACTTGCATCCTTAAACGGAAAGATAAGAAGAGTGCTGATAACCCCAACCGAAAGGGTTACGGGACCTAAGACAAATTTTCCCTTATCCCTTTCTCTTGCTGCAAAGCCTGTAATACTTGAAATCATAAAAATTTTATAGCCCCTTAATCTTAAAATTTCAAAAACTATATAAAGGCATGTTATTACGGACAAGGCTAAAACCGTGGGATAAAAAAAGTATCTTGCAAAGAGGGGAACAAGGGCCGTGCAAAGGTGAATAGCTTTACGGAAAGCTTCCTTTACCAGATCTTCAACCCTTGCATTTTGAGAAAGCTTTTTATACCGTAGATCTCTTAAAAACCTCATAGGCTAGAACATTCCTGCACACAAAACTGCAGCAATCTTAAAATAGATAATCAAACTCACAGTATCTACAATGGTTGTAATAAGAGGGCCTGCCATAATCGCAGGGTCAAGTTTAAACTTTTTTGCCATAATGGGTAGAAGGCCTCCCGTAATCTTTGCAATAGTTACGGTTGCAACAAGGGTAACACCTACAGTGAGGGCTACCATAGGATTCTTCCCTCCGAGGAAAACCGATTTTAAAAAACTAAAAAGGCCTAAGATAAGACCTACCAAAACGGCAATGCCCAGCTCCTTAAAAAATACCTTTTTCCAATCCTTTAAGTCGATTTCTCCTGTGGCTAAACCGCGGATGATAAGAGTTGAAGACTGATTTCCCGAATTTCCTCCCGTGTCCATCAGCATGGGAATAAAGGCTGTTAAAATAGTCATAGAAGCAAGCAAGTGGGTATAACGCTCGATTATAGTTCCCGTAAATGTTTCTGATACCATGAGCAAAAGAAGCCAGCCTATTCTGTGCTTCGCAAGTTTAAAAATTCCGGTTTCAAGGTAGGTTTCTTCGTTGGGCTGCATACCGGCCATCCTCTGAAAGTCCTCGGTAGCCTCCTGTTCCATAACATCCATTATGTCGTCAACGGTAATAATACCAATGAGGCGGTTTTCGTTATCGACAACGGGGAGGGCCAAAAAGCCGTACTTCTTAAAAGTGAAGGCAACCTTTTCTTGATCATCATGGGTGTTCACGCAGATATACTCTTTATTAAAAATCTGCTCAATCTTTTTATCCCCATCGGCAAGCACCAATTCTTTTAAAGAAATAAAACCTTCAAGAATGCGGTTTCGGTCGGTAACATAGCAGGTGTAAATGGTTTCGCTTTCCAAGCCTATCTTGCGGATATAGGCAAGAGCCTGCTCGACGGTCATTCCTTTTTTTAAGCCTACGTACTCGATGGTCATAAGGCTTCCCGCCGAATCTTTTGGATATTTTAAAAACTGATTTATGAGCATCCGCTCTTCTCTGCCCGTATTTTTTAGGATTTTTTTTACGACATTTGCAGGCATCTCTTCAACAATATCTACCATATCGTCCAAGAAGATTTCATCCAAGATGGAAACCAGCTCCCTGTCTGTAGCGGCAGCTATAAATTTACTTTGCTGTTCTGTAGGAAGGAGGGTAAAAACTTCGGCTGCCATGCTCTTAGGCAGCATTCTGAACATAAGAATGGCATTTTGTGCCGATTCGGCCTCAAGAAATTCGGCTATATCTACCTCGTTTAAATCGGCCAAAAGCCTTTGTACTTCAATATACCGTTTTTCGGATAATAAATATTCGATTTGTTCAAACTTATTTTCTTCCAATTCCATAAGATACCCTCCGAACGATATAATTCTTGAGAGTATATCACATTTTTAAGAAAAAATATAGGGGAGGAAAAAAAGCTTATACAGCTATTCGAGTTTTTTATATTAAATTAGTCAACAATTTTTAAATTTTACCATTTATTACAAACTTTTTATACAATAATTATGAAAGGGGAAAATTTTTCTTCTTTTAAAAAACTATTAGAGAGATTAAACATGGAAAAACTATTTAAAATCACTCTCCGTAACGACTATGCCTTTAAACGAGTGTTCGGAGTAGAGGAAAACAAAGACATTCTTCAAGATTTTCTGGAATGTATTTTGGACATTCCACCTGAAACCATCGCAGGCTTGGAACTTCTGGATAAGGAGTTTCATAGGGATTCGATAACCGATAAAACGGGTGTTTTAGATGTAAAACTACGCCTAAAAAACAATACCATTATCGATATAGAAATTCAAAACAGGTGGAACAGTGAGTTTGCTCAAAGAACTATCTTTTATTGGGCTAAAATGTATACGGAAAACTTAAAAACAGGTGAAGTGTATACAAAATTGCCTAAATGTATTACAATAAACATAGTGGGTGAAGGTTTTAATTTGAACAATCTGATTCACAGTGAGTATAATGTAGTAGAGAAGCACTTGAACGACAAACTTTCTGATAAACTTGAAATCCACTTTTTAAACTTAGCCAAGATTGAAGAACAAGAAAATATTGAACAGGATGAAAAGAAAAAAAAACTTTATAACTGGTTGAAGTTTATTGAAACCGATGATAGGGAGGTCCGTAATATGTTAGCCCAAGAATCACCGATGATGGCAAAAGCAAATACAACTATTGAAATAATGGAAATGAGCCCGAAAGAAAAATGGCTTTATGAAAGCCGAATGAAATACGAACATGACAAGGCTTCTTGGAAACATGTTGGTTATCAAGAGGGGATTGAACAAGGAGCCTACCAAAAAGCTCTTGAAACAGCGGCTGCTTTTAAAAAACTTGGAATTGATATTGATAAAATAGCCCAAGGAACAGGTTTAAGCATTCAGGAAATCCAAGCCCTATAAAAATCGGCGTTTTTAAAATGAACTTATATGGCAGGTTTAAGCCCAATGGCCCTATCCCCAAAAGCCGTTGTTTGCAAGGAGAACGGCTAAGGCGGAGGTAAGGGCAGTTTCGGTGCGGAGGATGCGTTTCCCCATTGAGTAAGAAACAAAGCCTTCAGCTAAAAAGGCTTCCCGCTCGTTTTGAGTCCAGCCCCTCTCGCTTCCGATTGCTATAGTTAAATCTTCCCCTTCCTGCATCTTAAACGTAGAAAGTGATGGAAAGGCTCCTATGTCGAGAAGAACCTTGCTCCCTTTGAACGAGGAGTCTTTTAAATCTTTTAAAGCTTCTTTTACCGAATTGCAAAAAGAAAATTTAGGCATTAGGGTTTGGCCTGCTTGAGAGATTCCGTCGATAATGTATTTTTTTATTTCTTCGGGGCTTGAAAGGTTTGACTTTAAATAGGACTGCTCTCCCAATTCCGTTCCGCATAATATGATTTCTAAAAAGCCCAAACTAGCCGCATCCCGCAGGATACGCCTCAACTGAATGGGTCGTGGAAAGCCCAAGATTATTTTTATCGGAGGAAGAGTGAGCGGCTTTCTTTCAATTTTACCGGTTCTATTCGGAGAAAAAGAAAAAACTATTTTTTCTTCGGAAAGGTGAGAGATAAGAGCCTTTCCTATGTTTCCGTTTATAAGACCGGCCTTAAAAACATCGCCTTCCTTTAGGTGCAAGACCTTTTTTATGTGCTGATAGCGTTCATCGTTTTTATAAAAAACGCAGCACCTATCTTCGGTATTTTGAAAAAATCTTTCTTCAATTAAATCGGATAAATCGGAGTTTACGCAATAAGATTGTACGCAATCATCGTTTAAAAAATCATCGGCTGAAAACAAAACAATATTCATATATGGTTTCCTAAATTAAGATGAGCTTCCGGCACAATCATCCAGTTCGGCTTCGGTTAGAATCGAATAGTCATAGCCCTGTTCGGCCAAAAACTTTTGACGCTTTTCGGCAAAGCCCTCTTCTATGGTTTGGCGAGTTACGATGCTGTAAAAATGAGAATCGCATTCCTTAGGGCGCAAGATTCTGCCCAAACGCTGAGCCTCCTCTTGGCGGCTCCCGAACACACCCGAAACCTGAATAGCAACCGAGGCATCGGGCAAGTCGATGGCAAAATTTGCAACCTTAGAGACCACCAAAACCTTTATCTCCCCCTTTCTAAAGGCATCATACAAAACCTCCCTTTCGGCATTTGTATTTTTTCCGGTGATTAGGGGAGCGGCTATTTCTTTTGCAATTGTCTCAAGTTGGGAAAGGTACTGCCCGATTATAAGGGTCTGATTTTCCTTGTGCTTGGCCAAAAGTTTTTTTACTATTTCGATCTTTGCAGGATTTTCACTTGCAATGCGGTGCTTTTCGCGTGTTGTGCCTACGGCATACTCTATCTCTTTTGAGGGCGCAATGTTTACGCGGATTTCGGTACAATAGGCCCTTGCTATCCAGCCCTTTTGTTCAAGGTCCTTCCACGGCACATCAAAGCGTTTTGGCCCGACAAGGCTGAATACATCTCCCTCGCAGCCGTCTTCCCTCACAAGGGTCGCAGTAAGCCCAAGCCTTCTTATAACTTGAAGCTCGGCCGTAATTCTAAAAACGGGAGCAGGCAATAGGTGAACCTCGTCGTAGATTATAAGACCCCAAGCCCTTTCCCTAAAAATCTTAAAATGAGGAAAGGCCGCCTCGGTGTTAGGCCTCCAAGTGAGCACCTGATAGGTAGCTATCGTAATAGGCCTTATCTCCTTTACCTCGCCTGTGTATAAGCCTATATCTTCTTCGCTTATATTTGTCTTATCCAAAAGCTCCCGTCTCCACTGGTAAACGGCAGCCACATTGGGAGTAAGAATAAGGGTGCTTGTTTTAAGAAGGCTCATCGTGAGCATTCCGACTATAGTTTTTCCTGAACCGCAGGGAAGAACAATAGTGCCGAAGCCCGTTCCTGCCGACTTATCTCCAACAAAGGAAGAGGCCGCATCCCTTTGATAATCTCTGATTTCAAATTCGGCCCCGCTCGAAGTTTTTTCTTTTAGAGAAATGTCCAAGGGCTCGCCGTCGCGGAGGGGAACCTCATCTTTAACTGGCCAGCCCTGTTTTAAAAGAGCCTGCTTTACCGTTCCCCTGTTTAAAAGAGAAATCAAAAAGAAGTTTTCTTCATTAGGGTCTTCTATTAGATATTTTGAAAGAAGCTTACTGCTTTTTAGTTCTTTAAAGATAAGAGCATTTTCAGCCTTTAGCCGCAAGAATTCCGCCTCAACAGTTTCGAGATTTGCAGCGCCGGTTTCTTTTTCTTCGATAACATCATTATTGTTCTCTTGAGGTTTTTCGAGAGGGAGAAGCTTTATCTTCCCGTAACGGCCCATAGTTTCTTTCATCCAAACCAAGATCGATTCGGGAACCTTAAAGCGGGAAAAGCCCGTGAGAGTTTTCATGATAGAATCGGCTGAAAGCCCGACACCTGCCGCATTCCAAAGCGAGAGGGGAGTCAGCCTGTAAGTGTGAAGATGCTCAGGCGACTTTTCAAGCTCTGCAAAGGGTATAAGGGCAAAGCGGGCCTCATCTGCCTCGGGGTCGTGAATGTCCAAAAGAATGGAGCGGTCTCCTTGAATTATAAGCGGTTTTGATTCTTGCATAGCCTGATATTATACACGTTTAAAGGGGGCAGTTCAAGTTAGGGGAAATGACAAAGAGCGAAGGACAAATGTCGAATGACGGTTTTATAATGCAAATACGAGATAAATTTATTTATATAAAATATAATAAATTTGACAATAATTATATTTATATGTATAATAATCTTGCGGAGGCTTTGTATGAATGCATTAAGAACTGTAGATTTATTGGATTCAATTATTCCCATCAGCAGATTTAACAAGGGAGAAGCAAATAAGATTTTTTCTGAAGTAAAAAAAACGGGGTGAAGATTGTTGTAAAAAACAATGTACCCGAATGTGTTTTAATAAGTCCTGAAGATTATCAATACATGGTCGAGGAATATGAAAATGCCGTTCTTTTATCCGAAGCAGAAAAAAGAATGAACGAAAAAACAAAACCTATCTCTCACCAAGAACTTATGAAACGATTAGAGCTTACAAATGAAGACCTGGATGATTTGGCAGGAAAGAGAAAGTTTTAATACAGCTACCAAGCTATCCCATCAGCGGCTTCGCTTATTGATGCATAGGTTTTAAGAGAAGTAAAAACTATTGCGGCGTTGCCCAAGAGCTCGGCGTCGGCTATTTGCAGCACCTTAAATTCTCTGCCCGTAATTTCGGCCTTTAGTTCCCGCCAAAGTTTGTTATTGGCCTGCCCGCCCGAGATTGTATACACGGGGCGGAAGCCTGCGGCCTTTTCAAGCAAATCCATTCCTTCCTTTACCTTAAAGGCAAGAGCCTCGATGATAGCCCTTCCTTCCGCCTCATTTTGTTTATGGGGAGAGATAGTATTTATACTGTGCACAAATGCATCAAAGTCCATAAAACTCCCCCCCTGCTTCTTTATATATTCATAAAAAAGACTGCCCGAATTTTCGATTATGTACGAAAGATTCCAAAGGTCAGGAATGGGAGAAGGAAGAAGGCGTAAGCCTTTCAGTTTGGAGCTTTCAGGAGGAGCTTCGATACAGATATTTATTCCCTCGCTTGAACCGGCCCTGTCGCAGGCCCTTCCCGGCTTCAAGGTGTTTGTCCCGATGAGGGCCGCTATAAAATCGGGAGGCCCTGCAAACACAGGGATGTTACGGTAAAGGCCGCAATGCTCTCCTAGGAGAACAAAGGGCGGAATCTTTTTTTTAGGTATTGATAAGGCCTTTAGCTCTTCATCCGACCAATAAGCGGATACATATCTCTTTTCTGGTAAAACCGTTACTGCATTTTTTGTAAGCTTATAAATTAAATATTCAGGGCCCGATAAAATATATTTTGCATTATCAAATATTTCGGGATAAGAACTTCGGAAAAAATCCAAGCGGGGCAAAAAGATGGATTTACCGTAAAGAGGATTTTTCTCCTTGGAGTTTCCGTTCAAAGTGACGGAAGATGTCTTGTTCCACAAAAGCAAAAAATCCCTGCTTTCGTTTTTTTCGGATACGGCGACCAAGCTCGGCCCGTTCCCCGAAATGCAGATACCGCAGATCTTAATACTATTGCTTTCCGCAAAATCGGATAAATATTTAAAGAGATTTTCAAAAGAAACAAGCCATGTTTCGGCTTCAAGGTTTTGAGGAAAAAACAAACGGCCTTGTTTATAGACCTTGCCGTCTTCGGCTATAAGGGCACCCTTTAGGGAAGATGTACCTATGTCAAAGACGGCTGAGCAAAAAATCATTTTTTAGGAACGGCAGGATTTTTTAGCAATTTTTCGATAATATCCCTGTTATCGAGGAGGCTCGAAAGGGAGAGGTTTTCATGAAGCCGCGTAATAACTTGAGCAAAGAGGCCTGATACATCGGTTTCAATATACCATTCCTTTTGTCTCAACTCATTATGGTGCACGGCGTTTGTACCTATGACCCTGTAAAAAAGCCCCTTGGAATAAGCCTCATCAAATTGCTGGATGGCATCTCCCGTAAAGAAGGGAAGACTTACTGCAGCTATAACCTTTTTTGCTCCCTTGCTCTTCAAGAATTCCATAGCCTTTAAAAGAGTGCCTCCCGTACCCAACATATCGTCTGCGAGGAAGGCGTTTTTTCCTTCTACATCGCCCAAAAGCTTAATGCTTATTATATTCGACTGTTTGGCATTTTGGGTAACGACGGAATAATCCCTTTCCTTATATATCATGGCGAGGGGTTTTTGCAAGCCGGAAGAATAGAATTTATTTCGGTCGACAGCCCCGGAGTCCGGAGAAACGACTACAAATTGTTCTTCCGAATCTGCACTTAAATCTACTATTCTTGTAAGCTCTCTAATAATCTGATAACTTGCATGAAGGTTTTGTAAGCGTGCGGAATGGAAAGAATTTTCAATTTCGCGGGAGTGGATATCGAGGGTTATAATCTGCTCTACATCCAGGTCTTCATAAATATGACCGAGTAAGCTGGCCGTCAAACCTTCCCTTCCCTTCTTTTTATGCTGGCGGCTGTAAGGATAAACCGGAAGAACCAAGGATATTCTTCCAGCACCTGCATGGCGAACTGCATCTATGGTTACGATGAGGGACATAAGGTGATCGTTTACCGAAAAGACAACCTTATTTTTTCCTTCGTTGATGGTAATTTCCTGCTTGTTTTCAACATCCTGAAAAATATAAACATCTTTTCCGCGGACTGTTTCAAGGAGTTCCGTTTTAAATTCCCCGTTCATAAAGTATGTAAAGCGGGCATCTACCTTAAATTTCGGTACATGGATTTTATTTGTATCCTTATTTACAGACATCCTGCCTGCAAACAAATCGCTATAAAAGTTAAACTTTTGAATCATATCCTCAGCGGAGGTATTGTACCTCTTTGCAAGTTTTTCGCTTTGCTGGTACAACTTACGGGCATAGATATGCTTCAAATTCCTAATCGTTAAATTTGCAAACTCTTCTCCTCCCGGACAAGCAATAATTGCGAGGTTATTCGATTCAAGATAATTCATTTTGCCTCCAAAAAGAATGTAAAAAAATTTTACTGACCTTAATCTATCACTTGTTGAGGAAAATTACAATAGGGGGAAGAAAAAAGCTGTTTTACTAAACTTACAAGCTATTTACTTTTTATAAACGGCAACCCTGTTTCTTCCGGCTTCCTTGGCGGCATAAAGGGCCGTGTCGGCAAATTTTAAGAGTTCAGGTGCCGTAATCTTTTCGTCATATACGGCAAGGCCTATCGAACAAGAAACTCTTAATGACGGATGCTCTTGAAATGTCAAGGCATTAACCTCGGTACATACTTTTTTGCAATGATACTCGGCTCTTTCCAATATTCCCCTTATAATAAAAGAAAACTCATCGCCTCCGTAACGGATTAAAATATCGTCCGTATCAAAATTACGCTTAAAAACTTCGACAATAGCTAATAGAACCTTGTCGCAAAAAACGGCTCCGTAGTCCCTGTTAAGCTTACCAAAGTGATCGATATCCACCATGGCAAAGTTTACCCCGATGTGCTGGCGGACACAGCGCTTCAATAGGCTTTCAAAGGACTCATCTAAATATCTTCTATTGTAGAGTCCTGTAAACTCGTCCGTAATCGCTCTTTTTTTGGCATCATCGCCCCATCGGATAATCTGCGATAAAAGCCCGTCCGTCTTGCCTAATCGGCTTCCGGTGATTTTAAGCATATTGTACAAAACCATAGAAGCTATCTTAGGCTGATCAAAAATTAACGAAGAAAAATCTTGTGATTTTAAAACAAGACAAGAGGTAGATTCTACAGCCTTGCAGGTTGCCGACCTATGCTCCTGTTCAAGCATAGCCATTTCGCCGAAAAAAGTCTCCGGCTCCGAGGCGGACAAGTTCAATTTCCTTTCCTTCAGATTTTACCGAAACGGAAATAGTACCCTTGACTATGATAAAAAGCTCGTTGCCC
Source organism: Treponema sp. OMZ 788 (assembly GCF_024181245.1). Taxonomy (NCBI): domain Bacteria; kingdom Pseudomonadati; phylum Spirochaetota; class Spirochaetia; order Treponematales; family Treponemataceae; genus Treponema; species Treponema sp. OMZ 788. Next base: position 75,012 of record NZ_CP051199.1, on the reverse strand, counting down.
GATTCGCCTTCATAGACGAGGGCCTGCCCCGCTTCAAATTCGGAATAGAACATGGCCTCAGCTAAAACTTGAATCTCACTCAGAGAAAGATGAGCAAAGAGCCGTGCCGTCTGTAAAATTTCAAGCCATTTTTGTTTTGAGCTATTCATTTATATCCTCCTCAAAGAGAATCTTGGAGCCGCCGCGGGCCCGTCCGATAAGAGGCATTTCAGAGCATTGTTTTATAAAGTCAGCCTTTTCAATTTTTGTATCCGGATAGAGCAAGATGCCTAAACTCATGCTTAATTTAAAAGGATTGTTTAAGACAGGGGATATATCCAAATTTTCAAGCTCAGCCTTTATCTTTTCGGCTAAACTTGCAGCCCCGGAACGGTCCAATTTTGGAGTTAAAACGGCAAACTCGTTTCCCTGATAACGCATTAAAACAGAATCGGTATCCAAAAAACGGCTTAAATGATTGCCTATAAAGGTAAGACAGGCATCTCCTTTTTCGTGGCCGTAAGTGTCGTTGATAGCCTTAAAATTATCGGGCTTCATCATAATAAGAGAAAAAGAGCTTTTCATAAACTCTGCAATGTTTTCTTCAAGATAGGCCTTGTTTAAAAGGCCCGTAAGCTTATCCCCGTAAACCTGCTTTTGTAATTCCTGCATAATGGGAGAGTTTTCTTTTATTAAAGAGTTTGCCTTTCGGGTTCTTCTTGAAACCATAACCAAGAAAGACTTTAACAGTTGGGCATAGGTTACGGGATTATCCTTAAAGACATTTTCCATAGGTATTCCGTCTTTCGGAAAAGACAGGATGATGGTGTCCTCATTGGCAGAAGCTATGGCCTTTTGTTCATCCTGGGTAAGCATAGCTGTTTCACCGAACATTTCACCTGCTACGAATTCGGCAAGGACCGACTTATCTTCAGGAGATAAAATGATAACATTTCCTTCTACAATAATATAAAAGCGGTCACCTTTTGTATCCTGTTTAAAAATAATATCGCCTTTTTGGTAACTGTCTATCCCTGCATTATCGGCTATGTCCTTTAAGTAAACCTCATCCCATCCTGCAAAAAGAGGAGTATTACTTAAAGCCTCTATCTTTTGTCTATCTCTAATCATCTATACCACCTAAGGTCATTATAACATATTTTCGGTAAAAAAAAAGTGAGTATTGAAAAAAATCATGGAAAGAAATAAAAAAACTTATTCATAAAGCAGCTCCTCCAAATCTTTTTTAAAGGTTTGGTTTATGTTTTTCTTTTCTTTAAAGCGCCTTTTTGCCGACTTGGATTTTTTCTTCCTTCTTTATTAAGAATTTTTCCTGCCGTTTTTCCCGTCTTATTTTTCTTCTATCCTCTTTTAATAATTGCAGGTAGAGTTCATACCTGTTTTTATCCAGTAAGCCTGTTTTAAGAGCCTCTAAAACGGCACAGCCTTTTTCGCATGTATGCGTACAGTCGCTAAAAAGACACTTGGATTTTAGCTCGGTAATATCGGCAAAAGAATTTTCCCCGCTGTCCGAATCCCAGATACCCAGAACCTTCATGCCCGGAGTATCCATTATAACGCCCGAATCTTCTCCTAAAGAAATTATCTGACGGTTCGTTGTAGTATGAACGCCCTTATCTATTTTTTTATTTGTTTCGCTTGTGCGTAAAATTTCTTTTCCGGTTAAGCTGTTTACAAGGCTCGATTTTCCGACACCGGAAGAACCGATCAGCACCGAAGTCTTTCCCTTTTTAAAATAATGCTTTATATTTTTTAAGCTTTCGGGTTCATAAATACTTATGCAGTAGACTTTTAAATGAGGATAAATCTTTTTTATTAAATTTTCGGCATCTTCCCTTGCTTCGGATAAGTCCGCCTTAGTTAAAAGCAAAACGGTTTCGATGTTTTGCAATGCAAAAACATATCTGCCCAACCGGTTTAAATTAAAATCTTTGTTTAAGGACATACATATAAAAGCCGTATCGATATTAGCCGCAATAATTTGTTCAAGCTCAATCCCTGACCTAGGATCCGTCCTCGAAATTTTATTTTTACGCTCGTATAAAAAATCTATAAGTGCAATCGAAGAATTTTCTTGAGACTCAAAGCCTATCCAGTCTCCTACCGTAGGATAAGTACCGGATACCTCGCATTCTTTTTTAAAAGAGCCTTTTAAACGGGCTTCTTTTTCACCGTCTTTACATATTATTTTATAAGTATTCCCGGCAAAAAAAATAATACGTCCAACCTCTTTTTCGATTTTTTTATCCTTAAAAAAATCTTCAAACCCGAAATTTAAAATTGTTTCCATAATGTTTCCTTATACATAGAGAATTATTTTCTCCCGGGATCTACATCACAAAAAATTCGGATTTAAAAATCGGCAAACTTGAATACGAATAAAACCAAGCAAGTGAATTTAAGGTGAGAATCTTAATAAATAAAATTGATTTGATAAAATGCAGTTTATAAAGAGCTTCCGGGAGTAAGATCTTTGCCGCTTGTTAAAAGTAATACTATAGTCATAGAGCACCTCCCATAAATTTTAAAATTTGATATTCGGATACTAGCGTAAAATAGAAATTTTGTCAAGTAGATGTTTGCAGTACAAAAATTAAGCGGCAACGGAGAAGACTCTTAACCGCTGCCGCTTTGATTTCTTAAAGGCCCTTATTAAGCCTTAGGCCCCTATAATTCCTATGGCACCTAATACGATTAAAAGTTGGGCAAGAATATAGGTTTTCATGATTATAAAACGCATTCCGGCCTTGCCTCCTAAAAAGTATTGTGCAGACACAAGGGCATCAGATATGATAAACAAAACGCTTCCTACAGCAGCCAATATAAGCCCAATTGAAGGATTTGCAAAGGCAAAAACTATAAAGAGCCAGCTCATCGATGCGAGTATAAGCCCGTAAGTTATGACGATAGGCTTAAGTCCTTTTAAGTGTTTTTTTGTTCTCATTATGCTGTAAATAATTACGGCTAAAAAAATCACGGCAATGATAACTGCGGGAATGACAGGAATATATTCAACCTTGGCACCGAGTATAGCAAAAACTATATAACAGATTTGAGCAATTGCAAAAAATAAAACCCCAAGAGCAAAGTTTTGTTTTTCGCTGTCAAAAAGAAGGGCAACATCTCCCAAAAAACTGAAAATCAAGGCAATAATTATTAAAAGATTTAGAATCGAAAATGTTTGGATACTTACAAAACTGAAAGCCAAAAAGAATAAAAGAAGAGACGGCATCAACATAAACTTTGTAATATCAGCCCATTTTTGTTTTTGCCTAAAACACTTGATTAAATGAATGACCGAAATAACTGCAAACAAGACTAGAGCCGCTATACACCAAGGATCGAAACATTGAGCATACATATATACCTCCAAAAATATACCTACATCATAATGATATACCTAAATCGTCAAAAAAGCAAGATATTTTTTAAATTTAAGTTGACGATTAGGCTTTTCTATGTTATTCTGTACAAGACGGTAATGTTACCTTAGTTAATAGGTAAAAATTTATAACATCAGTTTATATGGAAGAATAATATGCAGATTTTTGATACTCATGCTCATCTCGGCTTGATCTATTCTGATCCGATTGAGCAGTTGCGGGTTGTACAGGAAGCCAGACAAGGCTCTGTAACAAGGATAATAAGTATATGTAACAGCCTCCACGACTTTTCAAAGGTGTACGAGACTCTCAGGTTTTCACCTGCAGTATACCATGCCGTAGGCGTATCTCCTTCCGAAGTTACATCCCCGGGAAAGGACTGGCAAAAAATTATAGAAGAAAGCTTAAAATTGCCCAATGTAGTGGCTGTAGGAGAAATAGGTCTTGATTATTGCAAAAAATACGGAGACAAGCGTTCTCAGATTGAACTTTTTATAGCCCAGCTTGACATTGCTTCAAAAGCGGGATTTCCTGTAATTATCCATAACAGGGAAGCAGGCAAGGACCTTCTTGACATATTAAAAGAAAGAATTCCTAAAGAGGGCGGCGTTTTACATTGCTACTCAGAAGACGATATTTATGCAAAAGAAGCCTTAAAGCTTCCCCTATACTTCTCCTTTGCAGGAAATTTGACTTACCGCAATGCAAGAAACTTGCACGATACGGTATTGGCGCTTCCTCTTGACCGAATCGTAGTCGAATCCGAAAGCCCCTTTATGCCTCCTTCGGTATACCGAGGCCAAAGGAACATGCCGGCCAATACAATCGAGACTGTAAAGTTTATGGCTGAAATGTTAAAGATGGATATTGAAGAACTTGCCGATCAGCTTTGGAAAAACAGCTGCAAACTCTTCAGGCTGCCGGAATAAGATGGCAAAAACACCGCTTTACAAGCCCGTCTCAATAGGCGGGCTTCTTTTATCGGGAAACATATTTTTGGCCCCTGTTGCAGGCTATTCCGACAAGGCCTTCCGCTCAATCTGTGCGGATTGCGGTGCAGATTTTACATACACCGAAATGGTCTCCTCTGAAGCCCTCGTGAGGGATTCCAATAAAACTGAAACCTTAATCGGAAGAGCTCCTAACGAAAAGGCCTATGCCGTGCAGATTTTCGGCTCAAATCCCGAATATATGGCAAAAACAGCCGTAATAATCGCCGAAAAATATTCTCCCGAATGTATCGACATAAATTCAGGCTGTCCTATGGCAAAGATTACCAAAAATGGAGCAGGTTCGGCCCTGATGACGGACATTCCGCTCTTATACAAAATTGTAAAGGCAGTAAACGATGCAATGGCTCCATATAAGATACCCGTAACCCTTAAAATAAGATCGGGCTTTACCGCTGATAAACTCAACTGGAAAGAAGCAGCCTCAGCCGCAATCGATGCCGGTGTTAAAATGCTCACCCTACATCCGCGCACCCGTGCACAGGTGTATTCGGGGAAGGCCGATTGGAACATTCTTGCAGAGCTTGTTCAATTTGCAAAGCCTTATCAAATTCCTATTTTCGGATCGGGAGATCTTTTTTCGCCTGAGGATGCCAAAAAAATGCTTGAAGAAACCGGCTGCACCGGCATAATGTTTGCCCGCGGGGCTATGGGAAACCCCTTTATCTTTACCCAAACGCGGGAGCTTTTAACCAAGGGGGCATACGGAGAAATAAGCACCGAACAAAAAATCCGCACCGGCTTTAAAGAGCTTGTCTTTTTATGCGATGAAAAGGGAGAAGAAAAAGGCTGCCGCGAAATGCGTAAACGCTTTGCTGCCTACACCAAGGGGATACCTGACGGCTCAAAACTCCGCCAAGAATTGGTACAAGCCTCAACAATCGAGGAGTACAAAGCTATAATTCAAAGTGCTTTTAATATTTCTTGCTTTTAAATAAAAATGTCTGAAACACTTAAACCCTCACAAGGACAGGATCTTCCATTTTTCAGCAGATAACCAAAGTTCTTTTTTGGTAACCTTGGTTCTTTTTACCCGTACAAGCTCTTTTTTATGGATAATATACTAAAATTGTAATATTATGATGGATAATTATTAATTGGGTAATTGGACAATTCGATTAAAATTGAAAAACAAACAACTTTTTATGGAGGTTTTCAAAATGAAAACAAACAATTCAAAAACTAAGGCAAAAGCCTTTTTGGGAGCCGCTTTTATGCTGCTCATCGCACTTATCTTTACAGCCTGCCCGCAAAAGGTAAAACCTAAGGCAGAGGAACCGCCGGCACCGCCTAAACACGCCGTAAACTTCAGCGTGGCAGGCACAGGTGGCACGCTCAAAGCGGAAGGGGACGGTATCACCCAGCCAGCAACCAGCCCAATCACTGTGGAACACGGCAAGGAGGTAATCTTCACGGCAAAGGCTAACGACGGCTACAGAGTGAAAGGCTGGACGCTCGACGGCAACGCCGTAAACGGCACAGCTGAGACCTACACACTGGCTGTAACCCAGCCTGCAACAGTCAAAGTGAGCTTTGAGCTTATACCTCAAGCCATTCTCACGCTCGCCCCCAACAATCTCACCATCGAAGTCAAGGCTAAGACGGAGGACGGCTCTGACATAACAGTGGAAGGTTGCACCGAGACAACGCTTGCAAGCGAGGCAAAAACCAAACTAACCGCAAAAGGCGCAACCGTCATTCTCAAAGGCAAAATCACCGAGCTTTCCTGCTACAACAATCAGCTCACTGCCCTCGACGTTCAAGGCTTAACCTCTTTGCAAAAGCTTGACTGCGGAAACAACAAGCTACCTGAGCTTAACGTGCAGGGCTTAACCTCTTTGCAAAGCCTTTCCTGCAGAAGAAATCAGCTCACCGCCCTTGACGTGCAGGGCTTAACCGCTTTGCAATATCTTGACTGCAGCAACAATAAGCTACCTGAGCTTAACGTGCAGGGCTTAACCGCTTTACAAAAACTTTACTGTATTGGCAATCAGCTTAGCGTGCTCAACGTGCAAGGCTTAACCGCTTTGAAAAAGCTTGAATGCTACATCAACCAGCTTAACGCCCAAGCGATGACAGAGATATTGAAGGCATTGCCGGCTCGAGAGGCAGGCGATAATGCAGAGGCTATTCTTTACACTGAGGAAACAAACGAACCCGAAGGCAACTGCAAAGACTACACCCAACCCGAAGACTTGAAGAAAGCCTTCGACGATGCAAAGGGTAGGAACTGGAAGCTACAGAAACTGAGCGAAAGCTGGGAACATGTAGACATTTAAGATTACACCCTAGCAACCGACGGGGTTCTTAGGGGCAGAAGCCCCTAAGCCGCATTTTTCTTTTTTCGGGGTCATAGGGGTGCTTCTTTCTTTTGTCGGAAAAAAGAAAAAAGCACCCCTAACCCGGGGGATTTTTAAGGGGGAACACCCCCTTAAATAAAACAAAACAACTTTTTATGGAGGTTTTCAAAATGAAAACAAACAATTCAAAAACTAAGACAAAAGCCTTTTTGGGAGCGGCTTTTGTGCTGCTCATCGCACTGCTGTTTACCGGCTGTCCTAATAGCGCGGGCGCCGAGAAGCCAGCCCCGCCTGCACCGCCCAAACACGCCGTCACTTTCAGCGTAGAAGGCACGCCGCCTAACGGCACGCTGAAAGCGATACTCGGCACAAGCGAAATCACTTCAGGCGACAAGGTTGAAGAGGGCAAATGGGTAATATTTACTGCCAAAGCCGATGCTGGCTACAGGGTAAAAGAGTGGAAAGTGGACGGCAACGTCATTAAAGGACACAAGTCAAACACCTACCCCCACAAGGTAACAAAACCTTGCGCCATTACCGTAAGCTTTGAGCCAAAAAAAGCCCTCCTCACCCTTGCGGCAGGCAAGAACACCGTGAAGGTGAAGGCAAAGACAGCTGACGGCAAGCCCATAACTGTGGAAGGCTGCACCGTAACAGAGCTTACAAGCGATGTGGAAACCACACTGACCGTAACAAACCCAGAGAGAAAGCTTGCCCTCATAGGAGACATCATCGAGCTTAACTGTAGCGGTGAAGAAACGCCAGGTGGTAACAGACCGCTTATCGCCCTTGACGCCTCAGGCTTAACCGCCTTGCAAAAGCTTGACTGTGCCAAAAACCAGCTTACCGCCCTTAACGTGCAAGGCTTAACTGCATTGCAAGAGCTTTACTGCAGAACCAATCAGATACCTGAGCTTAACGTGCAGGGCTTAACCAAATTGCAAAATCTTGAATGCTACAGCAATAAGCTCACCAGCCTTAACGTGCAAGGCTGTACCGCATTGCAAAAGCTGGACTGCACAGGCAATCAACTTACCGCCCTTAACGTGCAAGGCTTAAATGCTTTGCAAGAGTTGTACTGCCGACAAAATAAGCTCACTGCCCTTAACGTGCAAGGCTGTACCGCATTGCAAAGGCTGGACTGCATAGGCAATCAGCTTAGCACCCTTAACGTGCAAGGCTTAACTGCATTGCAAACTCTGAAGTGCGGAGGTAATAAGCTTACCACCCTTAACGTGCAGGGCTGCACCGCATTGCAACATCTTTACTGCGAAAACAATCAGCTTGCCACCCTTAACGTGCAAGGGTGCACCTCTTTGAAAACCCTGCTATGCTATAAAAATAAGCTTAATGCCGATGCCTTCACAAAGCTCTTTAACGATTTACCGACCCGTGAGGTAAGCGACAAGGCAAAGGCTCTGCTTTATGCCGACCAAACAGCTTCCGAAGAGAACTGCAAAAACTTCAGCACTCCCGAAAGCCTTAAAAAAGCCTTTGAGAACGCAAAAAACGTAAAGCACTGGAAGCTGCGAAAAATGAAGGGCTATATTGAGGAAGACATTTAAGATAATGGGGAATTGATTTAATGGGTAATGGGTAATAAGCAAGGGAAGGAAAGCCCTTTTCTCGGATAAAAGTTTCTTTCCTTCCCTTAAAACAAACACACAACTTTTTATGGAGGTTTTCAAAATGAAAACAAACAACTCAAAAACTAAGACAAAAGCCTTTTTGGGAGCCGCTTTTATGCTGCTTGTCGCACTTATCTTTACAGCCTGCCCGCAAAAGGCAAAGCCTAAGGCAGAGGAACCGCCGGCACCGTCTGAGTACACACCCGTTGCCTACGACAAACTTAAAGACTACCTGCAAAAACTGCCTCCAGGCGATACCGAACAAAAAATCCGCACCGGCTTTAAAGAGCTTGTCTTTTTATGCGATGAAAAGGGAGAAGAAAAAGGCTGCCGCGAAATGCGTAAACGCTTCGCCGCATACACCAAGGGCATACCTGACGGCTCAAAACTCCGCCAAGAATTGGTACAAGCCTCAACAATCGAGGAGTACAAAAATATAATTCAAAATTATTTTCAATTGACATAAGAGGATTTCTTCTATATACTTATTTTTGTAAAAAATTCGGAAACTTCTGTTTCCTCAATATCTTAGGAGTACTTATGTCAGACACATGCACAGTAAAAACTCTGCCTTTGGTTCCGTTTAAGGAAATGCCTTATACGCGGCCGGATATGAAGGCGATTGAAAAGGGCTTTGCCGATGCCCTATCTAAATTTAAGGCGGCAGCTTCGGTAAAAGAACAGATCGAAGCTATCGATATGGTACAGGCCATAAACCGCGAGTACAGCACTATGGCTTCTTTGGCCTCGGTCAGGCACACCATCGATACAAGGGACGAATTCTACGATAAAGAAAACGATTTTTATGATGAGGCAGGCCCTCTTTTTAGTAAGCTTTCAAACGAATTCGGTGCAGAAATGGTAAAATCGAAATTTAGAGCCGAGCTTGAAAAGGAATTCGGTCATCAAGTTTTTGATTTAACCGACCTATCCTTAAAGGTGTTCAGCCCCGAAATTATGGACGACCTCATGGCGGAAAACAAGCTTACCAGTAAATACAGTAAGCTCATCGCCTCTGCCCAGATCGAATTCCAAGGTGAAAAAAGAACCCTTTCCCAGCTAACCCCCTTTATGCAGGACATGGACAGGGAGGTAAGAAAGGCAGCAGCAAAAGCCTATTACGGTTTTTTTGAAGAAAACGAAGCCGCGTTTGATTCAATCTATGATGAGCTTGTAAAGATACGCACAAAGATAGCCAAAAAACTCGGCTACAAAAACTTTGTTCAGCTTGCCTATGACCGCCTCGGAAGAACCGAGTACAATGCCGAAATGGTTGCAAACTACCGCAAGCAGATTTATGAGCTTGTTGTTCCGATTGCTCAGGCCTTAAAAAAACGCCAAAGCAAGAGATTAAAGCTCGATAAGGTCTATTATTACGATACCGGCCTCAAATACCTTACGGGAAATGCCGTTCCGCAAGGCGAGCCTGATTGGATTGTTGAGCAGGCAAAGAAGATGTACAACGAGCTTTCACCCGAAACAAAGGAATTCTTCGGCATTATGACCGATTACGGACTAATGGACCTACTTTCAACAAAGGGAAAGGCAGGCGGAGGTTATTGCACGGGCTTCCCCATGTACAAGGTTCCCTTTATCTTTGCAAACTTTAACAAGACCCAGCACGATGTCGAGGTTATGACCCACGAAGCAGGCCATGCCTTCCAAGCCTATCAAAGCAGGGATGCCCGTCTTCTCGAATACGGATGGCCCACCCTTGAAGCTTGCGAAATTCACTCGATGAGTATGGAATTTTTTACATGGCCCTGGATGGAGCTTTTCTTTAAGCACCAGACAGAAAAGTTTAAGTTTACCCATCTTTCAGGCGCCTTCGAATTCCTCCCCTACGGAGCCACAGTAGACGAATTCCAGCACTGGGTATATGAAAACCCCGAAACAACTCCTGCCGAAAGAAAGGCGGAATGGCATAAGATAGAATTAAAGTACAATCCCTCAATCGATTATGCCGATAACGACTACCTTAACCGCGGCGGTTTTTGGGTAAAACAGGGGCACATCTTTGCTTCTCCTTTCTATTATATAGATTACACCTTGGCCCAAGTTTGCGCCCTACAGTTTTGGGTAAAGGCCAATGCCGACCGCAAAACGGCATGGGAAGATTATTTACGTCTCTGCAAGGCAGGCGGAAGCCTCCCCTTCTTGGAGCTTTTAAAACTTGCAAACCTAAAAAATCCCTTTGAAGAAGACTGCATCGCTTCGGTAACCCCCGAATGCGAAAAATGGCTCAATTCGATAGACGATTCAAAACTGTAGCAGTACAAATGAAGCCCCAGCCTTTCGCCGCATTTGATGTTAAGTAACACAGCTTTCAAAGCAACGGTTGAAACTAAAGTGCACCGGAACAAATGGGAAAGGAGTAAAATGCTTTTGTTGACATAAGACAATGAAAATATTATCCTATTTATGCAGCTTTTTGAATTGGAGGCAGTAAAATGGTGTGGGTGATTTTTGCATTTTTATCCGCTGTTTTTGCGGCCCTTACTTCTATTTTGGCAAAAGTCGGGATTGAAGGAGTAAACTCAAATCTGGCAACAGCGGTAAGAACGGCCGTGGTATTAGCAATGGCGTGGGGCATGGTTTTTATTACCAATGCACAACACGGAATAATGGATATCAGCAAGAAAAGCTGGGTATTTTTGGTTCTTTCGGGGCTGGCGACAGGTGCTTCCTGGCTGTGTTATTACAAGGCATTGCAAACCGGTGAAGCATCCAAAGTCGTTCCTATCGATAAATTAAGCGTAGTTATTACATTGATATTAGCGGTAATTTTTCTACACGAGAATATCAATGTGAAATCTATAATCGGTGCGCTGCTGATTACGGCAGGCACACTTTGCATGGTTTTGTAAGACGAGCCCTGTACCGAAACGAATATGACATAATTGTTATTATGAGAAGTTCGAGGGAAAAAATGATGTTTGTATTGATAATGAGATTCCTTTTGAACTACCGGAAAACTGGCAGTGGACAAAATTAGGACGAATTTGCGATAAGCTTGTAGATGGAGATCATAACCCACCTAAAGGTATCGAAGAAAAAACAGAATATATAATGATTTCTTCAAGAAATATTAATCATAACACAGTAGAAGATTTAGAAAATGTCAGATATTTAACGAAAGAGATGTTTGATGCAGAAAATTTGAGGACCAATGCTACAACGGGTGATATACTTTTCACATCCGTAGGTTCATTAGGAAGAAGTTGCATTTACGACGGCCGAATGAATATCTGCTTTCAACGGAGTGTTTCCATTCTTAACACCAAGGTTTACAACAAGTATGTAAAATTTTTTTTTGATAGTAATTTTTATCAAAATTATGTAGCTGAACATGCTACCGGTACTGCTCAAATGGGATTTTATTTACACGAAATGGCAGAATCTTTTATTGCTATTCCTCCAATTTCAGAGCAAAAAAGAATTGTTGCTAGAATTGAAGAAATATTTTATGTTTTAGATAATATTCAAAGAAATCTTGTCTAATTGGCTAAAAAGTTCATCAATTTTATCTAAAATCCGTTTTTGTGCAGCTAATGGCGGTAATGGAAATAAGATACGCTGAATACTTGTTTTGGTTAAACTCGGCAATGTTGTACTGCTGTCCAATGATGTAAAGTCAAATGATTTACAGAAATAAAATAGATATCGAGGCAGAACAATTGATGATGGTGCAAGGCCAAAAGCAGTGTCGACATTCCAGAGCTTTTCTTCCACAAATATAGGATTGTTTATTGAACCTTTGCGTCCGATTATTGTGCAATTTTCCGGGCAAATATAGTCATTAGCGTATCCCATAATACCGCCGCTTCCATAAATTGGATATTCACCAGTGTCATCTTCTACCTGTGATTGATTTTTTCCGTTTATTACATCAGCAACATCGCCAAAATGCCTCCATGTCCACGATTCAGGAATAGCAGAGAGCATTTCTGTAGCTTTTTCGGTTCCATCACCAAACTTCTCATAATAACAAGAAATCACATTACAAGTATACTCTCTGGTAAGCGAGAGATCGCTAATCTTGTTTATTGGGAGGTCGTTATGGAAAACGGCACAAGTTTTGAAGAGTATTTGAAGAAAAGCAATCTTTCTCAGAATACTCTTACATCGTATTTATGGACAGTTAAATACTACACAGAACATTATGATTCTGTCAGTAAGGAAAATCTGCTTGCATACAAAGGCTATCTGATTGAGTTTTTTAAACCGAAAACGGTGAATTTAAGGATTCAGGGAATTAACAAGTATTTGCAGTTTATACATAAAGATCAGCTGCAGTTAAAATTTGTAAAAGTTCAGCAGAAGAACTTCCTTGAAAATGTTATAAGTAATGCTGACTATCAATTTTTGAAATCAAGCCTTAAAAGAGACGGAAATCGAGAATGGTATTTTGTCGTGTGGTTCCTCGCAGCTACAGGGGCTCGTGTCAGCGAACTTATTCAGATAAAAGTTGAGCATGTTAAGTTGGGATATTTTGATCTATATTCAAAGGGTGGAAAACTCAGGCGGCTCTATATTCCAAAAATTTTGAAGGAAGAAGCCATGCAATGGCTGGAGTCAATCGGACGCGACTCCGGCTATCTGTTCCTAAATCGCTTTGAAAAGCACATTACTACCCGCGGAATTGCTCAGCAGTTAAAGAATTATGCCAGAAAGTACGGGATAAGTGAAAAGGTTGTGTATCCGCATTCATTCCGGCACCGATATGCAAAGAATTTTCTTGAAAAGTTCAATGATATTTCTCTGCTTGCCGATTTAATGGGACATGAAAGTATCGAAACAACGCGTATTTACTTACGTCGAACCGCAAGCGAACAGCGGGAACTGGTTGACAGCATTGTAACGTGGTAAAAATTGAAACTGTCCGGAAACTTCAGTTTTTGGACAGTTTTCTTACTTTAAACGGCCCATTTTTTGAAAAACCATATCGGCAATTCCAAGTAATAATTCTTATAGCAAACACCTTACTGCAACTGAATTTGCCTCTGTTGTCAGCTTGAAGCGAATGTTATTCATCGCTTATCTCTTTTAGTTTTTTAATAGTATCTTGATCTTTTAGCCATACATCCATAGAACCAAAACTATTTTGTTAGTGTAGTTGTGATAAAATCAAACTGAGCAAATAGCTCTTCAATTTTGGTAACAATTCTTTGTTGCTCAGCAAGTGGGGGGAGAGGAATGAGAAAATCATTTATTTGAGCAAGAATAATACGTTTTAACGCAGAACCTTTTGCATCCTTTTTCATTTTGTTTTGTAATAAATCAGATATTAAAATATATGCTAGAAACCAAGATAAAATTTCATTTGAAGGTTTGATAAGAGCAACACTCGATAACATGCTAAAAGGGTAATTTAACTTATTAACAGCAACTTCTCCAATAGTTCCGTCTTTAGTTAATAAGATATCATTCAACTCAGGTGAACATCTACTATAAATAGACTCATGTATTTCTTTAGAAATATACGTTGCATCATCTAAACAAATGTCTAGATTTTTTATATTCTTTGCTGTGATATAAAGAAAGTCCCCTGAAGCGCTATTCGATGGTGAATTATGCGTACCATCAGTAATTGGTTTTCTGCATACTTCGGGCAATCTACACCATGCCCACCCTTCCGGTACATCAAATGGAATTTCATCAGAGATATTTTCCTTGCCGCCATCGGTATATTTTTGATAATAACAATTATCAGTAGAATTTTTATAAATATACGAATCATTCTTGCCGCGTTTTATCTCTCCGGAAGCGATTTTAGCTTCTTTTTCAGCATGGAGTTTTTCCAGCATAACACTTGCAGGTTCATCGTCAGGATCTTGCGGAACAAGCTTCCCTCGGATTGCAAGATCGAGGATTTTTGACTTTGCCTGTTTGACGGCTGTCTGTAAGTCGGCTTTATTTTGTTCCAGCAGGTCGATTTGTGCAAAGATTGCTTCTATATTTGTAGTTATACGCTTCTGCTCTAAGAGTGGAGGAAGGGGAAATAAAACTTGCTTTACCGTATCAGCCTTTAAATTTTTGACAGTTGAACCTGCGGCAACCAAAGAAAATGAGTTGTAAATATACTTAGAACTTAGAGCATAATACAAGAAATCTTTTAGAAGATACTTTATTATATCAGCAAAAACAAGCCAGCCGTCATGTATGCAGCCATCTATTTTTAAAATATAAGGCCGACCGAAACTCATAGAATTTGTTAGTAGGAAGTCCCCTGCATGAACAAAACGAGAATGTTTTTTACCTTCGGGTTTGATTTTTTCTTTTGCAGAAATTATATATTTACTTTCCGGAACCGTATCACCTATCTTTATCCAATTTATACCATTTTTTTTGTCAGTAATGAAGTCTTCAATAGGTCGCGGTGAGCCACCTCTCGCAATATCTGCCACTACCCCCAACCTACACCACGCCCAGCCCTCCGGCACGGCAAACGGGATTTCGTCCTCGATATCCTTTACTCTGCCGTCTGCGAACTTCTCATAGTGTCTGTTATCATCACCGAAAAAAATATACGAATCATTTTTACCGCGTTTTATCTCTCCGGAAGCGATTTTTTTCTCTTTTTCTGCACGGATTTTTTCAAGGAGTATGGCTGCACTCTCATCGGTCGGATCTTGCTTTACCAGCTTTCCGTGAATTGCGAGGTCTAAAATTTTTTGACGTAATGCATTTGTGTTCACGTTATAATCTCCCTGTAACAGCCATTATCAGCTGCCGCTCATTTCAAGCGAAGTTTTATATTCTTCTATCTGCTCACTCAAATTCCGTATATGGTAGAACCTTCTATTGCGGTTGAATGTGTGATAATCGAATATAAATAGAATTTATCATAATCAAGCTGCTGAGAAATTTGCAGCTTGTTGTATTCCGTTATAACTTCTGAGAGTTTATTAAAGTTTTGTTCTTCGTTCCGATTTATCATTCTTCAATTCCTTCAATCAGTTTTGAAAGTTCAGTAACGGCAGCGGCAATATTTGCACTTTTGACTTGAATAGTTTGCATAAGCTCGGCAAGGGAACAGTCTACTGTATCGGAACCATCTTTTATCCAAGAAATATCCAGACCTGTTTTATCCCGCGCAAGCAATTCATTGACGTGATATTTACGCCATCTGCCGTTCGGATTTTCGGGCGACCACGTTTCTTTGCGGTCTTCAAAATGTCCTGCACAGTAGCAGTTTACAAAGTCTTCAAGGTCGGAACTTTTAAGCGGTTTCGTTGCAAGTGTGTGTTTAATCCCTGTCCGGTAATCGTAATACCATGTCTCTTGTGTCGGGCTACCTTTTTCAAAGAACAGTACATTTGCTTTTACGCCGTTTGCGTAGAAAATACCGGTCGGCAAACGAAGAATCGTATGAAGATTAAAATCTTTTAGCAGTTTTTTGCGGAGAATTTCTCCGGCACCGTCTGCAAAAAGCACATTATCGGGAAGAACGATTCCGGCTCTTCCGCCGTCCTTTAACATGACCATCATGTGCTGTAAAAAATTTAACTGGTTGTTGCTTGTTGTTACAATCAAATCGGAACGCATTGTCGAAATATCGACGCTTCCTGCAGGCCGAGCACCGAAAGGCGGATTTGCAAGAATTACATCTACAAGATATTCGGGTTCATGTTCCAAACTATCTTCACATTTAATCGGTGTGGTGTCCGCTCCAATGTCGTGAAGATAAAGGTTCATAGAAGCCAACGTTACGACAAGAGGCGTAATGTCATTTCCCCTAAGAGCCTTAGTTTGTAAGAAATCCACTTTACTCTGTTCGTCGCTTTGTTTGCGCATATAGTCATAGGCAGCGAGCAAGAATCCTCCGGTTCCGCATGCCGGGTCGGCAACGGTCTCCGTAATTTTCGGCTGAACAACATCAACCATAGCATTAATCAAGGGGCGCGGCGTAAAGTACTGCCCTGCTCCGGATTTTTTATCCTGCCCGTTTTTTTCAAGAATACTTTCGTAAATTGCGCCTTTTAGATCTCCGTCCATACTGAACCAGTTTTCTTCATCAATCATTCCGATCAGTTTTTTAAGAAGTGCCGGTTTTGCAATTTTATTTTGCGCTTCCGTAAAAATTGCGCCGATAAGTCCGTCTGCTGCCTGTAAAACTTCCAGAATCTTTTCATATTTTGCAAGCTGATCTGGCCCATCCAGTTGAACGATATCTTTCCACTTACTTCCGTCAGGAAGTGCACTGCCTAAACCGTATGATTCTTTTTCAAAATCCATTTTTAGAAATAAGAGATATGTCAGCTGAATAATATAATCAGTAAATCCGATACCGGCTGCCGCAAGAACGTCTGCCATGTTCCAAACTTTTTTCGTAAGAGCCTGTTCCGGTTTTGTTTGTGTTGCTTCTTTTTTTGCCATTTTTATGCTGCCTTTCCGTAGAATAAGTATTTTGAAATTGTCTGCATTTCCGCATTTAGTTTGTCGGCTCCGAAGATTGGAACGGCTTTTACAAACAAATCATGCTTTGCATTGTTTAATTCAATGTTCGTGATACAGCCGTTTTGAACGATATATTCTGCAATCTGCCGCACGATTTCAATTTGTTCCGGCGTGAATTTACGCCAAGCCTGTCCGCAATAAAGGTTGAAATAGCTGCCGAATCGCCTTTTAAGGGACACAAGTTCATCATCCAACTTATATCCGTATCTTACCAGTTGAATAAGATTGGTAAAAACGCCCAGTTCCGTTTCTCTGTTTAAGGGCTTTACTTTTCCGCTTTCTCCATCCAGCGTTTGATAGCACGTCCATAAGAATTCCGGCTTGAACTGGTTATTATACGCAATCAGCTTCTTTTCCAAATCTTTAAGCATTGTATACGTGATGGCGATTTTTTCCTGATTATAAAGAATCCGTAACGCTTCAATTTCATCTTTATTGTCATCAAGATAGGTTTCAAATGTCGCAATATATTCTTTTGCCTGCTCTTTTGAAAATCCTGCATAAATTAACGTATCCTGTTTTTCAAGGGCAATTTTAATAAATCCGGCATTGATTTCCAAAAGTTTTTTGCGGGCTTTTACGTTGTTTATGAGCGGGGAAATCAAAATCTTTCTTTCTGTGTTCGGCTCGTTAATATCTCTGTAGGGGGGTAAACTGCAAGACTCGGGTGCGATTGATTCAAAAATATTTACAGCCAATTGTTTTACGGTAATAGTACCGAGTAAGTCATTAAGTTCGATAATATCTTCCGATTCGGCTTTTTTATTTACGCGTGAAAGATAGTCTGCTAAAAGTTCCAAATTATTATCGGATAATTCTCCGTGTGCAAGATGTTCAAGAAGGTCCTTGAGCGGCAAGACTTTTTTTACATCGCCGTTTCCGCCCGGAGCCGGCATTGATTTTTCATGCTCCGTTACGCCTACAGCATCCACAAGATAGTAAAAATCTTTTGAGATCGCATTTGAGGTTACGTTTCTTAGTTTATCGTCGGCAAATGTTCTGCATCCGCGTCCTTTCATCTGAGTGTAGAGAACTTCGGAATGTATATCGCGCATAAAAACAAGAATTTCCAAAGGTCTGATATCGGTGCCTGTTGCAACAAGGGTAACGGTAATTGCAATCCGAAAATCTTTGTTATTTCTAAAATCGCTGATCAGTTGATTTGAATTTCCGGATTTACACGTAATCAACTGGGCATAATGTTCGGGTATTTCTCCGTTAGGAAATTCGTTTTTGAAAACCTTTTTGATTGCTTTCAATATGTCTTCTGCATGGTTTTCTGTTTTTGCAAAGAAAAGCGTTTTTGGAATCATTGTCCAATCTTTTTTTCTGTCCGGGTACAGAGACTCATAGATGGAATCTTTATATGCTTGAACAACCGTTTCGATTTGTGCTGGAATCACGACACTTCTGTCTATGTCCGTTTTGGTGAATTGGTGGTCTTCATGCTGCTTTTGCGTTTTTCTTTTACCGCTCCAGTTGGAAACTTTTTTGATTTTTTCACCGTCTTTAATGGTGCCGCCGCTTTCCGAGATTTCGGTTTTAATTCTATACACACGCGGAGGAATATTAACACCGTCGGCAATAGATTTTTCCAAAGTGTAATTTACTACTCGGTTTTTATTAAAAAACGCTTCAGCTTCCGGTGTCGGAGTTGCCGTCAGTCCGATGATTTTTGCATTATTAAAATAGGTAAGAACCTGCCGCCAATCTCCGTAAATCGAACGATGACATTCATCAATTATAATTACGTCAAAGAAATCCGGCGGTAAAAGTATGTTTCCGGTAAACTGAATTCGTTTTCCCGGTGCGTTTTCATCATTATCCGTTTCTTCGTCATCGTCGGCATCGTTTATTTCTTGCCCCGTGAGTACTGCAAAAAGCCGTTGGATCGTTGAAATGACGACACTTGCGTTTCCTATTTTTTCAACACTTTTAAGACGATGAACAATGTATTCATCTGAAAAAGGATTACCTGTTTCCGTAAGTTTATAGGTGCCGAACTCGCCTTCGGCTTGCTTCCCAAGATTGTTACGGTCTACAAGGAAAAGGACCCGCTTTGCGGATGTATAATTCAAAAGACGATATGCTGCGGTACAAGCAGTAAATGTTTTTCCGGCACCCGTAGCTAAAACGATAAGAGCCTTTTTGAATCCCTGCTTAAATGAAAGTTCCAGCTTCGTAATTGCTTCAAATTGACATTCTCTTAAACCTTTTGACCCTACAGACGGGACGGAAGGAAGTTTTGCATATTCCGAATCAATGTCGTCGCCGGCCAAATTAACAATATCTTTCGGGGTTAGCATTTTTTTTAGAACTTTATAACTCGGTTTTTCGTCGTGCATATCCTTAAAGAGCAAGGTCTCGCCGTTTGAAAGAAAAATAAACGGAAGCGGAGTTTTCCATGCCCGTATCCAATCGGGCAGAATATTTCCGTAATTTTGCGCTTGTTCTGCAACTTCAAGACCTAAATTATTCTCTTTTCTTTTTGCTTCAAGAACCCCTATAGCCTTTCCGTCAAGATAAAGAATGTAATCGGCTTCTTTATTGCCTTTTAAGATATTTTCACGGACGGCTTGCGCATTTATCGCTTCGGGAACAAACTCATCCCGGTTGACTACCGTCCAGCCGGCATCTTCAAGATATGCATCTATATAAACACGCGCTTTTTGCTCAGGCAATAGGCTGTCATATCTGAAATTATGATTGTTCTTGTATTCCGTCATAAATATATCCTAATGTGCTCATATCCCAAAACTATAGGAACAATTATAACACTATTTTAGTTATTTTAATAGTACCTTATAATGCTTAAAAGGCAACCGCTGAATGGCCGTAGCGTATTTTAGTTTTGGGGATATTTCAAAAGTTTGTTACTTTTTTACCACCTATTGCATAAACTGCACTTTAAGTAATATACTGGTAAAAAAATAGGAGTTGTTTATAATAAACATTATAAAAATAGAAAACAAAGACGAAAAAGCAAAAATTGTCGAAGAAGTTTTGACGGATTTACCGGAATGGTTCGGCTTGCCTGAAAGCACAAAAGAGTATATCAATGATTCAAAAGAATTGGATTTATGGGCAGCAAAGGAAAATGATAAAATTATCGGGTTTATAACATTAACCGAATCAAGCCCAGATTGTGCTGATGTGCATTGCATGGGAGTAAAAAAAATATATCACAATAAGGGAATCGGCACATTATTATTTAATGAGCTGAAAAAATTTGCTTCAACTAAATATGATTATATACAGGTAAAAACGGTAGATGAAGGACATTATAAAGAATATGACCAAACAATAGCCTTTTATAAAAAACAAGGATTTAAAAAATTAGAAGTTTTTCCCACACTCTGGGATGAATGGAATCCTTGCTTGGTAATGATCCAAAAATTATAAAACATCAAAAGTATTATCGGATAATTTTAGTATTTTATCATTACATTGTACTTGCAAAAAAATTATTTTATATTATAATATTATTAGGGGGTAAGTATGGCAAGTACATTAGTTCAAATTAGGGTTGATGAGAAACTGAAAGATGATGTGACTGCTGTTTATGAGCAGTTAGGATTAGACTTATCCACAGCTGTACGTATATTTTTTAAGCGTAGTGTTGCTGAAAATGGGATTCCTTTTAATATGAAACTGGAAAATACCAAACAAACTTTAATAAAAAAAGAAATCCCTCCGGACATTCTTTCAGCAATGCAATCTATGTCTAAAAGTGCAGCAATTTATGGCGTTTCCGAAATGAGCATTGAGGAAATTAATAATGAAATCGATGCAGCACGAAAAGGAAAATAGAGTGCCGCTGTACGCCGTAATTGATACAAATGTTCTTGTTTCTGCATTTTTAAAAGAAAATTCTATTCCTCGTTTTGTGATTAACTATATGTATGCAGGCAAAATCATCCCAATTTATGTTGAGACTTATTTGATCACAGGTAATACCAAGCACTTCCCTGCCAAAACCTTTGTTCTAACACCGCGTCAAATTTTAGATATAGTTGAACGGCTAAATTTATAAAAAAGGAGCTTCACGGCGTGTACATAACCGATAACGAAACAAAAAAGGCCTTGCTTATTTTTACGGATATCTTATCAAGTCCGGCAAAAAACAATATAAGCCGCTCATATTTACAGGAAAAGAGTGCAGAAGCTCTAAAAGAAATAGAAGAAAAAGAACTCGAAAGCCTTGTTAAGACCATCTTTTTAAAGCCCCTATCTTCTCTCCGCTTTAGAGTCGCAAGAGAAAATCCTGCAAGCCTTGTAGGTTCGGGGCAGCTTGAAAAAATTGCTCAAGCTATCGAAGATGAAGGTGCCGATCTTGTTGTCTTTAACAGTGCTATAAGCCCCCGCATTCAGCGGAACCTTGAAGCCGCTTTAAATACCTGCGTTATAGACCGCTCCGAAGTTATCATTCAAATATTTGCAGACAGAGCTCAAACGCGGGAAGCGGTATTGCAGGCGGATCTTGCCCGCTTGGAGTACTCTATGCCGCGCCTTACCAGAAGATGGACCAGCTTAGCCCAGCAAAGGGGCGGAGCAAAGGGAACAAGGGGAGCTTCCAGAGGTGCGGGCGAAAAAAAGCTTGAACTTGACAAAAGACGGCTAAAAACCGAAATTGCAAAACTCAAAAAAGAGGTCGAAAGAGTCAGGCTTCAAAGAAAAGAGCAAAGAAAAACCCGTTTACAGGGGGATAAAAAAATAGGGGCGATTGTAGGCTACACAAACGCCGGAAAATCCTCCCTTTTAAAAAAAACTTTCGGGAACCGAAATTTTTACCGAAGATAAGCTTTTTGCAACCCTTGATGCCGAAACCAGAAAAGTTTTTTTACAAACGGATGAAAAAAATATTCAAGTTTTGTTGACAGATACCGTAGGCTTTGTAAGCAATCTTCCCCATCAACTGATTGATGCCTTCCGCTCAACTCTTGAAGAAGCGGCCCTTGCAGATTTTTTGATAATAGTCTGCGATGCATCCCATCCCGCAATGGCCGAATGCCTTGAAGTAACAAAACAAGTTTTAGATGAGCTTGGCTCAACTAATAAACCGGCCATAATTGCGATAAACAAAATAGATGAAATTTTTGATGAAGGCGAGGTCTTGAAATTAAAGGAACGCCATCCCCAGGCCGTAGAAATTTCGGTTAAAACAGGCAGGGGGATTGAAATATTAAAGGAAAAAATGACCGAGATAATTATTTTTAATAAATAACAAGATAATGCGTAAAATACACTTGACACAGTATTATGTTACTGATATAATCAGTTCATATTTATGGGGATATAGCTCAATTGGTAGAGCGCTTGCATGGCATGCAAGAGGTCAGGGGTTCAATTCCCCTTATCTCCAATATTAAAAGTTGGTACATTTCTGACATATTGATTTGATAAGGCGGCTAATCGGTGGATTCGACAACTGAAATAGATCTTGATGAGCTTCTCAAAGATGTAGTAATGCCTTCCGGAGGCAGCACGGCACAAGCACCGCCGCCCCATGCTAATTTCGATTTCGACATAAATCAACCAAATCCTTTTCCAAACATAAAAGCCGGAGGCTTAAGCAGGGAGACTATGCTTTCGATAGCTCCTGAAGCCAGAGGAGAAGCAAAACGCGATCCCAGCGAACCGGATCTTACACTAACACATTTTGAAAAAGTTGAAAAATTTTTCGCAGATACAGCACACACATTATTTGACACAGCAGAATTTTACAAGATAGTTTTAAAGGGAGAAGGAGAAAATGCCCAACGTCTTCATGCATCTTTAACCAAATTTTTAACGGCTACAGATCCAAAAGATAGAAGCGTATTCAGGCAGCAGGTTGAGTCTTCATATTGGAACCTTGTTGCCGATATGGTCATGAAAATTGCATCCGGAAAATCATCAAAAGAAAAGCAATATGCAATCAGATACGGCCTTGTTCTACCTACTCTTTTAACTACCGCACAAAAAGATATGTTTGCAAAAATAATAGACGAAAACACATATTGCGAGGCCGTCTATTATTTGGATGAGTGGTTTAGAGAAATAGGGGCAGGAAAAATCAATCCTTCTGCTACGGATGAAGTCAGAGTTACAAAAAAAGACGATAATTCACGATTTAATCAGCTTTTAGAAAAAGCAAAAGGAAAACTTCAAACAGCAGATAATTTATTAAGAGCAAAATCAGAAGAAATCAGCAGATTTGAAGACTCTATAAGACAGCAAATCGATAATATGTTCTCCCATGATATGCTGGCTAATTTTTCAAATGTCAAATCTCCTTATACCGAATCACAAAAACAGCAAATCTTGCAAATAAACGACAGATTAAAAAAACTCCTCAATTTTGATAAAGAACTGCAAAACTGCATTTCAGACTATAAAGAGGCTGATGCAGATGTACGCAGTCTGAGAGAAAAGGCAGATGCTTCAGGCGGAGTTACGGCAAATATGTCGGGAGCCGAGGGCGAATTCGATACCGTAAAACAGATGGCAAAAATGACTTGCGGAAGGAAGGGAAATCATTTTCCTATTCTATCAAGAGAGTATTTTAGAAGCTCATCAAAAGAGTTGGGCACACGCGAAAACATTCTACGCGAAATGAAGTGGCTTGAAGACATAGATGTTCAGGCTTACTGCCGTCAATATAAAAATCAGCTAAACCGTATACCTCCCTTTGTTATTTTAGTTCCGACTTATGGAGATATAGGCTTTTGTTGGGAGCCATTTGACAGATACAACCGCGTAACAAGCCGAGGAAGAATCGTAATTCCCATGTACCCAAAAAGCTTAAGGGTGTCGCTCCTAATGGCCACAGCCGACTTACGCTGGCAGGTTGCTAAGGAAAAAGCTTCTTACTATTGGATGGAGGAAGGATTAACTGGTAACTATTACCAATGGTTCCAAAACCAAAAACTAAAAGGCGACATAAAAGAATATTTTATACAGGATTATATAACTTGGATGATCAAAGAAAGTGAAGGCATCCAAAAATTGGATAAGGAAGTCAGGGAAGTATTTTGGAGATACATGCCTTTTTCCGATTCAATTAAGGCAAAACTTAAAGACAGAGCCTTAGTATATCAAGAGCTTTGCCAAAGAGATATAAACCGGCAGATGTCGGATGGGTATTAGACTATGAAAAAACAATTATTTTTATTTGCCAGTAAATTATGCCCCGATTGCGGGCCTGCAAAGGAATATTTAGAAAGAAAAGGAGTAAACTTCCGTTATTTTGACATTACTGAAGACTTAGGTTATTTAAAGTTTTTGTTAAAATATCGGGATGAAAGAGCTGAATTTGCTCAGTTCAAAAAGGAGGGGAAAATCGGCATCCCATGCTTGATGATTGGAGACGGTGAAGAGTTTGTATTCGACATTGAAGGAGCAGACCTATCAAAATGGTCTTAGCTCTAACGCAATCTTTTTGCCCTAAGTCAGGTATTTTTAGGCCGATTGGTATTTAGGCGAACCCTAGATACAATCCAGCAGGATGTGAGAGGACACATCCTGCTTTTTTTATGCAAAATTGCTTACTTTAACACAGTTAAAGGATTAATGAGCTTTCCGTTTTTATATATGGAAAAATGAACATGAGGCCCTGTAGATCTTCCAGTATTACCTACAGTTCCGATGATACCGCCCTGATTTAAAACTTGCCCCCGCCTTACCTTTATTGTATGCATATGCCCGTACATTGACTGATAGCCGCCTGAATGGGTTACAATTACATAATTACCGTAAACGGCAGAATATCCAGTATAAGAAACCTTACCGTCGAGGGTCAATTTAATCGGTGTACCTGTGGGTGCCGCAATATCTATCCCAGTGTGAAAACTTTTTCTTCCGGTAAAAGGATCTCTTCTATAACCGAAAGGCGAAGTAAGCCTTCCAATTATAGGATAAATAAAAAGCTCTCCCAAGGCCTTTTTAAGCTCAAAAGAGCTCATCGCAGCACCTGGAATAAAAAGTTTTTGTCCTATACTTACCGTTTGATTTTCAAGGTCATTGGCATCCAAGATCGCATTGATAGGCAGATTAAATTTACCGGCGATTGAAGCAAGGGAATCTCCTTTTACGGCCGTATAAATAAGCCCGTCAATCGAAGGTATAAGAAGCTTTTGCCCTATCCTCAACTTTTTTGCACTGCTTATCTCGTTTACGGAAAGCAAGGTTCCCATATTTTTAAGGCCGAATTTTTGAATAATACCGCTTACGGTATCCCCTTTTGAAACCATATAATCTTCAAAATCAACTGCTGCGATAAAATCAGGAACATCAGCAAGAGAAGATGAAGCCCCTTCCACCGTCTCCGAATTGATAGGAGCCTCACCTTTTACGCCCTCTGAAGGAGACATGGTATATTGCCGCATTGCATTTACCGCAGAAGGTTCTTCCCAAAATGATATAGACCTTATCGATGAAAGCCCCAAATTCAGCCTTAAAATCGGAAAATAAAAAAATATAAATCCGAAAGTTATCATCAATAATGGGCCTAAAACAATGAAAGGTTCATATTTAGACCAAATAGCGGCTTTGTTTACATTTACCGCCTTTCTATATCTATTTCGATCATATAATCTATTGTTATGATGCAGAACATCAGCATAAGTTATAATATCCATATCTCCTATATCGGCATAAAAAAATAGCTTTTTAGGCTAAATTAATCAATCCGATATGAAGGCATACTTTAGGTTGTAAGTTCCAGGATAAAACTGTTTAACTCCTTTTAATTTCGGCTGCATAAAGATATTATAGGTCTGGTTTGCGTAAGGAGAAATACCGCATTCTTCAGCCAATAAAATCATTTCAGCTTTTTTAAAAAGTTCAAGTTTTTCGTTAAAATCGGAGCTTTTTTTTGCTCTTTGCACCAAGCCGGTGTACTCCTTATTTTCCCAGCCGATAGGAACAATTTTGTTCCCCGGTAAAAAAAGATCCAGATATCTGGCAGGCGTATCAATGCCGCCGCCCCATGATTTAAAGCCGACTTGATAATCCAAGCTCTTATTCCGCTTTTTAAAGACAGTTCCCTCGATTTTGTCAAGCTCTACATTTACACCCAAAACATTTGAAAGCCTGTTTTGCAAGTATTCGTCAAATTTGGAGCTTTCATTTGAAGGAAACATTATCGAAATCGTTATCTTTGACGGGTCATCCCCAAGTCCGAGCTCTTTTAAACCTTCAATAAAATGAGATTTAGGATCGGGAACTTTTTTTATCAGCTCCTGAATCGGATCGCCTGCAAGGGTTCGGTAATTTTTACCTTCAAGCTCGGTTGCAATCGAAACAAAGCCGTAGGCTGGTTTATAAATATCGTCAAACAAGTCCGTGCAAATTTCTTTGCGGTCAAGGCTTGCAGAAAGAGCCTGACGAATTTTTTTATTTGAAAAAAGCTTATCTTTTTGGTTCATAAAGATATATTGAACACGGCTGTCAACTCCGTTCATTTCGGCAAAGCGGTTTTCTTTTTTTAGCTTGTTTATCCAGCTGATGGAATACGCATTCGCAATATCGATGCTGCCGTTTAAAAGTTCTCCAAGGGCAGCATTTTCTTCATTTATTATTTTAAATGTAAGAGCATCTATTTTTACCTTTTCGGCATTCCAAAATTTTTCGTTTTTAACAAGTTCAATTTTGCTGTTATGTACCCAGCTTTTGACCTTAAAGGCTCCGCTGCAAATTATTTTTTCGGCATCACTTCCGTATGATAGGCCGAATTGGCTTATAACATCTTCCCTTTGCGGCGGAATTTTTGCTGCAAATTCATGAAGATTTTTTATGGGATTTTCGGTTACAATTTGCAGTGTTCTTTCGTCAAGGGCCTTGATACCTATCTCGGAATAATCCAATTTTCCTTTCAAAATTGCTTGAGCATTTTTAATATAGTCGTAGTACATTGCCATGGGAGAGGCAGATTCGGCATTGATGATACGGCGAATACTGTATACAAAGTCTTCAGCCCTTATCTTTACGCCGTCAGACCAGTAGGCTTCACGCAATTTGAAGGTCCATTCGGTATAATCGTCATTATGAGTCCATGACTCGGCAATGGCCGGAAGGATTTTTCTTTCCCCATTATCTTCGGTCAAAATATCGGTTAAATTCTCGTTTATATAGTCCAGCACTATAAAAGAATACCTATCCGAAGCCTTTGCAGCATCCAAAATACTCGGTTCTGCCCCCAATGAGGCCGTAACGGTTTTAGGCCCCTCAATATTTTTATTGCCTCCGCAGGCAAAAAAAAGCAGCACTAGTGCTGCAATAAAAAGAATTTTTATAGTTTTCATATAAACCTCGGCTTGTACTATAACAAATTTCAGACTATTCTTCCACCGGTCCATACCCTTTAAAATTTCTCTAATCTATGTTATAATATAAAAGATGGAGGTATGGTCATGAGTTCGGCTAACAGAAAATACAAGGATTCGGTCTTCGTCGACCTTTTCAGTGAAGATGAAAAGGCAAAAGAAAATTTCTTATCTCTATATAATGCTTTGCATGGTACGGAGCTGAAAGATACAGCTCAGCTGAAAAACATCAGGCTTGATCAGGTTTTATATATGTCATTTTACAATGATGTATCTTATCTCGTAGATAATAAAATTATAGTCCTTGCAGAACATCAATCGACAATAAACCCGAATATGCCTTTACGCTGTCTTGAATATGTCAGCCGCCTTTATGAAGCTCTCTTTGAATCAAAAGAAAAATACAGCCGTAAACTATTAAATATTCCGACACCTGAGTTCTATGTCTTTTACAATGGCGAAGAAACCTATCCTTCAAATAAAACTCTTAGACTCTCTGATGCTTTTATAGAAAAGACAGAGGTATCATCTCTTGAATTGACTGTTAAGGTAATAAATATAAATAAGCAAAACGGTCATCCGATACTTGAAAACTGCAAAATGATGTATGAATATACTGTCTTTGTAGAAACAGTAAGAAGATGGAAGAAAGCTGATCCTCAAAACAGTTTTCAAAAAGCCATTGAGGAGTGTATAGCAAACAATATTTTGAGAAACTATCTAACACGCAAGACCAAGGAGGTATTGAATATGTTACTAGCCGAATATGATTATGAAACCGATATAGCCGTACAACGGGCAGAAGAGCGTGAAACAGCCTTTGCCGAAGGTATCGAACGAGGAATTGAACAAGGTATCGAACAAGGTTTTACAAAAGGTTCTTACCAAAAAGCTCTTGAAACGGCCAAAAACTTAACCGAAATGGGCTTTGCCGTAGAAGCCATTGCAAAGGCTACCGGCCTAACCATTGAAGAAATAGAGGCCTTATAAAAACGTATTACAAAGACTACCCCCCAAACCTCTTTTCCGTCCTTCGCGCTCTTCGCGGTTAAACAAATACCTCGAAAATTAACCGCAAGGGGAACAAAGCGTTGAGCTAACGCTCAACTTCGATAAAGATAATTAAAGAATATCTTACAAAGACTACCTCAAATTTCTTTGAGCCCTTAGCGTGCCCTGCGGTTAAACAAAAAAAATCCCCCCGCCGGATAATTCGACGAGGGGATAAAAGCCTGTTAATACCGATTATTCGTCAAGCCAGCTTCCGAATTCGATATTACCTCCGAGGTAGCCTAATACCGGCCTTCCCGCCGTATCAAAGCCCAAATTTACCTTTTTAAACTTAGGAGTACCGCCCTGTGCGGGAGTAAGAGAAGGAACCGTCATACATTCCCAGCGGCCCGTAACAAAACCATCTGAATCAACACCGTTTTTAACCGTACCGACATTGTCTTTTGCAACGGCAAGTTTGATTGCACTGCGCTGACCGGTTTCGGAACTGTTATAATAAGCAATATAGGGTTTATTGTTGTTTACCTTAACTTGTGTCCAGTGACCTACGCTGAAAGCGGCATCCACTAATGCGGTTTTTAATTCGGCAGAATCATAGCCGGGAAGATAACAATACATCAAATCTCCATTGCTTGAATCAAAGGCTGCAATATGGATACCTCCGTTTGAATCAATATCCATGGAAACATATTGGCCCACATACTCGGGGAAAGAAACGGATGATTCCACCCACACTATGGTATCAAGAGGATTTGAGCCGTCAACAGCACCCGAAGAGTATTTAAGTTTAAGCTTCCCTTGATCCTCATCATAATACACAATCACAACACGCTTATCTTTTTGAGTATTGGTATCACTTGTAATTCCCATATCAAAAAATCGGGAGCCGCCATCAGCAACATTCTGCCTTCCATTGGCATTATCAGAATTTTCATACTGTTTCCAACTACGTGCACCACTAGTATTAGTCTCAACAGTAACTTTGTACCCTTCAAAATTCGATTTTATCGTACCGTGCATATTTCGGCTTCCTCCGTTAAGGGCGTTACCTACTTTAAAGGAGCGGAATTTTATTCCTTTCTTAGTATTGGTATTTTCAACAGTATCATAATACGCGATATAAACAGTTGCACCGTCAGAAGTATCGGACTGTCCTTTTGCAATTATTTTTGGATATACATATCTTTCGAGGATACTCGTACTCTTATGATGAAGAGGGTCAAGTGCTAATGCATTAATACCGGGCTCACCTGCATATTTCCCCTTATAATTACTATAACCTGAACCTGGTACCCATCCGCCTCTATTACCACTGGCTGATGTTTCAGTTTCTGCATAACGGTCATAAGCATACATCATACCTGCACGGGTATAATCATGGACAGATACATAATGATACTTATTACTTTCATCCTTTGCCATAGCAACCTGATCAATTGTAATAGCTCCCGCTATGTATTCTACTTTAGTCTCAGCAGTACCTTTATCGACTATATCTCCCGATCTGGAATCAAATTTAATCCGCTGAAGCTGATATTGAGATGTGGGACCAGAAAAAGTTAAGGTTTTTCCGTACGAAGATTGATATCCTGCCGGGTTTATAAGACCGAATACCGGATCATCTCCCTCCATTATCATCTCGGGATAATAGCCGTTTCTCACAGCCGTCTTTTTCATATCAAAAACACGCAGATACCGATTATCGTTTAAAGTCTTATTTTTAAGAACATAGAGGTCGGCTTCCTTATTATACACCTTGTCATTGTTATTGATATTATTTATTGCACGCACCTTAGATGTTCCTGCAAATACTTCAAGATAACCCGATTTTGAAAGATCGTTTTTTAATGTAAATCCGGATCCGCTTTCTGTAGCGGTAAGACCTTCACCGGCCGTTTCAGTTGCATTTGCTAAATCATTTTCTTTAACAAGCCGCACAACCGGACTTGACAGGTTAAAACCCTTTACCGTTATAAAGTCTGCCGTAGTGCCTTTTATGATCGAATACTTACCGTCTGATGAGCGGAGTGTATTTTTATTTAAACCGCTGTTTATACGTTTCGGAGTTTCTATCTCCGTAATATACGGCACCACATTCACACTCAACGTTGTCTTGTTGGAGGTTTCGTTATATAAGCGGTAAGTTGTAATACCTGTCGGAACGCTTGTGTCATTCCATGTAACCTTTTTTCCGTCGGCGGAAACGGTATTAACCTGCACCAAATAGGACTTTTCGCCCTCATACAGACGGATAAACTGATGTTTTTTCGCAGTATGACCGGTATCAAGCGTTATGCCGCGATCGCCGTTACGTGTACCGGTTCCTGCATTACCGTCGGTTTCCCCTGCTCCGCTCGTAAGATCCGGATCCGCGGCATCCTTTACCGTAAGCGTTACCGTTTGATTTAAAGCGGGTGCTCCCGTATTCCACTCATACTCCCATTCTACATAGTGGCCGGTATTGCTCAATCCGTTTTTTACAACTTTTAAATTACCCGACCATTGTCCCGAAGTAAATGCTGCGGTTGCATTGATACCGGGACCGCTTAATTTCAACTCTTTAAGCCGGATATTATCATAGGCTATACCGCGAAGCTTTACCTTGCCCGAAACGCTCGGATGATTATTTCCCAAAGCACTTACGGATGCCAATTCTATATGACCGAGCGGCTCTTTTACCTTTGTTATAACACCTTCAGACGTTTTCTCAACATCATAGACTGCACTCACAAGTGGTAAATCCGCAGGCTTTGTTATACGGCTTTCATCACTGTTGTAAAAGAAGGGCATGATAAAGCCCTTGGGTGGAACATCATCAACGGCATCTAAGCCTACGGTTATTTCGGCTTGAGCATACCAGGGCGCACTAACCGATCCGTCCGTTACTTTAAGATACAGTTTTTTAGCCGTATTGTCTTCTATATCTAGTTTACCGTTTAAATCAAGAATTACGGTATACTCGCCGGACGCTGATATAGTACCGTTTGCAGATACAATCTCAGCTCCGATTGTACCGTTTCCATTACCTTGTTCATCACTACCTTCTTTATGCAAAGATACCCGTGCGTTTGCACCGTAGCCGCCTTTAAGAGTAACTTCCAATTCCGATTTTGTCGGATTTTTAAAAGTAAAGTTTGAAGAAACTTCTGCTTCTCCACTAAAATCCTTTTCTGTATTAAGGCTTCCGAAATCCGCAATTTCAAATTCCTCGCCCCCATCGTAGCTGCCGTTATCCGATAAGTCTGTCCTAAAAACAAGCTTTTTAATTTCAACGGGCTTATTTTTTACCTTTACATTGGTTATCGTCTCGGAAACTTCATTATTCCGTTCATCATAAGCGGTAATAGTAAGGGTTCCTTCACCGTTTTTAACGGTTGCCGTATTAAGCGAACCTTGAAAACTCACCATATCGCCGCGCTCTTGGGTTATTTTATTTGTATTATCATTACGGGTCATTTCGACGGAGGTCTCTGTATCCGCAACTTTAAGGCTTGCCTTAACCCTTTGAACTCCCGTAACCGTATCGGCGGCAATACCCGTAATTTGATAATCCGAGCCGTCGTCATACACCATTTCAGGCCGCTCTACGATACCGTAATTAAAATTACCGATTAAGGATGCGGCATTTTTTAAAGTAACCCGTGTACCGGTGATGGAGTCTACCTCATACACCTTATCGTCAACCAATACGCGGTACAGTTCTTTTTTTGCCGGAGTAAGATTTGCGGTAAAATTTCCTCCCGTAAACAGTGCACTTGCACTCTTTACAATCCAAGTACCGCCTGCAACTGCAGGTTTTGTAACGTCAAAACGCATACGTACAGTTGTCTCCGAATACAGTGCTTTCGGCGTATTTTCAACTATTTTAATCTTTATACTCAAATTCCCTTTTCTTTTCAGCGATTCTTGTATCGTAAGAGGAATTTGCAGCTTATAGTTTTTAGCTCCCGTCGCAGGATTCGGAGCATGTGCCGTATCCTCGGCAATCCAGCCTTCACTGACGGCTCTTTGCAGATTATATGTTACAGAACCGAATAATTCGCTCGACGAGATGCTAAGGGCCTTGATTCCCGCCTCATCGTATAAAGAACCGGTCAGTTTTTTCCCTTCGGTTATCCACATATCCTGTGCATAGTTCTGAGGGGTGCTACCGTCAGTGTTGACGATTTTTAAAGGTTCCGGGCTTCCGACAGTGGGATACGCCTTGTCGATAGTAATTTTAACGGGGCTTGTCCATAAGCCTAATGCATTAGTATCTTTATTTTTCGCCCGTACTCTAAAATAAACATCCCAGTTTTGATGGTTCGGGTCCGTAGAAGGATTATTGAATTCCCCGTTTTCATTAATAGTTATCTGCCAATTACTTCCTCCAGACGCCGTACCCTGAATTGCTTGGCCGTTTCCGCCATTATACCAGTCTTTACCTCCAAAAGTTCCGTCATCCTGCGAGTTAAAGGTCCCGTTTTTTGAAAATTGAATATATACTTCTCCTACAACACCTGTGCGTGCAGTTCCGGTTCCGAATATTTGAATGGAACCTCCCAAAACCTGACTTTGCTGGGGAGACTGTATGGTCATAACGGGCTTTGAGCCGTCTTTATCAAATCGGATTATTTTTTCCGTGTGGCTTTTATTACCGATTTTATCCTCGGTTAAAATATATACAGGAATCCCATATACGGAACCGGAAATAAACGTTCCATATGTATCGGGAGAATCGGCAAAACTATCCAAGTTATATGTAAACTCCCATGAAACGGGGGTCGATTTATCCATCGGCTTCCAATCCGAAGAATTGTAAGCAGGCAGGGAATCTCTTTTACCGATAATATACTTGGTAGATTCGGAATTTACACCCGCTCCGTCATCGGAAACAGTTCCCATAATGCGGATAGTACCCATTTGGTCTTCCGTTGGCGGAGGAAAGGTCATTACGGGAACGGGAGCCGTTGTATCCTTTATAAATTCTTTTTTTGCCCTTACTTCCTGATTTTTATCGTCATTTGCCCAAAAATGAACAACATGGACACCTTCGCTTACGGAAGAGATGGGAATGGAAGCGGATTCATATTCGGTTCCGGAGAGATTTTTAAGATTAAGCTGAGTATCGCTTTCGCCTGCCTGTGCATCGATTTTATACCGCACATTAGGATTGCCCGAAAGATTAAATACATTGGCACGCACAACAAAATCCTTGTTTACATAGCCCGAAGGTTCTTCGGGATTTATGAGCAGGTTCTCCCCTATCCATCTGAAATGTACAACATATACACCGCCTGCCGAATTATTGTTATTATAAGCAAGAAAATCATTATCGCCGGTGTCCTTACCTTCAACTTTAACAAGATAATGCCCTTGTTTAAAATCCGCAGGCAGGTTCCATGATACGGTTAATTTATTGGAACCGTTCAATGCCACTACAGGCGGATTTCCGCCTTGCCCAGCTAAGTCCTGTGCCTGTAGATCTTCAAATTTAAAAGAGTACGCGGGTGAAACCTCAGGCTGCACATTCAATTTTTTTACGGAACCGGAAGCGGTATAAGAAACCTCCTCATTACATTTGTATAAGTTAATTACTATTTTGCTTTTTTTATAAGACTCAGCTTCAGAATAATTTTCAACCAAGGGTGTTTCATCTCTGTTTCCTATAAGATCGAGTATAAGAGTCGGCGGAGTACCGTCCTGAAAAAAAACCGAAGAAGGTTTCGGAAGATTTTGCTCCGGCAGAGAGGCGGAAACCTCCATCGGAAGATTTGAAGCATTAGCAACTTTAAAACCCGGAGATTTATCGGGATTCAATGTAAAAACCGAATATCTTGCCAAGGGACCGATTTCGATAAGAATACGAGAATTTTCCAATATAGCCTTTACACTTTGTGATTCCGTATTATTTGCATCGTACAAAGAAGCCAACAATCTTTCGGATTTTTTAAACGAAAAAGCCGATCCTTTTTTTCCTGCAAAATAATCGTTTATAATATCCGCAGTATATCCTTTAGCCAATACGCTGCGCATATTATTATCCCGCAGATAGTACCATTCTGAGGTGTTTCCCGTTCCTTCCGGGGCACTACCCTTATACGAGCGTGCATTATCGGTTAAAAACAAATGGGCTTTTATTTTCGGGGATGAGTTGTTATGAGTATTATGGTGATTATGTAAATACAATTTATCGGTATAGTTATCGTCGGCATCTTTTACAGCCTCGGCCATCTGTTCGTTTATATTTTTTCCGACAAACTTTTTCGATATTTCCACGCCGGAATTTTCATCTCCAACCTTTAAGGTAAGATCTTCTATTTTATTTTTGTCCTCAGCCTGTCCTACAACCAAAAAAACTGCACCGTAGGGTTCGGCAACAGGGGAAGTATCTTGACCGGATGCAATTGTAGAAGGACGAGATACAATAAATACCGGAGGCGTATTATCAATGGTATATTCGCGGCTCAGTTTTGTTTTTCTATCATTGCTGTCGACAATAGTTACAAGGGCGGTGTAGGTTCCATCAGGAAGAGGATATTCTTTAACCAGAGGATGATTATCCCTAAATCTGCCCCTAAATTCATTATCTATTTCTGCCACCCAGACAAAAGAACCGTCTCCTGTACCCTGAATAGAAGCAGGATAAGATTTTGAGATCCATCCTGTATCCACATTTTTGAAAGAAACAGAAATAGATTTTACTTCACCATCATCCTTTGCAGTTCCCTTTATAACAAAACTTCCCCGTATGGGTGTTTCGCCGGTATCAGGATAAGTAATTGCTCCTTCAGGACTATATATATCTACTTGACCACCCAAAGAAGGCTTACATGTCAATAATGTAACAACAGTAAATAAACTTAATAATAATAACCTTAAATATTTTTTATTTTTTTTCAATTTCTTCCCCTAACTCTAAAATATATCGAATCTTATACCAAACGATACGTTGGGCATCAAAGACTTTATACCTGATGTCGTTCCTGTCGACTGTACATCAGTCGGTATAAACCATAATTGTCCTTCAGTAAAAAACGATACCGCACTAAAATACTTTTGCTTATGAAACTTTACTTTAGGAAACTCAAGCTGCAAAAGCAAGGCAGACAATACCTGAGGTCTTCCGCTCTGTGTTTCAGTAAACAATCCAAATTGTGCTCCCAAAGCCACATCCAAATATAACCACCTCCAATCCGGACCAAAATAATAACCGAATGGAAGTTCGTATACATTTGCCAATAGTTTTAACGATATGATATGCCCTCCATACCTCATAGCACTATTGCCGAAAAATAACTTAAACTGGCTTTTAAGCATCTGACCATAATGAAGCTGAAGCTTTACATTGTCGTCAAAAAAGCTTAAGCCTAAGCCCGTACTCCAAAGGGCTGCACCCCAAAATGCTGCTTCGACATGCAAGCCTTGTATAAACTTAGGCACTCCGTAGCTTGCCTTATCCCCCTTTCTCAAAAGGGCTTCTACACTAGAAAGCTCTATATCATCAGAAGATAGGCCGCTAAACTCTATCGCTCCGTTATACCTGCCTCCTTCTCCGGGGGCTATCAATGTAACTTTAGGTGCGCTCTTGTCTATTTTAACTATTGTCCTTGAAACCGCTACCTCTTTATTTTCCATAACGGCTCTTAACAATAAAAAGTGATTTCCTTCAGCCATATCCTCAGTTTCAAGTCTATACTTCCAATTGGAAGAAGACTTAACAGGAACAAAGGTTTTGCCGTTATCAAAGCTTATTTCTACATACTTAACACGCTTTGCCTTAAAGGCTCTTTTATCTTCAGATGTAGAACCCTTTGCATACACCATTGCCTTTTCTTCTTCAGATACTGTATATCCTGCCCTTCCTCTAAGGTATGGCCTTTCTATCGCAAAGTCTCCCATAGCAAAGTTATCTATCGTAATCCAAGGGCCTTCTGCAGTATAGCTTATCTTATGCACCTCGGAAGAAACTAAACCTGAACCGGCTCTGTTAGCCCTTAGCTCAAGACTATGCTCTCCGTTTATAATCTTTTCGCTGTTTAATTTAAAACAAACATATCCTGTTTTAGATACAGGCACTCTTTCTACCTCTTTTCCGTCTATATATAAGGCAGCTTCTTCTCCGCTCTTATCAAGCATAAGCCTTCCGTATACATTAAACTCTCCTCTTACTACTTCTCCGTTCAAAGGGTATAATAACTCTATCTTGTTTTTGTCCTTTTTCCTATATACATCAAAGTTTACGGATGCCTCATTTGTGTTGTTTGCCTTATCCACTCCGCTTATCTCAAGGTTATATCTTCCTTCGGGCAAGCTGCTTATATCTATTTCTTTTGAAAGAATTATATCTTTTTCAAGTTTTATCTCGGATAGTTTTTGCGGTACGGTCTTTCCGTCAAGACTTTTTATCTTTAACATTACTCCTTCAAGAGATATATTATCATAAACCTGACCCGACACAAAAAGATTGTTATCCAATTTTGAACCCGCTAAGGGATACTCAAGTTTTAATACGGGAGGAGTATTATCTATATTTATAAGTGTCGAGTATAAAAACACTTGTTCATAGTTGTCCGTTGCTCTTAGAAAAACTACATGGGTGCCGTCATTTATGATATGAGTATTGATACGGTATTGCCACTTTTCTCCGCCTTCAGCCAAATGATAGGTCTGTCCGTTATCAAAAGATAATTCTACCTGTTTGATTCCGTTTTTATCCAAGGCTGTACCGGATATTACGGTTACCTCCTGAACGGTGTCGGTTATAAGAGGATAACTTACCCCAACCTGAGGTACTTCCAAAGACACTCTTATCTTCCGAGTTACAGGTTCGCTTGTAACTCCGTATATGTCTTCGGCATACATGGTAATCTCATGCTCATTATCAGTAAGATCGCTTAAAAGTATCGGTATCGAAAAACTGTTTTTTATCTCCATCGACTTATAAGCTCCCTTATCTATCCTGTAATGAATCTTGGAAGCCTCATCATCGTCATATACCATGCCCGAAACTTCAAAGTCGCTTATGATTATTTCGTTTTCGTTAGGTAAATGAAGCTCTACCTTCGGGGCATCTTCGCTGTTGTCTATATCAAAACTATATGTATTGAAATTTCTTGAGTTCCCGGCAAGATCGGTAAACTTAAACTGCATGTTCTTATTCAAAGGCTCTTTTGCACTGCCTATTATAAGATTAGGTAGAGAGCTTTCTTCAAAACTCTGCCACACGGCTCCCTTACTTGCTCCCTTGTATTCAGACTTTACTCCGGCAAACCTGTCGGTTACCTTAAATGCGGAATATATCGAGCCGTTTACTTTTTCGCCGCCCTCAGGCAATATCATAACTACCTCAGGGGCTTCATTATCTTTATAAAATAATCTTCTTTCATAGCTTTCTCTTCCGGCCTTGTCTATTGCCCTTACGGTAACCATTATCGGGCCGTCAGCCTGGCCTGCTATGTTGATCTTTTCGTTAAATGTTCCGGCAAGTTTTACATAAGGAGACTCTCCGCCAAGGGTGTATTCTACCTTTGTAAGGCCGTTGTCGTCTTCTGCCTTGCCTTTTAAGATTATGCTGTTTGTTACAAATGAGGCTTCTTCACTCATGTCAAGGCTTATAACAGGGCGGCTTTTATCAACAAGAATATCTACCAAGGGGCTTGTAAAGACTACTCCTTCACTGTCGGTTATCTTTACTCCTACTCCCTTATAGTTCCCTTCCTCCTTGAATGTAAGCTTTATTAAATCTCCTTCTTTTTCGGCTTCAATGTTTTTTCCGCCTACTACTTCCAAAGACTCTATTAACATCCCTTCCCTAGGCTGATAAACTCCTTCCAAAGCCTGATCTTCTTTCAAAACCAGCTGATTGTTTTCGTTTACCATACCCCTTGACCAGGCAAAGTTCTCTTCTCCGCCAGATCCCGATACATTTAATACCCTGATTACTAAAGTTTGTTTACTTACCTTATCGTTTATGTCGGCAGCTGTAACAGAAACAGTATATATACCGGGTGAAGATTTGGCGTTTATGTTTGTCTTTATAACATAATCGGTCTGTCCGGGCTTTAAGGGTAAAACGGATTCTTCTTCTCCGTTAAACCCTGCACTTATATATTTTAACCCCGATGAAGATTTTACATGAACAGAGGTTCCTACCTTAGTCTGTGAGGTATAAACGGGAATTACTGTCTCTCCGTTATCAAAAGATATTACGGGGGCGGCTCCTTCTATATTAAACTTTAAGCTCAAAGGAGTACCTTTAATTCCTTTTTTGTTTACGGCATAGATGGTTAATGTATGTGACCCAGCACTTAAACCTCTTTCTACAGCGAAAAAGCCTGCATTAAAGGCTTCAATTATTTTTTCTTCGCCCTTGTCTATTCTGTATCTTACCTCACCTGCTCCATACATGTCATAAATTGCTCCTGCAATATAAAGATCGCCTGAAGCTTTTCCGTCAGGTAAGGGGCTCAGCATTTCTATAACAGGGGAGCCCTTACTCCTATCTATATTAAATGTCTTTTTTGCCTTAACAATGTTGCCGGCTATGTCTTTTGCAGTAATCTCTACAACGGCACTTTTCCCGCCGCCCTTACTTACATCAAACTCTTTTATCCAATAGTGGTTCCCTGCAGTAAGTTCAAACTCTCCTTCTTCTCCGTTACACTTCCACGAAAGGCTCGATAAACCGGCCGAATCTAATGCCTTTCCTGCCACGGAAAATACTGGGGCCATTGGGCCGTCCTCTTGGGGATAGATAAACTCAACCTTAGGTGCCGTGTTATCTACAAACAATAAAAATGTGTGTATACCGACGCTCCCCTGCTTATCTATTGCCTTAAACCAGATTACCTTAGGTCCGTCATCTATTGTTTTTGTGTTTACCTTTAGCGAAAACTTTGACTGCTTTGTTTTTTTGTTATAAGATAGTTTTACTTCTTCAAAGTTCTCCCCGTTATTAAGAGAATAAAGCAGTCTTTCTATACCGTTACCGTCTTCTACAGTTCCTTCCATGACTATTGTCCCGGAAACCAACTCCCCTACGCTCCTATTTGATATATCAGTTATGGGGGATAAACGGTTTATGTAAAAACTGCGTTTTACGGATTTGCCCTTTACTCCGTTAATGTCTACTCCCCATGCCTCTATGGTGTGGGTTCCTTCAGCAAAACTTTCCGTGTTTATATAATATGACCAAAACTCTTTGCCCTTGGCCCTATATACATTTTCTCCGCTGTCGATGCGAAGCTCTACATACTCTACTGCATCATCATCTACGCAAGTTCCTATAACATTTAAATTGCCTGCTACTACGGCTTCACTTTTAGGATTACTTATGTTTACTATCGGTAGGTCAGAATTAGGATCCACATACATGTTAAAAGGGCCCACATAGCCTTCATTGCCGGCTATATCTGTCGCCTTTATCAATACATTGTACTTACCCTTTTTCTTACCGGATATATCTATCGACTGCTGCCAGCTTTCTTTGCTTGTCATCTGAACCCCGTCTATATCCTTTGAGCCGCCGGCATAGGCAATACCGAAAAAGCTTGTCATTATCAATAAATACATTGTTAGTTTTCTCATAAAACGCTCCTAAATTAATTTTACAATTTAACCGATAAGTTATCGGCTAAAAAATACGAAATCTTTAATATATTCAACTTAAGATAAAAATATTTATAGATATAAATATATTTGAAGTACAATATACATACAAAATGTCTATAATATCAAGCAATTTTGCCATTTTATATATATTTTTTTACAATGATATATCTTCCATATTTTTTAATAATAAGGTAGAATGTTAAGAGTATGCGGCTTAAATTTATAGGACAAACTACAGCACAAAGGCGGGAGCTTATTTTAACAGCTTCACCTATCAAAACCCTAATCATCCTTTCTTTACCGGCTCTTATGATGGCAATGCTTCAGGCAATGATGCCTTTTACGGACGGTCTTTTTATAAACAGGCTTACTGACCATATAACAGCCAGTGCAGTCAGCTTTTCTCAGCCTATTATCTTCATTGTTTTAGCCCTTGGACAAGGCCTCAGTGTCGGAGCTACAGCAATTATAGGACAACTTAATGGAAGAGGAAATATTGAGGAAAGCAAAAAGGTTGCTACACAAATTTTCGTATTTTCATTTTTGTTGGGAATTGCATCAATTCCTCTGTTATTCATAATAGGAACGGTAATAAGCTATACGCTTAAGAGCGAAATAGCTCCGCTGGTTTTTAGGTACATTTCGCTTTATTGTCTTGTAATGCCTTTAAGCTTTATGGAAGCTATATACAACGGTATAAAGAATGCCAACGGCAAGCCTGAAGCTCCGTTTATAAGAATGATAATTATGCTTATCATAAAAATCATAGGCAACTTTCTTTTTTTATATGTTTTTAGAATGAAAATAGACGGCTGTGTGCTAGCCTCTCTTTTAGCCAATATTGTAGTATCTGCATGGATGTTCTATGATCTTTTTTTAAAGAATAGCCCTGATAAACTCAGCTTAAAAAATTTTAGATTTTCTTCTCCTACCCTTGAAGAGCTTTTACGGGTAGGATTTCCTGCAATGCTCAATTATGCCTTTGTCTATCTGGGCTTTTTTCTTATAAACAACGAAATGGAGCCCTACGGGGCTGTGGTTTTAAACGGACAAAGCATTGCAAGCAATATTTCTACAATCTGTTTTAATATTCCCGGCTGTTTTAGTGCGGCAGTTACCACTATGGTAAGTATGAACATAGGATCCGGAAACCCTGAAAAGGCGAAAAAGGCCTGTCTTTTAGGCTGCATTACAAGTGCCATAAGCGGAGCTGTTCTTATTGCTGCAATTGTACCGTCTTCAGCTTATTTGGTCTCACTGTTTAAGCCTGAGCTTCCCGAAATCGGCGATATTGCCGTGAAGGCACTGCATATTTATACATACTCGGTCATAGGTTTCGGCGTTTGCATGACAATTCAAGGAGCCTTTATCGGACTCGGAAAAACCAAGATACCGCTGATGCTGGGCATTTTACGAATCTGGCTCTTACGCTACATCTTCATCCTTGCAACCGAAAAATACCTTTCCTACTACTCGATATATTGGGGCAACCTTTTTTCAAACATTACCGCAGGTCTTGTCGCAATTATCTTGATCTTGAATACCAAATGGGTATCCGTAATAAAAAAATAAATCTTTTTTAAAATTTTACTATTTATTCAAAGTAAAACCCTATAATTATATGAAGGCTAAGAAGGAAACAAGACCCTTATCAGTTTTCTCAACGCTTTTTTGGAAGATTCTTACGGTAAGATCACAAAGTCCGAAATCATAGATACCGAGCTCATCATAGAAACAGAAAAGTGCATTTATCGCGAAATAAACCGCAAGGTACGCGAAGCGTTGAGCTTACGCCCAACGCTTCGCGGCCTTTGCGGTTAAATTTAGTAAAATGACAGAAAATCTTTTAATCTTCTCTTGTCTTAAGAATCATTAAAAATGTATATATGAGGCCGAGAGCCAAAAGGATGTGGCCTATTCCGGCTATACCTGAAAGGGCTGCATCTTGGGCTTTTGAGGTATAATTATTTCCTAAAACGGTAATAATACCTCGCAAAAGCATGAGAACTACAGTAATAAGAAGCCCCGTATTCCAAAAATAATTAGCTCTTCTGACACAGGCAAGTTTTTTTTCGTCAATAGCCGGAACCTGTTTAAATGCAAGATAGGCAGCCAGGGAAAGGACAACCCCTAAAACCAAAACATGGGCATGCATCAAGCTTAGATATGAAACCCCGTTAAAGCCATTGAATTTTGTAAATTCCCTAAAAAAGACACCGGCAGCCAAACCTAAAATCAAGTACACAAAAGAATTTTCCAAGATACTTCTTAGGCTGAATTTGGGTATAAAATGCTTAAATCCTACATATACGATTCCCACATAGGCCACAGTCTTGGGCATCATAAGAGAGCCGACAACAGGCACGGTTTTTGAAAACAATACAACCGGTAAATAGAATAAAAAGCTTAAAGCGGTTAATAAGGCCATGTGCTCCAAGCCGGGGGTTTTTCTAGCCTTGTAAAAGAAATAAATCAAAACAGCACCGAGAGCAGCAAAGGGGATATTACGGATTATGCTCCAAGTATAGCTTGCATCGGCCATACCCCACTCATTTTGAGGCATAAGGGTGAGTATCAACCTTATGAGTGCCAAACCGTATATAAGAATATCCTTATGCTTGCTGCTTGTATTGGTTTTTATCTTATAGTAATGGTAGAACATAAGATAAAAAATAGTCATTGTAATGGAGGTTATTAAAACTCCGATTGAGAGGTAGAAGGCATTTGCCTCAAAACCGCCCTTGTGCCACATAGAAATTACACGGGGAAGAAGGTGAAATGAATCCCCGGCACCTAAAAGAAGAGCCATAAGCCCGAACAGCTTTGCTGTTCTATCCTTTTGTAACAAAAGCTTTATGCTTAGAGCCATAACCAGAGCCAAATAGCTTAAATCAAAAATAGATTCAACAATGTACATAAAAACTCCTTATATAGATGACACACTGTCATTATTTATAAACAATATAATGACAAACCGTCATTTTGTCAAGAGGTTTTTGAATTTATTTTGAAAAATATTAAGGCAATATACTAAAAACTAAAAATATTATATACTTGTAGATATAATAAACCAAAAATGGTTTTGAAAAATGTGCGAAATTTTGTTTAAAATTTCGTACAGAAGGAAAGCTTAAATGGAAACACAGCAAATTTTACAAAATTTTTTTTGAGGCGGAAAATAAGCGGGACTGGGCAACATATAAAAAATTTTTACATCCTGAAGTTGTATGGCAGTTATTCAATAACGGATCCCAAAATATTAAAGGGACTGATGAATATATGCAGTTTATAAAAAATGCCTATAAAAATACGGATATAAAATTTACCTGCAAGGACATGAAAATTTCTAACGAGGGCAACCGCATAGCTGCCTGTTTAATAAATGACAAAGGAAACATATCCATCGATATTTTTGATTTTAAAGATAATCTCATATATCGCGAATATGAATTTATATTGGATTAACAAAATCGGAGGCAAAAATGAAAAAGATATTAGCATTGGTTTTAGCGGTTTTTATTGTATTTGTATCATGTCAAAAAAATGAGCCCTTATTTTCAAACATAAGCGACGATGAAAGTTTAGAAGAAGTAAAAACCGCTTTAAATGCAAATTTGGACAGCAAAAATGTAGAAGCCTTTATAAATGGAGTTATCGACTATAACGAAACCATAGAAAAAGTTAGTTTAAGAGACAAATTTGAAAAAGACAAGCCGGAGTATGATCTGGAAAAAATCTATGAATTGTGGCCGGCAAAAAAGGGGGACTTTATAGGCACAAATTGCAGAATAAATACCTTTATGCTTTTAAAAAATAATATTGAAGTCAAAGAAGGAAAAATTGATGATTCTTTACTGTTTATGGACAAAGATGCCGTCAGTACAGGAAAAATCTTTAATGATCAAGACACTCAAAAATTTAAAAGACTTTTTTCAAAGGTAAAAACCGAAAACACTAAGGATATCCGCATTCATGCTCAAAAGATGAAAGAGCATTTTTCAAATATAAAATTCGATAAAAATGCAAAAATGCTTTC
This sequence comes from Treponema sp. OMZ 788, assembly GCF_024181245.1. Taxonomy (NCBI): domain Bacteria; kingdom Pseudomonadati; phylum Spirochaetota; class Spirochaetia; order Treponematales; family Treponemataceae; genus Treponema; species Treponema sp. OMZ 788. The sequence continues at coordinate 31,288 of NZ_CP051199.1, read as the reverse complement.
GGTTGTCCTGCACGATAATTTTGACGGTGATTTTCTTTTTATAGGCCATGCAGGTGTATTAGTCAAAAACAAGGGCAAATTTTTGTTTGTAGAAAAACTTTCTTTTGATGAACCTTTTCAAGCAATAAAATTCAGTACAAAGGAAGATTGCTATAATTATTTGTTTTTAAAATATAAACACTACCATGACGAAACTACGGCAAAACCTTTTATCATGGAAAATGATGAGCTTGTAGAATTGGCTCTGTATTAAGGAACTTTTTTAGTAAAATTTCATACATTTTTCTTGCAATATCGGAATTTCTAGTATATAATCTTAGAGTACCCAATAGATAAAAAAAGATTGATTTGTCTTTTACTCATAGACAAATGCGGAACCAATCCGGTAATTATTTAGGTGCATTTAAGGAGGTTTGATTTATGGATGCTTTAATTTTAACAGGCAGCCCATTATCCTTGGAAGATGTATACTCTGTCGCTTACAATAAGCGGCAGGTAAAAATTTCCGATGATGCGGAAGAAAGAGTAAAAAAAGCCCGCCAAATCTTATTTGATATGGCAGCTGAGGGAAAGCCCGTATACGGTCTTAACCGAGGAGTAGGCTGGAACAAGGATAAAGAATTTGATGAGGATTTTTTTGCTGCCTATAACCGCAACCTTTTAAACAGCCATTGTTTAGGAGTAAAACCCTATCACCCTGATGAACAGGTAAGAGCTATCTTGCTATTAAGATTAAACAAAGCACTAACAGGACACACAGGAATTTCGGCAGAGCTTTTACACCATTACAGAGATTTTCTGAATTTTGGAATTCATCCGAGAATCCCCATGAGGTCTTCAATCGGGGAAGGAGATATAACGACCCTCTCCCACATAGGCCTTGCCTTTATCGGGGAGGAAGATGTTTCTTTTAACGGAGAAATAATGAATTCCAAGATTGCAATGGAAAAAGTAGGACTTACGCCCGCAAAACTAGGCCCCAAAGACGGTTTGAGCATAGTCTCCTGCAATGCACAAGGTGAAGCAATGACCGCCATTGTCTTAAAAGAAATAGAAGATTTGGTTTATATGTCCAACCTGATATTTTGTTTAAGCCTTGAAGGACTTAACGGAGTTGTTCAATCATTAAGAGAAGATGTAAATGCCGTCAGAGGAATCAAGGGGCAAATAAAAGCAGCCAAAATGTGCAGAGACTTTTTAAAGGGCAGTTTTTTACATGATCCCGATCCTGAAAGAGCCTTACAAGACCCCTTGAGCTTTAGGTGTGCTCATTCGGTCAACGGAACAATGTATGATGCAATGGATTATGTCAAAGAACAATTACTTACTACAATGAACACAACAGACGATAATCCATGTATAATAATCGATGAACATTCCTCCTTTGTAAGTGCAAACTTTGAGATCACATCCCTAGCAATCGGAGTCGAAATGCTTGCCACAGCTTTAAGCCACTTATCCAAGACTTCTTGTTACAGAATGATAAAGCTTGCAGATCCGAATTTTACCAAACTAAACAGGTTTTTAACACCTCAAGATGTAAAAACTATTGCTTTCGGTACAATTCAAAAAACCTTTACAATGTTGGACACACAAAACAGAGGTTTGGCAAATCCGTCATCGATGGATTTTTATTCTCTGGCAGGAACCATTGAAGACCACGCAAGTAATTTACCCTTGGCATGTTATAAAATATTTCAAATGCTTGATAATATACGTTATATTATCGGAATTGAAGCTATGCATGCAGCACAGGCAATCGACTTGCGAGGAAATAAAAAGTTGGGCGAAGGAACAAAAAAAGCATATTCTCTTATACGAGAAGTCTTACCCTTCTACAATGAAGACAGAAATATAAGCCGTGACATCGAAACAATGTACGAGTTTATAAAATCAAAAAAACTATTAAATATCTAAGGAGCATTTTATGAATGATAACGCAAAAAAAGAAATAAGATGGTCGGTTTTTATTCCGGCATTTTCGTTTGTACTCATTGCCGCTATTATCGGTATAGTAAACAATGAAGCACTTACCAGCCTTTCAAATAAATTCTTTGCATGGTCTCTGGAAAGTTTCGGCTGGTTATATCAAATTACGGTAATGGCCGTATTTATCATTACCTGTGTAATAATGTTTTCAAAACTCGGAAGCGTCAGAATCGGCGGTAAAGATGCAAAACCGAAATATTCTTTCGGCACATGGTTTGCTATGACCCTTACGGGAGGTGTTGCAACAGGAATCGTAACATGGGGTGTAAACGAGCCCATTATCTATTTGGGAAATGTATGGGGAGAACTAGATGCAATAGGTATTCAGCCGGGAACCGCAGAAGCAGCCCGCTTTGCAATGGGAAGATGTTTTTATAACTGGACCTTTATACCCTATGCTATTTATGCCCTTGCTGGTGTTGTTGTAGCTTACATATATTTTAACAAAAAAGAACAATTAAACGTAACCTCAACCTTACAGCCCTTGTTCGGAGACAAAATTAAAAAAGGAGTTGCATCAAGCATAATCGATACCCTTTCAATGCTTGCAATCGCAATCGGTCTTTGTACGGCTCTTACAATGTGTATAACATTGATAATAACCGGTCTAAATGCTTCATACGGCGTATCAAACAGTTTGACAATGTTCATAGTAGTAGGAGTTTTAATTGTTGCAATGTTTACACTTTCTTCCTATGTAGGTCTTGATAAGGGATTAAAGAAACTTGCCGGCATTAACGCATACTTCTATTACGGCTTGCTCATCCTCTTACTTGTAACAGGCCCGACCCTTTACATTTTGCGGAATACTACAGCAGGTATGGCAGAATGGCTCCACAACTTCTGGAGATGGGGCTTGGATCCTATCGATATCGGAGGAGCACCTCTTACACGATCTTGGACTCTTTTTGACTTTGCATTCTGGGTAGCTTATGCACCGGTAACGGGAATCTTCTTAGGACAGATTTCTTACGGAAGAACTATCAGAGAATGTTTAATTGTAAACCTTGTTCTTCCCGCAGTATTCGGTATTGTTTGGTTCGGAGTATGGGGAAGCACAGCCTTAAATATGCAGTTAACAGGTCAGGTTGACTTGGTAGGCGTAATTCAAAATTCAAATGCGGTTATGGGATTATTTGAATTTATAAAGAACATTCCTCTTGCAGCCATACTTGTTCCGGTAAACCTCTTTGTAATTTTGATATCGTTTGTAACAGCAGCCGATGCAACAGCAAACAATGTTGCATCTATGTGTATCAAAAATATCCCTATCGGTTCCGAAGCTCCCAGATATTTAAAAGTTCTTTGGGGCGTTATAATCGGTGTAGTTGCCATCGTTATGGCAGCCTTCGGCGGTGGCGAACAAGGTGTTGCAGGCGTTAAGTCTTTAGCGGCAGCAGGCGGTTTTGTCGTATTATTCATTTTCATTCTACAGGTAATATCGGCAATCAAGATGTTCTTTGTGGACAAAATCGTAGAATAAGATAATCAGCGGGTCTTTACTGACCCGCTTTTTCATATGATAAAGATAATAGAAGAAGCACGATCCTTAGTTCTAAAAAAGATTCCATTTGTAGCGGCAACAATAATTTTTAAACACGGTTCAGCCCCCAGAGAAGTCGGAGCTACAATGCTCGTTACCGAAGACGGCAGATATGCAGGAACAATAGGCGGAGGAAGTCAAGAGTATGAGGTTTCAAATCATGCGGTTGAGTTATTAAAAAATAAAAAATCGGAAAATGTCAAGTATGAAATTTCAAAAATGACAGCTGCAAATCTTGGAATGGTATGCGGAGGCTATAACACCATTCATTATCAATACATTGATGTAAACAATAAAAAAATACTTGAATACTTAGATAAAATAATTGAATCGGTTGAAGATAATGATGTATATTTAGTATACAATCTAAAAGAGGATTTAGGAATTTCGATTGAAATAAACGGAAAGCTATATCCTTTTACCGGCGGAAATGATACATACAAAGAAGAAGACTTATTTAAAACCAAAATAAAAAATCCGATGAAGGTTTTTGTTTTCGGAGGGGGACATATAGCAAAAGCGGCTGCAAATTTGTTTAAATTTTTAAACCTTGATGTAACTGTTATCGATGACAGAAAAGACTTTATAAGCGAAAAAGATTTTCCAGGCATAAAAAAAATTATTATGGACTTTTCCGAAATTGACTGCATCGATATAAGAAAAAGCGACTATGTTTGCATAATGACCCGCGGCCATCAGCATGACATTACGGTATTGGAAAGCGTTTTAAAAAAAGAGCCTTATTATATAGGCGTTGTCGGAAACAAATACAAGGCAGTTTCTTACAAAGAGCATTTTGCAAATACCTCTCTGGAAAATATCTACAACGAAAAAGTTCACCTGCCTGTAGGCATAAAAATTTCTGCCCTAACTCCTGAAGAAATTGCAGTCAGCATTGCAGGCGAAATAATTCAAAGCTACAGGAATAACAAATAAAATTTTGTTTTAACAAGCTCACAAAATCGGGAGAACGATACAATGAAAATTTCTGCAATAATATTGGCAAGCGGATTTTCAAAAAGAATGCCACAAAATAAATTAAAACTGCCCATAAACGGAAAACAAATATTCCAATACATAGTAGACAGTATTTCTCAAATAGAATTTACAAAAAAAATGATTATAACCAATGATGCAGAAATTTCATTTTATGCTTCACAAAAAAATATTTTAGCTGTTCCGAATGCAAGAGCGGAGGAAGGCAAATCCGCAGCCATAAAAAAAAGGAGTTGAAAATTCGGAAGATGCGGAGGCTTATATGTTCTTTACGGCAGACCAGCCTTTTTTAAAAATTTCTACAATAAAAAATCTTTTAGAACTATACAGCAAAAACAAGGAGTACATTATCTACCCTAAGTACGGAGATGACAGGGGCTCTCCGGTAATCATCCCTTCAAAATACAGGCAAGACTTATTAAAACTTGAAAAAGATAAGGGAGGCGCCTCTTTAATAAATGAAGATAATTCAAAGTTCTTAATAGTTGAAAACACAATCGAAGGCTTTGATATTGATGATATGGAAACTTATGAAAAAATTATTAAAATGAGGCTTTAATAAATTTCAGATTTTACGGATTTTTTAAGATATTATAATAATTTAAAAATTAGTGTATAATGGAAGGTGAGGTTTTAAATGAAGATAAACACAATTATTAACGGCCGTCCTATTGAGGCGGAGGTAGATGAAAAAATGAGGCTCATCGATTTTTTACGGGATGAGGTAAATCTAACCGGAACAAAAGAAGGCTGCTCTGAAGGAGAATGCGGTGCCTGCACCGTAATTATGGATAAAAGAGCCGTTACATCCTGTACCGTTTTAGCCGGACAAATTGACGGCTGTGAAATCTTAACTATTGAAGGCCTTGCACAAAACGGAGAACTTGATATTCTACAAAAAAAATTTATTGAATACGGTGCCGTACAATGCGGATTTTGCACTCCGGGTTTTATTATGAGTGCAAAAGCTCTTATGATGAATAATAAAAATCCAAGCCTCCATGAAATAAAACGAGCCATAGAAGGAAACATCTGCCGATGTACCGGCTATATTAAAATTATTGAAGCCATAGAAGCGGCAATAAAGGAGGCAAACTAATGTTCTATTCTCCTAAAGAAGAAAAAGAATTGTTAAACATTTTAAAAAATATAGACGATTCCACTTTTATAATTGCAGGCGGAACCGACTTGGTCATTCACTTAAAAAACAATAAGATTACAGATTACAGCATTATCGATATAACAAAGATAAAAGAATTTAAAACTGTTTATGAAACAAAGTACTTCTTACATATCGGAGCTCTTTTAACCATGAGCGAAATTTGTGAAAACACTATGATAAAAGAAAAATGTAAGGCCCTATATCAGGCTGCTTATGAATTAGGCTCCACCATAATTAGAAACCGTGCAACACTAGGCGGAAATATTTGTAACGCCTCCCAATCAGCAGATTGCAGTTTAGCACTGTTCTGTTATGGAGCTTCCGTAAAAATTCTTCATTGCAGCGGAGAAGAAAGAATAATTCCCATCGATAAATTTATAATAGGAAGAGAAAAAACAATTCTAACAAAAAATGAGGTTGTTACCGAAATTCTAATTCCTCAAAAAAACAGAGTGAGTGCGTTTAAAAAAGTCGGGGCACGGAAAGCCGTCACGATTTCTAAGGTGAGCTGTGCAGTAGAATACACACCCGATATTGATTTACTGACAAATGTAAGAGCCTACTTAGGAGCTGTAGGAATAAAACCCGTAGAAGCCGTTAACATTGAAACATACCTTGAAGGAAAAAACATTTCAAATATTAATCTTCAAGAATTACAAAATATTGCACATAACGAAATAGAAAATGCAATCCCTACCCGCTCTTCAAGATTTTACAAAAAGACGGCGGTTGAAGGATTGATTGAAGACCTGATTAAAAGTTTAAAAGAAGATGAGGTTTGTTATGAATAAATATAAATACATCGGTAAAAGATTTCAGCGGGAAGACAGCCTTGAAAGGGTAACAGGCACAACAAAATTTTTAGCGGATATAAAGCGCCATAATATGCTTTACGGTAAATTAATCCTAAGCGAAAAACCCCATGCAGAAATAAGTTTTGATTTTGATGAAGCATTAAAGGTAAAAGGAATTTATCGAATTCTTACTTACAAAGATATTCCGAAAGTTCCTTATAACTGTATGGAATGGTTTACAGGAATAGCTGCACACCGTGACGAATATATTTTAAATGACAAGGCCCGCTTTGTAGGCGACAGAATAGCCTTAGTTTTAGGAGAAACAAAAAGCTCAGTTGAAGAAGCCGTAAAAAAAGTAGCCGTACACTATAAGGAACTGCCTGTTGTAACAAGCATTGAAGAAGCCGCTCAAGACAAAATAATCCTTAAAAGAGAATCCAACCTGGCCTACGAAAAGAAAATATCCTGCGGTGATTTTGAAAAGGCAGCAGCTGAAGCTGATTACATAGTAGAAGACATCGGTTCTACACCCCGCACTCACCACCTTGCAATAGAACCTCACATCGCCTTGGCAGAATTTGACGACTTCGGAAATTTGATAATACACAGTCCGGGTCAAATCGTTTTTGCAGTACAAATGCATATGGCCCGTATCTTACAAATTCCTTATTCTAAGATAAGGGTAATTAAGACAAACATGGGAGGCTCTTTCGGTGGAAAACAACAGCCCCTATTGGAATTTACGGCGGGAGCAGCAGCATGGATTTGTAAACGCCCCGTGCTTGTCTACATGGACAGGGAACAAAGCATAATAGGAACATTTTCGCGGAATCCTACTCAGGTAAAAATCAGAACAGCCGTAAAAAAAGACGGCACTATATTGGGTAGAAAGGTTGAAACCCTAATCGACGGCGGAGCCTATGACACAAATAATACAAGCATAACAAATGCCTATGCAAAAAAACTTTTTAGGCTTTATAAAATTTATAATCAGGAATTCCACGGCAGAGCATATTATACAAACGGAATCCCCGGAGGAGCTTGCCGCGCTTACGGGGGGCCGCAATCCCATGCCGTTTCAGAAATCAATATAACAAATACCGCAAAAAAATTAGGAATAGACCCTTGCGAATTCCGTCTTAAAAATTTAGTTGACCCCTATGACGATGATCCCGTAGGAGGACCGAATTTAGGAAAGGCAGCCGTCAAAGAATGTATCATTAAAGGAATGGAAGTCTTTGATTGGAAAAATAAATACAACAACATACACAAACAAAATACCGAGCGTTATGCTTACGGAGTAGGAGTTGCCTGTGCCACACACGGAAACGGCTATCTGGGTGCATTCCCCGATTTTATAAATACCGAAATGATATTAAACCCCGACGGTTCCGTTTTTGTAAAAATTGCGGTACACGAGCAGGGCTGCGGAACAATCGACTCCTTAAAGCTTATAGCGGCAGAAGCCCTTGATATCGATCCGTCTGCAATTACAATGCCCGAAGCGGACACCTCAATAACTCCTTATGATGCAGCAGGAACACAGGCAAGCCGCGTAACCTTTGTTGCAGGCGGAGCCCTAATTGAAGCCGGAGAATTATTAAAGGCAAAACTTTTCGATACTTTAAATAAGGTAGAAAACATTCCCCTTGAAGATATGTACACTGATTCCGGTATCGTAAAAATTAAAAACTCAGAGAAAAGCTACACTTACGGCGAAATTGCAACGATGCGCGAAAAAAAATTATCCGATCAAACTTCTGTTTATGTGCACCACGAACAAAAAACAAACCCCGCAGCCTTTGCGGTCTGCTTTGCCGAAGTTAAGGTCGACAAAAAAACGGGGCTCGTAGAAATAACAGATTTGCTCGCAATTCACGACATAGGAAAAGCCATTAACCCCTTATTGGCAGAAGGACAGATTCACGGCGGCTGTCAATTTATTTTGGGCATGGCTCTTTCCGAAGAAATTATCAGAGATAAAGAAGGCTATATCAAAAACAGCACTCTTTCAAAATACCATGTTTTAAATGTTCAGGATATGCCGAACGTAAAAACGCTTCTTATTGAGAGCGAAGACGAAAAGGCTCCCTACGGCTTAAAAAGTGTAGGCGAAATTTCGGCGGTAGCACCGGCACCAGCTGTTCTTAATGCAATTAATCATGCATTGGGAACAAACATCACCGACTACCCGGCAACCCCTGAAAGAATAATTGAAGAGATTACGAAATTATCTTAAAAGATGAGGCTTTATATAGACAAAGGGTTTATCATCGACATATTTTAAATGGATTTGCGAAGCCTCATCTTTTTTATAAATAAGATTGAGCAACTCGGTTATTTTCTCATCAAAAGAACTATCGGCCCGTTCTATTACCTCAAAAATTGTATTTTGATGAATACAGTAAACAATATCGGAATATTGAATTGCAAGAGCCGGATTATGAATAGAAATGATTATGGTCTTTTTTTCTTCCTTGCATAGTTTACATATAATTTCCATGAGTTTATGCTCATTATAAAAATCAAGATTTGACGTAGGCTCATCTAAGAGCATGATAGGAGCATTTTGAATTATACCGCGAGCAAGCAAGATCAGACGGGCTTCACCCGAACTTAAATGGGTATAAGGCCGATCTGCAAAATCTTTTAATCGTAATTTTTCAAGCACATAGTCCGTAAATTCCCAATCTTCTTTTGAAGGAGCTTTTATTTCCGATTGATAAGGGTTTCTTCCCATCACCGCAAAATCTCTTACAGTGTAAGCAAAGACAGGACGGTGCTCTTGCGGAATATACGAAACATAGCGTGCAAATTCTTTCCGTGTTAATGATTTTGAATCTTTTTGCAATACCGACAGTGTTCCGCTTACAGGTTTTTCCAAACCGGCTAATAATCGTAAAAGGGTGGTTTTTCCCGCACCGTTTGCTCCTATCAAACTTATAATCTTATGCTGCGGAATTTTTTGAGATATGTTTTTAAGGACTTGAGTTTTTCCTCTTGAGGCAAAAACATTATTAAACTCAAAAGCCGTATTCATAGCCTACCCTTTTTTTAGCCGACATAAAACTTGCAAGCCCAACAGCTCCAATAAATGCCGTTATAATGCTTATAGGAATTTCGCCTCCTGTAATGGAACGGGCAAAGGTATCTGCAGCAAGCAAAAGAGATGCTCCGCATATAAACGAAAAAGGAACAAGCTTATCGTTATTATTCCCAAAAAGAAGTCTTACGATATGAGGAGCGATTAAGCCTATCCAACTTATTATTCCGGCAGCAGAAACAACAACGGCAACCAATAAGGTAGCAGCCCCTATAAAAAGCAGCCGCATTTTTTTTACCGATACGCCGAGGCTTGCAGCTTCTTCATCTCCCAAGGATAGAATATTTAACTGTCTTCGGTATAAAAAAATAAAGCCGCATCCTAAAAATACAATCGGCAAAAACACAATAAAATTCCGCCATGTAATAATATTAAAACAGCCCATCAGCCAAAACTCAAGAGCGGGCAATTCATTCATCGGGTCAGCCGTATATTTAATAATCGAAACACAAGAACCTGCTATTGCATTTATAATAATACCTGCAAGAATAAGCCTTATAAGAGAATGTTCTCCTCCTATATGGGAAATTTGTAAAACCAAAATAACTGCAATTATGCCTCCTGCAAAGGCAAATGTTTGAACAATAAAAGGACTTGCATGAAAAACAACTATTGCAAGGGCAGCACCAAGCGACGCACCGGAAGAAACACCTATAATATCGGGAGAGGCAAGAGGATTTCTAAAAAGGCTTTGCAAACTTGTACCGCTTAAAGCCAAAGCTCCTCCTGCAATAAATACAAATATAGTTCTGGGAAGCCGTATATTTATAAAAACATTATAGGCAGAATTAGAATACTTTCCGCCTAACGGGATAAGTATTTTAAATATTTCTGAAAACGAAATAAAATACCTCCCCCAACTAAGCGAAAAGAATACCGCAGCAATCGGAATAATAATTAAAAATATCTTATATTTTTGTTTCACTCTACATTCAAGGATTTTAAATCTTTTTCTTTACCGAAAAATTCCTTATAAAATGCTTTTACCTTTGTTTCAAGATAATTTTCAGGTATCTTACCGGGATGCAATTTATCTGCAAGCCAAATGATACCTAAGCACGAACTCGGAATAGGAGAATCCCACTCATCAACTGATGAAGGAAAAGTGTAGATTTTTCCTGCGTCCACAGCAGGGATTCCCTTCCATTCAGTTTTAGAAGTCAGCGCCACTGCTTTTTTTTGCACCGGCGGCCATAACAACAACTTGAGGTGCATATTTATGTACTTGCTCAAGAGAAACCTTTGTCCAGTAGGTGTCCCTTATATCTTCCGTAACCAATTTACCGCCTGCTGCTTTGATAAGCTCAGCTTGAAACATTTTAGGGCTTAACGCATTTAAAGCATCGGAGCGGCTGTTCATATAAACGGAAACAGGGGCTTCACCTTTTATAAAACCTGCTACATCATTTAAAATTTCATTATAAAATTTAAGAAGTTTATCGGCTTCGCTATTTTTACCTGTTGCTTTGCCCAGCATTTTTACATAGCTGAAAAAGTTTTCCATAGTTTCAGGTTCTACAACCAAGGCAGGCACGCCCAATACTTCTATTTGAGGCAATTGATCAGCCGCCTTAAACGGCACAAGGATGAGATCGGGATTTCCCGAAGCAAGAGCTTCAAGGTTTAAAGTCTTTGCAGAACCGTAAACGGGTTTTTCCGCTAATTCGGGGGCAAATTCTTTTATAAAGGGTCTTACCCCGCCCTTACCGCCGTCACCCGAAACGATGATATCCCTGCATCCGATTGCAAGAGCTGTGTTACTTAAAATATAAAAAGGAGTAACAAGACGAGAGGGCTTTTTTTGTATCAGAACCTTACGGCCTCGATGATCGGTAACTTTTGCAAAGACCTCTGTGCCTGAGTTTTCACGGTTTCCTCCGGCCCATAACTGAAAGCCGAAAACTGCAAGCATTAAAATAGCAGCAAATTTAAATTTTTGTTTCATAAATATTTCTCCTAAAATTTAATTTATATCTTTAGCAAATATTATCAATCTAATCACTCCCCACCTTTAAGCCCATTTTTCATCCACATTATTTGTTTTTGAAAGAGCTTCATAAATTCTTCCGCTTCCCAGTTTTCGATAAAGGAACGGGATATAAGGTTATGAACAATGGCCTTGGTGAATTCTATAAGTTCCTTTATATCTTCATGGGTCGAAAGGGAAAGAGATGTCTTTTTAAGATTTGAAAAATATATCTTTTCCATCTCGGCAACTTTTTCGGTTTGGAGGTTTTCCTTCCTGTATTCAAGCCAAGCCTTATCCAAGTCGGGAGTCCAATAAAGAAAACGGTTCCTGTATAAATTGCGTTTGGACGGCTTATAAAGCTCCTTTGAAAGAATTTCCCCATATCTTAAAAGGGCATTAAAAAAATCGTTATCGTTTTCTCTCAAGGCTCCTTGAAAAAGAGCATGGACATCCATGTTTTCGGAGCTCAAAATCGTAAAAAAACATTCTTCCAAATTTTCAAAATACTGATAAAAACTCCCTCTGGCTATGCCCAGAGTATTTACGATATCCGAAACGCTTGCCCGGAAAAGAGGTTTTTCTTCAAACTCTCTTTTACAAATTTCAAGGATTCTTTGCTGTTTTTCTTGAGGTAAATTTAAAAAAGTTTTTTTCGGCATTGCCAATCAGTGTAATATAAAAGTAAAAATTATTCAAGGCAGAGAAAAATCACAGAGTGTATTCATCATCTTGAATTTCCGCAGCAAAAGGTCTATCATACATTTTAATTACGAGAGGACATCTATGAAAATTTTATACGAAAAAACACCGCTTTTTGATGAAGGCTTTTTAAAAGTCTCGGATATACACAGTATTTATTATGCACAATACGGCAATCCCAAGGGAAGGCCTGTAGTGTTTTTACACGGAGGGCCGGGAGGCGGATGTATTCCCGTTGCAAGCCAATACTTCGATCCCGAATTTTACCGAATAGTTTTATTTGATCAGAGGGGAGCAGGAAAAAGTTTACCGCCTTGCGAGATGAAAGAAAATAAATCCGAAAATCTGATTGAAGATATAGAAAAACTTCGCCGACACTTGGGCATCGGCAAATGGATGGTCTTCGGAGGAAGCTGGGGAAGCACCCTCGCCCTAATCTACGCAATTGCCCATCCCGATAAGGTAGTATCCTTAATTTTAAGAGGAATCTTTTTAGGAACTCAACAAGAAATAGACTGGATATACGAAGAAGGCGGAGCATCCAAATTCTTCCCTGAAGATTTTGAAGCCTATCAAAATTTTATTCCGCAAGAAGAAAGATGCTCCATGGTAAGAGCTTATTCAAAACGCCTCTTCGGCGAAGATAAAAAACTTTCCCTTGAAGCCGCCCATAGGTGGAGCCGCTGGGAGTCGGCCCTCGTTCGCCTCTTCCCCGGTGTCTATGATATGAGCGATGAAGAAGCCTTAGCTATGGCCAAGGCCGAATGTCATTACTTTTTGCACAAGTGCTTTTTTAAGGACGATAACTACATCTTAAATAATTGCGATAAGATTAAAGACATTCCCTGTACTATCGTACAAGGAAGATACGATATGGACTGTCCGCCCTTTTCCGCTTATAAACTGCATAAAAAATTACCTAAGTCGAATTTGAACATAGTTTTATTCGGAGGGCACTCTAGTATGGAACCTGGTTTGGTTGACGGCCTTGTAAGGGCAGCAGAAGACCACAAAAAATTCTTTTAATTTATTACAAAAAAAGCTGCCTATAAAGGCAGCTTTTTACTTTAATCGTTATCGGACCAATCAATCACGAGGAGCATACTCATAGCTCTCATCATTATCATCATTCTTAACCTCCGTATCATAGGGCATTATGATAGCTGCGATGATATAAACAATAACTCCGGAGCCCACAAATAAGGCAAATATAATCCATAGTAGTCTTATTAAAACAGGATCAACACCCAGATACTCGGCAAGCCCCGCACAAACTCCTAAAATTTTTTTATCTCGTGATGATTTGCATAATCTCTTTTTCATTTTTTCCTCTTAAAATTCCAAATTTATTTAACCTCTGCCTTAGCACTTACAGTTCTGTTTCTCTCTTCCCAAGGAGAAGAAACCCTGTTTGTATCGGAAACAACAAAGAAACAGGCCTCTATCTTATCAAACCACTCCGAGTTGGAATCATCCTTGCGTAAGATATAGCGGCATTCTTTTCCGTCTTTTGAAAAGACCCTGCATCCGTTTACGGGCTTTCCCGAAGCATCTATCATAGAGCCGGAATCTTTATAGTATTTTTCTCCCGGCACATCAAACCAAAAATATCCGTTTTTAACGCGTTCATCATTTACCGAAAAGAAAATTTCAATCGAATCCGAATCTTTTGAAACCGATTTTATTACGGGAACGGCAAGAGCGGCAATTTCATTTTTTGACGCAGCTTGCGGAACAATCATTTTGATTTCTTCCGGAGCGGTTTGGGCAGAGCTAAGACTTTCTTCTTCTGCCTTGGCTTCATCGGTCTTATCTTGAGCCTTCTTTTCAAAACCGGTTATATCCAGAACCTGCTCGTACTTATTGCCGTTCTTATCAGTAAGAGTAAACTTCCACTTACCGAGAGCAACGGAACCGGTTCCTTCTCCGCATTGCAGGCGTTTTACCGATGCGATCTTAGCCTTATCGTCTATTTCGGTTATCTTTTCAAGCTGAGAAGAATTCAGAACCCACATATCGACCGGGGATTCAACCAATAGTTTTTGGACATCACTTGTATTAAAAGATCCTTCATAATTGATAAAAAAGCTTATAAACATCTCGCCGCTGCCTTTAAGCGTTCCGTTCCATATTGAAGTATCCAATCTTTCTATCATCCATGTAACCGAATTAACGGATATCTGTCCCGGGCCTGACGGAGTATCAACTGTCTGTTTAGGAGCCGATTTACAGCCAAAAACAAAAGCAGTGCATAAAATAGCGATAAATATTTTCGAGTAGAGTCTTTGCATTTTCCATTCCTCCTTTTCCTATTATACACTTATAATTGTAAAAAGACAACAGCAAGGATAGGATAATTTTAACTCTTTATATTGAGCGACCTTTGTTCTTCACTGATAAATTGATGGGTATAAAGCTCGTAATAATGGCCCTTTTTCTCCATCAGCTCATCGTGGCTGCCGCATTCAATCATCTTTCCCCCTTCAACAACTATTATCTTATCTGCATTTCTTATTGTCGATAATCTGTGGGCAACAACAAAGGATGTACGCCCCGACAAAACTGTAGTGATGGCCTTTTGAATTTTTTGCTCGGTTTCGGTATCGATAGAAGAGGTCGCCTCATCCAAAACGAAGAGACGCGGATTTCTTACCAAGGTGCGGGCAAAAGAAATAAGCTGCTTTTGGCCTGTGGAAAGAAGACTTCCGCCTTCGCCTACCTCTGTGTCATAACCTTTTTCCATTTTTACTATAAAGTCATGGGCATCTACCAGTTTTGCAGCTTCAATAATTTCTTCATCGCTTGCATCCAATTTTCCGTACCTGATATTTTCTGCAATCGTTCCGGAAAAAAGATGGGGAGACTGAAGCACATAGCCCAGGTTTTCGTGAATCCAGCTTTCAGGCATATCGGTATAGTCTATGCCGTCCACAAGGATACGGCCGCTCTTAGGCTCGTAAAACCGGCAAAAAAGATTGACGATTGTCGATTTTCCGGCTCCCGTAGCTCCGACCAAGGCTATGGTCTGCCCGGCTTCAACCTTTAGGTCAAAACCGCTTAATACCGGCTCCCCTTCCTTGTACCAAAAAGCAACATCTTCAAATTTTACACAGCCTTTAATAAGAGGCTTTTTTTCGGCGGCGGGACAAAGGGCGGTTCCGTATTTTTTTATAACCTCTTCCTTGTCCTTAATCTCGGACTCTTCTTCAAGAAGCCCGAAGATGCGTTCGGCAGCTGCCTGAGCCGAAATAAATTCTGCAAAGAGATCGGCAGCTTCTGCCAAGGGAGCGTTAAACTGCGTAACATAAGAAAAAAAGGCAACGAGTAAGCCTATTGTAATAGCACCCGAAACAACAGACATTCCTCCATAAATTACCATGAGGGCTGTGCCTACAGCTCCGATTAGCTGAACGGTAGGCATAAGAACAGAAGAAATTAAGATACCTCTGATAGATGCGGTTTTCATCTCTTCGGTTTTAGACACAAACTCCTTTGCATTTAACTCTTCCCTCACCAAGGTCTTAGTAGTCTTAGCACCCTGAATGTCTTCATTGTAGGAGGCCGTCAATTGAGAATTTATCTTACGCACCCGCCTTTGAGCCTTTAAAATTTTTCCCCGCAGATAAATACTAAAAAGCACAATTATGGGAAGGGTAATCAAGCCTATGAGGGCAAGCCTCGGGCTGTCTCCCAACATAGCAATTATGACAGCCATCATCATACAAAAGCCCCAAAAGAGGTCCGTTACTCCCCATGAAACAATGCCTGACAATTTGTTTATATCGGAGGACATTCTAGACATAAGCCAGCCGACGGCATTCTTATCGTAAAATGAAAGGGAAAGAGACTGCAATTTTGTAAAACACTTTGTTCTCAGGCGGTGGCACATTTTTATTTCCAGATGGCCTACAAATTTTACAAAGAAAAAGGTAGCGGCAGCCGAAATCAGCAAGAATACTCCCGTAAAAATAATTACGGCATTAAAATTACTTAAATCCCGCCCCTTTACAAAGGTGTCTATTACATATTTGGTCATCTTGGGCTGGACCACATCCAAGGCACCTGTCAAACCGCCCAAAAGAATCCCCGGAACCAGCAGTTCCTTAAAATAGCCGAATTCTTTTACAACCTTCTTCCAAACTCCGCTTTTAAATTTTTCGTCATAATTTTCTACATCAAAATCTTCCATAAACGGTTTTTACCCTATAATATTTAGTCTTTTTATCTTAAAATTTTACCAAACAGTTTTTACATCATACAACGGAATATTTCCGTCAGCAGTTATTATTGTTAAATCATTTTCAATTGCTTGTGCGATTAAAATTCTATCAAATGGATCATTATGTCTTACATTTTCTTGAAAAGGCAGATTTCGAATTCTGTTGAAATCATCAAGTGTAACAGGAAGTTTTATAAACCCAGCCCGTCTACACATGTCATCTATTTCATATACAGTACGAGTAAATTCCAATTTCTTTTTACTTTGTTTTATTGAAATTTCCCAGAATGAAGCATAACTGTAAAAACAAACATTAGATTCAATTATATCTTTAGCACTTTTAGGCAATCGGGCATCCCCGAATAAATACCAAAGAATTGTATGGGTATCGAGCAAATACTTCATCACATATACTCCGAAAAATCTTCGAGAGGATCATCAAAATCCGGCGACATATAAAAAGGTTCATTTTTCCAAACGCCGAAAAGAGATTTTTTTTCAGAAACTGCATTTTCTTCAGGAAATTTTAATTTTATCAAGCGGATAAAATCCACAACCTCACTTATTGCGGCATGAGGAAGCGTTGCTATTTCTTTTTCTAAAACCGAATTAGTCATATATGCCCTCCGATGCAATTCTATTATATAATAAATTCATAAAATTTTCTACGTCAAAATCTTCCATAAATTTTACTTACCTTAAATTACGCTCCGGTTTGAACAGAGCTTTGAATATCGTAAATCCTCTTGTATAAACCTTCTTGAGCTATCAGCTGTTCATGGGTTCCTTCTTGGCTTATCTTTCCGTCTTCTAAAACTATTATATTGTCTGCATCGCAAATAGTTGAAATTCTATGAGAAATTATAATCATAGTCTTGTTGCCCTTTTCTTCTTTCAAAGCGGAACGGATGGCTATATCCGTTTGGGTATCTACAGCCGAAAGGGAGTCATCAAAGATTAGAACGGGAGAATCTTTAATGAGGGTTCGGGCGATTGCAAGCCTTTGTTTTTGGCCTCCTGATAAGGAAACGCCCCGCTCGCCGACCAAGGTTTCATAGCCTTTTTCAAACTTATTTATTTCATCGTCCAACGAAGCTACCTTTGAGTAGTGACGGGCCGAAGAATCGGAAACATCCGGTACTGCCAATTTGAGGTTTTCCATAATCGTTCTGCCGTACAAAAAAGGCTCCTGCAAGATGAGCCCTACCTGCGACCTTATCCAGCCCTTGTCGATGGTGTTTAATTCTTTTCCGTCCATTTTGATGGAACCCGAATCATACTCATAAAGGCGGGCAAGCAAGTGCACAAGGGAGCTTTTTCCCGAGCCTGTCGGTCCCAGAATAGCAAGGGTCTGTCCGCTTTTGACACTAAAAGAAACATTATCGAGTATCTTGTGGTTTTGTGTTTCAGGATATGAAAATGAAACGGAATCAAAAACTATGTTTCCCTTAATTTCGGGTTTTTCGTTTGTCGGAAAAATATCTTCAGCCTTTTCATTTAAAATAGTTTCAATACGGTTTGCCGAAACAAAGGATTTTCCTATATTGCTGATGATTCGGCCTAAGCGGCGGACAGGCCAGATTAACATTCCCGTATAAGAAATAAAGGCGACTAAATCGCCGGCTGTTATCTCATTACGGTAGGCAAGCATACTTCCATAAATGATTATTCCGAAAACTTGGGCTATCGAAAGAAAATCGGAAAAGGCCCAAAAGGCGGCAAAGCTGTTGTTTATCTTTAAATTTTGATTTCGGTACCTTTCACTCCGCTTAATAAATTTTTCTATTTCGTATTGATGTCGGGTAAAAGCCTTTACAACACGGATGCCTGTTAAATTTTCTTGTACGGCTGTAGTCATTGAGGCTTCATACTCGGTAGCCTTTTTAAACTGCCTTTGAATTCTTTTAAAGAATATAACCGACGAAAAAAATGTTAAAGGCATAATGCAAAAAGAGATAAGCATCAACTTTGTGTTTAATTGGGCCATCAGGTAAATAGTATAAATTATCAAAAACACCGAACTTATGGTATCCATTATTTGTGAATAAAGAGCCAAGCGGATGGTTTCAACATCGGATGTACAGCGCTGAATCAAGTCTCCCGTTTCCGCCTTTGAATGATAAGAATAAGGAAGAAGCTGGATATGATTGTACAGCCTGTTTCTAAGAGTCTTTATTGAACGTTCGGTTGCGACGCTGGCTATATTTATTCGGCCGAATGTAAAAAGCCCTCTAACCAGAGAAAAGGTAACTACCAGTGAGGCCATTACAACGAGCCCGCTTGTTCCGTTTAAATACTCCTTAAACAAGGCAGCCAATCGGGATATTAAGCCCGCGGGCAGAGGAGCACCTCCTATTACCGAGTCTATTGTAATTCGGATTAATTGAGGCTGCATGGCAACAATTACTTGCGAAAAAAGCGTAAAAATAAGGGCAAGCACATAAAGCCGGCTTTGTCCTTTTGCATATGATAAAAGTCTTTTTAAATTTTGCATAGCTTGATACCCTAATTCCTAAATTTTAATTTTAGCATAAAAAAAATATTTATTCTACATAAATTTAAGCTTAAATTTTCTCAAGTTTTTGTTAAAAATAGGGTAAAATTAAAACTCCATTATTGATAATATATCGTTTTTATTATATACTTGTTTCTATAAATAGGAGAAAGTATATGAATAAAAATGCAGCAAAAAAAAGGTTTTCAATACGAAATAAGTTAGTCATCATTTTTGGTGTGTTAATTCTTACAGCAGGCGTGATTTTATCTTCAACGGCAATTATCATTGCAGAAAAGGCAGTTACCGAAAAAGTTGCCGATCAGCTTTCCGAAAAGGCTCAAGATACGGCATCGATTATAGATGAAAGGATTCACGGTTTCTTTATATTTTTGGAAGGTATAGCTAAAATACCGGTTTTAAAGGAAGCCACGGTTCCCTATTCGGAAAAATTAGATGCCATTGCTTCAGAAATATCCGATAATAAATATATAAATGTTTTCGGATTATGTACGGCAGATGGGACGGTTTATGACTCATTTGGAAACAGTGCAAAAGTTTCTGACCGAAAATGGTATCAAAATGCAATTGCAGGGAAAAATTTTATTTCCGAGCCTGAAATTTCAAGAGGAACAAATACCTTGGCAATGACCTTTGCCGTACCCGTATTCGATAAAGACAAGACGATCATAGCAATCCTATTGGCAGATGTAGACGGCTTTTGGCTTTCAGACATTATTGATGACATTAAAATCGGCCAATCAGGCTATTGCTACATTGTAGGTCACACAGGAAATACAATAGCTTCCCATGACAGAAAATATGTCACGGATGAGTGGAATTCGGTTAAAGAAGCAGAAAAAAACAAGATATTTCAGGATATAGCCGATATTGAAACAAAATCCCTTAAGAACGATAAGCCGGGTTTTGCAAAATACCGATGGCCGGAGGGAATGAAGGTTGCGGGTTACGCCAATATGATGGGAACCGGTTGGGGAGTCATAACCCATGCTCCCATAGAAGAATTTATGGGAAAGGTAACTGCATTAAAGCGTACAATGTATGCACTTTTAACAGGCGTTTTGCTTACCACCCTTGCCATTATATTCTTTATCTCGATAAGTTTGGTAAAACCGGTAGCAGCAGTTGTTAAGGCATTAAAAGAAATCGCTCAAGGAGACGGAGACCTTACAGTAAAACTCCCCGTTACAGGAAACGACGAAGTAACCGACCTATCCGAATATTTTAACCAAACAATAGCTAAAATAGGAGCATCTTTAAAGTCTGTCGGCGGCAGCTCTTCAATCATGGAAAATATAGGCGATGAGCTTGCAAATAATATGGAAGAAACAGCAAGTGCAATCCATGAAATTAGTGCCAACATCACAAGCGTAAAACAGCAGACTGTAGCCCAAGCTGCAAGCGTCAGCGAAACAACAGCAACCGTAGAACAAATTATACGCACAATCAAACAGCTGAATTCGAATATCGAAAATCAGGCAGCAAGCGTTGCACAGTCATCTTCAGCGATTGAAGAAATGGTTGCCAACATAGCATCCATCACTCAAACCTTGGAAAAAACCGATGAAGTAATCAAAACCCTTGCTTCTGCAACAGAAGACGGAAGAGAAACAATCCAAAGAGCTAATACGGTAACAAAACAAGTTGCCGAAGAATCCGGAAGCCTTATGGAAGCCTCAAGCGTTATTCAGCACATAGCAAGCCAAACCAATCTTTTAGCCATGAACGCAGCAATCGAGGCCGCTCATGCAGGCGAGTCGGGCAAAGGATTTGCCGTAGTTGCAGATGAAATACGTAAGCTTGCAGAAGAATCCAGTATGCAGGGTAAGAATATTACTTCAACACTTAAGGTGCTAAGCGGAGAAATTGAAATGCTGGCAGGATCTGCAAAAACGGCCGAAGAAAAATTTAATACAATCTTCGAAATATCAAATCAGGTAAAACACATGAGTACGCGTTTAACCGAGGCCATGAAAGAACAAGAAAACGGAAGCCGTGAAGTCCTCCTTGCAATTCAAGAAATAAATAGAATTACAACAGAGGTTACAAGCGGTTCGGAAGAAATGCTTGAAGGCGGCCAAAATGTTACAAAGGAAGTTGAACGGCTTGACGGGCTTACCCGTATCATAACGGACAGCATGAATGAAATGGCAGTCGGAGCCGTAGAAATAAATAATGCAGTCCAAGGCGTAAATGAAATTACCCAACGGAATAAGCAAAGCATAGAAGTATTGGCAAATGAGGTTCGAAAATTTAAAGTTTAAGCAAGTTGCTCAAAAAACCTTATTGACATTTTTTTGATTTGATGATATATTTTCATCCTGTTATTCCCCGGTTGTGTAATGGTAGCACCGCAGATTCTGGTTCTGCTTGTGGGGGTTCGAATCCTCCCTGGGGAATTTTTTTTATATATTTGGTCCCTTCGTCTATCGGTTAGGACATGAGATTCTCAATCTTAAAAGACGGGTTCGATTCCCGTAGGGACCGATTTTCCCGCATAAAAATATCTTACAAGTCTTGACCGCCCCCTATAGAATTTTTCCAAATTTACGATAATATATAAAGATATGGAAAGAAGTCTATCAACATTTGATCAATTAGTAAAGTCATTATCCACTGAAGAAACGCAAAGCTTACTTGAAAGTATTCACCGAAGTATGGAAGAATTTAGCGGTGAAGTACAACCGGAAGAAAGAGATAGCCTTTCAGAAAGAATAAGAGATCACCAGTGTGCAGGAATAGCAAGCGAACCCTTTTTGATTCGTTTATGGCTTTCTATAAGATCTTTTTTAAGATCCATTCCTCTAAAAGTAATATATAACGAAGAGTTATTAAAAAGAATGGCAAAAAACCTTAAAAGATCTGCCGGTGCATATATAAATATTCATCAAAATATTTATACGGGTGTATTTTACACGGAATTAAAAAATTTAAGAAAAACCCAGTTGTTTTTTACCTCTCTTCTTTCTGCATATGACTCAGGAAAAGGCTCTTTCTATATGCTGGTAAGCTCCTTTGTTGCTCCCGCAACATACGAAAAGCTTATGAAAGAGACAAATCCTTTTTCAATTAAAATTGGGTCGGAAGTTTCAGCAAACATAAGGACAGGCTTTTTAAGAAAAATAGATTCGGTTTTTTCTAATTTAACTGATGATGAAAAAAGCGAAATGTACCAATGTGCACAAGCAATCGAATGGATGAAGTCTTTCTGCTCTCTCGCATTGGATAAGACCCTGCTAAGATTTAATGTTATCTCGGATTCAAATGCCACCTGCCAAGCCCTTACAATTCAGCCTGAAATGGAGGTTCTTTCATCAATTCTTTATTCCAAAAAAAATATACCGCATAATCTTCTGCAAGCCTTATTTTTAATGCACGCACAAGAAACTATAATCGATGATGACAGCCGAATGGTAAAAGAGGCAGACGAATTTATCAAAGAAGCTATTGATGCCCTAGGTTCAATAAGAATCTTTTTAAAACAAGTTCCCCTCCTCGACATTACAAGATACATAAAAAAAGACATTAACTGGATGCCGTATAAACTGACCGGCGGAGAAGACTGGTTTATTTATTTTAAACAGGCTTGGTATGAACGCTTTAATCAAAAATGGTCTACTTGGTCATATGAGCAAAAGAAATTTAATATTAAGATTCAGATGATTAATCTTTTAAAGGTAGGCGATTTGGAATCCATGAAGTTTTGTCCTTGGCGAAACTTATGGGTAGAATGTAAATTCAAAAAAGAGCTTCCGTTCCTATTTTTAAAAACATTTTTTTATGCCTTTTATAACGAAAAGCTGTCAGAAACTCTCAAAACAATCTTGGTAGAAGGCAATTTCTATAGGCATGAAAATTTAAACGAGTATACGACCTCATACAATGTGCTGGAACACCGTAAAGGCGAATTTGAAAAGTTTGAAAACCGATTATCTCCTACCGGAGATGTAGGCTCGACATTTGCAAAGATACGGGCAGAAAAAACCGCAACATTAAAAAATAAAAACCAAATTGAGGGCTTGATGCACTCTGTAGAGGCTGAAGCAAAACAGCTTATAACTTCCAGTATTGACGCTCTAAAATCCATTGAGCTGATTTTAACGGGAATCCTTGGAGGCGGAAAAACCAGTACATATGCAACAATTACTAACTGGGCAATTATAGCTGGAGTTAATAATGCTCATTTCCGAGAGGAAGTCGCTGCCGTAAAAGAACAAATACACACAAGCATAAACCTCCTCTCCATGGCGGAAAAACTTGAGGCCGAAGCCAGATAGGTTTTAAACAAACCTAAAATAAGTAAACATTACTCCTAATGAGCCTATCAAGGCACCGAATAAAAAGCGTAAAAGAACTAAGATGATTAAACAAACTATTATCTGTTTTCTTAAGCTCATAAATCTCCCGCCGGATAATTTATGCACTCTTACAAAGACGGGAGATAAAAACCTATCAAGCATATCGGCAAAATTACCTTGACGGTAGTTCTCGGAAAAATCAAGAACAAGCCTGATTATCAATATGATAATAAAGAAATTGAGTAAGAAAGAAAAAAATGACCAAACTATCCCCACAAGGTTCAAAGCAATTCTTAACAGCGAAAATGTTCTTGTTTCTGCAATCTGAAAAAGCATATTAGAAAAAAGAGATAAAATCCCTATGGCCAAAATAGGCGAAAAATCTACCATCCCGATTTGAGTAAATTTAAATCTTCTAAACCAGCTTAGATAAGGATTACAAATTTCATAAATAAAACCGCCCCGCGAGTTAGAGCCGAACCACGAAAGGAAGATATAAATAATACAAAGATAAGAATATAACTTTACCGCAAAACCCAATGTGTTAAAAAGTGATGCTATCATATAAACCTCTCTATAAAGATAATTTAATAATTTTTTTTATTCAAGCCAAATTTGTGCAACCCCGAACTGCATACTTAACTCTTCAATAAATTCCGGAGCCGAAGGAATTCTAATTTGAGGAGAGGCCTTAATTATATAAGCCTTATCCTCATCTTTTGCGTGAATATAAACATCGCAATTGCCTGAACGTTCATACAAAAAATCCTTCAAGCCTGTCAGTTCCTTTGCCGATGTTACATTTTCATCAAGCTCAATATGAACCTCGCTTAAGGCCTTTTGCTGTAATTTATCAATTTCCAAAACCTCATCGACCAAGAAAGAATGGGACTCCCCGTCACTGTTATCGATGGATCCTGCAAAACCGCAAACGGTTTCAGGTAAAAGAACAGCTCGATACTTTTCCCAAGTTTTCGGAAAGAATACCAAATCGATTGTTCCGTTCAAATCCTCAAAAGCTCCGAAACCCATGGCCGCACCTTTTTTTGTTTGATGCTGCCTGACCCCTGTAAGCATACCCACAAGAACATATCTCTTTTTTGAGGTAGCACGGGCAAGGTGAGAAATATCCAATGTAGCGGAATTATCTATAACCTTGCGGTATTCATCCAAGGGATGCCCTGAAATATAAAAGCCCATAAGCTCTTTTTCGAGTCTGAGTTTTTCCTTTTTGGGAAACTCTTCGATTTTTTCAAAGACAAAGTCCGAAAACTCTTTTATGCCGGAACCTTCAAACAGACTACCCTGCCCCATGCTTGCATTTTCTTTTTTTTTGGGAAGCGTAGGCGGCAGCCCCATCCAAGTTTACCATCAAGGTAGAACGCTCCTGCCCTAAGCCGTCAAAGCAGCCCGTTTTAATCATAACTTCAAGATTCCGCTTGTTTTGAGTGTGAAGATCGTTCCTCTCCAAAAAATCGATAAAAGATTTATACTTTCCGTTTTTTTCGCGTTCTTCTGCAAGCTCATGAGCAGCCTGCATTCCGACACCCTTTATACCCAAAAGACCGAAAATAATATTCCCGTCGGGTGAAACGCTAAAATAAGGATCGGAAGAATTGACATGGGGCGGAAGAATTTTAAGCCCCATCTTTTCGGCTTCGGCAATGTATTCTGGAAGTTTATCTGTCGAGGTAATTTCATTGGTCAAGTTAGCGGCCATAAATTCTGCCGGAAAATGAGCCTTTAGATAGGCCGTCTGAAAGGCCAAAACCGAATAGGCTGCTGCATGACTCTTGTTAAAACCATAGCCTGCAAAGGGAATAAGAATTTCAAAGATTCTATCTGCATCTTCTTTGCTAAAACCCTTCGCTTCTGCACCCTTGATAAATTTCTCTTTTTCGGTTTTCATAACCTCGATTTTTTTCTTTCCCATAGCACGGCGGAGAATATCGGCTTGGCCGAGGGAGTAGCCAGCTATTCTTTGGGCGACCTGCATAACCTGTTCTTGATAAACGATAACCCCGTAGGTTTCGGCCAATATGTCTTCAAGGCAGGGATCAGGATATTTTATTTTTGAATTATCGAATTTTGATTCGATAAACTGATTGATATAATCCATAGGCCCCGGACGGTACAAGGCGTTTAAAGCGATTAAGTCTTCCATTTTTGAAGGCTTTGCCCGCTTTAAAATATTTTGCATTCCCTGACTTTCAAATTGAAATACGGCAGCGGCCTTTCCTTCACTCAACATTTTAAAAGTTTCCGGATCGGAATAATCAATATCGTCTATCGAAAATTTTTTCCATTCCCCGCCCCTCTTATGAATGAGGTCTTCAGTGTGCTTTATGAGGGTTAAGGTTTTTAAGCCCAAAAAGTCCATCTTTACAAGGCCGCAGTTTTCGATTAGGTCCATCGTAAACTGAGTGGCAACCTTTCCGGTCTTTGAATCCTTGTACAGGGGAACATAGTCGGTTAAAGCCGTCTTACCTATAACTATCCCAGCAGCATGAAGGCTTGTGTTTCTGTTACGCCCTTCAAGAGCTATGCTTATTTCAAAAAGCTCCTTGTATTGCGTGTCTTCTGCCATTTCTTTTAATTCGGGAACCACATCAACGGCGTATTTTAAGGTAACCTCTTTTACTCCGTCAGTTAGGGGCTTGGGCGGTATGAGCTTTGTAATGGCGTTTACATCGGCAAGCGGAATATTTAAAACCCGCCCCACATCTTTTACTACAGCCTTAGGCTTTAAGGTTCCGAAGGTAATGATTTGGCCGACATTTTCATCCCCGTATTTTTGGCGAACATAGTCTATTACCTCCTGCCGTCTTTCGAAGCAAAAGTCTACATCGAAGTCGGGCATCGAAACCCGTTCTGGATTTAAAAAGCGCTCAAAAAGTAGATTGTATTTTAGGGGATCTATATCGGTAATCCTCATAGAGTATGCGAGGATTGAGCCGGCTCCCGAACCGCGCCCCGGGCCTACGGGTACACCGTTATTTTTTGCCCAGTTTATAAAATCCCAAACAATTAAAAAATAACCGACAAAGTCCATCTTTATGACTATATCGAGTTCATAGTTAAGTCTTTCCTTGATTTCATCGGTAATAACGGGATAACGCTTTTTTAAGCCTTCTTCGGCCAGATGCCTGATATAGTCTTCTTTTGAACTGAAGTCTTCAGGGATTTGGTATATAGGGAGAATGGGGCCTGGAAGAGGAATTTCCAGATTACACATTTCGGCAATGCGGACAGTGTTCAAAATTGCCTCAGGATATTCTGGAAAGAGCTTAGCCATTTCTTCTCCCGACTTAAAATAAAATTCGCTTCCCTCAAACTGCATACGGTTGGTATCGGTTCTAAGTTTTTTCATTCCGATACACATCAAGATATCTTGAGCTATATAATCTTTTTGTTCTATATAGTGAATGTCGTTTGTAAGAACTAAGGGAACACCGACCTTGCGGGCCATTTCGATTAAGAGCTTGGAAGCCTTTTTTTCTTCTTTTAGCCCATGGTCTTGAAGCTCTATAAAATAATTTTCCGCACCGAAAATTTCACGGTATTTGCGTACATGAGCCTCAGCCTTTTCCTTTTCTCCGTTTAGTAAAAGAACAGGAAGCTCTCCTGCAAGACAGGCCGACAAGCATATAAGCCCTTCGGAGTGCTGTGCTAAAATTTCATCATCTATGCGGGGCTTATAATACATCCCCTCAGTATATCCCTTAGAACAAAGCACCATTAAGTTGCGGTATCCTGTTTCGTTCTTTGCCAACAGGATAAGGTGATAGTATTTTTTTCCGCCCGGAGTTTCTTTTTTTTCAAACCGGCTTTCGGGAGCAACATAGACCTCGCAGCCGATTATGGGCTTTATATTTTTTTCTTTACAGGCATTATAAAAATTTATAACGCCGAACATATTGCCGTGGTCAGTCAAGGCAAGAGCAGTCTGCCCCAGCTGCTCGGCCTTTGCCGCGAGCCCCTTAACCGAAGCGGCTCCGTCCAAAAGAGAAAAATCGGAATGAACATGAAGATGAACAAAATCGACAGCCATAAGGCTTTAAGACTACCACAAAAGGCCCTTTTTTGCAAGGCTTGAAGAAAATTTTATTTAATTGTCAAGTTAATTGTTTTATGCTATACTCTTTTTATGAGTGATAACAGAAAAATGCCCATCGGCATTCAAAGTTTTGAAAAACTTATAACAAACGGCTTTGTTTATGTCGATAAAACCCAATATGTATGGAATTTGGTTAAGGATCCCATTCCATACTTTTTAAGCCGGCCGCGCCGTTTCGGGAAAAGTCTTCTTCTTTCTACATTAAAAGCTTACTTCCTCGGTCAAAAAGAGCTGTTTAAGGGCTTGGTTATCGAAAAACTTGAAGAGAGAGAAAAAACTAACAGAGAAATCTGGCAGAAATATCCGGTACTTCACTTAGACTTTAATCTTTCAAAATATGAAACAAGGGAAGATTTGGAAAGTATTTTAAACACACATCTTTCTTTATGGGAAAAGGAATATGGAACTGAGACTTCAGAGACCTCATTTGTAACACGTTTTGCAGGACTTATCCGCCGTGCCTATGAAAAAACAGGCAAACAGACTGTTATTCTAATTGATGAGTACGATAAACCCCTCCTTCAAACTATGTGGAAGGATGAAGCTTTAAACGAAACATATAAAACAATTTTAAAGGGATTTTTCGGGGTAATAAAAAGCTCAGACCAATATCTACGTTTTGCCTTTTTAACCGGAGTTACAAAATTCAGTAAGGTAAGCATATTCAGCGATTTAAATAATCTGAGGGATATAAGCCTACTGTCGGATTACTCAGGCCTTTGCGGTATTTCTCAGGAAGAACTTGAAGCCGGTTTCCAGCCTGAAATTAAAAATCTTGCAGAAAATAACAAAATGAGCTATGAAGAAACTCTTGCAAAGTTAAAACAAAGATATGACGGCTACCTTTTTGCAAGAAATGGAAAAGCAATGTACAATCCCTTTAGCCTTTTAAATGTTTTTGCTTCCCGGGAATTTTCAAGTTATTGGTTTTCAACCGGAACACCAACCTTCTTGGTTGAATACTTAAAAAAAGCCTATTACAATATTCCGGACCTCGATGGAAATATCAAGATGAATGAAGCCGGTTTAGAAACTTATAGAGCCGAGACCGGAAATCCCTTACCCATCTTGTTTCAATCTGGGTATTTAAGCATTAAAGAGTATCACGATTTTTCAAGATTGTACCGTTTGGGCTTTCCGAATGATGAGGTACGCTTCGGATTTTTAGATAACCTGCTTCCGGCCTACACTTCGATAAGAACCGACAAAACAGGTCTTTCTATTTGGGAATTTTACGAGCAAATTGAAGCCGGAGATATAGATAGCTTCATGCAAAAAATGAAAGGAATAATATCCGGAATTCCTTATGATAACCTAACCGAAAAAAATTTAACCTTGCGTGAGCAAAATTATCAGACAGCCGTTTATCTTGTATTCGCATTGATGAACCAGTTTGTGCATACGGAAGTGCATTGTTCAACAGGACGAGCTGACTGTATTGTTGAATTCAAAGATAAGGTTTATATTTTTGAGTTTAAGCTCTCATCAAGCGGCTCAGCCGAAGATGCATTAAAACAAATCAAAGATAAAAACTATTCCGGCAAATCTTTAGGCAGCGGTAAACAGACAATAGCCGTAGGAGCAAGCTTTGATGAAGAAAAAAAGGACGATTAAGGACTGGGCGGTAGATAGCTTGTAATGATTATCAGGGCAGATTAACAGCTTCCGTTTCCTGCACATATTATATTTATTTTTTTATGTTCAAATTTAAATTCCGCTTTTTTGCCGTCAGCTTTAATTATATAAGCTTTCAACTGTATAAGCTATATTTATCGAATGAGTATTTACTCTTTTATTTACAATATCAAAATCGGAAACTGTTTTATTTTGAAGCGAATTGGCATAAATATACTTAAAACCCTTAAACATATTTAAAATAAAACTTTCCTTTTCGATGTAGCTTTCCCTCTGAAAACGGCTTTGAGCCTTTAATACCTCATCAAATTTTTTAGAAGTTATAAATAAAGTCAAAAATACACAAGCCGATAATAAAATGAAAAAATAATTTTGCACACTGAGGTATATTGTATAGATAATTATAAAAATAAAGCTTACTGCCAAGTTAGGATAAAAGCCGAAAAGGATGGGCATTAAAATATTTATATCGTTATTGATAAGCTTATGAGTGTCGGCAGCATTACTCGTATAAACATCATACCACTTTAAACTTAAAAAACGCTTTACAATTTTGTTTGAAAGATCCTCATAAATTTTTTTATTTAAAACCTTTATTAAAAGAATACGAAAATAATTGGTAAATAGACCTGCAATAATTATTAAAATATATGTTAAAAGAAAGTTTAAATTTTTATAAGACTGATTATATCCGAAGTAAGCATCTATTACATATTTTAAATAAAGAGTTTCATAAAATTTTAAAAGTGCAATCAAGCCAAAGGTTATAAAGTAAAAGGTTTGAACTATCCAAAACTTTTTTTACCTAAAACATTGATTACACTTTTCATAGACGGCTACTTATTCGTAGTTTCTTTTATATTGTTTCTAAGCTCATGGATGGTTTTTTCTAAACTCGGATCGGCGGCAATTTGATCTTCAATCTTGTTACAGCCGTGCAAGATGGTCGTATGATCCCGGCCTCCGAATTCGTTGCCCAGTTCGGTTGTAGAACACTCGGTCATTTCCCTGCAAAGAAACATGGCGATTTGACGCGGAAACGAAAAACTCTTGGTGCGTTTTTTGCTTTTAATATCCGAAATCGAAATGCTAAAATAATCGGCTACCGTTTTTTGAATAAGGTCGATGGTAACATTCCTTTGGCGGGCTGATCCGAAAAAATCCCTTAAAATATTCTTTGCCGTAGCCTCGTCCATTGTTTTTTTTATAAGTTCCGTATAGGCAATGAGTTTTGTTAAGGCTGCTTCCAAATCACGGACATTCGAAGAAATGTTTTTTGCAACCATGTCGATAACTTCATTCGGAATTTTTATGCTGCTCTTTTCCATTTTCTTTAAAAGAATAGCATAACGCGTTTCATAGGCCGGGGTCTGTAAGTCTACATTTAAGCCCCTTTCAAATCTCGATTTTAAACGCTGTGAAAGATTTTTTAATTCTGATGGAGGACGGTCGCATGTAAATACAATCTGTTTATTTTTTTCATAGAGCTCATTAAAGGTGTGAAAAAGCTCCTCTTGAGTTTCCACCTTTCCTTGAAAAAAGTGAATATCGTCTATAAGAAGAACATCGGCTTTTCGGTACTTGTTTTTAAATGAGGTCATCATCTTTTTTTGCACGCATTCTACAAATTCGTTTGTAAATGTTTCTGCCGTAACATAAATAACCTTAAGTTTTGTCGTGTTCCAGACTTTATTTCCTATAGCCTGCATAAGGTGGGTTTTACCCAAGCCGACCCCTCCGTATATCAAAAACGGGTTATAAGCACTTCCCGGGTTTGCGGACACTGCTATAGCCGCATTTACGCCAAAGTTGTTATTTTGCCCAATTACAAAGTCATCAAAATTATAGTCAGACCGTAAATCCGGATGCTGTCCCCTTCCGCTTTCAGGTTTTAAAGATTGTTTTGCGGGTTCGGGTGATGACGGAGTTTCCGAATCTGCTTTTTTATCGGATTTTTCCTCATTTTCTGCTTCAGCAATATCCTCTTCAGTCTTTGCTTTTATAATAAAATCTACAGATAATTTTTTACCTGACAATTCAAACAATTTTTTTTCAATATCGGTCTTATAATTATTAACCATCTGATCTCTGAAAAAAGATGAAGGCACACTCACATATATAGAATCTTCCGTGGATTTTTCATATTTAGAATTTAAAAACCACATAGAAAACACGGGCACTGATAACTCATCCTTAAGCTGCTTAACCGCTTCATCCCAAAAAATTTTATAATCCCATTCACTCAT